>JAXMDV010000003.1:0-1792 GCA_046348665.1 Sphingomonadaceae bacterium | reverse complement strand
TGCTGCAGTGCACCATTTTTCAGAATTGTGCGTTATACTGTGTCCGAACACATCGAAACCTCACCTTACCTGGAGACACACCATGTCCATCACCCCCGAGCAATTCGCCGCCGCCAACAAGGCTACCGTTGATTCCCTGCTGTCCGTGGCCAACACCGCCCTGGCAACCGCCGAGCGCATCGCCGCCCTGAACCTGAACACCGCCCGCTCCACGCTGGAAGATGCCGCCTCCGGCGTCAAGTCGGTCATCGGCGCCAAGGATCCGCAAGCCGCCGTCGCCGCCCAGCAAGCCCTGGCCCAGCCGGCCGTCGAGAAGGCTGTCGCCTACTCCCGTTCGGTTTACGAAATCACCAGCGAAACCCAACAGGAACTGGCCAAGCTGGTCCAGTCCCAGTTCGGCGACTTCCAGAAATCCGTCAATGGCCTGGTCGAGCTGGCCGCCAAATCGGCCCCGGCCGGTTCCGAAGGCGCCGTTGCCGCCGTCCAGAGTGCCATCGCTGCCGCCAACTCGGCGTTCGGCAACATGACCGCGATCACCAAGCAATTCACCGAAGCCGCCCAGGCAAACATCGCTGCCGCGACCAAGAAGAGCAAGTAAGTCTCTCGGGTTCTCAGAAATGAAAGGCCCCGCGAGATTCGCGGGGCTTTTTCTTTGCAGGAGATAACAATGAATTCACCACCCCCGGAAGAGAACGGCACCTCGGAAATGAGCCTCGACGAGAAGGTCGACCGCATGCTCGAAGCCGCACGCGGCGGGCTGACCCCGCACGAACTGCTGATCCAGGCGTCGCTGGCCGAAGCGGCCAATGTCGACGAGCGTGCCGCCGCCCGCGAAAGAAACCGCGAGCGCGCCTTGAAGTTGCTGGAACTGCTCGAAAAGTCGCAGGACTGAAACGATCCGCGGCTCGGCGGTCGAGCGCTCAGACGTCTACGACGCGATGGGCTGCGAAGCGGGCGGAAAAACGGCTGCCGACGCCCGGCGTGCTCTTGATGTCGAGCTGCGCCTGGTGGCGGTTCAGCGTATGTTTGACGATGGCCAGACCGAGGCCGGTTCCCCCGGCATCGCGCGAACGGCCACGGTCGACCCGGTAGAAGCGCTCGGTCAGACGGGGCACGTGCTTCGGATCGATACCGATGCCGGTATCCTCGACCGCGAATTCGCCGCCCTGCGCATCGGTGTGCCAGACGATGCGTATCGTGCCGCCCGGCGGCGTATAGCGCACGGCGTTGGACACCAGATTGCCGAAGGCGCTGACCAGCTCCGGCTCGGAACCGCGCAGGTCGGCCTTGCTGTCGGCCTCGACGACGATTTTGTGGCGCCCGGCGGAAAGCGCCTCGGCATCGCGCCGCAGCTTGTCGATCAGGCTGGCCATGTCGACCACGTCGTTGGCCGGCGGCGGTGCCGACTCGATCGACGAAAGCGTCAACAGGTCCTGGACGATCGACTGCATGCGCCGCGACTGCTCGGCCATCAACTCCAGGTAACGCGTTCGTTCCTCGCGGTCGACATCGATTTCCTGAAGGGTTTCGAGAAAGCCGGCCAGCACCGTCAAAGGCGTGCGCAGCTCGTGCGAAACATTGGCGACGAAGTCTCGGCGCATGCGATCCAGGCGGTCGCTCTGGGTCACGTCCTTGATCTGCATGAGACGCCGGTTGCCGGCATAGGGAATGACATAGATGGAAAGAACCCGATCTTCCTCGCGGTCGGAACGCAGGGTCAGCGGCCGCGCAAAATCCCCGGCCAGCAGGTAATCAACGAACTCCGGATGACGCACCAGATTGACCACCGGCT
>JAXMDV010000002.1:0-773381 GCA_046348665.1 Sphingomonadaceae bacterium | reverse complement strand
TAGGGGAGGGGAGAGATTGCGCAAGGTCAATGCAGGAAATGCTGCACTTGCTAACAAGGCGGCAAAGGAGACCTGCAATGCTTGCTGATACCATCGCCCCCGCCAGCCGGACCGTCACGACCCGCTATGGCAAGACCATCGCCTTTCGGCCATCGGAAGCCGCGGACGAGGCCGCACTCGCCGAGTTTTTCGACCGGGTAAGCGACGAGGATCGCCGCTTCCGCTTCTTTACGCCGCGCAAGCACCTGACCCATGAACAGCTGGTTCCGCTGATCGAGGTCGATCATGTCCGGACCGAAAGCTTCCTGGCCTTCGACGCCGATAGCGGCGCGGTTGTCGCCCATGCCATGCTGGCCTGCGACGACCAGCTCGATACCGGCGAAATCGCGGTTTCGGTGTGCAGCACCTGGCGGCGTCAGGGGCTGGGCTGGGCGATGCTCGACGTGCTCGCCGAAGCCGCCAAGGCGCGCGGGCTGCGCCGGGTGATCGCGATCGAGGACCGCGAGAACCACGCCGCGATCGAACTGGAACGCGAAAAGGGCTTCACCCCGCACGGTGTCGATGGCGACCCGCACCTGGTGATGCTCGAAAAGGTGCTACGTTAGGTCACAGACCCATAACCGACGCCTTCGAGGCGCCCAAATGGCAAACAGATCGGACCGAAGGGAGCGCCGCAGGGGCTGGTTGCCCCTGCAAGCGAGCTTCGGTTCGAGATGGAAGCCATTTGGGCGTCCCGCAGGGATTTGGCCAAAATGGCCCACCCCGGCGTCGAGATGTCTTGAAATATCGACATATTCCCGCGCCATCTCTCCTTGTGCTGGGCCATTTTGACTCAAACCTCGAAGGCGTCGGTTATGGGTCTGTGACCTAAACCTCGCGCAGGCGGGGCATCAGCGCGACGATGTTGCAGGGTCCGTTGCGGCTGTCGAGCTGCTCGGCGAGGATCTGGTCCCAGCCGTCCTTCACCGCGCCGTTCGATCCGGGCAGGGCGAAGATATAGGTTCCGCGGCTCAGCACCGCGCAGGCGCGCGACTGGATCGTCGAGGTGCCGATCGACTTGAAGGAAATCCACCGGAACAGCTCGCCAAAGCCGGGAATGTCCTTTTCCTTGACCTGATCGAGCGCTTCGGGGGTTACGTCGCGCCCCGTCATGCCGGTGCCGCCGGTGGCGATGATGCAATCGATCGCGGGATCGTCGATCCAGTTGTTTAGCCGCCTCACGATCGCCGGCACCTCGTCCTTCTCGATCGCGCGGCTGACCAGCTTGTGGCCCGCGCCGACAATGCGATCCGCCAGGATCCCGCCCGAAGTGTCGGTTTCCATCGTGCGGCTGTCCGACACGGTCAGCACCGCGACGTTGACCGGGCGGAACGGGCGGCTGGGATCAACGGCCACGCAGCACCGTACCGTCGCTGCGCATCCGCACCGCCTGCGATCCGGAAAGCCCCGGAAAGGTCGGCCACATGCCCTGGGCCAGCGCCATCCGGCTTTCCGATGGTCCGCCGGCCTGGCGTTCATACATCCAGTAATTTCGCATCACGATGTTCACATAGCCGCGCGTCTCCCAATAGGGAACACTCTCGATCCACAGCAATGGATCGCCCTTGTCGCGGATTTCCACCTGCCAGCGGCCCAGCGGCACCAGCCCGGCGTTGTATGCGGCCATGACCTTGGGCAGCAGGCCGCGGGTCGCCGGGCTGTCGCGCAGCATCTGCAGGTGCTGCTGGCCGAACGCCAGGTTGATCGCCGGCTGGTTGAGATCGCGGGCATTGCCCGAAACGCCCAGGCTGGCGGCATGGTCCCGCGCGGCGGCGGGCATGATCTGCATCAGCCCGCGCGCGCCGGCCGGGCTGACCACCGAAGCGCGGAACACCGATTCCTGCAGCGTGTGGGCATAGACCAGCGCCGGATCGACCTTCCACCCGGTCACCGGGGTCCAGCGCGGGGTAGGGAAGCGTCCGGCCGGCTCGGCCTGGCCGCCGTAGGGCACGTTGTAGGCCATCCACAGCTGGGTGGCCGGCACCCCCAGGCTGCGCGCCAGGCGCGACAGCGGCTGGTAGAGCGCGGGATCGCCGATCCGGGCCTGATGGCGCAGAACTTCATCGGCCAGGCTGTCCTCGCCCACTTCGGCAAGCATCACCGCGACGCGGACATTGGGCACTTCGCGCAGCTTTTGCCAATCGGCCTGGCTCACATCGGGCGCTTCGTGCGTTTTGGGAAGCGCCGTGCCGAGTTGTTCGACCGCGAGCATGCCGTAAAGCGTCTCATCCATCCGCGCGGCCTTGCGCAGCGGATCGGCGGCCTTTTCGGGCTGGCGGCAGCGCACCAGCGCGCGGCTCTGCCAATAAAATCCGGCGGCGACCAGTTCCGAGTTTTCCGACAAAGCGGCGGTGCGGGCAAAGGCATCGGCGGCGCCGCCGCAATCGTCCATCCGCCAGGCGGCAAGGCCCGCGATCCACCAGCCTTCGGCAACCCAGGGACCGCTGCCGTCCTGCGCGGTCTGGGCGAGCGCATAGGCCGAGGCATCGTCGTTCTCGATGTAGTAGCTCCAGGCCACCTTGCTGCGCCACTCGGCGCGGGCGCCAAGCGAAAGCTGGCTGTCGATCCCGTCGAGCAGCGCCTTGGCTCCGGCCGGATCGTCGGCCTTGATCTTGCCGTTGATGCCCGCCGCAACCGCGCCGGGCATGGTGCCATCGTTGGTGTCGCGCGGGCGAATCCGCTTGGCCCGGGTCGGCAGGCTCGACAGGCTGCGCGGCTGGGGCAGGGCGGGCAGCACGGTTGCGCCGCGCTTGGCGGCAAGGTTTGAAATCTGTTCGGCCTGGGGCAACTGGACCCCGCCCGCCAGCCAGGCGTTGAGCGCGTCGAGCTCGATCTTGGGCGATCCTGCGGCAAGGTAGTATTCCGCCTTGGCCACCTGATGCAGCGGCCCGTCGGGCTTCTGCGCGAACATGGTCTGGACCTTGGCCCAGTCGCCATTCTCGATCGCGGCGAAGAGGTCGCGGTAATAGGACCGCTCGTCCTGGCTGAGCAGGCTGGGCACATCGCCGCGATTGGCGCGGCCGGCGAAATAGCTCATCGCCGCGCTGTTCGCCTGCGCCGCGACCGGCGCCAAGGCGCTCAGCCCAGCCAGCAGGATCGCCGTTATTCGTGCCTTCGAACCCAAATTCAAACCTGCGGTCCCCGTATCTGCCGGTTCGCGGTCAGCACGCCCGCCAGTCGAGCAGGGCCTGCCACAATCGGCCTTTACCCCGTGGCCGCGCCATCAGGGTTTCGAGTCCCGGCGCAGCCAAGGCCGGGATATGGGCGCCTACATGATAACTTTGCTGCAAAGTTTCAGCGCTTTTCGCCGGGTCGTGGCCAAGAAGCGATGAGACGTTGACACCGAAGGAAATCAGCCGTTTCGGCGCGGCCAGCGCGACATGGTGAAGCGCCAGTTCGGCCAGTCCGGCCTCGGCCAGTCCGGCCCAGTCGGGCAGCGGCATGTGGCGTGGCAGCAGGCTGGCGACATAGGCCTGGTCGGGGGCAATCCCCAGCGCGCTCAGGATCGCATCCAGCAGGCGTCCCTGCGGACCGGACAGCAGGCGGTCGGCATCGTCCGACTCGGGATGGCCAACCAGCACCATCAGCTGCGCGCCTGCCGAACCGCGCGGCGGAACCCGTCCCTGGACATGGCCATTGTCGAGCGATGGTTCGGCCAGCCACCAGGCAGCGAATTCGCCGAGGTCACCCGGCCAGCCTTCGCGGTCTCCACCCAGCCGGGCGAGCGGCGCGGCCGGCGCTGTAACCGGTGCCTGCGGGGGCGGGGGTGCCGCTTCCGTAGCGGCAGGCGCGGGGCGGGCCAGCCAGTCGGTCGGCTCGTCGGCGAACTGATGATCCAGCCCGGCGTCGCGCCACCATTGCAGCGCCGCGGCAATTTCGCGGCCAAGCGGACTGAAGGGGGCCATAAGAGTCACGAATGCGGTCTTGACCTGCCCTTGCGCAGCAATCAAGGGTCGATCAAACACAGGCTGCAACAGGCGTGGGACTAGAGGTCATGAGCGAACGCGAATCGATGCCGTATGACGTGGTGATCGTCGGGGGCGGGCCGGCCGGCCTGGCAACCGCGATCCGGCTCAAGCAGGTCAACGCCGATCTTTCGGTCTGCATCCTCGAAAAGGGCAGCGAAGTGGGCGCGCACATCCTTTCGGGCGCCACTTTCGATCCCAAGGCGCTGGACGAGCTGATCCCCGACTGGCGGACGCAGGGCTGCCCGATGGCCGACGTGCCGGTGACCGACAACTTGCACTGGCACATGACCCGCAAGGGCCATTATTCGATCCCGCACATCATCCAGCCGCCCTTCATGTCGAACAAGGGCAACTACACCGGCAGCCTCGGCAGCCTGTGCCGCTGGCTGGCCGGGCAGGCGGAAAACCTGGGGGTGGAAATCTTCCCCGGCTTCCCCGCCGCCGAAGTGCTCTACGATGACAATGGCGCCGTGATCGGCGTCCAGACGGGCGACATGGGGATCGACCGCGAGGGCAACCAGAAGCCGGATTACATGCCGGGGATGCACCTCCTGGCGAAATACACCGTGTTCTGCGAAGGCGCGCGCGGCCATCTGACCAAGCGGCTCAAGGCCAAGTACGACCTTGAGGCGAACTGCGAGCCGCAGGTCTATGGTATCGGCATCAAGGAACTGTGGGACATCGATCCCGACAAGCACGTGCCGGGCCGGGTGATCCATACGCAAGGCTGGCCACTCTCGGAAAACAATGTCTGGGGCGGCGGGTTCCTCTACCATCAGGCGAACAACCAGGTCTCGCTCGGGTTCGTCACCGCGCTCGACTATGCCAACCCCTATGTCTATCCGTTCGAGGAATTCCAGCGCTGGAAAACGCACCCGGCGATCAAGGCGATCCTCGAAGGCGGCAAGCGCGTGTCCTACGGCGCGCGCGCGATCAACGAAGGCGGCTGGCAATCGGTGCCGACTCTGGCCTTCCCCGGCGGCGTCCTGGCAGGTTGTTCGGCCGGCTTCGTCAACGTGCCGCGGATCAAGGGCAGCCACACCGCGATGAAAAGCGGAATGCTCGCCGCCGAGGCGATCGCCGCGGCGATCGGCGCGGGCCGTGCGCAGGACGCGCTGATGGAATACGACGCCGCGGTGCGCGACAGCTGGATCGCCAAGGAACTCAAGCTGGTCCAGAACGCCGAACCGATGATCGCCAAGTTCGGCGAAGGACTGGGCGTCCTGCTGGCCGGCATGGACATGTGGCTGCGCACGCTGTTCGGGTTCGGGCTGGCCAAGCCGATGAAGCACCACGCCGACGCCGAAACGCTGCGCCGAGCCGATCTTTACCAGCCGATCCAGTATCCCAAGGCCGATGGGGTGATCAGCTTCGACCGGCTGACCAGCGTCAGCTTCAGCTTCACCAACCACGAGGAAGACCAGCCCTGCCACCTGCAACTGGCCGATCCCGAGATTCCGGTGAAGGTCAACCTTGCGCAATACGCCGGGCCAGAGGCGCGCTATTGTCCGGCCGGGGTCTATGAATTCGTCGGCGCGGAGGAAGGCGAACCGCGCCTCCAGATCAACGCCCAGAACTGCGTCCACTGCAAGACCTGCGACATCAAGGACCCGACGCAGAACATCACCTGGGTCACGCCCGAAGGCGGCGGCGGGCCGAACTATCCGAATATGTGATGCGGCACGGGTCGTCATTGCGAGGAGGCGAAGTCGACGAAGCAATCCAGAGATTGCGCAGGACGCCCTGGATTGCTTCGCGATGCTCGCAATGACGAAGTGATGGTTGCTACGGAAACCGCCTACGCCAAGATCAACCTTGCGCTGCACGTCAGGCGGCGGCGCGGGGATGGCTATCACGAGCTTGAGACGCTGTTCGCTTTCGTCGATGCGGGAGACCGGCTGTCGGTCCAGCCGGCTGAACGCGACGAGTTGCGGACGCTTGGCGAGTTTGGCGGGCAACTGACTGATCCATTTGGTAATATTGTGATGCAGGCGCTCTCCGCCTTGCCCCGGGCGCAGGGCTGGGCGGTGACGCTGGAAAAGAACCTTCCGGTCGCTGCAGGGCTGGGCGGCGGATCGGCTGATGCCGGGGCGCTGTTCCGGCTCGTCGAGCGTGAATTCGGCCTGCCCGATGATTGGCATGAGCGCGCCGCGCGGCTGGGCGCTGATGTGCCGGCCTGCGTGCGAAGCAAGACCTGCATCGGGCGCGGGACCGGGACCGAGCTGGTCGAGATCGCAAGCGATCTGGCGGGAATGCCGGTGCTGCTGGTCAACCCGCGCGTGCCGCTAGGCACCGGGCCGGTATTCCAAGGCTGGGATGGAGTGGACCGCGGGCCGCTGCCCGAAGGCCCGGCCAGCGAAATTGCACAGCAGGGCCGCAACGATCTTGAACTGCCGGCGATTGCGCTCTGCCCGGCGATTGCCGATGTGCTGGCGGCGCTGCGCGATACGCAGCCCTGGCTGGCGCGGATGTCGGGTTCGGGGGCGACCTGTTTTGCGCTCCATGACGATACCGCAAGCCGCGATGCCGCCGCCCAGGCGATTGCGCGTTCGAACCCCGGCTGGTGGCAGCTGAGCGGGAGCCTGCGATGACCCAGGAAGCCTGTCGCATCATCGGCACCCCGCGTTTCGGTGGCATACTGGTCGTCTCGGACCATGCCAGCAACGCCGTGCCAGCGGATATCGACCTGGGCATCGACCCGGCGCTGCTGACCCAGCACATCGCGGTCGATATCGGCGTTGCCGAAGTCGGCGCGCTGATGGCCCGGCGGCCGGGAATCGCGGCATTCCAGGCGCAGGTCAGCCGGCTGGTCTGCGATGTCAACCGCGAGCCCCACGCCCCGGCGGTGATTCCGATTGCCAGCGACGGCCATGCCATTCCCGGCAACATGATCGATCATGCGGGCCACCAGGCGCGGCTGGAGCGGATATTTCACCCCTATCACGCCGCGCTGGCCGATCTGCTCGATGCCGCGCCGCCCGCGCTGATCCTGTCGCTGCACAGCTTCACCCGGCAGCTCGCCGCCCATCCTGATGAACAGCGCCCCTGGCAGGTCGGAGTGCTCTACAACCAGGACGATCGCGCCGCCCACATCGCGATTCCCATGCTGGAGAGCGAGGGACTGATCGTCGGCGATCAGCAGCCCTATTCGGGCCAGCTCCTCAACTACACCATGAACCGTCATGCCGAGGCCGATGGCCGACCGTACCTGGGCATCGAAGTCCGCCAGGACCAGATCAGCGATCCTTCCGGTCAGGCGATCTGGGCGCAGCGGCTGGCGCGGATTTGTAACGAAGTGGCGTTGAAGCTGCCCGATTAGGCGTGTAGGGCGCAGGCAGCGCCCCTCATCCTGAAAGATCGTTGTTCATGCCCGCCTACCGATCCCGCACTTCGACTCATGGCCGCAACATGGCTGGCGCGCGCGGGCTGTGGCGCGCGACGGGAATGAAGGACAGCGATTTCGGCAAGCCGATCATCGCGGTGGTCAACAGCTTCACCCAGTTCGTGCCGGGCCATGTCCACCTCAAGGATCTGGGCCAGCTGGTCGCGCGCGAGATCGAGGCGGCGGGCGGGGTCGCCAAGGAATTCAACACCATCGCGGTCGATGACGGGATCGCGATGGGCCATGATGGAATGCTCTATTCGCTGCCCAGCCGCGATCTGATCGCGGACAGCGTCGAATACATGGTCAACGCGCACTGCGCCGATGCGATGGTCTGCATCTCGAACTGCGACAAGATCACGCCCGGCATGCTGATGGCGGCGCTCAGGATCAATATCCCGGTGGTCTTCGTTTCGGGCGGGCCGATGGAAGCCGGCAAGGTGGTGCTGCGCGGCAAGGAAGTTGCGCTGGATCTGGTGGACGCAATGGTCGCCGCCGCCGATGAAGCCTATAGCGACGATGAAGTGCAGGCGATCGAACGCGCGGCCTGTCCGACCTGCGGTTCGTGCAGCGGCATGTTCACCGCCAATTCGATGAATTGCCTGACCGAGGCGCTGGGCCTTTCGCTGCCGGGCAACGGTTCGCAGCTTGCCACCCATGCCGACCGCAAGGAGCTGTTCCTGCAGGCCGGGCGGCTGGCGGTGGAGCTGTGCCGGCGCTATTACGAACAGGACGATGCCAGCGCACTGCCGCGCAGCATCGCCAGTTTCGAGGCTTTCGAAAACGCGATGTGCCTCGACATCGCGATGGGCGGATCGACCAACACCGTGCTCCACCTGCTTGCCGCCGCGCAGGAGGCGGGGGTGGACTTCACCATGCAGGACATCGACCGGCTGAGCCGCAAGGTGCCGTGCCTGTCCAAGGTTGCCCCGGCAAAGAGCGACGTTCACATGGAAGACGTCCACCGCGCCGGCGGGATCATGGCGATCCTGGGTGAGCTTGACCGCGCCGGGCTGCTCCACACCGACCTGCCCACCGTGCACAGCCGCACGCTGGGCGATGCGCTGAACCAGTGGGACATCAAGCGCACCAACGATCCTGCGGTGCAGCGCTTCTTCAAGGCCGCGCCGGGCGGAGTGCCCAGTCAGACCGCCTTCAGCCAGGACCGCCGCTGGGCCGAGCTTGACGCGGACCGCGAAAACGGCGTGATCCGCAGCAAGGAACATGCCTTCAGCCAGGATGGCGGTCTGGCCGTGCTCTACGGCAACATCGCGCGCGATGGCTGCATCGTGAAGACCGCCGGGGTCGATGAAAGCATCCTCAAATTTGCCGGGCCGGCCAAGGTCTATGAAAGCCAGGATGCCGCCGTCACCGCGATCCTTACCGGCCAGGTCGAGGCCGGCGATGTCGTGGTGATCCGCTATGAAGGGCCAAGGGGCGGCCCGGGCATGCAGGAAATGCTCTATCCGACCAGCTACCTCAAATCGAAGGGCCTTGGCGCGGCCTGCGCGCTGCTGACCGACGGGCGCTTTTCGGGCGGCACTTCGGGGCTTTCGATCGGCCACGCCTCGCCCGAAGCGGCAGAAGGCGGGGCGATCGGGCTGGTCGAGCCGGGTGACCGGATCGAAATCGACATTCCCGGGCGCAGCATTCACCTCGCCGTGTCCGATGAGGAACTTGCCCGTCGCCGTGCCGAACAGGATGCAAGGGGCTGGAAGCCTGCAAAGGATCGCCCGCGCAAGGTCTCGGTCGCGCTCCAGGCCTATGCCGCGATGACCACCAGCGCGGCGCGCGGCGCGGTGCGCGATATTTCGCAGCTGAAGCGGACCTGATGCCAGCCGCGGGCCAGCAGATACTCACCGTGGCGCAGATGCGCGCGGCCGAGGATGCCCTGATCGGCGCCGGGACCAGTGTCGATGAACTGATGCAGCGCGCCGGGCGCGGCGCGGCCGAATGGGTCTGGCGGCTGGCCGCGGGCGGTCCGGTGACAGTGCTGTGCGGCCCGGGCAACAACGGCGGCGACGGCTGGGTGATCGCCGAGGCGCTGCGGGCGCGCGGCGGCGCGGTCAGGGTGATTGAAGCGGCCGCACCGGCGACCGAGGCGGCCCGAACGGCGCGCAGCCTATACCAGGGGCAGGTGATCCCGGCGGACCAGGCCGAACCTGGCGCGGTGCTGGTCGATTGCCTGTTCGGCTCCGGTCTCGTCCGTCCGCTGGCGGAAGGCCATGCCGGTCTGCTGGTCCATCTCGCGGCGATCAATCATCACAAGGTGGCGATCGATCTGCCCAGCGGGATCGATGCCGATCTTGGCCAGCCGCTCAACCTTGGTCTCCCGTCCTATGACCTGACGATTGCGCTGGGCGCGTGGAAGCTTGCGCACTTCCTGATGCCCGCGGCGGCGGGGATGGGCGCGCTCAAGCTGGTCGAGATCGGCGTCCAGCCGGTCGGCGCGGCGGCGCGGGCGGTGTCGCGGCCGCATTTTGCCGCTCCCGATGCCGATTCCCACAAATATACGCGCGGCCTGCTGGGCGTGGTGGTCGGATCAATGCCCGGCGCGGCGCTGCTGTCGGCGCACGCGGCGCAGGGCGCGGGGGCGGGCTATGTCCGGCTCCATGCCGATGCGCCGCTGGCCGTGCCGAACGAACTGGTCGTATCGACCCAGCCGATTGCCGATGCCCTGTCGGACAAGCGGCTTGCCGCCTTGCTGGTCGGCCCGGGACTCGGCCGCGACGGTGCGGCGCGCGAGAAGCTGGCCCTGGCCCTGGCCGAACAGGTGCCGATGGTGCTCGATGCCGACGGGCTTGTTCTGCTCGCCCCGCGCCTGCTGGCCGAGCACGAGGCGCCGCTGATCGCCACCCCGCACGAGGGCGAAATGCTGGCGCTGGAACGCGCCTTTGCTCTCGACGGCGCGGGCAGCAAGCTGGAACGCGCCGCCGCGCTGGCGCTGGCCAGCGGGATGGTGGTGGTGGCCAAGGGCGCCGACACGGTGATCGCCGCGCCCGACGGCCGGCTAGCCCTGGCACACCGCGCCTCAAGCTGGCTTTCGACCGCGGGCACCGGCGACGTGCTGGCCGGAACGATCGCCAGCCGACTCGCCAATGGCGCGTCACCGTTCGAGGCTGCCTGCGAGGGCGCATGGCTGCACGGCGAAGCGGCGCGGTTGTGCGCTGCGCCCTTTACCGCCGGACAACTGGCGGAGGCCGTGCGCAGCGCTTTTGCCAACTGCCTCTAACTTAGCTTGTCGAAGCACCGTCTTTTCTTTCATGCCGCAGCGCGCAACTGCCATAACAAGAACAGTCCTTCGACAAGCTCAGGACGAACGGGTAGGGGGCGGGGATGAGTTCGGAAGAGATCATCCGCATCGCCGCCAAGGGCGACGGCGTGACCGCATCGGGGCGCTTTGCCTGGGGAGCGGCGCCGGGCGACCTGCTGCGCGCGGATGGCACGCTCGAATGGGGGGCGCATCATGTCGCGCCGCCGTGCGCGCATTTCGGCCAGTGCGGCGGATGCCAGCTCCAGCAGCTTGACGATGAGACGCTGGGCCAGTTCGTCGCGGCGCGGGTCAGCAATGCCTCGGCCTCGCAGGAACTTGGCGCCCGGCACGTGGCCCCGCCGCACCTTTCGCCGCCCGGCAGGCGGCGGCGCGCCTCGATGAAGGCGGTGTCGAGCGGCGGGCGGGTGGTGCTGGGCTATAACGAGGCGCGCTCGAGCCGGGTGGTCGAGCTGGCCGAATGCCCGGTGCTGCGCCCCGAACTTGCCGCGCTGATCGGTCCGCTGCGCAAGCTGCTGATCACGCTGGGGCAGGGGCAGGATGCGCCGAAAGGCCGAGGCAAGGCCAGGCCCGGCAAGCATGCGATGCCGCGCATGGCGGCCGATGTCGATCTGACGCTGACCGATCAGGGGGTCGATCTTGGCATCAAGGGCCTTTCGGCCGAGGGGCTGGTGCTGACCGAGGCGCTGCTCGATTTCGCCCGCCAGCATGGCCTGGCGCGGATCACGGTCGATGGCGGATACGGCCCCGACGTGGTGTGGGAGCCGGAACCGGTGACGGTGACTCTCTCGGGCGTTGCCGTGCCGTTCCCGCCGGGTTCGTTCCTCCAGGCCACCCAGGACGGCGAGGAGGCGCTGGTTGGCGCGGCGCGCGAATGGCTTGCCGGGGCGAGCAGCGTGGCCGACCTGTTCGCGGGGCTGGGCACTTTCGCGTTCGCCCTGGCCGGCCCGCAGTGCAAGGTGCTGGCGGTGGAGGCCGCGCGCGACGCCTCGGCGGCCTGCGGCCTGGCGGCGGGGCGCTCCCAAAGGCCGGTCCATGCGCTCCACCGCGACCTGTTCCGCAATCCGCTGCTGCCCGATGAGCTGAACCGCTTCGCCGCCGTGGTGCTCGACCCGCCCCGCGCCGGCGCGCGCGAACAGGTCGAGCGGATCGCGCAAAGCACGGTGCAGCGGGTGGTCTATATCAGCTGCAACCCGTCAAGCTGGGCGCGCGATGCGGCCATGCTGGTCGAAGCGGGCTATCAGCTGGCTGAACTGCGGCCGGTCGGGCAGTTTCGCTGGTCGACGCATGTGGAGCTGGCGAGTTTGTTTGTGCGGTGATTTTTTTTGGGTTCACGCAGAGGCGCAGAGAAGAAAAGAGAGGCGCAGAGAGGTCTTGATTGCGGCGAAGCCGCTCTAAAATTGAAGCATCCCCGAAAACGCGGCGTTTCTGAGATGAAAGAGCCTGCGGCTCGGCGCAACACCTCTGCGCCTCCCTTTTCTTCTCCGCGCCTCTGCGTGAACCCCTTTCAAACCAAAACCTCGCGCCATTCCCCAAGCCCCAGCCCGTCCAGCGACCAGTCGCCAATCCGCCAACGCACCAGCCGCAGCGTGGGATGGCCGACCGTGGCGGTCATGCGGCGAACCTGGCGGTTCCTGCCTTCGCTGATGGTCAGGCGGATCCAGCTGTCGGGCACGGTCTTGCGGAAGCGCACCGGCGGATCGCGCGACCATAGCGCGGGGGCGGGGATCGCTTCGGCCTTGGCCGGACGCGTCAGCCCGTCCTTGAGCGTGACCCCCCTCCGCAGCATCTCCAGCGCGGCAGAATCTGGCTCGCCCTCCACCTGAACCAGGTAAGTCTTGGGCAGCTTGAATTTTGGGTCAGCGATCCGCGCCTGCAGCCGGCCGTCATCGGTCAGCAGCAGCAACCCCTCGCTGTCGGTATCGAGCCGCCCGGCGGGGTAGACCCCGGGAGCCTTGATGTAGTCCGCCAGCGTCGGCTTGTCCGAACCGTCCCGGCTGAACTGGCACAGCACGCCATAAGGCTTGTTGAACAGGATCAGGCGGGACATGAGGGACTTCTAGAGCAGTAATTTGAAAAATCTGAATCGCGATTTTCTTACTCCGCCTGTCCTGAGCTTGTCGAAGGACTGCACCTTCCTTCAGGCGGCTGCGCGAGAGGCACGAAGAAAAGGACAGTGCTTCGACAAGCTCAGCATGGACGGGTCTTAGTGCAAATTTTTGGGGCTTCTAACCTATTCCGTGGCATCTTGACGAAATCATCCAGCTTCACGAATCGTCTCATCGAGATCGGTCCAATTCTTCGTCCAACTGCGTGCCTCACGCTCTTGGTCGAACCATGATGAGACAGCCAACACATATGCAAATGGGGCCGGTGTTTCCACCAGCCCCACGCTCGCCTGCATTGTGCCTGGCCGATTTTGGGCGATCGCCTGTTCCGTTGGCCTCGCCTTGACCATCTGCCGGCCTCGCGGCCCGCTAGCGGTCTGGATCGGCTGTCCGGTGGTTCCCGAAGGAACCGGCTTTCATCGTCCGGGCACCTCGCTGGCGTCCGGTCCCGTCGGGCGGTTGGCGCTGGTCCGAAGACCGTTGCCGTTCCACCCGGCGGTTCCGTGACTGGCTGCCGCCGTGCCTTTGCTCGCGCTTTGCTGCCTGGTCGAAACCAGGCCTCGCCGCGGTCGCTCGGGCTGCATGCATCCAGCCTGCTGACTGCGTTGCCGCTCGCTGCATCTGCGGTTCGCCAGATTCAGTCCGAAGACATCCTGAGGCGTGTTTTCCAACACTGCTGCGGGCATCGCTGCCAGATCGCGAGGCTTATGTTTTCCCTTTCGGTTTCAACGGTTTCCCGCCGAAACTTCAAGTGCGGTTCCACGCTCTCGACACCTGAAAGCTGCGCCTCAATCCTGAGTCGCACAAGCGAAATCGTGCGCAGTTATCCACAGCTCGTCGCATATTTGGTGGACAACTTTGGGGATGATCTTGTGTGGAAACGAATCGGTTTTGCGGGCGCAATTCGAGGGGCTTGGGAAGGGGGGATTATTTCGCTCGCAAAGGCGCAAAGGCGCAAAGAGGTTTGCGGCGAAGCCGCTTTCAATTCCAAGGGTTGCCGGACAGCGGCGAGCTTGACGAATTAGAGCGGCTTCGCCGCCGATTTTTCTTGGCGCCTTTGCGCCTTTGCGAGAGTCAGAAATTCCGCCGATCGCGCGTCGCCAGCAAACGCAGGCGCAGTGCGTTCAGCTTGATGAAGCCGGCCGCGTCCTTCTGGTCATAGGCCCCGGCATCGTCCTCGAACGTGACGTGGCGTTCCGAATAGAGGCTGTCGGGGCTCTTGCGGCCGACGACGCTGGCCAGGCCCTTGTAGAGCTTGAGCCGAACGGTGCCGTTCACGCGCGCCTGGCTGTGGTCAATCGCGGCCTGCAGCATCTCGCGCTCGGGCGCGAACCAGAAGCCGTTGTAGATCAGCTCGGCATATTTGGGCATCAGCTCGTCCTTGAGGTGCGCCGCGCCCCGATCGAGCGTGATCTGTTCGATCCCGCGGTGCGCGCGGGCATAGATCTCGCCGCCCGGCGTTTCGTACATGCCGCGGCTCTTCATGCCGACAAAGCGGTTCTCGACCAGGTCGAGCCGGCCGATCCCGTGCTTCTTGCCCAGCGCGTTCAGCTCGGTCAGCAGCGTGGCCGGGCTCATCGCCTGGCCGTTCAGCGCGACGCCATCGCCCTTTTCGAAGTCGATGGTGATGTATTCCGGCTGGTCGGGCGCGTCTTCGGGATGGTCGGTGCGCGAATAGACATAGTCCGGGGTTTCTTCCCACGGATCTTCCAGCACCTTGCCCTCGCTCGAGGTGTGCAGCAGGTTGGCGTCGGTGCTGAACGGGCTTTCGCCGCGCCTGTCCTTGGGCACCGGGATCTGGTGCGCTTCGGCCCAGGCGATCAGCGCGGTGCGGCTGGTCAGATCCCATTCGCGCCAGGGGGCGATCACCTTGATTTCCGGGGCGAGGGCATAGGCCGAAAGTTCGAAGCGCACCTGGTCGTTGCCCTTGCCGGTTGCGCCGTGGGCGATCGCATCGGCACCGGTCTCGCGCGCGATCTCGATCAGGCGCTTGGAAATCAGCGGACGGGCGATGCTGGTGCCCAGCAGGTAATCGCCTTCATAGCGGGCATTGGCGCGCATCATCGGGAAAACGAAGTCGCGCACGAATTCCTCGCGCAGGTCGTCGATATAGATGTGCTCGTCGGGCACGCCCATCAGCTTGGCCTTGGCGCGGGCCGGTTCCAGTTCCTCGCCCTGGCCGAGGTCGGCGGTGAAAGTCACCACCTCGCAGCCATAGGTCACCTGCAGCCACTTGAGGATAACCGAAGTGTCGAGGCCGCCGGAATAGGCAAGGACGACGCGCTTGATATCGGACATGGCTGGTTTTCCGCTGAATTGCCGTTAGGTTTCGGCTGCGCCCCTAGGGCAAGGGGCAAATGGTGGCAAGCCGAAGGCTGCGCCGCGGGGGGAGAAGCCTGAATGAAGCCGCTCGACTGGTTCCTGGTGCTGCTGTTTCCGGCGATTTCACTGCTGATCGGGGCCTGGGCAAGCAAGCGCGCCGGCGAATCGAGCGAAAGCTATTTCCTCTCCGGTCGGCACATGCCGTGGTGGCTGCTGGCGGCATCGCTGGTGGCGACGACCTTTTCCACCGACACGCCCAACCTGGTTACCGATATCGTCCGCACCGGCGGGGTCGCGAAGAACTGGCTGTGGTGGTCGTTCCTGCCATCGGGCGTGCTGACCGCTTTCGTCTATGCGCAATTGTGGCGGCGCAGCGAGACGCTGACCGACCTTGAATTCTATTCGATCCGCTATTCGCCCCGGATCGGCGAGCTGCTGCGGACCTTCCGCGCGCTCTATATCGGGGTGTTCTTCAACGTGATGAGCATGGCGGCGGTAACCCTGGCCGCGATCAAGATCGGCGCGGTGATGGTGGGGGCAACACCGGCGCAGGTGGTGCTGTCGATGGGCGTGGCAACCATGATCTTTTCCGCCGCGGGTGGATTTCTGGGGGTGGTGGTATCCGACCTGGTGCTGTTCGTGATCGCGATGGCCGGGGCTATCGCCGCCGCGGTCTATGTGCTGGGCCTGCCCGAGATCGGCGGGCTGGCGGGTCTGGCCAGCCATCCGGCGGTCCGCGCCAAGCTGTCGATCCTGCCCGATTTCAACCAGTGGGACGCTGCCGTCGCGGTGTTCATCGTGCCGCTCGCGGTCCAGTGGTGGAGCGTCTGGTATCCCGGATCGGAGCCGGGCGGCGGCGGCTATGTCGCGCAGCGGATGCTCGCCGCCCGCAACGAGCGCCACGCGGTGGGGGCGATCCTGTTCTTCCAGTTCCTGCACTATGCGGTGCGGCCCTGGCCGTGGATCATCGTCGCGCTAGCCTCGCTGGTGGTCTATCCCGACCTCGCCTCGATCCGCACCGCCTTTCCCGATATTCCGGCCGGCGTGGTGGGCGAGGATCTGGCCTATTCGGCAATGCTCAGCCACCTGCCCACCGGCCTGCTGGGGCTGATGCTGGCCTCGCTGGCGGCGGCCTACATGTCGACCATCGCCACCCAGCTCAACTGGGGGGCCAGCTATGTGGTCAACGACTTCTGGCTGCGGCTGGTCAATCCGGCCGCCGGTGCGAAGGAGCAGGTCCGCGTCGGACGGATCGCGACCGTGCTGCTGATGCTGGCGGCGGGGGGCTTGTCGATGTTCCTGTCCAGTGCCCTGCAGGCTTTCGCGATCCTGCTCTCGGTCGGGGCGGGGACGGGCCTCATTTTCCTGCTGCGCTGGTTCTGGTGGCGGATCAACGGCGAGGCCGAGCTTGCCGCGATGATCTCCAGCTTCGTGATCGCGCTGGCGCTGTTCCTCTGGGGCCCGGCAGGGTGGAGCGATACTTTCAGGCTGGTGCTGTCGGTCGGCCTGACCACGCTGGTCTGGCTGGCCGCCGCTTTCCTGACCCGCCCGACCGACCGCGCCGTGCTCCATGCCTTCATCCGCAAGATCGACCCGCCCGGTCCCGGCTGGGCCAGGGTCCGCGCCGATGCCGCAAGCGATGGAATCGCGCTGCCCCGCTCACCCTCGCGCGAGCTGGCGGCGGGTATCGCCTGCGTCCCCGCGGCGCTGGCGGCGATCTATGCCAGCCTGTTCGGGATGGGCGCCGCGATCTTCGGCCACTGGGCGGCGGCGGCGGGCTGGCTGGCGCTGGCGCTTGCCGGCAGCTGGGTGATCTGGCGATTGTGGGATGACCTGTTCGAACTGGAGGCGTGAACCGTGGCCAAGGCAGAGCTCAAGACCAAGGCGACGGCGCAGAGCGTGGCCGATTTCATCGCCGCGCAGGACAGCGCGCAGCGCCGCGAGGATTGCGCCGTGCTCGATGCCCTGCTCCGCCGGGTGACCGGGCAGGAACCAACCATGTGGGGTCCGAGCATCGTGGGCTATGGCAGCTATCACTACCGCTACGACAGCGGCCGCGAAGGGACGATGTGCCGGGCCGGGTTCAGCCCGCGCAAGGCCGCGCTGACCCTCTACCTGATGGGCAATCTTGCCGATCGCCAGGCCGAAGCCGACGCCCTGTTCGCCCGCCTGGGCAAGCATTCGACCGGCAAGGGCTGCCTCTATGTCAAGAAGCTCGCCGATGTGGACCTGGCCGTGCTGGAACGGCTGGCCGAAATCAGCTGGGAAGGCATGAACGCGAAGTATCCCGACTGAAGCGGGACCCACGTTCCAGCTACTCCGCCGCCTTTCGCTCCAGATGCCATTCCGGCGCATCATCCAGCGCTGACAGGCGTGCGGCCTCGGCGCCGATGTAATCGCGCGTCATCGGCAAGGCGCTGCGCTGTTTTACGCTCTGGATGTGGAAGTTGACCATGCTGCCGTGGCGAAAGCTCTGCTCGGCGCCGGCGAGATAGAACTGCCACATGCGAAACAGCCGCGCATCGTAGAGCGCGGTGATCTCGGCCTCGTGCATCGTCGTGCGGCGATACCATTCGGCCAGGGTGTGGGCATAGTGATAGCGCAGCACCTCGACATCGCCGATTTCCCAGCCGGACCGCTCGCAAGCGCTCACCAGTTCGCTCATCGCCGGGATATAGCCGCCGGGGAAGATGTACTTGCGGGTCCACTTGTCGGTGATGCCGGGGCCGTTGGTCCGCCCGATCGTGTGGGTCAGCATGATCCCGTCATCGGCCAGCAGGTCGAAGGTCCGGGCGAAATATTCGCCGAGGTGCGGCGCGCCGACGTGTTCGATCATGCCGACGCTGGTGATCCGGTCGAACGGACCGGTCACGTCGCGGTAGTCGGTAAGCTGGAATTTCACCGCATCGGCCACGCCCGCTGCCGCGGCCCGCTCGTTGGCGAAGCGGACCTGATCGGGGGCCAGGCTGACACCCAGCACCTCGCAGCCGAAATGGCGGTTGAGGTATAACCCAAGCCCGCCCCAGCCGCAGCCGATGTCCAGCACCCGCATCCCCGGCCCAAGCCGCAGCTTGGCCGCGATCAGCGCCTTTTTGTCGACCTGCGCGCGCTCAAGGCTGCTTGCCGGATCCCTGAAATAGGCCATCGTGTATTGGCGGTCCTCGTCGAGGAACAGCTCGTAGAACTGGCGGGTCAGTTCATAGTGGTGGGCGACGTTGCTGCTGGCCTTGGGGCGCAGGTTGATCTGGTCGGCCTTGGCGAAGACCCAGTCGATCCCGCGCTTGAACGGATTGGGCGCGGAAATGGCGCCGCTGCGGCGATTGGCGTTCTGCATCACCAGCAGCACCATGTCGCGGATGTCGTGCGGCGGCTCGACCACCAGCCGTCCGTCCATATAGGCTTCACCCGCGCCGATGCGCGGATCCTTCGCCACGTGCAGGGCCGCGCCCTTGTCGGTGAAACGGATGGTGACGGGTTCCGCGCAGAGGTCGCCATAGCGATGCTCGGACCCGTCATGGTCGATCACGCGCAGCTGGCCTTGCCTGACCACCTGGCGCAGCATCTTGTCGAGCAGCCACATGCGGCAAAGGCTATGTCCTGCCTGCGGCGATGCAACCCTAAACTAGGTGAGCCACCCGGCAATTCCGGCGAGTTGCCAAAGCCCCAGCACCAGGAACAGCAGCGCGGCCAGCGCGCGGGTCAGTTTCAGCGACAGCCGCCGCTCGATCGCCTCGCCCAGGAACACCGCCGGGCCGTTGGCCAGCATCATCCCCAGCGTGGTCCCTGCCGCGACGGTGATGACGGACTGGTAGTGCGCGGCAAGCGCGATGGTCGCGACCTGGGTCTTGTCGCCCATCTCGACCAGGAAGAAGCTGATCAGCGTGGTCAGGAAGGCCCCGCCGGTGCTGCGCACGCTCTCCTCATCCTCGTCGAGCTTGTCGGGGACCAGCGTCCAGGCGGCCATCGCGATGAAACCAAGCGCCACCGCCACGCGGAACCAAGGCGCTTCGAGCAGCCCGGCGACTTCCTTGCCGACCAGCGCGGCAAGCGCATGGTTGGCCAGCGTCGCGCAGAGAATGCCCGCCAGGATCGCCCAGGGCGCGCGCAGCCGCGCGGCCAGGACGATGGCCAGCAGCATGGTCTTGTCGCCAATCTCGGCAAGCGCGACGACAGCTGTGGAAGTCAGCAGGGCTTCGGTCATTGCCGGGCGAGGTAGAGCACGTCGCGCGGCTGCGCCAGCAGGTGCTGGCCCGAATCCACGAATATCGTCTCGCCGCTTGCCAGCCAGCCCTGGGCCATGAACAGCGCCGCGTCGGCCAGTTCCTCGGGATCGGTCAGCCGCCGCAGCAGGTTCATCCGGCCCGAAATCTCGTGTTCCTCGCCGTGCTGGTCGTGGCTGGGCAGCATCGCCCCGGGGGCCAGACCATAGACCCGCGTCGCCGGGTCCTGCTGCGCCATCGCCAGCATCTTCACCGTCGCGGCGAAGGCGTGCTTGGCCATCGTGTAGCTGAAGAAATCGGGGTTGGGATTGGCGATCTTCATGTCAAGGAACTGGATCACGCGCTTGCCGCCCCTGGCGCGGGCATCGGCCAGGAAAGCCTGGGCCATGCGGGTCGGGGTTTCGGCATTGACCCGCATCGCCTCGGCAAAGATCGCGGGGTTGAGCGCTTCGGCGCTGTCGGGCTTGAACACGGCGGCGCAGTTGATCAGCACGCGCCAGTCATCGAGCCGCGCCGCAAGATCCTCGACCATGTCGAGCGCGACCGCGCCGTCGAGCAGGTTGCAGGCAACGACTTCCGCGGAAGGGAGCGACGCGGCAAGCTCGTTGGCGGCGCTGGTCGAATGGCCGGCGTGGATCACCACGTGCCAGCCGGCTTCGCCAAACCGGCGCGCCAGCACCGCGCCGATCCGCCGGGCGGCGCCGGTGATCAGGACTGCGGGGAGAGTGGGCCGGATCATCCCCCGTGGCTTTGCGGGGGATGATCCGTCAGGTCAATCTCATCAGGACAGACTCTAGCGGCAGCGGGTCGGGCCCTTGGCCACTTCATTGCCAAGCAATGCGCCGGCTGCTGCGCCCAGAATAAGGCCGGTGGTGCGTTCGCCCCGCGTGTCGATCGCGCGGCCAACCAGCGCGCCCAGCGCCGCGCCGACCAGCAGGCCGACCGTGCCGTCGCCGCGGCGGCAGTAGTACCGACCGTCGCGGCCTTGCCAGTAGCGGATGCCGTTGTCGGTGCGGCGGTAATCGATGTCGCCGTGATGATTGCGATAGCCGTGCGCCGGCGCCCAATGGGGCGGACGGGCCAGCGCGGGCACCGAAGTGAGCGTTGAGGCGGCAATCATTGCGGCCAGGACAGTCTTCTTCATCGCTGTCGTTCCTTTTCTTCTCCTGGCGTGAACCTGTGAAGGGAACGATCGCGCCGGGCGCCACAACCGGGGATTAACGCTGCGACGAATCGAGAGCAGGCCCGACAGGCCGAGCCGTGGATGCGGTGCGCCGTGCGGTCGGCTGCGGTGAAGCGAGTGCACGACGGTCTCTCCTCTCCCCTTGGGGAGGGGTCGGGGGTGGGGGTTCGACATCAGCGTGGAACCCCCACCCCAACCCCTCCCCACGGGGAGGGGCATTGCGATTCAATGCATGTGATCCGTGTCTATTCGGTCGGTGCGGGACTCGGGGCATCCTTGGCCCAGGGGTTGGGCTTCTTGTCGTCCTTGCCCTTCTTCTTTTCCGCCTTGGGTTTCGCTTTGGCCTTGGCGGCATCACCTTCGGCGCCTTGGGTTTCGATTGCCCAGGGATTTTCGTGCGGCTTGACCTTGCCGCCTTTCTTCTTGGCTGTCTCGGCGGTCTTGTCGGCAGGCTGCTTGCTGCCACCGCAGGCGCCCAGCGCGAGCGACATGGCGGCCAGGGTCAGGAAGGCGAATGACTTGTTCATGGCGGCTCTAACTAGAGCCAAAGCTTTGCCAATTGCCTAATCGAGCGCCGCCAGCTTTTCCTCGGCCAGCCGGTCAAGTTCGGCGCGGCTCATTTTCTGCGCGGCGGTCTTGAGCTGGCCGCAGGCGGCGTCGATGTCGCGCCCGCGCGGGGTGCGCACCGGTGCGCTGATCCCGGCTTCGAAGACGATTTCGGAGAAACGGCGGATCCGCTCTGGCGTCGAACATTCATAGATCGTTCCGGGCCAGGGGTTGAACGGGATCAGGTTGACCTTGGCCGGCAGCTTGTACTGCTTGATCAGGCGCACCAGTTCGCGCGCGTCCTCGTCGCTGTCGTTCTTGTCCCTCAGCATCACGTATTCGAACGTGATGCGCCGCGCATTGGATGCGCCGGGATAGTCGGCGCAGGCCTGCAGCAGATCGGTGAGGCCATACTTGCGGTTGATCGGCACGATCTCGTCGCGCACCTCGGTGCTGACCGCGTGGAGCGAAACCGCCAGGTTCACGCCGATTTCCTCGCCGGCGCGGGCCATCATCGGCACCACGCCGCTGGTCGAAAGCGTGATCCGCCGCTTGGACAGCGCCAGCCCATCGCCATCCATCACCAGCTTCAGCGCGTCGCGGACATTGTCGAAATTGTAGAGCGGCTCGCCCATGCCCATCATCACGATGTTGGTCAGCAGGCGGCCATCGGCGGAATAGCCGCCATCGTCATCGACCAGATCGTCGCCCAGCGCGGCAAGATCGGCCTGGCCCGCGCGCGGCCATTCGCCCAGCGCATCGCGGGCCAGCATGACCTGCCCGACGATCTCTCCCGGTGTCAGGTTGCGGACCAGTCGCATCGTCCCGGTGTGGCAGAACCGGCAGTTGAGCGTGCAGCCGACCTGGCTGGAAACGCACAGCGTGCCGCGATCGGCATCGGGGATGAAGACCATCTCGAATTCGTGGCCGTCGGCGGTCTTGAGCAGCCACTTGCGGGTGCCGTCGCTGGAATGCTGGCTGAGCACCACCTCGGGCCGGCCGATGACAAAGCGTTCGGCCAGCCACGGGCGCATGGCCTTGGCGATATCGGTCATGGCCGCGAAATCGGTGACGCCGCGGTGGTAGAGCCAGTGGAACACCTGCTTGGCGCGCAGCCTGGCGGCCTTGGCATCGAGCCCGGCGGTTTCGAACAGTTCGGCGATCTGCTTTTTCGGCAGTCCGATCAGGTCAACGCGGCCATCCTCGCGCGGGGTAACCTCGCGCGGGGTGGGAACGGGATCGAACTGTCCCGGGATCGACATGAGTGCGGTATCGGCCATCGCCGCGCACATAGTGCCGCCGGGCCGGAAAAACCAGCCCGGCTTGCGCAGCCTATGGCCTGCCGTCGGGGCGGGGACGGGCCAGCAGCGGGATATAGGCGATCACGAACATGGCAAAGGCGGCTCCCCACACGGCGGCGGCAAGGTCGAGCGCGAGGGCATAGTCAAGCGGTAGGTAATAGGCGCCGACCCGCAGCACGGCGCCCAGCGTGACCAGCGTATAGATCGCCAGCGTGGCCGGAGTGGCGATCAGCGCCCGCCCGGTATGCCCCAGGCTGGCCCGGGTCATCACCGCCAGCGTCATCGAGGCAATCGCCCCGGCCGACAACGCATGGAGCGCCGCCGAGGCGGGAATCGCGGCGACGAAGTGGCTTGCCGTCAGCAATGCCAGGCCCAGCGGCAGCCAGGCATAGGCGATGTGCAGGACGAACACGATCGGCTCTGCCCGGGTGGAAAGCCCGCACCAGCGCGACAGCCGCACGGCCTGGAGCAGCGCCGCCAGGCCCAGCAGCGCGGCGGTGACGACTGACAGCGGCATGGCCGCCCAGCTTGCCAGGGCGATCGCCATCGCGGCCAGGCTTGCCTGGTCGAAACGGTTCGGCAGGAACGGCATGCGTCCGCCCGGCCGCGTCTTCATCAGCCAGTTGCGGGTGAACGAGGGGATGATCCGCCCGCCGATCAGCCCGACCAGCAGCAGCACCATCGCAAAACCCATGCGCCAGCCCAGCCCGGCGGGAACGCCCAGGCCGGCAAGCTCGGCATAGTCCAGCGCGCTCGCCAGGGTCAGCAGGGCCAGCACCACGACGATCGGCACGTTGCGGTTGCGCGCGGCGAAAATCTCGCGCGCGGCGAACAGCGTCAGCACCAGCAGGAAGCCGACATCGAGTCCGAAAGCGGGCACGAACCCGACCACGCCGGAAAACAGCACCGCCAGCCGGGCCGCGAGCCACAGCGCGACAAACGCCGCGAGGGGGCGACCGGACACGGGAAAGCGCCCGGTCCAGTTGGGAATCGCGGTCATCAGGAACCCGCAGATCACCGCCGCCAGATAGCCGAACAGCATTTCATGGCGGTGCCAGGCCAGGCCATCGAAGCGCGAGGGGATGACGATCCAGCCGTTGAACGCGGCGGTCCACATGCCGACGACGACCATCGCCCAGATCGCGCCGCCCAGGAAAAAGGGCCGAAATCCGCCGCGCAGCAGCGGGGGCAAGCGAAGCAGCCGTTCAACACGGGCGGATTCTTTGGTCATCTTGGTTCCTTCAGTACAATCTTGCACAGCCGACGGTTGCTGCGTCCATCGCGGTTGCGGCGCCATCGAGCGACCAGGTGTTGGAAAAGCCCCGGCCATCGGCACCGCGCGCGAAAACGGTCATTTCCCGGGCTGAGCGCATGGCGGCGATCACTGCCGCATCGCCGCGCTTGTCCGCCGCCCAGGCATCGGCGCCGCCGCCGGTCAGGGCAAGGCGCTGTCCGCCGATCGACAATGTGATCGGGGACCCTTGCGCAAGCTTGCGCGACAGCCGGAAGTGAACCTGCCCGCGCACCGCCGCGCGCGGCCACCAGGCGACATCGGCATAGGGCTGAAATTCGCGCTGCTGGGTCGAAGGCGCGGCCATCGCGATGGCATAGCAGCGCGGCGTGGCGGGATCGCGAAAGGCGGCCCAGCTGCCGAACATGCCCAGTCCGTCGCGCGCCAGCGCCGGCGCGGCGAGCAGGACCAGCAGCAGCAGGGCAGGGCGCGGAATATTCATGCGCGCGATATACTCCTTTTATTGCGGGAGCGCTACTCGCTTGCGAGCGCCTTTTCCAGCGGCCTTTTCAGTACGAACAGCAACAAGGCTCCGCCAAGCCCGATCGCCCCGTCCATCGCCCAGAACGCCGCGGGGCTCATCTGGTCGTAATAGCTGCCGACATAGCCCGCCAGGGTATGCGCCACGAACGGGCAGAGGAACGCCGCGCCGACCATTGTCGAGTTGATCTTGGCCGGGGCCACGCGGCTGACCAGCGCGAGGTTGGTCGGCCAGTAATACATCCAGGCAAAGCCCATCCCCACGAAGGCCAGCAGCGCCAGCACGATCGAGCCCGACTGCGGCGCGGGCGACAGGGCGCTGGTCGCGGCCATCAGCAGCGCAAACAGGCCCGTCATCATCGTGCCGATGGCGATCTTGGCAACGCTGCCGGGTTCGCTGCCCTTGCGCGCCTGGCTGGCCCACAGCGCCAGCAGGATCGGCGCGGCGATGATCGATCCGGTCGAATCCGCCGAACCGAACCACGGCGCGGGAATCCAGCCCAGCGCGATCTGCTGCTTGACCCAGACGATCCCGATCGACCAGACCATCGGATAGGCGATTTCGGCCGGAATGATCAGCGCGATCACCGCCGCCAGTGCCCAGACCTGGCGGCGCTCGATCGCGGTCAGCGGAACCCTGGCGGCCTCGTGGATTTCCTGGGGCGGGGCTTCGGGCAGGTGCTTCTGCCCGGCGAGGTAGATGACCAGCGCCACCAGCATCAGCACCGCCGCCACGCCAAATCCGGCGTGCGCGCCATAGAGCGCATAGGCCGCTCCGGTCACCAGCGGCCCGCTGGCCGCGCCGATGTTGATCCCGGTCGAGAAGATCGCGAAGCCGCGGTCGCGCAGCGATGCCGCCTCGCGCGGGTAGAGCGTGCCGACCTGCGCCGAGATATTGCCCTTGAGGCAGCCCGAACCCAGGATCAGCAGCAGTAGCGCCAGCAGAAACGTGGCATCGAAAGTCATCGCCAGGTGGCCCGCGCTCATCAGGATCGCGCCCAGCACCACGGTGCGCTTCTTGCCCAGCGCGCGATCGGCGATCCAGCCGCCCAGGATCGGGGTGAAATAGACCAGGCCCGAATACCAGCCATAGACGATAGAGGCGAAGGCCAGGTTGCTCATCGGCCCGCGAAACTCGAACAGCGCCCGCAGCGAAGCCAGCCCGGCGACGTTACCTGCGTGTTCGGGAAGCAGCAGCTGCTCGACCATGTAGAGCGTCAGCAGCGCGGTCATCCCGTAATAGGAAAACCGCTCCCACATCTCGGTAAAGGCAAGATAGGCGAGGCCCCGGGGATGTCCGCCGATCATCGCCCCGGCTGGCTGTTGTTCAGGCGTCATGTCCGGCTTGCTCCCCCAATTGCCGGGCAGAGGTTAACGCGCTGGCCGGATGTTACAAGATTGCCGCTGAAGTGTGATGACATTGCACCGAATCGCAGGGTGGGGGTTCTACGCCGATGTCGAACCCCCACCCCCGACCCCTCCCCAAGGGGAGGGGAGAGACTGCGTCAAACTAACGTCGTTGGCTCCAATTCAAGCCATCGTCATTGCGAGCGCAGCGAAGCAATCCAGGGGCGGTTCAGCGCGGCCCCTGGATTGCTTCGCTGCGCTCGCAATGACGATGGTGTTGGGAGTTGCCAAGACGAGGGTGTTGGGGGGTTGCCAGGACGAAGGTGTCGGGGGTTGCCAGGACCAAGGCGTTGGGGATTGCCCTCGCGCGCCCTGGTCTTTCGGGCCATGTTCAGGTTGATGATCTCGGCCACGCTCAGGCGCCTTGGGGATAGGAAATCGCCACGACTTCCCATTCCTTCTCCCCGCCGGGCAGGACCACCCGGCGCAGATCGCCCACCGCCGCCCCGCGCAGGGCGCGTGCGAGCGGGGCGCTCCAGCCGATCCTGCCGCTCGAGGCGTCCTGCTCGTCATCGCCCACCAGGGTGAGCTGGCGCTGGTTGTCGTCCTCGTCGGCGATGGTCACGGTCGCGCCGAACCAGGTGCGACGCCGATCCTGCTGCCGGGCGGGATCGACCACCCGGCAGGCCTTCATTCGCCGCGCCAGGTGGGCCAGCTCGCGGTCGATCTCGCGCATCCGCTTGCGGCCATAGAGGTAGTCGCCGTTTTCGCTGCGATCGCCGTTGCCCGCGGCCCAGCTGACGATTTCGACGATCGCGGGGCGTTCGGTGCCAAGCAGGTGATCATAGCGCGAGCGCAGCGCCATCATTCCGGCCGGGGTTATGGGCGGGCCTTCCGGCTTCATCCCGGATACCGCTTGCCCAGTGCCTGGCTGAGCGGATTGGGTCCCTTGAAGCGGCCGCGCTGGGGGTACATCGTGTCATAGACAACCGCGTTCTCCAGCACCCGCTGGACATAGTTGCGGGTTTCGGAAAGCGGGATCTTTTCGACCCATTCGACCCAGTCGACCGCGCCGGTGCGCGGATCGCCATAGCTGCGCAGCCACTTGTTCACATTGCCCGGCCCGGCGTTGTAGGCGGCGACCGCAAGCGGATAGCTGCCGCCGTAATAGTCGAGCATGCGCCGGAAATAGCCGTCGCCCAGCGTCAGGTTGTAGCCCGCGTCGGTGACCAGCGCCTGCCGGTCATAGCTGAGGCCCATCTTGCGCGCCTGTTCGCCCGCGGTGCCCGGCATCAGCTGCATCAGCCCGCGCGCACCCGCGTGGCTGACCGCGTTCATCGCGAACTGGCTTTCCTGACGGCTGATCGCGTGGACCATCGTCCAGTTCGATCCCGCGGGGACCGGGATCAGCGGAAAGCTGGTGGCGCGGTAGATGCCGTGCCCGTCGATATGCGCGGCCTGGCCCAGGATCACGCCAAGATCGCGGCGGCCCAGCTGACGCGCGAGATCGGCGACGAGCACATGATCGGCCTCGCTTTCGGCCTGCTCGGCGATTTCCTTGAAGAAGCGGATCGCGGTGGGCCAGTCGCTCTCGCGCGCGACTTCGCGCACCGCCTGGGTCAGCGGCCGGGCATCGAAAGCGGCGCGCTCGGCGCTGGTGGGGACGGTGGTCGGCGATCCGGCGAGCGGCGGCACCGGCAGGCCCAGCCGTTCGAGCGCCAGCATGCCGTAATACTGGTCGGGATAGGCGGCGGCCTGCTGGAAATAGGTACTGGCGCCGCTGGCATCGCCAGCCTGCGCCAGCGCGCGTCCTGCCCAGTAGAACCCCTTCGAACGGGTCTGCGGGGTGCGCGCCGCCGCTCCGTAGCGGTAGAACAGTGGCGCGGCGCGGCGCCCGTTGCCCAGCGCATAAAGCGCCTTCCACCCGCCCAGCCACATCAACGAAGTGTAATCGTCGCGGATCGCATAGCTTTGCAGGCTGACATCGGTGCCGGGGGCAAACATGTCGTCGACCGAGCCGGCGATCTTCACCGCGTTTTCAGGATCGGCCTGGCGCGCCACCGCCAGCAGTTCGGCCACCCACTTGCGCGGCTCGCGCGGGGGCAGGGCAAAGCGCGGGCGCGTGCCAAGGAGATAGGCGGCCGATGCCGCCTGCCCTTTGGTCCTGAGATAGCGGCTGCGGTTGTAGACATAGCCGGGATCAGCCACCGCATCGGCCAGCGGCGCGGCGCCGCCGGCATAGGGATCGAGGCCCTGGAGCATCGCCAGCCGCGAAGCGAAGAGGGCGCGCCGCGCGGGCGAGACCAGCGCCAGCTGGCGCGCCGCCTGGTCGGGCGCGTTCTGCCATAGAAGCGCGTCCATCCGCCGGTCATGGTCCTCGCTGGTCAGCGCCGGGCCAAGGCGGGCGAGCAGGGCGGCTTCGGCGGCGTCGCTCATCGTCCCGCCGTCCCACGCCTCGCGCGCGACCGAGGGAGCCTCGCTGCGGCCCAGGGCATAGAGCGCCAGGGCATATTGCGCGCGGCCCGGATTGGTCAGCGGCGGGAAGCGGTCGAAATAGGCGGCGACCTGGCGCGGCTCGACCGTCTCGCGCAGCAGCGCCTTTTCGGCGGAGGCGCGCAGCTTGTCCTGTTCGGGCAGGCCGGGATAGGCGATCAGGAAGGCGGAATAGTCGACGAACAGGAACAGGTCGCTGCGGGTCAGCAGCTTCCAGCGTTCGACCGCCTGGACCATGTTGCCCGCCGGCAAGGCCCTCAGCTGCGCGCGGGCCTGGTCCCAGTGGCTGCCGTCGTCATTGCTGGTGACGGTCTCGTCATCCTGGGCCATTGCCGGAGTCGCCATCAGGGCGGGGAAGAAAGCCAGCATTGCCAGCGAGGTAGCAATTGTCTTGCGTTGCATGCTGGACATTCTGGAAAAACGCTCCTTATGGCGGGATGAACAGGCCCCCTATGGGGCAGGCGCAGGGATTAAGGCAATGTTCTCCGGTTCGATACCCGCTCTGGTGACTCCTTTTCGCGACGGAGCGATCGACGAAGGCGCGTTCCGCCGCCTGGTCGATTGGCAGATCGCCGAGGGATCAAGCGCGCTGGTCCCCTGCGGCACCACCGGCGAGGCGCCGACCATCACCAGCGAAGAGCAGCACCGCCTGTTCGAGGTCTGCGTCGAGGCGGCAGCCGGCAGGGTGCCGGTGATCGCCGGCTGCGGATCGAACGACACCCAGACCGCCAAGTGGCACATGCAGGTGGCCAGGGATCTGGGCTGCCAGGCGGCGCTGATGGTCGCGCCCTATTACAACCGGCCCAGCCAGGCGGGCCTGCTGGCCCATTTCAGCTATCTGGCGGAAAATGTCGACCTGCCGATGGTGCTTTACAACGTCCCGGGCCGGACCGTGACCGACATCCGGCCCGAAACCGTGATCGAGCTGGCGCGGCGCTTTCCCGAACGGATCGTCGGGATCAAGGATGCGAGCGGCGACATGACCCGCCTGACCGCGCACCGCCTGGGGCTGGGCACAGGCTTTGCGCAGATCTGCGGCAACGATGACATGGCGCTGCAATACAACGCCGGCGGCGGCACCGGCTGCATCTCGGTCACCGCGAATGTCGCGCCGAAGCTGTGCGCTCAGTTCCAGGCGGCCAGCCTGGCCGGCGACATGGCCAGCGCGCACGAACTCAACCAGCGCCTGTTTCCGCTGCACCAGGCGCTGTTCACCGATGCCAGCCCGGCGCCGCTCAAATATGCGCTCAGCCGCGTGCTTGGCTGGATCGGCGAGGAAGTCCGCCTGCCGCTGGTGCGGGCTAGCGCGGAAAGCCGCAAGGCGGTCGATGCCGGGCTGGAGCGGGCCGGGCTGATCTAGGATCATTTCCGCACGAGTGCGGCCGGAACACCGCGCGCCATTGCCGCGTTGTCCGTCCCATGCCCCGCGATCCAGTCCACAACACGCCGCTGCGCTTCGTTCGTGAGACCGATGCGCCGGTGGTGGTCTTTTACGCTCCGGGGGGTCAACGGATCGCGATGAGCCCTGCCGCGGCGCTGCTTTCGGCGCGCGAACTGGCGCGGGCGGCGCGGCGGGCGCGGGGCCAGGGCCGCGACAATGTTGTCTGCGCGCACTTTCCCGCGCGCCGGCTGCTGCGGCGGCGCTGGCAAAGCATGCGCGGGTGGATGCGCGAGCAGGGCCTGCGCTGGCTGGTGGCGCTGCTGTTGCTGCCGGTGGCTTTCGCGACCGGAATGGCGCTGACCCTGGCGCTGGCGCTGGCCAGCCTGGGTGATCTGGCTACGGCCTGGCTCTATTCGCTGCTGCCGCTGGGCGGGATTGTCCTTGGCCTGCCGATCGCCTGGCTGTTCACGCCGCTGCTCCTGGGCGCGCACGAGCGCGAGACACGACCGCCGCCCGGATCCCGCCCGCGGCTGATTGCCGAAAGTATCCGCAACTGACCGTTCCCTTTTCGCGCCGGGCATCCTACATGCCCCGATCATGGCCCGCCCGACCCACGCCCAGTTCGACAAGAAGAAGATCGTCGCCGAAAACCGCCGCGCGCGGTTCGACTTCCATATCGAGGACACGACCGAGGCCGGGATCGCGCTGACCGGGACCGAGGTGAAGAGCCTGCGCTTCGGCGAGGGATCGATCGCCGAAAGCTATGCCGAGGTGAAGAACGGCGAGGTCTGGCTGGTCAATTCGAACGTGCCCGAATTCAGCCACGGCAACCGCTTCAACCACGAACCCAAGCGGCCGCGCAAGCTGCTGCTCCATGAACGCGAGATCGCCCGCTTCACCGGCGCGGTCGAACGCAAGGGCATGACGCTGGTGCCGCTTTCGATCTATTTCAACAGCCGCGGCCGTGCCAAGGTCGAGCTTGCCCTGGCCAAGGGCAAGAACGTCGCGGACAAGCGCGCCACCGTCAAGGAGCGCGACTGGAAGCGCGACCAGCAGAGGATCATGCGGGAACACAAATGAATCCGATCGTTTCCCGCATCGCCGCCTGGGCGCATCGCACCATGCCGCGGCGCGAGGATCTTGAGCACAACCGCTGGACCGGGCCGCTGGCGCGCCGGCATGAATTGTGGCGCTTTACCCGCCGTTCGGTCCCGCGCGGGGTGGCGGTGGGGCTGCTGGTCGGCATCTTCGCGCTGATCCCGGGGATCCAGATCATCGGCGCGGCGCTGATGTGCGTGCCGTTCCGCGGCAATATCCCGCTGGCCGCGCTGATGACCTTCCTGTCGAACCCGCTGACCACCTGGCTGATCCTGATCGGCTCGGCCTGGACCGCCAATCGCTTCGGCTTCCATGTCGACCTCGAAACCGTGCGGCACATGATGGCGCAGGGCGCGAGCCTGCGCGAATGGGGTTACTGGTTCCTGTCCGACGCCGCGCCGGGGGTGCTGTTCGGGCTCGCGGTGATTTCGGTGATCGCGGCCTCGGTGGGCTATCTGCTGTCGCTGTGGCTGTGGACCTGGTGGGTGCGCCACAAGCGCCGCAACGCGCTAGAGCGGCTGATGGCCGAGCGCGCCCAGGCATGAGGCTGAGCCTGCCAGTCCAGGGCCCCGGAAAAACCGAGCGGCTGGTCATGGCCGGCGCGCTGGCGGGCAGCGCGGCGCTGGTCTGGATCGCCACGCAGCAATGGCTGGCGGTGCTGGTCTTCGCCGCCGGGATCGGCGCGCTGGGGGCGCTGGCCTGGTCGCTGGCCCGGACCAGCGCCAAGCCCGCCGAAGCCGAATATGCGCTGCCCGACTGGTCGGTGACGGTTGCCGCGATCGATCGCAGCGACTGCGCGGTGGCGATCACCGATCGCGCCGGGCGGCTGGTCTGCGCCAATCCGCGGTTCGAGACCTGGTTCGGTATCGCCCATGCTCCGCCGCGCCTGCCGGCCGACAATGCCAGCCTGGAGCGGCTGGCCAGGGCCGGGCGCGCGGCCTGGCGCGACGGCAAGGGACTGGCGGACCTGATCGAGGGCGAGGCCGGTCGCTGGAAGGCCAGCGTGACCCGCGCCGGGCGGGGCGACGATTACCTGGTCTGGACGATCACGCCGCTGTCCGCGCCCGATCTGGTCGCCGAACTGGTCCCGCACCTTGACGGCAAGCTGGGCCGCGCACTGGCCCAGGCCGGGTTCAGCCTGGCCGTGGTCGATCCCGACGGCCTGATCCGCGCCGCCAGCGCCGGCTTTGCCGCCCGCGCCACGGGCGACGGAGCCGCGATCCTGACCGGCAAGGAATTCACCAGCCTGCTGCGCCAGGACGAGGCCGACCGCATCACCTGGGCGCGCGACGGCAAGCGCGGCGCGCCCTTGACCATGTTCTACATGCCGGTCGCCGATCCCGATGCCGCGGTCGAACCGGACTATGACCAGACCCCATCGCTGATCATGATCGCCGATCACGGCGTGGGGCTGGGCGGCGGGGCAAGCGAGGGCGCGGCTTCGGTTCCCCACCTCGAGGCGCTGCTCGGCCAGCTACCGCTCGGTCTGGCGATGGCCGACCGCGACGGGCGGCTGCTGTTCGCCAACCACGCCTTCATGCGCGCCGCGGGGCGCGAGGGCGACGCGGCGCCGACCTATCCCACCGACCTCGTGGTCCAGGAGGACAAGGGCCCGATTTCGGACGCGATCCGCCGTTTCGCCCAGGGTCCCGCCAGCAGCGGCGACATCGCGGTGCGGCTGAGGGGCAGCGTCGAGGACCCCGTTACGCTGAGCCTGGCGGGCGTGCGCGGGCTGGGCGAAGCCGCGGTCCTGCTGGGGCTGACCGACAATACCGAGGAGACCCGGCTCAAGCGGCAGGTCGCGCAGGCCACCAAGATGCAGGCCGTGGGCCAGCTCGCCGGCGGGGTGGCGCACGATTTCAACAATGTGCTCACCGCGATCCTCGGGATCTGCGACCTGATGCTGCTGCGCCATACGCCGGGTGACAGCGATTATGACGACATCCAGCAGATCCGCGCCAATTCCAACCGCGCGGCCAGCCTGACCCGCCAGCTCCTCGCCTTCAGCCGCCAGCAGACGCTGCGTCCCGAAGTGCTGCAGCTGCCCGACGTGGTCAGCGACGTTTCGCAGATGCTGAAGCGCCTGATCGGCGAAAAGATCCAGCTGAGCGTCACCCATGACCGCGATCTCGGCCCGGTCCGCGCCGATCCCAGCCAGCTTGAACAGGTGATCGTCAACCTCGCGGTCAACGCCCGCGACGCGATGCTGTCCAAGGGCGAAAGCGGCAAGCTGACCATCGCGACCCGCAAGGTCAGCGCCGCCGAAGTGCGGGCCATGCGCAATGCGATCATGCCGCAGGTCGATTACACCGCGCTGGTGGTGCGCGACACCGGCACCGGGATCGCACCCGACAATCTCGGCAAGATCTTCGAACCCTTCTTCACCACCAAGGAACTGGGCAAGGGCACCGGGCTTGGCCTTTCGACGGTCTATGGCATCGTCAAGCAGAGCGGCGGGTTCATCTTTGCCGACAGCGAAGTGGGGCGGGGGACCACTTTCACGGTCTACCTGCCGGTGCACCACGGTCCGGCAAACACCTCCGCTCTGCCCGGGCCTGCCCAGGGCGGATCGCAGCGCGAGGTGCGGACCGAATGGTCGGGCGGTGGACGGATCCTGCTGGTCGAGGACGAGGACATGGTCCGCGCCGTCGCCGAACGCGCGCTGACCCGCGCCGGTTTCGAAGTGACCGTGGCCGGCGACGGCGACGAGGGGCTGGAGATCGCCCGCAGCGGCGCCGAGTTTGACCTGATCGTTTCCGACGTGGTCATGCCGGCGATGGACGGCCCCAGCATGGCCCGCGAGGTGCGCAAGCTTTGGCCGGCCATGCCGATCCTGTTCATGTCGGGCTATGCCGAGGAACAGCTGCGCAACGAACTCGATCTCGACAATGTCGAATTCCTCGCCAAGCCGTTCACCGTCCAGCAGATCTGCGACAAGGTCGGAGCGGTGCTGGGGGCCGCCTAACCCACCGTTCGCCGGTAGAGGTGCCAGGTCGCGTGGCCCAGCACCGGCAGGATCACCAGCAGCCCGAGGAAAGCCGGGACCATCGCCGCGAACAGCGTTACCGCGATCACGGCCGCCCACAGCGTCATCACCGCCTGGTTGAGCTGCACCGCGCGCAGACTCTTGATGATCGCGGTAAGGAAATCGATGTCGCGATCGACCAGCAGCGGCAGGCTGATCACCGTCACCGCATAGAACAGGAAGGCCATCAGCGCGCCGGTCAGCGTGCCCACCGCCAGCATGGCCAGCCCGCTCGTTGTCCGCAGCAGGTCCAGCGATTGCCCGCCCAGGCCGCTCTCGGCCATGAAGATCGCGAAGATCCCGTGGGCCAGGATCATCCAGAAGGTGAAACCCACGAAAACGAAGCCGCCGATCATCAGCAGCTGGTCGTCGCCGCGCCCGCGCAGCGCCCCCAGCACCGCGCCCCAGCCCAGCGGCAGCCCGGCCGCCCGCCGCCGGCTCACCTCGTAGAGGCCCACCGCGGTGAACGGCGCGATCAGCGGAAAGCCCGAGGCCGCCGGGATCAGCCAGATCGAATTGCCCTGCGTGGCCAGCAGCCACGACAGCGCCATGCCGCCGGCGATATAGATCGCCGCAAAGAACATGCCGTAAAGCGGGTGCGCCCGGTAGTCGGCCCACCCTTCGGCCAGCGCCGCGCGCAGGTCGGCCAGGGTCAGGTCATTGGCGACCGGGATTTGCGGAATCTCGAACGGTTCGCTCTGGTTCACGGGCATCTCCCCTTGCCTGGAAACAGTTTCGCGAATGGTGGACCAGAACGCGGGAAGGGGCAAGAGCGGGCAGGCGGCCTTTCCTACAGCGCCCTTTCGGGCGACAAGCGGCGGCAATGCCGGACCGTCAGCCCCGATCGAATCAATCGCTTCAAGCCTCGCGCGGCACACAGGCGGCAGAAGGGAAATTTGCTCCAGGAACCTTGTCCACTGTGTCCAGTCTGGCGGATTTCCGCGGGTTTGCGGGTGTTCTGAAAATGTTCTCGTTCCCTACTTGTTCCACAAGAACAAATACGATACACCGACAGGCAGTTGACCTCCTCGGTCGGCTGGTTAGGCAAGGGGACGTACGATGGGTGCACAGCTCAAGCTGATTCAGGAAGGCAAGGATACAATGGACCGTCAAAAGGCGCTCGAAGCGGCGCTGGCGCAGATCGATCGCGCGTTCGGCAAGGGCAGCGCGATGAAGCTGGGCTCGAAGGAAACGATGGAGGTCGAGGCGATTTCCACCGGTTCGCTCGGGCTCGACATCGCGCTTGGCATCGGCGGGCTGCCGCGCGGCCGGGTGATCGAGGTTTACGGACCGGAAAGCTCGGGCAAGACCACGCTGGCGCTCCATGTGATCGCCGAAGCGCAGAAGAACGGCGGGACCGCCGCTTTTGTCGATGCCGAACACGCGCTCGATCCGGTCTATGCCAAGAAGCTGGGCGTCGATATCGACGAACTGATCGTCTCGCAGCCCGATACCGGCGAACAGGCGCTGGAAATCGTCGATACCCTGGTGCGTTCGAACGCGATCGACGTGCTGGTGGTGGATTCGGTTGCCGCGCTGGTCCCGCGCGCCGAAATCGAAGGCGAGATGGGCGATAGCCACGTCGGTCTCCAGGCCCGCCTGATGTCGCAATCGCTGCGCAAGCTGACCGGTTCGATCAGCCGCTCGCGCTGCATGGTGATCTTCATCAACCAGCTGCGCATGAAGATCGGGGTGATGTACGGCAATCCGGAAACCACCACCGGCGGCAATGCGCTCAAGTTCTATGCCTCGGTCCGGCTCGACATCCGCCGCACCGGGCAGATCAAGGACCGCGATGAAATCGTCGGCAACTCGACCCGGGTAAAGGTCGTCAAGAACAAGGTCGCGCCGCCGTTCAAGCAGGTCGAATTCGACATCATGTATGGCGAAGGCATTTCCAAGATCGGTGAAATCCTCGATCTTGGCGTCAAGGCTGGCCTCGTCGAGAAGAGCGGCGCCTGGTTCTCCTACGATTCGATCCGGATCGGTCAGGGGCGTGAAAACGCCAAGGCCTATCTGAAGGAAAATCCCGAAGTCTGCGACCGGCTGGAGGCTGCGATCCGCGGCCAAACCGATGGTCTGTCCGGGGAAATGATGGCCGGTCCTGACGCGGAGGACGACATCTGATTCCCGAGAGCTTCCGGCCTGGCGGAGCCCGTCCGCCGTGCCGGGGTTGAATGGAGGGCGTTCCCGATCCCCCGTACCCCTTCGGGGACGTTCTCCGACAAGCAGGACCGGCGCGACAGCCCCAGGGCGCCGCGCCGGTTTTGCCTTGTCTAATGCACCTCGGCCGCGCGCGCCTTGACCACATCGTCGGCGTGCTTGCCGCCCAGTTCGGCAAGGTGGTCGAACTCGGCGGCGAAGCAGGCCAGCCCCTGGCTCAGCGAGCGCAGCTCGGCGTCGAGCCCGTGGACGCCGCTCTCGGGCAGCAGCGCCTCGACACGTTCCCACCGCGCCCAGTCGGGATGCGGCGAAAGCCCGAGGATCTGCCCGCGCCGCGCCGAAAGCACCGAGCCGGCCTTCGATCCGGTTCCGGCCGGCGTATCGACCGCCACCTTGGCCACCGGCTCGAGCAGGTAGGGTGCACCTTGCGCCAGCGCGTCCGCCATCGCCATCCGCCCGGCGATCTTGAACGCCAGTTCGGAGGAATCGACCGAATGGAACGAGCCATCGATCAGCGTCACCGCGACATCGACCACCGGGAAGCCCAGCGGCCCGCGTTCCATCGCCTCCTTCACCCCGGCCTCGACCGCCGGGATGTACTGCCGGGGAATGGCGCCGCCGGTGATCTTGTCCTCGAAGACGAAGCCTTCGCCGCGCGCCAGCGGGCGGGTTTCGATCACGCAGTCGCCGTACTGGCCATGCCCGCCCGACTGCTTCTTGTGCCGCCCGCGCACCGAGGCGCCCTTGCGGATCGATTCGCGGTAGGCGATCCTCGGCGGATGCGTGTCGACCGCCACGCCATAGCGGCGCTGCAACCGGCCCAGCACGACGCCCAAATGGTCCTCGTTGATCCCGCGCAGCACGGTTTCGTGGCTGGCATCGTCCTGGTGCCATTCGAGCGCCGGGTCCTCCTCGCACAAGCGGTGCAGCGCGGTGGACAGCTTGACGTCATCCTTGCGGTCGCGGGTGGTGATGGCAATCGCGGCATTGCGCGGCGGATAGGAAACCAGCCCGCCTTCGCTCACCGCCGCACCCTTGCGGCCCAGCACCATCCCGGAACGCGCGCCGTCGACCTTGGCGACGGCGACGACATCGCCGGGCCGGGCGGCGTGCTGCTTCGCGGTCTTTTCGCCCTGGACGAAAAACAGCGAGCCGGTCCGCTCGGCCTCGCTGCCGACCACCAGCTCATCGCCTTCGGTCAATCCATCGCCCAGCACGCGGCCCAGCGCGAGCCGGCCCATCGCCCCGCCGTTGGCGATCTTGAACACGTGCAGCGCGCCGCCCTTGCTGATGCCCAGCCTTTCGGCGGCGGCTCCGGGCGCGGGCGCTTCGTGGCGCAGCAGCTTGAGCAGGCGGTGCACCCCGCCATCGCTCAGCGCCGAGCCGAGCACCACCGGAACCACCTTGTTGCCCTGGGTATCGGCGGCAAGATCGGCCATCACGGTGGCCTGATCGGGCGCCTCGTCCATCAGCAGCGCTTCGAGCAGGCTGTCGTCGAAATCGGCGAGCGTCTCGAGCAGGTGGGTGCGTTCCTCCTTCTCGCGGGCAACGAGGTCGCCGGGGATCTCCACCCGCTCGCTCTCCTTGCCCGGGCGATAGCGGTAGGCGCGTTCCAGCGCGAGATCGACATAGCCGGTCACATGCTCGCCGCCCTGGCCGTCGCTGGCGCGGATCGGGATCTGGCGCAGCGCCAGCGGCTCGCGGCTCATCGGCTGGAGTTCGGCGATCAGATCACGGATCGCGCCGGCGCGGGCGTGTTCGATCTTGTTGACGAAGATCACGTGGGGCACGCCCAGCTCGTCCAGCTGGCGCAGCATCGGTTCGGCCAGCGCGGCGCGCTCGGGCGCGGGATCGATCACCACCAGCGCGAGGTCGGCCGATTGCATCGCGGCCAGGCCATCGGCGGCAAAGCCCGCGCCGCCCGGCACGTCGATCAGGGCGAAGGAATCGCCCATGTAGTCGAAATGGGAAAGATTGAGTTCGGTCGATCCGCCGCGGGTGCGCGCTTCGGGCGAGGAATCGCCTACGGTGTTGCCGCTTTCGACGCTGCCCTGGCGGTTGATCGCGCCGCTGGCGAACAGCAGCGCTTCGGCGAGGCTGGTCTTGCCCGTGCCGGCCGGCCCCACCAGAGCGACCGCACGGGTTGCTGCACTGCCGTTTGCTTGACCATTTTGGGTGCTGCCCATCGTCCGCCTCCTTTTCATGCGAAGGCGCGCCGGGCGCTGTTCGTGCGTCAGACGCGCACTTGGGAATGGCGGGATGCTCTGCCTCTCGGGGGTGAGTCGCAAGTGATTTCTTCACTGCGATTGTTGCTTGTGCCGCAACGGTGCAGCGCATAGCCTGCCGGTCATGACAAGCGGGAACGAATGGCGCGCCCAGGTTGGCCGCAGCTGGGCCGAGAACTACCGGTTGACCGACCGCGCCTTTGCCGGGCTGACCGATCGGCTGCTGGGCCGGGTTGGCGGGATCGACGGGCGGCAGGTGCTCGACATCGGCTGCGGCGCGGGTGAGCTTTCGCTGGCGATCGCGCGCGGCAATCCGACCGCGCAGGTTATCGGGGTCGATGTCTCGCCGGATCTTGTCGCCGCCGCCGAGCAGCGCGGCGCCGCGCTCGAAAACGTCAGCTTCGTCCTCGCCGATGCCGGCACCTGGAAGCCAGAGGTCTTCGCCCCGCACCTGCTGGTTTCGCGCCACGGGGTGATGTTTTTCGATGTGCCGGTGCTGGCCTTTGCCAATTTGCGCGCCATCGCCGCAGCGGATGCCCGGATGGTCTTTTCGTGCTTTCGCGATCCGCGCCTCAATCCCTGGGCCAGCGAGCTTGCGGGAATCCTCAAGGTTCCGGCACCCCATCAGGGCACCGCGCCGGGGCCTTTCGCCTTTGCCGACAGCGGCTATGTCCACGGCGTGCTCGACAATGCCGGGTGGAAGGACGTGCAGTTCGAAGAGGTCGAATTTGCCTATATCGCCGGCATGGGGGAGGATCCGGTCGAGGATGCGCTTGATCTGTTCAAGCGGATCGGCCCGGCGGCGCCGGCCTTGCGCGCGCTGGACGGCAATGCGCGCATCCAGGCCGAAGGCTGGATCCGCACCTGGCTGGAAGAACATCGCAGCGGCAACCTCGTCGCCTTTCCCGCCGCCGCCTGGATCGTGACCGCCTGCAACTAATGCCGAGAGTCTGTTCTGGTTGGGCAGAGGCGTCGGCACGGAGCCGAATTTGGCTCAGCGCGAGGCGCGAGGAGGGAGCCATGCCATCGCATAGTGACCGACGAGCAACGCTGCGCTGGGCCAAATTCGGCCCGCCCCTTCGGGGTCGCGTCAGGAAGCCCGCTGGACAGCGTTGCGCCGCTTGCAGGGGCAACCAGCCCCTGCTGCTCGCCGCGCCTTGCCAGCGGGCTTCCTGACGCGATGACGACGCCTCTGCCCAACCAGAACAGACTCTAGGCGCTTGCCCCTGGCCAGCGCCTGTCTTATCGGCGGCGAGTTATGACCTCGACGAACGAAATCCGCCGCTCATTCCTCGATTACTTCGCGGGCCACGGGCATGATGTGGTGCAGTCCGCGCCGCTGGTGCCGTATAATGATCCGACGCTGATGTTCGTCAACGCGGGCATGGTGCCGTTCAAGAACGTGTTCACCGGCCTCGAAACCCGCGAAGTTCCGCGCGCGGTTTCGGCGCAGAAATGCGTGCGCGCCGGGGGCAAGCACAATGACCTCGACAATGTCGGCTACACCGCGCGGCACCACACCTTCTTCGAGATGCTGGGCAACTTCAGCTTCGGCGACTATTTCAAGGAACAGGCGATCACCCACGCCTGGACCCTGCTGACCAGGGAATGGGGCATCCCGGCCGACCGGCTGACCGCCACGGTCTATCACACCGACGACCAGGCCTTCGACCTGTGGAGGAAGATCGCCGGCCTGCCCGAAAGCCGCATCATCCGCATCCCGACCAAGGACAATTTCTGGGCGATGGGCGCCGACGGGCCGTGCGGGCCATGCTCGGAAATCTTCTATGACCACGGCGATCACATCTTCGGCGGTCCTCCGGGCAGCCCGGACGAGGACGGCGATCGCTTCGTCGAGATCTGGAACCTGGTGTTCATGCAGTTCCTGCAGGAAAACGATGTCCAGGTGGGCGAACTGCCCAAGCCCAGCATCGACACCGGGATGGGGATCGAACGCGTCGCCGCCGTGCTGCAGGGCGTGCACGACAATTACGATACCGATACCTTCAAGGCGCTGATTGCGGCCAGCGAAAGCCTGACCGGGATCAAGGCGGAAGGCGAGCATCAGGCCAGCCACCGGGTGATCGCGGACCACCTGCGCTCGACCAGCTTCCTGCTGGCGGACGGGGTGCTGCCCAGCAACGAGGGGCGCGGCTATGTGCTGCGGCGGATCATGCGCCGGGCGATGCGCCACGCGCACCTGCTGGGCGCCAGGGACCCGCTGATGCACCGCCTGGTCGGTGCGCTGGTGACCGAGATGGGCCAGGCCTATCCCGAGCTGGGCCGCGCGCAGCCGCTGATCGAGGAAACCCTGCTGCGCGAGGAAGTGCAGTTCCGCCGCACGCTCGCCAACGGGCTCAAGCTGCTCGACGAAGCGACCGGCGCGATGGGCGAGGGCGCGCAGCTGCCGGGCGACGTGGCGTTCAAGCTCTACGACACTTTCGGCTTTCCCTATGACCTGACCGAAGACGCGCTGCGTTCGCGCGGGATCGGGATCGACCGCGCCGGCTATGACGCGGCGATGGACCAGCAGAAGGCCGCCGCCCGCGCCGCGTGGAAGGGCAGCGGGCAGGCGGCTGACGACGAGGTGTGGTTCGATATTGCCGAACGCGTCGGCGCGACCGAGTTCACCGGCTACAGCGCCGTCACCGCCGAAGCGCAGGTGCTGGCGCTGGTCAGGGACGGCAAGGAAGTGGACAGCGCGTCCGCTGGCGATGCCGTGACCGTGATCGTCAACCAGACCCCGTTCTATGGTGAAAGCGGCGGGCAGATGGGCGATGCCGGCACGATCACCGGCGCGGATGGCCTGAAGCTGGCGGTTGGCGATACGGCCAAGCCGCTGGGCCGGCTCCACGCCCACAATGCCAGGGTGGAAAGCGGCAGCATCAAGGTGGGCGACACGGTCAGGCTCGACATCGATGTCGCGCGCCGCGATGCCACCCGCGCCAACCATTCGGCAACGCACCTCCTGCACCAGGCGCTGCGCAATCGCCTCGGCGATCACGTGACGCAGAAGGGTTCGTTGGTTGCGCCCGATCGCTTGCGCTTCGACTTCTCGCACCCGGCGGCATTGACGCCGCAGGACATTGCCGTGATCGAGGCCGAAGTGAACGCGCAGGTGCGCGGCAACGCGCCGGTCGTCACCCGGCTGATGACACCCGACGATGCGATCGCCGCGGGTGCGATGGCGCTGTTCGGCGAAAAATACGGCGACGAAGTGCGCGTGCTGAGCATGGGCGATGAAGCGGGCCGGTCCTATTCGACCGAACTGTGCGGCGGCACCCACGTGCGCGCTCTGGGCGACATCGGGGTGTTCCGGATCGTCGGCGAAAGCGCGGTCTCGAGCGGCGTACGCCGGATCGAGGCCTTGACCGGCGAGGGCGCGCGCCAGTGGCTGGTCGGCCGCGAGGATGCGTTGAAGAGCGCCGCCGGCCTGCTCAAGACCACACCGGACGAGGTCGAGGCCCGCGTTGCCGCGCTGCTCGACGAGCGGCGCAAGCTGGAGCGCGAGCTGGCCGAGGCGAAGAAGGCGCTGGCGCTGGGCGGCGGCGGTGCGAAGGCCGAGGCCGCTGACGAAGAGATCGGCGGAGTGAAGTTCTCCGGGCAGGTGCTTGATGGGCTCGACCCCAAGGAACTGCGCGGGCTGCTCGATGCGGCCAAGCAGCGGATGGGCTCGGGTGTCGCCGCGGTGGTCGCGGTGAACGAGGGCAAGGCGAGCATTGCCGCAGCGGTAACCGACGACCTGACCGGCAAGGTCAGCGCGGTGGACCTTGTCCGGGCCGGCGTCGAGGCGCTGGGCGGCAAGGGCGGCGGCGGGCGGCCCGACATGGCCCAGGGCGGCGGCCCCGATGGCACCAGAGCGGCCGAGGCGATTGCCGCGGTGAAGGCCGTGCTCGCTAGCGCTTGACCCCGCGCCCGGATTCGCGGCGTTCGACATCGCTGCCGCGCGGCACGTCCTTCATCGAACGGTCGCTGCGCTGGGGCCGCTTGATCCGGCCGTGACTCTCATCGGCCTGCCGGGCGATCGGGTGGCGGTCGTCGGGCGGGTTTGGCGGTTTGTCGTGCATGGCCGGTCTCCTCTTCGGGAGGATCAACCGGCTCAGGGGGCTCCGCGTTCCCGCAGGCTGGCGCTCTTGAGCTTCGGCATGGCGTCAAGCTCGCCTTCTTCCATGATCTGCGCGCGCAACTGGTCGCGCTTTTCGTGGATCGAGGCGATCACCGGCCCCATCGCCACGCCCAGATCGACCAGCACCGCTTCGGACAGCTGGAGCGAGCTTTCCAGCGTTTCGGGAACCGCGTGGCTGGCGCCCGCGCGATAGAGCGCGGCGGCGTGGCTGGCATCGCGGGCGCGGGCGATCAGCGGCAGGCCGGGATGCGCTTTGCGCAGGCGGCGGATCAGGCGCTGCACGGCGACGGGATCGTCCATCGTGAAGATCACCGCGGTCGCCTCGTCCAGCCCCAGGCGTTCGAGCGCATCGGGCCGGGCGGCGTCGGCGAAGCGGGCCGACAGGCCGGCCTCGCGCGCGGCCTTGACCAGTTCGGGATCGACATCGATCGCAACATAGGGCTGGCCGTGCTCAACCAGCATTTCGGCCACCAGCCGCCCGACCCGCCCGCAGCCGACGACGATGGCATGGCGCGGGGCCAGCGCCTGATCGGCGAGCGGATCGGTGACCGAATCGACCCGCCGGGCGGCCCACCGGCCCAGCACCGCGAGGATCGGGGTGACAGTCAGTCCCAGCGCGGTGACCACCTGCCAGAACTGCGCGGCGTCGGGCAGGATCAGCTTGCCGGCCTGGGCCGCGCCCAGCACGATCAGCGTTGTCTCCGAAGGGCTGGCAAGCAGGATCCCGGCTTCGGTCGCGGTGCCGGCGCGGGCGCCCGACATGCGCAGCATCACCGCGGTGACCAGCGCCTTGGCCCCCAGCACCAGCGTGGCGGCGAGCAGCACTTCGCCCAGGCGTTGCCACACCATGCCAAGGTCCAGCCCCATCCCCACGGTGATCAGGAACACGCCCAGCGCCAGCCCCTTGAACGGCTCGATCATCGCCTCGACCTCGCCGTGGTATTCGGTCTCGGCGATCAGCAGCCCGGCGGTCAGCGCGCCGACGATCGGCGAAAGGCCGACCGCGCCCGTCGCCAGCGAGGCGAGGATCACCACCAGGAGGCTGATCGCCAGGAACAGCTCAGGGCTCTTGGTTCGCGCGGCCTGTTCGAACAGGCGGGGCAGCAGGAACCGCCCGCCGCCCAGCAGCGCGACCAGCACCAGCGCGCCCAGCACCAGCGTGCGCAGCAGGTCGGCCAGGTCCTGCGCCTCGTCGCCCCGGCCCAGCGCGCCGAGCAGGAAGATGATCGGCACCAGCGCGATGTCCTCGAACAGCAGCATGGCCAGCGCCGAGCGGCCAACCGGCGTTCGGGTATCGGCGATCTTGAGCACCAGCGCGGTCGAGGAGAGGGCCAGCGCAAGGCCCAGCGCCAACGCGGTTGCCAGCGAATTGCCCAGCATCAGCAGGACCAGCGCAATCAGCAGGGCCGATGCGAACAGTTCCCTTGCGCCCATCCCGAACACCTCGCGCCGCATCGCCCAGAGCCGGGCGAAGGACAGCTCCAGCCCGATCGAGAACAGCAGCAGGATGATCCCGAATTCGGCGAATGGCTCCAGCCGCCCGGCCTCGCTGATGGTGATCCACGACAGCCAGTCATGTTCGGCGGCAAAGGCGCCCAGCCCGAACGGGCCGACAAGGATGCCGACCAGGATGAAGCCGATCACCGGCGTGATGCGGAACCGGGCAAACAGCGGGATCACGATCCCCGCCGCGGCAAGGATTACCAAGGCATCGGACAGCGGAGAGGTGGAGATCAGGGAATGGGGGGCGGCCATGCCCCCTTATGGGCAAGGCCCCGCCGCTTGTCACCCGCGCGCCATGCAAAAGGGGCGGCAGGATCGCTCCCGCCGCCCCCTGTGTGCGCAGGCAGACAGCTTACTGCCAGTTCTTCATCTCGGTTTCGAGGTTCTGCACGATCGCCTCGAAGAAGCCCTCGGTGGTCAGCCACGGCTGGTCGGGACCGATCAGGATCGCAAGGTCCTTGGTCATCTGTCCGCCTTCGACCGTGTCGATGCAGACCTTTTCGAGGGTTTCGGCAAAGCGCACCACATCGGGGGTGCCATCGAACTTGCCGCGATAGATCAGCCCGCGGGTCCAGGCGAAGATGCTGGCGATCGGATTGGTGCTGGTCTGCTTGCCCTGCTGGTGCTGGCGGAAGTGGCGGGTGACGGTGCCGTGCGCGGCTTCGGCCTCCACGGTCTTGCCATCGGGGGTCATCAGCACCGAGGTCATCAGGCCCAGGCTGCCGAAGCCCTGCGCGACCTGGTCGGACTGGACGTCGCCGTCATAGTTCTTGCAGGCCCAGACGAACTTGCCCGACCACTTGAGCGCCGAAGCGACCATGTCGTCGATCAGGCGGTGTTCGTAAACGATCCCGGCCGCGTCGAACTTTGCCTTGAAGCCCTCGTTGTCGAACACTTCCTGGAACAGGTCCTTGAAGCGCCCGTCATAGGCCTTGAGAATGGTGTTCTTGGTCGAAAGATAGACCGGCCAGCCCAGGCCCAGCCCGTAGTTGAAGCTGGCGCGCGCGAAATCGCGGATCGAATCGTCGAGGTTGTACATCGCCAGCGCCACACCCGGGGAGGGGTAGTGGAACACTTCCTCGTCGATCTTCCGTCCATCGTCGCCTTCCCAGACGAGCCGGAGCTTGCCCGGGCCGGGAACCACGAAGTCGGTCGCCTTGTACTGGTCGCCGAAGGCGTGGCGGCCGACCACGATCGGATCGGTCCAGCCGGGTATCAGCCGCGGCACGTTCTGCATCACGATCGGTTCGCGGAACACCACGCCGCCCAGGATGTTGCGGATCGTGCCGTTCGGGCTCTTCCACATCTTCTTGAGCTTGAATTCCTCGACCCGGGCTTCGTCCGGGGTGATCGTGGCGCACTTCACGCCGACGCCGTACTGCTTGATCGCGTTGGCGGCATCGACGGTGATCTTGTCGTTCGTCTCGTCGCGCTTTTCGACGCCGAGATCGTAATATTTCAGGTCGACATCAAGGTAGGGCAGGATCAGCCGTTCGCGAATCCACTGCCAGATGATGCGGGTCATTTCATCGCCATCGAGCTCGACGACGGGGTTCTTCACCTTGATCTTGGCCATACCTGCTCTCTTTCCCCGGGGAGGATTTTCGCGCCCCCCTTAGCACGGCGCGCTCGCCGCGCAAGTAAGGGCTGGACGAGTCCCTTCGTGCGGCTTAATCGAACGGTTAAACCCAACCGAGAGGATCACCAAGATGAGCGATGAAAATGCGGTCCTGACCGAAGTCGAAGACGGCGTGCTGATCGTCACGATGAATCGGCCCGAAGCCAAGAACGCGATGAACAAGGCCCAGGCCGAAGGGATTTCCGCGGCGATGGACCGGCTCGAATCCGACAGCAGCCTGTCCTGCGCGATCCTCACCGGAGCGGGCGGCACTTTCTGCTCAGGCATGGACCTCAAGGGCTTCCTGCGCGGCGAACGCCCCAGCATCGAAGGCCGCGGGTTTGGCGGGCTGACCGAATGGACCCCGTCGAAGCCGGTGATCGCCGCGGTTGACGGCTATGCGCTGGCGGGCGGCCTCGAACTGGCGATCAGCTGCGATCTGATCGTCGCCAACGCGGGCTCGAAGTTCGGCATTCCCGAAGCCAAGCGCGGCCTTGCCGCCGCTGCGGGCGGACTGATCAAGCTGCCGCGCCAGATCCCGCCGCGGATCGCGATGGAACTGGCGCTGACCGGCGATTTCATCGATGCCCCGCGCGCGCTTGCCCTGGGGCTGGTCAACCGGGTTGTCGAAGGCCCTTCGATCGAAGGCGCCAAGGAACTGGCCCGCACGGTTGCCGCCAACGGCCCGCTGGCGCTGATCGCCTCGAAGGCGGTGATTCGCCAGTCGCACACCTGGAGCGATGATGAGATGTGGACCAAGCAGGGCGCCCTGGTGGGGCATGTGTTCATGAGCGAAGACGCCCGCGAAGGCGCCGCCGCCTTCGCCGAAAAGCGCAAGCCCAACTGGAAGGGCAAATAGGAAAAGACGCGGCAAGCAAAGCGCGCCGCACCTTGGATTCCCCTCCCGTTTACGGGAGGGGCCAGGGGAGGGCCTGTTAGCCGCCGCCCGAACAATCCCTCCCCCGGCCCCTCCCGCATGCGGGAGGGGAGGAACTAGCAAAAAGGGCGGCCAATGGCCGCCCTTTGTGTCTCGAATGGTGGGCGTAGCAAGGATTGAACTTGCGACCCCTACGATGTCAACATAGTGCTCTACCACTGAGCTATACGCCCGGCACCATCCGGTTCTGCCAGGGGCCGTCGCCCCTGACAGGGGTGCGCCATTAGCGGGGCCTTTCGCAGATGGCAACCCCCAACAAGTCCGTCATGGCACCCCCCACGCCGTCGTCATTGCACCCCACACCTTCGTCATTGCACCCCACACCTTCGTCATTGCACCCCCCACGCCGTCGTCATGGCAACCCCCATGCCTTCGTCATAGCAACCCCCAACACCTTCGTCATTGCGAGCGTAGCGAAGCAATCCAGGAGTCGCGCTGAACCGCCCCTGGATTGCTTCGCTGCGCTCGCAATGACTATGGCTTAGTGCTTGATGTTTGACGCGGTCTCCTCCCTCCCAAAGGGAGGGGCCGGGGGTGGGGGGGCGACATCGGCGTGGGCCCTTTACCCCAACGTCTCCTCCGTCCGGGAGCGGAGAAACCGCCTCAATCCGATCTCAACCTGCTTCATCTTGAACCGTCACCCCGGGTCAAGCCCGGGGTGACGGGATAGAGTTTGGTGATCCTGCATCGCATAGCCCCTGCCCGACGGATAGGGGCAATGCGATTCGATGCAATGACGATGGCTTGAATTAAGGCCTCAGGCCCTAAACGCTCGCCTGCGCCTGCTGGCCGAAAATGCGTTCCACTTCCATCACCAGGTCCTTGAGATGGAACGGCTTGGACAGCACCTTGGCCTGGGGCGCTTCGCGGCTGGCCTTGAGCGTTACCGCGGCGAAACCGGTGATGAACATCACCTTGGTGGTGGGGCTGACTTCGGCGCAGCGCTGGGCCAGTTCGATCCCGTCCATTTCGGGCATGACGATATCGGACAGCAGCAGATCGTATTCACCGTCTTCGAGCAGCGGCACCGCCAGGGTGCCGCGATCGACCGCGGTCACGTCGTAGCCGGCGTTTTCCAGCGCGCGCGCCAGATAGGTGCGCATGGCTTCTTCGTCTTCGGCAAGCAGGATGCGGATCATCGCGGCGCGTCTTTCCGATACATGGGTTGCAGCAACAGTGGCGCGGGTTCGCGCTTCGAGGGCAGGCTATACACCCTGCGGGTTAACAATCCCGCCTGCATTTCGCGGGTGACCAGCTTTGACACAGGCTGCCGCGCAGGCCAGCTTGGGCCGATGGATTCGCCCAGCAGAAGTTCGACCGATTCGCGGCAGGTGGAAGGCGGGTCGATCCCCGGATCCGCCGGGATGCCGGCCTATCGGCTGACCTTGCGCGAACCTTCGGCGCTGCCGGTGCTGATCGCGGTTCCGCATGCGGGGCGGGCCTATCCCGGCACCCTGCTGGAACGGATGCGCAATCCCGGCTTTGCCGCGCTGCGGCTCGAGGACCGTTATGTCGACCGGCTGGCCGAACTGGTCGCGCGCGAGACCGGGGCGAGCCTGCTGGTGGCCCATGCGCCAAGGGCGATGATCGACCTCAACCGGGCGACCGACGATGTCGATTGGGACATGTTCGCGCGCGGACGCCCGGACAGCCTGGGCAGCTATACGCCCGGAATGCGGGTGCGCAGCGGGCTGGGCCTGATCCCGCGCCGCCTGCCGGGGCTGGGCGAGCTGTGGAAGCGGCGCCATGACGAGGAAGACCTCGCCGCGCGGATCGATTCGATCCATGCGCCCTATCATGCCTGCCTGGCCGAAACGCTGGCGGGGCTGCGCGGGCGTTGGGGCGCGGCGCTGCTGATCGACCTGCATTCGATGCCGCCGCTGGGCTTCAAGGGCGGCCAACCGGCACCCGAATTCGTGCTGGGCGACCGGTTCGGCGCGGCCTGCCACGGTGCGCTGGTCGGCAGCTGCTTTGGCTATTTTGCCGAAATGCGGCGCGGTGCGGCGCACAACCGGCCCTATGCCGGCGGCTATGTGCTCGAACGCCACGCCCGTCCGGACGAGGGACTGCATGCACTGCAGCTCGAGATCGACCGGTCAAGCTATCTCGATACGCGGCTGGTCGAACCGGGCCAGGGATTTGCCGCGATGGCGGGCCTGCTGGCGGGGCTGGTGCGGCGGCTGGCGGCCGAAGTGGCCGATCTTGGCCGCCTCAACGCCTGGCCCAGCGCGGCCGAGTGACCGCCATGAAAAAACCACCCCGTGCAAAAAGCACGAGGTGGCCAAGGTTCAGGGAGGAGGTGCACCAAGGTGCACCAATGTCCGGCCGGGCCATGAGGGAAGCGCCAGCAAGACAGCAGCCAAAATAGGCCTGTTGCAGGCATGGCGCAAGGGCTGACTTCGACGGGCAACGAAAAAGGCGCGATTCCGGCCCATTGCCGGAACCGCGCCTCTTTATTGCGCAATGCGAATCGATCAGGCGGCAGGCGCCGGGATCGGACCCTTGCCGAGCTGCACCTGGCGGCCGAAAATCTCGCTCATGTGATCGAGGCTGAACAGGTGGGCATAGATCAGCGCCAGCATGCCGTTCTGGTTCATGGTCCGCAGCACGTCACCGCGCAGGTCGCGCAGCTTTTCCTGGTCGATCATCTTGAAGCCGCGATAGACGAACGGCTGTTCGCTGCCCGGCTGCTGGATCGAGACTTCGCCGTCCATCAGCAGGTTGTGCTTCTGCAGTTCCTCGACGAACGAGGTGGTGCGGAAACCGGCTTCCTCGAAGTTGCGGCAGAAATCGAGCGTCGCCTGGCAGGCCTCGCTGGGCTCGCCATCGGTGAACAGCGCGGTGCCGTCGGCGAATTCGCCGATCAGGTCGCTGGTCGGGTCGAAGCACAGCGACAGCTCTTCGGTGTCCGGGGTCAGCTTGGCGAGCATGAAGGGATAGCGCCGGGCATAGGCCGGGACATAGACCGGGCTGGTCAGCTTGCCCTCGTCGTCGAAGAAGACGTTGACGTTTTCGTTGAGGCCCATCAGCGCCAGCGGCACCGGGTTGTCGCTGATCGAGAAGATCACCGGATAGTGGCGCGAGGCGTGGACGAATTCCTCGGCGGTCAGCGGCACCGCGTGCTGGCCGACCAGCCACTTGGCGTTTTCGGTGGTGCGGCTGCTCCAGGTCGCGTGATCGCGGCTGTTGAGCGGCATCAGGTCCTGGTAGAACATCGGCAGGTTGGCGGCTTGGGGCGCGCTGGCCATGGGTAATCTCCGGTAATAGTGGCAGTCCAGCCGGTCAGGCCCGGCGCGAAACCGCGCCTTTAGGCGCTGGCGCCGCCGGGCGCAAGCGGCAGCAGCTTTCCGGGGTTCATCAGCCCCTGCGGATCGAGCGCCGCCTTGACCCGGCCCATCATCGCCAGCGCCACCGGATCGCCAAGCCGGCCAAGCTCCTCGCGCTTCATCTGGCCGATGCCGTGCTCGGCGGAAATCGTCCCGCGCCATTCGGTGACAAGATCGTGGACCCTGCGGCTCGCCGCCTTGCCCTGATCCGGCTCCCACTCGCCGCGCACCGCGCCGGGCGGGGCGGTGACGTGGAAATGGACGTTGCCATCGCCGAGGTGGCCAAAGGCAAAGGCCCGGCAGCCGGGAAACTCGGCCTCGATCGCCGGGATCGCCATCGCGATGAAGGCGGCCATATCGGCAACCGGCACGGCGATGTCGTGCTGAACCGCCGCGCCCTTGGCGCGCAGCGCGGATGAAATCGATTCGCGCAGGGTCCAGAACGCTTCGGCCTGGCTCTCGCTCTGCGCGATCGCGGCGTCGGCGATGATCCCGCGCTCAAGCGCCGGGCCAAGCAGGCCGAGCGCCAGTGCCTCGAGATCCTGCTGCGGGTCATCGCTCGCCAGCTCGATCAGCGCGTGCCAGGCATGGCTTCCGGTAAGCGGCGCGCGGGCATCGGGCAGGTGGTCCAGCACTGCGGCAAGGCAGGTATCGGGAATCACCTCGAACCCCTCAAGCCTTTCGCCGGCCATGCCTTCGGCCAGCACCAGCAGCTCGCGCGCGGCCTCGATGCTGGAAAGTCCGGCCCAGACCACCCGCCGCCCGGCCAGCGCCGGGACCAGCCGCAGCGTCGCCGCGGTGATCACCCCCAGCGTGCCCTCCGCGCCGATGAACAGCTGCTTGAGATCGAACCCGCGGTTGTCCTTCTTCAGCGGGGTGAGCGCGCGATAGACCGATCCATCGGCCAGCACCGCCTCGATCCCCAGCGTCAGCGCGCGCATCGATCCGTGGCGCAGCACCTGGGTTCCCCCGGCATTGGTGGAGACCAGCCCGCCGACCGTCGCCGAGCCCTTGCCGCCCAGGGTCAGCGGAAAACGCAAGCCAGCCGCTTCGGCCGCCGCGTGCAGATCCTGCAGGATCACGCCGGCGCCGCAGGTTACCTGCCGCGCGGCAAGGTCCACCGGGCCGATTCCCCGCAACCGCCGCAGCGAAAGCAGCAGCTGGGCGCCGCTGGCATCGGGCGTTGCCCCGCCCGACATCCCGCTGTTGCCGCCCTGCGGGACGATGGCGACCCGGTGGCGGGCGCAAAGCTTGACCAGTTCGGCCACTTCGGCGGTGTCGGCGGGCGATGCCAGCGCACAGGTCTGCCCGGCATAGCGCCCGCGCCAGTCGGTCAGCCACGGGGCCAGCAGGTCTGCATCGCGGGTGAACCCGCGCGCGCCCAGCAGCGCGGCGGCGGCATCGAGAAAGGTCTGGTCGGGGCCGCTCATCGCCCGCGGCTATGGCACAGAGCGCACCGAATAGGCCAGAGGGGCTTGATCCCGCGAATTGTCGGGTTAAGCGGTGGTTCAAGGATCAGGGTTAATTGACGGGTCGATGAATCTTCTCGTGCAGATGCTTGCGCCACTGGTGATGGTGCTTCCCGTGCTGGGCGGGGGAGAGGTCGCGCCTTCGGCATTTCAGCCGGCCGATCCGGGGGCTGTCCCGGTGGCCGAGCAGGTCAGCATCCAGCAAAGCGTCACGATCCGGATCACGCCGCGCCCCGCGCCGGCGCCGATGCAGTCGGCGGCTTTTGCCCAAGGTTTCGACGATGGGGCCGAGCCTCGCTTTATCGAGCGCAAGTTTGGCAAGTGCCTGCCGATCAGCGCGATTTTCGGGGTTCAGCCGGTCACCAACGACAAGCTGCTGCTGATCCTGCGCGATCAGCGGATGGTCACCGCGCAGCTCGAAAAGGGCTGCCAGGCGCGCCAGTTCTATTCGGGCCTGCTGATCAAGCGCAACGCCGATGGCCAGGTCTGCACCGATCGCGATGCGCTGCAATCGCGCAGCGGGGCCAGCTGCCAGGTCACCGGCTTTCGCCAGATCGTCCAGCTTGGCGGCTGATTGCCGGGCACGATGCGCCGGTTTTCTTGACTCCGACCCCCTCTTGCGACTAGGGCGCGCGCGGGCCGCAAGGGGGTAACGCCGCTGCGGCTCCGTTCGTTTCCTCTCATCGAAGTATGCCCATGAAGTTCGCCGATCTCGGCCTGTCAGACGAATTGCTCAGCGCGGTCACCGCGAAGGGGTATGACACGCCCACGCCGATCCAGGCCCAGGCCATTCCCTCGGTGCTGATGATGAAGGATCTGATCGCGATCGCGCAGACCGGGACCGGCAAGACCGCCAGCTTCGTTCTGCCGATGATCGACATCCTGGCCCACGGCCGCCGCCGCGCGATGATGCCGCGCAGCCTGATCCTCGAGCCGACCCGCGAACTCGCCGCCCAGGTGGCCGAAAACTTCGAGGCTTACGGCAAGAACCACGATCTCAAGATGGCGCTGCTGATCGGCGGCGTGCAGATGGGCGATCAGGTCAAGGCGCTCAACGAAGGGGTCGACGTGCTGATCGCCACCCCGGGCCGGCTGATGGACCTGTTCGAACGCGGCAAGATCCTGCTCACCGGCTGCGACCTGCTGGTGATCGACGAGGCTGACCGGATGCTCGACATGGGCTTCATCCCCGATATCGAGACGATCTGTTCCAAGCTTCCCGCCAACCGCCAGACCCTGCTGTTCAGCGCGACCATGCCGCCGCCGATCAAGAAGCTGGCCGACAAGTTCCTCAGCAATCCCAAGTATATCGAGGTTGCGCGCCCCGCGTCGACCAACACCAACATCGCGCAGTTCAAGGTGCCGGTCGCCTCCAGCCGCGTGAAGCGCGACGTGCTGCGCCAGCTGCTCACGGCCGACGATGTCGCCACCGCGATGATCTTCTGCAACCGCAAGACCACGGTGCGCGAGCTGAACAAGAGCCTGCAGCGCCACGGCTTTGCCAGCACCGAAATCCACGGCGACATGGACCAGCCGCAGCGCCTCGCCGAACTGCAGCGTTTCAAGGACGGCGCGGTCAATATCCTGGTCTGCTCCGACGTCGCCGCGCGCGGGCTCGACATCAAGGGCGTCAGCCACGTCTTCAACTTCGACACGCCGTGGCACCCGGACGACTATGTCCACCGCGTCGGCCGCACCGGCCGCGCCGGCGCCACCGGCCGCGCCTTCACCCTGATCGCGCCCGAAGATGCCGAAGCGATCGAGAATGTCGAGAAGCTGACCGGGGCGAAACTGCCGGTGTTCGAAGTCGAGAGCGGCGGCCGGGCTGAAAAGGCCGAACGCAGGCCCCGCGAGGAACGCGAACCGCGCAAGGCCAAGGCCGAAAAGGCCCCGCGCGCCGTTCGACCGGCTCAGGACGAGCGGGACGAAAAGCCCCGCCAGGACCGCCCCAGGCGCGACGGCACCAAGCCCCCCAAGGCCGCCCCCCGCCGCGAGGCGGACGAGGCCGACGAACCCGGCGTTTGGAACGGCCCGGTGCCGAGTTTCCTTGGGGTTTCGGCGCTATAGACTATCCGTGATGGTCAAGTGAGCGACCACCTCGATCTGAGTCATCCTGCTCGAGATTGAACCTCCAGTTTGAACCGTCACCCCGGGCTTGACCCGGGGTCCCGCTACTGGCCCGCCGGTGCGTAAAAAGCGGGACCCCGGGTCAAGCCCGGGGTGACGGCGTGGATTTTGAAACATTGCAAGCCTCGACAGGGAGCTGAATTCCTGAATCCCCACAACCCGTCCATCCTGAGCTTGTCGAAGGATCGCCCTTTCAATCAGCCACCCCTGAGGCCCGAAGAAGAAGGCAGTGCTTCGACAAGCTCAGCATGGACGGAGTCAGGGGCAGAGCCTCCGGAGTCAGGGGCAGGACCAGTTGCGTTTCGCTTCAGTCCGCCGCCCGCACAAGGCTGATGATCGGCCGCTTCGCTCCCGCAATCTCGAATTCGATCTCCGCTCTGTTGCCTTTTTGCGTGGCGAGGTTGATAAGCCTCGGTAATGATTCGGAAATTCAGGCATTTACGGCAGCACCAGCTGCACCGCGGCGGGATCGGGCTGCGCAAGGCCAGGGCCGAAAAGGCCCCGCGCCGCGCCGGTCTTGTGGTTCGATGACCTTGCTTCGCAAACTCATTGCCGGCGGCGAGACAAGGCGTTCCAGGCTGCATGACGAACTCGGCCGGCGGATCGCAACCGGGCCGCTGCTCCGCAATGGGCCGCGCGCCCTGCTCAGCGGAGCCATGCGCCTGCTCTTTGGCTACCGGGTGCCAAAGCCCTGGATTTCCTACGATGCCCAAGCCCTGCTTGCGAGATTCCTGAACAAGCACAGCCGGGTTCTTGAATTCGGTTCGGGCATGTCGACAGCGTGGTACGCGCGCCACGCTGGTTCGGTCTGCTCGATCGAGGACAACCGGGACTGGCACGACATGGTCAGCGAGCAATTGGCCCGCCACGCCAACGTCGAACTCAGGTTTGCGCCAGACCGCAGTGCCTACACCGGACTTGCACCGGACCAGGAATTCGATCTGATCATGATCGATGGTTCCTACCGCGATGATTGTGCGCGGTTCGCCATCGCGCATCTTGCCGCGGGCGGGACGATCTATCTCGACAATTGCGACATGAATCCCGGCACGCTGACCGGGGACGTGCCCGAAGCTCGGCGGATATTGCTCGATTTCGCAAAGGCCGAAAACCTGCCAGTCCGCGAGTTCACCGATCTTGCGCCGACCCAGCTGCACGTGCAGCGCGGACTGTGGGTGGGCGGTGGCCGTGAAGGCTCGGCCGCGAAAGTCTAATCCGCCAGCTTCACGAAGTTGTCGATCACCCGCTTCTGCCCTGCGCTTTCGAATTCGATCTCCAGCTTGTTGCCTTCCTGCGCGGTGACGGTGCCGTAGCCGAACTTTTCGTGGAACACGCGGCTGCCCACGCCAAGATCGCTGCGCGGCTTCGCGGCAAAGCTGGCGGCGCTGCGGGTTGCTTCCTGGAGCCGCTTGGGGGTGGGATCGAAATCGCGGGTGGTGGCGCGCTGCCAGCCGGGGCCGCGGCCCGTACCGCGCGCGACATGGGCGAAGGGATCGCTCGCCTCGCTCCACTGCGCGCGCCACAGCGATGCGCCGCCCGATAGCGTGGTTTCCTGCTCGACATGGGCTTCGGGCAATTCGGCGATGAAGCGGCTGGGGATCGAGCTGGTCCACTGGCCATAGATCCGCCGGTTCGCCGCGTGGAGGATCGTGCAGCGCCGCCGCGCGCGGGTGATCGCGACATAGGCAAGCCGGCGTTCCTCCTCCAGTGCGGAAAGCCCGCCTTCGTCAAGCGCGCGCTGGCTGGGGAAGACGCCTTCTTCCCATCCGACCAGGAAGACATGATCGAATTCCAGCCCCTTGGCGGCGTGGATCGTCATGATCGTCAGCTTTTCGGCATCGTCGGCGGCGTCGTTGTCCATCACCAGGCTGACATGCTCAAGGAAGTCGCCCAGCGTCTCGTAGTCTTCCATCGCGCGCGCCAGTTCGGCCAGGTTTTCCAGCCGCCCCGCGCTTTCCGCGCTCTTTTCAGCCTGCAACGCGGCGGTGTAGCTGCTTTCATCAAGCACCGTGCGCGCCAGTTCCGCCGGGGTGGTCTGTTTAGCAAGGTCGCGCCAGCGCGCCACATCGCGCATGAAGGCGAACAGCGTGTTGCGGGCACGGGCGGGCAGTTCGTCGGTATCGACCAGTTCGGCCGCCGCCAGGCTCAGCGGAATGCCGCGCGTGCGGGCGTGGCGGTGCATCTTTTCCAGTGCCTTGTCGCCAAGCCCGCGCTTGGGGGTGTTGTAGATCCGCTCGAACGCAAGGTCGTCGCTGGGCTGGGCGATCAGCCGCAGATAGGCGAGGGCATCGCGGATTTCCGCGCGCTCGTAGAAGCGGAAACCGCCGACGATCTTGTAATTCAGCCCGATCGCGATGAAGCGGTCCTCGAACTCGCGGGTCTGGAACTGGGCGCGAACCAGGATCGCCATTTGCGATAGCGATGCACCCTCGCGCTCAAGCCGTTCGGCCTCGTCGCCCACGCGGCGGGCTTCCTCGGGGCCGTCCCACACGCCGATCACGCGAACCTTGTCACCCCCGCCGCGCGTGGTCCACAAGGTCTTGCCCAGCCGCTGGCTGTTGGCGTCGATCAGGCCGGAAGCCGCGGCAAGAATGTCCGGGGTGGAGCGATAGTTCTGCTCAAGCCGGATCACCTTGGCGCCGGGAAAATCCTTTTCGAACTTGAGGATATTGGCAACTTCCGCGCCGCGCCATGAATAGATCGACTGGTCGTCGTCGCCAACCACGCAGATATTCTTGCGCAGCTGCGCCAGCAGCCGCAGCCACAGGTACTGGACCTGGTTGGTATCCTGGTATTCGTCGACCAGGATGTACTTGAAGCGCTGCTGGTACATTTCCAGCACGTCGCGGTGCTTCCTCAGCACGTTGAGCATGTGGAGCAGCAGATCGCCGAAATCGCAGGCATTGAGCGCTTTCAGCCGGTCCTGGTAAAGCCGGTAGAATTTCTGCCCCTGGCCATTGGCATAGCTTTCGGCATCGGCGGCGGAAAGATCCTCGGGGTTGAGTCCGCGGTTCTTCCAGCGATCGATGCACTGGGCCAATTGGCGCGCGGGCCAGCGCTTTTCATCGAGCCCTTCGGCCTGGATCAGCTGCTTGAGGACGCGCAGCTGATCGTCGGTGTCGATGATCGTGTAGTTCGATTGCAGCCCCGCCAGTTCGGCATGGCGGCGCAGCAGCTTGGCGGCAATGGCGTGGAAGGTGCCCAGCCACGGCAGCCCTTCGACCCCGGGGCCGAGCAGCTGGCCGACCCGCTCCTTCATCTCGCGCGCGGCCTTGTTGGTGAAGGTCACGCAGAGGATTTCGCTCGGCCAGGCGAGCCGGCCGCGGATGATGTGCGCCAGCCGCGCGGTCAGCGCCGCTGTCTTGCCTGTGCCGGCCCCGGCCAGCATCAGCACCGGGCCTTCGGTGGCAAGCACGGCCTCGCGCTGGGGCGCATTCAGCCCGTCGAGCAGCGGGTCGGGAACGGAATCGGATGGGAGTTGCACCCGCGAACAGGTAGGGAACGCGCGCGCCCGGCGCAAGGGCGGAAGCGAAGCTTCAACTTTGCCCAGCATTGTTTCGGTTGACAGTTCCCCGGCCTGCCGCAACCGATGGCGGCGATGCATCCGATCCGCCAGAACGCCCGTGTCCTGACTGCCGCCCTGACCGGGACCGCAGTGGAATTCTATGATTTCTATGTCTTCGCAACCGCGACCGCGCTGGTCTTCGGGGCGCTGTTCTTTCCTTCGAGCAGTCCCGAGGCGCAAGGGATCCAGGCTTTCATGGTCTTCGGCATCGCTTTCCTGGCGCGGCCGATCGGGGCGGTGGCGTTCGGCCATTTCGGCGACCGCGTGGGCCGCAAGGCAACGCTGGTTGCCTCGCTGCTGCTGATGGGGCTTTCGACGCTGCTGATCGCCTTCCTGCCGGGCTATGCCAGCGCCGGGTTCCTCGCGCCGCTGCTCCTGTGCCTGCTGCGCTTCGGGCAGGGTTTCGGGCTGGGCGGCGAATGGGGCGGGGCGGCGCTGCTGGCGGTGGAGAATGCACCCAGGGGCTGGGAAGCGCGCTTCGGCGCTGCGCCGCAGCTCGGCGCCCCGGTGGGATTCCTCGCCGCCAACGGGCTGTTCCTGCTGCTCGGGCTGGGGCTGAGCGATGGCGATTTCCTCGCCTGGGGCTGGCGGGTGCCGTTCCTTGCCAGCGCGGTGCTGGTGGGCATCGGCCTGTGGGTGCGGCTCAACCTTGGCGAGACCCCCGCCTTTCGCGAGGCGCTGAGGCATAGCCCGCCGCCGGCGGTGCCGCTGGGCACCTTGCTGCGCGGCCATTGGGGCGCGGTGCTGACGGGCAGCGCGGCGGTGGTCGCCTGCTTTGCGCTGTTCTATCTTTCGACCGCCTTTGCGCTTGACCTTGGCACCAGGCAGTTGGGTTTCAGCCGCGAAAATTTCCTGACCCTGCAACTCGGCGCGAACTGCTTCCTTGCGCTGGGGATCGTGCTGGCGGCATGGTGGTCGGACCGCCTGGGTGCGCGCCGGGTGCTGCTGGCGGGGGCATTGGGCACCGTTGCCGTGGGGCTGGTGTTCGGGCCTGGTCTGCAATCAGGATCGGCTGCGGCGGTGTTCGCGACGCTTGCGCTCGCGCTGTTCACGATGGGCTTCGTCTATGGCCCGCTTGGCGGGTTCCTGGCGCAGCTCTACCCCGTCCAGGTGCGTTACAGCGGGGTTTCAGTCGCCTTCAATGCGGGGGGGATTCTGGGCGGCGCGGTCACCCCGCTGCTCGCCAAGCAGATGACCAACATGGGGCATGGCGGTTCGATCGGCCTCCTGCTGGCCGCCGCGGGAATCCTCACTTTTCTGGGGGTCAGCCTGTCGCGTCCGGCATCCTGAACAGGGTCAGCCGCGCCTTGCCGACCTTGCGTTCGGCATCGATTTCCAGGCCTTTCACCCGCGGCACTTCATCACCGGCGGTTTCCAGGCTGATCCACGTCGCCGCGCCGATCCAGCCCAGCCGCTGCAGCTTGTCCAGCGCCACCTCGCCCGCACCAGAACGGTACGGCGGATCGAGCAGGATGAGGTCCAGCGGCGCCTTGGCCGGACCCAGCGAGAGGACCGAGACCGCCCTCACATCACTTTGAGGAGTGGCCTGCAAGTTACTGAGATTACTTCGTAAAGCCCGGATCGCGGCAGGGTCCTGCTCGGCGAAGATGCAGCTTGCCGCACCGCGCGACAGCGCCTCGATCCCGAGCGCGCCCGAGCCGGCAAACAGGTCCGCCACGGCCAGTCCCTCGAAGCTGCCAAGCCGGCTGACCAGCATCGAGAACAGCGTCTCGCGGGTGCGATCGGCGGTCGGCCGGGTCGTTTCTCCAACCGGCGCAACCAGCCTGCGGCCGCGCCACTGGCCTGCGATCACCCTCACTTGCGGCGGCCGCGCAGCACGCGGTTGCGGGCATGGTCCTGCGGCGCACGGGGTGCAGTGCCAAGCTTGAGCCCGTGCATGAAACGCTCCAGATCCTGCGGACGGATTTCCACCGCCGCGCCGCGCGGCAGGTCGAGCAGTTCGAACGGGCCATAGGCGGTGCGGATCAGACGGCTGACTTCCAGCCCGAGATGCTCCAGCACCCGCCGCACTTCGCGGTTCTTGCCTTCGGTGATCGTCACCTCGATCCAGCGGTTGCGCCCGGTCGAGCGTTCCAGGTTGGCGTTGATCTGGCCATAGCGCACGCCGTCGATCTCGATCCCCTCGATCAGCGCTTCGAGCTGTTCCTGCGTGACATCGCCGAACGTGCGCGCGCGGTAGGTGCGCGGAATGCCTGAACTGGGCAGCTCCATCGCCCGCTTCAAGCCGCCGTCGTTGGTCAGCAGCAGCAGCCCCTCGGTGTTGAAGTCGAGGCGGCCGACCGGCATCACCCGCCCGGCATTTTCGGGCAGGGCATTGCGCAGCGCGTTGTAGATCGTCGGCCGTCCAGCGGGGTCGTGTTCGGCGGTGATCAGGCCGGCGGGCTTGTGGAAGGCGAACAGCCGCGCCGGATCGGGGGCTTTCACCGGCTTGCCATCCACGCTCACGCCCTTGAGGCTGGTAAGCAGCGTTGCCGGAGTGGTCACCACTTCCTCGCCGATCCTGATGCGGCCCTCGGCGATCATGCGTTCGACTTCGCGGCGGCTGGCCACGCCGGCGCGGGCCAGCAATTTCGCGATCCGATCGCCCTCACGGGGATTCTCTTGATTGGTCATGCGCGCGCCTTAGCCGCTGCCGCGCCGCGGGGGAAGCGTTGCGGTTGGTCTTCGCCACGCCCGGCCGGAGGATGACGGGCGGTTGTCCTCTCGATCGGGACTAGGCATAGCGCAATTCGCCGCTAGGCTTGCGGACAAGTCAGCAAGAGGATCCCGATGGCCGAAATCGCCGCAAAACCTGAACGTCCCAAGGGCCTGAAATTGCTCGCGGTTGCGCTGCAGAACCGCAAGTCGGCCTGCATGCTGGGCTTCGGCTTCTCCTCGGGCCTGCCCTATGCCCTGCTGGTCGGCACGGTAACCGCCTGGCTGGGCGAGGTGGGGATCAAGATGGCGACGATCGGCGTGCTGAGCTGGATCGGGCTGTCCTATGCCTTCAAGTTCCTGTGGTCGCCGGTGGTGGACCGGTTCGAGCTGCCCTTGCTGGAACGGCTTGGCCGGCGGCGGAGCTGGATTGTGCTGTGCCAGGCGGTGCTGGTGCTGGCGCTGGCCGGCATGGTTTTCACCGATCCCGCCGCCGACATCGGCACTTTCGCCTATTTCGCCTTTGCCGGGGCGCTCGCTTCGGCGACGCAGGACGTTGCGGTCGATGCATGGCGGATCGAGGTGGCGGACGATGCGGTGCCGATCGAGCTGCTCAGCCCGGTCTACCAGTTCGGCTACCGGATGGCCTCGATCGTCGGCGGTGCGCTGGCGCTGTTCATGGCCGCCCGGATGAGCTGGGCGGCAGTCTATGGCAGCATGGCGGTGCTGATGGGGCTGCTGGTGTTCCTGACGCTGAGCGCGCCGGACACTCCGCGGCCCGAAAAGGGCAAGCTCCACGCCGCACTGGCCCAGCCGGGCGAACTCCTGCCCGGCGCGCGCGCCGCGGCGCTGACGATCGTGGGAATCGGCTGGCTGTGGGCGATCGGCCGGCTGCTGACCTTCATGAACGAGGTGCTGAGCCCGGCGCCCGGCGCGCCGCCGCCTTCGGTGGGCGATTTCACCAAGTACAACGCGCCCTGGGTGGTGGTGGCGACGGTGCTGGTCCCGCTGATCGTCGCGGCGACCACCAACTGGATGAAAGCCAACGGCAAGATGGTGCTGACCAGCGAGGATCACCATCATTCGGCGGTCCGCACCGCCGCCAACCACCTCTACACCGCGCTGGTTTCGCCGCTGGCCGAATTTGCCGGACGGCTGGGTTGGGGCGTGCTGGTGCTGATCGGCCTGATCCTGACCTATGCGCTGTGCTACAATGTCTGGGTCAGCTTCGCCTATCCGTTCTACCTTGAGGAATTGAAGTACACCAAGGACGAGGTGGCCTTTGCCTCGAAGGTGTTCGGCATCTTCATGACCATGTTCGGGATCAGCCTGGGCGGCTACTGCTTTGCCCGCTTCGGCCGCTTCCCCACGCTGCTGCTGGGTGCGCTGCTGCCGATCGTCGGCAACCTGGCCTATGCCGACCTGGCGCTGGGCGGGCGCGTGATCGATGCCATCGTGGTGCCGGTGTTCGGCTGGACCGGGGCGGAACCGCGCATCATGCGGTTGCTGACCGCGATCGCGATCGAGAATACCACGGTCGGCCTCGCCGGAGCGGCCTTCGTCGCCTATCTCTCAAGCGTGGTCAGCAAGAGCTACACGGCGGTGCAATATGCGCTGCTGTCTTCGCTGACCTTCCTGATCGGCGGGCTGGGGCGCGGCATCGCGGGCGACTGGATCGACAAGCAGGGCTATGCCTATGTCTTCCAGATTACCGCGCTGATGGGGGTGGTGGCGGTGGTTTTCGTCTTGCTGGAATGGCTGCGGACGAGCCGCGCGGTCAGTCTGGAAATTCCCCGTTGAGCCGCAGCACTTCTCCCGCGAGGTAGAGCGACCCGGCAATCAGCACGTCGCCATCGGGCGGAAGGGCTTTCAGTGCGGCCTCGACATCGCCGAAAGCGCGCACCGGCAGGTCGGCATGGGCGGCGATCTGCTCGGGACTGTGCGCTTCGTGACCCGGCGCGGGAACGACCGAGAGGCTGCGCAGCTTGCCCCTGAGCGGCGCGACGATCGCCGCCGGGTCCTTGCTGGAGAGCATTCCTGTGATCAGGTGCAGGCGCTGGGTGCCGGCTTCGACAGGCTCAGCCTGAGCGGGGCTGGAGGTTACATCCGCTCGGGCTGAGCCTGTCGAAGCCCATGCGCCAGCGCCAAAGAACCGCGCGATCGCCAAGCCTGCATCAATGTTGTGCCCCCCGTCGAGCCAGACCTTGCGTCCCGGCACCAGCGCAGTCAGCGGGCCCTGGCCGAGCAATTGCAACCGCGCGGGCCAGCGCGCCGCGCGAATGCCGCTGGCCATCGCTTCTGGCGAAGCCGCGACCCGCGACTGGTGGCGCAGCATGGCCACCGCCAGCGCGGCGTTGTCGGCCTGGTGCTTGCCCGCAAGGGTGGGAAGGGGGAGCGCCAGTTCGCCCTGCCGGTCGCGATAGGCTATGGCTTCGCCCAGATCGGCAAACCAGTCGAGCCCCCGGATCGCGGTTCTGGCGCCGACTTTCATCGCCTGGTCGATCACCGCCTTGGTCACTTCGGGCGCATAACCTTGCGTCACCAGCGGCACTCCCGCGCGGGCGATCCCGGCCTTTTCGAAGGCGATGCGGCACAGCGGATCCTGCGGCACGCCCGCTTCGGGCACCAGCAGGAAGGCCTCGTGGTCGATCCCCAAGGTGGCGATCCCGCAGGCGGCCTGGCGATCAAGCACATTGGTGGCATCGAACCGCCCGCCCAGGCCCACCTCGATCACGCAGGCATCGGCCGGAACGCGGTGAAAGGCGAGAAGGGTGGCGGCTGTGGTGACCTCGAAGAAGCTGGGAGAGAGATCCTCGCCCTTGTCGAGCACTTCCTTGAGCAGGTCGGCCAGCAGATCGTCCGAAATCAGTTTTCCCGCGACGCGGATGCGTTCGTTGTAGCGGACCAGGTGCGGCTTGGTCGCGGCGTGGACGGTGTAGCCCTCCGCCTCGAGCATGGCGCGCAAATAGGCGCAGGTGCTGCCCTTGCCGTTGGTGCCCGCGACGTGGAACACCGGGGGCAGATCACGGTGCGGATCGCCCAGCCGCGCCAGCAGTTCGTGGATCACCTCCAGCCCCAGCCGCCCGCTTGGCAGCGTCAGCGCGCCAAGCCGGTCAAGCTGCGCCTGGACGCGCGGGTTATCCGATACCGCGAAGTCCTTCACCATTCCTCCCCTTCAGGGGAGGGGGACCATTCTCGCAGAGAATGGTGAAGGGGCACCCGCGTAGTCGCGCAACATCGCGGGGGAGAGCGAGTCGGCCCGTGCCCCTCCACCATGCTTCGCATGGTCCCCCTCCCCGTGTCGGGGAGGAATTTCACGCCGCCTTCGCCGCCGTCAGGTAGTCAAGCAATTGCGCCAGCGTTGCCTTCAGGTCGCGGCGGTGGACCACCATGTCGACCATGCCGTGTTCGTGGAGGTATTCGGCGCGCTGGAATCCTTCGGGCAGCTTTTCGCGGATCGTGTCCTGGATCACCCGCTGGCCGGCAAAGCCGATCAGGCAGCCGGGCTCGGCGATGTGCACGTCGCCCAGCATGGCATAGCTGGCGGTAACCCCGCCGGTGGTCGGATCGGTCAGCACCACGACATAGGGCAGGCTGGCCCGCTTGAGGCGACTGATCGCCACGGTCGCCTTGGGCATCTGCATCAGCGACAGGATCCCTTCCTGCATCCGCGCGCCCCCGGCGGCGGTGCAGATCACATAGGCGCACTTGTCCTTGATCGCGCGGTCCACGCCCGCGACAAATGCCGCCCCCACGGCCATGCCCATCGACCCGCCCATGAAGGCGAAGTCCTGCACGCCCAGGACCAGCTTGTGCCCGTCGATCGCGCCGGCGGCGTTGGTCAGCGCATCGGGATGCGGATTGGCGGCGCGCGCGGCTTTGAGCCGGTCGGGGTACTTCTTCTGGTCCTTGAACTTCAGCGGGTCTTCCCTGACCCTGGGCGTTTCAAGCACCGTGAAACCTTCATCGAGCAGCTGGGCAAAACGGGCATCCGCGCCGATCCGGCCATGATGGTCGCAGCGCGGGCAGACGCTGAGGTTTTCCTCGTATTCCTTGGTGAACAGCATTTCCTTGCACGAAGGGCAGCTCGTCCACAGGTTGTCGGGGGTGTCGCGCTTGTCCTGAAACGGCAGCGCCTTGCGAACACGGTCAATCCAGCTCATGCGGGGGCCTTATTCCATTTCCTTCGTCATTGCGAGGGGCGAAGCCTCGCGGCAAACCACAGGGGCTTCATGCGCTCGCAAAGGCGCAAAGGCGCGAAGGCGTAGTGCGAGCGGCGAAGCCGCATCGAATTCGCCTCCGTATGAATTGTCAAAAGCTGCCTGCGGCGGAGAGCAGCCCCTTTGCGCCTTTGCGCCTTTGCGAGCGCAATTCGCTACCTTGCCGAATGCACCGCATCCGCCAGCGCGCGGGTCAGGTCGCGGACCGGGGCGGCGGCATTGGCGCCATGTTCGCCGACCAGGTCGACCAGCGCCGATCCGACGACCACGCCGTCCGCCACCCGGGCGATCGCGCCCGCCTGTTCGGGGGTGCGCACGCCAAAGCCGACCGCGACGGGGATCGCGGCGTGCTGCTTGATCCGTGCGACCGCCTCGTCGATGCTGGCCTGGGCGGCCTGCTGCATGCCGGTGATACCCGCGACCGAGACGTAGTAGAGGAAGCCCGATGAACCTTCGAGCACGGCGGGCAGCCGCGCCTCGTCGGTGGTCGGGGTGGCAAGGCGGATCAGGCTGACCCCTGCGGCGCGCAGCGCGGGGCCGAGTTCCTGGTCCTCCTCGGGTGGAATGTCGACGCAGATTATCCCGTCGACTCCAGCTTTGGTGCATTCGGCGGCGAACCATGCGGGCCCGCGCACGGTCATCGGGTTGGCATAGCCCATCAGCACCAGCGGCACTTCGGGATGGCGCGCGCGGAAGGCGGCGGCGATCGCGAAAATGTCTGCCGTGGTCGTCCCGGCGCCGAGCGAACGCAGGTTCGCGGCCTGGATCGCCGGGCCATCGGCCATCGGATCGGTGAAGGGCATCCCCAGCTCGATCACGTCGGCGCCGCCTTCGACCAGCGCGTCAAGGATCTCGGCGGTCGGCCCGTCGCCCCCGGTGACGAAAGTGACGAGAGCGGGGTGGCCCTTGGCGAAGGCGGAGGAAAGGCGGGTCATAGCGACACCCCCAGATGCTCCGCGACCGAGAAGATGTCCTTGTCGCCGCGCCCGCACAGGTTGGCGAGGATGATCGAATCCTTCGGCATGGTCGGCGCGACTTTCTTGACGGCGGCGATGGCGTGGCTCGGTTCCAGTGCGGGGATGATGCCTTCAGTGCGGCAGAGCAGTTGGAAGGCATCCAATGCCTCGTCGTCCGTCACGCTGGTATAGTCGGCGCGACCGACTTCCTTGAGCCAGGCGTGTTCCGGCCCGATCCCGGGATAGTCGAGCCCGGCGCTGATCGAGTGACCCTCGATGATCTGGCCGTCCTCGTCCTGCAGCAGGTAGGTCTTGTTGCCGTGGAGGATGCCGGGGCGGCCGCCCGCAAGGCTGGCGGCGTGGTCCTTGTCGAGGCCGTAGCCGGCCGCTTCGACGCCCAGCATCCTGACCGAGGGATCATCGAGAAACGGATGGAACAGCCCGATCGCGTTGCTGCCCCCGCCGATCGCGGCGACCAGCAGATCAGGCAGACGCCCGGTGCGGGCCAGCATCTGAGCGCGGGCTTCCTTGCCGATCACGCTCTGGAAATCGCGGACCAGTTCGGGATAGGGGTGCGGGCCGGCGGCGGTGCCGATGATGTAGAAGGTGTCGTGGACATTGGCGACCCAGTCGCGCAGCGCCTCGTTCATCGCGTCCTTCAGCGTTGCCGCACCGGCGGTTACGGGGCGGACTTCGGCGCCGAGCAGTTTCATCCGGAACACGTTGGGCGCCTGGCGCGCAACATCGGTCGCGCCCATGAACACGGTGCAGGGCAGGCCGAAGCGCGCGCAGACCGTGGCGGTGGCGACCCCGTGCTGGCCCGCGCCGGTTTCGGCGATGATCCGGGTCTTGCCCATCCGCATCGCCAGCAGGATCTGCCCGATGCAGTTGTTGATCTTGTGCGCGCCGGTGTGGTTCAATTCGTCGCGTTTGAACCAGATTTGCGCTCCGCCCAGTTCCTCGGTCAGCCGGGGGGCGAAATAGAGCGGGCTGGGCCGTCCGACGTAATGTTCGAGCAGATCGTCAAACTCGGCCTGGAATGCCGGGTCGGCCTTGGCCCGGTCATACTCCCGCTCGAGGTCAAGGATCAGCGGCATCAGCGTTTCGGCGACATAGCGACCCCCGAACTGGCCAAAGTGGCCGCGTTCGTCGGGCTGGTTGCGGAACGAATTTGCTTGCGGTGGCGTGCTCATGACGCGGCCGCGTTGGCAGAGAGCCCCGGCGAAGTCCAGCCTTTGCACCGCCTTGCCTGCCTGTCGCCTGCGGAGAGGGTTGCTGCATCTGTGGCCATTTTGCCACATCGTGTCGCCTATGTGTAATTTTCGAACCGGTCGTTCATTGAATTGCAAGGCTGGGCGGCCCATCTGCGGCCCTGCCGAATGGGAGGCACACCGGCGACCTGATCGGGCTTCAGCCGGAAACCCTGATTTATTGGTAAGAACGCCTAATGAATAGGCTGCACCTGTTCTGTCGTTTTTATCCAAGTTCTATCTAATTTTGGCGGACTTTTACAAGAAATGTTGCAGGAAAGTCACAATCTGCAATTCGATTGTTGAAAGCGAGCCACGTTCATCTGGCGTCAAGGCAATTGAATGCTAGAAGGACATTACCGAAATGGGGCGCAACCACCTCTAGTTGGAGAATGAAAATGAAGAAGTTTATCCTGCCCGTCCTGGCATCGCTTGCGTTCGCCACCCCGGCGCTGGCCAACGAAGGCCGCCTCGAAGCACGCGGCGGCGTGATCTGGTCGAACGGTTCGAGCGAAGACACCTGGGGCGTTGCCGCCGGTTACGACTTCGACCTTGGCACCACCGCTTTCGCCGGCGTCGAAGTTTCGGGCGACAAGATCGGCACCTCGGGCACCAAGGTTGCCTGGGGCTTCAACGGCCGTCTCGGCATGAAGGCCGGTGAAGGCACCCGCCTGTTCGGCGCCGGTGGCTACACCACCGAAGCCTGCGACGGCTGCGAAGGTCAGTGGGACCTGGGCGCGGGCGTTGAACAGAAGGTTTCGGGTCCGGTCTATGTGAAGGCTGAATACCGTCACTACTTCGAAAACAACATGGTTGTCGGCGCCGATGCGCTGGTGGCCGGCGTGGGCGTGCGCTTCTAAGCAGCACGGCTCCAAGCCAGACAGAGGGGCGGTCCGGCAACGGGCCGCCCTTTTGCTATGGGTAGCACACCGCCTCGCAGAAGGCGGCGATCAGTCCGGCATCCTTGACACCGGGTGCGCTCTCGACACCCGATGAGCAATCGACCAGCGGCGCGCCGGTTGCCGCGATCGCCGCCGCGACATTGGCCGGCGAAAGCCCGCCCGCCAGACCCCAGGGCAGGGGCGCCTTCCAGCCGGCCAGCAGGTTCCAGTCGAACGACAGACCCATCCCGCCGGGCAGCGTGCCCTTGGGGGTCTTGGCATCGAGCAGCAGCAAGTCCGCCGCCCCGGCAAAGCTCGCGGCGCGGTCGAGATCCGCGCGCGAGGCAACCGATAATGCCTTCCATACCGGAACGCCAAACCGATCGCGCGCCTCGGCGAGGCGCTGCGGCGTTTCCTGCCCGTGGAACTGCAGGGCATCGAGCGGCGCGGCGGCTAGCACCTGGGCCAGCAATTCATCGTCCGGGTCGACGAAGACCCCGACGCACCTGATCCGCCCGCTGGCCTGCGCGGCAAGGCCCGCCGCCTGGCCCGGCGTCACATGACGCGGCGAGGGCGGGTAGAAGTTCAGCCCCGCATAGGCGGCCCGCCCGGCAATCGCGGCTTCGAGCGTTTCGGCGGTCGAAAGGCCGCAGATCTTGATCAGGGGCGCAGGCATGACCCGCGACCTAGCCTTGCGCCGCTCAGGGCGCCAGTTCGAACTGCACCGTCACGCTGACCTGTGCCTCGACTTCACCCGCGGCGACCGGGGTGGGCGCGGCATCGGCCATCGCCATCTTGGCGCCGTACATCACCGGCATCGGCGGGGAATATCCGCCGCCCTCGTTGATCGAGACGATCCGCACCACCCGCAGCCCGGCCGCCCGGGCATAGAGATCGGCGCGGGCGCGGGCCGTCGTGATCGCCGCCACGCGGGCTTCATCGTTGGCGGCGGCGGGATCGGCCAGCTGGAAGCTGGGTCCGCTGATCTGGTTGGCGCCCGATGCGACCAGCGCGTCGAGCACCTTGCCGAAACCCTTGATGTCGCGGCTGCGGACCGAGACCAGGTTGGTTGCCTGATAGCCGACGATCCGCGGTTCCTGGACGATCTGGCCATTGGCGGCCATCACCGGCTGGCCATAGACCGGGTTCAGCTGGATCGTGCTGGTCTGGATGTCCCGGTCGGCAAGTCCGGCTTTCCTGAGCGCGGCAATCACGCGGTTCATCGCGGCCGAATTGGCGCTCATTGCCTCGCTGGCGGTGCTGCCCTGGGTGACCACCCCGGCGCCGAACACCGCGAGATCGGGGATTCGGGTGCTCTTGCCTTCGGCGCTGACCGACAGGAGAGTAGAGCCCGCGGCGATGGCCGGCTGGACGCCCTGGGCCGAAGCCGTGCCGGCAAGCGCCAGGCCAAGGCCAAGGGTGAGCGGAACGAGAGCAGTCTTGAGCAGGTTCATGGCGTTACTCCCTGAATTCGAAGCGCGTTTGCCGCATCCCTGCTTTCGCCTGCCTGAACTTAGAGCCTGATGGCATGGGATTGCACCGTCCTGATTGCGCTGGGAAGCCCGCTGGCAAGGCGCGGCGCGCGGCAGGGGCTGGTTGCCCCTGCAAGAGCTGCAACGCTGACAGCGGGCTTCCCAGCGCAACCCCTGCGGGGCGGGCCGATTTTGCCCCGTGGACAGCGTTGCTCGTCGATCACGATGCTATGGCATCGCTCACTCCTCACGCCTCGCCACAAGACAAAATCGGCTCCGTCAGGACTGTGCAATCCCATGCTATCAGGCTCTAAAGCGTCGATTCGATCGCGCGGGCGGCCGCTGCCGGGTCTTCCGCGCGGGCGATCGGGCGGCCGATCACCAGCACGCTGGCCCCGGCATCGCGGGCCTGGCGCGGGGTGACGGCGCGCTTCTGGTCGCCCATCGCATCGCCGGCGGGACGCAGGCCGGGGACGACGAAGAACCCGTCCTTCCACTGCTTGTGGACCGCGGCGACTTCGTGCCCCGAGCAGACGATCCCGTCGAGGCCCGAGGCATGCGCCAGTTCGGCCAGCCGCATCACCTGGTCGTGCGCGTTGCCGCCGATCCCGGTTGCGGCCATGTCCCTTTCATCGAGACTGGTCAGCAGGGTGACCGCAACAACCTTGCAATGCTCGCCCGCGGCGGCCTTGGCGTCTTCCATCATCGCCCGCCCACCCGAGGCGTGGACGGTGACGATCGACGGTTCCAGCACATGGATCGCCTGCATCGCCCCGGCGACGGTGTTGGGAATGTCGTGCAGCTTGAGATCAAGAAACAGGGGCAGCCCGATCTTGGCGATTTCGTGGACTCCGTGATGGCCGTGGGCGCAGAAGAATTCGAGGCCGAGCTTCAGCCCGCCGACATGGTCCTTGACCTTGCGGGCAACTGCTTCGGCGGTTTCGAGACGGGGAAAATCGAGGGCGAGATAGATCGGATTGCTCATGACGGGTTTGCCGGAGGCTCCTGTTGGGCGTTGAGTTGCGTTGCGGTGGCAAGCGGCGCGGGATTGGCCGATGTGGCCGCCTTGACCGAGTTTTCGAGGGCGCCGATGCGCCGATTCCAGCGCCACGCCGCGCCCTTGTGCAGCAGCCACATCGGCAGCAGGCCAAGCGAAAAGGACAGCAGCACCAGCGCGGGCAGCTTGGTCTGGAGGATCAGGCCTTCCCAGATCTTCACTTCGACATCCTGCCAGTTGTTGATCGAGAACAGCAGCAGCGCCACCAGCAGCAGCACCCACACGATCGTCCGGATCACTGTCATCGTCCCGTCCTTCTTGCCTGTCAGGGGATTGGCGCGATGCTAGGCAAGTTGCCCGCGGTTGGGAAGGGCTTCGAAAGGAAGGCGTCGAGATCGCTGGCCGATCGGTCGGGCGCTTCTTCCATCGGAATATGGCCGATGCCGGGATAGATGATCCGGGTCGATCCGGCGATGCGCGCGGCAAACCAGTCCGCGCCGCTGACCGGGATCAGCTTGTCTTCGGCCCCCCACAGGATCAGCGTCGGCGTGCGGATCGTGCCCAGTTTGCCGGTATCGCGGGTGCGGCCGGCATAGGCGGCGAAACGCTGCATGGTTGCCTTGCGGTTGCCGGGGTAGCGGTTCAGTTCCCAATAGCGATCGACCATCGCCGGGGTGACGATCGCCTGGTTCGAAACCGACTGGTGAAGCGATGTCTCGAACAGCGAGCGCGGCGTGATCACCAGGGCCAACCTGCTGATCACGGGCGTGCGGGCGATCCTGAAACCGATCGGCAGTTTCTTGTTCGGATCCTCGGGCGGTCCCGCGGCGTCGATCAGCACCAGGTGGGTCAGCTTGTCGGGATGGGCCAGGGCATATTCCCAGGCGACGAAGCCGCCCATCGAATTTCCGGCCAGCGCGAACCTGTTCACACCCAGCTTGACCATCAGGGCGTCAAGCGTCCCGACAAAGGCATCGGCATCGTAGAGCCCGGTCGGATTCGGGCCGGTCAGCCCGTGCCCGATCTGGTCAAGGCTGATGATCCGGTACTTCGCCTTCAGCCGGGCCACCCAGGGCTCCCAGGTGTGGAGCGAAGCGTTCGAGCCGTGGAGCAGCACCAGCACCGGCCCATCGCGCTTGCCCTCGTCGCGCACATGCATGACCAGACCGCCGCCCACATCGATGAACCGCGAAGCGGCATTGGCGTATTTGGCCTTCATCGCCGCAGGCTTGGTATCGGGCGCATAGCCCCAGGCGAACAGGGCGATCAGGCCGACAGAAAGGAGGACGAGCAGGTACTTGAGCATGCGCTTCATTGTCTCGTCTCCCTTTTTCATCACCCCGGTCTTGACCCGGGGTCCAGCTTTGGATTCAACACCGCGCTAGCCCCCGAACACCCGCGCGAAGATCGTGTCGATCGCCTTGAAGTGGTAGTCGAGGTTGAACCGGTCCTCGAGTTCCTTGTCGGACAATGCGGCGGCGACTTCCGGGTCGGCCTTGAGCAGTTCGAGCAGGTTGAGCTGCCCGTCCGATTCCCACACCTTCATCGCGTTGCGCTGGACCAGCCGGTAGGCGGCGTCGCGTTCCAGCCCGGCCTGGGTCAGCGCCAGCAGCACGCGCTGCGAATGGACGAGGCCGCCCATCCGGTCGAGGTTCTTCCGCATCCGCTCGGGATAGACCACCAGCTTGTCGACCACCGAGGTCAGCCGGGCCAGCGCGAAGTCGAGCGTGATCGTGGCGTCGGGGCCGATGTAGCGTTCGACCGAGGAGTGCGAGATGTCGCGCTCGTGCCACAGCGCCACGTTTTCGAGCGCCGGGGTGACCGCCGAGCGGACCATGCGGGCCAGACCGGTCAGGTTCTCGGTCAGCACCGGGTTGCGCTTGTGCGGCATGGCCGAGCTGCCCTTCTGCCCCGGCGCGAAATATTCCTCGGCCTCGAGCACTTCGGTGCGCTGGAGGTGGCGGATTTCAACCGCGAGCCGTTCGATGCTGCTGGCGATCACGCCCAGCGTGGCGAAGAACATCGCGTGGCGATCGCGCGGGATCACCTGGGTCGAGACCGGCTCGGGCACCAGACCCAGCTTGCCCGCGACATATTCCTCCACCGAAGGATCGATATTGGCGAAAGTGCCAACCGCGCCGCTGATCGCGCAGGTGGCGATTTCGGCGCGGGCGGCGGTCAGGCGGGCCTTGCAGCGCGAAAATTCGGCGTAGGCTTCGGCCAGCTTCTTGCCAAAGGTGGTCGGCTCGGCATGGATGCCGTGGCTTCGGCCGATGGTGGGGGTGTACTTGTGCTCAAAGGCGCGGCGCTTGATCGCGGCCAGCAGTTCGTCAAGATCGGCCAGCAGCAGGTCCGATGCGCGGGCCAGCTGCACCGCCAGCGTGGTGTCGAGCACGTCGGAGCTGGTCATGCCCTGGTGCATGAAGCGCGCTTCGGGGCCGACCTGCTGGGCCACCCAGTCAAGAAAGGCGATGACATCGTGCTTGGTCACCGCCTCGATCGCGTCGATCGCGGCGACGTCGATCGCCGGGCCGGTCGCCCACCAGTCCCACAGCGCCTTCGCGCCGCTCGCCGGCACCACGCCCAGTTCGCCCAGCTTCTCGGTCGCGTGCGCCTCGATCTCGAACCAGATCCGGTAACGCGCCTCGGGCTCCCAGATGGCGACCATTGCGGGACGGGCGTAGCGGGGGACCATGTTCGACTCCTGTTGGCTGTGCCGCTGCCGCTAGGGGAGGGGGCGGGGGAAGGCAAGGCTTGGGCGCCTTTGCCCGGCGACTGGACACACTGGACAAGGTTCTGGGAGGAGTTTCACGCGGGGTTGCCGTGTGGCGCGCTGTGGGGTTGGCGGTAGGGGCAGAGGCTGGGTCATCCTCGCCGTAATGGCAGAAGCCGGCGGGGTAGGAAAACCTTGGCCCCCTACACCGTCACCGGCGGATCGTTGTAGCTTCCCTGCAAGGTAATCGCCGCGTCGGGGGCGGCGAGGATCGCTTTCAGGGTTTCCGGCGGATAGGCGAGCTGCGGCTTGCTGGCGTCATAGGCGGGTTGGGGGACGGGATCCTGCGCCATGCACGGCGGCGGGTTGAGCATCGCCTGGGCTCCCTCGCCCGAGATGCCGCAATCGGCCAGCATTGCCGGATCGATCCAGAGCGCGGGATCGACCTCGCTTACCGCATAGCTGACTTCCAGTGTCAGTCCTTCGGGGCCGGCGAAGTAGATCGACTTGCAGAAGCCGTGGCCGATCGGGCCGATTGCCGGGACGCCGTGGCTGCGGATGCGGCTTTGCATCGCGATCAGCCCGGCTTCGTCGGGGACGCGAAAGGCGATGTGCTGGACCAGGCCCTTGGCACACTTGCCCGCGCCGGTGCCGGCGTGGGTTATGCCGATGGTGGTCGGGATCTCGTCGATCCCGGCAAGCTCGACCACCGAAAAGAAGCTGTTGTCCGCCATCCTGAGGAAGGCGTGCTTGCCGCCCGGCACGCCGTGCATCTCGAACAGGCCGACCAGCGGAAAGCCCATGACCTGGGTGAAGAAAGTCAACTGTTCCTTCATGTTGGCCGACATGATCGCGATATGGTGGATGCCATCGGGCTGCTGGGTGCGCATTGGTGCCTCTCCTCTTGCACGGAAGGCTAGCATCACGGGCGAAGATTGCCAGCGGGGCTTGAACCCGCGGCCCGATCCCTGCACCAAGGCAGCAGTGCAAGCGCCCGCTTTCCAACGCCGAACCTTCCTGGCCGCCGGTGCGGCCATGCTGTTCGTGCCGGGTGCCTTGCGCGCGCAGGAGGCCGCCATGTTCCAGTCCAACCGCCCGGCGCCGGGTGCGCGCAAATTCGTATCCGCTGCGGTGGAGCGCGAGATCGAGCGAATCTCGGCGCTGATCAGGGACCCGGAACTCGCCTGGCTGTTCGCCAACTGCTATCCCAACACGCTCGATACCACGGTCTTCCTGGGGCAGGTCGACGGGCAGACCGACGCATTCGTGATCACCGGCGATATTCCCTGCCTGTGGCTGCGCGATTCGGCGGCGCAGCTGCGGCCTTACCTGCATCTGACCCGCGAAGACCCGCAATTGGCCGAGCTGTTTCGCGGCCTGATCCGCCGCCATGCGCGCTGCGTGCTGATCGATCCCTATGCCAATGCCTTCATGCGCGATCCGTCCGAGCCGACCGCGCTGTCATGGTCGCGCGGCGACAGGACCGAGATGAAGCCGGGGGTGGCCGAGCGCAAGTGGGAGGTCGATTCGCTCTGCTACGTGCTGCGGCTGGCCCACGATTACTGGGAGTTCACCGGCGATACCCGGCCTTTCGACGCAACCTGGGCCGCCGCCGCGAAGACTATCGTCGCCACCTTTCGCGAGCAGCAGCGCAGCACCGGCCCCGGCCCCTACCGCTTCCAGCGCCGCAGCGACCAGCCGACCGAGACCACGCTGGCCGGGATCGGGGTGCCGACCCGCAAGACCGGGCTGATCCATTCGGCCTTCCGCCCCAGCGACGATGCCTGCACCTTTCCCTGCAACATCCCCGGCAACCTCTTTGCCGTGGCGACCTTGCGCGAGCTGGCGGAAATGGCCGGCGCGGTGCTGCACGACGCGGCGCTGGCGGCCGAGGCGCTGGCCCTGGCGGACGAGGTGGAGAAGGCGGTCTACCTCCACGGCACCATGCGCCTGCCCGATGGCCGCCAGGTCTTCGCCTATGAGACCGACGGCTATGGCAACCACCTGTTCATGGACGATGCCAACGTGCCGTCGCTGCTCGGCCTAGCCTATCTGCGCGCGGTTCCGGCCGACAGCGCGCTGTGGCAGGCCACCGCGCAGGCGGTGTGGAGCGAGGCCAACCCGTGGTTCTTCTCGGGCAAGGCGGCCGCGGGGATCGGCGGGCCGCATATCGGCGAAGGGCAGGTCTGGCCGATGTCGATCATCCTGCGCGCGCTGTCCTCCAGCGACGATGCGGTCATCGCCGGGGCGCTGCGGACCCTGCGCGCCACCCACGCCGGAACCGGTTTCATGCACGAAGCCTTCGACAAGGACGATCCCGCCAGGTTCACCCGCGCCTGGTTCGCCTGGGTCAATGGCCAGTTCGGCGAACTGGTGGTCAAGGTGGCCAGTGAACGGCCGCACCTGCTGGCGGTGGATTACGCGGCCTGACCGGGCCAGCGGAATGCCACGCTGACTTCGCCGGTAACCCCGCCCGCCGCGTCGAAGCTGCGTTCGATGATCCGCCCGGATCCTTCGGCATCGACCAGGATCACGGTTGAACAACGCGTGCCATAGGCGGGATTGACGATGAATATCGACGAGAACCCGTCCTCGGGATCGGGGCTTTGCGTCGTCCGGTCGCCAAGCGCCGCGAACAGGGCCTCGGGATCCTCGCCGCGCTCCAGCCAGTCCGCCAGCGCGGCCTCCAGCCGGGTGGTCTTGAACCAGCGGTCGCCCAGCGCGCCGTTCGACAGGCCGTGGACGCCGGGCAGGAGCGGCAGGTCCTGCCGTTCGGGGTGGTTGCCCAGGAACGACAGCCCATCGGGCCCGGCAAGCCACAGGTTGAACGGGTTCATCGCCTCGATCCCGGCGGGCGCCCTCCCGCGCAGCCAGTCCGTGACCAGGCTCCCGCGCGAGGCCATCCCCGCCTTGGGATAGCCCGGCACCCGCAGGTTGGTGACCAGCGCAAAGCGGCCCGCTTCGCTGACCCCCAGCCAGGTTCCCCCCGCCTCGAGATCGCGCCCGGCGATCACCCCGTCGCTCCACCGCGCGAGCGGAGCCGCGCTACGCTGGTGATACTCGTCGCGGTTACCCGCCACCACCATCCGCCAGCGCGGATGCGCCCCCCAGGCGATTGCCGCGACGCACATGGCTAGGACCGCCCCGTCATTGCGAGCAGGGCAACGCCCCCGTTCGTCATTGCGAGCGCAGCGAAGCAATCCACCGCCGTGCCGGTCGCCCTGGATTGCTTCGCTACGCTCGCAATGACGAGAGTTATGGCAGGGCCTTGGCCTTCAAATTCACATTTCCCAAACGCCTGATGATCGCGTGTTTGTAGACAACCGTGTTCAGGCGCCTCCCACCCTTGGCGATTGCCGCGATGCACATGCCTTAAACCCCACTTCGTCATTGCGAGCGGAGCGAAGCAATCCAGGGCGGTCGGCGCGGCGATGGATTGCTTCGCTACGCTCGCAATGACGAGATTGGTATCAGCCCTTTGGCCTTCAGGCTCGCTCGCAATGACGAAGGCGGTCATATCAGCCCCTTGGCTTTCAGGCTTACATGGCCTTCGCGGCCGATGATCACGTGGTCGTGGACCACGATCCCCAGCAGCCGCCCGGCCTCGGCGATGCGGCGGGTGATCTGCACGTCGGCGCGGCTTGGTTCGGGTGAGCCGGATGGGTGGTTGTGGACCAGGATCAGCGCCGCCGCGCCGACATCGAGTGCCTTTTTCACCACCTCGCGCGGATGGATCGCGGCCTCGTCGAGGCTGCCGTCGGTGACGAGGTCGTCAAGCACCAGCCGGTTGCGGGTATCGAGATAGAGCACCCGCACGCGTTCGTGGTTGAGGTGCGCCATGTCGATCGTCAGGTAGTCGATCAGCGCCTGCCAGCTCGACAGCAGCGGCTGTTCCTGCACGCCGGTGCGGGCCAGCCGGCGTGCCGCCAGCGCCACCACCTTGAGCGCCGCGGCGCTGGTTTCGCCCATGCCGGGATGCTTGGAAAGCGCGGCGGCATCGGCGTTGAACACCCCCGCCAGGGTGCCGAAGCGGCCCAGCAGGCTCTTGGCGAGCGGCTTCATGTCCTTGCGCGGGATCGCGGTCATCAGCAGGTATTCGAGCACTTCGTAATCGGCCAGCGCCTCGTCCCCGCCCGACAGCAGCCGCGCGCGCAGGCGGGCGCGGTGGCCCGCTGCATCGTGCAGTTGGTCGCTAGTTTCGGCCACGCGCTCTCCCTGGTGTGCCGCACTCCATTGCCTTTCCAGCGGCTTGCGCGCAAGGGTGGGGCGATGTCCGAGGACGAATACGCCGCGCCAGCAGTCGAAGAGGAGGCCCCCGTGCCGCGCCGCCGCAAGCGCTGGCGGGTGCTGGGCGCGCTGGCGGTGCTGGTGGTGCTGGCGCTCTCGCTGGGCTGGTGCGCGCGCGAGCGGATCGCCAACCGGATCATCGCCGGCCAGCTTGAGGATCTGGGCCTGCCCGCGACCTACGAGATCGAGCGGATCGGCGCCTCGCGCCAGGTGCTGACCAACATCGTGATCGGCGATCCCGCGCATCCCGACATGACTGTCGAGCGCGCCGAAGTGGTGATCGAGCCGGCGCTGGGCCTGCCGACCCTGGGCAAGGTCACTCTGATCCGGCCGCGACTCTACGGCACCTACCGGCAGGCCCGGCTGAGCCTCGGCGCGCTCGACAAGCTGCTCTACGTCAAGCGCGAGGGCGGTGGAGGCCTGCCCGAACTCGACCTCGTGCTGGTCGACGGACGCGCCCGGCTCGACAGCGATTTCGGACCGGTGGGGATCAAGGCCGATGGCCAGGGCAACCTGCGCGGCGGGTTTGCCGGGATCGTGGCGGCGGTCGCGCCCGGCCTGTCGTTTGGCGCCTGCAAGGCGCGGCAGGCCAGCGCCTTCGGCAAGGTCACGGTCTCCGGCGCCGAGCCGCGCTTCGAAGGCCCGCTGCGGCTGGCCGCGCTCGATTGCGGGCGCGATGGCCCCGGCCTGCGCCAGGCCAACGTGCAGCTGGTCGCCAAGCTGGGCGAACGGTTCGACCGGGTGGACGGCAGCTATGCGCTCGATAGCGGCCAGCTGGTCTGGCAGGGGACGCGCCTTAGCGCGGCAAGCGGGCAGGGCAGCTACAGCTTCGCCAAGGGTGATCTGACCGCCAACTACAAGCTCAAGGGCAGCGAACTTGGCGCCGCCGGGCTGAGGGCCGGTGAACTCGCGCTCGAAGGGCAGGTTCGCAGCAGCGATCACATGGCCAGCTTCGCCGCCGAAGGAATGCTGGCGGCCAAGGGCGTGAGCCCGGGCAAGGGCCTCGACGCATCGCTCGCCGGGCTGGAAAACTCCGGCCGGGATACGCTGGTTGCCCCGGTGGCCAGGCAGCTGCGCGCCGCATTGGCGCGTGAGGCTCCGGGCAGCACATTCGCGGCAAGTTACCAGCTTCGCCAGACCGGGCAGCTCACCACGCTCAACCTTCCCGACGCGCTGTGGCGCGGAGGCAGCGGGGCGCACCTGCTGTCGCTGTCGCGGGTCTCGGCGACACTGGGCGGCAAGGGCGGCCCGCGTCTTGCGGGCAACCTCGCAACCGGCGGAGCAGGCCTGCCGCAAATCGAGGGCCGCTTCGAGCGGCGCGGGGCCAGCGGCGGCGAAGCCCGGCTCAGCCTGGCCGAATACCGTGCCGGGACCACCCGGCTGGCGCTGCCCGAACTGCGCCTGGTCCAGCTGCCCGGCGGCGCGGTTGGCTTTGCCGGACGTGCGCTGCTTTCGGGCGATCTGCCCGGCGGGCGGGTCGATCGGCTGGCGCTGCCGATCGAGGGTAACTGGGCGCAGGGCAGGGGCCTCGCGGCGCTGCGGCGCTGCACGCCGGTCAGTTTCGAGCGGTTCAGGATCGCCAACCTGACGCTCGCCGGGCAAAGCCTGACGCTGTGTCCCGGACGCGAGGGCGCGATCCTTACCAGCAATGCGCGCGGCGTGCGGATGTCAGCCGGAACAGCGGGGTTTGCCCTGTCGGGAACATTGGGAACCACGGCGATCCGGCTCAGGAGCGGGGCGGTCGGCATGGCCTGGCCGGGGGCTTTGGCAGCGCGCGATATCGACGTGTCGCTGGGTCCGGTGGCCGAGCCGAACACGCTGCGGATCGCCAAGCTTGACGCCATGCTGGGGCGGGAAATCGACGGCACTTTCGCCGGCACCGAGCTGAAACTCGCGGCGGTCCCGCTCGATGTCTATGACGCGGCGGGCAAGTGGCATTTCGGGGGCGGGGACATGGCGATCACCGGCGCCAGCCTTTGGGTCAAGGACCGCGAACGCGATGCCCGCTTCTATCCGCTGGTGGCGCGCGATGCCGCGCTCCAGCTTCATTCCACCACCTTTTCTGCTGAGGCCCTTCTGCGCGAGCCCAACAGCGACCGCGAGGTGGTGACCGCGCGGATCGAACACGATCTCGACACCGCGCAGGGCCATGCCGACCTCGACGTTCCGGGAATCCTGTTCGACAGCAAGCTGCAGCCCGACAATCTGACCTTCTTCACCAAGGGCGTGATCGCGCTGGCCGAAGGCACGGTCAGCGGGAAGGGCAGGATCGACTGGGACAGCAAGAACGTGACCAGCAGCGGGCGGTTCAGCACCGAACGGTTCGATTTCGCCGCGCTGTTCGGGCCGGTCAAGGGGCTGCGCGGGACAGTCCAGTTCAGCGACCTGCTGGGGCTGGTCACCGCGCCAGGCCAGCACCTCTCGATCGCCTCGATCAATCCGGGGATCGAGGTCAACGACGGGGACGTTTCGTTCCAGTTGCAGCCGGGCCGGGTGCTCGAAGTCAACGGCGCGGAGTGGCCGTTCATCGATGGCCGGCTGACCCTGCTGCCCACCCGCATGACGCTGGGAACGGCGGACGTGCGGCGCTTCACCCTGCGGGTCGACGGGATCAATGCGGCCAAGTTCGTCCAGCAGCTTGATCTTGCGAACATCGCCGCGCGCGGCACCTTCGATGGCACCCTGCCGCTGATCTTCGACCAGAACGGCGGTCGGATCGAGGGCGGCCTGCTGGTTTCGCGCCCGCCCGGCGGCAACATCTCCTATGTCGGCGAGCTGACCTACAAGGATCTCTCGGCGATGGGCAATTTCGCCTTCCAGGCGCTGCGCAGCCTCGATTTCAAGCGGATGGAGATCGGGCTCGAAGGGCATATCGACGGCGAGATCCTCACCGCGATGCGGATCGACGGGGTCAGCCAGGGCGCGGGCGCCAAGCGCAATTTCATCACCAGCCGTTTTGCCGGGCTGCCGATCCGCTTCAACATCAACGTGCGCGCGCCGTTCTACCAGCTGGTCGGATCGTTCAAGTCGTTCTACGATGCCACCTATCTGCGCGATCCGCGCGAAATGGGGCTGATCCGGCCAGATGGGAGTGCAACGGCCGTCCCGCCGCCGCCTCCGGCCGCCTCGCCACCGCCGACGCGGAAAAGCGAAGACATTCAGCATCCAGACAGCAGGACCAAGCCATGATACCCCGTGAATTGACCTGGCGCGCCCGGTTTGCGAAACACCTGCCGATGCAGGGCAAACCAACAGGGAAACGCGGGTCGCCAGCCAGCCGGGTAACCGGCCTGGCGATGTTGCTGGGCGGCGTGACCGCGCTTTCGGGCTGTGTTTCGGTCAACGCACCGGACAAGCCGATCGTGATCGAGCTCAACATCAACATCAAGCAGGAGGTCGTCTACCGGCTTGCGGCGGATGCCACCAAGTCGATCGAGAATCGACCGGACCTGTTCGGAAACTAGGAGCTGATTGCAATGACCGGCCTTTACGATCGCAAGCACAACTGGCGTTCGCTGGTGCTCGCGGGTGCCGTCCTGGCGCTGGCGCTGCCGGCGGCGCAGGCTTCGGCGCAGGCTGCCAGTCCGGTTCTGGCCGCGGCGCGCGCCTCGGGCGAAGTGGGTGAGCGGACCGATGGCTATCTCGGCTTTCCCGGTGCGGTCAGCGCCGATGTGCGCCGCGCGGCCGATGAACTCAACATCAAGCGCCGCGCCTATTATGCCGAGCGTGCCGCCGCGCAGCACTCGACGGTCGAGGATTATGGCCTGACGATGGGCTGCCAGCTGATCGCCAAGACCAAGCCGGGTGAGAAGTATCAGGCGCCCGACGGTTCGTGGCGCACGCGCGGGGCAGAACCGCCGCTGCGCAGCAATCTCTGCCCGGCCTGACACTTTCCCTAGAAGCGCAAACGGGGCGCCGGCAGCCAATGCCGGCGCCCTTTTTGGTTGCACTGCGGCAAAGCGCGGGAAACCGGCAGGGCTCGCGGTTGACTCGGCCCCGGACCCTTTCTAAAGGGGCCGCGCGTCTCGCCTTCCGCCTTGGTGGAGGGGCTTGGCGCGCACATTCTTCCGGTTGGTTCTGCCCTTCTGGGCATGGCCGCTGACAGGGCTTTCGCGTGACTGATTCGAGCGGAAATGGCGGTGGGGACGACCTCGACCGGCGCATCGCAGAAGCGCAGGCGAAGCATGAACGGGGGATCTCCCGAAGCCAGGGCAGCGCGGAATCGCGCGGCTGGGCGGTGGGGATCGAGTTTGTCGGCGCCGTGCTGGTTTCGGGCTTTATCGGCTGGGTGATCGACAACTGGATGGGGCTCGGAACCCGCCCCTGGGGAATGATCGTGATGCTGGTGCTGGGCTTTGCCGCCGGAACGCGCCGCGCCATGCAGACCTCGCGGGATTTCGATACCGATCCGGGCAACGATACGTAGGGATTTTCGATGGCCAACCCGATGGAACAGTTCTCGGTCGAAACGATCAAGCCGCTCGAAGTGGCCGGCTATGACGTTTCGTTCACGAACTCCTCGCTGTGGATGCTGGTCGCACTGGCGGCGGTATCGATCTTCCTGTTCGTCGGTACGGCCAAGCCGCAGCTGGTTCCCGGCCGCTGGCAGGCGGCGACCGAATATCTCTATGATTTCGTGCGCAAGATGCTCGATGAAAATGTCGGTCCGGAAGGCCGCCGGTTTGCGCCGCTGATCTTCTCGGTGTTCATTTTCGTGCTGGCCTGCAATCTCTTGGGGCTGATCCCCTGGGTCGGCGCCTTCACGCCCACCAGCCACGTCACGGTCACTTTCGGCCTGGCGATGATCGTTTTCGTGACGGTCTGCGTGGTCGGCATCTGGCGCCACGGCTTTCACTTCCTGGCGCTGTTCTGGCCCAAGGACGCCAACGTCTTCCTTGGCGCCTTCGTCTTCATTATCGAATTCCTCAGCTTCCTGACCCGCCCGTTCACTCTCGCGATCCGGCTTTTCGCGAACATGACCGCGGGCCACGTGCTGCTCAAGGTGTTCGGCACTTTCGTGGTCACCCTGGGTTCGTTCGGGGCGCTGCCGTTCGTGCTCGGCGCGCTGCCGCTGGCGGTCAACATCGCGCTCACCGCGCTCGAGGTGCTGATCGCGGTGGTCCAGGCCTACGTTTTCGCTCTGCTCGCTTCGCTGTATCTCAACGACGCGATCAACCTTCACTAAGTTCTTTCATCAACCTTTTGTAACGCAAGGAATTTATCATGGACGCAGCATCTGCCAAGCTCATTGGTGCCGGTCTCGCCGCGGTTGGCGCCGGTCTCGCCGCAATCGGCGTGGGTTCGATCTTCGGTCAGTACCTCAACGGTGCGGTGCGCAACCCCGAAGCCGACGCCAAGATGGGCGGCCGCCTGATTTTCGGCTTCGCCGTGACCGAAGCGCTCGGCCTGATCGCGGCCGTCGTCGCGCTGGCGCTGGCGTTCAGCTAAGACACTTTCAGCGGGATTTCGGACGCGTCGGGGCAGGCCCCGGCCGCGTCCGGCCCGCCGCTTCTTGCCGGCAGGATAGGTAATGCCTCAGTTTGACTTCACGCATGTGTTCTGGCCGCAACTGGCCTGGCTCGCTGTGTCCTTCGCTGTCCTCTACTTCGGGGTGGTCCGCCTGACCCTGCCCAAGCTGGGCAAGGTGATGGACGATCGCGAAAAGTCGATCGCGGGCGATCTGGCCACCGCCCGGGCCGCCAAGCAGACCGCGGACGAGATCGACGAAGCCTATCATGCGGAAATGAACGCCTCGCGCGACGAGGCCCGCAAGGCCATCGCCGATGCCAAGGCCGCCGCTGCCAAGTCGACCGAAGCCAAGCTCGCCAAGGCTGGCGCCAAGGCCGAAAAGGTCCTGGCCGAAGCCGAGGTGCGGATCGCGGATGCGGTTGCCAAGGCCGAAGGCGCCCTGGCGCTCGCCGCCGCGGAAAGCGCCCAGGCGATCGTCGCCAAGCTGACCGGGGTCGAGCCGAAGCTCGACGCCGCCAAGGCTTCGGTCGCGGCGCAGGGCTGAGGGGACAGCGCATGACCATTCTGTTGAACCTGCTTGCCGCTGCCGCCGAACACGGCGCCGAACACGGCGAACACGCCGAAGCGACCCTGCTGGGCTTTGGCGCCGAGGGCTGGGTCTATATCGGCATCACCATCTTCTTCGTGATCGCGATCTTCGGGGCCAAGGCGCACCGCCAGGTGCTCGGCGCGCTCGACGCGCAGATTGCCGAAACCCGCAAGTCGCTCGATGAAGCGGCCGCCGTGCGCAAGGAAGCCGAAGCGCTGCTTGCCCAGGCCAAGGCCCAGCAGGCCGCGGCCAGCAAGGAAGCCGCCGGGATCGTCGCCCACGCCAGCCATGAGGCCGAGGCAATCATCGCCAAGGCCGAAAGCGACGCCAAGGACCTGGTCAAGCGCCGCGAACGGATGGCTGAAGACAAGATTTCCGCTGCCGAACGCGCCGCGGTCGAAAGCCTGCGCGCTAGGGCCGCCGCCGCCGCCGCCGGCGCCGCGCGCGACCTGATCGCCGCCGATCACTCCGCCAAGGCCGACAAGGCCCTGGTCGACGAGGCGATCGCCGGGCTCTGATCCGGATTACGAGCTGGAGAGGGGAAGGGCGGTCCACGGGCCGCCCTTTTCCGTTCACGGCTCCAGCACGATCTTCCCCACCACCTCGCGCCGGGCCATCGCTTCGTAGCCTTCGCGCCAGCGCTCGAGCGGGAGTATGCGGTCGATGTGGGGGTGGAGCTTGCCCGTCGCCGCCAGCGCCAGCACCGCGTCGCGGATCGCCTTGCCGCGCTCGGGGAAGTGCCGGGCATATTCGCCCGCGCGCACCCCGACGACCGAGAAGCCCTTGATCAGCGGGATGTTGGTCGCAATCTCGGCGATCCGCCCGCCGGCAAAGCCGACCACCAGCAGCTTGCCGCCGAACGCGACGCAGCGGGTGCTCTCGTCGAACACGTCCCCGCCGACCGGATCATAGACAAGCTCGCACAGCGCCCCGCCGGTTATCTCGGCTACGGCTTCGCGGAACCGGCCCTTGGCCAGCAGCACGGCGTCCGGCTGGCAGGCGGCCCGCAGCACCTCGAGCTTGTCCGGTGAGCCGGTTGCGGCGATGACCCTGGCGTCCAGCGCCCGGGCCAGATCGCAGGCCGCCAGGCCCACCCCGCCGCTGGCGCCGTGGACCAGCACCCATTGGCCGGGCCTGATCCCGCCAAGTTCGACCAGTCCGGTCCAGGCCGTGCCATAGGCCGCGCCGAAGGCGGCGGCTTCGGGCATGGTCATGCTGTCCGGCACCCGGCGCAGCGAGACCGGATCGAGCGCGACATATTCGGCAAAGCTGCCGGTCTTCTGCGCGCCAAAGACCGGGTCGCCCGGCACGAACGGGCCATCGGCATCGGCTTCGATCACTTCTCCGGCCAGCTCAAGCCCCGCCACGAACGGCAAGTCGGGTTTCATCTGGTATTCGCCGCGGGTCATCAGCAGGTCGGGAAAGTTGAGCGAGGCGGCGCGAATCCTGACCAGCACCTGCCCGGCCGCGCGCCGGGGCATCGGCACGTCATCGATTCCGACTCCGGAAAGATCCGGCGAAAGGGCGTGGACAACAAGGGCTTTCATGGGGCTGCGCCGGGGATCAGAAGCTGTCTTTCGCCGCTCGCAGCGCCGCAAAGGTCGCGATCGCATCGCCGCCGCCCCAGCGTGCCTGCATGCCGGGATCGTCGGCGCGCAGGAAGGGGTTGGTGGCCAGCTCGCGGCTCAGCGTGGTCGGGACGGTCGGCTTGCCTTCGGCGCGAACCTTGCGGATATGCGCGGCATAGTCGTGCAGCTTGGCATTGTCCGGGTCGGCGTGGAGCGCGAAGCGCAGGTTGCTCTCGGTATATTCGTGCGCGCAGTAGAGCATGGTCGAGGGCGGCAGCGCCTTGATCTGGCACAGGCTCTTCCAGAACTGGTCGGGCGTACCCTCGAACATCCGCCCGCAGCCAAGCGCAAAGACCGCATCGCCAACAAAGGCCATTTCAGCGGCCGGGATGTAGTAGGCGATGTGGCCGTTGGTGTGGCCCGAAACGTCGATCACCTGCGCCTGCCAATTGCCGAGCTGCACGAGGTCGCCGTGCCGCACTACGCGGTCGGGCGGCGTGCCCAGCCGGTCGACCTCGGCGGGGCCGGTCACCTCGCAATGCGTCGCGGCCTTGATCGCGGCGTTGCCCCCGGCGTGGTCGGGGTGCCAGTGGGTGTTCCACACCTGGCTGATCTGCCAGTGCCTCAGGCCCGCCTCGCGCAGGTAGGCGTCGGCATCGGGCGTGTCGATACAGGCGGTTTCGCCGCTTGCCGGATCGTGCAGCAGGTAGCCGTAGTTGTCGGACAGGCAGGCGAACTGGTGGACTTCGAGCATGGTATTTTCCGCTGAAGCCGTTCGTCACCACGAACGGAAAGGAGCTGGATCAATCGTAGCGCAAAGTTGCCGCAAAGCAAAAGCCCGCCCGGATCGCTCCGGACGGGCCTTTGCCTGTTCAGCCTGATGGCTGCGCTCAGTCCTTCTTGGCCTTGAGCGCGGCGCCCAGGATGTCGCCCAGCGAAGCGCCGGCATCCGACGAACCGTACTGTTCGACGGCTTCCTTTTCCTCGGCCAGCTGACGCGCCTTGATCGAGAAGTTGGGCTTCTTCGAACGGTCGAAACCGGTGACCATCGCGTCGACCTTCTGGCCGACCTGGAAACGGTCGGGACGCTGTTCGTCGCGGTCGCGGCCCAGGTCGCTGCGCTTGATGAAGCCGGTGGCGCCATCGTCGCCGGCCTGAACCTCGAGGCCGCCGTCGCGCACTTCGAGAACGGTGACGGTGACGACTTCGTTCTTCTTGAGGCCCGAGGCCGCGGCAGCAACGCCGGCTGCCGGAGCACCCTTTTCAAGCTGCTTCATGCCCAGGCTGATGCGTTCCTTGTCGACATCGACGTCAAGCACGATCGCCGAAACCTGCTCGCCCTTGCGGTGCAGCGCCAGCGCGTCTTCGCCCGAGATGCCCCAGGCGATATCCGACATGTGGACCATGCCATCGACATCGCCGTCGAGCCCGATGAACAGGCCGAATTCGGTGGCGTTCTTGACTTCGCCTTCCACGGTCGAACCGACCGGGTGCTTTTCGGCGAAGGCTTCCCACGGGTTCTGCTGGGCCTGCTTGAGGCCGAGGCTGATGCGGCGCTTGTCGCTGTCGACTTCGAGCACCATGACGTCGACTTCCTGGCTGGTCGAAACGATCTTGCCGGGGTGGACGTTCTTCTTGGTCCAGCTCATTTCCGAAACGTGGACCAGGCCTTCGATGCCCGATTCCAGTTCGACGAATGCGCCGTATTCGGTGATGTTGGTCACGGTGCCGCGCAGCTTGGCGCCAACCGGGTACTTGGCGGCGACGCCTTCCCACGGATCGCTTTCGAGCTGCTTCATGCCCAGCGAGATGCGCTGGGTGTCCTGGTTGATGCGGATGATCTGCACCTTCACGGTGTCACCGATGTTGATGACCTCGTTGGGGTGGTTGACCCGCTTGTAGCTCATGTCGGTGACGTGGAGCAGGCCGTCGATCCCGCCGAGATCGACGAAAGCGCCGTAGTCGGTGATGTTCTTGACCACGCCTTCGATGATCTGGCCTTCGGCCAGGCCCGAGATCAGGCCGCTGCGCTGCTCGGCGCGGGTTTCTTCGAGCACGGCGCGGCGCGAGACCACGATGTTGCCGCGGCGGCGATCCATCTTGAGGATCTGGAACGGCTGCGGGATATCCATCAGCGGCTGCACGTCGCGCACCGGACGGATATCGACCTGGGAGCCGGGCAGGAAGGCCACGGCGCCGTCGAGATCGACGGTGAAGCCGCCCTTGACGCGGCCGAAGATCACGCCGTCGACGCGCTTGCCTTCGCCGAATTCGCTTTCCAGCTTGTCCCAGGCGGCTTCGCGGCGGGCGCGGTCGCGGCTGAGCATGGCTTCGCCTTCGGCGTTCTCGACGCGGTCGACATAGACTTCGACCTCATCGCCGACCGACAGGCCGTGCGGCTGGCCGGCCATGGCAAATTCCTTGAGGGGAACGCGGCCTTCGCTCTTGAGGCCGACGTCGATCACCGCCTTGTCGTTTTCGATTGCGGTGATGGTGCCCTTGACCACGCGGCCTTCGAAGCCACCATCGGCGGCGAGACCAAGCGTTTCGTCAAGGAGAGCCGCGAACTGATCGCGGGTGGGGTTGGCAGATGCCATAGGTTTGAGTTTCCTCGTATCGATGTTTCCGGCCAGGCGGTTGTATCCGCTGGTCTTTTCTCCAGACCGGCGGGATTGCCGGACTGGGCCAAAAGGGCCGTGTTACCGCGGGGGCCGAATGCCTTCCGCAGTGTCTTTCAAGCCGGGAGCTATCGGGACCGGCGGCGCTTAGGCGCGTAAGGGTCCAAATGCAAGGAAATTGCGGCGCCGCGCGCTCAGGGTGCGGGGCGGTAATCCGCCTGCTTGAGCGTGAGCATGTAGGCGGTCAGGTCGTCGATCTTCTTCGGATCGACATCGAAGGCCATCTGGCCGGGGAAATTGTGCGAATCCCTGAGGAATGTTTCCAGCGTCCGCGCGGTCAGCCCCTTGGTGTTGACCACCGCTTCGAACGGCGGACTTTCCGGATTGGGCGACGCGGCGTTGGCGGTGATCGCATGGCAGCCGCCGCAATTGGCCTTGGCGAAGGCATAGCCGCGCGCTTCCTGCTCGGTCAGTTCGATCACCTGGGTCTTCGGCAGCCTGGCAGGCGCGCAGGCGGCAAGGGCGAGGAGGATCAAGGATGCGAACCTGGTCATGCCCGCCGCCCTATCACCGCTGCGTCCGCTCCGCTATCCGGATTGCCGCCGCGATTGCTTCGTCGCGTGCCATGTCGCTGGTGTCGAGCAGCACCGCGTCGGCGGCGGCGACCAGCGGTGCCTCGGCGCGGGTGCGGTCGCGCAAGTCGCGGGCTTCGAGATCGGCGGCGATTTCCGCCAGGCTGACCGCGCGGCCGGCCTGCTGCATTTCCTTGAAACGCCGCTCGGCGCGGGCGGTCACACTGGCGACCACGAACAGCTTCACTTCGGCCTCTGGCGCGATCACCGTGCCGATGTCGCGCCCGTCAAGCACCGCGCCGCCGGGCTGGAGCGCAAAGGCGCGCTGCCGGTCGTAAAGCGCCTGGCGCACCGCGTGATGGACCGACACCCGGCTGGCCAGCCCGCCGCAGGTCTCGCTGCGCAGGTCGGGATCGTCCAGCAGGCTGACCGGAAAGTCGCAGGCATCCAGCGCGTCTTCGGCGCTGTCGGGGTTGCCGTGGTTCAGCGCACATTGCCGGCCCACCGCGCGATAGAGCAGCCCGGTATCGAGGTGCGGCAGATGGAAATGCGCGGCGAGCGCCCTTGCAATGGTGCCCTTGCCCGAGGCGGTCGGGCCGTCGACGGCGATGATCATGGCTGCGGCCTCCGCGCCCGGATCGCCTTGGCCAGTCCCCAGATGGCAATCGCCGCCCAGAAGAATTCGAGCACGAACGAAGCCAGGTTCATGTTCACCAGCAGCGATACGGTCAGCAGCATTGCTCCGGCCAGGTTGACCCCGTGCTGGACGAACGGATCGGGCCGCGCTGCCGCGGTGCCATAGGCATAGGCAAAGATGATGCAGGCGGTGCCGGCAAAGCCGATCAGGTTGGCGGCAAGTTCGCTCACCGGGTCGCCTCGCCCAGCAGCGCCTCGAATTGCGGAAAGCTGGTAGCGATCGGGCGGGTGTCGTCCACTTCCACCCCTGCTCGGCTGGCAAGGCCCGCTACCGCCATGCTCATCGCGATCCGGTGATCGAGGTGGGTGACGATCGGGCCGCCGCCGGCCAGCGGTTCGCCGCCGCTGCCCTCGACGGTCAGGCCGTTTTCGGTTTCGCTGACCCGCGCGCCGGCAGCCGTCAGCGCCTCGGCCATCGCGGTGATCCGGTCGCTTTCCTTGACGCGCAATTCGTCGAGCCCGGTGGTTACCGTGGTTCCTTCGGCCAGGCTGGCGGCGACGAACAGCGCGGGAAATTCGTCGACCATGCTCGGCACCACGGCGGGATCGATCTCGATGCCCTTGAGCGACGAATGGCGCACCAGCAGGTCCGCCACCGGCTCGCCGCCAACCTCGCGGGGATCCACTTGCGTAATGTCGCCGCCCATCTGCCGCAGCACATGGACCAGCCCGGCGCGGGTCGGGTTGAGCCCGACGTTGCGGATCAGCAATTCGCTGCCCGGCACGATCAGCGCGGCGACGATGAAGAAGGCGGCAGAGGACGGATCGCCGGGAACCTCGATCTGCTGCGGCTGCAATTCGGCCTCGCCGCGAATGCGAATCACGCGTTCGCCGCCGATTTCTTCCACTTCCAGATCGGCGCCAAAGCCGCGCAGCATCCGTTCGGAATGATCGCGGGTCGGGATGGGTTCGATCACCGTGGTCACGCCGGGCGTGTTGAGCCCGGCCAGCAGGACCGCGCTCTTGACCTGCGCCGAGGCGACCGGAAGGCGGTATTCGATCGGCACGGCGGGATCGGCCCCGCGCACCGTAAGCGGCAGGCGTCCGCCTTCGCTGGCATCGAACGCCGCGCCCATCCGGCCGAGCGGCTCGATCACCCGGCCCATCGGCCGCTTGGACAGGCTGGCATCGCCAAGGAACCGCGTCTCGATCGCGTGGGTGGCGACCAGGCCCATCAGCAGCCGGGTCGAGGTGCCCGAATTGCCCATGTCCATCGGAGCCTCGGGCTGGAGCAGTGCGCCGACGCCAACGCCGTGCACGCTCCATTGCCCTTCGCCGATACGTACCACACTTGCGCCCATCGCCCGCATCGCGGCGGCGGTTGCCAGGACGTCCTCGCCCTCGAGCAGGCCCGTCACCCGCGTTTCGCCAACCGCCAATGCGCCCAGCATGATCGAGCGGTGGCTGATCGACTTGTCGCCGGGAACGCGGATCGTGCCCTTCAAGGCGCCCTCGGGCATGAAGCGGCGCGGGGTGGGGGCGGTGTTGGCGGATACAGTCACGATCAAACCCAATGTCATCGTCATTGCGAGCGAAGCGAAGCAATCAAGAGGCCGTGCAGAGCCGCTCTGGATTGCCGCGCGGCCTGCGGCCGCTCGCAATGACGAATGGAGTGGACGCAGGGCAAATTTCGCGCGGCTTTTGACAGCGGGCGCGTGCTATGGCAAGGCGCGCCCCGCGCTGGGACTGGCGCATTGCCCTCCCAATACGTATTTAGCAGTTTTCGCGGGGCCATCGCGCCGCGCCAGTGAGGAATTCTATGGTCAAGGCTGAATGGGGCGCCAAGCACGGCTGCCCGAAGTGCGGCACCCGCTTCTACGATCTGGGCAAGGACGATCCCGTCACTTGTGTCGAGTGCGGCTATGCCTGGCATCCCGAACCGGTGCTCAAGTCGAAGCAGCCGATTCCCTATGAGGAAATCCAGAAGGCCAAGGTCGAGGTGGTCGAGGATACCGATCTCGCCGATACCGATCTGGACATCGACGAGGATGGCGATTCGCCCGACAACGATGTCGATCTGGGCGGCGACGAGGACCTTGGCGTTGGGATCGACGACGACGGCAACGCCGACGAGAATTAAGGTCTTGCCAAGCGCGAAGGCCGCCACTAGAGGGGCGGCCTCTCGCGGAAATGGCGAGGGCGGTGGGCCTCCCAGGGCTTGCCGGTGATGACTGGAACGGGGCCGTAGCTCAGCTGGGAGAGCGCTACAATGGCATTGTAGAGGTCAGGGGTTCGATCCCCCTCGGCTCCACCAGTCCTCGGTTTTTGAGTATCTGATTGCCACGCTGGCTGACGAGGTTTCGTCCGCCGGCGTTTTTCGCGTTATGCGGTTTTGGCCGCTGTCTGGAGTGGTTTGGCGAATGTTCGACGCACTGTCCGATCGTCTCGGCAATGTCTTCGACCGGCTCAAGGGGCGCGGTGCGCTCAAGGAGCAGGACGTTCGCGATGCCATGCGCGAAGTGCGCATCGCGCTGCTCGAAGCAGACGTGGCGCTGCCGGTGGTGCGCCGCTTCATCGACCAGGTGACCGAAGCCGCGGTCGGGCACAGCGTGCTGCGTTCGGTCACGCCGGGGCAGCAGGTCGTCAAGATCGTCAACGACGCGCTGGTCGAGATGCTGGGCGGGGACGAGCCCGCCGAACTGGACCTCGCGGCCGCTCCGCCGGTGGTGATCATGATGGTCGGCCTCCAGGGTTCGGGCAAGACCACCACCACGGCCAAGCTCGCCAGGCTGCTCAAGGAAAAGCAGGGCAAGAAGGTGCTGATGGCGTCGCTCGACGTCAATCGCCCGGCGGCGCAGGAACAGCTTCGGGTGCTGGGCGAGCAGGTCGATGTGCTGACCCTGCCGATCATCGCCGGCCAGCAACCGACCGAAATCGCCACGCGCGCGCTGCAATCGGCCAGGCTCCAGGCGATCGACGTGCTGCTGCTCGATACGGCCGGCCGGCTCCACGTCGACCAGCAGCTGATGGACGAGATGCAGGCGGTGGCCGGAATCTCGGCGCCGAAGGAAGTGCTGCTGGTCGTCGATTCGCTGACCGGCCAGGATGCGGTCAACGTCGCCCAGGCCTTTACCGCGCAGGTTCCGCTGACCGGCGTGGTGCTCACCCGGATGGACGGCGATGCGCGCGGCGGTGCGGCGCTGTCGATGCGCGCGGTCACCGGCAAGCCGATCAAGTTCGCCGGCACCGGTGAAAAGCTCGATGCGCTCGAACGCTTCGATCCGTCGCGGGTTGCCGGGCGGATCCTCGGCATGGGCGATGTCGTCTCGATCGTCGAGAAGGCTGCCCAGGCGATCGAGCAGGAAGATGCCGAACGCATGGCCGAGCGGATGGCCAAGGGTCAGTTCGACATGAACGACATGGCCGACCAGTTCCGCAACATGCGCAAGATGGGCGGAATCGGCGCGCTTGCGGGCATGCTGCCGGGCATGAAGAAGGCCAAGGCGGCGATGGATGCCAGCGGCATGGACGACAAGGTGCTGGTCCGGCTCGAAGCGATCATCACCTCGATGACGCCGAAGGAACGCCAGCGGCCCGAACTGCTCAACGCCCGGCGCAAGATCCGCATCGCCAAGGGCAGCGGGATGCAGGTGCAGGATGTCAATCGCCTGCTCAAGATGCACCAGGAAATGGCCGGGGCGATGAAGAAGCTCAAGAAGATGGGCGGGCTCAAGGGCCTGGCGCGGATGTTCGGCGGCGGGGGCGGCGGCATGGGCGGCGCGGGCGGCATGCCCGGTCTCGGCGGCGCTGGCGGGCTTCCCGGGCTGGGCGGCGGCGGTCAGGGCGGGCTCCCTTCCAACCTCAACGATTTGCTCAAGAAGTGATTTTCAACTGTTTATCCGGTTTATCTGAAAGGTAGTTCAAATGTCTGTTTCTCTTCGTCTTTCGCGTGGTGGCTCGAAGAAGCGCCCCTATTACAAGATCGTCGCCGCCAACAGCCGCGCTCCGCGCGACGGCAAGTATCTCGAGCAGATCGGGACCTACAACCCGCTGCTCGCCAAGGACGATGAAAACCGCGTCCGCCTGGTCGAAGATCGCGTGAAGTACTGGCTGGGCGTCGGCGCGCAGGCGACCGACCGCGTTGCCCGCCTGCTCGACAAGGCCGGGCTCAAGGAACGCGCCGCGACCGTGAACCCGAAGAAGGGCGAACCCGGCCAGAAGGCCAAGGACCGCGCCGAAGAAAAGGTCGAGAAGGCCGCCGCGGCTGAAGAAGCCGCCAAGGAAGCCGCCGAGGCCGCAGCCGCGGCTGCTGCCGCTCCGGTTGAAGAAGCTCCGGCCGCCGAAGAGGCTCCGGCCGCCGAAGAAGCCGCTCCGGCTGAAGAAGCTGCCGCCGAGGAAGCTCCGGCCGCCGAAGCCGGCGAAGAACAGGCCGAAGGCTAAGCCTTGGACGCCGACCGCTCCGTCACTCTGGCCGCCATCACCGGTGCGCACGGCGTGGGCGGGGAGGTCAGGCTCAAACTGTTTGGTGAAGGCGTGGAATCGCTCCGGCGGTTCCGCGCCTTCAACGATTCCGGCCTGACGCTGGTCAGTCTGAAGGACGACGGCAAGGGCGGGGCAATCGCCCGCTTCGCCGAAGTGGCTGACCGCACCGCGGCCGAAACACTGCGCGGCACGGCGCTGACCGTCCCGCGCGGCGCGCTTCCGCCGCTGGGCGCGGATGAATACTATCACGCCGACCTGGTCGGCCTGGCGGTGGTCTCAACCGACGGCGAAGCGCTGGGCAAGGTGCTTTCGGTCGAGAATTTCGGCGCTGGCGACGTGATCGAGATCGAGCGCCTGACCGGCAAGCGCTTCATGGTGCCGATGCGGGCCGAGGCGGTGCCCGAGTGGGACGCCGAACGGCTGGTCGTTACCGCCGCCTTTGCCGCGGATTGACCAGCTTCTCCAGTTCATCGGCGAACCGTTCGAGTTCGAAGTTCTGCGGATCGTCATGGGCGTCCGGGATCTGATCGTCCACGGTCGAATGGAACGCCGGGATCAGCCAGTGTCCGGCGCGCGCGCTGGCATAGACGTATAGCGCCGCCAGCATCCGGTATTGCGCCTTCGAGAAGCCGGGAGTGGGGCCGTGGGTGTGGCCGCGATCGCTGTAGCCAGCGATGAAACGGCGCGGCTGGACCGTTTCGACATGGACGAAGCGCCCGCGCGCCGCCGCTCCGATCACCCGGCTTTCCAGCTTGGTCGCGCGCCACGGCTCGCTGAAATCGTGCCCGGCCCAGATCTGGCCGTAGCGATTGAGGAAGATATGCGCGACCGGCGCCTTGCCGAAAGTGCCATCCATGTACGAGGTGAAGCTGTTGATCCGGCGGTCGGTGTCGAGCCGGCGCGGAAACCGGTCCGCCTTGTAGAACGGCTCACTGGTATCGTGGATCACGAAATAGGCCAGCGGCAGCCCGGCCTCGGTCTTCGAGGCAGGCCAATCGGCATACTGGCGGGCATAGGCCTGGTAAGGCTGCGGGAAGGCCGCCAGCGCCGCCTCGCGCTGCGCCGCGTCCGGGCCGCCGCCGGTTTCCAGCAACTGGCGGATCACCGGGGGCAGCGGCTGCGCCTCCTTCTCGCCCAGCAGCTTGACCTTGCGCAGCAGGCAGGTCGCCTGTTCGACCGGCGAACCCGCGAATGCCAGCGTGTCGCGGTCGAACTTGCAGCCGCCGACCACTTCGGCGCGCGCTGAAGCGGAAAGGGCGATCACGACGGAAATCGAGGCAATGGTCAGTGGGCGCAATTGACGACACTCGACGATATGTATATACAGGCTGTATATACGGAGATTGCCATGAACAAGCCCGATCCCGATCTGGTCCGCGAATTGCCGCAGCAATTCGATATTACCGGTGCAAACAGGCCGGGCAAGAGGCTTGCCCCGCAGCATCGGGTCAAGGTGTTCAAATCAGGCAACTCGCTTGCGGTGCGGATGCCCAAGGGTTTGGGCCTGGAGGCGGGAATGGAACTGGAACTGACCGACCGCGGCGGCGGGCACTATGAACTGCGCCGCGCAGACGCGGGCAAGCGCAAGATCAATGTCGATGCATTTTGGGGCACCATGCCCGATCTGCAGCCACTCAGCCGGGAAGATCGGGAATTCGAACATAGCCCACGGCCGTGGGACGATCCCGACTGGCGCGGTTGGGGTGAGGGTGACGCTTGAGGTATCTGCTCGACGCCAATACGATCATCCTTGCCCTGACCGGCGCGCACCCGCTGCTGCGCCAGCGGATCGGTGAGCGCGAGGAAGGCGAAGTGATAACCTCGGCAATCGCCTTTGCCGAGGTTGCGCATGGCTCGGCGCGCGGCAAACCGCGCGCGTTCGGCCGGCTGCAGGCCTTCGTGAACGAGATCCCGGTGCTCGATTTCGATTTCGCCGCCGCGCGGGCCTATGCCGCATTGCCCTTCAAGCGAGGCAGCTTCGACCGGCTGATCGCGGCCCACGCCCTGAGCATCGGGGCCACCGTGGTGACCAGCAACCGGGCCGATTTCGCCGATGTGCCGGGGCTGGCGGTTGAAGACTGGACGGCGTGATGGATTGGGTCCTTCACCGGGTCGTTGCGAAAGTGAGCCAAGCAGGCCATTGGCCTGAGCCATGACCTTTCATGCCACCGTCCTGACGCTTTACCCCGAGATGTTTCCGGGGCCGCTGGGCATCAGCCTGGCGGGCCGCGCGCGCGAGGAGGGGACGTGGAGCCTCGATACCGTCCAGATCCGCGATTTCGCGATCGACCGGCACAAGACAGTCGATGACACACCCGCCGGCGGCGGCGCGGGGATGGTGCTGCGGGTCGATGTGCTGGCGGCCGCGATCGACCATGCCCGCGCGGGCAATCCGGGCGTTCCGATCATCGCGATGACCCCGCGCGGCAAGCCCCTGACCCAGGCCCGCGTGCGCCAACTGGCGGCCGGACCGGGGGTCATTGTGCTGTGCGGCCGGTTCGAGGGCTTCGACGAGCGGATCTTCGAGGGGCGCGGGGTCGAAGAGGTCTCGGTCGGCGACATTGTCCTCTCGGGCGGAGAGCCCGCGGCAATCATGCTGCTGGACGCTTGCATTCGCCTGCTTCCCGGCGTAATGGGCGCCGCTTCAAGCGGTAAGGAAGAGTCGTTCGAGAACGGCCTTCTCGAATATCCGCACTATACCCGGCCCCAGGAATGGGAAGGGCGCACGATCCCTGAAGTGCTGCGATCGGGGGATCATGCGAAGATCGCGGCCTGGCGTGAAAGCCAGTCCGAGATTGATACACGGTTACGCAGGCCGGACCTTTGGGAGCGTCACAGTGGCGCTCGGGTCCAGTCTGCCTCTGGCGCGCAGGCGAAGAAGAAGGACTGAGGACCAGTGAACCTGATCCAGCAGATCGAGGCCGAGGAAATTGCCAAGGCCGGCAAGACCATTCCCGAATTCCGTCCCGGTGACACCGTGCGCGTTGGCGTGCGCGTGGTTGAAGGCGAACGCACCCGCGTCCAGGCCTATGAAGGCGTCTGCATCGCGCGCGCCAACAAGGGCATCTCCAGCAATTTCACCGTCCGCAAGATGAGCTTCGGCGAAGGCGTGGAGCGCGTGTTCCCGATCTACTCGCCCAACATCGACAGCATCACCGTGGTCCGCAAGGGCGTGGTGCGTCGGGCGAAGCTCTATTACCTGCGCGGCCGCACCGGCAAGCGCGCCCGCATCGCCGAACGCCGCGACGTGCGTCCCGGCTCGGAGGGCTGAGCGAAAACGCTCTGGCGTTTCGCCGCACAAGCGAACTAGAGAAGGCGTCCCGGTGCATTCCGGGGCGCCTTTTCGTTTCGGGGATCACAAATTTGCCATGCGCCTTGCCGCCTTCCTGCTTGCCGCCACCGTCCTGTCCGCAACACCGCTCCATGCAGAGACCGCGCCAGTGACCGCCCCGGCCGCGGCCCAGCCGCTTTCGATCGAACGTGTCTTCGCCAGTCCCAGCCTCAACGGCGCGGTGCCGCGCGGGGTCAAGCTTTCGCCCGATGGGCGCTGGCTGACCGTCCTCAGGAGCCGCGCCGACGACCGCGAACGTTATGACCTGTGGGGCTTCGACCGGAAATCGGGCAAGTGGCGGATGCTGGTTGATTCCACGGCGCTGTCCAGCGGCAAGGCGCTGTCCGAAGCCGAGAAGATGCAGCGCGAGCGCCAGCGGATCGGCGATCTCAAGGGCGTGGTGACTTATGAATGGAGCGCCGACAGCCAGTCGGTGCTGGTCCCGCTGGATGGCGAGCTGTTTCTTGTCGCGCTCGATGGCAGCAGCCGCAAGCTGGGCGGTGCGGGCGCGGACCTGCTCAATCCCCGGCTGAGCCCCAAGGGCGGCTTTGTCGCCTTCGTGCGCGGCCAGCGGCTGTGGGCGGGCAAGACCGGGGGCGAAGCGGCCCCGATCAGTCCCGAGGAAACCGCGGGGACCGTCCACTGGGGCGAGGCCGAATTTGTCGCGCAAGAGGAAATGGCGCGGATCACCGGTTACTGGTGGTCGCCCGACGATGGCCACCTGGCGGTCGAGCGGTTCGACGATGCCCCGGTCGGCGTGGTGACCCGCGCGGCGATCGGGGCCGAAGGGACCAGGACCTTCGAACAGCGCTATCCCGCCGCGGGCACTCCCAATTCCGATGTGCGGCTTTATGTCATGAAGCCGGATGGCTCGGGCCGGGTCGAGGTCGACCTGGGGCAGGACCGCGACATCTATCTTGCCCGGGTAGACTGGGCACCGGACGGCAAGACGCTCTACGTCCAGCGCCAGAACCGCGCGCAGACCCGGCTCGACATGCTTGCCGTCGATCCCGCCAGCGGCGCGTCGCGGGTGCTGTTCAGCGAACAGGCCGCGCCGAAAAGCTGGATCAACCTGACCGACAATTACCGCTTCCTCAAGGACGGCAGCCTGATCTGGTGGTCGGAGCGCGACGGCTTCGGGCACCTCTACCGGTTCGATCCGCGCCGCTACCCGGAGAGCCAGTGGCAACAGCTGACCAAGGGCGAATGGGTGGTGACCGGGCTTGCCGGGGTCGATGAAAAGGCCGGGCGGGTCTATTTCACGGCCACGCGGGGCGATGTGCTGGCGCAGCAGGTTTTTGCGCTGGACCTGGCCCGGCCCGAACGGATCGAACGGCTGACCGATCCGGCCTTCACCCATTCGGCCAGCATGGACAAGGCGGGGCAGACCCTGCTGATCAGCCGCTCGGGTCCCAGCCAGCCGCCGCAGGTCTATATTGCCGACGGCAAGGGCAAGCGGCTGGCCTGGGTCGAGGAGAACCGGCTGGACGGCGCGCATCCCTATGCGCCGTTCCTTGCGGCCCACCGTGCGCCGACCTTCGGGACGATCAAGGCCGCCGACGGCACCGAACTGCACTGGAAGATGATCACCCCGGTGATGGAACCGGGCAAGCGCTATCCGGTGTTCTTCCAGCACTATGGCGGACCGACTTCGCAAACCGTGACGCGCGGCTGGGGCGGCGGGCTGGAGCAGGCTATTGTCGGAAGGGGCTACATCTTCTTCGAGATCGACAATCGCGGCAGCGACAATCGCGGCGTCGAGTTTGCTTCGGCGCTCTACCGCGCGATGGGCAGCGTCGAGGTCGAGGACCAGAAGGCAGGAGCGCTGTTCCTGAAGGGGCTGCCCTATGTCGATCCCGATCGCATCGCGGTCTATGGCTGGTCCTATGGCGGCTACATGACGGTCAAGATGCTCGAGGCCGACCAGGGGCTCTACGCCGCCGGGATCGCCGGGGCGCCGCTGACCGAATGGAAGCTCTACGACACGCATTATACCGAACGCTACCTTGGCGATCCGAACAAGGAGCCGCAGTTCTATGCCGGCTCGGGCGCGCTGGCCGATGTCGGACGGATCAAGGACCCGCTGCTGCTGGTTCACGGCATGGCCGACGACAACGTGGTGTTCGAAAACACCTCGCTGCTGGCGGCGCGGATGCAGGCGCAGGAGGTGCCGTTCGAGATGATGCTCTACCCCGGCTACACCCACCGCGTTGGCGGACCGAAAGTGGGGGTGCACCTGTGGAACACGATCTTCGCGTTCCTCGATCGGGCGATGCCGGAAGGCAAGGACAAGTAAGCGGCGCGCCGGATCGCTTTCGCTTGCGCGGTTAACCGGCTAGGGGCGCAGGCGCGGACAAAGGAGCTGTCAAATGGGTTATCGGGTAGTCGTGGTCGGGGCGACCGGGAATGTCGGGCGCGAAATGCTCAACGTGCTGGCCGAGCGCGAGTTTCCGATTGATGAACTGGCCGCGGTCGCCTCGTCGCGCTCGACCGGGGACGAGATCGAATTCGGCGAGACCGGCAGGATGCTGCGGGTCAGGAATATCGAGCATTTCGATTTCACCGGCTGGGACATCGCGCTGTTCGCGGCCGGATCGGATGTTGCGAAAACTTATGCCCCCAGGGCCGCAAGCCAGGGCTGCGTGGTGATCGACAATTCGTCGCTCTACCGCATGGACCCGGATGTGCCGCTGGTCGTGCCCGAAGTGAACCCCGACGCGATCGACGGGTACAAGGCGAAGATGATCATCGCCAACCCCAACTGCTCGACCGCGCAGATGGTCGTCGCGCTCAAGCCGCTGCACGACGCGGCGCGGATCAGGCGGGTGGTGGTCGCCACCTACCAGTCGGTTTCGGGCGCGGGCAAGCAGGGCATGGACGAGCTGTTCGAGCAGAGCCGCAACATCTTCGTCGGCGACGGGGTGGACCCGAAGAAGTTCACCAAGCAGATCGCCTTCAACGTCATCCCGCAAATCGACAGCTTCCTTGATGATGGGTCGACCAAGGAAGAATGGAAGATGGTGGTCGAAACCAAGAAGATCCTCGACCCCAAGGTCAAGGTAACCGCAACCTGCGTGCGGGTGCCGGTCTTCGTGGGCCACAGCGAAGCGATCAATCTTGAGTTCGAGGACGAGATTTCGGCCGAAGCGGCGCAGAAGCTGCTGCGCGAGGCGCCCGGCGTGATGCTGGTCGACAAGCGCGAGGACGGTGGATACGTCACCCCCGTCGAATGCGTCGGCGACGGCGCAACCTTCGTCAGCCGCGTGCGCGAAGACCCGACGGTCGAAAACGGCCTGTCACTGTGGTGCGTTTCCGACAACCTGCGCAAGGGCGCCGCGCTCAACGCAGTGCAGATCGCGGAACTGCTGGGACGGCGGCATTTGCAGAAGGGGTAGGATTATGGCGATCGAGGGTGGCTGCCGCTGCGGTGAAGTGCGCTATCGGCTCCAAGTTGAAGCGATGCCGCCGGTCTATTGCTGCCATTGCCAGGTTTGCCAAACCTGGAGCGGAAGTGCTTTCACCCAGCAGGCGGTAATTGGTGAGAACCAGATTGTGGTGACCAAGGGTGCGGTCGGAATATATCAGAACGTCACCGCCAGCGGTGCCGACAGTATCCAACGCCTGTGTGAAACGTGTCATACGCGGCTGTGGAACACCAATTCTGCCCGGCCCGGGATCGCGGTGGTTCGCGCAGGAACGCTCGACGATGCGGAGTATCTCGTGCCGCGCGCGCACATCTGGACCAAGCGCAAGCAGCCGTGGATCGCTATTGCCGATGACATTCCCTGTTGGTCTGAAAATGCACCGCCTGCAGAGTTCATAGCCGCATTGTCCCGGAGCTTGCCATGACCCAGACGATGACCGGCGGCTGCCAGTGCGGACGCGTTCGCTACAGCGTCGAGATCGACAGCGACGATGCCTACTGGTGCCACTGCCGGATGTGCCAGAAGGCCACCGGCGGGATCGCCGCGGCCTTTGTCGAGGTGCCGGTGGCGGCGGTCACCTGGCTGAGCGAACCCGACTGGTACGAAAGCTCGCCGGTGGCGAGGCGGCCGTTCTGCTCGAAATGCGGGACGCCGCTGGGCTTTGCCTGGCGCGATGGGACCGGCGGGCACGATCTGACCGTCGGCAGCTTCGACGATCCGTCGCGGTTCAGGCCGGTGGCCCATGCCGGGGCCGAATCGATCCATGAAGCCTGGCTCGATACAAAGGATCTGCCGCGTCATTTTACCAACCAGACCGAAAGCGTGGTCAAGCGCTACAAGGCGGTGGGCCTCGAGGTGCCCGAATGACCGGTGAATTCTATCCGGGATTTGGCGGCACCCGGCTTGCGCTGCACCGCATGGGGCATGGCCGGCCGCTGGTGATGCTCCACGGGCTGTTTTCCAATGCGGAGATGAACTGGATCAGGTGGGGCCATGCCGAGCGGCTGGCCGAGGCCGGGTTCGAATGCCTGATGCCCGATCTGCGCGGACACGGGCTCAGCGACGCCCCGCACGATCCTGCCGCCTATCCTGATGATGTGCTGGCCAAGGACCTGGCCGCGCTGGTCGCGCATCTTGACCTGTCGGACTATGACCTGTGCGGGTTTTCGCTGGGCGCGCGGACATCGGTGCGCGGTGTGATCGCCGGGCTGACGCCGCGCAAGTTGGTGCTTGGCGGGATGGGTCTCGAAGGACTTGCCGGATGGACCGGACGCGGAGCCTTCTTCATCGACGCGATCGACCGTTTCGACACGGTCAAACACGGCGATCCGGCCTTTCCGGCAGTCTCTTTCATGAAGACCATGAAGGTCGACCGGATTGCGGCGCGGATGCTGCTGCAAACCTTCACCGATACCCCGCCCGATGCGCTGGCCGCGCTGACCATGCCGACGCTGATCGTCAACGGCGATCAGGACCGTGACAACGGCGATCCCGCCGCGCTGACCGCCGCGCTGCCCGATGCGGTGCAGGCAATCGTGCCGGGGACGCACATGAGCTGCGTTACCAAGCCCGATCTCAGCGAAGCGATCCGCGACTTCCTGGTCTGAACGCGGTGTGGCGCCTGGGCCTTCGACAGGCTCAGGCCGAGCGGCCTTCCTGCACCCGCTCAGGCTGAGCTTGTCGAAGCCCTACCTGAACGGCGGCTCGTTGAACGCGCGCAGCTTGCGGCTGTGGAGCCGCGAGCCCTGGGCGCGCAGCAGATCGACTGTGGTGGTCCCGATCAGGAGGTGCGAGGCGATGGTTTCCTCGTAGAACCGGTTGGCCTGGCCCGGCAGCTTGAGCTCGCCGTGGAGCGGCTTGTCCGAGACGCACAGCAGGGTGCCGTAGGGCACGCGGAAGCGATAGCCCTGCGCGGCGATGGTCGCGCTTTCCATGTCGATCCCGATCGCCCGGGCGAGCGAGAGGCGGCGCGACGAGTTGGTGAACTGAAGCTCCCAGTTGCGGTCGTCGGTGGTCGCCACCGTGCCGGTGCGCATCCGCTTCTTGAGGTTGGCGCCCATGTCGCCGCTGACCATTTCGGCCGCCTGAGCCAGCGCGATCTGCACTTCGGCGATGGCCGGGATCGGGATTTCGGGCGGTAGCACGGTGTCGAGCACGTGATCATCGCGCAGATAGGCGTGGGCGAGCACGAAATCGCCGATCCGCTGGGTATCGCGCAGCCCGCCGCAGTGGCCGATCATCAGCCAGGCTTCGGGGCGCAGCACCGCCAGGTGATCGCAGATCGTCTTGGCGTTCGACGGTCCGACCCCGATGTTGACCAGCGTGATCCCCGAATTGTCGTCGCGGCACAGGTGATAGGCCGGCATCTGGTGGCGCCGCCAGGCGGTATCCGAAAGGCGCGCGCGGGCATTGTCGGTCCGTTCCTCGATCAGCAGGCCGCCCGCGCCGGAAAGCTGGGTGTAGCCGTCCTTGCCAAGCTGCTGCGCCGCCCAGTCGACGAATTCGTCGACATAGCGGTGATAGTTGGTGAACAGCACGAAGCGCTGGAAATGCTCGATCTGGGTGCCGGTATAATGCGCCAGGCGGGCGAGGCTGAAATCGGTGCGTAATCCGTCGAACAGCGCCAGCGGGATGAGGTCTTCGCAGTCATCAAGCACGATCCCGTCGGCCAGCTCGTCACCGATCGCCGCCAGCTCGGTCGAGGGGAAGTGCCGGGCAAGGTCTTGCGGGCTGATCGTTCCCAGACCCGCGCTGGCATCGATCACGTAAGGGAAGGGGATTTCCTGGCAGGACCGGGCCACTTCGACCTCGATCTCGTAGTCGTCGGCCAGCAGGTTGAGCTGTTCGGTAAGATAACCCGCGAACAGCGCCGGGCGGGTCACCGTGGTGGCGAAAGTGCCCGAATGGGCCAGCCGGCCGAAGGCGCGGGCCAGATCGGGGCGGGTTTCGACGCCTTCATAGTGAATGCGCAGTTCCGGGTAGCACCAGGCGTTTTCGCTGCGCCGTCCGGGAGGGGGAAGGGTGCCGTCCTTGGCGAATGCGGCGATATCGCCGCGAAGGGTTGAAACGGCCTGTTCGTAAACGCGGACCAATTCCGCGATGATCTTTTCTGTCTTTTCCATCGCGGGCCTATACCCGCAAAACCATGACAATTCAATGACAGCAACGAAAAGGGGGTGCCGAAGCACCCCCGATCCATTGCAGAAGTGGTTGAAAGGATTACCCTTCCGACTCTTCCGAAGCTTCTTCGGCAGCCGGAGCGGCCGGGGCCGCTTCGTCTTCGGCCACTTCGCCGTTGCCGGCTTCGAAGTCGGTCGCGGCAGCGGCCGCGGCCTCGTCTTCGAACATGGCGGCGATCACGTCGACGCCGGCAGCCTGCTGCTCGGCTTCGTCAGGCGAACGCGCGACGTTGACCTTGACGGTCACGGCCACTTCGGGGTGCAGCGCCACCTTGACTTCGAAAACGCCGATGGTCTTGATCGGGCGTTCGAGCACGATCATCGCCTTCGACACGTCCGCGCCATCGGCGTTGAGCGCATCGACGATATCGCGCACCGAAACCGAACCATAAAGATGGCCGGCGTTCGACGAGGCGCGAATCAGCACCACCGACTTGCCTTCGACATTGCCGGCGTGCTTTTCGGCTTCGCCGCGACGCGCGTCGTTGTCGGCAACGATCTTCGCCTTGTTGGCTTCGAAGACCTTGCGGTTGGCTTCGTTGGCGCGCAGCGCCTTCTTGTTGGGCAGCAGGTAGTTGCGGGCGAACCCGTCCTTGACGTTCACCACGTCGCCGATGGTGCCCAGCTTCTCGATCCGTTCGAGGAGGATGATTTCCATGATCTCAGTCCTTCCTTACTTCACGATGTAGGGCAGCAGGCCCAGGTGCCGGGCGCGCTTGATCGCCTGGCCCAGCTCGCGCTGCTTCTTGGCGGAAACGGCGGTGATGCGCGAAGGCACGATCTTGCCGCGTTCGGACATGTAGCCCTGGAGCAGGCGCGTGTCCTTGTAGTCGATCTTCGGGGCGTCCTTGGCCGAGAACGGGCAGGACTTGCGGCGGCGGAAAAATGCGCGGGCCATTGCTTAGAACTCCTCGCGTTCGCGGCGCTTGGTGCGCTCGCGGTCTTGCTTGCGCATCTGCACCGACGGGCCGGTTTCATGCTCGTCGACGCGCACGGTCAGCCAGCGGATCACGTCTTCGTTGATCGCGGTCTGGCGCTCCAGCTCGGCAACGGTGCCGGCGGGGGCCTCGATGTTGAGCATCACGAAGTGCGCCTTGCGGTTGCGCTTGATCTTGTAGGCGAGGTTCTTGAGGCCCCAGGTTTCGGTCTTGGTGACCTTGCCCTGGTTGGCTTCGATGATCTCGGTGGCGGTGGCAGCCAGCGCATCGACCTGCGCCTGGCTGAGATCCTGGCGCGCCAGGAAAGTATGCTCGTAAAGCGGCATACCAAGCCTTTCATCTATTGAACCGATCGCTGGCTGATCCGCACCATTGCGGGGCCCCTCCGGCTTTCCTGCATCCCCAGCGGAACTGGAGAAGTGGCGGCCCTTAGCGGGATTCGGACGAAAAGCAAGCTTGAACCGCATGGCGCTCTGCCGCACATGCAGCCGGAACGCGACAGCTCAAGGATCCCGAACGACATGCCCAGCGGCCTGGTTGCCCTGCTCGACGACATCTTGGTCATTGCCAAGGCCGCCGCCGCATCGATCGACGACGTGGGCGCCGCGGCGGCGAAAGCCGGGAGCAAGGCAGCCGGGGTGGTGATCGATGATGCCGCGGTCACGCCCGGCTATGTCACCGAATTCACCCCCGACCGCGAACTGCCGATCATCTGGCAGATCACCAAGGGTTCGCTGTTCAACAAACTGGTGATCCTGCTGCCGGGCGCGCTGCTGCTCAGCCAGTTCGTGCCCTGGTCGATCACGCCGCTGCTGATGCTGGGCGGGCTGTTCCTGTGCTATGAAGGCGCGGAAAAGGTCATGGAGAAGCTGGGCGGCGAGCACCACGGCGAAACCCTGGCCGATCCGATTTCGGACTTGGCCGAGTTCGAGCGCGAACGGATTTCGGGCGCGGTCCGCACCGATCTGATTCTTTCGGCGGAAATCATGGCGATCGCGCTGGCCGAGGTGGCGGACGAGCCGCTGCTCAGCCAGGCGTTGATCCTGGCCCTGGTGGGCGTGGTCATCACGGCGGCGGTCTATGGCACCGTGGCGCTGATCGTGAAGATGGACGATATCGGCCTGCACCTGGTCGAAACCGGAAAGGGCAACACGATCCGGCGGCTGGGGCGCGGGCTGCTCCACGCCATGCCGCGGCTGCTGGCGCTGCTGTCGACCGTGGGCACAGCGGCGATGCTGTGGGTCGGCGGGGGCATCGTGCTGCACGGCCTGCACGAACTGGGTATCCAAGGTCTGTATGACGTGGCCCACGCGGTCCAGCATTCGGTGCAGCAGGCAACCGGCCCGCTGGGCGGAGTGCTGGGCTGGCTGACCTATGCAGGGCTTTCGGCCCTGCTGGGCGTGGTCCTGGGCGGGATCATCGCCGTGGTCCTGCACAAGGTGTTCAAGCAGCAGGTCGGCGCCGAAGCTTAGAACCCGGGGACTTTGCATCGAATCACATCGCCCCTCCCCTAGGGGAGGGGTTGGGGTGGGGGTTCCACGCTGATGTCGAACCCCCACCCCCGACCCCCCCTAGGGGAGGGGAGAGATTGCGCAAGGTCAATGCAGGAAATGCTGCACTTGCTAACAAGGCGGCAAAGGAGACCTGCAATGCTTGCTGATACCATCGCCCCCGCCAGCCGGACCGTCACGACCCGCTATGGCAAGACCATCGCCTTTCGGCCATCGGAAGCCGCGGACGAGGCCGCACTCGCCGAGTTTTTCGACCGGGTAAGCGACGAGGATCGCCGCTTCCGCTTCTTTACGCCGCGCAAGCACCTGACCCATGAACAGCTGGTTCCGCTGATCGAGGTCGATCATGTCCGGACCGAAAGCTTCCTGGCCTTCGACGCCGATAGCGGCGCGGTTGTCGCCCATGCCATGCTGGCCTGCGACGACCAGCTCGATACCGGCGAAATCGCGGTTTCGGTGTGCAGCACCTGGCGGCGTCAGGGGCTGGGCTGGGCGATGCTCGACGTGCTCGCCGAAGCCGCCAAGGCGCGCGGGCTGCGCCGGGTGATCGCGATCGAGGACCGCGAGAACCACGCCGCGATCGAACTGGAACGCGAAAAGGGCTTCACCCCGCACGGTGTCGATGGCGACCCGCACCTGGTGATGCTCGAAAAGGTGCTACGTTAGGTCACAGACCCATAACCGACGCCTTCGAGGCGCCCAAATGGCAAACAGATCGGACCGAAGGGAGCGCCGCAGGGGCTGGTTGCCCCTGCAAGCGAGCTTCGGTTCGAGATGAAAGCCATTTGGGCGTCCCGCAGGGATTTGGCCAAAATGGCCCATCCCGGCGTCGAGATGTCTTGAAATATCGACATATTCCCGCGCCATCTCTCCTTGTGCTGGGCCATTTTGACTCAAACCTCGAAGGCGTCGGTTATGGGTCTGTGACCTAGCCCTGCAAGCAGGTCGCGCGCGAAGACACTGAGTGTGTCGTCGCGCGCGCCCATCACCACCACGCGGTCGCCCGGACGGGCAAGCTGGATGATCCGCGCCGCGCAGTCATTGCGCGATGGAATGTATTCGGCCCTGCCGCCCGCCTGCTGGATCAGGCGCACGATCCGTTCGCTGCCTTCACTCTTGTCGACGGTTCCGCCGAAATAGACCGGATCGCACAGGATCGTCAGGTCTTCCGCGCCAAGTTCGCGGGCAAAGGTCTCGGCCAGTTCGTGGCCCATCTGCCGCAAGGGGCCATAGCCATGCGGCTGGAAGAAGGCGATGACCCGGCCGGGATGCGTCTTGAGCGTGCGCAGCGTTGCGGCGCACTTTTCGGGATTGTGGGCAAAGTCGTCGATCACGGTGATCCCGGCTGGCGAAGTGCCGACAATGTCGAAGCGGCGGGCAAGCCCGGCGAATGATCCCAGCGCATGGACCGCTTCGGCCACCGGCACCCCCGCGGCATTGCAGGCGGCAATCGCGGCAAGCGCGTTGGCCAGGTTGTGGCGGCCCGGAACGGCAAGCCGCAGCGCCGTCACGCTGCCGTCGCGGCGATCCTCGACCTCGGCGGAAAGACTGGCCGGCCCTTCCTCGATCGAGCCGGCCCGCACACCGATCATCGCTTCGGCGCTGTCGATCCCGAAACTGACCAGGCACTGCGCACGGGGCGCCAGTTCGGCGGCTTCCGGATCGTCGAAATTGACCGCGGCGACATCGGCGCGGGCCAGGAAATCCCCGAACAGCTCGCGCAGTTCCTCCATGCTCTTGTGGTCGAGGCTGACGTTGAGCAGCGCCGCGACCTTTGGATCATAGAGCGCGATCGAACCATCGCTTTCGTCGACTTCGGAAACGAACACCCCGCCGTGCCCGACCCGGGCGCTGGCAAAGGGAGCATCCGGCGCGACGAAATTCTTCATCACCGCGCCGTTCATGATGGTCGGATCGCGCCCGGCCTGGTGCATGATCCATCCGGCCATGCCGGTAACGGTGCTCTTGCCGCTGGTCCCGCCGATTGCCACGCCGCCGGGGCTCGCGTTGAACAGCCGGGCAAGCAGCTGCGCACGCGACATGCGCTGGCAGCCGAGCTGGCGCGCGCGGACCATTTCCGGGACGGTATCCTCAACCGCCGCCGAGGCGACGAGTGTCTGCGCGGGCGCGGTCACGCCGCTGCCGTCCTGCGGGAACATCGCGATTCCCAGGCTTTCCAGCCAGGCGAACTTTTCCGGCGTGCGGCCCTGGTCGCGGCTGCGGTCCGACCCCGCCACCTCGGCGCCCGCGCCTTTCAGGATCAGCGCGAGCGGCAGCATGCCCGATCCGCCGATGCCGCAGAAGAACCAGGGGTGCGAAGTGAGGTCGTTCATGCAATGCGCGCTACGCACCTATTGCGCCGAACTCAACCACCCTGATTGTCGGGTTAGTTGATTGAAAGCGGGACCCCGGATCAAGTCCGGGGTGACGAAAGAGTGGGCGCGGGTTTGGAGTTCGCTCCAATGTCTCCGTCACCCCGGGCTCGACCCGGGGGCCCGCTGTCTCTGCAACCTCTGCAAGCAAAAAGCAGCATCCGGGGTGACGCAGGCGGGAAAGACGGTTTAAGAACGGCACCATGCCGCGTATCGCCATCTGCGCCCCGTCGCGCTCGATCACCTCTGAAGATGCCGCGCGTGTGAGCGCGCTTGCCGATGAATTTCCCGGGATCGAGCTGCATTTCCATCCGCAGTGCTTTCGCGAGGAAGGCCATTTCGCGGGCACCGATGCCGAGCGGATCGCGGCGCTGGTCGATTGCGCCAATGATCCGGCTTTCGACGCGGTATGGTTCGCGCGCGGCGGCTATGGCGCGGTGCGGGTGGCCGAAGATGCCATTGCGGCGATGGGGCGCGAGGCGGATCGCAAGACATTCCTGGGCTATTCGGACGGCGGGATCCTGCTTGGCGGGCTCTATGCCGGCAAGCTTGGCCGCCAGGTCCATGCGCCGATGCCGGTCGATATTCGCCGCGAGGGCGGAGAGGCCGCGGTGCGCCGCACGCTTGCCTGGCTGGCGGGCGAGCGCGGCGGGCTCGAGCCGTCGCTCGACCATCACCGCACGGTTGCCTTCAATCTCACCACGCTGGCCACGCTGTGCGGCACGCGGCTGATGCCGGGGCTGGCCGGGCACGTGGTGATGGTGGAGGAAGTTTCCGAATACCTCTACGCGGTCGACCGGCTGTTCTTCCACATCACCGCGCACCTTGGCGGGGCGGCGGGACTGAAGCTTGGCAGGGTCAGCCAGGTGCCCGAAAACGATGCGCCGTTCGGCCACGACATCGAGGCGATTGCCCGCCACTGGTGCGCGCGCCATGCGATCCCCTATCTGGGCAGGGCACGGATCGGCCACGATATCGACAACACAATTGTGCCCTTCGGGGTTGCAGGCGAGGCGGCGTGGTCATAACCGCACCCGCCACAAGCGGAGGTAAGGTATGAGAGCATTCGTTTTTCCGGGGCAGGGCAGCCAGAAGGTCGGCATGGGTATTGACCTGGCCGCGGCCAGTCCGGCCGCGCGCGAGGTGTTCGAGGAAGTGGACGATGCGCTCGGCCAGAAGCTCTCGGCGATCATGGCCGAGGGGCCGGACGATGCCCTGACCCTGACCGAAAACGCCCAGCCGGCGATCATGGCCAATGCCATTGCCACGCTGCGGGTGCTGGAAAAGGAAGGCGGGATCAGCCTGGCCGACAAGTGCGATTACGTCGCCGGGCACAGCCTGGGCGAATATACCGCGCTCTGCGCCGCGGGCGCCTTTTCGCTGGCCGATACGGCGCGCCTGCTCAAGCTGCGCGGACAGGCGATGCAGGCCGCGGTGCCGGTCGGCGTGGGCGCGATGTGCGCGCTGCTGGGGGCTGATCTTGCCAAGGCGCAGGCGCTGGCCGATGCTGCCGCGCAGGGCGAAGTCTGCACTGTCGCCAATGACAACGATCCGGGCCAGGTCGTGCTGTCCGGCCACAAGGCCGCGATCGAGCGTGCGGTGGCGATGGTCAAGGACTTCGAGATCAAGCGCGGTGTGCTGCTGCCGGTTTCCGCCCCGTTCCACTGCCCGCTGATGCAAGCCGCCGCCGATGCGATGGCCCAGGCCCTGGGCAAGACCCCGCCGGGCGCGCTGAACGTCGCGCTCTACGCCAATGTCACCGCCGGCCCGGTCAGCGATCCAGCCGAAGTCCGGCGCCTCCTGGTCGAACAGGTCACCGGCCGCGTCCGCTGGCGCGAAAGCGTGATCGCGATGCAGGCGGCGGGCGTCGACAGCTTCGTCGAACTCGGCGGCAAGGTGCTCGGCCCGATGATCGGGCGGACCGTGACCGATGTCAGCGTGACCAGCGTGGTGTCGATGGGCGATATCGAGGCGCTTGCGGGCCAGCTGTAAGATTCTCTCGCAAAGGCGCAAAGGCGCAAAGATGCGGTGATGGTGGAAGCGGACAAATCAGACCTGCTGAGCCGGATTGTTGTTGATGAATGCATTCGCATTCATCGCGAATTGGGTCCAGGCTTGCTCGAAAGTGTCTACGAGGCCGTGCTCGCGGCTGCGTTGGAGCGGCGCGGGCTGTATGTGCAAAGACAAGTGCCGGTCGACATCAGCTACGATGGCCTGACAATTCCTGCCGCCTTTCGCATCGACCTCTTGATTGACCGAACGCTGACTCTTGAAATCAAGTCGGTCGACGCGCTGACCAATTTGCACGCGAAGCAACTGCTGACCTATCTGCGGCTCACTGGGCGAACGCTTGGACTGTTGCTAAATTTCTCCGGCGAGACAATGAAGGAAGGCATTCGCCGGGTTGCCAACAATCACGGACGAAACCCGTAAGAACTTTGCGCCTTTGCGCCTTTGCGAGAGCTTCAAATCATGGAACACCGCCTCTTCGACCTTTCCGGCATGACTGCCCTGGTGACCGGCGCCGCCGGCGGCATTGGTTCGGCGATCAGCCATGCGCTGGCGCGGCAGGGGGCGCGGTTGGCGCTTTCGGGGACCAATCCGGCCAAGCTGCGCGCCTTCCGCGAGGAGCTTAACGACACCTATGGCCACGACCATGTCGAGATCACCTGCGATCTTTCGAACACCGAACAGGTCGAGCATCTGGTCCCGGCCACGGTCGATACGCTGGGCAAGATCGATATCCTGGTGAACAACGCCGGGATCACGCGCGACAACCTGGCGATGCGCATGAAGGACGAGGAATGGGACGCGGTGATGCGGATCAACCTCGAGGCCGCGTTCCGCCTGATGCGCGCCGCCTGCAAGCCGATGATGAAGGCGCGGCACGGGCGGATCGTGACGATCACCAGCGTGGTCGGCGCAACCGGCAATCCCGGACAGGTCAACTATGCCGCGGCCAAGGCCGGGCTGGTCGGCATGTCCAAGTCGCTGGGCCAGGAAGTCGCCAGCCGGGGGATCACGGTCAACTGCGTCGCCCCAGGCTTCATCCGCACCGCGATGACCGAGGTGCTGCCCGATGCCCAGAAGGAGGCGCTCAACGCGCGGATCCCGATGGGCCGGATGGGCGAGGGCGAGGATATCGGCGCCGCGGTGGCCTATCTCGCCAGCAGGGAAGCGGGCTACATCACCGGCCAGACGCTGCACGTCAACGGCGGCATGGCGATGATCAGCTGAGGCGGCTTAGCGTTTCTTCCGCTTGGGATTCCAGGCGTTGCATTGCAGTTCGACCCGCGCGCCCAGGGCGAGGCCGCTGGCCCCCAGGGCGGCGCGGACGGGATAGCGGCCGGGCTTGAAGCTGGCCCGGTAGACCGCGTTGAAGGCGGGCCATTCCTTCATGTCGGTCAGGAACACCGTGCACTGGATCACGTCGTCATAGCCCAGGCCATGCCGGGCCAGCACCCTGCCGAGGAGCGCCATGACCTGGCTGCTTTCGGCCTCGATCCCGCCGGGCACCACCTTGCCGTCGGCGCCTTCGCCGATCAGGCCGGACAGGTAGAGCACGTCCCCCGCCTGGACCGCTTCGGAAAAGGGATAGCCGCCATCGCGCGGGAAATAGGTCGGTCCGCCTGCAAGGGCGGACGGCGATGCCAGTGCGGCGCCCAGCGCCAGGGCGAGCGTTCCGGAACGGATCATGGCGGGCTTCTCCCTCGGCCTCGCGCAAGCGATGCCATTTCGCGGCCCGGCTGGCAAATCGGGGCGAGCGCCGTTCATCCACGGGGAAGGGCGGGGCATTCGCTACCGCTGAATATGGCCGGATTTATCCCCAGATTCGCCCCGTTTGCACCGTTCCAGCCTTGCCGCGCCGCCCCTGCGCGCTAAGGAAGACAGTCCGAAATGACGGCGCGCTGCCGATTCCGCCGAGAGGACCGGTGCGCGCGTCAGCAGGGGACTCGAAACGACCATGAAGGCCACAATCGAACGCGCGACGCTCCTCAAGTGCCTGTCGCACGTCCAGTCAGTCGTCGAACGCCGCAACACCATTCCGATCCTCGCCAACGTGCTGATCGAGGCGGCGGGCGACGGAACGGTCAAGGTCATGGCGACCGACCTCGATCTGCAGGTGGTCGAGAGCATGGGGGCGGTCTCGGTCGAAAGCGCCGGCGCGATCACCGTATCGGCGCACCTCCTGTTCGATATCGCGCGCAAGCTGCCCGATGGCAGCCAGGTCAGCCTGGAAACCGCCGACAACCGCATGACGGTCAAGGCCGGACGCAGCCGCTTCAGCCTGCCGACCCTGCCGCGCGACGATTTCCCGATGATCGTCGAAGGCGATCTGCCGACCAGCTTCGAACTGCCCGCGGCAATGCTCGCGCAGCTGATCGACCGCACCCGGTTCGCGATCAGCACCGAGGAAACCCGCTATTACCTCAACGGCATCTTCCTGCACGTCACCGACGAGGAACTGCGCGCCGCCGCCACCGACGGCCACCGCCTGGCCCGCTTCACGATCAAGCGCCCCGACGGCGCCGACGGCATGCCCGATGTGATCGTGCCAAGGAAGTGCGTGGGCGAACTTCGCAAGCTGCTTGAAGAATCGCTCGATGCCAGCGTCCAGGTCGACCTGTCGGCCAGCAAGATCCGCTTCACGCTGGGCGGCGAAAGCGGCGTGGTGCTGACCAGCAAGCTGATCGACGGCACTTTCCCCGATTACAGCCGCGTGATCCCGACCGGGAACGACAAGCTGCTCAGGCTCGATCCCAAGAGCTTCTGGGAAGGCGTCGACCGCGTCGCCACGATCGCCACCGAGAAGACCCGCGCGGTCAAGATGGCGCTTGAACCGGACAAGGTCACCCTGTCGGTCACTTCGCCCGACAACGGCACGGCGGCCGAAGAAGTCCCCGCCGATTACAAGTCGAGCGGGTTCGAGATCGGCTTCAACGCCAACTACCTCAAGGATATCCTCGGCCAGATCGAGGGCGATACCGTCGAACTGCACCTCGCCGACGCCGGTGCGCCGACGCTCATCCGCCAGGACGACAAATCGCCCGCGCTCTATGTGCTGATGCCGATGCGCGTGTGACGAAAGCGCAGGCCGCGCCGGTTCAGCTGGAGAAGCGGGACCCCGGGTCACGCCCGGGGTTATCGCCGTGCAGGTTGCGGACCTGAACGAACCGCAGCCTATTCCGCCGCTTCGAGCATCGCCGCTACCTGTGGGCCGCGGATCAGGGTGCCGGGGGTGGCGCCGGTCCATTCGCCGTTGCGGAATGTCACCACGCCGCCCTTGATCGTGCAGTCATAGCCCTCGGCCTTCTGCAGCAGGCGCTTTCCGCCCGCCGGCAGGTCGAAGGCCAGCCACGGCTTGCCCAGCTTGACCGCATCGAGATCGATCACGTTGATATCGGCGATGTAGCCCGGCGCCAGGACGCCGCGGTCGTTGAGGCCATAGAGCCGCGCGGTGTCGTGGCACTGGCGCTTGACCGCGCTTTCAAGGCTGATCGTGCCGCGCTTGCGGTCGCGCACCCAGTGCTGGAGCATGAAGGTGGGGCTGGCGGCATCGCAGATCGTGCCGCAGTGCGCGCCGCCGTCGCTCAGCGAATTGACCGTGTCGTCGCTGGCCTGCAGCGCCTCGAGGAAGTCGAGGTTGCCATCGGCGTAATTGAGGATCGGCAGATAGATGAACCCCTTGCCATCGTCCTTGCACAAGAGGTCATAGGCATATTCGTCCGGGGTCACCCCGGCGGCCGCCGCGCGCGCCAGGATGCTGGCGTCGGCGGCGGGTTCATAGTCGAAATCGGGGTCCATTTCGTATTGCAGGCCCCAGCCGGCGCTGATCACCATCGCCACGCCCATTATGTCTTCGGGAACCTGGCTGTAGTCGTTGGCTTCGGCCAGCACCTGCGCCTTGAACGCGGGGTCGCGCAGCCGGGCGACCTGTTGGTCCCACGGCAGTTCGGCGATCGCCTGCCAGCTGGGCCGCATCCGGAAGGGATGGACCGTGCCCTGCCAGGCCATGATGATCCCGTTGCCGCGCAGCGCGATCGCGGCGACGATGTTGGCGCCGTTGTCGTTTTCGGCGCGCATGTTGGCGATCTGTTCGGCCAGCGGCTGTTCCTTGGCGATCGATTGCAGCGCGGCGAAAGTCACCGGCAGGCCGGTTTCGCGGCTGATCTGGCCCATCCAGCCAAATTCGTTCCATTCGCGCTTCAGGTCGCTGGCCAGTTCGAACACCCCGTAGCCGACCTTGCCCATCGCCCGGCCGATGGCGATCAGTTCCTCCTCGGTGGCGGTGGTGCCGGGGACCAGCTCGCCGTCGATCGAGCGGTGGAGCACGGTGCGGCTGGTGGAAAAGCCCAGCGCCCCGGCGCGCACGCCCTCTTCGACAATCGCGGACATCGCGGTGATGTCTTCCGCGGTCGGCACCGCGCCGGGCTTTTCGCGGTCACCCAGCACATAGGCGCGCACCGCGCCGTGCGGCACGTGGGTGCCGACATCGACCGTGCGCGGCAGCCGTTCGAGCGCGTCGAGATATTCGGGGAAGGTTTCCCAGTCCCACTTCATCCCTTCGGCCAGCGCCGTGCCGGGAATATCCTCGACCCCTTCCATCAGCCGGATCAGCCATTCGTGCCGGTCGGGCGCGGCTGGGGCAAAGCCGACCCCGCAATTGCCCATCACCACGGTGGTGACGCCGTGCCAGCTGGACGGAGCCATCTCCTGGTCCCAGGTGGCCTGGCCATCATAATGCGTATGCACATCGACCCAGCCGGGGGCGACCACCTTGCCGCCCGCGTCGATCACTTCCGCCGCATCGCCGTGGACATTGCCCACTGCGGCGATCAGCCCGTCCTTGACGGCAAGATCGCCGGTGAACCGCGGCGCGCCGGTGCCATCGACGATGGTGCCATTGCGGATGATCAGATCATAGGTGGCCATGAATATTCTCCCGTCAGCGCGACTCTCATGGCCGCAAGCTTAACCGGGCGATTAAATCATGGACTGGGGGAGGGGGCAAGGACCTTTGCCGGTCACTCACCCCGCGCCCTGATCATCTCGTCCACATCGACGAACTTTTCGCGCGGGGCGCCGTCGCGGGCGCGGGAGATTTCGGCCTGCTCGATCTTCTTCCAGTCGCGGAAGGTGACGATGTCGAGCTTGCGCTCTTCGGCCAGCCGGTCGAAGCCGGGGCGGCCCGGCTTGCCCGAACCGGGGCCGATATCCTCGGCGATCTTTTCGACCACGCTGAAACCGTCGGGGCGGTTGGTGCCGATCGTCCCCGATGGGCCGCGCCGCGCCCAGCCGACGCAGTAGAGCCCCGGCAGGATCCGCCCCTGGTCGTTGGCAAAGCGGCCGGCGCTTTCCTCGAACGGGACGCCGGGGATCGGGCTCGACTTGTAGCCGATGCAGGTGACGACGAGGCTGGCCGGGACGACATAGGTTTCGCCGGTGCCGCTGGCGCGGCCATCGCTGTCCAGTGCCGTGCGCTCAACCTCGACCCCGGTGACCTGGCCATCGCCCAGGATCGCTTTGGGGCTGGCGAAGAAATCGAACTCGATCTCGACCGGCTTGTCGCAGCGGAACTCCTCGGGGATTGCCGCAAAGCCGCGCAGGTGTTCGACCGACTTGCGCTGACCGGGTTCGAGGAACAGGTCTTCCTCGGGATCGGGCAGGTCGGCGGGATCGACCCTTGGGCAGGCACGCGAAAGGTGGCCCAGCTCGCCCAGTTCCTTGGGCGTCATCGCGATCTGGTGCGGACCGCGGCGGCCCAGGATCGTGACATGCTCGATCCGCGATTTCTCCAGCGCGTGGAGCGCATGGGCGACGATGTCCGATCCGGTGAACTCGCCGCTGGTCTTGGCCAGGATCCGCGCGACATCGAGCGCGACGTTGCCGTTGCCGATGACCACCGCGTGCCGCCCCGACAGGTCGGGGCCCAGCTTGGCGAATTGCGGGTGGCCGTTGTACCAGCCGACGAAGGCCGCGCTGCCGAAGACGTTGTCGAGCCCTTCGCCGGGGATGCCGGCCGGCTTGTCGTTGGGCGCGCCGGTGGCCAGCACGACCGCATCATAAAGGCTCATCAGTTCGGCAATGGTCACGTCCTCGCCGATCGTGACGTTGCCGACGAAGCGGACATTGTCGAGGCTGGCGGTGGTTTCATAGCGCTTCGACACGCCCTTGATCGACTGGTGATCGGGCGCGACGCCGGTGCGGATCAGCCCGTATGGCACGGGCAGCATGTCGAAGATGTCGATCCGGACGTCTTCGCCCCATTGCTTCTGCGCGGCCTCGGCGGTGTAGTATCCTGCTGGTCCCGAACCGATGATCGCGATCTGGCGCATTATGTGTTGATCCTGCTCGATGGGGCTTCGACAGGCTCGGCCTGAGCGGGAATTGGGAGGGCGACACCGCACCACACCCGCTCATCCCGAGCCTGTCGAAGGATGTCGCGCAAGGCCCGCCGCACTACGCCGCCTTCTTCCCCACCCGGTCCGGCGCGTCGAGGAATCCGTGCAGCGATGAGATCGTCTGCTCGCGGTGGGTGAGCATGAACAGGTGCCCCCCTTGCTCGAAGATTTCCAGCCGCGAATTGGGAATCAGGGCTTCGAGGATCTTGCCATTGGTCAGCGGAACGATCTGGTCGTCCTCGCCCATCATGATCAGCACTTCCTTCCTGAGGAAGGGCAGCGCGGGGGCGCTGGTCCAGCCCATCATGCACAGCAACTGATACATGTAGCCGCGCGGGGTCGGCGGGGTTAGCCGGCCGATATGCTCCTGCTTGCCGCCGGTCAGCCCGCCATAGAGCGTGCGGAAATGCTCTTCCATGAAGGCCGCGTCGACATAGCGGCGCGGGTTGATCATCTTGGTCAGCGCGGCGGGGTTGCCGGGCACCATGAACATGCCCGCGGTGGTCGCGGCCAGCACCAGCCGCCGCACGCGGTCGCCGTGCTGCAGGGTAAAGTGCTGCGCCATCGCGCCGCCCCACGAAACGCCCATGACATCGACCTGCTCGACCCCGAAGCGGTTCAGCAGTTCCCTGGCGGTCCAACTCATGGTGAACGGGGTATAGGGGACCAGCGGTTCGGGGCTGCCGCCCACGCCCGGCATGTCGAACATGATGAAGGGCCGGTCGGTCAGCGCCTCGGCCAGCGGGGCGACTGCCTCGATATTGGCGCCGATGCCGTTGAAGAACAGGATCGGCAGGTGGTCGCTCGGCTGATCCCAGCGCCAGCGCGCGACCCGCAGCGTGCGGCCGCCGACCTGTTCCATCGAGAATTCGGCGGTAATGTCCAGGCTCACTCGGTTTGCATTCCTCAGCATTGATCCAGAACGTAGAGCCCGGGCGCCGGTTCCTTCGCCGGGTGCTTCCTGCTGCCCAGGGCCTTGGGTGCCGCCACCTTCCGACCCGCGCGCTTCTGCACCCATTCCATCCAGAACGGCCACCAGCTTCCGGCTACTTCCTCGGTGCCCTTGAGCCAGTCGTCAACATCGCTCGAGGGATGTCCACCCTTTTTCGAGAGGTAGTACTTCGCCTTGGGGTTGCCCGGCGGGTTGAGGATCGCCTGCATGTGGCCCGACTGGCTGAGCACGAAGGTCACGTCCTTCGATCCGAACAGCTGGGTCGAACGATAGCAGGCACGCCACGGGGTGATGTGGTCGGTGGTCCCGCCCAGGATGAACAGGTCGCTGGTCACCTTGCCGAGATCGATCGGGTGCCCGGCCATCTCGACCTCGCCCCGTTTGGTAAAGGCCAGCGTTTCGAACAGGCGCAGGAAATCGCCCATCAGCGTGCCCGACAGGTTGGTTGCGTCGGCATTCCAGAACAGGACATCGAAAGCCGGCGGATCATCGCCCATCAGGTAATTGTTGATCACATAGTTCCAGATCAGGTCGTTGGGCCTGAGCCAGGCAAAGCCGCGGGACAGGTCGTTGCCCTTGATGATCCCGGCCTTGGCGGCGCGCTTCTTGGCCAGTTCAAGGCCATTCGCGGTCATCAATGAGCCGGCCTCGATGTCGTTCTGCTTGGGATGCAGCACGGTGACCATGAAGGTAAGCGCGCCCAGCCGCTTGTCGCCGCTCGCCGCCATCTTGCTGGCGAGGATCGCCCCGGTCTGCCCGCCCGAGCAGGCGCTGGAAATGTTGACGCGCGGCGCGCCGGTAATCTCGCAGACCACGTCCACCGCCTTGAGGCAGCTGGCGATGTAATCGTCCATCCCCCAGACCCCTTCCTCCTTGGTCGGGTTCTTCCACGAGATGACGAAACACTGGATCCCGTTGTCCACCTGCAGCTTGACGATCGACTTCTCGGGTGAGAGGTCGTTGATGTACATCTTGTTGATTTGCGGGGGAATGGTGAGCTGCGGGATCTCGTAAACCTCGTCGGTCGACGGGGCATAGTGGATCAGTTCGAACATCTTGTCGCGATAGACCACCGCACCCTTGGCAGTGGCGACATTCTCACCCAGCTTGAACGGTTTCTTGTCGACCTGGCTGACCATGCCCTGGTTGTTGACCAGGTCGTTGTAGGCGTTCTTCAGACCCTTGATCAGGCTCAGCCCGCCGCTGTCGATCAGCCGCTTCTGCGCGGTCGGGTTGCCTGCCAGGGTGTTGGTCGGCGCCAGTCCGTCGAGGATGATGTTGGCGATGAAATTGGCGCGGTCACGCTCAAGCTCATCAAGCTCGAGATCCTCGAGCCAGCCCTTCGCGCTCTTCTGGATCGCGAGGTAATACTGCGCGCCAGCTCGGAAAAACGGGTTGTACTGCCAGGCCGGATCCTTGAAGCGCTTGTCCTTGGGATCGGGGGCCAGATCGCTCTTGCCGGTCAGGATCTTGACCACATCCTCGCCAAAACCCTGCATGTGCTTGAAGGTGCGCACCGGATCGGTGGCGGTTTCGCGCAGCAGCAGCGCCACCGCGCCGACAAAGTCCTCGCGCGCCAGGCCGATCAGCGGACCCAGTGCGGTCGTTGATTGGGCGGCTTCGTTTTCAAGCGACGGTCCCTTGGCCATCCGGCATCCCCACTTTCGTCTGTTCTGGATGCAGCATGCCTTGCCCGTCGGGCCATTTCAAGCGGCCTCGGCATGGCAGTGGTCATCTCAGCAAATCCGCGGATCGAAATGGTAAATTTAACGGTTCCGCAACGGCCTTCGTGGCATTTGTCAGACCATGTCCGCCGAACCACTGAGGCAAGCGCAGACCGAGCCCGAGGCGCCCGAGCGGCGCGAGCCCGGTCGCGCGCCTGCCGTGGGGGCCGGGGGATTGCTTCCCGAGCCGGTCGATTTGCGCTCGCGGGCGGCCCGCACCTGGGCCGCATCGAAGCGCGGACAGGGCGCCGGAAGCGGCTTGCCGAGCCTGATCGAACCCAACTGGTTCCTGATGGCGCCGATCCTGGCCGGCGCGATGGTGCTGACCGGGATCGCCACGCGGACCGTTCCCACGCCGTCCACTGTCGCAATCGCGCTGGCCGCCATCTGGTGCGCCGCGCTGACCCCCGCAGCGGCGCGGATCGAACGCGAACGGCTGGACGATCCCGCGCGGCGCAGCCTGTTCAGCGCTGCGATGATAGCCGCACCGATGCTTCTGTTCGGACTGGCGATCGCCCAGTGGAGCAACAGCGCGCAGGCGCACTGGTCGAATTCGATCGGGATCCTGGTGATCGTCTCGTCGCTGGCCGCGATCATCCTCAACCGCCGGGTTGCCAGCATCATCATCTCGCAGGTCGCCCTGTGGCTGGGAGCGGCACTGATCGCCGGTTCCCGGGGGACATTCTTTGCCCTGGCGATCGGCTCGGCCGTCGGGATCTTCACCACGGTCCGCCAGACCCGCACCGACGCAAGAGCCGAATTTGAAGATCGGGAACGCAAGCGAACGCAGCTTCGCGCCGAGGAAATCCTTCACGATTTCGAGCAGACGAGGCAAGGCTGGTTCTGGGAAACGGACCGGCGCGGCATGCTGGTCTATCTGTCCGAGCCGATTGGCGAGGTCCTGGATCGCACGGCCATCAGCCTGCTCGGGCGGCCCTTTACCGAACTGTTCGTTCCCGATCCGCAGGGCCAGGAGGACGAACGGAACCTTGCATTCCACCTGGCCGCCCGGTCGGCGTTTACCGACCTGGCGCTGCGCGCCGCAACGATCGGCGAGGAACGCTGGTGGTCGGTCAACGGACGCCCGCTCTACGATGGCTTTGGCAATTTCGTCGGCTTCCGCGGTTCGGGCAACGATCTGACCGAGCGCAAGCGGTCGGAGGAAAATGCCTCACGCCTGGCGCACTACGATTCGCTCACCGGCCTCGCGAACCGCTTTCAGATGGCGCAGACGCTGGAAAAGATCCTCGCGGCTCCAAATCCCGAGCACCGCGCCTGTTCGGTGTTCCTGATCGATCTCGACCGCTTCAAGCAGGTCAACGATACGATGGGGCACCCGGCGGGCGATGCGCTGCTGACCCAGGTCGCGACCCGCCTGGAGCGTGCGATCGGCGAGCATGGCCGCGTCGGCCGGTTGGGCGGCGACGAATTCCAGGTCATCCTGCCCGGCTGCCATCGGCGCGATGACCTGGCCCGCCTGGCCGAGCGGGTGATCCATGATCTTTCGCAGCCCTATTCGATCGAAAGCCACCGGGTGGTGATCGGGGCTTCGGTTGGCGTTGCGCTTTCGCCCGACGACGGGGTGACGGCAGAGGCGATCATCCGCAATGCCGACCTTGCACTCTATGCCGCCAAGGACGGCGGGCGGGGGCGCCATCACTTCTATGCGCCGGACCTGCATTCCGATGCCGAGGAACGCCGCCAGCTTGAGCAGGACCTGCGCGATGCCCTGGCCCAGGGCGGGCTGGAGCTCTATTACCAGCCGGTCGTCCACACCTCGACCGAGCGGATCACCGGGTTCGAGGCGCTGCTGCGCTGGACCCACCCCACGCGTGGTCCGCTATCTCCGGCGAAGTTCATTCCGATTGCCGAGGATTCGGGTCTGATCGCGCCGATTGGCGAATGGGCCTTGCGCCAGGCGTGCCAGGATCTTGCCCAGTTGCCGGAATCGGTCAGGGTCGCGGTGAACGTATCGCCGCTGCAGTTCGCCAATCCTTCCTTGCCGGCGATCATCACCAATGCGCTTGCGGCCGCCCAATGCAACCCGGCGCGGCTGGAGCTGGAAATCACCGAGAACGTGTTCCTCACCGACGACGAGGGCACCGACGCCATGTTCGCCGCGCTGAAAAGGGTTGGCGTGCGCCTGTCGCTCGACGATTTCGGGACCGGCTATTCCTCGCTCGGCTATCTCAAGAAGGCGCCGTTCGACAAGATCAAGATCGACCAGAGCTTCGTGCGCGGGGCGACGATCAACGGCAGCCGCAACGGCGCGATCATCGCCTCAATCGTCAGCCTGGCCGAAGCGCTTGGCATGGAAACCACGGCCGAAGGGGTCGAGACGCTTGACGAGCTGGACCTTGTTCGGATGCTGGGATGCAGCCATGTCCAGGGCTATATCTATGAAAAGCCGCTGAGTTTCAGCGACGCGGTGCAACGGCTCGATACCGGCCTGACCGCCATCGCCAAGGGGCCGCGGGCCGCCCGCGCTTCGCGGCATACCATGCTGCGCAAGGTCCTGCTCGATCATGCCGGGCAGCAGTATCACGGCACCATCCGCAACATTTCGGCGACCGGAGCAATGGTCGAGGGCCTGTGGAACGTGCCGCCCGGCACGATCTTCAGCATCGTGCTGTCCGAAGGGCATACCGTTTCGGCAACCGCGCGCTGGTGCCAGGAAGACCGGATGGGCGTGGAATTCACGCTGCCGCTCGAAATGGACGATGCCGGGCGCCTGGCGATCATCACCACCGGTCAGCCCGGACATGACCGGGTGCCGGCCCTGCGCCGCGAGGGCGGGGGCGCGGCATGATGGGGCAGGTCCAGCCCTTTGTTCCCGTTAGGAAATTCGCAACCATGTTTGGCTATTTGCGATCAATGGATTGCACAGCATGTGACACGGGAATCATCAGCGCGTCATGAGTACGGACGGACCAACGACCTTCGGACGCTTCCGCAGCCTGCTTGGCGGCGGCAAGAGCGAAGAGGTGCGCCCGGTCGAAAGCGGATCGGTTCCCGCGCTCAGCGGCAATGAACAGCAGCAGGCGCTGCTGCTCTTGCGCGATTACGAATCCTCGGGGCTGGGCTGGTTCTGGTCGAGCGACCACGAAGGCAAGATCACCTACATTTCCGATTGCGTGGCCCAGCGCATGGGCGCGGTTCGCAGTTCGCTGCTGGGCCGTGCGGTCCAGTCGCTGTTCCTGCTCGAACGCGACGAGGATGACGCGCGCGAACGGACGCTTCCCCTGATCCTCAGCGCCCGCAAGACCTTCGCCGACCTCCAGGTGCGCGCCGCGCTTGATAACGAGGAGATCTGGTGGTCGATCTCGGGGCGCCCGCAGTTCAATTCGAACGGCGATTTCATCGGCTATCGGGGCAACGGCTCCGATATCACCGCCAAGCGCCAGAGCCAGAAGGACGCCTCGCGGCTGGCGCAGTACGATTCGCTTACCGGCCTCGCCAACCGCCACCGCATGGGCAAGCGGCTCCACGCCACGCTGACCGCCTACCAGTCGACCAAGCGTTGCTGCGCGCTGATGATGATCGATCTCGACCGGTTCAAGCAGGTCAATGATACGCTGGGCCACCCGGCCGGCGACGAACTGCTCAAGCAGGTCGCGAACCGTCTCGAGCGGGTGGTGACCGACAAGAACTGCGATATCGGCCGCCTGGGCGGCGACGAATTCCAGATCATCCTGCCCGATCTCGACGATCGCGGACGCCTTGGCGAAATCGCGATGACGATCATCACGATGGTGTCGCAGCCCTATCAGATCGAAGGCAGCCGCTGCGTGATCGGGGCATCGGTGGGGATCGCGATCGCCCCCTATGACGGGATCAATGCAGACGAGCTGGTCCGCTCCGCCGACCTTGCGCTCTATGCCTCGAAAGGCGGCGGGCGAGGGCAGTTCCGGTTCTATTCGAGCGACCTGCATTCCGAGGCCGAGCGACGCCGCCAGATCGAGGAAGACCTGCGCGATGCGCTGTCCAGCGATCAGATGCGCGTGGCCTATCAGCCGATCATCGATGCCCAGACCAACAAGGTCGTGGCGCTCGAGGCCTTCAGCCGCTGGGAACACCCGGAAATGGGCGACATTCCGCCCAGCGTGTTCATCCCGATCGCCGAAGACGCCAACCTTATCGGCGCGCTGGGGGACTGGGTGCTCAAGCAGGCCTGCTCCGATGCGGCACAGTGGCCCGGGGCGGTACGTGTTGCGGTCAATGTTTCCGCCGCGCAATTCGCCAATCCGGGGTTTGCCAGCCTGGTCGCCCAGGCGCTGGCCTATTCCGAACTGCCCCCCGAACGGCTCGAACTGGAACTTACCGAATCGATCTTCCTGGGCGACCGCGCCTCGACCGAGGACATGTTCAACGCGCTCAAGCTGCTTGGCGTGCGGCTGGCGCTCGACGATTTCGGGACCGGCTATTCCTCGCTCAGCTATCTCCAGCACGCGCCGTTCGACAAGATCAAGATCGACAAGAGCTTCATTCGCGGCGTGACCCAGGAGGGCAACCGCAATGCCGCGATCATCGCCTCGATCGTCAGCCTGGCCGAAGCTCTGGGCATGGATACCACCGCCGAAGGCATCGAGGCGCACGACGAGCTTGAGGCGATGCGCAAGCTCAAGGTCAAGCAGATCCAGGGCTTCATCTATGCCGCGGCAGCTTCCAACGAGGATGTCACCGAGGCGCTGTTCTCGGGCGAGTGGGTGATCGAGCCTGACGGGCCCAGCAAGTACCGCCCGGAACGGCGCACCGTGCTGCGCAAGGTCGGGCTGATCCACGAAGACCACCGGTACGAGGCAACCATGCGCAACCTGTCGCGCGGCGGCTGCATGGTCGAAGGCCTGGTCGATGTGCCGGTTGGCACGCCCTTCGTCGTCGATTTTGGCGAAGGACAGCTTGCCGTCGCGCGCGTCCGCCGTTCGGCTGGCGCGATGCAGGGGCTCGAATTCGAACAGCAGCTGGTCGATGACGGGGCCGGCGGACTGTGCACCCGCCACCGCATCTCGCCCTATGTCATGGCCCAGGCCGGCATGCCGCTGCAGGCCCTGCCGCCGGGACAGTATCCGATGCAGCTGATCCAGCAGCAGGGCGCCTCGCTCAGCCTGCCGCGCTTCGGGACGACCGACATCGGCAAGCCCAAGACCAAGGTCGCCTAACTCGCAGGCTGACAATCACCCCGCACGCTGCTAACGGCACGCGCAATGCGCGGCCGGTGGGGCTGCCTGATTGGCCTCGATTTCATGACAGACCTGCGAAAAATACGTAATTTCAGCATTATCGCTCATATCGACCACGGCAAGAGCACCCTGGCCGATCGGCTTATCCAGTACACCGGCGGCCTCTCCGAGCGCGAGATGAGCGAGCAGGTGCTCGATAACATGGACATCGAGAAAGAGCGCGGGATCACCATCAAGGCCCAGACCGTGCGGCTCAATTACACCGCCGATGATGGCCAGGCCTATGAACTCAACCTGATGGACACGCCGGGCCACGTCGACTTCGCCTATGAGGTCAGCCGGAGCCTTGCCGCCTGCGAGGGCGCGCTGCTGGTGGTCGACGCCGCGCAGGGGGTCGAGGCGCAGACGCTGGCCAACGTCTATCAGTCGATCGAGCACGACCACGAGATCGTGCCGGTGATCAACAAGATCGACCTCCCCGCTGCCGAGCCCGACAAGGTCCGCGCCGAAATCGAGGAAGTGATCGGCCTTGACGCCAGCGATGCGGTTCTCACCTCGGCCAAGTCGGGCATCGGCATCAAGGAAGTGCTCGAGGCTGTCGTCAACAAGATCCCGCCGCCCAAGGGCGATCCCTCCGCGCCGCTCAAGGCGATGCTGGTCGATTCCTGGTACGATCCCTACCTTGGCGTCGTCATCCTGGTCCGGGTAATCGACGGTTCGCTGAAGAAGGGCCTGCAGGTCAAGTTCATGGCCGGCGGCACCGAACACCTGATCGACCGGGTCGGCTGCTTCACCCCCAAGATCGAGCATCTGCCCGAACTCGGCCCGGGCGAAATCGGCTTCATCACCGCGCAGATCAAGGACGTGGCCCAGGCCCGCGTGGGCGACACCATCACCACGGTCAAGAACGGCGCGACCCAGGCGCTGCCCGGCTTCAAGGAAGTCCAGCCGGTGGTGTTCTGCGGGATCTTCCCGACCGATGCCGCCGATTTCGAAAAGCTGCGCGAAAGCATCGCCAAGCTGCGTCTCAACGATGCGTCGTTCTCGTTCGAGATGGAGAGCAGCGCCGCGCTGGGCTTTGGCTTTCGCTGCGGGTTCCTGGGGCTGCTGCACCTGGAAATCATTCAGGAACGCCTGACCCGCGAATACGATCTCGATCTCATCACCACCGCCCCCAGCGTGGTCTACCGCATCCAGCTGAGGAAGAGCCGGACCGAGGAAGCGGGCGAAATCCTGCTTCACAATCCGGCCGACTATCCCGATCCCAGCCGGATCGAGAGCATCGAGGAGCCGTGGATCAAGGCGGTCATCTACACCCCGGACGAATACCTCGGCTCGATCCTCAAGCTTTGCCAGGATCGCCGGGGAATCCAGACCGGCCTCACCTATGTCGGGGGGCGCGCGCAGATCAGCTATGAACTGCCGCTCAACGAAGTGGTGTTCGATTTCTACGATCGGCTGAAAAGCATCAGCCGCGGCTATGCCAGCTTCGACTATGAACAGATCGGCCTGCGCGAAGGCGACCTCGTCAAGATGGGCATCCTCGTCAACAACGAGCCGGTCGACGCGCTTTCGATGATCGTTCACCGCAGCGCCGCCGAGGCGCGCGGCCGCCACATGTGCGAACGGCTCAAGGACCTGATCCCGCGGCACCTGTTCAAGATCCCGATCCAGGCGGCGATCGGCGGCAAGGTCGTCGCCCGCGAAACGATCAGCGCGATGCGCAAGGACGTGACGGCCAAGTGCTATGGCGGCGACATTACCCGCAAGAAGAAGCTACTGGAAAGGCAGAAGAAGGGCAAAGCCAAGATGCGCGAATATGGCTCGGTCAGCATTCCGCAGGAGGCCTTCATCGCGGCCTTGCGGATGGGCGAGGAGTAGGCCCCCGGCCTTGCGGCGCCAGGGCGGTCCTGAGGGCGCGGATAACCTCCGCAACTTCACTTGGCGTTCAGGCAAGCTCTGGCTATAGGCGTGGCCCATGTCCGATCGTTCGCTGACCAAGCTCGCCCTGTCCTCCGCCGCTCTCGCGGCGTTGCTGCTCACTTCGGCTTGCGGCGGTCGCGGCGGCGGGCCCAAGGACACCGCCTTTGTCGCGCGCGATGTCGATACGCTCTATTCGGCGGCGAAGGAGCGGCTCGATCGGGGAGATACCCAGGTCGCCGCCGCGCTGTTCGACGAGGTGGAGCGGCAGCATCCCTATTCGCCCTGGGCCCGCCGGGCGCAGCTGATGAGCGCGTTTTCCTATTACGTGGCAAAGGATTACAACAAGTCGGTCCAGGCCGCGCAGCGCTTCCTTTCGATCCATCCGGGCAACCGCGATGCACCCTATGCCTATTACCTGATCGGCCTGTGCTATTACGAGCAGATCAGCGATGTCGACCGCGACCAGAAGATCACCCGCCAGGCGCTCGACGCGCTGACCGAGGTGGTGCGCCGCTTCCCGACCTCGCACTATGCCGCCGATGCCAAGCTCAAGATCGATCTGGTCAACGATCATCTGGCCGGCAAGGAAATGCAGATCGGCCGCTTCTACGAACGTTCGGGTCGCTGGCTCGCGGCGAGCGAACGGTTCCGCAACGTCACCGAAAAGTACCAGACCACCAGCCACACGCCCGAAGCACTGTTTCGCATGGTCGAAACCCAGCTCCAGCTGGGCATGCCGCAGGAAGCCCTGAAATATGCCGCGGTGCTGGGCGCCAACTATCCGGGCAGCGAATGGTATCAGAAGGCCTATGCCCTGATGCAGAAGTACGCGCCGGGCGTGGCGATCAAGTAGGGCGCCACCTTGACGTAGTTTTCTACTCCCCAAGTTGACATTTCACCCGGGTGCGTGCTCTATGCCGCGCAACCATGCTCTCGCAAAAGACCCGCTACTCCATCCGCGCCTTGCAGCACCTGGCCGATACCTGGCGGCAGGGGCCGGTGCGGCTCGATACGATTGCCGAGGCGCAGAACATTCCGCGCAAGTTCCTGACCGTGATCCTCTCCGAGATGGTTCGCGGCGGGCTGGTCAATTCGACCCGCGGGCGCGAGGGCGGGTACGAACTGGCGCTCGACCCGGTGGATGTCCGCTATGGCGACATCATCCGCCTGACCCGCGGCAGCCTGGCGCTGGTGCCCTGCGCCAGCCGCAACGCGCACGAACACTGCCAGAACTGCCTGCCCGAGGCCGACTGCCGGCTGCGCGGGCTGATGCTGACCCTGCGCGATGAAATGGCGGCGATGCTCGACAAGGTCACGCTGGCCGACAAGATCGAAGTCGAACCGCCCTTTGCCGATAGCGAAGCGGGGTGACTCTGCCCTGATGGCGCGCTAGAACAGTCCGCGAACATGCTGACTTCGCTTGCCATCCGCAATGTCGTCCTGATCGAAGCGCTGGACCTGGCGTTCAGCGATGGGCTGGGCGTGCTGACCGGTGAAACCGGAGCGGGCAAGTCGATCCTGCTCGACGCGCTGGGGCTGACGCTGGGTGCGCGGGCGGACAGCGCGCTGGTCCGCGCGGGTGAGGATCAGGCCAGCGTCGTCGCCACTTTCGAATTCGACAGGCTGCCCGCACCGATCAAGTCCCTGCTGGGCGAGGCGGAGGTCGATGTCGAGCCGGGCGAGCCGCTGATCGTCAAGCGGCGATTGAAGGCCGATGGCGGATCGCGGGCCTTCATCAATGACCAGCCGGTCGGCGCCGCCCTGCTGCGCGAACTTGGCGCCCATCTGGTCGAACTCCACGGCCAGCATGACGACCGCGGGCTGGTCAACCCGCGCGGGCACCGTGCGCTGCTCGATCGCTATGCCAGGGCCGATGCCGAAGGGGTGGCCACGGCCTGGGCTGGTTGGCGCAAGGCCCGTGACGAGCTGGACACTGCCCGCGCCGCGATCGCCAGGGCCGGCGCCGACCGTGACCTGCTGCTGGCGCACCTGGCCGAGCTCACCGCGCTCGAGCCGGTCGAAGGCGAGGAAGCGGAGCTCGCCGAAGCGCGTTCGGCCATGCAGAAGGGTGAGCGTCTTTCGGGCGATCTGGAGGAGCTGCGCAAGCTGTGGGCCGGATCGGATTCGGCGCTGGCCACCTTGCGCAGCGCGGCCCGCCGGCTCGATCGGATCGCGGGCGAGCATCCGCTGCTCGGCGAAGCGCTGGCCGCGCTTGACCGCGCGGTGATCGAGGCGGGCGAGGCTGAGGACAAGCTGGAACGCGCGGCCGAGGCATTGACCCACGATCCCGCGATGCTCGACCGGATCGAAACCCGCCTGTTCGATCTGCGCGCTGCTGCGCGCAAGCACCAGTGCCAGGTCGACGAACTTCCGCACCGGATGCGCGAAATGCGCGCTGCGCTCGATGCCATCGAGGATGGCGAAGCCAGTGTCGCGGCGCTGGTGGCCGCCGCTGAAGCAGCCGGTGCGGCCTACCGCGACAAGGCGGCGGCACTTTCTGCCGCGCGGACCGAGGCGGCGCTGCGGCTTGACGCGGCGGTGGCGGGTGAACTTGGGCCGCTGAAGCTCGACGCCGCACGGTTCCGCACAAGTGTTGCCCGGCTGCCCGATGAGCAATGGGGCCCGGCCGGGATCGATCGGGTCGAATTCCTGATCTCGACCAACCCCGGCGCGGATTTCGCTCCGCTCGCCAAGATCGCTTCGGGGGGCGAACTGTCGCGCTTCATCCTCGCGCTCAAGGTCGCGCTTGTCCTTCGACAAGCTCAGGATGATCGGGGTTCAAGTAGTGCGGCGACGGTGATCTTCGATGAAATCGACCGCGGTGTCGGCGGCGCGGTTGCCAGCGCGATCGGCGAACGTCTGGCGCGGCTGGCCAGCGGTGGGCAATTGCTGGCCGTCACCCACAGCCCGCAGGTCGCGGCGCGCGGGCACCGGCACTATGTGATCGCGAAGTCGAGCGAGGGCACCGTCACCCGCACCTCGGTTCACCTGCTCGATGGCGCGGGCCGCCAGGAAGAGATCGCGCGGATGCTCTCGGGCGCGGAAGTCACGCCCGAAGCGCGGGCGCAGGCCGACCGGCTGCTGGAGGGCGTGTGAGCGGTCATCCGCTCGATCGCCCGGTGTGGAATTGCCTGACCGGCCCGCAGGCCGCGCTCCGGGTTGGATCGGATGCGGCGCTGCGGATTGATCCCGGCTTCGGCCCCTTCGCCGCCGCGCGTGATTGCTCGGATGAATCTCTTGCGGCATTGGCGGCGCTGACCGTGCCGGGCGAAGAGCTGTGGCTGGTCGAGAGCGAGGATTGGCCCGTGCCGCCGGGCTTGGCGGTGGTGCGCAGGGCGCCGCTGCTGCAGATGGTGGCAGAGCGCCCGCAACCTGTCCGCCCCGCCGATGAACCCTGCGAGCCGCTGGGCGAAGGCGACGCGGCGGCGATGACCGCGCTGGCGCTGGCGACCGAGCCCGGACCCTGGGGCGCGAAGACGCGGCTTTACGGTCAGTTCTGGGGCATTCGCCGCGCGGGCGAGCTTGCCGCGATGGCGGGTGAGCGGATGCGCCCCGCGCCGGGTCTGGCCGAAGTCTCGGGCGTCTGCACCTGGCCGCGGTTCCAGGGACAGGGCCTGGCCGGCCAGCTGATCCGCCGCGTCATGGCCGGCTTCGCGGCGCGCGGCGACGTGCCGTTCCTCCATTCCTATGCCGGCAATGCCAGGGCGATCGGGCTGTACGAATCGCTGGGCTTCACCGGTCGCCGCGAGATGGTGGCGACGGTGCTGCGCAAGCTCTAGGACGGCATCATGGGAATCGACATCACCGAAGCCGATGCCGCGAATGAGCTGATGCGGCTTGCGCGGCAGATCGCGCATCACAACCGGCTCTACCATGCCGAGGATTCGCCCGAGATTTCGGACGCCGAATACGACGCGCTGGTGCGCCGCAATGCCGAACTCGAGGCTGCGTTTCCGCACCTGGTGCGCAGCGATTCGCCCAGCCGCAAGGTCGGGCACGAGGTTGCGGCTTCGCCGCTGGCCAAGGTGGCGCACGAACAGCGGATGTTCAGCCTCGACAACGCCTTTTTGGACGAGGACGTGGCCGACTTCGCGGCGCGGGTGCGGCGGTTCCTCAACCTGCCCGAGGGTGAGGCAATGGCCTTCACGGCCGAAGACAAGATCGACGGGCTTTCGTGCTCGCTCCGCTACGAGCAAGGGGTGCTGGTCCGCGCCGCAACACGCGGCGATGGGCTGGTGGGCGAGGACGTGACCGCCAATGTCCGCACGATCTCCGATATCCCTGAGCGTCTTGCCGGAAACGTGCCCGATCTCTTCGAGATACGCGGCGAAATTTACATGGCGAAGGAAGATTTCCTCGCGCTCAACCGGGCACAGGAAGCGGCTGAGGGCAAGCTGTTCGCCAATCCGCGCAATGCCGCGGCGGGATCGCTGCGGCAGAAGGACCCCGGCGTCACCGCTTCGCGTCCGTTGCGGTTCCTGGCCTGGGGCTGGGGCGCGGCAAGCGCGATGCCCGAACCCGGCCAGTTCGCGATGATGCGGCGGATTGGGGAGTGGGGCCTGCCCGTATCGCCGCTGCTCGCCCGGTGTGAGAGCGTGGAGGCGATGCTGGCGCATTACCGCTCGATCGAGCACCGCCGGGCCGAGCTTGGCTATGACATCGACGGGGTTGTCTACAAGGTCGACCGGCTTGACTGGCAGGAACGGCTGGGCTTTGTCGCCAAGGCGCCGCGCTGGGGCATCGCGCACAAGTTCCCGGCCGAGCGCGCCGAGACCACGCTGGAAGCGATCGACATCCAGGTCGGCCGTACCGGCAAGCTGACTCCCGTCGGCCGGCTGACCCCGGTGACGGTTGGCGGGGTGGTGGTGCAGAACGTCACGCTCCACAACCGCGACGAGATTGCCCGGCTGGGCGTGCGCCCGGGCGACCGCGTGGTGATCCAGCGCGCCGGCGACGTGATCCCCCAGGTGGTCGATAACCTGACCCGCGATGCGATGCGCGATCCTTATGCTTTCCCCGATCATTGCCCCGAATGCGGCAGCGAAGCCGTGGCCGAGGAAGGCGAAGTCGACGTGCGCTGCACCGGCGGGCTGATCTGCCCGGCGCAGCGCACCGAACGACTCAAGCATTTCGTCAGCCGCGCCGCGCTCGACATCGAAGGGCTGGGCGAAAAGACCATCGACGAGTTCTTCGCGCTCGGCTGGCTGGAAAGCCCGGCGGACATCTTCCGCCTGCGCCGCCGCCGCAGTGAAATCATCGAGCGCGAAGGGTGGAAGGAGAAATCGGCCGACAACCTGCTCGCCGCGATCGAGGGCAAGCGCCAGCCCGATGCCGCCCGGCTGCTGTTCGGCCTGGGGATCCGCCATGTAGGCGCAGTGACGGCGCGCGATCTGCTCAAGCGGTTCGTCACGCTGGAAAGGCTGCGCGAAGTGGCCGTGGCCGCCAGGTCGTCCGAAGCGGAAGCCCTGGCCGAGCTTCTCTCGATCGACGGCATCGGCCCGGCGGTGGTCGAGGCGCTGGGCGACTTTTTCCATGAACCCCACAATGTCGCGGTGTGGGAAGACCTGCTGTCCGAAGTGGCGCCGCCGCCCTACGCGGTCGAGACCAGGGACAGCGCGGTGGCGGGCAAGATCGTGGTCTTCACCGGCGCGCTCGAAACAATGAGCCGCGACGAGGCCAAGGCCCAGGCCGAACGGCTGGGCGCGCGCTCGGCGGGATCGGTCAGCGCCAAGACCGACCTGGTGGTGGCCGGACCCGGCGCGGGATCGAAGCTCAAGAAAGCGCAGGAACTGGGGATCGAAGTGATCGACGAAGCGGCCTGGGCCGAGATTGTCCGGGCGGCGGGTTAGCTGCAACGCTTGTCATCCCGCTGAAAGAGTGAGAAGATCGCCGCTCAACCATTGCGGAGACGTGTCGATGCGTCCGATGCTTGCTCTTGCCGCCGCCTTGCCTCTGCTCGCACCCGTCAGCGTGTCGGCCGATGTTGCCACGTCGATCACCGGTGCGGAAATCGCCCGGTCCTATGGCGTCAACAGCGATCGGGACGAAACGGCCACGGTGCTTGCCCGGCTCAAGGAGGTTTGCAGCTCGAACAAGGCGGGAGACAAGGCGCGCTGCGCACGCGCCTGGCGGCTGATTCACGAAGCCAAGGCCCGGCGCGATGCGGGGCGCACGGGGCAATAACCTTTCGGACAACCGCCTGCGCGGGCGGCGGGTCAGTCGCCGATTCCCTCGGCCCAGTCGGCGGCGTGTCCCGCTTCGCAGATCCGGTCATAGAGCGCCCGGTTTTCCTTGATCCACAGCATGCCCTGCATGTCCTCGGGCTCAAGCTGCTGCTCGAAGCGCAGGCCGCATTCGCCTGCTCTGGCCCATTGGACCACGGCGAACAGCTTGAGTTCGTGGAACGAGAGGAACAAGCCCTGGCGTTCAGCCAGCGGACGATCGATCCGCAGGCGGGCGCCGGTGCTGGAAATGTCGTCGATCAGGCACTTGCGCGGCTCGTGCGTCAACACCAGCGTGGCGGGCACGCCCAGCCTGAGCCGGTTGAACCGCCTGCCGCCGCCTGCTCGCCGGGGATGTGAATGGATTCCCATTCGCGAGGGAGTAGCAGGACCGGGTTAAGGGTTTGTCAGCGCCGCTGTCTAGGAATGTTCCTCGGCCTGCGGCAGTGCCGAACCCTTGCCGGTGCGCAGCGCGATGATCAGCACGCCGCTGAGGGCGATAGCCGTTCCGATGATCATCTTGGCGTCGATCGGATCGGCGATCAACACCGACCCCATGCCGATGGTGATCAGCGGGGTCATCAAGGTCAGCGCGGAAACAAGGTTGGCCTCATACTTCGCGATCAGGAAATAATAGGCGGTGTGGCCAAAGATCGAGGTGATCAGCGCCGAATAGAGCACCGCCGCCAGCGCCGGCCAGCCGACGGCCTGCGTCGTCGCCAGTGCGTGCGGTTCGAAGGCGAATGACAGCGCTCCGATCAGGCCCACGCTCATCAGCGCGACCCAGGCCTGGAACTGCAAGGGGGCGATATCGCCCATCTGCTTCATCATGATTGCCCCCAGCGATCCGCAGAACGCCGAGGCGAGCAGCAGCAGCATTCCGGCGCTGATCCGGAAGCCCGGCTGGTACATCACGATCAGCACCCCGGCGAAAGCCAGCGTGATCCCCAGCGAGCGGCGCCAGCGGATCCGTTCGCCCAGCATCAGGATCGAAAGCAGCGTGGTCATCGGCACACTGGTCTGGACCACGATCGCGGCTTCCGATGCGGAGACCCACTTCAGCGCCACGAACATCAGCGCGAAATTGCCGCCGCCCATCAGGATGCCCAGCGAGGCGATCTTCCACAGCGGGCGGGGCACGGGGCGCAGCCAGGGCAGGGTGCAGACCAGCACGATGGCAAAGCGCAGCGCGGTGTAGAACAGCGGCGGAACGTGCCAGTGGCTGACCAGCACCTTGCTGAGCACGTTGTTGCTGGCCCAGACCACGCAGACCAGCACGAAAAGCAGGAAGTCGCGCGGTTTCATTGCCCTACCACTCCTGCGATCCGCGTTTGCGCAGCCACAGGATCGACCAGTCGCCGTTCACCAGCCGCGCGGCGATGCGCAGTCCGGCCTGGCGGCAGGCACGGCGCACCAGCGGCTCCTGGCTTTCGAGCAGGCCTGCCAGCAGCAGACTGCCGCCGGGGATGAGGTGACGCGCGAACTGCGGGGCAAGGTCGATCAGCGGGCCGGCAAGGATATTGGCAAGGATCAGGTCATAGGGGCCGCGCGCCCGCAGCAGCGGATGCTCCATGCCGTCCGCGACCAGCATGGTCAGCTCGCCCGGCCGTGCCCCCAGCGCAATGCCGTTGGCCGCTGCATTGTCGCGCACCACGTCAAGGCAGACCGCGTCGATATCGCTCGCGGTGGCAAGGGCGCGCGGCCACAGGTGCAGCGCGGCAAAGGCCAGGAGGCCGGTCCCGGTGCCGATATCGGCCAGGTTGCGCACCACCAGCCCGCGCTCTTTCATGGCGCTGAGCATCGCCAGGCAGCCGGCGGTCGTGGCATGCTGGCCAGTGCCGAAGGCCTGGCTGGCGGGAATGCAGAAGTCGCGCTGGCCCGGTTCGGCCAGCGGCGGATGTTCGGGTGTGTGGACATGGAACCGCCCGGCGCGGATCGGCTCCAGTCCCTGCTGGCTCTGGGTCAGCCAGTCGATGTCCGGCAGGCGTTCCTCGGCAAAGCGTGGCGGCTGACCGGCGAACAGGCCCGCCAGCGCGGCCTTGTCAGCCTTGCCGGGACGGCGCGGCAGCCAGGCTTCGAGGCGCCAGTCGTCGGGCCGGTCTTCGGCCACCTCGCTGCCCGAAATGACGATGTCCGGGTCCCAGTCCCACGCCTCTTCATGCGCGAGCAGGGCGGCTTCGATCACCGCGCGCGGAGCATGGGCGACCAGCTTCCACGCCTGGCTCATTGCCCGGCACCGGGCAGCGCCAGGACGATCAGGGCAGGCGCCGGGCTAGCGGACATAGCTCGCCCCGTTGGCGTCGATCACCGTGCCGGTCATGCTTTCGGGCGCGTCGAGCACGCAGAAGGCGGCGATCCGGGCGATTTCCTCGGGCGTCGCCACCCGGCCCAGCGGAATGTCGGCCAGCAGGCCCGGTCCGCCCCGGCTGGCAAGATAGTCGCCCGCCATCGCGGTATCGGTAAAGCCGGGGCAGATCGCGTAACTCATGATGCCGCGTGCGGCATATTGCCGGGCGATGGTCTTGTGCATCGCGATCATGCCGCCCTTGGCCGCGGCATAGTGCCAGTGATCGGGCGAATCCCCGCGATAGCCGGCGCGGCTCGCGATGTGGACCGTGCGTCCCCCGCGTTCGCCCTCCAGCCAATGCCTGACGGCATAGCGCGACAGTTCGGCCGCCGCGGTCAGGTTGATCCGCAGGGTATCCTCCCAGTTGTCGAGCCATTCCAGGTCGCCAAGCGCGATCGGGTTGGCCGCGAACAGCCCGGCGTTGTTGACCAGCACGTCGATCCGCCCGTCCGCGCGCTCCAGCGCCTCGTGCCACAGCCGCGCGGGTGCGGTCGGATCAGCCAGGTCGGCGCCGATCGTCTCGGCGTCGTGAGCCCTGCTGGCATGGCCGATGACCCGCGCGCCGCGCGCTTTCAGAGCGGTAACGATTGCCGCGCCGATCCCGCGCGAGCTTCCGGTGACAAGGACTGTGAGCTGGGTCATGCGGCGTGCTCTACGCAGTTTGGGACCGAATGGGAATCGGTCATTGTGGGGTAGGGTGCTGCAATCGGGGGTTGGGTAAACCGCGCTGGATTGCTTCGCTTCGCTCGCAATGACGGTGCTGGTGTGCTCGATAGCCTCTGGCCGCTTGCACACCCGCGCGTTTTGGCTAAGGGGAGGTGCACGAAGGGGCCGCGCCCCACCAACCGCATAGGGGTTTACAGCCAGATGGCCGAGGCAAAGAACCGTCCGATTTCGCCGCACATGCAAATCTGGCGCTGGGGTCCGGCGATGTTCCTTTCGATCCTGCACCGGATCACCGGTGACGGGCTGGCGCTGGTCGGCCTGGCGGTGCTGCTGTGGTGGCTCTATGCCGTGGCCGGCGGCGCCGCGACCTATGAAACCTTCGCCGCCCATGCCGGGGCGTGGTACGGCAAGGTGGTGCTGGTCGGGCTGAGCTGGGCCTTCTTTTCCCACCTGGCGACCGGCCTGCGCCACCTGGTGCTCGATATCGGCGCCGGGTTCGAACTCAAGATCAACAACACCTGGTCCATCCTTACACCGCTGCTCGCGCTGGCCGCGACAGTGGTGTTCTGGGCAGTGATCGCGCTGAACTAAGGAGGCTGCGATGGGCAACGGAACTTCGATCGGCCGCGTCCGCGCACTCGGCTCCGCGCATTCGGGCGCGCACCACTGGCTGATGGTGCGCTACACCTCGTTCGCCAACCTGCTCAGCGGGCTCTACGTGGCGTTCGGCCTGGCGGGCCTGGGCAGCTACACGTTCAAGGCCATGCATGACTGGCTGGCCCACCCGCTGCCCGCGACGATGATGGGCCTGTTCGTGCTCTGCACCTTCTGGCACGCGGCATTGGGCCTGCGCGAACTGATCGAGGACTATGTCCACGATCACGCCAACAAGGCGATCGCGCTGGTCGCCCTCAACCTGCTTTCCTTCGCCGGAGCGGCCTTTGGTCTGCTCTGCGTCCTTCGTATCGCGCTTGGAGCTGCCTGACATGGCCACCCCTGCCACGCCTTCGACCCAGCCTGCCTACAAGATCATCGACCACACCTATGACACCGTCGTCGTCGGCGCCGGTGGATCGGGCCTGCGCGCCACGATGGGCAGCGCCGAGGCCGGGCTCAAGACCGCCTGCATCACCAAGGTGTTCCCCACCCGCAGCCACACCGTTGCGGCGCAGGGCGGGATCGCCGCAAGCCTGCGCAACAACACGCCCGATCACTGGACCTGGCACATGTTCGACACCGTCAAGGGGTCTGACTGGCTGGGCGACCAGGACGCGATCGAATACATGGTGCGCGAAGCCCCGGCCGCGGTTTACGAGCTGGAACATGCCGGTGTGCCGTTCAGCCGAAACGCCGATGGCACGATCTACCAGCGCCCGTTCGGCGGGCACATGCAGAACATGGGCGAAGGCCCCCCGGTGCAGCGCACCTGCGCCGCCGCCGACCGCACCGGCCACGCGATGCTCCACGCGCTCTACCAGCAGAGCCTGAAGTACGACGCGGACTTCTTCATCGAATACTTCGCGATCGACCTGATCATGGAAAACGGCGCCTGCCGCGGCGTGATCGCGATGTGCATGGAAGACGGCTCGATCCACCGCTTCCGCAGCCATGCCGTGGTGCTGGCGACCGGCGGCTATGGCCGCTGCTACTACACCGCCACCAGCGCCCACACCTGCACCGGCGATGGCGGCGGGATGGTGCTGCGCGCGGGCCTGCCGCTGCAGGACATGGAATTCGTCCAGTTCCACCCCACCGGTATCTACGGCGCCGGTGTGCTGATCACCGAAGGCGCGCGGGGTGAGGGCGGATACCTTACCAATTCCGAGGGCGAGCGTTTCATGGAACGCTATGCCCCTTCGGCCAAGGATCTTGCCAGCCGCGATGTCGTTTCGCGCTCGATGGCGCTCGAAATGCGCGAAGGGCGCGGGGTGGGGCCGAACAAGGACCACATCTATCTGCATCTCGATCACATCGATCCCAAGGTGCTGGCCGAACGCCTGCCCGGGATCACCGAAAGCGGCAAGATCTTCGCCGGTGTGGACCTTACCCGCCAGCCGCTGCCGGTCTGCCCGACGGTGCACTACAACATGGGCGGCATTCCCACGAACTACCACGGCGAAGTCGTCACCATCGGTGCAGACGGCAACCCCGAAACGGTCGTCCCCGGCCTGTTCGCGGTGGGCGAGGCGGCCTGTGTTTCGGTCCACGGCGCCAACCGGCTCGGCTCGAACTCGCTGATCGACCTGGTGGTCTTCGGTCGCGCCGCCGGGCACCGCCTGAAAGAGCTGATCAAGCCGCAATCGGCCCATGCCGAACTGCCCAAGAACAGCGCCGAACTGGCGCTGACCCGGCTCGACCATTTCCGTTATGCCAATGGCGGCTCGCCCACCGCACAGGTCCGCACCGAAATGCAGCGCAACATGCAGACGCATTGCGCGGTGTTCCGCAACGATGAACTGATGGCCGAAGGCAAGGCCCAGCTGGCCAAGACCTATGCGCGGATGCAGGACCTGCACGTTTCGGACAAGAGCCTGATCTGGAACAGCGACCTGATCGAGACGATGGAACTCGACAACCTGATCAGCCAGGCGACCGTCACCATCCACGGCGCGCACAACCGCAAGGAAAGCCGCGGCGCCCACGCGCACGAGGATTTCCCCGACCGCGACGACGCGAACTGGATGAAGCACACCGCCGCCTGGTTCGACGGCTGGGGCGGCAAGGGCGGCACGGTGCGGCTCGATTACCGCCCGGTGCACGAATACACGCTCACGGACGATGTCGAGTACATCAAGCCGAAGAAGCGGGTATACTGATCAGCGTTAGCCTGCCGGGCGCTTCACGAATGTGACCATCAGCGTCGGTCCGCGCTGGCCGCGCAGGCGCGCGCCAAGATTGCGCAGGCCGCGCCTGAGCGCTGTGCGCAGGCCGTCGCGGCGCGGCGTGCCCGGCGGGCGGCTGCCCCAGGGATCGAACGGGGCGCGGTCGATGCGCGTGATGCGCAGGCCCAGCAGCGCGGCGATCCGGCGATAGCTGGCCAGCGGGAATTGGTTCATGTGGTGCGGCGGCAGGTCGAAAGCGTCCTGACGCGCGGCAAGGCCGGGGTTTTCCGGGTCTGGCGTGCTGATGATCAGCCGTCCGCCGGGGCGCAGGCTTGCCAGGCAGCCATGCAGGAACGCGGCGGGATCGACCACGTGTTCAAGCACCTGGAAACTGCAGACCACGTCGAACGCTTCCGGTGCGTCGAGGTCGGAAAGATCAAGCGCCCTGACCGGCCAGCGGGTGACCTTGCCCGCGATAGCCTCGCGGTTGTATTCCAGCCCCTCTGCCTGCGCGGCGTGCTCTTCGCACTGGCGCAGAAAAGTGCCGCGCCCGCAGCCCACCTCGAGCAGCCGGTCGCCGGATCGCAGCTGGCGCAGGGCAGGGCCGTATTCCCAGCGCCACTCCTGGTAGTAGTGCGGCCATTTGCGCGAGAGCTGGCGGTAAAAGGCTTCGTCTCCCGCAAGCGCCTCGGGCCGCCAGAAGCGCATTCCGGTGGACTGGCATTCGTAGAGGTCGAGGGAGTCTATGCCCTGTGCGGCAAAGGGAACTTCGGCATCGCACTTGGCGCGGTACATTGCCGCAATCGTTGCAGCGCTCACCGTCTCGCGCAGGTGCGCGGGGCCGAACGGTCCTTCGATCGACTGCATCGCGCGGTGCTAGGACCAGTCCCGCGCCGCGGCGCTTACATGGATTAGCCTGTGGTGGAGGCCTTGATCATGTCAGCCGCCTTTTCCGCGATCATGATCGTTGGCGCGTTGGTGTTGCCGCTGACCAGGTTGGGCATGATCGAGGCGTCGATCACGCGTAGCCGCTCGATCCCGCGCAGGCGCAGCTGGGCGTCGACCACGGCCAAGGGATCGCTGTCCGGCCCCATCTTGCAGGTGCCGACGGGGTGATACTGGGTGTCGGCGCGCGCGCGGATGTCCGCTTCCATGGCGGCGGTGTCGTTGACATCGATCGGGTAGAGCATCTTGCCGCGCACCGCATCGAACGGGGCCGATTCCATCAGGCTCTGCTGCAATTGCCCGCCCTTGAGCAGGACCGCCATGTCGCGCTCGTCGGCAAGGAACCTCGGGTCGATCAGCGGCGCATCGCGCGGATCGCGGCTGCTGAGGCCAACTCTGCCGCGGCTGTGCGGGCGCAGCAGGTCGACATGGCACGACAGTCCGGTGCCCAGGTGCTGCTTGCGCGCATGGTCGTCGACGATCGCCAGCACCATCAGCAATTGCAGGTCGGGCGCGGGGACATCGGGCGAGCTCTTGACAAAGGCGCCCGAGCAGACGAACGGGCTGGTCAAGAGGCCGGTGCGGCTGCGGCCCCACTGGAACATCCCCTTCAGGAAGGCCAGCCCCGCCTTGGGCGCAAGGCCGAACACGTCGCTGCGGTCCTTGATCCGCCAGCTCTGCACATAGTCGATGTGGTCCTGCAGGTTCTTGCCCACGCCGGGCAAGTGGCAGGTGCTTTCGATGCCCAGCGCGGCAAGCTCCGCCGCATCGCCGATCCCCGACAGCATCAGGAGCTGGGGGGATCCGAAAGCCCCGCCCGAAACGATTACTTCGCGCCGGGCCCTGGCCATGCATTTCGTTCCGCCGCGTTCGTATTCGATGCCCCGGGCGGCGCCTTCCTCGATCACGATCCGGCTGGACAGCGCGTGGGTGATCACCGTCAGGTTGGGCCGCCCCAGGTTGGGTGTAAGATAGCCCTTGGCCGCGCTGCAGCGTTCTCCGTCCTTCTGCGTGGCCTGATAATGGAAGGTTCCGGCCTGTTCCGCGCCATTGTAATCAGGGTTGCGACGAATCTGGCGCTGCTCGGCAGCCTGGATGAACAGCTCGGCAAGCGGGCTCTGGTGGTCGGGATAGGTGACGTTGAGCGGCCCGCCCTGGCCGTGCCATTCGTCATCGAACTGTTCGTTGTTCTCGGCCTTTTTGAAATAGGGGAGGCAATCGTCAAAGCTCCAGCCGGGATTGCCGAGCCGTTCCCACTCGTCATAATCCCAGCGGTTGCCGCGGACATAGAGCATCGCGTTGATCGAGCCGGAACCGCCCAGAACCTTGCCGCGCGGCTGGTATCCGCGCCGGCCGCCCAGGCCCGGCTGGGGCACGGTTTCATAGGCATAATTGTTGAGTTTGGTCGGCATCATCGCCACCGCGCCGACCGGCGCCTGCACGACCACGCTCTGGTCCGATCCGCCCGCTTCGAGCAGGCACACGGTGACGTTCCGGTCTTCGGTCAACCGACCGGCGAGCACACAGCCCGCCGAACCGCCGCCCACGATCACATAGTCGAATTCATCTGCCTGCATGCGCCCCTCCCATTTTTGGCCATCTTGGGGCCGGCCGCGATCCTTGTAAATCCCGCGTTCAGGTTTACATTCGTAGTCGATTACACACGTAAACGATAAGAGGCGGGAGATGGCCGAAGAGCCTACCGAGCGGATCAGCGAGGCCGAACACGCGGTCATGGAAGCCCTGTGGGCGCGCCATCCGCTGACCGCGAACGAGGTGGCCGATGCGGTGACCCCGGCGCGCGGGTGGAGCCTGGCCACGGTCAAGACGCTGCTTTCGCGGCTTGCCGCCAAGCAGGTCATTGCCACCCAGCCGCAGGGCAAGCGCTTCCTCTATTCGCCGCTGGTGGCGCGCGAGGCCTATCTCGGCGGAGAAAGCCGCCGCCTGGTCGATCGCCTGTTTGGCGGCAGCGCCGCGGGCCTGTTCGCGCACCTCGCCGAAGCCGAGGCGCTGAGCGCGGCCGATCTCGACCAGATCGAGGCACTGCTTCGACAAATTCGCGAAGGGGAAGGGCAATGACCTGGCTGACCGATACGGCGCTCTACACCGCTGCGCTGATAGTCCTGGTGCTGGTCCTGCGCGGCCCCGTTGCCCGGCGCTTCGGCCCTGGCCTTGCCTATGCGCTGTGGGCCTTGCCGCTGCTGCGTCTGGTCCTGCCGCCAATCGTGCTTCCGGCTGATCCGGTCGCCCCCGCACAGCCCGTTTCCGGCGTAGTGGTGGAGCTTGTCCCCGCCGCTGCAACGCCTCCGGCCCCCGCCTGGATCGATCCTGCCCCGGTGATCCAGGCGGTGTGGCTGGCCGGCGCCGTCGTGTTCCTGGCCTGGCGAAGCTGGTCGTACTGGCAGATGCGCCGTACCCTGCTCGCCGATGCCCGCCCGGCTGGCAGTGCCGGCCGGGTGAGGCTGGTCGAAACGCCTGCGGTCGAGGCGCCCGTCGCCTTCGGAGTGCGCGACAAGGTTGTCGCGCTGCCGCTGGGTTTCATGAACCGTGCCGACCGCACGGGCCGCGACCTGGCCATCGCGCACGAGCTTCAGCACCACGCCGGGCACGATCTGGCCGCCAACCTGGCGATGCAGCCGCTGCTGGCGCTGCACTGGTTCAATCCGCTGGCCTGGGCCGGCTGGCGCGCGATGCGGCGCGATCAGGAAGCGGCCTGCGATGCCAGGGTCCTGGCCGGGAGCGATCAGGCAACACGCGAAAGCTATGCCCGGCTGATCGCCAGCTTCGCCCATTCCCCCCGCCTTGCACTGGCCGCGCCGATGGCCTGCCCGGTGCTGGGCGAGAAAAGCATAATCCATCGTCTGAGGAGCCTGACCATGAATGAACCGACTTCGCAGCGCCGCCTGCTGGGACGCCTGCTGCTGGGCGCTGGCGTGCTTGCCCTGCCGCTGACCGCTTCGATCACCCATGCCGCGCAGGATGTGCCCGCGCCGCCGGCCCCGCCCGAGGCTCCGGCCGCTCCGCAAGCACCCCAGGCACCGCAAGTGAAGACGGTGAGCAGGATCGTCATCGTCGACAATCCCGGCGGCAAGCACGGCGACGACAAGGACCTGCACACCCGCGTGATCGAAAGCAACGGGCATACCATCGTGCTCAAGACCAAGGAGCCACTGTCCGATGCCGAGGCGCAGGCGCGAGCCGCCGATGCGGTGAAGCGGCTCGAAACGATCGACACCGATCACGGCCAGGTCGCGGTTTTCGGCGCTCCGGGCGACCATGCGGGACACTCTGTCGTGATGGTCAAGCGGCTCGGCGCGGACGGCAAGGACACTGCCGAGACCGGGACCGAACGCCGCGAGGTTCGCACGTTCGTGATGCGCCATGACGGCGCGGGCGCGGACCCGTCAGCCATGCACGGCGAAGCCTTCGCCATGACCGGCTGCGCCGACGGCAAGCCGATCGAGGCGCGCAGCGAAAGCACTGTCGATGGCAAGCGCCAGACCTCGCGCGTGGTGATCTGCAGCAAGGGCGGCGACAAGGCGCAGGCGCTCGCGGGGCTGAAGAAGGCACGCGAACGGGTGGCAAACGACGCAAGCCTGTCGGGCGAGATCAGGAGCGAAGTCCTCAAGCAGCTTGACGCAGAAATCGCCAGGCTGGGCGCGGAAGGTTAGGACCTCAGCGCCAACGCAGCCGCTCGGGGGTCAGTTCGGCTACCGATCTGACCCCCATCAGCTTCATCCCCCGTTCGATTTCCTCGCGCAGGATCATCAGCGCGCGTTCGACGCCGTCCTGCCCGGCGGCAGCGAGGGCATAGAGATAGAGCCGCCCGCCTGAAGCCGCGGTCGCCCCGGCGCACAGGCTTTTCAGCACATGGGTGCCGCGCCGCACGCCGCCATCGCAGATCACTTCGATCCGTCCGCCCACCGCATCGATGATTTCGGGCAGCTGGTCGAACGGCGCGCGGCCGCCGTCAAGCTGGCGGCCGCCGTGGTTCGAGAGCATGATCGCGTCGATCCCCATGTCGGCGGCGCGGCGCGCGTCGGCCACGCTCATCACCCCCTTGAGGCAGAAAGTCCCGCCCCAGTCGGCGCGGATCTGTTCGACCATCTTCCAGTCCATCGACTGGTCGAGCATCTCGGAAAAATACTTCTGGATCGATACCGATTCCGCGGTGCCTTCGCGCACATGGGTGTCAAGGTTGGGCAGCGCGAACCTCTCGCGCAGCACATAGTCCAGCGCCCAGCGCGGCTTGATCGCATAGGACAATGCCGAACTGACCGTGAATTTCGGCGGCGAGGAAAAGCCCGAGCGCAGGCAGCGTTCGCGCTTTCCGCCAACGATCGTATCCACCGTCAGGGCGATCGCATCGAATTTCGCGGCCTTGCAACGTTCGATCATCGACCGGTTGAGACCCTTGTCCTTGTGGATATAGAGCTGGAACATCTTCGGGGTCGAAATCAGCGCGCCGATCTCCTCGATGCTGACCGTGGCCAGGCTGGAGATCCCGCACCACACCCCGAACTTTTCCGCCGCCCGCGCCACCGCGCGCTCGCCCTGCCAGTGGAATACCCGCTGCAGCGCGGTGGGCGAGAGGATCAGGGGGAGGGCGCTGGACTTGCCCATGATCGTGCAGGACATGTCGATCTGCTCGACCCCGGCGAGCACGTCGGGCACCAGGTCGACATCGCCAAACGCGGCGGTGTTGCGCGCCTTGGTTGCCTCGTCATCCGCGGCGCCATCGATATAGTCGAACACCGGCCAGGGCAGCCGGGACTTGGCCAGACGGCGAAAGTCGTCGATGTTGTGGCAATCGGAAAGACGCATCACCGGCGCAGATCCGCAAAGGTGTCGCAGGAGTCCTCGTTGCCGGTTTCCATGCCCCGGCGCAGCCATTCCATCCGCTGCGCGCTGGTCCCGTGGGTAAACTGTTCGGGCGATGCACGGCGGCCGGCGTTGCGCATCAGCGTATCGTCTCCGATCTGGTGTGCGGCGTTCAGCCCGCTTTCCATGTCGCCAGGTTCCAGTCGGTCCTTGTTCCTGGCGGCCCAGACCCCGGCATAGCAATCGGCCTGCAGCTCGAGCCGGACCGAAAGCTGGTTGGCCTGGCGGGGGTTCTGCGCCTGGAGGCTGCGGACCTGGTCGGACATGCCCAGCAGCTTCTGGATGTGGTGGCCATATTCGTGCGCGATCACGTAATCGCGGGCGAATTCGCCGGTTGCGCCCAGTTCCTTGTCCATCTGGCGAAAGAAATCGGTGTCGAGGTAGATCCCCTGGTCCTGGGGGCAATAGAACGGCCCCATCGCGCTTTGCGCCGCCCCGCAGCCCGATTGGCCCATCTGCGAATAGAACACCAGTTTGGGCCGGGCAAAGGCGATGCCGGCCTGCGCGAACAGCGGCTGCCAGGTCTTGTTGAGCGAGGACAGCGCATCGCAGCTGGTCTTGCTGCCCGCGTCGAGCCGGCAACTCGACGCCTCGTCGCTGCCACCGGCGCCTGCCGTAGGCGCCTGTTCCTGCGGCTGGATCTGCTGGAGGCCGCCGATCAACTGCCCGGGGTCGACCCCCAGGAAATAGGACAGCGCCAGCGCTATCACCAGTGTGCCGCAGCCAACCTGACCGCCGCGGCCCATCGGCAGGCCCATGCCGCCCCTGCCGCCGCGCTGGTCCTCAACGTCGATGGAATCGGTATCGAAATCGTCGAGACGCATGCAGACCTCCTGACAGGCTGGACAAAGGCTGGCCCCAGCCGCAATGGGCCAAGCTATAGTCAATTCCGAAGAAGGTTGGAGTCGAGAATGTTTCTTGCCGGCAAACGTGCGCTTGTTACCGGATCGACTTCGGGGATCGGGCTGGCGGTGGCCCGCGCGCTGCATGCCGAAGGGGCCGAGGTGGTGCTTTCGGGCTTTGGCGAGGAGGCCCTTATTGCGGCCCTGTGCGAAGAGCTGGGGGCCCGCCATGTGCCGGCCGACCTGTCGCGGCGCGCCGGGGTCGAGGCGCTGATGGAGGGAGCCGGGCCGGTTGACGTGCTGGTCAACAATGCCGGCATGCAGCACGTCGCCCCGGTCGAGGAGTTCCCGGTAGACAAGTGGGACCAGATCATCTCCCTGAACCTGACCGCCGCCTTCGATGCCTGCCGCCTGGCGATCCCGCACATGAAAGCCGCCGGGTGGGGACGGATCATCAACACCGCCAGCGCGCATGCGACCACCGCCTCTCCCTTCAAGGCAGCCTATGTCGCCGCCAAGCATGGGCTGTCGGGGCTGACCAAGACGCTGGCGCTGGAGCTGGCGACCTTCAACGTGACCGCAAACTGCATCTGCCCCGGCTATGTCTGGACGCCGCTCGTCGAGAACCAGATTCCCGATACGATGGCCGCCCGGGGGATGACCCGCGAACAGGTCATCAACGAGGTCATGCTGACCCGCCAGCCGACGCGCAAATTCGTCCAGCCGTCCGATATTGGCGAGATGGCGGTTTTCCTGTGCCGCGATGCCGCAGCCAATATCACCGGCACCAACATCGCCATGGATGGCGGGTGGACCGCCGAATAGGGCGGCAGGACTGTATCTTTCCTGCCACCCCCGAAGGACAAGCCAACAAGAGCTGACACTTAACCGCTTGCAGGGCGGGCGGCTTTCATGATTGACTGCCGTCGATGAAGCGTTTTGTCCGGGCGATGAACTGTTGCGCGATGCTGCTGCTGGCGGCCGCGGCGGCGTTTGCCCCGGCGCAGGCCGCCTCGCGCAAGGACAAGGCCCTGGCCGAGCTCAAGGCCCAGTTGATGGGGCATATCGTCGAGCTTGCGAGCGATGCCTATGGCGGGCGCGAGCCGGGCACCGACGGCGAGAGCATGACGCTGCGCTATATCGGCAAGCAGTTGTTCGATATCGGGCTGGTTTCAGGCACCAATGATCCGGGGCATGCGTGGTTCGCGCCGGTTACCCTGATCGGCCGCGAACCCGATTCCAGCCGCGCGGTGTTCAGCCGCAAGGGCAAGCGGGTCTTTGTCCTGCAGGACCAGGTGCTGGTGCTGACCTCGGGGAAGCGCGCGCTGGTCGAGAATGCGCCGCTGGTCTTCGTGGGCAACGGCTCGGTGATCCCCGCCAGGTCCGAACTCGCGGGCCGGGTGGCGCTGCTGCTCGATGGCGGCCAGGACAATTCCGAGCGCCAGAACGCGCTGCTTGCCGCCGGTGCATCGGGCGTGCTGACGGTGCTCGACGGAGAACGGACGCTCGATGTTGTCGCATCGCATCGCAAGCGCCTGGGATTCGTGCTTTCCGGGCTTGAGCTGGGCGGCGATCTCGATGCCTTTATCACCGCGCAGGCGCTCAACGGGGCGCTGAACGGCAGCAAGCACAGCCTGGCGAGCCTGCAGGCCGCCGCCGCCGCGCCCACCTTCGCACCGTTCCCGATCGATCTGGCGGTTTCGCTTGAGGCGACGACGCGCGAAACCCGAATCCGCACCCACAACGTGATCGGCAAGCTGCCCGGCAAGCGGCCGGAACTGGGCGCCGTGCTGCTGATGGCGCACTGGGACCACTTCGGCCAATGCGCCGAACCCCCGGCGGAACACCTGATCTGCAACGGCGCGATCGACAATGCCAGCGGGGTGGCGGTGGTGATCGAGGTTGCGCGGCGGCTGGCCAGCGGGCCGCAGATGGACCGCGATGTCTATGTCGTGTTCACCACCGGAGAAGAGCTTGGCCTGCTTGGCGCCGAAGCCTTTGCCGAGAACCCGCCGATTCCGCTGGGGCAGTTCGTTGCCGCCTTCAATGTCGATAGCGTGGCGCTAGGGCCTGCCGGCCAGCCCTTTGCCATCGTCGGCAAGGGGCTGACCGGACTCGACGGTCAGATCGCGCTGGTTGCCAGGCAGCAGAAGAAGAAACTGGCGCCTGACGACAAGGCCAATGCCTGGGTCCGCCGCCAGGACGGCTGGGCCTTGCTTGACCATGATGTTCCAGCCGTCATGGTGTCGAGCGCCTGGGGCGATATCGCCGTGGTCGAACGCTATATGGACACCGATTACCATCGCCCGACCGACGTGGTGAAATCCGGGCTCGAGCTGGGCGGGGCGGCCGAAGACGTCGATTTCCTCGTCGCGCTGACCCGCTGGTTCACCGATCCCAAGAAAGTGCCGAAACGGCCCTAGCCCTTTGGGGAGAGTGCGTTTACATGGGCCGCCACGAATCGAACCGCACACGAGGCATTGTGGCAACCACCGACATCCCCCTTGGCCTGACTTTCGACGACGTGCTGCTGCGTCCGGCGGAGTCCGACATCCTTCCTTCGATGGCCGACACGCGCACGCGCCTGACCAGCCAGATCGGGCTTAACATCCCTGTGATCAGCTCGGCCATGGATACCGTGACCGAAGCCGACATGGCGATCGTCATGGCGCAATTGGGCGGGATCGGGGTGCTGCACCGCAACCTGACGGTCGAGGAACAATGCGCCGCGGTGCGCGCGGTCAAGCGGTTTGAAAGCGGCATGGTGGTCAACCCGATCACGATTTCGCCCGACGCCACCCTGGGCGAGGCGATCGCGCTGATGGACGCGAACCGGATTTCCGGGATTCCCGTGGTCGAGGCCGGCGGCAAGCTGGTTGGCATCCTGACCAACCGCGACGTTCGCTTTGCCGCCAACCCGGCCCAGCCGGTGCGCGAACTGATGACCCACGAAAATCTCGCCACGGTGCGCGCCGGGGTCAGCCAGGATGAGGCGCGGCGGCTGCTGCACCAGCGGCGAATCGAAAAGCTGCTGGTGGTGGACGAGAATTATCGCTGCACCGGCCTGATCACTGTCAAGGACATGGAAAAGGCGGTGACCTATCCCGATGCGACCAAGGATGCGGTCGGCCGCTTGCGCGTGGCGGCGGCAACGACGGTGGGCGACAAGGGGTTCGATCGGACCGAGGCCTTGCTCGCCGCCGAATGCGACGTGGTGATCATCGATACCGCGCACGGTCACAACAAGGACGTCGCGCGTGCGGTCGAACGGGTCAAGAAGCTCAGCAATTCGGTCCAGGTCGTCGCCGGCAATGTCGCGACCTATGAGGCGACCCGCGCGCTGATCGATGCCGGGGCCGATGCCGTGAAGGTCGGGATCGGGCCGGGCTCGATCTGCACCACCCGGGTCGTCGCGGGCGTTGGCGTGCCGCAGCTGACCGCGATCATGGAAGCCGCCCGCGCCGCGGCGGACAGCGGCGTGCCGATCATCGCCGACGGCGGGCTGCGCACTTCGGGCGATGCGGCCAAGGCGCTTGCCGCCGGGGCCAGCACGATCATGGTCGGCTCGATGCTGGCCGGGACCGAGGAAGCCCCGGGGGAAACCTTCCTCTACCAGGGCCGCGCCTACAAGAGCTATCGCGGGATGGGCTCGCTCGGCGCGATGGGCAGCGGCAGCGCCGATCGCTACTTCCAGGGCGATATCAAGGACCAGATGAAGCTGGTGCCCGAAGGGATCGAAGGCCAGGTGGCCTACAAGGGGCCGGCCAAGGACGTGGTCCACCAGCTGGTCGGCGGGATCAAGGCGGCGATGGGCTACACCGGCAGCGCCACGATCGAGGATCTCAAGACTCGCGGCCAGTTCGTGCGGATCACCAACGCGGGCCTCAAGGAAAGCCACGTCCACGACGTGACGATCACCCGCGAGGCCCCGAACTACAAGCTTTAGGTCCTGGCGACTGTGTCTCGACTTCGCTCGACACGAACGGGTTCGGGATTGATATCCTCAAACTATCTCCGTTCGTATCGAGCGAAGTCGAGATACCGCATGCTTCGTCTGCCCCGCTCATGACCCCCCAGGCGCGCGTTCAGGCGGCGATCGAGGCGCTCGATGCCGTGATCGCGGCAGCGCGCGGCCAGGGGGCAAGCGCCGACCGGATCATTGCAGAGTTCTTTCGCGCGCGCCGCTACATGGGCAGCGGCGATCGCCGCGCGGTGCGCGAACTGGCCTATGGCGCGATCCGCGCCTGCGGACCGATTCCCGCCAGCGGACGCGCGGCCATGCTGCGGCTGGCAGAAGGCCATGCCGATCTTGCGTGCCTGTTCGATAGCACGCGCCATGCTCCCGCGCCGATCGCGCCGGGCGAGCCGGTGGCCGCGGGCGGCATCGCGCCGGCCTGGCTGGAGCAGCGGCTGGCTGCCAGCGGGATTGTCGGAGCGGATGCCGCGGCCCTGCTTGAGCGCGCGCCGCTCGATGTGCGGACCAATCGGCTGAAGGCCGTGCCCGAACTGCCGCTGGCGGGCGAGCGGCTGCCCGTGCCGGATGGCCTGCGCTTTCCCTTCGGCACCCCGGTCGAGCAATGGGACGCCTACAGGAACGGCGCGATCGAGGTGCAGGATGCGGGTTCGCAATTGGCCTGCTCGGTGGTCGCCGCGCAGCCCGGCGAGACCGTGATCGACCTTTGCGCCGGCGCGGGGGGCAAGACCCTTGCGCTGGCCGCGGCGATGCAGGGGCGCGGGCGCCTGATTGCCTGCGATGTCGACCGCGCGCGGCTCTCGCGGCTTGCGCCGCGGGCAGAGCGCGCGGGGGCGATCAATATCGAGGAGCGGTTGCTGGATCCCGGGCGCGAGCATGATGCCCTGGCCGACCTGACCGGCCAGGCGGACGCGGTGCTGGTTGACGCGCCCTGTTCGGGCACCGGCACCTGGCGGCGCAATCCCGAGGCGCGCTGGCGGCTCAGCGAAAAGGAGCTGACGCGGGTCACCGCAATCCAGTCGCGGCTGCTTGATCTGGCCGCCACCCTGGTGAGGCCCGGCGGCCGGCTGGTCTTCGTGACCTGTTCGCTGCTCGACGCCGAGGGCGCCGACCAGGCCGCCGCGTTTCTTGCCCGGCATTCCGGTTGGCACGCCGTCACGCCGGCCTTGCCCGCCGGCATGGCGCGCGGAGCAGGGGTTCGGCTGGAGCCGGCCCGCGACGGGACCGACGGATTTTTCATCGCCGAATTCAATGCGCCATGATATTGCGATGGTTGAGATGCCGAGCTTCAAGGAGCAGATGATGCGTTACACTCCCGCCGCCCTCGCGCTCGCCCTGCTTGCCGGGGTGACGGCCAGCAATGGCTACAGCGCGCCGACGGTGCCGCTCGATCCGCGTGCCGCGGCGCTGCTCCAGACCGGCCGCGCGGCGCTGTCCGCAGGGCAGCTGGAAGACGCGATGCTCGATTTCGAAGCCGCGCTGGCGATCCAGCCGGGGCATGTCGCGATCTATCTCAACCTCGCCGAAGCCGCGCGCAAGCAGGGCATGCAGGGCAAGGCGCTGCATTATTACCGGGTCGCGCTGAAGCTCGATCCGGGCAATCTCTACGCCGTTGCCGGAGAAGGCGAGGCGCTGGTGGAAAAGGGCGCGGTCGAGAAGGCCAAGCTCAGCTACGATCGGCTGGTCGCGCTGTGCGGCAAGGCCGGATGCCCCCAGGCGAAGGGCCTGGCTGCCGCGATCGCCAAGGGCCCGGCCAAGGAAGTGGTCACCGCCGAACAGGTCGAATCCAAGCCCGAAGTGAGCGCGAACTGACGGGTAGAGTCTCGGCTTCAGATCAGATCGCGAAATTCTTCCAGAACCGCGCGATAGACGCGCTTCTTGAACGGAACGATCAGGTCCGGCAGTTCATCGGGCAGGGCCCAGCGCCATTCGCAGAATTCGGGCGGATCGTGGCGTTCGAGGTGGATGTCGGCGTCATCGCCCGAAAAGCGCGCCAGGATCCAATGCTGGCGCTGACCGCGATACCTGCCCTTCCACAGCTTGCCCATCAGCTCGTCGGGTAGGTCGTAGAACAGCTCCTCGCGGGTCTGGGCGAGCACGGTGATGTGGCGTTCCTCGACCCCGGTCTCCTCCCACAGCTCGCGCAGCGCGGCGGCGCGCAGGTCTTCGCCTTCGTCGATACCGCCCTGCGGCATCTGCCAATATACGCCGCCCTCGTCGGGCTGACCGCGCGTGTCGATCCGGCGGCCGACGAAGGCCAGCCCTTGCGGGTTGACGAGCATGACGCCCACGCAGGGACGATAGGGCAGGTTGTCAAACGGATCGCTCATGCGGCCCCTTAAGCCGAATTCTTCTCCAACATCAACTTCATCGCCGCCATGATCGTTTCCATGTCCTTCTGCGCGCTGGGCAACGCCTTGCGGGTGGAGGAGAAATCGTGGGTCAGGCCGGGGAAATGGAGGAACAGCGTATCGACCCCGGCATCAACCAGCTTGGCGGCCATGCGCCGGCCCTGGTCCTGCAGCGGATCGAGCCCCGCGGTGGCGACGATCGCCGGGCACATCCCCTTGGCGCTGGCGTGCAGCGGGAAAGCGCGCGGATTGCCGCTTTCGGGCAGGTAGAGCGAATAGAACCAGTCCATCGCCAGCTTGGTCAGTAGGTGTCCTTCGGCGAATTTCACCATCGAACCATCCTGGCTTTCGTCCGTCGCGGGATAGAGCAGCACCTGCAGCAGCATCGGCGCTGCCGCCGGACTGTCGCACAGTGCGCGCGCGGTGACCGTGGCAAGATTGCCGCCGGCACTGCCGCCGATAGTGACCAGGCCCGTGACCGTGCGGCCGAGTTCGGCCGGGCTGCCGGCCAGCCAGCGCGCCGCGGCCTCGCAATCGTCGGGCGCGGCGGGGAAGGGGTGTTCGGGGGCAAGCCGGTAATGCACCGCCAGCACCGGCAGGTCGAGCACGGCGCTGAGTTCGGTGCAGAGCGAATTGTGCGTATCGAGATCGCCGATCACGAACCCGCCGCCGTGGAAGAACAGGATCACCGGCGAAGGATCGCGGCTTTCGCGCACGTCATAGAAGCGCACCGGGATCGGCCCGGCGGGACCGGGACAGGTCAGATCCTTGATCACCGCCATCGGCCGGGGATCGGCTTCGGTCATCGCCTTGAGACCAAGGTAGCCCTCGCGCTGCTCGTCGGGCACCAGCGCCTCGGGTGCGGGGAGCGAATTGACGAGCGCGAGGAAGCCCTTCACGTCTTCGCGGTAGAAGGTGTCATCGGTCATCGTTCTGTCCTCTCATCCTGTGTCGCCAGTGCGGGGGCGCGGCGACGAAGCAAATTTCAGAGCGCCATGTCCTGCCCCTTGATCGCTTCGCCGCGCTCGCAATGACGAAGCCGGGGGTTTAACCGAGAGGTTAAGTCGCGAAATGCCACTTGACTAGCCGCCTTGGCGCTTCTCTTGTGATGTTTGCCGCGTGACAGGTTTTCTTGGTTGCGCGCAGACCCCGGAAGACTAGGGGAACCTGACGAGGGCGCAGGGTCAGCCCGACCAAGGAAGACAAATGGCAACGCAATTGGCCGAAGCAGAAGCATCCACCCAGAACCATCCCGAATCCGTCGTTGTCCGCTTTGCGGGCGACTCGGGCGACGGAATGCAGCTTACCGGCGGGCAGTTCACGCTTTCGAGCGCACTGGCCGGCAACGATTTCGCGACATTCCCGGATTTCCCCGCCGAAATCCGCGCGCCGCAGGGCACTCTGTTCGGCGTTTCGGCGTTCCAGATCAACTTCGGATCGACCGAGATCGACACCGCGGGCGATGCGCCCGACGTGCTGGTGGCGATGAACCCGGCGGCGCTCAAGACCAACCTTGCCGCGCTCAAGCCGGGCGGACTGATCATCGCCGACACCGGCGAATTCTCGAAGCGAAATCTCGAAAAGGCCAAATACGAGGCGAACCCGCTCGAGGACGGCAGCCTGTCGAAGTGGCAGGTGCTGGCCTTCGATATCAGCGCGCTGACGATGGAATCGGTCAAGCCCTTCGGTCTGGGCAACAAGGAAGCGCTGCGCTGCAAGAACATGTGGACGCTGGGGCTGGCGCTGTGGATGTTCGACCGCGACCGCGCGCCGCTGCATGACTGGCTGAAAGCCAAGTTCCGCAAGAATCCCGTGCTCGCCGACGCCAATATCGCCGCGCTCAACGCCGGGCACGCCTATGGTGAAACGGCGGAACTGGGCGGGCAACTGCACAAGAGCCATATCGATGCCGTGGCGACTCCCGCCGGGCTCTACCGCACGATCACCGGGGCCGAAGCGGTGGCAATGGGGCTGGTTGCAGGCGCCCAGCTTGCCCACCTGCCGATGTTCTTCGGCGGCTATCCGATCACGCCGGCCAGCTCGATCCTGCATTACCTTGCGGGGATGAAGGAATTCGGCGTCACAACCTTCCAGGCCGAGGACGAGATCGCCGCGATCGCCTCTGCCATCGGCGCAAGCTATGCCGGGCACCTCGGCGTGACCTCAAGCTCGGGGCCGGGTATCGCGCTCAAGACCGAGGCGATGGGTCTTGCGGCGATGACCGAGCTGCCGCTGGTGATCGTCAACTCGCAGCGCGGCGGGCCGTCGACAGGCCTTCCGACCAAGACGGAGCAGTCCGACCTCTACCAGGCGGTCTATGGGCGCAATGGCGATACGCCGATGCCGGTGATCTCCGCGCGCAGTCCGGGCGACGCCTTCGATTGCGCGATCGAGGCCTGCCGGATCGCGGTGCAATACATGACTCCGGTGATCCTGCTGACCGACGGCTACATCGCCAACGCGGCCGAGCCCTGGGCCGTGCCGGACGTCAGCACCTACGAACCGTTCCCGGTCAAGTATCTCGAGCAGCGCAACGGTCCCGACAATACCCTGCTGCCCTATGCCCGCGACGAAAAGGGCGCACGGCCGTGGATCAAGCCGGGCACGCCCGGGCTGATGCACCGGATCGGGGGGATCGAGAAGAACCCCGGCACCGGCAATCTCGATTACAGCCCGGCGGCGCACCAGACGATGACCGATGCGCGCAAGGCCAAGGTCGATGGCGTGGCGAAAAGCATTCCGCCGCAGCAGGTGACGCTTGGCGATAGCAACGGCAAACTTGCCGTGGTCGGCTGGGGCAGCACCTATGGCCCGATCCACCAGGCGGTCCGCCGCGCGCGCGCCAAGGGGCTCGACGTCAGCCAGATCCATGTTCGCCACATCTGGCCGTTGCCGGAAAACCTGGGCGATCTCCTGCGTGGCTATGAGCGGATCCTCGTCCCCGAAATGAACACCGGCCAGTTCAAGACCGTGCTGCGCGACCAGTTCCTGGTCGATGCCCGGCCCTACAACAAGGTGAGCGGGCAGCCGTTCACCATTGCCGAAATTGAGGCAGCGATCGAAGGAGCGCTGGCATGAACGCGATTGCCCCCATCCAAACCACTCTGAAGGACTGGGAATCGGACCAGGAGGTCCGCTGGTGCCCGGGTTGCGGGGACTATGCGATCCTCAAGGCGGTGCAGCGCACCCTGCCGGAAATCGGCGCTGATCCGGCCAAGACGGTGTTCGTCAGCGGCATTGGCTGCTCCAGCCGGTTTCCCTATTACGTCGAAAGCTATGGCTTCCACACCATTCACGGCCGCGCGCCTGCGGTGGCGACGGGGATCAAGCTGGCCAACCCCGAACTCGATATCTGGCTGGTCACCGGCGACGGCGACGGCATGTCGATCGGCGGCAACCACACGATGCACCTGCTGCGCCGCAACCTGAATTGCCAGGTGCTGCTGTTCAACAACGAGATCTACGGGCTGACCAAGGGCCAGTATTCGCCGACCAGCCGGGTCGGCACGCACAGCCCGACCACGCCGCTGGGTTCGGTTGACCGCCCGGCGCTGCCCTGCGCCTTCGCGCTGGGGGCTGGGGCACGGTTCATCGCCCGCGGCTTTGACGTGTCAAAGGAACTGAGCGGCGTACTCAAGGCTGCCCATGCCCACAAGGGCGCGGCCTTTGTCGAGATTTTCCAGAACTGCATCGTCTACAACAAGGACCGCTTCGAGGATTTCGCCGCGCCGAAGGGTGCGGAGGACCGCCAGCTGTGGCTCAGGAATGGCGAGCCGATGCTGTTCGGCAGCGAAAAGACCGGCGGCGTCAAGGGCATCGCGCTTGATCACGCCAGCCTGACGCTCAAGGTTGTCGACGTGGCGGATGGCGATTGGCAGGCGGCGGGCGTGATCGTCCATGATGTCACCAACCGCTCGATCGCGCACATGCTGGTCGAGATGCCGTTCGGTCCGTTCCCGATGGCCCTGGGCGTCCTCTACGATGATCCGCGCCCGACCTACGAGGAAGCCCTGCTTGGCCAGGATGTCCAGGCGCGCGAGGGCAAGAGCACCGATCTTGCCAAGCTGCTGGCCAAGGGGCAGACCTGGACCGTGGAGACTTGAGCTAGCGGTCTCGCCGCATGACGAGTTCTTTCGCTCCGCTCGACTGGTTGGTGATCGGCGCCTACGTCGCGGTGCTGTTCGCCGGCGGTTGGCTGTTCAAGCCGCGGCACACCGGGAATACCCGCGAATATTTCCTGGCCGATGGACAGATCCCGGCGTGGATGGCGGCGATCTCTGTGCTTTCGGCGACGCAGAGCGCCGCCACCTTCATCGGCGGGCCGGACTACGGGTTCCGCAATGACTATACCTATATCGCCGGCAACTTCGGCGGGCTGATCGGCGCGCTGTTCGTGGCGCATTACCTGATTCCGCGGTTCTACGCGATCCGCGCGACCACGGTCTACGAGCTGCTCGAGATGCGCTTTTCGCGCCAGGCGATGCGCGCGGCAGGGGCGATGTTCCTGGTCGGGCGGATGTTTGCCGGCGGGGCGCGGGTCTACCTTGCGGCCATCGCGGTTTCGATGGTGATGTTCGCCAGTGTCGATGCGCAGGGCATCGTGCTCGCCGCCGCGCTGGTCATGCTGGCGGCCTTCCTGTTCACTTTCGCCGGCGGGCTGAAGAGCGTTATCCTCAACGATCTTCTCCAGTTCGCGATCTACCTCGGCGCGGCGCTGGCGACGCTGGTCTGGCTGTGGACCAGCATTCCCGCCAGCACGGGCGAGATTGTCCACGGTCTTGCCAATGCACCGGGCGGGGTGGACAAGCTGCGGCTGTTCGACTGGGACATGGACTTCACCAGGCCATTTTCGATGTCGGCGATCATCCTGGGCCTCTCGCTGCTCTACATCGCCTCGACCGGGACCGACCAGGACGTCACCCAGCGTCTGCTTGCCTCGCCCGATGCGCGCACCGGTTCGCGCGGGCTGATCCTTTCGCTGGTGGCGACGGTGCCGATCGTTTTCGTGTTCATCACCATCGGCCTGCTGCTGCATGTGGTCTATCAGCGGCCGGAGCTGATGCAGGGTAAGGTGCTGCAACTGGGCACCACTTTCGAAGGTCAAAAGATCAGCACTTTCATGCATTATATCCTGACCGAACTGCCGGCGGGGCTGCGCGGGCTGGTTACCACCGGGGTTTTCGCGGCGGCCATCGCCACGACCAATTCGGCGCTCAACGCCATGTCGAGCGTGATGGTGCAGGATTTCTACCGCCCGTGGAAAGATCGCCGTGGCGGCGCCGAAGAACATCATTTCGTCCAGGCCGGACGCTGGGGCATGGCGATCGCCGGACTGGCGATGTTCGCGATGGCGGTGGCCAGCTTCTATTGGCAGCGGGCGAGTGACAAGCCGCTGCTCGAATTCGCGTTGCAGGTGATGGTCTTCGCCTATGCCGGGCTGCTGGGGGTCTATTTCACCGCATTGTTCACCGGGCGCGGAACCACCGGATCGGTTATCGCGGCGCTGATTTCGGGCTTCGCCGCGGTGGCCTGCTGCCAGCCCTATATCGCCGCGGCGCTGGGCCTGCCCGATTGGCTGGGGACACTGGCCTTCCCGTGGCAGCTGTGCATCGGCACCATTATCGCGACCCTGGTCTGCGCAATGCCAAAGGCTCGGACCTAGATTCCCGAGCCGTCTGCCTCGCCAGCCTTGCTATCCTGGTGCTTGCTTTCACCGTCGCCGACAATTGCGGCTTGTTGCGCGCGATCCTCGGCCGGATACTGCTCGGGCGTGACTTCGGACTGGATCTCGGTCGAAGCCTGAATTTCGCTGTTCAGCGATGGATTTTCGCTTTGCGGTTCCAGCGGCTCCTGATCCGTGCTGGCGGCCTTCACCGCGGCGGCAATCCGGGCCGCTTCCTCTTCGGTGGCCGGCGGGGCGATGCCGGGAACGCCCCTGGGCGGCTTGGCCTGCTTGCTGGTCCAGCGCCCATCGGGGGTCGAGGCGGTGCCGGTGATGTTGCGGCTGTCGTCGGGTTCGTATTCGGCCATTTTCTGTCTCCGTTTCCGGGCTGGAAAATGGATGAGCCGGCACCGGGTTCCAGCGCCGCTCACGACCAGGCAAAGCGATCGCGCGGAATGTGCGTGAGGCGGCAGGCCAGATCGTTTTCGCCCGAGGCAACGATGAAATGATCCGCTTCCTCGACGATCCCGGTGCTGAAGACCACATCGGCGACATAGCGCGCCTTGCCGAAGCTGGCGGTAAGCGCGGGATCGCTTTCGAGCAGCGGGATTTCGCTGGTATGGATCTGGCGGCTCGGATCGGCTTCGTCGAGCAGCGACCAGTAGGTGCGGTAGATCCCCACTACTCCCTTCGGCTCGACCCCGTGCCATAGTGATAGCCAGCCCTTTTGGCCCCCTACCTGGGTGAGGATCGGCGGGGTTCCGCCCCCGATCCGCGCCGCTTGGGCAGAGCTGGAACGCGGGCGAATGCCCGGAGCAAGGCATGGCTGCCAGTGCCGGCAATCCGGGGAGGAAGCGAGATTGATCGAAGGACCCGCGCGCCATTCGCTTCCGGGGGGATAGGCGAAATAGAGATCGCCCAGTGGCCGCGTCTGCGCCCAGTATTTGCCGTCGATCAGCCCTTCGAAGATCAGCATGTCCTTGTTCTGGTGATCGAGCACGATCCCCTCGAAGCGCCAGTCCAAGCCATCGGCCGAGCTGTAGAGCGTGGTCGAATGCCGTTCCGGGCTGACCGAGCAGGTGGTCATCCACCAGACTTTCCCGATCCGGCTGATCCGCGCATCTTCAATGCCATAGCATTGCCATGACCCCGCCGGCGCGACCTCGCGGTCATAGTGGACCGCCACCACCGACAGTCCGTCGGGTGCAAGCTCTACCGGCAGCAGCCAGGAAAGCGATGTCAGTGCCATGACCCGCCACGGTTCGGTGCGGACCGTGAAGGTGCGCGGATCGCGCGTGTCGGCAAATTCGCGCGGCCAGACATCGAGGACATAGCGATCGGCATCCCGGCGGATCGAGCGGATCGGCCCGCCCTTGCCGTTGTGCACGGCCTCGGCCACGCGAACCATCATCAGCAGGTTGCCATTGTCCAGCCGGGTCAGGGCTGGATTGAACGCCCCCAGCACGAAGGTTTCGCCGTAGAGATCCCCCGCCAGCGGCGAGCGCGACAGATCCACCATATCCGGGGAGAAGACCAGCCGGTCCTGCGGAAAACCAGTCATGGCCGCACCGGCGGATCAGGTGCCGTTCTTCACGGCGTCCGACGCGGATTCGAGGTCTTCGCCCGCGCCGTGAACGGTATTGCAGGCGGCGGCGGTCAGCGTGAAGCTGGCGGCGAGCAGCGCGATCATCATTTTCCTGAGCATCATGGTTCTCCTTGGGGAGGCGGCTGTATTCCGGCGAAACGGACAGCCCGGGGTTTCGACAACCGCCCCGGTGCCGAACTTGTTCCTGTGCGGCGCCAGTGCGCTTCAGCCGTTCACCTCATGAAAAAGGGCCGGATCGCTCCGGCCCTTTTCGTTTGCGGTTGGCCGAAACCTACATCCCCGAACCGGGGCCATAGGTGATTTCGACGCGCCGGTTCTGCAGCTCGCGCACACCATCGGCCGTGGGCACGCGGGGGTTGGTTTCCCCGAAGCCGCGGGTACTGATCGAGCCCGAGGGGAGCCCGCGCGAAACCAGGTAGGCCTGCACCGCCGCGCCGCGCCGTTCGGACAGGCCCTGGTTGTACTGGTCGCTGCCCGATCGATCGGCATAGCCGGCCACCATGATCGGCACGCTGTTGCAACTTGAGTAGGCGCTGACCGCCGAATCCAGTGTCGCGGCCGCTTCGCTGGTGATGTCCGAACGATCCCAGTCGAAGAACACGATGTAGGGTCCGGTGTTGCACGGCGGCGGCGCTGGCGGCGGCGGGGGAGCTTCGGGCGGTGGCGGAGCCGGTTCGGGCGCCGGGGCCGGAGGAGGGGCGGGCGGCGGCGGCTCCGAGCTTCCGCCGAAGTTGTATCCCAGGGTGAGCATCAGCGAATGCGAGCGGAAGCGCGTGCGGAACGGCTGGCCGGCATCGTTGACCAGGTCGACATTGTCCTGGTTGTAGAACCGGTACTTCAGGCCGACATCGACATTGTCGGTGATCGCATAGCGCATCCCGGCAAGCCCCTGCCAGGCAAAGCCCCAGTCCGAATCGTCGAGGTTATCGGTGCGCGGCGGGGTCGCCACCGTGTCAAAGCGGGTCTTCACCCGGCCATAGCCGGCACCACCGCCGACAAAGACCTGCAAGCCATCGTCGCTGCCGAACTCAAGCAGGGCATTGCCCATGAAGCTCAGCGCGCTGGTGCTTCCTGACAGGGTGTCGCCGCTGTAGGGTACACCGGCTATGGTGATCGCATCCGCCCCGGCGCGGCGATAGCTGCCTTCCGCCTCAAGCCGGAAGCTGCCGAGATCGTAGCCGATTGTTCCCCGTCAGCACCAATGGCACAGATTTGAGGTTGTGATTTAAGGAGTGTTGGGGCTTCGTCGTAGTGACGAAGGAACGAAGATGAAGTCCCAACACTCCTTGAAAAAATCGCCTGCCAAGGCCCCTGCTGAGCGGGTGGTGAAGGACATCCGGCGGCAGACCCGGCGGCACTTCTCGGCCGAAGACAAGATACGCATCGTGCTCGATGGGCTGCGCGGCGAAGACAGCATTGCCGAACTATGCCGCAAGGAAGGCATTGCACAGAGCCTGTATTACACCTGGTCGAAGGAGTTCATGGAAGCGGGCAAGCGACGCCTGGCGGGTGACACGGCTCGTGCCGCGACCAGCGGCGAGGTGCAGGACCTGCGCCGCGAAGCCCGTGCCCTGAAGGAATGCGTGGCCGACCTGACCCTCGAGAACCGTCTGCTCAAAAAAAGCATGATCGCGGATGGGGGCGACGACGAATGAGGTATCCCGCATCTGAAAAGCTCGAGATCATCCGGCTCGTCGAGCAGTCGCATCTGCCGGCGAAGCTCACTCTCGACAAGCTGGGGATCGCACGCCGGACGTTCTACCGTTGGTACGACCGGTTCCTCGAAGGCGGACCGGAGGCGTTGGAGGATCGGCCATCGGCACCGAGCCGCGTATGGAACCGGATCCCGCCTGACATCCATGATCAGATCATCGAACTGGCGCTGGAGCAGTCCGAGTTGAGCCCACGGGAGCTGGCGGTGCGCTTTACCGACGAAAGGCGTTACTTCGTGTCGGAAGCCACGGTTTACCGCCTTCTGAAGGCCCATGACCTCATCACCAGCCCAGCCTATGTCGTGATCAAGGCTGCCGACCAGTTCCACACCAAGACCAGCCACCCGAACGAGATGTGGCAAACTGACTTCACCTACTTCAAGATCATCGGGTGGGGCTGGATGTACCTGTCGACCGTGCTCGACGACTTCTCACGCTACATCATCGCCTGGAAACTGTGCACCAACATGCGCGCCGAGGACGTGACTGACACGCTGGACATGGCACTGGCCGCATCGGGCTGCGACAGCGCCACGGTGCTGCACAAGCCAAGGCTGCTGTCGGACAATGGTCCCAGCTACATCGCAGGCGAACTGGCGGAATACATCGAGGCCCGGAAGATGAGCCATGTGCGCGGCGCTCCATGCCATCCCCAGACCCAGGGAAAGATCGAGCGTTGGCATCAGACCCTGAAAAACCGCATCCTGCTGGAAAACTACTTCCTGCCCGGCGACCTTGCCGCCCAGATCGAGACCTTCGTCGAGCACTACAACCACCAGCGTTACCACGAGAGCCTGAACAACGTGACGCCCGCCGATACCTACTTCGGCAGGGCACCGGCCATCATCAAACAGCGTGAAAGGATCAAACGAAAAACCATCGAACATCGGCGCTTGCAACACCGCAAGCTCGCCGCCTAACATCAACCAAGAGACGAGGCCCGAACTCCGCTAATTTACGCCGCGAGTTGTGCCGAATGTTCTGACGACGGACAGGGGGGAGGCGCGGTGATCTTCCTGAGCGCACGGATGCGCGAGCTGGGGCGGCAGGCGATGGACTGGCGCGGCGAGTTTCTCCAGGCGCTGGGCCAGGCCTTTGGCAGCGTCAAGGAAGCGCGGGTGCTGGGGCGCACCGGTCACTTCGCCGAACGGGTCGACCGCGCGGTGCGCGAACTGGCCGAGATCAACCGCTACAAGCAGTTCGCGCACAAGATCGTCGCGCCGATCTCGGAATTTGTGGCGATCACCGGAATCCTTGTTCTGGCGACCGCGCTGGTGTTCCTGGGCCGCAGCAACGATTCGATCCTGGTCACCCTGTCGCTGTTCATCGTCGGCCTGGTGCGCCTGAAAGAGGTGGCCGGCGCGGCGATCACCCATTTTTCGCACTTGCGGCACAGCCTGGTCTCGATCGAGCCGATCCACCACGACCTGATGGTGCTGCGCGCCGGTGATGACCAGTCCGGCCGCGCGCAGGACCCCATCGTGCCGCGCCGGCAGATCGCGCTACGGCAAATCACCTTTGCCTACGAAGGGCAAGGCGAGCCGGCGCTGCGCGACATCGATGTGGAGATCCCGGTTGGCGCGGCGGTTGCCTTCGTCGGTTCGACCGGCGCGGGCAAATCGACTCTCGTCGATGTCCTGCTGGGCCTGCTGGAACCGCAACAGGGCGGTGTACTGGTCGATGGCGCGGACATTCGCAGCCTTGGCTCAGCCGGGCGCTGGCAGCAGGCAATCGGCTATGTTCCGCAAAGCATTTATCTGCTCGACGATACGATCCGCCGCAACATCGCGCTGGGCCTGGGCGATGACGAGATCGACGAAAAAGCGCTGCAAACAGCGATCGGCATCGCGCAACTGGACCGGTTCGTGGCGCGTCAGCCGCAAGGGCTCGACACGCTGGTGGGGGAACAGGGCGTGCGCCTGTCGGGCGGCGAGCGGCAACGGATCGGGATTGCCCGGGCGCTCTACCACGATCCTTCGATCATCGTCTTCGACGAAGCGACTTCGGCGCTCGACAACACGACGGAACGCGCGGTGATCGACGCGGTTGATCGCCTGCGCGGCCAGCGCACCGTAATCATGATCGCCCACCGGCTCAGCACGGTGCGCGATTGCGACCGGCTCTACTATCTCAAGCACGGCGTGATCGAGGCAGCTGGAAACTTCGACAAGCTGCGCAGCTCACACGACGATTTCAGGGCGATGGCCACGGCCTGAGCAATCGCAAGGAATGGCACATGGGTTCCGACAGGCCGCTTCGGGTGCTGTGTTACGCAGCGGTCGATTGCTCCCATCCGGGCGGCGTCCAGCGCATGGTCACGGGTCTTTCGCGGGCGCTTGAGGAAGCTGGAAACACGGTTGCGACCGTGTGGAGCGAACCGGCGCAAGGGCACGTCGAAGGCCGCACCGTTTGCCAGCTCTACGCCCGCACACTGGCTTCGCCGCCCTATGTCCCGAGACGGCGTTCGCACTTGCCCAGCCTGCTTCGAGCGGCCCGGTTGCTGGCGGGCTTTCGGCCCGATGTTGTCAACGTCCATTTCGCGACCCGCGCCGCGCACAGCTTTGCAGCACTGCGATCCCTGTTCGGCTACCGCCTGGTGCTGAGCCTGCATGGCAGCGACATGCTGGCCCCCTGGCCCGCGGACGCCAGCCATGTCAGTCGGCTCCTGCGCGAGGCAGACGGGATTACCGCGGTGTCCGGGGCCGTGCGCGACGCCGCGAAGAAGAGCGCGAACCTCTCCGAAGCGGCGGTTCGGGTGATCGCCAACGGCGTCGACACCCGGTTCTGGTCACCAGGAGAAAGCAGGGCCAGGTCGCCAAATCTGGTTTCGGTAGGCCGGCTCGAGGCGGTCAAGGGCTACGACCTGCTGATCGACGCGGTCTACCGCCTGCATCGGCGCGGGATGCCGGTGGGGCTGACCCTGATCGGCAGCGGCAGCCAGGAACCGCTCCTGCGCGGTCAGGCCGAGCGGCTGGGGCTGGGCGGGCATGTCCGCTTCGCCGGCTCGCTTGATCCGGATGCAGTGCGGGAACAACTGCGCGAAAGCGGTGTTTTCGTGCTCAGTTCCCGAAGCGAGGGCATGCCCCTGGCGCTGATGGAGGCGATGGCCTGCGCCGTCCCTTGCGTGGCGACCCGGGTGGGCGGCATTCCCGAGTTTGCCCAGGGCGTTGTCCCGCTGGTCGAGCCGGGCAATCCCGAAGCGCTGGCCCAGACGATCGCCCTGCTGCTTGCCGATCCATTGCGCGGGCAAGAGCTTGGAGAGGCGGGCCGCCGCAAGGTCATGGGGCATTCGATCGAGGCGACCAATCGGGCCTATCTCACCTATTTGAGGGAGATTTCGCGATGAAGACCATGATCTCCCCCGGGCTGCTGGCCGGTGTTGTGTTGCTTGCCCTGACCGGCCCGACTCGGGCTAATGCGAACGAAGCGGCGGCAGGCTCGGTCTATGTTCCGCTGGCCTATCAGGCTGGCGGCACCCTGGGCGCGCCGCTCCCGCGGCTGGATCTTTCGGCGATGCGCCTGTGGGACTATTCGAAGCCGTGGATGGCCTCGCAGTGGAGCAATGCGCTGAGCCCGATCCCCTGGCGCTATGATCATGTCGTCGCCCGCAATGACGGCTCGGTTTCGTTCTTCCTCGATGCGCTGGGTGCGCCCGAGCTTCAGGCCGTCAATGGCACGCCCGCGCGCACTTCGGGGCTGTGGGAAGTTGAAGTCACCCTGCCGCGGCTGCGCGACGGCCTGATCGTTGCCCCGCTGTGGCTGTTCAATTCGCAGAGCCGCGACGAGATCGATTTCGAATTCGCCGGTCGCAAGGGGCTCGATGTCACGATGCATGTCTATCCCGGCGGGGTGCATCAGAAATTCACCGCGCGTCTGTTTGCCGGTCAGGACTACTCGGGCCGGCGGGTGCGTTTCGGCATTGCCCTTGACGAGAAGGCCGGAAAGGCGACGATGCTGGTCAACGGCGTGCGCGTCTATACCTTCGATCGCGCCAAGACCCGCTACTTCGTGAGCACGGCGATGCGTCCGATCATCGAGCAATGGGCGGCCAATCCCACCAAGCCGGACCTGGTCAACTGGGTGGGGCGCTGGCAGGGTCTCGGCCCGGGCGAACGGATCGAGATGCGCGTTCATGGTTATCGCCTTACCTTCTGACCGGATTGGCAAAAGGCTGCCTCGTCGCTGGAAACAGGCGACAATTCACGCGGGACCGCGAAAGCCGCAGGGAACCTCTCGCAACCTTGGTGGTTAGCATAGGTGAGAGGCGCCGCAGGGGCGGTCTTTCTTTCTGTTGTCTCGCGCGAAAAGGTTTCCGTCCATGAACGATGTGTTCGTCGAGCGGCTGTCATCGGTATCGCCGCTCAGCTCGATCGACCGTGCCGCATTGCTGCGCATCTGCTGGCGAGCCCGCAACATGAAGTCCAAGACCCATCTTGCCCGCTATGGCGAGAAGCGGACGGCCTTTCCGGTGATCCTTTCGGGCTGGGCTGCGCGGTCCTACCTGATGCGTGACGGATCGCGGCAGATCACCGGGATCCTGATCCCCGGCGACATCTGCCACCACGATGCCGAGCCCGGCCAGCGCGCCCGCGACGAGATCGTCGCGCTCAGCCCGTGCCGGATCGCGTGGATCGACTATGCCGATCTCGAACAGGTTGCCGCGGACAATCCGGCGATTGCCGAGGCGCTGCGGATTTACACGCGGCTGGAAAAGTCGATACTGACGGAATGGATCGTCAACATCGGCCGCCGCGATGCGCTGGAGCGGACCGCACATTTCATCTGCGAAGTCTGGACCCGGCTCAAGCTGACCGATCCTTCGACCCGCAAGCAGTTCGAGTTTCCGATCACGCAGGAAGACCTTGCCGACGTGCTGGGACTGACCCCGGTGCACATCAACCGCAAGCTCCAGCAGCTGCGCCAGGAGGGTCTGATCACGCTGCAATCGCGCCAGCTGACCATCCACAACGTGTCGGCACTGGCGGATATTGCCGGGTTCGAGGAAAGCTATCTCGATCCGCACCCCCAGGCCGAGGAAAGGCTTGCGGCGGCATCGTGATCGCGGGGCAAAGGCGCGGCCGGTTCCTGCTGGGATGCGCAGCGACGATCTTTGCCTGCTGGCCGGCCATCGCCGCCGCGCAGGCCACGCAGCCAGCCCCGTCACCGGTCCCCACGCCATCGGCTGAACCGATCATTCCGGATGACGAGTTCAAGGCGGCGATTCCCGAACTGCCGCCCGAAGACGACCCCGAACTGGCCAAGCCGCTCGAATCGATCGACGATTTCGAGCGCCGCGTTGCCGCCGAGCAGGCCGGCGCCAGGCCGCAGGAAGGGCAGGCCGCGCCGCCGGGCGATCCTGCACTGGCCGATCGTCAACCGCGCGAGAGCATCGGCGATGCCCCGGTGCGCGATGCGGAACTGGCCCGGCCGCTTCCGCCGCTTGAGAGCTTCCGGATTGAACCGGTGACCCTGGCCGAAGACCGGAATGAAAAATCGGTCGAACTGCGCTATGAGGTGCGGCTGACCGGGCTGGATGGACCTGACGGTCCGGGCGAAAGCGATCTTGCCGGACGCTTTGATCAACTTTCGGCGCTGCGCAAGGGCAAGGGCCGCGCGGCCAACCTGGCGCAGGTCAGCAGCCGCCTGAGCGAGGACGTGGTGCTGGTCCGCAAGCTGCTGGCATCGCAAGGCTGGTTCGATGCGCAGGTGACGACCCGGATCGACCGTTCGCAGCAGGCCGATGGCCAGCCGCTGGCCGTGGTGATCGAGGTTTCGCCCGGCAAGCGCTTCGCCTATTCCAGCATTGCCGTCGATGCCGCGCCAAGTGTGCCGCCGGGACTGGTTCGCGACAAGCTGGACCTTAAGACCGGCGATCCGGTCGTGGCCGAAAAGGCTCTTGCGGCAGAGGCGGGGCTGGCATTGGCGCTGCCGCAGAACGGCTATGCCTTTGCAGAGCTGGGCCAGCGCGATGTGCTGCTCGATCCCGATACCGGCGAGGCCGAATACCGGCTGCCCGTGACTCTCGGACAACGCGGGACATTCGGGGACATAGCCAGCGAGGGCAACATGGCCTTCGATGCCCGCCACGTGGCCGTGCTGGCGCGGTTCAAGCGCGGGGAACTCTATGACAGCCGCCAGGTCGATGATCTGCGCCAGGCACTGATCGCCACCGGCCTTTTCCGCGGCATCGTGGTCGAGCCGCGCCACAGCGGCAAACCCGGCCCCGATGGCACCGAGGCGGTGACCGTGTTCGTGCGGCAGGATGCCGGACCTCCGCGGCTGATTGCCTTCAGCGCGGGCCACGGGACCGGCGAGGGCTTTCGTCTCGAGGCAAGCTGGACCCACCGCAACCTGTTTCCGCCCGAAGGCGCGCTGGTGGTGCGCGGGCTTGCCGGAACCCAGGAACAGGGCGCGGGAGTAACCTTCCGCCGCTCGAACGCCGGGCGGCGCGATCGCAGCGTCGAGCTGGCCGCCGAAGTGCTCCATTCGGACTATGATGCCTATTCGGCCTATACCGGGCGGCTCGCGGGCAGGATCAGCTACGATTCGACCCCGCTGTGGCAGAAGCGGCTGACCTGGGCCTATGGCGCCCAGCTGATCGGGACCAACGAAAGCGTCTACGACTTCGCGCTGGGCGGGCGCGAGCGGCGAACCTATGCGATTGCCGGTCTCACCGGGCAGCTTGGGCTCGACACAACGAAGAGCCTGCTCGATCCGGTCAGCGGCTTTCGGTTGACCTTGTTGGCCGAACCGGAAGGATCGCTGCGCGCCGGCTTCACGCCTTACGCCCGGTTGCGGCTGGATGGTTCGGCCTATCACGGGGCGGGCAAGAACCTGGTGCTCGCCGGCCGGTTCCGGCTTGCCACGATCCAGGGCGCCGCGCTCGATGATCTGGCGCCTTCGCGGCGGCTCTATGCCGGGGGCGGGGGTTCGGTGCGCGGGTTCGGCTATCAGGATCTGGGGCCACGCGATCCGGCTGGTGATCCGATCGGCGCGCGCAGCGTGATCGAAGGCGCGGTTGAGGCCCGCTACCGCTTCGGGGATTACGGCGTGGTTGCTTTCGTCGATGTGGGCCAGGCCTATGCCGCAACCCTGCCGCGCTTCACCGACTTGCGCGTCGGCGCGGGGATTGGCGCGCGGCTCTACACCAATTTCGGGCCGGTGCGGATCGATGTCGCGACTCCGCTTGCCCGCCGGGCGGGTGAAAGCAAGCTCAACGTCTATGTCTCGATCGGACAGGCGTTCTAATGGACCCGACTGAAGCCGAGCCCGAACCGCCGCCGCCAAATAGGAGGCGCCGGATACTGCGGTGGGTTGCAGGCGTGTTAGCGGGGCTTTTCATCCTGGCAGCAGTGCTGCTGATCGCGCTCGACAGCCGGCCCGGGCGGGATTTCGTCGCCCGCCAGCTTTCCGGCATGACCTTCGCCAATGGGCTCAGGATCGCGGTCGGTCGGATCGAGGGATCGGTTTACGGCACCGCGCGGCTGGTCGATGTCGTCGCTTACGATACCAAGGGAGCGTTCCTGCGCGCACCGGCAGTCGAGCTTGATTGGCGGCCATTCCAATACCTGCGCAGTCACATCGACGTGCGCTCGGTCCATGCCGCGACCGTCACGCTCGAACGTGTTCCCGCCTTCAAGGTGAGCACGCGCGAAGGACCGCTGCTGCCCGATCTCGACATCGATCTGGGGCGGATGACGATCGACCATCTTGTCGCGCTGCCTGCCGTCTCGGGTGAGCGGCGCGAACTGCGCTTTGATGGAAAGGCCAGGCTGGCCGACCGGCGCGCCCAGATCACCGCCCGCGCTGATACCATTGCCGCACCAGGCGGAGCGGGCGGCGATCGGCTCGATCTTGTGCTCGATGCCGTGCCCGAAGCCAACCGGCTCGCACTCACGCTGAACCTCCAGGCTCCGCAAGGCGGCGTGATCGCCGCGCTGGCGGGCCTCAGGCAGGGACTTTCGCTCCGGCTGGATGGGCGCGGCGATTGGGCGCGGTGGGACGGCACGCTGGTCGGCGATCAGGGAAGCGTGCCGCTCGCTCGCCTGGCGCTTGCGGCGCGTGACGGCACTGTCACTCTCAAGGGACCGGTCCAGCTGGGTCAGGTCCTTGGCGGTGTGCCGTCGCAGTTGCTTGACGGGACAACCCAGCTCGATCTTGCCGCAAGGCTCGACCAGCGCCGCGCGGCGCTTTCGGGATCGCTGCGATCCGGGGGCCTGGCGGTCAGTCCCGCCGGAGTGATCGACCTGTCCTCCAACAGCTTCGATGGACTGAAGCTGGACGTGCTGCTGCTGCGTCCCGGGGCGCTTGCCCCGAACCTTGCCGGCCGTGCCCTGCGCGCCGAACTGGAACTGGACGGCGCGTTTGTCCGTCCGCTGGTGGATTACCGGCTCAGCGCCGCCGCGCTCAGTTTCGGCGGCGTCATGCTTGACCGGCTGGAGGCCAGCGGCAAGGCCCGCGTCGATCCTGACCGGATCGTCATTCCGGTCGCGGCAAGGGCGGCGCGGCTGACCGGTCTCAACGCGGTTTCAGGCGGGGCGCTCAGCGGAGTCAGGCTCGATGGCGATCTTGCGGTCGATGGGCCGCGCATCCTTTCGGACAACATGAAGATCCGCTCGGACCGGCTCAACGGCAAGGCCATCCTGATCGCCGACACGTCGCGCGGCCTTTACACCGGTGGGTTCGAAGGGCGGATCAACGGCTACCGCGTGGACAGCGTCGGCCTGTTTGCGGTCGATGCCCAGGCCGATCTCAAACGGGTGCCGCAGGGCTTTGCCATGACCGGGACGGTCAAGGCGCGATCGACGCAGTTGTTCAACCCCGGCGTGCGCCAGCTGCTGGGCGGCAACGCGGCCGGCTCAAGCCGGATCGCCTATGGGCCGGACGGCGTGATCCGATTTTCCCGGCTGCGGCTTACCGCCCCCGAACTGCAGGTGTTCGACGGCAGCGGAAGCTGGCTTCCGGGTGGTCCGATCCGGCTGGCGGCAAGCGGCCGGTCGGTCCGCTATGGTCCGCTCGGGCTCGAGCTGACCGGAACGCTGGAGCGGCCCCGAGCGGTGGTGCTGGCGCGCAGCCCCGGCTTCGGGATCGGCCTTGCCGATGTGCGCGCCGAAGTGATCGGCAACAACGGCACCTACCGCTTCGATGCGCGCGGTCAGACCGACTACGGACCGCTCAGCGCCGATGTCACGTTGCTGCAAGGCCGCGCCCTGGCGCTGCAGATCAATCGCGGCGATCTTGCCGGGATCGGATTTTCAGGGCGGATCGAACGGACCCCCGCTGGTCCGTTCAGCGGCACCATCAGCGCCGATGGGCGCGGCGCGGTGGGTACTATCCGGCTTGCCCCGGCGGGCCGCTATCAGGAAGCGCTGGTCAGCCTGCGCGCCAGCAATACCGCTCTGCCCGGGCCGGCGCAGCTGGCGATCGGGCAGGCGATCGTCGATGCGCGGGTGGTGCTGTATGACCGGCCACTGGTCAGCGCCGACGTGCAGCTTGCCCAGACGCGGCTGCGGGGCTTCAACCTCAACGCCGCCCGCACGCGGATCGACTACCGCGACGGGCGCGGGCAGGCGCAGTTCCTGGTTGAAGGCGCCAGCACCGTGCCTTTCCGCCTGGCCGGCAACGCCGCGCTTGAGCCCAAGCTCTGGCGCGTTGCGCTTGACGGACGGGTGCGCGGGATTTCGCTGCGCACCGCCAGTCCGGCGCGGATCGTGCCGTCGCGGGCGGGCTATGAATTGCTGCCGACGCGCTTCGATTTCGGCGACGGGTCCATGCGCCTCGCGGGCACCTACGGCACCGGTCTCAAGATCGAAAGCCGGCTCGACCGGCTCGACATGGCGCTGCTCAATGCCTTCGTTCCGGGCTATGGCATCGGCGGCAAGGCGACCGGCAGCCTGGATTTCGAACAGGCCAGCCCCGGCGCCTTTCCCCGCGCCGATGCGCGCCTTTCGATCAACGGCTTTTCGCGCACCACTGCGGTTTCGGTCAGCCAGCCGGTCGACGTGAACTTCGTCGGAAAACTGCTGGCTGACGGGGGAGAAGGGCGCGCGGTGATCCGGCGCGGCGGCGCGGTAATCGGGCGCGGAGTGCTGTCGCTGCGCCCGCTTGGGCCCGGTGCCGGGGACTGGGTAGACCGGGTAATGGCCGCACCGCTGGGCGGGGGGATCCGCTATAACGGACCGGCGGATACGCTGTGGTCGTTCACCGGGCAGAATGACCAGAACCTGTCGGGGCCGATCGCGGTGGGAGCCGACTTTTCCGGTCGGCTTCGCCAGCCGCAATTGGCCGGGATCGTGCGCGGGGAAGGGCTGGGCTATGCCAACGAAACCTATGGAACAAGCCTGACCGCGATGGATCTGACGGGCCGGTTCGCAGGTGACCGGCTTGAGATCGAGCGCCTGACCGCGCGGGCAGGGTCGGGCAAGGTTTCGGCGCAGGGCTATGCCAGCCTGGCGGCCAACAGCGGTTACCCGATGGATCTTGCCATCACTCTCGAAAACGCCCGCCTTGCGCGCAGCGATGCCTTGACGGCTTCGGCCACCGGCCAGCTTCGGCTGACGAAACGGGCGGGAGAGGCCGCCTTGCTGGCGGGCAAGCTGGTCCTGCCGGAAACGCATCTCGAGCTGGTCCGTCAGGGCGCGGCCGAAGTCCCGGAATTGACCGGGGTGCGCTTCAAACCGCCGCGCGGGCGGTTCCGTGTGACGGGTAATGAGCCTGCTCTGGCAGGCGGTGGTCTGTTGCAAGGGCTGCGGCTCGATCTGGGGATTGTGGCGCAAAATCAGTTGTTTGTGACCGGGATGGGGCTGGATAGCGAGTGGGCCGCGAACTTGCGGATCACCGGAACCAACAATGCTCCGCATGTCTCGGGGGACATCGACCTGCTGCGCGGAAATCTCAGCTTCGCGGGGCGCCAGTTCGATCTGGAGGAAGGCCGACTGGTCTATCTTGGAGGTCCGCTCAACGACCCGCAACTGGCGCTCAAGGCGGCTGAGACCATCGATGACGTGGCTGTAGAGGTGACAGTTACGGGCCGCGCGCTCAATCCGCAGATCGCCTTCACCTCAAGCCCCGCATTGCCGGGTGACGAAGTGCTCAGCCGGATCCTGTTCGGCAATTCGGTGGGCGAGCTTGCCCCGCTTCAGGCAGTGCAGCTGGCCGCCTCGCTCAACAGCCTGCGCGGTGGTAGCGGCGGGCTCAACCCGCTGGGCAAGCTGCGCGCCGCGACCGGCATCTCGCGGCTGCGGATCCTGGGCGCGGACAGCAAGACCGGGCGCGGCACCGCGATCGCCGCGGGGCGCTATATCACCAACAACGTCTATCTTGAGGTGATCACCGATGCGCGTGGATTTACGGCAACCCAGATGGAAATCGCGCTGACCCCGGCGCTGTCGATCCTCAGCCAGGTCGGCGGTTCGGGGCTGACCGATGTCAACCTGCGCTACCGCAAGCGATACCGCTGATGCGCCGGCTGATCGTTTCGCTCCTGCTGCTGCTCGCCGCCTGCCAGCGCGAGAAGAGCTTCGACGAGCGTTACAAGGCGGCGCAGGAGAAGCTGGCGGGCAAATCGGCGGCGATCGACCGCGAGCTCGACGCCGCCGCAAGCGACGCGGCGGCCGCGGACGCAGTGGTGCCGGGGGCGGAATCTAATCAATAGAAATAAAATATGTTAATTCAGAATGTTGTATGATTTGAAATTCCAATAGGCCCCCAAATGTGCCCCCACATTCTGTGGCCATAGCTAATTTTTCCACGATTTGGCGGCACTCTATCACCCTGGATACGATTATCGCGTGGAAAGGGGACCCATCAACGGAATCCCGACACACCGGGGGGCACCTTCTTCCTGGGCATCATTGGGCCGGCCCGATTGGCTTTTTAGGAGGACAGCCAGTTTTTCCGGTCATGGGCCAGCGTCAATATTCAACCTTGAGCCGCCCCAAGCAAAGCCTTTGGTCGTCCTTGAGGTTGCCGTTAATTCTGTCAGCCAACTCCGTTGGCAACGCGCAATTTGCCGCAGCGGGGACCTCTGTGCTTATGCAGATTTCATCACTACCGCCATTGGCCTTGCAATTTGCTCTTTGGCGCAGCGCATCCCGCCTTTCCATCGCGCAGTTGGCATTCCACTGGTTCCGGTAGGCGGAGTCTGCGTCTGCCAGGCAAGCATCATATCTGGCGCTCGCCGTATCGGCCTGGCCGGTCGTTTGGCGAAGTTTGTCATTCTCCGCCTTCAAGAGCTCAATTTTGCCTTCCAGTTCTCGCCGGTTCGGTTGGCCATCGCAGGCGGCAGTCAACGCTAGCGTCAGGACGCAAATCCATCGGAGCATTGTCAGTCCGCTTCCAACAGGTGAGCCAAGAAAAAGTGCTTTTCACCGCCTGCATTCACCTCAATCACGACCTGAACGGTGCCACGGGCCTTTTTGAGATCGCCGCTAATCGGAAACGTCGCGATGCCGCCATACATCGCGCCGGGGTAGACGGTGGTCGTGCGGAGCAGATTGCTATTGAGCGATGAGCGCGCGGCCCATTTGGCTTCCAGGTTGGCGCGGTCATTGGCATTCATCGCCTGCGCATCGCGTTGTGCTGCCAGTGCGGCACCGGAGTTATATTGCGTCCCCGAGTAAATTCCGCTGGTCTGGACGGTTACCGGTGTGTTGCCCACATATCCATTTGTCGTGCCGCTGTAGATGCCGCTGGAGTAGGTATTGCCCGCTTCCCCAGCCGAATAACCCCTGCCAAATGCAGCCACCCCAGCCCAGAATTTCTCTCGTTTTTGCTTCTTGCGCTCAGCTTCCATTGCTTGCTCATAGGTGGTGAGCGCTATGGCCTGCATCCCGACCGGACGGATCGTGATATTCTCTGGCCCGAAAGTGAAAGACTGACTTCCACGATTTGCGATTCCAATCACGAACGAGGCGGATTTCTTGTCTTGGCCGGGGACGTTGACGATCCGGACAATCGTCGATTGCTGCACGCTGTCGATTGAGGAAATCCCGCGGTCGTAGCGAGACGACTGCGCTGCGCTCGGTGTTACGTTGAGGATGTAGATGCCAGCGCTCGCCGGTGCCGAGACTGCTACCGCCACGACCAGCGCCGAAGCGGCCTTCCACTGGGATCGCATGAAATTTTCCTCCGCGAATTTTCCAATCGAGGAGCAAATAATGGCGCCAATTCGTTAACAAGGGGATCAATACTCCGTGGATTAATAGTCATCTGCCCGGCGACATGCGCGGGTGGACCCCTATCTCGACATTCTCGGTCAACGCATTCGCGCGCGGCGGCGCGGCCTGGGTATGTCGCAGGAGGGATTGGCTCACGAAGCCGGGCTGGATCGGAGTTACGTCGGCCGAATTGAGCGCGGAGAGCACAATCTTACCCTGGTTGCGCTCATCAAGCTGTGCAGGGCAATGAAATGCGATGTGGCGGCATTGACCTATGGAATGCCAACGTCAGGGCAATAGGGGCGCGCTGCGCCACGCTGGCAAACCATGCTCACAAGGTCTTCCGCGCGGCTTAATTACAAATCGAATGAGATTTCGGGGCGCTGATAGAGAGTATAGGGCCTCGATCCGCGCTTCTCGATGCGCCACCATCCTTCGAAAGCAATGCACCTTCGGCAATAGAATAGCGCGGTCTTGATCCGTGGAATATCAAATTTCCGGACGTTTGCTTGGAGGCCCAGGAGGAGGCGAACGGCAATCCAGTCGTGCGTTACGGGTTCGGCTGGGAGTATCTGCTTTATCCAACCGACTAGGATGCCGATTGCTTCCTTGTCGCGACGAGCAGCATCTGAAATATAGGCGGCGACTTCGCGCGGCGCGACCTCGTTCCTGACATCACCAAGGGCTGCAAGCTGGAGCTTGGCCTTTTCGGCATAACGGCCAAGTTCGTTGAGAATCGACGAATCTTCGATCATCGCCAGAAGTTGAGCGACAGTCAGTGCCATACCTTTGCTGAGTTGCCGACGGATCACCGCCCCATATTTGCTCTCGCCGGCATCCAAAAGCAAAACCCCTGCCGCACGCATTTTTTCTGCTTTTCCAAGTGAGATTCTAAATTTTTCGCAAAACTCGTAGATGTTCATTGTCTGAATCCTTGATCAGGTGAAGACGGACTTTTTTCAGTCCATCTTGGCATAGAAAATGCCTCGGAAAATCGCGCCAAATCATGTCAGAAAGGGCCGAAATTCATGTGATGGACTGAAAGCAGCCCGCTCTTTTACGCGCGCGCCCGTGTAGTGAGCGATACTGCGAGATCGCCTCATTCACTTACGCTGCTACGCACTCGCACCGGCCATTGCGCGCAACACATTCGAAGCAAAAAATTCCGAGCGCGGATTTTTCCTAGGGAATAGGCTTTTTGCTAGAAAGCCGCCTTTGGTGCAGTGGCCTTTCAAAATGCCACCCGCGCGGCGCATCAAGGCCGAGCCTCAGTTCCGTTCACAAGATTTGCCTGGTTCGGCTCGTGCGCCCCGTCGATAACCCGGCGAAGCGAGGCGGTCTTGATAAGGGTCCGCCTCCCGAGTTTGAGCGCTTCAACTCGGCCATCGCGGATCATGGAATAGAGGCTTGTTCTGCCGATGCCCAAGACGCGGGCAGCCTCGTTCACGGAAACGGCTAAAATATCCACTGAATTTCTCCTGTTCGCTGTGACGCGACAGGAGGGTCCGCGCGACAGCCTAAAGGTTGAAGATTGCTCGCATGGCTACTTCCTCGGCTTCTTCGCGGTGCGTCGTTGCTGCTTCGTGGTGGATCATGGCGTGAAGGCAGTAGCCTTCGATGCTCAAACTGTGTTCGCGCTCAATCGTTGTCAAGCGTCGGCCCTTACGGGCAATTGGCGATCCGCCCTTGGGTGTCTCAATGTGAAACAATTCGGTGTCGCAAGCGGTGGCGACCGGAATGCGGCCGGGATTGAAGTGCGTCACCTCGAACGCTTGATAGGCACTATTTCCGCGCCCGCGCGGATTTGATCGAGGCGGTCGCTCCACCATTGCGCCATTTCGACCCGTTCGGTCCAATAGGGCGAACGATTGTAGATGCCCCTGATCTTGTCATCATCGCCGTGGGCAAGGGCGCGCTCGATCGCGTCTGCGCTCCACATCGGCTTGCCCTGCCGGTCCCGAGCTTCGTTGAGCAAGCTTGAAGCTGTCGCGCGGAAGCCGTGGGCCGTCACTTCGTCGCTGGTAAAGCCCATGCGGCGCATTGCGGCATTCATGGTATTATTGCTGATCGGTCGCGCGCTGGAACGGATTGAGGGGAAAATGTGACCTGTCTCGCGGCTGGTGATGGCCTTGGCTGCTTGAAGGATCGAAAGCGCCTGATTGGAAAGCGGGACATGATGGGCACGACGCATCTTCATGCGCCCTGCTGGAACGGTCCAGACGGCAGCGGCAAAGTCGATTTCCTGCCACATGGCCTGCCGTAGCTCTCCGGGGCGCGTGAACACATGCGGGAGCAGTTGCAGCGCGAACAGCGTGCTGGTGTTGCCGGTATAGCCATCAATTGCCCGGAGCAGTTCCCCAAGCTTCACCGGATCGAGGATCGCGGCGTGGTTGCGCGTCGAAGGTGCTGGCAGAGCACCCTTGAGATCACGGACGGGATCGGAGGCCAACCGGGCGGTCGCTACGGCAAACCGGAAAACCGCGCTCGACATTTGCAGCGCACGACGTGCCGTTTCGCGGTTGCCCTTGCGTGCGATGGCCCGCACCGCTTCCAACACCTCAAAGGGCTGTATATCGGATACTGGGCGGTTGCCGATGGACGGGGCCAGCAAATCGAGCAGCCATTCGTTCTTGTTGAGTGTGGTTGGCGCCCATGCCTGATCACCATCAGCCGCGCGCTTCTCGAAAAATTCGCGCGCGATGACGGAAAAGGTGTTGGCTGCATCATCGCGCCTGCGCAGTTTGGCGAGGCGCTTTTTCAACGCCGGATCAACGCCCGCCGCCAGCCCTTGGCGAGCATCGTCCCGCTTCTTGCGGGCTTGCGCGAGGCTGGTGTCGGGATAGCTCCCGAGAGACAGCTTCTTCTCTTTGCCATCGACCCGAAATTTGAGCTTCCACAGCTTCCCGCCCGACGGAGCGACCAGCAGGAAAAGGCCCAGGCTATCGCCCATCTTATAGGGCTTCTCGCGCGGCTTGGCATTGCGAATGGCTATATCGGTTAGCTGCGCCATATTGGGGGCCTCTCGAATCTTGCTCGTTTAAGAGGCCCCCAAAATCGGCCCCCATGTGGGGGCCTCTGTCCGCGAACAGCGGCGGGCACTGGCGACCAACTCGCGGCCAATTATCCCAGATTTCCGTGATTTGTCTAGACGTTGCCGATCATCTGCGGATAGGCAAATGGTGCCCGGGGGCGGAATCGAACCACCGACACCATGATTTTCAGTCATGTGCTCTACCAACTGAGCTACCCGGGCAGCGCTGCGGCGACAGTCCGTTTCAGGACCGGCGAGCGGTTGGAAGCGCGCCTATGGCGAAGCGCGGCGCGCTTGGCAAGGCCCTTTTCACGCCTTGCCTTCGTCTTCGTCGATGGCCGGCGGTCCGGGCAGGGCATAGCCGTCTTCCAGCCAGCGCAGCAGGTCGCGGTCCTTGCAGCGGGTCGAGCAGAACGGCGCATGCTCCGCACTGCGCGGCTTGCCGCAGATCGGGCATTTGCGGGGTTTGGTCATGGTCATGCCGCCACCGCCTGCGCGAAAGCGGCCTCGGGCGCAAGCGCGCGGTCCTCGGCCCAGCGGATCGTGCGGCCGGTGCGGCGGGCAAGCTCACCTTCCCATTGGCTGCTCATGCGGGCGCGGACTTCGGGATGGGCGGTGAGCAGGAGAACCCCCGGTTCGGCAACCAGTTCCGCCCGGCGCAGCAGCAGCCGCACCGAGGCCCCGGCACGGTCATGGGTCCAGCGGTGCAGCAGCGAAGGCCGCTCCAACCGCGCGGCAAGCTGAACGAAGCCGAAGCCGTTCATTGCCGTGCGTTCATGCGGCCAGCCCGCCAGCGCACTGGCCAGCGCCGCATCCACCGCCTTGCGGTCAGCCTTGTCGGACAGGCTGGGAAAGTCGATCCCGATTGAACCCGCCAGATCGAGCCGCCCGATCGCCGCGGCCAGCGCCGGCACAGCGGCCAGCGCCAAGGCGCGCGGCGGCAGGTCGCCGTCGATGTCGATCAGGGTCATCGCCGGGGTCGGGGTGACGGTCAGCATGCTGCCCGCGAAGGACACTTCGCCCACCTGCGCCTCGGCGATCACATCTTCCCACAGCCCGGCGGGAAAACCGGTGACCACCCGACCTTCAAGCGAAGGCGGCGGGCAGGGCGATTCGTCGGTCGGCCGGGCCTGGGCGCGTTTGAAGCGGCCGCTTTCGGCAATCGCGCTGCGCATGATCCTGAGCCGCAATGTGGCCCCTTCGCTGGCTTCACCGGGCAGCGCATCGACCAGCGCTTCCTCGCCGCTGGCGAAGCGGGCGGTGCCGCGCCGCGATCCGGCCTGGCGCGAGATCAGCCGGGCATCCTCGATCTGCCCCGCCTCGAGCGCGCCTGGCCAGCGCAGCCGCGCGGCAAGCACTTCGCCATGCTCGACCAGGATCGCGCGTTCCTCGGCGATTCCGCGTTCGACCAGCCACTCAGCCAAGGGGAAAGCCTGCGGCCTTCAGGAGCGCGCGGGTTTCGAACAGCGGCAGGCCCATTACGCCCGAATGGCTGCCCGAAATCCACGCGATCAGCCCTTCGGCGCTGCCCTGGATGGCATAGCCGCCAGCCTTGCCGTGCCATTCGCCGCCGGTGATGTAGGCTTCGATCTCTTGCTGGCTGAGCGGCTTGAAGCGCACCACGGTTTCGTTAAGCCGTTCGCGCAGCGTGCCGTCCGGCGCCTTGAGCGCGATTGCCGACAGCACCGTGTGGCGACGCCCGCTGAGCAGGTCGAGGCAGCGGCGCGCCGTAACTTCGTCCTCGGCCTTGGGCAGGATGCGCCGGCCAAGCGCAACCACCGTGTCGCCCGCCAGCACATGATGCGCCCCGCCCGGCACGGCGAGGGCCTTCTCGCGCGCCATGCGCATGGCATAAGGACGCGGCAATTCGCCCTTGTGCGGCTCTTCGTCGATATCGGCTGCGGCTATTCCGGCCGGCTCAAGTCCCAGCCGCGCGATCAGTTCGCGGCGGCGCGGGCTTGCGGAAGCGAGGATCAGCCCGGGCGCGCTCAAGCGCCGAACTGGCCGGGTCCGCCGCGGCCGGGCATGAAGCGATAGGTAATCCGGCCCTTGGTCAGATCATAGGGGGTCAGCTCGACCAGCACCTCGTCGCCCACCAGCACGCGGATGCGGTTCTTGCGCATCTTGCCGGCGGTGTGGCCAAGGATCTCGTGATCGTTTTCCAGGCGGACGCGGAACATGGCGTTGGGCAGCAGTTCCACCACCGTCCCACGCATTTCGAGCAGTTCTTCCTTCGCCATCCGCGTTCAGTTTCCGTAATTGAATGTCAGCATTGCGGCGCGCCATAGCCGCGCGGGGCGCAAAAGGGAAGCCTTACGCTACGCTCCGCTGATGCCGGGGGCACTGACAATTTGTTACAAGTGTGTGGTTGAAACTGTCGCTAGGGCGAACCAGTTCATGGTGCGGCAAGCACCTGTCATCCAAGTGGACCCCCGAACAGTCATGACCCGCCTTCTGATTACCTTGCCGCTTGCCCTTGTCGCTTCGCCAGCCCTGGCCCAGGAATCGACCGCAGAGACGGAAAAAGCCGCTTCCCCCGATGACATCGTGGTGGTGGCCGAGCGTCTGCGCGGACAGGTGGATACGGCCCAGTCGCCGGTCGCGACGATGGACGAGGCGGAAATCCAGTCGATGGGTGTCGGCTCGATCGGAGAGCTGCTTGGCCGGATCAGCCCGCAGACCGGATCGGGCCGCGGGCGCGGCGGCGGGGGCATGCCGGTGATGCTGCTCAACGGCCAGCGCATTTCCAACTTCCGCGAAATCCGCAACATTCCGCCAGAAGCGATCCGCAAGATCGAGGTGCTGCCCGAGGAAGTGGCGCTGAAATTCGGCTATTCGCCCGATACCCGCGTGGTCAACATCCTGCTCAAGGACAAGTTCCAGTCGCTTGCGGTCGAAGCCGGGGGATCGCTGCCGACGTTGGGCGGATTTTCGGCCTGGTCGCTGGAAAGCTCGCTGACCCGGATCGCGGGGCCTTCGCGGCTCAGCCTGACGGCCAGTGCCGACGATACCAGCCCGCTGTTCGAATCCGAACGCAACCTCGTGCCCACCACTGTCCCCGGCGTCAGCAGCGATCCTGATCCGCAGAAGTTCCGCACGCTGATCGCGGATTCGCGCAATTTCGGGCTGAATGCCGCCTGGTCGAAGGGTCTGGGAAAGAACGGGATGGGCGGCGCGCTCAGCCTCAGCGCGGCGATAAGCCGGGCGGACAGCATGAGCTGGCAGGGATTGGATACGGTTCGGTTGACCGCTCCGGGCGGCGACAGCGTCTTGCGCACCCTGCCGGGGCCGCTGGGCCGGGTCAGCCATGTCACCACGCTGGAAGGCGGCGCGGGCTATTCGACCGCGTTCGGAGAATGGCAGTTCAGCGCCACGGTCGATGCCACCCACGGCGTTACCCGCACCCTGACCGACCGCCGCGCCGATACCACCGCGCTGGTGGCGGCGGCCGCCGCCGGAACGCTGCCGATCCGCGGCACCTTGCCCGCGCTGGCGCCAGCTGGTGCGACCGAGGCCGAGAGCACCTCCAACCGGGTCGAGAACCTGGTGACCATGATCGGGCGCCCGCTGCGCCTGCCCGCGGGCAATGTCAGCGCGACGATCAAGGCCGGCTATACCTGGGTCGGGTTCGACACCGCGGACCAGGCGAGCCTTGCCGGCCCCGTCTCGCTCAAGCGGGGACGGCTGCTGGGCGGGGTCAACCTGGGGATCCCGCTGACTAGCCGGCGCGAGGATTTTCTGGCCGGGGCGGGGGACATCACGCTCAATCTCAGCGCCGATGTCAGCCACCTTTCGGACTTCGGCACGCTGACCGGATGGACCACCGGGCTGACCTGGGCGCCGACCGGCAAGCTCAATCTCCAGGCCAGCTACATCGTCAACGAAGCCGCGCCGGCGGTCAGCCAGCTTGGCAATCCGCAGGTGCAGACCTTCAATGTGCCGGTTTACGACTTTACCCGCGGCGAAACCGCGCTGGTCACGCTGACCAGCGGCGGCAACCCGCTGCTGAAGCGCGAAATCCAGCGCGATCTCAAGCTGGGGGTGACCTGGCAATTGCCTTTCCTCAGCAATTCGAACATGGTGGTGGAGTATTTCCGCAACCGGTCAAGCGACGTCACGGCGTCGTTTCCGCTGCTTACCCCCGCGATCGAGGCAGCCTTCGCGGGGCGGGTGACGCGTGACCTCTCAGGCCGGCTGGTGGCGATCGACCAGCGCCCCGTCACGTTCTATCGCCAGGAAGGATCGCGGCTGCGCTGGGGCTTCAACCTGTCCGATGGTTTCGGCAAGGCCGAGCCGGCCGGCGGGATGATGGGCGGAATGTTCGGCGGCCGCGGCGGCGGCGATCGGCGTCAGGCCGGTGCGCGGCCCGCCGGTGGACCGCCGCCCCAGCGGGCTGGCGGCGGCGGCGGGCGCGGCGGCGGAATGATGGGCATGATGGGCGGCAATGGCCAGCCCGGCCGCTGGAGCCTGGGTGTCTATCACACCGTTCAGTTCGAAAGCCGGGTGCTGGTAGCGCCGGGCGGCCCGCTGCTCGACCTGCTGGAGGGCGATGCCATTTCCGGCGGCGGCACGCCGCGCCACTCGATCGAATTCAACGGCGGGGTCTTCTACAAGGGGATCGGGTCCTTCTTCAACGGAACCTGGAAAGCGCCGACCACCCTGGCCGCGTCGGGCCTGCCCGGGACCAGCGACCTGCGCTTTGGCAGCACCACCGCGATCAATCTGGTGCTGTTCATGGACTTCGGCCAGCGGCCCAAGCTGATCGAGAAGGTCGGCTTCCTGAAAGGCGCGCGGATGTCGCTGCGGTTCGAGAACCTGCTCAATTCGCGCCAGAAGGTTACCGACGGCAGCGGCGCGGTGCCCTTGTCGTACCAGCCGGACTACCTCGATCCGCGCGGGCGGGTGATCACGCTCCAGTTCCGCAAGATGTTCTAGACTCTGATGACTTTGGATCGAAGCGCATAGCCCCTCCCCTTGGGGAGGGGTTGGGGTGGGGGTTCCACGCCGATGTCGAACCCCCACCCCCGACCCCTCCCCAAGGGGAGGGGAGAGATCGCGTCAATCCTATGTCATCAGGCTCTGATCAGAGGTAGGCGCCATCCTGGTAGATCAGCGGCGCAACCGTATCGCTGACCCGTGCCTCAAGCACCCGGGCGATGACGATCGAATGGGTGCCATAGGCGAGCATGGTGTCGATCACGCAGCTGAGGTTGGCCTGCGCTTCCTCGAGCCGGGGCAGTCCGTTGCTGGCGATCTGCCAGTTGCCCACGGAAAACCGCTCCGAATGCGGCTTGCCGCCGCCGAATGCCGCCGAAACATCGGCCTGGTGGCTGGAAAGCAGATTGACCGAAAGCGGCGCGGTGGGATTGAGCGAGGCATGGATCGACGTCGCGCGGTTGACGCAGACCAGCACCGCGGGCGGATCGACCGTAAGCGAGGTAATCGAGGTTGCCGCCATGCCGACGGGGCCGTTGTCGCCTCGCGCGACCACGACCGAAACCGAAGCGGCCAGCCGCCGCATCGCCGACTTGAACAGGGCAGGCAGTGCCTCGGGCACCGGTGGATAGCCGTCAGTCACGCAGCAACTCGCTGCCCGTGCGGGCCAGGGTCTTCAGGTCTTTCATGCGTAGCCTTTCAGGCCCAGCATAGGCGAAGCGGGGCGGCTTTCGCCAGCCCCGCTTGCATCACCTAGTGGAACTGGCCGAGCAGCAGGTGCAGGGTCAGCGCCATCAGGCACAGGGTGGACAGCGTAAACAGGATGAAGCGCGGCATCACCTTGTTGACCGTGCTCTGCCAGATCGAATGGACAATCCGCAGCACGACATAGGCCCAGGCGATCTGCGCGTTGAGCCCGTCGCCCTGGCCGGTGATCGCAAGCGCCAGCGCCACCGCATAGAACACCGTCGGCGCTTCGTGCAGGTGGTTGTAGTTGTGCGCCTTCCACTGGATCTCGCGCGGGATCAGCGCTTCGAGCATCGCGCCGGTCCAGCCGGCATCGGCGCCAGGCTCGGTCGGCTTGGGCAGCTTGTTGATCGCCGGGATGCGCGTGGCGTACATCCAGATCCACATGATCATGGTCCAGGCGGCCAGCACCGCCATCGGCTTGAGAATGTCAGCTTGAATCATCGGTATTCTCCCCCTCTTATGTAAGCGCGGTCAACTCCACCGCGTGGATCGCCAGCACCAGCAGGCAGACTGTCGATAGGATGAAGAGCGTGAAGCGGATCGGCAGGGTGTTGACCGTCGCCTGCCACAGCGAATGGACGATCCGCAGGCCGACATAGCCCCAGGCGAAGGCAAGATCGCGCGGATTGGCCCCGGCCAGCGCGAGGATCACCACCGTCGGATAGAAGATCGTCGGCTGTTCCATCAGGTGGGTATAGTTGTGGGATTTCCACTGGACCTGATCGGGCAGTACCCCGTCAAGGTTCTGCCCGCGCCCGCCCGGCGGCACGGTCTTGATGTTGACCCCCAGCTTGGAAAGCGCCGGAAAGCGCGTTGCCGCCGTCCACAGCAGCATGATCAGCGACCACAGCACCAGCACCGCGGCCGGCGCGAGCATCTTGGCTGTCATAATCCCCCCCGTTTCTTATCGACCCCAGGCGAGGAGGGTGGGCTGCTGGCAACCGATTGTCAAATGCGGTCAGTCGCTGCTGGCCAGCACCCGGGCAAAGGCATCGGCATCGGTGTTCCCGCCCGAGAGCACGACCACCGTGCGCCCATCGACCGCAACCTTCCCGGCCAGCACCGCCGCCAGCCCCGCCACGCCGCCGGGCTCGATGACCAGATGCAGGTTGGCGAAGGCCCAGCGCTGGGCGGCGCGGACCTCGGCGGCGGTCACGGCATGGCCGCGCTTTACCCGCGCTTTCAGCACGGCAAAGTTGATCGGCCAGGTTGCCGGGGTCTGCAAGGCATCGCAGGCGGTGGGAAAGGTCATGTCGGGCACCGGCACGATTTCGCCCTTCTCAAGGCTGAGGCGCACGTCGTCCCATCCTTCGGGCTCGACCGGCGCGATTTCCGCATCGGGGCAGGCCAGCGCCAGCCCCGCGGTCAGCCCGCCGCCGCCGCAGGGGCAGACGATCCGGGTCGGGCCTTCAAGTCCCCGTTCGGCCAGTTGCTCGGCGATCTCGATCCCGGCGCTGCCCTGGCCTTCGATCACCCAGGGATCGCCATAGGCATGGACCAGCGTCGCGCCGCTCTGCTCGATCAGCCGCCGCGCCACTTCATCGCGGTTTTCCCCGCCGGGGCGGTCGTAGAGCACTACTTCGGCGCCATAGCCGCGGGTCGCCGCGATCTTTGTCTTCGGGGCGTCCGTGGGCATCACAATCGTCGCCGCGATCCCCAGCCGCCGTGCCGCCCAGGCCACGCCCTGCGCATGGTTGCCGCTCGACACGCCGACCACGCCGCGCTTCCGCTCCTCGGCCGAAAGGTCGCTCAGCCGGTGCCAGGCGCCGCGGATCTTGAACGCGCCGACCGGCTGCAGGCTCTCCGCCTTGAACCACACGGGAACGCCGTTCACCTCCCGCTCGATCAGGGGTGTTTTCGGTAGCAATTGCGCTATCTTGGCGGCGGCAAGAGTGACCCCATCCGGAGTCGGGCTTCGCATTTGTTGTGTGGCCATGAAACAAATCTATATGCCCCCCAGCCACTGGCAAGGAGATTCGGGAAGTGAGCAAGGTTCTGGTAATCGGCGCGGGCGGGGTCAGCTCGGTCTGCGTGCACAAGATGGCGATGAACGCGGGCATTTTCAGCGAGATTCATCTGGCCAGCCGGACGCGCTCGAAGTGCGATGCCATCGCCGCTTCGGTGAAGGAACGCACCGGTCAGACCGTCCAGACGCACGAGATCGATGCCGAAGAAGTGCCCGCGCTGACCCGGCTGATCCAGCAGATCCAGCCCAGGCTGGTGGTCAACCTGGCGCTGCCGTACCAGGATCTGCCGATCATGGACGCGTGCCTTGCCGCCGGGGTCAGCTACCTCGACACCGCGAACTACGAGCCCAAGGACGAGGCCAAGTTCGAATACAAGTGGCAGTGGGCCTATCACGACCGGTTCAAGCAGGCCGGGCTGATGGCGCTGCTCGGCTCGGGCTTCGATCCCGGCGTGACCAGCGTTTTCGCGATGTGGCTCAGGAAGCACAAGCTCAGGACGATCCGCCAGCTCGACATCCTCGATTGCAACGGCGGCGATCACGGCCAGGCCTTCGCCACCAACTTCAACCCCGAAATCAACATCCGCGAAGTGACCGCCCCGGCGCGGCACTGGGAAGGGGGCCAGTTCATCGAAACCCCGGCGATGTCGAAGAAAGTGGCGTTCGACTTCGAAGGTGTCGGCCCGAAGAACATGTACATGATGTACCACGAGGAGCTGGAAAGCCTCGCGAGGTTCCTGCCCGAGCTGGAACGCGCCCGGTTCTGGATGACATTCGGCGATGCCTATATCACCCACCTGACCGTGCTGCAGAATGTCGGCATGACCCGGATCGACCCGGTGATGTACCAGGGCAAGGAAATCGTGCCCCTCCAGTTCCTCGCCGCCGTCCTGCCCAAGCCGGAAACGCTGGGGCCCACCACCAAGGGCAAGACCAACATCGGCGACATCGCCACCGGCGAAGCGCTCGACGGTAGCGGCGAGAAGACCTTCTACATCTACAACATCTGCGACCACGAGGACGCCTTTGCCGAAACCGGCAACCAGGCGATCAGCTACACCACCGGCGTCCCCGCGATGATCGGCGCGGCAATGATGCTGACCGGCGCGTGGTCAGGCGAGGGCGTGTTCAACATGGAGGAAATGGACCCCGATCCGTTCATGGACATGCTGAATACCCAGGGGCTGCCGTGGCAGGTCAAGGAGCTGGCCGGACCGGTGGAGTTCTAGAAGAAGAAGGTGGTTCGCGCAGAGACGCAGAGAGAGCAAAGAGCGCAGAGGGGTTGCGTGAATGCATATCGATGAGATGAGCGCGATCGTTGTTGATGAAGCAATCGGAATCCATCGAGAGTTCGGGCCAGGCCTGTTCGAATCGGTCTATGAAAGTGTGCTCGCGGGGCGCCTGGGCTCGCGAGGGCTTAGGGTTGATCGTCAGGTCGCAATTCAGGCCGTCTTCGACGGGCAGCATTTCGACGCTGCGTTCAAGATCGACATTCTTGTTGAAGGGGCACTTATCCTTGAAATCAAGGCAGTCGATCAATTGACGAAAGCTCATGCCAAGCAACTGCTGACCTATCTGCGCATAATGAAGCAGCCCGTCGGGCTGCTTCTGAATTTCAATGGCGCGACGATGAAAGAAGGCATCCGGAGGCTGGTCAATGACTACCAACCCGATTAGCTCTCTGCGGTCTCTGCTCTCTCTGCGTCTCTGCGCGAACCCCCTTTCTTAAGGATCAAAATGGAAACCAGAGCCGGCGATCCGGGCGCTTTTGCCCAATTCGACCTGAACCGCGTCGATAGCCCCAGTTTCGTGGTCGATGCCGCGCGGCTGCGGCGGAATTTGTCGATCCTGGCCGATGTCCGCGATCGGGCGGGGATCAAGCTGCTTTCGGCGCTCAAGGCCTTTTCGATGTGGTCGACCGCGCCGATCATCGGGGAGTATCTCGATGGGGTCTGCACATCGGGCCTGTGGGAAGCGCGGCTCGCCTCCGAGTTCTATGACGGCGAGATCGCGACCTATTGCGCGGCCTACAAGCCCGAGGATCTCGACGAGATCCTGCGCCTGTCGGACCATGTGATCTTCAATTCGCCGCAGCAGATCATTCGCTGCGGCGCGATCATCGAGGCGGCGCGGGCGCGGGGGGAATCGTTCGACATCGGCCTGCGGATCAATCCGCTGCATCCCGAAGGCGAGGTGCCACGTTACGATCCCTGCGCGCCGCATTCGCGCCTTGGCTTCCCGATCGACCAGCTGACCGAAGAGCATATGGAGCTGGTCGACGGCATCCACATGCACACCCTGTGCGAGCAGGACCTCGAACCGCTCAAGCGCACCTGGGACAAGGCGTTCGATTACCTCGAGCCCTATTTCGGCCAGTTCAAGTGGATCAACCTGGGCGGCGGCCACCACATCACCCGTGCCGATTACCAGCGCGACGAGCTGGTCGAGTTCCTGAAGGATCTGGCCGAGGATACCGAGGCCGAAGTCTATCTCGAACCCGGCGAGGCGGTGGCGCTCGATGCCGGAATCCTGGTCGGCACCGTGCTCGACCTGGGTGAAAACGGGATGCCGGTGGCGATTGCCGATATATCCGCGACCTGCCACATGCCCGACGTGATCGAGGCGCCCTATCGTCCAGCGATGCTGGGCGAGCTGCCGCAGATCGATACCGAAGTTGACGAAAGCGCGGGCGGGGCGGTGCGGCTGGGCGGTCCGTCGTGCCTGGCCGGCGATGTCATCGGCGACTACCGCTTTGCGCAGGGGCCACGCGTCGGCCAGCGTTTCGCCTTCCTCGACCAGGCGCATTATTCGATGGTCAAGACGACCACTTTCAACGGCGTGCCGCTGCCCTCGATCTGGCTGTGGGACAGCGAGAGCGATGCTCTCGAATGCATCAGGCGTTTCGGCTACGAGGACTTTCGCGACCGCCTTTCCTAAGGCATGCTGCCGGCACAGCAGAGCCGGAGTGCGCAATGCCCGATGAAATCCTGGATGCCCACAGTTCCGATCCCGCCGCGATGGGCTGGATGCAGGGCTTCCCGCCGCCCGATGCCAAGCGTCTGGCCTGGAAACGGGCGGACCACATGCGGTTTCCCACGCACCGCTTTGCCTTTTCGCACATGCGCGAATTTCTCCCCACGGTGCGCGTTTCGCGCGGCTATGGCGCAGTCTGGAATCTGCCGGTGGCGCTGCGCGACGATCTCGATGCGGTCCGTTTCAGGGCGCTGGACGATGACCGGGAACTGAGTTGGGAAGCGGCGCTGGCGGTCAATTTCACCGATGCGGTGCTGGTCCTGCACAAGGGGACGATCGTCTACGAACGTTACCTTGGGGTCACCCGGCGCGACACTCCGCACATCGCCTTTTCGGTGACCAAGAGCTTCGTGGGCACGATCGCCGAAATGCTTGTCGCCGAGGGCCGGCTCGATCCCGCCGCGCCGATGGCTGACCTGATCCCCGAACTGGCGCGCAGCGGCTTTGCCGATGCCACCCTGCGCCAGGTCATGGACATGACCACCGCGCTCGACTTCTCTGAGGAATACACCGATCCCAATTCGGGGATCGGCGCGATGAGCAATGCGCTGGGCCTGACCCCGCGCGCGCCGGGCTATGCCGGGCCGGACGATGTCTATGCCTATCTGCCGACGATCGGCAAGGCGGGTGAGCATGGCCAGCGGTTCACCTATCGCACCTGCAACACCGAAGTCCTGGGCTGGCTGGTTGCCCGGACCGAGGGCAAGCGGCTCGACCGGGTTCTGGCAGAGCGAATCTGGGCGCCGCTGGGGATGGAGCAGGATGCCGACTTCCTGATCGATTCGAGCGGAATGCCCTTTGCCGGCGGCGGGCTTAACCCGGTGTTGCTCGACATGGCCCGCTTTGGCGAGGCGATGCGCTGCGACGGACAGGGCAATGGCGGCCAGGCAATCGCCAGCGCGGCAGTGGCCAGGATCAAGCACGGCGGCAGCAAGGAGGCTTTCGCACCCGCTGGCTACCAGTGGATTCCGGGCGGCTCCTATGCCAGCCAGTGGTGGTCAATGGGCGGAAATCACGGGGCTTTTTCGGCGCGTGGAATCCACGGCCAGGCGATCTGGATCGATCCCGTGGCCGAAGTGGTGATCGCCCGTTTCGGCTCGCATCCGGTCGCCGCGAATTCGGCCATCGACCCCGCTTCGCTGCCGGCTTACCGGGCGATTGCGGATCACCTGATGAGGGGGTGATCTGGCCCCATTTTCACTTGCAGTTCATCCGCGAATCTCTATAGCGACCCCCCGCTGCCCCAAGGGGACTTCCAATAACCGCAAGGCAGCCTTCGTCTTCGTGTTACCTGGCCGCAAGGCCTATTGGGGGTCCCTTGAGTTGCACCAGTATCCTGACGCTCTGTCCGTAGTTCGCGCGCTCTCGCCCGAAGAACCGGTCATTCTCAACCGCCCGCACGCCGCAGCGCGCGCCGCCCGCTTCTTTGCCGAGAAGTTTCCGGGCAAGTCGCTCTATGCCGTGAAGGCCAACCCTTCGCCGGAGCTGCTGCTGGAGCTGTGGCAGGCGGGCGTTACCCACTATGACGTCGCCTCGATCGCCGAGGTGCGGCTGGTCCGTTCGGTCCTGCCCGAAGCCGTGCTGTGCTTCATGCATCCGGTCAAATCGAAGGGCGCAATTGCCGAGGCCTACAAGGTCCACGGCGTGCGCGTGTTCAGCCTCGACAGCCATGAGGAACTGGCCAAGATCGTCGAGGCGACCGACGGCGCCGCCGACCTTTCGCTGTGCGTGCGCCTGCGCGTTTCGTCGGACTATTCGGAGCTGAGCCTCGCCGCCAAGTTCGGGATCGACCTGGCCGATGCCGCCCCGCTGCTCCAGGCGACCCGCCAGGTCGCCGACGCGCTGGGCGTGTGCTTCCACGTCGGATCGCAGGCGATGACTCCGTTCGCCTATGTCCAGGCGCTTGAGCGCGTTCGCGCGGCGATCGTCGATGCCTCGGTCACGGTCGACATCATCGATGTCGGCGGCGGGTTTCCCTCGATCTATCCGGGGATGGAACCGCCTCCGCTCGAGGACTATTTCGGCGCGATCCACCGCGCGGCGGAATCGCTGCCGATTTCATACTCGTCGGAACTGTGGTGCGAACCGGGCCGGGCGCTGTGCGCGGAATACAGCTCGCTGGTCGTGAAGGTCGAGAAGGGCCGGGGAGACGAGCTCTACATCAACGATGGCGCCTACGGCGCGCTCTACGATGCCGCCCATGTCGGCTGGCGTTTCCCGGTGCGCTGCCTCACCCCGGGGCGCTCGGACGTGCTGACCTCGTTCTCGTTCTACGGCCCGACCTGCGACGATGCCGACTACATGGAGGGCCCCTTCATGCTGCCGGTCGACATCCAGGCCGGCGATCATATCGAGATCGGGATGCTCGGCGCCTATGGCGCGGCAATGAAGACCGCGTTCAACGGTTTCGGCCAGGCCCAGGCGATCGAGGTAGCGGACGAACCGATGGCCAGCCAGTACACCGGCCAGCGCCAGGACCCGCGCGCCAAGGACAACGTCGTCTCGCTGCGCTGATGCCGTGAAAGCGTCGGCGGGGACTGTCTTGGAATCAGGACAGTCCCCGGGCGTGGCTCAGCCTCGTCCGAACAGCCACCACAGCGCGAAGACGACAAGCGCGATCCCCAGAACCCACCACAACACGCCAAGCCCGGCGCCTTCGTCTGCCGTGCTGGCCGGTGATGGAGCGCTGGCTGCGGGGCGGGTGACCGGGGCGGGAGCGGGCTGGGCGGCTGCCGCAGGTGCGGCGGGCGCGCTCATCACCGCTTGCGGCGCGGCAGCAGCGGTAGCGGCCGGTTGTGCGGCTTCCTTCTTGGGAGCGGCGGCCTTGGCGGTCTTGGCCGCGGCCTTCTTGACCGCCGGCTTTGGCGCGGCGACCTTTGCTGCCGGTGCCTTGGCCGCCGGCTTCTTGGCCGTGGCCGGCTTCGCGGTCTTGGCCGGCGCCGCTTTCTTGGGAGTCTTGGTCGCCGCCGGGGCAGGCGAAGCCTTTGCCGCCGCCGGAGCCACCGCGGCCTTGGCCGGTGCCTTCGTGGGTGCCTTCGCGGGGGCCTTCGCCGCCGGCGCCTTCGCGGCAGGAGCCTTGGTTGGCGCAGTCTTCGCCGGGGCGGCCTTCTTCACGAACAGGTCGAGCGCCTTGAACTCGGCGGCGAGCAGGTAATAGACCGTCACCCGGTTCTTGGTCCGGTCGGCCTTCATCCTGGCTGCGATCTTGGCGATCGCCTTGTCCAGCGTCGCATCGTCCTCGGTCCGCGCCAGCTTCTTCTTGAGGAAATTGTTGCGGACCCGGTCAAGCTCCTTCTTGTCGGAGAAGGCGACCAGCGCGGAGTCCGGCTTGGTCAGTGCGATCCCGCAATAGCGGACGATCCCGGCGATGACCTGGTCATCGGCCTTGGCGGCGTATTTCTTGACGTCTGCGGCCCAATCAGTTGCCATGTCCCACTCCCTAAGACCTCGACGGCGATGGCGATCGCCTTCGGCTGCCGGTGCTTCGTGCACGGCGGGAGTCGTAACGGATTCTTCGGTCTGGTCCAGCCGGAATCAGGCTTAACGCCGCCGCAACCGAGATCAGGCGGCGAGCGCCAGATCCATGCGGCCCCAGATCTCGACCAGGGCCTGGGTCAGTTCGCGCATCATCGCTTCGGTGTGGGTCGGCCCCGGGGTGAAGCGCAGCCGCTCGGTCCCGCGCGGCACCGTGGGATAGTTGATCGGCTGGACATAGACACCGTATTCGGCAAGCAGGATGTCCGAGATCTTCTTCGCCTTGACCGGATCGCCGACCATCAGCGGAACGATGTGCGTGGTCGAATTCATCACCGGCAGGCCGGCTTCGCGCAGCATGGCCTTGAGCATCGCCGCGGCGGCCTGCTGGCCATCGCGCTCGACCGAGCTGGCCTTGAGGTGGCGGACCGAGGCGAGCACGCCCGCGACGAGCACCGGCGAAAGGCTGGTGGTGAAGATGAACCCCGGCGCATAGCTGCGGATCACGTCGATGATCCGGCTGTCGGCGGCGATGTAGCCGCCCATCACGCCAAAGGCCTTGCCCAGCGTGCCTTCGATCACGTCGATCCGGTGCGCCGCCTGGTCGCGGTCGGTAATCCCGCCGCCGCGCGGACCATACATGCCGACCGCGTGAACCTCGTCGAGATAAGTGAGCGCGTTGTACTTTTCGGCCAGATCGCAGATCGCGTGGATCGGGGCGACATCGCCTTCCATCGAATAGACGCTTTCGAAAGCGATCAGCTTGGGCGTTTCGGGTGCTTCGGCCGCGAGCAGTTCTTCGAGATGGGCAACGTCGTTGTGGCGGAACACGCGCTTTTCGGCGCCCGAATTGCGGATCCCGGCGATCATGCTGGCGTGGTTGAGTTCGTCGGAAAAGATCACGCAGCCCGGCAGGATCTTGGCCAGGGTCGACAGCGTGGCATCGTTCGAGACGTAGCCCGAGGTGAACAGCAGCGCGCCGTCCTTGCCGTGCAGGTCGGCCAGTTCGGCCTCGAGATCGACGTGGTAATGGGTGTTCCCGCCGATGTTGCGGGTGCCGCCCGAGCCGGCGCCGACATCGTTCAGCGCTTCTTCCATCGCCGCGATCACCTTGGGGTGCTGCCCCATCGCGAGGTAATCGTTGCTGCACCACACGGTGATCGGCTTGGGCCCGTTGTGCCCGGCAAAGCACCGCGCATTGGGATAGGCGCCCTTGTTGCGCAGGATGTCGATGAAGACGCGGTAGCGTCCTTCGGAATGCAGCCGTTCGATCGCCTGATCGAAAATGTGCTCGTAATTCACTAGGCCTTGTCCTCCGGCACTTGCCGAACATCGACGCGAATCCGCGCCGCTGTGGCGCCCTCTACGCCTCCCGAGGCTGCTTGCCAACGCCAATTCGATGGGTTGAGTCAATCAACCGGAGCATGGAATCCGCGCCTCGCCGGCACCTTGTTGAGCGGATCGCCGACCCACTCGACATCGTGACCCGGGATGACCACCAGCGTCGGATCGGCTGCCTTCAATGCCGCGATGGTCCTGAGCCAGGCATGAACGCTGGGCCGATCCTCGGAAAGGACATGGCTGATCAGCCGCGAGCGCGCGCGGCCTTCGATCCAGTTCTGGGCGAAAGAGGCGACATCGCCGACGAACAGCAGTTCGCCGCCGTTGGCCAGGGTGACGAAGATCAGCTGCGATCCCGGGGTGTGCGACGGAGCCGGGATCACCACGATTCCCGGCGCCACCGCATAGGGTGCCGTTCCCCCCGCAAGCGTGGCGGCACCGGGCCTGGCGAGCTTCATCGCCTGCGCCGGATTGAGCCTGACTGCCAGCAAGGCGGGACTGCCCGCGGCGAGGGCGATCACTCCGCCGGCGTGATCGCGATGCTCGTGGGTCAGCAGGACCAGCCCGGCTTCGTCCAGCGATTGCTCGATCCTGCGCTGGGCATCGGCATCGAACCCGCTCGACCCACCGGTGTCCGCATCCTTCTGCTGGATTCCGCTGTCGATCATCACCGGCTTGCCGCCGGGCACCTCAAGCCGCCAGGCCATGACGCCGACCAGCTTGCGCCGCATCCCCAATCCCGCGACCAGCAGATTGCCCGGCATCCGCCGCCAGGCGGCGAGTTCGTAGGCTACCTTGTCCGGGTGAGGGCCGGGGATCGAGCCGGCCAGGCCGCGCAGCTCGGTGATCGTTACCGGCCGGATCGTGGCGGCCGCACCGCTGTTGTCGAGCAGCAGCCAGTAATACGGAATGCCCAGCAAGAGCAGGAGCACCAGCAGCACGCGGTTGAGCCGCCTGGTCATCACAGCACTTCCTGCCGCATCAGCCCAAGCGATGACAGCGCCGGAGCAAGCGCCACCAGATCGGCATCGGCGCGGGTGAACACGGCGAAGTCGTCCGCGCTGCGCGCGAAGGGCTGCCCCTGGGTCAGGTGCGCAATCCGCCGGGCAATGCCGCTGGCCCCGTCGACGAACCGCACGCCGGGACCGAATTCGCGGCCAAGCTCTTCGGCCAGGAGCGGGAAATGGGTGCAGGCCAGCACCACCGTATCGATTGCCGCGCCGCCCGGCTGATCGCGCAGCCCGGCGGCGGCGCGCGCAAAGACCGCCGGATCGACCGGCAGTCCGCGCAATTTGGCTTCGGCAGCGCCGACCAGTTCGCCCGCGGCGAAACGCAGCAGGGTCTTGTCGGCGGCAAATTCGGCGGCAAGGCGGTCGACATAGGGCTGGCGGATCGTCGCCGCGGTGCCGAGCAGGCCGATCGTGCCGCTGCGGGTCAGCTCTGCCGCGGGCTTGATCGCGGGGACCGTGCCGACCACCGGCACATGGAGCACGTCGCGAACCATGCCGAGCGCGATGGTGCTGGCGGTGTTGCAGGCGATGCAGATCAGGCGCGGGCCGTATCGCTCGCTCATCCGCCCCAGCAACCCGCAGACCCGCGCCGCAACCTCGGCCTCGCTCTTGGTGCCATAGGGCAGACCGCCGTTGTCGGCGGCATAGATCACCGGCGCATGGGGCAGAGCCTTGCGCACTTCGGCCAGCACCGAAAGCCCGCCGACGCCCGAATCGAACAGCAGGATCGGACTTGAAGACTCAACCATTCCGAACCAACCCCGTTCGCCCTGACCCCTTCGACAAGCTCAGGACATGCTTGTCCAAGGGCCGTTCTTGTTTCAACATGTATGGCGTAAAGGCAAGCGCAGGCCTTCGACAAGCATGTCCTGAGCTTGTCGAAGGGCCTAGGGCCGGGCGGATTGGGGGTTTTATCGTGGAATCGCTCTATGCATTGGCACTGGGATATCTGCTGGGTTCGGTGCCCTTTGGCCTGATCCTGACCAACCTTTTCGGCGAAGGGAACCTGCGCAGCATCGGCTCGGGCAATATCGGGGCAACCAACGTGCTGCGCACCGGGAACAAGGGGCTGGCGGCGGCAACGCTGCTGCTCGATGGGGCAAAGGGATTCCTGGCGGTGTGGCTGGCAGCGCGATGGTTCCCGCAGGCCGCCCCGCTGGCGGCGCTGGGCGCGGTGCTGGGGCACTGCTTCCCGCTCTGGCTCGGGTTCAAGGGCGGCAAGGGGGTGGCGACCACGCTGGGCGTCTCGCTTGCGCTCGTCTGGCCGATCGGGCTGGCCTATGCGCTGGTCTGGCTGACCATGCTGGCGCTGACCCGGATTTCCTCGCTCTCGGGCATGGCCGCCGCGCTGGCCACGCCGATCGCGGCATGGGCGCTGGGCCGGGCCGAGCTGATCCCGGTGCTGGCGGCGATCGCCTTGCTGGTGCTGTGGCTCCACCGCGCCAACATCGCCCGGCTGCGCGCCGGGACCGAACCGAAAGTGGGGCAGAAACCGGCATGACCGCGCTTTCGCAGGAGGAAGCCTTTGCCCGCATCCGCCTGCTGCGCTCGCCCAATGTCGGGCCGGTATCCTACCGCCAGCTGATCGGTCGGTTCGGCGATGCGCAAGGCGCGCTGGCGGCGCTGCCCGACCTGGCAGGCCGGACCGGCGGCTACCGCATCGCGGACGAGGGACGGGTGGCAAACGAAGTGGCGGCGGTGCGCGCTGCCGGTGCGCGCTACCTGTTCCATGATTCGCCTGACTATCCGGTCTTGCTGGCCGAGCTGGACAGCGCCCCGCCGATCCTGACCCTGCGCGGCGATGCGGCATTGGCGGCGCGGCCCTGTGTCGGGATCGTCGGCGCGCGCAACGCCTCGGCCGCCGCGGTCAAGCTGGCGCGGCAGTTTTCGGGCGAGCTGGCGGAGGCCGGGTTCGTGGTGGTTTCGGGCCTTGCGCGCGGGATCGACGGGGCGGCGCACCAGGCGGCGCTGAGCGGCGGCACCGTGGGCGTGATCGCCAGCGGGATCGACATCGCCTATCCCCCGGAACATGCCGAACTGCAGGAAGCTGTGGCCACACGGGGGCTGCTGCTGGCCGAACAGCCCCCGGGGACCGAACCGCTGGCGCGGCACTTCCCTTCGCGCAACCGGATCATCGCCGGGCTCTGCGCCGGAACGCTGGTGGTCGAGGCGGCGCCCAAGTCCGGTTCGCTGATCACCGCGCGGCTCGCTGGAGAAGCCGGGCGCGAGGTGATGGCGGTCCCCGGCTCCCCGCTCGATCCGCGCGCCCAGGGCTGCAACCAGCTGATCCGCGACGGGGCCGTGCTGGTGCAAAGCGCGGCTGACGTGATCGAACTGGTCACCGGCTTCACCGGCTCGCCGCGCTCGACCTTCCGTGAGGCCGCGGCCGGTTATCAGGGCTTGCCCGACGATCTTGCCGACGAACCGGCGGACGTGGCGGCGCTGCTGACCACGGCGCCGATCCAGATCGACGAGCTGATCCGCCAGAGCGGCGAAGGCGCCGCGGCGGTGCAGCTTGCTCTGCTCGAGCTGGAACTGGCCGGCAAGCTCGTCCGTCACGCGGCAGGGCGGGTCAGCCTGGCGGGATGATCTGGACGGGAGAAGACCCATGAGCCGATTTCCGCAGCGCATGTTCCGCTGGGCGGCGGTCTATGGCGCGATCGTGCTGCTGCCGCTCTATTTCACCCCGCTGCCTCCTGTCCTGGGTGAGACCTTGCTTGGCTTTGTGGGGCTGGCGCTGGTATTCCAGGCGCTGTTCTGGACCATCGGCGGCGATCCGGTGAAATACCGGGCGCTGATGCCCCTTGCGGTTGCCGAAAAGCTGGTCTTCGCGGTGCCGGCGCTGGCGCTGTTCGCGCGCGGCTATCCGGTGCAGCCCCCGGTTGCGGGTTTCGCGGCGATCGATCTGGCGCTGGGTCTGGGCTTCCTTCTCGCCTGGCGGCGCACCCCTGCGCGGGACTGACGCGTTTTTCCAATGCCTGGCTGCGATTCGGTCGCAAATCTTTCCCTCCATTTGTCGGATGAGGGGGATCGGAGATGTCGGTAGTCAGGTTGGCCGCGCGCGGTGTGTTTGCATTCGCAGCGGGGACGGCGCTGCTGGTAGGGGCGCAGGGGCTGGCCGCCAGCCAGAAGGACCCGGTCAAGATCGAAAAGCCGCAGGCCTGGCAGGGCGTCAACCAGGTGGTGATCGGCCAGTTCTCGGTCGTGTTCATGACCAAGAAGGTCGATTACGATGGCGGCGGGTTCCTCTCGTCGAGCGACAAGGCCAAGGCCACCGGCTATCTGACCGGCCTGTCCGAGGCCGACTACCAGAATATCGCCGACGCGGTGTACAGCGATTTCCTGACCCAGATGCAGGCGCACGGCGTGACCGTAGCCGATGATGCGGGGCTTGAAGCCGACCCCTATTTCGCCAAGGTCAAGCCCGAGAAGCAGGGCGAAAAGGCCGACATCCGCCTGAAGAAGAACGATCACGGCGACGGGCTGACTTACTGGCCCAGCCAGCTTGGCCGCACCACCAACGCCTTGCTGACCTTCCGGATCATGGACCGCAACATGACCAACGCCTACACCGGCGAATACAACTATGCGAAGACCGCCAAGGTGCCGGTGCTCAACGTGGTCTATTACATCGACTTCGCCAAACCCGCATCGACTTCGGGCGGCGGGCTGCTGCAAAGCGTGAAGGTTACCTCGGGGCTGGCGCTGTCGCAGTTCGGATCGCAGTTCGCGCTGATGGGCACCGACGGCAAGCTGACCCGCATGCTGCTGCAAACCCCGATCGAGGAAGGCGGCGATTTCGCCACGATCACCGAAACCACCTCCGGCCTCGAAAAGACCATGCATGTCGCGGGCATCCTCGGCGCGGGTCTGCTGGGCGGCGGACATGGGACGATGAACACCAAGTTCGATTACCGGGTGACCGATCCTGCCAGCTATGCCGCCAAGACCCTGCTGGTCACCTCGCGCGGCAGCGACCTGTTCATCCGGCAGATGGAGGGCATGCGCTGACCGGGCGAAGGGGGCACTGCGCGTGCCCCCTTGACGGCGCGCCGGCCACCCCGCCACCCTCGCGCGTGTACACATACGCGTAAGAGGGTCGTTTCCGGCACATGCAGCTTGTCATCGTAGAATCCCCGGCCAAGGCCAAGACCATCGAGAAATATCTGGGCAAGGACTACAAGGTCCTCGCCAGCTACGGCCACGTCCGCGACCTGCCGCCCAAGGATGGTTCGGTGCGCCCCGACGAAGACTTCGCGATGGACTGGGAACTCTATGGCGACAAGCAGCGCCAGGTGAAGGCGATCACCGACCTGGCCAAGCAGGCCGACCGCCTGATCCTTGCCACCGACCCCGACCGCGAAGGCGAGGCGATCTCGTGGCACGTGCGCGAACTGCTGGCCAAGCGCAAGGCGCTGCCCAGGGAGGTTGAACGGGTCACCTTCAACGCGATCACCAAGGATACGGTGACGCAGGCGATGCAGCATCCGCGCGAGCTCGATCAGGATCTGATCGACGCCTACCTCGCCCGCCGCGCGCTCGACTACCTGTTCGGTTTCACGCTTTCGCCGGTGCTGTGGCGCAAGCTGCCCGGCGCGAAAAGCGCGGGCCGCGTGCAATCGGTGGCGCTGCGCCTGATCGTCGAGCGCGAGCGCGAGATCGAGGCCTTCCGCCCGCAGGAATACTGGTCCGTGCTGGCCCGGCTTGAGCATCTGGGCACCGAATTTCCCGCGCGGCTGGTGCGCTTCGAAGGGCAGAAGCTCGAAAAGCTGAGCCTTGGGGACAAGGGAAGTGCCGAGCGCGCCAGGGCGGCGGTCGAAGCGGGCAATTTCCGCGTCGCCGAGGTCGAGACCAAGCCGACCCGGCGCAATCCCTGGCCGCCTTTCACCACCTCGACGCTGCAGATGGAAGCCGCGCGCAAGCTGGGATTCTCGGCCAGCCACACCATGCGGGTGGCGCAGAACCTCTATGAAGCGGGCGCGATCACCTATATGCGCACCGACGGGGTGCAGATGGACCCCAGCGCGATTTCGGCTGCGCGCAAGGCGATCAGCGATCGCTACAATAACGGGCACTATCTCCCTGAAAAACCCAGGCATTACGAAACCAAGGCCAAGAATGCCCAGGAAGCCCACGAGGCGATCCGGCCAACCGATTTCGGCAAGGATCACTATGGTCACGGCGACGAGGGGCGGCTCTATGAGCTGATCTGGAAGCGGGCGATCGCCAGCCAGATGGCCTCGGCGATGATCGAACGGACCAGCGTGACCCTGCGCGATGGCACCGGCCAGCACGAATTGCGCGCCAGCGGCCAGGTGGTGAAGTTTCCCGGCTTCCTTGCGGTCTATGACGAGACGCTCGATGCCAAGCCGGGTGAGGACGAGGATGACGGCGCGATGCTGCCGGTACTCAGCGCCGGCGATGCGCCGGCCAGGAAGGGTGTGGATGCGAACCAGCACTTCACCCAGCCGCCGCCGCGCTTTTCCGAAGCGACGCTGGTCAAGCGGCTCGAGGAACTGGGGATCGGCCGGCCTTCGACCTATGCCGCGACGATCCAGGTGCTCAAGGACCGCAATTACGTCCGCACCGAAAAGAACCGCTTCTTCGCCGAGGAATCGGGCCGCCTGCTGACGGCTTTCCTTGAGCGCTTCTTCCCGCGCTACGTCGCCTACGATTTCACCGCCGGGATGGAGGAAGAGCTCGACGACGTGTCGGGCGGGCGCGAGGCGTGGAAGGACCTGCTCGCCAAGTTCTGGAAGGACTTCAAGCCCAAGAGCGACGAGGTGATGGAGCGCAAGCCCTCCGAGGTCACCGAGGCGCTCGACGAGTTCCTGTCAGACTACCTGTTTCCGCCGAAGGAAGATGGCAGCGATCCGCGCCAGTGCCCGCAATGTGGGGTGGGGCGCCTGTCGCTGCGGGGCGGGCGATACGGGGCCTTTGTTGCCTGTTCGAACTACCCGGAATGCAAGTTCACCCGCAAGTTCGCCCAGCCGGGCGGCGCGGCGGCGGGCGAAGAGGGCGAACTGGGCAAGCACCCCCAAACCGGCGAGCCGATCACGCGCAAGGCGGGCCGGTTCGGTCCCTATATCGAGATGGGCAGCGGCAAGGAGGCCCGGCGCAGCTCGATCCCCAAGGACATCGGCGAGCTTGATCTGGATTGGGCGGTGAAGCTGCTCAGCCTGCCGCGCTCGATTGGCTCTCATCCCGAAACCGGCGAGGAAATCACCGCGTCCATCGGGCGTTACGGGCCATACCTTGCGCACAATGGCAAGTATGCCAAGCTCAGGAGCACCGCCGAAGTCTTCGAAACCGGCATGAACAGCGCGGTCGCCAAACTGGCCGAAGCCGCCAGCGGCGCGGGCAGGGGGCAGCGCACTCCGGCCGAACCGCTCAAGACCTTCGGCCCGCACCCCGAAAGCGGCGGTGAGATCAGGCTGATGGCCGGCCGCTATGGCCCCTATGTCACCGACGGCACCACCAACGCGACCCTCCCGCGCGACCGCAAGCCCGAGGACCTGACCGCCGAAGAGGCCGTGACGCTGATCACCGAAAAGGCGGCCAAGGGCCCGGCGAAGAAGGGTGGCCGGAAGAAAGCTGCGCCGAAGAAGAAAGCGGCGGCGAAGAAGGCGCCCGCCAAGAAGGCTCCCGCCAAGAAGGCAAAGTAAGTCGCACAACTCCCTTTCCCGCTCACCTTGAGCTTGTCGAAGGGCTGCCTTGACGTTTTCGCGCGCACTGCCTTGTCGCAAGAAAAGGACGGCCCTTCGACAGGCTCAGGGTGAACGGGTTTGAGTTGGCTTGCTGGAAGTTTTGGCTACAAGCGCCGAATGGCCGAACAGTTCACCAAGCACAAACAGCCCTGGAAAAGCGACGAGCTCGCCAAGTTGCGCACCCTTGCCGCCAAGGGCAAGGGCCTCAAGGAAATCGCCAAAGCGTTGAATCGCAGCGAGGAATCGACCAAGGAGCGGGCCAAGGCTGACGGGATCGGGATTGCGAAGCTGCGCTAGCGTACCCAGTCCAGCCCGAGTTCCTCATAGATCTCCTTGTCGTCGCTCCAGTTTTCATCGACCTTGACGTGGAGGAACAGGTGGACCTTCACGCCCAGCAACTCCGCAAGTTCCTTGCGAGCAGCTTCGCCTATCGCCTTGAGTTTGCTGCCACCCTTGCCCAACACGATGCCCTTCTGGCTATCGCGCGCGATGACGATCTGCTGGTGGATTTCGACCGAACCGTCCTTGCGCGCCTGGTAGCTTTCGGGCCGCACGGTGCTGTCATAGGGCAGTTCGTCGTGGAGCTGGCGGTAGAGCTGTTCGCGGGTGATTTCGGCGGCGAGCAGGCGTTCGCTGGCGTCGGAGACCTGGTCTTCGGGATAGTGCCAGGGGCCTTCGGGCATCAGCGCGGCGAGGCGCGCCTTGAGTTCGCCCACCCCGTCGCCGGTCAGCGCCGAGATGAAGAAAACCTCGGAAAACTGGCCTTCTCCGGCCAGATTCTGCGCCGCGATCAGCAGCGGTTCCTTGGGCGTTTCGTCGACCTTGTTGAGCACCAGAATCTTGCGTTCCGAACGCCCTTCAAGGCTTTCGAGAATGGGCTGAAGGTAGTCGAGCTTCTTCTTGCGGCCGTCGACGACCAGCAGGATCGCATCAGCCTCGGACGCGCCTTCCCAGGCGGCGTTGACCATCGCCCGGTCGAGCCGGCGTTTCGGCTCGAACAGGCCGGGGGTATCGGCCAGGATGATCTGGGTTTCACCCTCAAGCGCGATTCCCATCAGCCGGGCGCGGGTGGTCTGGGCCTTGGCGGAAACGATCGCCACCTTCTGCCCGACCAGCGCGTTGACCAGCGTGCTCTTGCCCGCATTGGGCGCGCCGAGAACGGCGACGAGGCCGCAGTGCTGGGTCATTGGATGGCGCTCTGAAACGAGAAGGCTTCGACAGGCTCAGCCTGAGCGGGAACGAAAGGCAGGGGCAAGGGCTTGATTCTCATTGCGCTCCCATACCCGCTCGGGCTGAGCCTGTCGAAGCCCCATCCGGCTTATCCGAACCGCGCCATGAAGGCTTCTGCCGCAAGCGTTTCGGCATCGCGCAGCGAGCTTCCGGTCGCCTCCGCCTCGCCCACGCCCTTGACGCTGACCGCGACGGTGAAGCGCGCCGCGTGATCGGGGCCGGAGCGCTCGACCAGGCGGTATTCGGGAACCTTGCGGCGGTTGCCGGCGGCCCATTCCTGCAAGGCGGACTTGGGATGCTTGGCCTTGCCGGCCTTGCCCGCGACAAGGTCTTCCCACAGGCGGCGGACCATCAGCGCGGTGGCTTCGAATCCCTGGGTGACGAAGCTGGCGCCGATCAGAGCCTCGATCACGTCGCCCAGGATGTTGTCGCTGTCCTGCCCGCCATCGTCGCGGGCCTGCTTGCCCAGGCGGATATGCTGGCCAAGCCCGATCCGGCGCGCCACCGCGGCGCAGCTGCTGCGGCTGACCAGTGCGTTGAGGCGCTGCGAGAGCTTGCCTTCGTTGCCGCCGTCGAGCTTGTAGAGCCATTCGGCGATCACCATGCCCAGCACCCGGTCGCCCAGGAATTCGAGCCGCTGGTAATCGCGCTGGTGCCCGGTGCTGCCGTGGGTCAGCGCCTCGAGCCAGAGCGCCTCGTCAGCCGGTTCCCGGCCCGCCAGAGCGGTCAGGAACGCGTGGGTTTCATCGCCAAGCACAAGACCTCAGAACGTGCCGCCCAGCCGGTTCCAGCGCGCGGCGGTGAACCAGGTCCAGGGCTTGAGCCATTCGGCCCCGCCATCGGTCGACCACATCATCACCGTGGCGCGGCCAAGCAGGTTGTCGATCGGCACGAGTCCGATCCCGCCGCCCGGTTCGGTCGGATAGCGGCTGTCCTGCGAATTGTCGCGGTTGTCGCCCATCAGGAAGACATGGCCTTCGGGCACGATCACCGGATCGGTATCGTCCTTGGGATGATCGCCCAGGTCCAGCACCTGATAGCTTTCGCCGCCCGGCAGCGTTTCGGTGAAGCGCGGATAGCGGCAGACATCCTCGTTCGCGGCGTTCTTGGCCAGGAACTGGACCGAATAGCACCGGGTGTTGGGGCTGACCTTCACTTCGAAATCGGCGATCCGCACCTTGGGCACCGGCTGGTTGTTCAGCCACAGCTGCCCGCCCTTCATCTGCACCGTATCGCCCGGCAGGCCGATCACGCGCTTGATCCAGTCTTCGCCGTCGTGTTCGGGAGCCTTGAACACCACGACATCGCCGCGTTCGGGATCGGATGCCAGCACGCGGTGATCGGGCAGCAGCGGGACCCCGAAAGGCAGCGAGCGCGAGGAAAAGCCATAGGGCCACTTGGCCAGCAGCAGGTAATCGCCGTTGATCAGCCGCGGCAGCATCGATTCACTGGGAATGTAGAACGGCGCGAAGATGAAGCTGCGGAACAGGATCACCGCGAGCGCGAGCTTGAGCACGAAGACGGGGAAGGAATCCTCTTTCTTCACCTTCTTCGCGGGCGTGGCGGCGGCGTCCTCTGCCGGGGTTTCGGCGGCGGCGGGGGCTGGCGTTTCAGTCATCGTCACAGTCCTTGTTGGCAGCGGGGGCGCTCGTCAAGTTGAAAGGCGCCCAAGACCTATGGTGTGTTACATGAATATAACACTAACGGTGGCTGAATACGTTTTCGCCGCTTGGCCAGGAACAAAGGCGCGGGCATAGGCACTTTCGACCACGACAGGAGTATGGCGATGAGCGATGCGGTGCAAGCAGCCTGGCAGGCGCTGAAGGACTTGCCGAAGTCGAACCTGCACGAGCTGTTTCGCGCTGACCGGCGCCTGGCCGACTGGTCGGGAAAGCTTGATCTGCCGGGCGGCGCGATCCGGTTCGACTGGTCGAAGACCCACCTCGATGCGGCGCACGGCGCGGCTTTCGTGAAGCTGGCCGAGGCGGTCGGCTTTGCCCAAAAGCGCGGGGCGATGTTCGCGGGCGAGCCGATCAACGTCACCGAAGGGCGCGCGGTCGAACATACCGCGCAGCGCGGCGTCGGCTGCGAGACCAGCACCGAGGAAGCCTTTGCGCTGCATCTGCGGATGAAAAGCCTGGTCGAGGCGATCCATGCCGGCGCGCTGGGCGAGGTCAGGCACCTGATCCACATCGGCATCGGCGGATCGGCGCTGGGCCCGGCGCTGGCGATCGACGCGCTGGCGCGCGACGGCGCCTTGGTCGATGTCCACGTGGTCTCGAACATCGACGGCTGCGCGCTCGAGGCGGCCTGCGCGGCCTGTGATCCGGCAACCACGCTGATCGCGGTGGCGAGCAAGACCTTCACCACCACCGAGACGATGACCAACGCCGCTTCCGCGCTCGACTGGCTGCGCGAAGGCGGCATCGGCGATCCCTATGGCCGCGTCGTCGCGCTGACCGCCGATCCCGAAAAGGCGGTCGAATGGGGTATCGACGAAACCCGCGTGCTGCCGTTCCCCGAGAGCGTCGGCGGGCGCTATTCGCTGTGGTCGTCGATCGGCTTTCCGGTTGCGCTGGCGCTCGGCTGGGATGAGTTCGCGCAGTTCCTTGATGGCGCGGCGGCGATGGACCGGCATTTCCTTGAGGCGCAGGGCCTTGACAACTTGCCGCTGCGCGCGGCCTTTGCCGACCTTTACTACACCCGCCTGCTGGGCTGCCAGACCCGCGCCAGTTTCGCCTATGACGAGCGGCTGCGGCTGCTGCCGAGCTATCTTCAGCAGCTGGAAATGGAAAGCAACGGCAAGAGCGTGAAAACCGATGGCAGGCCGGTTGACGGGCCGACCGCTCCGATCACCTGGGGCGGGGTGGGGACCGACGCGCAGCACGCGGTGTTCCAGCTGCTGCATCAGGGCACCCATCTGGTTCCGGTCGATTTCATCGCCGCGATCCAGCCCGGCGACGATCTCGATCCGGCGCATCACCGCAACCTGCTGGCCAACTGCTTTGCCCAGGGCGCGGCGCTGATGGCGGGCAAGGCCAGCAAGGACGGCGCCCGCGCCTATCCGGGCGACCGGCCCAGCGCGACGATCCTGTGCGACGAGCTGAACCCGGCCACGCTCGGCGCGCTGATCGCCTTCCACGAACACCGCACTTTCGCGAACGGAGTGCTGATGGAGATCAACAGCTTTGACCAGTTCGGGGTCGAGCTGGGCAAGGAAATCGCCAGGGAAATCGTTGCCGGCGGTGCGACTTTCGATGCCAGCACCGAGGCGTTGCTGGTGGAGGCGGGGATCAGGTAGGGCGGAAAGGCCCGCAACTTTATTCCCGTCACCCTGAACTCGTTTCAGGGTCCATCGTGCCGCATGCCCATCGGCCGCGAGTGAGCAGCACGATGCGTCTTGCGGACCAACAAGACACCGCCCTGAGCTGAAAAATTGACCCCGAAACAAAGTTCAAGGTGACGGAAACGCGCGGGCTGGAAAAACCTGGCCTATCACTCTGATCACCAAAACCGTTTGGCAAAGCGAGGCCTGGCGCGCCATATCGCGGCCATGACAGATTTCGATTTTGACCTGTTCGTGATCGGCGCCGGTTCGGGCGGGGTCCGGGCCAGCCGGATTGCCGCTTCGCACGGCGCGCGCGTTGCCGTGGCCGAGGAGTTCCGCATCGGCGGCACCTGCGTGATCCGGGGCTGCGTTCCCAAGAAGCTGCTGGTCTATGCCAGCCACTTCGCCCACGAACTGCACGATGCCCCCAAGTACGGCTGGACGCTGGGCGAGGCGAGCTTTGACTGGACGTCCTTGCGCCAGTTCGTGGCCAGCGATGTCGACCGGCTGGAGCGGGCCTATACCTCCACGCTCGACAACAACAAGGTCGAGCATTTCCACGAGCGCGCGACCGTGACCGGACCCAACCGGGTGCAGCTGGCCAGCGGGCGCGAGATTAGCGCGAAAGTGATCCTGATCGCCGTCGGCGCCTGGCCGGTGATGCCCGAAATCGAGGGGGCCGAGCACTGCATTACCTCGAACGAGGTGTTCCACCTGCCCGAATTGCCCCGGCGCGTGGTGATCCAGGGCGCAGGCTATATCGCGCTGGAATTTGCCGGGATCTTCAACGCGCTGGGCAGCGAGGTGACCGTGGTCAACCGCAGCGACAGGATCCTGCGCGGCTATGACCACGACCTGACCGATCGCCTGCTGCCGATCATGCAGGCGCGCGGGATCGTGTTCGGCTTCAACCGCCCGATCCGCAAGGTCGAGAAGGCGGTCGACGGCTCGCTGCTGGTCCATGCGGGCGAGGGCGAGCCGATCGCAACAGACGCGGTGATGGTCGCCACCGGCCGCCGGCCCAAGACCGACGGACTGGGGCTGGAAAGCGCCGGGATCGCGCTGGGTTCGAACGGGGAAATCCCGGTCGACGAATACAACCGGACCAGTTGCCCCAGCATCTATGCGGTGGGCGACGTGACCGACCGCATCCAGCTGACCCCGGTGGCGATCCGCGAAGGGCATGCCTTTGCCGATACGGTGTTTGGCGGCACGCCGCGCACCATCGCCTATGATCACATTCCCAGCGCGGTGTTCAGCCAGCCGCCGCTTGCCGCGGTGGGCCTGACCGAGACCCAGGCGCGCGAAGTGCACGGCCAGGTCAAGATTTTCACCAGCGATTTCCGCCCGATGAAGAACATGTTCTGCGAAACGATGGAGCGCGGCTTCTACAAGCTGGTGGTCGATCCGGCGACCGACCGGGTGCTGGGCGTCCACATGATCGGCCCGGACAGCCCGGAAATCCTCCAGGCGGCGGCGATTGCGGTAAAGGCCGGGCTGACCAAGGCGCAGTTCGACGAAACCGTCGCGCTGCACCCGAGCATGGCGGAAGAGCTGGTGCTGATGCGCTAGGTTGCGATTTCATGCACAGGTGTCTCGACTTCGCTCGACACGAACGGGGGCTGGGAGTGCGGGCTCCTACGTCAATAAACTACCCTTCGTCACTGCGAGCGAAGGGAACCACGCATTCTGACAACTACCCTTCGTCATTGCGAGCGTAGCGAAGCAATCCAGGGGCGGTTTGCGCTGCCCCTGGATTGCTTCGCTACGCTCGCAATGACGAGACGGGGGGGAGAGGAGGCTCGCTCGCAATGACGAGATGGGGGGAAGGGGGCACCGCGCTCGCAAGAACCACCGCCGCCCTTGCGACGAAGCGAATGGAACCTGCGGTGCGCTGCGGGAGTTAGCTGGCCCGTTCGTTCGTGACGGAGGACTCCAATGGCACACCGAGGGATCAGCTTTTTCGACAGCCGCGGGCATTTCTACAAGACGCCCGAGGAGGCCACGCTCAGCGATCTGGCCGCGCTGCTGGGGCGGATCGGCGATGGCGAGAGCCTGGCGCCGGGCATCGCCAGCCGCCTGCTCGAGCGCCGCGCCGACCTCGAGCGGATCTTTGCCGAGCATGACGAGCTCAAGGCCGAGGCGGCCAAGGCCATGCAGGCCTCGAACGTTACGCCGCTCGCCAGCAAGGGACGTTGCTAATCAATCAGGGCGACGGCGCGGATCCACCCCGCGCTGGCGCCTTCGATCTTGACCGGAAAGCAGCTGACGGTGAACCCGTGGGCCGGGAGCGCGGCAAGGTTCATCAGCTTTTCGATCTGCCAGTAGGGGCGGATCCTGCCCGCCTTGTGGCCTTCCCAGATGATCGCCGGATCGCGGGTTTCGGCCCAGCGGCGGGCGGTGTGGCTGAACGGCGCGTCCCATGACCAGGCGTCGGTGCCGACCACTTCCACCCCGCGCTCGGTCAGCCACAGGGTCGCCTCGGCGCCAAGGCCGACGCCCTGGTCGGTGAAATTCTCGGTCCCGTAGACCGCACCCGATTGCACCAGCACGATGTCGAGCGGCTGCAAGGCATGTCCGATCCGCGCCAGCTCGGCCTCGACCTGCGCCGCGCTGACCACGGTGCCGTGGGGAAGCGCGCTGAAATCAAGCTTCACGCCGGGGCGAAAGAACCGGTCGAGCGGCGCCTCGTCGATCGTCGGGGCAGGGCGGGCGCCGGCATCGGTGGTTGAATGATAGTGCCACGGCGCGTCCATGTGCGTGCCGTTGTGGGTGCTGAGCGTCAGCGTCTCCACCGCCCAGCCTTCGCCATCGGGCAGGTCTTCGCGGGTGAGCCCCGGAAAGAACAGCGCGATCTGCGCCCAGGTGTTCTCATGGGTCACATATTCGATCTGCGGCAGCATCACCGGCGGGTCGGAAATCACCCTGGTGGTGATCGGGATCGAGAGGTCGATGAATTGCGTCATGCTGCCGATCCTTGACCCGCTTTCCGTTTACGTCAATGGAAAGGCGCATGAGCCTTCCCCAAGTCCTTGCCGCCGCGCGGCCGATCGACGGCGGCATTGCCGCCACCGTGCCCGAAAACTGGATGCAGGGACGCACCGCCTACGGCGGGTTTTCGGCGGCGCTGGCGCTGGTCGCGGCGCAGCTGCTGGTCGATGGGCTGCCGCCGCTGCGCTCTGCCACGGTCAATTTCGTCGGGCCGCTGGCGGGTGAGATCGAAGTGCGCGCGCGCCTGCTGCGCCAGGGCCGCAACGCCACCTGGATCAGCGCCGAAGCCTCCGGCGAGGCCGGGATCGGCCTGACCGCGACTTTCGTGTTCATGGGCGCGGTCGAGGCGAGCAGCCTGCACCTCCACGACGTGCCGATGCCCGCCGACGTGGTGCCGCTCGACCAGGCGGTGCCGCTGCCCGGCCGCGCCGGACCCAGCTTTGCGCCGAACCTCGAACGCCGCTTCGGTTTGCCGCAGAGCGATGAGCGCAAGCCCGAAATCTGCTGGTGGGAACGGCTCAGGGAGGTCGAGGGCCTCGACCCGATGGTCGCGCTGATCCTGCTCGCCGATGCCCTGCCGCCCGGCGTCATGCCGCTGACCGGCCCGGCGGCGATCTCTTCGATGACCTGGCTGATCAACCTGTTGACCCCGCTGCCCGAAACCGACGACGGCTGGTTTCTGCTGCGCGCGGCGGGCAACTATGCCGAAAAGGGCTGCTCGAGCCAGGACATGGCGATCTGGAACACCCGCGGCGAGGCGGTTGCGGTGGGGATGCAGTCGATCGCGCTGTTCGGTTAGCGGATAAGTTCCGCATCGAGGAACGCGGCGACCTCGTCCAGCGCGACATCCTTCGCCAGGAAGGCTTCGCCGATCCCCTTCATCAGCACGAAGGGCAGGACGCCGGCGTCCATCTTCTTGTCGTGGAGCATGTGCGCGACCAGCGCCCGGCCGTCGCAGTTGAGGCCCAGCGAGGAAATCTCGCTGGCCATGCCGACTTCGGCGAAATGCTGGGCGATGTGTTCGGCGCTGGCGCGGGGCATCAGCCCCCGGCTGGCCGAAAACCGCGCGGCGAGGATCATGCCGAGCGCCACGCCTTCGCCGTGAAGCAGCCGCTCGCCAAATCCGGTCTGCGCCTCGAGCGCGTGTCCGAAGGTGTGGCCAAGGTTGAGCAGGGCGCGCAGCCCCAGGGTCTCGCGCTCATCCGCGGCGACGATCCGGGCCTTGGCGCCGACCGAGCAGGCCACCGCATATTCGCGCGCGGCGGCATCACCGGCGAGCATCGCAGCGCCATTGGCGTCGCACCAGGCGAAGAAATCGGCATCGCCCAGCAGGCCGTACTTGATCACTTCGGCGTATCCGGCCCTGAGTTCGCGCGCCGGCAGCGTGTCGAGCGTGGCAAGATCGGCGAGGACCAGCGCGGGCTGGTGGAAGGCGCCGACCAGGTTCTTGCCCGCCGGGGTGTTGATCGCGGTCTTGCCGCCAACGCTCGAATCGACCTGGGCGAGCAGGGTGGTGGGCAGCTGGATGAAATTGCACCCGCGCTTGAGGATCGCGGCGGCAAACCCGCTCAGATCGCCGATCACCCCGCCGCCCAGTGCGAGGATGTGATCGCCGCGTTCAACCTCTTCGGCAAGCAGCCAGTCCACCGTTGCGGCAAGCTGGTCCCAGCTCTTGCTGGCTTCGCCCGCCGGCAGGATCCGCCATGCCGCCTCGTGTCCGCCAGCGTGAAGCGCCGCTTCCACGGCAGCGCCCCAGCGTGCGTGGACATGGGTGTCGGTGACCACCGGCACGCGGCGCTTGCGCAGGCGCGGGCTGCACTGTTCGACCAGCGAAGCGAGCAGGCCGGTTCCAATCCGCACTTCATAGGGCCGTCCGGCCACATCGACGGGAATCACAGCCATTGGTCGATGCCCTTCAGGATCGCGGCGACGGTCCGCCCGTGCGGGCCTTGGCCGCTTTTCACATGGATCGGCGCGGCGGCATAGGCGCTTTCGCGTTCCGCTTTCAGCCGGGTGAGGATTTCGCGTGGATCGCCCTGCTTGAGCAGCGGGCGGTTGTCCTTGCGGCCGACCCGTTCGAGCAGCACCTCGACATCGCTGTCGAGCCACACCGCGATGCCCTGTTCAAGCACCAGCGCGCGGGTCTGCGGGTTGACGAAGGCCCCGCCGCCGGTGGCGATGACCTTGCGGTGGCTGGCCCCTTCGCCATCGAGCAGGCGCGCGATCACCCGGCGCTCGCCATCGCGGAAATAGTCTTCGCCGAACTGCGCGAAGATTTCGGGGATCGACATCTGCGCGGCGCGTTCGATCTCTTCGTCGGCGTCGACGAACGGGATGTGCAGCAGCGCCGAAAGCCGCTTGCCGACGCTGGTCTTGCCGACGCCCATCATCCCCACCAGCACGATCGGACGGTCGATCCGCCGCGCCAGGGCGTTGATTTCGTCGAGGGACGGTTGATGCTCCATTGCCGGGCCGGCTATAGATAGGCTAACCGGCGTTGCAAGGTCTTGGGAAAAGAGGTCGCGGGTGGCGATAGGAATGCGCAGGGGCTGGATGCTGGGCGGCGTGGCGATGGTGCTGCTGGCGGCGCTGGTGCTGTGGGCTTGGCGCGATGGCGGTCAGCGCCCGCTGGTTCCGATGGAAGCGCCGGCCATGCTGCCGAAGGTCGGCCAATGAAGCGTGCGGCGCTGGTTACCGCGGGTCTGGCCCTGGCCCTGGCCCTGGCCCTGTCCATGACCTCGGCCTGGGCGATTGCCCAGAATTCCCCCGAATCGCTGCTTCCCCCCGGGTTCGAGAAATCGAAGGGCGCGGCCAAGCCGGCGCCGCCGGCGGTGCCGCCGGCCGGATCGTCGCCGGTGGTCCAGCCGATCCCCGGCGCAGCGCCATCGGGCGCGGCCCGCCCGGCCACGCTGCCATCGGGCCACAAGATCCCGACGCTCAAGGAGCTCGAATCGATGAGCCCCGACCAGCTCGACGAGTTGCTGGGGCTCAAGCCCAAGTTCGACATGCCCGCCGCGGCCCGCCGCTCGATGAAGCAGGTCGGCATCCTGGCCGAGGACGAAGGCGGAATGCCCGCCTGGTCGCTCGAACGGCAGAGCGCCGAACTGGTCAAGGCCACGCTTGATGGCAACAAGGGCCAGCTCGTGTCGCGCTGGGGCCATATCCTGCTGCGCCGCGCGCTGGTTTCGCGGCTCGACGCGCCGCAGGGCATGAACCCCGCCGATTTCGCCGCCGGGCGCGCCGCGCTCCTGGTGCGGATGGGTGAGGGTGAGGCGGCGCGCCAGCTTGTCCAGGATGTCGATGCGGGCAACTATACCCCGGCGCTGATCCAGGCGGCGATGGATGCCTATGCCTTCACCGCCGACATAACCGGGATCTGCCCGGTCACCGCGGTGATCGGCGGCGCGCGCAAGGATGCCGACTGGCGCGTGCTGCGCGCGATCTGCGCCTCGTTCCAGGGAGACGGCGCTGCCGGGCTGGCACAGCTTGACCAGCTTGTCGGACAGGACGGCTGGCCGCGCATCGATGTGCTGCTGGCCCAGCGCTATGCCGGGGCCGCCGGCAAGGCGCGCCGCACGGTCAAGATCGAATGGGGCGGGGTCGATGGGATGAACCCCTGGCGCTATGCCCTGACCCTGGCCGTCGGGCTCGAGCCGCCCGCGGCGCTGGTGAAGGACCTGCCGGTTCGCTATGATTTCGTCGCCGCGACCGCGCCGATGGCCAAGCTGGAACTGCGCGCCAAGGGGGCGGACCGCGCCGCCGGGGCGGGCATCCTGTCGAGCGCGGCGATGGTCGATCTCTACAGCCAGATCTATGCCCAGGACGATATCAACGGCCCCTGGGCGGATGCCGCCGAAACGCTGCGCAAGGCCTATGTCGGCGAAAGCGCGGACGATCGCCACGCGGCGATCGTTGCGCTGTGGGATGGCGCGGGCAATCCCCAGGCGCGCTATTCGCGCCAGGTGCTGACCGCCTATGCCGCCGCGAGGCTGCCCGTTTCCAGCAGTTTCGCCAGCGACGCGCCCGACCTGATCGCCTCGATGCTTGCCGCCGGGCTTGACCAGAACGCGCTCAAGTGGGGATCGCAGGCCGAGATCGGCAGCCTAGCCTGGGGCCAGCTCGCGCTCGCCGCGCCAAGCCGCGCCGCGCCGGTCGATGGTTCGGCGCTGGGCACGTTCCAGGACAACGATCCAAGCCCAGGCAACCGCAAGTCGCGCTTCCTGCTGGCCGGGCTTGCCGGGCTGGGCCGGGTCGATGGCAGTGCGGCACGGGACTTTGCCGCCAAGCTGGGCATCAATCTTGAACGCCAGACCCGGTGGACCCGGCTGATCGACCGCGCGGCCGAGGTGAACAACCGCCAGCTGGTGATCCTGCTTGCCGGGCTGGGTATGCAGGGCGACGGGTGGGACAAGATGACCAGCGTCAACCTCTATCACATCGTCGCGGCGCTGAACCGCGTCGGCCTTTCCGCCGAGGCGCGGATGATCGCGGCCGAGGCCGTGGCGCGGGGCTAGGCGATCTCCGCCGCAATCGAAGCCTTCCTTTCGATGCTCGCCGCCGAGCGCGGCGCGGCTGCCAACACCCTGCTGGCCTATCGCCGCGATCTTGAAAGCGCGGCCGAAGCGATCGGCGATCTGGTGAGCGCCGACCGCGATGCCTTTGCCTCGCTCGGCGGGGCATGGGCGGGGCTTGCCCCGTCAAGCCTGGCGCGCAAGTGTTCGGCGCTGCGCCAGTTCTGCGGCTTCATGGTCGATGAGGGCTGGCGGGGGGACGATCCGTCGCCGGCCCTGCCCAGGCCGCGCACCCGTCGGCCGCTGCCCCGCCTGCTGAGCCACGGCGAGGTCGAGGCGCTGTTCGAGCGGGCCGAGCTGGAAGCGGCGGGCGAAAGCCGCGAGGCGGTGCGGCTGCTGGCGCTGCTCGAACTGCTTTACGGTTCGGGCCTGCGCGCGACCGAGCTGGTGTCGCTGCCGCTGGGGGCGGTGCCGCGCGACGCGCCGTTCCTGAATGTCACCGGCAAGGGCGGGCAGCAGCGGATGGTGCCGGTCAGCGGCCGGGCGCGCGCCGCGCTGTCGCGCTGGCTGGCGCTGCGCGGCGAGGGCGGCCGGCTGCTGTTTCCCTCTACCGGCAGGAGCGGGCACCTTACCCGGGTTCGTCTGTTCCAGCTGCTGCGCGCGCTCGCGGCTCGTGCCGGGATCGATCCCGAAAAGGTCAGCCCGCATGTGCTGCGCCATGCCTTCGCGACCCACCTGCTTGAAGGCGGAGCGGACCTGCGCGTGCTGCAGACGCTGCTTGGCCATGCCGATATTGCCACCACCCAGATCTATACCCACGTCGATGCGGCGCGGCTGGTGGCACTGGTCAATGCGCGGCACCCGCTTGCCCAACGGGCCAACAGCGACTAGCGCAGGCGGCATGATTTCCTACCTAGAGTTCGAAAAGCCGGTTGCGGCGCTCGAAGCCCGCATCGCCGAACTGCGGCAGACCGCCAAGGAAGGCGATGTCGATCTTGGCGCAGAGATCCGCCGGCTTGAAATGAAAAGCGCGGACCTGCTGGCCAGCACCTATGCCGCGCTGACCCCGTGGCAGAAGACGCAGGTCGCGCGCCATCCGATGCGCCCGCATTTCTGCGACTATGTCGGCACGATGTTCACCGATTTCATGCCGCTGGGCGGGGACCGCTATTTCGGAAACGATCAGGCGATCATCGGCGGTTTCGCCAGGCTGGGCGATCGCCGGGTGATGCTGATCGGCCATGAAAAGGGCAACGACACCCAAAGCCGCATTCGCCACAACTTCGGCATGGGCAAGCCCGAAGGCTATCGCAAGGCGATCCGGCTGATGGACCTGGCGGGCCGGTTCGGACTGCCGGTGATTACTTTGGTCGATACCTCGGGCGCGTTTCCCGGCGTAGAAGCGGAAGAGCGCGGCCAGGCCGAGGCGATCGCCCGGTCGACCGAGGCCTGCCTGGGCCTGCCGGTGCCGATGGTCGCGGTGATCGTCGGCGAAGGCGGATCGGGCGGCGCGGTCGCGCTGGCCAGTGCCGAGCGGGTGCTGATGCTGGAACATGCGGTCTATTCGGTGATCAGCCCCGAAGGCTGCGCCTCGATCCTGTGGCGCACGTCCGACCGGGCCGCCGATGCCGCCGAGGCGATGAAAGTCACCGCGCAGGACCTGCTGGGGCTGGGCGTGATCGACCGGATCGTCAAGGAGCCGGTGGGCGGCGCGCACCGCGAGCCCGACCTGATGGCCAAGGCGCTGTCCGCCGCGCTGGTCGAGGAACTGGATGCGCTGGCCAAGCTCTCGCCCGAACAGCTGCGCGCCAAGCGCGAGGAACGATTCCTGCGCATCGGCGAGGGCTGATCGCCGGGGCATTTGCGATTACGGGGCTTTTCAAGCGCTTGATCACGGCTTAGCGTCATGTGTTAACGCCATGACAAGGAGCCTACCAATGCCGCCTGGCCGTGTTTCGAAATTTTCGCTTGGTGCCGCGCTGGTGCTGGTCACCGTGCCGCATACCACCCTGTTCGCCGAAGCGATCCAGGTCGTCCAGTCGATCAGCCAGAAGGACAAGGACGAAGGCGCCAAGGCCCACCCGCAGCTCACCGCCGAGTTCGGCGGAGCGATGACCGGGCCGCAGGCCGACTATGTCGCCGGGATCGGCAAGAAGATTTCGGTGCAGTCGGGGCTTTCGAACAGCACCAGCGATTTTACCGTCACGCTGCTCAATTCCTCGGTCAACAACGCTTTCGCGATCCCCGGCGGCTATGTCTACACCACCCGCCAGCTGGTCGCGTTGATGAACAACGAGGCGGAGCTCGCCGGGGTTCTGGGGCACGAGGTTGGCCACGTCGCCGCGCGGCACAGCGCCAAGCGGCAGAGCGCGGCAACGAAGAACCAGGTGATCGGGATCGGCGGCGCGATCCTGGCGGGCGTGCTGCTCGGCAGCAACAGCCAGGTCGGGCAGATCCTGCAGAAGGGCTTCCTGCAAGGCTCGCAGCTGCTGACGCTGAAGTATTCGCGCAAGCAGGAGAACGAGGCCGATGCCCTGGGCGTCGAGTACCTCAAGAAGGCCGGCTACGATCCGCGCGCGATGTCCACGGTGCTGCAAAGCCTGGCCAACCAGAACGCGCTCGATGCGCGGCTGATGGGGACCAGCGATCAGGTGCCCGAATGGGCGTCGACTCACCCGGACCCGGCGCTGCGGGTGCGCACCACCCAGGCGCTGGCGGGTGCCGCGGCCAAGGGCGTGACCAATCGCGACACCTTCCTGACCCGGATCAGCGGGCTGACCTATGGCGATTCGGCCGAACAGGGCTTCGTCGACGGCCGCCGGTTCGCGCATCCGATCTACAAGATGGGGTTCGAGGCTCCGGCCGGGTTCTATCTGGTCAACGGCACCCAGGCGGTGGCGATCGGCGGGCAGGGCGGCAAGGGCCAGTTCACGCAAGCGCAGCTCACCGGCGATCTCGATGCCTATGTCCGCAATGTCTTTACCGCCTTCGGACAATCGAACCAGGCGCAGCTGAGCCCTTCGGAAATCCAGCGCACAACCGTTAACGGGATTCAGGCGGCCTATGGCGTGGCGCGGGTCACCTCAAGCAGCGGGCAGGTCGATGTAACGGTCTTTGCCTATCAATGGGACGCCAGCACCGCCTACCACTTCATCACGATCACCCAGGCCGGATCGAACGTGTTCCAGCCGATGTTCAATTCGATGAAGCGGCTGACCGCGGCGGAAGCGGCGGCGCTCAAGCCGCGCAAGCTCGTCGTGGTGACCGTCAGGAAGGGCGACACCGTGCAATCGCTGGCGGCGCGCATGGCCTATACCGATGCCCCGCTCGACCGGTTCCGCGTGCTCAACGGGCTCGGCCAGGCCGCGACTGTCGCGGTCGGGCAGAAGGTCAAGATCGTCACCTATTGAACGGCGTTTCCCTCGCGCAAAACGAAAGGGGCGGCAGGTTTCCCTGCCGCCCCCAGCGTTTCAGCCTTGTTGGCCTGTGCTTACGACGCCGAGCTGTTGGCGGTCTGCATGGCCGACGAGGTGGTGTTGAAGGTGGTCTGCAGTTCGTTGCCCAGGCCCTGCATGGCAGTGATGGCGGCAACGGCGATCAGAGCGGCGATCAGGCCATATTCGATGGCGGTCGCACCAGCTTCGTCACGGAACAGCTTGTTGATGAACTTCATGGTCAGTCTCCTATAGGCAGTCTTCAGTTACCCGGCTCTTTCCCTGTCACCCGGATCGAGCAGTCACCGGATTACGGGCAAAGTCTTGCGAAATGTTTAACCCCCGGTCGCACCCGTGACCGCTTCGTGGGTCTTGCTGGAAATGGTGTTCCACGATGCCTGGCTCTCGCCGGCAAAGCCCTGCAGCGCAGACATCATCGCCAGGATGATGAGCGAGCAGATCAGCCCCATTTCGATGGCAGACGTGCCCTGCCGGTCGTGCAGCAGCTTTTCGATGAAGGACTTCATTGGCTCCCGTCTCCGCGAATGGATGCAGATGGCGGAGGGTTACGGTGTTCATCCCTAAGATTTGGTTTAAGGATTGCCGCGGTTTGAAAAAAATTCCGACATCGCTTGAGGTGGTGGCCGTCGCCCTGATCGCCCCGGACGGCCGCGTGCTGATGCAGCAGCGCGCCGCCGGCCGTCAGCATGGCGGGCTTTGGGAATTCCCCGGCGGGAAGGTGGAAACCGGAGAAACGCGCGAATCGGCGCTGGTCCGCGAGATCCGCGAAGAACTTGCGCTCGATCTCGATCCCGCCTTGCTCGAGCCGCTGGCCGAGGCCGAGGACCCCGCCGCCGGGATTGTCATCGCGCTTTACACCTGCCGCGTATGGCGGGGCGAGCCGGTCTGCCTCGATGCCCAGGCGCTGGGCTGGTTCGCGCCGGAGGGGCTTGATGCGCTGGCCATGTCGCCGCTCGATGTTCCCTTGGCGGGCGCGGTCAAGCGATTGCTGAATTCGTCAAAATAGCCGCTTGCCAACCCGGATCGACGCCCCTATGTGCGCCACTCCAATGCGCGCCCGTAGCTCAGCTGGATAGAGCATCAGACTACGAATCTGAGGGTCGGACGTTCGAATCGTTCCGGGCGCGCCATTTCGGTTCAAAGGCACGAACGCCTAGCACCGCCGCCTCTACGCCAGAGGCGGCGGTAAGCGTGCGGAGCAGCTCGCTCCGCAAGCCGCGGATGCGGACCTCCGTCTTGCTGACCACCTCGACCCGCTGGGCGACAGCCCGGACATGATCGCGCGCGAATGAGCCGTCGTCGTTGCGCAGCTTCCTGCGCGCCGCCATCGCAAAGGCCCGCAAGCTCTCGGCCGTGATGGCAGGGCCGATCTTTTCGACATGCGCCACCGCCCGCTCGGAATCGCCCCTGGCCTGGTCGCGCGTGGCCGTCAGCTCGGCGATCCGATTCTTGAGCGAAGGGTCGCTCACGTCGATCACGCCGTTCTCGATCGCCTCATAGAGCCGGCTGAGCTTAGCGTCCGCCTCGGTCGCCCGGCGCTCAAGCTCGGCGGCATGAAGCCGGCGCTCGCTGGCCCATTGATCCCGACGTTCGAGAATCTGGTCCATCAAGTCTTCCAGCCGCTTCGGATCGAGCAGCCGCCATTCGAGATGGCCGATCACGGCCTCATTCAGCCGATCCATAGGCACGGTGATGCCGGGGCAGCCCTTCGCGCCCTGCCGCGCCTTGGTGGAGCAAGTGTAATAGCGATACTCGCGGCCCACGCTGCTGGTGCCGGTGCGCAGCGTCATCGCCCCGCCGCAACAGGCGCAGAAGCAGATGCCGGTGAGCAACGTCGGCCCGCCTACGGCCATTGGCGGCATCATCTTCGGGCTGCGCGCCTTGAGTGAGCGCTGCACCGCCTCGAACTCCGCCTCCGAGACGATGGCGGGCACTTCCATGATGGCGTGCTCGCTCTCGGGCTTGGGCGCCTTGGTGCGATAGTCCCGATAGTTGAACTTGTGCTGGCCGATATAGGTGGTGCGAGTCAACACCTGATGCACGGCCCCGAGGCCCCAGCGCCCGCCGTCGCGCGTGCGAATATTGTTGTCATTGAGCCAAGTCGCGATCGCCTTGAGGCCCATCGGCCCGCTGTTCTCGACCCCGTTCAGCGCCATGCGGTAGATGCGCCGCACCGTCTCGGCCTGGATCGGGTCGATCTCCAGCTTCTTCTTGACCTTTGCGCCGCGCAGCCCGGCCTCGACGATCCGATAACCGATCGGCGCCCGCGCGCCGTTCCAGAAGCCCTGACGCGCGTTCTCCTTCATCGACCGCAGCGTGTGCTTGCCGTTCTCCTTCGACTGATACTCGTCGAACAGCGTCATGATCTGACGCATCATTACGCTCATCGGATCGTCGCCCAAATCCTGCGTGATCGAGATTAGCCGCACGCCATTCTTCGCCAGCTTGCGGACGTAGAACTCGAACTGGAACTGATCGCGGAAAAAGCGCGAGAAGCTGTGGACGAGGATCACGTTGAACGGCGACGGCTTTTGCATCGCCGCGTCTATCATCGCCTGGAAGGCGGGCCGGCGATCGTCGGTGGCGGTATTGCCGGGCTCGACGAACTCGGCCGCAACCTCCCAGCCGCGCGCAAGGCAATAGCCTTCGATCTGGCGGCGCTGGTCGGGGATCGACAGGTCGCTCTCGGCCTGGCGGCCGGTGGAGACCCGCAGATAGAGCGCGGCGCGGGCCGTCGCCATGACCGGCGGGGTATCCTCGACGCGAAGAGCGGCGTCGGTCATGGCATGATCCTCCTTATCTCAGGGCAAGGGTCCGAACAGGTTGTCCAACTCCTTGCGCAAATGGCCTTCGATGGCGCGCAGCTCGGCGTCGCCGATCGGAACCCGCTCGGGCCAGTCGTCCGTGACGACGATCGGCCCGCTATCCTTGAGGACGCGCGCGCGGGGCGCGGCTCGCTGCGGCGGCGCGCGCATATAGTCGTGCAGGTCTTCGAGACCTTCCGACCAGCAGCGCGGCGCGCGGCGGGGACGACGTTTGCGAGGCAGGGCCATGCCGCAACGCTGCCGCGCGGCCAACCGCCGCCAATATCCGCTCGATCGCCGGCTCCCACTCGATTTTGGCGATACGACGAGCAGCCAATACGAACCGGAGATGCGCTTCCGCCGAGAGGTGAGGCCATAGCCCCAAGTCCTGAAAGACAACCGACAGGCCGCGTCGCTCCGGGGGCACGATGATCCGGCCGTTGGCGCTGGCCTCCCGCTCATCGACGAACACACGGCCCATGCTCGGCGCCGTCAGCCCGAGCGCCAGCCGGACCAGGCTGCTCTTGCCGCAACCCGAGGGACCGAGCAGGCAAAGGACCTCGCCCGTCTCGATCGTGAGAGATATGTCGGAAACGGCAAAGCGGGCTCCATAGCGCAGCGAAACCTGATCGAAACGTAGCGCGCGGCTCATCGGGCGGCCCTCACGGCTTCGTAGGCATCGTCGGTATCGGTGAGCCCGAATGTCACCTCGCCCGCCACAACCAGCCTGCGAATCTCACCGTTCGAGCCGGCAACCCGAACATCGTTCACCTTGAGCGCCTCGAAGAAACGGCGAGCCTCGTTCTCGCCGAGCGTGGCGAACAGCGCCGCGGCGTGCATGGTCGTCGTTCCATAGAGCGGGTTGGCGATCGCTGTTTCTCCCTTCCAGCGGGGATCGGCAAGATCGCGCACCGAGGATGGCATGGGCCGCCCGGCCAATCGTTCGCGATTGACCAGCAGTACGCGCGCGCGGGCGGCTGTGCCGCTCCACTGGCCCTGAGCATCCTTGAACGTCGTGGGAATGCCGACAGCGTTTGAAGGTGCGTATGGCGTGACGAACCCGCGGCCGATGAGCAGAAATGGACGAACCGGGTCGCCCGACCAGAAAAGGTCCGCGCGGGGATTGGCTCCTTCCGCGATCAATCGATTGAGAACCCCCGTACTCTTCGTTTCCTCGGTGTCGAACACGCTGCGGACCCTGATCCCAGTCTTTTCTTCGAACCGGCGGAACACCGGTTCGGAATAGACCTGGTCGACCGATGTGTAGGCAACCACTTCGCCCGCAGACGGCGCCCCGCCGTCGGAGCAGGCACCGACGAATATCGCCAGCAGAGCGGCAAAAGCGACGGCGAGTCTCGATCCAGCCATCCTGCGCGTCCTAGCGGGAAGGCTGCGGCGCGGCGCCGAGGTCTGCGATCCGCATGTCGTCAAAGCGCGTGACGCTGTCCGCCTTGGTCCACAAGCCAACCCTGCCTGGGCCGGTGAAGGTGCGGTCTATCAGATCTATACCGCGCCCGGCCAAGTGACGGACATCGCCTTACAGGAGGGCGAGCAGCTCGTTGGGCCGGGGCCGGTAGCAGCCGGCGACACCGTGCGCTGGATCATCGGCGATACTATCAGCGGCGGCGGGCCGGCAGCGCGAGTGCATATCCTCGTCAAACCGACGAGGCCGGACCTCGCCACCAACCTCGTCATCAACACCGATCGGCGCACCTATCATCTGGAGCTGCGCGCGACACCTGCGACCTACATGGCCTCAGTGTCGTGGAACCGCTTGAGCCCGCGCAGCGGATGAATGTCCCGCTCGCTCGTTCGCTCGGGATGGAACACCAGCTCGGGTTCGGGATACCATATGGTCGGGGCGATCTCGCTCGTCATGGCTGCACCAGCTTGGAGAAGGCCGTGTTCTTCCCGACTGCGAAGCGAGCATCGATCCCGTCGCCAATCGACAGCGCCAGAAGCGCTTCGCCGGCAAGGCGCTTTGCCCAAAAATCGATAAGCCGATCGAGATCACGATTATAGCGCTTCACCGTCCGTTCGCGCGCGAAGTCGGCGGTGATCGCTTTGGTCGCGTCCGTGACACCCTCAAACACGATCTTTGGATCAAGCAGCAGCCAAAGACCGTCGTCTGCCCAGTCAAGCCGGACCCCGACCCCCTCGTGCCATTTCAGGTCCGGGTGTTTGGGCACGGTGCCAGTCGTCTGATGAGTTATCGCGCGAAGCCCATCCCATGCGCTGTCGGCGGGATCTACTGGCACGAGCAAATCAGCGCTGCGGCGGCGGATCGCACGAACATTCTTGGCGGCACACAGCGCCTCTACCAAGGCATCGCGTAGCAGGCCGCGTTCGCCGGACTCATAGCGCAGGCGCCGCTTCTCGAAGGTGGCCAGATCGAACGCAGTGATTCCGAACGGGTCGAACACTCGACGGAACTCGGCATCGCTGCCGAAACCGAGCACGCCCGCTCGCGCGCCACACGGCGCTCGCGATCTTTAGGGCTGACCGCAATGCTGATGAAAGGCAAGTTCAAGGTGACGTCACCTATCCGGCCAGCGACTTGGCGGCGAGCGCGGGCGAGGAGATCGGTCAGATCGAACTTGAAGGGGATATCGCCACTTCGCACGGCTCAGGCCTCGCCCGGCAGGGTAATTGATGCAGCGAGAGCCGCCCCAATGGGCCCCGATCGGCGTTCGAGGAAATAGCGGACGCGATCGTCATTGCTGTCATCGAACTGCTGTCCAACCTGACAGGTCAGCAGCAGATCGGCAGCCCAGGTTTCGAGCGGCCAATCCCGCCCGACGCAGGCGGATTTCAGCAGGCTGAAGGTGGGAGATTGGCCGTCATTGAGTTCGACAAGAGCGCGGTGGAGGTTGTCGGCATCGACCACCCGATTTCCGACCGGCATGTCGCCAACGCGGATTCGTTTTCGCAGGGGGTAGGTAACTGCGTAGGGAAGCTCAGGCGGTGCGTAGAGCAGGTAGAAGACGGCCTTGCCGAAATCCCGATTGAGCGTGTCGATCAGTTCGACCTGTCGGTGTCCAGCCTGAATTGCGGCGAAGGTGCAGGTTTCGTCGAAGCTGTAGGTTCGGTGGAGTGCGGCGGCTGCTTGCTGCCCATCGCGGCGGATGAACGCATTCATGCCATGAAGGAAACCAATTTCATCTTCGTCTTCGACATCATGGTTAGTCGGAAAGAGACGTTTGGATTGGAGCAGGCCAATCTTCTTCGCCACCAGCTTGTCTTGTCGATAGACGAAGACGAGGATCGCAATATCCGCCGTTTCCCAACGCCGGCGTTGCGGAAAATCCCAATCCCAATGGGGAGCGCCTAGGCGCCGCAAACCACCGATGTTGTGAGTATCCATGCGGATGATCGCGCCCGAAGGCAGGAGCGTCGGCGCACTGTTGGGGATCAGCGCTTCAATCAATCCGTCATCGAGCGATGTCTCGCGGATATTGGGGAGATTGGCCAGGCGCTCACATACGTGGCGGTTTGCGTCCGCGAAGACGCCACGGAACCAGGCAACAACGTCGGCGGGTATCACTGGCCAAGGATTCAATCGCGTTCCCCTCATCTGCCGAGGTAATTGCACTACGCAATCCGACCAAGCGGTATCTACGGCGGCGGCAGAGGCAACTTGCCATCGGGAGGCTCGAAAGTGTGGGCCGTTGATCCTACCCCCGATGCTTCTCGAATAATCAGCGGCGTCGCACTACGCCATAGGGCGGCTACAGGCGCGCGGCGGCGGTTCTATAGGAGTGCAAACGGCGATGTGTATTCGTTATGTTTATCCAGGGCGGGGCGCCATTTTTTCCCAAGCCTTTACCCACCCGCTCAGAACCAGAAGCGTAGGCCGGCCACGACGCTGCGCTCGGCCGGTTCGTGCCCGTCGGCGCGGGCATAGGCTGCGGTGCGGCCGGTCTTCCAGCTCCAGTTCACCCCGACATAGGGCGCAAATTCGCGCCGGATTTCGTAGCGCAGCCGCAGCCCCGCCTCGGCGCTGGTCAGCCCCGGTCCGAGCCGCTGGGCGGGCATGTCCTGTGCCGACAGGTCGAACTCGACCTTGGGTTGCAGGATCAGGCGCTGGGTGATGCGCTGGTCATAGCTGCCCTCGAACCGGAAAGTGGCCTGGCCCTTGTCGGACAGATAGCCGCCGGCCTGGACATCGAACTGGTAGGGCGCACGGCCTTCGATCCCTGCCGCCAGCCAGGTCGGCTGCGGTCCGGGCCCGAAATCCTGCCGCAGGCCGCCTTGCAGGTTCCACCACGGATCGAGTGCCTTCGAATAGAGCAGCTCGGCTTCGCCATGATCGAAGCCTTCGCCGAATGTCCCTTCGCCGCGCGATTTGAGCACCGCGCGGTCGATGTCGCCCAGCCACGCCTCACCTTCCCAGGCATAGCCATTGTGGCCGCGGCGAGCGCGCAGTTCGGCGATGTCGAAAGTCACCTTGCTGTAGGACGGCTTCGGCGGGTGCATTTCGGCATTGGCCGCGGCGGCCATCGCGGCCGCGCCCCAATGGCGATCGGCGGGGCTATCGTGGACCACGGGCGGCGGCTCGGCGTTGCCCGGCGATTGATCGGTGCCGGCGGGCGTGCCTTGTGCAGGCATCCGGTGACCGGCATGGGGGTCCTGCGCCGGTGGGGGCGGCGGCATCTCCATTCCCGGCATATGGTGCCCGGCATGCGGATCGTCCTGGGCCAATGCCGGGGCGGCGCCAGCGGCCAGCAGGATGGGGACCAGCCGCTTCACGCCGCGTCTCCTTCGACCGGACGAACCTGGACGATCCGCATCATCCCCATCGCCATGTGCAGGAACAGGTGGCAGTGAAAGGCCCAGTCGCCGCCAATCGCGGTCACGTCCCAGCTGACCTTTCCGCCCGGCAGCACATTGACCGTGTGCTTGCGCGGAGAGTGGTCGCCATGCCCGGTCACCAGTTCGAACAGGTGGCCGTGCAGGTGGATCGGGTGGGCCATCATCGTATCGTTGATCAGCGTCACTCGCGCCCGCTCGCCCTTGCGCAGGGGGATCGGCTCGTGCGCCTCGCTCATCGTCTTGCCGTCCATCGACCACATGTAGCGGTCCATCGCGCCGGTCAGGTGGACCTCGATCTCGCGTTCGGCGGCGCGGGTATCGGGGTTCACCTCCAGCGCGACCAGATCCCTGTAGGTCAGCACCTTGTGGCCGACGTTGCCCAGCCCGATCCCGGGATCGCCGGTCCGGTCCATCGGCATCGGGTTGATCATCTCTACCCCGGGCCCAAGCTTGACCTGCGGTGCGTTCCTGCCGTCGCGCATCGACATGCCGGACATGTCCATGCCTTCCATCTCCATGCCCATGTCCTTCATCGTCAGGATAGGGCCTTCGCGCAGCGGCGGCACTGCGGCGCGCATTCCGGCCCGCGGTGCGAGCGTCGCCACCGCCATGCCCGAACGGTCGACGCTTTCACCGACGATGGTGTAGGCCCGATCCGCACTCGGCGTGACGATGACGTCGTAGGTTTCGCCCGGCGAGATCTGGAATTCATCGACCGCGACCGGACGGACATCCTGCCCGTCGGCGCTCACCACCTGCATCGAGAGGCCCGGGATGCGGACATTGAACACCGTCATCGCCGCGGCATTGATCACCCGCAGGCGCACCCGCTCGCCCGGCCCGAACAGCGCGGTCCAGTTGCTTTCGGGACCATGCCCGTTGACCAGATAGCGCAGCACCTCTCCGGTCACGTCGGAGATGTCGGTCGGGTCCATCCGCATCCTGCCCCAGGCGATGCGATCGGACAGCTTCTGGTCCTTGCCCGCGATAAGGCCGCCCAGGGTCTGGCGCTGGTGGTTGTAGTAGCCGGGCTCTACCTTGAGGTTTCTGAGGATCCTCGCGGGATGGACGAAGCTGTGATCGGACAGCATCACGACATGATCGCGGTCATATGGCGCGGCTTGCGCCCCGGCGGGGTCGATCACGATCGGGGCATACATGCCCATCAGTTCCTGCAGACCCGAATGGCTGTGATACCAGTAGGTTCCGGCCTGCTCGATTCCGAACTCGTAAGTGAAGCGCGAGTGCGGCCCGATTCCGGGGAACGACACCCCGGGAACGCCATCCATCTGGAACGGCACCAGCAAGCCGTGCCAGTGCAGCGAGCTTGGCTCGTCCAGCGCGTTTTCAACGGTCAGGCGCAGCTTCTGCCCTTGCCTGAGGCGCAGGAGCGGCCCCGGAACCGTGCCGTTGATCGTCACGGCATTGGCGGCCTTGCCGTCGATGCCGATCCGCCCGGGCGCCAGCTGCAGGGTGATGTCTTCGCCCGAAAGTGTCTCCAGCCCCGCCGAGACCCTCTGCGCCCAGGCCGGCAACCACGGATGCAGCGCAAGCGCGCCGGCGCCGAGGCCGGCTGCTTGCAAGAGCCGGCGGCGGGATAGTTCGGGAAGGTTCATCGCAGTCAATTCCTGGGCGTGTAATCAAGGTCGGACATGGCAGAGCCAGCCGGGAGTGGTACCGAAAGTGGCGAGCGGCCAGGCCGCCACCCCGAACAGCACGACCGGCAGGGCCACCGCCAGTGCAATCCGGCGCGGCAGTCCGTGCCGTTTCCATTCCAGCGCGGCGAGGCAATGACCGAGCAGCAGCGGAATGAAGTAATGATAGCTGTAAAGCACCCGCTGCGTATCGAGCCATTGCAGCGCGGCCATATTGGCCACCCAGCCGGCCAGCAATGCCGCACGGAGCCGGTCCTCCCGCAGCCGGCCCGGCAGCAGCGAGGTCAGCACGCCAAGCAGCGAGATTAGCCAGGCCGCCAGGTTGGGGACCAGCCCGATCGAAAGCTGCCGGCCGCTTGAGCGATCGGAGCGGTAGAGGATCGCGCCCTGTCCCGCCAGCCATTGCCAGGGATGCGATCCGTTGGCATCGCTGGGCGGGGTAATCGCCAGGTCGTTCGCCATAAACCGTTCGATGTCGACTGCCGCGTTGATTGCGGCGGAAAGGTTCCACTCGCCGGTCTCCAGCGCGCGGCGATGGGCGCCCGAAACGAAGGCCTGATCCTGCCGCCCGGCCGGGGTTGCGGGATCGGGCATGTTCGGGGTCAGCTGGATCCAGGCGGCAAGAACCAGCACCGCGGCCAGCATGCCGCCCGCAAGCCCCGCCGCGCAGCGTGCCGCCAATCCGCGCCAGTCGCGTTCGCACAGCAGCGGCCAGAGCAGCAGCGGGGCCATTGCCCCCAGCACCAGCGCGTTCGCCCGGACCAGCGCCGCCAGCGCGATGAACAGGCCGAACAGGAAATAGTCCCGCGTCCGCTGGCGGCGATGCGCCCGGACCGCTGCAAGCAGCCCCGCCAGCACGAAGCCCAGCTGAAACGCGTCGAGCTGCGCGCTGCGGAATTGCACCAGCAGCGCCGTATCGGCCAGCAGCAGCAGCGAGAGCAGGCCGGCGGCCAGGGCGCTGCCGGTCAGCTCCAGCATCAGCGCGGCAAACAGCAGCGCGGCCAGCGTTCCGAACAGGGCAGGGGCAAGGCGGGGGCCGGCATAGTCGAAACCGGCGGGGATCGCCTCGGCACTGATCTTCTTCTCGGCCCCGATCGTCCGCCAGTCGGCATGGGCATTGCGCCCGCTCGCCATGTCGCCCGCCGCGATCAGCATGGTGCCCAGCGGCGGATGGCTTGAAAACTGCGTCAGCCCCTGATGATAGCGCGCGGTTGAGGTAAGGTAATAGGCCTCGTCCCAGACCGGCGCGCGCGGTTCGTCCAGCCGGGCGAAGCAGAGCCAGCCGGCAAGGGCCGCAACCAGCGCCAGCAGGATCGCACCGTTGCGACGGAGTTCGGCCGCGGGTTCGTTCATCGTCCGGGGGAATGTCACAAGGCAATTCAAAGGAAAAGCATCACAGGCCAGTGACGCGTCAGGCATCGGTGGATATTGTGCCGCCGATGCAGCCGCCCGCACCAGACCAGCCACCGCCGCAATCGGCCTGGCGCTTCGCCCGGGCCAGCCGCGCCCATGTGGTGATCGATGCGGCGGCCTATTTCATGCTGATGCAGCAGGCGATGGAACAGGCGCGACAGCGAATCCACCTGATCGGCTGGGATTTCGACACCCGGATGCGGCTGGGGCCGGGGCGGCGGTTCTGGAACCTGCCGCGCAAGACGGTCAATCCCGCGCGGCTGGGCGCTTTCGTGATCTGGCTGTGCGAACGCACGCCCGGCCTGCAGGTGCGCGTGCTCAAATGGAATTTCGGTGCGCTGAAATTCATCTTCCGCGGCTCGATGATCCTCGACCTGATCCGCTGGTTCCTGCACCCATCGATCGATTTCAAGTTCGATTCGGCCCATCCGATCGGCTGCAGCCATCACCAGAAGGTGGTGGTGATCGACGACGTTTTCGCGGTCTGCGGCGGGATCGACATGACTTCCGACCGATGGGACACCCAGGAACATCTCGAGGCCGACCCGCGCCGCCGCAAGCCCTATGGCACCAAGCTCTACGGACCGTGGCACGACCTGACGATGATGGTCGAGGGCGAGGCCGCCGCCGCGCTGGGCGAACTGGGGCGCGAACGCTGGGCCCAGGCCGGGGGCAAGCCGCTGCTGCCCTGCGCGCCGCATGCAGAAAGCGCCTGGCCGCGATCGCTCAAGGCCGAGTTCCGCGATGTCGAGGTGGGGATCGCGCGGACCCGCTCGGCCTGGAAAGCCGAGAGCGAAGTGCGCGAGATCGAGGCCTTGTTCGTCGAGCACATCCTGCGCGCGCGCCGCTTCATCTATGCCGAGAGTCAGTACTTCGCCAGCCGCGCCGTGGCCGAGGCGATCGCCCGGCGGCTGGCGATGCCCGATCCGCCCGAGATCGTGCTGATCAATCCCGAATCCGCCGAAGGCTGGCTGGAGCAGACCGCGATGGACGGCGCGCGGGTCGAGCTGTGCCATGCCATCGCCGAATGCGATCCGGGCCGGCGCTTTCGCATCTTCGTGCCCTACAACGCCGCCGGGACGCCGATCTATGTCCACGCCAAGGCGATGATCGTCGATGACGAGGTGCTGCGGGTCGGCTCGGCCAACATGAACAACCGGTCGATGGGGCTCGACAGCGAATGCGACCTGTTCATCGACGCCGCGCGCCCCGGCAACGACCACGCCGCACCGGTGATCCGGCGCCTGCGGATCGCGCTGCTGGCCGAGCATTGCGGAATGCCGCGCGAAGCGGTGGCCGAGGCGCTGGAGCGCAATCCCTCGATGATCGAACTGATCGAGGCCGCGCCCAGGCAGGGCAAGCGGCTCGAGCCTTTTGTCTTGCGTCCGCTGACGGATGCAGAGAAAGCGGTAGCCGACAATGCGCTGCTCGATCCAGAGCGGCCGGAGGATCTGTTCGAGCCGTTCAGCAAGCGGCGCGGGCTGTTCCACCGGGGGGGCTTCCTGCGCTCCCCGCGCGAATGGAGAAAGCGATGACTTGCGATCACGACAGCGGAGACGAAGGGCCGCTGGCCAAGCTGCCGGTGCCCGAAGACGTGCAGGAGGCGATCCGCACGCTGATCCGCTGGTCGGGCGATGATCCGGCGCGCGAAGGGCTGATCGACACGCCGGCCCGCGTCGCGCGCGCGTGGAAGGAATATTGCCAGGGCTACGAGGAAGACCCGGCCTATCACCTCTCGCGCCAGTTCGAGGAAGTGGGCGGCTATGACGAACTGGTGCTGCTGAAGGACATCCCCTTCCAGTCGCACTGCGAGCATCACATGGCGCCGATCACCGGCAAGGCGGCGATCGCCTACATGCCGCGCGACCGGGTGGTGGGGATTTCCAAGCTGGCCCGGGTGCTCCACGGCTTCGCCCGGCGGCTGCAGATCCAGGAGCGGCTGACCGCCGAAGTGGCGCAGTGCATCTGGGACAACCTCAACCCCCACGGCGTTGCGGTGGTGATCGAGGCGCAGCACGGCTGCATGACCGGGCGCGGGGTCAAGACTCCGGGCGTCGGCATGGTCACCAGCCGGCTGATGGGCTGTTTCCTCGACGACCATCGCAGCCGCAAGGAAGTCCTCAGCCTGATGGGATACTGATCGCGATGCAGCCCGTAATGTCCGTGGCCGAGCTGGAGGAATTCTTCCGCAAGGCCTTCCCCGACGTGCCCGAAGAGGCCCATGCGCGGATCGCGGAAATCGTTCCCGGACGGGTGCGGCTCGAACTGCCGCTGGCCGGGCTCAATCTGCGGCCGGGAGGGATCGTTTCAGGTCCGACGCAGATGGCGCTGGCAGACCGCGCGGCCTATGCGGTGATCCTGGCGCATATCGGGCCGGTGGCGATGGCGGTGACCAGCAATCTCAACATCAGTTTCCTGCGCGCGGTCGAAGTGCAGGCGGTGATGGCGGATGCCGTCCTGCTGAAGCTTGGCAGGCGGCTGGCCACCGTGGATGTCCGCATGTGGCAGGACGATCCCGCCCGCGTGCTCGCGCAGGCCACGGTTACCTACGCGATTCCCGGATGAGGCCCTATGAAATTGCATTCGCTTAGCCCTCCCTTGGGGAGGGATTGGGGAGGGGGTTCCACGCCAATGTCGAACCCCCACCCCCGACCCCTCCCCAAGGGGAGGGGAGACTGCGTCAATCCGATGCCATCTGGCTCTGGAATCAGGACAGACTCAAAAAATGGCCCGGCGTTTCCGTTGCGGGAACCGCCGGGCCAGTGAGAGGGTTGGGGAAGCCCTTTCCCTCGGGTCGCAAGGATCGGGTAGCAAATCGCAACTGAAATTGCATTGCGCAGGATCAAATGCGAACGCCAGAATCAAAAACCCCCTCCCGGACCGGGAGAGGGTTTTGTTTCAAATCGCCCTGATCAAAGGTGTTCGAGCATGTATTCGGCGCTGCTGACCCGGAATTCGCCCGGCGCTTCGACATGCAGCTGCTCGACCGTGCCGTCGTTGACCACCATCGCGAATCGCTGACCGCGCTTGCCCAGGCCAAAGGCGCTGCCGTCCATGGTCAACCCCAGCGCTTCGGCGAAATCACCGTTGCCGTCGGCCAGCATGGTCACGTCCTGGCTGCCACCGCTCTTGCCCCATGCGCCCATCACGAACGGATCGTTGACCGCGGTGCAGGCGATTTCGTCGATGCCCTTGGCCTTGAGCTGGGCCGCCTTGTCGACGAAACCTGGCAGGTGCTTGGCCGAGCAGGTCGGCGTGAAGGCGCCCGGGACCGAGAACAGCGCGACTCGCTTGCCAGCGAAATAATCGGCGCTCTGGACCGCTTCGGGACCCTGTTCGGTGGCCTTGACCAACTTAACGTCGGGCAGCTTGTCGCCAACTGCGATTGTCATTGTCATTCTCCCCAGAATGGATTGTGCGGATTGTGCAGGGACATATAGGCGCTGCGCGCGCTCCCGCAATGGCGCCGCGCATGGTTAATTCCGCTTTACTGCCCCGCTTTAAGATTGGGTAAACCGGCGGCGCGAGGATGCTTCCACGGGAACAGGCCCGTCGGGAGACTGCACATGAAATTCAAGAGGGTCGCGGCAGGCCTTGCCGCCTTGGGAATGATCGCTTCCTTTCCGGCCAGCGCGGGCAATGTCGGTTCGGCCGAAAAGCTGCGCAGGCTGGACATCATGCTGATGGTCACCGGGCTGCGCTGCCGCAAGACGGCGGACAACTTCCAGCCGGAATATGGCCGTTTCACCACCAACCATTTCGCCACGCTCAACGCCGCGGCGCAGACGCTCAAGGCCGAATATGCCCGCTCCTATGGCGCGGCCGGAGCGAACCGCGCGCTCGATCGGATGAGCGTGCAGATGGCCAACCAGTATGGCCAGGGTCACCCCTGGCTCAATTGCGCGCAGCTCAAGCAAGTCACCCGGACGCTCGCCGACATGCGCGGCGAAGCCCCGCTTTACGAAGCTGCCGATGATCTCCTGCAGAACGGCTCGCGCCAGCTGGCCTGGGTGCGTTAGGCCGGAGAAGGCGCAAGGCGGGTGAGGGAGCAGGTTCCCCAGAGGTCGCATCCCTGCTGCCTCATCCGCCGGCGCGGCATGATATAAAGGTATCGTTATATTTGCTTCGGGAGAGGCAAGCGGCTAAGGGCGGCGTCATTCAAGGCGCCGCCCGTCCTCGTTGCGGCAGGCGCCCAGCCATTTGACAGGAGTTGCCCCGTGGCCACCATCGAAGCCGCCAAGGACTATGTGATCGCCGATATCGGCCTGGCCGAATACGGCCGCGCCGAGATTGCCATCGCCGAAACCGAAATGCCCGGCCTGATGGCCCTGCGCGAGGAATTCGGCGCTGCGCAGCCGCTCAAGGGCGCGCGGATCACCGGCTCGCTGCACATGACCATCCAGACCGCGGTGCTGATCGAGACGCTGGTCGCGCTGGGCGCCGAGGTGCGCTGGGCGACCTGCAACATCTTCTCGACCCAGGATCACGCTGCCGCGGCGATCGCGGCCGCCGGCATTCCGGTCTTCGCGGTCAAGGGCGAAAGCCTGGCCGAATACTGGGATTATGTCGGCAATATCTTCGACTGGGGCGATCAGACCGCCAACATGATCCTCGACGATGGCGGCGATGCCACGATGTTCGCGCTGTGGGGCGCGCGGCTCGAAGCGGGCGACACCATGCCCGAGCCCACCAACGCCGAAGAGATCGAGTTCCAGCGCGCGCTCAAGGCCTTCGTCAAGGCGCGGCCCGGCTATCTCACCATGTCGGTTGCGCACATCAAGGGCGTTTCGGAAGAGACCACCACCGGCGTGCACCGGCTCTACCAGATCGCCAAGGACGGCAAGCTGCCGTTCCCGGCGATCAACGTGAACGATTCGGTCACCAAGTCGAAGTTCGACAACCTCTATGGCTGCAAGGAATCGCTGGTCGACGCGATCCGCCGCGCGACCGACGTGATGCTGGCCGGCAAGGTCGCCTGCGTCGCGGGCTTTGGCGATGTCGGCAAGGGCAGCGCCGCTTCGCTGCGCCAGGGCGGCGCGCGCGTGATGGTCACCGAGATCGATCCGATCTGCGCGCTGCAGGCCGCGATGGAAGGCTATGAAGTGGTGACGATGGAAGACGCGGTGAAGCGCTGCGACATCTTCGTCACCGCCACCGGCAACGAGGATGTCATCACCGCCGAGCACATGAAGGCGATGAAGCCGATGAGCATCGTCTGCAACATCGGCCACTTCGACAGCGAGATCCAGATCGCCGCGCTCGACAACTACAAGTGGACCGAGGTGAAGCCCGGCACCGACCTGGTCGAGTTTCCCGATGGCAAGCAGATCATCATCCTTGCCAAGGGCCGCCTGGTCAACCTGGGCTGCGCCACCGGCCACCCCAGCTTCGTGATGAGCAGCAGCTTCACCAACCAGACGCTGGCCCAGATCGAACTGTTCACCAAGAACGACCAGTACGAGAACCACGTCTATGTGCTGCCCAAGCACCTAGATGAAAAGGTCGCGGCGCTGCACCTCGAAAAGCTGGGGGTGAAGCTGACCAGGCTTTCCAAGAAGCAGGCGGACTATATCGGGGTGAGCGCCGAAGGGCCGTTCAAGCCCGAGCATTACCGGTACTGACCCAGCGCACGCGCCTTGCCATCTCGGCCCCGCGCGCATAGCTGTCGGCCATGAACCTTACCCCGACCGCGCTGGTGATCCTGGGGCTGCTGCTGGCGGCCTGGACCACGGCCGCGCTGTGGGCGGTGGCTGGCGCGCGCAAGCGTGAACGCAAGGCCGAATCCGGCCTGCGCCATGCCCGGCGGCTTGCCAGGATGGTGGATGAAAGCCCGGCGCTGCCGCTGCTGGTGCGGGTCGACGGCAAGATCGAAGCGCCGCAGCGGCTGGCCAACTGGCTGGGGCTCGATGCCGTGCCGCAGTTCCTGACCGAACTGGACGGCGGGCGGATCGACGGCGGCGGCGGCGGGCTGACCCGCGAACAGCTCGAGGAGCTGACCGAAGCCGTGCGGCGCACCCAGCGCACCGCCGCGCCGTTTCGCATGGTCATCACGCCGCGCGGATCGACGCGCAGCCTGGCGCTGCGCGGGCATCTTGCCGATCCGGCAGTCTCGCCGGGCGGCGCGGCGCTGGTCTGGGTGTTCGATTTCTCCGACAGCGAAAGCGAGCTGGTCCAGCTGCGCGACGATGCGGCGCGGGCGCGCGGGGATTTTGCCGCGCTGGTCGGCCTGATCGAGGCCGCGCCGATGCCGATGTGGTTCCGCGGGCCGGACGGAGCGCTGCAACTGGTCAACCAGGCCTATGTCCGCGCGGTTGCCGGGCAGGACGCGCGCCAGGTGGTGGCCGATGGGGTGGAGCTGGTCGAAAGCGTCGATGGGCTGACCGCGCGGCAGATCGCCTTGCACGCGGCGGGCAAGCAGCTGCCGATCGAGCGGATGGTTTCGGCGACGATCGACGGCGAACGCCGCGCGCTGCGCGTATCCGACCTGCCGCTGGGGCAGGAAGGCGTGGCCGGCTATGCGGTCGATGTCGAGGAGATGGAAGAGCTGGGCCGCACGCTCAAGGCTTTCCGCGATGCCCAGCGCGCCACGCTCGGCCAGCTTTCGGCGGGGGTGGCGCAGTTCGATGCGAAGCACCAGCTGGTCTTCGCCAACCCGCCGTTCCAGCGGATTTTTGCCCTGACGCCGGGGCAGATGCTCGACCCGCCGCCGTTCGAGCGTTTGCTCGATCTGGCCCGCGATCGCGGCCGGGTGCCCGAAGCGCGCGATTTCCCGGCCTGGCGGCGCGAGCGCGCGGGCTGGTTCCTGGCCAGCGAACCGCAGGAAGAAGCCTGGGTCCTGTCCGATGGCACGCACCTGCGCCTTGTCGCCCAGCCGCTGCCCGATGGCGGGCTGACGCTGATTGCCGAGGACCGGACCGAACAGCTCCAGCTTTCCGCCGCGCGCGACACCCTGCTGCGCACCCGCACTGCGACTTTCGACAGCCTGTTCGAATCGCTCGCGGTGTTTTCGCCCGGTGGCCGGATGCAGCTGTGGAACCGCCGCTTTGCCGCCGACTGGGGGTTGGAGGACGAATTCCTCGATACCCATCCCAGGATCGAACTGCTGCTCGAGCGGATCGAGCGAAAGCTCGACCGGCCGGCGAAGGCGAAGCAGGTTGGCGACGTGGTCCGCGCGGCGACGCTCGATCGGCGCCAGACCAGCGGGCGGGTAGTGCTGAACGACGGGCGCACGCTGGAATTCGCCGGGGTGCCGCTGCCCGATGGCAATGGCCTGCTGACCGTGCTGGACATCACCGATTCGCAGAAGGCTGCCGATGCGCTCAAGCAGCGTAATGCCGCGCTCGAAGAAGCCGATTCGATGAAGACCCGGTTCCTCGCCAACATGAGCTACGAATTCCGCACCCCGCTGACTTCGATCGGCGGTTTCGCGGAACTGCTTGCAGCCGGATTGGGGGGCGAGCTGTCCGACAGCGGGAAGGAATACGTTTCGGCAATTCTCCAGTCGGTCGAACGGCTGGGCGAACAGATTGAAAGCGTTCTCGACCTTTCGCAAAGCGAGGCCGGCATGCTGCCGCTGGCGCAGGACGAGGTCGATGTCTTCGCGCTGGTCAAGACGCTGGTCGAGGAGCGCGCGGGGCGGATCAAGGAGGCCGGGCTGACGCTCGACCTGCGCGGCGACAAGAGCGCGGGGCGCATCGTGGGTGACCGGCGCCGCCTGGCCCGCGCGATCGGCCATCTGCTCGACAACGCCATTGCCGCGACGCCCACGGGCGGCCGGGTGCTGGTCGAGGCGACCGGGCGCAAGGGCAAGGCGCAGATCGTGATTTCCGACAACGGCGCGGGAATGGATGCGGCCACGCTGGCCCGGGCGCTGGAAGGGATCAAGGTCTCCGCCGACGGCAAGGGTGTCGAGCGCCGGCAGGGCCTGGGCCTGCCGCTGGCGCGCCAGCTGATCGAGGCGCACGGCGGAACCTTGCAGCTGATGTCCGAGCCGGGCCAGGGCACGGCGGCGATTGTCGAGCTGCCGTGACCTTCGACCTCCCGGACATTGCCGCTACCCTGGCCTTCGGCGCGCGGATTGCCGCGCGGCTGTGCGCCGGCGATGTCGTCGCGCTGTCGGGCGGGCTGGGGGCGGGCAAGACCACGCTGGCGCGGGCCATCATCGCCGCGCTGGGCCATTCCGGCGAAGTGCCTTCGCCCAGCTTCGCGATCATCGAGACCTACGATCCGCCGCTGCTCCGCCTGCCGCTGGTCCATGCCGACTTCTATCGCCTGAACGATCCCGCCGAGGCGGACGAGCTGGGACTCGACGACTACCGCGACGGTGCGGTGCTGCTGGCCGAATGGCCCGAGCACGCCGGCGGCTTTGCCCATGAACCGGGCTGTCTTTCGATCCGTCTGGAAAGTGCGGAAACGGGGCGGATGGCCATTGTCGAACCGGGTTCCGATTGGCTAGGGCGCTGGCCATGAGCGATGCACTTCCCGAGGGAATCGACCAGTTTCTTGCCAAGGCCGGATGGGACGGCGCCCAGATCGAACCGCTGGCCGGCGATGCCTCGTTCCGCCGCTATTTCCGCATTCGCCGGGGCGAGGCGAGTGCGATGCTGATGGACGCACCGCCGCCCAACGAGGATCCCGCTCCGTTCCTGCGTTCGGCCAAGTGGCTTGACGCGAACGGCCTGCGCGCGCCGCACATCCTGGCCGAGGACGCCGCGCGCGGCCTGGTGCTGATCGAGGATTTCGGCGAAGTGCGGATGCGCGAATACGTCGACCAGTGGCCCGACGACGAACGCGCGGTCTATCGCGCGGCGATCGATGCGCTGGTCGATCTGCACCGCCTGCCGCCGGGACCGTTCCTTGACTATTCGCTGAGCGAATACCTGCGCGAGGTGCGGCTGCTGATCGAATGGTATTGCCCGGCGCAGGGCCTGCAGGTCGATGCGCAGGGCTATACCAGGGCCTGGGAACAGGTCCTCGGCCAGGTGCTGCCGCGCCAGCGCCCCGGGGTCTGCGTGCTGCGGGACTACCACGCCGAAAACATCATGCTGCTAGGCAGCACCGACAAGCAGGGGCTGCTGGACTTTCAGGACGCGCTCAACGGCCACCGCGCCTATGACCTGGTCTCGCTGCTCCAGGATGCCCGGCGCGACGTTTCGCCCGAACTTGAGGCCGAGATTTTCGACTACTACGTCGAACGGACCGGGGCCGGGGCGGAATTCCTGGCGGACTATGCGGTGCTGGGGGCGCAGCGCAATTCCAAGGTCGTCGGGATTTTCGTGCGGCTGTGGAAGCGCGACGGCAAGCCGCGCTATCTGGGCTATATCCCCCGCGTCTGGGCGATGCTCGAGCGCGATCTGGCCCATCCCGCGCTCGAGCCGGTGGCGAAGTGGTTCGACGCGAATATCCCGGCGCATCTGCGCACGGCAGGCGGAGGCACCTGGCCGGTATGAGCGCGCTGGCTTCGGACACGGCGATGGTCATGGCCGCGGGGCTGGGCAAGCGGATGCTGCCGCTGACCGCGGACCGCCCCAAGCCGCTGATCGAAGTGGGCGGCAAGGCGCTGATCGACTACATGATCGAGCATCTGGCCGATGCCGGGATCGAACGCGCGGTGGTCAACGTCCACTACCTGCCCGATCAGGTCGAAGCCTATCTCGCGGGGCGCGAGCATCCCCGCTTCGTCATCTCGGATGAACGCGCGGTGCTGCTCGAAACCGGCGGCGGCATGGTCAAGGCGTGGCGGGCGGGGCTGCTGCCCGATCCGTTCTACTGCCTCAACAGCGACAACATCTGGATCGACGGACCGCGCAACACATTGCTCGACCTGTCGGACAAGTGGGATCCGGCGCGGATGGATGCGCTGCTGCTGGTCGTTCCCAGGGAGCGCGCCTTCCAGCATCGCGGCAAGGGCGATTTCCACCTTGACCCCGACGGTCGCCTGCGCCGCCGCGGCAAGGACGAGGACAGCGCGCCCTATATCTTCATCGGCGCCCAGATCGCCGCGCACCGCCTGCTGCGCGATGCACCCGATGGCCCATTCTCGACCAACCTGCTGTGGGACCGGGCGATTGCCGAAGGCCGGCTTTTCGGAGTGGTCCACCAGGGCGAATGGTTCGACATGGGCACGCCCGAAGCGATTCCCCCGGCCGAAGCGCACCTCGCCGCGCTGCAGGCCGGTGGCTGAGCGCCGCCCCCCGCACGTCTATTCGATCGCCGCGCATCGCGGGTTTGCCGATGCGCTGGTTGCCGGTCTGATCCCGCGTTACGCCGAGCCTGAGCTGGGTCTTGCCCGCCTGACCCTGCTGCTGCCCAGCCGCCGCGCCGAACGGATCGTGACCGAGGCTTTCGTGCGCCTGTCGGGCGGGGGCATGCTGCTGCCGCGCATGGCGATGGTCGGCGATCTTGACCTTGACGAGACGCTGGGACCGCTGCTCGACCCCTTGGGCGCGGGCAGCGAGGTGCCACTTGCCGCCGATCCGACCCGGCGCTGGCTGCGCCTTGCGGATCTGCTGCGCCAGGAGATGGGCGAACGCGCGCCCAAGGCCCCGGGCCTGCTGCGCCTGGCCTTCGACATGGGCCGGACGATGGACCGACTCGCGGTCGAGGGGATCGAACTGGGCGATCTGCTCGACGCCAGGATCGCCGGGATCGTCGGCGATCTTGCCGGACACTGGCACGAGGCGACCCGCCTGTTCGCGCGGGTCCAGGCCTTCTGGCTGGCCGAACTGGAGGCGCGCGGCGAGGTCGATGCCCCGGTGCGCCGCAACCTGCTGTTCGCCCGCGCCGCGCGGCGCTGGCGCGAGACGCCGCCCGCTTTGCCGATCGTCGCCGCCGGAGTGACCAGCGCTTCGCCCGCCCTGGCCGCGATGCTGCGCGCGGTCGCGGACCTGCCCAATGGCGCGGTGATCCTGCCCGATCTTGACCTGGCGCTGGCCGATGAGGTCTGGGACATGCTGGGCAATGCCGGTGCGCCCGGCGAGGGCGAGGCTCCGTTTGGTGAGGGCGATGCGGCAACCCATCCGCAATACCACCTCAAGCTGCTGCTCAACCGCATGGGCGTGCGCCGTGACGAGGTCGATCCGTGGCACCGGGCAGGCCTGGCCGCCGCGCCGCCTGAACGCAGCCGCGCGATTTCCAACCTGTTTTTGCCTCCCGCGGCGAGCGAGGGCTGGGTCGACCTGAAGGCCGACCGCCGCCGCCTGACAGGCGTGCGGCTGATGGAAAGCGCCCATCCCGGCGAGGAGGCGCAGGCGGTCGCGATCCTGATCCGCGAGGCGCTCGAAGTGCCCGAGCGGCGGGTGGCGCTGGTCACCCCGGATCGCGGGCTGGCAGGCCGGGTGATCGCGCAGCTGCGGCGCTGGAACATCGATGCCGACGATACCGCCGGCCGGCCGCTGGCGCAGACCGCCGCGGGGCGGGTGCTGCTGCTTCTGGCCGAACTGGTCGCGACCCATGCATCGCCTGTGCCGCTCTTCGCGTTGCTGGTCCACCCTTTGGTCCGCCAGGGCGACGAACGCGCGGCATGGCTTGAACATGCGCGCTGGCTCGACCTGGAACTGCGCGGTCCGCGCCGGGCACCAGGGCTTGAGCCGGTGCGCGCGGCGGTTGCAAAGCTGACGAAGGCGCACGGTGGAATCGAAGCGTGGTGGGCGGAGTGCGAATCCGTCTTCGCGCCGCTGCTCGAATGGCCGGAAGCGTTGCCGCTGGCCGATGCGCTTGACCAGCTGGTGACGGCGGGCGAAGCCCTGTGCGGCGCGGCGCTGTGGGGCGGGGCGGACGGGCGCGCCCTGGCCGCCCTGGTCGAGGACTTGCGTGGCGCCTGCGCCGAAGTCGGCACGCGGATCGCGCCCGATGACCTTTCCGGCGTGCTGCGCGATGCGATGGACCGCGTTTCGGTCCGTCCGCCGTGGGGCAAGCATCCGCGCGTGGCGATCTACGGCTTGCTCGAAGCGCGCATGAGCCGCGCCGATCTGGTGATCTGTGCCGGGCTGACCGAGGGCAGCTGGCCGGCCAGCCCTTCGCCCGAACCGCTGCTGCCGCCGGCCGTGCTGCGCGCGCTGGGTGTGCCGGGCGGTGAATTCCGCATCGGCCTTGCCGCGCATGACCTGGCGGGAGCGCTGGGCGCGCCCGAGGTGGTGCTGAGCTGGGCGCTGCGCGACGAGGGCGGGCCGGTGATCCCCAGCCGCTTCGTGCTGCGGGTCGAGGCGATGCTTGGCGAGCTGGCCGAAGCGCACCGCGAGAGCCGCGCCGTGGAACTGGCGCGCGAGATCGATCGGGCCACGCCCGCGCCGCCCTATCCCCGCCCGATGCCGCGGCCTTCCGCGGCCCAGCGCGACGTGCCGGTGGCGGTCACCGCGCTCGACCGGCTGCGCGGCGATCCCTACCAGTTCTATGCCGGCGCGATCCTGCGGCTGCGCAGTGTCGATGCGCTCGACGCCGATCCGACCGCGGCGTGGAAGGGCGAGGTCGTGCACAAGGTGCTCGATCGCTGGCACAAGGCCGGAGGCAGGGCGGGCGAGCTGCTCGCGCTGGCTGCCGAGGAGCTGGCCGAAATGCGCGCCCATCCGCTGGTCCGCAGCCTGTGGTGGCCGCGGCTCGCCAGGGCGCTCGAATGGATCGACGCGATGATCGCCGATCAGCGCGCCGAAGGCCGGGTCGTGCTGGGGACCGAACTGAAAGGCGCGATTGAGCACCTTGGCGTCAAGATCCACGGCCGCGCCGACCGGATCGACCGTCTGGCCGATGGCAGCCTGGCCATCGTCGACTACAAGACCGGCGCACCGCCATCGGGCAAGATGGTCGAGAACGGCTTCGCGCTGCAACTCGGCACGCTCGGTCTGATCGCCGCCCAGGGCGGGTTCGCCGGCGTGGCGGGCGATCCGAACCGGTTCGAATACTGGTCGCTGGCCAAGAGCAAGGCCGGCGGCGATGCCTTTGGCTATGTTGCCGAACCGGTGAAGGAAGGCCGGAAGCAGAGCGGGCTGCCGCGCGAGGAGTTCCTGAGCATTACCGAGGACTACCTCGATGGCGCGATCCGGGATTACATCAAGGGCGACAAGCCCTTCGTAGCGCGGCTCAACCCGGACCTGGGCGGCTACAACGACTTCGACCAGCTGATGCGACTTGATGAGTGGCAGGCGCGGCAGGAGGGCGGCGAATGAGCGACAAGCTGTTCCCGCTCACCGATGAGCAGCGCCCTGCGGTCGATCCGGGCGAGGTGGTGTGGCTTTCCGCCTCGGCCGGGACCGGCAAGACCCAGGTGCTTTCCGCACGGGTGCTGCGCCTGCTGCTGGAGGGTGATGTCAGCCCTTCGCAGATCCTCTGCCTGACCTTTACCAAGGCCGGGGCGGCGGAAATGGCGGCGCGGATCAACCGGGTGTTGGCGCGCTGGGTGCGGCTCGAGGCCACGGCCCTGGGCAAGGAGCTGGAATACATCGGCGCCGTCAACCTGCCCGAGACCCGGACCCGGGCGCGGCGGCTGTTCACCGAAGTGCTCGATTGCCCCGGCAGCGGGCTGCGGATCGACACGATCCATGCCTTCGCGCAGTGGCTCCTGGCCGCCTTCCCGCACGAGGCCGGGCTGGTCCCCGGCACCAAGGCGATGGAAGACCGCGAGCGCGATCTGCTGCTGCGCGAAGTGCTGGCCGCGATGCTGGTCGAGGCCGAGGCGCGCAACGATGCCGCGACCCTGGGCGCGATCGAGGCGCTGTCGGTGCGGCTTGGTCCCGATGCGGTCGAACGCTGGCTGCTGCGCTGCGCCGGGGCGCTTGAAGCCTTTACCGGGCCGGGCGGATGGCAGCCGCCGATGCTGCCGCGCACCTTCCAGCTGCTGGGCCTGCCCAGCGATGCCAGCGAAGCCGATCTGGCGGCGCTGTGCGAGGATGGCACGTTCGCGATTGATGCGCTGCATTGTCTCCATTCGGCCTACAAACAGTGGAGCGCCGCCAGCGCCGAAGGGCCGCGCATCGCGATTGGCGAGTGGCTGAGCAGCACGCCCCAGCGCCGCGCGGAGGATGCGAACGCCTTGTGGGACGCGCTGTTCACCCAGAAGGACGAACTGCGCAATCGCACCAACAAGAACCTGCTGTCCTTTGAGGAGCATTTTGCCGATGCCGGCGACGCGGTCCGCCAGTCGCTGCTGCGCCTGCGCGAACGGCGCAGCCTGCTCGAACTGGCGAAGTGGCTCACCCCGGCGCTTGAACTGGGACGGACATTCGCGCTGGCCTGGGACGAGGCCAAGCAGCGAGCCGGGCTGATCGACTTTGACGACCAGATCCGCATCGCCGCGCGGCTGCTGAGGCAGGAAGCGCTGGCCGACTGGATCCGCTACAAGCTAGACCGGCGCTTCGATCACGTGCTGGTCGACGAGGCGCAGGACACCAACGAGGCGCAGTGGCGGATCATCGAGGCGCTGACCGGCGAATTCTTTGCCGGCGAAGGCGCGCGCGGCGACAAGCTGCGCACGCTGTTCGTGGTTGGTGACTACAAGCAGGCGATCTTCCGCTTCCAGGGCACCAGTCCCGAGAATTTCGAAGCCGCGCGGCTGCGCGTGCGGCAGGAAATGGCGGGCGTCGCCGACAATGTCCGGGACCTGCGCCGGGGCGGACTGGCCCGCGAACTGCAGGAACGCGGGCTTGGCACCAGCTTTCGCACCGCGCGCGCGGTGCTTGAATTCGTCGATATGGCGATCGGGCGGATCGGCCATGAAAGCCTGGGATTGAAGCAGGCGCCACAGGCACACAAGGGCGAGGAACGGCCCGGGCAGGTCGTGCTGTGGCAGGTCGTCGGCAGCGGCGAAGACGAAGACCTTGCCGCCAATGACAATCCGGCCCCGGCCGACGAGGAAGGCGCCGAAACCTGGCTTGACCGGGCCGACCGCCAGCTGGCCGACCGGATCGCCCGGCAGGTGCGAAGCTGGATGGATCATGGCTTTCCGCTGGTGAAAGGGCAGGGCGAAGGCAAGGCCCGCCGCGCCGGGCCGGGCGATGTCATGGTGCTGGTGCGCAAGCGCAAGGAGCTGGCCGGGCTGATCGTGGCGCGGCTCTATGCCGTCGGGGTGCCGGTGGCGGGGGTCGACCGGCTGCGACTTGCCGCGCCGCTCGCCGTGCGCGACCTGATGGCGGCGGTGCGCTTTGCCGCCCAGCCGCTCGACGATCTCAACCTCGCCTGCCTGCTGGTCTCGCCGTTGATCGGCTGGAGCCAGGAGCAGCTGCTCGAACACGGCTACCGGCCCGATGGCGTCCGGCTGTGGGACCACCTGCGCCGGCAGCGCGGCGGCGCGGTCGATACCGCAATGGCGCGATTGCTGGAACTGCTTGCCGTGGCCGACTGGGAACCGCCGCAGGCGCTGCTCCACTGGCTGTTGACCGGACCGTGGCAAGGGCGGCGGCGGATCGTTGCCCGGCTCGGTCGCGAGGCGAACGATCCGATCGACGAACTGCTCAACGCGGCCAGCGCCTTTGCCGCGTCCGGCGCCGTTTCGCTGCACATGTTTATCCGCTGGTTCGATGCCGGCGAGGGCGAGTTGAAGCGCGAAGCTGGCAAGGCCGGCGGCGAGGTGCGGGTGATGACCGTCCACGGCTCAAAGGGGCTGCAGGCGCCGATCGTGATCCTGGCCGATGCGGCGGACAACCCCGACAGCGCTCGCGCCAGCCCGCTGTCTTTGCCCGATCCGGCGAGCGATCCCGCCAGCCCGCGGCTGATCCCGCTGCCGCCGCTGCGCAAGGAGGACAAGGCCGGCCCGATCGCCGAAGCCGATGCGCGCTGCGCGCTGGAAGAGCGGCAGGAGCACTGGCGGCTGCTCTACGTTGCGATGACCCGTGCGGAGGAGGCGCTGTTCGTGGCCGGATCGCTTGGCCCGCGCGAAAAGGAACCCGCCGAGGACAGCTGGTATGCGCGGCTGAGGGGGCTGTTCCTCGATGAGGAATGGGTGGAGGACCCGATCTGGGGGCGCAAGCTGGTGCACGGTGAAGCGCCGCCAATCCCCGCGCCGCCGGCCGCCGCGCAAGGCGGTGAACTTGCCCTGCTGCCGCCCTGGCTGGAACGCCCGGTTGCCGCCGAGCCGCGCCCGCCGCGCCCGCTTGCGCCCTCCTCGCTGGGCGAGGACCGGGCGGTCGATCCGCCCTATCCGACGGGCTCCGGCAGCGCGGCGGCACGGCGCGGGGTACTGCTGCACCGGCTGCTCGAACGGTTGCCCGACGTGCCCCACGCCGATCGCCAGAGTGCGGCGCAGGCCTGGCTGGCGCGCTCCGCGGCCGACCTTGCGGCTCCGGCACGGGCGGAACTGGCCGATGCGGCGCTCAGGGTGCTAAACCACAAGGGCTGGGCCGATCTGTTCGCGCCCGGCGCGCTTGCCGAAGTGCCGATCGCGGCAACGGTTGGCGGGCAGGTGGTGGCAGGCACGATCGACCGCCTGCTGGTGCTGCCGGACCGGCTTCGGCTGGTCGACTTCAAGACCGCGCGGCGTCCACCCGCCAGTCTTGATGAAGTCCCGGTGGCGATCCTGCGCCAGATGGCGGCCTATGCCGCCGCGCTCGAAGCGGCCTATCCAGGCAGGACGGTGGAAGCGGCGCTGCTCTATACCGAAGTGCCGATGCTGCTGGAAATTCCCGCAGCGCTGCTCGCCGCGCACAAGCCGGCATTGGACCCGGCGCAGTAAAGCTACTGCGCCCGGCCATTGCGGTTTGGCGCGCGGAGCATAAGTTCGGGGCTGACCAATCCTGATCCGTATGTGCCGAATCCGACCGTCGTTTGTTGGACCGTTGAAAAGCGCTGGCAGCCCTTCGACAAGCGCGGGGCGAACGGGTTAGGAAAAAGCAAAGGAGATTCCCGATGGCCACCAAAGCCGTAACCGACGCCACTTTCGCCGCCGATGTGCTTCAGTCCGACAAGCCCGTGCTGATCGATTTCTGGGCCGACTGGTGCGGGCCATGCAAGATGATCGCCCCCGCGCTCGAGGAAATCAGCGAGGAACTGGCTGACCGGGTGACCATCGCCAAGATGGACATCATGGAAAGCACCGACACCCCGTCGAAGTTCGGCGTGCAGTCGATCCCGCTGATGATCCTGTTCAAGAACGGCGAGCCGGTCGCGCAGAAGCTGGGCGCCGCGCCCAAGAGCCAGCTCAAGGCCTGGCTGGAGAGCGTGCTTTAAGAAGCGCCGCGCGAAGCAGCGGCCCCAAAATCTCCCCTCCCGCCCGCGGGAGGGGCCGGGGGAGGGCATGTCAGTCGGACGGCGGATAACAGACCCTCCCCTGACCCCTCCCGCAGGCGGGAGGGGAATTCGCCGATCGGCGGCTACGCGCCGAGCATCTGCAAACGCCCGGCGAGGTCATCCCACAACGCCGGTGATGCCGCGGCAATCAGTCCCGGCAGGTGCGCCTCGTCCACCCGGTAGGGACGCCCGTCGGACCGCGCCACCTTGCCGCCGGCCTCGTTGACGAACAGGACACCGGGCGCGTGGTCCCAGGCCAGGGTGCGCTCGAAGATCGACAGGTCGTTCACGCCCAGCACCAGCCGCGGATACTGCTCCGCCGCGCAGCGCGGGATGTCGACCAGGGTATAGTGCGGGGCGATATGATCCCTGATCGCCGCGCGCCGGGCAGGGTCCATGAAGACCACGCTGATCGCCGCGACCGGAGGTTCGTTGCCGGTGGCCCGCGCGGAAATGCGCTCTTCGCCGATCCAGGCGCCCTGGCCCCGGTGGGCATGGCACAGGCGGCCGGTCAGCGGATCGAGGATCCATCCGGCAATCGTTTCTCCGGCCTGGGCCAGCGCGACCATCAGTCCGAACGGCGGGCGTCCGGCCGCGAAATTGTTGGTGCCGTCGATCGGGTCGATGATCCAGCACAGCGCATCGCCCAGCCGGTCGAGCAGCGCGGGGTCGGCATGGGCCGCTTCCTCGCCGACAATCGCGGCTTCGGGCAGCAGCCGGGCCAGGCCTTCGGCAAGGATCAGCTCGGCTTCCTTGTCGGCCACGGTGACCACATCGTCGGCCGCCTTAGAGTCGATCTGGTGGCTCTCAAGCTGTTGGTAGTGCGGCAGCACCGCACGCGCCGCGGCGTCGTGCAGGACAGCGGCAACGCCTGCGCTGAGCGCCTGGGTCAAGAGCGGTAGTCCGCGTTGATCGAGATATAGCCGTGGGTGAGATCGCAGGTCCACACCGTGGCGCGGCCTTCGCCAAGGCCCAGGTCGACTTCGATGGACACTTCCTGGCCCTTGAGGTGCGCGGCAACCGGGGCTTCGTCATAGCTGGCGAGCGGCACGCCCTCGCGCGCGCACCAGGTGCCGCCGAAGCCGATCGACAGCCGGTCGCGATCGGCAGGTTCGCCGGCCTTGCCCACCGCCATGACCACGCGGCCCCAGTTGGCGTCCTCGCCGGCGATCGCGGTCTTGACCAGCGGCGAATTGGCGATCGCCAGGCCGACCCGCCTTGCGCTTTCGTCGCTGACGGCGCCGGTCACATGCACCGCGATGAACTTCTGCGCGCCTTCGCCGTCACGCACGACCAGATGGGCCAACTGCCGGCAGATGTCTTCGAGCGCGGCGGCAAAGGCATCGGCGCCGGGGCAGCCTTCGCAGTTCAGCTGCTCGTTCCCCGCCGCGCCGGTGGCGAAGGCCAGGACGGTGTCGCTGGTCGAGGTATCGCTGTCCACCGTGATGCAGCTGAAACTGCGCTGGTTGGCCGCGCTGAGCAATTGCTGCAGAAAGGCGGGGGCAATCGCGCAGTCGGTGAAGATGTAGCCCAGCATGGTCGCCATGTCGGGCGCGATCATTCCGCTGCCCTTTATGATGGCATTGAGCGTCACGGTCTTGCCTCCCACCACCGCCTGTGCCGTGGCGCCCTTGGCAAAGGTATCGGTGGTGCCGATGGTGTTCGCGGCGTCTTCCCAGCCGCACGGCTGGGCAGCCAGCGCGGCCTTGATTCCGGCCTCTGCCTTGTCCTTGGGGAGCGGTACGCCGATCACGCCGGTAGAGGAGACAAAGACCTGCTCCGCCGGACAGCAGAGGTTTCCGGCGACCTGCGCCATGATCGCTTCCACCGCCTCGCGCCCGCGATAGCCGGTGAAGGCGTTGGAGTTTCCGGCATTGACCACCAGCGCCCGTGCGCGGCCCTGCGCCAGATGGGCACGGCCCAGCTCGACCTCGCTTGAACAGCAGACGTTGCGGGTGAAGACCCCGGCCACCGCGGTGCCCTCGGCCAGTTCGGCATAGGTCAGGTCGCAGCGCCCCCAGTCCTTGTACCCGGCGCGCGCCACGCGCAGCGTCACGCCGCCGATGGCGGGCATCGCGGGAAAGGGGCGGGCGAGGGGTGAAACGGCGTGGGTCATGGGCCAGCGCCTTAGGATTCGCCGGCCCGGTGGGCAAGGCCCTTGCGGCCCGGCGCTATTTCGCCAGACCGATCAGCGCATAGGGCGCGATCGGATTGTGGCCCGAAATATCCCAGTCAAGCTGCTTGCCGCCCGGAACCACCTTGGGCCCGTGCTCGGTGTTGTTGGCCAGGATCACCGCATCGGTGGTCAGGGTGAAGTGGCCGTCGGCCATCGGGAAATCGGGAAGGTTACCGCCCGGCATCTTCGATTGCATCACGGTCTGCGCGGCGTTGCCCATCGGAGTGGTCAGCGCGGCGGCCTGCATCAGCGGCGAATCGATCCGCACCTCGCCGTTGGCGCGGCGGTTGGCGACGAGGAAGGCGGTGACACCGGGCATCCGCTCGATGGTCGGAAAGCTCATGTCGTAATCAAGCCTGCCGCTGATCGCGACATCGACCTCGTAGGTGCCGTTGCCCTTGTAGACCACGCTCTTCCACCCGGCCTGGCCGCGCATCCGCGCAGCCAGTTCCTCGGCGGCCTTGGGGTCGTTGGGATCGATCCCGCCGAACATCTTCTTGAACACCTCGAGATCGGCAGCGTCCTTTTCGGCCTTGGCCTTCTGTTCGGCGTCCCAGTCGGTCTTCTGCTGGGCCAGTTCGTCCTTGGTGCAGGCCCGTTCGGTCACGTCGTCTTTCTTGTAGCAGGGCGACGCCTCGAATGCCGCGGCCTTCTTCGGGGCCATGACGATCTGCGCCAGCTTGGTCAGGCCGATCACCAGCATCTCGCCCTTGTAGGTATAGGTGAAGGTGCCATCCTTGCGCAGGTCGAGCGTGGCGACGAACTTGCCCGGCATCACGAAGCAGGCGGTCAGCGCCAGCGAAAGCAGCAAGGCAAGCCCCGCGGCGGCAATGCGGCGCGGGTTGGGCATCATGGTCATCAGGACTTTCCCCTGTCAGGCGCGGACGGCGATCGCGTAGAGCGCGATGGCCGCGGCATTGGAAACGTTGAGGCTTTCTATCGCGCTGGAAATCGGCAGTCGAGCCAGGGCATCGCAGTGCTGCACAATATTGTGCCGCATGCCTTCGCCCTCGGCGCCCAGCACCAGCGCCACCGGACCGGCGGGCAGCGCCTCGGCGAAAGTCGCAGGCCCGTCGCCGTCGAGCCCGATGCGCCAGTATCCGGCCTCGGCAATCTCGTCGAGCGCGCGCGAGAGGTTGACCACCCGCACCCACGGCACCGCTTCGAGTGCGCCCGATGCGCTCTTGGCGAGGGTTCCCGATTCGGGCGGGGCATGGCGGTCCTGGGTGACGATCGCGCAGGCGTTGAACGCCGCGGCGGAGCGCAGGATCGCGCCGACATTGTGCGGGTCGGTGACCTGGTCGAGCACCACCAGCGGGCGCGCGGGATCGCCGTCCAGCACGTCCTCGAGAAACATGTCCTCGAGCGCGTCGCAATCGAGCACCAGCCCCTGGTGCGGCGCATCGCGGGCGACAAGCCGGGCAAGGTCGGCCGGGCTGGCCCATTCGACCGGGAAATCGGCCGGCAGCTCGCCATCGAGGCTGGCGACGCCTTCGCGCGTGGCCCACAGCTTGCGGTGGCGGCGGTCCGGGTTCTTCAGCGCCGCCTCGACCGCGTGGCGGCCCCACAGCCGCACCGCGCCAGTGCTGGCCCGCCCCGATCCGCGCCCACCCTGCATGCGCCCCGCACGGCCGCGCAGGGCGCGCGAAGGCTTATGGTCCGGATGGCGGCTCATGACGTGATTCCCCTTTGCATCGGCGCTCTCTAGGGGATGGTGGTGGACAGGGCTAGATTCGAACTAGCGTACGCTTGCGCGGGCAGATTTACAGTCTGCTGCCTTTAACCACTCGGCCACCTGTCCACACCAGCTTGCCGGCGCGTGGGTTGCCCCGATTTTCGCTGCTCCCGAAAGGAGCCTCCGGCCGAGGAAGCGCGCCAATGCCGAAGCGCGGGCGTGCTGTCAATGGTGAATGGGGCGAATGGCTTGCGGCTTGCTTCCGTGCCCGGTAGGACGCCCGCCATGAGCGAAATCATTCCCGTCATCTCGGCCACCGGGCTGTTCACCCCCAGCGAATCGATCTCGAACGAGGAACTGGTCGAAAGTTTCAATGCCTATGTCGAACGCTTCAATGCCGACCATGCGGCCGAAATCGCTGCGGGGACGGTTGGCGAGCTGGCGCCCAGTTCGGTCGAATTCATCGAGAAGGCCAGCGGGATCAAGTCGCGCCATGTGATGAGCAAGGCCTCGCTGGTCGATCCGGCGATCATGGCCCCGCGCTGGACCGAACGCTCGAACGACGAGCTTTCGGTAATGGCTGAAATGGGGGTCAAGGCCTGCCAGGACGCGCTGGCCCGCGCCGGACGCGATGCCGCGGATGTCGACGCGGTGCTTTGCGCGGCCTCGAACATGCAGCGCCCCTATCCGGCGATGGCGATCGAGATCCAGCAGGCGCTGGGCATCGAGGGCTTCGGGTTCGACATGAACGTCGCCTGTTCCTCGGCCACGTTCGGAATCCAGACCGCCGCCGATTTCGTGCGTTCGGGCAATGCCCGTTCGGTGCTGGTGGTCTCGCCCGAAATCTGCACCGGCCACAACAACATGCGCAACCGCGACAGCCATTTCATCTTCGGCGATGTCGCCACCGCCGTGCTGGTCGAGGCGAAGGACATGGCGCCGCACCCGCACTGGGAAATCGTCGGCACCCGGCTGAAGACCGTGTTCTCCAACAACATCCGCAACAATTTCGGCTTCCTCAACTGCGCCACGCCCGAAACGATCGGCACGCCCGACAAGTTGTTCGTCCAGGAAGGCCGCAAGGTGTTCAAGGAAGTGGTGCCGATGGTTGCGACCATGATCGTCGAACACGCCGCCGCGCTGGGGATCGATCCGGCGGAACTGCGGCGGCTGTGGCTGCACCAGGCCAACGCCGGAATGAACCGCCTGATCGCGCAGCGCGTGCTGGGCCACGAGGCCAGCGAGGATGAAAGCCCGACGGTGCTCGACACCTATGGCAACACCTCGAGCGCGGGTTCGATCATCGCGTTCCACCTCAATTGCGAGGACTTGAAGGCGGGTGACACCGGCATCATCTGCTCGTTCGGCGCCGGCTATTCCGCGGGCACCGTATTCGTGCGGAAGGCAGCCTGATGGGAAGCGACATCGTAGACAACCGCGGGCGCGGGGAGGCCACCTGGTCATGGCCCGGCGTCCATCCCGAAGGCCGCAAGTTCGCCCTGATCGCCGCGGCGCTCAGCGCGTTCTGCGCTTTCATGGCGTGGGAAACGCTGGCCTGGCCGTTCGCCGCGCTGGTGCCGTGCATCGCCGCCTTCTTCCGCGATCCGCGCCGGGTGACCCCGCAGGGCGACAACCTGGTGATCTCGCCCGCCGATGGCCTGGTCACCCTGATCAGACAGATGGAACCGCCGAAGGAACTGGTGCTCGACGATGGCAGCGGCCTGCCGGGCCTGCCCGCCGGACCGGTGACGCGGATCTCGATCTTCATGTCGGTGTTCGATGTCCACATCAACCGCGCCCCGATCGGCGGCACGGTGCGCCGCGTGGTCTATATCCCCGGCAAGTTCCTCAACGCCGATCTCGACAAGGCGAGCGAGGAGAACGAACGCCAGCATCTGCTGATCGAACGCGGCGATGGCCGGGCGATCGGGTTCACCCAGATCGCGGGGCTGGTGGCACGGCGAATCGTGCCCTTCGTCAAGCCGGGGGACATGCTTGCCGCCGGGCAGCGGGTCGGGCTGATCCGCTTCGGCAGCAGGGTCGATGTCTATCTTCCCGCCGGGACCGAACCCCGGGTGCTGATCGGACAGAAAGTCATCGCCGGCGAGACCGTGCTGGCCGAGATCGGCAGCGCGGCTCTGATCGACGGCGTCCGGCAATGAACCAGGACGCACCATTGCGGCGCGGGCTGACGCTGCGCTCGCTGGTGCCCAACGCGATCACCGCGGCAGCGCTCTGCGCCGGGCTGACCGGGATCCGCTTCGCCATTACCGAGGATTTCGACAAGGCGGTCCTGGCGATCGTGCTGGCGGGGATGCTCGACGGGATCGACGGACGGATCGCGCGGCTCCTCAAGGCGCAGTCGCGTTTCGGCGCCGAGCTTGACAGTCTGGCCGACAATGTCTCGTTCGGGGTGGCCCCGGCGCTGATCCTGTTCCTGTGGTCGCTTGAAGCGCTGCCCCGGCTTGGCTGGTTCGCGGCGCTGGCCTATGCGATCGCCTGCGCGCTGCGCCTCGCCCGGTTCAATGCCCGGATCGACCTGCCCGATGAACCGCGCAAGACCGCGGGCTACCTGACCGGGGTTCCCGCGCCGGTCGGGGCGGGGCTGGTGTTCCTGCCGCTCTATCTGTGGATGGTCGCCGATGATCCCGCGCTGCGGGCGCTGGTGCGTGATCCCTGGCTGGTCTCGGTCTGGCTGGTGGCGATGGCTTTCCTGATGATTTCAAGCGTGGCGACGTTCAGTTGGGGCAAGCTCAAGCCGCGGCGCAGCCTGCGGATCGAGGTGATCGCGCTGTTCGGACTGGTCGCGGCAGGGCTGATCGCCGAACCCTGGTGGACCCTGATCGGCATCTGCGCGGTCTATCTGGCCCTGCTGCCGTTCGGCATGGTGGCCTATGCGCGGATCAGGCGGCTTCGCAAAGCGGGCGCGCCGACAGCGCAGGACGGGCCAGACGCGCAGGCCTGAGCGGCAGCGCAACCACCGTCCCATCGTTCCACGACACCACCGTTTCACGGATCGTGAAGCGCATCTCCCGCACCTCCGGCGTGGCGGCGAGTTCTGCCCGCAGCGCCTTGATCGCGGGAATCGCGGCACACACCATGCCGACCAGACCCACCAACAAGCAGACCACCGCAATCGCCAGCAAGACTGCAAATTCGCCCGTCATCATCGTTACGATCCTTCACCGATGCCCTGTGGAGGGACTTGTGGAAAACCTGTGGAACGGTTAGATGTAGTTCCCGTTTCGTTCCAATAGCAACGGTGTTCCTTATTTGTTCCAAGGTGTCAAGCGGGAAAATCGAAGGCATCTCCCCGCCGATCCGCCCAACCGGTCTCCGCCCCGGGAAACCAACGCAATCCGGCTTTGGACAAACCGCATCACGGTGTAAGCAACGGGCAGACAGGCTGATCAACAGCCGCAAGGGGATTGCGATTGGAACATGAGGCTGAAGGCAAGAACGGCATTCCCACGCCAAGCCGCCGCCATGTGCTTGGCCTGCTTGCTGGCGGATCGGCATTCGCGATCAGCGCGGCGGCATTCGGCAAGGTCGAGCCTGCGCAGATCGGTCAACCATCGACCAGCGACGAAGCGACGATCTTCGTCGCGCGCGACATCATCACGATGGATCCCCGTCGCCCGCGGGCCACGGCCGTGGCGGTGCTGGGCGGACGGATCGTCGCCCTGGGCACTCTCGAACAGCTGCAGGCGGCGGCGGGGAACCTGCGCTACAAGGTTGACCGGCAGTTTGCTGACAAGGTGATCATCGCGGGCTTCATCGAACCGCACGTTCACCCGCTGTTGGCAGCGCTGACGATGGAATCGGCGGTGATCTCGATCGAACCGTGGGACGCGCCGGGGGGCTTCTCTCCGGCGGTGCGTGACGAAGCCGGATACCGCGCGCGCCTCAAGGCGGCGCTTGCGGCCCATGACCACGCGCAGGACTTCGTGACCTGGGGCTACCACCACTATTTCCACGGGCCGCTCGATCGGTGGATACTCGACGGGCTCGCGCCCGATTTCCCGGTCATCGTCTGGCACCGTTCGTGCCACGAATTCTACCTCAACAGCCGGGCGATCGAGAAGTACAAGGTCGATGCGGACTATCTGGCGACCTTTTCGCCCAGCCAGGCGGCGATGGCCGATCTGGAGAAGGGCCACTTCTACGAACAGGCCGCGGTCATGCTGCTTGAGCGGATCACCCCGGCGGTCGCCAATCCCCAGCGGCTGCGCAAGGGGCTGGAGTTCACGCTTGGCTATTACCACCGCAACGGGATCACGTCGTGCTGCGAACCGGGCGGCTTCTATTCAAGGCCGCTGCAAGGCGCGATCAACGCTGTCTATTCGGCTGACGAAGTGCCGTTCAATCATTATTTCATCGGCGACGGCAAGACCTTTGCGGCAATGAAGCCAGACGATCCCGCCGGGATGATCGCCCTGGCCGAGGATTACCAGACCTGGGGCAAGGGCCGGGCGCGCTATCTTCCGCGGCAGGTCAAGCTGTTCACCGACGGGGCGATCTTCGGCCAGCTGATGCAGATGAAGCAGGGCTACACCGATGGCCACAAGGGCGCCTGGCTGATGGAGCCCGATGCGTTCCGCTATGCTTTCCAGGCGTTCTGGGACGCGGGCTATCACATCCACATCCACAACAACGGCGATGCCGGGATGGACGTGATCCTCGACAACCTTGCCGCCGCGATGCAGCGCAAACCCCGCAAGGATCATCGCACCACGCTGGTGCATTTCGGCTTCGCCACGCGCGAACAGATCCGGCGTGCGGCGCGGCTTGGCGCGATCGTCAGCGCCAATCCCAACTACGTCACCGCGCTGGCGGGTCGCTACAAGGACGTCGGGATCGGGCCCGCACGAACCGCGCGAATGGTGCCGCTGGCCGAGGCAAAGGCGGCGGGCATGTCGATCAGCTTCCATTCGGACATGCCGATGGCTCCGGCAAGGCCGTTGCAGCTGGCGTGGTCGGCGGTCAACCGGATCACCGCCGAGGGGCCGGTCGAGGGCGCGGCCGAGCGGATCGACATCGAAACCGCGTTGAAGGCGATCACCATCGACGCGGCATACTCGATCGAGCTTGAGCACCGGATCGGCTCGATCACGGTGGGCAAGGATGCCAATTTCACCATCCTCGAGGCGGACCCGCACAAGGTGCCGCTGAAGGACATCGACAAGATCGGGATCTGGGGCACGGTGCTCGAAGGCCGGGTGCAGCCGGGGCCGGGCCGCGCGGCGGCGATCTCGGCGTTCAGTTCGGCGGCGGCTCCGCATGGCGCACCGGCGCCGGTGGATGACAAGCCGGCACTGGCGGACGCTCATGATTCGGCTGCCTGTGATGTCTGCGGGGCGCTGCGGGTCCGGTTGTCCGAACTCATCGCCGAACAACTGCCGGCCGAATCGATGACCGGGTGACAAACCGGCGGCGCCGCCCTCCAGGGTGAAATTGGCGCTGGCTTTCCGGCTCAAAGCGGGCTAAGGGCGCGCGGCCTTCGGGGTTGTCCCGTTGGCAAATCCACATGGGAAGCACTGACATACCGGTGCCGCAGCGGGCATTTCCGCACGGTTCCAGCTTCCCAGAGGTGAAACCGGAAAGGAAATGATTATGGCGGCTCCCGTCGTCACCATGCAGCAATTGATCGAGGCCGGCGCACACTTCGGCCACCAGACCCACCGCTGGAACCCGCGGATGAAGCCGTATATCTTCGGCGCCCGCAACGGCATCCACATCCTCGACCTGTCGCAGACCGTGCCGCTGTTCGCGCGCGCGCTCGAATTCGTCGACGCCACCGTCCGCGCGGGCGGCAAGGTGCTGTTCGTCGGCACCAAGCGCCAGGCGCAGGAACCGATCGCCCAGGCCGCGCGCCAGTGTGGCCAGCACTTCGTCAACCACCGCTGGCTGGGCGGCATGCTCACCAACTGGAAGACGATCTCGCAGTCGATCAAGCGGATGAAGGCGCTGGAAGAACAGCTTTCGGGCGACACCGCCGGCCTTACCAAGAAGGAAGTCCTGCAGCTGACCCGCGAGCGCGACAAGCTGGAGCTTTCGCTGGGCGGCATCCGCGACATGGGCGGGATCCCGGACGTGATGTTCGTGATCGACGCCAACAAGGAAGAGCTGGCGATCAAGGAAGCCAACGTGCTGGGCATCCCGGTCGTCGCGATCCTCGATTCGAACGTTTCGCCCGATGGCATCGCCTTCCCGGTTCCGGCCAATGACGACGCCAGCCGCGCCGTGCGCCTGTACTGCGAAGCCGTCGCCGCCGCCGCGACCAAGGGCCGACAGGAAGCCGTGGTCGATTCCGGCGCCGATGTCGGCGCGATGGAAGAAGCTCCGGTCGAGGACGCGGTGGTCGAAGTGGCCGCTGAAGAAGCTCCGGCCGAAGAACCCGCGACCGAAGCCTGAGGCTTCCGTCACAAACCTGTAGCGCGCCGGGGCCTGGTGCCCTGGCCGCAAAACCTGTTCAAGAAGGACCAGTCAAATGGCTTATACTGCCACTGACGTGAAGAACCTGCGCGAGCGCACCGGCGCCGGCATGATGGATTGCAAGAAGGCGCTCGACGAAAGCGGCGGCGATTTCGAAGCCGCGGTCGACGCGCTGCGCGCCAAGGGCCTGGCCGCCGTCGCCAAGAAGAGCAGCCGCACCGCCGCCGAAGGGCTGGTGGGCGTTGCCGTGGCCGGCACCAAGGGCGTTGCGGTCGAGGTCAACTCGGAAACCGACTTCGTCGCCAAGAACGACCAGTTCCAGGACTTCGTGCGCAAGACCACCGAAGTCGCGCTGGGCGCCGCTTCGGACGATGTCGAAGCGCTCAAGGCCGCGGCCTATCCGGGCGGCGGCACCGTGGCCGACACGCTGACCCAGAACGTCGCGACGATCGGTGAAAACCAGCAGGTCCGCCGGATGAAGACCGTTTCGGTCTCGAGCGGCCTGGTCGTGCCCTACATGCACAACGCCGCCGCGCCGATGCTCGGCAAGATCGGCGTGCTGGTCGCGCTCGAATCCGATGCCGGCGCCGACGTGCTCGAGCCGCTGGGCAAGCAGATCGCGATGCACATCGCCGCCGCTTTCCCGCTGGCGCTTTCGGCCGAAGACCTCGACGCCGACATGATCGCGCGCGAACGCAAGGTCGCCGCCGAAAAGGCCGCTGAATCGGGCAAGCCCGCCGAAGTCCAGGCCAAGATGGTCGACGGCGCGGTGGCCAAGTTCGCCAAGGACAACGCGCTGCTTTCGCAGCTGTTCGTGATGGACAACAAGACCCCGGTCGCGCAGGTGGTCGAGCAGGCCGGCAAGGCCGCCGGCACCAAGATCGTGCTGAAGGACTATGTCCGCTTCCAGCTCGGCGAAGGCATCGAAAAGGTCGAAAGCGATTTCGCCGCCGAAGTCGCGGCCGCTGCCGGTCTGGGCTGAACCTCGCCCCCGGCTTGACCGGGGATGACGCGGAAATGAAAGGGCGCTGACCGCACGGTCGGCGCCCTTTTCTCATGAATTATCCGTGCAGTTCTTGGATTCGCCAGCCCATCGGTATAAGGCCGCTCAAACCCTTCGAGAGCGATGCAAAAACCGATGTCCACGCCCACCTACAAACGCATCCTCCTCAAGCTCTCCGGCGAAGTGCTGATGGGCCAGCAGCAGTTCGGGATCGATCCCGAATTCGTTGCCGAACTCGCCCGCGAAGTGAAGGCGGCGCAGGAAACCGGGCTGGAAATCTGCCTGGTGATCGGCGGCGGCAACATCTTTCGCGGGATGGCCGGCGCGGCCAAGGGGATGGACCGCGCCCAGGCCGATTACATGGGCATGCTCGCCACGGTGATGAACGCGCTGGCGATGCAGAACGCGCTGGAACAGCAGGGCGTCCACACCCGCGTGCAGAGCGCGGTGCAGATGGACCAGGTCTGCGAACCAGTGATCCGCCGCCGCGCCGAACGCCATCTGGAAAAGGGAAGGGTGGTGATCTTCGCCGCGGGCGTTGGCGCGCCCTATTTCACCACCGACAGCGGCGCGGCGCTGCGCGCGGCCGAAATGCAGTGCGATGCGCTGCTCAAGGGCACCAGCGTCGATGGGGTCTATGACAGCGATCCCAAGCTGAACCCCAATGCAAAACGTTACGATACAGTCGATTACGACACGGTGCTGGCCCAGAACCTCAAGGTGATGGACGCGAGCGCGGTTGCCCTGTGCCGTGACAACAATATCCCGATCGTCGTCTTTTCGATCCGCGAAAAGGGCAATCTGGCCCGGGTGCTCGCGGGGGCGGGGACGCAGACCATTGTGAAGAAGGACGCCTGACATGGCAAAGTATGACAAGGCCGATCTCGAACGCCGGATGAAAGGCGCGGTGGAATCGCTGCGGCACGACCTGGGCGGTCTGCGCACGGGCCGCGCCAACACCACGCTGCTCGATCCGGTCACGGTCGAGGTCTATGGCAGCCACATGCCGCTGAACCAGGTGGCGACCGTCTCGGCGCCCGAACCGCGGCTGCTGTCGGTGCAGGTCTGGGACCGCTCGAACGTCGGCCCGGTCGAAAAGGCGATCCGCTCTGCCGGGCTCGGGCTCAACCCGATCAACGACGGCAACAACATCCGCCTGCCGATCCCCGACCTGACCGAGGAACGCCGCAAGGAACTGGCCAAGCTGGCCCACTCCTATGCCGAAAAGGCCCGCGTCGCGATCCGCAACGTCCGCCGCGACGGGATGGATGCGCTCAAGACGGATGAGAACAAGAAGGAAATCGGCGAGGACGAGCGCAAGCGCGGCGAAGCCGAAGTGCAGAAGCTGACCGACGACATGATCAAGGAAGCCGATGCCGTCGCTGCGCAGAAGGAACAGGAAATCCTCGGCAAGTGACAATGCACCCCAAATCCGTCCACCCTGAGCTTGTCGAAGGGCCGTCCTTTTCTTTTGCAACGTCTGAAGAAAAGGACAGGGCTTTGACAAGCTCGGCCTAGTCGGGATTGGGACCGGTGAGCGAAACGAAGTGCAACGCCCGCCACGTCGCCATCATCATGGATGGCAACGGCCGCTGGGCGAAGAAACGGCACCTGCCGCATGCGATCGGGCACCAGCGCGGGGTCGAGGCCGTGCGCAAAGTCAGCCGCGCCGCCCGCGCGATGGGGCTCGAGGCGCTGACCCTCTACGCTTTCAGCACCGAGAACTGGCGCCGGCCCGAAGACGAGGTTTCGGCGCTGATGGGGCTCTTGAAGCACTTCATCCAGAGCGATCTCGAGGAATTCGTCCGCGATAACGTGCGGCTCAAGATCATCGGCGAATGGCGGGCGCTTGCCCCCGATATCGTCGCGCTGATCGACGATGCGCTCGAACGCACCGCGGCGAACACCGGCTGCACGCTGGTGGTGGCGCTCAACTACGGCTCGCAGGACGAAATCGCCCGCGCCGCGACCAGGGCCGCGGCCAAGGGCGCGCTGAGTGTGGAAAGCATCGAGGCCGAACTCGATACCGCCGGCCTGCCGCCACTCGACCTGCTGATCCGCACCTCGGGCGAAGTGCGGCTGTCGAATTTCCTGCTGTGGCAGGCCGCCTATGCCGAAATGGTCTTCGTCGACACGCTGTGGCCCGATTTCACCCCCGCGCACCTCGAGGCCGCGCTGGCGGAGTTTTCGCAGAGGGAGCGGCGCTATGGGGGGCGTTAATTTCCTCCCCGGAACGGGGAGGTGGACCACGAAGTGGAGGGGCACAGGCCCCATATCCCGCCTTCACAAGGTCTCGCCATTCGGCCCGTGCCCCTCCACCATGCTGCGCATGGTCCCCCTCCCCGTAGCGGGGAGGATTGCGATTTGACCGCTTCTCAACCCAAGAAATCAGATCTCGGCGTCCGCGCTGCCTCGGCGGTGGTGATGGTAGCCGTGGCCGGAACCGCGCTGTGGCTGGGCGGCTGGGTTTGGACCGCGTTTGTCGCTGGCGTGGCACTTGGGGTGTTGTGGGAGTTCGTGCAGTTGGTGCGCGGGTTTGTGCCAAACGGCACCGTGCGGCTTGGGTGGTATCTCTCCGGTATTGCTTACGTAGGTATAGCGGCCTGCACGCTCTTGATGGTGCGTGAGCGCAATTCAGCCGTTCCGACGCTACTGCTGGTCGGGATGGTTATCGCGACCGATATCGGAGCCTATTTCGCAGGCCGGACATTCGGCGGGCCAAAGATCGCGCCCAGGATCAGCCCGAGCAAGACTTGGGCTGGACTTGTCGGAGGGATGTTGGGAGCGGGCCTTCTTCTGGGTGGATACCTGGTTTGTGGCCTCTATCATCTTGATTCGCCTAGTTATGAAGACGTTCCTGACTGGGCTGCAATGATTATGGGCATGGTCATCGGTGCCCTCGCAGCCATCATAGCCCAGACCGGCGACTTCTTCGAAAGTTGGATGAAACGCCGCGCTGGGGTGAAAGATTCCGGCAACCTCATCCCCGGCCACGGCGGGTTGTTTGACCGCGTCGACGGTCTGCTGGCGGTGTGCTTTGTGCTGGGACTGTTTACGTTGCCGAGTCTGCTGACCAGCCAATGACCCGCACAATCTCCATCCTCGGCGCCACAGGCTCGATCGGCGCTTCGACGCTTGACCTGATCCGGCGTGAGCGCGGCAAGTGGCGGGTGGTGGCGCTGACGGCCAACGGCAATGCCGCTGACCTTGCCCGCCTGGCCCGCGAGTTTTCAGCCGAGGTCGCGGTGGTGGCAGACGAAACCGCGCTGCCCGCGCTGCGCGAGGCGCTGGCCGGTAGCGGAATCGCGGCGGCGGGCGGGGCAGGGGCGCTGGTCGATGCGGCGACGCGTCCTGCTGACATTACCGTGGCCGCGATTGTCGGTTGCGCCGGGCTGGCGCCGACGATGGCGGCGATCGAGCAGGGCAAGACCGTGGCGCTCGCCAACAAGGAAGCGCTGGTTTCCGCGGGCGACGTGATGATCGAGGCGGTGCGCCGGCATGGCGCCACGCTGCTGCCCGTCGACAGCGAGCACAACGCGATTTTCCAGTGCCTGGCGGGCAACGATCCCGCGCATGTCCGCTCGATCACGCTGACCGCCAGCGGCGGGCCGTTTCGCGACTGGAGCGCCCAGCAGCTTGCCGGGGCCACTCCGGCGCAGGCGGTGAAGCATCCCAACTGGGACATGGGCGCCAAGATCAGCGTCGATTCCGCGACCATGTTCAACAAGGGCCTCGAACTGATCGAGGCGCACCACCTGTTCCCGGTGGGGCTGGCGAAGCTGCGGATCGTGGTCCACCCGCAGTCGGTGGTCCATTCGATGGTCGAATACCGCGATGGATCGACTCTGGCGCAGCTTGGCCCCTCGGACATGCGGGTGCCGATTGCCTCGTGCCTGGCCTGGCCGCAGCGGATGGATACGCCGTGCGATCCGCTCGATCTCGCGGCGCTGGGCGAACTGACCTTCCGCGCGCCCGACGAGGTGCGTTTCCCCGCAACCCGGCTGTGCCGCCAGGCGGCCGAGGCCGGCGGGGCGATGCCCGCGGTGCTCAATGCCGCCAACGAGGTGGCGGTTGCCGCCTTCCTGGCCGGACAGATTGCGTTCACCCGGATTGCGGTAATGGTCGAAACGATGATGACGCGCTATAACCCGTCTGCACCGGCCACGCTGGCCGAAGTGATCGGCATCGATGCCGAAGCGCGGGTGCATGCGCGCGAATTGCTGGAGCTTGCCTGACTTGGCCCATTCCCCGTCGATCTGGCTGACGATTGTCGCTTTCATCCTGCTGCTGGGTCCGCTGATTCTGATCCACGAGCTGGGCCACTATTTCGCCGGCCGCTGGTGCCGGGTTAGGGCGGAAACCTTTTCGGTCGGCTTCGGCAAGGAGCTGTGGCACCGGATCGACAAGCGCGGCACACGCTGGCGCATCGCCGCCTTTCCGCTGGGCGGCTATGTCCAGTTTGCCGGCGATGCCGATGCCTCGAGCCGCCCCGACGCCGCGCTTGCGGGCAAGAGCGCGGATGAGCTGAAGGGCACCATGCCGGGCGCGCCGCTGTGGCAGCGCTCGTTCATCGTGCTTGCCGGGCCGCTTGCCAACCTGGTGGCGGCAGTGCTGATTTTCGCTGGTTTTGCAATGGCCTATGGCGTGCCGCATGTCCCGCCGGTGGTGGGCGGATTTGCCGAGAAGTCGGCGGCGCAGGCGGCCGGGATCCAGTTGGGCGACAGGATCATCAAGGTCGATGGCACCCGGATCGACAGCTTCATGGACATCGCGCAAAGCGTTGCGCTCTATCCGGGGCAGACGGTCGATGTGACGATCGACCGAGAGGGTCGGCAGCTCGACATTCCGGTCAAGCTGATGCTTGATGTCCGCAAGGATGAATTCGGCAACGAGACGCGGCGCGGCCTGCTGGGGATCGGTGCGGTCGCACGGCCCGAATTCCAGAGGGTCAACCCGCTCGAAGCGGTTGGCTTTGGCGTCACATCCTCGTTCGGGCAGATGCAGATGATGGCGATCGGCCTGAAGCAGATCGTGTTTGGCGAACGGTCGGTGCGCGAGATGGGCGGCCTGCCGAAAGTGGCGAAATTCTCGGGCGAAATGCTCTCGCTCGGCTGGCTCGAATTCACCGGTTTTGCCGCGCTGATCTCGATTAATTTGGCATTCATTAACCTGCTGCCAATTCCGACGCTCGACGGTGGGCACCTGGCGATCTATGCCGCGGAAGCAGTCCGCCGCAGGCCGATGGGTATCCGCAGTCAGGAACTGGCGTTCCGTCTGGGCATGGCGCTTGTGCTGGCCTTCGCGGTTTTCGTCAATTTGAACGATCTGGTCCAGATGTTCCTCTAGGAGCGGCGGGGCCGCGAAGGGACACAAATCTGCGGATGGTTGCAGCGACTCTGCTTGATCGGACGGTGCGCTTCGGGCAGAGGGCGGCAACATCTATTCTGGCTGCGGGTGTGTCCCGGGCAGCTCAATTCTGACGGGAACGACCGTGCCGATGAATTCCAGCCTTTCCGATCGCACCTCCTGCCCCCGCACCGGGCTGCGCCTGGCGGTTGCCTTGCTGGGCAGCACCGTGCTTGCCGGTGTTCCGCAGGCCGCGCTGGCGCAGGATGCAGCTGCCCAGCCGGTTCCGACTCCGGCCGCGGCGCCTGCACCCGCCGAAGAAACCATCCAGTCGATCACCGTCAACGGCGCACAGCGGCTCGAACCCGATACGATCCGTTCGTACATCAAGATGCGGGTCGGCCAGCCCTATACCCAGGCCTCCGCCGACCAGGTGCTCAAGGACCTCTACGCGACCGAGCTGTTCTCCAACGTCAGCGTTTCGAACAATGCCGGCGCGGTGGTGATCGAGGTCAAGGAAAACCCGGTGATCAACCGGATCATCCTTGAAGGCAACAAGCGGATCAAGAACGAGAAGATCCTGCCCGAGATCAAGCTGGCGCCGCGCCAGATCTTCACGCGCTCCAAGGTTCGCGCCGACGTGACCCGGATCATCGAGCTCTACAAGCGCCAGGGCCGTTTCGCCGCCTCGGTCGAACCGAAGATGGTGCTGCTCGACCAGAACCGCGTCGATATCGTGTTCGAGGTCAACGAAGGGCCGAAAAGCAAGGTCCGCCTGATCAACATCATCGGCAACGAAGCCTTTTCGGACAGCGAACTGAAGGGCGAGATGTACACCAAGGAGGCCCGCTTCTCGCGGTTCTTCTCGTCGGGGACCACCTATGACCCCGACCGCATGGCCTTCGACCAGCAGAAGCTGCGCCAGTACTACCTGACCCAGGGTTATGCCGACTTCCGCGTGGTTTCCGCGGTTGCCGAACTGACGCCCGACAAGAAGGACTTCATCCTGACCTACGTGGTCGAGGAAGGCCCGCGCTTCAAGTTCGGCGACATCAAGGTCGAAAGCCAGCTGCGCGATTTCGATGGCGAACGCCTGGCCAAGCAGTTGCCGATGAAGAAGGGCGATTGGTACAACGCCAAGATGGTCGAGGACACCATCGACCGGCTGAACGAAACGCTGGGCGCATTCGGCTATGCCTTCGCCGACGTGCGGCCCGACTATAACCGCAACAAGGAAGACCTGACAATGGGTCTGACCTTCCAGATTGCGGAAGCACCGCGCGTCTATGTCGAACGGATCGACGTCAACGGCAACACGCTGACCCAGGACAAGGTCGTGCGCCGCGAATTCCGCCTGGCCGAAGGCGATGCGTTCAACTCGCTTCAGGTCAAGCGCTCGACCGCGCGCATCAATTCGCTGGGCTATTTCCAGGAAAAGTTCGAGGTCGAGCAGAAGCCCGGTTCGGCGCCTGACCGGATCGTGCTCGAAGCCAATGTCGAGGAAAAGCCGACCGGACAGCTCCAGCTTTCGGCGGGCTATTCAAGCCTTGAAAAGCTGATCTTCCAGGGTTCGATCGAACAGCGCAATTTCCGCGGGCGCGGGCAGACGATCGGGCTCAACCTTGCCTATTCGCAGTATTCGAAGCAGGTCGATGTCAGCTTCACCGAGCCTTATCTGTTCGATCGCAACGTCTCGGCGGCGGTCAACGTCTATCGGCGCGACACCAACAGCTTCAACTACCTCAATTCGAACCGCAACACGATCTACAAGAACACCACCACCGGCTTCCAGGTCCGCGCCGGGGTGCCGCTGACCGAATATGTGTCGTTCGTCGGCAGCTACACGCTGAACTTCGACGACGTGACGGTCGATCCGTCGCTCTACTACACCACCCGCCAGAACCCGCCGCTGCTCGAATGCGATCCGCTGATCGCCGGGCGCTATCTGTGCGATGCGATCGGCAAGCGGACCAGCTCGATCCTGGGCATGACGCTGATCTACGACACGCTCGACAACCGGATGCGGCCTTCGCGCGGCCGGGCGCTTTCGTTCAGCACGGAATTCGCCGGGCTTGGCGGTTCGGTGAAATATGCGCGCGGCCGGGTCAACGCGGCGCAGTACTATCCGCTGGGCAAGGGGTTCATCTTCTCGCTGCGGGCCGAAGGCGGCGCGATCTTCGCGCTCAACGATCTCGGCAATGCGCAGAACGGCGTCGACGACGTTCGCCTGACCGACCGGTTCTACCTGGGCGAGCCGCAGATGCGCGGCTTCGACATCCGCGGGATCGGTCCGCGCGTGCTGCGCAAGCCCTATGACGTCACCTCGGGAACCTTTGCCACCGATCGCAATTCGTGGTCGGATGACGCGATCGGCGGGCACTATTACTACATCGCCCACGCCGAAGTCGAAATTCCGCTCGGCTCGGGCGCCAAGGAAATGGGGCTCAGGCCGTCGGTGTTCGTCGATGCCGGCGCGGTCTGGGGCGTGACCTCGCCCAATCCGCTGCCGCTGACCTTCCCCTATTCGCAGGTCTGCAACGGGGTCGCGACCAGCGGCTATGCCACCAGCCAGGCCGGGATCCCGACCTTGCCGGCAACCTGCACCGGCGTGGCCGACGGCATCACCACGGGCACGCCGTTCCAGGAATTCTTTGTGGGCAATTCCGCCAAGCCGCGCGTTTCGGTGGGTATCGGGGTCAACTGGAATTCGCCCTTCGGCCCCTTCCGCATCGACTTCGCCAAGACCCTGCTCAAGGTCGATGGCGACGACACCAAGGCATTTACTTTCAACGTAGGAACCCAATTCTGATGACCAAGATCCTCACCACTGTCGCCGGCCTCGCTCTGGCCCTGGCGCTCGGCGCCGGTCCGGCCAATGCCCAGGCCGCGAAGAAGGCTGCGGCGCCCGCTCCGACCGCCGGCGCCGCGAACGCCGCGCCGCGCGCCACGCTGCTGCCGGGCGTCGGCACCGCCGATCTCCAGGTGGCCGTTGCCAACACCAACGCCTATCGCGCGGCCGCTCAGCAGCGCCAGTCGGTCTACAAGCCGACCTACGATGCGGCCCAGGCCCGCGCCAAGTACTGGGACGACCAGATCCAGCCGAAGATGGACAAGCTCAACGCCGACATCAAGGCGAAGGCGCCCGACGCGCAGCTCGAACAGCAGGCCCGGGAAATCAACAAGCTGCAGGGCCAGGGCGAAGCCGACGTCAAGCAGATGCTGGTCCCCTCGCAGCTTTCGGAAGAATATGTCGTCGAACAGATCTCTGAAAAGCTGCCCCAGGCCGTTCAGAACGTGCTGGGCCGGCGCGGGATTTCGCTGCTGCTCGCGCCCGATTCGGTGCTGGTCGCTGCCCCGCAGTACGACCTGACCGGGGCGATCGTCGCCGAACTCAACGTGCTGGTCCCCTCGGTCCAGATCACGCCGCCCACCGGCTGGCAGCCGCGCCGCGTGCGCGAAGCCCAGGCCGCGCAGCAGCAGCAGGCTGGCGCCGCGCGTCCGGCGGGAACGCCGGCTCCGGCTCCCGCCGCCACGCCGCCCAAGCCGGCCGGTCCGCAGCCTGAAGGCCGCTAAGGCCAGGGCAGGGGGCAGACGATGAGCGAAACAGCAGCGGCCGGGTCTTCGGCCTATGACATCCCGAAGATCCTGGCCGCGCTGCCGCATCGCTATCCGATGCTGCTGGTCGACCGGGTGCTCGAAGTCGGCGAGGAAGCGATTACCGCGGTCAAGGCGGTCAGCTTCAACGAAGGCTTCTTCCAGGGGCACTTTCCGGGCCGCCCGATCATGCCGGGTGTCCTCCAGATCGAGGCGCTGGCCCAGGCCGCCGGCATCCTCGCGATCGAAAGCCTTGGCCTCGCCGGAACCGGCAAGCTGGTCTATTTCATGGCGATCGAGGAAGCCAAGTTCCGTGCGCCGGTGGAACCCGGCGTGCTGCTGACGCTCGAGGCGGGCTTCGTCCAGAAGCGCTCGCGCGTCTGCAAGTTCTGGGGCAAGGCCTCGATCGAGGGCAAGGTTACCTGCGAGGTCCAGTTCACCGCGATGATCGCCGACGCCTGAGCCTTTCGGCCGATCCGCCGAAAGGCTGGACAAATAGCCAAGGCGCGGCTATGCGCGCCGCTTCTGTTTCCAGGCCGGTCGGAACCGGCCACTAGCGAAAGACCGATCCATGAAGGCCGATACCCATCCCGACTATCACATGATCAAGGTGCAGATGACCGACGGCACCGTGTTCGAAACCCGCTCCACCTGGGGCAAGGAAGGCGACACGCTGGTGCTGGAAATCGATCCCACCTCGCACCCGGCCTGGACCGGCGGCACCCGCCAGCTCGATCAGGGCGGCCGCGTGGCGCAGTTCAACAAGCGCTTCGGTGGCCTTACGCTCAAGTCGAACTGAGCGGCAAGCAGCTCCAAATACAAAGGGCGGCCTCGCGGGGCCGCCCTTCTTGTTTTGGCTTGCCCGCGGGCCGTCTATTCGCTCGAAATCGCGTGCGCTTCGGCATCGCTGATCGGACGCAGGAATTCGGCCCCGCCGGTTCCGTCGCGCGCCCAGCGCACGATCGCCTGGATCGACCATTCGCTGGTCAGCTGAACCGTCACGAACATGCCCGTGCGCAGCCATTTGGCATCGCACACCAGGCTGCAACCGAATACCGAGACATCGCGGATACGCGCCGTGCAGCGTTCACCGCCAGACGATTTCACCGTCGCGATCGCTTCGGCGACGCGGCGCGAGACGCGGCGGGTGTTGGGGCGCGGTGGGGGTGATTCAAGCCCGGATTGTTTCATCTTTGCAACCACTTGCGGGCTTCTCCACTTCGTATTTGTCCGTAAGGCTAGGGAAGGAAGGTTAATTTTCCCCCCATCGCCCGCTCCATAATCCCGCGAGGTGCCGGCGCGCCTTCGGCCCCGCCGCGCAGTTTTCGCTTCCCTTCGCAATCGCCATGTGCAAAAGGCCCGCCCCTGCAAGCCTGTTGCCAAACGCGGCGGGCCGTGGCGATCGTAGCTCAGTTGGTTAGAGCGCCGGTTTGTGGTACCGGAGGTCGTGGGTTCGAACCCCATCGATCGCCCCATTTTCCCGGTTGCGCAGGATCACTCAGCAGGGGATTTCGCGGCGAGTTCGCGCTTGCCGCAGGGGCGCGGTCCTGCCAAAGCGGGGCGCAGATTCTAACGCTCTCAGGCTTCATGCACGGCTTCGCCAATCCCGCCCGTTTCCTGCGCCTTGCCCGGGCCCTGACCATGCCCTTGCTGGGGTGCGGCGCCGTGCTTGTGGCGCTTTCGCTGGCCTGGGGACTGCTGGGCGCTCCGCCGGAAAAGTTGCAGGGTGAATCGGTGCGGATCCTGTTCATCCATGTTCCCGCCGCCTGGCTGGGGATGGGCGGGTGGAGCGCGATCGCCGCCGCCAGCCTGGCCGAACTGGTCTGGCGTCATCCGCTTGCGGGCATCGCGGCGCGCGCGATCGCGCTGCCGGGCGCCTTCTTTGCGCTGCTGTGCCTGGTCACCGGATCGCTGTGGGGCCGCCCGGCCTGGGGTGCCTGGTGGGTCTGGGACGGGCGGCTGACCAGCATGCTCGTGCTGTTCTTTCTCTACTGCGCCTATCTGGCGCTGGCCGATGCGGCGAACCGCGACGGGCAGGCCGGATCGCGCATTCCTTCGATCTTCGGCCTGGTGGGCGCGGTGAACATTCCGATCATCCACTATTCGGTGCTGTGGTGGAACAGCCTGCACCAGCCGCCCTCGATCTCGATGGGCAAGTCGGAAATGGCGCCCGAGTTCCTGTGGGGCCTGATGGCGGCCAATCTTGGCTTCTCGCTGGTATTCGGCGCGGTGGTGCTGATGCGGATGCGCACGATCCTGGCCGATCAGCAGGCCGAAGCGCGTCTGCGCCGCCGGGCGATGGATGGCGCCGATGTCTGAAAACCTGAACCACTGGACTTTCGTGGTCGCTTCCTACGTGCTGGGCATCGCGGGAACGGGCCTGCTCGTCGCGCAGAGCTGGCTGGCGATGCTCAGGGCCGAAGCGCGCCGCGAAAGGAGCCGCGAGCAATGAACCAGCCGATCAAGGCGAAGCACCAGCGCCTGGTGCTGGTGCTGATAGCGCTTGCCGCACTGATCGGGGCAGGGCTTCTGGCCGCCTGGGGGCTGCGCAGCCAGGCCAGCTTCTTCTACCTGCCGGCCGAAATGACGGCCAATCCTCCAGCGCCTGACCGTCCGGTGCGGCTGGGCGGGATGGTCGAAACCGGATCGATCCAGCGCGACGCCGATGGGGTGACCGTTCGCTTTGTCATCACCGATGGCAAGGCCAGGGTGCCGGTGCGCTTTACGGGAATCGTGCCCGACCTGTTCAAGGAAGGGTCCGGTGCAGTGGCTGAGGGCAAGCGCGGGGCCGACGGCACTTTCGTGGCCGATAACCTGCTCGCCAAGCATGACGAGAAATATGTCCCGCGCGAGATGAAGGACATGACCGCCGGACAGGCCCGCAAGACGGTGGAAGAAACCCGGTGATCGCCACTTTCGGTCTTGCGGCATTGTGGCTGGCCGCCGCGCTTGCGGCGCTGCAGCTGGCGGGTGGTTTGCTCGCGCTGCGCAATCCCGTGAACCCGCTTGCCGCAGTGGTGCGCCCCGTGGCGATGGTGCAGGGCGCGCTGGTGGCGCTGGCCATGATCTGCCTGATCACAGTGTTCTGCCAGACCGACCTTTCGGTTGCGCTGGTGGCGATGAATTCGCACTCGGCCAAGCCGTTCCTCTACAAGTTCGCCGGGGCCTGGGGGAACCACGAAGGCTCGATGCTGCTGTGGGTGGCGATCATGGCCTCGGCCGGGGGCGTGGTGGCGCTCGTCGAGCGGCGGCTGCCCGAACCGACGATCCTGGCAACGCTTGCCGCGCAGGCCTTTGTCAGCCTGGGGTTCTACGCCTTCCTGCTGTTCGCTTCCAACCCGTTTGCCCGGCTCGATCCCGCGGCGCCCGAGGGGCAGGGACTGAACCCGCTCTTGCAGGATCCCGGCCTCGCCTTCCATCCGCCGACGCTTTACGTCGGCTATGTCGGGCTTTCGATCGCCTTCAGCTTTGCCGTGGGCGCTTTGCTGACGCGCGAGGTGTCGCCGGCCTTTGCCCGCGCGATGCGCCCCTGGGTGCTGGGCGCCTGGATATTCCTGACGCTGGGGATCACTTTCGGCTCCTACTGGGCCTATTACGAACTCGGCTGGGGCGGCTGGTGGTTCTGGGATCCGGTCGAGAATGCCAGCCTGATGCCGTGGCTGGCGGCAACCGCCCTGCTGCATTCGGTTTCGGTTCTGGCGGCGCGCAATGCGCTGCGGGCCTGGACCGTGATGCTGGGAGTGGTCGCCTTCTCGATGTCGATGGTCGGGACGTTCCTGGTGCGGTCGGGCATCCTGATTTCGGTCCACGCCTTTGCGGTCGATCCTACCCGCGGGCAGTTCATCCTGGCGTTGCTGGCGATCAACATCGGCGCCGCGCTGACGATCTTCGCGCTGCGCGCCGCCACGGTGACCGAAGGAGAGCGCTTTGCCCTGACCAGCCGCGAGGGCGCGCTGGTGTTCAACAACGTGATGCTCACCGGTGCGCTGGGGATCGTGCTGGTCGGCACGCTTTACCCGCTGGTGGCAGAGACTGTCGGCGCGCAGGTTTCGGTCGGTCCGCCCTATTTCAACCCGGCAACCGCGATCTTCGTGCTGCCGATGCTGGTGGTGCTGGCGGTGGGTCCGCTGCTGCACTGGCGGCGCGACACCATGAAGCGGGTGGCCGGGATGCTGCTGGTTCCGGCGCTGCTTGCGCTTGGCGGACTGGCGTTCGGCATCTGGCGCGGGATCGGTGTGCTGCCGATGCTGGGCCTGGCGCTGGCGGCGGGGCTGGTCGTGGCCAGCATCATGCCGCTGCGCGGCCGCAATCTGCGCACGGTGCGCTTGCCGCTGTGGGGCATGGTCGTGGCCCACTTCGGGGTCGCGCTGGCGCTGGCGGGCATGGCCTGCGACAGCGCCTTCACCACCGAGAGGCTGGTTGCGGCGCGGGTGGGGGACAAGGTCGCCGTCGGCCCCTGGTCGCTCACTTTCGCCAAGGTGGAACCCGTCGCCGGGCCGAACTGGACCGCGCTCGAAGCCACGCTCGAGGCTCGCTATGCCGAGGGCCGGGCGATCTCGCTCAAGCCCCAGGCGCGCGCCTTCTGGTCGCCGCCGCAGCCGACTACCGAAAGCGCGCTGGCGACTCGCTGGAACGGCCAACTCTATGCCGTGCTGGGCGATCAGGCCGAGGACGGGCGCTGGCAGCTTCGCCTGTGGTGGAAGCCGTTCGTCACGCTGATCTGGCTGGGCGGAATGCTGATCGCGCTGGGCGGATTGCTGGCATTGCTCGGCCGGGTGTCCAGCGACATTCGCCGCCTCGTCGCGGTCGACAAGATCGCCTATCGCCGCAAGAGGCAGGGACGATGACGGCTCACGCATCCAAGACCCCGTCCAGGTGGGCCTTGTGGCTCCCCCTGGTGCTGTTCTGTGCCTTTGTGGCGCTGGTGCTTTACGGCCTGCTGCGTCCCGGCGACCGCGACATCAAGAGCGCGATGATCGGCAAGCCGCTGCCGCAGTTTTCGCTGCGCGCCGCCAGCGACGAACGGCCGGGGCTGAGCTTTGCCGACATGGCCGATGGCAAGCCGCGCCTGCTCAACGTGTTCGCATCGTGGTGCGTGCCGTGCGCGGCCGAAGCGCCGCAGCTGGCGCAATTGCGCGCCCTTGGGGTCGATGTGGTCGGCATTGCGATCCGCGACCGGCCGGATGAACTGAAGACCTTCCTCCAGCGCAACGGCAATCCCTTTTCGCGCATCGGCGCCGACGATGTCAGCGCGATCCAGTTCGCGATCGGCTCGTCGGGAGTGCCGGAAAGCTTCGTGATCGATGGCAAGGGCGTGATCCGCTATCAGCACATCGGCGATATCCGGCCCGAACAGGTGGAAATGATCGCCGAAAAGGTCAGGGAGGCCGGGCAATGAAGCGCTTGCTGCTTGCCGTCATGCTGCAGATCGCGGCTCCGGTGCTGGCTGACGATTCGATGCCGGCGGCGCCCTATGCCTATGTCCAGCTGGAAGACCCGGCCAAGGAGGCCGAGGCCCAGGCGCTGATGCAGACGATCCGCTGCCTGCAATGCCAGGGCCAGTCGATCGCGGATTCGGATGCCCAGATCGCCGGCGACCTGCGCAACCAGATCCGGCTGCGGATCAAGGCGGGCGAACAGCCCGAAGCGATCCGCGCCTGGCTGGTCGATCGCTATGGCGACTATGTCTCCTACGCTCCGCGCGTGACCGGCCTGACCTGGCCGCTGTTCGCCGCGCCGGTCTTGTTGCTGGCCTTCGCGGCCTTCCAGCTGCGCCGCCGCCTGGCGAGGGGAGACGCGTGATGGGCTGGATCCTCGCCGCCGGGCTTGCCCTGGCCGCGTTCGGCGTGCTGGTGCTGGTGTTCAAGGCGCCGCGCAAGGGATGGGAGGCAATCGTCGCGGCGCTGCTGTTCGGCCTTGCCGGGTTCGCCTTCCAGGCCCGCCCCGACCTCGCGGGAGCGCCCAAGGCCGCTGCGGCCGATGTGGCCAAATCGGGCAAGGCGCTGGTCGAGGCGCGGCACCAGCTCTCGCAGGGCGGAACGATATCCGGCGACCGGCTGCTGGTTACCGCCGATGCCCTCGCGCGCAACGGTTCTTTCGGCGATGCCGCATCGCTGGCGCTGGGCGCGGCGGAGCGGAATCCCGGCAACGCCGATGCCTGGCTGGCGGTGGCCAACAACCTGGTTGCCCATGCCGATGGCGCGCTGACTCCGGCGGCGCACTATGCCTATGGCCGCGCGATCGAGGCCGATCCCAGGCACCCCGGTCCGCCGTTCTTCCTCGGCCTGGCGATGCTCCAGAACGGCGAACTTGAAAAGGGCCGGAAGATGTGGGCCGACCTGCTGGCGCGTTCGCCGGCTGACGCCCCCTGGCGGGCCGACCTGCAGGCCCGGCTGGACGAGCTTGACCGTTTCCTTGCCGAGCGTGCCAAGCCGGGGCAATAGTCGCTTGACATGCTGGACCGCCCCTTTGCTTGGTGCTAGGCGCGGCGGCTGATTTCCCGCCTGTTTCGCAGGGTTTGCAGGGGTATATAGTCGCATGAACGAAGCCATTGCTTCCGGCGCCGGCGTGCATGATGGCACTGCAGCCCCGAGCGGAGACGAAATTCCGGATAATCAGGGCGGGCACGGCCACCACCACGGCAGTCTGCTGACGCTTGCGGTGGGCGCGGTGGGCGTCGTGTTTGGCGACATCGGCACCAGCCCGCTCTATGCCTTTCGCGAAACCTTTGCCTCGCACCACGGCGCGCCCGGCATCCAGGTCGATCCGGTGCACATCTTCGGGGTGCTGAGCCTGGTCTTCTGGTCGATGATGATCGTGGTGACGTTCAAATACGTGCTCACGATCATGAAGGCCGACAACAAGGGCGAGGGCGGCAGCCTGGCGCTGCTCGCGCTGATCAACCGCAAGACCGAAGGCGCCAGCTGGACCGCGCCGATCGTGCTGCTGGGGGTCTTTGCCACCGCGCTGTTCTATGGCGATTCGATCATCACCCCGGCCATGTCGGTGCTGTCCGCAACCGAAGGCCTTACCTATGTCAGCCCGGGCTTCGAGCCGTTCATCGTGCCGATCGCGCTGGTCATCCTGATCGGCCTGTTCGCGATCCAGTCGCGCGGGACGGCCAAGGTGGGGATGCTGTTCGGGCCGGTGATGATCGTCTACTTCCTGACCCTGGCGGCGCTGGGCGTGCTGCACATCTTCAAGATGCCCAGCATCATCTTTCACATGCTCAATCCGCTCAACGCGTTTCATTTCTTCCAGGCCGACGGGTTCCGGGCCTTCGTGGCGATGGGCAGCGTGGTGCTGGCCGTCACCGGGGCCGAGGCGCTCTATGCCGATATGGGCCATTTCGGGCGCAAGCCGATCGGGGTTTCGTGGCTCAGCTTCGTGCTGCCTTGCCTGCTGCTCAACTACATGGGCCAGGGCGCGATGGTGATGAGCGTGCCTTACGAAGAATCGGTCCAGCTGATCAAGGACCCGTTCTTCCTGATGATCCCCGACCTGATCCGCATCCCGGTGGTGATCCTGGCCGTGCTGGCAACGATCATTGCCAGCCAGGCGGTGATCTCGGGCGCGTTTTCGCTCACCCAGATGGCGGTGCAGCTGGGCTTCGTGCCGCGCGTTTCGATCAAGCACACCAGCGCCGCGGCGGCGGGGCAGATCTATATCCCGGTGGTCAACTGGGCGCTGATGATCGCGGTGATCCTGCTGGTGCTGTTCTTCCGTTCATCGAGCAACCTTGCCGCGGCCTATGGCATCGCGGTGACCGGCGCGGTGACGATCGATACGATCCTGCTGACGGTGGTGCTGTTCAGCCTGTGGAAGTGGCCGGCGTGGAAATCGATCCCGCTGGTCGCGCTGTTCTTCCTGGTCGACATCACCTATCTCGGCGCCAACCTGATCAAGGTTCCGCAGGGCGGCTGGGTGCCACTGGCGATCGGCCTGGGGATCTTCACGTTGCTGACCACCTGGTCGCGCGGACGGGCGCTGATGCGCCAGTCGATGGCCGAGGGCACCATCCCGATGGAAGTCTTCGCCAAGAGCGCCCATTCGAGCGCCACCCGCGTGCCGGGAACGGCGATCTTCATGGCCAGCACCAATTCCGGCGTACCTTCCGCGCTGCTCCACAACATCAAGCACAACAAGGTGCTGCACGAACGCGTGGTGATCCTGACCGTGGCGATCCAGGACGTGCCCTTCGTCGACGAGGACAAGCGCTGTTCGGTGAAGGACCTTGGTCAGGGCTTCTACCGGATGGTGCTGAAATACGGCTTCCTCGAGGAAACCGACATTCCCTCGGCGCTCAAGCGGCAGGACATCTGCGGCGGCCCGTTCGAGATGATGAAGACCAGCTTCTTCCTCTCGCGCCAGACGCTGATCGCCTCGGGCAAGCCCGGGATGGCGATCTGGCGCGAAAAGCTGTTCGCCTGGATGCTGCGCAACGCCGCCAGCGCAATGGAATTCTTCCGCCTGCCCAGCAACCGCGTGGTCGAACTCGGCAGCCAGGTCGAGATTTAGGGTCCGATGCTGAGGTATACGTCACCCCGGGTCAGGCCCGGGGTGACGAAGAATGGTTTCGAGGTTGGCGACGTGGCTCCGCCTTTCGCCTCATATGTAGACCCGTCACCCTGAACTTGTTTCAGGGTCCATTTCGCGTCTCAAATCGATTGTCTGTTTGGCACGATGGATCCTGAAACAAGTTCAGGATGACGGCAATGGATAGGGCAAACCTAGCTCCTCCGCCCCCGGTTGCGTTCGGCGAACCACGGCTTCATCCGGCGGATGGCTTCCTCGATCAGCGGGGTCGAAACGGCGAAGCTGAAGCGGACGAAGCGGTTGCCGTGGACCGGATCGAAATCGATTCCGGGTGCAGTGGCGACTCCGGTGGCCTCGAGCAGCTGCTTGCAGAATTCCATGCTGTCGTCGGTATAGTCCGAAACATCGGCATAGACATAGAAGGCGCCGTCGGGCGGGGCGATCCGTGCCAGGCCCAGTTCGGGCAGCGCGGCCAGCAGCAGTTCGCGGTTGCGGGCATAGGTGCTGATGTGGCCTTCGAGATCCTCGGTGCAGTCCATCGCCACCAGCCCGGCGTGCTGGGCCAGGCTGGGCGGGGTGAGGAACAGGTTGCTCATCCGGGCGCGCGCCGCGTCGATCCCTTCGCGCGGCGCCACCAGCCAGCCGAGCCGCCACCCGGCCATGCTGAAATACTTCGAGAACGAATTGACCACCCAGGCCTCGGGCATGACCTCGATGATTGATGGGGTTTCCATGCCATAGGAAATGCCGTGGTAGATCTCGTCCGAGATCACCGTGATCCCGCGTTCGCGGCAGACCTGTGCGATCGCGGCCAGTTCCTCGCGCGGGATGATCGTTCCGGTCGGGTTGGCGGGGCTGGCCAGGATCACCCCGTCGGGCGCCGGATCGAGCGCGGCGATGGCCGCGGCGGAAAGCTGGAAGCGTTCGTCCGGCCCGCAGTCGATTTCCAGCGGCACCATGTGCAGCGCCTTGAGGTTGTTGCGATAGGCAACGTAGCCGGGCCGGGCCAGCGCCACCCGCGCGCCGGGGGCAAAGCAGCTGCTCAGCGCGAGAACCAGCGCGGGCGAGGCGCCGCAGGTCAGCACAATTTGCGCCGGGACAACCTCGACCCCGTACCAGTCCTGGTAGTGCTGGCAGATCCGCTGCTTGAGCGGCTGGCTTTCCCAGTAGCCCATCGCATCGGCATCGAGCACGCGGTGCGCTTCGGCGATGGCGCGCGCGGGGGCGCCGGTGGAAGGCTGGCCGAATTCCATGTGGATCACGTCGCGCCCTTCGCTCTGCAGGCGGTGGGCAAGCGCGGAGACGAACATGGCCTTGAAGGGATCGATCTGGGCAGTCATGGCATGCGGGTTAGCATGCTGCGGGCAAAAGAAAAGCGCGGCGCCCCGGGGAAGGAGCGCCGCGCCCTCGGTGGACTGGAAAGTGCTGGTCAGCCGAGGTTCGCGCTGACCATGCAGTAGAGCATCGGGATCGACAGCAGAACGTTCGTGCGGCTGGCGTAGAGCGCGCGCGGACCGACCGCGGCCTTTTCCTCGGCAGTCGCTTCGACAAGGCCGAGGATCTTCTTCTGCGCCGGCCAGATGATGAACCACACGTTGAAGGCCATGATCAGGGCGAGCCACATGCCGAGCCCGATCAGGTTCTCTGCCGCGGTGGCCCCGGCAAAGGTCAGTGCGCGGTGGCCGTATCCGGCCACGAAAGCGATGCACAGGCCCGTCAGCACGGTGAAGGCCGCGCCCCAGCGGAAGAAGAACAGGGCCTTCGGCGCGATATAGCCGGTCACGCCGCCCTTGAGCTCGGCGGGGATCGCCGGCATGGTCGGCACCTGGACGAAGTTGAGGTAATAGAGCAGGCCGATCCAGACGATGCCAAAGAAGATGTGCAGCCAGCGCAGCACGGTATTGGCATTGATCGGCAACGCGCCTTCAGAGGCGGTCTGGTAGTGGAACATCACCGCCAGCGCCAGCACGAGGCCGGCGAGCAGCACAAGGTGCAGATTTCCGAAAAACTTGGCCATTGATTCCCCCTTTTGGTTCTAGTTGGGTCACATTCCGATTGGCATCCCGGCGGAGCCATGCCGGGGCACTATTGCGCGAAAGCGTACGCTTGTCACCCTTCTCGCTTGGTGTTTTCACTCATGCGGCGGGTCGGCGATCACTTCCTCCTCGGCCTCGCGCAGCAGTCCGTGGCGCATCAGCATCGGCAGCTGGGTGAAAGTGAACAGGAACGACAGCGGCATGAAGACCCACAGCTTGGCCGCGATCCAGTTGTCGAAGGTCAGCATCTGGCGCAGCACTTCGTTGAGTGCGGCCAGAAAGAAGAAGAAGATTCCCCAGTTTCGCGACAGCTTGAGCCAGCCCTGCTCGCTGAGCCCCTCGAACGCCGCCTCGAGCAGATACTTGAGGTAGGCCTGCCTGCGCCAGAACCCGACCAGCAGCACGGTTCCGAACATCAGGTAGATCGCGGTTGGCTTGATCTGGATCCAGATCTGCTCGCGCAGCAGGATGGTCAATCCGCCGAAGCCGACGATCAGCAAGGTCGAAAGCCAGAGCATCGGAGATACCCGGCCGAACTTCAGCCGCGAGAACACCAGCGCCGTGACCGAGGCGACCATGAAAGCGCCGGTGCTCTTGATCACGGCGACCATCTGGCCGACCGGATCGCCATCCTTCGCCGGGGAAAAATGGCGATAGACCAGGAAGAAGACCAGCACCGGTCCATAATCGACCAGCAGGTTGAGCCAGCCGGATTTGGGTTTGGACGCACCTTGTGCCCGCTCAGTCATATCGGTTCCCAATCCAGACCCGCTCGTGCTGAGCCTGTCGAAGCACCGTGAAAACACTGTCCTTCGACAGGCTCAGGACGGGCGGTGAGGGGAGGGCAACTCGCAATGTCACGCCACCCCCGCGATCACGCGTGCGACCAGGTCGGGGTCGAAGGGGCGCAGGTCATCGAGCTTTTCGCCGACGCCGATGGCGTGGATTGGCAGGCCGTATTGCTCGGCCGCCGCGACCAGTACGCCGCCGCGCGCAGTGCCATCCAGCTTGGTCATGATCAGGCCGGTCACGCCCGCCACCTCCTTGAAGATCTCGATCTGCTGAAGCGCATTCTGCCCGTTGGTGGCATCGAGCACCAGCACCACGTCGTGCGGAGCCTCGGGATTGAGCCGGCCCAGCACGCGGCGGATCTTGGCCAGTTCGTCCATCAGCTCGCGCTTGTTCTGCAGGCGCCCGGCGGTGTCGACGATCAGCGCGTCGATGCCCTGCTCGGTCGCGGCCCTGACCGCATCGAACACCACCGCCGAAGGATCGCCGCCTTCCGGCCCGGTGACGATCGGCACGCCGACCCGTTCGGCCCATACGGCCAGCTGGCCGATCGCCGCCGCGCGGAAAGTGTCGCCGGCCGCCAGCATCACGCCATAGTCAAGCTCGGAGAAATAGTGCGCCAGCTTGGCGATCGTCGTGGTCTTGCCCGATCCGTTGACCCCGATCACCAGGATCACCTGCGGACGCGGGAAGGCGACCACGTCGAGCGGCCTGGCAACCGGGCGCAGGATCGCGGCGATTTCCTCGGCCACGGCCTGCCTGATCGCGGCTTCGTCGGCGCCGCGCTCGAACCGCTCGCCGGCCAGCTTGTCGCGGATCCGGGCGGCGGCGCGCGGGCCAAGGTCGGAAAGGATCAGCGCGTCTTCGATCGCGTCGAGTTGGCCATCGTCGAGCCGGGTCTTGCTGACGATTCCCGAAAGGTTTTCGCTCAGCCGCTCGGAGGTCTTGCGAAAGCCGCCAAAGACGCGGTCGGTCCAGCTTTCTCCGCTCATGCCAGCAGGCCTTCGACAATGCGGGTGGGGGTAATGGTCACGATCTCTCCGGCGCGCACTGCGGGCGGCAAGGCCACCCTTGCGAAGTTCGGCGCATGGCCCGTTCCGTCGCGCTCTGCAAGTACCGGCTGCGGCTTGCCCACCAGCGACTCGAGCCAGCCGGCGCGCGCTGCGGCCACCGCCGCGCGCAGTTCGGCGGCGCGCCGTTTGATCGCGGTGGACGGCACCTGCGGCATTCGGGCGGCCGGCGTGCCGGGGCGGGCGGAATAGGGAAAGACATGGCCGTGCACCACGCCCAGTTCCGCCACGATCGACAGGTTGGCCTGGTGGGCGCGGTCGCATTCGGTCGGGAACCCGGCGATCAGGTCCGCGCCAACCGCAAGATCGGGGCGCCGGGCCCCCAGCGCGCCGACAAGCTCCACCGCATCGCGCCGCAGATGCCGCCGCTTCATCCGCTTGAGCATCAGATCGTCGCCGTGCTGCAGCGAGAGATGGAGGTGCGGCATGATCCGGCTTTCGCCCGCGATCAGATCGAACAGCAACGGATCGATCTCGATCCCGTCGAGCGAGGACAACCGCAGCCGGGGCAGGGCCGGAAACCGGTCAAGGATCGCCTGGACCAGCCTGCCAAGCCGCGGCGCTCCGTCCAGGTCATGGCCCCAGCTGGTCAGGTCCACGCCGGTCAGGACCACTTCGCGGCATCCCGCCTCGAGGTGGCGTTCCACCGCGCGCAGCACGGCCGGGATCGGCTGCGAGCGGCTTGGCCCGCGGCCCTGCGGGATCACGCAGAAGGTGCAGGCGTGATCGCAGCCGTTCTGGACGGCGATGAAAGCGCGGGTGTGCGTCGCGCAGGCGGACGCGGGCGGCCCGGGCACGTTCCACGCGCGCGGATCGAGCTTGGCGGTGTTGGCCACCAGCCCGTCAACCTCGGGCATGGCCGCCAGCGCGCCGCGTTCGATCTCGGCGGCGCAGCCGGTCACCAGCAGGCGCGCGTCGGGCCTTGCCTTGCGCAGGCGGCGGATCGCCTGGCGGGTCTGGCGCACCGCCTCGCCGGTGACGGCGCAGGAGTTGACCACCACCAGGTCATGCTCGCCCGCCAGCAGCGCGCGCAGTTGCTCGCTTTCGGAAAGGTTCATCCGGCAGCCCAGTGAAATGACTTCAGCAGCCAAAATCGGCGCTTTCGAATGTGCCGCGAAAGCTTTCCGTTGCGGGCCCGGTCATGCGGATCCGGCCGGCCTCGGTCCATTCGACCCGCAGTTCTCCGCCGGCCAGCGCCACGGTCACCATCCGGTCGACCAGTCCGCGGCGCATCGCGCCGATCGCCGTGGCGCAGGCGCCGGTGCCGCAGGCGCGGGTTTCGCCGACGCCGCGTTCCCAGACGCGCAGGCGGATTCGCGTCCGGCCCTCGATCGTCGCGACATTGACGTTGATCCGCTGGGGAAACAGGGGATCGTGCTCGATCTCCGGGCCGAGCCGGTCGAGTTCCACCGCGCGGTTGTCGTCGACGAAGAACACCACGTGCGGGTTGCCCACGTTGACCGCGGTCGGATTGTCCAGCGCTTCCCAGGCCACGGGCATGTGGTGCGTGTCCATCGGATAGGCGAGGGGGATCTGATCCCATTCGAAGCGCGGCTCGCCCATGTCGACCGCGATCCCGCCGTCTGCCGGATCGACCCGCAGCAGCCCGCCCAGCGTCTCGATACTGGCGCTGCGGCCCAGCAGCTGGCCGACCGCGCGGGTGGCGTTGCCGCAGGCCTCGACCTCGCCGCCGTCGTGGTTGAAGATCCGCATCCGCACATCCGCCGCGGTCGACGGTTCAAGCAGGATCAGCTGATCGCAGCCGATCCCGGTCTGCCGGTCGGCCAGCGCGGCGGCGAGCGTATTGGTCATCGCGGGCACGGTATCGGCTCGCGCGTCAAGCACGACAAAGTCGTTGCCCAGACCATGCATCTTGATGAACGGAACGCGCATGGCCGCGCTCTAGGCCGCGCGGGCCGCGCAGTCCAGCCTAGCCGGTGCGGCGCCGCGGTTCGATTTCACCTGTTGCCGGCGCTTCCAGCAGCAGGTCCAGCTGCGCCAGTTCGGCCTGGGCGCTCTCGGCAGGCATCGGGAAGCCATAGAGATAGCCCTGGCCCTTGAACTTGCCGAAGCGGCGCAGCTCGTTCAGCACTTCCTCGCTTTCGATCCCCTCGGCGGTGATCGGCAGGCCCAGCGCGCTCCCCAGCGAAATGATCGATTCAACGATCGTGGCGCTGTCCTTGTCTTCAAGCAGGTTGGCCACGAAGCTGCGGTCGATCTTGATCCGGTCGAAGGGCAGGCTGCGCAAATGCGAAAGCGATGAATAGCCGGTCCCGAAATCGTCCAGGCTGATCTTGACCCCCTGGTTCTTGAGGCTGGTGATCAGCGAATGAACCAGGCCGATGTTATCGTGCAGGCAGCTTTCGGTGATTTCGATCTCCAGCCGGCTGGGCGGGAAATTGGCCTCGACCAGGATCTTGAGCAGATGCTGGGCAAACCACGGATCGCGCAGCTGCAGGGGCGAAATATTGATCGACAGGGTCAGTTTCGGGTTCCAGCCGCGCGCATCGATCAGCGCCTGGCGGATCAGCGATTCCGAAAGCTCGGCGATCACGCCCATGTCCTCGGCCACCGGGATGAAGGTTTCGGGACCGATCATGCCCAGCTTCGGCGAATTCCACCGCGCCAGCATTTCGAAGCCGACCAGTTCGCCGCTTTCGAGATCGATCTGCTTTTCGTAATAGGGGACGAATTCACCCGCTGGTATGCCGCGGCGGATGCCGTTTTCCAGTTCCGAACGAAATCGCAATTCGCTTTCCATGCTCGGCTCGAACCAGACGAGCTGGTTGCGGCCGTTGCGCTTGGCCTGGTACATCGCGATGTCGGCCTTGTGCAGCAGGGTCTGCGGAGTGGCGGCGCCATCGCTGTCGCTGCGGCTGATCCCCGCGGAAATCGTCGTTTCCAGCGCCAGTCCGTCGAACAGGACAGGCTGGCCGACCGCCGCGATGAGCGCTTCGACCAGCCGCTCCACCGCTTCGGACTGGCTGGGGGCAAACGGGACGACCACGGCGAATTCGTCGCCGCCCAGCCGGGCCAGCAGGCCGCCATCGCCCAGCACGCGCCGCAGCCGCTGCGCGCTTTCGCGCAGCATGGCATCGCCGGCGCTGTGGCCGTTGACATCGTTGACCTGCTTGAACCGGTCGAGATCGAGCATGACATAGGCCACCGCCTCGCCGCGCCGCATGGCCTGCTGCGTCAGCGCCTCGGCCTCGGGTCCGATCGAGCGGCGGTTGAGGCATGAGGTCAGCGGATCGAGTTCGGCAAGGATGCGCGCCTGCTCCTCGGCCTTGCGCCGCTCGGCAACCTCGCAGGTCAATTCGCGGTAACGCCGCCAGCCGAAGATGATCAGCGCGATATTGAGCAGCAGGGCATTGATCAGCAGCCGATCGGGGCCGAGCCCGCGGCCCTGCATCGACTGGACGATCTTGGGAAGCACCGATCCGCCGGTGCCGACGAACAGCAGAATGGCAGCGAGCGCGATGCCAAGCGCGACCACGTCGCGCCCGGCATTGCCCAGGCGGTTGTCATCCTGCCGCTTTCCGTCGAACCACCTTGGCGCCAATGCCATCGTGCAAGCCCCCTGCCGCGTTCGGAGGGGTCTCGCAAAATAGGCTGAAAATAGCGTTAAACCGCTCTTCCCCTGCAAGTCGCATTGCCCCTCCCCTCGGGGAGGGGAGAGTCCGCGTCAATCTGATGCCATCTGGCTCGGGTGGCTACTTCTTCAGCCCGATTTCCACCAGGCGCTGCTGGAGGAACTGGTCGGCCGTGATCGGGTCCGGATAGCGATCCGGATTGTCGGGCGTGATGCACTGCTCCAGCGTGCGGATCGGAAAATCGCTGCGCAGATGGAGGAAGAACGGCATCGAGAACCGGCTGTAACGCGCGCGTTCCGGGCTGGGATTGCGCACGCGGTGGATGGTCGAGGGCAGGTAATGGTTGGTCAGCCGCTCCAGCATGTCGCCGCAGTTGATCACCATCGCGCCCTCGGGCGGCGAGGCGTTCAGCCAGGTCTTGCCCTGGAACAGCAGTTCGAGCCCGGCCTCTTCGGCGCCGAGCAGCAGCGTGATCAGGTTGATGTCGCCATGCGCTCCGGCGCGGATAGCCTCGCCCTCAAGGTTTTCGATCGGCGGATAGTGAAGCAGGCGCATCACCGAATTGCCGTCCTCGATCGCCTTGTCGAACCAGTGCTCATCCAGCCCCAGGTAGATCGCGATCGCGGAAAGGATTCTGGCTCCGGTGGCGTCGTACTGGCGGTAAAGTTCGCTGAACAGTTCGCGGAAGCCCTCGGGCCGGTCGGGCCAGACGTTGGGCGGCATCGAGGCATCGGCAAGCGGGCTGCCTTCGGGCAGATCGCGGCCGATATGCCAGAATTCCTTGAGGTCGTGCGCCTTGGCATCCTTGGCGATCTCGGTCCCGAACGGCGTGTAGCCGCGCGCGCCGGCCTTGGCGGCGTCGTAATACTTGCGCTTTTCGGCTTCGGGCAGGGCGAAGAAGTCCTTCGACATTTCCATCGCCCGGTCGATCAGTGCGCGGTCGATCGGGAAGTCCTTGACCATCGCGAAGCCGAAGGTGCGGAAGCTGTCGCCGATCGCCTTGGCGAAGTCGGCCTTGGGCAGGTTGAGTGAAAGAACCGGAATTTCAGTCAGTGGCATAGGTGGACGCCTTCGAAAATCTGCTGCAAGGGCGCGCCATAGCTTCTTTGGCGAGTTCTGGCATGACGAAAATGAAATCCTACTGGCTGATGAAAAGCGAACCCGATGTCTATGGCTGGGATGACCTGGTGGCCGAGGGCGAGGGCACCTGGGACGGCGTGCGCAACTATACCGCGCGGCTTCACCTCAGGGCCATGAAGAAGGGCGACCTGGTATTCTTCTACCACTCGAACATCGGGGTGGAAGTGGTTGGGATTGCGGAAGTAACCAAGGAAGGCTTCCAGGACCCGACCGACGAAACCGGGCGCTGGACCTCGGTCAGGATCAAGCCGGTGCGCAAGCTCAGGCGGCCGGTGACACTCAAGGAAATCAAGGCCGACCCGGCGCTGGCCGACATGGACCTGCTGACCAAGTTCCGCCTCTCGGTCTCCACCGTGAAGCCCGAGGAATGGGATCACATCGTTGCCATGTCGGAGCGGCCGAAAGCGTGATCCGTTCGGCGCGGCGCGATTAGAGCCCGAGGGTATCGCATAGCCCCTCCCCCAGGGGAGGGGAGAGATTCTGTCAGGTCATCCCATTCTAGCCCTTCGCTTTCGCCCTCAGCCCCGAAATCGTTGCCCCGCCAGCGCTGAGCTGTTCGGGATCGATCAGCGCATGGATCAGGCGCAGGCCCTTGCGGTCCCGCGCTTCGGCCAGCGCCGCTTCGAACTGGGCCGTCGTTTCGACTCGCTGCGCCCAGCCGCCATAGGCCGCGGCGAGCGCGGTGAAATCGGGATTGCGCAGCGTGGTGCCCACGACCCGGCCCGGAAATTCGCGTTCCTGGTGCATCCGGATGGTGCCGTAGGTTCCGTTGTCGACCAGCACCACCAGCAGATCGCAGCCATACTGGACCGCGGTGGCCAGTTCCTGCCCGTTCATCATGAAATCGCCGTCGCCGGCCAGCGCGATCACGCGGCGTTCGGGGTGGCGCAGGGCAGCGGCAACGGCAGCGGGGACGCCATAGCCCATCGCCCCGGCGGTCGGCGCAAGCTGGGTGGGAAAGCCGTTGTAGTGCCAATAGCGGTGCCACCAGCCGGAAAAATTGCCCGCGCCGTTGCAGATGATGCTGTCATCCGGAAAGCTGGCGCGCATCGCGGTGACGCAGGCGGCCATGTCGAGCGGGTAGGGGGCGGGCCTGGCACTGGTCCACTCCAGCCATTCAAGGTGGGCTTCCTCGCCGGCATCGAAAGGCACGATGTCTGCATCGAGGTAATCCGCCGCTTCAGCGAATTCGGCCATGTCGGCGCAGATCGCCAGATCGGGGCGGTAGACGCGGCCCAGCTCGTTCGGGTCGGGATGGACGTGGACCAGCAGCTGGCCTGGATGTTCGGGGGTCAGCAGGGTGTAGCTGTCGGTGGTCGCCTCGCCCAGGCGCGCGCCCACCGCGATCACCAGGTCGGCCATCCTGATCCGCTCGACCAGCTTGGGATTGGGACCATAGCCAAGGTTACCGGCCCAGACCTTGCTGGCGTTGGAAATCGCGTCCTGGCGGCGGAAGGCTCCCGCCACGGGCAGGCCGATCCGCTCGGCAAAGGCGGTGAAATGCTCGCGCGCCTTGGTGTGCCAGCCGGCCCCGCCAACGATCGCGATCGGGGCGGCGGCATCGGCGATCAGGTCCATCAGCACGCCCATCGCATCGGGGCAGGCGGGTTGCGCCGGGCGGACAACCGCCGCGCGGGGCTGTGCGCCGCTGACTTCCTCAAGCAGCATATCCTCGGGCAGCGCGATCACCACCGGGCCGGGGCGCCCCGCCTGGGCGACGGACCATGCCCGGGCGACATATTCGGGAATGCGCGCGGGATCGTCGATCCTCAGGACCAGCTTGGCCAGGGGCGCGAACATCTGGCCGAAATCGACTTCCTGGAAACCCTCGCGGTCCTTCATCCCGCGGTCGACATCGCCGATGAACAGCAGCATCGGCTGCGAATCCTGCATGGCGACATGAACGCCGATGCTGGCATTGGTCGCCCCCGGACCGCGGGTGACGAAGCAGACGCCGGGACGCCCGGTCATCGCCCCGTCGGCGCAGGCCATGAACGCGGCCCCGCCTTCCTGACGGCAGATCACGGTCTGGATTTCGGGCGAATCGTGCAGCGCGTCGAGCACCGCCAGAAAGCTTTCGCCAGGCACGGTAAAGATGCGGTCGGCCCCCTGGGCGATCAGGCAATCGACGAGCAGGCGTCCGCCGTTCACGGTCTGGCTATCAGTCATTCCGGGGCTTTAGCCGGGGGCGCGGCGCGGGGCAACGCGGCTGTGGGAATCGGGCGCGGGATGGTTACTGTCCCACAACGGGAAAGCCGCCGTTAACCGCGATTTTCCGGCTGGTGCGATGGTTGAGAAGTTCTTAACGATCGGGTCCATGAGAAGATCGCTTGTGCTCACCGATGAGGCAGCTCGCCATCCGTTCCTGGCCAGCCTTCCTGCCCATGTCCGCAAGGTCGAGGCGCCCCGCGCGGTCACGCAAGCGCGGCACGGCTGGCTGACCGATCTGCGCGATTTCCTGGCGACCTATTGCGCCTGCTTCGTCGCGGTCAGCCTCTACATCGCCTAGGCGGCGCGCTCGGCGGCGACCAGCTGGCGCGCCAGCCAGGCGGAAACCAGGCACATCGCCGCGCTGAGCAGCAACTGCTGGATGATCGGCACGCCGGCGAACGACAGCCCGGTGGCGATCAGCGATCCGATCACCATCGCGAACGAATTGACGATGTTGTTCGCCGCGATCGTGCGCGAGGTCTGCGACTTGTCGACGAACGTGGTCAAAAAGGCATAGAGCGGCACCACGAACATGCCCCCGGCCACCGCGATGCCCAGCAGCGCGACCATCAGCGGAATCGCCAGCGGTTCGGCCATGAAGGTCGCCACGTTGTGCAGCCCGCCCGGCCTGGGGGTCCACTGGCTGCAAACCAAGTAGAAGGCGACCACGAACAGCCCCATGACGATTACCGAACCGGGCGAATACCGCGCCGAGACGGTGCCCTTGAGCAGCGCGTTGACCGACATCGAGCCCAGCGCCACGCCGATCGAGAAGATCACCAGGAACAGGCTGGCGACTTCCTTGCTGGCGGTCAGCACGTTCTTGGCCAGCGGCGGGAACTGGACGAACAGCACGGTGCCGATGGTCCAGAAGAAGCTGATCGCCATGATCGCCAGGAACACCCGCCGGTCGTGGCTGGTGTTGCGGACCAGGGTGATCGACGCGCGCAGCAGGTGAAAGTCGAGCGGTTCGGGTTCGTGATGCGGCGGGGCGGGGGGAACGCAGCGGCTGGTGATGTAGCCCGCGATCGCGGTCAGCACCACGCCGGCGGCCGCCCATTCGACCGAGATCCAGCCCGCCAGGATCGTCCCGGCCAGGATCGCGATATAGGTTCCGGCCTCGACCAGGCCGGTGCCGGCAAGGACTTCGTCGGAATGGAGGTGCTGCGGCAGGATCGCGTACTTGATCGGGCCGAAGAAAGTGGAATGGACCCCCATCCCGAACAGCGCGAGCAGCATCAGCGGGATCGCCAGGGTGGTGACCATCATCCCGCGCGACGCGAGCAGCAGCCCGGCCGCGCCGACCAGCATGATCCCGATTTCCGCCGCCTTGACGATCCGGATGATCCGCGCCTTGTCGCGCATGTCGGCCAGCTGGCCCGACACCGCCGAGAGGACGAAGAACGGCAGGATGAAGATCGCCGAAGCTATCGCGCTGAACTGGCCTTCGGCCTTTTCGGACTGGTAGACGCTGTAGACCACGAACAGGACCATCGCGTTCTTGAACAGGTTGTCATTGAAAGCATTGAACAATTGGGTCACGAACAGCGGCAGGAAGCGCCTGCTGTGGATCAGGTGGGTCTGGGTTGTCATGGAATGGCTTTGCGGCTTCCCCGTATCGCGGCGGACCCTAGCGACAAGCGGCGTGTGAACAAGCGCAAAGTGCACCCTTTTGCCGCGGCGCGCGGCTCGCTATGGATTGCGGCGATGATGACCTTGCCCAACATCCTCACCCTGTCGCGGATCGTCGCCGTGCCGCTGCTGGTCGGGCTGCTGTGGTTCCCGCAATGGCCGACCGGTTATGCCATCGCCTTTGCGCTCTATTGCCTGATGGGCATCACCGACTATTTCGACGGCTACCTCGCGCGGGCGCAGGGCGCGGTCTCGAAGCTCGGGCAATTCCTCGATCCGATCGCCGACAAGATCATGGTCGCCGCGGTGATCCTGATCCTGGTCCACAACCACGACATCGCCGGGTGGAGCGTGATCGCCGCGCTGATCATCCTGCTGCGCGAAATCGCGGTTTCGGGCCTGCGCGAATTCCTTGGCGGGCTGCGCATCTCGGTTCCGGTCAGCAAGCTGGCGAAGTGGAAGACCACGTTCCAGATGGTTGCGCTGGGCGCGCTGATCCTGATGGGCGCCGCGCCCGGTTTCGCGATCCCCTTCACCGGCGGCTGGGTCAACCCTTACACGGTCGGCCATTCGACGCTGTGGGCCGCGGCGGTGCTGACGCTGGTGACCGGCTGGGACTATCTGCGGGTCGGCATCAAGCACATGGATTGAAGGCGGTTCAACCCGCCCGCAGTTCTTCCGCCAGCAACCGGAATTCCTCTGCCCGCGGGCTGTTCTTGCGCCAGACCAATGCAATCTCGCGGTTGGCGGCGTCGCTTCTGAGGGGGCGGGCAACCACATCGGTGCCGTTGAGGATACCCGCGTCGAGCGCCATTTCGGGCAGCATGGTCAGGCCAAGCCCATTGTCGACCATCTGCACCAGCGTATGCAGCGAAGTTCCGATCATCGTGGCGGAGGCGCGCAGTTCGGGGCGGTTGCAGGCGGCAAGCGCATGTTCCTTGAGGCAGTGCCCGTCCTCGAGCAGCAGCAGGCGGTGCTCGTCGATCAGTTCGGGCGCGATCTCCTCGGGCGGGTCGCGCGGGTCGTCCTTGGGAAAGGCGACCCACAGCGCGTCAAGCTCGATCACCTCGCTCTCGACCTCGCCGGTCGGGAAGGGCAGCGCCAGCAGCACGCAGTCGCTGCGGCCGTGGTGCAGGCTCTCGATCGCGGCCTGGCTGGTTTCCTCGCGCAGGTAGAGCTTCAGTTGCGGCCGTTCGCGGCGCAGGCGCGGCAGCATGCGGGGGAGCAGGAACGGCGCGATGGTCGGGATCACGCTCATCCGCACTTCGCCCGACAGCGGCTGGCCCGCCGACTGGACCATGTCGCTCAGTTCCTCGGCCTCGCGCAGCAGCCGGTGTGCCTTGGCGACCACCGCATTGCCCAGCGGCGTGAAGCGCACCGCGCGCCTGGTGCGTTCGACCAGCACCACCCCCAGCAAGGCTTCAAGATCGCGCAGCCCCGCCGAAAGCGTCGATTGCGAGACAAAGCAGGCATCCGCCGCCCGCCCGAAGTGCCCATGCTCGTGCAGCGCGACAAGATACTGCAACTGCTTCAGCGTGGGCAGGTATGTGGTCATGCAGCGGCCTCGGGGGCGGGAAGCGCATCATCGACATGGGTCATCTTGAGCTTGCCGCTCACCACCGCGAAGGCCAGTTTGCCTTCGACAAGGTCAAGCGCATCGTGGCCGAAGACGTCATAGCGCCAGCCCTGCAGCAGCGGCAGCTCGCGGATTCCGGCGGCGAGCAGCTCAAGATCCTCGCTGCGCGCCAGCAGGCGGGCGGCAACGTCGATCTCGCGGCTGCGGATCTTGAGCAGCAGCTTGAGCAGGTCTGCCACCAGCGCGCCTTCCTTGCCCAGCGGAGCGCCGCGCGGGGTGCGCGCGGGCAGTTCGGCATCGCTGAGCGGCTTGGCATGCTCGATTGCCGCCATCAGCCGCTTGCCGATCTCGTTGTCCTTCCACCCGGCGGAAAGCCCGCGCACTTTCGCCAGATCGGCCTGCTGCTTGGGGGGATGGCTGGCAAGATCGGCCAGGGTCTCGTCACGGGCGATCCGGCCGCGCGGCAGGTTCTTGTCCTGCGCCTCGATCTCGCGCCAGTGGGCCAGCGCCTTGAGCCGGCCGAGCATCGCGGGATTGCGCCCCGCAGCCTTGATCCGCTGCCAGGCAAGGGTGGGATCGTTCCTGTAGCCCGCCGGATCGGCCAGCTTTTCCATCTCGATGTCGAGCCAGGCCCCGCGCCCGGTCTTGATCAGGCGCTGGAGCAGCTTGGGGAAGATCCTGGCAAGGTGGGTCACGTCGCCGATCGCGTAATCGATCTGGCGTTCGGTCAGCGGGCGGCGCGACCAGTCGGTAAAGCGCGCGCCCTTGTCGATCTGCAGGCCAAGCCACGATTCGACGAGGTTGGAATAGCCGATCTGCTCGCTCTGGCTGACCGCCATCATCGCGATCTGCGTGTCGAAGATCGGGTGCGGGGTCTTGCCGGTCAGGTTGTAGACGATCTCCACGTCCTGGCCGCCGGCATGGAAGACCTTGAGCACATCCTCGTTCTCGACCAGCAGGTCGAGCAGCGGGGAAAGATCGATGTCCTTGGCCAGCGGATCGATCGCCGCGGCTTCCTCGCTGTCGGCGATCTGGATCAGGCACAGTTCGGGCCAATAGGTGTTCTCGCGCATGAATTCGGTGTCGACGCACACGAATTGGGCCTTGGAAAGCCGGGCGCAGAGATCCGCGAGTGCCGCAGAGGTGGTGATCAAGGGATGTATTTTCATCTTTATCTTCTGTAGGTGACCCCGTGCGGGGCCTCGGCTTGACAAACGCGCGGGATTCGCCTGTTAGCCCGCGCTTTCGCCCCTGCAACAAAGTGGGCCGATTGGAAAGAGTTTCGATGCATATTTATCGTTCGCACACCTGCGGCGCGCTGCGCGCACACGATGTCGGATCGACGATCCGCCTGTCGGGCTGGGTTCACCGCAAGCGCGACCACGGCGGCGTGCTGTTCGTCGACCTGCGCGATCACTACGGCCTGACCCAGATCGTCGCCGATGTGGACAGCCCGGCGCTGGCCATTCTCGAAGGGCTGCGGGTTGAATCGGTGGTCACCATCGAAGGCCTGGTCAAGGCCCGCAGCGAAGGCACGGTCAACGCCAATCTGCCGACCGGTGAAATCGAGGTCTATGCCAAGGCCGCCACTGTGCTGAGCCGCGCCGGGGAACTGCCGCTGCCGGTGGCGGGTGAGCAGGAATACCCCGAGGACGTGCGGCTGCGCTATCGCTTCCTCGACCTGCGGCGCGAAACGCTGCACGCCAACATCATGACCCGCACCGCGATTATCCGCGAAACCCGGCGGCGGATGGAGGACATCGGCTTTACCGAGTTTTCGACCCCGATCCTGACCGCATCCAGCCCCGAAGGCGCGCGCGACTTCCTGGTGCCCAGCCGGATTCACGCGGGCAAGTTCTTCGCGCTGCCGCAGGCGCCGCAGCAGTACAAGCAGCTGCTGATGGTCGCGGGCTTCGACCGCTATTTCCAGATCGCTCCGTGCTTCCGCGACGAAGACCCGCGCGCCGACCGGCTGCCGGGTGAATTTTACCAGCTCGACCTCGAAATGAGCTTCGTCACCCAGGAAGAAGTCTGGGAGACGATGGAACCGGTGATGGCCGGGATCTTCGAAAAGTTCGCCAATGGCCGCAAGGTTACTCCGGCGGGCACGTTCCCGCGCATTCCTTTCGCCAAGGCGATGATTGACTATGGCACCGACAAGCCTGACCTCAGGAACCCGCTGATCATCCGCGACGTTACCGAGGAATTCCGCAGTTCGGGCTTTGGCCTGTTCGAACGGATCGTTGGCGATGGCGGCACGGTGCGGCTGATCCCGGCGCCGAACACCGCCGGCCTCAGCCGCAAGTTCTTCGACGAGATGAACGAGTGGGCGCGCAGCGAGGGACATGCCGGGCTCGGCTATGCCACCCGCAAGGACGGCACCTTCGGCGGTCCGATCGCCAAGAACCACGGCGAGGACAGGATGGCCGCGCTTTGGGACGCGCTTGGCCTTGGCCCCGATGACGGCGCGTTCTTTGCCGCAGGCAAGGAAGAACAGGCGGCCAAGCTCGCCGGTGCGGCGCGGGTGCGCGTGGGCGATCAGCTTGAACTGACCGAGCAGGATGCCTTCCGCTTCTGCTGGATCATCGACTTCCCGTTCTATGAATGGAGCGAGGAAGAAAGGAAGATCGATTTCGCGCACAACCCGTTCAGCATGCCGCAGGGCGGGCTGGAAGCGCTCGAATCGCAGGATCCGCTGACGATCAAGGCCTACCAGTACGACATGGTCTGCAACGGCTATGAACTGGCTTCTGGCTCGATCCGCAACCAGCATCCGGACCTGATGGTCAAGGCCTTCGAGCTGACCGGGCTGGCCCAGGCCGATGTCGAGGAACGCTTTGGCGGCATGTACCGCGCGTTCCAGTACGGCGCGCCGCCCCACGGCGGGATGGCGGCGGGGGTGGACCGCATGGTGATGCTGCTGTGCGGGGTCCAGAACCTGCGCGAAATCACGCTGTTCCCGATGAACCAGCGCGCCGAGGACCTGCTGATGGGCGCGCCTTCGCCGGCCGAGCCGCGTCAGCTGCGCGAACTGTCGATCCGCGTGGTCGAGCCGCCCAAGGGTTGATCCCGCGGGCGGCCCGCCGGCTTACGAGCAGGTCGCCTTGGTCTTGCGCGCGGTCATCCGCATCGAGCGCGCTTCGGGCGCGCCTTCGCCATCGGCCTTGAAGTCGACGGTCCAGTTCACCTGGTCGCCGCCATAGGTTTCGGCGGAAACGAAGACCATGTGCTTGTTGCCGCCGGCCTGGCATTCCATCCTGAGGTTGAGCGAGCCGGAACCGCCCGAGGTGGTGGTGCAATCGGCCATGTCGGCGATCGTCATGAACATCTCGCTGAGCGATGAGCCGAGCTTTCCGTATTCGCCCTGCTTGATGCAGTCGGGCCGTTCCTCGGTGTTGACGACCGCTCCGTTGGCGTCGAGCTCCTGCATCTGGCCTTCCCAGTAGCCCGGCGTGAACGCGCTGGTGATCGCCTGGCCCCATGCCGTCACGTCGGCCTTGACGGATTCCCTGCTTTGCTGGGCCTGGGCCGGGGCGCCGGTCAGTGCAAGCCCGGCGAAAGCCAGCGCGGCCAGAGTGGTACGGAAAGCAGGCATCGATAATTCCCCTTGTTGGCGGATCGCCGGGTGCTAGGCCCCGAGAGATTAATGCCATATTGCCGCTGTGTGCAAACGGTGCACCCCCTTGCCTTCCATCGCGCCGTTCTCTAGGGGCTGGGGCCACTAGTTTTCATCTGCCGTTCACGAAGGGACATATCCATGAGCGACACCGCCGATCGGGTTAAGAAGATCGTTGTCGAACACCTCGGCGTCGAGGCTGACAAGGTTACCGAAGATGCCAGCTTCATCGACGATCTGGGCGCCGATTCGCTCGACATCGTCGAACTGGTGATGGCCTTCGAAGAAGAATTCGGCGTCGAAATCCCTGACGATGCTGCTGAAAAGATCAGCACCGTTTCGGATGCCATCAAGTACATCAACGACCACAAGGGCTGATTGCCTTTGGCCGAGGGATCGGCGCTTTCGTCGCGGCCGCGCTCGTGCGGTTTGACGAGGGTTATGGTCTTTGACAGGCTCAGCCCCTAACGGGCTGGGCCTGTTGCTTTTCGAGTTCGGAGATTCGCATGCGCCGTGTTGTCGTTACCGGTCTTGGCCTGGTCACCCCGCTGGGTGGCGATGTGGAGACCACCTGGGCCAACCTGATTGCCGGCAAGAGCGGGGCGGGGCCGATCACCCGCTTCGATGCCGCCGACCAGAAGTGCAAGATCGCCTGCGAGGTGAAGCCGGCCGATCATCCCTGGGGTTTCGATCCGATGAAGCGGGTCGATCACAAGGTCCAGCGCCAGGTCGATCCGTTCATCATCTATGGCATCGATGCCGCCGGGCAGGCGCTCGAGGATGCGGGCCTCGCCGACATGGACGAAGACCTCAAGCTGCGCACCGGCTGCTCGATCGGCTCGGGCATCGGGGGCCTTCCGGGGATCGAGGAAGAATCGATCGTCCTTCATGAAAAGGGCCCGGGCCGCGTTTCGCCGCACTTCGTCCACGGCCGCCTGATCAATCTGATCTCGGGCCAGGTCTCGATCAAGTATGGGCTGATGGGGCCGAACCACGCGGTGGTCACCGCCTGCTCGACCGGTGCCCACTCGATCGGCGACGCCGCGCGCATGATCCGCGACGGCGATGCCGACGTGATGCTGGCGGGCGGGGCGGAGGGCACCGTCAACCCGCTGGGCGTCGCTGGCTTCGCCCAGGCCCGCGCGCTCAACTGCAGCTACAACGACCGGCCCGAAGCGGCCAGCCGCCCCTATGACAAGGACCGCGACGGCTTCGTCATGGGCGAAGGCGCCGGGGTGGTGGTGCTCGAGGAATACGAGCACGCCAAGGCTCGCGGCGCGAAGATCTATGCCGAAGTGGTCGGCTATGGCCTGTCGGGCGATGCCTATCACGTCACCGCGCCGCACCCCGAAGGCAAGGGCGCCGAACTTTCGATGCGCATGGCGCTGAAGAAGGCCGGGATGGGTCCGGGCGACATCGATTACGTCAACGCCCACGGCACTTCGACAATGGCCGACACGATCGAGCTGGGCGCGGTCAAGCGCGTGCTGGGCAATGACCTCGGCGGCGCCTCGATGAGCAGCACCAAGAGCGCGATAGGTCACCTTCTGGGGGGTGCAGGTGCGGTTGAGACGATCTTCTGCATCCTTGCAATCCGCGACCAGATCGTGCCCCCCACGCTCAACCTCGACAACCCCGACGAAGGCACCGAAGGCGTCGATCTGGTCCCCCACACGGCCAGGAAGCGCAAGGTCCGCGCCGCGCTGAACAACAGCTTCGGCTTTGGCGGGACCAACGCCAGCGTGGTGGTCAAGGCGCTGGAGGACTGATGCTGGGTTCGCGCCGGGGGTGCATGCCGCTGCTGGCGGCGGCGCTCCTGCTGGTCGGGACTTTCGGCTGGCTGCTGGGCGGCTGGCTGCGGAGCGGCCCGCAGGCTGCTGAAACCGCCTTCATCGTGCCTGACGGCGCCAGCCTCAACGCGGTCGCGGTCAAGCTCGAGAAGGAAGGGCTGGTCTCATCGGCCGGCGCCTTCAAGCTGCGCGCGCGGATTTTCGGCATGGGCCGGTCGATCAAGGCCGGCGAGTTCAAGCTGCCCGCGCATGCCAGCATGTCGCAGATCCTCTCGGTCATCGCCAGCGACAACATCCTGCGGCGTTTCGTCACGATCCCCGAAGGCACGCCTTCGATCGTGGTCTACGAAAAGCTGATGGCCAACCCCGACCTGAGCGGTGCGATCGAAGTGCCGGCCGAAGGCTCGGTGCTGCCCGACACCTACGAGATTTCGAAGGGCGAAAGCCGCCAGGCGGTGCTGCTGCGAATGCAGGCCGCAATGCAGCGCACGCTCGCCGAATTGTGGGAAAAGCGCGGTGCGAACACTGTCGCCCGGACCCCGGCGGAAACGATCGTGCTGGCGTCGATCGTCGAGAAGGAAACCGGCAAGGCGAGCGAGCGCGCGATGGTCGCGGGGCTCTATTCGAACCGGCTGCGCACCGGCATGCTGCTCCAGGCCGATCCGACGATCATCTATCCGATCACCAAGGGCAAGCCGCTGGGCCGCCGCATCCGCCAGTCGGAAATCAACGCGGTCAACGACTACAACACCTATTCGATGGTCGGCCTGCCCAAGGGGCCGATCACCAACCCGGGCCGCGCCTCGATCGAGGCGGTGCTGCACCCGGCGGAGACCCAGGCGCTCTACATGGTCGCCGATGGCACCGGCGGCCACGCCTTTGCCACCACGCTGCAAGAGCACAATGCCAACGTCGAAAAGTGGTTCACGATCCGCAAGGCGCGCGGAGACTTCTGAACCAGGCGGTTAAGTCGAATGCCTACGGCTCGACGATGTTGAACCCCGCCGGGATCGGATCCAGCGCGTCCTGCAGCGCCTGCACCGCCGCCGGATCGCCTTCGACCTTGAGCCCCGCCATCTGCAACCGGCTGACCGGAATCTTGGCGAAAAGCAGGCCCAGGATCAGCTGGCGCGGGCCGGTGACAGTCGCTTGCGGAGCGGCCGAAGGCAGGCCGACCCGGCCGATCAGCACGTTCTTGCCAGCCTCGATCCCTGCGCTTTCCTTGCTGTCGGTGAAGACCACGTTGATCGCCAGCGGCACCCGGCCGAGCTTTGCCGGGTCATAACGGGTGGCAACCGAATCGAGCAGCAACTGCGTCGGCACGGCCGAGATCATGTCCATACCCTGCGCCTGGAGCGGCGCCGGGACATAGGCCTGGCGCAAGTCCTTCGCCGCCGAAAGGAACTGGTTGCGCCAGATCGCGCTTTCCGCCTGATAACCCTGCTGCTCGAGGCTGTCAGCCAGCAGCGCGCGGGCTTCCTTGTCGGCGGGATCGGCGAAGACCGCCTGGTTGAGCAGGTCCGAAGACCAGCGATAGTCGCCCGCGGCCATCGCCTTGCGGGCCAGGGCCAGCACCTTCTTCGGTCCGCCCATTGCCGCGACATATTTCCTCGCGCGCTCTTGCGGCGGCCAGGGCTGGAGATTGGCGGGGTTGCCGTCATACCAGCCCAGATACCACTGGTAGACCGCCTTGGAATTGTGGCTGTAGGTGCCGTAATAGCCGTGGTTGTACCATTCCCGGGCCAGTTCCGGCGGCTGCACCACCGCTTCGGCGATTTCGGCCTGGGTCGCGCCCTGGTTCATCAGGCGGACGGTCTGGTCATGCAGGTAGCGATAGTTGTCGCGCTGGCTTGCCAGCATCGACGCCACCTCGCCCTGGCCGAAGCGCGGCCAGCAATGGCTTGAGATCACCACATCGCTGCGATTGCCATAGAGCCGCAGCGCCTCGTCGAGGAAGCCCGCCCAGGCATGGGTGTTGCGCACCTTTGCGCCGCGCGGGGTAAGGATATTGTGGAGCGAGCAGGTCGACATCTCGGCCGAAAGGAAGGTCTTCTGCGGGGCGATATAGACGTTGAGTTCGCTTGGTGCCTCGCTGCCCGAAACGATCTGGAATTCGAGCGGCACGCCGTCGACCGTGCGGGTCTCGCCGGTGCGCGAAATCGTGTCGGTGGGCGCGATCAGCGTTATTTCGCCGCCGGCCAGTCCCGGCCCGATTCCCGAGCCCATCTGTCCCTGCGGGCCGGGCTGCAGCGCGGTGCCGAACTGGTAGGTCGCGCGCCGGCCCATCGCGGAGCCGGCCATCACGCTTTCCGATGCGGTTTCGGCCATGAAATGCTCAGGCGCCAGGATGGCAACCTTGCCCGCCTTCACATCGGCCTCGTCGACGACACCGCGCACGCCGCCAAAATGATCGCCGTGACTGTGGCTGTAGATGACCGCACTCACCGGGCGCTTGCCGATCTGCTGGTTGGCAAGTTCAAGCGCGGCGGCGGCGGTTTCGCGGTCGGTCAGCGGATCGATCACGATCCAGCCGGTCTGCCCCTGGATCAGCGTCATGTTCGAGACATCGAACCCGCGAACCTGCCAGATGCCGTCGGCCACCTTGAACAGCCCGTGCCGGCGCAGATTGGTCATCTCGCGCCACAATGAGGGATTGACCGAGGCCGGAGCGGGGCCGGAAACAAAATCGTATGCCGCAAGGTTCCACACCGGCTTGCCCTGGGCGTTGCGGATGATCGGGTCGCTGCGCGTCGCGATGAAGCCGCGCTGGCTGAATTCGGCATCGCGGCCGTCGTCGGCGGGAAGAGCGGCTGCAACGGCCTTCTGGGCCGCCTGGGTTGCGGCGCTGGCCGGCTTGGGCGAGAGGTCGGGGGCAGGGGCGCCGGCACTGAGTGCGCTTGAGCCTAGCATGAGCGCGAGTGCCGCGCGGTGCAGGGGGAAACGGGGCATATCGGGTTCTCCTCTCTCCGCGGCGGAGAGTGCGTTGGCGCCGGGACAAATTCAAGCTTTCGATTAAATTGCAAATCCGATCACAGAATCCATTTTGATCCACTTTAACGATTGATTGCCAACGGCTAGAGGCACCGCAACGCAAAGGAGACACTGCAAATGCTTGGACGGACCATTCCCGACGTTACCCTCAAGACCCGCGCACGCGACGAAAGCCTGGGCGGGCCCAACCCCTTCCGCTGGCAGGACCTTTCGCTGCGCCAGGAATTCGCCGGAAAGAAGGTGGTGGTCTTCTCGCTTCCCGGCGCCTTCACCCCGACCTGCAGCAACGAGCAGTGCCCGAATTTCGAGCGCCTCTACGATGTGTTCAAGGCGGCCGGCGTGGACGAAGTCTATTGCCTCTCGGTCAACGATGCCTTCGTGATGTACCAGTGGGGCAAGCATCTGGGCCTTGAAAAGGTCAAGCTGCTGCCCGACGGATCGGGTCATTTCACCCGGCGCATGGGCATGCTGATCGACAAGGATCACCTGGGCTTCGGCTATCGCAGCTGGCGCTATGCGATGATCGTCGAGGACAACCGCATCACCCACTGGTTCGAGGAACCGGGGATCAACGATGACGGCAGCGATGCCGATCCCTATGGCGAGACCGCTCCCGAAAAGCTCCTCGCCGCGCTGACCGACGAACCGGTGGCCGAGAACGCCTGATTCAGCTAGGTGCGGGCGGTGGACCATTCGCCAACCCCCTCCCGGTCGCCGTCCGCACCGTTCATCGTCACCGCCGAGTTGCCCGAAGACCTGTTCGCCTGGAGCAATGGCCTCAGGACCGAGCACTTCCCGCCCGAACGCAACTGGCTGAAAGCCCATGTCACGCTGTTCCACTCTTTCGCGCCGTCGCTGCGCGAGGAGCTGCCCCGTTTTCTGAGCCGCATGGCGGGCGAGTTCGCCCCGCCCGCGGCCGAGATCACCGGGCTCATGGATCTGGGGCAGGGGACGGCTCTGGCGATCCGTTCGCCGGGCATGATCGCGGTCCGCGAAGTGATTGCCGAACACTTCCGGGACATGCTGACCCGGCAGGACCAAGGCGGCAAGAAGCTCCACATCACGATCCAGAACAAGGTCGAAAGAGCAACCGCCGCGGCGCTCCAGCAGCGGCTTGGCGCGCAGTTCGGCCAGCGCCGTTTCGCCTTCACCGGGCTTGGCCTGCATCTCTACCGCAACCCCCATTGGGAGGCGGCAGGGGTGTGGAAGTTCAGGGGCAAACACAGCGCTTGACCCGGCCCGAAGCGCCCCCTATGTGCGCCGCCTGTCCGGCTGGTTCCGGGCACTGCCCTGGTATGGCGGAGTAGCTCAGCTGGTTAGAGCAGCGGAATCATAATCCGCGTGTCGGGGGTTCGAGTCCCTCCTCCGCTACCATTCTCGTTTCCGGACACTTCCGCAAACGACCGCTTAAATCCAGAAAATTACATAAAATCAATATACTTAGGCGTGATTCGCGTCCGCTTGCCTCCGCTTGCTTCCGCTTGCAGCCGGATTTGGTGTGGGGGTATTTTGGGGGTATTCTCGCGGGGTGTCGGTAAGGAGCGATACCCCCAATGCCTCTGACTGAAATCGCAGCCAAAAATGCCAAGCCTCGCGAGCAAGCTTTCAAGCTGTCCGATGGAGGGGGCTTGTTTCTGCTCGTGCAGCCAAACGGCAGTAAGCTGTGGCGCATGAAGTATCGATTTGGAGGCAAGGAAAAGTTGCTTTCCTTTGGGGCCTACCCGGCTGTTGGTGTGGCTGCTGCCCGAGACAAGCGGAACGCTGCAAAGGCTCAGCTTTCAGAGGGCTTTGACCCAACGAAGGACAAGGTAAAGGCGATGAGGAGCGGCTCCGACACGTTTCGCGTAGTGGCGGAACGCTGGCACGAAAACCGCAAATCAGCCCTGAACGCTGCGCACGCCGATCGCGTTTGGTCACGCCTCGAACGCGACGTCTTTCCCTTCCTCGGCGACAGACCCATTCAGGAGATTACACCTCCGGACGTTCTCGAGATGGTCCGCAAGATCGAAGCACGCGGTGCATTGGATATCAGCCGTCGAGCTAAACAGGGGGTAGGTCAGGTGTTTCAATTTGCCATTGCCTGTGGGCTGGCTGAATCGGATCCAACGACTCACTTACGTGGCGCGCTGAAGCCGCGACCTCGCGTCCAGCATACGCAAATATCACGAAGACTGGGTCGAGATGCAGCTGGCGCATTCCGAAGGCAACGAAGTCCGAGGCGCCTACAATGCAGCCGAGTATCTCGAACCGCGTCGTCGAATGATGGAGGATTGGTCTGACTTTCTCCGTGGCGGGAAGGTCGTGAATATCGCCAGAGGCAAGCGGCGGGCAGCCTAGTGTTCAGGCCTCACCGATCCATTCGACATTGAGTCGATCATAGCCTGCCTGCGTCCCTTCTGCGGTAACCTTGCGCCCGAGTAGATCAGGATCGACATCTTCACGATCGATAACCCACAGATCGCCTGCATCAGTCAAAATGTTCAGCCCGCGCCCGCCGTGGCCAAGCACACCGCTCACTCGTTTGCGCCTACTGCCACTGTTCCCGTAATTCAAACTCACCTGGCTCCCCAGAATGCAAGGACGTTCCGCACGTAGGACGGGGTTTCACCGTTGAGCGGAATACCGCCGGCGCGCTCGACGGCGCCGGGACCTGCATTATAGGTGTTCCCCGTCAGCACCAATGGCACAGATTTGAGGTTGTGATTTAAGGAGTGTTGGGGCTTCGTCGTAGTGACGAAGGAACGAAGATGAAGTCCCAACACTCCTTGAAAAAATCGCCTGCCAAGGCCCCTGCTGAGCGGGTGGTGAAGGACATCCGGCGGCAGACCCGGCGGCACTTCTCGGCCGAAGACAAGATACGCATCGTGCTCGATGGGCTGCGCGGCGAAGACAGCATTGCCGAACTATGCCGCAAGGAAGGCATTGCACAGAGCCTGTATTACACCTGGTCGAAGGAGTTCATGGAAGCGGGCAAGCGACGCCTGGCGGGTGACACGGCTCGTGCCGCGACCAGCGGCGAGGTGCAGGACCTGCGCCGCGAAGCCCGTGCCCTGAAGGAATGCGTGGCCGACCTGACCCTCGAGAACCGTCTGCTCAAAAAAAGCATGATCGCGGATGGGGGCGACGACGAATGAGGTATCCCGCATCTGAAAAGCTCGAGATCATCCGGCTCGTCGAGCAGTCGCATCTGCCGGCGAAGCTCACTCTCGACAAGCTGGGGATCGCACGCCGGACGTTCTACCGTTGGTACGACCGGTTCCTCGAAGGCGGACCGGAGGCGTTGGAGGATCGGCCATCGGCACCGAGCCGCGTATGGAACCGGATCCCGCCTGACATCCATGATCAGATCATCGAACTGGCGCTGGAGCAGTCCGAGTTGAGCCCACGGGAGCTGGCGGTGCGCTTTACCGACGAAAGGCGTTACTTCGTGTCGGAAGCCACGGTTTACCGCCTTCTGAAGGCCCATGACCTCATCACCAGCCCAGCCTATGTCGTGATCAAGGCTGCCGACCAGTTCCACACCAAGACCAGCCACCCGAACGAGATGTGGCAAACTGACTTCACCTACTTCAAGATCATCGGGTGGGGCTGGATGTACCTGTCGACCGTGCTCGACGACTTCTCACGCTACATCATCGCCTGGAAACTGTGCACCAACATGCGCGCCGAGGACGTGACTGACACGCTGGACATGGCACTGGCCGCATCGGGCTGCGACAGCGCCACGGTGCTGCACAAGCCAAGGCTGCTGTCGGACAATGGTCCCAGCTACATCGCAGGCGAACTGGCGGAATACATCGAGGCCCGGAAGATGAGCCATGTGCGCGGCGCTCCATGCCATCCCCAGACCCAGGGAAAGATCGAGCGTTGGCATCAGACCCTGAAAAACCGCATCCTGCTGGAAAACTACTTCCTGCCCGGCGACCTTGCCGCCCAGATCGAGACCTTCGTCGAGCACTACAACCACCAGCGTTACCACGAGAGCCTGAACAACGTGACGCCCGCCGATACCTACTTCGGCAGGGCACCGGCCATCATCAAACAGCGTGAAAGGATCAAACGAAAAACCATCGAACATCGGCGCTTGCAACACCGCAAGCTCGCCGCCTAACATCAACCAAGAGACGAGGCCCGAACTCCGCTAATTTACGCCGCGAGTTGTGCCGAATGTTCTGACGACGGACACATCCCGGCTTCGTTGACCAGGATCGCCGCGGCTGCGCCATCGGAGATCGGCGAGCACATCGGCAGGGTCAGCGGATAGGTGATCGGCGGGGCCGCCAGCACTTCCTCGATCGACATCGGGTTGCGATATTGCGAGCGTTCGTTGTGCACCGAATGGCCGTGGTTCTTCGAGGCAACCGCAGCGACCTGGCGCTGGGTGATGCCGAACCGCGCCATCAGCTGGCGGCCAAAGCCCGCATAGACATCCATGAACGAGCTATAGGGCTTGTCCGAAGTAGAGCCGGGCGGCGGCACGATGCCCTTGCCCAGGGCGATGATTTCCTCGGCATTGGTTTCACGCGTTTCCAGATCCCAGGCGGAATCGAAAATGCCGAACATCTTTGCCTTGTCGGAATAATACATCTTCTCCGAGCCGACCGCGAGACCGACATCGGCGACGCCCGAGCGCAGCTGGCTGATCACCAGGTTGAAGGCGCTGCTTGCCGAAGCGCAGGCGGCTTCGACGTTGAAGATCGGAATGCCCTCGATCCCCATCGGCAGCAGCGCAACCTGCCCGCGGATCATGTGCTGGCCGTCGAAATGGCCTTGTCCGGTGTTGCCGAAGGCCGCAACGCCGATCGCCTTGCGGTCGCAGCCGGCATCCTTCAGCGCGTCTTCCACCGCCCATGCGGTGAGCTGCTTGACCGACTTGTCCATGTGGCGCCCGAAATGGGTCATCCCCACGCCCACGATGTAGATGTCTTCGGCTGCCATGACTTGTCTTCCCTTGTCTGCGTTTGCCGGCCCGCCGCGCGCGCCAGGCCTATCGCAACCTGGCTAGTCGCCAGGCGCCTGGAGCAAATCCCCCCATGTCGAGGGGGGCGCCGCCGGCAGCTTCAGAACAGGATGACCTGGCGCACCGCGGAACCATCGTGCAGGCGGTCGAACCCCTGGTTGATCTGGTCGAGCGTCAGTGTTCCGCTGAGCAGCCGCTTGACCGGCAGACGCCCTTCGCGGTAGAGCTGGATATAGCGCGGAATGTCGCGCGAGGGCACGCATGAGCCCATGTAGCTGCCCTTGAGCGTGCGTTCCTCACCGACAAGCTGGACGACATCGACCGGCAAGGCCGATCCGGCCGGTGGAAGTCCCGCTGTCACCGTCGTGCCACCGCGCCGGGTCATGGCGAGTGCGCTGGCGAGCGCGCGGATCGAGCCTGCCATCTCGAACCCGAAATCGACCCCGCCGCCCGTCAGCGCGCGCACCTGTTCTACGCAGTCAGGGTCGGCGGCGTTGACGGTGTCGGTCGCTCCCAGATCGGCCGCGAGCGCGAGCTTGTCGGGGGACAGGTCGACCGCGACGATCCGGCTTGCGCCCGCTGCCCGCGCGCCGAGCAGTGCGGCAAGCCCGACTCCGCCCAGGCCGACCACGGCTGCGGTCGATCCCATGGTCAGGCGTGCGGTGTTTACCACCGCGCCGACCCCGGTGAGCACCGCACAGCCGAACAGCGCCGCTTCGACAAAGGGAATGTCGCGCGGCACCGGAACCAGCGAACGGCGGGAAACCACGGCGCGCTCGGCAAAGGCAGAGACTCCCAGATGATGATGCAGCGCATGCGCGTTTTCGCTCAGCCGCGCATGGCCGCCGGTCAGCATGCCGCCGCCATTGGCCAGCGCCCCCGGCTCGCACAGCGCCGGGCGCCCCTCCGCGCAGGGCAGGCAATGGCCGCAATTGGGCATGAACACGCTGACGACATGGTCGCCTGGCGCCAGGTCGATGACGCCGTCGCCCACCGCCTCGACCACGCCCGCCGCTTCGTGTCCCAGCACCATCGGCAGCGGGCGCGGGCGGTCACCGTTCACCACCGACAGGTCGGAGTGGCACAGCCCCGCAGCCTTGATCGCGACGAGCACCTCACCCGGACCCGGCGGGGCCAGATCAACCTCGGCGATCTCCATCGGCTGGGTCAGGTCATAGGGTAGGCCGCGGGTCGATTCCCTGAGCACGGCTGCCTTGATGCGCATTCATCGACTCCTTCAATCGCCTGGCTGCGACGCCTTTCCGCTGCACACCGGCTGCCGCTTTTCGAGCAAGGCTGCAATAGCTTCCTTGCCGCCCCCTCGCCCGGAGGGGGAGTGAGACAGCTTGCCGCAGGGTAGCGAACGGGGCATGTCCACAATCATGGCGAACCGCGTGCACGACCTTCAGGCAACCCCGGCGGTGGGGACCAGCGTCGAGATTATGCCCGGCGTGCGCTGGATCCGCATGCCGCTGCCGATTACGCTCGATCATATCAACCTGTGGGCGCTTGAGGACGGCGATGGCTGGACGCTGGTCGATACCGGAATCCATTGTCCGGACACCATCGCGGCGTGGGATCGGATCGCCACGGACGATCTGGGCGGCCGGCCGGTCAAGCGGCTGATCGTCACCCATATGCACGCCGATCATGCCGGGCTTGCCGGCTGGCTGGCAGAGCGGTTTGCCTGTCCGCTGTGGATCACCGATGCGGAATATGCCGGCGCCCAGGACATGATCGCCGGTTACCGCGACGAGGACCGGGTGAGCGATTTTTACCGGCGCGCGGGATGGGAACCGTCAGAAACAGAACGGCATTTCCGGCGCCGCAAGGTGCTCGGCGGATACTACTGCACCTTGCCCGAGACCTATCATCGCATGGCCGATGGCGATACATTCCTGATCGGCAGCAGGCCTTGGCAAGTTATCACCGGAGGCGGTCATTCGGCGGATCATGCCTGCCTCTATTGCCCGGATCTCGATGTGCTGATTTCCGGCGACATGGTCTTGCCGGCGATCTCGTCGAATATATCGGTCGACCCGGAAGCACCGGAGGCCGATCCGCTGGCAGAATGGTTCGCGACCCTGGCCAGCATTCGCAGCCGCGTGCCGGACAGCGTCATGGTCCTGCCGTCGCACGGCGGCTGCTTCCGGGGCTTGCACGGTCGCATCATGGCGCTGGAGCATGAACAGCGCGAGGTGCTGGTGCGCCTTGCCGCCGCGCTCGACGCGCCGACCCGGCCAGACGCGCTGTTCGACATCCTGTTCTCGCGCCCCATCGGCCGAACCGACATTTCCTTGATGACGCTTGCGACGGGTGAGACGCTGGCGATGCTCAATCATCTGGCGGCGCAAGGATTGGTAGCGCACACTCTCGGGCCTGACGGGGCAAGCCGCTTTCAGCGGATCGCGAACGAACTGGCGGACTGCTGCCAGTGAACCGCCTAGTTGCCGAGACGCGCAGCCGGTTCCGTCACGCGTGCGAAATATCGACGCGCTGGCTGGATCAGGATCCGTACGATCACGTCAACAACGTTGTCTTCTACAGCTGGTTCGACACCGCTGTGAACAGCTTCCTGATCAAGGAGGGACTGCTCGACCCGGGGACGAGCGCGATCATCGGCCTGGTCGTCGAAAGCGGGTGCCGCTATCTGCGCCCGGTCGGGTTTCCGGGGCCCGTCGAAGTCATGCTGCGCGTTGGGCATCTCGGCAATTCGAGCGTTCGCTATGAGCTCGGCGTTTTCACCGAAGAAGATGATGGCGCGGCCGCGCTTGGCCATTTCGTGCACGTCTATGTCGATCGCCACAGCCGGCGCCCGGTGCCGGTGCCGCCGGTCTGGCGGGAAAAGCTGGGTGCACTGATCGTTCCAGAGTGATTGCCATCCAACGCGAAAGGGCCGGGGAAGTTGTCGGGAGTTGACCCCGACGCCTTCACCCGGCCCTTCGTCAATTCAGGCAGTCAGACTGCCCGGATTTCGCGGATCAGAAGCGCTTGCGTAGCGAGACGTAGAACTGCTGCGGAGCGCCGACCAGCATCGACTGCAGGAAGCCGCCCGGATCCGAGAAGGTCAGACCGTTCTGGCCGAGCGTGGCGATATAGCGCTTGTCGAACAGGTTGGTCGCGTTGACCTGCACTTCGACGCCCGAGAGCGCGGAATCCCCGTCGCCGAAGCGATAACCGATCATGGCGTCAACCAGGGTGCGGCCATCGACGTAGTTGTCGTTGATGTAGGTGTAGTAGCGCTTGCTCTGCACATTCGCCGCGATCTTGCCCATGAAATGGCCGTCATCGTACGACAGTTCGGCGTTGAACAGGTGCTTGGGAGTATCCACCACCTGCTTGCCCTTGGTCGCCCAGACCTGGCCACTCAGCACATCCTGGTCGTACTTGGCATCGGTGTACGAATAGGAGGTGAAGAACGACAGCGCCGAGGTGAGCTTGTAGGTGCCGGCAAGTTCGAAGCCATTGGTCGTGACCGAACCGACGTTCGACAGGATGCTCGCGCAGCCAACCACGATCTGGCATGGCTGGACAGCGAGCTGACGGTCGCTGAACTTCACGTGATAGCCCGCGAGCGAGCCCTTGAAGCCGCCGAGGTTGAAGCGCAGGCCGCCTTCGACGGTCCACGAGGTTTCAGGCTTGATCGTGTTCTGGATCGCCTGGAAACCGGCCCGGTTGGTGGTGAAGGGCTGGGTCGTAAACGCACGCATGTTCTCGGCATAGGAAGCGAAGGCCTCGATGCCGCTCGACAGCTGGTAGTTCACGCCCACCTGGGGCAGGAACATGTCCCGCGACTTGAGCTTGCCGGTCGTGTCACGAGCGGCCAGCGACGAGGTGCTGCTGACATCGTAGACGTTGTCGATCGACACCGACAGGCCCTTGAACCCGGCGGTAATCTTGAACGCGTCGGTGACCTGCCAGGTATCCTGCACGAAATACTGCGAGGTCTTGAAGTTCATGAAATAGCGGAACGGCATCGAGAACGGATTGGTCGGCCATTCATGCGGCTTGATGCTCGAGGTGGTGCCAGCCGCCAGCGGATAGTGATAGCGGGCCAGGGTGTGGTCGTTGTCCTCGTACCAGCCGCCGACCTTCAGTTCGTTGTTGCCGAACTTGAAGGTGAGCGCGCCGGTCAGGCCGCGGCGTTCGATGTCGTAGGTGGTCGAACGCACCGAAAGCGATGCGCCGCCCGGAGTGGGGACATAGGGCGTCCACCAGGTGCCAAGGCCGCGGTTCGAGTGGTAATAGGGCGTCAGTTCGAGCGAAACGGCATCGGTGATGTCGACGTTGAGGTTGGCCCCCATCAGGTAGTCCTTACGCAGGCCATAGCCGTCGTAATAGGTATCGTCGGCGCAGATTGTCTGGCTGTAGCCGGGATAGTTCTCGCAATAGTGGGAATAGTTGACCAGATCCGATTGCAGGTTTGACGCGATCGCCAGCGCGGTCGGATAGTCGTTGCGGATGTAGTCCCAGTCCCAGCCGTACTTCGAGATCAGGTACGGTGACGTATCCATGTAGTCATCGTCCTTGAAGTTGGAATAGTTGAAGAAGGCCGAAAGCGAGCCCTTTTCACCCAGCGGCATGGTCAGCTTGGAGTTGATCTGCCAGGCTTCCTGCTTGCCCTGGCCCTTCCACTTGGGCGCATCGATGCGGACCAGGCTGACATAGCCCTTGACGCCGGCGCCCATGTCGCCGGTGTCGAGGCGGCCGAACAGGCGATAGGCGCTTTCGCTGCCGAAGCTGCCCTGCAGGTCGACCCCGAAATCGTCGGTCGGCGTGCGGCTGTAGAATTCAAGCGTGCCGCCCAGGTTCGAGCTGGACGCGGTATCGAGCGCACCCGCACCCTGGTTCAGGGTCGAGCGGCCGAGGTTTTCCGACGAGATCGCGCGGCTGATGTGAAGGCCGTTGAAGTTGCCATAGCTCATGTCGCCGAGCGGCACGCCATCAAGCGTGAAGCCAAGCTGGTTCTGGTTGAAGCCGCGAACCGTGATGCGGGTGGACCATTCGTTGGTGCCAAGGCCATTGGCCGACTGGAACGAGACGCTCGGCAGCTTTTCGAGCACCTTGAGGGCGCTGGTGCCGGCCGGAGCCTCGGCAATGTCGTCGGCGTTGAGGGTCTGGACCTGGCGGGTCTCGCCCTTGCCGTAGACGACCAGTTCGCCGGCAACGGCTTCATCGTCGCCGGCCGGGGCCTGCTGTGCGAAGGCCGGAGCCGCAATGGCGGATGCCAGCACCATACTGGCGGCACTGGTGAACAATCGATTGATCTTACGCATAATCCCTCCTTGATGACCTTGTTTTCGATTCTGGTAGAAATCCTTGCAATTCAAATCGCCAGGCCCGTTTTGCCGTGGCGTTGTCCAGCTTGACGCGCTTCCCTGGACGGAAGGTTAGGATCAATCCGGCTTATGTTCAAATTCGCGAATGGCGAACTTGCCGGAAGCGAAATCGCTTTCACTTGCCACCTTTCTGCCAGGCGCAGACGCCCAGGCTTCGGCCTGCGGGAAGATGGTTCGGATCGACCTGTCCCTTGACCAGGTGGGCGCGGCCACGGTCGCAGACCAGCGTGTTGGCGCCGTATCCGGCAACGTCGAGCAGCAGCTGGTCCCAGTGGCGGTACTGCACGTCGTGCCCTTCCGCCGGATAGCGCCGGAATGTTACGGTGCCCTTGACCTTGCTTGCCCAATATTCGCCATGACTGGGCGGAACCAGCGGATCGGCCTCGCCATAGTAGAAGAAGGCTGGCTTGCTGAACTTCGAAACATCGGCAGGCGGAGCGCAGAACCGCTTGGATTCCGCGGCCATTCCGCGCGGATCGCCCATCTGTCCGGCGATGAAGAAGGCGTGGGCGCCTTCATCGGCGGCGCGATCGGCAAAGCCGCGAACCTTGGCCGAAACGCCATCCTTGGGCAGATCCCACCACACGCGCGGCGCGCCGACCTGCGGCGTGAGCGCCTGGCGCAGCGTTGCATCGTCGACGGTGCATTGCTGGCGATTCATCGGCGAAGAGGAGACCGCCGCCAGCATGTGCCAGGAATCGATCCGCCCGGACATCGCCGACAGCACGTGCCCGGCATAGGCGCCGCCGCCCGAGATTGCGGCAAGCGAAAAGCGATCGATCCTGAGGTGGGCCAGCACCTGCCCGACTTCGCTGACGTAATCATCAAAGCCCCAGGCCGGATCGAACGCGGTATCGCCAAGCCCGTTGCGCTCAACCGTGACGATCCGGATCTTCAACCGGCGACGCATGGTTTCAAGAAAGCCGACCATTTCGGCTGCCCGCGCGCTGGTTCCCGCGCCGCCGATATAGACCAGAGTGCGCCAGCCAGCTTCGCCGGTATCGGTGAAATGCACGGTGCGGCCTTCCTTGGTGGCCAGTGACTGCACGGGGCTGCCGATCGCGTCGAAAGTGTCCTGGAACACGATCGGCGCGGTCGGGGCCTTCGTTGCGGCAACCAGCGACTGGGGCAGGGCGATCGCCGCGATTGCGGCCAGGGTCGAAAAGCGTCGGATCATCGCACGGGCTCCGTTTCCAGGTTTCGGTCAAGCACTTCGATTCTAGAAAGCTCGTCTGCCAGGTCGAGGTTGCGGCACAGCAGGAGATAGACCGCGGCGGACACCGGCAGGCCGATCAGCATCGAGATATCGGCATTGCCCAGCGCCTCGGCGACCGGGCCGGTGTAGAGCCCGGTCCTGAAGAACGGGATCATCGAGACGAAGCCGATCGCATAGGCCACCAGCCCGCGCCAATTCCACCTGCCGTAAAGACCGTCGGCCATGAACATCGCGCGGATCGAGTAATGACCTTTGCGCACGAAGAAGAAGTCCACCAGGTTGATGGCGGTCCACGGCGTGAAGAGATAGGCCAGCACGCCAAGGAATGCCTCGAACCCGTGGAGCACATTGCCGCTGACCACCAGCGAGAGCGAGAGCGCCACGGCAAAGACGACCCCCAGCGAAACCAGCCGCGCGTTGACGCCCAGTTTCACCTTGGTCAGGCTGTCGATCACGCTGAGGAGCGTCAACGATGCGCCATAGAAGTTGAGCGAGGTCACGGTGACCATGCCCAGGAAGCTGGTAACCAGCATCAGGGTGCCGAAGCCGGGAAAGATCGCATCCGAACTGGCGCGAAGGGCAGCGACGATGCCATTGGGACTGGCAAAGGCGGCGGCGGCAAAGGTGCCGACCAGCATCATCCAGGCCCCGCCCACGAAGGCGCCCCAGAAGGTCCAGAAGAAGGCATCGCGAATGCCGACTTCCCTGGGGAGATAGCGTGAATAATCGGACACATAGATCGACCAGCTGAGCTGGTATGCGGCCGCGGCGAAGAACTGGACCAGGAACAGCGTGGGCTTGAACTCGCCCGGAGTCATCAGCGCCGCGAAATCGACAATCCGCACCGCGCCAAGCGTGTAGAGGACAAGCACCGCGAGCATGGCATAGGCCAGCCAGCGCTGGGCCATGTGGATCAGGTCATATCCGATCACGGCCACCACCACGGCGACCAGCGAAAAGATGACGACCGTTGGACCATGCGGAAAACCGGCCAGTTCCTTGAGCGTGTCGGCGGCCAGGGTCTGGTTGAGGGCGTTGAAGCCGATGTAGGTGACCAGCGCCACGACCCACACCAGCAGCGCGCCAAGATAGCCGAACTGCGGGCGCGACTGGATCATCTGCGGCAGGCCTAGGTGCGGCCCCTGGGTGCAGTGGAAGGCCATCAGGATGGTGCCCAGCACGCATCCGCCGATTACCGCCAGCGCCGACCAGAACAGACTGAGCCCAGCCGCGACGCTGATCGCCCCGGTCGCCAGCGTGGCGAGGTGGGCATCGCCGGTGAACCACACCGGCCAGAGATGCCAGACCTTGCCGTGGCGCTCCGCCAGGGGAACGTAGTCGATTGATCTTTCCTCGATCAGTGCCACCGGCGTGCCCCCCTTCGTTCCCTAGCTCGGCATTGCTATGCTGCGGCCAGTACCATCGGGTGGTGGCAGCTGGCTCTGGGCCGCGACAAGCCCCTGTATCGCAGTGGCAATGGCTTCCGGGGCCGGGCACGAGCGTTCAGCCTTGGCGTCGACATGCAGCAGCATGTGCTCAGCCGTGGCAATCAGCGTGCCCGATGTCAGGTTGGTCATCTCGTGGAACAGGTGCAGCCGCTTGCCGTCGCTACCCATCACACGGCTGCGGATTTCGACCTTTTCGCCCAGCCGCGCCTGGCCAAGGTGCCGGATGTGGGTTTCGACAGTGTAGAAGCTGAACCCGCTTGCCACATAGTCCGGACCGGCGCCGATCCGCGCCAGCACAACATCGGTCGCATCACCGAACAGCTTGAGATAGCAATATTCGGTGAGGTGCTCGTTATAGTCGATCCAGTCGGGCATCACCGGGGTGTGACCCGTCAGCACCCGGCCGTCACCGCAATCGCTGCCCAGCTTGACCGCGGCCTTGCCGGCCAGGCCTTCGCGATAGGCCTTGGCGACCGCGCCCGATGCGAAGTCGTTGCGCTCCAGCGCGTGGATAACGTCGACCAGGCACGAATCGCGCAGCGCCTCGTATTCGCGCAGGCCCACGTTGCCGGCCTGTTCGTCTGACTGCGCGGCAACCGTGTCGATCAGTTCATCGGTCAGCTTGGGAGCGACCAGCTTGGTCCAGGGCCATTCCATCGAAGGGCCGAACTGGTGGAGGAAATGCCGCATCCCGGCCTCGCCGCCAGCCAGCCGGTAGGTCAGGAAAGTGCCCATGAACGACCAGCGCAGCCCCGCGCCAAAGCGGATTGCATCGTCGATCTCGGCGGCGGTGGCGATTCCGTCGTTGATCAGCCACAGCGCCTCGCGCCACACCGCTTCGAGCAGGCGATCAGCGATGAACCCGTCGATTTCGTGGCGGACAAGCAGCACCTTCATGCCGACGCGGGTGTAGAGCGCGCTGGCAATGTCGATCGTCTGCTGGCTGGTCTGATCGCCGCCGCAAACCTCGACCAGCGGCAGCAGGTAGACGGGGTTGAACGGGTGGCCGACAACCAGCCGATCGGGCCGGGCCATCGCCGTTTGCAGCTTGGTCGGCAGCAGGCCCGAAGTCGACGATCCGATCACCGCATGCGCGGGCATGGCCGCATCGATTTCGGCCAGCACGCGCTGCTTCAGGTCTTCGCGTTCGGGCAGGCTTTCCTGGATGAAATCGGCGTCCTTGACGGCTTCGGCCACGTTGGCGGCAAAGCTGAGCCTTCCTTCCGCCGGCAGTGCCGCGCCGTGCAGGCGGGTCTGGGCGCGGCGCGCATTGGCGATCACTTCCAGCGTCTTGCGTTCGACCTCGGGATCAAGGTCGAAGACCGCAACGTCGATGCCGTTGAGCAGGAACCGCGCGGCCCAGGCGGCGCCAATCACGCCGCCGCCGATGATCCCGACCTTGCGGATTTCCGCCGCCATGTCAGCGCTTCACCAGCTTGAGCTTGGTGCGAACCTCAGCCGGGGAAAGCGGCCGCGCACCCATGCCGGTCAGGATCTGCACCGCGCGTTCGACCAGTTGTCCGTTCGAGGCAAACTGCCCCTTGGCGAGGTAGAGGTTGTCTTCCAGGCCGACACGGACATTGCCGCCCGCCAGCGCCGCCATCGCCACGAAGGGCAGCTGGTTGCGGCTGATCGAGAAGCCGCTGAACACCGCGCCGGCGGGCAGCTGGTGGACCAGCGCCATCGTGGTCAGCGGATCGTCGGGCGCGCCATAGGGAATGCCCAGGCACAGCTGGATCATCACCGGATCGTCGAGCAGTCCGTCGCGGACCATTTCCTTCACGAAGACCAGGTGTCCGGCATCGAACACTTCCAGTTCCGGGCGGACGCCGAGGCGCTGCACTTCGGCGGCCATGGTCCGCAGCATGCCGGGGGTGTTGGTCATCACATAGTCGGCTTCGGCGAAATTCATCGTGCCGCAGTCGAGCGTGCAGATTTCCGGCAGGAGTTCCTGGACGTGGATCAGGCGCTCCAGCGGTCCGACCATGTCGGTCCCGGCGGGGTCCAGGGGGAGGGGTGTCTCGCCGGGGCCGAACACGATGTCACCGCCCATGCCGGCGGTGAAGTTGATGATCACATCGGTATCGCTTGCGCGGATCCGTTCCTTCACTTCGCGGTAGAGCGCAACATCGCGGCTGCCCTTGCCGGTTTCGGGATCGCGGACATGGATATGGGCAATCGCCGCACCGGCCTGCGCTGCCTCGATCGCGGCATCGGCGATCTGTTCGGGGGTGATCGGCAGGTTGGGGTGGATCCCCGCGGTATTGCCGGACCCGGTTACCGCGCAGGTAATGAATGGCTCAAAATTCATCGCTCTCTCCTGGACAGGAGCTTATGGGCGAATCGATTCGGCTCAAACAGCAATTTACGACATCGAATTGCAGTTTGCGACAATTGCGCTTAGGCTTGCCCGATGGAGGAAATGGCCTTCCTGCTGCTCCCTGGATTCTCGGCAATGGCGTTCTTCGCCGCGGTCGAGCCGCTGCGGATTGCCAACCGGCTCGCGGGGCGCGAGCTTTACCGCTGGAGCGTGCACGTCGCCCGCGGCGATCACGCCGAAGCATCGAATGGTTTGCAGATTCGCGGGCAGGGGCCGATCGATGAATCGATCAGGACGCTGGTCGTTTGCGCCGGGTTCGATCCGCTGGAGCTGGCGGATGCCCGCTTGCTGGGGCTGCTCAGGCGGGTCTGGCGCCGTGGCGGCAATGTGGGCGCGATCGATACCGGCGCGTTCCTGCTTGCCGAAGCGGGCATCCTGGGCCGCGAGCCGATCACCCTGCACTGGGAAGCGGCGAGCGAGTTTGCGCTGCGCTATCCCCGGATCCCGGTATCTTCCGAGCTGTTCGAACGCCACTCGCGGCTGTTCACTTGTGCCGGCGGCACTGCGGCGATGGACCTGATGCTCGAAACGATCGCCTTTGCCCACGGCGGGGTGCTGGCCAAGGCGGTGTCCGACCAGCTCATCCATGACCGGATCCGCTCGCCCCGCGAATCCCAGCGCGGCGAGGATCCGGCCTTTGCCGGCAATCCGGTGCTTGGCCCGGTGGTGCGGATCATGGAGAGCAACCTGGCCGAACCGCTCTCGCTTGAGCGGATCGCCGAAGTGGCCGGGATCGACCGGCGCCGGATCGAGCGCCAGTTCCGCCGCGTGCTGGGGCAGACGCCGGGGCACTATTACCGCGAACTCAAACTGCGCCGCGCTCTGGAGCTGATCCGCGAGCAGGGTCTGTCCGTGCATGAAGCCGCGGCGATCGGCGGCTTTTCTTCGCAGTCGGTGTTCAGCCGGGCCTGCCGCAATCACTTCGGCAAGGGGCCGCGCGAATTGCTTGCGGCGGGATTTGCCCGCGCGTGATTGCCGGTTTCAGTGGGATGGCAGCGCGTCAGCCGTGCGGTTCCTGGCCGGATCGGCGTCAAAGCGCCGGGCGAGCGGCCAGGCAACCGCGATAGCCGCAACGCAGGTCAGCGCGCCAAGCGGGCCGATCGGAGCGTAGCCCCCGAAGAACTGCGCAATCGCCCCTGCCGCGAGCGATCCGAACGACTGTGCCAGCAGCCAGGTGCCGGTGGTCATCACCGCCAACCGCCCGCTCTTGTCGCAGTCAAAGGCAAGACCAAGCAGCATCGGATAGGTCAGGAACCAGCTGACGTAATAGCCGATAAAGGCAGCCGCAAAAGCCGGCGCCGAACCGACCGTGGTAAGCAGCGCGCAGGTCACTCCGCAGGCGCCGAGCACCACGGCCATCGGCACCGCGCGCGTCAGGCGCGCCGTCACCGCCGCAAGTCCCGCATTGCCAAGCGCGGAGGCCAGCGTGGCCAGCGACTGGTAGCGGCCGAACTCGGTCGCCGGCACGCCGATCGCATGCGCGGTGCGTTCGATGAACGGCCACAGCGCCAGGGTCCCGAAAGCGAACAGCGCCATCGCCGTCAGCACGCGCAGTCCATCCGCGCCGATTGGCGGGTTCGGCATGTGCAGTTTGCTTGCCTGCGCATCGCTGCCGCCCGGCAGCAGCATGGCCATCAATCCCAGCACCGCGGAAATGGCCGCCAGCGCCGCAAACATCCCGGTCACGCCATAGCTGTCGCCGACCTGCGGCAGACCCAGCGCGATCCCCGCGAAAAGTACGGTCTGGAAGGCGATACCCAGCGAGATCCACCGCGCCGGGTGACTGGTCCGACCGGCTGCCAGATTGACCGCGGCGTTGATGATGCCGAACCCCAGGCCGGTTCCGATCCTTCCCGCGAACAGCAGCGGGAAGCTGCCGGTCAGCGCCGATCCGCCTTGCGACACCACCACCAGCACGCTGGCCACCAGCGCCAACACCCGCGCATCGAGCTGGCGCGCGCGCGGGGCGATCAGGAACATCGCGCCGGCATAGCTCAGCGTCTCGGCCATGTTCCACGCACCCATCGCGAAGGGCGAGAAACCGAACCGGTCGATCAGTCCGCCGACGAGGTAGGTGGTGAAATTGTTGCCGAGATGCGCCGCGGTGCTCGCCGCGCCGATCCCGATCAGGGTGAAGGCAAACGGCCGTTCGGTTCCTGCGCCCCCCGCCACGCTCAACGCACCCGCGGGTAGCGGGCCATCGCCTCGAGGTCCTCGAGGTCCATGTGAGCGCGGACATACTGCTCGCCGGCATTGGCGGGCGGCTGGTAGTCCCACGGGCTGGTCCTGCCGATCGCATTGGCGGCGCCGACCACGCGCCGCGCGCGCTGGCTGCCGATGACCTGCTGGGTGATCGCGTCGAAATCCCAGCGCTGCGCCACTTCGGCGCGGAAATCGGCAACCAGCTGGACGCAGCCGGGATCGCCCGCGCGGTTGTTAAGCTCGTTCGGATCCTCGGCCAGGTTGAACAGCAGGTCGGGATCGACGCGCGAATGGATGAATTTCCACGGCCCCCGCCGGATCATCACCAGCGGAGCGATCGTGCCTTCGCCCATGTATTCGCCGATCACCTCGTCATGCCCGCCCGCGCCGGTGCAATGCGGCACCAGGCTGCGCCCGTCGAAGGGCAGGGCCGGATCGACCTCGACCCCGGCAATGTCGAGCAGCGTGGGCAAGAGGTCGACCAGCGACACGCTCGCGTCGATCCGGGCCGGCTTGTAGCGATGCGGCGCATGGACGATCAGCGGTACGCGCGCGGCACCCTCGAAATAGTGCATCTTGTACCACAGCCCGCGCTCACCCAGCATGTCGCCGTGATCGCCGCAGACGATCACCACGGTGTTATCCGCCATGCCGCACTCGCGCAGCGTTTCGAGGATCGCGGCGAACTGGTCGTCGACAAAGCTGATCGAGCCGAAATAGGCCCGCCGCGCGGTGCGGATCATCTCGTCGGTGACCGGTTGGGCGTCGAGATCGCAGACATGGCGCAGGCGCTGCGAATGCGGATCCTGCGGGGCATCTTCCTGCCTGACCGCGGGCAGCGGGATCTCGACGCCTTCGTAGCGGTTCCAATAGTCCTCGTGGATCGCATAGGGATCGTGCGGATGGGTCAGCGAAACCGTCATGAAGAACGGACGCTCATCCTTGTCGCGGGCCATGTCGTAGAGCTTGCGCCGCGTGGTGAACACGACTTCCTCGTCGAAATCGATCTGGTTGGTGCGGATGGTCGGCCCGGCGCCGATCACCGAATCGAGCGAATGATACCAGGTCGGGCGGGTCGGAAAGTCGGTCCAGTCCGGGGTCCAGCCGAAATCGGCGGGGTAGATGTCGGTCGAAAGCCGTTCCTCGTAACCGTGCAGCTGATCGGGACCGGCAAAATGCATCTTGCCGGTCAGGATCGTGCGATAGCCGCCAAGCCGCAGGTAATGGGCCATCGTCGGGGTCGAGGCGCAGAACTCGCTGGCATTGTCATAGGCGCCGATCCGCGAAGGCAGCAGGCCCGATTGCAGCGTGAAGCGCGACGGCGCGCACAGCGGGCTGTTGGTATAGGCCGAGGTGAACAGCACGCCTTCGCCGGCCAGCCGCGAGAGCGTCGGCGCCTTGACCGGCGAATCCCCGTAGAACGGCAGGAACGGGGCCGACATCTGGTCGGCCATCAGGATCAGGATGTTGGGCTGGTCAGTCATAGGCGCATGGTTTGAAACGGGTGGCGGCGATTGTCCAAGCAATGCCGCCACTCCATCCCAACTTATGCTGCCGATAAGCCCGACTGATTCCGATCAGGCCAGTCCGACGATGTTGCCGTTTTCATCGAGGCCGATTTCGTTCGAAGCCGGCCGGCGCGGCAGTCCGGGCATGGTCATGATATCGCCGCAGACCGCGACGATGAAGCCCGCGCCGGCGGACAGACGCACCTCGCGGACTTCCAGCGTGTGCCCGGTGGGCGCGCCCGAGTTGGCCGGATCGGTCGAGAAGCTGTACTGCGTCTTGGCGATGCAGACCGGCAGCTTGCCGTAGCCCAGCTTTTCGTAATCCTTGAGGTTGCTGGCGGCAGAGCTCGACAGCATGATGCCGTCGGCGCGGTAGATTTCGCGGGCCACCGTGGCGATCTTGTCGGCCAGCGGCAAATCGTCGGGGTAGAGCAGCTTGACCTCTGCCCGGCCTTCGTCGAGCTGGGCCTTGACCTGGCGGGCCAGTTCCTCGGCGCCCAGGCCGCCTTCGGCCCAATGCTTGGCCAGCGCCACGCGCGCGCCATACCTGGCGCAAACCGCGGTCAGCGCCTCGAGCTCCTCGTCGGTGTCCTTGATGAAATGGTTGATCGCGACCACCGGGGTCAGGCCGAATTTCTGCAGGTTCTGGATGTGCCGTTCGAGGTTGACCGCACCGCGCTCAAGCGCGGCGACATCGGGGGTGCCAAGGTCTTCCTTCTTGACCCCGCCCTGCATCTTGAGCGCGCGGACAGTCGCGACCAGCACGACGGCATCCGGGCGCAGGCCCGAATGGCGGCACTTGATGTCGATGAACTTCTCCGCCCCCAGGTCCGCGCCGAACCCGGCCTCGGTAACGACCACGTCGGCCAGCTTGAGCGCGGTCTGGGTGGCCATGACCGAATTGCAGCCGTGCGCGATGTTGGCGAACGGCCCGCCGTGGATGAAGGCCGGATTGTGCTCGATCGACTGGACCAGATTGGGCTGGATCGCATCGCGCAGCAGCACCGCAAGTGCGCCGTCGGCCTTGAGGTCGCGCGCGGTGACCGGGGTCTTGTCATAGGTGCGGGCAACGATGATGTCGCCCAGGCGCCGCTGCAGGTCCCGGATGTCGGTCGCCAGGCACAGGATCGCCATGATTTCCGATGCGACGGTGATGTCGAACCCGGTTTCGCGCGGCACGCCGTGGGTGACGCCGCCCAGGCCGACGTTGATGTTGCGCAGCGCGCGGTCGTTCATGTCGACCACCCGACGCCAGACGACGCGGCGCGGGTCGATGTTCAGTTCGTTGCCCCATTGCAGGTGGTTGTCGAGCAGCGCGGCAAGCAGGCTGTGCGCCGAGGTGATGGCGTGGAAATCGCCATTGAAGTGGAGGTTGATGTCTTCCATCGGAAGCACCTGGGCGCGGCCGCCGCCGGCGGCGCCGCCCTTCATCCCGAAGCACGGGCCAAGCGAAGGTTCGCGCAGGCAGACGATCGACTTGACGCCGATCCGGTTGAGCCCGTCGTTGAGCCCGACCGAGGTCGTGGTCTTGCCTTCGCCCGCCGGGGTCGGGGTGATCGCGGTGACCAGCACCAGCTTGCCGTTGGGGCGGTCCTGCAGCGAGGCGATGTATTCGAGGCTGACCTTGGCCTTGTAGTGGCCGTAGGGCACCAGCGCCTCGGGCGCGATACCCAGCCGGTCCTCGGCCAGCGGCAGGATCGGCGCCATCTTCGCCGCGCGGGCAATCTCGATGTCCGGGGCACCCGGCGGCGGAAGTTGATTCTCTTGCATCGCTGTCCTCTCAAGAGCGCAAAGGGCTCTCGCCTCTCAATTCCAGAGTTCTTGCCGACCGGTAGGCTCTGCGCCCCGGCGTTCGCGGATTTCCGCGAAGCGCGGCGATTGCACAAGTCGCTTGCGGAAAATGATCGATACCATGTCCTGTGGTAATACAGTGCGCTGCCGACACCGCGGCTAGTCTTCGCCGATCCTGAAGCTACCTTCCAGCCAGGGGAGGTGGCCGACAATCTCGGGAAAGACCTCATCCTCGAGGATGGCGCGGCATTCGTCGACGATCACCCGCGGGGCGGAACCGAGCATTTGCGGGCGGGCGAGCAGGGTCATGCGGCGCCCGAACTTGCCGCGGGTGATCGGGTGAATCGAAAGCTGATCGAACGCCCAGGGCACCTGGAACAGGCACAGCGGCGTGGTGATCCCCCAGCCCAGGCCATAGGCAATTGCCGTTGCATGGCCGACGATTGAATCGAATTCGATGTTCGAGGGATACTTGAGCTGGAGCCGGTTGAGCTGGGCCTCGGTCTGCCGCCCCATCGAACTGCGCAGCGAAAAGCGGATGAATGGACTGTCGGCGAGGTGCTGGCCGAGTTCGGGTGCAAGACCGAATTTCCTGGGAAAGATCAGCACATAGGGCTCGGTGAACAGGTTGAACCGTTCGACATCGAGCATGTCCGAGGTGTTGCTTTCCTCGGTGATCATGATGTCGGCGGCATGGGTGTTGAACTTGGCCCGCTGGTCCGGCATCAGCCCGTTCGAAATCCGCCAGTTGCGCGCCAGATCGCCCTTGCGGCGGTAAAGGCGGGGGCCAAGCACATTGGCCAGGCTTTCGGGCATGGCGATGGACAATGAGGCGAGTTCGCCCCGGTCGCTCTCGGTCGCCTCGACGAAGGCGGAGTTGAGGTCACCCAGGATCTTCTGGCCCTGGCGCAGCAGGACCTGGCCGACCTTGGTCAGCACGATCGGGCGGATCGAGCGGTCGAACAGTTGCCGCCCGACCGATTCCTCAAGACCCGCGATGATCTGCGAGACGCCGGACTGGGTCAGTCCCAGCACCTTGGCGGCCTGGGTCATGCTGCCCTGTTCGGCTGTTACGACAAAGACTTGCAGCGCTCTGAATTCAAACCCCGAGGGGAGCTGGCCCTTGTTCATCGTGCGATCCCCCTGATCGTCGAACCCGCAAGGCGGGTTATCATAAGAATCGCTTATATACCTCCCTTCGGACCTGGGAAAGCTGATAGTATCGGGCTACCGCTGTGCGGTTTCCCAGTCCGGTGCGATGTAATAGGGCAGGTTGGACGGTGGCAGCAGCCCTTTGCCCAGCACATGATCGGCGCCCTTTTCGCCAATCATGATCGTCGGCGCGTTGAGGTTGCCGGTGGTGATCGAGGGCATTACCGAACTGTCGATCACGCGCAGACCCTCGACCCCGATGACTTTCAACTCGGGATCGACAACCGCCATCGGGTCGTCCTTCGCGCCCATCTTGCAGGTGCACGAGGGGTGGAGCGCGCTTTCGACGTGCTGGGCGATGAAGGCGTCGATCTGCTCGTCGCTCACGCAGTCGGCGCCCGGCTGGATCTCGCGCCCGCGCCAGGGGGCAAAGGCGTCCTGCTGGAAGATCTCGCGCGTCAGGCGCACGCAGGCGCGCATTTCCGCCCAGTCATCGGGGTGGCTCATGTAGTTGAACAGGATCCTGGGATGCTCGCGCGGGTCCTTGCTGCGCAGCGTTACCGAGCCGCGGCTCTTCGAGCGCATCGGGCCGACGTGGGCCTGGAAACCATGCTCGGTCGCCAGCGACGATCCGTCGTAATTGATCGCCATCGGGAAGAAATGGTACTGGATGTCGGGGTACCTGATCCCGGCCTTGCTGCGGATGAAGCCGCAGCTCTCGAACTGGTTCGAAGCCCCGATCCCGCGCCGCAGGAACAGCCATTCGGCCCCGACCATCGCCTTGCCCAGCAGGTTGGCCTTGCCGAACAGGGTGACCGGCCTGGTGCAGGCCATCTGGAAATAGAACTCAAGGTGGTCCTGCAAATTGGCGCCGACGCCCGGCCGGTCGGCCAGCACATCGATCCCTACTGCCTTCAGTTCCTCGGCCGGGCCGATGCCCGACAGCTTGAGAAGCTGGACCGAATTGATCGATCCGCCGGAAAGGAGGACTTCGCGGGCCGCGCGAACCTGGTGCAGCTTGCCGTGCCGTTCGTATTCTACGCCCACCGCGCGCGTGCCCTCGAACAGCACCCGGCTTGCCAGGGCATGCTGGATCACGGTCAGGTTCGAACGCTTGCGTGCCGGATAGAGATAGGCTTTCGCCGCCGAACAACGCGTGCCCTTGCGCACGGTCATGTCCATCCGGCCAAAGCCTTCCTGGCGAAACCCGTTGTAGTCGTCGGTCAGTTCGTACCCGGCCTCGCGCGCGGCATCGAGCCAGGCCTGGTTGAGCGGATTCCTGAGCGTGCCATAAGTGGTGTTGAGCGGGCCGTCTCCGCCGCGATATTCGTTGCCGCCCTCGGCGCGGGTTTCGGCGCGCTTGAAATAGGGCAGCACATCGGCATAGCCCCAGCCGCGCGCGCCGTCCTCGTCCTGCCAGCGTTCGAAATCGAGCGGGTTGCCGCGGACATAGACCAGCCCGTTGATCGAACTCGATCCGCCAAGACCCAGCCCGCGCGGGCAGTGCAGACGGCGGTTATTGAGGTGCGGTTCGGGTTCGGAATGATAGCCCCAGTTCCACCGCCTGGTGTTCATCGGATAGGCCAGCGCCGCCGGCATCTGGATGAAGATCGACCGGTCCGATCCGCCCGCCTCGAGCAGCAGCACCTTGTTCCGTCCGTCCGCGCTCAACCGGTCGGCCAGCACGCAGCCCGCCGAACCCGCGCCGACGATGATGAAATCGAACTGGTCAATATGGGGCATCGATCGGCTCCATCGCGACGTAGACGCTTTTCAGCTGGGTGAAATATTCGATCGCGGCCTTGCCGTTCTCGCGGCCCAGGCCCGATTGCTTGCTGCCGCCAAAGGGCAGCTCGATCGGGGTGATATTGTAGGTGTTGATCCAGCAGGTCCCGGCCTCGAGCGCGGCGATCACGCGGTGGGCGCGGGTGAGGTCGCGGGTAAAGATCCCGGCGGCCAGGCCAAGATCGGTGGCATTGGCGCGGGCCACGACCTCGGCTTCGTCCTCGAAATCGAGCACCGACATGACCGGCCCGAAGATTTCCTCGCGCACGATCGCCATGTCGTCGCTGCACCCGGTGAAAATGGTCGGCTCGACGAATGCGCCCTTGCCGAGTGCCCCCGCGGTCAGGCGCTTGCCGCCGGTCAGCAGGGTAGCGCCCTGCTGCTGGCCAAGCTGGATATAGCCCAGCACCTTTTCCAAATGCGCTTCGGAAATGAGCGCGCCCATCTGGCTTGCGGGATCGAGCGGATCGCCCACGATCATCGCTTCGGTGCGCGCCTTGAGCTTGGCGAGGAAGGCATCGCGGACCTTGCGGTGCACGAAGACCCGGGTTCCGTTGGTGCAGACCTCGCCCGCCGAATAGAAATTGGCGAGCAGTGCGCCGGAAACCGCCTCGTCGAGGTCGGCATCCTCGAACACGATCAGCGCCGATTTCCCGCCCAGCTCGAGAGTGACCACCTTCAGCGTCGCTGCCGCGTCAGCCATCACCTTCTTGCCGGTGCCGACTTCGCCGGTGAGCGAGACCTTGGCGATGCCGGGATGGCGGGTCAGCAGGCGGCCGGTATCGGCCTTGCCCTGGATCACCTGGAACAGCCCGTCGGGCAGGCCTGCATCGCGGTAGGCCTTTTCCAGTTCGACGGCGGTCAGCGGGGTCAGCTCGGCCGGTTTGAACAGCATCGCGTTGCCGCAGGCGAGTGCCGGGGCGCTTTTCCAGCAGGCGATCTGGATCGGATAGTTCCAGGCCCCGATCCCGGCAACCACGCCCAGCGGTTCGCGCCGGGTATAGCCAAAGGCCCCGGTCCCGAGGTCGAAATGCTCGCCCGATAGGGTTCGGGCCAGGCCGGCGAAATATTCGATGCAGTCCGCGCCTGACAGCACGTCCACCGCGATGGTTTCCTGGATCGGCTTGCCGGTGTCCTGCGCCTCGAGCCGGGCCAGGGCTTCGTTTCGCTCGACCAGCAGCTGCGCCGCGCGGTTCAGGATCCGGCCGCGTTCGGCGCCCGGGGTGCGCGCCCACAGCTTTTGCGCTTCGGCAGCGCGGGCGACCGCCTTGTCAACCTCGGCCCTGCCGTCGATGCGGATCGTGGCGAGCACTTCGCCGGTTGCGGGATTGAGCGTCTCGAAGCTGGTTTCGGCAGTCGCGCTGCCATTTTCGGGCAGGCGGGCGGCAGCCAGATCGCGGTCGATCGCCTCGAAGATCCATTCGGTCGGGATTTCGGCATCCGGCTTCCAGGCATGGGAAAGCGCGGTGCGCAGCCAGAACCCGTCGATCAGCGCGCCAATCGTCTCCGCAATGCGGTTGACCTCCTCGGCGCGGACGAGCGCGCGCAATTCGTGCCGCAGGTTGGAGATCATCCGTTCCTGGTGCACGCGCTGCAACCGGGCGAGGGCGGGGGTGTAAAGCGCAAGACCCCAGAACGAGAGCCAGGCGCGCGAAGCCTCGGAACTGAGCTCTCCCGGATTGAGGTGCGCCAGGACGAAGGCGCGCAGCCGGTCCTGCGGCTCCTCACCCTGGGCGAGCGCTTTCATCGGCAGGGTCGTGACCCGTTCGACCAGCTGGCGAAAGGTCGCCTCGATCAGCCTGTCGCGGTCACCGAAATAGTGAACCACAAGCGCGGGCGAAACATCGGCCCGGCGCGCAACTTCGGCCAGGGTGAACTGCTCGATGCCGGTTTCGGCCAGGGCTGCCAGCGCTGCCTTCAGCAGCTGGTCCCGGCGATCTTCCGGTTCGCGTCGGCCCATTCCAAGTCCTTTCCCATCGCCTGAACGCGCATTCAATATCAAGTGACGCCCGAGTCGGCTATGTCATTCTAACGCCACGGGATGCGCCATAAGCTGCTTTGATGCTAGTTATCACAACTTGGAAATCATATTAACAAGTCTGATTATGTGAGGTCTAATCAATATGATAAGCGAAACTCTGAATCTTCTCTCGACGAAAGCCGGACAAGGCAACGGCTCGATCTCCGCCGGGCAAGCAGGGTTGCATGGTTGTTCAATATGCGTCATCCTCGCCGCCATTGAAGGGATTGAGAGGCGGCTACCCAATCGGCGCGGATAAGGCCAGGGGACAGCCTCATCATCGGGAGGGTGACCATGACCGTTCGTTCGCATTCGTCGAGATTCGCAGTCCTGCTCCGCGCGGGGGCCTCGCTGGCAATCCTTGCGGGCGGATTGGCCGCAACTGGCGTTCACGCCCAGGCTGCTCCAGGTGCCGAAGACGCCAAGGCCGACAGCACCGACATCGTGGTCACCGCGCAGAAGCGCGAGCAGAAGTTGCAGGATGTCGGCATCGCGGTTTCGGTGCTTGGCAAGGACGAGCTCAAGAACCGCTCGATCAACAATGCGATCGACGTGGTTTCGGCTATCCCCAACCTCAAGTACAACGCCTATTCGTCCTCGCAGGTCGTGTTCAACATGCGCGGCGTGTCGCAGAACGATTACGGTGATCAGCAGGAACCGCCGGTCGCCGTATACCAGGACGACAGCTATGCAAGCTCGATCACCACGGCGAGCTTCCCGATCTTCGACCTTGCGCGGGTCGAGGCGCTGCGCGGGCCGCAGGGCACGCTGTTCGGCCGCAATGCCACCGGCGGCGCGGTCCAGTTCGTTTCCAGCCAGCCGACCGCGTCGCTCGACGGCTTCGTCAAGGCGACTTACGGCCGCTACAACCAGACCATCATCGAAGGCGCGGTTTCCGGCCCGCTGGGCGAAACGCTGAGCGCGCGCATCTCGGGCATCTATGACCGTGATGACGGCTATATCCAGAACATCACGCCCGGCGAAAAGGACCGCGGGGCGAACAACCACTGGGCGCTGCGCGGGATCTTCCTGCTCGAGCCGTCAAACAGCTTCAAGGCGAAGCTGACGCTGCGCTATTCGCAGGCCGACCAGGAGCGCCAGGCGGGCGTCTACAACTATGCGCCGGCCTGCCCCAACGGCCAGTTCCAGGGTGAATTCATGTCACCCACCGACAGCTGCGCCTATTGGGGCACGGTGGGCACGGCGGGCAACGGCTACTTCAATCCCTCGATCGCCGCCTCGCAAGGCGGCAGTCCGTGGAAGACCGCCGGTACCGGCGATGCCTATGTCGATCGCAAAATGTTCGGCGCGACGCTGCGGCTCGATGCCCAGCTTGGCTCGTTCGACGTAGTGTCGATCACCGACTACCAGCACCTCAAGAAGTTCTACATCGAAAGCGGTGATGGCCCGCCGGAAATTCCCTATGTCGAAGATGTCACGCCGCCCGCCACCGCGCCGTGTCCGCCGCCGAACGGCAGCCTGACCTGCTATGCCTCGGGCACGATCTTCTACCAGGACGCCAGGGTAAACCAGATCTCGCAGGAACTGCGCTTCTCGCGCGCCAGCGACAACAATTTCCTGACCTTTGGCGGCTTCGGGATGATCATCGACGGCGACTACAAGGCGAAATATGCCGTGCCGTTCATCGCCTACGATCCGCGGGTCAGTTTTTCGCAGCGGACCGAAAGCTTCGCCTTCTTCGTGCAGGATGAATTCAAGCTCAACGAACAGCTCAAGCTGATCGGCGGGGTTCGCTACTGGCGCGATCACAAGGTCGGCGATTACACCGCGGTTCACACGCTGGCGCCGTGGGCGCTGTCGCTCCACTTCGGGCCGGGCGGGGTGTCCTACACCGATCTGACCGCGACCAATACGCCCGCCAGCTGGTCCTACGGCAGCGGCCCGTCCGGGGTGACGATCACGCCGGCCGACGCCAGCCCCAGCTATGACGGGATCACCGCGCGGGCCGAAATCGACTACAAGCCCAGCGACAACGTGCTGGTCTATGCCAGCTACAACCGCGGCTCGAAGTCGGGCGGGTTCACGTTCTCGACCGGGACGCCGTTCCCCTCGGCGCTGGTCGATACGCTGAACAACCTGGGCTACCGGCCCGAAACGCTCAATTCCTACGAGCTTGGGCTGAAGTCGACACTGGCGCCGGGAACCACCTTCAACGTCGCCGCCTTCTATTACGACTACGCCGATTACCAGGCGTTCGTGCAGGTCGGTTTCACCCAGGTCGTCCGCAACCTGCCGGCGACCGTCAAGGGGATCGAGGCCGACTTCACCGCCCGGCCAGCCAAGGGGCTGACCTTGCAGCTCTCCGGTGCGATCCAGGACAGCGAGGTCAAGGGGGTGCTGCTTCCCGACGGCGTCACGCTGGTCAACCATGACCTGCCGCAAGCGCCGGAATTCTCGGGTAGCGCGATGATGCGCTATGAATTCGGCCTGGCGGGGGGCACCGCCTCGATCCAGGGCGATGCGATCGTCCAGAGCTCGATGTGCTTCACGGTAATGTGCGCCCCGGTCGAGCGGGAGAAGGGCTATGCCGTCGCGAATGCCCGGATCGGCTTCACCACCGCGGACGAAAGGATCGAGGTTTCGGCTTTCGTCAGCAACCTGTTCGACAAGGCCTACCGGGTCTACGCCTTCGACGGTTCGCTCTACTGGGGCGATACGCTGGGCGTCTATGCCAAGCCCCGCACCTGGGGCGTGAGCCTGCGCTACAACATCGGCAAGTGAAATCGAAGGATCGCGATTGACGCGGGCCCGTCCCTGGAGATGATCCAAGGGCGGGTCTGCCGCGTTTGAGGGAGGGAATGCGCGTGGCCAGCCAGGCGGAAGCAATCGACATTTCGGACCAGTTGCAGCTGCGCCGGCAGCTTGACTGGAAGGATGCCTTCTGGGCCTCGAGCGGGGTGCCCGCCGGCGTGCTGCTGACGATGGGCGGGATCGCGACGATGATCGGCCAGCCAAGCTGGGTGATCTGGATCGTCTCGATCCTGATGGGCTTCATGCAGAGCTTCATCTACGCCGAAATTGCCGGGCTCTATCCCGACAAATCGGGCGGCGCGTCGGTCTATGGCGCGGCGGCCTGGCTGCCCTATGGCAAGTTCATCGCGCCGATCTCGGTGTGGTGCAACTGGCTGGCCTGGTCGCCGGTGCTGGCGCTGGGGACAGGGCTTGCCGCGGCCTATGTCACGGTCAGCCTGTTCCCCGCCGATGCCTCGATCCGCACCTGGGAATTGAGCCTGCTGGACCTGGGCTTCATCCGCGCGGGGCTCCACCTCAGGGTCAACCTGATCTCGATCATCGCTACCGGGTTCCTGCTGCTGACCTTCCTGCTCCAGCACCACGGCGCGGCCCGTGCGGCCAATTTCCAGAAGGTGCTGGGACTGCTGTGCATGACCCCGCTGCTGCTGGTCGGGCTGGTGCCGTTCATCACCGGAGACCTGCCGCGCGATCACCTGTTCCCGCTGCTGCCGATGCTGCGCGATGCCGCGGGCAACCCCGGCTTCGGAACCTGGAACACTGCCGGGCTGACACTGCTGGCCGGGGCCATGTTCGGGGCGGGGTGGTCAACCTACGGGTTCGAAACCGCTGTGTGTTATACCCGCGAATTCCGCGATCCGGCGAAAGACACCGCCAAGGCGATCATCGCCGCGGGCCTGCTGTGCATGGCGATCTTCACGCTGGTCCCGCTGGCCTTTCAGGCCTCGCTCGGCCTTGAGGGGATGCTTGATCCGACCATCAACGACGGTTCGGGCGTCGCCAAGGCGCTGGCCCATATCGTCGGCGGGGGGGCGGTGGTCGGCAACCTGCTGATCGTCATGCTGGTGCTGTCGCTGCTGCTGATCGTGATGACCTCGATGCTCGGCTCCTCGCGCACGCTTTATCAGGCCTCGGTCGATGGTTGGTTGCCCAAGTACCTGTCGCGGGTCAACGCACACGGCGCGCCGGTTCCGGCAATGTGGACCGACCTGCTGTTCAACCTGCTGCTGCTGCTGGCGTCGGACTATTTCGCGGTCCTGATGATCTCGAACGTCTGCTATTTCGTGTTCAACTTCCTCAACCTGCAGGCCGGGTGGATTCACCGGATCGACCGCAAGGACTGGAACCGGCCCTTCCGCGCACCGAACTGGCTGCTGGCGACCGGAGCGGTGCTGGGCTTCGTCAACATGGCATGGATGGGGGCAGGGGCCGATGTCTGGGGTGCGGGCACGCTGCGCAACGGACTGCTGGCGGTGCTGCTGATCGTTCCGGTCTTCGCCTGGCGCCACTATGTCCAGGACAAGGGCCATTTCCCGGTCAGTGAGGGAACCGACGAGGACCCGTTCGAAAAGCAGCCTATCACGCCCAGGGCGGGCATGCTGCCCTACCTGGCGCTGGCGGCCTGCGCGGCGATGGTCTGGGGCGTGCACAGCTGGGCGCAGCCGCCGGGCTGATCGCTCAGGCGGTTGTCCAGTCAAGGATGACCTTGCCGGACTTGCCGGTGCGCATGGTCTCGAAGCCCTGTTCGAACTGGGTGTGATCGAAGCGGCGGGTGATCAGGCCTGACACGTCGAGGCCAGAGCCCAGCATCGCCAGCATCTTGTACCAGGTTTCGAACATCTCGCGCCCGTAGATCGTCTTGATGGTCAGCGCCTTGAACACGATCTTGCTCCATTCGATCGTGGTCTGGCCGGGCGGGAAGCCCAGCATGGCAACCTTGCCGCCCATCACCATGTTGTCGACGATCTGATCGAGCGCCTGCCCGGCGCCGGACATTTCCATCGCCACGTCGAATCCCTCGGTCATCCCCAGCCGGTGGCGGACCGAGACGAGGTCTTCCTCGGCCACGTTGACCGGCAGGCAATCCGCGATCTTTCCCGCAAGCTCGAGCCGATAGGGATTGATGTCGGTGATCACCACATGCCGCGCGCCGACATGGCGGGCCACGGCCGCCGCCATGATCCCGATCGGGCCGGCGCCGGTTATCAGCACGTCCTCGCCGATCAGGTCGAAGGCCAGCGCGGTGTGGACCGCATTGCCCAGCGGATCGAGCATGGCGGCCACATCCATCTCGACGTGATCGGGCAGCGCGATGACGTTGAAAGCCGGGATGCACAGGTACTTGGCAAAGGCGCCGGGGCGGTTGACGCCCACCCCTTGCGTTTCGGGATCGAGGTGGAAGTGCCCGGCGCGGACCGCGCGGCTCTTCTCCCCGATCAGATGCCCTTCGCCCGAGACCCGCTGACCGATCCTCAGCGGCCGCTTCACATGCTCGCCGATCGCCGCGATTTCGCCGCCGAATTCGTGGCCGACGATCATCGGCACCGGGATCGTCCGCTGGGCCCAGTCATCCCAGTTGTAGATGTGAATGTCGGTTCCGCAGATCGCGGTGCGGTGCACCCTGATCAGCACTTCGTCGGGGCCGGGTTCGGGGACGGGCTGCTGTTCCAGCCAGATCCCCGGTTCGGGCCGCGCCTTGACCAGCGCGGGCATGGTGTTGGCAAGAGTCATGTCAGATAACCTTCAATTCGCGGCCGACCCTGGTGAAGGCGGCAATGGCCTGATCGATATGCTCGAACGTGTGCGCGGCGCTCATCTGCGTGCGGATCCGCGCCGCTCCGCGCGGCACCACGGGGAACGAAAACCCGGTGACATAGATCCCCTCGTCGAGCAGCCGGGCGGCCATCTGCTGGGCCAGACGTGCATCGCCAAGCATCACCGGGATGATCGGGTGCTCACCCTGCTTGAGCGAGAAGCCCGCCGCCGCCATGCCGGCGCGGAACCGGGCGGCGTTGGCGAAAAGCTGCTCGCGAAACGGATTGCCCGCCTCCAGCATGTCGAACACCCTGAGGCTCGCGCCGACCAGGCCCGGGGCAAGGGCATTGGAAAACAGGTAGGGCCGGGCCCGCTGGCGCAGCAGATCGACCACTTCCTGCCGGGCGCAGATATAGCCGCCCATGCCGCCGCCAAGCGCCTTGCCCAGCGTGCCGGTCAGGATGTCGATCCGCCCTTCGACCCCGCAGTGCTGCGGCGTGCCGCGTCCGGTTTCGCCCATGAAGCCGGCGGCATGGCAATCATCGACCATCACCAGCGCGCCATACTTGTCGGCCAGGTCGCAGATTGCAGCAAGGTTGGCGATGTAGCCATCCATCGAGAACACGCCGTCGGTGACGATGACCTTGGCCTGCGCGCCGTCGGCCTCCGCCTGGCGCAGCTGCGCCTCGAGATCGGCCATGTCGTTATTCTCGAACCGGTAGCGCCGCGCCTTGCTCAGCCGCACCCCGTCGATGATCGAGGCGTGGTTGAGCGAATCCGAGATGATCGCATCCTCTGCGCCGAACAGTGGTTCGAACACGGCGCCGTTGGCATCGAAGCAGGCGGCAAAGGTGATGCTGTCGGCAAACCCGAAGAAGGCGGCGATGCGTTGCTCTAGCTGGCGGTGGATGTCCTGGGTGCCGCAGATGAAGCGCACCGAAGCCATGCCGAAGCCGTGGCTTTCGCTCATGGCGGCGGAAGCGGCAACCAGTTCGGGATGATCGGCCAGGCCAAGGTAATTGTTGGCGCAGAAGTTGATCACCCGCTTGCGCCCGGTCGGCGTATCGACTTCCACCTCGACCGCCTGGGGCGAGGTGAGGGGGCGTTCGTGCTTGGTCAGCCCCTGGCTGTCGATCTCGCCCAGGGTGTCACGAACCCTGGCATAGAATGCTTCGCGCATGGTCGTATCTCTCCGATCCTGACCAACGAGTGACAGGGTCGTGGGGGTCCGTCCAGACCAGACGCATTTCTTACGAAGCCATATCCGCAACTTTCTGCGGCGCCGACCTAATTTAATTGCGCACTTAATCGTGGCGTCGGCGGTGCAGGACCAGATCAGCCGTTCCGCGCTTTCGCGGCGATCAGCGTGTTTTCCATCAGGCAAGCGATGGTCATCGGCCCGACCCCGCCGGGGACCGGGGTGATCGCTCCGGCGACCTTGACCGCTTGATCGAAATCGACATCGCCCTTGGTCAGCACGGAGCCGTCAGGCTGCTCGACCCGGCTGGTGCCGACATCGATCACCACCGCGCGCGGCTTGATCCAGGCACCGCGGACCAGCCCCGGCTTGCCCACCGCGCTGACCAGGATATCCGCGCCGCGGCAGATGAACTGGGTATCGCGGGTGTGGATGTGCGTCTGGGTGACCGTGGCGTTTTCTTCCAGCAGCAGCGCCGCCATCGGCTTGCCGACGATGTTCGATGCGCCGATCACCACCGCGTGGCAGCCGGTAAGATCGGGGATCACCGACTTGATGATCTTCATGCAGCCCATCGGCGTGCAGGGGATCAGCGCGCGGCTGCCCTGGGTCAGGCGTCCGGCGTTGAGCGCGTGGAGACCGTCGACATCCTTGCCCGGATCGACCGCCGCCATCACCCGCAGCGTGTTCAGCTGCGCCGGCAGGGGCAGCTGCACCAGGATCCCGTCAATGTCCTCGCGCGAGTTGAGCCAGGCGATCCGGCCCAGCACGTCCGCCTCGGCGGTTTCGGCGGGCAGGCGGATCGTTTCCGACTTGAACCCGACTTTCTCGGCGGCGCGGACCTTGTTGCGCACATAGAGATGGCTCGCCGGATCATCGCCGACGATGATCACCGCCAGGCCGGGCTTGCGGCTCATGGTGGCAACTTCGGCGGCGACCGCATCGGTCACTTCGCGGGCGAGCTTGCGGCCATCGATTACTTCGGCTTGCATGGTTTGCCTTTCAAGCGCGGGTCAGTCACACACAAATCCCCCAAGACCGGACTGCCCTGAGCCTGTCGAAGGGCCGCTCTTTTTCCTGCGAGCCACCAGCAACAAGAACAGTGCTTCGACAAGCTCAGCATGGTCGGGTTTGGGTAGAGCGTTGGTCCTTTTTTCTCGGCTGATGTTTTCCCTTAGCTGATGTTCGAATCCGGGAAGCTGGCCTTCTGTTCTTCCATAAAGGCGATCAGCCTCGCGTCGACATCGGGATCGAGTTCGGGCGCCACATAGCTGGCGAGCATTTCCTTGTAGAGCTTTTCCGCGCGCTGCTCGGCGTCGAGCTTGCCGTCTTCGACCCACTGTTCGTAGCTGTTGTTGTCGGCGATGGTCGAACGGTAGAACGCGGTCTTGAAGTTCGCCTGGGTGTGGCTGCACCCCAGGAAGTGCTGCCCGGGGCCGACTTCGCGCATGGCGTCGAGCGCCTGGCCGTTTTCGCTCATGTCGACACCCTTGGCATAGATCGCCATCATCGCCGCCTGGTCGCAGTCCATCACGAACTTTTCATAGCCCATCGCCAGACCGCCCTCGAGCCAGCCGGCGGTGTGGAGCATGAAGTTGACCCCCGCCAGCAACCCCTGCTGCAGCGTGTTCGCGCTTTCATAGGCGGCCTGGGCATCGGGCACCTTGGCGGCGTTGAAGCCGCCCGCGCTGCGGAACGGCACGCCAAGCCGCCGGGCCAGCGCCGCCCCGACATTGATGATCAGCGAGGCTTCGGGGGTGCCGAATGTCGGCGCGCCCGATTGCATCGACATCGACGAGACGAAGTTGCCGTAGATCACCGGCGCGCCGGGCCGGACCAGCTGGGCCAGCGCCATGCCGCACATCCCTTCGGCCAGGCTCTGCGCCGCGACTGCCGCAACCGTAACCGGGCTCATCGCGCCGGCGACGATGAAGGGGCTGATCATGGTCGCCTGGTTGTGCCGGGCATAGACCTTCAATGCGCCAAGCATGGTTTCGTCAAAGGTCATGGGCGAATTGGCGTTGATCAGGTTGACCATCACGCAATTGTCCTCGACGAACTGCTCGCCGAACACGATCTTGGCCATCGACACCGAATCCTCGGCGCGCTGGGGGTGCGTGACCGAGCCCATGAAGGGCTTGTCGCTGTATTTGATGTGGCTGTAGACCATGTCGTAGTGCCGTTTGTTCACCGGCAGGTCGACTGGTTCGCAGATCGTGCCGCCCGAATGGTGCAGGCTGTCGGCCATGTAGGCCAGCTTCACGAAATTGCGGAAGTCCTCGATCGTGGCATAGCGGCGTCCGCCTTCGCGGCTGTAGACGAAGGGGCTGCCATAGGCCGGGACCAGCACGGTGTTGTTCCCGCCGATCACCACATTGTTCGCGGAATTGCGCGCGTGCTGGGTGAAGATCGCCGGTGCGTTCCGCTGGATGATTTCGCGGCACATGCCGCGCGGGAAACGCACCCGCACGCCATCGGCCGTGGCCCCGGCGGCGACGAAGATCGCGATCGATTCCGGATCGTCCTTGATGTCGATCCCGATCTCCTCAAGGATCGTGTCGGCATTGTGCTCAAGGATCGCAAGATCGGCATCGCCCAGCACCGAATAAGGCGGGATATTGCGCTTGATGTAGGCCTCGCGCGGGGCGGCTTCGGCGGCATTGGCGGCGGCGCGGCCGCGGCGGCCTCCTGAACGTCCATCTCTCGACATGGTATGATCCTTGTTATCTGGTGCGATTGCGGCTGCGACGGCCGCGTCCCGATGCGGCATCGCCCTCGTTCGCGGGGGCTGTGGGAAATCTCATGGCGGCTACGAAGTATTCCTGGAACCTGGGTTCGGTGGCAGTCTCGACCTTGATGATATGCTTTACGGCCTCCACGATCCGCTGCTTCTCGGCGCGGTTGTAGAGCGCCATCGCCGCGCCCATCCCGGCGGCGTTGCCCACCGAGCGGATCCGCTCGCCGGTGGCCATCGGGATGATCCCGATGTCGGCAACATACTGGCTGTCGAGATGCGTGCCGAAGGCCCCGGCCAGCAGCACTTCGTCAAAAGCCGGGCAGCCAAGGTGGTCGACCAGCAGCTGCACCCCGGCAGACAGTGCCGCTTTGGCCAGCTGCACCGCGCGAACGTCGGTCTGCTTGACGTAAAGCGGGTTCTCGGGCCGGTCGAGCAGCACATATTTCCAGCTCTGGCCATCCTGGACAAAGCGGTGCGGGGCAGCCTCGGGGCGGAACAGTCCGCCTTCGTTGATCAGGCCGGCGCTGGCGAGTTCGACCATCACTTCGAAAATGCCCGAGCCGCAGATCCCGACCACGCGTTGCTCGGCGATGTCGGGGTCGGCGTCGGACAGCCATTCGTCGCTGCCGATCACCTTGAAGCGGGGCTGGTATGTCTCGCGGTCGATCCGCACCCGCTCGATCGCACCGGGCGTTGCGCGCACCCCGGCGCTGATTTCGGCTCCCTCGAAAGCCGGACCAGTGGGGGATGAACAGGCCGCGACCTTTCCGCCGTGGCTCAGAACGATTTCGGCATTGGTGCCGATATCGACCAGCAGCACCGAACGCCCCGCCATCGTATCAAGCTGGGTGAGGTAGGCCCCGGTGGTGTCGGCGCCGACATGCCCGCCGACCAGCGGCAGGAATGCAATCCGGGCGGTTTCGGAAATGCCTAGGTTGAAGCGGTGCGCCGGAGCCTCGAACCAGTCCTTGACCGCGAGGGTGAAGGGCGCCTGGCCCAGTTCGACCGGGTTCAGTCCAAGGAACAGGTGGTGCATGATCGGATTGCCGACCAGCACAAGCTCGAGGATCTGATTGGGACCAAGGTCAAGTCTGGCGCGGGCATCCTCGAGCATCCTCGCGACCTGGCCCCGGATCTCGGCGGTCAGCTTTTCCTCGCCGCCCTTGTTCATCATCACATAGGAGACCCGGCTCATCAGGTCTTCGCCGTAACGGATCTGCGGGTTCATCGCCGAGGCCTGGTGGACCAGCGCCCCGTTGGTGAGGTCGTAGAGGTACAGCGCCAGACTGGTCGAGCCGATGTCGATCGCCGCGCCATAGGCATCGAACGGGGCGGGCGGCCAGACATCGATGATCCATTGGTCATCGCGCACCACCGCGATCAGTTCGCGCTCGTTTTGGGCCAGAATCGGCTGCAGCTTGGTCAGCGGGCGATGCTCGATCGCGGTTTCGACCCCGAAGGCGCGCAGGGCATCCACCAGCGCTTCGGTATCGCTGGGATTGTCGTCCAGCTGGGGAACCGGCAGCTTGACCATGTAGAGCTTGATCGCCGGATCAAGCTCGGTCTCGAAGCCGGTCGAATCCTTTGAAATGCTCGACACCTGGTGGCGGGCATCGCCCGGCACCTCGACCACCACGTCGCCCAGCACCTGAGCACGGCAGGCGAGGCGGCGACCCGGCTTCAGGTCGCCGCGCTTGAGGGCTTTCTCCTCGCTGTCGGTCCAGCCTGAAAGGTTGCCTTCCTCGACCTTGACTCCGAACTTGGGATAATCGCCCGGTTCGAACTCGATCTGGCAGCGTCGGCACAGGCCCTTGCCGCCGCAGATCGAGAGGATGTCGACCCTGGCATTCAAGGCAACGTCATAGACGCTTTCGCCGTCCCTGGCGGTGGCGCGAATGCCCGATGGGGTGAAGATGACCTTGTGCGACATTGTGCCGCTTCAGCCGCGCCGCCGCCGGCCTTCGCGTCCGCCGCGCCCGCCGCGGCCTTCGCCCTCGGGTGCCGGTTCGCGGAACATGCGGATCCAGTTGGCGCAGTTGGGATCGACCCCGTTGAGCGTGTCCGCCGCCTTGATCGCCGGAACCAGCCCTTCGTGGCAGGGGTTGAGGATTGCGCTGGTCATCCCCGAGCAGGCCGCCATCGGCAGGAAGCTGTTGTTGATCGCGTGGCGGTTGGGAAGGCCGAAGCCGATGTTGGAAGCCCCGCAGGTGGTGTTGACGCCCAGTTCCTCGCGCAGGCGGCGAACGAACTTGAACACGTCGCGCCCGGCCTGGTTGATCGCGCCGATCGGCATGACCAGCGGATCGACCACCACGTCTTCCTTCTTGATCCCGTGGTCCTGCGCGCGCTCGACAATCAGCTTGGCGATGCGGAAGCGTTCGTCGATGTCTTCCGAGATGCCGGTATCGTCGTTGGAGATCGCAACCACGGCCGCGTCGTACTTCTTCACCAGCGGCAGCACGCGCTCCATCACTTCTTCCTCGGCGGTGGTCGAATTGACCAGCGCGCGGCCCTTGTAGACCGAAAGGCCGGCCTCGAGCGCTTCGATGATCGAACTGTCGATGCACAGCGGCACGTCGGTGACGCTCTGCACCAGCTGGATCACTTCGGCGAGGATCTTCGGTTCGTCGGCCAGCGGAATGCCGGCGTTGACGTCGAGCATCTGCGCACCCGCTTCGACCTGGGCCAGGGCATCGGCAACCACGCGGTCGTAGTTGCCTTCCTTCATCTCGGCGGCGAGCAGCTTGCGGCCCGTGGGATTGATGCGTTCGCCGATCATCACGAATGGCTGGTCGAAGCCGATGATGACTTCCTTGCTGGCGGAACTGAGTACGGTTCTGGACATCGGCTTTCCCTTAAGCTGAAGCGGGTTGTTTGAGGTGATTGAGGTGCGTGGGGGCCCAGGGCTTGCGCCCTTGCAGCACGCCGGACTGGGTGACGATCTCGCCGACCCATTCTTCCTGCTTGTAGGCCATCAGGTGGATACCGCTGATCCCTTCGATCTCGGCAAGTTGCTGCATGAGCTCCACCGCGATGCGGCGGCCCTCGGTCTTGGGCTTCTCGGCCTGTTCGAGCCGGCGGATCACTTCATCGGGGATGTGCACGCCGGGGATCGCGCTCTTCAGCCACTTCGCGGTCTTGGCCGAGGCGAGCACGCCGACGCCCATCAGCACGTAGCATTGCTCGGTCAGGCCCAGGTCGCGCGAGCGGGCCATGAATTCGCGCGCCATGTCGATGTCGAAGCAGTATTGCGACTGGACGAACTGCGCGCCCGCCGCGACCTTCTTGGCGAACTGGTCAACCCGGTTGGCATGGGGCGGGGCGAAAGGATTGATCGAAGCGCCGGAGAACAGGCGCGGTTCCAGATCGAGCTTGCGGCCCGACAGGAACCGGCTTTCATCGCGCATCGTGCGCACGGTCTGAAGCAGCGAGACCGAATCGAAATCGAACACCGGCCTGGCCTCGGGATGATCGCCGACGCTGACGTCATCTCCCGACAGGCACAGCACGTTGTAGACGCCCAGCGCGGCGGCGCCCAGCAGGTCGCCCTGGATCGCGATCCGGTTGCGGTCGCGGCAGGAAATCTGGATGATCGGGGAATAGCCCTCGCGCGTCAGGATCGCGCAGACCCCCAGGCTCGACATGTGGCAGTTCGCGCCCGAACCGTCGGTGGCGTTGATCGCATCGACATAGCCGTCGAACACCGAGGCGCGGCGCAGCACTTCCTCGGGATCGGCGGAATCAGGCGGGGCGATCTCGGTCGAGACCGCGAAATGGCCGGCGCGCAGCACCCGTTCGAAACGGCCGTGCGATACGTGGCCAGGCAGGCGCGGCAAGGGATCGCCGGGGTTCAGCCCTTCGGCCTCGATGATCGCGCGATCAGTCATGGCTCAGCTCCTCTCGGGCCATCTTGAGCCACGATGAAGAGCCCTTGCGGCGATTGTCGACCGCGAAGCTGACGGTCTTGATCGCATCGCCGCCCTTCATGCGCGACGCGCCGTCCCAGGCGGCGATCCAGACGCAGCGCATCTCGGGCTTGACCTCGCAGTGGCCGTTTTCGCGCACGCCGCCGCAGGGGCCGTTGCGGATGGTCTTGGGGCAATTCATCGGGCACGACATGCCGGTTCGCGAGAGCGCGCAATCGCCGCACATCTTGCAGTCGAAGAAGAACCCCTTGGCAGCCGATTCAAGCACGGTGACCGGCTTGTCGAGCTTCGTCCCGAACAGCTTGACCGTGCCGCGCAGCAGCGAAACCACCAGCGGGTTGAACTTGCCGTAAACCCATTCGAGCTGGCGCGAGTGGCGCACCGACCAGAGCCTGACCCTATACATCCGCCACCCCCTGAATCGCGCCTGCCAGATCGCCATAGCCGACCCGCCGGTAAACGTAATTGAGCCCCAGCCGCGCAGCCCCGGCGCGGGCCATGTCCTGCAGTGCGGGATCCTCGACCTGCGCGAGGTAGACCAGGTCCTTGTAGTTGCCGAAATAGAGCGGCAGCAGGTGCGGGCGCCGATCCAGCCCAAGACCCTGCCAGACCAGCCGCTCGAAATGCCGGGCAAGGAAATCGGTCAGGAAGAAGCTGCCGATCTCGCGTTCGGTAATCTCGGCAAACTGCTCGAACCCGGCAAAGAATTCATAGCAGTGGGCGTGGGGCAGGCGAACCGCGTCGTACTTCTCGAGCACCTTGTCGAGCGCGCCGCCCGTGCCGCATTCGCCGTAGCCGACCAGCACCCGGTCATAGTCCTGGCGGCGCTGGGCAAGCACGGCTTCGACCCTTGGCGCGATTTCCTGCGGGCGGTTGTGCAGTTCCGCCGGGATGCACTGGAGATCGAAGGCCTCCTCGCCCAGTCCCAGCTGATCGCGCAGCGCCAGCACCTCGCGGGCAAGAGCGCCGCAGGCCAGCACCAGGCTCTTGCCGTGGTTCATGGCCCGCGTCCTTCGGCCAGCCCTAGCGGTTCTTGCCGACCAGGGCCTTGGCCAGTTCGGCGCTGACCGCGGCGTCGCGGCCATAGCTGGTCGCCCCGATCGCGTCGGCAAATTCCTGGTTGAGCGGCGCACCGCCGACCATCACCGGCAGGTTCTTGATGATCCCGCGCTTGTCGAGTTCCTCGATCACCACGCCCATGTAGGGCATCGTGGTGGTAAGCAGCGCGGACATGCCCAGGATCGCCGGGTTGTGCTTGTCGATCGCGGCGAGATAGTTTTCGATCGAGTTGTTGATCCCCAGGTCGATCACCTCGAACCCGGCACCTTCGAGCATCATGCCGACGAGGTTCTTGCCGATGTCGTGAATGTCGCCCTTGACGGTGCCGATCACGTAAGTGCCCAGGCTGGCCTTGCTGTCGCTGTTGGCGAGGATCGGGCGGATCAGTTCCATCCCGCTCTTCATCGCGCCGGCGCATTGCAGCACTTCGGGCACGAACAGGATGCCGTCACGGAAATCGATCCCGACGATGCGCATCCCTTCGACCAGCGCTTCCGAAAGCACGTCGTTGGCATCCCAGCCGCGTTCGAGCAGGATCTGCGTGCCTTCGTGAACCTCGTCGGCGAGGCCGTCGTAGAGATCGTCCTTCATCTGCTCGACCAGGTTGGCGTCATTGAGATCGCGCAGGATGATTTCGTCGCCGTCGGACATGTGGGGCACCCCTTATTCTTGCAGCAAGCCCCGTCGGGCTTCGGATCCGAGCCAAGTCATGCGCGATTCGGTGGCAATCATATGTTCCAGAATCGACATTTCCTGCTATATTCGCGACATGACCAATTGGCATGTCCGTTGAGCAGCGCAGCTAATTCTGGCGCACGCCGGTGGCCGCGCAGCTTTACTTTCGTGCTGGTGCCCGAATTCTCGATGCTGCCCTATACCGCGGTGATCGAACCGCTGCGCGTTGCCAACCGGATGCTGGGCGAGGACGCGTACCGCTGGAACACGGTCAGCGCCGATGGTCAGCCGGTCACCGCCAGCAACGACGCGACGATCCATGCCGACGCCGCGCTGGGGCAGGGCGGGGCGGCGGATGCCTATGTGGTTTGCGCGGGCGTCAATGCCTATCGGCACTGCGATGCGGCGGTGGCGGCACAGCTGCGCCGGCTGTCGCGGCGGGATTGCCTGATCGGCAGCGTCTGTTCGGGTTCGATCGTGCTCGCGGATGCCGGGCTGCTCGACGGACGGCGCTGCACCGGACACTGGGAAGACCTTGAAACACTTGAGGAAAACTATCCCGATCTGGACGTGACCCGTAGCATCTATGAAATCGACGGCAACCGTTTCACCTGCTCGGGCGGGACCGCGCCGCTTGACCTGATGCTGCATTTCATCACGATGGATTTCGGCCGCGACCTGGGCGCGCGGGTGGCCGACCAGATGCTCCACCACGGCGCACGCGAGCCCACGATGCCGCAGCGCCTGGCCTTGCCCGACCGCACCGGCGTGCACCACCCGCGCTTGCTCGAAGCGATTGCGGCGATGGAAGCCAATATCGAAACGCCCCTGGATTTGGTCGAACTGTCGCAAGGCGCGGGGCTGTCGCAGCGCCAGCTTGAACGGCTGTTCGCGGGGCAGCTTGGGGTCAGTCCGGCCCGCTATTACCGCGACCTGCGCCTGCAGCGCGCGCGCCAGCTGGTGCAGCACACCGGCCTGACCATGCTGGAAATCGCGGTGGCGACGGGTTTTTCATCTCCAACGCATTTCGCCAAGGCCTATGGCGAACTCTACGGCCGCCCGCCGAGCCGCGACCGGGGTTCGGGCTTCCGACGAGGGTAGGGCGGCCTGCGGAACATCCGCTCCAACTCCCGCCTATATGGTGAGCTTGTCGAAGTAAAACAGTCCTTCGACAAGCTCAGGACAGACGGGGCTGGGGGATGGGTTTCATGACCGGTTCCCCTTTTCCGCATTCCCTCGTCATTGCGAGCGCAGCGAAGCAATCCAGGAGTCCTGCAACGCCGCTCTTGGATTGCTTCGCTGCGCTCGCAATGACGAAAGGGGTGGGGATTTGACGACTGGATTCAGTTAGTCACTACCGATCCCGCCAGCCGATCCACCGCCGCACTAGCTATCGGATCGAGCCCGCTGCGATCGCCGTTCACGATCGCGGCTTTCATTCGCGGATCCCAGAAATCGCGCAAGTGCTGAAAGGTCAGCTCGCTGGCCTGATCTTCTCCCTGCGAGAGCAGATTGCGGGCGATCTGGTTGGCCATGTAGGTCAAGTGCCGGATATCCATCGTCTACTCCGCCGCAACCTGCGCCACGCGGCGGCTTTTTGCTGACCAGCTGGCATAGCTTTCCTGCCATTCGCTGGGTCCGTTGGAAGGCAGGACCTGCACCGCGGTCACCTTGTATTCGGGGCAGTTGGTCGCCCAGTCCGAATAGTCGGTGGTGACCACGTTGGCCTGGGTCGCGGGATGGTGGAAGGTGGTATAGACCACGCCCGGCGCCACCCGGTCGGTCACTTGCGCGCGCAGCGTGGTTTCGCCGGTGCGGCTCGCCAGGCGCACCCAGTCACCGTCCTTGATCCCGCGGTTCTCGGCGTCGAGCGGATGGATTTCGAGCAAGTCCTCGGGATGCCAGGCGGTATTCTCGGTCCGGCGGGTCTGCGCTCCGACGTTGTACTGGCTGAGCACGCGCCCCGTGGTCAGCAGCAGCGGATAACGCGGCCCGGTCTTCTCGTCGGTGGGCAGGTATTCGGTGACGATGAACTTGCCCTTTCCGCGCACGAACCCGTTCACGTGCATGATCGGGCTGCCGTCGGGGTTGGCCTCGTTGACCGGCCACTGCAGCGAGCCTTCGGTTTCCAGCCGGGCAAAGTTGACGCCGGCGAAGGTGGGGGTCAGCCGGGCGATTTCATCCATGATCTCGCTCGGGTGCCGGTAGTTCCAGTCCACCCCCATCGCTCTCGCCAGTTCCTGGGTCACTTCCCAGTCGGCATAGCCGTTGGCGGGTTCCATCACCTTGCGCACCAGCTGGATCCGGCGTTCGGCATTGGTGAAAGTGCCGTCCTTTTCGAGGAAGGTCGAACCCGGCAGGAAGACATGCGCAAAGCTGGCGGTTTCGTTGAGGAACAGGTCGTGGACGATGACCAGTTCCATTGCCCTGAGCCCGGCCGCGACGTGGTGGGTGTTGGGATCGGACTGCATGATGTCCTCGCCCTGGATATAGAGCGCGCGGAACGAACCATCGAGCGCGGCATCGAGCATGTTGTTGATGCGCAGCCCCGGTTCGGGATCAAGCGCAACGCCCCAATCGGCCTCGAAGCTTTCGCGCACTTCCTTGCCCGCGATGTGGCGATAGCCGGGAAGCTCGTGCGGGAAGCTGCCCATGTCGCAGCTGCCTTGCACGTTGTTCTGGCCGCGCAGCGGGTTCACGCCCACGCCGCTGCGGCCGATGTTGCCGGTGACCATCGCCAGGTTGGCGATGCTCATCACGGTCGAGCTGCCTTGCGAATGTTCGGTTACGCCCAGGCCGTAATAGATCGCCCCGTTGCCGCCGGTGGCGAACAGGCGGGCCGCGGCGCGGACTTCGCCGGCCGGAACGCGGGTTACGGGCTCGAGCACTTCCGGGCTGTGGCGCTCCTCGGCAACGAACCGGGCCCAGTCCTGGTACTCATCCCAATCGCAGCGCTGCCGGATGAATTCTTCATCGGCCAGGCCTTCGGTGACGATGACGTGGGCCAGAGCGGTCATCACCGCCACATTGGTGCCGGGCTGCAGTGCCAGGTGGTGCGCGGCCTCGATGTGCGGGCTTCTGACGAGATCGATCCGGCGCGGGTCGATCACGATCAGCTTGGCACCCTGGCGCAGCCGCCGCTTGAGCCGGCTGGCGAAGACCGGGTGGCCGTCGGTGGGATTGGCTCCGATCACCATGACGACATCGGCATCCATCACGCTGTCGAAATCCTGCGTGCCGGCGCTGGTCCCGAAGGTCTTCGACAAGCCGTAGCCGGTCGGCGAGTGGCAGACGCGCGCGCAGGTATCGACATTGTTCGAACCAAAGCCGGCGCGGACCAGCTTCTGCACCAGGAAGGTTTCCTCGTTGGTGCAGCGGCTCGAGGTGATGCCGCCCAGCGCGCGCGGGCCGTGCTTGGCCTTGATCGCGCCAAGCTTGCTGGCGGTATAGCTCAGCGCTTCGTCCCAGCTTACCTCGCGCCAGGGATCCTCGACGCTCTCGCGGATCATCGGCTTGAGGATGCGGTCCTGGTGGTTGGCATAGCCCCAGGCGAAGCGCCCCTTGACGCAGGAGTGGCCGCGGTTGGCCTTGCCGTCCTTCCACGGCACCATGCGGACCAGCTGCTCGCCCTTCATTTCGGCGCGGAAGGTGCAGCCGACCCCGCAATAGGCGCAGGTGGTGACAACCGCACGCTCGGGCTTGCCCAGCTCAACGACGCTCTTTTCCATCAGCGCGCTGGTCGGGCAGGCCTGCACGCAGGCGCCGCAGCTTACGCAGTCGGAGGACAGGAAGGTATCGGCGACTTGCCCGGCGCCGATCTTCGATCCGAACCCGCGTCCGTTGACCGCGAGCGCCAGGGTTCCCTGCACCTCGTCGCAGGCGCGCACGCAGCGCGAACAGACGATGCATTTGTCCGGTTCGAAGGCGAAGTAGGGATTCGACAGATCGTCCGCCTGGCCCATGTGGTTCGCGCCGTCATAGCCATAGCGCACGTCGCGCAGGCCGACTTCGGCAGCGGTATCCTGCAGTTCGCAATCGTTGTTGGCGCTGCAGGTCAGGCAATCGAGCGGATGGTCCGAGATGTAGAGTTCCATCACCGACTTGCGCACCCGCGCCAGACGGTCGGTCTGGGTATGGACGACCATCCCCTCGGCAACCGGAGTGGTGCAGCTCGCCGGCAGGCCGCGCGTGCCGTCGATCTCGACCAGGCACATCCGGCACGAACCGAAGGCCTTGACGCTGTCGGTAGCGCACAGGCTGGGGATCGAGCCGCCGCACGCGCTGGCCGCGCGCATCACGCTCGTTCCGGCCGGCACGGTGACCGCGCGCCCGTCGATCGTCAGCGAAACCTGCTGGTCCGAGAGGACTTCGGGCGTGCCGAAATCGGCTTGCCGTTCACAGCCCATGATGCTTCTCCGCTTCCGCCAGGTCATCCGGCGTGTTGATGTTCGTGCTTGGTCTCGCGGCCTGGACCGCGCGCGCGCCGATCGCCTCGGCAAAGGCCCTGATCGAATGGCGGCCATCGCCGCGCAGGATCGCCTCGATCGGCTTGATCGCCGAAATCGGCCAGAGCCCGACTACCGGCTGGTCGGCAAGATAGGCGGGGGCAGGGGCAAGCAGGACCGGCAGGCTTTCGGGCAGGCCGACCGAATCGACCCCGCAGGTCAGCACCGCGTCGTATCCTTCGTCGCGTGCATCATAGAGCGCCGCGGCAATTCCGCCGAGCGGTCCCATTCCGGGCCGGGGCCAGTCAGGCAAAGTCGGGGCAGGGCCTTCTTCGCGGCCGACCACCACGACCTTTTCGCACCAACCCGAGAGCAGGTCGACCGCCCGCGCAATCAGCGTTTCGCCGCCCAGCATGGCCAGCGCCTTGTCACTGCCGAAGCGGCTGGACTGCCCGCCCGCAAGAACCGCGCCCAGGATCATGACACTGTGCTCCTTCGGCGAAAGGGCTTCGACAGGCTCAGCCCGAGCGGGGATTTGAGGTGAACGCTATAACCAAGCCCTCTCCGGATCATGACACTGCGCTCCTATACCCAGCGCCGTCTGTGCTGAGCTTGTCGAAGCACTGCCCTTCTTGCGCAATTGCGGGGCGAACGGGGGAGGCGGCGAGTTTCATTCGCTGAAATCCTCCGGCCAGTGCTTCAGCGCAGAGCGCACCGGATAGGGCGTAAACCCGCCCAATGCGCAGAGCGAGCCGAACTGCATCGCCTCCATCAGGTCATCCAGCAGGGCGAGGTCTTCCTCGCGGCTGCGGCCGGTCTTGCGGGCGTTGTGCATCTGGGGAAGCGCCTCGACCGCATCGGCCATGACCTTGCCGCCGGCGCGGATCCGGTCGATCAGTTCGACCCCGCGGGTCGAGCCGATCCGGCACGGGGTGCACTTGCCGCAGCTTTCCACCGAGCAGAACTGGAAGGCGAAACGGGCCATCGCGCCCATGTCGGTGCTGTCGTCGAACACCGTGATTCCGCCATGCCCGATCAGTGCGTCGGCTGCGGCATAGGCTTCGTAATCGAACGGCAGGTTGAACTGATCGGGATGCAGGTAGGCGCCCAGCGGTCCGCCAACCTGCACGGCCTTGACCGGCCTGCCCGATGCGGTGCCGCCGCCGATTTCGTTGACCAGCTTGCCAAGGGTGATGCCGAATGCGGTCTCGTAGAGCCCGCCGTGCCTGATGTTGCCCGCAAGCTGGATCGGCATGGTCCCCTTGGAACGGTCGATCCCCAGCCGCGCGTAAAGCCCCGAGCCGCCCTCGGCCATGATGTGCGGGACGGCGGCCAGCGTCAGCACGTTGTTGACCACCGTGGGTTTGCCGAACAGCCCTTCGAGCGCGGGGAGCGGCGGCTTGGCGCGCACTTCGCCGCGTTTGCCCTCGATGCTGTTGAGCAGCGAGGTTTCCTCGCCGCAGACATAGGCGCCGGCACCAACCCGCACTTCGAGCCGGAACGGGGCAATGTGGTCTGCGGCAAGCGCGATCGCCGCTTCGAGCTTGGCGATGGCCTGGGGATATTCGCTGCGTACGTAGATGAAGCCTTCGCCCGCGCCGACCGCGTGGGCGGCGATTGCCATGCCCTCGATCAGCTGGAACGGATCGCCTTCCATCAGCATCCGGTCGGCAAAGGTGCCGCTGTCACCTTCGTCGGCGTTGCAGACCACGTATTTCTCGTCGCCCGCCGCTTCCATCACGGTGCGCCACTTGATCCCGGCGGGAAATCCCGCGCCGCCGCGCCCGCGCAGTCCGCTTTCGATCACTTCGGCGACCACGTCGGCGCGCTCCATTGCCCGGGCGCGGGCAAGCGCGGACCAGCCGCCCGTTGCCTGAAAGTCCTCCAGGCTCAAGGGGCGGGTCTTGCCGGCGCGGGCAAAGGTCAGGCGCTGCTGGTTCCTGATGAAGGGATGTTCGGCAATCGGCCCGATAGCCTTGGCGCTGGTGCCATCGAGGATCGCGGCAACATTTTCGGGCCGTGCCGGGCCAAAGCCCTGTCCATCGATCTCGACCAGCGGCTCGAGCCAGTGCATGCCCCAGGACGAAACCCGCTCAACCCTGGCGCCAGCCCGTTCGAAGGCGGCGGCCAGTTCATCGGCGCCCAGCGCCAGCGCCAGCGCGTCGTCTGAAATGCGGACCGTGCTCATGCCGTCTTCACCAGCCTGACCAGTTCGGCCTCGTCGAGCCCGGTATAGAGCTTGCCGTTGACCCGCGCGGAGGGACCCCTCGAACAGAGGCCAAGGCAGTAAACCTCTTTCAGGTTCACGCGTTCCCCGGCGGCGATTTCGGCCGCCGGCACCAGCGCCTCCACGCCGCGCGCCCGGCAGCCCTCGGCCCGGCAGATCTCGACCACCGGGCGCGGATCGGGGGCTTCGCTGAAATCGTGGTAGAAACTGACCACCCCGTGCACTTCGGCGCGGCTGAGGTTGAGCGCGTGGGCTATCGCCTTTTCTGCTGCCGCATCGATGCAGCCATAGGCCTGCTGGACCGCGTGCAGCATCGGCAGCAGAGCGCCCTTGCGGCCACTGTGCTCGGCGATGATCGCGTCGAGTTCGCTGGTTTCCATGCCGCCACCTGCATTGGACGGCAAGCCACGGTCAAATCGAATTATTTGAAGGGTGATAGAAATCATCTATCAAATCGAGCGGATCGAACTGCTGCGCCAGGCTGAGTCCGGCGCGCGCCATCGACCCCAGCGGATCGCGATTGACCACCACCAGCCCCATGCGCCTGATCGGAACCTCGGGCTCGATCGGGACGAAGCGGCACCAGTCGACCCCCTCGAACAATCCGGCATAGGCATCCGGGACAATCGACACGAAATGGCCCGAGCGAACCAGCGAGAATAACGAAATGTAATTGTCGGCAATCGATTTCGGACTGACCGAAAGCCCGCTGCGGGCAAATTCGGCATCGAGGATCCGGCGATACTGCATCCCCTGGTGCAGCAGGCAGAGCGGCAGCGCCGCGGCTTCCTGCCAGCTGATCGACGCGCGTCCGTCAAAGCCCGTGCCGGTGCGTGCAATCACGCGGTACTGCTCGTTGTGCAGCGGCGCGACAAGCATGTTGGTTGGCGGTTCGTGGTCGAGATAGGTGATCCCGGCGTCAACCTCGTTGGCGTGCAGGGCATGTTCGATTTCGCGCGAGGTGCCGGCCGTAACCGCCAGCGTCAGCCCCGGATACTGCCGCAGCAGCGCATCGCCGAACGGGCCGACCAGTGGCTGCGCCGACGGGATCACGAACAGCCGGAATTCCCCCGAAAGCGCAGTGGCATCGCTGGTCGCCGCTTGCGCCAGCCCGCGCACCGCACCCAGCGCCTGTTCGGCCCACGGCAGGATTGCGGCGCCCTGTTCGGTCAGGCCGATAAACCGCCGGTCGCGGTCAACCAGGCGCTTGCCCAGCTCCTGCTCCAGCGCGGCGAGGCCAGCCGAAAGCGTCGGCTGCGATACCCCGCATGCGCTGGCCGCGGCGGCGAAATGCCGGGTGCGGGCCAGCGCGACAATATAGCGCAGGTGCTGGAGCTGCATCGGAATATCCCCCTTAAGAGGTTTCCTCTATCACCTTGTGCAAGGCGCGCCTAGCAGGCGACCACGTTGACGGCGAGGCCGCCAAGCGACGTTTCCTTGTACTTGTCGCGCATGTCGAGCCCGGTCTGGCGCATCGTCTCGATCACCTTGTCGAGACTGACCATGTGGGTGCCATCGCCCATCATCGCCAGCCGCGCGGCATCGATCGCCTTGACCGCGCCCATCGCGTTGCGCTCGATGCAGGGGATCTGCACCAGCCCGCCGACCGGATCGCAGGTCAGCCCCAGGTTGTGTTCCATCCCGATCTCGGCGGCGTTCTCGACCTGGGCGTTGGTCGCCCCCAGCGCGGCGGCAAGTCCGGCCGCGGCCATCGAGCATGCCACCCCGACTTCGCCCTGGCAGCCGACCTCGGCGCCCGAGATCGAGGCGTTCTTCTTGTAGAGCGCGCCGATCGCGGCGGCGGTGAGCAGGAAAGTGCGGCGGGTTTCGGCGGTGCCGCGATAGCATCGATCGTGGAAGCGCATGACCGCCGGGATGATCCCCGCCGCGCCGTTGGTCGGCGCGGTGACCACCCGGCCGCAGGCGGCATTCTCTTCATTCACGGCCATCGCCCAGAGATTGATCCAGTCAAGGATAGCCAGCGGATCGCCCAGGTTTGAACCCTGCGTCGCGGCCAGTTCGGCGGCGAGCGACGGCGCACGGCGGCGGACGTTGAGGCCGCCCGGAAGCACGCCCTGTTCGCGGCAACCGCGGTCTATCGAATCCGCCATCGCCTGGGCGATCGCGTCGATCCCGGCGATCACTTCGGCTTCCGGCCGGCGGGCGCATTCGTTGGCGAATTCGAGCTGCGCAAAGCTCAGCCCGGTGCTTTCGCCCAGCGCCAGCAATTCGGCACCCGAGGCGAAGTCATAGGGCAGGGCGCCATGTTCGGGTGCGGCGCGGCTGTTGCTGCCGGCCTCGTCCTCGTCGACCACGAAACCGCCGCCGATCGAATAGTACATCCGCCGCGCCAGCATTTCCCCCTCGGCGTCGAGAGCGGAGATCGCCATCGCGTTGGTGTGGAAGGGCTGCTTCTCGCGGCCCCTGAAGACCAGATCGGTCTCGGGGTCGAAGGCAACGGGATGGGTTCCGCAGAGCCTGACCGTCTTGCTCGCGTGAACCTGGGCGAGGATTTCCGGAACGGATTCCACATCGACCGTCGCCGGCAATTCGCCGCACAGGCCCAGGATCGTCGCCGTGTCGGTGGCGTGGCCCTTGCCGGTCAGCGCCAGCGAGCCATAGAGATCGACCCGCACCCGCGCGGCGCGCTCAAGCAGCCCGCGCGCGGCCAGCCATTCGCCGAACCGCCGTCCGGCGACCATCGGCCCGACGGTGTGCGAACTCGACGGGCCGATTCCGACCTTGAACAGTTCGAACAGGCTGATGCTCATGCGCGCGCCGGAAGCAGGACGACCTGCGGTTCATGGCCATGTTCGGCGAGAAACCGGATCAGGTCGCTTCCCGCAAGACCCAGCGTTGCCGTGTTTCGCAGCGGGTGCACGTTGACCACTTCCGCTTCGGCCAGACGGCGGTCGATCACGATCTTGACCAGCCCCGCCGTGTCGTTGAACGCCGCAAGCGGAGTGACCGATCCGGGTAGGATGCCCAGCAGTTCCTCCATCGCCTCGGCCTTTCCGAAGCTGACTTTCTTGCAGCCGATCGCATCGGGCAGGGCCTTGAGATCGACCGAAGCGTCATGCGGCGCGCTGATTACCCAGAATTGCCCGCCGGCATCCTTGAGGAACAGGTTCTTGGTGTGGGCGCCGGCGATCTCCTGGTGAAGCTGCGCGCTGGCCTCCACGGTGAACACGGCTTCGTGTTCGTGGATCGTCCACGAAATTCCCAGGCTATCGAGGGCGCGGAGAAGATTGGTTTCGGCTGTCATGACGGGTGCCGCACCTAGCCCGCTTGGCACGCCGCCGCAATCCGGCTCCGCGCGATGCCTTGCCGGTCCTCGGCCTGCCGGGGCGCACTCCGATCCGGCCGACCGGCGGGGAACCGCCGCGCAGCCGCTGTGCTTTTCCGGCTTATCCAAACCATTAGAAAGCGGCATAACGCTAGCTAATGTTGTTTGTGCGGGGTTTGCGCTGGCATGGGGGCGGCCTGAAACACAACAGGCAGGCGTTTGCGATGAAATCGACGGCACGGGTAGTGGTTATCGGCGGCGGCGTGGTGGGGGTATCGACCCTTTACCACCTCGCCAGAATGGGCTGGAGCGACTGCATCCTGATCGAACGCAAGGAACTGACCTCGGGTTCGACCTGGCACGCCGCCGGCCTGCTGCCGCTGTTCAACCTGTCCTATTCGGTGGGCAAGCTGCACCAGTATTCGGTCGATCTCTATCCCAGCCTCGAGGCCGAGACCGAGCTCAACGTCGGCTTTTCCAACGTCTCGAACATCCGTCTGGCGCGCACCCAGGACCGCTTCGACGAGTACAAGTACTATGCCGGCGTCGCCAAAACCATCGGAGTCGAGGTCAATTTCCTTACCCCCGACCAGGTCAGGGAAGTGTGGCCGCTGTGCAATGTCGATGGGATCATCGGTGCGATCCAGCATCCGGCCGACGGCTATATCCAGCCCGCCGACCTGACCCAGGCGCTGGCCAAGGGCGCCCGCCAGCGCGGCGCGACGATCCAGCGCAACACCACCGTCACCGGCATCACGCAGAAGCCGAACGGCGAATGGGTGGTATCGACCGACCAGGGCGACATCACCTGCGAACACGTCGTTTCCGCGAGCGGCAACTTTGCGCGCCAGACCGGGCGGATGGTCGGGCTCGACGTGCCGGTCATCCCGGTCGAGCACCAGTACATCGTCACCGATCAGCACCCCGCGATCATGGAGCGCCGCGCCAAGGGGCTGCCCGAAATGGGGGTGCTGCGTGAATCGGATTCAAGCTGGTACATGCGCGAGGAAGCCGGGGGCCTGCTGCTTGGCCCTTACGAGATCGGCGCGCCCGCGTGCTATGTCGATGGTCCCGCGGCAAACAGCGAATACGAACTGTTCCCCGACGCGCTCGACCGGCTGATGCCCTATATCGAAACCGCCATCGCGCGCGTTCCCGCATTCGGCGAGGTGGGCGTCAAGAAGGTCTACAACGGCGCGATCGCCTATACCCCCGACGGTTCGCCGATTGTCGGCCCGGCGTGGGACCGCAAGAACTTCTGGCTCAACGAAGGCCACAGCTTCGGCATCACCGCTGCGGGCGGTGCCGGATGGCAGCTTGCGCACTGGATCGTCGAGGGCGAACCTTCCATCGACATGATGGGCGTCGATCCGCGCCGCTTTGGCGACTATGCCGGCGAGGGCTACCTGATCCAGAAGAACGAGGAAGCCTATGCCAAGGTCTTCACCGTCCACTACCCGGATGAAGAGCGCGAAGGCGCCCGTCCGCTGCGCCAGACCCCGTGCTATGGCCGCATGAAGGATCTTGGCGCGGTGTTCGGTTCGGTCTTCGGCTGGGAACGCCCCAACTGGTTCGCGCCCAAAGGCTATGAACTGAGTGACGCCGACCTGAACCGCCCGGATGTGCTGCTCAACCACAACCACCCCGATGTCGCAGGCCAGCCGATCCGCGAAAAGTGGTCGTTCCGCCGTTCCAACTATTTCGAGCACGTCGGCAACGAATGCCGCCACGTCACCGAAAAGGTCGGTCTCCAGGACATGAGCGCCTTCGCCAAGTGCCGCATCAGCGGCCCCGGCGCCGAAGCCTGGCTCGATGGCCTGCTGACCAATGCGGTGCCGAAGAAGGTCGGCCGGGTGACGCTGTCCTACCTGCTCACCACCAAGGGCGGGGTGCGCAGCGAATTCACCGTCTACAAGACCGCACCGCAGGAATATTATCTCGTTTCCGCAGGGGCTTATGAACGGCATGACCAGGACTATCTGAAGAAGGCGCTGCCCAGCGACGGGTCGGTGACGTTCGAGCGGCTGACCACCGCGATGGGCGTGCTGGTGCTGGCGGGCCCGCGCAGCCGCGACGTGCTGAAGAAGCTGACCCGCGCCGACCTGTCGAACGAGGCTTTCCCCTGGCTCACCGGCCAGCGGATCAGCATTGGCGCGGCTCCGGTCGATGCGCTGCGGGTCAATTTCATCGGCGAGCTGGGCTGGGAAATCCACCACCCGATCGAGATGCAGAACTACATCTTCGACAAGCTGATGGAAGCCGGGGCAGAGATTGACATCAAGCCGTTCGGCATCCGCGCGATGACGCTGATGGCGCTGGAAAAGAGCTACAAGCTGATCCCGCGCGAACTGTCGATCGAATACAACGCCTACGAAAGCGGGCTGGACCGGTTCATCAGCCTCAAGAAACCGGGCTTCCACGGCAAGGACGGGCTGCTGGCGGGCAAGGAAGCGGGGCTGGCCAACCAGCTGGTGACGATGGAAGTGCTGGGCGTGACCGATGCCGACGCGCGCGGCAGCGAGCCGATCTACCAGGGCGAAGAACTGGTCGGGCGCGCCACCTCGGGCGGCTATGGCTGGCGCGTGGGCAAGAGCCTGGCGCTGGCGATGGTCCGGCCCGATCTGGCCACTGTTGGCACCGAGCTGGAGATCTCGATCCTCGGCAACCGGCACAGGGCGGTGGTGATCCCCGACAGCCCGTTCGATCCCGACAACACCGCGCTGCGGGCGTGAAGCGATGACCCGGTTTTCCGCGTTCAGTCTGTTCGCCAAGGCGCTGGGTGGGCACCAGTCGTGGCCCGAACTGTGGCCCGATGCACAGCCCAAGCCGGCCTATGAGGCGATCATCGTGGGCGCCGGCGGGCACGGGCTGGGCGCGGCCTATTACCTGGCGAAGAAGTACGGCATCACCAATGTCGCGGTGATCGAGAAGGGCTGGCTGGGCGGCGGCAATACCGGTCGCAACACCACGATCGTGCGGTCGAACTATCTCTACGATGAAAGCGCGCACCTCTACGATCATGCGGTGAAGCTGTGGGACGGGCTGAGCCAGGATCTCAACTTCAACGTGATGTATTCCAAGCGCGGGGTGATGATGCTCGCGCACAACGTGCACGACGTGCAGAGCTTTCAGCGCCACATCCACGCCAATCGCCTCAACGGCGTCGACAACGAATGGCTGACCCCGCAAGAAGCCAAGGAATACTGCCCCCCGCTCGATCTCAACCCCAACGCCCGCCATCCGGTGCTGGGCGCGGCCTTGCAGCGCCGGGGAGGCACCGCGCGGCATGACAGCGTGGCCTGGGGCTATGCCCGCGCGGCGGCGGCGCTGGGGGTCGACATCATCCAGAACTGCGCCGTCACCGGCATCCGCCGCGGCCCCGACGGAGCGGTGCAAGGCGTCGAAACCGAACGCGGGTTCATCGCCTCGAAGAAGGTCGGCGTTTCGGCCGCGGGCAATTCCTCGGTGATCATGAAGATGGCCGGACTCGACTTTCCGCTGGAAAGCTATCCGTTGCAGGCGCTGGTTTCCGAACCGGTCAAGCCGGTGTTCCCCTGCGTGGTCATGTCGAACACCGTCCATGCCTATATAAGCCAGTCGGACAAGGGCGAGCTGGTGATCGGCGCCGGCACCGACCAGTACGTGTCCTATTCGCAGCGCGGCGCGCTCCATATCGTCGAGCATACCGTGGCGGCGATCTGCGAGATCTTCCCGATCTTCCGGCGGATGCGGATGCTGCGCAACTGGGGCGGGATCGTCGATGTCACGCCTGATCGCTCACCGATCCTGGGCAAGACCCCGGTTCCCGGGCTCTACGTCAATTGCGGCTGGGGAACCGGCGGATTCAAGGCGACCCCCGGCGCAGGCGACCTCCTGGCCTACACGATGGCCAAGGACGAGCCCCATTGGATCAACGCGCCGTTCAACCTCGACCGGTTCCGCAACGGGCGGCTGATCGACGAAGCGGCTGCGGCGGCGGTGGCGCACTGAGCGATGATCAACCCTATCCCTCGTCATTGCGAGCGCAGCGGAGCGATCGAAGAGCAGCGCTGTGCCGCTCCTGGATTGCTTCGTCGCTGCGCTCCTCGCAATGACGACGGGCGCGGGAGGGGCGGGCCAGTGATGGCTCGGACCCATGCCACCCATCCCCCCGTCATTGCGAGCATAGCGAAGCAATCCACAAGCGGGGCAGCGGCCCTTGGATTGCTTCATCGCTGCGCTCCTCGCAATGACGACGGGCGATGGAGGGGCGGGCCTGCGATTGCCCGGACCCATGCCACCCACCCCCTCGTCATTGCGAGCGCAGCGAAGCAATCCAGGAGCCGCGCAGCGCCTAGCTTCGATCCCCACGCTCTTGAACCGATGGCCCGCCCATGATCCTGATCCATTGCCCTTACTGCGAGCAGACGCTGCCCGAGCTGGAATTCGCCTATGCCGGCGAGGCCCATATCGCGCGGCCGGTCGATCCTTCGGCGCTGAGTGACGAGGAGTGGGAGAACTACCTGTTCATCCGCGCCAACCCGCGCGGGCGGCACCATGAGCGTTGGCGGCATGTCCACGGCTGCGGGCGGTTCTTCAATGCGGTGCGCGATACGGTGACCGACAAGTTCGAGACGACCTACAAGGCGGGAGAACCCCGCAAATGAGCGCGCACCGGATTTCCAACCTGGGCCGCCTCACGGATGCGGCGGCGGTCAACTTCACCTTCGATGGCAAGGCCTATCGCGGCCTTGCCGGCGACAGCCTGGCCTCGGCGCTGCTGGCCAACGGCGTGGTGCTGATGGGGCGCAGCTTCAAGTACCACCGCCCGCGCGGTCTGCTCGGGGCGGGAGCGGAAGAGCCCAACGCGCTGGTCAGCGTCGATCGCGGCGGCGGACGCTTCACGCCAAACCTGCGCGCCACGGCGGTCGAAGTTTATGAGGGGCTGAATGCGCGCAGCCAGAACCGCTGGCCCTCGCTCCAGACCGACTTCGCTTCGATCAATGACCGGCTTGGCCGGTTCTTTCCGGCGGGGTTCTACAACAAGACCTTCATGTGGCCGCGCTCGTTCTGGGACAGTCTCTATGAGCCGGTGATCCGCCGCATGGCCGGGCTTGGCGATGCGCCGACCGATCCCGATCCCGATGTCTATGACGCCACCTATGCGCACTGCGACGTGCTGATCGTCGGCGCGGGGCCGGCGGGGATCGACGCGGCGCTGGAGGCATCCGCCGCGAAAAAGACCGTGATCCTGGTCGACGAGCAGGGCGAGCTGGGCGGCGGCGCGCTGGCCGATCCGGCGCTGTGGCCGTGGCTGGCGGAAAGCCTCAAGGACCTGGGCAACCTGCCCAACGTCACCCTGCTGCCGCGCACCACGGCGTTCGGCTATTACCACGACAACTTCATTGGCGCGGTCGAGCGGCTGACCGAGCATCTGGCCGAACCCGGCCACGGCGCGCGCGAAAAGCTTTGGCGGATTCGGGCGGGCGAAGTGGTGCTGGCGCAGGGAGCGATCGAGCGGCCGCTGGTGTTCGAAGGCAATGATGTTCCCGGCGTGATGCTGGCGGGGGCCGCGCGCACCTATCTTCACCGCTTCGGCGTGGCGGTTGGCAGCAATGTCGCGCTGATGGCGACCCATGACAGCGGGTGGAAGGACCTATTCGCCCTGGCCCGGGCGGGCGTGGGCGTGGCGGCAATTGTCGACCTGCGCGAAAGCGTCGATGCGGCGCTGCTGGCCGAAGCCGCCGAGCTTGGCCTGCGGGTCGAGCTTGGCTGCACGGTGATCGGCGTCGCTGGCCGGCTTGCGGTCAAGGGGATCGAGATCGCGCGCGCCGATGGTTCGCGCCGCCAGAAGATCGCCTGCGATGCACTGCTGATGGCCGGCGGCTGGACGCCGTCGGTCCATCTCTGGTCGCATTCGCTGGGCAAGCTTGCCTGGTCGGAGGAATGGGGCGCCTATCTTCCCGGCAAGGCGAATGAAAACGTGCGCTGCGTCGGCGCCTGCGGTGGCAAGTGGTCGTTCGGCTCGGGCGTACATGTCGGCGCGCTGCCGACCCCGCGCGATCCGGCTCTGCTCAAGGCCTTCGTCGATTTCCAGAACGACGTGACCGCCAAGGACATTGCGCTGGCGATCCGCGAAGGGATGAAATCGGTCGAGCACATCAAGCGCTATACCACCAACGGCATGGCGACCGACCAGGGCAAGACCAGCAACCTCAACGCCTTGCAGCTTGCCTCCGCGGCGCTGGACCGCCCGGTGCAGGCCATCGGGCTGACGACTTTCCGCCCGCCTTACACACCGCAGACCTTCGGCGCGCTCGCCGGTCACGCCAAGGGCGCGCTGTTCCAGCCGACCCGCAAGACCCCGATCGATCCCTGGGCCGAGGAACAAGGCGCGGTGTTCGAACTGGTCGCGCAGTGGCGGCGCGCGCGCTATTTCCCGCGTGGCGGCGAGGATATGCACGCGGCGGTAGCGCGCGAATGCCTGGCGGTGCGCAGCAGCGTCGGGATTTTCGACGCCTCGACGCTGGGCAAGATCGAGGTGGTCGGCCCCGATGCGGCCGAATTCCTCAACCGCATGTACACCAACCCGTGGAAGGCGCTCGAGCCGGGCCGTTGCCGCTATGGCCTATTGCTGCGCGAGGACGGGTTCATCACCGATGACGGCGTTTCGGCGCGGATCGCGCCCGATCGCTTCCACCTGACCACCACCACCGGCGGCGCGGCGCGGGTGCTGAACATGATGGAGGACTACCTCCAGACCGAATGGCCCGATCTTGACGTCTGGCTGACCAGCACGACCGAGCAATGGGCGGTGATCGCGCTCCAGGGACCAAAGGCGCGCGAGGTGATCGCTCCGCTTGTCGAAGGTATCGACCTGTCAAGCGAGGCCTTCCCGCACATGGCCGTGCGCGAGGGCACCATCTGCGGCGTGCCGACCCGGCTGTTCCGCGTCAGCTTCACCGGCGAACTGGGCTTCGAGATCAACGTTCCCGCCGCCTATGGCCGCCATGTCTGGGAGCAGGTCTGGCAGGCCGGCCAAGCGCACGGGATTACGCCCTATGGCACCGAGACGATGCACGTGCTGCGCGCGGAAAAGGGCTTCATCATCGTCGGCCAGGATACCGACGGCACGGTGACGCCGTTCGATGCCGGGCTGGACTGGGCGGTGGGCAAGAAGAAGCCGGACTTCGTCGGCAAACGCTCGATGGCGCGGCCGGATATTGTCGCGCCGGGACGCAAGCAGCTGGTCGGCCTGCTCACCGATGATCCGAACGAGGTGCTGGTCGAGGGCGCGCAGATCGTTGCCGATCCCAGGCAGCCGCTCCCGATGACCATGATCGGCCATGTCACCTCGAGCTACTGGAGCGCGACGCTGGGCCGTTCGATCGCGATGGCGCTGGTGCAGGGCGGGTTCGAGCGGATCGGCGAAAGCCTGCATGTGCCGATGCCCGGCAAGTCGATTGTGGCCAAGGTGGTGAAACCGATGTTCTATGATGCGCAAGGGAGCCGGCTCAATGGCTGACATCGCCGCCCGCACCGCGCCGATTCCGGCCGAACCGGCCGAGTTCGCGGGCGTTTCGATCACGCTGGGTGAACCGCTGGCGCGCTGGTCGCTCCGCGCGCGCGATGCAAGAGCGCTGGCTGCGGCCATCGGGCGTAAGGTGCCGTCAGCGATCGGGACGAGCGAAGACGGCATGGCCTGTCTCGGCCCCGACGAATGGCTGCTGCGCCTGCCCGCAGGTTCGGAAATTCCGCTGGGCGATGGGCTGCCGCTAAGCGTGGTCGACATCTCCGAACGCGCGATCACGCTGGTGCTGGATGGGCCGCGCGCGATCGAAGTCCTGTCCAGCGGCTGCCCGCGCAATGTTGCGGCGATGGCGGTCGGCGAGGCGCGGCGGACGATCTACGAGACCGTCGAGATCGTGCTGATCCGCGAGGGCGAGGCGCGCTGGGCGGTCGATGTCTGGCGCAGCTTCGCCCCCTACCTGCATCTCGCGCTGGTTACCGCGGCAAGCCACTTGCGCTAAGGCGCGGCTGAACCGCTTGCACTGGCGGGCGCATGCTGCCAAGCGCGGTGGCGATGGAAAACCGTGTTCTCAGGCTCGATGGCGTCCACAACTTCCGCGATTACGGCGGCTATTCCGGCCTCGATGGCGCCCGGGTGAAAAGCGGCCTGCTGTGGCGCTCGGCGCAGCACGGCGATGCCAGCGATGCCGACCTGGCGGCAATTCACGATCTGGGCATCACCACCGTGATCGATCTGCGCGGCCCCAGCGAATACGAAAGCAAGCCCTGCCGCCGCCATCCGGACTTCGCGGCGCAGGAATTCCGCTATCCCGAGGAAACCGCGGGCCTGGCGCTGCATACCGAAGCCGCCGATGGTGTCGTCACCGCGGCAGAGGCGCGCGCGGCGATGCTGCGGCTCTACGAAGGAATCGCCTTCCGCCCCAACCTGGTGCCGATGCTGCGCTGCTATTTCGAAGTGCTCGGGCGCGCCGAAGGCCCCAGCCTGGTGCACTGCGTAGCCGGCAAGGACCGCACCGGATTTGCCGTGGCGCTGGCCCAGCACGTGCTTGGGGTCGATCGCGACGCGATCCTCGAGGACTATGTGCTGACCAACCGGGCCGGCAACATCGAGGCGCGGATTGCCGCCGGAGCGGAGCAGATCCGTTCAAAATACGGTGCGATCGACGAGCAGACGATCCGCACGCTGATGGGGGTCGACGCAGACTACCTGCTCACCGCGCTGTCCGCGGTCGAAGCACGCCACGGCACTGTCGACGCCTATCTGGACGCGGTGATCGGGCTGGATGAACCAGCGCGCGCCGCGCTGCGCGCGCACTATCTGGAAGGCTAGAGAAACGCCCGCACTTCGGCCATGAAGCGGTCGAACTGGTCATGGTGCAGCCAGTGGCCGGCGTTCTCGAACTCGCTGACGCGCCAGTCCTTGAAGACCATCGCCCGGCCATCCTTTTCGGGGTTCGATGCCCAGGAATCGGCGCCATAGAGGAACAGGATCGGGCAGGTGATCGCGCCCCACAGTTCTTCCAGCCGATCTTCGGGCGTATCCTCGAACGGCCAGTTGTTGAGATAGGGATCGAACTTCCAGCTCCAGGTGCCGTCCTCGTTGCGGCTCGCGCCGTGGATGGTCAGGTGGCGCGCCTGTTCGTCGGTGAGGAACCCGTTTTCCTCCTTCATCCGGGCATAGGCCGCCTCGAGCGAGGGATAGCGGCGCGGGATGCGGCCCGATGACTTGCGGCGATCATCGATCCATTTGCGGAAACGGTTGGCATAGCCTTCCGCCTCGCGCCGGGCGCGCACCTCGGGCGAGGGGCCAAGCCCTTCGATGTTGATCAGCTTGCGGACCTTTTCGGGATAGAGCCCGGTAAAGCGCGTCGCGATATTTCCGCCCAGCGAATGCGCCACGATCGTCACCTGGTCATGGCCCAGGGTGTGGACCAGCTGGGCGAAGTCATAGACGAAGGCGTTCATGTCGTAGTTGCCATCGGGCACCCAGGCGCTGTCGCCGTGGCCGCGCAGGTCGGGCGCGATGACGTGCCAGTCGTTGGCCAGTTCCTCGGCCACCCAGTCCCAGCTGCGGCAATGGTCGCGCCCGCCGTGCTGGAGGATCAGCGGCGGGGCTTCGGGATTGCCCCAATCGACATAGTGCAGGCGCAGGCGCTGCGAGATGAAGCTGTTGGCGGTGGGTCCATGTGTCTGCATGGCAGCGGATTTGCGCGTTTTGCTGCGCTGCGTCAATTGCCGATCAGAAGGCGAATTCTACAGCCAGCCGCAACTGCCCCGCCGCGCTCTCTCGCGTGGCGCCAAGCGCGAAAAGGTAACCGGCGGAAAGCTGCATTTCCGGCCCCAGCCGATCGATGCCGAAGGTCGCAACCGGGCCGAGGTAATGCTCGGCGCGCGGAAGCAGGTGGTCGAAAGTGCCAAGATCGCCAAACGCCTCGACCCCGAACTTGGCCTCGCCGGCGCCATAGGTGGCTGATGCCGCGTAGGTCAGCTCGACCTTTTCGCCGCTAACAAGGGTCTTCTCGCCGATCAGGTTGAAACGCAGGTCTACCGGACCTTTCCGGCGCTCGAGCAGCAGCTTTGCCTCGACCGCATCGGAATGGCCGGCGAGGCCCAGCGCGTATTCGCCATATACCGCGACATCGATCCCGGCGATCCTGCCGACGCGGTAGACCGCCTCGAACCCCAGCGTTTCAGCCTCGCGGGGCAGGCCCGGCTCGCGGCCGAACTCGGCGTTGAGCCCGGCCCAGAAGCTGGACGAAAAGCCGTGGGATAGCTCAAGCTGGATGACATCCTCACCCGCATCGGATCCCCCGCGCAGCGTATCGTAACGCATTCCCGCCTCGATTTCGCCGGGATCGATCGTGGCGGGATAGACCTCCTGACCGGAACCGGGCGCGGCCCTTGCCACCGTCGGAAGCAGCGCCGAAGCCAGCAGGATCGGTAAAGATTTGCGCACCGGAACACCCCCAAGGCTCCGCTAGTGCGGGGAAATTCAGGACACAAGTCTGTTAGGGGCGTCCGGTTCTGCGCAAGTTGGGGAAAAGCCGCCCTGCCTGCACTGGCGCATGTCCTCAGCGCTCCCTATCTGGCCAGAACCACTGGGAGGACCACATGACGACCCACACCACCCGCATGCTGATCATCGGTTCAGGCCCGGCCGGGCTTTCGGCGGCGATCTATGGCGCGCGGGCGGGGATGAAGCCGATCGTGGTGCAGGGGCTTCAGCCGGGCGGGCAGCTGACCATCACCACCGATGTCGAGAATTATCCCGGCTTTCGCGATGTTATCCAGGGGCCGTGGCTGATGCAGGAAATGCAGGCCCAGGCCGAACATGTCGGCACCCGGATGATGTGGGACACGATCCTCGAGGTCGACCTGTCGGGCTCGCCGTTTCGCGCGGTGGGTGACAGCGGCGACATCTATGAGGGCGATACGCTGGTCATCGCCACCGGCGCGCAGGCCAAGTGGCTCGGCGTGCCGGGCGAACAGGAACTGTCGGGCAAGGGGGTTTCGGCCTGCGCGACCTGCGACGGGTTCTTCTATCGCGGCAAGAAGGTGGTGGTGATCGGCGGCGGCAACACCGCGGTCGAAGAGGCGCTCTACCTCACCAACCATAGCCAGGACGTGACCCTGATCCATCGCCGCGATTCGCTGCGGGCCGAACGGATCCTGCAGGACCGGCTGCTGGCGCACCCCAACATCACGGTGCTGTGGAACAAGGCGGTCGACCATTTCGTCGGCGGTGAAAGCGGCCTGACCGGCGTGGCGCTTACCGACACGGTAACCGGCGAAAGCTCGGTCGAGCCGACCGACGGCGCCTTCGTCGCGATCGGCCATGCGCCGTCGACCGAACTGTTCAAGGGTAAGCTCGAAGTCGACGCCGGCGGATACCTGCTGGTCCAGCCCGGCACGCCCAAGACCGCGATTCCCGGCGTGTTTGCCTGCGGCGATGTGATGGACCACACCTACCGCCAGGCGGTAACCGCCGCCGGAACCGGCTGCATGGCCGCGCTCGACGCCGAACGCTACCTTGCCGAACGGGATTTCGCCGCCAGCAAGTCCTAGGCGAACTGGCGAAAGGCTCCCAGGATCTGGCCCTGTAGCCAAAGCCTGGCCTGCGGCTCGGCAAAGGAATGCCCGGCGCCGGGACACTTGCGCAGGCGCGGATCGCTCCTGTCCCAGTTTTCCAGAAACGCCTGCGCGGTGCGATCGTTCTCGGCCGCGAGAATCGCAACCGGACCGGCGAAAGCCTTCAGGCCCTCGGCCATTTCCCCCACCAGGCTGCCCGGAGGCGCCGCAGGCTTGACCGCTTCGGCCAGGCTTCCGGCGAGCTGGCCAACCCTGACCTTGCCGGTCAGCAGCCGCAGCAGCGCGCCCGGATTGGTCAGGCGGCGCAGGTAGTGGCGGCGGATCGCGGCCGGGCTCATCTGCGGCCGGGGGTTTTCATCCGGCGAAGCGGCCTTGGTTTCAGGCTCGAAGGTCCAGGGATTGGCCAGCACCAGCGCGTCGCAACCCTCACCGCGCGCCAGCATCAGCGCGCTTGCGGCATCGCAGTTGCCATAGGCGACGATATGCCTGAGCGTGTCCAGGGAGCCGCGAAAGGCTTGCAGCGCGGCGGCAATGTCTGGCGCGCTGCCGGTGAAACCCGCATTCTCACCCGAACTGTCGCCCACCCCGCGCCGATCGAAGCGCAGCACCGGGAAGCCCGCGGCGGTAATCTTGTCCGCCAATTGGGCGTGACTTGCGAAGGGTCCGCTGCGCAGTTCGTTGCCGCCCGAGACGATCAGCAGACCGACCGCGCCCGGAGCTTCATCGAGTGTTCCGACCAGCCTCTCGCCATCGCAGGCGAATGTGAGGTGCCGCCGGGTCATGCCCCGATCCCCAGCGCGACCACCGCCGCCAGGGCATCGGCCTGGGCGGGGTCTTCATCCGGCTCTGCCCTGAGCCACAGCGGGCCGCCGCCCAGCAGTTCATGCTCAAGTGCCCCGATCCCCACCTTCTGCCCGGGAACGAGCGCGTTCATCTGCCTGAGCATTTCGCCCGAGAGCGAGAACCCCGCAAGCTCCAGCCCCAGCTGCAGGCCCTGTTCCATCAGCGTGTCGACGCTTTCCTCGCGCCCCGCCTCGCGCGATGAAAGGATCCGCGCGCGCAGCATGGTCCTGATCAGGCTTGCGCCCTTGACCGGGGCATAGTGCCATCCGCCCAGCCTGTCAGGCAGCACCAGCCCGCCGCCGCGGATCGCCAGCACACGGGTCGCGCCGAAATGGCGCGCCGCGGCGTCGAGCGCCATGCGCCAGTCCTCGGGCTCGATCAGGGCCAGGTCCTGCCGGCTTTCGTTGCAGCCGGGCAGATCGGGCAGGAAGGTATCGATCCCCGCGCCGTCGAGCCGGCGCATCACCTCGACCGTGAAGCGGCGCAGCTTGTGGCCTTCGTCGAACAGCGCCGGGGCGATCAGGACGCGGTGCTGGCGGCCCTGGTCGAAAGCCAGCGCATATTCGCTCGCCGCCGCGCCGCCGGGCAGGGGACAGGAATAGCTTTCGACCTTCACGCCGCGTCCAGCTTGCTCCGGGCAAAAGCCAGCAGGCTGCCATAGGTCTCGAACAGCTCGCCATCGATCTCGTCCTCGTCGATGACGATGTCGAGCCGGTCCTCCATCTCGGTCAGCAGCCCGGCGACCGCCATCGAATCAAGCTCGGGCAGGTCGCCGAACAGGCCGGTGTCCTCGGTAAAGCCTTCAGCCTGGCCGGGCTTCAGGCCCAGCACGTCGGAAAGGATGGCGCGCAGCTTGCGATCGGTGTTGTCCATGGGTCCATTCTCTATCCCTTGCCCAGCACCCGGCGCAAGGCACCGCGGATAATCCGCGGCCAGTTGCCGGGCCAGGCCGGGCGATACATCTCGAGCCGGTAGCGCGGACGGACCTGTTCCATCCAGTCGCGCTTGTAGCCATCGTTGCCCGTGCCGAAGTCGACCAGCGTGACCCGGTCGCGGTCGATCACTTCTTCGAACAGCGCGGCGGAAAGCGTGGTGCCCGGCGACAGGGGCTTCGACGCTTCGGTATGGGCAAGCTTGTGGATGAAGACGGTGCCATGCTCGACCGTCCAGAACTGCGCCGCGACCGGCTCCCCATCGGCAAAGGCCAGGCCCATGCGCAGGCGGCCCGCGGCAGCTTCGGCCTCGGCAAAGTCGCGCAGGAACGCGGGTGAGCCTTCCTCGCCTTTCCAGCTCTGCGCATAGACCGCCTCATAGGCCGCCCAGCTTTCGGGATTGAAGTGGCGCTCGATCCGCACGGCAACCTTGCCGGCCTTGCGCTTCAGCGTGGTGCGCAGCTGCCCGGGGCGGGCGGCAAGATATTCGGCGTAGCTGCGCCCATCGACCTCAAGCACATGGTTCACGTCGCACGGGCTGCGAAAGACGATCCAGCCGGCCTTGCGGAAAGCGCCCTCAAGCGCGCTGGTCTCGCCGTTCTCATCGGGCAGGGGGGAAAGCGTTATGCGCGGGGCCTCTCCGGCCAGATCCCCGGCCAGCGCGGCAAACAGGCTCGGCCGATCGGCTCCCGGTGTGGCCAGCGGAGCGACGCGGAACGAATACCAGTTGGCAAGCGCGACAATATCCCGCTTGCGGCGCATCAGCGGCAGGACCGCGCGCGCCTCGCCGTCGCGTGCGACAGCGATCAGCGGCAGGTGGCCGCAGCGGCGCTGAAGCATTCGCCACCAGTCCAGCCGGTCGAACGGGGCACGGGCCTGCGGAGCGCCAAGCAAGCCGGCCAGCGCCGGATCGCCTTGCACTTCGTTAAGATCATCGTGATAGGTAACCACGATCGCCATTCCAGACCCACCGCCTCCGGAGTTCGCAAGCCCTTGTTCCGCAACCCCAATCCCGAGATCCGGCCGATCGACCATCTCGCCGAGCGGGGGGCTGACGCAGCGCCCGCTCTGGTGCTGCGCGGGGGCACCCTTAACCACAAGGACTTAAGGGATCGTGTCGCTCGCCTTGCCGGGTGGCTCAAGGCGCAGGATCTGGCGCCGGGGGACCGGGTGGCAAGCTGGGCGGCCAAGGGAGAGCTGACCTGCCTGCTGCCGCTGGCCGCGCCGCGCGCGGGGCTGGTTCACGTGCCGGTCAATCCGCTGCTCAAACGCGCGCAGGTTTCGCACATCGTTGGCGATAGCGGCGCAAGGCTGTTGCTGGGGACGCAGTCGAGGCTGGCCAGCCTTGAACCGGGCGACATCCCGGCCGATTGCGCCGTTCTCAACGAGGACGAGGCCTTGGCGCAGAGCATCGACGCCGAGTGGCTTGGTCCCAGCAATGCCGATCCCGATATGCTCGCGGCGATCCTCTACACCAGCGGATCGACCGGGCGCCCCAAGGGGGTGATGCTCAGCCATGCCAACATGTGGCTGGGGGCTGACAGCGTTGCCGACTATCTGGGACTGGCTGCGCACGACGCCACCCTGGCGGTGCTGCCGCTGTCTTTCGACTATGGCCAGAACCAGCTGCTGAGCACCTGGTATGCCGGTGGCTGCGTGGTCCCGCTTGACTATCTGGCGCCGCGCGACGTGGTGAAGGCGGTCGAGCGGCACGCGATCACCACGCTCGCCGCCGTGCCGCCGCTGTGGGTGCAACTGACCGAGCTTGACTGGCCGTCCGAAACCGCCGCGAGGCTGCGCCGACTCACCAATTCGGGCGGTGCGCTGACCGAGGATCTGGTCCGCAAGCTGCGCGCGCTGTTCCCGCAGGCGCGGCTCTTTCCGATGTACGGCCTGACCGAGGCCTTCCGCTCGACCTACCTCGATCCCGCGCTGGTCGACAGCCACCCGACCTCGATGGGCAAGGCGATCCCGCATGCCGAAATCCTGGTCGTCAACGATCGCGGAGAGATCGCCGCCGATGGCGAGGAGGGCGAACTGGTCCACTGCGGGCCGCTGGTCGCGCAAGGGTACTGGCAGGACGCGGCGCGCACCGCCGAACGCTACAAGCCGGCCCCCGCCGCCTCGCGCTATGGCGGCATGGCGGTATGGTCGGGCGACCGGGTCAGGCGCGAGGCGGACGGCCTGCTCTATTTCGTCGGGCGGCGCGATGCGATGATCAAGTGCGCCGGAAACCGGATCAGCCCGCAGGAAGTAGAGGAGGGCGCGCTGGCAACCGGACTGGTGGCCGAAGCCGTGGCGCTGGGCATTCCCGACGAGCGCCTTGGCCATGCCATCCACCTGATCGTCCGGCCGGTTCCGGGCATTTCAGGTTTTGAAGAAGATTTGCCGCGCAAACTTATGCAAACATTGCCAAATTTCATGCAGCCCAAGATGATCCACTGGCGCGAGGCGATGCCGATCTCACCCAACGGCAAGATCGACCGCAGCGGGCTTTACCAGGAGCTTGCGGCATGAAGCCGCTTGGTCCGATCCCGGCAGGCTACGGCGTGATCGATGGCGAACTGGCCATCGCCGCCCGCAAGGCGAGCGAGCTTGCCGCCGAGGCCGGGCGAACGCCGCTGTTCGTCTATTCGGCCGATCTGATCCGCCGCCGCGTGGCCGATCTCTATGCCGCCTTGCCGCCGCGCGTGGCGCTGCATTATGCCGTGAAAGCAAACCCCTACGGTCCTGTTCTTGAACTGATGTCGCAGCTGGTCGACGGGTTCGACATCGCTTCTGCCGGGGAACTGGCGCTGGTCCGCGCCGCAGGCGTCGCGGCAGAGCGGATTTCCTTTGCCGGACCGGGCAAGCGCACCGACGAGCTGGAAGCCGCAATCCAGGCCGGGGCAACGCTCAACCTCGAAAGCGAAGGTGAGGCCGTGCGCGCACTGGAGGCCGGGCACCGGCTGGGGATCACGCCGCGGCTGGCGATCCGGGTCAACCCCGATTTCGATCTCAGGGGTTCGGGCATGAAGATGGGCGGCGGGGCCAAGCCGTTCGGCGTCGATGCCGAGCGCGTCCCGGCAATGGCCCGCGAAGTGATCGCCAGCGGCGCGGAATGGCGGGGTTTCCACATCTTTGCCGGCAGCCAGGCGCTTTCCGCCACCGCAATCATCGAAGCGCAGGTCCAGGCGCTGGCGCTGGCCGCGGACCTTTCCGAACGGATCGGCGCGCCGCTGCCCCACTGCAACCTGGGCGGCGGCTTCGGGATTCCCTACTTTCCGGGCGACGAACAGCTCGACCTCAAGGCGGTTGGCCAGGCGCTTGGCGAGGCGCTCGAAGCCGTGCCGCAGGTGCTGAAATACACCCAGTTCTGCGTTGAACTGGGCCGCTATCTGGTCGGCGAGGCAGGGGTCTACCTGACCCGGATCGTCGATCGCAAGGCCAGCCACGGCGAGGTCTTCCTGGTGGTCGATGGCGGGCTTCACCACCAGCTTGCCGCCAGCGGCAATTTCGGCACCGTGGTGCGCCGCAATTACCCGGTCGCGATTGCCACCCGTTTTGACGCGGCACCCACCGAGGAAGCCAGCGTGGTCGGCTGCCTGTGCACCCCGCTTGATCGCCTGGCCGAAAAGGCCGGGTTTCCCAAGGCCCAGGTCGGCGATCTGGTCGCGGTGTTCTGCGCCGGCGCCTATGGTGCGAGCGCCAGCCCGGCGCAGTTCCTGGGACATGGCCCGGCGCTGGAAATGCTGATTTAACAAGTGCATCTTCACCCGTCCCGTTTCGGGACCCTATCGGGGTGAACACACAATCTGCACATAGGGCTAACGCAATATTCACCCTTTCCCGCGATTGTCGGAGCCGAATTGCTGTGTCTCCGTCGTGGGTTGGGCATGCCCATGCGCAGGCGCGGCACCTTTGAAGGACGTGCCCGATGAAATTCAACCGCTTTTCCTGCCTGCTCGCCGGCAGCGCCGTGGCCAGCCTGGCGCTGTCGGGCTGCGCTGGCGGCGCCAGCGGTCCGCAGCTTCCATCCGCCTCGTTCGTGGCAATGCAGGAAGGGCCGGGCGAGGATTACATCATCGGCCCGCTCGATGAACTGACCATCTTCGTCTGGCGCAATCCCGAGCTGGGCGCGAAAGTGCAGGTCCGGCCCGACGGGCGGATCACCACGCCGCTGATCACCGACATGCCGGCGGTGGGCAAGACCCCGAAGATGCTGGCCGACGACATCACCCTGCAGCTTTCGCAATATATCCAGGATCCGCTGGTCTCGGTGATCGTCAACAAGTTCTCGGGAACCTACAGCCAGCAGGTGCGGATCATCGGCGCCACCGGCAAGCCGGCATCGCTGCCCTACCGCGCCAACATGACCGTGCTCGACGCGATGATCGCGGTCGGCGGCCTGTCCGAATATGCCGCGGGCAACCGCGCGAAGCTGATCCGCTTCGACAAGGAAAGCGGCAAGCAGAAGGAATTCTCGCTGCGGCTCAGCGACCTGCTGCGCAAGGGCGACAGCAAGGCCAACGTCATGCTGATGCCCGGCGATGTGATCATCATCCCCGAAAGCCAGTTCTGAGGAAGGGGCGAACAGGGGATGACCAACATTTTCGACGAACTTCGCTCGGCGTTCTTTTCGGTCTGGCACCGCCGCTGGCTCGCGCTGGGCGTGGCCTGGGGCGTCTGCCTGCTGGGCTGGCTGGCCGTGGCGCTGGTGCCCAACAGCTATGAATCGAAAGCGCGGATATTCGTCCAGCTTGACGACATGCTGGCTGATGTCACCGGCGTGCCGAGCAACACCAAGCGCGATATCGAACGGGTCCAGCAGACGCTGACCAGCGCGGTCAACCTCGAAAAGGTCATCCGCGGCACGCCGTTGGGCGCAGAAATCTCAAGCCCCAAGGAAATGGAAGCCGCGGTGCTTTCGCTGGGCAAGCGGATCAAGGTCGAGAACGAAAAGGACAACCTGTTCACGATCACCGCGACCTATGGCGACAGTTCGCATACCGATGCGGCCAACGCCAGGATCGCTCAGGCGATCGCGCAGAAGCTGATCGACCTATTCCGCGAGGAGAACCTTTCGGGCAACCGCGGGCAGGTCAACCAGTCGCTCGATTTCATGGACCAGCAGCTTGCCGCGAGGCAAAAGGAACTCGACCTCGCGCAGCAGAAGAAGCTGGCTTTCGAGGCCCAGAACCCCAGCCTGGCCGGGGGCGCCAGCGCCGCAGTGCAGAAGCTTGACGCGATGCGCACCGAACTGCGCGGGATCGACGCCGACCTTTCCGCCGCGCAAAGCGCGCTGGCGGCGATCAACGGCCAGATCGCGGGGACGCCCAGGACCATCGCCGGGGGCGCTTCGGTCGGCGGCGCGCGCGGCGCGCTTGCCGATGCGCAGGCCCAGCTCAACGGGCTGCGCGCCCGGGGGCTCACCGAAAACCATCCCGACGTGATTGCCGCCCGCAACCAGGTCAACGCCCTGCGTTCCGCGGCGGCGGCGGAAGGCGGCGGCTCGGTCGGCATGGCCAACCCGGCCTATACCTCGCTTGAATCGATCCGCGCCGAACGCCAGGCCAATGTCCAGTCGCTCATGGCGCGGCGCGCGGCGCTGCAGCAGGAAGTCAACACGCTGACGGCGCAGCAGTTCTCGAACCCTGCTGCCGCTGCCGAATACCAGCAGATCAGCCGCGAATACGATGTGCTCAAGACCAAGTACGATGAACTTGCCCGCCAGCGCGAGGAACTGAAGATCCGCGGTTCGGTGGAGACCGAGCACAACGCGGTCAGCTTCCGGATCATCGACCGGCCGACCACGCCGCGCTCGCCGGTTGCGCCCAATCGCCCGCTGCTGCTGCTGGGAGTCCTGATCATGGGCCTGGGCGCGGGGGTTACCGCCGCTTTCGCGGTCAGCCAGCTGCGTTCGACATTCGCCACGGCCGGCAAGCTTGAAAGGGCGCTCGGGCTGCCGGTGATCGGTTCGATCACCCAGGTCATGACCGATGCGGCACGGCAGGTCCGGGCACGGCGGCTCAGGTATTTCTATGCCGCCAGCGCGGCGCTTGGCGGGGTCTTCGCGATCCTGCTGACGATCGAATTCGTCCAGCGCAGCATGGTGGCCTGAGGGGATCGATGATGACCGAACAGACCAAGATCCCCCTGCCGGACGATGACGGCGCGAAGGCTCAGGGTCCGACCCTGATCGAACGCGTGGTGCGCAATTACGACCTGGTCAAGCTGGCCCCGGCGCCGATCCCGGCCGACCTGGTGCCGCCCGCGGCCAAGCGCCGCCGCTATCGCCGCGCCGACGAAGTGGTCGAGGAAGCCGAAGTCACACCCGTGCCCGAACCGGTCGAGGCCGCACCCGAGGTGGTCGAAGGCGAGGTGGTTTCGCATCACGCGCCGCAGCCCATCAAGCCGAGGCCGCCGGTTCCGCCGGCAAAGGCCGTGAAGTTCGCTGGCGAGCGCCATCCGGTCAATCGCCAGCACTTGCGCGACCAGGGGCTGATCGTCCCGGAAAGCAGCGTTACCGCGGTTCTCGAGGAGTTCCGGATCGTCAAGCGCCAGCTGCTCTACAACGCGGGCCAGCTTGCCCAGCAGGGCATGGGCGCGGCGGCGCAGCGGGTGCTGATCTGCTCGCCCCATCCCGGTGAAGGCAAGAGCTTTACCGCGGTCAACCTGGCGCTGGCGATCTCCGCCGAAAAGGAAAGCGAAGTGCTGCTGGTCGATGCCGACTTCGCCAAGCCTTCGGTGCTGTCGATGCTGGGCCTGCCGGGCGGACCGGGGCTGATGGACGCGCTGTCCAATCCCGATGTCGACGCGGCGGACTGCGTAATCGGCACCGATGTTCCCGGCCTGTGGGTACTGCCAGCGGGCAGCGCGACCACTTCGGACAGCGAATACCTTTCGAGCGCGCGGACCCGTGCGGTGCTCGACCGTCTGGTCGAGGGTGCGCCCAACCGCTTCGTGATCTTCGATTCGCCGCCGGCGCTGGCCGCTTCTCCGGCTGCGGAACTGGCCAAATATGTCGGCCAGGCCGTGGTTGTCGCCCGCGCCGACCGGACCGGGGAAGGGGCCTTGCAGGACGCCGTGTCGCTGCTTTCGGCCTGTCCGAACATCCAACTGCTCTTGAATGCCGTCCACTTCAGCCCGAGCGGCCGCCGCTTCGGCTCGTATTATGGATATGGAGGCTGACCATGAAATCGCACCTCTTGTCGCGGGTCGCCGCGCTGGCCGCCGGACTGGCGCTTGCCGTTCCCGGCGTGGCCCATGCGCAGACGCTGCCCTATGGCGATGTCGCCGGTTCGGCCGGTGGCAGCGGCGACGATGCTGCCGCCGATGAGGATGGCGGGGACGATGCCGGGCAGGACGGGGTCGGCGCGCCGCGCACCCGCAAGGTCCATTTCACGCCGTATATCGAGGCGCAGCAGGTCGTGACCGCCGAGCTTTCGCCGGGCAGCGATACGCTGACCTACTCTGCGCTGGCGGTCGGCGCCGATGCCAACCTCAGCGGGCGCAATTTCGATGCCGGCATGGCGGTGCGCTATGAACGCCGCTTCGGCTGGGGCAGCAACCGGGTTCCCGACAGCGACGTGATCAGCGGCATGGCCCGCGCCAGCGTGGGGATCGTGCCGCGCTCGGTGTTCATCGAAGGCGGCGTGATGGCCGCGCGGATGGGGGCCGAGAACAACGGCTCGACGATTGCCGGCCAGGATTTCGGCGACAGCGCCACGCAGGTCTATGCCGCCTATATCGGCCCTTCGGTGAAGACCCAGGCCGGGGACGTGACGATCGAGGGACACTACCGTTTCGGCTACAACAAGGTCACCACGCCGCATGTCGTGCCGGTCGCACCGGGGCAGGGCGCGGTCGATCGCTACAGCGACGGCACGGTCCACGCGGCGCAGCTGCACATGGGCACCCATCCGGGCGAGCCGCTGCCGGTGGGCGTCGGGATCGGCGCGGGCTGGCTGCACGAGGATACGTCCAATCTCGACCAGCGGGTCGACGACAAGAACGTGCGCGCCGACGTGACCCTGCCGGTCAGCAGCGATCTCGCGCTGGTCGGCGGCGTCGGCTACGAAAGCGTCAAGGTCTCGCACCGCGATGCCCTGATCGACCCCGTCACCGGCCTGCCGGTCATCGACAGCCGCGGCCAGTATGTCACCGACAAGAGCCAGCCGCGCCGGATCGCCTATGAAAGCGAAGGGCTGATCTGGGATGCCGGAGTCCTCTGGCGGCCCAGCAAACGCACCGCGCTCGAAGCCCACGTCGGGCGGCGCTATGGCTCGACCACCTATTTCGGCAGCTTCGCCTATGCGCCCAGCATGCGCAGCAGCCTGAATATCTCGGTCTATGACAATGTCACCGGTTTCGGCGGCATGCTCAACAAGTCGCTGGCGGACCTTCCGACCGACTTCGAAGGCATCCGCAACCCGCTCTCCGGCGGGCTCAGCACCTGCGTTGCCGCGGTGGCCGAGGCCGGGACCAGCGGCGGCACCTGCCTCAACGGCGCGCTCGCATCGGTGCGTTCCTCGGTCTTCCGGGGGCGCGGGGTGATGGCGAGTTTCAATGTCGGCGGCAATGCGCTGCAATACGGGATCGGCGCCGGCTATGACCGCCGCAAGTTCATCGCCGCGCCGGGCACCGTACTTGCCGCCGCCAATGGCCTGATCGACGAGAACTACTGGGTCGCCGCCTATCTCAACGGCCGGATCGATCGCAACTCCAGCTTCGGCACCAATGTCTATGCCAGCTGGTACCAGAGCGGAGACGCCCTGGCCGGCGACACCAGCTCGATCGGCGCGTCGGCGGCCTATTACCGCACGCTGGCTCGGAACCTCACCGCCACTCTCGCCGTGGGAGTCAACGGGGTGAACCGCGACCAGCTGGAAGACTATTGGTCGGCCTCGGCGCTTGCAGGTGTCCGTCTGTCGTTCTGAGCTGTTCTAGGGGTTTTTGCAATGTTCAACGATTTCTACGGGCTCACCGGTCGACCGTTCCAGCTTACGCCGGATCCGGCCTTCTATTTCGAGAGCCTGACGCACCGCAAGGCGCTGTCCTATCTCTCCTACGGCCTGGCCCAGGGCGAAGGCTTCGTGGTGATCACCGGCGAGGTCGGCGCGGGCAAGTCCACGCTGGTCGCGCACCTGATGGCGACGGTCGATCCGGCGCGGCTCACGGCCGCGCAGATCGTCACCAGCAAGCTCGACGGCGAGGAACTGGTCCATGTCGTCGCCCAGGCCTTCGGGCTGATCGTCGATGGCCACGACAAGGCCAGCGCGCTCGGCGCGATCGAGGCCTTCCTGCATGACGAGGCCCGCGCGGGCCGGCGCTGCCTGCTGGTAGTCGACGAAAGCCAGAACCTCGCGCTCGAGGCGCTCGAAGAACTGCGCATGCTGTCCAATTTCCAGCTTGGCGCGCATCCGCTGCTGCAGACCCTGCTGCTGGGGCAGCCCGAATTCCGCGACACGATCCAGGATCATCCGCGGCTTGAACAGCTGCGCCAACGGGTGATCGCGGCGCATCACCTCGAGGCGATGGAGCTGGGAGAAATCCAGCCGTACATCGAACACCGCCTCAAATGCGTCGGCTGGTCGGGCAATCCCCGGTTCGACCAGCGCGTCTATACCGAGCTTTACGAAGCCTCGGGCGGCGTGCCGCGCCGGATCAACCAGATCTGCAACCGGCTGATGATGCTTGGCGCGGTCGAACAGCGCGCCCGGATCGACGGGGCCATGCTCAGCCAGGTGCTCGAGGAGCTGGAACTCGACGGCACGATGCAGCTCAGCCGTCCGGCAAGGCCGGTGCCGGCGGCCGCACCGGCGAACCCCGCCGCGCCTGCTGCCGCCATGCCGGTCGATGCGGTTTTGCTCGAACAGCTTCAGGCCATGCTGGCGGAACGCGACGCCCAGATCGCCGAACTGCAGCAGGCGGTGATCGAACTGGCCAACGAGCAGGAAAGCGCGCCTTCGGCCATCAGCGATTCCGCGCCTGCGCTTGGCGCTGTGGAAGCCAGGCTTGCGGCATTCGAGGCGAAGATGCTCGAACAGGAACGCACGATCCGGCACACGCTGACCATGCTGATCGAGTGGATCGAAGCCGACGACGCCAGCCGCGCCGCGGCCTGAGCCGGCAGGCGGCGAGGATCGCATGACGCAAAGGATCGTCAACGGCCTGTCGGTCGACGTCGAAGACTGGTTCCAGGTCGGCGCGTTCGAAGGCGTGATCGACCGGGAAAGCTGGGACAGGCTTGGCAGCCGGGTCGAGGACAATTGCCTCGCGATCCTCGACATGTTTGCCCGCGCCGATGTCAAGGCAACCTTCTTCACCCTGGGCTGGGTGGCGGAGCGGCATGGGCCGCTGATGCGCCGCATCGTCGATGCCGGGCACGAACTGGCCAGCCACGGCTGGGATCACGAACGCGTGTTCCAGTTCGACAAGCAAGGCTTCGCAAGCGATCTCGAACGCAGCCGCAAGGCGCTTGAAGACGCCAGCGGAACCCGGATCACCGGTTACCGCGCGCCCAGCTTCTCGATCGACCAGCGCACGCCCTGGGCCTATATGGCGCTGCACGAACAGGGGTTCGAATATTCGTCCTCGGTCGCGCCTATCGTCCACGATCACTATGGCTGGCGCGAAGCTCCGCGCTTTGCCTTCAAGCCGCTGCCGTGGAGCGATCTGGTCGAAATCCCCGTAACCACCGCGCATTTCGCCGGCCGCCGCCTCGCCGCGGGGGGAGGGGGCTTCTTCCGGGTGCTGCCCTATGGCTTTTCGCGCTGGGCAATCCGCCAGGTCAACCGCGAGGATCGCCGCCCGGCGGTGTTCTATTTCCACCCGTGGGAAATCGACCCGCAGCAACCGCGCGTTCCGAACGCCTCGATCCGCTCTCGGGTGCGGCACTATACCAACCTCGGGGTCATGGCGGAAAAACTGGAGCAGCTGATCCGGGATTTTGCCTGGGGGCGAATGGACCTGCTGGCCCACCGCGAAGCGCGATGCGCGGCGGAGCTTGCAGCGTGAATGCCCCGTTTCGCCCGGCCAGGCTGACGCTCACGCTCGCAAGTCTATCCGATCCGGAGGAACTGCGGCGGATCGATGCCTACGTTGCCCGCCATGCCGATGGGACCGCGTTTCACCGTCCCGCGTGGCTGCTGGGCGCAGCCAGGGGAACCGGCAACCGGGCACTGGCACTGGTCGCCGAGCGCGCGGGCGAGATGGTCGGTTTCGTTCCGCTGGTCGAAGTCCATTCGCCGCTGTTCGGAAGAATGCTGGCCTCCAGCGGCTTCGGCGTGGGCGGGGGCGTGCTGCTGGACGATCCGCGCGATGCCAAGACGGTCTTCGCCGCGCTGGAGGAACTGGCCGCGCGGCGCAATTGCCCGACCATCGAGCTGCGCGGCGGCGTGCTGCCCGAAAGGCGCGCGGGCTGGTCGATCAGGCAGGATTCGCACTGTGGTTTCGTCCGCCCGCTGGCTTCGGACGACGAGGCGGAATTGCTGCAGATCCCGCGAAAGCAGCGCGCCGAAGTGCGCAAGGGACTGGCCAACGACCTGCAGGTTACCGTGGGCCGATCCGAACGTGATTTGCGCGCGCACTACGCGGTCTATTCGCAAAGCGTGCGCAACCTGGGCACCCCGGTCTTTCCGCGCGCCCTGTTTGCGGAAGTGCTGGAGCAATTCGGCGATGATGCCGACATCCTGACCGTGTGGCACGCGGGTGAGCCCACCTCTTCGGTGTTGTCGCTCTATCACAAGGGCGATGTGATGCCCTATTGGGGTGGAGGGACCTGGCACGCCCGAAAGCTGCGCGCCAATGACCGGATGTATTTCGAGCTGATGCTCCACGCCCGCCGGCGCGGCTGCGAGCGGTTCGATTTCGGACGCTCGAAGACCAATTCGGGCGCCTACGATTTCAAGCGCAACTGGGGGTTCGAACCCGAGCCGCTGTCCTACGGCGTCTGGACGGCTTCGGGCGCCGAGGCGCGCGACGTCGATCCGACCAGCAGCAAGCACGCCCTGCTGATTGCGGCATGGAAGCGCCTGCCGCTTGCGCTTGCCAACCGGATCGGTCCGCTGATCGCTCGCGGACTGGGCTGATGAGCGAGATCCTGTTCCTTGCGCACCGGATGCCGTTCCCGCCAAACCGCGGCGACAAGATCCGCTCGCACCACGTGCTGCGCCACCTGGCGAAGCTGGCTCCCGTCCACGTCGCGACTTTCGCGGATGATGCGCAGGATCTGGCCGAACAGCCGCAGCTGGCCCGCATCGCGGCGAGTCATTGCCTGGTCGAACGACGCAAGTCGCTGGTCCGGGCGGGGGTCGAGGCGCTGGCGAGCGGCAAGCCGGTGAGCCTGACCGCGTTCCATGATCCGGCGCTGGCAAGCTATGTCGCCAAGGTGCTGGCCCAGCGGCCGATCGACACGATCTATGCGTTCTCGGGCCAGATGGGGCAGTATATCCCCGCCAGCTTCAGCGGCCGCGTGGTGTTCGATTTCGTCGATGTCGATTCCGCCAAGTTCGAAGCCTATGCCGCAAGCGGGCGCGGGCCGCGCCGATGGATCGACGCTCGCGAAGGGCGCCTGCTTGCCGCCGAGGAAGCCCGTCTAGCCCGGCGCAGCGAAGTCAGCCTGCTGGTTTCGAACGAGGAGGCCGCGCTGTTTCGCGCCCGGCTTTCGCCCCGGGACCGAACGAGCTGCGACGTGCGCGCGCTGCGCAACGGGATCGACAGCCAGTTTTTCGACCAGGCGCTGGTTCGTCCGGCAGCACCCATGCTAGATCAGCCCGGACCGCGGCTGATCTTCACCGGGCAGATGGACTATGCCCCCAACATCGCCGCGGCCGAGCGGGCGATCGGGCGCATCCTGCCACTGGTCAGGCAGCAGTTCCCGGACGCCACCTTCCACGTCGTCGGCCGCAACCCGCCCGAAGCGCTGCTGGCGCGGCACGGGCAGGACGGGGCCTGGGTCTGGGGCGGGGTCGAGGACATTCGCGAGTGGCTGGCGGCGGCGGACCTTGCGCTCGTCCCGCTCGACCTCGCGCGCGGGGTGCAGAACAAGGTGCTTGAGGCGATGGCGATGGCCTTGCCGGTCGTGCTTACCCCATCTGCGGCAACCGGGATCGGCGGGACCGATGGGAGCCACTACGCCGTCGCACAAGGCGATGACGATCTGGCCGAGCGGGTAATCGCTCTCCTGCATCACCGCGATCAGGCGCGGCAAATGGGGCAGGAAGCCCGCCGTTTCGTGGTCGAGGGGATGAGCTGGCAGGCAACGCTCGCCCCGCTGGCCGGCATGCTCGGTATGCCCGAAGGCCGCGCGCGTCATGCCGCCTGAAGCTATAGCCGCACCTCCGGCCTTTGGCCTTGCCGCGATCCCGCTGGACTGGCGCCGGGCGCTGATCCGGCTGGCGCTCGTCTGGTGCTCGCTGATCGCGGCCTTCCTGCCGGACTGGCTGGCGATGTTCGAGCAATGGTGGAATGCCTCGACCTACAACCACATCCTGCTGGTTCCCGCGATTGTCGGCTGGCTGATCTGGCTGCGCGCGCCGCAGCTTGTCAGGCTGGTTCCCGGCCCTTCGCGGCGGGGCTTGCCGTTCCTTGCCGCGGCGGTTTTCGTGTGGGTGCTGGGCAGCTTTGCCGGGTTCGACCTGCTGCGCCAGACCGGAGCCGTTGCGATGCTGCCGGCGAGCGCGCTCTTGCTGCTTGGCCCCCGAATCTTCGCCGCCTTGCTGTTCCCTTTCGCCTACATGGCCTTCCTCGTGCCGTTTGGCGACGAACTGGTTCCCGCGCTGCAATCGATCACCGCCCGGATAACGATCTGGCTGGTTCATGCCACCGGCGTCACCGCGAGCATCGATGGAGTGTTCATCGATACGCCCGCCGGCCTGTTCGAAGTGGCCGAGGCGTGTTCCGGCGTGAAGTTCCTGATCGCGATGATCGCGCTGGGGGTGCTGGTCGGCAACATCTGCTTCAAGACCTGGCGGCGGCGGATCGGCTTCTTCGCATTGTGCGTGATCGTGCCGATCCTCGCCAATGGCGTCAGGGCCTGGGGCACGATCTTCGCCGCGCAATATGTCGGGATCGAGAAGGCCGCAGGGATCGACCACCTGATCTATGGCTGGATCTTCTTCGCGCTGGTCATCGCGGCGGTGATGACACTGTCGTGGCGGTTCTTCGACCGCGCGATCGACGAACCGATGATCGATGCCGATGCCCTGGCCGCATCGCCGCTGCTTGCCCGGCTTGAGAGGGCCGGCCAGTCCGATCGGGCGGCGCTGGCTGCCTGCCTGCTGCTGGTGGGTGGCGGGATCGGCTGGGCTGCTGCTGCAAGCGCGCTTTCGGCAGTGCTTCCTGCTCAGGTGTTCCTGCCCGAGGTGCCAGGCTGGCAGCGGGTCGATTACCAGCCGCAGGCCGCCTGGCAACCGCTCGCCGGCGGCGCGGACCACCGCCTGCTGGGACGCTATCAGGATGCGGCAGGGAGCCAGGTCGACGTGTTCTTCGCGCTCTATGCCTCGCAGGCCGAGGGTAAGGAAGCTGGCGGCTTCGGGCAGGGTGCGCTGACAGCCGATACCGACTGGTCCTGGGCCAGCGCCGGTCCCGCCGTAGCAGATGCAAAGTCGGATCGCCTGATCGCGGGCGGCAAAGTCGAGCGTCTGGCGCTGACCTATTACCGCAGCAGTTCGCTGCTGACCGGCAGCAATGCCCGGCTCAAGCTGGCCAACATCGCCGACCGGTTGTTGCTGCGAACGCGCCCCACGGCGATGCTCATTCTTTCCGCCGAACAGCGCAAAGGCCACGATGCCGAACGCGAACTGGCCGCATTCAGGGCCGCGATCGGCGATCCGGGTCCGTGGATGGACCGCATCGCCGAACCTCGCTAAGCGCCATTTCCATGTGTGGTATCGCCGGGATCTTTCACCTCAGCACGCCCAAGCCGGTTGATCCGCAGCGGGTCGAGCGGATGTGTGATGCGATGGTGCATCGCGGACCCGACGGGGCAGGGGTCTGGACCGCGCCGGGCGTCGGTCTGGGCCACCGCCGGCTGTCGATCATCGACATCGCCGGTTCGCCGCAGCCGATGGCTTCGAGCGACGGCGCGGCGATGCTGGTCTTCAACGGCGAGATCTACAATTACCGCGAACTGCGCGAGGAACTGAAAGGCGCCGGGGCGGAATTTCATACCGACGGCGATAGCGAGGTGATCCTTGCGGCCTGGCAGCGCTGGGGACCGGACTGCGTGCTTCGCCTGCACGGCATGTTCGCCTTCGCGATCTACGATTGCCGCAACCGGACCCTGTTCCTGGCGCGCGACCGGCTGGGCGTGAAGCCGCTGTTCTATGCCCCGCTCAGCGACGGCAGCCTGGCCTTCGCAAGCGAGCTGAAGGGACTGCTGGCGCATCCGCTGCTGCGGCGCGAGATCGATCCGCTGGCGATCGAGGACTATCTGACCTGGGGCTACGTTCCCGATCATCGTTCGATCCTGCAAGGCGTGATGAAGCTGCCGGCGGGGCATAGCCTGCTGCTGCGCCATGATGCCCCGCTGCCCGCGCCGGTGCAGTACTGGGATGTCAGCTTTGCCGAGCGGCGCAAGGGCCGCTCGGTCGATCTCGAGGCAGAGCTGCTGCACCTGATGCGCCAGGCGGTAACCTCGCGGATGGTCGCCGATGTGCCGCTGGGCGCCTTCTTGTCTGGCGGGGTGGACAGTTCCTCGGTCGTGGCGCTGATGGCCGAGACGAGCCGCGAGCCGGTCAAGACCTGTTCGATCGGGTTCGATGTCGCCGCCGCCGATGAAAGCTCCTATGCCCGGCAGATCGCCGACAGGTTCGCAACCGATCACCGCGCGCGGCAAGTTTCGCCCGACGATTTCCAGCAACTCGACGCGCTGGTGGCGATGTTCGACGAGCCTTTTGCCGATGCCTCCGCACTGCCAACCTGGCGGGTCTGCCAACTGGCGCGTGAGACTGTCACCGTGGCGCTTTCCGGTGACGGCGCGGACGAAGCCTTCGCCGGATACCGCCGCCAGGTGTTCCAGCACGGCGAGGACCGGGTCCGCGCGCTCCTGCCGCCGGGCCTTCGCGGCAGGCTCTTCGGCGGGCTTGGCGCGATCTATCCCAAGGCCGATTGGGCGCCCCGGCCGCTGCGCGCCAAGACCACGCTGCTCGCGCTGGGCGGAAGCAGCGAGGCCGGCTATGCCCGTGCGGTTTCGATCGTGCCGCCAGAGCTGCGCCGCACGCTCTATTCGCCGGACTTCCTGCGGCTGCGCGGCGACTACCGTGCCGAGCAGGCTTTCGAGGATTGCATGCGCAGCGCCCAGGCCCGGTCGGGCCTCGACCGCGCGCAATATGCCGATCTCAAGTTCTGGCTGCCGGGCGATATCCTGACCAAGGTCGATCGAACCAGCATGGCGGTAAGCCTCGAGGCGCGCGAACCGCTGCTCGATCACCGACTGGTCGAATTTGCCGCCAGCCTGCCCGAACATCTCAGGGTGCGGCGCGGCGAGGGCAAGTGGCTGCTCAAGAAGACCATGCAGCGATACCTGCCGGAAGAGATCCTCTATCGCCCCAAGCAGGGCTTCGTCACGCCGGTATCGGAATGGTTCCGCGGCCCGCTTGCCGATCAGGCGCGCGCGGTTGCCTCAAGCAATGCGCTGGTGCGGACCGGGTGGTTCGACGGCAAGCGCCTGGCCGCCCTGGCCGATGCCCATATCGGCGGCAGATCGGATCATGGCCGGCTGCTGTGGCAGCTCGTCATGCTGGACAAGAGCCTCGCCGCGCTGACGGCCTGACGCCGCGCGATCCATTCGGCACATACAAAAACGGCCCCGGGATTGCCCGGGGCCGCTTGTAACTCATCCAGCGGATTAACGGCCGAGATGGCTCCGCAGAGATTCGAGAATCCAGCCCATAAATGCCTCCTGCGATGAACGGACCACGCGCGGTCCCATCACGTTGGCAATCCTAATGAAAAATTTACCCAAGGCAATAACTAAAAATTAAGCATAATTTTCCGCGAGGAACAAATCTAACCTTCAGAAATTGCACTGACAAATCAGATTGGCCGGGATTCTCCTCGCGATGCCGGAACCACGGTCATCATCGCCGAGGCCGAAATAAGAGCGATTCGCTCCAGGCTCGCCGGACCAGATTCCGCAGCGATTCAGGAGATCTGCCGCGGCGCGTCAGGCAGAGCGGATTTGAGGAATATTAACAGCCCATTCCCCGCCAAAGATCAGGCGGCGCGGAAGCGCTCGTGCGAATTGAGCAGCGATTCCAGAGCCTCGATCCGCATCGGCTTTGCCAGGTAATATCCCTGGGCAATATCGCAGTGGATCGCGCGCAGCAGTTCCAGCGTTTCCGGGTCCTCGATCCCTTCGGCGATCACGCGGCGGCCAAGCCCGTGGGCGAGTTCGATCGTGGATTCGACCAGCAGCATGTCACTGGGGTTGGTGACCAGGTTGGCAACGAAACGGCGGTCGATCTTGATTTCCTGGCAGGGCACCGATCGCAGGTAATCGAGCGTGGCATTGCCCGTGCCGTAATCGTCGATCGCCAGCTCAATTCCCCGCTTGGCGATCTCGGCGAGGTTTTGCGCGACAACCGCGTGTTCGGCGAACGGCGCCGATTCGGTCACCTCAAGCGTCAGATTGCGCGCCGGGAAGCCGATCCGGGTCAGCGCGGCGGCGATCTGATCGGGCAGTCTCGGACTCTCCAGCAGCACTGCGGAGATATTGACGCTGAGCCGAAAGGCAGGATTGCTCGCGACCAGCGGCAAGGCCGCGGTGAGCGCCTGGTCAAGGACATGGTGGGTCAACCGGGTAATCCGGTTGTGCGCCTCGGCGGCGAGCACGAAGGCTTCGGGCGAAATGGCGCCGCGGGTGGGATGCAGCCAGCGGACCAGCGCTTCTGCCCCGATGATCCGGTCGTCGCTCAGGTCGAATTGCGGCTGATAGGCCACCCAGATATGGCCCTGCTCGATCGCCTCGTCGAGCTCGCTCATCAGCGAGAGCTCCCAGGCGTTTTCCTCGTCGTTGTCGTTGGTGTTGAACTGGACGAGCTGATGCTTGATCACGGCCTGGTCGGCGGCGAGCAGCGCCCGGCCAATGCGGCTGGCGATCGGCCGCTCGAACGCGGTATCGACACCGAAGACGACATGGATATCGAGCTTGCGGCCCTGGATCACCAGGTGGCTTTCGATCAGTTGCGCCAGCCCGGAGAGATGCTCTTCGATCCCCGCGGTCGTCAGCGGCGGGCCAAGCCAGTAGAGAACTTCCTCGGCCTGGTAGAATGTCGTCTTTTCACCGGGCAGGGTCAGGCGCCGGGAAAGTTCGGCGAACAGTTCCGCTTCGACCGGTTCGGGGAAACTCGCGCAGACCGCCGCGTAGTTCCTGATCCGCATGGCGATGATCGGCCGGTCCGATGCGGCAAAGTCCTCGCGCAGCGCCGACAGGTTCGGCAGCAGGGTGCTGGCATTGCGCAGGCGCGCTTCCGAGAGCATCCGCAACGTGTTCGCGCGGTACGCGACGATGCCGAACATCAGGAAGGCCGGCACGTAGTGTACCTCGATCAGCCAATGATCGAGCAGGAGAGGGACGGCAAAGCCGAGAACAACGCTCGTCACGACCAATCCCGCGGTTTGCCGGCCCGTGCGGGCGCGCAGCAGCAGCAGCGAAAGCGCGGCCGCCAGAAGCAGCGCGGGGATCGATCCCCAGTTCACGGGGTCGCCCTCGCGAAGCGTCTGGGCTCCGACAACGTGCGCATAGACGCCGCCGACCCAGCCCTGGCCGATGATCTGGATGAAATCGAACTCGGTATTCGCCGTGACCCCGACGATGACATCCTTGCCCGAGAAGAACTCGGCGGGCACCTTGCCGTCGAGCACGTCGACCAGACTGACGGTCGGAATCGTCGCGACCTGGATCGACCAATCGGGTCGGTACCAGGTATCGACAGGTCCGGTCTTGCCGGCAAGATCGCTCGAGATCGATGGAACCCGCTTGCCCAGGATCTGGCCCGAAAAATAGACCTGGGTGGAAAGGAAGAACGGCGATTTAAGCGCACCGAACGATCGCAAGGGCGCAAGACCGCGGAACAGCTCGATCGGGACGAGCTTCACTTCCTCGTTCGAGAAGCTCTTGTAGCTATCCGCCCCGATGAAGACCTTGCCGCTGTGGCGCTTCAGCGCTCCGGCAAAGTCCTGATCGCCATCGGAATCGAGCGGGGTCTTGAATGATTCGTCGAAATAGACCCGCCTGGCACCTTGCGCGAAGGCGGTGTCGAGCATCTGGCTGTTGTATTTGCGCGAATAGTAGCTGGTCTGGAAGCGGTGCACCGTGCGATCGTCGATCGCCACGACGACGATCGACTGGTCGGCCGGATGCGCGCGAAGCAGGTCGCGGCCGCTGCGATAGAAGTCCTCGAACGGCATGGTCAGATCGCTAAGCCCGGCAAGGGTTGCGATCACCAGTGCCCAGACGAAAATCCTTGTCCGGGTTACGGGTTTCTTGGCCCTGGCTTTTCTGCGGAAGGGCCAGATCATGGCCGGCACCGTCGATATGCGCAGCAAAACAGCGCCTTGCCGCGAGGTGCCGCAAGCCGTGCGCCAGGTGTCCGGGGGCAGGTCCCGTAGTGCATGGGGCGGCACTAACGGCAATTCGGTAATTTTTCGTTATCCCTACTGCCGGGTTGCCGAAGAGAGGAGGGTGGCGCTCCAGTTCGACGAACCGCCCACCCCGTGCGAGGAAATGCGTTTTGAGTTGAGATGTAATATTGTTACGGACACGTTTCCCGGTTAAGAGCCACGCAAAGCGAAACCCCGCCGCGCGGCGGCGGCGCGCCAAACCGGAAATGGGTACTCGATGCGGATCACTCTAAGCCTTTGCTCCACCCTGGCCATCGCCGCGGCGGGCCTCTCTTCGCCGGCGTTGGCGCAGGACCAGGCCGGCACCGAAGAGCCCGAATACCATCACAGCGATACGGCCGACATCGTGGTCACCGGGACGCTTCGCCGCAACCGCCAGGACGCGCTTTCGGCCGTTGCAGTGGTATCGGGTGAAGCGCTGACCGGAGCAATCCGACCCTCGATCGGCGATACACTGGCCCATACCCCCGGCGTCAGCGCCTCGTCGTTCGGCCCCACGGCTTCGCGCCCGGTGCTGCGCGGCCTGCAGGGCGAACGGGTCCGCGTGCTTTCCAACGGGATTGGTTCGATCGACGTTTCCAACACGTCGGCCGACCACGCCCCGGCGGTCAACCCGGTGCTGGCCCAGCGGGTCGAAGTGCTGCGCGGGCCGCAGTCGCTGCAATACGGTTCGGCCGCGATCGGCGGCGTGGTCAATGTCATCGACAAGCGGATACCCGACCGCGTGCCCGATGAAGCGGTGCACCTGACCGCGCTTGCCACCTATGCCTCGGCAGCGGAAGAGCGCAGCGGCGCCGGTTCGCTCGAAGTGCCACTGGGCAATGGCTGGGTGGGTCACGCCGATGGCAGCTACCTCAAGGCCGGCGACCTCAGGATCGGCGGCCATGCGCTAACCCCGGCACTGCGGGCCGAGGCGCTGGCATCCAGTCTGTTGCCGCCCGATCCCCTGGCCGATCCCGAGATCGATTTTGCCGCCAATGCCGCGCTGGCCGGACGCTTGCCCAATACCGCGGCGCGGACCTGGTCGGCCGGGGCGGGGCTGGCCTATATCAACGATGGCGGCAATATCGGCGTCGCCTACAGCCATCTCGACACGCTCTATGGCATCCCGCTGCGCCTCGCGACCCTGCCGGGGCAGGGGCAGGAAGCCCCCCGCCTGCACATGAAGCAGGACCGCATCGATGCCCGCGCCGAACTGAATCTCGATGGTGCGCTGATCGATCGGGTTTCGCTGCGCTATGCCTATGGCGACTACGGCCATTCCGAGCTTGATCCAAGCGGTGCGGTGGGAACAACTTTCCTCAACAAGGGGATGGAAGGCCGGCTCGACGTGGCCCAGGCCAATCGCGGCGGCTGGAAGGGGGCGAGCGGCTTCCAGTTCATGAACCGCAATTTCGACGTGATCGGTGCGGAAGCCTTTCTGCCGCGCAACGACACCGAGCAGGTGGGCCTCTATACCCTGCAGCAATATACCACGGGTCCGCTGCTCCTCGAGGCAGGCGGCCGGTTCGAGCACAGTCGGCTCACCTCAAAGCCCGATGCCGCACAGCCGCAGTTCTTTGCCGGATCGCGCGCGTTCGATGCCTGGTCGTTCGCGCTGGGCGGCGCCTATGATTTCGCCTCTGGATGGAAGTTCGGCGTCAACCTCTCGCGGGTGGAGCGCGCACCATCGGCAGAGGAGCTTTTCGCCAATGGCCCCCACGCCGGGACCGAAGCCTTCGAGATCGGCGACCCGGGCCTTGCCAAGGAAAGCGCCTGGAGCGCGGAGGCGATCCTGCGCGGCGAGCGTGACGGGCTGACCGTCGAAGCCTCGCTCTACCGCAGCTGGTTCTCCAACTTCGTCTACGATGATCGCAGCGGCGCGGTTGTCGATGGCCTGCCGGTCTACCGGGTGCGCCAGGCCGATGCCCGGATGTGGGGTTTCGAGGCCCAGGCGAGCCTGAAGTTCGCGGAGCACGGGCGCTGGAGCTTCTATGCCGATGCGCTGGCCGACCTTGTCCAGACCGGAATTCTCGGTTCGGGACCGGCGCCGCGGATTCCGCCGCTGCGCTTCATGGGTGGACTCAAGGCGAAGTCGGCCCATTTCGATGCCGGGGTCGAGGTCGAACGGGTCACCACGCAGACCCGCACCGCCGCTTTCGAAACCGCCACGCCCGGCTACACGATGGTCAATGCCGAGCTTTCATGGCGGCCCAGCGGCAATGACAGTCCGCTTAGCGTAGTGCTGAGCGCCAACAACCTGTTCGATGTCGAAGCCCGCCGCCACGCCTCGTTCCTCAAGGACTATGCCCCGCTGGCCGGCCGCGACATCCGCCTGACGGTGCGTGTGGAGATTTAGGGTCAGGACCTCCTAACCGCGCCTTCGAGGCGCCCGAATGGCGAACAGATCGGGCCGAAGCGAGTGCGGCAGGGGCTGGTTGCCCCTGCAAGCGAGCTTCGGTCCGAGATGGAAGCCATTCGGGCGTCCCGGAGGGATTTGGCCCAAATGGCCCATTGCTGCGTCAGGAAGTCTTGAAATATCGAAATATTCCTACGCCTTCCTTCCTGGCACTGAGCCATTTTGACTCAAACCTCGAAGGCGCGGTTAGGAGGTCCTGACCCTAATCCTCGCCGTGTCCGGCGGCGAGGTAGTCAGCGCTTTGCATCTCGTTGAGGCGTGAAACCGTTCGCTCGAACTCAAAGGCTCCGTCACCGGCCTCGTACAGTTCTTCGGGCTCGGCCGCGGCCGTGGCGAAGAGCTTGACCTTGTTTTCGTAAAGCGCGTCGATCAGCGTGACGAAGCGGGCTGCTTCGTTGCGGTTTTCCGGCCCCATGCGCGGGATGCCGACCACGATCACGGTGTGATAGGTCTGGGCCATCGCCAGGTAATCCGCCGCGCCACGTGCTTCGGCGCAAAGCCGCTTGAAACTGAACACCGCCACGCCCTTGAGGCTCTTGGGTACGTGCAGGGTGCGCCCGCCGCCAAGATCCAGATCGGCTGATGGAACGTGCGCGCTGTCCTCGGGCGGAAAGTCGGTGAGACGGAAGAAGGCCTCGCGGACCTGCGCGGTGGCCGCTTCGCCCAGCGGAGTATGCCAGGTGTCGATTCCGGCCAGGCGCTCAAGCCGGTAGTCGTGCGGACCGTTGAGCGCCATGACGTCAAGCTCGCGCTCGATCAGGGCGATGAACGGCAGGAAGTGTTCGCGGTTGAGCCCGTCCTTGTAGAGGTCGCCGGGCGCGCGGTTGCTGGTGGTGACCACGGTCAGGCCGTACTGCCCGATCAGCGCGGTGAACAGGCGGCTCATGATCATTGCATCGGCCGAATTGTTGACCACCATCTCATCGAAGGCGAGCACCTTGAGGTCACGGGCAAGCGCGGCGGCAACCGGCGGTATCGGATCGCCGCTCTCGCTCTTGCGGGCATCACGCAGCAGCGCGTGGACTTCCAGCATGAAGGCATGGAAATGGACCCGGCGCTTGCCCTGGATCGCCAGGCATTCACTGAACAGGTCCATCAGCATCGACTTGCCCCGGCCAACGCCGCCCCACAGGTAGATGCCGCGCGGGCGAGGGGGCTTTGCGGCGAACAGGCGGCCCAGCAGGCCGGCTTCGGCCGGTGTTTCAAGCGCGCGTTGCAGGGCGTCCAGCCGTTCCGCCGCGGCGCGCTGTTCGGGATCGGGGCGCAGTTCGCCCGAAGCGACCAGTTCCTCGTACCGCGCGAGAAGCGCTGTCATCGCGGGGTTGTGGGCTTGCGGATCGTGCCTGAAAAGGCGGCGACAAGATCGCCGTCGCCCTGTTCGACCGTGCCGCGCAGGAACACCAGCCGGCGCGTCTCCTTGAGCAGTTCGGTCACCGCATCGCAGGGAATGCCGGGCTTGCCCGCGCCGATGAATTGCACCGAAAGATCAAGCGTGACAGCCGTTCCCGCCTCGATGATCCCGAGCTGCCGGGCGCAGGCAAACAGCGCGATATCGATCAGCGCCATCACCGTGCCGCCGTGGATATTGTTGCCCAGGTTGGTGTGGCGATGTTCGGGGAACATCCTGAGCCGCGCCTTGCCGTCGCTGTCGGCACGCACCAGCAGTTTGGGAAACATCCAGCTGTTGAAGCGGGTGCTGTCGTTCAGTTGCCAGGTAAACCAGCCCGGATTCTCGGGATCGGGCTCGCTGCGGAAACCCCGGTCATCGGCATTGACGGGAACGCTCAAGCCCTGGCTCCCTCAGCCATGCCGCTCCGCCTGCATCTTCTTGATCTCGGCGATCGCGCGCGCGGGGCTGAGGCCCTTGGGGCAGACGTTGGCGCAGTTCATGATGGTGTGGCAGCGATAGAGGCGGAAGGGATCTTCCAGCTCGTCGAGCCGTTCGCCGGTCATCTCGTCGCGGCTGTCGGCCAGCCAGCGATAGGCCTGGAGCAGGATCGCCGGACCCAGGAACTTGTCGCTGTTCCACCAGTAGGAAGGACACGAGGTCGAGCAGCAGGCGCAGAGGATGCATTCGTACAGCCCGTCAAGCTTTTCGCGCTGCTCGGGGCTTTGCAGCCGTTCCTTGCCCGACGGCGTCGTGCTGACGGTCTGCAGCCAGGGCCGGATCGAGGCGTACTGGGCATAGAAGTGCGTGAAATCGGGGACCAGGTCCTTGATGACTTCCATGTGCGGCAAGGGCGTGATCCGCACATCGCCGGCCAGGTCTTCGATCGCGGTGGTGCAGGCAAGGCCGTTGCGACCGTTCATGTTCATCGCGCAGGATCCGCAGATCCCCTCGCGGCACGAGCGGCGGAAGGTGAGGGTCGGATCCATTTCCGACTTCATCTTGATCAGCGCGTCGAGCACCATCGGGCCGCAATTGTCGATATCGATCTCGAAGGTGTCGTAGCGCGGGTTTTCACCACTGTCGGGATCATAGCGATAGACGGTGAACTTCTTGACCCTGGTTGCGCCCGCGGCGCTGAACGCAGTGCCTTTGCCGCTGATCTTGCTGTTCGCGGGGAGGGTGAAGGTCGCCATGTCGATCCCTGTAGCTGCGGCATCAAAAGCCGGTCTTGGCGCCCTCTCTAGCGATTTGGACCGGCAGGGCAAGGCGGGATTCAGCGGATTCTTATCCGCCGCCAAGCCCCGGCGCGACATAATCGGTAACCAGTGCCGCAATCAGCAGCGCGAGGGCGAAGATCGCAAGCATTGCGCTGGCCCGCGCCACGATCATGGCGCGGGTATTTCCGGCCAGCCAGGTGGCCGGCATAGTGAAAAGGGTTGCGAAAAGTGGCGACCCTTCCCCTCCACCAGCTCCTGCCGAACCGGCGACCGAGACACTTTCCGCGCCGCCGCCGTTAGTCGATGGACGGGCAACCGGAAGGTGAATTTTCTGCCATGTCGGGACAGTTTCGGCTTCACCTATAGATAATTCGTTTCGATAGAGCCGCGCCAGTTCGCCGCGCGGCAATCCGCCCAGGCGGGCGCGCACGATTTCGATTCGCTGGTTCACCGCGCTTTCGGAGATTCCCAGCAGCCCCGCGATTTCCTTGCTGGTGCGATTGTCGGCGACAAGCGCCAGCACGTCGCGCTGCTTGGCGGTCAGCAGGGGGAGCGATCTCCCGGCTTGGCTGTAATCTGACATGCAATCCCGCCTCGAATTCGGAACCTTTAGACCGCCGGAGGCAGAGCCGCAATCATCTCGCTTGCAGCTCATCACGCCAGGCCGCACGCCGGACTGAACCGGCCCATTGACTGGCCCAGCCGCCAAGGTAGCTGGCAAGCGCAAGCAGGTGCGCGGTGCCCACCAGCAGGTCGGCTGCCCCGCCGGGGTGGACCAGACCGAGCAGCTGAAACCACTGGCAGCTCGCCGCGATCAGCAAGGACGCGGCGATCGCGGCCGGATAGACACGGTTCGCCCGCAGCGCCACCGGCAAGATCCAGCCGAGCGCCAGGCTATCCGTCGCGGCATGGAGCCAGTCCGCTTGCCAGCCAATCAGCCAGGGGGCAGGTTAGCCCGGCTTCAGACTGGCAACAAATTCATTCTCTTGCCCGGACCACTTCGGCGAGGGCCGCGGCGAATCCAGCTGGATCATCGTGCTGGATGAAATGGCCGCCCTTGAGCGTGCGGTGCTTCATGCCCTGCGTCCCCGGAACGCGCGCGAGCCAGGGCGCATCGCCGCCACGGGTAATCGGATCGCTATCGGAAAAGCAGCACACGAAGGGTTTGGTCCAGCGCTCGAACACCTGCCAGGCGCGCTTCTGGTCGGGGACCGCCTCGTTGCCGGCGAAAGGCACGAGGCCGGGATAGACCCGCGCCGCAACCTTGCTGCGCCGGGTCGGGAACGGGGCGTCGAAGGCGGCAATTTCGGCCTCGGTCAAGGTCCGCCTGGTCCCCGACTTGACGATCCTTCCAATCGGAAACACCGGACTGTAGCGTGAAAAGGCGCGCCAGATTGCAAAGGCGCGGGGCGGCTCGCCGCCTTCGGGCAGCCCTCCGTTGGACAGCGCAACGCCGTGAAACCGCTCGGGCATTTCCGCCGCCAGCCTGAGCCCGATCAGCGAGCCCCAATCCTGGCAGCCCAGCGTCATCCCGGTTAGGTCAAGCGCCTCGATCCACTCGCGCATCCAGGCGACCTGGCCGGCATAGGAATAATCGCTCCGGGCCAGCGGCTTGTCGCTCTTGCCGAAGCCGATCAGGTCGGGCGCCACGACGCGAAATCCCTCTGCCACCAGCGGCGCGATCATGTGCCGGAACAGATAGCACCAGGTCGGCTCGCCATGCAGCAGGAACACGACCGGCCCGCCGCGCGGCCCTTCGTCGAGATAGTGGACCCTGAGCCCGCTGGACAGTTCATGGTAGTTCGAGGCGAACGGGAAATCCGGAAGCGCGGCAAACCGCTCCTCTGGTGTGCGATATATCTGCATCTGCCCTTTCCCCCGCTGTACTTTGTGGCATCATGGCGCAGGATCGGGTGAGGGGGAAGGGCCGGGTATGGGATTTGCCAGATGGTATGACGAACACATTGTCCCGCGGGTGATCAGGTGCGCCTGTTCATCGCCCGCGATCATGAAAGTGCGCGAACAGGTGGTGCCGCGCGCCAGCGGCAAGGTATTCGAAATCGGCTGCGGGGGCGGGATCAACCAGCGGTTCTACGATCCCGCCAGGGTAACCGGCTTTTCCGGCATGGACCCATCATCCAAGGGGCTCGACTATGCCCGCGAGGCCGCAACCGCGAAGGGCTGGCAGGCCGATATCCGCCAGGGCTTTGGCGAGGCCATTCCGTTCGAGGATGAAAGCTTCGATTGCGTCGTCTGCACCTACACGCTCTGCTCGGTCGACAACCAGGCGGCCACGGTGGGTGAGCTGCGCCGGATCCTGAAGCCAGGCGGCCGCCTGCTGTTTGCCGAACACGGCAAGGCCCCCGACGCCGATGTGCGCAAGTGGCAGGGGCGGATCGAACCCGTGTGGAAGCGCCTGGCCGGCGGCTGCCACCTGACCCGCCCGATTTCATCGGTGATCGAACAGGGCGGCTTTGCGGTCACCCCGCTCGGCTCGCGCTATGCACCCAAGACCCCGCGCTGGGCCGGGTGGATGGAATGGGGCGAGGCGGTGAAATCGGCCTAGGCCGCACGCGCCTCGCTGAGCAGACGCCCCATGATGCGCCGAACCGGCGGCAGGGCACCAAGCCGCAGGACACCTGCGCGAACCGGCCGGGCGAGCAGGCGATCGTCGGTATAGAGCTTCACCAGCTGGCGGGTCGCTTCGTAAAGCGGCAAGGTCGCCAAGCGGTGCTGGCGGGCATAGCGCTTCAGCAGGTGGGTGGCACCCGGATCGCTGGCCTGCGCGACCAGCTTGCCAAGCCGCCATGCGCCGAGCAGGCCGAAATTGAATCCATGCGCGGTAACCGGATGCATGCCGACCGCGGTATCTCCGATCAGCGCGCAGCGCGGTCCCGAAAAACGGGCGGCATAGGTCATCGCCAGGGGATAGGGGATGGGCCGATTGAGCAAGGCGATTTCGCCCCAGCGATTGCCGAGGAAACCGGCCATGCGGCGTTCCAGCGCCTTGTCGTCCAGCGCGCAAAGCGCTTTCGCCTCGGCATCGGGCACGGTGACAACGAGGCCGGATTGCCCTTCCTGCAACGGCAGCAGGGCGATGGTCCGGCCGTGATCGAACCATTCAGTCGAGGTGTGGCGGTGCGGGGCACTGTGGCTGATCCGGCAGACCATCATGGTGTGGCCCGTACGGGTGACCGAGGCATCGATGCCCAACGCATCGCGCATTTGCGAAAAGCGCGAATCCGCCGCGATCAGCAGGTCGCCGACCAGTTCGGTTCCGTCGTCGAGCACGGCCGACACCCCGGTTTCGGTGGCAAGCGGCTTGACCACGCGGCGTCCCAGATGGAACTCGACATTGGGCTGATGCTCAACCGCGGCGAACAATGCGCCGCGAATCAGATGATTTGAAACCAAGTGGCCCAGGGCATCGCCCTGTTCCGGCCCGAAGTGCATCGCGAACGGCGAGGAGCCGTTGAGCACACGGGCCTGGCAGAGGGGGTGAACCTGACCCTCTGGGAAGCGCTCCCAGACGCCCATCTCGGTCAGGATTGCCTGCGTTCGGCGGGTCATCGCAATTTCGCGCCCATCCTGCGGCGGAGCTGACAGCGTCTCGCGCGAAGCGGGATCGACGATGATGACCCGGTGCGGCGATCCTGCCAGCGAACGGGCGAAGCTCAGGCCAGCGGGACCGCCGCCGACCACGATGATGGTGCGTTGCATGTCGGCACTGCTAACACCAAGGCGCAGCGAGCAATTTGCCGCAGGTCAAACCGCGGCAAAGATTTCGTCGAACAGGTTCATGGTCGCAGACCAGCTTTGCCGGTCGGCGCTTGCATCGTAGCCCAGCGCGGGAAGCCCGTGGCTGTCGGCTTCGGGATCGGTGAAGCCGTGCCTGACCCCCGAATAGACGTGCAGGTGCCAGTTGGCCCCGACTGCGTCCATCTCGTCCTGGAAGGCGCGCACCTGATCGCGATCGACCAGCGGATCCCGGTCGCCGTGGCAGACCAGCATCCGCGCGGCGATCGCGGCGCTGGCGGGGCGGTCGGTCGACAGGATGCCGTGGAAGCTGGCCACCGCCTCGAGGCCAAGCCCCATCCGCGCCGCTTCGAGCGCCGCCTGACCGCCCATGCAGTACCCGATTGCCGCCATCGGCAGTTCCCGGCGATCCGGGTGATCGGCCATTGCCGCAACCGCCGCCGCGATCCGTGCCCGGTAGTGATCGACATCGCCGCGCAGTGCAGTGCCCAGCGCGTGCGCGGCGGCGCGATCGGCAACCGGCTCACCATAGAGGTCGGCCAGAAAGGCCAGATAGCCGGCATCGGCCAGCATCGGCAGGCGGCGCAGCACGTTGGGCGCCTGGTTCATGATGGTCGGGAAGACCACCACCGCCGCCCGCGGCCTGCCCGCGGGGCGAGCAAGCAGGCCGGTCAGCGCCGTATCCCGATCGGTATAGGCGACTGTCTCCAGATCGCTCATTCGGGCAGGAAATCCGGGACCGAAAGGTAACGTTCGCCGGTGTCATAGTTGAAGCCCAGCACGCGGCTGCCGGCGGGCAGGTCGGCCAGCTTCTGCTTGATCGCGGCCAGCGTCGCGCCCGAACTGATGCCGACCAGCATCCCTTCCTTCGTCGCGCAAAGCCGGGCCATTTCCTTCGCATCGGCAGCTTCGACCAGGATGGCGCCGTCGATCGCCTGGGTGTGGAGATTGGCCGGGATGAACCCCGCGCCAATGCCCTGGATCGGGTGGGGCGAGGGCTGTCCGCCCGAGATCACCGGCGAGAGCGTCGGCTCGACCGCCCAGGCCTTCATTTCCGGCCACTTGGCCTTGAGCATTTCGGCGCAGCCGGTCAGGTGTCCGCCGGTGCCAACCCCGGTGATCAGCGCATCGAGCGGCGTGTCCTTGAAATCGTCGTAGATTTCCTGAGCGGTCGTGCGCACGTGGACCGAGATGTTGGCCGGGTTCTCGAACTGCTGGGGCATCCATGCGCCGGGGGTGGAGGCAACCAGTTCGTGCGCGCGTTCAATCGCGCCCTTCATGCCCTTTTCGCGCGCGGTCAGGTCGAAGGTCGCGCCATAGGCGAGCATCAGCCGGCGGCGCTCGACCGACATCGATTCGGGCATCACCAGCACCAGCTTGTAACCCTTGACAGCCGCGGCCATCGCCAGCCCGATCCCGGTGTTGCCGCTGGTCGGCTCGACGATCGTGCCGCCGGGCTTGAGGCTTCCGTCCTGCTCTGCCGCCTCGATCATGGCGAGACCGATGCGGTCCTTGATCGAACCGCCGGGATTGGCGCGCTCGGCCTTCACCCAGACCTCGTGATCGGGGAACAGCCGCGAGAGCCGGATGTGCGGTGTATTGCCGATGGTGGCGAGAATGCTGTCTGCCTTCATGAGACCACTTCCTTCTGACGGTATTGCGGGGCGAAGGTCTTCGCCCGTTTGAGTTCGGGGAACAGGCCGGTCCAGATCGCGGTAACCAGGATCGCCCCCGCGCCGCCCAGCGCGACCGCGCCAACCGGGCCGAGCAGTGCCGCAGCAAGGCCCGACTGCATCTCGCCCAGTTCGTTCGAGGCGGAAATCGCCAGGCCGCTGATCGAGGAAACCCGTCCGCGCTTGTCGTCGGGCGTGTTGAGCTGGACCAGGGTGTTGCGGATGAACACCGAGATCGCGTCCGCCGCGCCAAGCAGCGACAGCATGGCGAGCGAAAGCGGGAAGCTGGAGGAAAGCCCGAAGACCAGCGTGGCCAGGCCATAGGCCGCCACCGCCCACAGCATCTTGGCCCCGACATTGCGGGCGATCGGCCTGAAACCGAGATAGAGCGCCACCAGCACCGCGCCCAGCGCCGGGGCCGCGCGCATCACGCCCAGGCCTTCATCGCCGACATGGAGCACGTCATAGGCGAAAGCGGGGAGCATCGCGGTGGCCCCGCCAAGCAGCACGGCGAACAGATCGAGCGTGACGCAGCCGAGCAGGAACCGCTCGTGCCAGACAAAGCGCGCGCCGTCGGCCATCAGCTTGAGCGGCGGCTCCTTGGCGGCGGCGGCGGGAGCGCGGTGCCGGATCGCCAGCAGCGCGATAACCCCAAGCGCCAGCGCCAGCGCGGAAAAGGCATAGGGCAGGGCATGGTTGCGCGCGAGCAGGAACCCGCCGAGCGCCGGCCCCAGCACCGCCGCGCTCTGCCAGGCGACCGAGGAAATCGCGATCGCCCTGGGCAGCAGTTCGGGCGGAACGACGTTGGGGGTGATCGCGCTCATCGCCGGGCCCATGAACACCCGCGCCGCGCCATAGGCCGCGGCCATCGTGAACAGCAGCGGCAGGTTCAGGAAACCTTCGGCATTGGCAAAGGCCAGTACGGCAGCGATCAGCAGATCGGCCATGCAGGCCGCCGCGGCGACAAAGCGCCGGTCCATCCGGTCGGCCAGGACCCCGGCCACCGGAGTCAGCAGCATGAACGGAACGAATTGCACCAGCCCCAGCACGCCGATCATGAACGAAGCCTCGGCCTCGCTCATGGCGTAGTCAGTGCGGGCGATCTGGTAGGTCTGCGCGCCGATCACCACGACCATCGCCGTGGTCGACGCGGTGTTGATGAACCGCGCCAGCCAGATCAGCCGGAAGTCGCGAACCTGCAGGGGATGGGTGGGTGCGTTCACCTTGCCGGAATGGCAGCGCAGCGCGCGCTTGCCAAGCGGTCAGATACTTTGCGGTGTGGAAGCGGTGCTTTCAGCGCGAGCGGCGCAGGCGCGGGTTGGGCTGCACCGCATCGATCATCCGCATGAAATCGTCGAAACGGATGATGCGTTCGAACTGGAATCCCGCGCGGCCCTCGGCGGCCCAGATCAGGTGGGCCTCGATCAGTCCGACTTCGGGCAGGCGAATGACCACGCGCTCGCCCCGGCTCAGCTCCAGCTCGCCCTCGACCATGAAGCCGTGCGCGGAGATGTTGACCACGTGCAGATGCACGTCGCCCAGGCGGCGGTGCTCGCCGATTACCTTGTGGTCAACCGGGTGACGCGCCGCACGGCGCATGTCGGTTACCGTCAGTTGAGCTCCTGCGCCCATACGGCCGCTTGCCTCCCGAGTTCGTTCACAGCGTCAGCCGTTCTGCCGGGCAAAGGCAAAAATTGGGTAAAGAGCGGCAGTTTTTTGCCGTCAGGCCGGCCGCAAAATGCCGTGCTTCTTCTTGCCGGATGACAGGCGCTGCTCGATTCCGCCTGCAATATGAAAGGCTTCATCCTGGATCGCGGCGCCATCGAGGCGGGCGCCGCCGCCGGCAATCAGGCGCTTTGCCTCGCCCTTGCTCGCCGCGAATCCGATTCCGACCAGGGCATCGACCAGGGCAATGCCCGCTGCGGGAAGCTCAAGAACCGGCAGATCCTGCCCCACGCCGCCCCCGGCGAAAGTGGCCGAAGCGGTCGCCTCGGCAGCCTTCGCGGCTTCATCGCCCCGGCACAGGCGGGTGATCTCGTTGGCCAGCACGATCTTTGCCGCGTTGATCTCGCTCCCCTCGAGCGCCTCGAGCCGGGCGATCTCGTCAAGCGGCAGGTCGGTGAACAGGCGCAGGAACCGGCCAACATCGCGATCATCGCAATTGCGCCAGTATTGCCAGAAATCGTAGGCCGGCAGCGCATCGTCGTTGAGCCAGACCGCGCCCGCCGCGGTCTTGCCCATCTTGGCGCCGTCGGCGGTGGTCAGCAGCGGAGTGGTCACCCCGAACACCTCGACCCCGTCCATGCGCCGGGCGAGCTCGATCCCGTTGACGATGTTGCCCCACTGGTCGCTTCCGCCCATCTGCAGGCGCACGCCCATGTTCTTTTCCAGGTGCCGGAAATCGTAGCCCTGGAGGATCATGTAGTTGAATTCGAGGAAGGTCATCGGCTGTTCGCGGTCGAGCCGCAGCCTGACCGAATCGAAAGTCAGCATCCGGTTGACGGTGAAATGGGTGCCCACTTCCTGCAGCAGTTCGATATAGCCCAGCTTGCCCAGCCAATCGTGGTTGTTGACCATCACTGCGTCGGTCGGGCCGTCGCCAAAGGTCAGATAGCGTTCGAACACCGTGCGGATCGAGGCGATATTGGCATCGATCGTCGCATCCGAAAGCATCTTGCGGCTCTCGTCGCGGCCGGTCGGATCACCGATCCGCGTGGTCCCGCCGCCCATCAGCACCACCGGCTTGTGCCCGGCCTGTTGCAGGCGGCGCAGCAGCATGATCTGCACCAGGCTGCCGACATGCAGCGACGGCGCGGTCGCATCGAAGCCGATATAGCCCGGCACCACCTGCGCATTCGCGAGCCTGTCGAGCCCTTCGGCGTCGGTCAGCTGATGAATGTAGCCCCGCTCGTCAAGCAGGCGCAGGAGGGTTGAGGTATAGGTCATGGCGGCACGGTCGGTAAGGGAAAAGCGGGCCTTCGACAAGCTCGGGACAGACACGGAAGGGCATAAAGTTCCGCGCGCTCCCCGGAACCGACTATCCCGAAGCTTGTCGAAGGACAGTCCTTGATCTAGCCCCCTCACGATGACCTTCTGGGCTTATATGCTCCATTGCCACGGCGGCACTTTCTATGTCGGCCACACCGACGATCTCGAACGGCGCGTCGGACAGCACAAGCAGGGGTCGATCGCCGGCTTCACGGCGGATCACCAGCCAGTGGAACTTGTCTGGTCACAGGAATTCGTCACGCGCGACGAAGCAAAGGCCGCCGAGAAGCAGATCAAGGGCTGGTCGCGCGCAAAGAAGCTGGCGCTGATCCGTGGGGACTGGGGGCGGATTTCGGTGTTGGCCCGGAAGAAGGGCGGTGCTTCGACAAGCTCAGCACAGACGGGGTTGGGGGCTGGCCCCGGTTCCGAAGCCAACTCCTCCCCCAGTTTCAAAGCCAACCTCGCCCCCACAGCCAAGCTAACCCCCACACCCGACCATCCTGAGCTTGTCGAAGGACTGACCTTCTCCTTGCTGCCGCACCCGCAAACTCCCGCCGCTAGCGTCAGGAACCTGACCGCCCGTGTGCGAGCAGCGGACGGCCTGGCATGGCTGACCTTCGAGGCCACTCCGGCCGCCAGCCTGAAGCTCCCCGGCCGTTCAAGCCCCCGCAGGACCGACGGCCTCTGGCAATCGACCTGCTTCGAACTGTTCGTCGGGTGCCAGCAGGCGGACTACCGTGAATTCAATTTCTCTCCCTCGGGCGAATGGGCGGCCTATAGGTTCGCGAAATATCGAGGCGGAATGGCCGACCTGCCAATGCAAATAGAGCCGCACATCAACATGCAAACCCTGGGCGATTGCTTTCAATTGTCGGTCAGTCTGGATGCGCGAATCCTGCAAGGCGCCAGAGCGATGGGGCTTTCCGCCGTGATCGAGGAGCTGGACGGCACCAGGAGCTACTGGGCGCTGGCCCATCCGCCGGGCCAGCCCGATTTCCACCATCCCGCTTGCTTTGCCGCGACGCTTCCGCCACCTCAGCAGGCATGAAGTTCGGTATCGACCGCCTGCTGGCGGACCCAGCACTCAGAAGGCCGCTTGAGGGCAAACGCGTGGCGCTGGTGGCGCACCCGGCCAGCGTGACCGCGGAGCTGGTCCACTCGCTCGATGCGCTGATCGCGGTGGGGGTGAATGTCACCTCGGCGTTCGGCCCGCAGCATGGTCTGAAGGGTGACAAGCAGGACAACATGGTCGAGACCGAGGATGAGCTCGATCCGGTCTACAACATCCCCGTCTTCAGCCTCTACGGAGAGGTCCGCCGCCCGACCGGCCAGATGATGAGCACGGCGGACGTGTTCCTGTTCGACCTGCAGGATCTGGGCTGCCGGATCTATACCTTCGTCACCACGCTGCTCTATCTGCTGCAGGCCGCGCACACCGCTGGCAAGGAAGTCTGGGTGCTCGATCGGCCCAATCCCGCAGGGCGTCCGGTCGAGGGCACCACCCTGGTTGCCGGGCAGGAAAGCTTCGTCGGCGCGGGGCCGATGCCGATGCGCCACGGTTTGACGCTGGGCGAGATGGGGCACTGGTTCATCCGGCACTTTCAGCTCGATGTGCCTTACCGCGTGATCGCGATGGATGGTTGGCAGCCAGAGGGAACGGGCTTCGGCTGGCCGGAAAGCCGGATCTGGATCAATCCCAGCCCCAATGCCGCGAGCATCAACATGGCCCGCGCCTATGCCGGCACGGTGATGCTCGAAGGCGCCATGCTGAGCGAAGGGCGCGGGACCACCCGTCCGCTTGAGGTGCTGTTCGGTGCGCCCGATGTCGATGCCAAGGCGGTTCACGCCGAAATGCGCCGGCTGGCGCCCGATTGGCTGGCCGGCTGCGCGCTGCGCGAATGCTGGTTTACGCCGACCTTTCACAAGCACGCGGGCATGCTGTGCAACGGTCTGATGATCCATGCCGAAGGGCGGTTCTACGATCATCACGCCTTTCGCCCCTGGCGCCTTCAGGCGCTGGCCTTCAAGGCGATCCGCCGGCTCTACCCGGACTACGAAATCTGGCGCGATTTCCCCTATGAGTACGAGTTCGAACGACTGGCGATCGACGTGATCAACGGCGGTCCCATCTTGCGCGAATGGGTCGACGATCAGGGCGCCGAACCCGGTGACCTCGACCGGCTGGCCAGCGCGGACGAGAACGCCTGGCGCGAGGCGACCGGCGGCCTGCTGCTTTATTGACCTCTGGAGGGGATGAAGATGGATCGGCGCGCGGCAATCAAGGCGATCGGCGGCACTGCGCTTGCGGCTGGCCTTGGCGCACCCGCGCTGGCGGCGGATGACGAGGGCCTGGTCAACCTGGCCGCGGCGGCACGGCCGATCACCGCCGAGGAGCGCCTTGGCCGGATCGAACGGCTGCAACTCCAGCTGCGCAAGAGCGGGATCGGCGCAATCCTGGTCGAGGCGGGTTCCAGCCTCGATTACTTCACTGCCATCCAGTGGTGGCGCAGCGAGCGGGTGACCGCCGCGCTGATCCCGGCCGATGGCGAACCAATGGTGGTGACGCCGTTTTTCGAGGCCCCGTCGATCAAGGAAATGCTGGCCATTCCGGCAGAGGTCCGCACCTGGGACGAACACGAGAACCCGATGGCGCTGGTCGCGGGCTGGCTGCGCGAACGAAGGCTCGCGGCAAGACCAGTGGCGATCGAGGAGACGACCCGCGAATTCATCCGCGACGGCCTGCAAAGGCAGCTCCCACACGCGGCACTCATTTCGGGCGCAAGCCAGGTCCGCGCGGTGCGGATGCGCAAGACAGCGGCTGAAATCGCGCTGATGCAGATCGCCAACACCATCACGCTCAATGCGCTGCGTTATGCCGCAAAGCGCACGCAGAAGGGCATGACCCCGGCTGACATCACCGCGCTGGTCGTCGATGCGACCCGCCGCCAGGGCGGTGATGCCGATGGCGGGCTGGTCCTGCTGGGTGAAGCCGCGGCCTATCCCCACGGTTCGCGCCAGCGCCAGGAAGTGCGCGAGGGCGAAGTGGTGCTGCTCGATTGCGGCTGCCGGGTCCACGGCTACAGCTCCGACATCTCGCGCACTTTCGTTTACGGCGAGCCGAGCGCCGAGGTCCGGCGGGTGTGGAACCATGTTCGCAAGGGACAGCAGATCGCGCACGAAACGGCCCGGATCGGGGTGGCCTGCGGCACAGTCGACGATGCCGTGCGCCGCTATTACGAAAGCGTCGGATTCGGCCCCGGCTACAAGCTGCCGGGGCTCTCGCACCGCACCGGTCACGGTATCGGGATGGATGGGCACGAACCGGTCAACCTGGTCCACCTCGAGCAGACCCGGCTCGATGTCGGAATGTGTTTCTCGAACGAGCCGGGGCTCTATCTTCCGGGCAAGTTCGGAGTGCGGCTGGAGGACTGCTTCACTATGACGGAAAGCGGTCCGCGGCTGTTCACCGAGCTGGCGCCCAGCATCGACAAGGTTTTCGGATAGCATGAAGCAGCCTGCGTCAACGCCGGACAATGGGTTCAACAAGGTCCTGTGGGTCTTGCTGATCGTCTATGTCTTCAACTTCCTCGACCGGCAGATCGTCAATATCCTGGCCGAGCCGATCAGCCGCGATCTGCGCCTCAGCGATACCCAGATCGGCATGATGACCGGGCTGGCCTTTGCCGCGTTCTACACCTTCCTGGGGATCCCGATCGCGCGCCATGCCGGCAAGCCGGAAAGCGATCGGGGCCGGCTGATCGCCGTATCGCTGGCCATCTGGTCGGCGATGACCGCGCTGTGCGGGCTGGCGCAGAACTTTACCCAGCTGCTGCTCACGCGGATCGGGGTGGGGGTGGGTGAGGCCGGTTGCACCCCTGCCGCGCACTCGCTGATCGCCGATCGCGTTGCGCCCGAACGCCGCGCCCGGGCGATGGCCTTCTATGCGCTGGGCATTCCGATCGGATCGCTGCTTGGGATGATCGTCGGCGGGCAGCTTGCCGATGCGGTCGGGTGGCGGCACGCCTTCTTCTACGTCGGCCTGCCGGGGCTGCCGCTGGTCGCGCTGGTGCTTTACATGGTTCGCGATACCGGGCGGCATACCGCCGCGCCGGCGCTTGCCGCGGGGGAAAGCCTTGGCCAGACGCTCAAGGCCCTGATCGGATCGCCCACGCTCATGCTGCTGCTGGCGGCGGCATCGGCCAGTTCGTTCCTGTCCTATGGCAAGGGCACCTGGACCACGATCTTCTTCCAGCGCACCCACGGGCTAACCCCTGGCGAAGTCGGTTTCTGGTTCGGCCTGTGGGGCGGGATCGCGGGCGTGGCGGGAACCTGGCTGGGCGGGCAGCTTGCCGACCGGCTGGGCCGCAACCACCTGACCACCGCGCCGGCGATCGGCATGGCGCTGGCGGTGCCGCTGGCGCTGGCCAGCTATCAGGCGAGCGACTGGCGGATCGCGCTGGCGCTGCTGATGCTGCCCACGCTGTTCAATTCGCTCTATTACGGCCCGGTCTATTCATCGACCCAGGGGCTGGTTCCCCAGCGCCACCGGGCAATGGCCAGCGCGCTGCTGTTGTTTTGCCAGAACCTGATCGGCCTTGGGCTGGGGCCGCTGTTCTTCGGGCAGCTGTCGGACTGGCTCAAGCCTGAATACGGGGCGGAATCGGTGCGCTATGTCCTTTATGGCGCGGCCTGGCTGGGGCTGGTTCCGGCGCTGCTCTACTGGCTGCTCCGCCCGCGGCTGGCGGCGGAACTCGACATTCAGACGTGATTGGCGATGGCCGCGACCAGCTGAGCGGCCGGCATGAACAGGACCTGCGCCAGGATCGTTCCGGCCAGCCGGGACAGGCTGATCCAGATGATGGTCCGGCGAAACAGCGCCTCGCTCACCCGGCCTTCAACCGCGTCGTCGGTCATCACCGAAAGCTGCGGGTCGATCAGCGCGAACAGCAGGATCGTCGCGAAGCCGTTGATCACCGCGGAAAGCTGGCTCGCGGTGACGCGGAATTCGGGATTGAGAAAACCCGCATAAAGCGAGGCGACCACACCCACCGTGATCAGCGCCTGCGCAAGGCAATTGGCGAGCAGCACGCCCCAGCCAACCCCGCGCGGCAGGCGCAGGTATCCCAGGTGGGTGAGCGAGGGCGGATGGACCGCATCGCGCACCGCCTTGAGCCCGGTCGGCGTCGCGGTCTTCATCACCAGCCGGGCGGTCGAGCGATGCTCCTGGAAATAGCCGATCGCCTTGGCGAACAGCCGCTGCCCGGTCGGCACCAGCGCGATGCCCAGCGCCACCGCCAGCGTCGCCGAAAACAGGATCAGCTGGAAATCACCATAGAGCGCATCGCCGCCGCCGCCCGCAATGCGGCTCTCGATCCGCTTGGCCAGGAACGGACCAAGGAAACTGTTCGAGGTGCGGCTGACCAGCACCAGGATGTTGAACAGGGCAAAGCTCATCGCGATCCGCCGGGTCCGCACCCCGGCGATCCGCGCGGCATAGGCCAGCGTGCCGATCAGGTTGATCGCCGCGGTGAGCAGGCAGATGATCAGCAGTTGGCGATCCATGCTCCGGGCCTATTCGCCTTGGGCGGCGGGGGCCAGTATCACGGCGCGGTCTTCAACAGCTCCATGCCGCCCGCGCGCCTCAATGCTTCTTGCGGGTCAGCTCGCGCATCGCGTCGTCCAGGCCCTGCAGCGTCAGCGGATACATGTTGCCGCCGACCAGTTCCTTGATGATCTTGGTCGACTGCGAATAGCCCCACTGCTTTTCGGGGACCGGATTGATCCACACCGTGGCCGGATAGACATGCGCCAGGCGCTGCATCCAGACCTGGCCCGATTCCTCGTTGAAATGCTCGACCGAACCGCCCGGATGGGTGATCTCGTAGGGGCTCATCGCGGCATCGCCGACAAAGACCACCTTGTAGTCGTGGCCATACTTGTGGAGGATGTCCCAGGTGTTGGTCCGCTCGCTCCAGCGGCGCTTGTTGTCTTTCCACACGCCTTCGTAGAGGCAGTTGTGGAAATAGAAGAACTCAAGGTTCTTGAATTCCGTCGTGGCGGCGCTGAACAGTTCCTCGACCAGCTTGATGAACGGATCCATCGACCCCCCGACATCGAGGAACAGCAGCACCTTGACGGCGTTGTGACGCTCGGGCCGCATGTGGATGTCGAGCCAGCCCTGGCGCGCAGTGCCTTCGATCGTCGCATCGAGATCGAGCTCGTCTGCCGCGCCTTCGCGGGCGAAGCGGCGCAGCCGGCGCAGCGCGATCTTGATGTTGCGGGTGCCCAGCTCGCGCGTGTTGTCGAGGTTCTGGAACTCGCGCTTTTCCCACACCTTGAGCGCGCGCTTGTGCTTGCTTTCTCCGCCGATCCGCACGCCTTCGGGGTTGTAGCCCGAATTGCCATAGGGCGAGGTGCCACCGGTGCCGACCCACTTGTTGCCGCCCTCGTGGCGCTTCTGCTGTTCCTCGAGCCGCTTCTTCAGCGTCTCCATGATCTCTTCCCACGAACCGAGTTTCTCGATCGCGGCCATTTCCTCGGGGCTGAGGAACTTCTCCGCCACGGCCTTCAGCCAGTCCTCGGGGATATCGACCGGGTTCTGGCCATAGTTGGTCAGCAGGCCCTTGAAGACCTTGTTGAACACCTGGTCGAACCGGTCGAGCAGGCCTTCGTCCTTCACGAAGGTCGCGCGGCTGAGGTAATAGAACGCCTCGGGCGTCTGCTCGATCACCTCCTTGTCGAGCGCTTCGAGCAGCACCAGGTGCTCCTTGAAGCTGGCGGAAATCCCCGCCGCGCGCAGTTCGTCGACGAAGTTGAAGAACATCAGTTCTGCCGCCGCGCCATGAAGGCCAGGCGTTCGAACAGCATCACGTCCTGCTCGTTCTTGAGCAGCGCGCCGTGCAGCGGGGGGATCGCCTTCGAAGGATCGCGCGATTGCAGCACTTCAAGCGGCATGTCCTCGTTGAGCAGCAGCTTGAGCCAGTCGAGCAGTTCGCTGGTGCTGGGCTTCTTCTTCAGCCCCGGAACCTCGCGCACTTCGTAGAACACGTCCATCGCCTTGGTCACCAGGGTCTTCTGGATGCCGGGGAAGTGAACGTCGATGATCGCCTGCATGGTCTCGCGATCGGGGAACTTGATGTAGTGGAAGAAGCAGCGGCGCAGGAAAGCGTCGGGCAGTTCCTTCTCGTTGTTCGAGGTGATCACCACGATCGGGCGCTCCTTCGCCTCGATCCGCTCGCGCGTTTCGTAGACGTCGAAGCTCATCCGGTCGAGTTCCTGGAGCAGGTCGTTGGGAAACTCGATATCGGCCTTGTCGATCTCGTCGATCAGCAGCACCGGAAGCTGGGGCGCGGTGAAGGCTTCCCACAGCTTGCCCTTCCTGATGTAGTTCGAAATGTCATGGACCCGCTCGTCGCCCAGCTGGCCGTCGCGCAGGCGGGCAACCGCGTCATATTCATAGAGCCCCTGCTGCGCCTTGGTCGTGCTCTTGACGTTCCATTCGATCAGCGGGGCCCCGGTCGCCTTGGCGATTTCGTGGGCCAGCACGGTCTTGCCGGTGCCGGGCTCACCCTTGACCAGAAGCGGGCGGCGCAGCAGCACCGCGGCGTTGACCGCGACCTTGAGGTCTTCCGTAGCGACGTAATTGGCAGTGCCTTCGAACCGGGCCATGATAGCTCCCTGTTGGGTGTCCTTAATCGTGCGGTTAAGCCGATAAGTGCGCCGGCGCGGCTTGGCAAGCATCAAAGCATAAGGGCGCCGGACCCGAAGATCCGACGCCCTTGTCCCCCCTCAAAAGTCCCTTACCCGGCCATTTGACCGATCGGAGCGACCCGACAGGACCCTGATGGTCCCGATTTAGTGCGGGCCGCGCACAAGGAATATAAACATTTTGGGATTTGGTGCTAAAGCTCGTCGATGATCGCTTTTGCCGGTGAAGTCCTGCTCGACATGCTCAGTCCGTGGGCTTGCGGATGGCTTGCGGCGCTGGCGCATCGGCGCAGTTATGCCGATGGCGAACTGATCCACAGCCGCGGCGATCCGGTCCAAAGCATGGGAATCGTGATCAAGGGAGAGGTCAAGCTTGTCCGCCTGGTTGCCAACGGATCGCACACTTTCGTCAGCCTGATTCGCGCCGGACAGAACTTTGGCGATACCGTCTTTCTGGGCATGCGCCGCCGCACGCACGATGCGATCGCCGTCGGAGAGGTCGAGATCGACCATTTCGACGCCCCCGCTTTCGAGCAGATACTGGGCAACCATGAAGTGGTCAGGGCGCTTTACCGTGTCACGGCGCAGCGCCTGGGCGGATCGATGGCGATGAGCGACGACCTGCGCAGCCTGCCGCGCGATGTCCATCTCGCCAAGATCCTCCTCTCGATGTGGAAACGCCAGGGCGGACAGACCGTCTTTGCCTGCACCCAGGACGATCTGGCGAGCCTCCTGGGCACGTCGATCATGTCCCTGTCGAAACACCTCGCGGTGCTCAAGCAGGCGGGACTGGTGGAAACCGGCTATCGCCAGGTGCGGATCGTCAGTCCGAAGGAACTGCAGAACTGGCTGCGCCTTCAAGCCAGCCGTCAGCGTTCCTGACAAAGCCCGCGCGTCAGCGGGAGGGGAGGGACCGTGAAAGAGCGGGACCCCGGGTCAGGCCCGGGGTGACGTTTGAATTTTGCGATCACTATCGCTTTCGAGCCCCCGCGACCACCTCAATCCGACTTTGCGGTGTAGCGGATCGTCACCTCGCCCTCGGCCGGCAGATCGAAGGCAAACAGCGGAAAACCATTGCGGGTCGTCGCGGGAATACTCGGATCGGCCAGCTTGCGTCCGGCAAGGTCGAGCTTGAGTTCGAAGGCCACCGCATTCGCCCCTGCGTTGCGGACCGTGACTTCGTAGAATGCGGACTTGCCGTCGATCGAGACCAGCCTGCTTTCCACCGTCACGTCGGGCGCCTGGCCCAAAACAAGCTCGACCTTTTCGTCCTCGGCGGTGTCGGCAAGGTCCGGCTGGCCCACCAGCATCGCACGGCCGAACTGCTGCTGGTCGATCAGGAACGAACCCGCCGGCAGCGGCAGGCCGAGATTGTGGGCCTTGTCGTTGAACGTGCGCAGCAGCGTCACCGCGACCGTCCTGTCGGACCCGCTCCACGGCGCCTGATACAGGCTTGCCGTGTAGATCCGCTCGAACGGCACGCCGTGCTGTTCGACCAGCCGGGTCTGCTTCATCCCCATTGCCGCAACCGTGGTGCGCTGCGGCACGCGGTAGAGCTTGAGGTCGCCGAGCTGTTCGGGCGGAGGCGGCGGTGCGGGGGGCGGAGGAGGCGCTGCCTCCATCATCATCGGTGCCGATGCCAGGGCCATTCCGCCCTTTCTCTTCACCGCATTGTCGGCAAATCCTTCCTCGTAGGCCTCATAGTCCTCGCCCAGCCACGGCTGGACCAGGCTATAGGGCCGCTCGGGCTTGCGCGGAACATCGTGGGTGCGCTGCTGCGGCCAGCACCTGGCGATCGTCTGCGGCTGCTGGTTCACGAACCTGGCCACATATTCGCGGTTGAGCCCGCCCGCGACGATCTGGGTCTGGGCATTGGTCAGGCTGACCGAATTGCCGTTGGCGAGCGTGATCCATCCCCCCAGTTCCAGCGTCTTGCCATCGGGATTGATCTGCGCGGTGTAGTTCGCGCTCCAGTCGAACCGTTCGGCGATATAGGTCAGCGTGACCGTGGTGGTGATCGCCCGCACCGAACTGGTCAGCACCGAAAGCGTCGGACGCGCCGAAAGTCCTTCCGCGCCGGAGGAATAGCGGAACATCTCGGGCAGGCCCGAGCAGCGCAATGCCTCGATCCCGCCGGCGGTCCTGAACATCACCCCGTCTGCGCTGGCGGACAGGATTTCGCCGGGCACCAGCACCTGCTTGCCGGTGGCGGGATCGATGCGCTTCAGGGTCAGCACCTTGCCGCGCGCCGCGCGCATCAGTGCCGAGGGGGAGAGCAGGGCGCTGTCCTGGTTCTTCTCGATCACCCCGCCGGGCAGTCCTGCGATGATCGCGCTGGCGGGGATGATCCCGTCAGCGACCCCTTCGAAGCGCAGCCGGTGCTTGCCCGCCGGGATCGTCACCCGCCGCGTTTCGCTGATCACCGCGAAGCCGCCCAGCCGGTCAAGCTGGATCGCGCCGCCATTGCGATAGGGCGCGCGGTAGATCGTCACCGATGTGTCGAGCGGATCGCTCGCCGCCACGTCCTTTGCCGCAGCGGGAAGCGCCGTGCAGAGGGACAGCAGCAGGGCCAGAAGCCAGCGCATGGCGCGCGCCTCAGTACTTCGAATCGAACGTGGCGGTGACTACCGTCTTGCCGTTGGCCGGGACGGTAACCGCCCAGACCACGCTGTCGGCATCGCGGCGGGTGCTCTTCTGGCTTTCCTCGGCAACCTTGGTATCGCCCCACAGGCCCGACTGGATCATCTGCACGGTCACCGGCTTGGGCAGGGCATTGGTCAGGGTATAGCGCATCGAGGTCTTCCAGCGCCGGTCATTGACCCTGGTGCGGGCCTCGACCACCGGCTGGACCTTCACGTCGAAGGCATCGCCGGTGCTGATCGCCAGCTTCGATCCCATCGGCGTATGCCCGATCCCGCGCTCGCCGATGAACTGCGCCTGCCCGCGCGAATCCTTGATGTAGAACCGCACGATCCCGGCCGGCAGCTGATCGCCAAGCCCGCCCTGCGCGCTGTTGGTGAAGCTGTACATCGTCGCCGCGCTCAGCGGGGTCTCGCTGGTCTGGAGCCAGCCGAAGCGGATTTCGTAGCCGTGCTGCGCAGGCGCGCCGTGCACGTCGAGGAAGCTGACCTGCTTGGTTTGCAGGTTGGCGATGGTGGTGCGTTCGGCCAGCGGATAGAGGTAATAGTCCCCCAGCCGTTCGCGGGTACCGCTTTCGGTCCCGGCCTCGACCATGCCCGGATTGCCGCGATAGGATCCGCCGTAACCCTGGTTCAGCATCCGCGGGCTGCCCGCGACCAGCACCGCGCGGGCGTTGTCATAGGTGGTGCCCGAATTGTTGGTCAGCGTGACCCAGCCCTGGACATCGATCGTGCTCTTGCTCTCGTCATAGAGTGCGACATAGTCCGCCCGCCAGCCAAGCCCCGGCGTGAGATAGCGCAGCGCCGCCTCGCGCGTACCGGCCTTGCCCTGCAGCGTGATCGACAGCGTGGGATCGGCGCGCATGTTGGGTGGCACCTTGTCGAAGATCACCCGCACCGGCAGGCCATCGTCGCGCAGCACCTCGATGCGGTTGCCGATCTGCAGCACCACGCCGCCGTTCGCCGCCAGCACCAGCGCCTGCTCGCGCGTTTCGGCTCCGGTGGCGGGATTGGTGCGGACCAGCGTGATCGTCTGCCCGACCGCGTTCTCCATGATCTTCGCCGGGCTCAGCAGGTCGTAATCAAAGTTCTGCTCGATGATCCCCATGTCGCTGGCGACCAGGCTGGCGGTCTCCGCGCGGATCTGCGCCGATACGCCCTTGAACTCGACCTTCTGGCGTTCACCGGTGAAAGTGATCGGCCGGGTATCCTGAACCAGCGCCTGGTTATCGGCATAGATCGTGATGTCGATCCCGGGTTCGGCCAGCACCGGGGCGGCGCCCGCAAGCATGGCAATGGCAAGTGCAACACGACGCATGGCAGAGTCCCTCCGCTGGTTCGTGATACACTGTAACCTTTGCGCCTGTCAGTGCAATGAACGAAATGGACAATTCACTGCGATTGCAGACAAGCCGGTCAGAAGTAGTCGACCGTTACCGTGATGCTGCTGGAATAGGCGCCGTTGGGCTGCGAAGGGTTCATGTGCAGCCAGCCCCCAAGCCTGAGCGTGGTTCCGCCCGGCACTGTGCTGATGTGCCCGCCGGGAACGACCATCGCGCCGCCGGACAGTTCGCGGCCCTGGACATCGAAATACATGTCGGGGCCGGCGCTACCGGTGAAATAGATCCGCGAGGGATAGGTGACCCGCACCGGCACGCCGCCGATGATCCGGAACTGCGCAAAGCTGAAAGCCGAACTGGCGCAGACCGCGGTATTGGCGCAATAGCGGTTGCCATCGACCACGTTCAATTCCACCAGCCCGCTGCCCGAACCGCCGGCAAACGAACCGAGGTTGAGATCGGTCAGCTTTTCGATCGTCGCTTCGCTGACGACCGTCGCCGTCGAATCGGCCGTCGTTGCCGCGCCGGCGAAAGCCGGGCTTGCCACAAGACACGCCGCCAAGCCGGCCAGATTCAGATTGCTGCGCATTCGAAATATCCCCCTGTGCGACAGCCTATGCCACCAGAGGAGTTTTCCTTGGATTGCGCGGCACGGTTAACCGCGCGTCAACGCAGCGGATTGCGGGTTTCGGGTTTGATCCAACCTGATCACGCGTCGATCATCTCTGGATCCAGTTCGCCCGCGCGGTTCTGGATGAACATGAAGCGCTGCGCCGGGTCGCGGCCCATCAGCTTGTCGACCAGGTCCTTCACCGCGGCGCGGCCTTCGTATTCGGGCGGCAGGGTGATGCGCAGCAGGCCGCGCGTCCTGGGGTCCATCGTTGTTTCGCGCAATTGCTGGGGGTTCATTTCGCCCAGGCCCTTGAACCGGCCGACCTCGACCTTCTTGCCCTTGAACAGCCCCGCTTCCAGTTCGGCGCGGTGGGCGTCGTCGCGGGCATAGGCGCTCTCCTTGCCGGCGGTGAGGCGGTAGAGCGGCGGCTGGGCGAGATAGAGGTGCCCGCGGCGGACCACCTCGGGCATTTCCTGGAAGAAGAAGGTCATCAGCAAGGTGGCGATATGCGCGCCGTCGACATCGGCGTCGGTCATGATCACGATCCGGTCATAGCGCAGGTTGTCCGGGTTGCAGTCCTTGCGGGTGCCGCAGCCCAGCGCCAGGCCCAGGTCGGCGATTTCGGCATTGGCGCGGATCTTGTCGGCCGTGGCGCTGGCGACGTTGAGTATCTTGCCGCGGATCGGCAGGATCGCCTGGGTCTTGCGGTCGCGCGCCTGCTTGGCGCTGCCGCCAGCGCTATCGCCTTCGACGATGAACAGTTCGGTTTCGGCATCGCCTTCGCCGGTGCAGTCGGTCAGCTTGCCGGGCAGGCGCAGCTTGCGCGCGTTGGTCGCGGTCTTGCGCTTGACCTCGCGCTCGGCCTTGCGGCGCAGGCGCTCGTCCATCCGCTCCATCACCGCGCCAAGCAGCGCGCGTCCGCGCTCCATGTTGTCGGCCAGGAAATGGTCGAAGTGGTCGCGCACCGCGTTTTCGACCAGGCGGGCGGCCTCGGGGCTGGTCAGGCGGTCCTTGGTCTGGCTCTGGAACTGGGGATCGCGGACGAAGACCGAAAGCATCACCTCGCTGCCGGTGACAATGTCCTCGGGCGAGATGTCCTTGGCCTTCTTCTGCCCGACCAGTTCGCCAAAGGCGCGGATACCCTTGGTCAGCGCGGCGCGCAGGCCGGCTTCGTGGGTGCCGCCATCGGGGGTCGGGATGGTGTTGCAGTACCACGAATAGGATCCGTCCGACCACAGCGGCCAGGCAATCGCCCATTCGACCCGGCCCTGCTGATCGCCGGGGAAATCCTGGGTGCCCGAAAAGAACTGGGTGGTGACGCATTCGCGCACGCCGATCTGTTCGCGCAGGTGATCGGCCAGGCCGCCGGGGAACTGGAAGGTCGCCTCTGCCGGCACGTCCTCGCTGGCGAGCGACGGGGCGCATTTCCAGCGGATCTCGACCCCTGCGAAGAGATAGGCCTTCGAGCGGACCAGGCGGAACAGGCGCTGCGGCTTGAACTTCGCGTCATCGCCGAAGATTTCCGCATCGGGAATGAAAGTCACGCTGGTCCCGCGCCGATTGGGCGTGCCGCCAAGCCGCTGGAGCGGCCCGGTGGGCAGCCCGCGCGAGAATTCCTGCGCGAACAGTTCCTTGTTTCGCGCCACTTCGATCCGGGTCAGGATGGACAGCGCGTTGACCACGCTGACGCCCACCCCGTGCAGCCCGCCCGAGGTGGCATAGGCCTTGCCCGAAAACTTGCCGCCCGAATGCAGCGTGGTCAGGATCACCTCGAGCGCCGACTTGCCGGGATACTTGGGATGCTCGTCCACCGGGATGCCGCGCCCGTTGTCGGTGATGGTCAGGCGATTGCCTTCTTCCAGCGTCACCTCGATCCGGTTGGCATGGCCGGCGACCGCTTCGTCCATCGCATTGTCGAGCACTTCGGCGGCAAGGTGATGGAACGCCCGCTCATCCGTCCCGCCGATGTACATGCCCGGACGGCGACGCACAGGCTCAAGCCCTTCGAGCACTTCGATCGCGGAACCATCATAGCTTTCGCCGGTGCTGGCGGGCAGGGCATCGAACAGGTCTTCGGGGGCTTGTGACATGGGGAACGCCTATAGAACGCCCGGATTCGCGGGCGCAAGCGGTGCTATGGGGTTTTCCTCGGAACGGAGAGGAAGTCAGGCGCCGAAGCGTTCCGGGGCAGGGCTGACCACGGTGAAGCCGCCGGCGCGGGTTTCGCGCACCTCAAGCGCGCGCTCGCTGGTTCCCGATGGGGAAAAGCGGAACGGGCCGTCAAGCCCCAGGAACCCGTCGCGATCGGTCAGCCGGGCAACGGGAAAGGGCGTGTTGAGCCGCCAGTCGCGCGAAATCCGCACCGCCAGCAGCACGCTGTCATAGCCGAAGGTCGCCATCCGGTAGGGCTGCTCACCGAACCGCGCCTTGTAGCTCTCGGCGAACCGGGCAAAGCGCTGGTCCGAAAGCGCGGCAAACCAAGCGCCGCGCAGCGCCGGGGTCTTGCTGATCGCCAGCTCTCCGCTCCACAGGTCGGTGCCCAGGATCCGGGGCGAAGTGGCGCCCGCGCTCTTCAGCTGCGGCGCGGCGAGGGCGGCATACTTGCCCGAATCCGCGATCAGCACCGCGTCATAACCGCCGCGCGCCTTCAGGCGGGTGGCCGCGCTGACGATCGACTTGTTGCCGCGGTCATAGGTCTGCGTATTGACCAGCGTTCCGCCCGCGGCCTGAACCGCGGCGGCATAGGTTGCCGTGGCGCGCGTGCCGAAAGTGCCCTTGGGCGCCAGCAGGGCGAACCGGTTGACGCCGTGGGCATGCGCATATTCGACCACGCGCTCGATCGAATTGTCGCTCGATGTGCCCAGCACGAAGACATCGCGCGCGGCCAGCGCGGTATCGCCGGTGTAGGCGATCAGCGGCACCCGGGCCGGACGGGCAATCGCGGCGACGGTCGGCACGTCATCGGCCAGCAGCGGGCCGAGGATCAGGCGGTTGCCGTCCATCAGCGCCTTGTTGGCGGCGGCGGCCGCGCCGGGGCCGGTATCATAGGTCGTCACGCGGATCGTCTTGGCGCCGGTATCGAGCAGCGCCATCGTGGTGGCATTGGCGATCGATTGCCCCAGCGCGGCTTCGGGTCCGCTCAGCGGCACCAGCAGGGCGATGCGCTGGCGGTTCTGGTCGCTGGGCAGGGCCTCGGTCGGACCCGTGGGCGGCGGAGGAGCCTGCTCGACCCCCTTGGGAATGACCTTGCACCCCGCCAGCACGGCAAGCGCACCCAGCGTGACCAGCGCGCGGCGATCGATCCGCAGAGTAATCATGCCTTGTCGCTCTCCTCGTCGCAGTCCATTGATGCCTTGATGGACCAACCACTTGAACCTGGCCTGTATATTGTCGCGACGCCGATTGGCAATCTGGGTGACGTTTCGCACCGCGCCGCGGCGGTACTCGGTGGCGTGGCTGCGGTAGCCTGTGAGGATACCAGGGTTACGGGCAAGCTGATGCAGCACCTTGGCATCAAGGCGAGGCTGATCCGCTATGACGATCACGCCAGCGAGGCGACCCGCGAACACCTGCTGGGGCTTGCCGCGACCCAGCCGCTCGCGCTGGTCAGCGATGCCGGGACGCCGCTGATTTCCGATCCGGGCTACCGATTGGTCAGGGCGGCGCGCGAACGCGGAATCGCGGTGACCTCGATCCCCGGCCCCAGCGCGGCGGTGGTTGCCCTGACCCTTGCGGGGCTGCCCAGCGACCGGTTCCTGTTTGCCGGCTTCCTCCCGGCGAAGGACAAGGCCAGGCGCGAAGTGCTGGCCGAGCTTGGCGGCGTCAGGGCCACGCTGGTGTTCTACGAAACCGCCCCGCGCCTGGCGCAGTCGCTGGCGGCGATCGGCGAATTGCTGCCCGGCCGCGAGGTGGCCGTGGCGCGCGAGCTGACCAAGCGGTTCGAGGAATGCCGCACCGGCAGCCCCGACGAACTGATCGCGCACTTTGCCGCGCATCCGCCCAAGGGAGAGATCGTCCTGCTGGTCGCCCCACCGGTGGCGGTAGAGGCCAGCGCCTCTTATGCCGATGCGCTGCTGCGCGCGGCGCTCGTCACGCTCAAGCCCTCGCAGGCCGCGGCAGAGGTGGCCCGCGCCACCGGGCTTGAGCGCAAGGTGCTCTATGCCCGGGCGCTCGAACTGCGATGAACGCCCGCGCCGAGCGCGAGGCGAGAGGCAGGCGCGGCGAGTTGCTGGCCGCGTGGTATCTGCGCCTCAAGGGCTGGCGCATCCTTGCCCGCCGCGTGAAGACCCCGCGCGGCGAGATCGACCTGATCGCCCGGCGCGGCGCGACGCTGGCCTTCGTCGAGGTGAAATGGCGCAACCGCGCCGAGCAGCTTGACCAGGCGGTCGATCCCTGGCGCCTGCGCCGGGTCGCGGCGGCGGCGGAGGCGGTAGCGCATCGCTATGCGCGCAGCGGGGATGTGCAGCAGATCGACGTGCTGCTGCTTGCGCCGGGGCGTTTCCCTCGCCACATGGCGAATGCCCTGATGCTCTAAGCGGAGTTCGATCCCGACATGACCCTACGCGTTGCCGTCCAGATGGACCCGCTCCAGTCGATTAGCATCGACGGCGATTCGAGCTTCGCGCTGATGCTCGCCGCGCAGGCGCGGGGGCACGCTGTCTATCACTATGACGTGAAGTCGCTCGCCTATGACAGCGGCCGGCTGACCGCCTGGGCCGCGCCGGTGAAAGTGCAGCGCGTCGCCGGCAACCATTTCACGATGGACGAGCATCGCAGCATCGATCTGGTCAAGGATGTCGACGTGGTGCTGATGCGCCAGGACCCGCCCTTCGATCTGTCCTACATCACCGCCACCCACCTGCTCGAGCGGCTTGAGGGGCAGACGCTTGTGGTCAACGATCCCGCATCGGTCCGCAACGCGCCCGAGAAGATCTATGTCCTCGACTTCGCGCACTACATGCCGCCGACGCTGATCGCCCGGCGGATCGAGGATGTCCGCGCCTTCCATGCCCGCCATCCCGGCGATCTGGTGATGAAGCCGCTGCACGGCAACGGCGGCAAGGCGGTGGTGCGCATCCCGGCCGACGGCTCCAACCTGGGCGCGTTGATCGAACTGTTCGACAATGCCTGGGTCGAACCGCACATGTTCCAGCCTTTCCTTCCCGAGATCAGCGAGGGCGACAAGCGGATCGTGCTGATCGACGGCGAGGTCGCCGGCGCGATCAACCGTCGCCCCGGCGCGGGCGAGTTCCGCTCGAACCTCGCCGCCGGCGGCTATGCCGAACCGACCACGCTCAACGCCCGCGAGGAAGAGATCTGCGCGGCGCTTGGCCCGGCGCTGAAGGAGAAAGGTCTCGTGTTCGTCGGGATCGACGTGATTGGCGGCAAGTGGCTGACCGAGATCAACGTCACCTCGCCGACCGGAATCCTTGCGATCGACCGGTTCAACGGCACGGATACGCCTTCGCTGATCTGGGATGCGATCGAGCGAAGGGTTGCGGCACAATAATGCCGCGCGATCACCTGCGGCTTCGACAAGCTCAGCCTGAGCGGGTCCAGAATGCGTTTTCCTTTCCGCTCGGGCTGAGCCTGTCGAAGCCCCTTTCGGCGCGCTGACACTTGTCCAACTGGATCATCAACCTGATCGAACAGGGCGGCTATTGGGGCATTGCGCTGCTGATGGTCATCGAGAACGTCTTTCCGCCGATCCCCAGCGAAGTGATCATGGGCGCCGGTGGGGTAGCCGTGGCGCGCGGGACGATGAGCTTCTGGCCGCTGCTGATCGTCGGCACCCTGGGCTCGACGCTGGGCAATTACGCCTGGTTCGTGGCGGGCGACCGGCTGGGCTATCGCCGCCTCAAGCCGCTGGTGACGCGCTGGGGCCGCTGGCTGACCGTGCGCTGGAGCGATATCGAGGCGGCGACCGAATTCTTCCAGCGGCATGGGCAATGGGTGGTCTTCGCGCTGCGCTTCTCGCCGTTTCTCAGGACGCTGATTTCGCTGCCGGCGGGGCTCAGCCACATGCGCCACGGGAGGTTCCTGGTTTTTACCTTCGCCGGGGCGGCGGTATGGAACGCGCTGCTGATCCACGGCGGCAAGCTGCTGGCGCGCTATCTCGATACGGTCGACGCGGTGGCCGGGCCGGCAATCGGCGCGGCATTGGCGCTGACGCTGGCGATCTGGCTGTGGCGGGTCGCGCGCTGGGAGGAGCGCGATTGACCAGACGCCCTTTTCGCGGTTGCCAGCCGAACGCGGCTTCGGGTAACTTCGCACCAGAAAACATTGGGAGAATTAACATGAAGAAGGTTCTTTTCGCTGCAATCGCCGGATCGTCCATCATGCTTGCCGGCTGCTCGAAAGGGGAAGACGCCACCCCGGTCGAAGCGACTCCGGTTGCCGAAGCCAGCCTCGATACCGGCGCCAGCGATGCCGCCAGCGGCGAAGCCGATGCCGGCACCGCCAGCGAAGCGGGTAGCGAAACCACCAGCGGCGGGACGCACCCGTAAGCGCCAGTCGGAAACGGGGGCACCGTCCCCCGTTCCGCTGCACGATCAAGTCAACTTGCGGCCTTCGCGTTCGCGCGGATGGGCGTTGCGGTAGGTGTCGAGCAGCACTGCCGCATCGACCCTGGTATAGATCTGCGTCGAACCGAGACTGGCGTGGCCGAGCAGTTCCTGGAGCGACCGCAGATCAGCGCCGGCACCCAGCAGATGCGTGGCAAACGAATGGCGCAGCGCGTGGGGCGTGGCGCTGGGCGGCAGGCCCAGTGCGATCCGGGCGCGGGCCATCGCCTTCTGGACCATGCCCTGGCTGAGCGGTCCGCCCTTTGCGCCGCGAAACAGCGCGGCTCCGCGCTCGATCGGCCAGGGGCATTTGGCGGCATAGTCCGCCACGCCCTGCCGCACGATCGGCAGGATCGGGACCACGCGCTGCTTGTTGCCCTTGCCGGTCACGGTCAGCGTCTCGCCCAGCGGCAATGCCGCGCCGGTCAGCGAAAGCGCTTCGGCAATCCGCAGGCCGCCGCCGTAGAGCAGCAGCAGCACGGCCCGGTCGCGCGCGCCGATCCATTCTTCTGCCGCATCTTCCTCGACCGCCAGCGCCAGGTTGACGGCTTCATCCGGCGTTACCGGGCGAGGGATGCCCTTCTTGACCCGCGGCCCGCGCATCCGGGGCGGGGCGGGGTCGGCCATGCCGGCCTGTTCGCGGGCAAAGGCGATAAAGGCCTTGAGCGCCGACAGTTCGCGCGCGGCGCTGGCATTGCCCAGCCCCTCGGCCCGGCGCCGGGCAAGCTGGGTGCGCAGGGTCTGCGCGTCGAGCCGGGCAAGGGCTGGCCAGCCATTAAGCTCCACCGCCTCGAGCAGCTGCGCCACCGTGGCGACATAGGCGCGGACGGTATGGGGCGAACGGCGGCGACTTTCGACAAGGTGCCGCTGCCAGGCTTCGAGCAGATCAGCGCGGGTCATGCGCCGACCAGCTCCGCCGGGACCAGTTCGCCCAGCAGGCCGTCGAGCAGCGGCATCCCGGCCTCGGTCACGCCGATCCGGCTGCCGTCTCGCCAGGCCAGGCCCTGCCGGATGTAGAAATCCAACTTGTCCGGGCGGCACAGATCAGCGGGAGCCAGACCAAACCGGGCGGCAAGCGCCTGAAGGTCAACACCTTCACCCAGGCGCAGCCCCATCAGCATCGCCTCGCTGGCCTGTTCGCGCGGGCCAAGCGCCCGCTCTTCGCAAATCCCGTCGCCGCGTTCGGCCACGGCGGCCAACCAGTTCTCGGGCTTCCTGTGCCGCACCGTCGCCACTCCGCCGCGCCGACCGTGCGCGCCGGGGCCGATCCCGGCGTAGTCCTGATACCGCCAATAGGCGAGGTTGTGCCAGCTCTCCTCGCCGGGCCGGGCGTGGTTGCTGATTTCGTAGGCGGGGATTCCGGCGGCGGCGGTCATCTCGCGCGTGAGCATGAAGAGATCTGCCGCCCGATCATCATCCAGCGGTTCGAAACTGCCCTGGCGGACCATAGTCGCGAACCTCGTCCCCGGCTCGATGGTCAGCTGGTAGAGCGAGAGGTGTCCGGTGCCGAATCCAAGCGCCCGGTCAAGCTCGCGCCGCCAATCCGCCTCGCTTTGCCCGGGACGTGCATAGATCAGGTCAAACGAAACGCGCTTGAAGTGCTCTTGCGCCACTTCAAGCGCCTTCAGTCCTTCTGAAGCGCCGTGAAGGCGGCCCAGAAAACGCAGGGTCGGATCGTCCAGCGCCTGCAATCCCAGCGATGCCCGATTGATCCCCGCCGCCGCCAGATCGGCGTAATTCGCGGCTTCGACCGACGAAGGGTTGCCCTCCAGGGTGATCTCGATCCCCTCGCCGAAGTCCCACAGCCGCTCGGCCTCCCCAAGCAGCCGGGCAACCAGTGCCGGAGGCATCAGGCTGGGGGTTCCCCCGCCGAAAAACACGCTTTCGAGCCGTTCTCCGCCCGCCAGCTCGGCCTCGCGGCGCATGTCGGCAAGCAGCGAATCCTGCCACACCGCATGATCCACCCTTTCGCGGACATGGCTGTTGAAATCGCAATAGGGACACTTCGCGAGGCAGAACGGCCAATGGATATAAAGCGCGCGGGCCATTGCGCCGCTCTAGCCGCCAAATTGCTCCGCGACCAGCTTGGCGAAGGCATCGGCGCGGTGGCTGATCCGGTGCTTCTGTTCCGGCTCATGCTCGGCAAAAGTGCGGGTTTCGCCCAGCGGGACGAAGACCGGATCATAGCCGAACCCCATCGTCCCGCGCGGCGGCCAGGTCAGCGTGCCATTGGCGCGGCCTTCGTAGACCGCGCTGTCGCCGTCGGGCCAGGCGATCGCCAGAACGCAGGCGAAATGGCACGAACGGTCGGTCTGCGGCCCCAATTCGGCCAGCATTCCTTCGACCTTGCCCATCGCCATGAACCAGTCGCGGCCGGGCGGACCCTCGAACCACTGCCGCTCGGCCCAGTCGGCGGTGTAGACGCCGGGACGGCCGCCCAGCGCATCGACACACAGCCCGGAATCGTCCGCCAGCGCCGGCAGGCCGGAGCCTTCCGCCGCCGCCCGCGCCTTGATCAGGGCGTTCTCGACAAAGTTGGTTCCGGTCTCCGCCGGTTCGGGCAGGCCGAGCGATCCGGCCGAGATGCAATTCAGCCCGTAGGGCGCCAGCAAGGCCCCGATTTCCTTGAGCTTGCCCGCATTGTGCGTGGCAATCACCAGGGTTTCGGAGCCGAGCCGGCGGGTCATTTCTTCACCGCATCCGCCTGCGCAGCAAAGATCCGTTCGCAGCCGATCCGGGCCAGGCGCAGCAGCCGCAGCAAGGCCTCTTCGTCATAGGTCGCGCCTTCGGCGGTGGCCTGGACCTCGGCGATCTGGCCGCCTTCGATCAGGACGAAATTGGCATCGGCATCGGCGCGCGAATCCTCGTCGTAGTCGAGGTCGAGCACCGGAACTCCACCGGCGATCCCGCAGCTTACCGCCGCGACCTTGCGGGTAAGCGGATCCTCGGCGATCAGCCCTTGCGCCATCAGCTTGTCGACCGCGATCCGCAGCGCCACCCAGGCGCCCGAGATGGCGGCGGTGCGGGTGCCGCCGTCGGCCTGGATCACGTCGCAATCGAGCGTGATCTGCCGCTCACCCAGCTTCCTGAGATCGCAGACCGCGCGCAAGGACCGGCCGATAAGCCGCTGAATTTCCTGTGTCCGCCCGCTCTGCTTGCCCTTGGCGGCTTCACGCGCGCCGCGGGTGTGCGTGGCGCGCGGGAGCATCGAATATTCCGCCGTTACCCAGCCTTCGCCCTTGCCGCGCAGCCAGGGCGGCAGGCGTTCCTCGACCGAGGCGGTGCAGATCACCCTGGTGTGGCCGAAAGAGACCAGCACCGACCCTTCGGCGTGCCTGGTGAAGTGCGGCTCGAAGTCGATAACGCGCATTTCGTCGGGCGCGCGGCCGGAAGGTCGCATAACATTCTCCAGTTGGCCCGGAACTGTCCGCCCCGGGCTTGTCAAAGCGCGTCCTTACTTGATCGCATCAAGAAAGAAAGGGCGGTCCTTCGACAAGCTCGGGACAGGCGGCTATGGTCAGGCAAGGAATCGCCATGACCTCGCTCCCGATCACCGAACTCGGCGCCCGCACGCGCGAAATCTTTCGCCTGGTGGTCGAAGGCTATCTCGGCACCGGACAGCCGGTGGGCTCGAAGACGCTGGCCGGGGCAGGGGGGCTGAACCTGTCGCCCGCGTCGATCCGTTCGGTCCTGCATGAGCTTGAAGGCCTGGGCCTGCTGGCCGCGCCGCACACCTCGGCGGGGCGCCTGCCGACCGAACAGGGGCTGCGGCTGTTCGTCGACGGGATGATGCAGGTGGCCGAACCGACCGCCGAGGAGCGCGCGGCGATCGAAAGCCGGCTGGCCCAGCCCGGACCGATCGAAGCGGCGCTCACCGCAACCTCAGCGCTGCTGTCGGAGCTTTCGGCCGCCGCCGGAGTGGTGATGGTCCCGCGCCGCGAACCGCGACTGGCGCAGTTGCAGCTTGTGCCGCTTGCCGCCGGGCAGGCGCTGGCGGTGCTGGTGGGGGTCGACGGATCGATCGAGAACCGGGTCGTGACGGTGCCGGCAGGCCTGCCGCCGGGGGCGCTGGAGCAGGCATCGAACTATATTTCGGCGCATCTGGGCGGGCGCACGCTGGCCCAGGCCGTGCAGGCGATCCGCGCGGAAATTGCCAGCGGCGAAAGCGCGCTCGACGCCGCCAGCCGCGACCTGGTCGAACGCGGGCTGGCCGTGTGGAGCGAGGATTCCGCCAACCGGCCGGTGCTGATCGTGCGCGGCGCCTCCAACCTGCTCGATGAAAACGCGGTGACCGACCTTGAGCGCGTGCGCCAGCTGCTCGACGATCTGGAAAGCAAACAGTCGGTCGCCGACCTGCTCCACGCCGCGCGCGAGGCCGAGGCGACGCGGATCTTCATCGGTTCGGAAAACCGGCTGTTTGCCCTGTCCGGTTCGGCGGTCATCGCCTCGCCCTATCGCGACCGCGAAGGCCGGGTGGTCGGCGTGGTGGGGGTTATCGGCCCGACCCGGTTGAATTATGCGCGGCTAGTCCCCATGATCGACTTCACGGCCCAATCGCTGGGTAAATTGATCGGTTAAGACGGGTTTTTGAAGACAATGAGCAATGATACCAAGCCGCAGGGCGATCCGGCGGTGGAAGCCGAACTGGCCGGCGTGCCCGAAGACATGATCGACCTTGAGCAGGCGAGCGAAGCGCTCGACGATGCTCTGGCGAACCTGCGCAGCGATCTTGAAACCGCGCGGCAGGACATCCTCTACGCCAAGGCCGAAACCCAGAACGTGCGCCGCCGCCTGGAAAAGGACGTGGCCGATGCCCGCGCCTATGCCGCAACCGGCTTTGCCCGCGACATGCTCAGCGTGGCCGACAATCTTGCCCGTGCCCTCGATGCGATTCCTCAGGAACTGCGCGAAGATGAGAAGCTGAAAGCACTGGTCACCGGGATCGAGGCGACCGCGCGCGAACTCGACAAGGTGTTCGGCCTGAACGGCATCTCCCGCATCGCCGCGACCGGCCTGCCGCTTGATCCCAACCAGCACCAGGCCATGCTTGAAGTGCCCAGCGCCGATGTCGAGCCGGGCACCATCGTGCAGGAGCTGCAATCGGGCTACATGATCAAGGACCGCCTGCTGCGGCCCGCGATGGTGGCGGTTGCGAAGAAGCCGGACTGATCAGGCGAACGGGGCAGTCGCAAGCACCGCCTCGAGTGCTGCCGGATCCGCGCCGGAACCCGGCTTCCAGCCTCGTCGCAGCATGAAGGCGTGGGCGACGATTTCGGCCTGCTGCTCGATTCCGTAGTCGCTGAACCTCTTGCCGGGCTTGAGGACATAGCGATAGCGGCGCTGGAACGGCCCGATCAGCGGCAGATACCACCATCCGCGCGTCTGGGCCTGCCAGACATGGGTCATTTCGTGGATGAAATGAGCCTGAAGGTGCGGGCTCGCCGCGCTGAAATCCTCGCAGTAGCTTTCCGACAGCGGATGGAAATGGAGATGGCCGGCGGGCGCCATCGTCACCCGGCGGGGGTGAAACCACCACCACCGCCGGCGCCGAACCGTGACCCGGGCAGTATCGATCGCATCGCCGAAAACCGAGCTTGCCAGCGCGACCTCGCCCGCGGTCAGCCGACGTTCGCCGCCGACCGGACAGGCAAGGGCGGCTTCGCTCAGTGGCCGGTCTCCTCACCCATCTTCATTCCGCCCATCGCGGCATCGCCCATCGCCTCGATCCGGGCGGGGACCGAGGTCTTGTCGCCATCGGTGAAGGTCAGGGTGAATTCGGTGTCACCGCCAACCGCCAGATCGCTGCCGAGTTCAAAGGCCATGATGTGAAGCTTGCCCGGCTCGAAGCGGATCTGCGTTCCGGCATCGACGTCGACCCGGTCCACCGGCTTCATCGCATTGCCTTCCATCGTGTGCATTTCGGCCTTGCCCGCGCCCTTGATCGCGATCGCGGCGATGGAGACGGTGTCCTTGGTCTGGTTGTCGATGGTGAGGTAGGCCGCCGCCGGATTGCCCGCCACCGCGGGAAGCACCAGGCGTGCCTCGGTTACCTTGACGCCGGGCTTGGCCTCGATCGCGCCGCTGGCGGCGGCTTCGGGCTTGTCCGGGGCTTCCTTGCAGGCGGCAACCGAAAGCACCGCGGCAAGCGCAAACAGGGGCAGGGCGGCGCGGCGGGCGATGATCACGCGAAAAGTCCTTTCAGCAGCATTGAAATTTCGCGCCCTTGCTAGTCGGCGGCGGCCCTTGTGCCAAGCAAAACCGCACCTATATGCCCCCTTGAAAGAGCCGCCGAAGGGCCTTGCTGCAGCAGCGGGAGGCGAACGACGCGGTGTCATCGAATAGCCAAGGATGGGGTTCAAATGGGTAAAGTAATCGGTATCGACCTGGGCACGACCAACAGCTGCGTCGCCGTCATGGACGGTGGCAAGCCCAAGGTCATCGAGAATTCGGAAGGCGCGCGCACCACGCCGTCGATCGTCGCCTTCACTAAGGACGGCGAACGCCTGATCGGTCAGCCGGCCAAGCGCCAGGCGGTGACCAATGGCGACAACACGATTTTCGCGGTGAAGCGCCTGATCGGCCGCCGGTTCGACGATCCGGTGACCAAGAAGGACACCGAACTGGTTCCCTACCACATCGTCAAGGGCAAGAACGGCGACGCCTGGGTCCAGGCTGGCGGCGAGGATTACAGCCCGTCGCAGATTTCCGCCTTCACCCTGCAGAAGATGAAGGAAACCGCCGAAAGCTATCTGGGCGAAACCGTTACCCAGGCGGTGATCACGGTTCCCGCCTACTTCAACGACGCGCAGCGCCAGGCGACCAAGGACGCCGGCCAGATCGCGGGGCTTGAAGTGCTGCGCATCATCAACGAGCCGACCGCGGCCGCGCTGGCCTATGGGCTTGAGAAGAACGACGGCAAGACCATCGCGGTCTACGACCTTGGCGGCGGCACTTTCGACGTCTCGATCCTCGAGATCGGCGACGGCGTGTTCGAAGTGAAGAGCACCAACGGCGACACCTTCCTGGGCGGTGAGGACTTCGACTCCAAGCTGGTCGAATGGCTGGCCGACCGGTTCAAAGCCAAGGAAAACATGGACCTGAAGACCGACAAGCTCGCGCTTCAGCGTCTCAAGGAAGCCGCTGAAAAGGCCAAGATCGAGCTGTCGAGCACGGCTTCGACCGAAATCAACCTGCCGTTCATCACCGCGCGCATGGAAGGCGGCAGCACCACTCCGCTGCACCTCGTCGAAACGGTGACCCGCGCCGATCTTGAAAAGATGGTCGCGGACCTGATCGAACGCACCAAGGAACCGATGAAGAAGGCGCTGGCCGATGCCGGCCTCAAGGCTTCGGACATCGACGACGTGGTGCTGGTCGGCGGGATGACCCGCATGCCGCGCGTGCGCGAAGTGGTGAAGGAATTCTTCGGCAAGGAACCGCACACCGGGGTCAATCCCGATGAAGTGGTGGCGATGGGCGCGGCGATCCAGGCCGGCGTGCTGCAGGGCGACGTCAAGGACGTGCTGCTGCTCGACGTGACCCCGCTGTCGCTGGGCATCGAAACGCTGGGCGGCGTGTTCACCCGGATGATCGACCGCAATACCACGATCCCGACCAAGAAGAGCCAGATCTATTCGACCGCCGAGGACAACCAGCAGGCGGTGACCATCCGCGTGTTCCAGGGCGAACGCGAAATGGCCGCCGACAACAAGCTGCTTGGCCAGTTCGATCTGGTCGGCCTGCCGCCGGCGCGCCGCGGGGTGCCGCAGATCGAGGTCACTTTCGACATCGACGCGAACGGCATCGTCAACGTCAGCGCCAAGGACAAGGGCACGGGCAAGGAACAGCAGATCAAGATCCAGGCCTCGGGCGGGCTTTCGGATTCGGACATCGACCAGATGGTCAAGGATGCCGAAAAGTTCGCCGAAGAGGACAAGAAGCGGCGCGCCGCGGCGGAAGCCCGCAACAACGCCGACAGCCTGGTCCACGCCACCGAACAGCAGCTCGCCGAGCATGGCGACAAGCTGGAAGCTGATCTCAAGGCCGAAATCGAAGCTGCGATCGCGGAAACCAAGACGGCGATCGAAGGCGGCGATGCCGACGAGATGACCGCCAAGACCCAGGCGCTCACCGAAAAGGCGATGAAGATGGGCCAGGTGATCTATGAGAAGGAGCAGGCCGCGGCCGCTTCGCCGGGCGCGGAAGCCCCGGCCGGAGACGGCGAGGAAGTGGTCGACGCCGAATTCTCGGAAGTCGACGAGAACAAGGGCTGAGCAGGCTGTGAATCGGGTCCGTCGCCGCCGCGATGCGCGCGGTGGCGGACCCGTTCGTTGAGGGGCGACCATGTCTGTCGATGCCGATTATTACGAACTGCTGGAAGTTCAGCGCGGGGCGGACGATTCGACGATCAAGTCGTCGTACCGCAAGCTCGCGATGCGCTGGCACCCGGACAAGAACCCCGGCGATGCCGATGCCGAACACCGCTTCAAGGCGATCAACGAAGCCTATGACTGCCTGAAGGACCCGCAGAAGCGCGCGGCCTATGACCGTTTCGGACACGAAGCGTTCAAGCAGGGCATGTCGGGCGGTGGCGGCCCGGGCGGCCCGGGCGGCGCTGGCTTTTCCGACATCGGCGATATCTTCGAGACGATCTTTGGCCAGGCCTTTGGCGGCGGTGGCGGCCGCCAGCAAGCGCGGCGCGGGGCCGACCTGCGCTATGACCTCGAGATCGGACTCGAGGAAGCCTTCCACGGCAAGCAGGCCGAAATCGAGATCGAGGTTTCCTCTGCCTGCGAACCCTGCGCCGGATCGGGCGCGGAGCCGGGCACCGGCACGCGGCGCTGCAACCTGTGCGGCGGCCACGGCCATGTCCGCGCGCAGCAGGGCTTCTTCATGGTCGAGCGCACCTGCCCGACCTGCCACGGCCGCGGCGAGGTGATCGAGAAGCCTTGCAAATCATGCCGGGGCGAGGGGCGGGTGGACAAGGCCCAGTCGCTTGAGGTCAACATTCCCCCGGGCGTCGATACCGGCACCCGCATCCGCCTCGCCGGCAAGGGCGAAGCCGGGCCGTTCGGCGCACCGGCTGGCGATCTCTACATCTTCATCCACCTCAGGCGCCACAAGGTGTTCGAGCGCGAGGGGAGCGACCTGATCACCCGCGTACCGATCACCTTCACCACCGCAGCGCTGGGTGGCGGGATCGAGATTCCCGGCCTCGACGGACAAGCGATCCCCATCGACATTCCGGCCGGCATCCAGTCGGGCAAGCAGCTGCGCAAGCGCGGTGCCGGCATGCCGGTGCTGCAAGGTCGCGGCCGCGGCGACCTCGTGGTCGAGATCATGGTCGAAACGCCGACCAGGCTCACCGCGCGCCAGAAGGAACTGCTGCGCGAGCTCAAGGAGAGCGAGACCGGCGAGGAAACCCCGCAGTCGAAGGGGTTCTTCGACCGGATCAAGGAAGCGTGGGACGGGCTGACGGATTAGGCTGTATCGACATTCAGTTCAGAGCGAGCCGAAAATGGTGATTTTGCGTGACCCGGAGCGCAGCGTACTTTCTGTACGTGAGCACCGGAAGCACGCAAAAGCGCCATTTGCAGGCCGCTATGGGCTGAATGTCGATACAGCCTAGCCTTCGCGGCCCGGAAGCGACGAGCCGATTGGTTTGGCTGAATGGCGACTTTGTTTGGGGGCGGGTTTGACCGCGCCTTCGAGCCCCCCCATTCGGCACCATACCCCCGCTTTCGTCATTGCGAGCGCAGCGAAGCAATCCAGGGCGGTTTGCGCTGCCATCTGGATTGCTTCGCTACGCTCGCAATGACGAACAAGATGTGGTTGTCCGCCTCTCAACGTATCCGGAAAGGCCGCTTTAGGTCCAAGCTTTGCCAAGACAGCTATCCGACTCGCCCAGTTCCTGCCAAATCCTGCCCCATCGCCTCCACCTCGTGGCGCAAGCCGCTGACCAGCCCCGGATCGGCTTTCAACCGCCCTTCCTCTTCGGCCAGCACCGCCAGGAATGCCTCGTGCTTGAAACGGGCCAGTTCAGCCGGGTCCATCGCCGTTCCCTTGGGCAAGGCCGAGGAGACAAGGTCGATCATCCGCTCCGCCCCGTGCAGCCGCCCCCACAGGTAATCGTTCTCCCGGTAGGCACGGCTGAAGAAGGCGCCGAAGTTGTAGAACTCGGTCCCGCGCAGCATGGCGCTGGCGCCGCCCTTGCGGATCGAGCTGCAATCGTCCGGGCTGATCCGGTCGACCTTGGCCGGTTCGAACTCGGTCGAACCTTCGCCGCGCAGCAGGGGCAGGGTGACCATGTCATAGAACGGGAAACCGAGGTAGGTCAGCAGGACCCGGCGCTTGAGCTCCTTGGGCATGCCGGTCAGCGCTTCGACCAGCAGGCCATCGACCAGCAGGTCGGTCGCGGGCAGCTGCCGGCGCCGGGCGATGCCATCGAGCACCGCGCCGGGATCGCTATCGAGCAGCCGCGCAACCGCACTGAAATCACCGCCCAGCGAACTGTGCGCCTCGCGGTCGAAGTAGAGCGCCAGCGCGCGGTAGACGGCATCGCGGGCATGTTCGCGCGCTTGCGGCATGGCCGCGTCAAGGTCTTCCCAGTCCTCGGCAAGCCGCCGCGCAAGCAGGCGCAGCCGGCGGATGCGAAAGCCCAGATCGTGCTGGCGGAAGAACTCGATAGCCTGTTCGCTCGCGCCGCCCTGCATCGCGGAAATATGGTCAAGCCCGTGCGCGGCGAGATGTGCTGCAAGCCGATCGGCAACCGGATCGGCATGGCCCACCGAAATGTCCGGCGCCGCGCTTTCGATGGTCTTGCCCAGTTCCTGCAGGATCTGCGCGAACTTCACCTGCCCGTAAGCCTGAAAGGCAAAGCCGGCCTGGGTCGCGGCGGCCTGCTGCGCCTTGGCCCGCCAGTTGACCAGCCTGCGCACGCTGGGCCGGTCGAGGAACAGGGTGCGCCCGAACAGCCGTTCGACCTGCGCCTCCACTTCGGGGCGCATCGCATCGACGATCGCCTTGAGCCCCGCAAGCTGGCGCGATGCGGCGGCGATCGCTTCCAGATTGTCGCGCACCGGCTGCTCGCGCGGGATCGATGAGAGCGAACCGAAGATCACCGAGAAGAACCCCGGCGGCTCGAGCGCTTCGTGACGCTGGCCGCCGATCTCGTCGGGATGCGGATCGATATAGACGAAGCGGCGGTCGACCTCGCGCTGGGCCGGGCGGTCGCGCAGCACTCTCATCGCGTCGGCAAAGGGCGCGTTGACCAGCACCGAGCCGTCGATCAGCGCAACGTTTTCGGCATCGCCGCGGTGGCTGTGCTCGGGCATGATCCGCTCGATGAAGGCCGCGCGGCTGTTCCAAGCCTCGCCGCGTTCCGCCGCAAGCGCATCGATCTCGCCAAGCTGGAGCGCCGGAAAGGCGCCGGGAAAACTTGCCGTGGCACGCGCCGCGAAGGCCAGTTCGCAGGTCGGTGCCAGCGCTTCGCCGCCCTGCACCGAGGTCAGCGCGCGGAAACCGATCGACAGACGATGCTCGCTCTCCTCGATCATCGCCGGGCTGTGCAGCCTGAGCGCTTCGGGATGCCCTCGGAAATCGGTCGCGGTGACGAACAGGTCGAGCGGGTGATTCGGCGGAAGCAGCGGACGGTCAGCACCGCCGGATTTCATCGCGTCGAGCGCTTCGGCCAGCAGCCGCGAAAAGCCCAGCCCGCCAAACGGCGGCTCGAACCAGCGCGAACGGATCAGCCGCGACAGCTTGCTGCGCACTTCGGCGCGGGTCTCGGGCGCGACCGAAGCCGAAACGACGTTGCCCGGGCGCTTGAGCAGCCAGTAGACCAGCGGCATCGCCCAGAACTTCGCCATGCGCGACCACGGGCGGGCATCGGGATCGATCAGCACGTCGACATCGGCGCGCTCCAGCCACAGCTCGGTCAGCGGCTCGAGGCTCTGCCCGGAATGGATCGCCTGGGCCAGGAACACGCCATTGATTCCGCCCGCGCTCGCCCCCGCGACGATGTCGGTCAGCACTTTGAGGCGCAGGCCGTGATGGCGCTCGATCCGTTCGAGCAGGCGGCGATAGACCGCTTCGCTGCCGCTCTCGATTTCCTCGTCGCTGTGGTGGATCCGGCTGGCGCGGGCCAGTTTCCACAGTTCCTTGGTCACCCCGTGCATGTAGACCGCCAGGCTCACCCCGCCATAGCAGACCAGCGCAATCCTGAGTTCCTTTTGCCGCATCACATTACGGTCATGGCAGATTATGGTAACCGCCGCCATTGCGCTGGATCAGGGAAAATGCGCAGCCGGACTTGCGTTCCGCTTTCGTTCCAATTATCGAGAACCGCATGGCAAAGCCCAAACGCCGCTACACCTGCCAGGCTTGCGGCAGCATTACCCACCGCTGGCAGGGCCAGTGCGCCGATTGCGGAGAATGGAACACCCTGGCTGAGGAAGCGCCCGAAACGGTGTTTTCGGCCAGGCACGATCTTTCCTCGGGCGGGCGCGCGATTGCCTTCGAAGCGCTCGACGCGCCGGGCGAAAAGCTGGTGCGCCGCGGCACCGGCCTCGCCGAATTCGACCGGGCGCTGGGCGGCGGGCTGGTGCCGGGCAGCGCGGTGCTGATGGGCGGCGATCCGGGAATCGGGAAGAGCACTCTGTTGCTGCAGGCCGCTGCGGCAATCGCCCGGACCGGGGCCGATGCGGTCTATATCAGCGGCGAGGAAGCCGCCGGCCAGGTGCGCTTGCGGGCAGAGCGGCTGGGGCTGGCCGATGCGCCGATCCTGCTCGCCGCCGCTACCTCGGTGCGCGATATCTTGACCACCCTGGCGGGGATGGCTCCGCCCAAGCTCTTGGTCATCGATTCGATCCAGACCATGCATTCCGACCAGATCGAGGGCGCCCCCGGAACCGTCAGCCAGGTTCGCGCTTCGGCATTCGAACTGATCCGCTATGCCAAGGAAAACGGTGTTGCGCTGGTGCTGGTCGGCCACGTCACCAAGGACGGCAGCATCGCCGGCCCGCGCGTGCTGGAACACATGGTCGACGTGGTGATGAGCTTCGAGGGTGAACGCAGCCACCAGTACCGCATCCTGCGCTGCATCAAGAACCGCTTCGGCCCGGTCGACGAAATCGGAGTCTTCGCCATGGAAGGGCAGGGGCTGGCCGAGGTTGGCAACCCGTCGCTGCTGTTCCTTTCGGGGCGCGAGCAGCCGGTGGCGGGCAGCGCGGTCTTCCCGGCGATCGAGGGAACGCGGCCGGTGCTGGTCGAGGTGCAGGCGCTGATCGTTCGCCTGGCCAGCGGCGCCACCCCGCGCCGCGCGGTGGTGGGCTGGGACAGCGGGCGGCTCGCCATGCTGCTTGCGGTGCTCGAGGCGCGCTGCGGCCTCTCGTTCTCGTCGGCCGAAGTCTATCTCAACGTTGCAGGCGGTTACCGGCTGGGCGATCCGGCGGCTGACCTCGCGGTGGCCGCCGCGCTGATCTCCGCGCTTGCCGACAAGCCGCTGCCCGCCGACGCGGTGTGGTTCGGCGAAGTTTCGCTGGCCGGCGAGATCCGGCCGGTCGCGCATGGCGGGATCCGCTTGCGCGAAGCCGCCAAGCTTGGCTTCGCGCGCGCCTTCGGGCCTGCCGACCTGCCCGTGAAACAGGATGGAACGCGTTTTACGCCCTTGGCGCTGCTGCCAAATCTCGTTGACCGGATCATGGGCGGGGCATAGATTCCCGGCCCATGACAGGTTTCGACATTGCAGTTCTGGTGCTGATCGGCATGGGCGCGATCACCGGGTTCATGCGCGGCTTCGTCCAGGAAGTCTTCGCGCTGGCCGCCTGGGTGCTTGCCCTGGTGGCCATCCACAATCTCCATACTCCGCTCAGCGCGGCATTGACGCCGCATGTCGGCACCGAAAGCGGCGCTTCGGTCCTGGCATTCGCGCTGCTGCTGCTGATCCCCTATGCGATCGTCAAGCTGCTGTCCGACCGGCTCGGCACGGCCAGTCGCAATTCGGTGCTTGGGCCGATTGACCGGTTGATCGGCTTCGGGTTCGGCGCGGTGAAGGGCATGGTCATCGTGGTCATGGCCTTTTCGGTGCTGGTGCTGGGCTATGACACGATCTGGGGTGCCGGCGGACGCCCGCAATGGATCACCCAGGCGCGGTCCTATCCCTTCGTCAACGCGGCCAGCGAAGCCCTGGTCGAAATGATTGGCGAACGCCGCCGCGAAGCTGCCGAATCCGCCGGCAGGCAATCGATCAAGGACGTCGCGATCAAGTCGCTGACCGGCCAATGAGTTCCGCCGCAAAGCTCTACACCCCGCAAGTGCTGGCGCTGGCTGCCTCGCTGGCGCGATTCCCGTTGAGCGATGAGCTGCCCCTGCGCGGTCAGGCGCGATCGGCAACCTGCGGGAGCGCGATCGAACTGGGCTTGGCGCTGAATGCAGACGGCGCGGTAGGAGAGGCTGGCCTGCGCGCCCATGCCTGCGCCATCGGCCAGGCCGCCGCGGCGATCTTTGCCGAAGGTGTTGCCGGCCAGAATGAACAAGCCATTCGCACCGCCCATGCCGGCATCGAAACATGGCTGGCCGGCGGCGAACTTCCCGACTGGCCCGGTTTCGAAAGCATAGCAGCCGCGCGCGACTATCCTGCCCGCCACGGGGCAATCCTGCTTGCCTGGCGGGCGGCGCTTGCTGCCTTCGATACGCGCGGCTAGGGACACGGCATCACAGGGGGAGAGCGCCACGATGACCGAGCCGGTCCGGCATCCGGAAATAGAACCAAGCCAGTCCGACATGCGGCTGGTGATCGGGGCTTCGTCAGCCGGAACCGTGTTTGAATGGTACGATTTCTTCGTCTATGGCACCCTGGCGCCGCTGATCGGCAAGGCCTTCTTCCCGGGTGACAACCCCACGCTGCAAGTGCTGCTGGTCTGGGCCGGGTTCGCGGTTGGTTTCGGGTTCCGTCCGCTTGGGGCAATCCTGTTCGGCTATTTCGGCGACAAGCTGGGGCGCAAGTACACATTCCTGGTCACGGTGACGCTGATGGGCCTCGCCACGGCAGGCGTCGGCCTGATCCCTTCCGCTGCCGCAATCGGGCTGTGGGCCCCGGCGCTGGTGCTGTTGCTGCGGATCATGCAGGGGCTGGCGCTGGGCGGCGAATACGGCGGCGCGGCGATCTATGTGGCCGAGCATACCACACCCGGAAGGCGCGGGTTCTATACCGGCTTCATCCAGGCGTCGGTGGTCGGCGGATTCGTGCTGTCAATTGCGGTGGTGGCGCTGTGCCAGCTGGCGATTCCGGCCGAGACCTATGCCGCCTGGGGCTGGCGGGTGCCGTTCCTGCTGTCGATCGTGCTGCTCGCGATCTCGCTGTGGATGCGGCTCAAGCTGTCGGAAAGCCCGGTTTTCGTGGCGATGAAGGAAGAGGGCGAGATTTCGGGCAATCCCTTTGTCGAAAGCCTGCGCTATCCGGGCAACGGCAAGCGGATCTTCGTCGCGCTGTTCGGCGTCACCGGGGTTCTCACCACGATCTGGTACACCGCGTTCTTCTCGGCGCTTTCGTTCCTGACCGGGCCGATGCGGATTCACGTGCTCACCGCACAGGTCGTGATGGGGTTCAGCGGTCTGATCTCGATGGCGTTCTATGTGCTGGTCGGCAAATGGTCGGACCGAGTCGGGCGCAAGAAGCCGCTGGTGCTGGGCGCATTGGCCACGCTGGTGCTGCTTTTCCCGCTGTTCCAGGGGATCGGCTCGCTCGCCAATCCCGGCCTTGCGGCCAGCGCGGCGGCAACGCCGGTCGTGGTCAGCGGGCAGGATTGTCACACCGATCCCTTCGCCGACCTGTTCGGCCGCAGGCAAAGCGATTGCGGCAACCTGCTCGAAACGCTGACGGCGGGAGGGATCCCCTATTCGGTGCGCGACGGGGGCGAATTGCAACTGTCGATCGGCACCCAGGCTGTCGCGCTCGACCCAGCCTGGCTGACCGACAAGGCCGCGCGCAAGAAGGGCGTCGAAGCAGCACTGACCGCGCAGGGCTTCGATCTTTCGGTGCAGCAGCCCGCGCTCCTCACGCTGCTGAAGATTGGCGTGCTGCTGATCGGTCTCGGCGCGCTTTCAGCGCTGACCTATGGCAGCGTCGCTGCCCTGCTGGCCGAGATGTTTCCCAAGCAGATCCGCTACAGCTCGATGTCGATTCCCTATCACATCGGCGCGGGATACCTGGGCGGGTTCCTGCCGCTGATCGCCAGCTACATCAACGCGCGCACCGGCGATGCCTATGCCGGGCTCTGGTACACCTGGGCCGTGGTGGCCTTCGGTGCTGCTGTGGCGATCTGGGGGATCAAGGGCGGCCCGCCCCGCGATTTTGGCGACGATGCTGCCTGATGCTCCTCCGCCGCCGCTGCGGCTGACCGTCGATATCGATGCGCTGGCGGCGAACTGGCGGGCGCTCGACGCGCTGTCGGGTTCGGCGAGCGCGGGCGCGGCGGTGAAGGCCGATGCCTATGGGCTCGGCGCACGGCGGGCAGGCAAGGCGCTGCGTGAGGCCGGCTGCCGCGACTTCTTCGTCGCGCACTGGTCGGAAGCGGCCGATCTGCTGGGCGTCCTGCCTGCCAGCGCGATTGCCGTGCTGCACGGGCCGCAAAGCGCGGCGGATGCCGCTTTCGCGCAGGCTGCGGGGCTGCGTCCGGTGATCAATTCGCTGCACCAGGCACGGATCTGGCAGGAGGCCGGCGGCGGGGTCTGCGATCTGATGGTCGATACCGGGATCAACCGGCTCGGCCTGCCACTTTCGGAACTGAGCGATCCGCTGGTTGCCGCATTGCAGGTCGATTGCCTGCATTCGCATCTTGCCTCTGCCGAGGAAGAGACTGCGCAGAACGAGGCGCAGCGACTGCGCTGGATGGAAGCGCGCGGGCAGGTGGCGCACCGCCGCGCCAGCCTCGCCAACAGCGCCGGGATCGCGCTCGGCCCCGGCTATCATGGCGACCTGACCCGGCCGGGGATCGCGCTTTATGGCGGCGTTCCGTGCAATGCGCTGGCGCGGCATGTCCGCCAGGTTGCGCGGCCCGAAGCGCAGGTGATCCAGACCCGGCAGCTGCAAGCGGGTGACAGCGTCGGCTATAACGCCACCTTCACGGCGCGGGGCGCGATGCGCGTCGGCGTGGTCAGCCTGGGCTATGCCGATGGCTATCTGCGTTGCTGGTCGGGCAAGGGCGCGTTCCTGGCCGGCGAGCATCGCCTGCCGGTGCTGGGCCGGGTTTCGATGGACATGACGGTCATCGACCTGACCCATGCGCCCGATGTGGGCGAGGGGGACTGGGTGACGGCGGAATACGACCTGCCGCAAGCCGCCGCGATTTCCGGCCTGTCCCAATATGAACTGCTGACCACGCTGGGCCGCAGGTTCCCGCGCTGACGCAGCCGTGATGCTGCGCAGCATAGCGATGTTGCGTTGCACCTATTGCAAGTGCTAACACAGCTGCAAGGGGACGGCTCCCCTGCGGGAATCAGCGACATGGGCGACGCCAAGGGCGACACTGTCATCATCAAGAAGTACGCCAACCGGCGGCTCTACAACACCAAGAGCTCGAGCTACATCACGCTCGATCATCTGGCCAAGATGACCCGCGAAGGCGTCGATTTCAAAGTTGTCGATGCCAAGACCGGGGCCGACATCACCCACCAGATCCTGACCCAGATCATCATGGAAGAGGAAACCGCCCGCGGCGAACAGATGCTTCCGGTCAATTTCCTGCGCCAGCTGATCGGGATGTACGGCAATTCGATGCAGGGCCTGGTTCCGCACTATCTCGAAGCCAGCATGGAACAGTTCCGCGCCAACCAGGCCAAGCTGCGCGAGGCGTTCGAATCGAGCCTGGCCGGCAATCCGCTTGCCAAGCTGGCGCAGCAGAATCTGGCGATGTTCAAGGCCGCGGCCTCGGCCTTCGTGCCCAGCCTCGCGGATGACAAGGACGGCGCCAGGAAGGACGACAGCGACGAACTGTCCGCGCTACGCAAGCAGATGGCCGAAATGCAGGCCAAGCTCGACAAGCTGGGCAAGTAGCCAGCTTGCCGCGCGCGGCCTGAGCGGCTATCGCGCCGCGCCATGAAACACGCACTTTCCGTCACCCGCCAAGAAGATTTCGCCGCCTGGTATCAGGAGGTCATCGCCGAGGCCGAAATGGCCGAGGAAAGCGGTGTGCGCGGCTGCATGGTGATCAAGCCCTGGGGCTATGGCATCTGGGAACGCATCCAGAAGCTGATGGACGCCCGGATCAAGGCCGCCGGTGTCGACAACTGCTATTTCCCGCTGTTCATCCCCTTGAGCTATTTCGCCAAGGAAGCTGAACACGTTGACGGGTTCGCCAAGGAAATGGCGGTCGTCACCCACCACCGCCTGATCCAGGACGGCAAGGGCGGGCTGGTGCCCGATCCCGAAGCCAAACTGGAAGAACCGCTGATCGTCCGCCCGACCTCGGAAACGGTAATCGGGCAGGCAATGGCGCGCTGGGTCCAGTCGTGGCGCGACCTGCCGCTGCTCACCAACCAGTGGGCCAACGTGGTGCGCTGGGAAATGCGCACCCGGATGTTCCTGCGCACCAGCGAATTCCTCTGGCAGGAAGGCCACACCGCCCACGCCGACCGCGCCGACGCGATGGCGGAAACGCTGCGCGCGCTCGAAATGTACCGCGCCTGCGCCGAAGATGACCTGGCCATGCCCGTGATCGCCGGCGAAAAGCCCGAGAACGAGCGGTTCCCGGGGGCAGTGGCGACCTATTCGATCGAAGCGATGATGCAGGACGGCAAGGCACTGCAGGCCGGGACCAGCCACTATCTGGGCACCGGTTTCGCCGAAGCCGCCGGGATCAAGTACCAAGACAGGGAAGGCCAGCAAGCGCTGTGCCACACCACCAGCTGGGGCGTCTCGACCCGCCTGATCGGCGGCGTGATCATGACTCACGGCGATGACGATGGCCTGCGCGTGCCGCCGGCGATCGCCCCGCATCAGGTGGTGATCCTGCCGATGCTGCGCGACGACGATGGCGACGAGGCGCTGCTGGCCTATTGCGAAGAGCTGCGCCGCGCGCTTGCCGGCCAGTCCGCGCTGGGCGAACCGCTCCGCGTCCTGCTTGACAAGCGCGCCGGCAAGGCCACGCAAAAGCGCTGGGGCTGGGTCAAGAAGGGCGTGCCGCTGATCCTCGAGATCGGCGGACGCGACGCCGCCGGCGGGCAGGTCTCGGTCCTGCGGCGCGACCGGCTCTATCGCGAGGACGGCAAGGTCAACTTCATCGGCCAGGGCAAGGACGAATTTCTCGGCCACGCCGCTGCCGAGATCGAAGACATCCAGCGCTCGCTCTACGCCGAGGCGCGCGAGCGGCGCGATGCCAACATCCATCGCGGGATCACTGATCTTGCCGAGCTGGAAAAGTTCTTTGCCGAGAGCAACCGCTACCCCGGCTGGGTCGAACTGGCCTGGTCGCGCCCGACCGGTCCGGCGCTGGAAGGCGTGGTGCAGAAGCTCAAGGCGCTCAAGCTGACCGTGCGCAACACCCCGATGGACGGCGGCGCCGTTTCGGGCACCTGTCCGTTCACCGGCGAACCCGCGGTCGAGCGGATATACGTGGCGCGGGCCTACTGAATTGGCCAAAGGCCCCAAAGCGCAACCCGGCCTGCCCGGCCGCCAGCAGATCCTGGATTTCATCGCCAGCAGCCCCGATCCCGCCGGCAAGCGCGAGATTGCCCGTGCCTTCGGCCTCAAGGGGCAGGAAAAGATCGCGCTCAAGGCGCTGCTCAAGGACATGGCCGATGAAGGCCTGATCGACGGCAAGCGCACCGCCTATCACCGGATGGGCGGAGTGCCCAAGGTAACCGTGCTGCGCGTGGTCGAGATCGAGGACGGTGAGGCGATCGCCGTTCCCGACAGCTGGGCGCCCGACGATGCAACGGTCCCGCCACGGATCAGGCTGCGCGAGAAGGGCCGGGGATCAGCCTTGCGCAGCGGCGACCGGGTGCTGGCCCGCACCGAGGAAACCGGCAGCGGCTGGATCGCGCACCCGATGAAGAAGCTGCCGACCCGCGCCGATCAGGTGATGGGCGTGGTCGAAATCGACCGCAGCGGCAAGGGCTGGCTGGCCCCGGTGGACAAGCGCGAACGCCATTCGCAGATGATTGCGGATCTTGGCGGGGCCGAGGAGGGCCAGCTGGTTCTGGCCGAGCCGATCGGCCGCTCGCCACGCTCGGGCGTGAAGGTCACCGCGGTGCTGGGCGATCCGCTCGCCCCCAGGGCCTTCAGCCTGATTGCGATCCACAAGCACGGCATCCCGTTTGCTTTCGCGCCCGAAGCGGTGGACGAGGCTGCACTTGCGGCCAGGCTGCCGGTCAATGCCGAAACCCGCGAGGATCTGCGCGCCCTTCCGATCGTGGCAATCGATCCCAGCGACGCGCGCGACCATGACGATGCGATCTGGGCCGAACCCGACGGGCAGGGCGGCTTCCGCGCCGTGGTGGCGATCGCCGATGTCAGCTACTACGTCCGCCCCGGTGGCGCGCTGGATCGCGATGCCCGCAAGCGCGGCAATTCGGTCTATTTCCCCGACCGGGTGGTGCCGATGCTGCCCGAAGTGCTTTCGGCCGATGTCTGCTCGCTCAAACAGGGGGCTGACCGGGCCGCAATGGCCTGCCATCTGGAACTGACCGCCGAAGGCCGGGTGACGTCATGGCGCTTCACCCGTGCAATCGTCCGAATTCATGAGGTTATTGCCTACGAGGAGGCGCAGCGGCGGATCGATGCTGGTGAGGCCGGCGATAACCTCCAGAACCTCTGGGCTGCCTGGCGCGCGCTGGAAGTGGCGCGCAAAGCCCGCGATCCGCTCGATCTCGAACTGCCCGAACGCCGGGTGGTGCTTGATGAGGCCGGGAAGATCCGCGAAATTGCCCTGCGAGAACGGCTCGACGCGCACCGCGTGGTCGAAGACTTCATGATCGCCGCCAATGTCGCCGCGGCCAAGGCATTGGAGGCCAGGGTTGCCCCGGTGGTCTACCGCCTCCACGAACCGCCAAGCCGCGAAAAGCTGGTTGCCTTGAAGGACTATCTTGCCACTTTCGACAAGAAGCTCTCGCTGGGTCAGGTGATCACTCCCAGCCTGTTCAACCGGATGCTCAAGGACATCGCCGACGAATCCGAAAAGGCCCTGATCATGGAAGCCGTGCTGCGCAGCCAGACCCAAGCCTATTACGGCCCGCGCAACATGGGGCATTTCGGGCTTTCGCTCGGCAGCTACGCCCATTTCACTTCGCCGATCCGTCGCTATTCGGACCTGCTGGTCCACCGCGCGCTGGCCGATGCCTATGGGCTGGAACAGCCACGTTCCGGCACCGACCTGCCGCCGACGAGCGGCCTTGCCGAGCGTGACCGGGCCGATCTTTCGCGCATTTCCGATGCGATCAGCGTTGCCGAACGCCGCGCGATGGAGGCCGAGCGCGAGACGATCGACCGCTATGTCGCCGCCTGGCTGGCTTCACGCGTCGGCGAGGTGTTCGAATGCCGCGTGACCGGTGTGCAGCGTTTCGGCCTGTTCGCCACGATCATCGCGCTGGGCGGAGACGGATTGGTCCCGGTCTCGGTGCTGGGCGACGAGCGCTTCTTCCACGATGAAAAGGCCCATGTCCTTGAAGGCGAGGAGAGCGGCACCCGCTATGCGATGGGCGATCGTCTGCGTCTGCGCCTGGCCGAGGCCAATCCGCTGACCGGTGCGCTCAAGTTCGAGCCTGAGGATAGTTCAGGCGGAAGGATAGAACCACGCGGCAAACCGCTGCCCCTCAAGAAAAAAGGCAAGCATCTGGCAGGACAGCGCGGCCGCCCCGGAAATATCCGGCACCAGGGCCGCAGGCGCTGATCAGCTGAGCCGTTCGAGCGCCGCTTCGTCGAGCCCGCCGGGGATGACGTAGACCGGGCAGGGAAGCTGACCGGCGGTGGCGACGAAGTGCGACACCAGCGGACCGGGGCCGCCGTTCACCGCCGCGCCCAGCACCAGCGCCGAGACTTCGGGATGTTCGCCCAGATATTCGCGCACCACGCTGACCCCGTCACCCTGTTTTACCGCGATCACCGGGGCCTTGCCGCCGTCGCCCAGCAGCGCGCCGGCCGCGGCGGTGACCAGGGCCTCGGCGCGCGAACGGGCCTCTTCCTCGATGGTCGCCTGGATTCCGCCGAAAGCCACGAATTCCTGGCGCGCGACCACGGCCAGCAAATGCACCGTCCCGCCGGTGCGCTGCGCGCGGCGCGCGGCAAAGCGCAGCGCCAGCCCGGCCTCCTCGGTCTCGTCCATGATCACCAGATAGACGCGCATTGCCTCTTCCCCCTGGCCGCGAAATATCCGCTACAAACCTATTCAGCGCAAGCGTCTTGCCCAGAGCCGCGAATTTGGCCAGAGACGTAACGTTATTCGCCTTCTTACAGGGACCAGTCGCCAGCCATGTCGATCGCCATCAAGATGCCCGCGCTTTCGCCAACCATGGAGGAAGGCACGCTAGCCAAGTGGCTGGTCAAAGTGGGCGACAAGGTCTCCTCCGGCGACATCATGGCCGAGATCGAGACCGACAAGGCAACGATGGAATTCGAAGCGGTCGATGAAGGCGTGATCACTGCGATCGAGGTGCCCGAAGGCACCGAAGGCGTGAAAGTCGGCACCGTAATCGCAACTCTGGCGGGTGAGGACGAAGATGCAACGCCGGCGCCCGCGGCGAAACCCCAGGCAAAGCCGGCTGAGCCTGCTTCAGCGCCGGTTCCCGTAGCTACTCCTGCCGCGACAATGCAGCCCAAGGGCGACCGGATCGTCGCATCGCCGCTGGCCAAACGGATTGCCGCGGATCGCGGGGTGGACCTGAAGGCGATTACGGGCAGCGGCCCGCATGGCCGGATCGTCAAGGCCGATGTCGAAGCCGGACAGCCGGGAACCGCCGTGGCCGCTTCGGCACCGGCCGCGGCCGCCGCCCCGGCTGCTCCGACGCCGGACTTCGGCATTCCCTACGAAGCCGAAAAGCTCAACAATGTCCGCAAGACCATCGCCCGCCGCCTGACCGAAGCCAAGCAGACCATCCCGCATATCTACCTGACGGTCGATGTCCGGCTCGACACGTTGCTCAAGCTTCGCGGCGAACTTAACAAGGCGCTTGAAGCCGATGGCGTAAAGCTCTCAGTCAATGATCTTTTGATCAAGGCGCTGGCCAAGGCGCTGATCCGCGTGCCCAAGTGCAACGTCAGCTTCGCGGGTGACGAACTGCGCAAGTACAGCCGCGCCGACGTGTCGGTGGCGGTGGCGGCACCTTCGGGCCTGATCACGCCGATCATCGTCGATGCGGCGACCAAGGGCGTCGCCCGGATTTCGGCCGAGATGAAGGCGCTGGCCGAGAAGGCGCGCGAGGGCAAGCTGATGCCGCACGAATACCAGGGCGGCACCGCCAGCCTCTCGAACCTCGGCATGTTCGGGATCAAGCAGTTCGAAGCGGTGATCAATCCGCCGCAAGCGATGATCATGGCGGTCGGTGCTGGCGAACAGCGGCCCTACGTGGTCGATGGCGCGCTTTCGGTTGCCTCGGTGATGAGCGCCACCGGCAGTTTCGATCACCGCGCGATCGACGGCGCGGATGGCGCACAACTGATGCAGGCCTTCAAGGACCTGGTCGAGAACCCGCTGGGGCTGGTGGCGTAAGATGGCTGAGCAATACGACCTGATCGTCCTCGGCTCCGGTCCCGGCGGCTATGTCGCCGCCATCCGTGCCGCCCAGCTGGGGCTGAAAACCGCGATTGTCGAGCGCGAGAACCTGGGCGGGATCTGCCTCAACTGGGGCTGCATCCCGACCAAGGCGCTGCTGCGTTCGGCCGAGGTGCTGCACCAGATGCAGCACGCCAAGGACTACGGCCTGGCGGCGGACAACATCCGCGCCGACCTCGATGCCGTGGTCAAGCGCAGCCGCGGGGTGGCCAAACAGCTCAATCAGGGCGTCACGCACCTGATGAAGAAGAACAAGATCGCGGTGCACATGGGTGAGGGCACACTCAAGGGCGGCGGCAAGCTGGAGGTGAAGGGCGACAAGGGCAGCGAGACCCTGTCCGCCAAGCACATCATCGTCGCCACCGGTGCGCGGGCGCGCGATCTGCCCTTCGCCAAGGCCGACGGCAACCGCGTCTGGACCTATCGCCACGCCATGACGCCCAAGGAAATGCCGAGCAAGTTGCTGGTCATCGGATCGGGCGCGATCGGGATCGAATTCGCCAGCTTCTACAATGACATGGGCGCGGAAGTTACGGTCGTCGAGATGATGGACCGGATCGTCCCGGTCGAGGATGCCGACGTTTCGGCCTTCCTCGAAAAGGCGCTCAAGAAGCAGGGCATGACGATCCTGACCGGCGCCGGGGTCGAAGCCCTGGCCGTCAGCGACAAAGGGGTGAAGGCCAAGCTCAAGGGCAAGGACGGCAAGGTCACCGAGGCCGATTTCAGCCATGTGATCGTTGCCATCGGGATCGTGCCAAACACCGAGAATATCGGCCTTGAAGCCCTTGGTATCAAAGCGGAAAGAGGCATCATCCAGATCGACCCGCTGGGCCGGACCAATGTGCCCGGAATCTGGGCGATCGGCGATGTCACCCCCGGTCCGTGGCTTGCCCACAAGGCCAGCCATGAGGGCGTGACCGCGGCAGAAGCCATCGCGCAGGCGCTGGGCAACAAGCAGGTCCATCCCCACGCGATGGACAAGCGCAACATTCCGGGCTGCACCTATTGCCACCCGCAGGTCGCATCGGTCGGTTTGACCGAGGCCAAGGCAAAGGAAGCCGGCTATACGGTGCGCGCGGGCACTTTTCCGTTCATCGGCAATGGCAAGGCAATCGCGCTTGGAGAGCCCGAGGGCTTCATCAAGACCGTGTTTGACGAAAAGACCGGAGAACTGCTCGGCGCGCACATGGTCGGCGCCGAAGTGACCGAGCTGATCCACGGCTATGTCGTCGGCAAGACGCTGGAAACCACCGAAGCCGAACTGATGGCCACCGTGTTCCCGCACCCGACCCTATCGGAAATGCTGCACGAAAGCGTGCTGGCCGCCTACGGGCGGGCACTGCACGTCTAGTCTAACGGCCGATTGCCAGCGCCTGGTTGGCGGTGCGAACCAGATGCTCGAACACCGCGACATGAAGGGGGGCGGAAAACTCGCAGCCCACCTCGTTTCCGCGATGCCAGCGGATTCGTGCCGAAAGCAGCTGGATGCCCGGAATCCGGATGCTCAGGGGAATGGCCGTGCTCGGCTGCGATAGCCCGGCGATGCGAAACCCCGTGGGCGAAAGATCTTCGAGATGAACCAGCTGCCAGGGCCGCGTGCTCTGGCGCACCTCGCAGACGAGCACCAGCGCCGCCCGGCCACTGGCGCGGCTGCAATCTGGATTGTCGGAGGCGGAGGAGGGCTGACTGGTCTGGTTCATCGCCATCCCGGGTTAGCCGGGCCGAGGTTGCCAATTGGTAAGCGAGTTCCCGAAAATCCGCATCACAAACCCCAGGACGCGGAAAACGAGGCCCGGTCCGGGCGGGATTTCCTGGCTAAGGCATTGGCTTAAAGACCTGTTTACCAATATGCCCTAGTAAGTCTCCCGATGGGGTCCATAAGCTTTCCGCAAGGCGCGTTGCTGGCGTCCATTCGGTGCATCCGGGCGCTTGCGCTGGCTGTGCTGGCGCTGATCGTGCTGGGCACGCCGGCCGCGGCGCAGACCGTCAACCGCTACACCAACACCACCGACAGCGCATCAGGCGCGATTTCCAACGCGGCCTATCCGTGTTCATCGCCCTTTACCCGCAGCGTGACGGTCGGCTCGAGTTATTACGTCGGCGACGTGAACGTCGGGGTGCTGATGGCCCACAACACGCGCTCCGACATCACAATGTACCTCGTATCTCCAGACGGGACGCGGGTGCAGCTGACCGCCGCGCAAGGCGGGACCGCGAACCATTTCAACCTGACCTTCGATGACGAAGCGGGCAGTTCGGTCAGCGCCTACACCGCCGGATCGACCGCGACGGCGACCACTGCCGTGCCGCCCTACAGCGCATCGTATCGGCCGCTTTCCGCGCTTACTGCTTTCGACGGCACCAATGCCGCGGGCACCTGGACGCTGGAAATCTGCGACACGGCCTCTGCCACCAACGGGACATTCTACCAGTTCGATCTCTACCTGACCGAAACGCCGGCCTATGCCGATCTGTCGCTGGCGATGTCGCTCAGCAACAGCGCGCCGGCTACCGGCGCCACGGTGACCTACACGCTGACGGTGGCGAACGGTGCGGCATCGCCACAGGCGGCGAACAGCGTGGTGGTGCGCGACGCTCTGCCGAGCGGGCTCAGCTTCGTCAGCGCCAGCGGCACCGGAACCTACAATTCGGGCACGGGCGACTGGTCGGTCGGAACGCTCAATCCCGGCCAGAATGCCAGCCTGACAATCACCGCCATCGTTACCGCGGGGAGCGGGACCAGCGTGACCAACAGTGCCGAGGTCAGCAGTTCCTCGATCGCCGATTTCGATTCGACACCGGGCAACGGCGCGACCGGCGAGGATGACTATGCCACCACCACCCTGACCGCGACCGCGACGCGCAGCGCCGGGACGCCGCCGACCCTGACCTGCTCGGCCGGCAGCGCCCTGTTCGACTGGGATGCCCAGGCGTGGACCGCGGGAACCACTTCGAACAACTACACGCTGACCGGCATCGGCGCGGTCAATTTCGCGATCAGCAATCCGGCCTCGTTCCTCAACATGGCGCTGCTGGGCGGGCAGAGCCCGGCCCGGCAGAACGGCGTGACCGGGGGATATTCTCCCGCGCAGTATTCGCTGGCCCAGCTAGTCGACATGGCCAATTCCAGCCAGGTGGTGACCACGACGATTTCGCTGGGAACGGCCGCGCACGGCGCGCAGTTCCGCATTTTCGACGTTGACTATGCCGCCGGGCAATTTGCCGACAAGGTGAGCGTGACCGGCTATCTCAACGGGGTCGCAGTCTATCCGACGCTGACCAACGGGGTGTCGAACTACGTGATCGGCAACACCGCCTATGGCGATTCGACTTCGGCCGATACATCCGCCAACGGCAACGTGGTCGTCACGTTCCTGTCGCCGATCGACCAGATCGTCATCCAGTACGGCAACCACTCGCTTGCCCCGGCCAATCCGGGCCAGCAGGCGATCGTGCTGCATGACATCACGCTGTGCAAGCCGGTGCCGAGCCTGAGCGTGACCAAGATCAGTTCGGTGCTGTCCGACCCGGTCAACGGCACCACCAACCCCAAGGCGATACCCGGGGCCGTGGTCGAGTACTGCATCCTGGTCTCGAACACCGGCGCGGCAACGCTGACCAGCGTGTCCGCGACCGATAACCTGCCGGCGGCTTTCACCTACACGGCGGGCACGATGACCAGCGGCGGCAACTGCGCGAGCGCGACGACGGCCGAGGACGACAACAACACCGGCGCCGATGAAAGCGATCCCTATGGCGCCTCGATCAGCGGAACGGTGCTGACCGCCACAGCAAGCTCGATCCCCGCATCGACCGCTTTCGCGCTCAAGTTCCGCGGCACCGTTAACTGAACCCCGCAGCGAACCAGCCCGCTCAAGCATCCGCATAATTCAACGATTTGTAACTGAAATTCCGTGATTTAGGCGGATATTCTGATATTTAATATCAATTAACCTTGGAACCCCTTGGACCGCCGCGGGATCGGGCCTTCCAGGCCGCTGATTTCCTTGAAAGAAAATCGCTAGCCTTTGGCGGTTTGTTAACCCTAAGTCGCTACCACGCAGGCATGAAAAACCAACTTGCCATGCGTGCCACCTGGGGCACCTCCGCTATCGTCGCCATCGGAGCAGCGCTTGCTCCCGGGTTGGCCCATGCCACCGGCGTCAGCGCCGGGACGCTCATCCAGAACACCGCGACGGCGACCTACACCTCGGGCACCGCCAACGGCTCGGTCACCTCGAACACCGTGACGGTGCGGGTCGACGAGCTGCTCGATGTCGCGGTCGCCGGGCTCACCACCACGCCTGCGGTCGCCGGAGCCAGCAACGTCGTGCTGGAATATTCGGTCACCAACACCGGCAACGGACCGGAAGCCTTCAACCTCGCGGTCAACACCGCGGTGGCCGGCAACCAGTTCGATGCCGTGCTACAATCGGTGGTCGTCGATACCAACGGCAACGGCACTTACGACCCGGGCGTCGATCAGGTCCTGCCCAGCGGGCAGCCGACCCCGGCGATCGCCGCCGATCAGTCGCTCAAGGTCTTCGTGATCGTCTCGCTTCCCACCGGTGCGACCGATGGCCAGAACAGCCAGGTCCAGCTTGCGGCGAACGCGGTGACCGGTTCGGGCACCCCCGGCACGGTCTTTGCCGGCCAGGGCAATGGCGGCGGCGATGCCGTGGTCGGCGCCTCGACCGCCAGCCAGAGCGCCAACGACGCGCTCACCGCATCGCTGGCCACCGTATCGCTGGTCAAGTCGGCAAGCATCGTCGATCCGTTCGGCGGCAGCCAGCCGGTTCCGGGTGCGGTAGTGACCTATACCCTCGTCGCGACGGTCAACGGCAGCGGCCAGGCCAACAGCCTGCACATCACCGACGTGATCCCCACCGGCACGACCTACCAGGCCGGCACGCTCACGCTCGAGAGCGCCGCGCTGACCGACGCCAACGACGCCGATGTCGGCCAGGCATCGGCGGCGGGCATCGACGTCAACCTGGGCACGATCGCGGGCGGGACCAACAAGACCGTCACTTTCAACGTCAAGATCGACTGAGGAGACCAGCGATGAAGAAGCTTCTGATCGCCGTTGTTTCGGGCCTGATCGCCACTCTGGCAGTTCCCGCTGCGCAGGCCCAGGCCGCGCAGCCGGTGGAGCTTGTGGGTGATGTGAAGGTCGACAAGCTAGTCGTTGAAAACGGCAAGGAAAAGCATGTCCTGATCGATCCGAAAGTGGTCGTTCCCGGAGACAAGCTGATCTTTTCCACCGCCTATCACAACAAGGGCGCCGAAGCGGTCAGCAATTTCGTCGTGACCAACCCGCTTCCCGCCGGGGTCGCGCTGGCGCCGCAGGGCGCAGACAAGCTCGAGGTTTCGGTTGACGGCGGCAAGACCTGGGGCCGGCTCGCCGTGCTCACGGTTGCCGACGCGACCGGGCAGCGCCCGGCGCAGGCGGGCGACGTCACGCATGTCCGCTGGATCCTGCCGGTGCTCGCACCCGGCGCCAGCGGAACGCTTACCTACAACGCTTTGGTCCGCTGACAGGCGGGCATCCGCCGGGGCACGCGGGCGGGGTTGAACGCGGGTCGCAAGGGTAACAAAACGAGGACCAGACAATGACAAAGTATGGCAGACTGCTAGGGACGGTCGGTGCTGCTGCACTCGCCGTCGTTGGTGCCAGTCCGGCCTTCGCCGCTGGTACGGCGGCGGGCTCGACCATCACCAACACGGTGACCGTGAACTACCAGGTCGGCGGCGTGTCGCAGACCGCAACGGGTGCTTCGAACACGTTCACGGTGGACCGCAAGGTCAACCTGACGGTGGCCGAAGTGGGTAACTCCACCACCCAGGTTTCGCCGGGCCAGACGGCCGCGGTGACCACCTTCCTGGTGACCAATACGTCGAACGCGACGCTCGACTTCGCGTTGGCTGCGGTCCAGCAGGCGGGTGGAGCCGCTCCGCATGGAGGCACTGACAGCTTCCAGGCGACCAACGTGAAGATCTATGTCGATACGAACGCCAACGGCACCTACGATTCCGGCACCGATACCGAGGTGACCTACCTTGACGAGCTTGCGGCCGATGCCAGCAAGACGGTTTTCGTGGTCGCCGACATTCCGCTTGGCAAGGTGACCAACGATGTCGCTGCCGTGGCCCTGACCGCCACGGGCAGGGAAGGCGGCGCTGCCGGCAGCCAGGGCGTGGCCCTGGTCGAAACGACCGGCGCCAACACCGCGGGCATGGACACTGTCTTCGCCGATGGCGCTGGCGCCACCGATGGTCTGCACGACGCGGCCTATTCGGCAAAGGACGATTGGACCGTGCTGGCCGCTGCACTCACCGTGACCAAGCTCAGCACGATTATTTCGGACCCGGTCAACGGCACGAGCAGCCCCAAGGCGATCCCCGGTGCGGTGATCGAATACTGCATCGTCGTCTCGAACGCTGCTGGTGGAGCGGGGGCTACTTCGGTGGCCATCTCGGATCCGCTGCCGGCGTCGGTCACCTATGATGGAAACGGCGTTTTCATCAACGGCACGGTCACCTCGGGTGTCTGCAATGCCGATGGGACCAATGGGGGTTCGCATGCTTCCGGCACGGTCAGCGGCACGCTGGCGAGTGTCGCGGCCGGCGAAACCAAGACGCTGCACTTCCGCGCGACGATCAACTAACCAGGCGCGGGCGGCGAGCATCCGTTGCACGTCGCCCGCTGCCGCTGATCCCAAGGGGCGATGGGCATTTTCAGGCAAATCGGAATGGTCATGGCGGCGCTATTCGCGCTGCTTGTTGCCATGCCCGTTGCCCAGGCCCAGACGATCACCAATGTCGCCGCTGCGCAGTGGACCGAAAACGGCAACAGCCGCTCGACCAGCTCGAACACGGTGACTTTCACGCTCGCCGCGCCTCCGGTCACGATCGATACCTTCGTGCCCGTGAATGGCGGCCAGCAGCACAGCTTCACCGCGCCGACCTGTGGTGGCAATCCGCTGAGCCTTCCCGGCGGGCTGGGGACAAGCAACCCCGCCGCCAGCCTGACGCCGACCGCTACCTACCGGATCGGCGACCTGCTGTTCTTCCAGGTCACGGCTCCTGCCGCCAATCTCAACCCGGCGGCGGTTGACAGCCTGACCGCGACGCTGACCACCGGCACCGGCGACAGCGAAACACTGACGATTTTCGAAACCGGCGCGAACACCGGGATCTTTCTGGGCGCGATCCAGACCGTGGGCACTCCGCCCGCACCGATCCACGGCGATTGCCGTCTGTCGGTGGTTGGCGGCGGCCAGGTCGGCATCGCGGTCAGCGGCTCGTCGGGCGCGACGATGGCCTCCGCCAATGTCAACATCTTGGCCGATCCGTTCGGCCTGGTCTTCGACAGCGAAACCGGCGCACCGGTCAACGGCGCGCGGGTCACCCTGGTCGATGCGACCACCGGCGCACCGGCGCGGGTCTATGGCGATGACGGCGTGACGCTGTGGCCCTCGTCCGTCTATTCCGGCCAGACCGTGATCGACGGCGCCGGCAACTCCCATGTCATGGCGCCGGGCGAATACCGCTTCCCGCTGGCGCCGCTGGGCCAGTACCGGATCGTGATCGAGCCGCCGGCACCCTATAGCGCGCCGTCCACGGCCAGCCCCGCGCAGCTTGCCTCGTTGCGGCGCCCCGATGGCCTGCCGATGATCCTCCTGCCGGCTTCGTTCGGCGGCACCCTCACGCTCGACGGTCCTGCAGCGGTGCGGGTCGACATTCCGCTCGACCATCCGCCGATGGCCGTAACGCTGACCAAGACCGCTTCACGCCCCGTGGCCCAGCCCGGCGATGCGGTGGTCTATACCGTTACCGTCAGCAACCCCGATCCGCTGGGTCCCAAGCACGGCGTGACGCTGGTCGATACGCCTTCGCCCTGGCTGCGGCTGCGCCCGGATTCGGTGCGGATCGACGGCGTTGCCGCGCCCGGCGCGGTGCAGTTCTCACCCGATGGGCGGACCCTGACGCTGCAACTGGGCGATATTGCCTCGCTCGACAGCCGGACCATCACCTATGTCATGACGGTGCGCGCCGATGCGCCCGCCGGGCAGGCTGAAAACCGCGCGGTCGCGACCGACAACCGCGGGCTTTCGACCATGACCGGCGCGGTCATCCGCATCGACCGCCAGGACATCGCCGCCCGGATGACCATCATCGGCCGGATTACCGACGGCGGATGTGCGGTGGAAGGCGAACGCCAGGGCATTCCCGGGGTGCGGATGGTCATGGAAGACGGCACCTTTGCGATCACCGATGCCGACGGGCGCTATCACTTCGAAGGCGTGGTGCCGGGAACCCACGTGGTCCAGGCGCAGGGCCAGACTCTGCCGAAGGGCGCGGTCTTTACCGACTGCACCCGTTCGACGCGCAGCGCCGGCAGCGCCAGTTCGCGCTTCGTGATCGGGCAGGGCGGCAGCCTGGTGGTCGCCGACTTTGCCGCGAAACTGCCCGAAGGTTCGCTGGCGACGCGCCATGCCGACGCGCAGAAGATTGCCTACGAAGCCACCGAAGGCCAGAGCGGCGTCAAGACCGCCGAGCAGCAGGCCGCCGAAAGCGCCGAACGCAGCGCCGCCGGCGCCGATGTCGACTGGCTCGCGAAGGGCGACGGGCCAACCGAATTCCTGTTCCCCGCGGCCGATCACAACCCGCGCGCTCCCGCGATCCGCGTGGCGATCCGCCACCGGGCGGGCCAGAAGGTCGAACTCAGCCTGGGCGGCAAGCCTGTCGATCCGCTGACCTTCGATGGCGCGCGGACCGCTCCGGGCGGGACCTACGCGGTCAGCCTGTGGCGCGGCATCCCGCTGACCGGCGAGGTCACCCGCCTGACCGCCGTGGTCCGCGATGGCAGCGGCGCGGAAGTGGCCCGCCTCTCGCGCGATGTCATCTATTCGGCCACGCCGACGCGGGTCGAGCTGCTGCCCGCGCTCAGCAGGCTGGTTGCCGACGGCAGCAGCCGTCCGGTGCTGGCGCTGCGCATCCTCGATCACAACGGCCGTCCCGTCCACGCCGGGCTGACCGGCGAATTCAGCCTTTCGGCGCCCTATGAAAGCGCCGCCGCGCTCGACGCGCTGCAGCAGCGCCAGCTGTCCGGTCTTGGCCGCCAGGCGCCGCGCTGGCAGGTCAAGGGCGACGACGGGATCGCCTATGTCGAGCTGGCCCCGACGATGGCCAGCGGCAAGCTCCACATGGAATTCAACTTCAACGACGGCGAGCAGCGTCGCCGCCAGGAGCTCGACGCCTGGATGGTGCCGGGCGAACAGCCCTGGACCGTGGTCGGCCTCGCCGAAGGGACCGTTGGCAAGGGCGCGCGCGGCACGATCGGCAAGGGAATGGAACGCACCGGCGCTTTCGACAGCGACCTTGGCGACCATGCCCGGCTGGCCTTCTATGCCAAGGGACCGGTGGTGAAGGGCCTGCTGCTGACCGCCAGCTATGACAGCGCGCGCCAGAAGGACGAGCACCAGCTGATGGGCGCGATCGACCCGCGCGCCTACTACACCGTCTTTGCCGACGGCTCCGACCGGCGCAGCGACGCGGCCAGCCGCGACAAGTTCTATCTCAAGCTCGAAACCAGCCGGGGCTATCTCTCTTACGGCGATTTCGAAGCCGGCTTCGACCAGACCCAGCTGGCCCGCTACAACCGCACCGCGACCGGCCTGAAGGGCGAGGTCAACGCCGGCGGCTTCCACGCCCAGGGCTTTGCCGCCAAGATCGCCACCAGCCACCGCCGCGACGAGATCCAGGGCGGCGGCATCTCGGGCCCCTATCGCCTGTCAAGCCGCGCGCTGATCGCGGGCAGCGAAGTGGTGACGATCGAGGTGCGCGACCGCTTCCGCAGCGAAGTGATCGTCGAGCGCCGCACGCTGGTGCGTTATGTCGACTACACCATCGATCTGCTGTCGGGCACGATCACCTTCAAGGAACCGGTGCTGAGCCGCGATGCCGATCTCAACCCGCAGTTCATCGTGGTCGATTATGAACTCGATCCCGCGACCGCCAGGGGCGGCGAGTGGAATGGCGGGGTTCGCGCCGATCTGACCACGGCCGGCGGCGTTCTGCGCGTCGGAGCCAGCGCGATCAGCGATACCAGCGCCAACAACGGCAACCGCACCACGCTGCTCGCGCTCGATCTCAAGGCGCGGCTCGGCCAGACCACCGAACTGCGCGCCGAACTGGCCCGCAGCCGCAACCAGGGCCGCGATGCCGATGCATTCCTGGTCGAGGTGGAGCACCACAGCGGCCGGATCGACCTGCTCGCCTATGCCCGCCAGGCCCAGCGCGACTTCGGCGTGGGCCAGACCGGCAGCGCCGAACTCGGCCGCCGCAAGCTGGGGGTCGACGCCCGCGTGCGCATCACCCCCGACCTGTCGATCGTGACCAGCGGCTGGGTCGATGACAGCCTGACCGACGGCACCCGCCGCGTGGCGGTGCAGGCCGGGCTCAACTGGCGCACCGCCAAGGGCGACGCGCGGCTCGGCTTTGCCCATTTCAACGACCGCCTGCAGGACGGCAGCCAGGCCAGGAGCGACGTGATCGAGGCTTCGGTCTCGCGCCGGTTCCTCGACAACAAGCTCGAGATCAGCGCCGCAACCAGCTTTGCGATCGGCAAGAGCGAATCCGTCGACCTGCCCGAACGCCACCGCTTCAGCGCGCGCTATGCGCTGTCGAACGCGGTCAGGCTGGTCGGCACCTACGAGATCGCCCACGGCGACACGGTTGACGCGCGCACCGGCCGGATCGGCGTGGAAGTCGCTCCGTGGAGCGGCGGGCGCGTCACCGGCATGCTCGGCCAGCAGCAGATCAGCGAATACGGCAAGCGCAGCTTCGCCGCCTTCGGACTGTCGCAGTCGATCCCGGTGACCAAGAACCTGACGCTCGACGCGACGCTCGATTCGAACCGCACGCTGTCGGGCTTCAATCTCGCCAACCTGGTCAACCCCGCGCACCCCGCCTCGAGCGGCGGCAACCTCGGCGAAAACGGCACGCTGGCCGAAGACTTCACCGCGGTGACGATGGGCGGCACCTGGCGGGCAGGGCTGTGGAGCGCGACGCTGCGCGGCGAATGGCGCCACGGCGACCTGGAAAACCGCACGGGCGTGACTTTCGGCGCGATCCGCCAGCTTGGCGATGGCTCGATGGTCGGCACCGGCGCCACCTGGACGCGCGCCACGGCCACCACCGGGGCGAGCACCGAAATGTTCGACAGCGCGATTGCCGTGGCGCACCGCCCGGCCAATTCGGACCTTGCCCTGCTCGGCAAGCTTCAGTTCCGCAGCGACAGCGTGCACAATGCCGTCGCCGGCGAGGCTGGCGCAGCCGGCCGCTCGATCTTCACCGTCGATGGCGATGCCCGTTCGGACCGGCTGATCGCGAGCCTGTCGGGAGACTGGACCCCGCACACCGCGGTCGACGGACAGCGCGTCCAGCGCCACGATGTCGGCTTCTTCCTGGGCGCGCGGCACAATTTCGACCGCATCGAAGGCTATGACCTGTCCAGCACCTCGTTGCTCGGCGGCCTCGACCTGCGCTACGGCATCGGCGATCACTTCGAGATCGGCGCGACCGGCACCGTCCGCTACAACGTCGAGGACCGGACCGCGCAGTTCTCCTATGGCCCGCAGATCGGCGTGTCCCCGGCCAAGGACGTGCTGCTGCTGGTCGGCTACAATATCACCGGCTTCCGCGACCCCGATTTCTCGGCCGCGCGCAGCACCGACCAGGGCGTCTTCGCCACGATCAAGGTCAAGTTCGACGCCGACACCTTCGGCTTCCTCGGTCTCGGTCGATAGGGGCTGGTCTTAATCGCGCGATTAGGCTCTATTCCCCGCAGCAATGGGGGAGTGACTCTTCATGAACGACAAGACCGAAGCCGCCGCCGCCACGCCGGGTCCACTGGCCGGGCTGGCGATCACCGCCATCGTCATCGTGCTGATCGTCGCCTGGATCGCGATTGCGCTGGGCGTCCTGGGCATGGCCGACAAGACGTTGGTCGGGGCCTTCATGTTCCTGTGGTACTGGGCCAACAACGAACAACTGCAATTCAATCGGCTGGTTCCGGCCATGCTCGGTTCGCTGGTCGGGATCGGGGTCGCCTGGTTCCTTCTGTATGGAACCCAGGCAGGCGGAATCATGGCGCTCGCCGCGCTGGGCACGCTGATTCTCGCGCTCTACCTCGATGTGATCAAGGCCGTGCCGATCGCGGTCAATACCGCCACGATGCTGTTCGTCACGCTGGCCGCCGCGCCGCTGATCCAGCTCGAAGTGGACTGGGTGGAACTGGTCAAGTCGACCGTGCTCGGCGGCCTGTTCTTCGCGGGCGCGGTCTTCGGCCTGCAGAAACTCGCCGCGCGGTTTGCGCCGGCCGGGGCTTGACACTTAGAGGCACTTTTTGGCCAGATTATCCGATGCACGCAGAGGCAATCCGGCAGATGGCGGAGGAAAAACTTGACTGAGCTTGACCCGGAAACGCTAAGGCGTGTTGAGGAGGCCAGAGCGCAAGGGCGGGCCAATGGTGCACAGGTGGGGGCAGGCTGTGGCCTCTTAGTGGTTTCGCTATGGCGTCTCCGTTGGCTGATTCTAGTAGGAGCAAGCTTAGTGCTTCTGATCTGGCATTAGGCAAGAGGGCAGTCCAAAGCAAAAATCTGGCCTGCAAATCGGGTAGTCCCATATCCCTTGCAGGACTCTCCTGTCTATTCTGCCCCGGGTTTGAGGCGGAATGGGATTCTAACGGTGGGCAAGAGCCTGCGGGCGAACTCTCATCATATCAGAATATTGATATAATGCGATTTTTCCCCTAACTCATATTGATGTGAGATGCTCATACACCTGCAGGCGCGCAAATGGCCTGGGCAGAATGGATTGAAATGCAAAGCCAAATCCACTTCATCTCAGGCCTTCCGCGCTCGGGATCGACCTTGCTGGCGGGAATAGGTATCAACGGCATCCCGAAGGTTGGGGCCGTGAAACGTGCTTCCCCCGCCGCTAACCGCGACCATACCGGAATGGTTCTGCGGGACTTGCGTGAACAGCGGGTCGGAGGGGGTGTAGGTAGCAAAGCGGTCCTCGATCCGAGCGAGAAACAACTTCTGCTGCTCCACGAGGATGCGAGCCATACCGTTAGCAAGGTCTTTGAACCTGGCCTCCGATATGTCGTGCTGGCTGAACCCGTTCCGGGTCAAAAGCCCGTGAACCCTCGTGAGCACCTCGCCATCGTACTTTTCCGAAACGGTTTGGCCGTCAAGTTCCGCGATGCGATCTTCGGCAAAGGTTCGCTGCTCCGCAAACTCATAGTCCCAATCATCGGTCTGGGGGACGAAGCGCGGTTCTGTTTCCTGTTTTGCAATTGCTTGCACAAAACAGCCCTGAAGGAGCCGCTTCGCGTCATTGGCTGTCATTTCAGTTGTCTTAATCATTTCAAATGCCTCCATCACCAGTGCCGTGAGGAGGGCGGATCGCGGGCGAGCTATTCGGAGGGATGCAGTCCGTAAGGACTTCACGATCTCCGTCTTACCGACGAGCGGCCTCAAAGCGTCCGGAACCCGCAGTCGCAGGTAATAGACCCCATCACGGCGTTGAAGGTGTGGGGCGCGTACTCCGCTCATTGCGGCGTACCCCGGTTACGACTCCACCAGATTTGAGCCGACCCCGCCGATATTTCTCCCTCGGCGGCAGGGGTAAGTCGTCTTTTATGTACCAGTGTTATGTACTGGAAACTTGGCGGACAACAGCCTCTTAGCGGAAACGCGAGGAAAATCCTAGTGTTTTCGAAGGGGCTGGCGGACAGGGTGGGATTCGAACCCACGGTGAGCTTGCACCCACGGCGGTTTTCAAGACCGCTGCCTTAAACCACTCGGCCACCTGTCCTATGGCTGGGGCCGCTAGCCGGTTTCGTGGCGAGCGGCAATTCCCGAATCGCCGTGCCTGTGCGATGCTCGGGACATGAGCTTGCTGCGCATCCTGTTCCTCGCAACCCCGCTGGGCGCGGCGACCGCGCTGTTTTCGGCGCCGCAGGGCGGGGCGCAGGGTGCTGGCGCGCCGGTGGTGGTGGCAAGTCCGGTGGTCCAGGCGGTCCCCGCGCAGGCCGAGGCGGTGGACGGGTTTGCCGCCTATCTCGAACTCGTCCGGGCCAAGGCGCGGGCGCAAGGGGTCAGCCAGCGCTCGATCGATCTGATGACCAGCGGATTGACCTTCAACCCGCGCGTCGTTTCGCTCGACCGTGCGCAGCCGGGCTCACGGCCCGGATCGCCGCCCGCGTTCTGGCCCTATTACCGCGACCATGTCGACGCCGCGCGCATCTCGGGCGGGCGCGACATGCTGAGCGCAAGCGCCGGGATCGTCCCGCGGATCGAAGCCGAATACGGCGTCCCGGCCAAGGTGCTGATGGCGATCTGGGGGCACGAATCGCACTATGGGCGGGTCAAGGGCGATTTCGATCTGGCCCGATCGCTCGCCAGCCTGGCCTATGAAGGACGCCGCCGCTCGCTGTTCGAGGGTGAGTTTCTGGCGCTGCTCAAGATGGCCGATCGCGGCGTTCCGCGCGCGAAGATGGTCGGCAGCTGGGCCGGGGCCTTCGGCAATCCGCAATTCCTGCCTTCGGTCTATCTGCGGATCGCGCGCGACGGCGACGGCGATGGCTTTGCCGACATCTGGTCGAACCGCGCCGATACCCTGGCCTCGATCGCCAACTATTTCCGCGATGCCGGCTGGCGGCGCGGGGAGCCGTGGGGGGTGCGCGCCTCGGTCCCTGCCGGGCTTGACCGGGCGGGCCTTGCCGAAAAGCTCCAGGCGCCCAGCTGCGGCAATGTCCATGCGCGCCATTCGCTGTGGAAGACCGTCGCCGAATGGAAGGCGCTGGGCGTCCAGCCCCAGGCCGCGATCGACGACCAGACCCTGGCCACCCTGTTCGAACCCGACGGGCCGGGGAATGGTTCATTCCTGTTAACCGGGAATTATCGGGTGATCCTGCATTACAACTGCTCGAACTACTACGCTCTGACCGTGGGGTTGCTTGCAGATGAGATTGCGCGTTGACCATGCCCTGCCGCTTGCGGCGCTGACCATCCTGGCCGCCTACGGGGCAGGGGGAGCCCGCCTCGAGGCTGCCGCGCCGAGCGAGATGACCGGCCCCGCCGCCGACTATCCGATCGTGATCGGCGCGCCCTACAGCGCCGGTGGCGAAACCTATACCCCCGCCGATACGATGAATTTCGACGTGGTCGGCCGCGCCGAAGTGGGCAGCGAGGGCGGCCCGGCGATCACCGCCGCGCATCACACGCTGCCGCTGCCCTGCTATGTCGAGGTCACCTCGCTCGAGACCGGGCGGACGATCCTCGTCCGGGTCGAACGGCGCGGACCGATGCAGAGCCGCAGCGCGATCGAGCTTTCGCCCGGCGCCGCGGCCCAGCTTGGCGTCAGTGCCAAGGGCAACATCCCGGTCCGCGTTCGGCGGGTCAATCCGATCGAGCCCGAACGGGCACTGCTGCGCGCCGGGCAACCGGCGCCGGCGCGCATGGATACGCCGAAGTCGCTGGTCGCGGTCCTGCAGCGCAAGCTCGATACCCAGGAAGGCGTGGTTCGCCCCGCGCCCGATGCCGCGCCCGCGCCGGTGGTTGCTCCGGCGCCTGCTCCGACGCCCGCGCCCGCGCCCGCGCCAGCACCGGTCAAGGAGAAGAAGCCCAAGCCCGCTCCGGTTCCCAAGCCGGTTCCCGCTCCAGCGCCGGTTCCGAAGCCTGCTCCGGCTCCAACGCCAACGCCCGCTCCGGCCGCGGCAGCTGCTCCGGCCGCGAAGGGCAAGTTCGTGGTCCAGGTCGGCGCTTTCGCCAATCAGGCCAATGCCAAGGCCGCGGCTGCAAAGACCGGCGGCTCGGCCACCACCGTGGGCAAGCTGTGGCGGGTGCGGATGGGGCCGTTTGCCACCGAGGCTCTGGCCCGGGCCGCCTTGGCGAAGGCCAGGGCCGCGGGTTATAGCGACGCACGAATCCAGAGCGCGAACTAGGGCCGATCCCTCGCGCCAGGCGGGGGTGGGGCACGTGTCGACGCGGCGTTTTTTGTTGGCACTGGCGCTGGCCCTGTCCGGCGCCGCCAGCGCCGCGCCTGAAGCCGGGACAGAGGCCGCGGCCGCATCGTTCGAGCCGCCAAGTGTCGCCCAGGCTCCGGTCGCGCTGCTCGCCGATTTCTCCTCGGGCCAGATCCTGTTTGCCCGCGCGGCCGACAAGCGCATGCTGCCCGCCTCGATGACCAAGGCGATGACCGCGCTGGTCGCCTTCGACCTGATCGTGCAACGACGGCTGGACGAGGGCGCCGAAGTCACCATCAGCCACCAGGCCGCGCGCTGGTCGGGGCGGGGGACCACGCTCAACCTCAGGGCGGGAGAGCGGGTGCGGATCGGCGACCTGCTGATGGGCACGACCACGGTTTCGGCCAACGATGCCGCGGTCGCGCTGGCGGAAGCAGCCCTGTGCAGCCGCGAACGTTTTGCCGAGGCGATGAACGCCCGCGCCAGCGCGATCGGCATGAAGGGCAGCCACTTCGCCAGCGTCAATGGCCTGCCCGATGGCGGCAAGACCTATGTCACCGCCAACGACATGGTCCGCCTGGCGACTGCCCTGATCGCCGACCATCCGGCGCTCTACCGCAAGTATTTCGGGCACAAGACGATGATCTGGCGCGGCGCGCGCCTCGCCAGCCACGATCCGTTTGCCGGGGTGCTGCCCGGCGCCGACGGGATCAAGACCGGCTTCACCCGCGAGGCCGGGTTCAATTTCCTCGGCGCGGTCGAACGCCAGGGGCGGCGGCTGGTCGTGGTGATCGGCGGCGCGCCCAGCGAAGCGGCCCGCGCCAGCGCCTCGCGCAGCCTTGCCGAATGGGGCTATCGGGCGTGGGACAACCGGTCTTTCCTCACCCCCGGATTCGTTGTCGGCGCCGCAAGGGTCCAGGGCGGCGATGTGCGCCAGGTGCAGCTGACCGTTCCGCGCGCTTTCGCGCTTTCGCTGCCCAGCGGCGGCGGCTCCGCGCGGGTTTCCGGGCGGATCGTCTACCAGGGTCCGCTCCGCGCGCCGCTTGCCAAGGGTCAGCAGGTTGCCCGGCTGGAGATCGCGATGCCGGGGCAGCCGGTCCATGTCCTGCCGCTGGTTACCGCTCGCGCGGTCGGCCTCGCGGGAACATTCGACAGGATCGTTGCCGGCCTGCTAGGGCTGGTGGAATGACCCGCGGGAAATTCATAGCCTTCGAAGGCGGCGAGGGGGCCGGCAAGAGCACCCAGGCCCGGCGGCTCGCGCTGGCGCTTGAAGAACGCGGCATTTCCTGCGTCGTCACCCGCGAGCCCGGCGGCACCCCCGGCGCCGAAGCGATCCGCGTCCTGCTGCTCGGCACCGATGGCGAGGGTTGGCACCCGCGCGCCGAGGCGCTGCTGTTCGCCGCGGCCCGCTCCGATCATGTCGAGCGGCTGATCCGGCCCGCGCTCGAAAAGGGCCAATGGGTGATCTGCGACCGCTTCGTCGATTCGAGCCGCGCCTACCAGGGCGGGGCGGGGGGGCTGTGCGATGCTGACGTGCTCGACCTGCACCGGATCGGCAGCATGGGACTGCTGCCCGACCTGACCCTGCTGATCGAAGTCTCGCCCGAAGTTGCCCAGGCGCGAACCGCGGCTCGCGACGGCGATGCGCCAGACCGGATCGGCGGACGCGGCGCCGCCTATCACGCGGGGGTCGCGGCAGCCTTTTCGGCGCTGGCGGAGGCCGAGCCGGAGCGGTTCGCCCGGATCGCCGGCGATGGTACGCCGGAAGAAGTGTTCCAGGATGTTCTTGCTGCCCTTCAGACCCGTCTAGGTGCGTCTTGAAGGCGCTGCACGGACATGACGAAGCCTGGCGCGAATGGCACGCGGCAAGCGGGTCGGCCCGGATGCATCACGCCTGGATCCTCTCGGGGGTCAAGGGCCTGGGAAAGGGCCTTTTCGCCCGCCGCGCCGCCGCAGAACTGGTTGCCGAGGAAGGCATTGCCCAGCCCGCATGGCAGGCCCATCCCGACATCCTGCTGCTCGATCACCTGCCGCTCAACGATTCAGAGGAAGAGAAAAAAGCCGAAGGTAAACCATTCCAGACAAAGCGGAATATTACCGTCGACCAGGTTCGCCGAATGCAGGCGCGGCTGACCACCCGGCCAACGCTCGGCAGCCGCCGGGTGATCATCATCGACCCTGCCGACGACATGGAAAAGGGCGCGGTCAACGCCCTGCTCAAGAGCCTCGAGGAACCGCCCGCCGGAACCTATTTCCTGCTCGTCGCGCACCGACTGGGGCGGCTGCTTCCGACCATCCGCTCGCGCTGCCGGATCATGCGGTTCAGTCCGCTGACAGGCGAGGAAATCGACGCAATCCTGCGCCGCGAGGCACCGCAGGCCAATGCCGAAACCCGCGCCGCCGCGATCGCCGCCGCCGATGGATCCCCCGGCGCCGCGCTCGAATTCGTCGAGCAGGATCTCGGCACGCTGCATGAACTGATGCTGCGCCTCACTGCCGAAGGCGACGAACATTTCGCCCTGCGCGGCGCGCTCGCCGAGGAAATCGGCGCCCGTCCCGATCGCGAGCGGCAGCTGGCCGCGCTCGATCTGGCCCGCGCCGTGGTCGCCGCCGAGCTTGGCAAGGACCGGAATCGCGATGGCCAGGTCATTGCCGCGCATGGCGAATTGGTCAAGCTGGCGGGGCAGTTGCCGACCTACAACTTCGATCCCGGGCTGGTCGCGATGGAACTGGGGGCCTTGCTGGCCTCGCTCGCCATGCCTAGAGAGACCGCCTGATCCCGCACACGAAAGTCTGAAAGCCGGCCATGGCCGAACCATTCTACATCACCACCGCGATTTCCTATCCGAACGGACGCCCGCACATCGGCCATGCCTATGAAGCGATCGCCGCCGACGTGATCGCGCGCCACCAGCGGATGCAGGGCCGCGACGTGCGGTTCCAGACCGGGACCGACGAGCACGGCCTCAAGATGGCGCAGAAGGCCCGTGACCTGGGCGTGACGCCAAAGCAACTTGCAGATGAAATGACACAACATTTCATCGACATGTGCCAAGGACTGAATGTCTCGTATGATCTCTTCCAGCGCACCACCGAAGCCAGCCACCATGATGCCAGCCAGGAGCTGTGGCGGCGGATGGAAGCGAACGGCGATCTCTATCTCGATCGCTACGAAGGCTGGTACTCGGTCCGCGACGAAGCCTACTACGATGAAAGCGAACTGACCGCCGGGGAGGGGGGCGAGAAGCTCTCGCCGCAAGGCACTCCGGTGGAATGGACCGTGGAGGAATCGTGGTTCTTCCGCCTTTCGAAATACGCCGAACCGCTGCTCAGGCTCTACACCGAACAGCCGGATTTCATCCGGCCCGAAAGCCGCCGCAACGAGATCATGCGCTTTGTCGAAGGCGGACTGCGCGATCTTTCGGTCTCGCGCACCAGTTTCGACTGGGGGGTCAAGGTTCCCGGCAGCGAAAACCACGTGATGTACGTGTGGGTCGATGCGCTGACGAACTACATCACCGGGCTGGGCTTTCCTGATGAAGACGGCCTGTTTTCGCGCTACTGGCCGGCCGATCTGCACCTGATCGGCAAGGACATTACCCGCTTCCACACGATCTACTGGCCCGCCTTCCTGTGGAGCGCGGGCCTCGCAATTCCCCGCCACGTGTTCAGCCACGGATTCCTGCTCAACCGCGGGCAAAAGGAATCGAAGTCGCTGGGCAATGTCACCGATCCGATGGACCTTGCGGAACGATTCGGCGTCGATGTCCTGCGCTATTTCCTGATGCGCGAGGTGGCGTTCGGCCAGGACGGAAGCTATTCGCCAGAAGCCATTGTAATGCGGGGAAATACCGAACTGGGCAACGCCTTCGGCAACCTCGCGCAGCGCAGTCTCAGCTTCATCGCCAAGAACCTCGAGGGAGCGCTGCCGAAGATCAATGGGCACGATGCTGCCGACAATGCGCTGTTCGACCTTGTCGGCAAGGCGGTGCAGCAGGAGGTGCCCGCCGCGTTCGACGATCTGGCATTGCAGCAGGGCATTGACGCCTGGCTGCGCGCTGTCTTCGCCTGCAACGCCTATATCGACGAGCAGGCGCCCTGGACCCTGCGCAAGACCGATCCCGAGCGCATGGAGACAGTGCTGGCGACGCTGTACATCTGCATTGCCCAGCTTGCGGTCGGGATCCGCGCGGTCATCCCCGAAAAGGCCGATGCGCTGCTCGACATGATGGGCATTCCGGCGGAAATCCGGGGCTATCAGGGCATCGCGGGGCACTGGTATTCGCCGCTCGCGGAAAGTGCATGGCGGCTTGCGGCACCAACGCCGCTGTTCCCGCGTTTGGAACTGCCGGCGGAAGAGTGATGCTGATCGATTCGCACTGCCACCTTGAATACAAGGGCCTGGTCGAGGACCAGCAAGGCGTGCTTGCGCGCGCCCGCGCGGCCGGGGTGGGGGGCTTCCTGTCGATCTCGACCCGCCAACGCGAATGGGACCAGGTGATCGCCACGGCCGAGCGGGAATGCGATGTCTGGGCTTCGGTGGGCATCCATCCGCACGAGGCCGATGGACACGCCGACATGGGCGAGGCGGCGCTGCTTGAAGCCGCCGAACATCCGCGGGTGATCGCGATCGGCGAAACCGGGCTTGACTACTATTACGATCATTCCGAGCGCGAGACACAGAAGGCCTTGTTCAGGCGGCATATTTCGGTCGCACGCCAGACCGGTCTGCCGCTGATCGTGCACACCCGCGATGCCGAGGACGATACCTTTGCGATCATGGCCGAGGAAATGGAGAAAGGGGTCTATCCCGCGCTGATCCATTGCTTCACCGCATCGGCCGATTTTGCCCGCAAGGTGCTTGATCTGGGCCTGACGATTTCGCTTTCAGGAATCGTTACATTCAGGAATGCCAAGGACTTGCAGGCGATTGCCGCCGAATTGCCCGAGGATCGGATCCTGGTTGAAACCGATGCACCATTCCTGGCCCCGGTCCCGCATCGCGGCCAGGTCTGCGAACCCGCCTTTACGGCAGATACCGCGCGTTTCGTCGCCGCCTTGCGCGGGGAAAGCCCCGAAGCGCTGGAAGCGGGCACGACCCGCAATTTCGCAAGGCTGTTTGCAAAGGCAGGCCTGTGAAGGCGCTGATCCTCGGCTGCGGGACATCGACCGGCGTGCCGCGGGTCGGCAACGATTGGGGAAAATGCGACCCGAACGAGCCGAGGAACCGCCGCTCGCGCGTTTCGATCATGGTTGAGAACCAGGCTGGCAAGCGCTTGCTGGTCGACACTTCGACCGATCTTCGCATGCAGCTGCTTGCCAACGACATCGACCGCATCGATGCGGTGTTCTGGACCCATGAGCATGCCGATCATTGCCACGGCATCGATGACCTGCGGGTGCTGCGCTATGGCCGCGCCGGGCCGATCCCGGGCTTTGCGCAGAGCGAGATCGCACGGATCCTGCGCGCGCGGTTCGGCTATGTCTTTGCCGGACAGCACGGTTATCCGACGCTGATCGAGCTCGATACGCTCGATCGCCTCAGGATGTGCGCCGGCTTTGGCGTGCGCCACTGCCAGATGCCGCACGGACCCGGAGAGACCACGGCCTACCGGTTCGATTGCGACGGTAAATCAATCGGATATGCTACAGACTTCAGCACGATCTCGCGCGAGATGATCGAGCTATTTTCGGGTGTCGACGTGCTGATCAGCGATTGCCTGCGCCGCGAAGCACATCCGACCCATGCCAATCTGGCGATGGCGCTCGAACTGATCGAAGCCACGCGCACCGGAACCGGCGTGCTGACGCATCTCGACAAGAGCCTCGATTATGCCACCTTGCAGGCTGAAGTCCCGGCGCATGTGCTGGTGGCTTACGACGGGCTGGAGGTTGCGGCGTGATGACAACGACAGCCACAGTCGCACTGATTGCATCGCTAGGCTGGCTGTTTCTCAACTGGCGCGCTTTCAGGGCGAATGCCGGTTCCGCCGGATGGGGTCGCTCGACACAGGTTCGTGTAGCTTTGATCTGGGTAGCCCTGATTGCGGGGCTGACCCTCATTCTGAGCGAATTTCAACCGTGAGGTCGTGTCTCACCGCATCTTGATTTAACATAATATATATTATCATTCCAATATGTCCGAACCAGCCAGGTCTCCTCTCGATCGCCTTCTCTCGATAATGGCGCTGCTGCGTGATCCCGTGCGCGGCTGCGAATGGGATCGGGCGCAGAGCTTTGCCACCATCGCCCCCTATACGATCGAGGAAGCCTACGAGGTCGCCGACGCCATCGCGCGCCAGGACATGGCGGCGCTGAAGGATGAACTTGGCGACCTGCTGCTTCAGGTCGTGTTCCACGCCCGGATCGCCGAGGAAGCTGGCATGTTCACTTTCGCCGACGTTGCCGAGGCAATCGCAGCAAAGATGGAATCGCGTCACCCGCATATCTTCGGCGATGCACCCGATCTTGGCCAGAGCCGCGAGGATCGCTGGGAACGGCTCAAGGCCGAGGAACGCAAGGCCAAGGGCGCGAAGAGCGCGCTCGACGGGGTTGCCCTCGCCCTGCCCGCACTGATGCGGGCGGAAAAGCTCCAGAAGCGTGCGGCGCGGCAGGGCTTCGACTGGGGCGATACCGCGGGTCCGGCAGCCAAGCTGGCCGAGGAAATCGACGAACTGGCCGCTGCCGGAACGGATGCAGAACGCAGCGAAGAGGCCGGCGACCTCCTGTTTGCCGCGGTCAACCTGATCCGCGCCCACGGGATCGCCGCGGAAGATGCGCTGCGCGCGGCCAATGCCAAGTTCGAGCGGCGCTTTCACGGCATGGAGAGCCTGGCCACCCGGCGCGGGGTCGATTTCGCCGCGCTTTCACTCGATCAGCAGGAAGAGCTGTGGCAGATGATCAAAGCCTCAGAGACGGGCAAAGCGTCCTAGCTCGCGCGGATCGAGCCGCACTTCCAGCCGGCGCAGCGGACCCCGCTCATCCTCACCCGCTTCGACATCGCTGATCACCTCGCCATGCGCATGGAGCCAGGCGAGCCGCTGGCCGTCGCTTGCGGGCAGGACGAAATTGTGAAGCCGCGCACCCTGGGTCAGCAGTTTGCCGACCGCCTCCAAGAGCTCCTCGCAGCCCTCGCCGGTCAAGGCTGAGACCGGTACAATCACCTCGTCGCTGTGCGCCGTGATCAGCTCCCTGAGGTCTTCGCGGCGGTCGCCGTCAAGCAGATCCCACTTGTTCCAGGCCTCGACAATCGGAACTTTGGGAGTGGCGCCCTCGGCCTCGATCAGCCCGAGTTCGCCCAGCACGTCGAGCACCATGCGCTTCTGGGCCGCGGTGTCGGGGTTGGCGATGTCGCGGACATGGACGATCACATCGGCTGCGGTCACTTCCTCAAGCGTCGCGCGAAACGCTGCAACCAGCTGGGTCGGCAAGTCCGAGATGAAACCCACGGTGTCGGAAAGGATCGCCTTGTCCACACCGGGCAGGCGGATTCGCCGCATGGTCGGGTCGAGCGTGGCGAAGAGCAGATCCTCGGCCATTACCCCCGCCCCGGTCAGCCGGTTGAACAGCGTCGATTTTCCGGCGTTGGTATAGCCGACCAGCGCAATGACCGGCCAGGGAGCCTTTTCGCGGCGGCTGCGGTGAAGCCCGCGCGTGCGGCGCACCTGGTTAAGCTCGCGCCGCAGCTTGGCCATGCGGTCGCGGATCAGGCGGCGGTCGGCCTCGATCTGGGTTTCACCCGGGCCGCCCAGGAAGCCGAAGCCGCCACGCTGGCGTTCAAGGTGGGTCCAGCTGCGCACCAGTCGGCCGGCCTGGTAATCGAGGTGCGCCAACTCGACCTGCAAGCGTCCTTCGGCGGTTGCCGCGCGCTCGCCAAAGATCTCGAGGATCAGGCCGGTCCGGTCGATGACCTTGCGCTTGAGCTTGTCCTCGAGGTTGCGCTGCTGGATCGCCGATAGCGCACCATCGACGATCACCAGTTCGGCCTCACCCAGGTTGCAGGCAACGTCGATGTTCTGGATCTGGCCTTCACCGAACAGCGTGCCGGCGCGCGCTTCGCGGATCGGAATGGCGAAGGCATCGGCCACGACCAGTCCGATCGCCAGTGCCAGCCCGCGCGCCTCTTCGAGCCGGGCAGCGGTATCGACCCCTGCCCCGCCCCGCTTGAACTCCGGGTACACGATCAGGGCCCGCGCGCCGCGGGTTACCTCGCCATCGGTTTCCTCGCCAAAGATCAGGCTTCTTCGCCTTCCTCTGCGTCACCGGTGAGATCCACCGGACCAAGCGGCTGGATCGTCGAGACCGCGTGCTTGTAGGCCAGTTGCACGTAGCCTTCGCGTTCAAGCAGCATGCAGAACAAATCGTATGCCGCAACGCGGCCCTGCAGCATCACGCCGTTGACCAGGAACATGGTGACCTGGACCTCGGCCTGGCGGACGCTGGACAGGAACACGTCCTGCAGCAGGCGGACTTTCTTGCCGCCTTCGGTGGTGACGCCGAACTGGCCGGCATCGATCGGCAGGCTGGGCATGATCGTCGAGATCGCGTGCTTGTAGACCAGCTGGGCCTGGCCATCGCGGCGCAGCAGGATCGAGAAGTTGTCGAACCAGGTGACGATGCCTTGCAGTTTGACGCCCTTGACCAGGAACATGGTAACCGGGGTCTTGTTCTTGCGCAGCAGGTTGAGGAACTGGTCCTGCAGGTTCTGTCCCTTGGCCCCCGCCGGAATAAGCACGGGTGCCGGTGCTTCCTGCTTTTCGGGCTCGGGTTCTGCCTTGGCCGGGCGCGGGCGCGCGGTGAGGGTCCGTGAGGTCACAAAGCGTCTCCTTCTTGTTGGCGGCCGCCACTGCGGTCCGCAATCTGGCCAATTGACTTGGCCGCTTTTCGGGATTCAGCTTAGTCCCCTTTGGGGCCTTGGTAAACGGAGATTTCGCTGCCAGGCTTCAATCCTGGCTTTCCATCTCGCCCAGGTCCTCGTCGTCATCGCGGCGGTCGACCATGCCCAGCAGCTTGAGCTTGCGGTGCAGCGCGGACCGCTCCATGCCAATGAAGCTCGCGGTGCGCGAGATGTTGCCCGAGAACCGCTTGATCTGAACCTTGAGGTACTCGCGCTCGAAGTTCTCGCGCGCCTCGCGCAGCGGGACGCCCATCAGCGAGGGCATGCCGTTGTCGCCGGAAATGCGGCCCGAGATCACCTCGGTCGGCAGCATGTCCGCTTCGATGCGGGCCAACCTGTCGCGCGGGGTCAGGATGATCGTGCGTTCGACCACGTTGCGGAGCTGGCGCACATTGCCCGGCCATTCATAGCTTTGCAGCGCGGCGACCGCCTCGGGCGTGACTTCGGGCGGCGGCACGCCCTGATCCGCGGCAAAGCGGGCGAAGAAGTGATCGACCAGGGTGGGAATATCGTCGCGGCGTTCGGCCAGCGAGGGGATCGTCACAGGCACGACATTGAGCCGGTAGAACAGGTCTTCGCGGAAGCGGCGCTCGGCGATCTCCTTTTCCAGGTCGCGGGCGGTGGAGGAAACCACGCGGACATCGACGCGAATCTGCCGGTTGCCGCCCATCCGCACGAACGACTGATCGGTCAGCACGCGCAGGATGCGGGCCTGGGTGGACAGCGGCATGTCGGCCACTTCGTCGAGGTACAGCGTTCCGCCGTCGGCCATTTCCAGCAAGCCGGCGCGCACCAGCTTGCCCCCGGCCTCCTCGCCGAACAGTTCCTGCTCGAATCGTTCGGGCGTGATCCTTGCCGAATTGACCGTGACGAAGGCGCCGTTCGAACGCCCGCTCCAGCTGTGCAGCAACCGTGCGGCGACTTCCTTGCCCGATCCCGCCGGACCGCTGATCAGCAGCCGGCTGCCGGTATTGGCCACCCGCTTGAGCGTGGCGCGGACCTGGTTGATCGCGGTCGAATTGCCGGTGAACTCGTCCGAGGTCACGAACCCTTCGCGCAGCCGGGCGTTTTCGCGCCGAAGCCGTTCGGTCTCGGTCGCGCGTCCGACCAGCAGCAAGAGGCGCTCGGCCTCGAACGGCTTCTCGATGAAATCCATCGCCCCGCGACCGATCGCGGAAACCGCCGTGTCGATATTGCCGTGGCCGGAAAAGATGATCACCGGCAGTTCGGGCTCGCGCTGCTTGATCGCGTCGAGCACTTCGAGCCCATCCATCGGGCTGCCGTGCAACCACACGTCGAGCAGCACCAGGCTGGGACGGCGCTCGTCGATCATCTGCAGCGCGCTGATGCTGTCACCCGCAGTGCGGCATTCATAGCCTTCATCGCTCAGCACGCCGGCCACGAGATCGCGGATATCGCGTTCGTCATCGACGATAAGAATTTCGAGCGCCATTCAATCTACCTCTATTCTCGAACTATTCCGCCGCTTCCGGCTTTTCCTGCCGGTCGAGCGGATCGCGCGCGAAGCGCATGGTAACGACGGTTCCTTCGGTCTCGCCCGCCGCGAAATGGATTTCGCCGCCGTGTTCCTCGACGATCTTCTTGACGATCGCGAGGCCAAGGCCGGTGCCCTTGTCGCGCGTGGTGACATAGGGCTCCATGATCCGCTCGCCGTCCTGCGGCAGGCCGATGCCATTGTCGGCCACGGTGACGACGACATCCTCGTTGCTGCCCTTGATGGTGACCGTGATCCGCCCGCGATAGTCGGCGTCAGCGGTCTTCTGCCGGCCTTCGACCGCTTCGACGGCATTCTTGAGCACGTTGGTCATGGCCTGGCCGAACTGGTGCCGGTCGCAGGCGATGATGCCCAGGTCTGCATCGGCGGCGAAAGCGAAATTGATGTCGGGCCGGGCGACTTCCTGCAGGAACAGCGCCTGACGGGCGAGATCCACCGGATCTTCACCGCGGAACAAGGGCTTGGGAAGCCGCGCGAACGAGGAAAACTCGTCGACCATTCGCCTAAGTTCGCCAACCTGCCGGATGATCGTGCCGGTCAGTTCCTCGAACAGGTCGCCATCGGCGACGACCTGCTTGGCATAGCGCCGCTTGAGCCGCTCGGTTGCCAGCTGGATCGGGGTCAGGGGGTTCTTGATTTCATGCGCGATGCGCCGCGCGACGTCGGACCAGGCGGCCTGGCGCTGGTCGACCAGCTGCCGGGTGATGTCCTCGAAGGTTACCACATGCCCGGTGGGCGAGCGGGTGGACTTGACCGCCAGGGTCAGGAGCTCGCTCCCCTTGGAGAATTGGACAATCCCCCCTTCCTCCCCGCTTTCCGCCAGTGCGGCGATCTGCGGGGCGACCTGAGCCAGCTCGGTTCCGATCGGCACCTCACCGTCGCGCTCGAGCAGCAGTTTCTGCGCGGACCCGTTCATCAGCCGGATCTCGCCCTGCTTGTTGGTGCTGATGATCCCCGCGGTTACCGATTCGAGAACGGCTTCCATGAAGGCACGGCGCTCGTCGAGCTGCTGGTTGGCGCCGAGCAGGGCCTGGTTCTGCCGCTCGAGCTGCTGGGTCATGCGGTTGAAGGCACGATTGAGCAGGCCGACCTCGTCTGCTCCGGTCCGCCCTTCGACCCGCATCGAGAAGTTGCCCGAACCAACCTCGCGCGCGGCATCGACCAGATCGTAAAGCGGTTTCACCTGCCGGTCGGCAAAGCGCAGCGCGAACCACACCGAAAGCCCGACCAGCGCGAGGCTCGCGACGAACAGCGCAACGTTGAAGCGCAATTGCTGGATCCGCGTTCGCTGGGTCAGCTCGTCATAGGCACGCACGATGTTCTGCGCGTAGCCGGCCGAAAGCAGATCGGACTTGCGCTCGGTATAGAGGTAAAGTCCTGCCCGGCGATCGATCGGGGTCACCGCCTGGACGCTCTTGGCCGAGGAGTTGACGACGATCCGCTCACCCCGATCAAGCTGGCGCAGCACTTCGTTGGAGACGTTTTCGGACAGCGGCTGCGGACCGCTGGCCACGGCCTGCCGCCGCAGGACGCCGTCGCGACCCTTCTGCAGGATCACCGATTCGTCGAGCTTGCGGTTGTGGACGTTGTACGAATACATTTCCGGGAAGGCCGGACTGTCGAAACTGTCGTGCGCCAGGAAGTCGGCAATGTCGGCGGACATCGCCAGCGTTTCGTACTCCATGTCCTTCTTGATCTGCTCGGAATAGCCGATCGCCAGCTGGTTGGCGTTTTCCAGCAGCCCGCGCGACTTGTCGGAAAACCAGAACTCGACACCTGACTGGAACAGGAACGAGGCGAAGATCACCACCAGCAGCGTCGGCACCGCGGAAATCAGCGAAAACAGGAACACCAGGCGCACGTGAAGCTGCCCGCTGCGCCCGATTTGCTCCTGCGCGCGCTGCAGGGCAAGCCGCCGCCCCAGCAGGACCAGGATCGCCATCGCCGGAACGAGCGTGCCGACGAGCAGCGTCGAAGTCAGTTCGGTCGGCAGCAGTTGTCCGCGATCGGCCTGGGCCTGAAAGGCATACCAGGTAATCCCGGTCATGGTCAGGAAGGCAATGACCGAACCGATCTCGAGGATCTGGAACAGGTTCGAGCGCCGCACCGCGAGTTGCGCCCGGCGCCGGATGCGTGCCCATGCCTTGCGGCGGTCGGGCGTGCGGTCCAGGGGGCGGGATGGCTCCATCGTTGCGCGAATACAACACCGCTGTTGCAATGTTGCAAGGGCTTTCGGTTCGCGGACCGCGCGCTTAGCGCTGGCGTTCGCCGGGATCGATCGCCAGGTCGGTCAATCGCTTGCGCAAGGTATTGCGATTGATACCTAAATGCTGCGCCGCCCGCAGCTGATTGCCGCCAGTCAAGCGCAGCGCTTCGACAAACAGCGGCCGTTCGAACGCGGCCAACGCCGCGTCATAGACCTGGCCAGCGGCCGGCCGACTCTCGTTGAGCCAACCGACCACGGCGGCATCGAGCGCGGCCTGGTCGGTGTGTTCCGCGGCATTAGCCTTACTGGTCATTATCGCTTCGAGCCCTTCGGCATCGACCAGGTCCTCGCGGGCCAGCAACGCAAGGCGGTAGATGAAATTGCGCAGTTCGCGCACATTGCCGCGCCACGGCTGGGCGGACAGCAACGTGGCCGCATCGTCGGACAAGCGCCGCCGGGGCAGTCCTTCTCCCGCCGCTTGCACGAGAAAATGCCGCGCCAGTGCCGGCACGTCATCGCTCCGTTCGCGCAGCGGCGGCAGCGTTATCGGCACGACATTGAGCCGGTAGTACAGGTCCTCGCGAAAGGTTCCCGCCGCAATCATCGGTTCAAGGTCGCGGTTGGTGGCGGCGATGATCCGCACGTCGATTCCCACGTCCTCGCGTCCGCCGACCCGGCGGATCTTCCCCGATTGCAGTGCGCGCAGCAGCCGCGTCTGGGCTTCGAGCGGCATGTCGCCGATCTCGTCAAGGAACAGCGTCCCGCCCTGGGCCTGCTCGAACTTGCCGGCATGGCGCGCGACCGCGCCGGTGAAGGCACCCTTCTCGTGCCCGAACAGCTCGCTTTCGATAAGGTCCGCGGGAATTGCCGCGGTGTTGACCGCCACGAAGGGGCCGGACTTGCGGTGTCCCAGCTGGTGGATTGCCTCGGCGACCAGTTCCTTGCCGGTTCCGCTTTCGCCAAGCACCAGCACGGTCAGATCGTTGCGCAGAACGCGGGTGATCATCCGATAGACTGCCTGCATCGCGGCCGAGCGACCGACCAGCGGCAGGCCCGCGACCGGCGCGTCCTCCTCCCCTCCCCCCCGCGAGGAAGCATTGCCAACCGCCTGCCGCACCGTGCGGGCCAGTTCGTCGATGTCGAACGGCTTGGGGAAATATTCAAAGGCCCCGGTATCGCTGGCGCGCACCGCGGTATCGAGCGTGTTCTGCGCCGAAAGGATAATGATCGGCATGTCGGGCGCTGCCGCGCGCACCGCCCCCAGCGTTTCGATTCCGTCGCCATCGGTCAGCATGACATCGGTAACCAGCGCCGCATAGGCGCGTTCGGCCAGCAGCCGGTCACGCTCCGCAATCGAATCGCAACAGGTCACCGCGAAGCCCTCGGCTTCGAGCGCGGCGGTGATCACCAGCGCAATGCTCGCATCGTCTTCAACCAGCAGCACGCTCATGCCGCTTCCTCCCGATGTGGCCTGTGCCGCTCTTCGACAAGCGGCAGATGAATGCGGAAATGGGTCCAGCCTCCCGCCTCGTCGCGGTCGTGGGTCACCCGCCCGCTCATGTCGGTGACCAGGCGGCGCACCAATGCCAGCCCCAGCCCCTGGCCGCTTTTCTTGCCGGTAACGAAAGGCTCGAAAATGTGGTCGCGCAGCACGGGATCGATTCCCGGGCCATTGTCGCTGACGCGCAGTTCGATCGGCAATCGTACCGGCTGGCCATCGGCCGCGCGGTGGAGTTGCAGGCCGCTGGCAAAGCGGGTGCGCACGACAATCCGGGGGTCTTCGATCCCGCTTACGGCATCGGCGGCATTGGCCAGCAGGTTGATCAGCACCTGGACAAGCGAATCGGCATTGCCCAGCACCGCGGGAAGCGATGGGTCGAACTCTTCCGCGATTTGCGGTGATCTGCCGCCCGCCTCGATCACCGCGCGGGCCCTGCGCACCGCTTCATGGAGATTGCACGGAGCAAGCACGGGAGCGGTGCGGCGCGAGAGCGACTGCATCTGGTCGATCAGCTTGGCGATCCGGTCAACCTCGTCGGCGATCAGGCGGGTCATGGCCAGATCATTGCCGTCGAGCTTGCGGCCCAGCAGCTGCGCCGCGCCGCGGATCCCGGCGAGCGGGTTCTTGATCTCGTGCGCCAGGACCTCGGGCGCGCGCAGCATCGAATCCTCGCCCGAAACCTGCGTCTCGCGCATCGCTTCGGCGCCGCCGATGTCGTGGATCGTCAGAAGCTGCCAGCCCGGCTGGTCGATCACCGGCGCCACGGTCACATCGACCCGGCGAGGCCCCTGGCCAACCACGTAGATGCCGGTCGCGCGGGCGGAAAGCTGGGCTTCGGTTTCGGCCAGCCGTTCGGCCAGGCGATCTTCATCGAAGCGCAGCAGTTCGAGCAATGGTCGGCCCTCAAGCCTCCGGAATGACTGCCCCAGCAGCTGTTCTGCCGCCGGATTGGCGGCTGCCACCTTTTGCCCTGGCGCAAGCAGTACCACCGCGTGAGGCAGGCTGGCCAGCTGGCGCAAGGGATCGAGCATCAGGCCGCCGCCCGGCTGAGGAAAGGATCGTAGAACTCACGCAGCTCACGCACCACTTCATCGGAGCCATCGATGAAGTTGATCTTGTTGCGGAATGCCGCCGACCCGGACAGCCCGCGCGTGTACCAGGCAAGGTGCTTGCGGGCCATGCGCACCCCGGTGTGCTCGCCGTAATGATCGAGCATCCAGCGGTAGTGCTCAAGCACCAGGTCAAACTGCGCATCGAGATCGGGATCGGCCAGCTCCTGCCCGGTCTTCAACCAGTGCATCACCTGGGCCAGCAGCCACGGCCGGCCATAGGCCCCGCGCCCGATCATCACCCCATCGGCGCCCGACTGCTCGAGCGCCCGGGCGCTGTCCTGGATCGAGCAGATATCGCCATTGACGATCACCGGAATCGAAACCGCTTCCTTGACCGAGTGGACAAAGGCCCAGTCGGCCTCGCCCCGGTACATCTGGTTGCGGGTGCGGCCGTGGACGGTCACCATCTTCGCGCCCAGATCCTCGGCAATCCGGGCAAGTTCTGGCGCGTTGAGGCTGTCATGGCACCAGCCCATCCGCATCTTGACCGTGACCGGCACCTTTACGGCCTTGACCGTCGCCTCGATCAGCTTGGTAGCAAGCGGAATGTCGCGCATCAGCGCCGAGCCGGCATCGCCGTTGACCACCTTCTTGACCGGGCAGCCCATGTTGATGTCGATGATCGCGGCACCGCGGTCTTCCTGCAGTTTGGCCGCTTCGCCCATCTGCTCGGGCTCGCAGCCGACCAGCTGCATCGAGACCGGTTCCTCGATCGGATCCCAGGCGGCCTTCTGCACCGACTGGTGCGTCTCGCGGATCGCCGCCGGGCTGGCGATCATCTCGGTGACATTGAGACCCGAGCCGAACCGCCGCACCAGGCGGCGGAACGGCAGATCGGTGACGCCGGTCATCGGCGCCAGGATCACCGGACAGTCGATCCGCACCGGCCCGACATCGATCGGAGTCCACTGCGGGGGGGCGGGAAGCGGATTTGTCATGGCACTGCCTAAAATTTGGGCAGCACATAGGGAATTGCCCCGGCGAGAGCAAGCCTATACCGCGTTGCAGCATGAGCGATCCCCAGGCCCGCCCTTCCACCGCTGCCGTGATCGTCGCGGCCGGCCAGGGGCTGCGCGCCGGCCAGGCCGTTCCCAAGCAGTTCGCGCCGTGGCGCGGCAAGCCGGTGGTGCGCCATTCGGCCGAGGCGCTGGCCCGGGCCGGAGTGGCACCGATTATCGTCGCGATTCCCGCAGGCGGCGAAAGCATGGCCCGGGCATCGCTGGAAGGAATCCCGGGCATCCGCCTGGTGATTGGCGGGGCGACCCGGCAGGAATCGGTGCGCAAGGCGCTCGAAATGCTCGAGCCGGACATGCCCGGCGCGGTCCTGATTCACGATGCGGCGCGCCCGGGACTGACCCAGCCGGTGATCGCGCGGATGGTCGCTGCGCTGGCGGATCGGCCCGGCGCCATTCCGGTTCAGCCGGTGGCCGACAGCCTTACCGAGGCCCGCGGCGATTTGATGGGCGCTCCGGCGAACCGCGAGTTGCTGCGCCGGGTGCAGACGCCGCAGGCCTTTCGCTTTGCATCCATCCTCGCGGCACACCGCGCCTGGGGCGGAGCGAGCGATGCAACCGATGACGCCCAGGTCCTGCGCGCTGCTGGCCTGGAAGTCGCGCTCGTCGAAGGAGACGAAAAGCTGCACAAGCTGACCTTTGCCGGCGATTTCGCCGCTGACGCACCGCCGCTCAGGATCGGGACCGGCTATGACGTTCATCGCCTGGCCGATGGCGAGGAACTGTGGCTGTGCGGGGTCAGGATCGACCACCCGCGCGGGCTCGCCGGGCACAGCGATGCCGATGTTGCGATCCACGCACTGGTCGACGCGATCCTTGGCGCGATCGGCGCGGGCGATATCGGCAGCCATTTCCCGCCCAGCGATCCGCAATGGAAAGGGGCAAGCTCGGACCGGTTCCTGGTTCATGCGGTCGATCTGGCCGCGCGGGCCGGATACCGGATCGGCAATATCGACCTGACCATCATCTGCGAGGCGCCCAGGATTGGCCCGCACCGCGAGGCCATGCGGGCCCGGCTGGCAGACCTGTTGCAGGCTCCGGTCTCGAGCGTCAGCGTCAAGGCGACAACCACCGAGCGGCTCGGCTTTACTGGCCGGGGTGAAGGTATTGCCGCACAGGCCGTTGCAACGCTGTTGGCAAATTGAGCATTCACGCTGGATTTGCCGCCGATTTCACGGCAACACTGCCGACCAACTGCAACATTTCGTGGAATCACGGTTCATGAACAAGACTGCCAATCGCCTTGCCGGTGCCTTCGCTCTCGCCGCTCTCACTCTGCCCAGCGCGGCCCAGGCGGCAACCGCGACCGCGTGCATGACCAGGCCCGAACTGCGCGGGATGGTGGCCTACATGCTGCCGTTCGTGGTCGATTCCATGGTCGAGAAATGCTCGACTGGCCTGCCTGGCGATTCGTTCATGGCCACCCGCGCGCCCGATCTTTCCAAGGAACTGGCGAAGGGCCAGACCGCTGCCTGGCCGATGGCCAAGCGCGCGTTCATGAAGTTTGGCGGGGATGCCGATCAGCAGACCACCGCGATGATGGAAGCCATGCCCGAAACCGCGATGCGCCCCCTGGTGGAAAGCGTGCTGGTCCAGGAATTCGGCGGCATGATCAAGACCAAGGACTGCAAGGACATCGATGCGGTGCTGGGCACCCTGGTGCCGCTGCCGGCTTCAAGCTTTGTCGACCTGGTCACCGAAGTGGTGGTGATCGGCGCGCGAAACGACAAGGAAATGAAGATTTGCGACGCCTGATCGGCCGCTGATGACCACCAGCCTGCTGCCCAATGAACTTGCGGCGCTGGCCCAGCGGGTCATCGCCGAGAACCGCGCCGCCGGGCGCACGGTCGCGCTGGCCGAAAGCTGCACCGGCGGCCTGGTCAGCGCGGCACTGACCGAGATTGCCGGCTCCTCGGCGGTGCTCGATCGCGGTTTCGTGACCTATTCGAACGAAGCCAAGCATGAAGCGCTGGGCGTTGCGAACGACATTATCGAGACATTCGGTGCGGTGTCGATCGCCTGCGCCTGGGCGATGGCGCAAGGCGCGCTGAAGCACAGCAAGGCCGATGTCGCGGTGGCGATCAGCGGGATCGCCGGGCCCGATGGCGGCACCCCGCAAAAGCCGGTGGGCACGGTGGTCTTCGCCCGCGCGCGGCGCGGCGAGGAAGAACTGCTGGCAGAGGAACGCTGGCTCGACGCGCCCGACCGCGCCGGGGTCCGGCTTCAGGCGGCGCTGGTCGCGCTGGAACTGCTCTTGCCGTAAAGCGCCTCGGCGCGCTCTTCGAAAGCGCCAACCATCTTGCGGAAGGCGCGATCGAAATACTGGCCCGCCAGCTTCTCGAACATGGCGTTGCGAAAGGTAAACTGGACCATGAAGTCCACCTCGCAACCCCCTTCAGTCGCACGGAAATGCCAGACATTGTCGAGATCGCGCATCGGCCCGTCGAGGTAATGGACCCTGATCTCGCCAGGCCGGTCCTTGAGCACCCGGCTGGTGAACTTTTCGCGCAGCGCATTGAAGCCCACCAGCAGGTCGGCGATCATTTCATGCTCGCTGTTCGAACGGACGCGGGTGCCGACCACCCAGGGCAGGAATTCGTGATAGCGCCCGACATCGGCCACCAGGTCGAACATCTGTTCGGCGCTGTAGGGCAGCTGGCGGACCTCGTGGACTCCAGGCATCAGAAGGAATCCCGATCCCGCGCTGGCCCAACAGGGACGAGACCGGCAGTCACCTGCCTAGCGGACCCTAGCCGTCATGGCCTGGCGCGCGGCGCGCATTTCCTTGAAATCGTCCCCGGCGTGATAGCTCGAGCGGGTCAGCGGGCTTGAAGCCACTTGCAGGAACCCCTTGGCGCGGGCGATCGCTCCATAGGCTTCGAACGCCTTGGGCTCGACGAATTCGATCACCTTGGTGTGCTTGGGGGTGGGCTGGAGGTATTGACCCATCGTCAGGAAATCGATCCCGGCGCTGCGCATGTCGTCCATCACCTGATGGACCTCGAGGCGCTCTTCGCCCAGCCCCAGCATGATCCCGCTCTTGGTGAAGATCAGCGGATCCTGGTTCTTGACCTCTTCGAGCAGCCGAAGCGAGGCGTAATAGCGCGCGCCCGGACGGATCGTGGGATAGAGCCGCGGAACGGTTTCGAGATTGTGGTTGTAGACATCCGGCCCCGCCGCGACGATCGCTTCGACCGCAGGGCGCATCTTGCCGCGGAAATCCGGGGTCAGGATCTCGATCGTCGTTTCGGGCGTATTGCGGCGCAGGGCCTTGATCACCTTGACGAACTGCCCTGCCCCGCCATCGGGAAGATCATCGCGATCAACCGAAGTGATGACGATGTGTTCCAGCCCCATCTTGGCTGCGGCAACGGCGACGTGTTCAGGTTCCAGCGGGTCCACCGCGCGCGGCATGCCGGTCTTGACGTTGCAGAACGCGCAGGCGCGGGTGCAGACATCGCCCAGGATCATCACCGTCGCGTGCTTCTTGGTCCAGCATTCGCCGATGTTCGGGCAAGCCGCCTCTTCGCACACGGTATGCAGGTTGAGATCGCGCATCAGCGTGCGCGTTTCGCCATAGCCCTTGCTGGTTGGCGCCTTGACCCGGATCCATTCGGGCTTGCGCTGGCGTTGGTGTGCAGGCGGGTTCGATAGGTCGTTCATGGGGCCCAGATAGGCGCTTGGCTTCGGGGTTGCCAGCGCGAATTTGCAGGGCCAAAAGCGCGCCCATGAACGACGAATCATCCCACGGTTTCGATCGCCTGCTGGAAGGCTATCGCCGCTTTCGCACCACCGGATGGGACCACAACAAGAAGCGCTGGGAACAGCTTCGCGACGGGCAGACCCCCGAAACGATGATCATTGCCTGCTCTGACAGCCGGGTCGATCCATCGCTGATCTTCGATGTCGATCCGGGTGAGATCTTCGTGGTGCGCAACGTGGCGGCGCTGGTTCCGCCCTACGAAACCACGCCGGGCCACCACGGCGTTTCCGCCGCGCTCGAATTTGCGGTCCAGTTCCTCAGGGTCAGGGAAGTCCTGGTCATGGGCCACGGTCGCTGCGGCGGCTGTCGGGCGGCGTTGACGCAGGAAATGCACGGCCAGGAAATGGGCTCTGGCGGGTTCGTCGCCAACTGGATCTCGATGCTCGACGAAGTGCGCGAGCCGATTGCCCATCTCCACGGAACCGAAGGCCGCGCCGCCGAACAGGAAATGGAGCGCGCCGCGGTCAAGGTAAGCCTGGCGAACCTGCGCACGTTCCCTTGCATCCGCGAAAAGGAAACGGCCGGAAAGTTGCGCCTGCGCGGTGCGCTGTTCGCGATTTCGGACGGGCTCCTGCACGTCCTCGACGAACAGTCGGACACTTTTTCGGCTATCGATTAGACAAACAGAAAGGGCGGCAGTTGCCCGCCGCCCTTCCCGTTTTTCCGGTTCGCCAGGCTTACTTGCCGGCGGCCTTGTTCTTCACATAGGAAGTCCACAGCTGCGCGATCGGTGCGCGGGCGTCGGTCACCTTGGCGAAGCTCGCCTCGGCATCGGCCCACTTGCCCTGGTCGGCCTGGGCAATGCCCATGCGCAGCAGCACGCGAGTGGTATCGACCCCGGGCTTGCCAAGGGCGAGCGCATACATCGCCTCGGCCTGCGCCGCATTGTCATAGCTGAGATAGGCATCGCCGGCGGCCTGCGCGGTCGCCGCGGTCGCATTGGCGGCGCGCGCGTCCTTTTCGAGGCCGGGCAGCGAAGCCTTGTCGGCGGCGATACGGCCGCTGGCCTGCGCCTTGGCGTCGGTCACGAACTGGTCGGCCGGGTTGAGCTTGCCCGCGGCAAGCCCTTCGTTGACGATCTTCAGCGCTTCACCCGGCAGACGGCGCGGGTCGGCTGCCTGGATGTAGTCGACATAGTCGCGCTCTTCGAGGAAGCTCTTGGTGCGCTCCATCAGACGCAGCAGATCGATCTGGTCCTGCCCGGCAAAGCCGCGAAGATCGCGGACCACCGCGATCGCCAGCGACCAGTTCTCGGTCGAGGGATGGTAGGCGGTCAGCGTGTTCGAGAACCACGATGCATCGTCGGCCAGCTTGGCCTTGTAGGATACGGCAACGCCGTAGCGCAGCCAATCGGCCGGAACCGCGGCGCCCGCCGCGATCGAAGCGTCCTTGAGAACCTTGAGGCCGGCAGCCTGCTGGTTGTCCTTGATGTGCGCATCGGCGAGCAGGATCGCCACGTCGTTTTCGGTGTAACCGGCGTCGAGAGCAGCCTTGAGCGCGGTGCGCGCGGTCGGATAGTCCTTGAGATCCATCGACAGGCTGCCGAGGATCGCGTTGTACTTGGGCAGGTCGGCAGCAGCCAGCTTGCCGCTGTCGATCTGGGTCTGGACACCGCGGCGCTGGGTCGCCTTGTCGGCGCCAAGGTTGCCCAGGTTGAGCAGCAGGCTGCCAGCCAGATACTTGTCGTCGGGCGTCGTCGCGGCGGTGGCGGCGGCTTCGACCAGGCCGCGCTCATTGGTCAGCAGGGTGCCGAGTTCGGTCTGGGCTGCTTCGACCTGGGTGAGCGCATCGGCCCTGGCCTTCTTGCCGCCGGCGGCGTTGTAGGCGTTCTGCGCGGCGACCAGCTTCTGCTTGGCGGCAACCACATCGGCGCGCTTGGCGGCGGCGACCAGGGCTTCCTGGGCGGCCTTGTAAGGCGGAATGAACGCCTTCGACGGCTTCAGATCGGGGCCCTTTGCCTCCTTGGCTGGCTTGTCCTTGGCCATCGCGGGCGCCGCGGTCCCGGCGGCAACACCAAGCGCCAAAACCAAACCCAGCGCGGAGCGGGCAAAAAACCTGGCACGGATCATCGAATTCGTCTCCTTCGCGAACCGCAGGAACGGGCGGAATGCCCATTACCGGCGGCACTTGTCCCTCGGCTTCGCCATAGGCGCGTAAACGCCGGTTTGGCAACACCTGCGCGCACTATGGCGAGGGCGCTGAACGGCGTTTGAATGCGGCGTGATCCGCAGGTTCAGAATTGCCCTTCGAGATGTGGAAAAATAGCGCTTGACCGGGGCTTTCGCTCGCTATGGCGCCCCGCATGGCCTAGGGGTCGGAGAGACATTTTCCCTGCCACAGACGAAGTGATCCTGCCGCGTGAGCGACGAAACCGAAATTCCTGATTCCAGCCCCGATCCGATCGGTCCGATGGGCGATTTCCAGCGCGTCGACATCGTCGACGAGATGAAGACCAGCTACCTCGATTACGCGATGAGCGTGATCGTGGCGCGCGCCCTGCCCGATGTCCGCGACGGGCTGAAGCCGGTGCACCGCCGGATCCTCTTCGCCAGCCAGGAAGGCGGCTTTGTCGCCGGGCGGCCCTATCGCAAGAGCGCCAAGATCGTCGGCGACGTGATGGGTAACTACCACCCGCACGGCGACAGCGCGATCTATGATGCCCTGGCGCGCATGACCCAGGACTGGTCGATGCGCCTGCCGCTGATCGACGGCCAGGGCAACTTCGGCTCGATGGACCCAGATCCGCCAGCATCGATGCGCTATACCGAAGCGCGCCTGGCTCGGGTCGCCAATTCGCTGCTCGAGGATCTCGACAAGGACACCGTCGATTTCACCGACAACTATGACGGATCCCGCCAGGAGCCGACCGTGCTGCCGGCGCGCTTTCCCAACCTGCTGGTCAACGGCGCGGGCGGGATCGCGGTTGGCATGGCGACCAACATCCCGCCGCACAACCTGGGCGAGGTGATCGACGGCTGCCTGGCCTATATGGACCGCCCCTCGATCACGTCGGAGGAACTGTTCGAGATCATTCCCGGCCCGGATTTCCCCACGGCTCCGCTGATCCTCGGCCAGTCGGGCGCGCGCAAGGCCTATACCGAAGGGCGCGGAAGCATCATCATGCGCTGCCGGCACGAGATCGAGGAAGGCCGCGGCGATCGCCGCTCGATCGTGCTGACCTCGATCCCCTACCAGGTCGGCAAGTCGGGCCTGGTCGAGAAGATCGCCGAAGCCGCGAAGGACAAGCGGATCGAAGGCATCTCCGACATCCGCGACGAATCGAGCCGGCTTGGCGTGCGCGTGGTGATCGACCTCAAGCGCGATGCGACGCCCGAAGTGGTGCTCAACCAGTTGTGGCGCAACACGCCGGCACAGTCGAACTTCCCCGCCAACATGCTGGCGATCCGCGGCGGCCGGCCCGAAGTGCTGACGCTGCGCGATTTCATCAGCGCGTTCATCGCCTTCCGCGAGGAAGTGATCACCCGCCGCACCAAGTTCGAACTGAACAAGGCGCGCGACCGGGCGCATATCTTGCTGGGCCTGGTGGTTGCGGTCACCAACCTGGATGAAGTGGTGCGGATCATCCGCGCCGCGCCCAACCCCGCCGCGGCACGCGAAGCCCTGCTGGCGCGCGAATGGCCGATCGGCGAGATCGCGCAATATATCCGCCTGGTCGAGGCGATCGAACCCAGCGCCGAACAGGACGGCGGCACCTACAAGCTGTCCGAAGCGCAGGTGAAGGCAATTCTCGACCTGCGCCTGCACCGCCTGACCGCACTGGGCCGCGACGAGATCGGCGACGAGCTCAAGGTGCTGGCCGCCGCGATCGAGGAATACCTGTCGATCCTGGCCGACCGGGTGAAGCTCTACGCCGTGATGCGCGAGGAGCTGACCCTGATCCGCGAGGCCTATGCCACGCCGCGCCTGTCCGAAATCACCGCCGCCGCCGACGGGATCGAGGACGAGGACCTGATCGAGCGCGACGAGATGGTCGTCACCGTCACGATGGACGGCTACATCAAGCGCACGCCGCTTTCCACGTTCCGCGCCCAGAACCGCGGCGGCAAGGGCCGCGCCGGGATGGCGACCAAGGACGAGGACGTGGTGACGAGCATGTTCGTCACCAGCACCCACAACCCGGTGCTGTTCTTCTCGACCGCCGGCAAGGTCTATCGCCTCAAGGTCTGGCGCCTGCCCGAAGGCGGTCCCACCACCCGCGGCCGGCCGATCGTCAACCTGCTGCCCGCGCTTGATCAGGGCGAGACGATCCAGACCGTGCTGCCCCTGCCCGAGGACGAGGCCGAATGGGCCAAGCTTTCGGTCGTCTTCGCGACGGCCAGGGGCAATGTGCGCCGCAACGCGATGGACGCCTTCGCCAATATCCCCAGCAACGGCAAGTTCGCCATGCGCTTCGACGAGGACAGCACCGATCGGCTGATCGGCGTCGCCTTGCTCGAGGCGAGCGACGACGTGCTGCTGGCAACCCGCGCGGGCAAGGCCATCCGCTTTGCCGGCGATGAAGTGCGCGAATTCACCAGTCGCACGTCCACCGGCGTGCGGGGCATGACGCTCAAGGGCGATGACGAGGTCATCAGCCTGTCGATCCTGCACCGCGTCGGCACGACCAGCGAAGAGCGCGAGGAATATGTGAAGTTTGCGCCGTGGAAGGGCGAAAAGGACGGCACCCCCGCGATCGGCGAGCAGCGGATGGCCGAACTGGCCGAGCGCGAGCAGTTCATCCTCACGGTCTGCGCCAACGGCTATGGCAAGCTGTCCTCGGCATACGAATATCGCCGCACCGGACGCGGCGGCCAGGGGATCACCAATATCGACAACATCGCCCGCAACGGTCCGGTTGTCGCCAGCTTCCCCGCCACCCAGGCTGATCAGCTGATGCTGGTGACCGACCAGGCCAAGCTGATCCGCCTGCCGCTCGAAAGCCTGCGGGTCATCGGACGCGGCTCTGCCGGCGTGCGGCTGTTCAACGTCGCCGACGAGGAACACGTCGTTTCGGCGGTGCGGCTGGCCGATGAAGGCAGCGACGAAGCGGACGGCGAAGACGAAAACCCGGCGGCGGAAAGCTGATGGTGATGCGGGTCGAACCCTCGGGTCAGGCGTGCGGAGCGCGCGTGACCGGGGTCGACCTGTCGCAGCCACTTGATCCCGCCGCCATCGCCGCCATCCGCGCAGCCTGGCTGGAGCACCACGTTCTGTCGTTCCCCGACCAGGCGATCGGCGACGACGATCTGGAACGATTCACGCTGGCGATGGGCGGGTTCGGCGAGGATCCGTTCTTCGCCCCGATCCCCGGCCGCGAGCACATCGCCGCGATCAGGCGAGAGGCGGACGAAACCAGTCCGATCTTCGCCGAGAACTGGCACGCCGACTGGTCGTTCCTGGCCAGCCCCCCTGCCGGAACCTGCCTGATGGCGCTCGACATCCCCCCGCACGGCGGCGACACCCATTTCGCCAACCAGCACCTGGCCTGGGAAATGCTGCCCGATGACCGCAAGGCCCGTCTTGCCGACCTCGTCGCGGTGCATTCGGCGCGCCTCGCCTATTCGCCCGAGGGCACCTATGCTGCCAGGGACACGAAATGGTCGATGGACATCCGCCCCGGCGAGGCTGCCTATGCCACGCAGAGCCATCCGCTCGTCCCGGCGCACCCCGAAACCGGGCGGCGCGGGTTCTTTTCGACGCTTGGCTACATCATCGGGATCGAGGGAATGGAGCAGGAAGCAGCGATTGCCCTGCTGCTGGAACTGCAGAAATGGCAGGGTGATGAGCGCTTCACCTATGTCCACAAGTGGGAGCCGGACATGCTGATCATGTGGGACAACCGCAGCGTCCTGCACCGCGCCACCGGCGGCTACGAAGGCCACCGCCGCGAACTCCACCGCACCACGATTGCGGCCTGGCGGGGTTAGGAGAACAATCCTTCGACAGGCTCAGGATGGGCGGGTTTGGGGTGAGTCCGACGATTCAATAAACGTTTTGGACTCATTGCCCCCTCTTACGTCACCCCGGGCTCGACCCGGGGTCCCGCTGCCGGTGTGGTGTGTTCCGCCCTAGAACTCCACGGTCCCGCCGTTGCGCTTGATGCAGGACTTGAGGAAGTTGTAGCCGTAGTTGGGCATCGACTTCGGCGATTGCTGGATCTGGATCGGGCCGTATTTCCGGCCTTCGAACTCGACCGTCACGGTCGTACCGTCCTTGAGCGCCGACAGGACCGGAAGCCCGTTCCTTGAATCGGTCCACCAGCCAAGGTACTTGTAATAGTAGCCGCCGCGCAGCGAGCCCTTGTCCGACATGATCCTGGTCTTGCCGAAAGTCAGCTTCACCGGGCCGCGGGTCTCCTCCATTTTCGGTGTGGCGATCTCGCTGGGCAGTTTCGACATGCCGACATTGACATTGCCGTTCCTGGCCAGAACGCCGATCTCCAGCTCGGGACCCTCGAGATCGTTGGGGTTGGTGGGCAGGTAGATATAGCACACCCCGTTGCGGTCGTTGGTTCCGACGGTGATCTGGAAACTCGTCCCTTCCGCCGCTGCCGATGCGGCACAGCCAAGCACCAGCAGGCCAATCAAAAGTCTGCGCATCCGGTTACCTCCTCAGCAATAGGGGTTGCTCGAGGCGCAATAGGTTGTGCCGCCCGAGTAATAGTTGATCGCGTTGTTGTAATTGTGCTGGTCGTAAATCTCCGAAATCGACGGCCCGTTGTAGGTCGGCGTCGGATTGTAGCTGACCGTGGGCGCCATCCAGCTGCGCGCGAACATCGAAGCCGGACTGTTCCAGAACGCTTCACGCTGCTTGACCCATTCCGCGTATTCGGCCTGGCGGCGGGCATTATCCTGGCGGATCGGCTCTGCCTTCATCGAGGCGAGGATCGCGGCCGCCTTGCGATCGCCGCGCGAAGCAGCGATCGCCATGTAGTTCAAGCCCTTGTCCTGATCGAGGGGCACGTCCTGCCCATACCAATAGGCCATGCCCATGAAGATCGCCGCATCGACGTGGCCGACCCGGGCGGCGTTTTCGAACAGGATCAATCCGTCCTTGCGCCGCTCCTGGCCGAAGACGCCGGGCAGCCCGTTGTACAGCCATCCGCCAAGCAGCCAGGAGGCATCCTCGTTGCCTTCGTGCATCAGCCTGATAGTGGCGGCGAGGCCTTCTTCCAGTCCGCTTCCTCCTTCAACCAGCGTCCTCGCCTGTTCCAGCTGCCGCACCGCCGGGGCCGCCGGGTCGATCGCCGGGCGGCTGGTCTTGAGCATGGGGCTGGCAGCGGCCATCTTGCCGACCCGCCCGCAAGAGGCCTGCTCGCCCAAGGCGCAGCCGCGCTCGAACAGGGCGAAAGCAACCGGTTGCTCGGCTTCGACCTGCCCATACTCGCCAGCATAGATCATGGCGAGGAGCAGGCAGGCCCGACCTTCGCCCAGTTCGCAGCCGCGGCGCGCGAAATACATGCTTTCCTGGAAGGTGGTCGTCGCCCCCGGACGGTCGACCAGGAACAGGCGCGAGATATAGAAGCAGGCCAGTCCATCGTTGGCCGAACATGAGGCTGCAAGATACTTTTCGCCCCGGTTGAGGTCGGCCTTGTTGCCCGCACCGGTCAGGCGTTCGCCGTGATAGGTGCACAGCCGCAGCTTGTCGCCCGAAGTATCGACGCACCCGATCCGTTCGAACTCGCTGGCCCGCGCCGGATCGGCGGCGACACCCCAGCCGTTGCGATAGGCATCGGCCATTCCCATGCAGCCCCACGATTCACGCGATCGGCAGGCGGCTTCGAACAGCTTCAGCGCCTCGGACCGCGATGCCGCATCCTTGCGGACATAGAACAGGCTGTTGGCGCGGTTGCGGCAGCCGGTATCGTCACCGCCGGCGCAGGCGTTGGCCAGCAAGGTGTCAGCCTGGTCCGATCCCGACGGCGCGGCCGCGGCCTGGCTGACCGCGAGCGAGGCGCAGGCCGGTTGGTATCTTAGCTGATTGCAGCCGCGATCGACCTGCTGCTGCGCCATTTCCGGCAGCTTGTAGCCCGGCGTTCCTTCGCGCAGCATCTCGGCCGCGCGAACGCAGCCGGCACCCGATCCCTGCTTGCAGGCCTCGAGATAGTAGCCGACCGCGGCGCGCTGATCGGCGGAGATGACTCCGAAGCCCTGTTCGAAGGCACGGGCAAGCTTCAGGCAGGAATCGGACTTGCCCTTGCGGCAGGCCAGTTCCCAGTCGATCATCACCCCGCGGATGAGATTGGGATAGTTCTGCCGCCCATCGAAAATGTAACTCTGGCGCGAGTTGTCCCAGTCGGTTGGCGGTTTGTCTCCCGCAAACGCCGGCTGGGCGAGCAGGACAAGCGATGCCAGAAACGCGGCGAGCGTGCGCAGAACGACCATGTCGAACCCGGGGATCTGTGGTGCGCTACCTGCCTGCAAAGATGCCCGAAATCGCGGCCAAGGCAAGAGCTAACGGCGGCGGAGCTCTCCAATCACACCGGTGCAGATCAGGAACTGCCCGAAGTAGTACAGCGGCCAGATCAGCAGGCCGGGGGTCGCGCTGTTCGCCAGCGGGCCGACCCGCGCGAAGATCAGCAAGTCGGACACCGCGAACATCACCGCGCCCAGACCGACCCGGTAGCGCGAGAACGTGCTGGTCCAGGCCGCGGCCGTCATCGCGCCAAGCCCGGTCGCGTAGAGCGCAATCCCCGGGGCAGCCGTGCGATCGGTTGGCAGCAGGAAGGAAATCACCGGGATCAGCACCAGGAAGCAGAGCGCCGCCGCCTTCTGGCTGAGCGTCAGTCTGGTCCGGCGGTGCCGGAGGTAAAGGTGGATCGCGATCAGATGCCCGATCAGGAACGAAATCGCCCCCCATTCGAGCCGAAGCTCGATCAGCACGTCACCCAGCGCACCGAATGCCATCACCGCGGCAATCTGCCGCGAGTCCGCACCCGAGTGCCTGACCAGCGCATAGACCGCGAGCAAGGCCACGCCCGCGCCCTTCAAGGCCCATTCGAAGGGATCAGGCAGCACGTCGTTGCGGAGGAAGAAATAGCCGATCCCGGCCACCAGGCTGGCCAGCAGCCAGGGCCGTTGCTCGATCAGGGCGCGCTTGGGCAAGATCTGGTTCCCCCTCCTCACCACCCTAACCGCTGGTGTCGAGCGAAGTCGAGACCCTTCTGAGGTATCTCGACTTCGTTCGACACCAGCGGCAATGGGACAGACATGAATCATGATGTCCACATAATCGGCGGCGGAATGGCTGGAAGCGAGGCGGCCTGGCAGCTTGCCCGGCGAGGGTTCAGCGTGCGCCTTTCGGAAATGCGCGGCGGCGGCGAAAGCACGCCCGCGCACCAGGGCGCCGGCCTTGCCGAACTGGTCTGCTCGAACTCGTTCCGCTCCGACGATCACGAGAACAACGCGGTCGGCCTGCTCCATCACGAAATGCGTGCCTGCGATTCGCTGCTGATGGCGGCGGCCGATGTGGCGCGGGTCCCGGCCGGGTCGGCACTGGCGGTCGATCGCGATGTGTTTTCGGCCGAGGTCGAACGGCGCCTGGCCACCCTCCCCAATCTGGAGATTGTGCGCGAGCGGATCGATCGGCTGCCCGATGCCGGCCTGACGATCGTTGCGACCGGCCCGCTTACCGCTGCTTCGCTGGCGCAGAGCATCGGCACCGCGACCGGATCGGAAGGCCTGGCCTTTTTCGATGCGATCGCGCCGATCGTGCACCACGACACCATCGACATGACCATTGCCTGGCGCGCCGCGCGCTGGGACAAGGGCGGCAAGGACTACATCAACTGCCCGCTCACCCGGGATCAGTACCTCGCCTTCCACCAGGGCCTGCTCGATGGCGAGAAAACCGAATTCCGCGAATGGGAAGCCAGCACGCCCTATTTCGAAGGATGCATGCCGATCGAGGTGATGGCGGCGCGCGGGATCGACACCCTGCGGTTCGGACCGATGAAGCCGGTTGGCCTCGACAATCCGCACTGGGCAACGGCCGAGCATCCCAATGGGCGCTGGCCGCATGCCGTGGTGCAACTACGCCAGGACAACAAGCTGGGCACGCTGTGGAACATGGTCGGCTTCCAGACCAAGCTCAAGCATGCCGAACAGGTTCGCCTGTTCCGCACCATTCCGGGGCTTGAGCACGCAGAATTCGCGCGGCTGGGCGGGCTGCACCGCAACACTTTCATCAATTCGCCCGAACTGCTCGACCGGCAGCTGCGCCTGAAGCGCGCTTCGCACATCCGCTTCGCCGGGCAGATCACCGGCTGCGAAGGCTATGTCGAAAGCGGCGCCGTGGGGCTGCTTGCGGGACTGATGGCGGCAAGCGAATTGGCCGGAACGGATTGGACTGCGCCGCCGCGCACCACCGCACTCGGCGCGTTACTGGCGCATATCACCGGCGATGCCGAGGCAGAAAGCTATCAGCCGATGAATGTCAATTTCGGGCTGTTCCCGCCGATTGACGATGCCGTGAAAAAGAAGCAGCGCAAGGCCGCCTATACCCAGCGCGCCAAGGCCGATCTTGCGGCCTGGCTCGCCTGATCAGCAGCGGCAGGCGGGCTTCTTGACGGGCTTGGGCCTGGTCGCCGCGAATTCCTGACGGGTCAGCGTGCTGTCGCCGTTGGCATCCGCCTGCTTGAAGCGGTTCGAAGTGGCGACCGCCCATTCCTCGAAGCTCAGCAGGTTGTTGTGATCGGTATCGAGCTTGCGGAATGCCGCGATGCGCGGCTGCAGCGCCTCGACCCGGCTAATCAGATTGTCGCGATTGCGGTCCAGCCGGTTGAAGCGCTTCTCTTCGCGCCCGGCCTCGCCAAGACCGGGCAAGGCAGCGCCTTCCAGCCCTTCACCGTCTTCGGTCGGCAGATCCTCGATCGGCAGGCCGCTGGCTTCGACATCGGCGACCGGCAGCGGCGGCGGCGCGCTGGCATCGATCGACGCGCGGCCCTGCCACCAGAACAGGCCGGCTCCGGCAAGCAGAAGCGCCGAAACGGCACCAAGGACAATCCGGTTCATCAACAAAACTCCGCAGGATCGGGAGGTTAGCTCAAACGCCGAACATGCCAAGCCGGAAAGCGAACAGCATGTCCCGCTTGCGCGCCAGCAATGGCGTCTTCGCGCGCGAGCGGATTGCCAGACGGTGCAGAACCAGGATCGGGCGAAGGCTTCGCGCCAGCCTGATCGGCTGCCAATCGGCAGCTGCCGCCAGCGCCAGCACTTCGTCGCGCTCGGCAGAATCGTGCAGCCGGGTTCCCAATTCGGCGAGCGCCCATTCATATCCGCAACGCCGCGCCGCTTCGGATTGGTCGCTGGCGCCAAGGGCACGGGCCAATGCCGCACAGGCATCGCCCCGGGCGCGGGCAAATCGGGACAGCGCCTCGCCTGTGAGCGGATCGTTTCCAAGCAGGAGTTCCCAGCCATCGACAAGCTGCTGAAGATCGCGGCCAAGATCGGCAAAGCGATTGAGCAGGCCCAGGACAGGCTCCCCCTGCGCGCGCTCCGCGGGTGGCTTGCCCAGCTCGTCCCGCCACCAGGCGAGCCGCAACTGTCCCAGCATCGGCTCACGCGCTGCGCGAACCACGCCGGCCAGTGCCGCATCCAGCGCAAACAGCCCCAGCGTCGCCTCGCGCGCGCCGCGCGGCGCATAGGCGAGCGCAAGGCGCTGCTCGATCGGCAGGCCGTCAACGAGATGCGCGGTTTCCATCGCCTGAACCTAACCGACCCGGCGCGAAATCAAAGCATGTCTAGCGATAGCAGACCTTGCGGACCGCAGCGGCGATGCGCTGGGCGTCGATGATTGCCGCCTTTTCCAGGTTCGCGGCATAGGGCAAGGGCACATCCTCGTCGCAGACCCGCAGCACCGGCGCATCGAGATGGTCGAACCCGTCTTCCATGCAGATCGCCGCGATTTCGCTGGCGATCGAGCATTGCGGCCAGCCTTCCTCGGCCACCACCATGCGGTTGGTCCTGGCCAGCGAAGCAAGCACCGCCTCCTTGTCGAGCGGGCGCAGGGTGCGCAGGTCGAGCACTTCGGCATCGATTCCCTCGCCCGCAAGCACTTCGGCGGCTTCGAGCGCCAGGCCGACTCCGATCGAATAGGACACGATCGTCACGTCCTTGCCTTCGCGCATCACCCGCGCCTTGCCGATCGGCAGGACGTGGTCGTCAAGCTCGGGCAAGTCGAAGCTGCGGCCATAGACCAGCTCGTTCTCGAGGAAGACCACCGGATCCTCGCTGCGGATCGCGGCCTTGAGGAGGCCCTTGGCATCCGAAGCGTCGTAGGGCGCGATCACGATCAGGCCGGGGACGCTGGCGTACCACGGGGCATAGTTCTGGCTGTGCTGCGCCCCCACCCGGCTGGCCGCGCCATTGGGGCCGCGGAACACCACCGGGCAGCGCATCTGGCCGCCCGACATGTAATTGGTCTTGGCCGCCGAGTTGATGATATGGTCGATCGCCTGCATGGCGAAGTTGAAGGTCATGAATTCGACGATCGGACGCAGCCCGCCCATCGCGGCGCCGGTCCCGATCCCGGCAAAGCCGTATTCGGTAATCGGGGTGTCGATCACCCGCTTGGGTCCGAATTCGTCGAGCAGCCCCTGGGTCACCTTGTAGGCGCCCTGGTACTGCGCCACTTCCTCGCCCATCACGAAGACGCGGGAATCGCGGCGCATTTCCTCGGCCATCGCATCGCGCAGGGCCTCGCGAACCGTGATCTGACGCATATTGGTGCCGACGGGAACCGCGGGGTCATCGGCGCGCGGCTTGGGCGCAGGCGGCGCGATCGTGGCCGGGCTGGACGCGGGAGTTTCGGATTCGGCGGCTTTCTGCTCGGCCGCCGGAGCCGCCGCGGATGCTTCGCCCTCTCCATCGATCAAGGCGATCACGGTGCCGACCTTGACCCCTTCGGTCCCATGCGGAACCAGAATCCTGCCGACCACGCCTTCATCGACGGCTTCGAATTCCATCGTCGCCTTGTCGGTCTCGATCTCGGCGAGGATGTCGCCCGATTTGACCGTGTCGCCTTCCTTGACCAGCCACTTGGCCAGGGTCCCCTCCTCCATCGTCGGGGACAGCGCGGGCATCTTCAGTTCGATTGCCATCAGTAGCTCTCCACCAGCACGTCGGTGTAGAGTTCGGTCATGTCAGGCTCCGGTGAGTTTTCAGCAAAATCAGCAGCTTCATTCACCTTGCTGCGAATCTGCTTTTCGATTTCCTTGAGCCGATCCTCGGCCACGCCGCGCTTCAGGAGTTCGGCCTTGGCGGCGTCGATCGGGTCGTGTTTCTCGCGCATTTCCTGCACTTCCTCGCGGGTGCGGTACTTGGCGGGATCGGACATCGAGTGGCCGCGATAGCGATAGGTGTGCAGTTCCATCAGCACCGGCCCCTTGCCCGAACGGACATGGGCCACCGCCACTTCGGCCGCGGCGCGCACTTCGATCACGTCCATGCCGTTGACGCTCATCCCCGGGATCCGGAACGCGGTGCCGCGGCGGTGGAAATGAGTTTCGGCCGATCCGCGGGTCACCGCGGTGCCCATCGCATAGCCGTTGTTCTCGACCACAAAGATAACCGGAAGGTTCCACAGCGCCGCCATGTTGAAGGCTTCGTAGACCTGGCCCTGGTTCGCCGCGCCATCGCCGAAATAGGCCATGCACAGCCCGCCGTCCTCGCGGTACCGGTGGGCGAAAGCGAGACCGGCGCCCAGCGGCACCTGCGCCCCGACGATGCCGTGCCCGCCATAGAACTTGTGCTCGGTCGAGAACATGTGCATCGACCCGCCCTTGCCGCGGCTGATCCCCGCACCGCGACCGGTCAGTTCGGCCATGATGACCTTGGGATCGATCCCGTAGGCCAGCATGTGGCCGTGATCGCGGTATCCGGTGATCACGCTGTCGCGGCCGCCATCAAGCGCCGACTGCAGGCCGACGGCAACCGCTTCCTGGCCGATATAGAGGTGGCAGAACCCGCCGATCAGCCCCAGGCCATAGAGCTGCCCGGCCTTCTCCTCGAAGCGGCGGATAAGCAGCATCTGCTCGTAGAACGTGACAAGCTCGTCGTCGCTGGCCGGATAGCGCGGCTGGGCGTCGTGGGTTTCCTGCAGGCTGCGCAGCGCGAATGTTTCATCGCCGGCAGCATTCTTGCCGGGCGCTTTGGTCTTGGCCAATTGGGGCTCCCTGGGGTTGGAACGCAATAGCCACGCCTATAGGGCCAGTTTGCCCTAAGGGAAACCGTCCTCATACGTATTTCGCAATGCGATTCCGCCAGTTCGTGCGGCACGCCGGAAATGCGGCCCCGCTCAGTTGAGCAGCAGCACCATCTCGTCAGGGTGGACGACATTCAGATCGGTGTGGAGCAGTTGCGCGGCCATGTCGGGATCGACGCGATTCGGATCGAGCAGCGTCACCCGGTTCTTCAGAACATCGCGATCGGCGGTCAGCTGCTGCAGTTCCTTCTGGCGTTCGGTCAGCAGGCGGCTGTTTTCGCTCCACGAAATCAAGCCGCTAGGTCCGAACAGCACCCAGCCGCCCATCATCAGCAGGCACGCCAGCGCCAAGCCTTGCGAGACGCTTTCCTTGACCAGTCGTGGGGTGCCCCTGCTCTCCATGATCAACACTAGAATCACAATTGATTCAGCAGTTCAACTGTTAAATTTCGAACCAAGCGCAAACTATGCCGAATTGCATTCCCACAGCCTTGTCCACAACCTGACGAAGGTCTGAATCTTCTGAATTTTCGGCAAGTGGTGCGCCCGACAGGATTGGACTCGCTGCGCTCGCCCGTCTTCGCGCCTGCGGCGCTTCGACTCCGAACGGGCTGATCCTGAAGCGCCGAACCACCTTGCCGCGATGCCTACGCCATCACGGCAAGGTGGTGCACCTAGGAGGAGAAAGTTCGAAACTCCTCTTCGATACGCTAGCCCAGTGGAACCACGCTTTAAGTCAAACATCAATCGCCGGAATCCTGCCAGCCGCCAATAGCAATGACGTGGCTTACGATGATGAGTCATCATCGAATGGCGGCTCGGTTCCGCTTGACCCGAACGTGGTCGGGATCGATCTTTCGGCACGTCGTCCACAACGTCCAACGTATCGCGGACCGAAGAAGCGTCATGCGGATGATGACGGAATGGAGGTCGGCCATGGGTAGCCGTCGTCCACCTCCCTTCTCGCTTCGCCTCACGTTTGAAGAACGCGCGAAGATCGAAGCCGATGCCGCCGGTATGTCACTCGGCGGCTATATCCGTTCACGCTTGCTTGACCCTGATTGGATCGCGCCGCGTAGTCGGGGCAAGTTTCCAGTGAAGGATCATCGCGCGCTCGCGCAGCTCTTGGCGATGCTCGGTCAATCGCGATTGGCGAACAACGTGAACCAACTCGCTAAGGCCGTAAACACGGGCAGCCTTCCGGTCACACCAGAGACTGAGGAAGCGCTGCTCACGGCTGTGCAGGAAGTCACGCGGATGCGGCAGCTTCTGATCGAAGCGCTCGATCTGGATGCACGTCTATGATCTTCAAAGCCTCCAAGCGCAGCGGTGGTCGTCAGATTGGGAGCCATCTCCTCAAGACGGAAGAGAATGAGCATGTCGAGATTCATGAAGTGTCGGGGTTCATCTCTGACACGGTCATGGGTGCGATGAACGAAGCCTATGCGGCGGCGCGCGGCACGAAGTGCAAGCAGTATCTCTTCTCGATGTCACTCAGCCCGCCCGCGCACGAATCCGTGCGCGTCGAAGTGTTCGAGAAAGTGATCAGCGATATCGAAGAGCGGCTCGGCCTCACCGGTCAGCCGCGCGTGATCGTCTTTCACGAGAAAGAAGGCCGCAGACATTGTCATGCCGTCTGGTCGCGCATCAACGCTGAGACCATGACGGCAATCGATATGCCCTTCTTCAAGAACAAGCTCCAGGCGTTGGCGAAAGAGGTCTATCTCGAAAACGGGTGGAAGATGCCGCGCGGTTTCGAGAATCCGCAGCTCCGCGATCATCGCAATTTTTCCTTAGACGAATGGCAGCAAGCCAAGCGTGCAAGCATCGATCCGCGCGAGCTGCGAGGTGCAGTTATCGAATGCTACCGGCAAGCGGACAACGCCAAGAGCTTCGCGGCGGCGCTCGAAGAGCGTGGCCTCTTTCTCGCGCGCGGTGACAGACGGGGCTTCGTCGCCGTCACCACGGACGGCGATGTCTATTCCCTCTCGCGCATCATTCCGGACAAGAAGGCAGATATCACCGCGCGCCTCGGCGATTCATCAAAACTCATGTCCGTCGCGGAAACACGCGAACGCATTGCATCCGAGATCGCGCCTCGCCTTTCCACCTACATTGCAGAGGCCAAACGCATCGCCCATCGCAACATGGAACCACTGATAGCCAAGCGCGAAGCGCTCAAGGTTCAGCATCAAGCTGAACGCCAAGCCTTCGATACCAGACTCGAAACCCGTTGGAACGAAGAGCAACGCATTCGCGCATCACGTCTGCGCAAAGGCATTGCCGGTGCATGGGACTTCCTGACGGGGAAGTATTTCAAGGTCCGCAAGCAGAATGAGATGGAAGCCAAATTTGCGCGCGAGCGCGATAGCCATGAGCGGCACGCTCTGATCCGTGCGCAGCACAAGGATCGCCAAGCCCTTCAAGAGCTGATCAAAGAGAACCGCCGCAAGGAAGCTGAACGCATCCTCGGTCTGTATCGGGACGCAGCCAAGTTCCGCCGGATGCGCGAGGGCGAAGCCGAGCTCGACCGCAATGGTCGCACACGTGATGCGCGTTCACTTTCGCCAAAGCCACGTGATCGCGGTTTGGAATTAGGCTGAATATTAGGATTACATTCCTATTTACTTTAGCAATCTCAACGTGTTACAATTTACCATAAACAGTTAGGAGAATAGATGGGACAACTCAGCCAATATTTTGACACAGTTCGAAACCTTCAAATGGAAACATATGAAGATGGTAGCGTAATTTATACCCATGAGGGAGTGCCGCATCGCCACGATGGCCCAGCGATGATCTCTGCGAATGGCACGCAGATGTGGTTTCGACACGGCGAGCGCCACAGAGAAAACGGACCGGCGGTGGAATTTGCCGATGGTTCTAAGCACTGGTATCAGAACAATGTGCTCCATCGGGCACGCGGAGCTGCCATCGAAGAAGCGGATGGCACGCGCCATTGGTATCACCAAGGGCAGTTAATCGCCCTCGATGATAAGGCAGGCTATGAATATCTAACCCAGCAAGCCGCACAGAAATATGCTCGCCGCGACCTCGCTTCTATCGCTAATGGTGAACCGCTCAATCGGGAGCGTATGCTCACTTTAGATCGCGGCATGAGCCTGTAGAGGCTCGGCATGAGTTTTACCTGCAAATATGATCATTACAAAAACTATGTTCACTTTCTCGATGCGCCAGATGGAATTACCTATGCGGTAAACCTAACTGGATGGTATTGGAATGTGATCGATTATCTCGATCAATGTCATCCAGATAGGTGGTCGCGCAAATGGCTGTACCAGACATCTTGGGAGATCATGTGGCACGATTGGGGAATTGGAATTCAACGCGGCGACGGCAGCGTCCAAGCAGAGTTCACCGAGGTGCTCAAGCGCTTCGTTTATGAGGTGTGGGACCACGTCGATAGCACCCTCCTCAGAGGACATGCGAATGACCAACCAACATACGAAGAGGCGCGATAGGTTAGCGTTGATGGAATCGTCTGACTTTCAACTTCGTCATGATCCGAAAAAAATGTACACCTATTTCATCGATGGCGTTGACCGTATTGCATATGCGGTCACATTGCATGGATGGTATTGGAATCTAATTGAATGGCTCGGAACCCGACCACCGTACATCACAAAAATTGAATTCTTTGAAGACGTGCACAGGCTAACGACAGAATTTCTCACTGAGGGCGTTACGTGTGCTGATGGAACATTCCAGCAGGAATTCAGCAAACACGCCATGGCCTATGCTGATGTGCTTCTTCGCCGCATCGAGGAAGATGAGCGCGGGTATGCAAATGATCCCCCCGAAGGCAGCAGTTAGTCGTTGAATTTTCCGAGCATCGCTGTCCGGTTGTATCTCGACATTGATCCTCTATCCACTCACCACCCAAATAATCCGCTGATTGATCGAACCTAACCGCACTCGGTTGAGCATGATGCAAGGCGGGATCGTGATCCCTGGCCTTCTCCACGTTCGTTGCGATCATAGGTGATGCACCTCCATCCGGTGCGCGAATGCACGTCCTCCAACGCGGCTCATGGTGAGCGGCGCAAACGAAATGGAGGATGTCATGAACTTCAATCTCAACCGCAACGATCTTGCGACCAAATCCACCGCACAACTCGCGGCCTTGTTCCAAGATGCATCGCGCGCCATCACGGCGAGCAACGCGGCAATCGCATCGGCACAATCGCTTCTCGCGATAATAGCGCAAGAACTTGGCCGCCGTGGTCCAGCGCCATAGCGACGCTGGCTCACGAAGCCCCTAAGGGGAGCGTTAGCTCCCCTTCTTGTTGGCTGGCTTTTCCTCGTTGATCCGCATGACGATCCGGCCATTGACGGGGATCGCATTGAGCGCGAGCGTGAAACCTTTGCCGTCTTTGGTTGCCCATGCGACGCCGATGTCAGTCCAGCGGGCATTGTCACCGTCACCGGTTACGTTGAACAAGCGGTGGCTCGGGCGGTTTGAGTTTGTGTCAGACATTTCAGTTCTCCTTGGTTTCCACCGAAGGACAATTCCCTCGGCTTCATGGGGAGACTCGTGACCTGACGATGGAGGCGAGGATCAAAGGCTGAGCGCAGCGAACACGCGCGCGGAGCTGCACAAACGAAGTGCGGAAGCGAGCGGCCTTGATCTGAGACGCGGCTGGTCAAAAACCCATGAATGAATGCCGTTGGGAATGTCCGCTGCTCAGTGGTGATCTTAGGAGAACATGATCTGACGCATCAAACTGCGCGCGCCATGATCGAACACATCAATCCGGTGACATGCACTCACGCCTCGGCAAGCACGAGCCGCTGATCTCCATCGAGACGTTCAACGAGATTCAGGATCGCTTGAAGGGCAAGGCACGTGGTGCCGTCCGCGCCGATGTGAGCGCGGACTTTCCGCTTCGCGGTCATATCTGCTGCCCGTCATGCGGCAATCCTCTGACAGCGAATTACAGCAAGGGCAGACAGGGTGCGGCCTATCCCTATTACCTCTGCCGCCAGCGCGCCTGCGATCTTCGCGGCAAGTCGTATGCACGGGAAAAAGTGGAAGGCGCATTCGAAGCCCTTCTTCGATCTGTCACTCCGGCGAAAGAGCTGGTCGAGCTGGCTGCTGCTGCGTTCCGGAATCACTGGAACAAGCAGGCGATGAATGCCGATCAATCGCGCAAGGCGATTGAGAAGGAACTCGCTGAAATCGAGCGCAAGGTGAAGCAGTTGCTTGATCGGATCGTCGAGGCCGAAAGCCCGACGGTGATCAGCGCATACGAGAATCGTATCGCTGAATTGGAAAGCACGAAGCTGCTTTTGAAGGACAAAATGGCTCGCGCAACGCAGCCAAAGCGGGACTTTGACGAAAGCTTTCGAAACGCCTTGGCGTTTCTCGCAAGTCCTTGGAATATTTGGAAGAATGGGTCGCTTGCGGAGAAGAAGATGGCCCTCAGGCTCACCTTTCCGAAGCATTTGGTCTATGACCCAAAAGGAGCCGTTCGAAACACCGAATTATCCTTTCCATTCAAGATGTTATTCGAATTTAACAACCCAAAAATGGAAATGGCGCGCCCGACAGGATTCGAACCTGTGGCCCCCAGATTAGGAATCTGGTGCTCTATCCTGCTGAGCTACGGGCGCACGCAGGGAGCCTCTAGGCGGTGGAAGCCGATCGGGCAAGGTCGGACGGCGGGGGCGCCTGCGTCCGAATTCAGTTGAGCTCATCCGGCGGCGCCACCGGGAATGGGAGCGGCATGACGGCAATGCCTTCTTCCAGAAGCTCCATCGCCTCCTCGGCCGTTGCCTGGCCGTGGATTGTTGCCGCTTCGGCCTCGCCGTAATGCATCTTGCGCGATTCATCGGCGAAACCATTGCCAACCCAGCGCGATTGCTTGAGCGCCTCGGCCTGCATCTGTGCCAGCTTGGCCATCATCTCGCGCGCTTCGGCGGGCAGTTCGCCGCGCATGACGGGCTGCTTCCGGCCCGCCGCGGTGGCAAGCTGGTTGCCCTTGCGCCCCACGTTCGGCGCCATCACAGCCTTCTCCACATCAGCGCTGCCGCAATGCGGACAGGTCACCAGCCCGCGCTGCTGCTGCGCGGCAAAGTCGTCCGAACTGGCGAACCAGCACTCGAACTCGTGGCCCGAGCTGCGGCATTTGAGATCGAAGACAATCATTGCAGCACTTTATGTGGCAATGTGTCGCTTGTTTGCAAGACACGGGACCTGCGCCCGGCTGGCGGCAATCCGTTCCGGGTCGATCTCGGCAAAGCCGAGGCCGAGCGTCTCGCCGCCCATGTCGAGCAGCACCTCGCCCCACGGCTCGATCACCAGGCTATGGCCATAGGTTTCGCGCCCGTCCTCGTGCCTGCCGACCTGGGCCGCGCTGAGCACGAAGGCGGTTGCCTCGATCGCGCGGGCGCGCTGCATGACATGCCAGTGCGCCTGGCCGGTCGGCACTGTGAAGGCGGCGGGGATCGCGATCAGGTCGCAGGCGGCGCGGCCGTAAGCCTCGAACAAGGCGGGAAAGCGCAGATCGTAGCACACGGCCAGTCCCAACCGGCCCAACGGCGTTTCAACCGTGACAGGTCCATCGCCGGGGGCATAGGCGTTCGATTCGCGCCAGCTTTCGCCGGTGGCCAGGTCGACATCGAACATGTGGATCTTGTCATAGCGCGCGACGATTTCGCCGCTGGAATCGATCACGAAAGCCCGATTGGCCCAGCGCCCGTCGTCACGCAGCACGGCCATGCTGCCAATCGCCACCCAGATCCCCGCCCCTGCCGCGGCATCGCGGATCCGGTCAAGGAAGGCGCTTTGCGGCTCGGGAACGACATGGGCCTGGGCTCGCTCGCGATTGCGGTCGAGCAGTGCGGTCATTTCGGGCGTGAACAGCATGGTCGCCCCGGCCATCGCCGCGGCGCCGATCGCACCGACCACCGTTCCCGCATTGGCTTCGGGATCGATTCCCGAGCACATCTGCAGCAAGGCGGCGCGGCGGGACATCAGCGGCCCAGCAGCGGGTCGAGCTTGCCGGCCCGGTCGAGCGCGACGATATCGTCGCAGCCGCCCAGCGCCTGCCCTTCGACGATGATCTGCGGCACGGTCCGTGCGCCGGGCACGCGCTGCTCCATCTCGGCCCGCTTTGGTCCGCCCAGCGTCACGTCATATTCCTCGTATGCCACGCCCTTGCCGTCGAGCAGCGCCTTGGCACGGACGCAATAGGGGCAGCCCCACTTGGTGTAGATCTCGACTTTGGGCGTGCTCACAAACGGCTCCTCTTGAAACAACGCGGAGCTACCATACATCGGAACAGGTGTCATGGTCCGCAAGGCCTGACGCCAACCACGGGATGCCAGTTTCGGGTCCCACCAATGCACGATTGCTCAAGAAGAGGATTTTGCCATGAACCGTTTCGATTTCACTCCCTATCGCCGCACCATGGTCGGGTTCGACCGGTTGTTCGATCTGCTCGAGAACCAGAGCCGGATGAACAGCGGTGACAACTATCCCCCGTTCAACATCGAGCGCCGCGGCGAAGATGCCTATCGCATCACCCTGGCGGTGGCCGGCTTCAAGCCCGCCGACATCGAGATTACCGCCCAGCAGAACCTGCTGGTGGTCCAGGGTCGGAAGGGCGAGGACAGCTCTGCCGGGCAGTTCCTGCATGTCGGCATCGCCCAGCGCGGGTTCGAGCGCCGCTTCGAACTGGCCGACTATGTCCGGGTCGAGGATGCAAACCTCGAGGACGGCCTGCTGGCGATCGACCTGGTCCGCGAAGTGCCCGAGGCGATGAAGCCCAAGACCATCCCGGTCGGCACCCAGAAGACGCTGAGCGTGGTCAAGAACACCGACGAAAGCGCCGCGGCCTGATTCGATCACGTTGCGGATGAATTCGGGGGCGGAGCCTTGCGGTTCCGCCCCCACGGCGTTTTCACGCCGTCTTGGCCCTACCTAGATCGTCCGGGTCGCAGAAGACGATCAGAGCGGGCAAGCCTGTGTTTGCGGTTCCTAGGCAAACCGCCCGAAAACGAACTGGCCGGAATGTGCCCCCGGACTGCCGCAATCCCGAAACAGACCGGGTGCTCATGCCCTGCCAGCCTCCTGGCCGCGAAGCATTACCCTGGAATGTCCGCTATTGCGATTCGATCTCAGGGCCGCTCGCTATCGGCTCCCGGCGGTCTAGCGCAAGGTTTTTCGAGACTTTTTTCAGGTTCTTTCGACGACCGGCATACGAGCTTCTACTAAGCCCCTGAAACCATTAGACCAGTCGGGCCTGTTGCAGCGCCGCTGCGATGAAGCCCGCAAACAAAGGGTGCGGTTCGAACGGGCGGCTCTTGAGTTCGGGGTGGAACTGGACCCCGACGAACCAGGGATGGTCCGGCCGCTCGACGATTTCGGGAAGCAGCCCGTCCGGCGACATCCCCGAAAAGACCAGTCCGCCCTTTTCCAGCGGCTCGCGATAGGCGCCGTTGACTTCGTAGCGATGACGGTGACGCTCGCTGATCGAGCTTGCGCCGCCATAGATTGCCGAGACATGGCTGTTGCCGGCCAGCACCGCTTCATAGGCGCCCAGCCGCATGGTTCCGCCCAGATCGGTATCGGCGCCGCGCTTCTGCAGGCCTTCCTTGCTCATCCATTCGGTGATGATCCCGACCACCGGCTCGTCGGTCGGGCCGAATTCGGTGGAACTCGCCGCCGCGATACCGGCGGTGTTGCGCGCGCCTTCGATGCAAGCCATCTGCATCCCCAGGCAGATCCCGAAGAACGGCACCTTGCGTTCGCGCGCAAACCGCACCGAAGCGATCTTGCCCTCGGTGCCGCGCACGCCGAAGCCGCCGGGCACCAGGATGCCGTGCATCGGCTCGAGCCGGGTGACGATTTCCTCGTCGCCTTCCTCGAACAGTTCGGCGTCGATCCACTTGATGTTGACCTTGACCCGGTTGGCCATGCCGCCGTGGACCAGCGCCTCGTTCAGGCTCTTGTAGGCGTCGGGCAGGCCGACATACTTGCCGACCACGCCGATCGTCACCTCGCCCTCGGGGTGCTGGTAGCGGTCGACGATGTCTTCCCACCGCCCGAGGTCGGGCAGCGGGCTGGTCAGTCCGAAATGGTGGAGCACTTCGGCGTCCAGTCCCTCGGCATGATACTGCAGCGGCACGGCATAGATGCTGCGCGCGTCGAGCGCCTGGATCACGGCTTCCTTGCGCACGTTGCAGAACAGCGCGATCTTGGCGCGTTCGTTCTCGGGCAGCGGATGCTCGCAGCGGCACAGCAGGATGTCGGGCTGCACGCCCAGGCTGGTCAGCTCGCGCACCGAATGCTGGGTCGGCTTGGTCTTGAGTTCGCCCGCGGCCGAAACATAGGGCACCAGCGTGACGTGGACCGAACAGAACCGCTCGCGGCCCAGTTCGTTGCGCAACTGGCGGATCGCCTCGACAAAGGGAAGCCCTTCGATGTCGCCCACGGTTCCGCCGATTTCGCACAGCACGAAATCGAGCCCGTCGGTGTCGGCGAGCGCGAATTCCTTGATCTGGTCGGTGACGTGCGGGACCACCTGGACCGTCGCGCCGAGATAATCCCCGCGGCGTTCCTTGGCGATGATGTCGCGGTAGATCCGGCCCGAAGTGATGTTGTCCGCCTGGCGCGCCGAAACGCCGGTGAAGCGTTCGTAGTGGCCCAGGTCGAGGTCGGTTTCGGCGCCGTCGTCGGTAACGTAGACCTCACCGTGCTGGTAGGGGCTCATCGTCCCCGGATCGACGTTCAGATAGGGATCGAACTTGCGAATCCGGACCTTGAATCCGCGCGCCTGCAGCAATGCCGCGAGGCTTGCCGCCATGAGTCCTTTGCCGAGCGAGGAGACCACGCCGCCGGTGATGAAAATGTACCGCGCCATGGGAGTCGCGCCTTAAGCCGAAGGTGGGAGTCGGGGCAAGCGCCCATTGCAGCAATCCACAGCCGCGCGCGAATTAATCGCACGCGCGCCAACGCGGATTTTCCGGATGTTACCTGGTTGCGGGCGCGGCCGGAGCCAGGCCGCCAGCGCCGCCCAGCGGATCGACCGGAGCCGGAGGAGCGGCAGGCGCCTGCTGGACCGGAGCGGTCCGTTCAAGCGTCTGGTCGATCGTGCGGTTGCCGCTCGACCGGGTGGCGAGCGCCGCCAGGACAATCGACAGCACCACGAACAGCGTCGCCAGGATCGAGGTCAGGCGGGTCATGAAATCGGCCGCGCCGCGCGCCGACATCAGCCCGGCAGGGCTTCCGCCCGTGCCCAGACCGCCGCCTTCAGACTTCTGCATCAGGATCACGCCGACCAGCAGCGCGGCGATGATCGCCTGGGTAACGGTCAGGAAAATGAACAGCGACATGGAGTTTCCGCAAATAGTGGTGCTGGCGCGCATCTAGGCGCGCCGGGGCAAATGTGCAAGGTGCGCCTGGCCCTAGCCCTCGCCCGGTCCGGCCGCGGCAAGCACGATGGTCAGGAAGCTGTCGGCCGTCAGGCTCGCCCCGCCGACCAGCGCGCCGCCAACCTCGGCGGCGGAAAGCAGTTCGCCAGCGTTGCCGGCGTTGACCGAGCCGCCGTAGAGGATCCGCACCTCATTGCCAGCCTCACCGAACAGTTCGACGAGCTGGCCGCGGATTGCGCGGTGCATCGCGCCGACATCGTCAACCGAAGGAACCCGGCCCGTCCCGATCGCCCAGACCGGCTCGTAAGCCACGGTCAACTGCGCGGGAACCTCTGCACCCAGCGGAACCGATCCGGCCACCTGCGCGGTGACCACTGCCTCGGCCTGACCGGCGTCGCGCTGGGCTTCGGTCTCCCCGACGCAGACGATCGCGCCGAGTCCCGCGGCCAGCGCGGCCTCGGCCTTGGCGCGCACCGCTGCGTCGCTTTCGCCGTGCATGGCGCGGCGTTCGCTGTGGCCGACGATAACGAAGCCCGCCCCGGCATCGGCCAGCATCGCCGCCGAAACATCGCCGGTGTGGGCACCTGCCGCCTGCGCATGGCAATCCTGCCCGCCAACCGCGATTGCCTCGGCCGCTTCGGCCATCGCGTGCACCAGGGTGAACGGCGGCGCGATGCCCACCTGCACCCCCGGATGACGCGCCGCGCCGCGATCGATCGCGCGGGCTTCGGCCAGCATGGCGCGGGTGCCGTTCATCTTCCAGTTGCCGACGATATAGGGGCGCAATGCCATTGGGTATTCCTCGCTGAACGATTTCGCCCGCTCATGGGGCGGGCTCTTGGCTCGCGGTTAGCCAAGCGGCAGGGCGCTTGTCAAAGCCCTTGCGACGAGCGCGGCGCAATCGGGGAAGGAGCGCGCCAGCCCCATTGCCTGCACGGCCAATGATCCGTAAAGCGCGCCCAGACCTGTGCGCCGGCAGCGGCCACCTCAGAAATTCAAACCTGGCGATCCGATCCATGATCCAGTTCTTCCGTCGCTTCTTCGATTCCAAGCTCGGGATCGCGCTCACCCTGGTGTTCCTTGGCCTGATCGCGCTGGCCTTTGCCGGCGGCGACATTGCCGGTTCGGGCGGCTTCGGCGCGTTTTCAAGCGGATCGCGGATCGCCACGGTAGGCGGCGAAAAAATCACCGCAACCGATGTCGACGGTCAGGTCCGCCGGATCCTCGACCGGCTGCGGCAGGACAATCCCCGGCTGACGGTCAAGGAATTCCTGGCGAGGGACGGGCTTGACGAGGTGCTGTCCTTCATCATCGACAACAAGGCCGCGCGGCTGTGGGGCGAGGAAAACGGTATCCACATCGGCGATCGGCTGATCGACAGCGAAATCGCCAAGGATCCGCGCGTCCAGGGCCCCGATGGCAAGGTCGACAAGCTGCTCTACCAGCAGATGCTCAGCCAGCGCGGAACCACCGACGGTGAATTCCGCGCGGAAATCGCCGAACAGCTGATGGCGCGCCAGCTCCTGGGTTCGACCGCGATCGGGCTCAAGATGCCGCAGAAGATCGTGCGCCGCTATGCCGGCGTGGTGACCGAGCGCCGCAAGGGCGCGATCGTCGTGCTGCCGCCCGCCGCCTTTGCCCCTGCAGCGCTGCCCGGCGATGCCGAAGTCCAGGCCTGGTATGCCAGCCACAAGGCCGACTACCAGCTGCCCGAGCGCCGCACGATCCGCTATGCGACCTATACCGACGCGGTGATCAAGAACATTCCGGCGCCGACCGACGCCGAAGTGGCCGCGCGCTACAACGCCAACAAGGCCAAGTATGCCCCGACCGACAAGCGCAAGCTTTCGCAGGTCGTGCTGCCTACCGAGGCGGCGGCAAAGCAGCTCATCGCCGATCTTGCCGGCGGCAAGACGCTGGAAGCATCGGCCCGGGCCAAGGGCCTCGCGGTTGCCGCGCTGGGCAGCCTGACGAAGGATGCCTATGCGCTGCAGGCCTCTGCCCCCGCTGCGGATGCCGCCTTTGCCGCGGCCAACGGCAAGGTCGTCGGGCCGTTCAAGGCGCCGCTCGGCTGGGTGGTGGTGCGCGTCGATGGCCGCGAAGCCACGCCCGGCAAGACGCTCGAGCAGGCCACGCCGGAACTGGTCAAGGAACTCGGCGATCTCAAGCGGCGCAGCGCGATCGTCGAATTCTCGACCCGGATCGAGGACGAGCTGAGCAGCGGCGCCAGCCTGACCGACATTGCCAAGGAACTGGGCCTGCAAATTCTGGAAACCCCCGAGCTGACGACCGACGGCGCGGTCTATGGCCAGCCCGGCGCTGCCGCGCCCGAAGTGCTGGCACGGGTCGTGCCGACCGCCTTCCAGGTCGACGGCCCCGGTTCGCCGCAGCTTGCCGAAGTCGATCCCGGCAAGCTGTTCGTTGTCTTCGACATCGGCAAGCTGACCCCCTCCGCCGCGCCTCCGCTGGGTGAAATCCGCGCCCGCGTGGCCGAGGACGCCCGGATCGCCAAGGGCGAACAGGCTGCCGAAGCGGCTGCGCGCAAGCTCAAGGCGCAGATCGAAAAGGGCGTGCCCGTAAGCGTTGCCGTGGCATCGATCGGCGTTGCCCTGCCCCCGGTCGACAATGTCGACATGGACCGCCAGAAGCTTCAGTCGATGGGCCAGAACGTTGCGCGTCCGCTGCTGGTGCTGTTTGCGACCCCGCGCGGCAAGGTTACGCTGATGCGCGGGCCGCGCCAGCGCGGCTGGTACGTGGTCGCGGTCAGCGAAGTCACTCCCGGGCAGATTTCCGAGAATGACGAGCGTCTCAAGGGCCTGAGCGGCAGCCTGCAGGAATCGCAATCGGGCGAATTTGGCGAGGAATTGCGCGCCGCCTTCCGCGGCGAAGTGGGTTCGAGCCGCAATCCCGAAAACGTCAAGAAGCTCCAGACCCAGCTGACCGGCGGCAACTGACGACGGTGGCGGCGCAGGCTGAGAATCGTTTCGCGGCGGAACAGGCGCTTGCCCAGGGCAAGGCCGGCGTGGTCTGGCGGCGCCTGATCGCCGATTGCGAAACCCCGGTCGGCGCGGCGGCAAAGCTGATGGTCGAGGGGCGCGGCGACTATCTGCTCGAATCGGTTCATGGCGGCGAAGTTCGCGGACGCTACAGCCTGCTCGGGCTCGATCCCGATCTGGTGTTCCGCGCCGCGGGCAACACGGCGCAAATCAACCGCGAATGGCGGCATGACCGCGAAGCCTTTGCCCCGCTATCCGGCGGCAGCATGGCAGAGCTGCGCCTGCTGGTCGAACAGTGCCGGTTCGACGTGCCCGCGGCACTGCCGCCGGTGCTGGCCTGCCTGGTGGGCTATTTCGGTTACGAGACCTATGGCCTGGTCGAAAAGCTGCCGCGCCCGCCCGAAAACCCACTGGCCCTGCCCGACATGCTGTTCGTGCGCCCGGCGCTGGTGCTGATCTTCGACCGGCTGAGCGACGAACTGTTCGCGGTTGCTCCGGTCTGGCCGGGAAGCGGATCGGCGCAGGCGGCGCTCGATGCCGCCGAGGAACGGATCGACGCCGCGCTGCGCAAGCTGGGCGAGCCGCTGGTCCAGGCGCCGCAGGATGCCACCCTGCCCGAACCGGTGTTGCAGCCGACGATGGCGCCGGGGCAATACCGCGACATGGTCCTGCGCGCGAAGGACTATATCGCGGCGGGCGACGTATTCCAGGTGGTGCTGGCGCAGCGCTTCACCTGCCCGTTCACCCTGCCCCCGCTGGCGCTCTACCGTGCGCTGCGCCGGGTCAATCCTTCGCCGTTCCTCTATTTCCTCGACCTTCCCGGCTTTGCCCTGACCGGATCAAGCCCGGAAATCCTGGTGCGCGTTCGCGACGGCGAGGTGACTATCCGTCCAATCGCCGGCACCCGTCCGCGCGGCAAGACCGCGGACGAGGACCGCGAAAACGAAGCCAGCCTGCTGGCCGATCCCAAGGAACGCGCCGAGCATCTGATGCTGCTCGATCTGGGCCGCAACGACGTTGGCCGGGTGGCGAGCGCCGGTTCGGTCAAGGTGACCGAAAGCTACACGATCGAGCGTTACAGCCACGTGATGCACATCGTCTCGAACGTCGTCGGCCAGCTCGACAGCGCCAGCCACGATGCGATCGACGCGGTCTTCGCGGGCTTTCCCGCCGGCACCGTCAGCGGTGCGCCCAAGGTTCGCGCCTGCCAGATCATCGCCGAACTCGAACCCGAAACCCGCGGTGCCTATGCGGGCGGGGTCGGCTATTTCGCGCCCGACGGCAATCTCGACAGCTGCATCGTGCTGCGCACCGGGGTGGTCAAGGACGGCACGCTCCACGTCCAGGCTGGCGCCGGAATCGTTGCCGACAGCACGCCCGAATACGAACAGCGCGAATGCGAAGCCAAGGCCGGCGCCCTGATTGCCGCAGCGCGGGAAGCCGTACGGGTTGCGGGTGAGGCGGGGTTCGGGCAGTGAGCGGAACATTCACCACCAGCCTCAGCAGCGATGAATTCATCTCGGCCTACTGGTTCTATGCCCGCTGGCTGTGGCTGTGGAAGCGGATGGCAATCGCCCTGGTCATTGTGACAGTGGTCTATGCGCTGCTGATGATGGCGATCGACGGGTTTTCCTATGGTTTCACGCCCGAAGTGCTGGGTCAGTATCTCGTCCACGGCGCGGTCTATGCGCTGATTCTCGCAGTGGTGCTGATCACAACCACGCTGTACACCCTGCCCCGGCGATTGAGGCGACTCTATGACGACCTTCGCGCGGCCGACCGCGAAACGCGCTATGAATTCGATTCTTCGGGTTTGCGCTCGGCGAACCGCGACGGCACGACCAACCTCGAATGGGACCGCTTCAAGTTCTGGATCGAGAACGATCGCTTCCTGGTCTTCGTCCTTTCGCGCTGGAGCTTCGTGATCGTTCCCAAGTCGCAGGTTGCCGCAACTGTTCTGGCAGACCTTTGCGACGCCGCGACGACTGGCGGCATCACCCGGCGCTGACTGCATGTCGATACGGCATGACCCAGGCTTGACCTGTGCTACCGAGGGCTTAGCCTCTCCGTCATGCGCAAACTCCTCCTCGCTTTCCTCGCCCTGATCGCCACTCCGCTCCACGCCGCCGAAGACTGGTCGAAGCGCGGCGCCGAACGCGACGTGGCGCTCAAGCAATTTCATTTCGGCACCGGCGAGGTGATGGACATCACCATCCACGTCACCACCCTGGGCACCCCGCACCGCGGACCCGATGGCGAGATCGACAATGCGGTAATGATCCTGCACGGCACCGGCGGATCGGGCTGGCAGTTCTTCCGCCCGCAATTCGCCGACGAACTTTACGGACCGGGCCAGGTGCTCGACATTTCGAAATGGTACGTGATCCTTCCCGACAATATCGGCCACGGCAAGAGCAGCAAGCCAAGCGACGGGATGAAGATGGCCTTCCCGCGCTATGACTACGACGACATGGTCGACGCGCAGCGGCGGATGCTGACCGAGGGACTGGGCGTGAAGCACCTTCAGCTGATCCTCGGCACCTCGATGGGCTGCATGCACGGCTTTGTCTGGGGCGAGCGCTATCCCGGCTTCGCGCTGCGGCTCGCCCCGTTTGCCTGCAACGCGACCGAGATCGCCGGGCGCAACCGGATGTGGCGGCAGATGTCGATCGACGCGATCAAGGCCGATCCCCTGTGGAACGGCGGCAATTACGCCAGCCCTCCCGAAAGCGGCCTGCGCACCGCGCGCTATATCTCGATGATCGCCGGGGCCAACGCCTGGGGCCTGCAGATGAACTATCCCACCCGCGACAAGGCTGAAGCTTTCCTGCGGGAGAACTACGAGCTGCGCGCCAAGGGCGATGCCGATGCCAACGACCAGATCTACCAGCTCGATTCCTCGCGCAACTACAACCCCGCGCCGGGGCTGGCGGCGATCAGGGTGCCGGTGCTGTGGATCAACAGCTCGGACGATTTCATCAATCCGCCCGAGCTCGGCATGGCGCAGAAACAGGCCAAGGCGATGAAGCGGGCGAAGTTCATCCTGCTGCCGTTCAGCCCCGAAACCAAGGGCCACGGCACCCACACCTGGGCCAGGTTCTGGAAGAACGACCTGGCCAAGCTGCTGAAGACCAAGCCTTGAGCGTCAAGGTGGAAGACGGTCGCCGCACGCTCTATCCGCCGATCGAACCCTATGCCTCGGGCATGCTCGAGGTGGGCGATGGCCATGTGATCTACTGGGAACGCTGCGGCACGCCCGGCGCGAAGCCGGCGGTCTTCCTGCACGGCGGCCCCGGCAGCGGGTGCAGCGCGAAGCAGCGCCAGCAGTTCGATCCGGCGCTCTATGACGTATTGCTGTTCGACCAGCGCGGCTGCGGACGCTCGACGCCCTTCGCCAGCCTGGAGGCCAACACCACCTGGCACCTCGTCGCCGATATCGAACGGCTGCGCGAAATGGCCGGGCATGACAAGTGGCTGGTCTTCGGCGGCTCGTGGGGCTCGACGCTCAGCCTCGCCTATGCCCAGACGCATCCCGGCCGGGTCAGCGAGCTGGTGCTGCGCGGGATCTTCCTTGGCGGCCGGGGTGAATACGACTGGCTCTACCGCTACGGCGCGAGCGAGCTCTATCCCGAAGTCTGGGAAGAATTTGCCGGCCATGTCCCGGCGGACGAGCGCGGCGACCTGCTCGAAGCCTACCACCGCCGCCTGACCAGCGACGACGCAGAGGTGCGCCTCGCCGCCGCAAGGGTCTGGTCGATGTGGGAAGGCGTCACCGTCACTCTGCTCCCCGATCCCGAAATGCTCGCCGATTTCACCGCCGACGACCACGCGGTCGCGGTCGCGCGGATCGAGAACCATTTCTTCCGCCACGATTGCTGGCTCGAGCCGGGACAACTGCTGCGCGATGCCGACAGGCTGCGGGGAATTCCCGGAATCATCGTCCAGGGCCGCCACGATTGCTGCACCCCGCCCGCCGCCGCCTGGGCGCTCAAGCAGGCCTGGCCCGAGGTTGAGCTGCAGATCGTTCCCGATGGCGGCCACCTGTTCACCGAACCGGGGATCACCGACGGCCTGGTGCGTGCGAGCGACCGGTTCGCGGGGAAGCACCAAACCTGAACCCGTTCGTCCCGCGCGCAGTCGAGGGACCGCCTCACGCGCTGTCCCTCGACTGCGCTCGGGACGAACGGTAACTAGGCAGGAGCAAATCGCGTTCGACTCTGCCTGCTCATGGGAAGCCCAGCCCATCACGCAAGCTTATCTGGCAAATCGCCCCGCGCGCGGCTAAGGGCGCGCACATGATCCTGGTCATCGACAATTACGACAGCTTCACCTGGAACCTGGTCCACTACCTGATGGAACTGGGCGCCGAGGTGCGGGTGGAGCGCAACGATGCGATTTCGGCCGGGCAGGCGATCAGCAGCGGGGCCAAGGGGTTCCTGATCTCGCCCGGTCCCTGCACCCCCAACGAGGCCGGGATCAGTCTCGATCTGGTTGCGGCCTGCGAGCAGGCGCAGCTGCCGCTGCTTGGGGTGTGCCTTGGCCACCAGTCGATCGGCCAGCATTTCGGCGGGCAGGTGGTGCGCGGCGGGCTGATGCACGGCAAGACCTCGCCCGTCACTCATGACGGCAGCGGGATCTTCGCCGGGATCCCCTCGCCCTTCATGGCAACCCGCTATCACTCGCTGATCGTCGATGACGTGCCCGACAGGCTGGTCGTCAACTGCACCTCGGACGATGGCCACGTGATGGGCTTCCGTCACCGCGAGCTGCCGATCCATGGCGTCCAGTTCCACCCCGAAAGCATCGCTACCGAGCACGGCCATGCCATGCTCGCCAACTTCCTGCGGATCTGCGGCCTGCCGGTGAAGGAACTGGCGTGAACCTGTCGCTGGGGGAAGCCGAAGCGCTGTTCGGGCGGATGCTCGATGGCGAGCTTGCCGATGCCGAAATCCGCGATGTGCTGATCGAACTGGCGGACCGCGGCGAGAGCGCGGCGGAAATCGCCGGAGCGGTGCTGGCGATGCGCGCCCGGATGAAGCGCGTTGCGGCGCCCGAGGGAGCGATCGACGTCTGCGGCACCGGCGGCGATGGGCAGCACAGCCTCAACGTCTCGACCGCAGTGGCGCTGGTGGTCGCGGCTTGCGACGTGCCGGTCGCCAAGCACGGCAACCGCGCGGCGAGCAGCAAGGCCGGCGGCGCGGATACGCTCGAAGCACTCGGGCTCGATCTCGCCCGGGCCAGCGCGATGGCCGAGCAGACCCTGTCCGACCTTGGCATTGCCTTCCTGTTCGCGCAGGCGCACCACCCGGCGCTGGCCCGCGTCGCGCCGATCCGCAAGGCGCTGGGTCGGCGCACCGTGTTCAACTTCTGCGGCCCGCTTGCCAATCCCGCCGGCGTCACCCGGCAACTGGTCGGCGTGCCGCATCCCGGCCTGCTGGCGCTCTACCGCGAGGCAATGGAACTGCTCGGCACCGAATGCGCGCTGATCGTCTCGGGCGAGGAAGGGCTTGACGAACTGTCGATCGCGGGAACCAGCTATGCCGCCGCGATCGGCCTGCCGCATTTCCAGACCCGGATCGTTCCCGGCGATGCCGGCCTGCTGCCCCACCCGCTCGACGATTTGCGCGGCGGCGATGGCGATTTCAATGCTGCTGCGCTGCGCCGCATGCTCGGCGGAGAGATGGGCGCATACCGTGACGCCGTCCTGCTCAACAGCGCCGCCGCGCTGGTCGTGGCAGGGCAGGCCGGCGACCTTTATGAAGGCGCCGAGGAAGCCGCCGAGGCAATCGACAAAGGCCTTGCCAAGGCCTTGCTCGACTGCTGGATCGAGACCGTGAAATGACCGACAAGCTGACCGAAATCTGCAACACCAAGCGCGAGGAAGTGGCCGCGCGCAAGCGGCTTGCCTCGCTGGGCGAACTCGATGCGCGCGCCGCTGCGCAAAGCGCCCCGCGCGGGTTCGAAGCCGCATTGAGAGCCAAGGCCACTGGTGGCCATGCCCTGATTGCCGAGATCAAGAAGGCCAGCCCCTCCAAAGGCCTGATCCGGGCGGACTTCGATCCTCCGGCCCATGCCCGTGCCTACCAGGCTGGCGGCGCGGCCTGCCTCTCGGTCCTTACCGATGCGCCCTATTTCCAGGGCCACGAGGACTACCTGATCGCCGCCCGCGCCGCCTGCGATCTGCCGGTGCTGCGCAAGGATTTCATGGTCGAGCCCTGGCAGGTTGCCGAAGCCCGCGCGATCGGCGCCGATGCGGTGCTGATCATCGTGGCCGCGCTGGATGACGGACAGATGGCCGAGATCGAAGCGGCGGCGCTGGAGCGCGGGATGGACGTGCTGGTCGAGGTTCATGACGAAGCCGAAATGGCCCGCGCCGTCGCGCTCAAGTCACGGCTGATCGGCGTCAACAACCGCGATCTCAAGCGCTTCGTGACCGACCTTGCCACCACCGAACGGCTTGCCCCGCTTGCGCCCGAAGGAACGCTGCTGGTCAGCGAAAGCGGGATCAATTCGCACGCCGACCTGCTCCGCCTGGAACAGTGCGGCGCGCGCACGTTTCTGGTCGGCGAAAGCCTGATGCGGCAGGCCAACGTCGAAGCAGCCACCCGCGCGCTGCTGGGCGGCGGCTAGGCAATGTCCTACAAGGGCGCCTTCTGGCATGATGCGCAATCGGCACCGTTTGCGCGCGATCAAGGGCAGCCTGCTTTTTCGCCTCCAATAACCTTGTCCAGTGTGTCCAGCGAATAAGGTCTTACTGATATACCATGAGCAAGCTCACCCACCTCGATGACCAGGGCAAGGCGCGGATGGTCGACATTGGCGGCAAGGCCGAAAGCCAGCGAATCGCAGTGGCCGAAGGGCGCATTGCGATGTCCGCTGAGGCGCTTTCCGCGATCCGCGATGGCGCGGTGCCCAAGGGCGATGTCCTCGCCGCCGCGCGGATTGCCGGGATCATGGCGGCCAAGAAGACCGCCGAACTGATCCCGCTGTGCCACCCGCTGGCGCTTGATGCGGTAACGGTGGATTTCGTGATGGAAGATGATGGAGTGCGGGTCACCGCCACTGCCTCGCTCACCGGGCGCACCGGCGTGGAAATGGAAGCGCTGACCGCCGTTTCCGTCGCTCTGCTGACGATCTATGACATGGCCAAGGCGATCGACAAGGGCATGGTCCTGTCGGGCGTCCGGCTGGTCGAGAAGCGCGGCGGAAAGTCCGGCCACTGGAAGGCGGCAAGCTGATGGCGCTGCTTCCCGTCGCCGAAGCGCAGTCGCGCCTGATCGCGCTCGCCCCGCCGCTGCCGATCGAGCGCGTGCCCGTCAGCGAAGCGCTGGGGCGCTATCTGGCCGAGCCGCTGGTCGCCGGACGCACCCAGCCCCCGGCCGATCTCTCGGCGATGGACGGCTATGCCCTGCGCCAGGCCGACATGCCCGGCCCGTGGCGGGTGGTGGGCGAAAGCGCCTGCGGCCATCCCTTCACCGGCAGTTGCGGCGCGGGTGAGGCGGTGCGCATCGCCACCGGCGCGCTGATGCCCCAGGGCACCGACATGGTGCTGATGCAGGAGGACGCCGCGCGCGAGGGCGACAGCCTGCGCCTCACCGGCACTCCGCCCGATCCGCTGGGCAAGCACATCCGCCGCACCGGCAACGATTTTGCCGCGGGCGCCATGCTGCTTCCCGCAGGCGCCCGGCTCGGCCCGGCCCAGCTCGGCCTTGTCCTCTCTGCGGGACACAGCCATGTCGCGGTGCGCCGGCCGCCGCGCGTGGTGGTGATCGACAGCGGCGACGAGCTTTGCGACGATGCCGGGCGCTGCGCGGTCCACCAGATCCCGGCCAGCAACGGCATCATGCTCGAAGCGCTGGTGCGCCACGCCGTGCCTTGCGAAGTGACGCGGATCGGACCGGTCGCCGACCGGATGGAAGCACTCGCCGCCGCGCTTGCCGATGCCGAACATGCCGATGTCGTTGTGACCAGCGGCGGCGCATCGGTTGGTGACCATGACCTGATCCGGCCCGCCCTGGCCGAATGGGGCGCGGCGCTCGATTTCTGGAAGGTTGCAATCAAGCCGGGCAAGCCGATCATGCTGGCCACGCGCGGACGCCAGATGGTGGTCGGGCTGCCGGGAAATCCGGTGTCGAGCCATGTCACCGCCTTCCTGTTCCTGCTGCCGCTGCTGCGCGCGATGCTGGGCGCGGCGGATCCCCTGCCCCGCCCGATTGCCGCCACTGCCGCCGAAGCCCTGCCCGCCGGCGGGCCGCGGCAGGAGTTCCTGCGCGCCGCCTTTGACGGGAGCAGCGCAACCTCGCGGCTCAACCAGGACAGCGGCGCGCTGGGGTCGCTCGCCCGCGCCAATGCGCTGATCGACCGGCCCGCGAATGCCCCGGCGGTCGAACCCGGTGGTGCGATTTCGCTCTATCTCGTCGAAAACGGCGGTATTGCTTGACTTGACCGAATCTGTTGCTTAATTGTTCCGCATTCGTTCACTGAACGGCGCAGGAACATTTCCGTCCCGGCCCGTTCCACTGGGAGTGTGGCCCGCATGCTGACCCGCAAGCAGCACGAACTGATCCGCTATATCCAGGCCAAGCTGGAAGAGACCGGGGTTTCGCCTTCGTTTGAGGAAATGAAGGAAGCGCTCGATCTCAAGTCGAAGTCGGGGGTTCACCGGCTGATTTCGGCGCTGGAGGAACGCGGGTTCATTCGCCGCCTGCCCAACCGGGCCCGCGCGCTCGAAGTGCTCAAGCAGCCTGAGGATGTGACCAGCAAGGCTCCTGCGCGTGGCGGTGACAATGTCGTGGAGCTCAAGCGCCCGGAACCGGCTCGCCCCTCTCCGGCGAACGACGTGATCGAGATTCCGCTCCACGGCCGGATCGCCGCCGGCGTGCCGATCGAGGCGATGGAAACCTCGGCGATGCTGCCGGTGCCCGCCGCGCTGCTCGGCTCGGGTGAACATTATGCGCTCGAGGTATCGGGCGATTCGATGATCGAGGCGGGAATCCTCGATGGTGACTATGCACTGATCCGCCGGACCGACACCGCCCGGGATGGAGAGATCGTCGTCGCGCTGGTGCGGGGCGAGGAAGCCACGCTCAAGTACCTGCACCGCGAAAGCGGCCGGGTGCGCCTCGATCCCGCCAATGCGGCCTATGATCCGCAGGTCTATGACCCGCGTGAGGTGGTGATCCAGGGCAAGCTCGCCGGGCTCTTGCGCCGCTATCACTGACTCTGCGAAACCGGATGCCGCTCGGCCTGGGCAGCATCCGCCTCGCTGCTTGAGACAGGCTGCGGTTCCGAACGGCGAAAGGGTTCGGCCGGGTGCCACCAGCCATGCTCTCCCTGGCCCTCGGCGACCGAGACGATCGCGGCATTCTCCAGGTCCACGGTCAATCCGCCGGTCTGGCCAAGCATCCGCCGATCGGCCTTGAGCCAGCGCGGACGGCACGAAAACGGCAGGAAGCGCGCGGCGACGACGATTTCCGCTCGTTCGCAGGCGGCGGCAAGCTCGCGTTCGGCGATGAAGTCGTTGCCGCGCACCATCAGCACCTGCCATTTCCGCGCCCCGCGCCTGAGTTCGATCGCGCAATAACCCGCGTTGCAGCGCGCACCGCGCCAGTCATCAAGCAGGCGGGTTTCGCCGCTCATCCCCGCCGTTTCGAGCAGGTTGTCGCGGGTATAGTCGCTCCGGCTCTCGCGCAGCACCAGCAGTTCCTCTCCAGCCTCTCCGGTGATTCCGACATGACGCCCATCCCCCGAGATCAGCAGGTCCGGCACCCGGACCAGCGAAAGCAGGACCAGACCAATCAGGGCAGGAACCAGCCCCAGCAGCCTGACCCGTCCCCGCCACAGCGCCAGCCACAGTCCGCCCAGCACGAACAGCATGAAAGTGCCCTGCCCCATCGCCGGCATCATCGTCACCGCGCCGGGCATCGCCGCGGTCCAGTGCGCCAGCGCAAGCAGCAGTTCGAGGCTCTTGCCCGCCAGCCACCAGAACGGCGCACCGATCCCGGCCGCGTCGAACAGCAGCGCCAAGGCGATCAGCGGCATCGAGGCGAGCGTGGTCAGCGGGATCGCGATCACATTAGCGAGCGCGCCATAGACCCCGGCGCGGTGGAAATGGAACAGGCCGATCGGCATCAGCGCCAGCTCGATCACCACCCCGGTCAGCAGCAGCGAACCGAGCTGGCGCAGGCCCCTGGTCCACCACGGCTCCTCGCGCGGGGCGATCAGCCGGCGCAGGGGCTCGGCGCCGTGCAGCGCAACGATCGCGATCACCGCGGCGAAACTCATCTGGAAGCTCGGTCCGACCAGCGCCTCGGGCCAGACCAGCAGGACGAGAAAGGCCCCCACCGCCACCATCCGCATCGACAGCGGCTCGCGCCCCAGCACCAGCGCCAGCATCACCAGCACCGCGCCGATGCAGCTGCGGATCGTCGGCACTTCGGCCCCGGTCAGCAGCGTATAACCGATCCCCGCCCCCGCTCCGACCGCCGCGGCCAGGATCGGCAGACGCACCCTGAGCGCCAGCCACTGCAGCAGCCCCAGCAGCCGCAGCGCAAGGAAATAGGTTGCCGCGATCACCGCGCTGACGTGCAACCCGCTGATCGACAACAGGTGAGTCAGCCCGGCGTCGCGCATGGCTTCCTCATCCTCGGGCGCAATCGCGCCGCGATCCCCGCTGGCGAAAGCGGCGGCCAGCGCGCCCGGCGATCCCTGCAGGTTCTCGCGAACGTGGCGGGAAAGGCGGCGTTGCAGCTTGAGCAACGCGCCCTCGTTCCCGCTCTTGCCCTGGGCGATCACTTCAGGAACGCCCAGGACACCTCCGGTCGCGGCGATCCCCGAAAACCATGCCGTTCGCGCGAAATCATAGCCGCCCGGCAACATCGGCGGCGCTGGCGGGACCAGCCTTGCCCTGAGCCGCAAGGTTGCGCCTTCGGCGAATTCGGGGCGATCGGCATCCTGATCGAGATTGAGGCGCACCATGATCGCGCGGCCCGTGCCCGGTTCGCGCGTCGCCAGCCTGAGCCGCACGCGGTGATCGGCCGGCTGTTCGTCGCGCTCGATCAGCCGGCCGTCAATCCGGACAACCATTGGCCGCTCGATCGGCCGGCTGCCGACAAGCTCGGACCTGGCCCAGACCAGTGCGGAGCCCGCCGCCACGGCAAGCGGCAACAGGATTGCAGCCTGCCGCAGGTAGGGAAACCGGCCCACCGCGGACATTCCGGCAGCGGCCGCCAGCGCCAGACCCAGGCACAGCGCGATTGCGCCAAGCCACTGCCAGGCGTTGGCAAGGTCAAACCACAGCGCGATCCCGCCGGCGAAGCCGACCACCAGCCAGGGTGCGCGCTCAAAGCGGGAATCGGCGAGGAATTCTTCCGCCATCGCAAGACCGCTGGACAAGCGCAAATCCTTGCGCCAAAGGCCATGCTGCATTGCAGCGTCAACCGGTGTCTCTTTCCCCAGGGGCACCACGGGCACTGCATCGCTGGTCATGGCCGAAAGGTAATGGAATCAAGGCGATGAAGGCAACCGAAAGCGGCTACCTGGTAGACAGGACCAGCCTCGTCACGGGCGCTGTTGCTGCCGGTTCTGCTTGCGATCGCACCATGATTCCGCCCGGGACCGGGCACATAAACGACTGGACAGGGCGCAATCCCCAAGCCAGTCTGGGAGATAGACTGGAAGCGTGCGGATGGGGCCGCACCTGGACGGCGCAACCCCATAGGCGCGCGCTAACCGGATCGAACGCTTTCCATGCCAGGTTTGAATTGCGGCCTCGCCACCGGCGCGGCGCGTCTTGGCGGGTCTCGGCCCGGCCGACGCTGCCCTGCGGCAAGGCCCGGACAGCACAAGGAGTGTAAGTGGTGGGCAATCAGGCAAAGCTCGTTACCGGTGGTGGCGAATTCGAATTTCCCGTGCTGTCGGGCTCGGTCGGTCCCGATGTGATCGATATCCGCAAGCTCTATGGCCAGACCGGGCAGTTCACCTTCGATCCCGGCTTTACCAGCACGGCGGCATGCGAAAGCGCGCTGACCTATATCGACGGCGATGAAGGTGTGCTGCTGCACCGCGGCTATCCGATCGGCCAGCTTGCCGAAAACTCCAGCTTCATGGAAACCAGCTACCTGCTGCTCAACGGCGAACTGCCGAGCCGCGAGGAACTGACGCGATTCCAGAACACCATCATGCGCCACACCATGCTGCATGAACAGCTTGCCACGTTCTATCGCGGGTTCCGCCGCGATGCGCACCCGATGGCGATCATGTGCGGAGTGGTCGGCGCGCTTTCGGCGTTCTATCACGATTCGACCGACATCGCCGATCCCGAACACCGGAAGATCAGCAGCCACCGCCTGATCGCCAAGATGCCCACGATCGCGGCGATGGCCTACAAGTATTCGGTCGGCCAGCCCTTCATCTATCCGGACAACAAGCTGTCCTACACCGGCAATTTCCTGCGCATGACCTTCGGCGTTCCGGCCGAGGAATACGAAGTGGTTCCGGCGGTCGAAAAGGCGATGGACCGGATCTTCATCCTCCACGCCGACCACGAACAGAATGCATCGACCAGCACGGTGCGCCTGGCCGGCTCCTCGGGCGCCAACCCGTTCGCCTGCATCGCCGCGGGCATCGCCTGCCTGTGGGGTCCGGCGCATGGCGGGGCCAACGAGGCAGCGCTCAACATGCTGCACGAAATCGGCACGCCTGACCGCATCCCGCACTACATCGAGCGCGCCAAGGACAAGAACGATCCCTTCCGCCTGATGGGCTTCGGTCACCGCGTCTACAAGAACTACGATCCGCGCGCGACCGTGATGCAGCAAACCGTGCGCGAAGTGTTCGACGCGCTCAAGGTCAGCGATCCGGTCTTCGAGGTTGCCCTGCGGCTTGAGGAAATGGCGCTCAACGATCCCTACTTCATCGAGAAGAAGCTGTTCCCCAACGTCGACTTCTACTCGGGCGTCATCCTTTCGGCGATCGGGTTCCCGACCACGATGTTCACCGTGCTGTTTGCCCTTGCCCGCACCGTCGGCTGGGTGGCGCAATGGAACGAGATGATCAGCGATCCCAACCAGAAGATCGGCCGCCCGCGCCAGCTCTATACCGGGCCGACGCAGCGCGATTACGTGCCGCTCGACAAGCGCTGAGCAAGGTTCGATAGCTCTCTTCCAGCGACACAAGGGGAGAGCGATGGAAAATCTGCGCAACCTGCTGCGCCTGCTCTACATGGCAGTTGGCGGCATGATGGTGTTTTCGGGCCTGTTCTGGGCGCTGCAGGGCCTGGGCATCATCATGTGGCCGCCCGAAAGCTTCATGCTCGCTGACCGGGCCTGGACGCTTTATGGAGCGATCTGGGCCGCGCTAGGCGGCGGTCTAGTCTGGGTGCTGCGCGGTCGTCGGGGCTAGGGCCAGCAGGTCTGCCGGCACCTCCAGAACGAACCGGGCGCCCTGCCCCGGCGCGCTATCAACGGTCAGTTCGCCGCCCATCGCCCGCGCCAGGCGGCGCGAGATGTAAAGGCCAAGCCCCGAACCGCCATCCTCGCCGCTGCGCCCCAGCCGCTCGAACTTCTCGAATACCCTGGCCTGTTGCTCCTCGCTCAGCCCCGGACCCTGGTCAGCCACGATCAGCCGCGCCCGCGCACCGGCGTCCTCGAGCCTGATCCACACCTGCGAGTTGTCCGGCGAATATCGGATCGCATTGCCGACAAGATTGAGCAGGATCTGCAGAACGCGGCGGAATTCGGCGATTGCCGGCAGGTTCTCGCCTTTCCTGGGCGGATCGATCGTGATCCCCCGCTCCTGCGCGCGCACGGCCAGAATGCCGGCGGCGCGGCGCGCGACATCGGCCAGATCGATGCGGTCCGGCGCGGTGTTGAATTCTTCGGATTCGACCACCTCGAGGTCGGCAAGATCCTCGACCAGCGCCAGCAGGTGCTGCCCCGCGGCGGCAATATCGGCCGCGTACTGGCTGTATTCCTCGGCCAGCGGCCCCGCCATCCGGGTGCGGATCGTCTCGGCATTGGCGATGATCCGGGCAATCGGCTGGCGCAGCACCGGCGCGATATCGCGGCCGACCAGACCGGGACCATTCTGCGGGAGGACCGCCTCCGAAGCACTCAACCTGGGTTGCTCCGGCAGCGGCGCATCCGCACACAGGCAAAGTTCAAAGCCCGTCGGGGCACTGCCAGGAGCATCCTGCGGAAGCAGCGAGGCCCGCCAGACACGCTGCGACCCCGTCACCTTCAAGGTCGCCCCATCAAGCAGGCGCCAGTGCATCGGTTGTTCGTGCGCGCCGCCTTCGATCTCGACAAAGTCGGTCCAGGGCCGTCCCAGCCCCAGCTTCATCGCGGTGCCAAGATCGGCCAGATCGGGCGCCTCGACTTCGACCGACAGCAGGCACTGCTGCGCATCGAGCCGCGCGGTCAACTCGGCCAGGCTGCGGTCGATCGCGGCATGGTGGGCGGCAATTTGCGCCGGATCTTCAGGCGGCAAGGCTCCGACCTGCCAGCTGTTGACCCTGATGGCGCAGCCTCCAGTGCCCTGGGGATCGACCTCGATCCAGGCGGAGATCGTGTCATGACCGTTGTTCGCCCGGATGAGCCGGGCCAGCTTGAGGCCGAATGCATTGGCCTTGGCCACAAGTTCGCGCAGGGCCGGAATGGCTAGATCACCGGGAATCTCGCCGCCGCAAGCCAGCTGCAGACCGGCAAGCGGTTCGCCGGCATCCAGCAGTCTGCCGGAAGCGTCGCAGCGGCCTTCGGCCAGATAGGGGCTGGGTGCATTCACGTGCGTCAGCAGCCCGGATAGGGCGCCGAACGCGCCAGCAGCGCAGCGGCGGTGTCCGCGCCAAGCTGTTCGAAACCTTGTGGGAGAGCGGCCTCAGGGTGAAGCGAAACGAATTGCTCTTCGACTTTCGCCTGCTTGAGGCCCGCAGCCCGCAGCGTCAAGGCAAGGCGCGCCTGCTGGCCTTCGCCGGTGGCCAGGACGGCCATGTCGCGATCCTGCCCCGAAGCGAGTGCCAACGCACTGATGAACAGCGCAACACCGGCATGGCTGACCGAAAGCGCCGCAGCGGCCCCGCCGCCCATCCCGGCCAGCAGCCCGGCCGCGATGCCAAGCCGCGTCCGGGCCTCGTCATAGCTTTCACGGATCGACCGTTCGGCCGCATTGGCCGCGGCCTGCCCCTCATCATCCGAGCAAGCCTGCCCGCGCATCGCGAGAATCGCGGCATGCAAGAGATCGCCCGGCAGCTCGGTCAACGGCAACTGCATGCGTCGCTGCGCCTGAACCCACCGAGCCTGCGCGGCGAGCAGCGCCATCCCATCGGCGGCAACAGCCGGATCGCTTGACGAAATCAGCGCCTCGAGCAGCGGCGAAAGCACGGGATCGAGTGCCTGCCGCGCTTGCAGGCGTTCGGTCAGCTGCCATTCCAGCGCAAGCGCGTGGACATGACCAAGGAAGCCCGAATGCGCGACCAGTGAATCTACCAGCGCCTCAATCCGTTCCGGCCGATGCTCCTGCCCTTCCTTTCCGCCCGCAGCCACGGCGAGGCGGTCGAGCAGCTGCCGCGCCACATCACCGCACATGCCGCGAACGCAGGCGACAATCTCGTCGGCGAACAGCGAATGCTGATCATTGGCCAGCAAGTGGCGAAGAATCGGCGCGATGGTGCCGATCTGCGCATCGCCATGCGCCAGGTCGCCGCGCAGCACAGTCGCCACCGCGTCCGCAGAAATCACCGGGGCAGAAGTGTCTGTCATACCCTTCGCCATAGCCTTGCTTGGTTAAGGTCGCGTTAGCCGATTTCCCGGGCCAACCAGCGCCAGTGCCGCCACCGCAATCGCGGCCGCCAAGGCATGTGCCGCCGCCGCTGCGATCCCCATCATCACCGTCGACATCAGCAGCAGGGCCACAAGGCTGCGATCGGTCAGCCAGCCTTTCCAGCGTCCGGTCGGGAGCGCGGCCACGACGCGCAGCAGCACAACGAACATGAAGGGCGGGAACAGGCGCACGTAAGCGGGTTGGCCCGCTTGAGCCAGGCTGCCCCAGGCGACCAGCACCACGAGCACGGCGTCCATCGCCCAGGCATAAGCTCCCAGACCGTCGATGCCCTTGCGCGGACCCGTCTCGTCACGCTCGATCCTGACGAGCAAGGCCGCACTTTCGCGCAGGAACCAGCCCAAGGCGCAGAGGCCGAGACCGGTCGCGACAAAGCCGAACCAGCCTGCGCCCAACGCAAGCAGGAGTGCGACGAGCGCCCCGATCAGCACCGCGTTTGCGCCGGTGCCGGCGTGAAGCATGGCCGGTCCAAGCCCGCGCACTCCCAGCAACGCCAGCGCCCGCGCCGGGCCGAGCGGCATGGCATCGCGGGTGCGCTGGCGGATCCACAGCGGCTCGATCGCATGAGCCTCGTCGTCGCTGCGCACCAGTGTCCAGAACAGGCCGTCCTGCCCCGACGCCGGAATCATCCGCTGCCTGACCCCCGCCTGCAAGGCGATGCGCTGAAGCGACGATACGGCATCGCAGTCGGCCGGCAGATCGCCCAGGCGCTCGACCAGTCGCCCGGGCAGGCGCATCGCCCCCGCCGCCGCATGGTTGAGATCGATCCGCTCAAACCCGGCAGCAAGGCCCTGCTCGATCGGCTGGACCAGCACCGACTGTCCGTCCGACAGGAGATCGCATGCCTCCGCGGTCGAAGCGAACAGGCCGTCAGCCAGCACGATCAGTTCATCGGTCGCGGTCACCAGCCCCACCAGCGGCCGTGCACCGGGTATGACGTGGAAGTGCGCCCCCGCCCGCTCGGCCAGATGCTGAAGCTCGACGATCGGATTGCTCAGCGCCGGCGCGATGCAGATGATCCGCTCGCACTGCAGCGCCAGCGCCAGGGCAAGTTGCTGGCGCGCCACGGTAAGCCCGCCGATCCGCAGGAAAGCGCGTGCGCCGGCACCATTTTCGGCAGCCGGCTCCAACATCGACAAGACAGCGACCCGCAGCGTTCTTCTCCGCGCATTCGGGATGGGATGCGATATGTAGGTCGGCTTGGCTTCGCTGCCAAGCACTTGCCACGGCAGAAAACTGTCGGCGCTTCAAGCGGCTGAGAATTCGTCCAGAAAAACCTGGATCCGGCGCAGCACGCGCGGGTCTGAAGGCGCGCCTTCGAGCGCCTCTTCAGCCAGCAGGATCAGCGGTTCGGCATGAAAGCTGGCCGCGAGGCCCTTGAGCCGCAGCGCGGCCATCTGCCAGTTACCATCGCACCGTGACCGGCCCATCAGGTCAAGTTGGCGTGCGACGCTTTCGGTAAATGCTTGACGAAGCTCGATAAATAGCAAACCATCCTCACCCGCGGCGGCGGCCAGGGTGGCATCGAGGGCTCCAGCTTCGTAGGCCATGCCCTGCCTATGTCATCAACAAGTTAAACCGGGGTTTATCCACAACACAATCATGGTAAACAGTCGGCCATGACCACGGGCACCCGCATTGTCGCCGTAGACGCCGATACACCGCAAGGGGTTGAGATTGCGTCACCAGTCGAACCGGTCGATTCTGCCGCGGCGGAAAAGTCGGACGAGGACTGGTGGGAAGAAACCGCGCCGGCTCCGCGTCGGCCGTGGTTGGCGATCGTCCTGGGGACGCTTTCGCTGCTTGCCGTGGCGGGCTGGACCACGCTGTTCGTCATGGCCAACCTGCCCGGGATCCAGACCGGCGGCACCTTGCTGCAATGGACGGCCTGGATCCGCGACTGGTCGGTTCCGGTCCTGCTCGTCGCGGTGGCCTGGCAGCTGGCCATGCGCAACAGCCGCCGCGAAGCAATGCGCTTTGGCGAAACCGCACGGCTGCTGGGCGACGAATCCGCCCGGCTTGAGCAGCGGCTGACGACAGTCAATCGCGAACTCAGCCTCGCCCGCGAATTCATTGCCGCCCAGTCGCGCGATTTCGACTCGCTGGGCCGCGTCGCTACAGAGCGATTGTCAGAACACGCCGGCAAGCTGGCTGGCCTGATCAAGGACAACGGCTCACGGATCGATGCGATCGGCGATGTCAGCACCGCGGCGCTCGAGAACATGGAGAAACTGCGCGGCCAGCTGCCGGTGATCGCCAGCTCCGCGAAGGACGTAACAAACAATATTGCCGCAGCCGGCCGCACGGCCCACACGCAGGTCGAGGAACTGGTCACCGGGTTCAACAAGCTCAACCAGTTTGGCCAGGCCAGCGAACGGCAGGTCAATTCACTGCGCGGTCTGGTTGACGAGACCATCACGGAATTCACCCGCCAGGCCGAGAAACTTCAGGAAATCGCCGATGCCCGCTTCGCCGCATTGGGCGAAAGCAGTGCCGAGATCCGTGCCCGGCTCGACACGCACGAGGTCGAAGCGCTCGCCGCGATCCGCACCCGCGCCGCAGCCCTGTCGGAAGAGCTGGAAGGCGCCCGCGCCCTGCTCGACCAGCAGGAAGCCGAAAGCCTGATCTCGCTGCGTGCGCGCCTTGGGGCGGTCCGCGATGAAAGCGCCGCCCTCGTTCGGTCACTGCGTGACGGCGAAAGCGGGGCTCTGGAAACCTGGAAGTCCGCGATAGCCGCGCTTGAGGCCGATTTGCGCACCGCCATCCTCGAAGTCGCCGAAATCGATCGCAAGGCCATGGAAGCGGCGCGCGCGCGCCTTGCCGAATTGACCAGGGAAGCTGCCGAAGTCGATGCCCGCCTTAGCGAACGCGACCGCCTTTTCGCAGCCGAACTTGAAAAGCGCAGCGCCGAGTTTGACGAACGCCACGCGGCCTTCATCGCCCGGCTTGGCGAGCAGATGGCCATGCTGGATTCGTCCGCGGACCGCCAGCGCGAGGTGCACGAAACCCATGCCAGCGCAATGGTTCAGCAGGGTGAGACACTCGGCAACCAATTGGCCGAACTCGTCGCGACGATGGAAGGGATCGCCGGACAAGGCAGCGCGGTCGAACAGCGCCTGGGGGCAAGTCTCGAAACGCTCGGCGCTAAGCTTGCGGCGAGCCGCGAGGCCCTGGCCGGGACGGACAACGCGGTTGCCGTGCTGACCGACAACAGCGTTCGTCTGCTCGAGCTGATCCAGGCCAGCGTCCAGCACACCACCACCAACCTTCCCGAAGCGATCGGCGTCAGCGAAGACCGGCTTGAGCAGATCTTGGATCGGGTCAATACGCTGCGCCAGATCGCCGATGAAGCGGCGATGCGGGGCGAGGCGCTGGCCAGTCATGCCGAGGCGAGCGAGGCGGGCTTTGCCTCAGCGATGGAAAAGGTCGCCAGCCTGCACGCCCAGATCAATCACGAAGGTGCGCGCCAGGCCGAAACCCTGTCCGAATTGCAAGCGGCGCTCGACAAGGTGCGGACGGAGAGCCTTGCCCTCGCCGAACAGGCCCAGGGCGAACTCGGCAAGGCGATTGCCGAGCTTAACCAGTCCGCCCGCGATGCGGTGGCCGGGATCGAAACCATGAGCGCGACCTCGATCAGCGCACTTGCAGTGCGGATTGGCGAAGAGAGCGCCGCGGCGATCGACAAGGCGATGCGCGAAAAGACCGCCGAGGTGGCTGGCCAGCTCGACCAGGCGACCGCCAAGGCAGCCGGGGCAAGTCGCGAAGCGGCGGTGGCGCTGCGCGATCAGCTTGCCAAGGTCAACGAACTGGCCGGCGCGCTTGAGCAGCGTGTCGCCCATGCCCGCAACCGCGCCGAAGATCAGGTAGACAACGATTTCGCGCGCCGGGTTGCGCTGATAACCGAAGGGCTCAATTCGAACGCGATCGACATTGCGCGCGCGCTCGACACCGAAGTGACCGACACGGCCTGGGCGGCCTACCTCAAGGGTGACCGCGGCATCTTCACCCGCCGCGCGGTCAAACTGCTCGATGCCCCGGAAGCGCGCGCCGTGGCGCAGCTCTATGAAAGCGAACGCGAATTCCGCGAGCATGTCAGCCGCTACATCCACGATTTCGAAGCGATGCTGCGTCAGCTGCTTTCAACCCGCGATGGTCACGCGCTGGGCGTTACCCTGCTTTCGTCGGACATGGGCAAGCTCTATGTCGCGCTCGCCCAGGCGATCGAGCGCCTGCGCAATTAGAAATATTGCGTGATGTCGATGTCGTCGACGGTGATCCAGCCGTTGACGTAGTTGGCATAGTAGAGCCCGAACAGGATCAGCGACAACACCGTTGCCCGCAAGGCAACGCGCCTGGCGTTGAAGTTCACCGGGGCACTGCTGACCTGCCCCGGAACCAGTTCGGCCCCCTCATCGTCGTGCGAGCGGATTCCGAAAGGCATCACCAGGAAGGCGCTCATCACCCAGAACAGCAGCATGATCGCGAGGATCGAGGTCCATTTCATCTCAATGCTCCGGCAGGATCACGCGCACTTGCGGCTTCTTGCCCGACCAGCGCTGCGCCGCCCGCCGCGCCGCCAGTCGTGCGGCTTCGACGATCACGTCACGGTCATGGCGTTGCCCGCCCTTGAGTTTGGCCAAGGCGACCTTGACGTCCTGCTGCGCCTCCTCGACGAATTCGTCGTGGTCCTCATCAAGCGGCAGGCCAATGCTCTCGACGTGGACCCGGCCCTTGCCGTCGAGCACGACGATCACCAGCCCATTATGCGCCAGGCGTCGGCGCATTACCATCGCCTCGCCATCGGCGGGCGTGATGATGTCTCCGTCCAGCACCAGACGGCCGGCTCGCACTTCGTCGATCTTGCCCGGCTTGCCAGGGGCCAGGCGCACGAGGTCGCCGTTTTCCTGCACCACGGTCTGCCCGATGCCGCAGGCGCGGCCAAACCGCGCCTGCTCCTTCATGTGACGCACCTCGCCGTGGACCGGCATCAGGATCTTCGGCCTGATCCAGCCATAGAGCGCTTCGAGTTCGGGCCGCCCCGGATGGCCGGAGACGTGGATATCGCTCTGCCGATCGGTCACCAGCGTGATGTCACGCGCGGCAAGGCGGTTCTGGATCCGGCCGATGGCGATCTCGTTGCCGGGAATCTGACGGCTCGAAAACAGCACGACATCGCCCGCCTCGAGCGCCACCGGGTGGCTGTCATCGGCAATCCTGGAAAGCGCCGCGCGCGGTTCGCCCTGCCCGCCAGTCGCCAGGATCAGGACTTCGCCGCGCGGCAACGACATCGCCGTGTCGAAATCGACCCGCTCGGGCAGATCCCTGAGGTAGCCGCAAGACTGCCCGGTACGGATGATCCGGTCGAGCGAGCGCCCCGCGACGCAGAGGCGCCGGTTGGTCGCCCGGGCAATCTCGCCAAGCGTCTGCAGGCGCGCCACGTTCGATGCGAAGGTGGTGACCACGACCCGCTTGCCGTGATGGCGCTTGACCTCTTCGAGCAAGGCCTTGCGCACCGCGCCTTCGGAGCCGGATGCCTTGGGATTGAACACATTGGTCGAATCGCAGACCAGCGCCAGCACGCCTTCATCGCCGATTGCGGTCAATTCTGCCGCAGTCGCCGGAAGGCCGACCAGCGGTTCCTCATCCAGCTTCCAGTCGCCGGTATGGAAGATCTTCCCGTGCGGTGTGTCGATCAGCAGCGCGTTGCCCTCGGCGATCGAATGCGCCAGCGGGATATAGCGGATGCCGAACGGACCCAGCTCGAACCGGTCGAGATGGTCGATCACGTTGAGCGTGACTTCGCCAGCGATCCCTGCCTCGTCCAGCTTCTCGGCGACCAGTTTGGCGGTGAACGGCGTGGCGTAGAGCGGCACGCCCAGTTCCTCCGCGAAATAGGGCACCGCGCCGATGTGGTCCTCGTGCGCATGGGTCAGCACGATGCCAAGGAGGTCTTTGCGCTGCTCCTCGATGAATTCGAGGTCGGCGAAGACCAGCTCGGTCCCGGGATACTCGTTCGCGCCAAAGGCCATCCCCAGGTCGACCATCAGCCACTTGCCCTCGCAGCCATAGAGATTGACGTTCATGCCAATCTCGCCCGAGCCGCCGAGCGCGCAGAACAGGAGTTCCTTGCCGGGTTTCACGCCGCTCCTTCCCGGTTGGCATAGAGCAAGGCAATACCGCGCAGGGTAAGGTCAGGTTCCACGCGGTCGAACAGGTCGGCATGGGCCTGGAACAGCGGAGCGAGGCCCCCCGTTGCAATGACTTTCACCGGACGGCCGATCTCGGCCTTCATGCGCGCCAGCATCCCTTCGATCATCGAGACATAGCCCCAATAGATGCCGATCTGCATCTGGCCCACGGTGTCGCGGCCGATCACGCCCGTGCCCGGCGGCGGTTCGATCGCGATGCGCGGCAACATCGCGGCGGCGTTGTACAGCGCGTCGAGCGACAGGCTGACCCCGGTGGCAATGCTTCCGCCCAGGTAAGCGCCATCGGCGCCGATATGATCGAAAGTGGTGGCGGTGCCGAAACTGATCACGATCTTGTCGCCAGTCTCAAGCGCCTGCGCGGCAATTGCATTGACGGCGCGGTCGGCGCCCAGCGCGCGGGGCTCGTCCACCTTGAGCGCGATCCCCCATTCGACCGGAGCGCGGCCGCCGATCAGGGCTTCGATCCCGAAATACTTCTGCGCCAGTTCCTGCAGGTTGTGCAGCGCGCGCGGCACGACCGAGGCGATCACCACCGCGTGGACATCGCTGCGGGCATGGCCTTCCATCCTGAGGAGTTGGTCGAGCCAGACCGCGTATTCGTCGGCGGTGCGCTTGATGTCGGTGGCAAGCCGCCAGCGCTGCACGATCGCGCCGCCATCATCCACAAGCGCGAATTTCACATTGGTATTGCCGTTGTCGATCGCCAGCAGCATGCCGGACTCCTTACCCCAGGCGGACTTCGCCCGCGTGAATCGTGCGCGTGGTGCCGTCTGCCAGCATGAGTTGCAAGGCTCCATCGCTTGCCAGGCCCTCGAAAGTACCGTTCAGCGGCACTTCGCCAGGCTCGCCAACCGACAACGCCGTTCCGGCCGGATGTGCCGCGGCCTGCCAGCGGCGCAGCAAGGGCTCCAGCCCATAGGTCCGCCAGCGCACCAGTTCGGCGGCAAAGTGTCCAGCCAGGCTGGCCGCGAAAAGATCGCGATCGGGCGGCGGGCCGAATGCCGAAAGGGCTATCGTGTCGCGCCCTTCGACCGTTGGAGCCTGCGCCAGATTGACCCCGATCCCGACAATCACCGCGCCGCCGGTTCCTTCAAGCAGGATGCCCGCAAGCTTGGCTGGCCCGATCAGCACATCGTTGGGCCACTTCAGCAGGGCAACGGCGGGCGGCGGGATGTGCGCTGCCACGGCTTCGACCACCGCCAGTCCGGCGACCAAAGCCAGCGTGCCAAGCGGAGGGTCGCCGCGTCCTGGCCAGACTACGGTTGAACCCATGAAATTCCCGGCCCCGTCGAACCAGGCGCGGCCTTGCCTTCCCCGCCCCGCGCTCTGCCGGTCGGCTACCAGCCAGTGCCCCTCGGCGGCATGTTCATGCGCGGCAATTCGCGCGGCAAGATCCGCGTTGGTTGATCCGGTCTCGGAAACGGTGTGGATCAAGCCGCCGCGAACAGCACGCTCGCCGCGATCGTTGTCAGCGCGGTGAGACACTTGGTGACGAGGTAGCCCAGCGGCGAGATGAACAGCACGCAAGCCGCGAGCAGCCATTCATGCGCCAGATCACTGGCGCCGGTGATCTTGTTCGCGGGTTCGTCGAAATACATCACCTTGACGACCTTGAGGTAATAGAACGCCCCGATCACGCTGGCGGCGATGCCCAGCGCGGCAAGCGGGACCATCCCGGCTTCGACCACTGCCTGGAACACCACGAACTTGCCCCAGAAACCCAGCATCGGCGGAATACCCGCAAGGCTGAACATCACCGTGGCCAGCCCCAGCGCCAGCAGCGGCCGCGTGCGCGACAGGCCGGAAATGTCGGCGATTGCCTCGATATGGTTGCCATCGGCGTCCTTGAGCATCAGCACCGCGACGAACCCGGCCAGCGTCATCGCGACATAGACCGCCAGGTAGAACAGCATCGCCGAAGCTCCCTGCGGCGTGGCGGCTGCCAGGCCGAGCAGGATGAAGCCGACGTTGTTGATCGACGAATAGGCAAGCAGCCGCTTGATGTTGCCCTGCCCGATCGCACCAAGCGCACCGACCACGATCGAAAGCACCGCCGCGGCGATCACGATCTGCTGCCACGCCGCCGCTTGCGGCCCGAACGCCTCAAGCGCGACGCGCATGGTCAGCGCGAGGGCGGCGACCTTGGGTGCGGTGGCGAACAGGGTGGTGACCGGAGTCGGCGCACCTTCGTAGACGTCGGGAGTCCACATGTGGAACGGGACCGCACTGATCTTGAAGGCCAGGCCGGCAAGCACGAAGGTCAGCCCGAACAGCGCGCCCTTTGAAATCGCACCGCCGCCCAGCGCCGTTGCAATCCCGGCATAGCTGGTGGTGCCGGTGAAGCCATAGGTCAGGCTCATCCCGAAAAGCAGGATGCCGCTGGCCAGTGCGCCGAGCACGAAATACTTGAGCCCCGCCTCGGCAGAGCGCTCATCCGGCTTGAGAAAGGCGGCAAGGACATAGGCCGCGAGCGAGTTGAGCTCGAGCCCGATGTACAGCGTCAGCAGGTTCTGCGCCGAGACCATGATGCTCATGCCCAATACCGCGAACAGCACCAGCACCGGATATTCGGGGCGATAGGCGCGGTACCTGTCGAAGAAGGCCGGGGCGACCAGCAGCGAGGCTGCGGCGCCGACATAGATCAGCAGCTTGGCGAAAGCGGCGAAGGCATCGCCGCTGAACAGGCCGCCGAAGGCCGAAGCGGCGTCGACGCGCATGCCGCTCCACAACGCCGGCGCGGTCATCGCCGCGGCGATCAGCAGCGTCAGGATCGACAGCCAGGTCACGGCGCGGGCATCGCGGCGGGTCTGGCCCCAGGCCGATGCAACCAGCAGGACGATCCCTGCCACGCTCAGCAGTTCTTCAGGCGCAACGATGCGCAGTGACTGTGCCCAGTCCATCAGTGCGCCTCCCCGTGCTGCGCGTGTTCGGTTACGGTTGCGGCCTTGCCTTCGCTGAGCTGGGCATCGCCCGCCGGCCTGGCGGCGGCCAGGCGCGCCTCGATCGATTGGATGTCCTTGCGCATCGGGGCAATGAAGCTTTCGGGATATATCCCCATCCACAGCACCGCCGCGGCAATCGGCGCGAGCATGAACCACTCGCGCGGTTCAAGATCGGGCATGGCGGCGGCATCGGCGTTCTTCTGGCCGCCAAAGGCGATGCGGCGGTAGAGGTAGAGCATGTAGCCCGCGCCCAGGATCACGCCGGTCCCGGCGACGAGAGCAACCAGGCTCGACTGCTGGTAGATGCCCGCCAGGCTCAGGAATTCGCCCACGAAACCGCTGGTTGCCGGCAGGCCGACCGAAGCCATCGTGAACAGCATGAAGAACAGCGCGTACTTGGGCATGTTGATCGCAAGGCCGCCGTAACGACCGATCTCGCGCGTGTGCAGCCGGTCATAGATCACCCCGACGCAAAGGAACAACGCGGCCGAGACCAGACCGTGGCTTAGCATGACGATCATCGAGCCTTCAAGCCCCTGGGTGTTGAAGGCAAACAGCCCGACCGTGACGACCGCCATGTGCGCGACCGAGGAATAGGCGATCAGTTTCTTCATGTCGTGCTGAACCAGCGCGATCAGCGAGGTGACGACGACCGCAATCATCGACAGCCAGTAGATCAGCCAGGCAAAGTCGGCGCTCGCCTGCGGGAACATCGGCAGCGAGAAACGGATGAAGCCGTAGCCGCCCATCTTGAGCAGCACCCCGGCCAGGATAACCGAACCGGCGGTGGGCGCCTGGACGTGCGCGTCGGGGAGCCAGGTGTGTACCGGCCACATCGGCATCTTGACCGCGAAGCTGGCGAAAAACGCCAGCCACAGCCACTTCTGCGCAGCGGCGGGGAAATCATAGGACAGCAGGGTCGGGATATCGGTGGTGCCGGCTTCCTTGGCCATCCAGATCATCGCGATCAGCATCAGAACCGAGCCGAGCAGCGTGTAGAGGAAGAACTTGTAGCTGGCGTAGATCCGGTCCGCTCCGCCCCAGACGCCGATGATCAGGTACATCGGGATCAGCCCGGCTTCGAAGAAGATGTAGAACAGGAACAGATCCTGCGCCGCGAACACGCCGATCATCAGCGTTTCCATCAGCAGGAAAGCGGCCATGTATTCGCCGACGCGCTTTTCGATCGCCTTGCTGGCGAGGATGCAGATCGGCATCAGGAACACCGACAGCTCGATCAGCAACAGCGCGATCCCGTCGATCCCCAGCTTCCAGGCAAAGCCCGAAAACAGCGCCTTGTTTTCCTGGAACTGCCACGGATCGCCGCCGACATCGAACTTCGCCCAGAGCAGCACGCCCAGCGCGAAATCGGCCAGCGTGGCGGCAAGCGCCACGGTGCGCGCGGTCCTGGCATCGACCAGCAGACAGATGAAGGCGGCCACCAGCGGCACGGCCAGCATCAGCGAAAGGATGGGAAAGCCGTCCATATCAGTGCACCAGAACCCAGGTGATCGCCCCGGTCAGGCCCAGCAGCATGACCAGCGCATAGGAATAGAGATAGCCCGTCTGGACCTTGCTTGCGAAGCGGCTGCCCTGCGCCACGACCCAGGCCGAACCGTTCGGCCCGAAGCGGTCGATCAGGCCGATGTCGCCCAGCTTCCAGAACCTGTCCCCCAGCCAGAAGGCGGGGCGAACGAAGATCCGGTCATAGAGCTCGTCGAAGAACCACTTGTTGTAGACGAAGGTGTAGATCGGCCGGATCGCATTGGCGAACCGTGCCGGGAAGCCGGGGTTGGCGATGTAGCCATAGTAGGCCACCGCAAGGCCGGTCACCATCACCGCGAACGGCGCCCACTTCACCCAGGTCGGAACCGCGTGCATGTGGTGGATCAGTTCCTCGGCAAAGGCCACCGAACCGCGCCAGAATTCACCGGTGCCTTCGCTGATGAACGCGTGGCTGAACACCATGCCGGCGAAGACCGCACCCAGGCTGAGCACGCCAAGCGGAATGAGCATCGACAGCGGGCTTTCATGCGGATGATACCCGGCGGTGCCGTCATCATGGCTGGCATGGCCGTGACCGTGATGATCATCATGCACCGCGTGCTGGATATGCTCCGACTGATCCCAGCGCGGCTTGCCGAAGAAGGTCAGGAAGACCAGGCGCCACGAATAGAAGCTGGTCAGCAGCGCGGCGGTGATGCCCATCCAGAACCCGAAGCTTCCAGCCTGGCTGTGCGCGCCATAGGCGGCTTCGAGGATCGAATCCTTCGAATAGAACCCGGCGAAACCCGCAACGTCGACGATGCCGACGCCGGTGATCGCCAGGGTGCCCATGGTCATCGCCCAGAATGTCAGCGGGATATGCTTCCTCAGGCCGCCATAGAAACGCATGTCCTGTTCGTGGTGCATCGCATGGATCACCGAACCGGCGCCAAGGAACAGCAGCGCCTTGAAGAAGGCGTGGGTGAACAGGTGGAACATCGCCGCCCCCGGCGCGCCAACGCCCGCGGCAACGAACATGTAGCCAAGCTGCGAACAGGTGGAATAGGCGATGACCCGCTTGATATCCCACTGGGTGGTCCCGATCGTCGCGGCGAAGAACAGCGTCGCCGCACCGACATAGGTCACGACGTCCATCGCCACCGGGCTGGCCTGGAACATCGGCGAAAGCCGGCAGACCATGAACACGCCCGCGGTCACCATCGTCGCGGCGTGGATCAGCGCCGAAACCGGGGTCGGGCCTTCCATCGCATCGGGAAGCCAGGTGTGCAGCCCCAGCTGCGCCGACTTGCCCATCGCGCCGATGAACAGGAGGATGCACAGGATCGTCAGCGTGTTCCATTCGGCGCCGAGAAAGTGGATCGTCGAACCGGCCATCGCCGGCGCGCGGACCAGGATTTCGGGGATTGAAACGGTGTTGAACACCAGGAACGTGCCGAAGATGCCCAGCATGAAACCGAGGTCGCCCACCCGGTTGACCACGAAAGCCTTGATCGCGGCGGCGCTGGCGCTGGGCTTCCTGAACCAGAAGCCGATCAGCAGATAGGAAGCAAGCCCCACCCCTTCCCAGCCGAAGAACATCTGCACCAGGTTGTCGGCGGTCACCAGCATCAGCATGGCAAAGGTGAACAGGCTGAGATAGGCGAAGAACCGCGGTTGATCCGGGTCTTCGTCCATGTAGCCCCACGAATAGAGGTGGACCAGCGCCGACACGGTGGTGACCACCACCAGCATCACCGCGGTCAGGGTATCGACGCGGAAGGCCCAGTCGAAGGTCAGGCTGCCAGATTGCACCCAGTGCAGCACCGGAACCACCTGCACTTCGGCCGCTCCCGACAGGAACGAGAGGAAGACCTGCCAGCTCAGGGCACAGGCGATGAACAGGGCGCCGGTGGTCAGCGACTTGACCACGGTGTTGCCCAGCGCCCGGTTGCCCAGGCCGCCGACGATCGCTGCCAGCAAGGGCAGGAAGACAATGAAGAGGATGGAATTCACAACCCTTCACTCCAATTCCGCTCAGGCTGAGCTTGTCGAAGCCCCTTCGTGGCATACGCCCTGCGCATGGCCTTCGACAGGCTCAGGCTGAGCGGGTGTTGTGTGTGTTGCACCGCCCTCACCCCTTCATGTGGCTGACATCGTCGACCGCGATCGTGCCGCGGTCGCGGAAATAGAGCACCAGGATGGCAAGACCGATCGCCGCTTCGCCCGCGGCTACGGTCAGCACGAACATGGCGAAAATCTGTCCCGTCAGGTCATTCAAGAAGGCACTGAAAGCGACCAAGTTGATGTTCACCGCGAGCAGGATCAGTTCAATCGCCATCAGGATGACGATGACGTTCTTGCGGTTGAGGAAGATCCCCAGCACGCCCAGCACGAACAGGATCGAGCTGACGACGACATAATGTTCGATGCCGATGGTCACAGCCGCACCCCCTTGCCGACTTCCGGCTTCACGTTGACCGTCGCCTCATCCGGCCGGCGCGCGACCTGGCGGGCGATGTTCTGCCCGCGCACCCCTTCGCGCTTGCGGTGGGTCAGCACGATGGCGCCGACCATGGCGACCAGCAGCAGGATCCCCGCTGCCTCGAACAGGAACAGGTACTTGCCGTAAAGCAGGTGACCGATCGCCTGGATGTTGCTCATGCCCGCGGCGGCGGCTGCGCTGCCATCGGGAGTGCCCAGCTTGATCCCGCCCGCGCCGATCGCGCCAAGGCCGACCAGCACTTCCGCCAGCAGCACCAGCGCCAGCAGCAGTCCCAGCGGGAAATGCCTGATGAACCCGGCGCGCAGCTCGGCGAAGTCGATATTGAGCATCATCACGACGAACAGGAACAGCACCGCGACCGCGCCGACATAGACGATGACCAGCAGCATCGCGATGAATTCGGCGCCCGCCAGGACCATCAGGCCGGCGGCGTTGAAGAAGGCCAGGATCAGCCACAGCACCGAATGAACCGGATTGCGGGCCGTAATGACCATGCCGCCCGAAAGGATCGTCAGCGCGGCGAACAGGTAGAAGGAAAGGACCGAGATCATTGCGCCGCGCCCCTAACGATACGGCGCGTCGGCTTCAAGGTTCGCGGCGATCGCCCGCTCCCACTTGTCCCCGTTCGCCAGCAGTTTGGCTTTGTCGTAGAGCAGTTCCTCGCGCGTTTCGGTCGCGTATTCGAAGTTCGGCCCCTCGACGATCGCATCGACCGGGCAGGCTTCCTGGCAGAAGCCGCAGTAGATGCACTTGGTCATGTCGATGTCATAGCGCGTGGTGCGGCGGCTGCCGTCGTCGCGCGGCTCCGCCTCGATCGTGATCGCCTGCGCCGGACAGACCGCCTCGCACAGCTTGCAGGCGATGCAGCGTTCCTCGCCGCTGGGATAGCGGCGCAGCGCGTGTTCGCCGCGGAAACGGGGCGAAAGCGGGTTCTTCTCGAACGGATAGTTGATCGTCGCCTTTGGCTTGAAGAAATACTTCAAGGTCAGGAGGTGCGCTTTCACGAACTCCCACAGGGTGAACGACTTGATGAACTGCGCGACAGTCATGCGCCGGTCCTTACATACATGAGCCAGCCGCTGACCACGCAGACGAACAGCAGCGAAACAGGCAGGAAGACCTTCCAGCCCAGCCGCATCAACTGGTCATAGCGATAGCGCGGGACGGTGGCCTTGACCCAGCTGAACACGAAGAAGAACAGGAAGATCTTGGCGAACAGCCAGATCCAGCCCGGGATCAGATAGAGCGGCGCCCACTCGATCGGGGGTAGCCAGCCGCCCCAGAACAGCGTGGCATTGAGCGCGCACATCAGCAGGACGTTGGCATATTCGCCCAGCCAGTAGAGCGCGAAGCTCATCGAGGAGTATTCGGTCTGGTACCCGGCGACGAGCTCGCTCTCGGCCTCGGTCAGGTCGAACGGCGCGCGCTGGGTTTCGGCCATGCCCGAAATGAGGAACATCACCGCCATCGGGAACAGCAGCGGGTTGAAGGCATAGCCGTTGAGCAGCCCGAAGATATGCCCGCGCTGGCCCAGCACGATCCCGTTCATCTGGAAGGTGCCGGCATACATCACCACACAGATCAGGATGAACCCGATCGACACTTCGTAGGAGATCATCTGCGCGCTGGCGCGCATCGCCGAGAAGAAGGGATACTTCGAATTCGACGACCAGCCCGCAATGATCGTGCCGTAGACGCCCAGCGACGAGATCGCGAGGATGTAGAGCAGCCCGACATTGATATCCGCCAGGATCGCTTGTCCGTTGAACGGGATCACCGCCCAGGCCATCAGCGCCACGGTAAAGGTGATGATCGGAGCTAGCAGGAACAGGCCCTTGCTTGCGCCGGCCGGGACGATGGTTTCCTGGAGGAACACCTTCAACCCATCGGCGAACGATTGCAGCAGGCCCCACGGCCCCACCACGTTCGGCCCGCGCCGCAGCGCCATCGCCGCCCAGACCTTGCGGTCGAAATAGATGATCATCGCCACCGCCAGCATCAGCGGCAGGGCGATCAGGAGGATGCCCGCGACCGTGGCGATCAGCCACGACCATTCGTAGGGAAGCCCCCAGGCCTGGAATCGCTCGGTCATGCCCAGGTTGAACCAGCCGGTCATGCTGCTGTCCCCGAAATGGACTCACGCGAAGACGCGGAGACGCGGAGGAAATGAGAAAGAGATTGCTCGCGCAAAGGCGCAAAGGCGCCATCCGCCATCGAGGCAGAAATGAAATGTGCCTGCGGCGCTACGAAACCTCTTTGCGCCTTTGCGCCTTTGCGCGCGCAAATCGCTTTTCGGCTCCGCGTCTCCGCGTCTCCGCGTGAACCCCAAAAACCCATTCCGCTGCCTCCCAGTTCGTCACTGCGAGCAAAGCGAAGCAATCCAGGCGAGGCCAGCGCCGGTCGGGATTGCCGCGGGGCTTCGCCCCTCGCAATGACGGGCATGAGTGAACTTCTCATTCCCGCCACCTCCCAGTTCGTCATTGCGAGCGAAGCGAAGCAATCCAGGGCGGTTTTCGCGACTCTGGATTGCCGCGGGGCTTCGCCCCTCGCAATGACGAGTGAATGGGGCTCGATCATTCCGCCGCCTCCGCGAAATCCTGCCCGTGGAGCAGCTCGGCCGAGCAGCGCTGCATCGTCACGCTGGCGCGCGCGATCGGGTTGGTGAGGTAGAAATCCTTGATCGGATAGGCATCGATGCTGCCCTTGGCTCCGGCCTTGCCCTTGGGCAATGCGCCGTAGTCAGCCAAGCCTTCGACGCCCAGCGCCGGAACAGCCTGCGCCATCGCCGCGCGAAGCTGATCGAAGCTGTCGAACCCGACCGTGACGCCCAGCGCATCGGCCATCGCCCGCAGGATCGTCCAGTCCTCGCGCGCGTCGCCCGGCGCGAAAACCGCCTTGTCGGCGCGCTGGACGCGGCCTTCGGTGCTGACATAGGTGCCCGGCTTCTCGCTGAACGCGGCGGCCGGCAGGATCACGTCGGCGGCATGGGCGCCCGCATCGCCGTGGTGGCCGATGTAGACGATCGTGCTGTCAGCGAACTTGGTGTAGTCAACCTCGTCCGCGCCGAGCGAGATCAGCATTTTCGGCTTGGCGGCGACGAGATCGGCGATCCCGCCCTTCTGCGCATAGCCCAGCATCAGCCCGCCCATGCGGGCCGCCGCCATGTGCAGGACGTTGAAGCCGTTCCAGCCATCGCGCACCAGGTTGTACTTGCCGGCCAGCGCCAGGCAGGCGCCCAGCGCACCCTTGGCCAGCCCTGCCCCGCCGAGGATCAGCGCGGGCCGCCCGGCCGCCTTGAACGCGGCATCGGCTTCGGCGGGCAGCTTGTCGATCACCGCCAGATCGGTGCCGAGGAAAGATGTCGGATAGGTGGTTTCCCATTCCGGCCCGACCACGAAGACCTTGGCCCCGCGCTTGACCGCCTTGCGCAGCCGCGTCTGGACCAGCGGGGCTTCCCAGCGCAGCTGGCTGCCAACGATCAGGATCGCGTCGGCAGTTTCGATCCCCGCGAGGCCCGAATTGAAATTCACAGCGGCGAGGTTCGAGCAATCATAATCGAGCCCGGTCTGCCGGCCTTCGAGCAGGTCCGAACCGAGCGCGCCCGCGAGCGCCTTGGCGGCGAACATCGTTTCGCAATCGACCAGATCGCCGGCGACGACCGCCACCGACTTGCCGGGGTTGATCTTGCCCACCGCTTCAAGCGCCTCGGCCCAGCTTGCGGCCTGCAACTTGCCGTCGCGGCGGATCCAGGGCTTGTCGAGCCGGCGGCGGGTCAGGCCATCGACCTGGAACCGGGCCTTGTCCGAAATCCATTCCTCGTTCACGTCGTCGTTGACGCGCGGAAGCACGCGCAGAACCTCGCGCCCGCGCGCGTCGAGCCGGATGTTGGCACCGCAGGCATCGGACACGTCGATCGACAGCGTCTTCTTCAGCTCCCAAGGGCGCGCTTCAAAGGCATAGGGCCGGCTGGTCAGCGCGCCGACCGGGCACAGGTCGATCACGTTGGCGCTCATCTCATGGCGCGCGGCCTTTTCGAGATAGGTGGTGATCTGCATCGTCTCGCCGCGATAGAGCGCGCCGATTTCGTCCACCCCGGCGATCTCTTCGGAGAAGCGCACGCAGCGGGTGCAGTGAATGCAGCGTGTCATCACCGTCTTGATCAGCGGGCCCATGTACTTTTCGGTCACCGCGCGCTTGTTCTCGTCATAGCGCGAGCGGCCGCGGCCATAGGCCACCGCCTGGTCCTGCAGGTCGCATTCGCCGCCCTGGTCGCAGATCGGGCAATCGAGCGGGTGGTTGATGAGCAGGAACTCCATCACCCCTTCGCGCGCCTTCCTGACCATCTCGCTGTCGGTGCGGATCGTCTGGCCATCCTGCGCGGGCAGCGCGCAGCTCGCCTGCGGCTTGGGCGGCCCCGGTGCAACCTCGACCAGGCACATGCGGCAGTTGCCGGCGATCGACAGCCGCTCATGATAACAGAAGCGCGGCACTTCCTTGCCGGCGAGTTCGCAGGCCTGCAGGACGGTGGCGCCCTGCGGAACTTCGAGTTCTATGCCGTCTACGGTGACTTTAGGCATTTTGGGGGCGCCCCTGATCGCAAATCTTCAATGGGTCGAACGTGCTCATTCCGCCGCCTCCCGCACGTTCTCCGCGATCCGGCGCTCCAGCTCGGGGCGGAAGTGGCGGATCAGGCCCTGGATCGGCCAGGCGGCCGCATCGCCCAGCGCGCAGATGGTGTGGCCTTCGACCTGCTTGGTGACATTGAACAGCATGTCGATTTCCTCGACATCCGCATCGCCGGTGCGCAGGCGTTCCATCACCCGCCACATCCACCCGGTGCCTTCGCGGCACGGGGTGCACTGGCCGCAGCTTTCGTGCTTGTAGAAGTAGGACAGGCGGCTGATCGCGCGGACGATGTCGGTCGACTTGTCCATCACGATCACGGCGGCGGTGCCCAGGCCCGAGCCAAGCTCGCGCAGGCCGTCGAAGTCCATGATCGCGTCCTTGATCTGCGCGCCGGGAACCAGCGGGACCGAGCTGCCGCCGGGGATCACCGCCAGCAGGTTGTCCCACCCGCCCCGGATGCCGCCGCAGTGCTTCTCGATCAGCTCGCTGAACGGGATCGACATCGATTCCTCGACCACGCAGGGCTTTTCGACGTGCCCGCTGATCTGGAACAGCTTGGTGCCCTTGTTGTTGTCACGCCCGAACGAGCTGAACCAGCCCGCGCCGCGGCGCATAATCGTGGGGGCAACCGCGATCGATTCGACGTTGTTGACCGTGGTCGGGCAGCCATAGAGCCCGGCGCCGGCCGGAAACGGCGGCTTGAGGCGCGGCTGGCCCTTCTTGCCCTCGATCGATTCGATCATCGCGGTTTCTTCGCCGCAGATGTAGGCGCCCGCGCCGCGGTGGACGAAAACGTCGAAATCGTAGCCCGATTTGCAGGCGTTCTTGCCGATCAGCCCGGCGTCGTAGGCCTCCTGCACGGCGGCGGAGAGCACTTCGGCTTCGCGGATGTATTCGCCGCGGATGTAGATGTAGGCGGCGCGCGCGCCCATTGCGAAACCGGCGACCAGCGCGCCTTCGATCAGCTTGTGCGGATCGTGGCGGATGATCTCGCGGTCCTTGCAGCTGCCGGGTTCGGATTCGTCGGCGTTGATCACCAGGAAACCGGGCCGGTCGGGCCGGTATTCCTTGGGCATGAACGACCACTTGAGGCCAGTGGGGAACCCCGCCCCGCCGCGCCCGCGCAGCCCCGATGCCTTCATCTCTTCGATGATCGCATCGCGGCCCTTGGCGAGGATCGCCTTGGTATCGTCCCAATCCCCCCGCTTGCGCGCCGCGGCAAGAGTCCACGGCTGGTAGCCGTAGACGTTGGTGAAGATCCGGTCCTTGTCGTGGAGGCTCATGCGGCGCGTCCGAAATGAAGAAGAATTGACTCTCGCAAAGGCGCAAAGGCGCGAAGAAATGGTGCGGGCCGCAGGCCCTTCGAATCAATCAAGAGTTGCGACACGGGGCGACGCATTGAATCGAAAGCGGCTGCGCCGCGGACGCGGCCACTTTGCGCCTTTGCGCCTTTGCGTGAGAAATCAATGGCGCAACCCATCACCAATCCCCCCGGTAGTCGTGGTTGGCCTTGACCATGTCCTTGAGCGTGGTCGGCCCGCCCAGCGGCTCGACGGTGTGCCGTCCCGGCTCCTGCGTGCCGGCCTTGGGCGTCTTGCCCGCGGCCAGCGCATCGAGCACCGCTTCGAAGCGTTCGGCGGTCAGGTCCTCGTAGTTGTCGTCGTTGATCTGGACCATCGGGGCGCTGGCGCAGTTGCCCATGCATTCGACCTCGGTCAGGGTCCACATCCCGTCATCGGTGGTGTGGCCCTTCTCCATCCCGCGCTTCTGGCAGGCGCTCAGGATTTCGTCCGAGCCGCGCAGCATGCACGGCGTGGTGCCGCAGACCTGGACGTGGAATTTGCCGACCGGGACAAGGTTGTACATCGTGTAGAACGAAGCAACCTCGACCACGCGAATGATCGGCATGTCGAGCTGGGCCGCGACATATTCCATCACCGGGATCGGCAGCCAGCCCTGGGTGTCGGTTTCCGCACCGACCTGTCGCTGGGCCAGATCGAGCAGCGGCATCACCGCGCTGCGCTGACGCCCCGCCGGATAGCGCGCGACGATCTCCTTGGCCTTGGCCGCGTTTTCCTTGGTCCAGGCAAATTTGCCCCACCGCGCGCGCAGTTCGGGGCTATCGGGTTCGAGATGACGGTCAGCCATTAGCGGTCACATTCCCCAAAAACCACGTCGATCGCGCCGAGGATCGCGGTCGCGTCCGGCAGCATGTGGCCCTTGCACATGAAGTCCATCGCCTGCAGGTGGCTGAAGGCGGTCGGGCGGATCTTGCAGCGGTATGGCTTGTTGCTGCCGTCCGAGACGAGGTAGACGCCGAATTCGCCCTTGGGGCTTTCGGTTGCAACGTAAACCTCACCCTCGGGCACGTGGAAGCCTTCGGTGTAGAGCTTGAAGTGATGGATCAGGCTTTCCATCGACTGCTTCATCTCGGCGCGCTTGGGCGGCGAGACCTTGCCGTCGGTGCTGGCGACCGGGCCCGCGGGCATGTCGCGCAGGCATTGCTGCATGATCCGGGCCGACTGGCGCACTTCCTCGACGCGGACCATGAAGCGGTCATAGCAGTCGCTGTTGGTGCCCACCGGCACTTCGAAGTCCATCCGGTCATAGACATCGTAGGGCTGGCTCTTGCGCAGATCCCACGGGATGCCGGCGGCGCGGATCATCGGGCCGGAGAAGCCCCAGGCCAGCGCGTCGGCCTTGCTCACCTTGGCGATATCGACGTTGCGCTGCTTGAAGATGCGGTTGTCGATCACCAGGCTCATCGCGTCCTCGAACAGGCGCGGCAGGCGGTTCGCCAGCCATTCACCCATGTCGTCGAGCAGCTTCTGCGGCACGTCCTGATGGACCCCGCCCGGGCGGAACCAGGCGCTGTGCATCCGCGCGCCCGATGCGCGTTCGAAGAAGTTGAGGCAGTCCTCGCGGATTTCGAACATCCACAGGTTCGGCGTCATCGCGCCGACGTCCATCACGTGCGACCCCATGTTGAGCATGTGGTTGCAGATCCGGGTCAGCTCGGCGAACAGCACGCGCAGGTACTGCCCGCGCAGCGGAACCTCGACGTTGAGCAGCTTTTCGACCGCGAGGACGTAGGAGTGCTCCATCCCCAGCGGCGAACAATAGTCGAGCCGGTCGAAATAGGGCAGCGCCTGGAGATAGGTCTTGTGCTCGATCAGCTTTTCGGTGCCGCGATGCAGCAGCCCAACGTGCGGATCGACCCGTTCGATGATCTCGCCGTCAAGCTCGAGCACCATGCGCAGCACACCGTGCGCCGCCGGGTGCTGCGGGCCGAAGTTGATCGTGTAGTTGGTGATCACTTCATCGCCGGTGGTCGGCGATTGTTCGAGCTGGAAGGTCATCTCTTGCCTCCCTCATTGAAATCGGTCCAAACCGGACCCCGCTCAGGCTGAGCTTGTCGAAGCCCGCACGCAGCGGCAGCTTCAAACGCGGGGCCTTCGACAGGCTCAGGCTGAGCGGGCCAAGAGAACTTCGAACAGTTCACTTGCCTCCCTCCGCCTTCTCATCGCCCGGAAGCACGTAATCCGCGCCTTCCCACGGGCTCATGAAATCGAACTGACGCAGATCCTGCGCCAGCTTGACCGGTTCATAGACCACGCGCTGTTCGTCCATCGAATAGCGCAGTTCGAAAAACCCGGTCAGCGGGAAGTCCTTGCGCTGGGGATGGCCTTCGAAGCCGTAGTCGGTGAGGATTCGGCGCAGGTCCGGGTTGCCGTCGAAGACCACGCCGTACATGTCGAACACTTCGCGTTCGAGCCAGCCGGCGTTGGGCCACAGCGTGGTGACGGTCGGCACCGGGGTGTCTTCGGCCGCGCAGACCTTGACCAGCAGGCGGTGGTTCCTGGTCACGCTCAGCAGCATGTAGACCACTTCGAAGCGTTCGGTGCGGCTGGGATAGTCGACCCCAGCCATTTCCATCAGCTGCTGGTATTCATGCTCATCGCGAAGGATGCGCAGTGCACTGGCGATCTGGTCGCGCGCCACGGCCAGCACGACTTCGCCATGCGCTTCGTGCGCCGAGATCAGCTTGCCGCCCAACGCCTTGGTCAGCGCGGCGACGACGCCTTCGCTCGAGGCGATACGCGGAGCGGAATGAAGGATGCTCATCGCTCGATCGTCCCCACCCGGCGGATCTTCCGCTGCAATTGCATCACGCCATAGAGCAGCGCCTCGGCGGTCGGCGGGCAGCCGGGAACATAGATGTCCACCGGCACGATCCGGTCGCAGCCGCGCACGACGCTGTAGCTGTAATGGTAATAGCCGCCGCCATTGGCGCAGCTGCCCATCGAGATGACGTACTTGGGCTCCGACATCTGGTCATAGACCTTGCGCAGCGCGGGGGCCATCTTGTTGCACAGCGTGCCGGCCACGATCATCACGTCCGACTGGCGCGGCGAAGCGCGCGGAGCGACGCCGAAACGTTCCATGTCATAGCGCGGCATGTTGACGTGGATCATCTCCACCGCGCAGCAGGCAAGGCCGAAGGTCATCCACCACAGGCTGCCGGTGCGCGCCCACTGGAACAGGTCCTCGGTGCTGGTGACAAGGAAGCCCTTGTCGCTCACCTCGGCGTTGACGTGATCGAAAAAGCCCGGGTCGGGCTCGGTAACGGGGCCATTCCACAGCGGGCGGCCAAGGGCATCAACCGGAACGCTCATTCCCAATCCAGAGCCCCCATCTTCCAGGCATAGACAAGGCCGAACACCAGTTCGGCGATAAACACCATCATCGTGATCCACGCCGACCAGCCCATGTCGAGGAAGGTCACCGCCCAGGGGAACAGAAACGCGGCTTCAAGGTCAAAGACGATGAACAGGATCGCAACCAAGTAGAAGCGAACGTCGAACTGGCTGCGCGGTTCCTCGAAAGCGGGAAAACCGCATTCGTACTCGCTGAGCTTTTCCTCGGTCGGCTGGTGCGACCCGGTCAGCCGGGCGATGCCCATCGGCAGGAACACGAACAGCGCGGAAAGCGCAAAGGCGATACCCAGGAAAATCAGGATCGGCAGGTACTGTGACAGATAGTCGTCCAAGGTGCGACACTCACCTAGCGGTTGGATAGCGGCGCCCTAGTCCCCGCCTGTGCCCTGCGCAAGGGGGGACTGCCCGTAGAATTACCGAAATATCCACCCTTGCGGCTATTTTTTGAGTTCGCGCGCCAGGGTTGACCGGGTCGCCTTGCCGTAAGGCGGCTTGAAGCCCGAAAGCTTGCCGACATCCATGCCCGACTGGCTGTAAACCGCGCGGGCATGGCTGAAGGTCTTGAACCCGTCGAACCCATGGTAATTGCCCATCCCCGACGGGCCGACGCCGCCGAACGGCAGGTCTTCCATCGCGTTGTGGAACAGCACGTCGTTGACCGTCACCCCGCCCGAGATCGTGCGGCCCAGCACCTTCTCTTCCTCGGCCTTGTCCTGCCCGAAGTAGTAAAGCCCCAGCGGCCGGTCGTGCGCGTTGACGTAATCGATCGCCTGGTCGATCGAATCGTAGGTCATCACCGGCAGGATCGGGCCGAAGATTTCCTCCTGCATGACCTTCATGTCATCGTTGACATTGCGCACGATCGTCAGCGGCATCTTGTTGCCGTTCGAGCTCTTGAAATCCTCGCGCGCGGGGTTGACCTCGATCAGTTCGGCGCCCTTTTCCCGAGCGTCGGCGAGATAGCCCTGAAGGCGCTCGAAATTGCGGCCATTGACGACCGAGGTGTAGTCATCGTTCGAAAGCAGCGTGGGATACATTTCCGCCACGCCGCTTTTGACGCTCGCGATCATTTCGTCTTCCTGCTCCCTGGCGACCAGCAGGTAGTCGGGCGCCAGGCAGATCTGTCCGGCGTTCATCATCTTGCCCATCGCGATGCGGGTGCCGGCCTTCTTGCGGTCGGCGCTGCGGCCGATGAAGGTCGGGCTCTTGCCGCCCAGTTCCAGCGTCACCGGCACCAGGTTGTCCGCCGCGGCGCGCATGATGTGCTTGCCCACGCTGGTCGCGCCGGTGAAGATCATGTGGTCGAAGGGCAGCTTGCTGAAGGCGGTGCCGACTTCGACCCCGCCGGTGAAGACCGCCATTTCCTCTTGGGCGAAATACTGCGGCACCACTTCGGCGAACAGGTCGGCGACGCGTTCGGTGAACTCGCTGGGCTTGATCATCGCGCGGTTGCCGGCGGCGAGGATTCCGGCCATCGGCACCATGACCATGCCCACCGGGAAGTTCCACGGGGCAATCACGCCGACCACGCCCTTGGGCTGATAGGCCACCTTGGCCCGGGCCCCGATCAGGCCGAGCGGGAACATCGCCTTGCGCTTGTCGTCGCGGCTCCAGGCAGCAAGATGCTTCTTGGCGTGCTTGAGCGCGCCGACCGAGGGCATGATGTCGGTCATCAGGGTCTGTTCGGTGCTGCGGTGGCCGAAATCGGCGCTGACCGCCTTGGCGAAAGCATCCTTGTGATCGACCAGCAGCGCAACGGCCCGGTCGATCCGGTCGCTGCGAACCGAAAGCGGTTCGGGCATGGCAGCGGTAAAGGCAGCGCGCTGGCGCTTGAGCACATCGTCCATCCGGGCAATTTCAGCGGTCATCTCAGGTCCCCCGTTGCAATTTGCCACTCTTTTCCAGCACAGCGGCCCGCTTGGCAAGCACGATTGCCATTGTTGCATTGCAGCATTAGGAATGCGCGGGACTCATCCGCTTTCAGAAAGGCCATCGCGATGCCCCAGCTTTCCGCCAACGACCCGATCGTCATCCTGTCCTATGCCCGCACCCCGATGGGCGCGATGCAGGGTGCGCTCAGCGATGTCAGCGCCACCGATCTGGGCGCGACCGCGATCAGGGCGGCGGTGGAGCGCGCTGGTGTGAGCGGCGATGATGTCGAGCGCGTCTACATGGGCTGCGTGCTGCCCGCCGGGCTTGGCCAGGCGCCCGCGCGCCAGGCAACGATCAAGGCCGGACTGCCCAAGTCGGTCCAGGCCACCACGGTCAACAAGGTCTGCGGATCGGGGATGCAGACCCTGATCATGGGCGCCGAAGCGCTCGCCGCAGGCAGCATCGACCTGGTGGTTGCGGGCGGAATGGAAAGCATGACCAACGCGCCCTACATCCTCAAGAAGCATCGTTCAGGCGCGCGGATCGGGCACGATACCGCCTATGACCACATGTTCCTCGATGGCCTTGAGGATGCCTATGAACCCGGCCGCGCGATGGGCACTTTCGCGCAGGACAGCGCCAACGCCTATCAGCTGACCCGCGAAGCCCAGGACGCCTATTCGATCGAATCGCTGCGCCGCGCCCAGGCGGCAATCGCCGATGGCGCTTTTGCGGCCGAAATCGCGCCGGTCACGGTGGTCAGCCGCGCGGGCGAAAGCATTGTCGATACCGACGAGCAGCCGGGCAAGGGCCGGCCGGACAAGATCCCGACGCTCAAGCCGGCCTTCGCCAAGGACGGCACGATCACCGCCGCCACCTCCAGCTCGATCTCCGATGGCGCCGCCGCGCTTGTGCTCACGCGCAGCAGCGTCGCCCAAAGCAAGGGCCTGAAGCCGGTGGCCAGCGTGGTCGCGGTCGCCGCCCATGCCCAGGAGCCCAAGGATTTCACCGTCGCCCCGATCGGCGCAATCAACAAGGTGCTCGACAAGGCCGGCTGGTCGCTTGCCGATGTGGACCTGTTCGAGGTGAACGAAGCCTTCGCTTGCGTCGCGATGTTCGCGATGCACGACCTTGGCATTGCGCACGAGAAGATCAACGTTCACGGCGGCGCCACCGCGCTCGGCCACCCGATCGGTGCCTCGGGCGCGCGGATCGTCACCACGCTGATCGCCGCGCTGCAGCGCCACGGCAAGAAGCGGGGCGTTGCCAGCCTGTGCATCGGCGGCGGCGAAGCGACTGCGATGGCTGTCGAACTGGCCTGATCGCTCAGCGCTTCGGATCGCGACAAGCGGCGACAATTTGAGGCGGCCTTGCGACAGAAGGTTTAACTGGCGTTCATCTGGCAAGGCCCAGCTTGCCCTGGTCTTCGGCGGGAACGGCCCGCCGCAGGCCAGACAAGGAGAACGCCCATGAACCGCCCCCTGCTTGCCGCCCTGATTGCCGCCGGCCTTGCCCTGCCCGCCGCCGCACAGGCCCATGTCACGCGTCCCGAATTGCACCGCGATGCCGCGAAGGTCCGGCAAGAGCGGCATGAATTGCACCGCGCCGTGCGCCAGCACGATGCCCGCGGCGCACGCCATGAAAAGCGCGAACTCAAGACCGCGAAGCGCGAGCTGCACCGCGACAGCCACGCCTACGTTCGCCAACACCGCCGCTGATATGAGATTGGACGGGGGAGTCCTGATCTAGGGCTCCCCTGCCCCCCAGAGCCGGGCCTGCTCGACATAGCCCTTGCGCGGACCAACCGCCAATTCGCACCAGCCCGAAGCGCAGTTGCCCAGCTTGCCGACAATGCCCGGAGCAAGCCGCCAGAGCAATTTGCTCCCGGAATCGCCGCTCGCGCGCATGTCGGCCGGTCCCGGCCCTTTGACGAAGCCGGTCCGCTCGCGGGTCAGGAAGCGCGCCAGTACCCAGCCCTTGGCTCCATCGGGATCCGCGACCAGACGCCAGCCTTCCTTGATCCGCAGCACCTTCAGCGGCAGCTGCTGGCGGTGATAGACCCAGAGGATCCTGTAGTCCTCTCCAGGCCCCACGCGCATGTTGATTTCGTCGACCCTGATCGACGCCCAGTAGGGCGTTTCGACATCCTGTGCGGCAAGCGGCGCGGACAGGGCAAGGGCGGCAAACAGGACGGCAATCGTGCGGATTCGGTGCATGTCCGGTCAATAGCGCGCATCCGCGCGGCGCTTCAAGCCGCTTGACCGCACCGCCCGCCCCGGCCTAGCGCTTGGCCATGACCGTTGTTTCCGACAGCCGCCTATCGCGCCCGATCGAGGGCAAGCCGCGCGTCCACGTGACCCGCCACCTTCTGCCTTCGGTCGAAGCGCGGATGGACGAACTGTTCGACGTGGTGCTCAACACCGAGGATCGCCCCCTCACCCGCGACGAACTGGTCGAGGCAATGCGCACCAGCGACGTGCTGGTCCCCACCGTGACCGACCGGATCGATGCCGCGATGATCGAGGCGGCGGGCGACCGGATGGGCCTGATCGCCAATTTCGGCGCGGGGATCGAACACATCGACCTAGCCGCCGCGCGCGCGCGCAAGATCATCGTCACCAATACGCCCGGCGTCTTCACCGACGACACCGCCGACCTGGCGATGATGCTGATCCTTTCGGTTCCGCGCCGGCTGGGCGAAGGCAGCCGGCTGATCCGCGACGGCAAGTGGACCGGCTGGACCCCGACCGCGATGCTGGGCCATTGCATCGGCGGCAAGCGGCTGGGGATCATCGGCATGGGCCGGATCGGCCAGGCGGTTGCCCACCGCGCACGCGCCTTCGGGATGGAAGTGGTCTACCACAACCGCCACCGCCTGCCGCCCAGCATCGAGAACATGTTTGCCGCCCGCTATGAACCCGATCTGGAACTGCTCATTTCGGAAAGCGACATCATTTCGCTGCACTGCCCGGCAGGGGCTGGCACCCGCCACCTGATCAACGCGGCGCGTCTGGCGGAAATGAAGCCCACCGCCTTCCTGATCAACACCGCGCGCGGCGACCTGATCGATGAGGAGGCGCTGATCGCCGCGCTGCAGGACGGCCAGATCGCCGGGGCCGGGCTTGACGTGTTCGCGCATGAACCCAAGGTCGATCCGCGGCTGATTGCCCAGCCCAATGTCATCACCCTGCCCCATCTGGGCAGCGCGACTCTGGAAGGCCGCGCCCATGCCGGGGAGAAGGTGATCGCCAATATCCGCTTCTGGGTCGATGGGCACCGCCCGCCGGACCAGGTGCTGGAGGGCTGGGCATAATCCCGTTCTGGCGCAACAAGACTGCGCCGCGCGCCTTGCCTGATACGCGATCGTTGCTCTAAGTGCGCGCGCAGGGAATCGCGCCGGCTTGCCCCGCGCCCCGGAGGGAGAGATCGATGCGCAAGTTTCCGGCCCTTGGCCTTGCCGTCACCGCCGCATTGCTGCCGCTTGTCGCCCACGCCCAGGAAGCCGTTCCGACGGCGGCCGAGGATGCGCTGAACAGCGGCGACAACGCCTGGGTGCTGATCTCGGCGGCGCTGGTCCTGCTGATGACCATGCCGGGGCTGACGCTGTTCTACGGCGGGCTGGTCCGGGCCAAGAACTTCCTTTCGATCATGGTTCAAGTTGGCGCGATCGCCGCCATTGCATCGGTGCTGTGGGTCGTGGCCGGATACCGCATGGCCTTTGGCGATGCCAGCAACGGCTGGATCGGCACCGGCGACATGTGGATGCTCAACCACACACTCGACCTGCTGCGCGGTGACACTTCGGTGACCGAGCGCACTTTTGCGCTGTTCCAGATGGCATTCGCGGCGATCACCCCGGCGCTGATGGTCGGGGCCTGGGTCGATCGCGCCCGCTTTGGCTGGGTCGTGGCCTTCTGCGCGATCTGGGGGCTGGTGGTCTATGCCCCGGTCGCCCACTGGATCTGGGGTGATGGCTGGCTGGCCGCGAGGATCGGGACCAAGGATTTCGCCGGCGGGATCGTGGTCCACACCACCGCCGGGGTTTCGGCGCTGATCGCCGCGATGTTGGTCGGCAAGCGGCAGGGCTTTCCGCGTACGCTGATGCTGCCGCACAGCCCTTCGCTGACGATGGCCGGCGCGGGACTGCTGTGGGCCGGCTGGTTCGGCTTCAACGGCGGCTCGGCGCTGACGGCGGATGACGCCGCGTCAAGCGCGATCATCGCGACCCATCTGGGCGCAAGCACTGCGGCGCTGGTCTGGCTGCTGATCGAACGGATCAAGGTGGGCAAGCCGACCAGCATCGGCTTTGCCACGGGCGCGATTGCCGGCTTGGCGACCGTCACCCCGGCGGCAGGCTTCATCTCTCCGGGCGCGGCGATCATGCTTGGCGCGATCGCGGCGCTGGTCTGCTTCCCGATGATCCAGGTAATCAAGCACAGGCTGCAGATCGACGATTCGCTCGATGTCTTCGCGGTCCACGGCGTTGGCGGGATCACCGGTTCGCTGCTGCTGGCGGTGTTCCTGCACCCGGTGCTGGGCGGCACCGGCTACGATGAGGGAACCACCATGTTCAGCCAGTTTGCCGCGCAATTGGTCGGCGTGGGCGTGGTCGCGATCTGGGCGGCCGTGGCCAGCGCGGTGATCGCGGTGCTGGTCAGCCTGGTTCTGCCGATGCGCGTGAGCGAGGACGATGAGCGCGAAGGCCTTGACCTCGCCAGCCACGGCGAGCGCGCCTGGGAAATGGAATAGCCGCTCAGTCCCCGGTCAGGATCCGGTCCACCAGCTGCTTCACCGTGGGGGTGAAGTTGTTGGAATAGAACGGGTCGGTCTTGAAGTTGAAGGCCGCGTGGCCGGCAAACATCAGGTTCCGGTCGATATCCTCGCCGTGAACGATCGCCTTGAGCGTCTTCTGGATGCAGAAGCTGCGCGGGTCGGCGAGGTAGCCGGTGTTGTAATCGTCGTGGTCCTTCCAGGCCGAGAACCCGCAGTGCGACAGGCAGCCCATGCAGTCCTTCTGGTCCTTCTGGATCACGCTGCGTTCGGCCTGGTCGACGAACACGATGGTATCGTCAGGGGTGCGAAGCCCTTCGGTGAAGCCCTGGGCGACCCAGCCGCGCGCGCGTTCGAGATCGAGCGGGGTGACCCAGAAGTTCTTGTTGCCCACCCCGACATCGAGCCGCGCGGTATGCTCGCCCGCCTCGACCTTCGAATAGGGGATCTGCCGCTCGCTGCGCGCCTCGAGATTGCGCAGGAAGGGATTGCGCACCGCGGATGAATAGAACCCCGTGGGCGAGAAGCGGTGCAGCAGCACGTCGCCTTCCTCAAGCGTGCGCAGATGGTCCTTCCAGGCCTGCGGGATCGGGCTTTCCTGGGTCAGCAGCGGTCGCGTGCCGTACTGGAAGATGATCTGGCCCAGCTCGGGATTGTCGATCCAGTTCTCCCAGTCACGCAGATACCAGACCCCGCCGGCCATCACGATCGGCACGCTGTCGGCGATGCCTTCGGCGCGCATCGTGTCGCGCAGCGCCTTGACCCGCGGATAGGGGTCTTGCGGCACCAGCGGATCTTCGGCGTTGGACAGGCCGTTGTGCCCGCCCGCCAGCCACGGATCTTCATAGACCACCGCGCCCATCAGCTCGGAGACCTTGTGGTAGGCGCGCTTCCACAGCGCGCGGAAGGCCCGGGCCGAACTGATGATCGGCAGGTAGTTGACGTTGAAACGCGCGGCGATCTCGGACAAGCGGTAGGGCATGCCGGCGCCGCAGGTTACCCCGGTCACCAGGCCGCGGGTCTTTTCCAGAACGCCTTCCAGCACCTGCTGCGCGCCGCCCATTTCCCACAGCACGTTGATGTTGATCGCGCCCTTGCCGCCGACGATGTCATAGGCCCGGCGGACCTGTTCGACCGCGCCCTTGATGCCATAGGCAATCAGTTCATCGTGGCGGTCCTTGCGGGTCGCGCCGAAATAGGGCTGGTCGACGATGTTGCCATGCTCGTCATAGAAATCGGCGTTGACGGCGCTGACCGTGCCGATCCCGCCCGCGGCGGCCCAGGCGCCCGAACTGGCGTGGTTGGAGACCGCCACGCCCTTGCCGCCCTCGACCAGCGGCCAGACTTCGCGACCGCCATAAAGGATCGGTTTCAGGCCCTTGAAACTCATTGCGTCCCTGTCTTTCCATTTGCCGTTCCGCACGGCTTGATTTCATTTGGAGCGGGCCGATTCCCGCTGACCTCGAATGCCGCATAATAGCCATTGAGCTCGGGTCGAAGCACAAACTGCACAAGACGAAAGCCGACGGCACCAAATTCGCAGAAAAGTTGCCGCGGCGGCATGCCGTGCTGGTCGGCCGGGCGATCGACATCAACCACGATGACCTGCCCCCCAGGACGCAGCGCGGGGCGCAGATACCACAGGAAGGCGTAAGGTTCGCTGACCTCGTGGTACATGTGGACCATGAAGATCCGGTCGAAACTGCCCGCCGGCAGCCGCGGGTCCTCGGGCGCTCCGGTACGGATCGAGACATTGTCGAGCCGTTCGCGCTCAACCCGCTGGCCCAGCCGCTGGATCGCCTGCGGGTCGATGTCCTGCGCAAGGACGCGGCCCTTCGGGCCAACCCGTTCGGCCAGGCGGATCGTGTAGTAGCCTTCGCCCGCGCCGATATCGGCCACGGTGGTTCCGGGCCGGATCGCGGCCAGGTCCATCACCACCTTGGCCTCGCCCAGGTTATCGCGCTGGTCTTCGCTGGAAAATTCGTTGCCCGACACGCCCGAAACCGGCCGGAATGCACTGGGAAACTTGCGCGCGGCGAGCGGTCGATCCGACGATGCGCCGCCATCGCACGCCGGCAACAACGCGGTCATCGCCAGCGGCAGAATGATGTTTGCCCAACGCATCGTCTGCGCTTTAGCGGCGACTGCCGCAAATGGCAAAGTCGCAACCTTGCGGGCCTTGATGCACATTGATACGCAGACGCACCGGAATTGGCCGTCAGGTGCAACCCAACCAAGGTTAACACGATGCTGAAACCGCAATCCGATGTTTTCATCGTCCTGCCCTCCGCCGAACTGCTGCTCCGGCGCACGAAGGCGGTGCTTTACCTCTACGATCCGTGGGTGGGCAAAAGCCTGTTCCAGAACCGCCCGCTGGCCGAGGTCGTGGGATACAGCGCCGAACAGATCGCCGAGATCGGGAATTCCTGGCGCGAGCTGATGCATCCCGAAGACATCCTTCGCTTTGCCCGGCACCGCGACAAGCTCAAGAAGCTGCGCGGCGATCAGGAGGCGCAGTTCGAATTCCGGCTCCGCGATCCGCAAGGCAACTGGCGCTGGTTCGTTTCGCACGATACGCAGTACCAGGCCGATCCCGCCGGCCGCACCGCGGTGGTGGTGGGCCACGCCACCGACATTTCCCGCCAGAAGCAGGCGGAAAGCCGACTTGAACTGTTCGTCGATGAATTGGCCCACCGGGCCCGCAACTTTCACGCGATGATCCAGGCGATCGTCACGATGACTTTCCGCAAGACCGGCAAGCACCAGTTTCTCGATGCGGTGAATGCCCGGCTGGGCGCGCTTTCGCAGGCCAACGACATGCTGGTCCGCAACAACTGGCGCGGGCTGCCGCTGGCTGAAGTCGTGGCGCTTGCGCTGAAGCCGCATTTCCAGAACGGGCTGGTCAGCCTGAACGGCGATACGATCGACCTGCGCAGCCGCTCGACCAGCGCCCTCGCCCTGGTTCTCAACGAACTCGCCACCAACGCGGTCAAGTATGGCTGCCTGCGCAGCGCCAATGGCCGGATCGAGATCACGGTAGGCTGCGGTACTGACGGTTGCGATATCGTCTGGCGCGAGAGCGGCGGCGAGCCGATCGGCGCGCCCGGCCCTGCCGGTTTCGGCACCCGCCTGATTACCGAGATGCTGGCCGATGTCGGCGGATCGGCCGCGTTCGATTGGCCGGCCGAAGGCCTGGTCTGCACCATATCCCTGCCCGGTGACGCGTTTCGACCGCCGCTGAACTGAACCGCCCGGCGCGCGCGCTTGCCACGCTGGCGCTGCTCGGGGCGAGCCAGGGCCTTGGCCCCGGCCTGACCGCCTTTGCGCTGCCGCTGCTGCTGCATGATCGCGGCAGCAACCTGATCGAGGCCGGGCTATCGACCTTCCTGCTCTGGCCCACGATGTTCCGCTTCGTGGTCGCCCCGCTGATCGACCGCTGGCAGACCCGCTCGCGCAGGCACTGGCTGCTCTGGCAATTGCAGGCGGCTTTCGCGGGCTGTTTCCTGCTGCTCGCGGTGGTGCCGCCCGAAGCGGGGATGGCCGCGATCATTGCGGTGCTGGCCGCGCTCAACGTGCTGGCGGCGGTGCTCAACGCCGCGCTGGAAGGCTTCGCGGTGCGCACCGTTCCTGCCGAATGGCGCACAAGGGCCAGCGCGATACGGCTGATCAGCTACTATGCCGGGTCGATCGCCGCCAGCGCGGGGCTTATCAGCGGCGCCCTGCTGCTGGGATGGCGCACGGCCGTGATCACGCTCGCGGCCGTGCCCGTGGCCGCCGCGCTGGCCGCCTTCCGATGGCGCGGGATCGGGGGGATGATTTCCGCCAGCCCGGCCTGGCGCGATTTCAGGCTCGAGCGGTCCTTCATGCTGCTGATGCCGGTCGCCTTCCTGCTCGACCTTCCCCAGAACATCGGGATAGCGCTGCTCGGCCCGATCCTGACGCTGCGCGGATATGGCCTGGAAGCCGCGGCGCTGCTGACCGGAGGGGCCGGCCTGGCCGCGGCGGCAGCGGGCGCGCTGCTGGCAGGGTTCCGGCGCACCTCCCCTTCCGGACGGAGCGGGCAGATGGTCCTGGTCGCCGCCATTCAGGGCCTGGCGCTGGTTCCGCTGGCAGCGGTGATCTCGCTCGGCGACCTGCCCAGAGCCGCCGTAGTCACCGCAATCTGCGCGGCGACGGCAAGCGCGGGGGCCTTCAACACGGTTTTCGCGGCCTGGTTCATGGACCGGGTGCAGCCCGCAACCGCCGCAACGCAAATGGCCATCCTGTCATCGCTGCACAGCGCCAGCGCGGTGATTGCCGGGCCGATCGCCGGCTATGCCGTCGGAGAGGCCGGAGTGTCGGGCTTCCTGGTGGCCGCGGCGCTGGCAAGCATTGCCATGATCCCGCTGCTGCTGGCCGCCCCCGCTCCGCGCGGCACCGGTTCCTAGAGTGGGATGGCTTTGGAGGATGTCCTGGATAAGTCGAATCTCCCCGCCCCTGTGGGGAGGGGTCGGGGGCGGGGGTTCGCAGCCCGACAGGTCAGAACCCCCATCCCAACCCTTCCCCACGGGGAAGGGCAATTCGGTGACGCTAGTCGACGTCCTCGACCTCGACCTTTTCGCCGCTGACGCGCTGCGCCAGGGCGGCGGCCATGAAGGGGTCCAGCGCGCCGTCGAGCACGTCGGACGGTGTCGGGCTGGTTACCCCGGTGCGCAGGTCCTTGACCATCTGGTAGGGCTGCAGGACATAGCTGCGGATCTGGTGGCCCCAGCCGATGTCGGTCTTGCTGGCATGTTCGGCGCTGGCGGCTTCCTCGCGCTTCTGCATTTCGGCTTCGTAGAGCCGCGCCTTCAGCATCCCCATCGCGATTTCGCGGTTCTTGTGCTGGCTGCGGTCGATCTGGCTGGCGACCACGATGCCCGAAGGCTGGTGGGTGATGCGCACGGCGCTGTCGGTGGTGTTGACGTGCTGCCCGCCGGCACCCGAGGCGCGATAGGTGTCGATTTTCAGATCGGCCGGATTGATGTCGATCTGGAAGCTGTCGTCGATCACCGGATAGACCCAGACCGAGCTGAAGCTGGTGTGGCGCCGCGCCGAACTGTCATAGGGCGAGATGCGGACCAGCCGGTGCACGCCGCTTTCGGTCTTGGCATAGCCATAGGCGTTTTCGCCCTTGCACAGGATCGTCGCGCTCTTGATCCCGGCCTGGTCGCCGGACTGATGCTCGATCAGCTCGACCTTGAAGCCGCGCTTTTCGGCCCAGCGGGTGTACATCCGCAGCAGCATTTCGGCCCAGTCCTGGCTTTCCGTGCCCCCTGCCCCGGCGTGGATTTCGATGAAGGTGTCGTTGCCGTCGGCCTCGCCGCCCAGCAGCGCCTGGACCTTGTCGGCATCGGCGCGATCGGCCAGCGCGGCCAGCGTTGCGATACCTTCGTCGATCGTCGCCTCGTCGCCTTCCATTTCGCCGAGTTCGACATATTCGATCGCATCGGCCATCTGCGCCGAGATGGTATTGACCGTGCCCACCGCGGCGTCGAGCCGGCGGCGTTCCTTCATCACGCTTTCGGCTTCCTTGGGATTGTCCCACAGCTTGGGATCCTCGACCCGCGCGTTCAGCTCGTCGAGCCGGCGCAGCGCCCGCTCCCAGTCAAGGAACTTGCGGACCAGCGCCAGTGCGGCCTGAATGCGATCGATATGGGCCTGCCCTTCGGCACGCATGACTTTACACTCCCGAAATCGGACTGTGCCCGTTAGCCGGATTGCCCGCAAAGTAAAGGGTCAGCGGCGGCGCGGTGCCTTCAGCGCGCGGACCGCCGCCAGGGTCCGCTGGACATGTTCGTTGGGGTTCATTTCGGTATAGACCAGCTTCACCCGGCCATCGCGGCCGATCACATAGCTTGTGCGGCTGGACACGCCGGTCATGGTCCCGTCCGGCTTCTTCAGGTGAACGTCATAGGCCGCGATGATCGCCGGGGTAGCGACGCCGACCGGAAACTTGTCGCGGCAATCCTTGCGGCTGAAGTCCTGCTGGGTCTCGATCGTGTCGGCCGAAAGCCCGATCACGCTGGCCCCGGCCGCCTTGAAGTCCGCCGTGGCCTCGGCAAAGGCGTGGGCCTCGATCGTGCAGCCCTGGGTGAAGCTTTTGGGATAGAAATAGAGCACGACCGGCCCCTTCCTGAGCGCGGCCTTGAGGTTGAAGGCAAAGACCTTGCCCGCCAGCGCGCCCTGGGTCGTGAAATCGGGCGCCGGTGTTCCTTGCGGCAGCTCGGCGGGAAGCGCGCCGGGAAAGGCGATCCCGGCAAGTCCTGCAAGAATGATGGCCAAACCGGATTTCTTCATCTGCCTTCCCCTTTTCAGTGGGCGTCATAGCCCCGCATCGGCTGCAATCGTTGGCGAGCCTTCGGGTTCCGCCGCGCTGTCCGCCGAAGTGGTGTCGCTGGCGCGCTGCGATCCGCGTTTGATCGCGTTGATCAGCGCCGCACGCTGCTTTTCCAGTTCCTCGGTGCCGATCCCGGGCCGCGCCTCGCTTTCGGCCTTGAAGGCTTCCCAGATCACCGAGCTTTTCGGATCCTGGGTTGGACTGCCGGTAAAGACCCGCTTGCCGCTGATCCGGTCGACCTTGACCCAGTGGATTTCCGCCGGCGCCACGAAAGGCCGCAGGCTCCAGCGATGCCGGGTCGCCTGGACCATCTGCTTGAAGATCGGCGCGGCGATGGTCCCGCCCTGGGCATAGCCGCCGAGCGAGCGCGGCTGGTCATAGCCGAGATAGACCCCGCCGACGATCTCCTGGTTGCCGCCGACGAACCAGACGTTGGTCGGTCCGCTGGTGGTCCCGGTCTTGCCGAACAGCGGCAGGTTGAGATCACGCAGCGTTACCGCGGTACCGCGGGTCACCACGCCTTCGAGCATGTGGACCACCTGGAACGCGGTGCGCGCGTCCATCACCTGCTTGCCCCGCGAATCGAAGCGCGGCATCGGTTTGCCGTCCCATTCGGCCATGTTGCACTTGTCGCAGCGGCGCGGATCGGCGCGCCAGATCACCTTGCCGGTGCGATCCTGGACATAGTCGATCAGGGTCGGAGGAAACTGCAGCCCGTTGTTGGCCAGCGCGGCATAGGCATTGACCATTTGCAGCACCGTGGTTTCACCCGCTCCCAGCGCGAAGGACAGGTAGGGCGGATACTTGCCGATCCCGACCCGCTCGAAAGTCTGGACCACGTGATCCATGCCGGTATCGTTGGCGATCCGCACGGTCATCAGGTTGCGCGATTGCTCAAGCCCCCAGCGCATGGTGTGGGTTCCGCCGCCGCCCTGGCCGCCGAAATTCTGGAAGCACTTCTCACCAAGGCTTGAGCCCTGGTAGACGCAGAACTTGCCGTCGACCACTTCGCTCGACGGGCTCATCCCGTAGTCGAGCCCGGTGCCATAGACGAATGGCTTGATCGTCGAGCCGGGCTGACGCTGCGCCTGGGTCGCCCGGTTGAAGCTGTCCAGTCCGGGATCGAACCCGCCCTGCATGGCAAGAACGCGTCCGGTGCTGGCCTGGGCCAGCAGCATTCCGCCAGCGATCTCGGGAACCACGCGCAGCGCCCAGCCATTGCCGGACGGAGCGGCGGCGATCACATCGCCCGCGCGCAAGGCATCGGGAATGCCGGTCAGGGGGCCCTTGGTGCCATCGGCAAAGCCGACCGTGGCCTGCGCCCCTTCGCGATCGAGCACCAGCCCGACCCGCCAGTCGAGGTAATCGACCGACTTGCCGAGCAGCGCGATCTGGCTGCGCCACGAATCCTGATCGACATCGACATGCGCGATCGGCTTCACGAAGCCCCGCCCGCCGCCATAACGCATCAGCCCTGCGCGCAAGGCCTCTTGCGTTGCCTTCTGGAGTTCCGGATCGAGCGAGGTGCGCACCCACAGGCCGCCGGCATAGACGCTGTTCGGCCCGTTCTCGGCGTTCTCGCCGTACTTGGCGATCAGCTGCCGGCGCACTTCCTCGACGAAGTAGCCGTTCGCGCTGTCCCAGTTATCGGCGCGGCGCGGGACGATCCCCAGAGGCTGGGCCTTGGCCGCGTTTACCTCGGCGGCGCTCGCGACGCCATTCTTGAGCATCTGGTCGAGCACCCAGTTGCGCCGCTCCATAGCCTCGTCGGCATGGTTGGCGCGGCCATAGATCTCGGGTCCGCGCGGCAGGGCGGCAAGGAAGGCGTCCTCGGCCAGGGTCAGTTCGCCAACGTCCTTGCCGAAATAGGCCTGCGCCGCCGCCTGGACGCCGAAGCTCTGCCGGCCAAGCGGGATCTCGTTGAGATAGAGCTCGAGGATCTGCTGCTTGGTCAGCACGCTTTCGATCCGCCGCGCCAGGATCATTTCCTTGAACTTGCGGGTGATCGAATATTCGTTGCCGATCAGGATGTTCTTGGCAACCTGCTGGGTGATGGTCGAGCCGCCCTTGGCGCGCTTGCCGGAACCCAGCTTGGTCACATAGTCCAGCACGGCCCCGGCCAACCCGCCGTAATCGACCCCACCGTGGCTCCAGAAGGTCTTGTCCTCGGCGGAAAGATAGGCGTTGATCAGCGGCTTGGGGAAATCGACGAAGCGCAGCTGCACGCGGCGTTCGCGGGCATAGCTGTAGACGATCTCACCGCCCGCGCCGCGCACCATGGTTGGCAGCGGCGGTTGATAGGTCAGCAGGCTCTTGGCCGAGGGCAGGTTGGCGGTGACCACGACATAGAGTGCCAGGGTAAAGGCCGCGACGGCCCCCAGTGCGTAGTTGGCGATGCGGAAGCGCCTGCTTTCTTCCCAGCGCGCCTGGTGCCAGGCGTGGAAGCGCGTCTGGCGAAACCAGCCGAGCCCGCCCGCCAGCAGCCCCTTGGCCTTGCCCCACAGCCCGCCCGCTTCGCGGCGGATGCGCAGCCTTACGGAACTGGAGCCTTGATCGTCGCGGTCAGCCATAGGGGAGCGGTCCTAGCACGGGCCCTGGCGGATTTGCCAGTTGGTTTGCATCGCTATGCCCGGTCCGCGGCGGTGCGCGCGAAAAAGGCCTTGATCGCGCCGGCCAGCGACTGGGCGAAGCTCTTGCGTCCGCTATCCGAAAGCAACCGGGCCAGATCGGCGGGATTGTTGATGTAACCGGTTTCGAACAGCACCGAAGGCACGTCGGGCGACTTGAGCACAGCAAAGGCCGCCGATTGCGGCTCGGTCTCCTTGAACGGCATCGCCGCGCGCGCCTCGCGCAGCAGCAGGCCGGCGAACAGCTCGGACTGGGCCTGGGTCTCGCGCTGCGAAAGATCGACCAGGATCGCGTTCACGCTGTCGCTCTGGTTGCCGATCCGCACGCCGTTGATCTCGTCGGCAGCGTTCTCGCGCGCGGCCATGCGCTCGGCCGCCTGGTTGCTGCCCTTGGCCGAGAGGGTGTAGACCGTCGCGCCCAGCGCGCCGCTGTCCCCCTCGGTACTGTCGGCGTGAATCGAGATGAACAGGTCCGCGCCCAGCCGCCGGGCGATCGCGGGCCGTTCGCCAAGCAGCAGATAGGTATCGTCGCTCCGGGTCAGCGCCACGCGTACGCCGCCCTGGCGCAGCAGTTCATCGCGCAGCGCCAGCGCCAGCGCCAGGGTTAACGTTTTTTCCTTGGTTTCTTCCGCCCCGGCACCGGGATCCTTGCCGCCATGCCCGGCATCGATAACCACCAGCGGCCGGCTTGAATCGAGCGGGCCTTCGATCTTCGGCAGGCTTGCGTCCGCAGGGGTCAGGTCGATGTTCAGCACATAGTCGAAACCGCGGCCAGATCGGCCGAACAAGCGGTCCGCGCCGATTATTGCCGCGAATACCGCAAGCGGCACGGCAAAGACCAGCAGGAGCATCACGACCCGGCGCATTGTGCCGTGACTAATCAAGCGCGCCGCGCCGCGCAATCGCAAGATCGGTGCTCGCAACATCCTTGCCGCGATCACGAAGCGATGCTAACCACCCCTTAACCGGAGCTGGGCAAACCGCTTCCGGGGGGAGAATCCGGACAGTTCCAGGTTCCGGATCAACAGGTTGATGCAACAATGAAGAGCTTCGCACCGTCATATCCGCCGCGAACCCAAGGGGTTCTGGTGGTGAAGGCGGTCGGCCGCGCGCGCCCTTACCTGCCGCATCTCTTCGCTGGAGCAGACACACACATCGCCGCCGGCGCCCATCGTGGGACCGGCATCACCGATACATTCGCGCTTGTGGTCCGGGGCATCCCGGCGCGGCGCGGAAGTCCCGCATACAGTCGCGCCATTTCAGGAGACGCCCTTCACGGGCCGGTCTCTGCCAGGCGCGCACGGAGAAATCACAATGACCATGCGCATGCTGATCGATGCGCGCCACCAGGAAGAAACCCGGGTGGCGGTGCTCAAGGGCAACCGGATTGAAGAGTTCGACTTTGAATCTGCCGAACACAAGCAGATCAAGGGTAATATCTATCTCGCCAAGGTAACCAGGGTAGAACCCTCGCTGCAGGCCGCGTTCGTCGATTTCGGCGGCAATCGCCACGGTTTCCTGGCGTTCAGCGAAATCCACCCCGACTACTACCAGATCCCCAAGGAAGACCGCGAGGCGCTGCTCGCCGAAGAAGCCGCCCACGCCGAAGAGGAAGCCGCCCTGCGCGCCATCGCCGAGGGCGAGGAAGATTTCGTCGGCGACGACGAGATGGGTGAAAGCTTTGCCGACGAATTGGCCGGCACGACCCACGGCCATCATCACGACGAGGATGACTTTGGCGGGGTAACCGAAGTCGACACCGCCGAGAAGGACGAGGTCGCGACGATCGAGGACGGCCACGTCGAAGGCACCTTCGATCACGAAGCCGAAAGCGAAACCGAGGTCGAGGACGAAGGCGGCGAACAGCGCCGCCGGGGTCGCGGCCGCCGCCGCCAGGGCGGCAATCGCGGCCACGCCAAGGAAGCCGACGAGATCCGCGCCAAGCGCATGGCGCTGCGCCGTCGCTACAAGATCCAGGACGTGATCCAGCGCCGCCAGGTGCTGCTGGTCCAGGTGGTCAAGGAAGAACGCGGCAACAAGGGCGCCGCGCTGACCACATATCTCAGCCTGGCCGGCCGCTACTGCGTGCTGATGCCCAATTCGAGCCACGGCGGCGGAATCAGCCGCAAGATCAGCTCGGCATCCGACCGCAAGCGGCTGAAGACCGTGATCGCCGAACTTGACCTGCCCAAGACCATGGGCTGCATCGTCCGCACCGCCGGTCTCCAGCGCACCAAGACCGAGATCAAGCGCGACTTCGATTATCTCGCCCGGCTGTGGGACGGAATCCGCGAAACCACGCTCGGCAGCACCGCGCCCGCGCTGATCCATTCCGACAGCGACCTGATCAAGCGCGCGATCCGCGACATCTACAATCGCGACATCGAGGACGTGGTTGTCGAAGGCGAAGCGGGCTACCGCGCTGCGCGCGATTTCATGAAGCTGCTGATGCCCAGCCACGCCAAGCGGGTGAAGCAGTACGTCGATCCGGTGCCGCTGTTCCAGCGCTATGGCGCCGAGGACCAGCTGACCGCGATGTACGATCCGGTGGTCCAGCTCAAGAGCGGCGGCTATATCGTGATCAACCCGACCGAAGCGCTGGTTTCGATCGACATCAATTCGGGCCGTTCGACCAAGGAACACGGGATCGAGGCAACCGCACTCAACACCAATCTTGAGGCTGCGCGCGAAATCGCCCGGCAACTGCGTCTGCGCGACATGGCGGGCCTCGTCGTGATCGACTTCATCGACATGGAATACGGCTCGAACGTCCGCAAGGTCGAGAAGGCGATGAAGGACGCGCTCCGCAATGACCGCGCCCGGATCCAGGTCGGCCGGATCTCCAGCTTCGGGCTGATGGAGATGAGCCGCCAGCGCCTGCGCACCGGGGTGCTCGAGGCGACCACCCGCGGCTGCCCGCACTGCGACGGCACCGGACTGGTCCGCACCGCTTCCAGCGCCGGACTTTCCGCGCTGCGCCTGATCGAAGAAGAAGCCGCCAAGGGCAAGGGATCGCTGATCTCGCTCTACGCGAGCACTGAAGCGGCGGTTTACCTGCTCAACGCCAAGCGCGCCGATCTTGCCGAGATCGAGGAGCGTTACGGTGTACGCGTCGAAGTGCTGCCCGAAGGTGAGAATGAAGGCGCCAAGATGCGCGTCGGCTCATCGGGCCCGCGCCCCGAATTCGTGCCCAGGTTCGAGCCGATCGCGATCGAGGAAGACGACGACGAGGTAATCGAAGAGGATGAGGACTTCGAAGCCGAAGATCGCGCCGAGGACGAAGGCGAAGGCCGCGAAAAGCGCCGCCGCAAGCGCCGCAAGCGCGGCGGCCGCGATCGCGATCGCGCGGAAGCGGGCGATGAAGCCCGCGGCGAGAGCGACGGCGAAGGCGAATCCGACGGCGACACCGAAGACCACGGCGACGACGAACGCGAAGACGGCGAAGCACCGCGCAAGCGCCGTCGGCGCGGTCGTCGCCGGCGCGGCGGCAAGGGCCGCGGCGAAGGCGAATCCAATGGCGGCGAAGGCGGCGGCGAAGAAGCCGAAGAGCCCGCCAGCGAACCCGTCGAAGCGGTTGAGCCGGTGGCCGAGGTTGTCGAAGCTGCCGAAGAAGCTCCTGCCAAGCCCAAGCGGACCCGCAAGAAGAAGGCCGATGCCGAACCCGCGGTGAGCGAAGCGGCAGCCGAGCAGCCTGCGGCCGAAACGGTCGAGGAGGCTCCGGTCAAGCCCAAGCGTGTCCGCAAGAAGAAGGCCGAAGTCGAAGCCGAGCTGGCGCTCGCCGTCGAGGAGCCAGTGGCTGAGCCGGCTGCGGAAGAAGCTCCGGCCAAGCCCAAGCGCGTCCGCAAGAAGAAGGCTGACGTGGAAGTTGAAGTGGCGGCGGAAGCCCTTGCCGAAGCGCCCTCGGCTCCCGCTGAAGCAGCCGCCGAGGAAGAGCCGGGCACCCAGCGCCGGGGTTGGTGGCAGCGCACCTTCGGGGAATGATCCTGACCGGTGACCGTGCCCGATCCTGAATCCGGCACGGTCCCGGTGGACAGCCCACCCTGGCACCACTTGCCCGGCGGCCACTTTCGAAATCCGCCGGGCAGCCCGCCGCGCCGGGCGAGGCTGCGCGATTTCCTCAAGTTCCTGCTCTGGGACATGCGGCGCACGCACTTGCCGCCATTGCCCGCTGGACTGGCGACGGCGCGGCCGCTTGACCTTGAAGCACTGCGGGAAAGCGAGCTTGCCTGGCTGGGCCACGCCTGCTTCGCGCTGCGTCTGGGCGGCAAGCTGGTGCTGACGGATCCCTATCTGGGCGACGTGGCCGGTCCCTTCGGACTTGGCCCGCGCCGCTTCCTGCCCCCGGCGCTGCGCGCGGAGCAGCTTCCCCGGCTCGACCTGATCGCGATCGGCCACAACCATTACGACCATGTCGATACGGCGGCGCTCAAGGCCTATCGCTGGCCCGCCGAAACCCCGGTCGTCTGCCCGCTGGGCCTCGCCCCGCTGATCCGCAAGCTGGGCTTCAATCAGGTGGTCGAGCTCGACTGGTGGCAGGACTGGTCACTGGGCGAACTCAAGGTCACCGCCCTGCCCGCGGTCCACTTTTCCGGGCGCGGACCCTTCGATCGCAACCGGACGCTGTGGGCCAGCCTGGCCTTCGCCTCGGCCGGCAGGAAGGTCTGGTTCGGCGGGGATACCGGTTACGGCGCCTGTTTCCGCGAGATCGGCGAGCGCGCGGGGCCGTTCGACCTCGCCCTGGTCGGGATCGGAGCCTACACGCCCCGGATCATCATGGAATCAAGCCATGCCACCCCCGAAGAGGCAGTGCAGATCGCGCGCGACATCGGCGCCCTCGCCGCGGTGGGGATGCATTGGGGCAGCATCATGCTCACCCCGGAAGACCCGTTCGAGGCACCGCACCGGTTCCGCCAGGCCGCGCTTGAGCAGCAGTATGGCGAAGACCGGGCCTGGATCATGCAGGTTGGCGAGGTGCGGGCTTTCTGATCCCGATCAGGCGGTCGCGAAAGCCGCTGCGGGCAGCGCCATCATCGCTTCGCTGCCGGCCTCCAGCTTGCGGCGCAGCGCCCCGGCATCGGGTGCAAACCGTTCACCGAAGTAGCGCGCGGTGACCAGCTTGGCTTCGTAGAAAGCCTTGTCGCCCTCGCCCGCGGCGATCCTTGCCGCCGCGACTTCGGCCATGCGCAGCCACATCAGCCCCAGGCTGACGATGCCCATCATGTGCATGTAGTGGTGGGCGCCGGCCCCGGCGTTGTTGGGGTTCATCATCCCGTTCTGCATCAGCCACATGGTCGCGGCCTTGAGCTCGGCATTGGCCTTTTCGACCTGCCCCGCCAGCGCCTCAAGCTCGGGCCGGGCCTTGGCCGCGGCGCATTCGGCATCGACCACCGCGAAGAACGCCTGTACCGCGCGGCCCCCGTTCTGGGCCAGCTTGCGCCCGACCAGGTCCATCGCCTGGACGCCGTTGGCGCCTTCGTAGATCTGGGTGATCCGGCAGTCGCGAACGAACTGGCTCATCCCCCATTCCTCGATGAACCCGTGTCCGCCGAATACCTGCTGCATCTGCACGCAGGTATCGAAGCCCTTGTCGGTGCCGTAACCCTTGATCACCGGCGTCAGCAGGCTGATCAGGTCGTCGGCTGACTGCCGCTCTTCCTCGGTGGCGGCCTTGTGGCTGAGATCGACCTGCAAGGCGCCCCACAGGCACAGCGCGCGCATGCCCTCGGTAAAGGCCTTGGCGTCCATCAGCATCCGGCGCACGTCGGGGTGGACGAACAGGGTATCAGCCTTCTCGTTCGGCTCGGCCGGCCCGGTCAGCGCGCGGCCCTGGCGGCGTTCGCCCGCGTACTTCACCGCGTTCTGGTAGGCCGCTTCGGCCTGGCTCAGCCCCTGGATGCCAACCCCCAGCCGCGCCGCGTTCATCATGATGAACATCGCGGCAAGACCCTTGTTCTCCTCGCCGACCATGAAGCCGGTGGCGCCGTCATAGTTCATCACGCAGGTGGCATTGGCGTGGATGCCCATCTTGTGCTCGATGCTGCCGCACGAAACCGCATTGCGCGCGCCCAGCGAGCCATCGTCGTTCACCAGGACCTTGGGGACGATGAACAGTGAGATGCCCTTGGTGCTGTCGGGCGCGTCGGGGGTTTTCGCGAGCACGAGGTGGATGATGTTGTCGGTCAGGTCGTGCTCACCCGCCGAAATGAAGATCTTGGTCCCGGTAATGGCATAGGAACCATCCGCCTGCGGAACGGCGCGGGTGCGGATCAGGCCCAGGTCCGTTCCGCAGTGCGGCTCGGTCAGGTTCATGGTGCCCAGCCATTCGTTGGCGATCATCTTCGGCAGATACTTGGCCTGCAGCTCAGCGCTGCCCTTGGCCAGGATCGCGCTGATCGCGCCGCCGGTAAGCCCCGGATACATCCCCCAGGCCTGGTTGGCGGAGGAAATGAACTCCTCGCCGGTCATCGCCAGCACATGCGGCAGGCCCTGCCCGCCGAACTCCTCCGGCGCGGAAAGCGTGCCCCAGCCGGCCTCGCGGAACAGCGCATGGGCCTCCTTGAAGCCCTTGGGCGTGGTTACCGAGCCATCGGCATGCCGGGTGCAGCCTTCCTGGTCGCCCGACAGATTGAGCGGGGCGAGCACTTCGGCGCAGAACCTGCCGCACTCCTCGACCACCGCGTCGATCATGTCGGGACCGGCATTCTCGAAGCCGGGAAGGCCCGCGTATTGTTCAAGCCGGAGCATTTCGTTGATCACGAAGCGGGTGTCGCGCGTCGGCGCCTTGTAGACTGGCATTGCTGTGTCCTTGATCTGTGCGGTGTGCGGCTCAGCGCGCGCCGAGGTCGATGCTTTCGACCAGTTTGATGAAGCTGTGCAGTTCGGTGATCGCCGCGTCGAGATCGTCGCGCTGCTGGCGCAGCCGCTCGACCTTTTCCTTGCAGCGCTGGACCGTGACCCGACGCTGTTCGACCCGGCCATCGCCCAGATCGTAGAGATCGATCATTTCCTTGATCTCGGTCAGGCTGAACCCGACGTTCTTGGCCCTGAGAATCCACGCGAGCCGCGCCCTGTCGCGCTTCGAATAGACCCGGGTCAGGCCGATCCGCTGCGGCGCGATCAGGCCTTCGTCCTCATAGAACCGCAAGGCCCGGGCGGTAATCCCGAACTCCGCGGTCAGGTCCGAAATGGAGAACTGCTCGCGATCGAGGGCATCGGGCGTATCGATATGGGCGCCGTCGTGGCGCGCGGGGCTGGCAGCGAGCTGTTCCATGCCCGCTGCTCTAGCTTACCTTTACGTAAGCGTCAACTCAGCAGCGCTCCAGCCCCTCGCCGTCGAGCCGGCGGTAGAAGCAGCTCGTCGCACCGGTGTGGCAGGCCGGGCCGGCCGGCTCGACCAGCAGGACCAGCGCGTCCTGATCGCAGTCCACCCGAATTTCGCGGACCCTGAGGACGTGTCCCGATGTCTCGCCCTTCAGCCACAGCCGCCCGCGCGAGCGCGAGTGGAAATGGGCCAGGCCCGTCTCGCGGGTCCTGGCCAGCGCCTCGGCATCCATGAAGGCCACCATCAGCACTTCGCGGCTGGCGGAATCGACAGCCACCGCCGTCAACAGGCCCTGCGCGTCGAATTTGGGCCGGAAGGCGCTGCCCTGCTCGATTTCGTGTTCGTCGCTCATCGCGCATCCTTGTTGCAAGATAACCACATGTGTCGACCAAAAACTGACCTGCGAGTGGTTCTCACTTCCTTTGCACGTTGCTTTCGGAGATTCAGCTTTTGCGGAAGGCAGAGGCCCAGGTTCAGGGACCGCAAACCGCATGAGGGATCGGGCGAGGCGGCCCGAAGGGGGAGCCGCCAAACCACGCAAGTGGCGCCTGGAGAGTTTCGTCACGAGGGCGCCCGGAACTTCGGTTCCGGGCGTTTTCGTTTCAATTCAGACCCAGTGCCTCGTCGAGAACCCGTGCGAAGCAGGCCACTACTACTCTTTCGGCGCCGGCCCGCCGAAGCGCGCGAACGCTCGCTTCGCTGGTCGCGCCGCTGGTCAGGACATCGTCGACCAGCAGGACTCGGCTTCCAACAAGCCGATTCGCCCGCCCCGGATTAACCGCGATAGCCCCCACCAGCGCTCTCGCTCGCGCCTTGCGGCCCAGCCCTCCCAGCATCGGAGTGCGTTTGTTGCGGACCAGCGCATCGACCAGCAGCCGCGCTCCGGTGGCCTGCGCCAATTCGCGCGCCAGCAGCGCCGACTGGTTGAACCCCCGGCTCCACAATCGCCAGCGATGCAGCGGCACCGGCACCACCAGCCAGCCCGGACCCACATCGCCGGGCAGCTGCGCGGCGATCAGGCGGGCCAGCATCGGGGCAAGCGCGATCCGGCGTCCATGCTTGAAGGCCAGCACCAGCTTGCGCGAGGCCTCGTTGTAAAGCGTTCCCGCCGCAATCCCGTCATGCCTGGGCGGGTCGGCCAGGCACGGCGCGCAGACCGTTCCATCGGGCGTTGCCGCATCGAACGGGCGCTGGCAGCGGGCGCAGCAAGGCTGGCCGGGGATCGCTAGCTTTGCCCAGCAGGCCGCGCAGAGCCCGGTCTGCGCCGCCAGCCCCTCGCCGCACAGCGGGCAGCGCGGCGGAAAGACCAGGTCGACAACGGGAGCAAGAAGCGGATGGACTTTCACGCGCCCGGTATCGCTTGCACTGCATCGCGGCGCAAGGCAGGGCGGCGCGGTGAACCAGCCTGCCCCTCCCCTGATCTTCAGCCCCGCCCGGCGCCTCGCCCAGCGTCGGCGGATGCTGCACCTCCAGCAAGACCGAAACGCCGCCCGCTATCTGCTCGCCGACATGGTCGAAGACGTGATGGAACGGCTGGCGTTCCTGCGCCACCAGCCAGGCCGGGTGCTGGCAATCGGCGACCTTGGCCTGCTTGGCGCGGAGCTGAACACCGAAGTTACCAGTGCCGAACCCGCCCGGGGGTTCGATCTCGAAGCGCCCTACCCCGCCGGGCCGTTCGATACCGTGATCAGCCTTGGCGTGCTCGACACGGTGAACGACCTGCCGGGCGCGCTGATCCACATGCACCGCGCGCTGGCGCCCGGCGGACTGGCCATTGCCAGCCTGATCGGCGCAGGCTCGCTCCCGGCGCTGCGCGAGGCGATGCTGGCGGCCGATGGCGACCGCCCGGCCCCGCGCCTCCACCCCGCGGTCGATGTCCGCGCGGGCGGAGCGCTGCTCCAGCGGGCGGGCTGGGCCAACCCGGTGGTCGACTGCCGCAGCCTGGAGGTGCGATTCTCCAGCCTTGCCAGCCTGGTCGCGGATCTTCGCGCCCAGGGACTGTCCAACTGCCTCGCCCGCCCGGGTCCGCCTTTGTCGCGCGGCCAGCAGGAACATGCCCGGGAGCATTTCGGCAGCGGCCGGGTCGAGACTTTCGAGATCCTGACCCTGACCGGCTGGCGGCGTTGACCGGGCCGGCTTCGACAAGCTCAGCCTGAGCGGGGTATGGGATCAGGATCGCTCACAACCCCGCTCAGGCTGAGCTTGTCGAAGCCCCATCCTGACTAACGCAACGCAGCCTGCGCCGCCGCCAGCCTGGCAATCGGCACGCGGTAGGGGCTGGCCGATACGTAATCGAGCCCGACCTTTTCGCAGAAGGCAATGCTGGCCGGATCGCCGCCATGCTCTCCGCAGATGCCAAGCTTGATGCCGGGCCGGGTCTTGCGGCCCCGCTCTGCCGCCAGTTCGACCAGCTGCCCCACCCCTTCGATGTCGAGCGACACGAATGGATCGCGCGGGAAGATGCCCTTTTCGACATAGGGCTGGAGGAATTTCGCCGCATCATCACGCGAAACGCCCAGCGTGGTCTGGGTAAGGTCATTGGTCCCGAAGCTGAAGAATTCGCCGACCTCGGCGATCTCGCCGGCCATCAGCGCGGCGCGCGGCAGTTCGATCATGGTGCCGACATGATAGGCGAGCGTCCGGCCCTTTTCGGCAAAGACTTCTCCCGCCGTCCGGTCGACCAGCGCCTTGAGGATCTCAAGCTCCTTGCGGGTGGCGACCAACGGGATCATCACTTCGGGAACCGGTGCCTGCCCGTCCTGCGCGGCGACATCGCAGGCCGCCTCGAACAGCGCGCGGGCCTGCATTTCGTAGATCTCGGGGAAAGTGATCCCCAGCCGGCAGCCGCGGTGGCCCAGCATCGGATTGAACTCGTAAAGCTCGCCAGCACGGCGCTTCAGCGTATCGACACCGATCCCGATCGCTTCCGAAAGCTCGGCGAATTCGTTGTCCGAATGCGGCAGGAATTCGTGCAGCGGCGGATCGAGCAGGCGGATCGTCACCGGCAGGCCGGCCATTACCTCGAAGATGGCGTGGAAATCGGCGCGCTGTTCGGGGAGCAGCCGGGCCAGCGCGGCGCGGCGGCCGGCCTCGTCCTCGGCGAGGATCATCTGGCGCACCGCCGCGATCCGGGTGTTGTCGAAGAACATATGCTCGGTGCGGCACAGGCCGACGCCCTCGGCGCCGAACTGGCGCGCGGTGCGGCAATCGGCCGGGGTTTCGGCGTTGGTGCGCACCTTCATCCGCCGGTGCTGGTCGGCCCAGCCCATCAGCACCCCGAAATCGCCGATCAGCTCGGGCTCGATCGTGGGCACATGCCCGGCCATCACTTCGCCGGTGGTCCCGTCAAGCGTGATCTGGTCGCCCTCGCTGAGCTCGCGGCTGCCGATCCGCAGCGTGCGGCTGGCCATGTCGATCGAAACCGTCGACGCGCCCGAAACGCAGGGACGCCCCATGCCGCGCGCCACGACCGCCGCGTGCGACGTCATGCCGCCGCGCGCGGTGAGGACGCCCTTGGCGGCGTGCATTCCGTGGATATCCTCGGGGCTGGTCTCGACCCGCACCAGGATCACCGCTTCGCCGCGTTCGGCGCGCTTTTCCGCGCTGTCGGCGTCAAGCACGATCGCGCCCGATGCCGCGCCGGGGCTGGCGGGCAGGCCCGTGGCCAGTACGTCGCGCGGCGCGGCGGGATCGAGCGTCGGGTGGAGCAGCTGGTCAAGCGCCATCGGATCGACCCGCAGGATCGCCGCGCGCTCGTCGATCAGTCCTTCGCCGACCATGTCGACCGCCATCTTGAGCGCGGCCTTGGCGGTGCGCTTGCCGCTGCGGGTCTGGAGCATCCACAACTTGCCGCGCTCCACGGTGAATTCGATGTCCTGCATGTCGCGGTAATGCTTTTCGAGCAGTTCGAACACCGCGGCCAGTTCGGCATAGGCCGCCGGCATCGCCTCTTCCATGCTGAGCGGTTTGGCACCGGCACGTTCGCGACTGACCTTGGTCAGGTACTGCGGAGTGCGGATCCCCGCGACCACGTCCTCGCCCTGGGCGTTGACCAGCCATTCGCCGTAATAGGCCTTCTCGCCGGTCGCCGGATCGCGGGTGAAGGCAACCCCCGTGGCCGAAGTATCGCCCATGTTGCCAAAGACCATCGCCTGGACGTTGACCGCGGTGCCCCAGTCGCCCGGAATATCGTTGAGACGCCGGTAGACCCTGGCCCGGTCCGAATCCCAGCTGTCGAACACCGCACGAATCGCGCCCCACAGCTGTTCGTTCACATCCTGCGGGAACGGGCGGCCAAGCTGCGCCTCCACGATCGCTTCATATTCCTTGACCAGCTTCTGCCAGTCTTCATCCTGCATCTCGACATCGGCGTAGTAGCCGTTGTCTTCCTTGGCGATTTCCAGCGCGTCTTCGAACAGGTGATGGTCCAGGCCCAGCACCACGTCCGAATACATCTGGATGAAGCGGCGGTAGCTGTCCCAGGCAAAGCGCGCATCGCCCGACGAAGCGGCCAGGCCTTTCACGGTCTCGTCGTTGAGACCAAGGTTGAGCACGGTATCCATCATCCCCGGCATCGAGACCCGCGCACCCGAGCGGACCGAGACCAGCAGCGGATCGGACGGATCGCCGAACTTCTTGCCGACCGCGGCCTCGATATGCCCCAGCGCCTCGGCGACATCGGCCTTCAACGCGTCGGAGAACTCGCTGCGCTCACCCCGGGCCTGGCGAACGTCGGCCAAATAGCGGACGCATTCCTCGGTAGTGATCGTGAAGCCCGGCGGCACCGGCAGGCCGATCCCGGCCATTTCCGCCAGATTCGCGCCCTTGCCGCCGACAACCGTCTTGTCACGGCTGCGCGGATCATCGCTGCGCGTGGAACCACCAAACGAGAATACATTTGTCATGGAAAACCGCCATTTCCAGGAACCGGCGAATCGCTTGCCGGTGTATCCTTGCCCCTAGCCACCGGCGGCCCTTGAGTCAGCCTCTTTGTGCAGTGCAGCAGAAACCCGCCGTCCGCGCTTTCCGCCAAGCGGGACCCCGGATCAGGTCCGGGGTGACGATGCTGGATGAGGGCTTCCCTCTTGGCCGTATCAGCCTTCGATCCGCGAAAAGTCTGCCACGCCGTGCACCGCATCGCGCAGCCGCGCGAGCAGTGAGAGGCGGAACGTGCGCCTAGCCGGATCGGCGTCGTTGACGGTCACCTCATCGAAGAACCTGTCGATCGGCGCGCGCAGCGTGGCAAGGGCAGCCATCGCCCCGGCAAAGTCTTCCGCCGCCACCGCTGCCGCAGCCGTGGGACCGGCCGCTTCGAGCGCCTTGATCAGCGCATCTTCGGCAGGTTCGGGGGTGTAGGAGAGTTTCCCGAAACCCACGTCATCCCGGGCTTGACCCGGGATCCCGCTTCCGTCCTCCGCGCCCTCCGCCAAGCGGGACCCCGGATCAAGTCCGGGGTGACGGCCTTCGGTAAAGCCTTCCTTCTTGAGGATATTTGCGGCGCGCTTGTATCCGGCGAGCAGGTTCGCGCCGTCCTCGGTGCCGATGAAGGCCTGGAGCGCGTGGACCCGGGAAAGCAGGCGGACGAGGTCGTCTTCCCCGCCAAGCGCAAACACCGCGTCGATCAGATCGTGCCGAACCCCGGCCTCGCGTTGCTGAACCTTGAGCCGATCGGCGAAGAAATTCGGGAGTGCAGCGAGACCGGAGTACCAGTTAGTTCGGGTATAGCCAATACGACCTTCGGCGCCGATATTCTTCGCGATGTCCTGCGCCTCAAGCATCATGCGCTGAGTCCAACGGAAATCTCGAGCGTAAATCAAAAAATGAATTGCGTATTCATCTTCTGACGGCTCCTGCCGGATCAAGCCTCTAATCGCTTGATGGATAGCCTCGTGCATTGAAAAACGTAGATCATTTGTAGCAACCATCCGCAAAATACCGATGACTGCTCGTCGAAGCGCATATGGATCCTTCGACCCAGTGGGCTGCTCGCCAGCCAAGAAGAAAGCGACGATCGTATCCAGCTTGTCCGCCAGCGCCACCGCCACGGTAACCGGCGCGGTCGGCACTTCGTCGCCCTGCCCGGCCGGCTTGTAGTGATCGCGGATCGCGTCGGCCACGGCGTCGGGCAGGCCTTCGGCGCGGGCGTAGTAGCCGCCCATCAGGCCTTGCAGTTCGGGAAATTCACCGACCATTTCGGTGACGAGATCGGCCTTGCACAGCTCAGCCGCCTGGCGTGCCAGCGCGGGGTCGCAGTTCGGGACAATGCCTTCGCTCGCCAGCCAGACGGCCAGCTTCGCCACCCGATCGACCTTGTCGGCCAGGGTGCCCAGCTTTTCGTGGAAGGTGATGCGCTCCAGCTTCCTGGCCTGCTCGGCCAGCGGAACCTTGCGGTCCTGTTCCCAGAAAAAGCGCGCATCCGAAAGCCGCGCCGCCAGCACCTTGCGGTTGCCGTCGACGATAGCCGCGCCCCCGTCGCTGGCCGCGATGTTCGCGGTGCAGACGAAGGCGTTGGCGAGCTTGCTGCCTGCATCCTCACACACGAAATATTTCTGGTTGGTACGGGCGGTTAGCTGGATAACTTCGGGAGGCACATCAAGAAAGGCTTCATCGAAGCGGCCCAGCAGCGGCACCGGCCATTCGGTCAGCCCGGCATTCTCGATCACCAGCCCTTCATCCTCGACCAGCGTCAGCCCGGCACCGGCAGCCACCTTGGCGGCGGCGGCGCGGATCAGGTCCTGGCGTTCGGCATGATCGACGATGACATGCGCGGCGCGCAGCCTGGCGGCGTAGTCATCCACGCCGTCGATGCTGATTTCGCCTGCGGAATGGAAACGGTGGCCACGGGTCAGGCGCCCGGCCTTAACCCCCCCCACCTCGCAGTCCACCACCGCGCCGTCAAACAGCGCGACGATGCCCGAAAGCGGGCGCACCCAGCGCAGGCTTTCGCTGGAAAGCGAGGCCGCGCCCCAGCGCTGGCTCTTGGGCCAGGGGAAGGCGCGGACGATGGCCGGGATCGCCTCGGCCAGCACGTCGGCGGTGGCGCGGCCGGGTTTTTCGGTGATGGCGAACAGCACGCCGTCGCGTTCGACCAACTGGTCCTCGCGAAGGCCGGTCTTGCGCAGGAACCCTTCGAGCGCCTGCGGCGGCGCGCCGACCCGCGGGCCTTTCACTTCCTCGCTGACCGCCGCGGTCGCCTGCGGCAGGCCGCGCGCGATTAGCGCCAGGCGGCGCGGGGTGGACCAGACAAGTACGTCGCCCACGGTGACGCCAGCCGCATCCAGTTCCTTGCGCACCAGCTTTTCCAGATCAGCGCGCGCACCGGCCTGCATCCGTGCGGGGATTTCTTCCGAGCGCAGTTCGAGGAGGAAATCAGACATCTTGGCCTCCCCGGCCCCAAGCCCGCTCAGGCTGAGCCTGTCGAAGCCCGCGCGCGAGGTCAGCGCCATAACCCGGCTTCGACAGGCTCAGCCTGAGCGGGGTCTGGTGCGGATTGGACACGGCGACGCTCACAGGCTCCACTCCGGAAAGTTCTCGGCCCATTCGCTCTCGTTCTTGGCGATCCAGGCCTGCGCCGAACCCTTTGCGAGGTCGCGCACGCGGCCCATGTAGCTGGCGCGCTCCTGGACCGAGATCACCCCGCGCGCCTGCAGCAGGTTGAACAGGTGGCTTGCCTCGATCGCCTGGTCATAGGCGGCAAGCGGAATGTCGGCTTCGATGCAGCGCCGGCATTCGGCCTCGGCGGCCTGGAAGCCCCTGAACAGGCTATCGGTGTCGGCGACCTCGAAATTGTATTTCGACATCTCCTGCTCGTTCTTCAGGAAGACCTCGCCATAGGTGACCCCGGCCGAGTTGAAGGCCAGGTCATAGACGTTGTCGACGCCCTGGATGTACATCGCCAGGCGTTCCAGGCCATAGGTCAACTCGCCCGCGACCGGCTTGCAATCGAACCCGCCCATCTGCTGGAAATAGGTGAACTGCGAAACTTCCATGCCATCGCACCAGACTTCCCAGCCGAGCCCCCAGGCGCCCAGCGTCGGGCTTTCCCAGTCGTCCTCGACAAAGCGGATGTCGTGCGCCAGCGGATCGATCCCGATCGCGAACAGGCTGCTGAGGTAAAGCTCCTGGAAGTTCTCCGGGCTCGGCTTCATGATTACCTGGTACTGGTAATAGTGCTGCAGGCGGTTGGGGTTTTCGCCATAGCGGCCGTCGGTCGGGCGGCGGCTGGGCTGGACATAGGCGGCGTTCCACGGCTGCGGCCCCAGGCTGCGCAGCGTGGTCGCGGGGTGAAAGGTCCCGGCACCGACGCGCATGTCGTAGGGCTGGAGGATCAGGCAGCCCTGCGCGCTCCAGTAATTGTGGAGCGTGAGGATCATGTCCTGAAACGGCAGGGGCGCGGAAGCGGCAGACATGGCCGCGCCTTTGGCCGAAAGGGCGGCGCAAATCAACTGCCCGCAAATGACCGAACAGGCCGCCGCGCCTGATCCATTCATCATCCGTCAGGACTTTGTGCTAGAGGACCGAGCCATGATCCTGCGCCGCACCCTGATCGCCCTTGCTGCCAGCGCCTGCGCGCTGCTGGGCACCGCCACCCTTGCCGACCAGTCGGCAACCGCGCCCGCCGCTGCCGCTGCCGCCGCGCCGCTTCCCGCCAGCGCCCGTCCGGCGCTGTGGAAAGTGGCCGACCATGATACGACCATCTACCTGTTCGGAACGATCCATGTGCTGCCCGAAGGGATCGACTGGTACAAGGGCCCGGTCCGCCAGGCCTTCGAGCATTCCGACATGCTGATGACCGAGCTTCCCGACCTTTCGACCGGAGAGGTCGCCGCGGCCATGCTCAAGCAGGGCCTCTTGCCCAAGGGCCAGACCCTGCGCGGCCTGATGACCGATGATCAGCGCGGCAGGTACGAAGCGGGGCTGACCAAGATCGGCCTGCAGCCGGCAATGTTCGATCACAACCGCCCCTGGGTGGTGGCGCTGCTGCTGCCGCTGGTCAGGGTCCAGCAGCTCGGCTTCGATCCCAGGCATGGAGTGGAGGCAAAGCTTGGTGCGCGGGTCAAGGAACTGGGCCGGCCGCACCAGGGGCTCGAGACCGTCGACGAGCAATTTGCGATCTTCGCCACGCTTTCGCCGGACGAGCAGATGGAATACCTGATGGCGGTGGTTGATGCCCTGCCCCAGATCGACGCCCAGATCGGCACCATGATCAAGCACTGGGTCAAAGGGGACGCCGCCGGGCTGGCGGAATTCCTCAACTCCGAGGATGATCGGAAATTTGCCGATGCGCTGATCTTCAACCGCAATCGTAACTGGGCCAGCTGGATTTCGGCGCGGATGAAGCAGCCGGGAACGGTGTTCATCGCGGTTGGCGCCGGGCACCTTGGCGGCAAGGGCAGCGTGCAGGACGTGCTGGCGAAGGACGGTTACAAGGCCAGCCGTGTCCAGTAGGGCGTTGCTGCGGCTGGTCCTGGGCCTGTTTGGCGCGCTGGCGCTTGCGGCGTGCTCCCGCCCGGTCGAAGTCCGACCGGCGCTGTGGCTGGTCGAAGGTCCTGGCGGACAGAAGGCCTGGCTGTTCGGCACGATCCACGCCCTGCCCGATCCAGTCGATTGGCGCTCGCAGCGGATTGAGGCGGCGCTGGGGGCTTCCGACCGGCTGATGCTGGAAGTCGCGGCGATCGGCGACGACCGGGCGACGGCCCGGGTCTTTGCCCGGCTGGCCGCCTCCCCCGGCCTTCCCCCGCTTGACCAGCGCGTTCCGGCCGACCTGCGCGATGATCTGGCTGATGCCTTGAAGGACGGCGGGATCAAGCCCGGCTCGCTCGACGGCTATGAAAGCTGGGCCGCGGCGCTGATGCTGCAACAGGCGGCGATGCGCGCCGGCGCATCGGACAGCGGCAACGGAATCGACCGGGCGCTGGCCAGCGGCTATTCGCGGCCGGTTGACGAGTTCGAAGGGGCCAGTGTCCAGCTCGGCATCTTCGACCGCCTGCCCGAAAGCGCGCAGCGCACCCTGCTGACTTCCGCGATCGAAGGACAGGACAGCTACGAGGCCGAAACCCGCCGTCTTGCCAAGGCCTGGGCGAATGCCGACCTGGCCCTGATCGAGCGCGAGACCGATGGCCAGCTCAGCCGCGATCCGGTGCTGCGCGAGGCGCTGCTGGTGGGCCGCAACCGCGTCTGGGCCGCGCGGCTCGAGGCCATCCTGAAGCAGGGCGCGCACCCCTTCGTCGCGGTCGGCGCGGCGCATCTTGTCGGGCGGGACGGGCTTCCCGCCATGCTGGCGGCCAGGGGTTACAGGGTCACGCGCCTGCAATAGCCTTGCATTTGCGCCGCTTTGCCGTTAGGGGGCCGCGCTTCGCGTCATGGTCATCCCTGGAGGCGTGGCGGCGAAGTTAACTTTACTCTCGTTTTCGAAAGGCAAATGCAATGAGCGATACGCTGCACCTGCCGGCCGAGGCGCGCGATCGGGCTGGCAAGGGAGCCTCCCGTGTACTGCGCCGCGAAGGCCGCGTCCCCGCCGTCATCTATGGTGGCAATGAAGAGCCCCTCGCCATCCACGTCGAGGAAAAGCTGCTGGTCAGGCAGCTTGGCACCGGCCACTTCTTCAACTCGGTTGTCGAAGTCGAAGTCGGCGGCAAGAGCGTCAAGACGCTGCCCAAGGACGTTGCCTTTCATCCCGTCACCGATCGCCCGCTGCATGCGGACTTCCTGCGCCTGACCGGCAACGCCAAGGTCCACGTGGAAGTGCCGGTGATCTTCACCAACGAAGCGGCAAGCCCGGGTCTGAAGCGCGGCGGCGTGCTCAACATCGTGCGTCACGAGCTGGAACTGGTCTGCGATGCCGACAAGATCCCCGATGACATCGCGATCGACGTGACCGGTTTCGACGTGGGCGATTCGATCCACATCAGCCACGTTGCGCTGCCGGCCGGTTCGGCCAGCGCGATCACCGACCGTGACTTCACCATCGCCACCATCGTTGCCCCTTCGGGCCTGCGCAGCGAAGAAGGCGACAACAGCAAGACCGAAGCCGGCGCCTAAGCGTCTATCGGTTGACCGGGACGGCCAAGCTGTCCCATCAAAAGCCGGGCCGCTGCGAAGCGGTCCGGTTTTTCGTTGGAGGGTCCGTTGCAACTCTGGGTAGGCCTGGGCAATCCCGGTCCGCAATATGCGCTGCACCGGCACAATGTCGGGTTCATGGCGGTCGACACCCTGGCCGAAGTGCATGGCTTCGGCCCGGTGCAGAAGAAATTCCAGGGCTGGCTGCAGGAAGGCCGGATCGGCGGGCAGAAAGTGCTGCTGCTCAAGCCCGCGACCTTCATGAACGAAAGCGGCCGCGCGGTTGGCGAGGCGCTGCGTTTCTACAAGCTGGGCACCGATGCCCTGACCGTGTTCCACGACGAGCTCGATCTTGCCCCGTTCAAGGTCAAGGTCCGCAGTGGCGGCGGACTGGCCGGTCACAACGGACTGCGCTCGATCGACCAGCACCTGGGCCCGGACTTCCGCCGCGTGCGGATCGGCATCGGTCATCCCGGACACAAGGATCGGGTCACCGGGCACGTGCTGGGCAACTTCGCCAAGGCCGAGATGGACGACCTGGCCGACATGCTGGGCGCGATCGCCGCCGAGGCCGGCTGGCTGGCCAAGGGCGACGACGTTCGGTTCATGAACGACGTGGCCATGCGCCAGGCGGACTGAGCCGGCGCGGCAATAGCCCCTCGCCAAACCAGCCCACCCCCGCTATGGGCGCGCGCTTGCAGCAGATGCGGAGTGGGTAATGGGTTTTCGTTGCGGTATCGTCGGCCTGCCGAATGTCGGCAAGAGCACGCTGTTCAATGCGCTTACCGAAACGCAGTCGGCGCAGGCGGCGAACTATCCGTTCTGCACGATCGAACCCAACGTCGGCAATGTCGGCGTGCCCGATCCCCGGCTCGACCAGCTGGCCGCGATCGCCGGCAGCCAGAAGATCATCCCGACCCAGCTTGGTTTCGTCGACATCGCCGGGCTGGTTCGCGGCGCCAGCAAGGGCGAAGGGCTGGGCAACCAGTTCCTCGGCAACATCCGCGAGGTTGACGCGATCGTCCACGTGCTGCGCTGCTTCGAGAACGACGATATCCAGCATGTCGACAACCGCGTCGATCCGGTGTCGGACGCCGACACGGTCGAAACCGAACTGATGCTGGCCGACCTTGAAAGCCTCGAAAAGCGCGTTCCCGCCGCGCAGAAGAAGGCAAGCGCCGGCGACAAGGAATCGAAGCTCCTTGTCTCGGTGCTCCAGCCCGCGCTCGAACTGCTGCGCGAAGGCAAGCCCGCCCGGCTCGCCCGGCCCGACGGCGAAGAGGAACTGCGCGTGTTCAACCAGGCGCAGCTGCTGACCGCCAAGCCGGTGCTCTATGTCTGCAACGTCGAGGAAGAGAGCGCAGCGAATGGCAATGCCTTTTCGGCGCGGGTGTTCGACAAGGCCAGGGCCGAGGGCGCCAATGCGGTGATCGTCTCGGCAGCGATCGAAAGCGAACTGGTCGGCATGGATCCGGAAGAACGGATGGTCTTCCTTGAGGAGATGGGCCTTCACGAAACCGGTCTCGCGCGGGTGATCCGCTCGGGCTACGACCTCCTGCACCTCATCACCTTCTTCACCGTCGGCCCCAAGGAGGCCCGCGCCTGGACCGTGCACAAGGGCGCCAAGGCTCCTGAAGCGGCGGGCGAGATCCATTCCGACATGCAGCGCGGCTTCATCCGGGCCGAAACGATCGCCTTTGACGATTTCGTGGGCCTGGGCGGCGAAAGCGCGGCCAAGGAAGCCGGCAAGCTGCGCCAGGAAGGCAAGGAATACGTGGTGCAGGACGGCGACGTGCTGCATTTCAAGTTCAACGTCTAGGGGCCAGGCAGATGCGCGACGGGATGACCTATTTCGAGGACCTGGAAGTGGGTTCGACCGCGGCGTTCGGGCATTATGATGTGACCCGCGAGGAGGTGATCAACTTTGCCCGCAAGTACGATCCGCAGCCTTTCCACCTTTCCGACGAAGCCGCCGCGCAGACCCATTTCGGGCGCATTTCCGCAAGCGGCTGGCACACCTGCGCGATGGTCATGCGGATGCTGGTCGACAACATGAGCGCACGCAGGCAGGCCGGGCTCGGCTCGCCCGGGCTGGATGAGCTGCGCTGGCTGCGTCCGGTCTATCCGGGCGACACGCTGCGCATCGAAACCGAGGTTCTGAGCAAGAAGCAGAGCCAGTCCCGCCCGGAAATGGGCAGCTTCCAATCGGCGGTCAGGGTCTACAACCAGGACGATGTGCTGGTCTGCACGATGAAGTCGATCGGGCTGATCCGGGTGCGCGGTTCAGGCGACGCCTGAGGTCACTGCCTGCACCCCAGGGTGCCGTCGCTGCTGAACACCACCCGGTCATGCGGATCGCGTAGCGTTATCCGGCTGGGCCAGGCGCCGGCCGTGGCGGATGGCGGCACACCGGCATTGCCGCGTCCTTCGATCCGCAAGGTCTGTTCCTTGCCGACGTAATGGGTCCAGCTTCCCGCCGGACCGGGCGCGCTGCCGGGGTCCGAGGCCAGCTTGACCAGTCCGCCGTCGAGCCTGATCCACGCAAAGTGCGCGTCCGAGGCAAGCAGGATCTCCGCGCGCGCGCTGGTCGAGGCGACGAACGAACATACCCCTCCGGGCGCATCGAGCCGTGCCAGGTCGGCTGGTGAAAGCGGTTCGGGGTTCGCCGGAACCAGCGGCGGCAACTGGTTCTGCGCGGCTTTCACGGCGGCAATATCGGCGGCATCGCGGCGGGCCTGCTCTTCCTTGCTGGTGCAGCCGCCAACCGCCAGCGCCACGATCAGTGCCGCCCGAACAGCCGTTCGATATCGCCGTGGGCCAGCTTCACCCAGGTCGGGCGCCCGTGATTGCATTGTCCGGATCGCGGGGTGCATTCCATTTCCCTCAGCAGCGCATTCATTTCCGCTACCGATAACTGCCGGCCGGCCCGAACGCTCCCGTGGCAGGCCATCGTCGCCAGCACATGGTCGATCCGCTCCGCCAGCAGCAGCGCCGTGCCGTTCTGCGCAAGATCGTCGGCGATGTCGCGGACCAGCGCCTGCGTATCGCCCTTGCCCAGCGCCGAAGGGACCGCGCGGACGAGAATGGCGGTGGGGCCGAAGCGTTCCAGCGCCAGGCCGTATTCGGCCAGAGCGGCGGCGGCGCTCTCCACCCGGTCGGCGTCGGGCTCGTCGAGTTCGACCACTTCGGGGATCAGCAGCGCCTGGCTCGCGGCAACCGCCCCCTGTGCGCCGGCCGCCTTGAGCCGCTCGAGCACCAGGCGCTCATGCGCGGCGTGCTGGTCGACGATCACCAGCCCGTCCTCCGCCTCGGCGACGATGTAGGTCCGGGCCACCTGGCCGCGGGCCACACCAAGCGGATGGGCCGGGACAGGCGTTTCGACCGCTTCTTCGGCGCGTGCGGCGGGCGGCGCGAGCACGGCCGCTTCGTGGCCACGCCAGAGCGCGCCAGCCTCGCACACACCCGATGCGGCATGTTTGCGCGCGAAGAGCGAGGCCATCGCGGGGGCTGGCTCGGCAATCGGCTCGGCCTGCCAGCTGGCCATCGCCGCTGCCGCCGGAGCCTGCGCGCTGCGCTGTCCTTCGGAATCGAGCGCGTGGCGCAGACCGGAAACGATGAAGCCGCGAATGAAGGCCGGATCGCGGAAGCGCACCTCGGTCTTGGCCGGGTGGACGTTGACATCGACTTCCTCTGGCGGAAGATCGAGGAACAGCGCCAGCACCGCGTGCCGGTCGCGCGCCAGCATGTCGGCATAGGCGCCGCGCACCGCGCCGACCAGCAGCCGGTCCTTCACCGGGCGGCCGTTGACGAACAGGTACTGGTGATCGGCTACCCCGCGGTTGAAGGTCGGCAAGCCGGCCACCCCGGTCAGCCGCACCGCGCCGCGCTGGAGGTCGATCGCGACGCCATCGTCGGCCAATTCGCGCGCCACGATCTGCGCCACCCGCCGCGCCAACTGATCGCCGCCCTGCAGGGCCAGCACACGGCGCCCTTCGTGTTCCAGGGTGAAGCCGACTTCGGGCCGGGCCATCGCCAGGCGGCGCACCACGTCGAGGCAGGCGGCATATTCGCTGCGCGCCGAGCGCAGGAACTTGCGCCGCGCGGGAACCTTGGCGAACAGCTGCTCAACCCGGATGCGGGTGCCGGGCGGCAGCGCCGCCGGACCTTCCTCGACCAGCGCGCCGTGATCGACGATCCGGCGCCAGCCCTCCCCCTGTCCCCTGACCCTGCTTTCGATCGAGACCCGGGCGACCGAGGCGATCGAAGGCAGCGCCTCGCCGCGAAAGCCCAGAGTTGCGACCAGTTCGATATGATCATCGGGCAGCTTCGAGGTGGCATGACGCTCAAGCGCCAGCGCGACCTCTTCGGGCAGCATTCCGCAGCCGTCGTCGGTCACCTCGATCCCGCCAAGCCCACCTTCGGCCAGCCGGATCGCAACGTTGCCTGCGCCCGCATCGAGGGCGTTTTCGACCAGTTCCTTCAGCGCCGAAGCCGGCCGCTCGACCACCTCGCCCGCGGCGATACGGTTGACCAGATCTTCGGGCAGGCGGCGGATGATTGGCACTTGCTTTCCCTTGCCCGGACCCGGAGCAGGACCGCGCGGCACATGTTCCATACCTAGCGGCGAAGCGCCGGAATTTCGAGACAAACAGCGCCGCCGTCCACGGCTGAAATCACAATTTTTTGGCCTTTCATTTGCCCCCCTGCTAAGGGGTCCGCTTCCACGCCAACACAAAGGCCTGTGCTTACCGTCGCTTGTGCGGTAAGATCAGGAAAACATACGGAAAATTCAATGGCTTCGTTTCTCTCGCGATTCTTCAAGTTTGGCTCGCAGAACATGGCGATCGACCTCGGCACGGCAAACACGCTGGTCTATGTCCAGGATCGCGGAATCGTGCTGAACGAACCTTCGGTGGTCGCGATCGAAACGATCAACGGGATCAAGAAGGTCAAGGCCGTCGGCGATGATGCCAAGATGATGATGGGCAAGACCCCCGACAGCATCGAGGCGATCCGTCCGCTGCGTGACGGCGTGATCGCCGACATCGAAGTTGCCGAGGAAATGATCAAGCACTTCATCCGCAAGGTGAACGGCAAGCGCACCTCGATGTTCAACCCACCCGAAATCGTGATCTGCGTGCCCTCGGGCTCGACCTCGGTCGAACGCCGCGCGATCCGCGATGCCGCCAGCAACGCCGGCGCCAGCGCGGTCTTCCTGATCCTCGAACCGATGGCCGCGGCGATCGGCGCCGACATGCCGGTGACCGAACCGGTCGGCTCGATGGTGGTCGACATCGGCGGCGGCACCACCGAAGTCGCGGTGCTTTCGCTGCGCGGGCTGGCCTATACCACTTCGGTCCGCGTCGGCGGCGACAAGATGGACGAAGCGATCGTTTCCTACGTGCGCCGCCATCACAACCTGCTGATCGGCGAAGCCACGGCCGAACGGATCAAGAAGGACTACGGCGTCGCCACGGTTCCGGCCGACGGGATCGGCGAATCGATCCAGATCAAGGGCCGCGACCTCGTCAACGGCGTGCCCAAGGAAATTACCATCACCCAGGCAAACATCGCCGAGGCGCTCAGCGAACCGATCGGCGCGATCGTCGAAGGCGTGCGCATCGCGCTTGAGAATACCGCCCCCGAACTCGCCGCCGACATCGTCGACCAGGGCATCGTGCTCACCGGCGGTGGCGCGCTGATCCACGGGCTTGACGAATACCTGCGCGAAGAGACCGGCCTGCCCGTCTCGATCGCCGAGGATCCGCTGTCCTGCGTCGCACTGGGCACCGGCCGGGCGATGGAAGAGCCGGTGTTCCGCGGCGTGCTGATGACGGCCTGAGGGATCACCCGCGGTGCCGCGCCCTCCTCACAGCAAGGAATAACCTCCGATGGCGGCGCCGAACAATCGCCGCCCGGGGTATTCGCGCCGGGCGCAATACGGCAACTTTTTCGGCTACATCGCCGCACTGGCCGGGCTTGGCCTGGGCGTGATCCTGCTGGTTTTTTCCACGGGCAACTCGGGCGCCTTTGCCGGGCTTCGCAGCGCGGCGGCGGATGTCAGCGCACCGGCCGGCGGCGCCGCGGCCAATGGCCGTTCCGCTTCGCAGGGACTGTGGGCGACGGTTGCCGGCTATTTCACCCACGGCGCCAAGGTTGCCCGGCTTGAACGCGAAGTTGCCGAGGCCAGGGTCAGGCTGGCTGAACAGTCCGCACTCAAGGAAGAGAATGCGCGGCTCAAGGCCCTGGCTGGACTGACCGACGGCGATCGGAAGCCGGTTGCGATCACCCGCCTGGTCGGCTCGACCTCGTCCTCGACCCGGCGCTTTGCGACCATCGGCGCCGGCAGCAATCAGGGGGTGCGCCCCGGCATGGCGGTAAGTTCGCCGCTTGGCCTGGTCGGCCGCGTGGTCGAAGTGGGCCGGGGCAGCGCGCGGGTGATGCTGATCACCAGCACCGAAAGCTCGATTCCCGTCCGCCGCGCGGTTGACGGTGTGCAGGCCTATGCCAACGGCCAGGGCGACGGCACCTTGCGGGTCCGCCTGGCGGTTACCGGGCTCAACCCGCTCAAGCCCGGCGATGCGATCGTCACCACCGGATCGGGCGGCATCTTCCGGCCTGGCCAGGTGGTCGCCGTGGTCGCCTCGCTCACCCCGGACGGGGCGATTGCGCGGCCGCTCAGCGATCCGGCGCTGACCGAATTCGTGGCGGTCGAACCCCTGTTCGATGTGCCCGAAGAGCTTCCCGCACCAGCATCAGAGGCCAAATAGTGGCCCCGCCCCTGCCATCGCTGCTGCGCGAGATCGGCAAGCGGCAGATCAACCGCGCGCCCTCGCCGGTGCTGGCGATGTCGGTTCCCTGGCTGCTGGTGATGATGGGCAGCCTCACCCCGACCTGGCCGGTCATTGCCTCGGCGCCGGTCATGCCGCCGCTGGGCTTCCTGCTACTGGTCGCCTGGCAGCAACTGCGCCCGGGCCTGTTCCCGGTCTGGGCGGGCCTGCCGCTGGGCTTTTTCGACGATCTCTATTCGGGCCAGCCGATGGGCAGCGCGGTGGTGCTGTGGTCGGCGGCGATGCTTGGGCTTGATTTCATCGAGCAGCGCTTTCCCTGGCGCGGTTTCGTGCTCAACTGGCTCGAGGCTAGCGGATTCATCGCCGCCTGCCTGGTGCTCTCGCTGCAAATCGCCAACCTCGCCGGAGGCGCGGTCCAGCTGGTGACGATCCTGCCGCAGATCGTCCTGTCGATCCTGGCCTACCCAATCGCCGGCCGACTGGTCGGGCTTGCCGACCGCTTCCGCCTGATCAAGATCCGCGCCGTCTGATGTTCGACGAGCCCAAACACGTCAGTTCGGGGACGCTGAAGAACAGCTTTGACCGGCGTTCGCTGCTGATTGGCGGCTTGCAGGCAGGCGTCGGCGTGCTGCTCGCGGCGCGGCTGGGCTGGATCGCGCTGGTCCAGAACGAGAAGTATTCGACCCTTGCCGAAAGCAACCGGGTCAACCTGACGCTGATCCCGCCGCGGCGCGGTGCGTTCCTCGATCGCAACAACAAGCAGCTCGCGTCGAACCGGGTCGAATTCCGCATCGACATCATCCCGGAACGGCTGGCCGACAAGGACGGCACCGTCGCCACGCTGTCGCGGTTGCTGGGTTTTGACGCGGTGCAGGTCCAGGACCTGCAGGACAAGCTGGAAAAGGCCCACGGATACCAGCCGATCGAGGTTATCGCGGGGCTTGAGCCCAAGGACTATGACAAGGTGCTGGTGCGCCTGCCCGACCTGCAGGGCGTGGTCGCCCACCAGGCCTATACCCGCTGGTACCCCACCGGCCCGTCGGTCGCGCACCTGATCGGTTATGTCGGCCCGGCGTCGGCCAAGGAGTACGAAAAGGAACGCAATCCGCTGCTGGTCACGCCGGGCTTCAAGATCGGCAAGGACGGGCTTGAAAAGCACTATGAGCCGATCCTGCGCGGGCTGCCCGGCGCCAATCGGGTCGAGGTGACCGCATCGGGCAAGTTCGTGCGCGATCTCGACCACCGCGAGGACACGCCCGGCAAGTCGGTCAGGCTGAGCATCGACGGCGACCTGCAGGATTTCGCCGCGCGGCGCATCGGCCTGGAATCGGCTGCCGTGGTGGTGATTGACTGCCTGACCGGCGAAATTCTCACACTCGCCTCGATGCCCGCCTTCGATCCCAACGCCTTTGCCGGCGGGATCGGGCGGCTGCAGTGGAAGATGCTCAACGAGGACGACCACATCCCGCTCCTCAACAAGGCGCTGCGCGGGCTCTATCCGCCGGGATCGACGATGAAGCCGATGGCCGGTCTGGCCCTGCAACTCCACGGCGTCGATCCGGATGAGCGGATCGGATGCCCGGGCGGCTACCAGCTTGGCAACCGCTTCTTCCGCTGTGATGCGGTCCACGGATCGGTCGATCTGCGCAGCGCGATCGAGCACAGCTGCAACACCTATTTCTGGTCGATGGCGCACCGGGTCGGCTACGATTCGATCGCGCCGGTTGCGAAGATGCTGGGGCTGGGCCAGGAATTCGACCTGCCCGGCACCAACCAACGCTACGGCACGGTTCCCGACGCCGCCTGGAAGATGCGCCGTTTCAAGCAGGAATGGTCGGCGGCGGATTCGCTCAACGCCTCGATCGGCCAGGGCTATGTCTCGGTCTCGCCCTTGCAGCTGGCGGTGATGACCGCGCGGATTGCCAGCGGCAGGAATGTCCAGCCCAGCCTGATCTACGGCCACGCCAAGCCGCTGGGTCCAGCCCTGCCGTTCACGCCCGAACAGCTCCAGGTGGTCCATGACGGGATGTTCCGCGTGGTCAACGGCTCGGGCACGGGCGCGGGCAGCCGGATCGACATCGGCGGCATCAAGATGGCCGGCAAGACCGGCACCGCCCAGGTCCGCGCGCTGGTGTCGCGCGGGCACTTCGGCGACTGGAAGAGCCGCGACCACGCGCTGTTCGTCTGCTATGCGCCTGCCGATGCGCCGCGCTATGCCATGTCCGTGGTGGTCGAACACGGCACTTTCGGCGCCCGCGCCGCCGCGCCGATCGCCAAGGACGTCATGACCTACCTGTTCGACCGCGAGACCGCCTTGGCCAGCCTTGCCGCGCTCGAGAAATCGTGGGGCGGCACGCCGATCGAACGGCTCGAGGCGAAATACCGCTCGTTCGTCAGCCAGTACGGCACCTCGGCGCCCAAGGTCGGCAGCGAGGACGAGGTCAAGGCAGCGGTGACCAAGGCCGAGAATCCCGAAAGTCCCGCCGACCGCCACGATGCCGGCGACACGGCCATGTCGCGTCCCGAAGAGCCGACCGCCGCGCCCCCCGCGCCGGCACCCGTTCCCTCCGCCAGCCAGGGCGCACCGCCGCAATGAGCCGCCGGATCATCCCCGAAGCCATCGCCCGCGAACCCTGGCAGGTGATCCTGCCGCTGTTCGCGCTCAACACTTTCGGTTCGCTGGTGCTCTATTCGGCGGCGGGCGGACGGTTGCAGCCGTGGGCGCTGCTGCACGAAATCCACTTCGCGGTCTTCCTGGCGATGGCCTTCGTCATCTCGCGCCTGCCGCGCGAGTTCTTCAAGGCGGCGACCTATCCGGCCTATGCGGTGCTGGTGGTGCTGCTGGTCTTGGTCGACCTGTTCGGTGCGGTTCGCGGCGGCAGCCAGCGCTGGATCAACCTGGGTTTCATGATGCTCCAGCCATCAGAGCTGATGAAGCCGGCCATCGTGCTGACCCTGGCCCATTTCTTCGACAACCTGCCACCCGCGATGACCCGCAGCTGGCGCACGCTGGTGCCGGTGGCGGCGCTGGCCGGGCTTCCGGTCATCCTGGTCATCGTTCAGCCCGATCTTGGCACCGGCCTGTCGGTGGCGGTCGGGGCAGCGGTGGTGATCTTCATGGCCGGCCTGCCGATGCGCTGGTTCCTGGGTGCCGGCGCGGCAATTGCCGCCATCGCCCCGCTCGCCTTCTTCACGCTGCTGCACGATTACCAGCGCAAGCGGGTTCTGGTGTTCCTCAATCCCGAGGAAGACCTGCTCGGTTCGGGCTATCACATCACCCAGTCGAAAATCGCGATTGGTTCGGGCGGCCTGTGGGGCAAGGGTTTCGGCAATGGCAGCCAGAGCCATCTCGAATACCTTCCCGAGGCGCATACCGATTTCGCTTTCGCCACGATGGCCGAAGAATGGGGCATCCTGGGCGGACTGTTCGTGCTGGCAATATTCCTGTGGGTGTTTCGCTGGGGCATGCAGGTGTCCCGCAACGCCCCCGACCGCTTTTCCAGCCTGCTCGCCGCGGGGATGACCTTCACCATCTTCTTCTACATGGCGATCAACACCATGATGGTCACCGGCCTTGCCCCGGTGGTCGGAATCCCGCTGCCCTGGATCAGCCACGGCGGCTCGTCGATGATGACGAACATGATCTGCATCGGCACGATCATGGCGGTTGACCGCTGGAGCCGGCGCGGCGGATCACTTTCCGCATAAAACCCCTTCCATCCGGAAAATCTGCCGCTATAGGGAGCGCTCCCCGCCGAATCGGCGGCCAGCGGAAACGCCTGGAAGTGGACGCATAGCTCAGTTGGTAGAGCAGCTGACTCTTAATCAGCGGGTCCTAGGTTCGAGCCCTAGTGCGTCCACCATTTTTTCTATTTAATTCATTATGATAGCCGATCTTCGACGGTCCCGCAGGACGTAGATTCGAAGATGAGCACCGAATAGGTACCGAAACGCTCAATCCGCAATAGCATTGTCGATTTCGCTGAGTTGGTGAACCCACCAGGAGATTGCCTCGTCGATAAGGGCTCTGCCGTCCTCACCTTCGTACGTACCGGCGTTGATTGGTCGGTAGAGGTTCTCCTCGATGAGAAATTGGCGAACGAGATCGAAGCCGTCATGCGCTTGGAGATGGGCGACGATGGGAACAGGGCCGTGTGAGATTGTCGGCGCATACTGCTTCAGTATGTTGTTTCTCTCTGGCTCTATGAAGTCTCGAAAAATCGCATTTTCCGTTCCCCGCCGCCAAGACTTGTACCGGATCCCTGCCAAACGCTTGACCCGAGGATCACTCGCTCCGTCCACCTTATCGAGCACATGACCGACTGCTCGCAGGAGAACGACAGCAAGAACCCAGTAGAGGCGCCATTCGACGATACCGGTCTCGTGCTCAAGTTTGTCGCGAACAACCATCGCATCTTGAAGCACTATGCTTGTTTGACAGTCCGGAATGGCAGGTAGTGGGCAGCGAGCGGGTGAAGCTGCCATTTGCAGAACGCTAGGGCGCGAGCGCCTCGGACGAAACGGCATAGAGCATTGCCTGCCCAGCTATAGATCCCGCCTCATGGCCGGCAGCTTGCGGCACGATTCTATCGAGGAAGAACCGCGTCGTTGAGAGCTTTGCTTGCAAAAACGCGGGATCGCCCTCGCTTCGGGCGAGGAGCGCGTTCGCTGCCGCGAATTGCCGCGCCATTTGCCAGCCTGCCGTCGCGGCGGCGAGCATGGTGAGGTAGTCGACGCTTCCGGCAAGGCGATCATCGATGGGCGCAGCGCGCATCCAGTCTGTAACTTCGGCGCACGCCTGCGCCAATTGCATCAACTGAGGTTCGCCGGATGCATCTGCGAGAATCTCGGCAATCAGCCGGTCGAGAGGTTCGCCGTTTCGTAGGGAGAGTTTGCGGCCGACGAGGTCGGCGGCCTGGATGCCGTTGGTCCCTTCGTAGATCGGCGCGATCCGGGCATCGCGGAAATGCTGGGCGGCGCCGGTTTCCTCGATGAAGCCCATGCCGCCGTGGACCTGCACGCCAAGGCTGGCGACCTCGCAGCCGATATCGGTGGCCCAGGCTTTCGCCAGCGGGATGAGCACATCGGCCCGGTCGGCAGCATCGCCGTCGCCAAGCTTGCCGCGGTCGATCTGGCTGGCCGCGTAATAGACCAGCGCGCGGGCGCCTTCGGTCAGGGCCTTCATGCGCAGCACCATGCGGCGCACGTCAGGGTGTTCGATGATCGCCACGGGCCCGGCATCCGGTGCGCTGGCGCGCACTGATTGCATACGGTCGCAGGCATAGGCGACTGCCTGCTGGGTCGCGCGCTCGGCGATCTGGACGCCCTGGTTGCCGACATTGAGCCGCGCGCTGTTCATCATCACGAACATGGCGCGCATCCCGCCGCCCACTTCTCCGATCAGTTCGCCAAGGCTGTCCCCGTCCTCGCCATAGGCCATGACGCAGGTTGGCGAGGAATGGATGCCCAGCTTGTGCTCGATCGACAGGCAGCGCACGCCATTCGGAATCGTCGGCAGCCCTTGCGGGTCGATGCGGAACTTGGGGACGAGGAACAGCGAGATGCCCTTCGTTCCACCTGGCGCATCCGGGGTGCGGGCAAGGACGAGGTGGACGATGTTGTCCGTCAGGTCATGTTCGCCAAAGGTGATGAAGATCTTCTGCCCCCGCAGCTTCCAAAGGCCAGCGTGATCCCCGTCCGTCACGGGTTCGGCCATGGTCCGCAGCGCACCGACATCGCTACCCGCGCCCGGCTCGGTCAGGTTCATCGTCCCGTTCCATTCGCCCGAGACGAGGCGCGGTAGCCAGCTGGCCTTCTGCTGCTCCGTGCCATAGGCCTCAAGCGCGTGAACCGCCCCTGCCGTCAGCAGATTGATGAGCGTCAGACCCATGTTGGCCGTGCCCAGCGTTTCCATGACCGCGCTGGCAAGAGCATAGGGCAGGCCCATGCCGCCGTATTCCATCGGAGCATCGACGCCGTTCCAGCCGCCTTCCACGCAGCCGCGATAGGCTTCGCGGAAGCCGGGCGGCATGGTCACCCTGCCATCGTCCCAGCGCGGCATCACGGTGTCGCCGATGCGGTTGGTCGGCGCATATTCGCCGCCGGCGAACTGGGCTATGCCTTCCAGCACAGCATTGACTGTATCGCTGTCGGCATGAGCGAAGCGTTCGTATGTCGCCAGTTTGGCAATGCCGGCAACATGATCGAGCACGAACCGTTGTTCGGCGGTGGGGGCACGGAAGGTCATGGCGTTCTCTTTGCTGGCAGGATCAGGGCGCGCCGGCACCCGGCACGGCGACTTCAGCAACCAGCAGGCGTGCGCTTGGGCTGGCGGCAATCTCGGCCGGATCGTGGCTGGCCGAGGTGCAGATGAACAGGTGGCGGCGTTCCGGACCGCCCAGCATGACCGCATAGGCGTGGCTGTCGAGCGTGATGGTGTCGGTTACGTCGCCCCCTTCGCGCACGCGCAGGACTGCTGGGTTTCCGGCCGGGTTGGCGAGCCATACCGCGCCTTCGGCATCGAGGCAGATGCCGTCGGGTTGCACGCCTGCGGGCAGGTCCGCGAAGATCCGGCGTCGGGACAAGCTGCCATCGGCGTCCACGTGATAGGCTGTCAGTCGGAAGGCGTTGGTTTCCGCAACGATCAGAGTCCTGCCATCAGACGTGAGGGCCATTCCATTGGGGAATTCGAGGCTATCCGCCGCCCTTGCCACCGTGCCGTCCCGGTCGATCCGCGCGATAGTGCAGGTGTCCACCGGTGCCGCATCGGGGTTCCAGAAGTTGTAGCCAATGTCTCCCACCCAGGTGCGGCCCTGGCCGTCGGTTATCGCGTCGCTCAGGCAGAAAACCGAGGTCGTCGCCAGGCTGGCAAGCTCCTGCACCATGCTTCCGTCCCAGCGCTTCATCGAAAGGTTGAGCGCATCGCTGAACACCACCGTGCCATCGGGCAGGAAGCCCAGGCCATTGGGCTTGAACGGCAGGGAAAGCTCGGTGCGCAGGCCCCCAGCGAGGCTGACCGACTTGATCGCATTGTCGTGAATGTCGATGAACCACAGCCGGTCGCCGCGCCAGCGCGGGCTTTCGGGAAAGCGCAGGCCGTGGCCAAGGTCGATCAGGGTGCGGGGTGTCGTCACGGGCATGGTACTGTTCAATCGGGAACGAATGCCACCACCCGCGAAGGGGCGGCGCTGCAACGGGCAAGCTTGATCGGGAAGAAGCCGACATGGAACCCGCTGGGCGGCAGCGCGGCCAGATTGCACAGCTGCTGGACGATGAAGGCTTCGCGCTTGGTGATGGCCTTGTGCCCGTCCCACAGCAGCGACTTGTCGCCCTGTTCCTGCCACTTGGCGTTCATCAGGCGGAAGGGCAGATCCCATCCGACCGCATCGGTGCCGAGGATCGTCGCGCCCATGGCGGTCAGGTGCAGCGTCGATTCCGCCGACATCCCTGGCTGGTTGTAGAACTGCGGATCGTCCATCGTGAACTCTTCCTGCCCGGTGCGCAGCAGCACGGCATCGCCGGGCTGCACGGGGCGACCAACCGCGGCAATCGCGCGGTCCAGCATGGCGGGCGTGATATATTCCCCGCCCATGGCCCATGGCCGCAGATCCAGCACCATGCCGGGGCGGTAGAGCTCGTTGAGGTCGATCTGGTCGATGGTCCGCGCCGGTCTGCCTTCGCACTGCGTACCCGAGTGGAGCGGCGCATCGACGTGGGTGCCGCAATGCGAACTGAGATCGTTGAGCTGTTCGCTGCCCCAGCCCTCGCCATCGGGCAGATCGGCATGGGTGCAGCCCAGGCTGGCGCAGAACTCGTCCTTGCCGGCCTGTTCCGCCGGGTTGCGATAATCGATCCGCGGCGCGACCACGCCCGCGGCGTGTTGCAGGGCGGGCGGCAGCTTTTCCCTGTTGGCGGGATCGAGCAGGACGGTCAGGTCAACAAGGCGCATGGCTGGTGTTTCCGATCACTTGCTCAGGATGTGGATGGCGACGGCGGCTTCCTCGACACCGATATTGCCGCCGCCGTTTTCCTGGATGGCGTGGCGCGCCCCTCCGACCTGCCGCGCCCCGGCCTCGCCGCGCAGCTGGGTGACCAGTTCATAGAGCTGGCCGATGCCGGTGGCGCCCAGCGGGTGGCCCTTGGATTCAAGCCCGCCCGAGGGGTTGACCGGAATGCGCCCGCCAATGGTGAAATCCCCGCGCTCCGCCGCCGGACCGCCTTCGCCCATTTCGACGAAGCCGAGGTTCTCGACCTGGATGATTTCACCCATGGCGGCGGCATCGTGGACTTCGGCAACGTGCATGTCGCTCGGCCCGAGGCCTGCTATCTCGTAGGCCTGGTTGGCGGCGAGGCGGGCAAGGTTCAGGTCGTGCTGTTCGATGGCCCGGCTGGTGGCCGAACGCACGACGCTGGCGGCAACCTTTATGCAGCGGCTGCGGTCCGCGCCGATGCGCTTGAGGCCCTCTTCGGTGCAGATGATCGCCGCCGCCGCGCCATCGGTTACCGGCGCGCACATCGGCAGGGTCAGCGGATAGGTGATCGGCGGGGCAGCCAGCACTTCCTCGATCGAGAAAGGCTTGCGGAACTGCGACCAGGGGTTGTGGACGGAATGCTGGTGGTTTTTGGCCGAAACCGCCGCGATCTGGCGCTGGGTCGTGCCCCACCGGGCCATGTGGTTGCGGCACAGGGCGGCGTAGATCGACATGAACCGGGAAAAGGGCTTGTCCGATTCCGAGCCTTCGGGCAGGACCACGCCTTCGCCGAGCTTCACCAGCCGGGCATAGTTCTCGTCCGCGCGCGAAACGTCCCAGCCGGCTTCCATCAGCTTGAGGACGGACAGCTTGTCCTCGACGTTCATCTTCTCCGCGCCAAGCGCCAGCGCAACATCGGTCACGCCTGCCTTGAGGCTCTGTACCGCCAGCGCGAAGGCCGATGATCCGGCTGCGCAGCCGTTGTCGATGTTGTAGACCGGGATGCCCTCGATCCCGAGCTTGCCCAGCACGACCTGGCCCGGAATGGCGAACTGGCCCTGCAGCGGACCGTTGGTGATCCCGGCATAGAACGCGGTCCCCAGGTCTTGCCTGCCGCAACCGGCATCCTTGAGTGCGCCGTCCACGGCCTCGCGGGCCAGGTCTTCAAGGCTGCGCTCGAAGTGGCGGCCGAAGACGGTCATCGATATTCCGGCAATGTAGATGTCAGTCATGTCGCGTCCTCTCAGATCTTCTTGTCGTGGCCCTGCCAATGGACAGCGCGCAGGTCTTTCTTGAGCACCTTGCCCGCCGGGCTGCGGGGCAACGCGGCCACGAAATCGACGCTCTTGGGCGCCATCACGCTGCCGAGCCGCTCCTTGCACAGCGCGATGAGCTCTTCGGCGGTTGCGGTTTGGCCCGGGTTGAGTTCGACCACGGCCTTCACCGCTTCGCCCCACTTGGCATCGGGCACGCCGATCACCGCGCAGTCCTGCACGGCCGGGTGGCTCCAGATCACCTGTTCCACCGTGGCCGGATAGACATTGAAGCCCCCGGTGATGATCATGTCCTTCTTGCGGTCGGTCAGGTGCAGGTAGCCATCGCCATCGATATGGCCGATGTCGCCGGTGTGCAGCCAGCCATCGATGATGGCTTCGGCGGTCTTGTCGGGGGCCTTGTAATAGCCCTTCATGATCAGGTCGCCGCGCACGCAGATCTCGCCGGTCTCGCCGCGCGGCAGGATGGTTCCGGCATCGTCCATGATCTCCACCCGCACCAGCGGATTGGGACGCCCGACCGAGGCCAGCCGTTCGTCGCTTGCCAGCTGCCCGCCCGCCATGTGCTCGTCGGCGCGCAGGGTGGCGATGGAGCCCATCGCCTCGCTCTGGCCGTAGGATTCCGTCAGCACCGGCCCCCACAAGGCAATCGCCTTCTTCAGCTTCTCGACCGACATCGGCGCCGCGCCGTAATACAGGTAGCGGACCGAGGAGAAATCCACCTTCTCGATCCCCGGCGCTTCCAGCAGGGCATAGATCACGGTAGGCGGCAGGAAGAATTCCGTCACGCGGTGCTGGGCGATGGCCTGGACCAGCAGTATCGGATCGGGCCGGGGCAGCACCACGACTGTTCCGCCCTGTGCCGTGCAGGGCAGCGAGAGCAGCCCGGCGGTGTGCGTCATGGGTGCTGCGGTAAGGTTCACCGGCAGACTGCCGTCGCGGTAGGTGCAGTTCAGCATAACATGGGCAAAGGTGGTCTGCGCCGCGCGGTGGGTGTTCATCACCCCCTTGGGCGCGCCGGTCGTGCCGCCGGTAGGCATGATGATGAAGACATCGTCCAGCGCTGCGACGACAGAGGGTTTGGTGGCGGGCTGGCTGCCGCTCCATGCCTCCAGACCGGGGGCATCTGGCAGGTCGGCGTCGATGCAGATCCAGTGCCTGACCCTGGGCAAGGCGGGCCGCAGGGCGGCGATGGTTTCGCTGTACGCCTGCTGGAAGAACAGCACCTCGCAATCGAAGGCGTCGAGGATATAGCGGTTTTCCTCTGCCGTGTTGCGCGGATTGACCGGGATCCATGCCATGTTGGCGCGCCACAGGCCCAGCGTGCAGGCCCAGGCCATGACATCGTTGCCCGACCAGACCGCGCCCTTGGTCTCCTTCGGCAGGCCCAGCGTCAGCAGGGTGTTGCCGATCCGGCAGGACAGTTCGCCCACTTCATCGAAGGTGAATGTGCGCTCACCCTGGATATAGGCGGCGGCCTTGCCGTTCATGTCCCAGCCGCGGTCGAAGAAATCGATGATCGCCATTGCTGTGCCCTCTGCTGTCAGTATGCGCCAAGATCGCGGGCGAAGACGACCGGTCCGCGCCATGTGCGGGCCAGCTGGGCTCGCGCCGCCTTCATTCGCGCCGGGGTGATGCCTATGTGGGTGAAGACGACCCGCTTCACCCCCGCCGCCTGCGCCAGCCTTCCGGCAGCTTCCGGGCTCAGATGATGCTGCGAAAAATGGTCGCGGGCTGCCTCGAAGAAGGCGGGCGGTGCCTGCGGACGGCTCGCCCTGATGGTGGCCACGGCGGCGTCCAGATCAAGGATCGACGACACCAGCACGTCCGCCCCGCGCGCCAGTTCGACCAGCGGCTCGCTCGGGCCGGTATCCCCGGTAATCACCACGCTGCGGCCCGGCAGGTCGAAGCGGAGCGACAGCGACTGGGCAACAGACGGATCGGGAGCATGGCTGCCCGAGAGGAAATGGGTGTTGGCAACCGCGCGAACCCGGACCCCGTCGATGACCACATCGGCACCGTCGGCCACTTCGATGACCTTCACGCTGTCAGCCGGATCGCGCAGCGGTGCGCCCGGAAGCGCGGGGCTGGTCAGCCTGAGCGGTGCCATCGCCGCCAGCAAGCCATCGACCATCGCCCGCGTTCCCGGCGGGCCGTAAATCGTCAGCGGCGGGTCCATCAGCTGATAGCGCCGGGCAAGCAGGGCAAAGAGCCCGCCGACATGATCGGCATGGATGTGCGTGATGATCACGTGCCGCAGTGGAACCGGATCGATCCCGGCGCGCGCCATCTGGTCCACCGCGCCATCGCCTGCATCGACGAGGATCATGCCGCCCGGCCACTGCAGCAGCGTGGCGGGCTGGCCGCGTTCCGGGTTCGCCATCGGCCCGGCCATCGTGCCAAGCGTGACGATCCGGGTGGCCGGAACCCCGGCATGGGCCTGCCCGGCAAGCGAGAGCGCGGCGGAAAGAATGGCCGCCTGGAGCAAACGGCCCCGGCACCGCCATGTCCTTCCGCCGCGCATCGATCAGAACCCGAACCGCGCCGTCACGCCGAACTGACGGGGCGCACCCAGATAGTTCTGGTAGCCAGAGGTCGTGCCGAAGAAGCTGAGCACGCCCGACTGGTTGACCACGGTCTTGTCAGTCAGGTTCGTCGCCCAAAGCGAAACGTCGAGGCCGTTGTCGAACCGCACGCCCAGCCGCGCATTCAGCAGGGCATAGGCCCCCTGGCTATTGCGCGGATCAAGGCTGGCGGTGTTGGTATTCGCCTTGCCCTGCCAGTTGAGATCGGTGCGGACATAGAGCTCGCCCGCCCGGACCCGGTGCTCATACTGCAGTCCACCGGTCAGGCGCCACTTGGGCGCAAGCGGCAGCTGCTCGCCCGACAGGTCGCAGCTGGTGAAGGCCCCGGTCGAGGTGGGGTTGGCATCGGGCGCCCGCCCGAACCAGCAGGCACCGCCCGTATACTTGCGGAACTTGGCATCGATATAAGCGGCGCCAAGGTTCATGGTCAGGCCGGATGCCAGCCGGAAGGCACCCTCGGCCTCGATGCCGGCCACGCGAACCTTTTCGGCATTGTTCACCAGGTATTGCAGGCCGACGAAACCCGCGTTCTGGTAATTGCTGTAGTCGGACCGGAACAGGCTGACCGCGATACGCGCCCGGCGGTCGGCCAGGTCGAACTTGCCACCCAGCTCCCAGTTGTCGACCTTTTCTGCGCCGAAACCGCGCAGGGCCGGAACGGCATTGCCGAAGCCGATATTGTGCCCGCCGGACTTGGTCCCGCGCGCATAGCTGGCATAGATCAGGCTATCGTCGTTGGGCGTGACATTGGCCGTGACGTTCCAGGTGATGCTGTCATCCTTGACGTCGGGCAGTTTGCCATTGATCGGGACGCCAGCGGGGAAGGTCGCCGTCGGAACAAGAACCGCGGTCAGGAAGTTGAGACCCGCCAGCGGATGACCAACGGGTAGGTTCGGATTGGGCGTGAAGGTTGCCCGGTTGTTGATCGAAGCCTTCTTGGTTTCGGTCTGCCAGCGCAGCCCGCCGGTCAGGGCAAACAGGTCACTAAAGCGATAGGTCGCCTGCCCGAACAGTGCGAAATATTCCGAACTGGCGCGTGAATCGAGGTAGCCCTTGTCCCCGTTCTGACCATAGACGATCAGCGGCGAAGGCGCGCCTGGAATGGAAAACAGCGGAGCAGCCTGCTGAATCTCGAACATCGCTGTTCGACCGCGATCGCCGCGTTCGAAGGTGGTGTCGAGATAGTAACCGCCCAGCAGCCATTCGAATGCGTCCCCGGCAGGGGAGACCAGGCGCACTTCCTGGGAGAAGGACTCCCCTTCCTGCGTATCGCGGAACGTGATGATCGGCAGGGAGACCTGGTCTATATCGGTGGCGAGAAGGCCGCTCTTGTACTGCGACCAGCCAGTGATCGCGGTGAGCGTAGCCATGCCGAGATCGGCGGTGATCGTGGCCGAGGCCGTGTCGAACTTGCTGTCAGACCTGTTGGGATCGGTGGTGCAGATGATGCGGTTGGCCGGGTTGTTGTCCGGGCAGGCGCTCACCCCGAAGCGCGCGTTGAGCGCCGCATTGTTGTCCAGCAGGAAGCTGGGTTCCGGCGCGACGCCGCGCGTCCAGTCGGGATTCGTGCTGTTGTTGTCCAGAACCTCGCTTCGCGCGGCGGCAAGGTTGATGGTCACCTTGTCGCTGACGTCGAACTCGATCTGTCCGCGCAGGGCATAGCGCTTCATCTCGTTGGGCTGTTCGGCGCCAGTCAGGTTGCGGAAGCTCGGCCCGGCATCGTAATAGACGCCCGTCAGCCGCACCCGCACCCTGTCGCCCAGCGGGCCGGTGAGCGAACCGGCAAAGCGCTTAGCCACGCCAGTGCGGCCCCCCTCGATGATCGAGAGCGAGGCTTCCGCGCTGCCGCCGAATTCGCTTGCCGGACGGGCCGACACGACGCTGATCACGCCCGCCGTCGCGTTCTTGCCGTAGAGTGTCGACTGCGGCCCTTTCAGCACTTCGATGCGCGCGATATCGACCAGATCATCTACGCCAAGGCCGGTGCGCGGCATGTAGACGCCGTCGATGAATAGCGCGACGCTCGGTTCGAAGGTGGGGATGTTCGGATCGGTGCCAAGGCCGCGGATGCGATAGCTTTGCGCCAGTGGCTGGTTGTTGGACACCGTGGCGAGCGATGGGATCAGCGCCGCAAGGCCGTCGATCCCGTTGGCCCCGGCATCGCGCAGGGTGTCGCCGGAAACCGCCGAAATGGCCATCGGCACGTCCTGCAAGGACTGTTCGCGGCGTTGCGCGGTGACGACGATCTCTTCCAGGCCGCCGTCAGTGGCGGGGGCTTCCTGACCCATTGCCGCTGGCGACAGCAGAGCCGCCGCGATTGCCATACCGCTTGCCTGCGCAAGCTTCATCTTCACCTGTTCCATAGACAAAACCTCCCTGCCCCGCCGTTGAGGCGCGATCATGAATCCCAAAATGTGCTTTTAAGTCAGATGGTTAATTCATGGCCCGGTGCCATCGGGCTTGCCAAGATCGGCTATAACCAGCCGCGTGACGGCCATCAGCATGTTCCTGAACTGACCGCGATCAATGCGGCTGCTATCAAGCCGTTGCTCGGCATGGACGCCCACCATCATTGAAAGGATGGCCGCCGCGGCAAGATAGACCCTTTCGTCCTCCGCGCCGGTTTCGCGCCCCAGTTCGACGGCGATCAGCTGGCGCAGATGCTCGTGGAAATCGGCATAAAGCGGGTGAATGGCCGAGCTCTCGCCAAACTCCGCCATCATCCGCGCAAACAGGTCGGCGGTAGGAGAGTTGTCGAAGGCCCGATCGAGCCGCTGCACCAGGTCCAGCGTTCCCGATCCCTCCGCCGGCACGAGACTGGCCTTGGCCCGCGCGAGAGCCTCTTCCAGGCAGGCTTCGAGCAGTCCCGCCTTCGTCTTGAAATGGAAGAACACTGTCGCCTGGCCATAACCGGCATGCTCGGCAATCTCATCTGTCTTGGCGCGGGCGAAGCCTTGGCTCCCGAAGATCAGCGTCGCCGAATCGAGAATTTTGCGCCGCGCTTCGGCGGAGTTCTTCGAAACGCCGCGAACCCGGCCTTTGCCCGGGGCGTGCGATGAGGATTCGAGATTGTTAGCCTTTCCCATGGCCACGTCTATCGCACGGCGCTCAAATCTGAGCAAGCACTTATTTGAGTCATGACTCAATTAATTGCCTGAACAGGAAAAATTCGCTCCGCATGGCGAGCGTGATGAACCCAGACACGACTTTGCCATGCCGGGAGAGGTGTCTTGGAGCTGTCTTGAGCAGGGTTGCCTCGCTTTCTCGAGCTTCTCGAGGAGCCGGTTCGGATTTATGAACCTATGGCAGCTAGTGGTGTGACGAATTCAGCGCTGGAATGGCAGCAATGTCGGCGGTTCCTGCCATTCCAGCGGCGAGGGCGGCAGCTTCGGTGGACGCGCTGGACACCGAACATTATCGTGGGCCGTCATGTTTCGCCTCCATTGCACCAAGAAACTGCTCGATCGGATAAAACCGGAAATCGTTGCGCCTGGGCAAAGCGACACCGCGCTGGGCAACTGGTATGCCACAGTCCTGTTCTGGAAGCCGCAAGTGGCGTTATTGGTTTCTGAGCGCACGCTGCTCCCCGTGCTTATGCAGCTAGCCCCAGCGGCCACGCTTGCTCGAAGATTCCCCGCACAATTTGCGCTGGTTCTGAAGGAGCACGGCGTCTCATCTGAATTCATCGCCCAGGAAGTCTGGCGGATGGACAAGGTTCAGCACGCAAAGACTGCAAACCGGAGCGTCGTGGGCATCCTCAATGAGTTCGTTAAGCAGGCCGAATTCTGGCTGGCCGCCTATGCCTATGAAAAGGGTGATGATGACGACCTTCTGGCGATTTCCGCCAAGCTAGCGGAGACACCGTGTAGCCCGCTATACAAGGGACCGGTTTCGCCGGACAAGGCCCTCCACGAACTCGTGAAGGCTAGTTCGCAGATTTGAGTCTGCTGGCCGGACACTGTGCTCAGAGATCCTTCAGCACTCGGTCGGAGGCCCAACTCATGCGGTCAGACGGGATCGGGCGGCAAATCGACAATCCGGAAGACAGCGCCCGATCCGGCATCACGAACCAGATCAACGCGCGCACCATCCCAGTGATAGTCGAGGTGCCGCCCCTGTAGGGGGTTCGACGCGCAGTCCGGGTAGAAGAGCGCGACGCATTCCCCACCGGGATGCCGGATGCTCGGGTAGGCAATCCCGTTCGATCCCGCGCCCCTGAGGTGCCGCGAGACTGCTTGGGATGCCGCGTAGCTGTCGGGGTCGAGCGCCGGAACCGGCTCCCCCGCCCGAGTTCGGAGATCATGCAAGTCTGCATCGACTGCCATGACGATTTCCCGGAACTGCGAGGTCCATCCAGCCCCTTCCTTTGTCCGCGCCATGAAGCGGGCATGGTGGTGGATCGTCTCGAACAACGCGGTTTCAAACCGGTCGCCAACATAGAGCACGCCGTAGCTGCCATCGGTAAAGCGACTTGGCCGGTCGGTGCTGACATGGGTGAATGGCGCCATGAGGTAGGAGGAGCCATTGCCGCCGACGCGGCGGCCCGCTGGAACGAGGTCGAGGTTGCCGATCGTCGCCATGATGCGAGGATTGGTCTTCTGCTCTGCCGAGATCAAAAGCGGCCAGTCGGCTGGATCAGCGATGTCCTCGAACAGGTCGATGGGCGGAAAGGCACTGCGGATGATCCTGACAGCGCCCTTCCACTCAACTCGAGAAACGGGGATATCCGCCGTTCCGCTCACCAGCCACCACGTTCGGCGTCGAGGTAGCGACGCACCCGCATGATGTCGGTGAGCTCGCCTCCGAGCATCACGTCAAGGCCACTCACTCCACCGAATGCATCGTTGGTCGCCCTGATCCAGGCATAACCACGGGTCGCCTCCGAGAAGATGATCCGGAGCGCCTTGTGAATGCCCATGAGGTTGGAGAGACGAGCACGCCCATCGCGCGAGACGCGTCCCGGCCCTTCCGCCTTCCAGCGCCGATAAGATCGAACCGGCATGTCGAGCAGGGTTGCCGCCTGCTCGTCGGTCAGTTCCCATTTGCCGAACAGATTGAGGACTGCCCGGAACATGGCAGCTGCCTCGTCCTGAGTAATCGGATCGGGCCGGAAGGCGGTAACGGCAGTATCAACGGGTTGCAGAGCCAGCATGGCAGTTCTCCATATGGCATCATATATTCTGAATAATGCCATTTGGCAATGAGCTATGCCGATGATGCCAGTCTGGCAATCACGCTCGCTGCGCCTTCGATCGGCACGAACAAGGCCGGCACACGCCTTGGTGACCTTCGATGCCAACAGGATCTGGGATTGCTTGTGGGCATCGTCGGGGTCGATGCCAGCCGCCATGAATATCTCGGTAATGACTGCCAGAGCCTGCGCGGATAGCGGCACCACATTCGCCTTGCCGTTTTTCGCTCGGTCGCCCGGAACTGTCCAGACCTTCGCCTTGAAGTCGAACTCATCGCACGCGGCATCGAGCACCTCGCCCCGGCGCTGAGCCGTAAGGACAAGCATCTGCACAAGATGACCGAATGGATAGCCATCCTCGACAGCAGACTGCCATAGTGCCGCTAGCTCGCGGTCGCTCAGTACACGATCTCGAGGTTCATTCCGCTTCGGGCGCCACGCATCCCGGCAGGGGTTGGCTGGCATATGCTCAAGTCTGGTGAGCGCCCACGTGTAGAAGGTCGAAAGATGACGATACACGATGCGCGCCATCGTCAGGGTTTCCTTGCCCCGCTCGAACGCAATCTTCTCAACGAAGCGGCTCACGTCACTTCGGGTAATGGAGTCCGCGAGCCGGTCTCCAATCTCCGGTTCAATGTACTTTCGGAAGACCCGATCGAACTCCCTCGCGCTCCGTTTTTTGCCCTCGATCTGCTGAGCAAGGTACGTCTCGTAGAGCTCGGCGACTGTCCCGACGCCTTTTGATCCCTTTCTTTTTGCGCCCGCTTTTCTGGCGATGCTCTTGCCCTGCTCGACATCGACAAGCAGATCGCGCGCCTTCTTGCGGGCGTGGGCTAGGGTGAAACTCGGACCATGGCGTCCGATCGTCACATTCAACCACTTGCCCTGAACCCGCTTGCGCAGAATGTACGTCTTGATACCACTGGCACCCATGCGGAGCCTAAGTCCGGGGACGATACCATCGGCGAGCTCAATCTGACCCGCAGCCGGCGCCTTCAGCCCTGCGATCTTAGCGTCCGTCAAACCCACTTTGTTCGCCATATGTACCTGCTACCTTAGGTAGCTTTTTGTAGTGGATACTGGCGAACATTTCAAGAACAATGCGGACTCTGAATCCCAGAATTCCGCCATTTTTGGACACATGCGGACGTGCTAGGACCCTCTGATCATGGCTCTTAATCAGCGGGTCCTAGGTTCGAGCCCTAGTGCGTCCACCATTCCTTTCAATGACTTAGAGGCAAGATTGGTTTTCCGCCTATGTGCGGGGCACCAATGGGGCATCAGACGCCAATGTTCCGACGTCGCAGTTAAGCTGCGACATTCATCACTCAGGGGCTGCACCGTCCCTGCTTTACGACAGGACGCTATTCGTTTGCGGATCGCAAGCAATGGTGGGCGAGGATCTGCCATGGTCGGCGGGCAAGCCGGCAGCATTCTCGGTTGAACTTCTCATGCGGGGCGGATTTTGCGGTAAGCGGCTATTTTTCCGAGCAGGTTCCCTTCAAGGTAAGGTAATCCCATGACACCCCGTTCCCAGCCTCCAAGGTTGAGGCCATCGTGTCGGTGTTCAACTTGATGATGAGATTACGTTCATTACCCACCCCGGTGCGCTCTCGGTCCACAATGAACGTGTAGCTGTTCGGGGCGGTAAGGCGAGCAGCCGGAACGAATGCCCGATGGGTCAGAAGATTCGTCTCGCCATTCAGCCTAACGGCAACGTCATGGGATGGATCGCCCGCGTTGTATTTGATTTCGACAAGAACGCCGCGATCATAACTACACACCAGCGTCCAATCATCGGCCTGCGCAGGCGATGCCAAAGCAACTGCGGATGCAACCGCCAAAGTCCAAGCTGTTTTCCGGGGCATTCGCACGTTCCTCCTGAATGGCGGGGCGGACGTCAAAATTGATACTCTCCGATTTGCCGCCGCGTTTCGCGCATCGATTTGCCAACCGACAGCATCTTGGGGTCGGCATCACCCCTTCGAAGCGCATCGCAAAGTAGCTGATCGGGGCCACCTTGCGGTGGATCGCAGGGGCAATAGCCCTCCCAGCAAAGTTCGGCGGCTGCAACGGGCTTATCCCTGCCCGCGTTTTCATCGGAACCGAGTTTAGGACGCACAGGGGCGGCTGGCGCTGGCTGTTCGGATGGCTGTGGAACATCGGGAATTGAAGAGCCATCCTTGCCGACAGGCGCGGAGCGTATGTCTTTCGCAGGGGAATCCAGTCCAGCTAAAGGTGCTCCAACGTCGATCGGGCGATTCAAGTCCGCTCGGCCTTCGACCAAAGCATACCGGCAAATCTTTTCACCGCGAATAGGTGTTCCGAACGCATTGGCTGCGTCATACTTGATCGAAACCCAAAATTCGGGTGGCTTGAGATGGTCCATGACCGTCGTATCAGATTTGATCCGATTGTATGTTGCGGGTGCGCGCAGTTCCCGAAGCAACTGCTGTTCGCAATCCTCGATTTCAGGAGAGAGGATCGCATCGCAGCCCGCCAGACTAACCAAGATTGCAAGTCCGGTAGTCAATTTCCATGATTTGCCAATCGCCATAGTCATTTTCTCGCGCATGATGACGATAATCAGCTATTGCGGAACTTCCTGCAAGCGCCCGTCAGGACTGAACGGCAACCCGACCGACCGGGCATTTGCGCCGAACATCGATCCGGTCGGGTGCACCCAAATCAGTTTCTGGCCGCCGAAAGAGTATGACCTGATTTCATTGCCAGGATTCTAAATGCCTGCGATCGTAATTCTGATCTGTAGGCTGCTGACTGTCGAATCCATTCAGAATATCTCAATAGACGTCGTTTCGACGCCTCGTTTCTTCCGTGTATTTCTTAAGTGCACAGGTAAGTTCTTGAGTGGACATATCCGCTCTTGCTTCTGCGCTCATGATATCGCCAGAAATGTTAGCATGCCAATATCTACAATCGCCGGTTACGCTCAACATGACTGAATCATAAATGGCGCCCAAATTCATGCCTATAGCCACCGCCGCGACTATGGTCACAAAGAGAAGCGGGAACTGCCACTTTTTCATCGGTTTCCCCCGGAAGTCGATTGCGGTACGCCCCCGCTTTCGACCTCACACCTGATCCTTGGTGATCGGGGAGTTAGTAAACCGAACACAGCCGGTCCCTACGACCTTTAGGCTGGGAAGCCCTGGACATACGTCGCAGGCGCCCCGACCATAAGGGTCAAGGATGTGTTGGGCTACTTCGGGCAGCCCAACCGCTGTGTTTCGGGGTTACTACGCCCCAGAACCGTGCGTGGCGGTTCCGGCGGCATGTATGAGGAAGTAAAGATTTCGACTCAACAAAAAGCTGATCCCGCTCAGTATGAGCGCGGCAGGCCGAGGACGTGTTCGGCCAGGTAGCTGAGGATCAGGTTGGTGCTGATCGGCGCGACGGTATAGAGGCGCGCTTCGCGGAACTTGCGTTCGACATCGTATTCCTCGGCAAAGCCGAAGCCGCCGTGGGTCTGCACGCACATGTCGGCGGCGGCCCAGCTTGCCTCGCTGGCCAGCAGCTTGGCCATGTTGGCTTCCTCGCCGGGATTGCCGCCCTGGTCATAGACGGCCGCCGCGTGGTGGACCATCAGCTCGGCGGCGCGCATCTGGGCATAGCAGCGCGCAATCGGGAACTGCACGCCCTGGTTCTTCCCGATCGGGCGCGAGAAGACGCTGCGTTCCCTGGCATAGTCGGTGGCCTTGCGGATGAACCACTTGGCATCGCCCACGCATTCGGCCGCGATCAGGATCCGTTCGGCGTTCATCCCCGACAGGATGTAGCGAAAGCCCTTCCCTTCCTCGCCGATCAGGCTTGCGGCGGGAATGCGCATGTCATCGAAGAACACTTCGGTGGTCGAATGGTTCATCATCGTGCGGATCGGCTTGATGGTCAGCCCCTTGCCCGCCACCTCGCGCATGTCCACCAGGAAGATCGACAGGCCCTCGGTCCTGCTCTGCACCCGATCACGCGGAGTGGTGCGGGCGAGCAGCAGCAGCAGGTCCGAATGCTCGGCGCGGCTGGTCCAGATCTTCTGGCCGTTGACCACGTAGTGGTCGCCGTCGCGCACCGCCACGGTGCGCAGGCTCAGGGTATCGGTGCCGCTGGTCGGCTCGCTGACGCCGAAGGCCTGAAGCCGCAGCTCACCCGAAGCGATGCCCGGCAGGTACCGCGCCTTCTGCTCTGCCGAGCCATAGCGCAGCAAGGTGTTCATGATGTACATCTGCGCGTGGGCGCTGGCACCGTTGCATCCAGTGGCCTGGATCTCCTCCATGATCACCGCCGCGGCATCGAGCTTGAGGCCCGATCCGCCAAATTCCTCGGGGATCAGCGCGGCAAGGAAACCGGCTCGGGTCAGCGCATCGACGAATTCGCCGGGATAGGCCCGCTCGCGGTCCTTTTCGCGCCAGTATTCGCCGGGAAATTCGGCGCACAGCGCCTGCACGGCGCGGCGGATTTCGGCAATGTCATCGCTTTCGGTCATCGCCTATCCCTTAACCGAACGGTTAAGCCGTGCAAGCCGCCGCTTGACCTTGGGGCGCGGGCAATGGCAGGTTGCGATTGAAAACGAAAAGTGGGGGTTGAGGATGCGCAAGGCGATTGCCCTGGCGGCGGTTCTGCTGGGATCCACCGCGCTGCTTTCGGGCTGCGAAAAGGTCCGGCAGGTGGTGACCGGACAGGTGGCCGTGACCGAAACCGCCTATCCCGAGCATGTCTATTGGGGCGACACCCACCTGCACACCGCCAATTCGCCCGACGCCTTCGGCTTCGGCAACCGGCTTGAGCCGGAAGATGCCCTGCGCTTTGCCCGCGGCGAGGAGGTCACCTCGTCGACCGGGATCAAGGCCCGGTTGAAGCGGCCGCTCGACTTCCTGGTGATCGCCGACCACTCCGATGGGTTCGCCACGATCAAGGATCTCTACAACGCTCCGCGCAGCCTGATCCCGCACCCGATGATGGTGCGCTGGTACGACATGATGCACGCCGGCCCCGAACAGTCGATCAAGGCGGTGGGCGAGATCATCGACGCCAAGGCCAGGAACACCCTGCCCCCCGAACTGGTCAATCCCGATGGCGCGGCAGAGCGGCTGCACAAGAACTGGATGGCGCACATCGGCGCGGTCGAACGCTATAACGAACCGGGCAAGTTCACGGCTTTCCTGGGTTTTGAATACACCCTGATGGACGGCGGCAACAACCTGCACCGCAACGTGATCTTCCGCGACAGCGGCAACCGGGTGGCACAATTTCCGCCGCTCGCCTCGTTCGGCACGACCAAGCCGGACGAGCTGTGGGACTATCTCGACACCTACGAAGCGAAGACTGGCGGCAAGGCCCTGACCATCCCGCACAATTCGAACCTGTCGAACGGCCTGATGTTCATGATGACCGACCCCAGCGGCGGCCCGATGAGCGCGGACTATGCCCGCCGCCGCGCCGCCCGCGAACCGCTGGTCGAAATCACCCAGATCAAGGGTGACAGCGAAAGCCATCCCTTCATGTCGCCCAACGACGAATTCGCCGGCTATGGCGATGCCGGCTGGGAACTGGGCAATCTCGACTTTTCGCAAAGGACCACGCCCGACATGTGGCCGGGATCCTACGTGCGCGAAGCGCTCAAGCGCGGGCTGCTGATCCAGCAGCGCACCGGCGTCAATCCCTACAAGTACGGCGTGGTCGGATCGACCGACAGCCACACCGGCCTGACCACCGCCGATGACGACAATTTCTTCGGCAAGCATCCGGGACAGGAACCGTCACCCAGGCGGGTCACCCAGACCCAGGGGCTTGGCCGCCATGACGAGCGCCAGGGCTGGAACTACATGGCCAGCGGCTATGCCGCGGTCTGGGCCACCAGCAACACCCGCGCGGCGATCTTCGACGCGATGATGCGCAAGGAAGTCTATGGCACCACCGGCCCGCGCATGGTGTTGCGCTTCTTCGGCGGGTGGGATTTCAACGCCGGCGACTTCAAGGGAGATTGGGTCAAGGTCGGCTATTCGCGCGGTGTGCCGATGGGCGGCGACCTGAAAGCCCGCAAGGGCGGCGCGCCCAGCTTCATGGTATCCGCGCTCAAGGACCCGATCGGCGCCAATCTCGACCGGGTTCAGGTGGTCAAGGGCTGGATCGACAAGTCCGGCCAGGCCCAGGAAAAGGTTTTCGACGTGGTGTGGAGCGACATGGCCAGGCGCGTCGCCATCAATGGCAAGGTGCCGGCGGTCGGCGATACGGTCGACACGGCCCGGGCGACCTATGCCAACTCGATCGGCGCGCCCGCGCTGGCGGCGGTCTGGACCGATCCCGAATTCGATCCCTCGGTCCGCGCGTTCTATTACCTGCGCGTGCTGGAAATCCCGACTCCGACCTGGGTCGCCTATGATGCGCTGCGGTTTCACCTGACGCTGGATCCGAAGATCCCGCTCAAGCAGCAGGAACGCGGATATACCTCGCCGATCTGGTATAATCCGGCCTGATCCATCCCCGCAGGGCAATTTGGCGATTGACGCGCGGGCCTGCCTGGCGAATGATCCGGTTGCCATAAGAAACCTGTAGGGGTTCAAGGAGGGACAAGGATGCGCAAGGCTGTATTCGCAGCGGTATTGCTGCTGGGATCGACGTCGCTGGTCAGCGGCTGCGACAAGATCAAACAGGCGACCGGCGGAAAGGCGGAGGTCAAGAACACCGCCTATCCCGAAAAGGTCTATTGGGGCGACACCCACCTGCACACCTCGAACTCGGTCGATGCCTTCGGATTTGGCAACCGGCTCGATCCGGAACAGGCCCTGCGTTTCGCCAGCGGCGAGGAAGTGACCAGTTCGACCGGGGTCAAGGCCAAGCTGGCCCGTCCGCTCGACTTCCTGGTGGTGACCGACCACGCCGAAGGCCTGGGCTCGCTCAAGGCGCTCTACGATGCGCCGCGCATGCTGATCAGCGATCCGATGTTGCTGCGCTGGTACGACCTGATGCATCAGGGGCCCAAGGAGTCGCTGCTTGCTACGGGCGAATTGCTCAAGGCTCGCGGTGAAAACAAGCTGCCGGCGGCGCTCAATGATCCGGCCAAGGCGGTTGAGCGTACCCACAAGATCTGGAACGAAAGCCTCAAGGCGGTCGAAAGCTACAACCAGCCCGGCAAGTTCACCGCTTTCCTCGGCTTCGAGTACACGCTGATGCAGGGCGGCAACAACCTGCACCGCAACGTCATCTTCCGCGACGGGATCGACAAGGTATCGAAAGTCGATCCGCTTGATCCCAGCGCCGACCTGTGGCCCGACAAGCTGTGGGACTACATGGACTCGTATGAGAAGAGCACCGGCGGCAAGGTGCTGGCGATCCCGCACAACTCGAACCTGTCGAACGGCCTGATGTTCATGCTGACCGACCCCAACGGCGGGCCGATGACCGCCGAATATGCGCGCCGCCGGGCCGCGCATGAACCGGTGGTCGAAATCACCCAGATGAAGGGGGCGAGCGAAACGCATCCCTTCCTTTCGCCCAATGACGAATTCGCGGCGGAAGGAACCGTCGGCTGGGACAAGAACAACCTGCTCAACAACCAGCCGACCAAGCCGGGCGACTATGCCGGTTCCTATGTTCGCGAGGCGCTCAAGCGCGGCCTGCTGCTTGAGCAGCGGCTGGGCGTGAACCCCTACAAGTTCGGCGTGCTGGGCGGAACCGACGCGCACACTTCGCTGACCACCGCGGATGACAACAATTTCTTCGGCAAGCATCCCGGAGTGGAACCCAGCAACCACCGCGCGACCGACGGGTTCGTCCCCGGAATGGACAGCGGCCGGATGAACTGGCAGTCGCTGGCCAGCGGCTATTCGGCGGTCTGGGCGACCAGCAACAGCCGCGAGGCGATCTGGGACGCGATGATGCGCCGCGAGGTCTATGGCAGCACCGGCCCGCGCATGACCGTGCGGTTCTTCGGCGGGTGGGATTTCAAGGCGGATGACCTCAAGGGTGACTGGGTCAAGGCCGGCTATGGCCGCGGCGTGCCGATGGGCGGCGAACTCAAGCCCGGCGGCAAGGGCGCGCCCAGCTTCATCGTCTCGGCGCTCAAGGATCCGATCGACGGCAACCTCGACCGCGTCCAGGTGGTCAAGGGCTGGGTCGACAAGGCCGGACAGGCCCACGAGAAGGTCTTCGACGTGGTGTGGAGCGACATGGACGGCAAGCGCAAGCTGGCTGGCGGCAAGGTGCCGCTGGTGGGCGACACGGTCGATACCGCCACGGCGACCTACCAGAATTCGATCGGCGCGCCCGAACTCTCCACGGTCTGGAGCGATCCCGAATTCGATGCATCGGTGCGCGCGTTCTATTATGTCCGGGTGCTGATGATCCCGACACCGAACTGGGTCGACTACGACATGGTCAAGTACAAGCTGACCCTGTCGCCGGACATCCCGCTCAAGCAGCAGGAACGCGCCTATACTTCCGCGATCTGGTACACCCCGGCCTGACATGAACTTCAAAGACAACGTCCGGCGGCTCCTGCGGGAGCCGCTGGTCCACTTCCTGATCGCCGGAGCGATGGTGTTCTGGCTGCTGTCCGGGCGTCCGCCCGATCTTGGCGAGCGGCGGATCGTGGTCAACGAGCAGGTCGTGGGCGCAATTGCCCAGCGCTTCTATGACAGCTTCCGGCGCATGCCCTCGCAGGACGAGCTCGATGGGCTGATCCGCGACTATGTCCAGGACCAGGTCTATTACCGCGAGGCGCTGCGCCTCGGGCTTGACCAGGACGACGAGGTCGTGGTGCGGCGGATGCGGCGCAAGATGGAAAGCATGGCGGTCGCCGAGGCCGAAACCGCCACCCCCGGTGACGGTGAACTGCAGGCGCTGATCGACAAGGATCCGGCGCGTTATACCGAAGACCCGCGCACCACCTTCAGCCAGGTCTACCTTGGCGCCGACAGTCCGCAGGCCCGCGCCGAGGCCGACGCCAAGCTGCAACTGCTGCGCGCCGGAAAGCCCGCCAGCGGCATTCCCGCCCCGCTTCCCGCGCGCCTCGACAGCGCCGGGGCCGGCGAAATTTCGGGCATGTTCGGGGATGAGTTCACGCTTGCCCTGCGCAATGTCCCGGCAGGTCAGTGGCAGGGACCGATCGCTTCGGGGCTGGGGCTGCACCTCGTCAAGGTCGAGGGGCGCACCGCGCCCGACAAGCCGAGCCTCGCCAAGGTCCGCCAGCGCGTCGAGAACGACTGGCGCGCGGCCGCGATCGCGAGGGTCCAGGGCGAAAGCTATCAGCGGATCCTCAAGGGCTATGACGTGGTGATCGAGCAGCCCAAGTGAGGAACTGGTTTCGCCTGCTGCTGGCGCTTCTGTCGCTCATGGTCGCCGGGGCCGCGCAGGCCGACGAACTGCGCCCGGGCTACCTCGAGCTGACCCAGAAGGATGCGCAGCACTGGCGGCTGGTCTGGAAGGCCCCGGTGCTGGGCGGACTGGCCACCCGTGCGCGGCCGCATTTTCCCGATTTCTGCACCCAGTCACCCCCCGCTGCCCGGCTCGAGAATGCCGCGCTGGTTGCCGAAAGCACGCTGACCTGCCGCAAGGATCTGGCCGGAAGCCAGGTCGGGATTGCCGGAATGGACGGGGCTTTCACCGATGCCCTGCTGCGGATCGCCCCGCTGGGCCGGCCGGTCCAGGCCGCGCGGCTGACCCCGCACGATGCGATGGTCGAAGTCGCGACCGTTCCCGATGGCTGGGAAGTGGCGCGCAGCTATTTCGTGCTGGGGGTGGAGCATATCCTGTCCGGTTACGACCACCTGCTGTTCGTGATCGCGCTGGTGCTTCTGCTTGCCCGCACCTGGACCGTGATCAAGGCGGCGACCGCCTTTACCCTTGCCCATACCATCACTCTTGCCGGAACCACGCTGGGGCTGTTCGGGCTGCCCCAGGCCCCCGTCGAGGCGCTGATCGCGCTGTCGATCATTTTCCTGGCGGTCGAGATCGTCAAGCAGGATCCCGCCGCGCCGCGCCTGTCCGAACGGATTCCGTGGATGGTCGCGTTCGGTTTCGGCCTGATCCACGGCTTCGGCTTTGCCGGCGCGCTGCGCGAGATCGGCCTGCCCGAAGGCGACGTTCCGGTGGCGCTGCTGACCTTCAATCTGGGGGTTGAAGGCGGGCAATTGATCATCATCGCCGCGTGCCTGGCGGTGATTGCGCTGCTGCGCCGCTTCCAGCCCCCTGCCCTGCGTCCGGCAACGCTTGCCGCAAGCTATGCAATCGGGATAACGGCCAGCTTCTGGTTCATCGAGCGCATGCTCGGCTGAGGTTCAAGGAGATCACGATGTCGGACGCCCCGGTTCTTTACAGTGTCGATGCCGATGGCATTGCCACGATCACGCTCAACCTGCCCGAGATCCGCAACCCGATCTCCGACCTCGAACTGATCGAGGCACTGCTGGATCGGCTGGCCGACATGGAAAACGATCCGAACGTGCGGGTCGCCATCCTCACCGGTGCCGGCCCCGCCTTTTCGGCTGGCGGCAATCTCAAGATGATGAAGCCCGACGCGGGCGGCCTCAACGCCAGCCTGCCGGCGCGCACCCGGCGCAACTACAAGAGCGGGATCCAGCGCCTGCCGCTGGCCTTCGCGGCGCTTGAGGTGCCGGTGATCGCGGCGGTCAATGGCCCGGCGATCGGCGCCGGGCTCGATCTGGCCTGCATGTGCGACTTGCGCGTGGCCGGCGAAAGCGCGAAATTCGCGGAAAGCTTCGTCAAGCTGGGGATCATCCCGGGCGATGGCGGCGCCTGGCTGCTGCAGCGGATCGTCGGCTTTTCAAAGGCCGCCGAACTGACCCTGACCGGCGAGACGATCGACGCGGCCGAGGCGCTGGCGATCGGGCTGGTCAGCAAGGTCGTGCCCGACGCCGAGTTGCTCGATGCCGCCCGCGCAATGGCCGCGCGGATCGCCTGCAATCCTCCGTTCGCGGTGCGCATGGCCAAGCGGCTGATCTGGGACGCGCAGTCGATGTCGATCGGCCAGGTTCTGGAAATGTCGGCGGCGATGCAGTCGGTCGCCCATGCCACCAGGGACAATGCCGAGGCGGTCAGCGCCTTCCTTGAAAAGCGCAAACCCGTGTTCAAGGGAGACTGAAGTCCTCCCTGACAAGGAATGGCGCAGACAATGTGATCTTGATGTTGGATATCACATTTAAATGTGATAGTCCGCGACTCATGGCTACGAACATCATCGATCGCGTCCGCCGGCTGGTTGCCGATGGCGGAATGTCCCGCTCCGGCCTGGCCCGCGCGGCGGGGCTCCATGCCAACACCTTGCGTGACTGCACCGAGCCGGACTGGAACCCCACCACCGATACCCTGCGCAAGCTCGAGGCGTTCCTGTGGGACAGCGACGAAAGCCCGGTGCTGGTCGGTATCGAGGAGATCATCGACGAGGCCCGCAACGGCCGGATGTTCATCCTGGTCGACGACGAGGACCGCGAAAACGAGGGCGATCTGGTGATCCCGGCACAGATGGCCACCCCCGATGCGGTCAATTTCATGGCCACCCACGGGCGCGGGCTGATCTGCCTGACGCTGACGCGCGAGCGGACCGAAACTCTCGGGCTCGAACTGATGAGCCGCAACAACGGCACCCGCCACGAAACCGCCTTCACCGTCTCGATCGAGGCGCGCGAAGGGGTGACCACCGGGATCTCCGCCGCCGATCGCGCCCGCACCGTCGCCGTGGCGATCGATTCGACCAAGGGCCGGCAGGACATCGTCACGCCCGGCCACGTCTTTCCGCTGATCGCGCGCGATGGCGGCGTGCTGGTGCGCGCCGGGCATACCGAGGCTTCGGTCGACATTTCGCGCCTTGCCGGCCTCAACCCCTCGGGCGTGATCTGCGAGATCATGAACGAGGACGGCACGATGGCGCGGATGGACGATCTGATCCCCTTCGCGCGCAAGCACGGCCTGAAGATGGGCACGATCCGCGACCTGATCGAATATCGCCGCCGGCACGATCACCTCGTCGAATGCGTCAGCGAGGCGCCGTTCATTTCGGACTATGGCGGCGAATGGACCGCCAAGTCGTTTCGCAGCAAGACCGACGGCACGGTCAACATCGTGCTGCAGAAGGGCCACATCGTTCCGGGCGAACCCACGCTGGTGCGGATGCACGGTATCTCGATCTATTCCGACGTGCTGGGCCAGCCCGGCTCGCGCAAGCGCGTGTTGCAACGCGCGATGGACGAGATCGGCCGCGCCGGCGCCGGGGTGATCGTGGTGCTGATGCCCAGCACGCCCGAACAGCTCAACGCCGAATTGGCGCGCGCCCCCTTGCCCGACATGGACTTGCGCGCCTATGGCATCGGCGCGCAGATCCTTTCGGACCTGGGCATCCAGGACATGATCCTGCTGACCAATTCGCACCGCAATATTGTCGCGATCGAGGGATACGGCCTCAACATCGTCGGCGAACGCCCGATCCCGGAGTAAGTGATGGCAAGGTTTCTTATCGTCGAAGCGCGCTTCTATGACCACCTCAACGACATGCTGGTGGCCGGCGCCAAGGCTGCGCTGAAGGCAGCGGGGCACCAGGCCGATGTCATCACCGTGCCCGGCGCGCTCGAAATTCCCGGCGCGATCTCGCTTGCCGACCAGTCCGGCGAATACGACGGCTATGTCGCGATCGGCGTGGTGATCCGCGGCGAGACCTATCATTTCGAGATCGTCGCGGGCGAAAGCGCGCGCGGGGTCATGGCGCTGACGATGGACGGGATCGCGATCGGCAACGGCATCCTGACCGTGGAGAACGAAGACCAGGCGCTGGTGCGCGCCGATCCCAAGCAGAAGGACAAGGGCGGCGAGGCGGCCAAGGCGGCCATCGCGCTGCTCGCGCTCAAGGAGAAGTTCGCATGAGCCGCCATCCATCGCTTTCGGGCCTCAAGCTGGTGCTTGGCGGCAACGTCTTCGGCTGGACCGCCGACCAGGACACCAGCTTCGAAGTGCTCGACGCGTTCTATGAAGCGGGCGGGCGGATGATCGATACGGCGGAATGCTATTCGGTCTGGGTGCCTGGCCACACCGGCGGCGAAAGCGAAAAGGTGATCGGCGCCTGGCTCAAGGACCGCGGGGTGCGGGGCGACATGCGGATCGCCACCAAGACCGGGGTGATGGGCAGGCCCGGAGACCTCAAGCCCGAGGTGCTGGAACGCCAGCTCGCGCTTTCGCTCGAACGGCTGCAGACCGACTACGTCGATCTCTACTATGCCCACCGCGACGATCCCGAAACCCCGCAGGACGAAGTGGCCGAAGGCTTCGCCGCGCTGATCGCCGCCGGCAAGGTCCGCGAAGCCGGCGCCTCGAACTTCAGCGAAGACCGGCTGCGCTCTGCCCTCGCCGCGGCCAAGGCGCGCGGCGTGCGCGGCTTTTCGGTGCTGCAGAACCAGTACAACCTGATCGAGCGCGCCGACTTCGATGCCGATTACCAGAACTTCTGCGTGGCGAACGATGTGGTGATGCTGCCGTACTACGGGCTCGCCAGCGGCTACCTGACCGGCAAGTATCGCAAGCCCGCCGATTTCGATCGCTATCCGCGCGGCGCAACGCTGAAGAAGTATGCCGAGCACGGCCCCGCCCTGCTCGCGGTGATGGACCGCATCGCCAAGGAATGCGAAGCGACCGTCGCCCAGGTGGCGTTGGCCTGGCTGCTCGACCAGCCCGGCATCGCCGCGCCGATCGCCAGCGCGACCACCGCCGACCAGCTTGACGAGCTGATCGAGGCGATCGACATCGAACTGATGCCCGAGCAGATCACCCAGCTCAACAAGGCCCTCCCGCAGGAGTAATCGCCGCCGCCGCCGCGCCGATGATCGCATCGGGCGCGGCGGTGCTGTCCCAACCTTGCTGCCAGATTACCAAACGCGCCATTTTGCGTTAAGCTGTGCAGGTGCAGCCTTTGCGGCACAACAAGGGAGAAGGGGCATGATGAACAAGACAATTGCCTGCCTGCTGGCTTCGGCCACCGCATTCGCCGCCGTTCCGGCCTTCGCCGCGAGCGATATTTTCCTCGAAATACAAGGTGTCGATGGCGAAGCCGCGGCCGCGCCGATCGAGGTCGACAGTTGGTCGTTCGGCACGTGCAGCGCCGGCCAGTGCAGCACGGTCACCTCATCGCGCGAAATGGCCAGCGGCATGGCCACCGGCAAGACCGGATCGCCTTCGCGCGCCACCTGGGATCTCGCCAAGGGCAAGGGCGCGCGCATGGCTTCGGGCGCCGTGGTTGGAGACGTGGACGGCGATGGCCGCGCGGACCTCGCCTATGCCGGAACCCAGGACAGCGTGCAGAACCTGACGCTTACCTTCGACAAGGCCAGCCCGCAGCTTGCCAAGGTTTGCGGAGGCAAGCACTTCGACAAGGTCGTGCTGCGGATCGGCGGCGAGAGCTACGAGATCGTCGACGGCACGGTATCATGCACCGCGCCGCAACCCGGCGCCGCTGCCCGCACCATCGACCAGACCCCGGCACGGATCAGCACCAACGTGTCCACCCCCAGGCAGACCCAGGGCGCAAGCTTTGGCGAAAAGGTCAGCTCCGGCCTGCATGCGGCGGGCAGCGTGGTGGTGCAGTTCACCTCGGGCCAGATGAAACACACCAAGTCCGGTCACGTCACGCTTATGAAGTAACCCCTAGCCGACCGGTGCGCACCGGTCGGCCCGGCGGGCCTGGTCGGCAGCGGCGAACTGCGCGTCGTTTGCCGCCAGCCGCCGGTCGAGGACCATCCCGCGATCGGACGGCGAGATCACCACTTTGGCGCCCGCCGGAACCTGCTGGCCCTTGCGGGCAAGGACGAAGCTGATCCCCTGCGGCTGCTGGCTGGTGTCAAACACCGCGATGTTATCGGTATTGGCGTCGAACACCGAAATCGAGACATAGCCTCCGTTGGGCGTCGGCGCGGCGGCAATCTGCACCGGTCCCTTCGACAGGTCGTAGACGCAGGTCGAATAGGCCAGGTCCGGCGAAGGCCGCACCACCCGGCGCGAATCCTTGGTGGTGCGCGCGCCGAACTCGAACTGGTTGATCATCGCCCCATCCTGCGATGCGCGGTCCATGACCTTGTCCATGAGCCTGCCCGGCACCGCGAGCACCAGCCCGACATGGCCGACAACGGCGGCGGCGGTAAACAGCAGCCCCAGCTTGAGCGCGCGGTTCATGCCTTGCCTCCGCAATCGAGTTTGGTGACCCCGGGCATCGGGATCGAGGCGAAATCATCCTGCGCCGACTTGTCGGGCTGATAGATCCGCAGCGTGATGTCGAAATTCCCGGCCTTGCGGGTCGAGGCCCAGGCCTCGCCTTCGGGCGGGGTCGGCGAGAGGATCGCGGCCCATTTGCCCTGCGCATCGACCTTCACTTCGGTTGCATCGAACGACAGGGCGTCATCATCGTTGAGCGGCAGGTAATTGTCGGCGGCATAGACCGTCACCGACCACCACTTGCCGGGCAGCGCCCCGCCGGTCACCCGGTAGCGGCACTCCTCGCGCAGCGGCTGCCCGCTGTCGTCGGTCTTGCGGGTGAAATAGATCGCCTGGTCGCGTGTCAGCGCCAGCAATCCGGCAACCGCGACGCGCGCGCGCAGCCACGGCCCGGCATCGGCCGAACCGGTCACCCGGCTGCCATACCAGCCCGAATAGTTCTCTCCGCCCATGCCCCTGGTGATCGACCACCAGCCACTGGCGCCGCCCGCCATCAGGCCAAGCACGGCAACCCCTGCCGCGATCAGCCGGGGTCCCATCCTGCCTTCAGCCAAGGTCCATGAACTCCCTCAATCCCATCGGCGCATAGGGGCCGATGATAAGCTGTTCGAATACGCCGATGCCTTCGCCGTGTCGATCGCTGCTGACCTTGCACGGCAATTGGACATGATAGTTGTCCATCGATCCGGGATCGCACTGGGCAAGGCCGAAATCCTCGCGCTCGACCGCCAGCGGGCCGTGGTAAAGACCGTGGTTCCATTTCGGCGAGGTATAGCCCAGCCCGCGCATCTGGAACCGGCCCAGCGGGGTAAGGGTCAGCGTTTCGGGGCCGTCCGGCCCTTCGATCACCAGCTTGCCGTCGGTCGGCCAGCGGGTGCCCGGCGCGAGCGGCGAGGTCATTTCGCCTTCGGTATCGAACAGCGCCTCGGCGTCCGATCCGTCCGGCGCGATCACCGCGCGGGTGTTCCAGCGGTTGCCCCTGGCATCGGCGTTGACGTGGAAGAACACCGAACGGTCGGCGAAGTTGATCGGGGTCCACTGCCAGAAGAAGCCGGGAACCACGCCCGAACCATGCGGCTGATCGTCGCGCGCGCCGACGGGCCGCACGCCCCAGCTGCGATCGCGCGTTCCGGCGGTCCCGGCAGCGCATTCCTGCCGCTGGCCGTCGATCTCGATCCAGCCGGTATAGTGGCCGTTCTGGGTCAGCCGGGTATAGTCCATGAACGTGCGCGGGCCGATCCGGTGGATGAAGCGCGGCTCCTCGATCGGAAAGGCGCGGCCGGTAAAGGTCAGGTCGGCCTTGAGCCCCTCGCCATCGACGATCACGCGCAACTTGTTCAGCGGCTCGATCACCTCGATGCGGATCGGCCCGACCTGGGTATCCATCCGCTCCATCCCCAGCTCGCGGCTGGCGTGAAGGTTGTATTGCACCCCGTCGCGGATCGCCGAAAAGTGCGCGTCCATCACGTTGAGATGTGGATAGACCCCCAGCGCCGCGGCGAAGAATCCCGAACCATCGGGGGCATAGCCGTTGAAGAAATAGCGGTCGTAGAAGTTCCGGTCGGTCCCGGCATAGGCGACCGGCTCGGGCGTCTGGTGCAGCGGAAAATCGTCGCCTTTGGTCAGGACCACAGTCTTAGCCTTTCAGTTTCGCCATGCTGCCGTGCGCCAGCGCGAGCGCGCAGCCGCCACGGGCCATCGACAGGAAGTTGGCATCGCCGCGCTCGGTACGTTCGACGTAAGCGGCGCTGAACACCGCGGTGGAAATGCCGTGGATCGCCCCGACGACATAGTCATCCCAGATCGCTTCGCGGTTGAGCGGTACCCCGCGCGCGGTCATTTCGGCGCAATAGAGATCGAGCAGTTCGGCTTCATGCGGCGCACGCAGCGCGTTGCCGATCCCCGTCCCCATGAAATAGCCGATATCGGTCAGCGCATTGCCCACCGCCACGGTCTGCCAGTCGAGTACCGCGATCGGTTCGGCTCCGCCCTGGATATCGAACAGCATGTTGTCGAGCCGGAAATCACCGTGGATCAGGCATTTCGGCCCGCGATCATGCCCGAACCAGATGTCGCGCGCCTCGTTCAGTTCCTCGCAGATGGCCATCATCTCAGGTTCGAGAATATCGCCATAGCGTTCGCGGAAGAGCGTCTGGGCATTGTCGTAGAGCGCCCTGATCTGTTCGGTCAGCCCTTCCCTCGGCTTGAGCCATTCGGTCGCGATGATGGCGGCATTGTTCCAGCTTGGCGCGTGCAGCGCGGCGGCCTGGCGCATCGCGGCGCGGGCATCGGCCAGGCTGCAACTGTCAAGCTGGTTGCCGCCCCGGCACGGCCCGAGGTCTTCGAAGATCAGCACGAATTCGATGCCGTCATCGGCAATTTCTGCCACATGCGCGCGGGGCACGCGAATGTCGACCTGCGGGGCCAATTCACGGTAGAAGCCGACTTCCTTGGCATAGAGGCCGAACGCCGCCGCGGTTCCCCGGCTCATCGCATCGGCAGCGGGAAACTTGCCGGCGACCGTTGCCGGGCCTGCCCCTTCGCGGTCATAGCTGAGATGGAAACGCGCGCTGTCGCCGACCTGGCCGGTGCCGATCGGCTCCCAGCGGATCGCGCTGACCTGTGCATCCGCCAGCACGCCGGCCGCCTGCAGCTTGCCGGTGAGCCAGGCAGGCGTGACCGCCGCCGGTTCGCTGGGGATAGAGGTCATGCCCGCTCCTCGCCTGTTTCTTAATCGCACGATTAAGCCGCATATTCGAGCCAAGGCAACCGCAAATTCCAGTTCGGATTTTGCGTGTTTTCGCGACTCCTGATCCAGCCATCCGCGCTGGCGACAGCACTAATGGAACGGGCTGGACTTACCCCCCGGTCGCGTCTTCCCCCACAGGGGCGGGGTTATGAAATTGGATGCAAGATCCAGCGTCTAGCCGAGCCGCCCGAAGGCCCCGGCGCCGGCATAGTGCGCCGCGTCGCCCAGCTCTTCCTCGATGCGGATCAGCTGGTTGTACTTGGCCAGCCGGTCGGAGCGGGCCAGGCTGCCGGTCTTGATCTGGCCGCAGTTGGTGGCCACGGCAAGGTCGGCAATGGTCGAATCCTCGGTCTCGCCCGAACGGTGCGACATGACCGCGGTATAGCCCGCGCGGTTGGCAATGCTTACCGCATCCAGCGTTTCGGACAGCGAACCGATCTGGTTGACCTTGACCAGCAGCGAATTGGCGAGGCCCTGGGCGATGCCCATCTGCAAACGCTTGGGATTGGTGACGAACAGATCGTCGCCGACCAGCTGGACCTTGTCGCCAAGCAGGTCGGTCACCGCCTTCCAGCCGACGAAATCATCCTCGCCCATCCCGTCCTCGATCGAGACGATCGGATAGTCCTTGCACAGCGCGGCGAGGTAATCGGCCATCGCTTCGGGGCTGAGCGAAAGCCCTTCGCCGCTGATTTCGTACTTGCCGTCGCGGAAGAACTCGGTCGCCGCGCAGTCGAGCGCGAGCTTGATGTCGCTACCAGCCTTGAAGCCCGCCTTGCCGATCGATTCCATGATGAAATCGAGCGCGGCGCGGGTGCTCGACAGGTTCGGCGCAAAGCCGCCCTCGTCGCCAACCGCGGTGGCGAGGCCCTTATCGTGGAGGCCCTTCTTCAGCGTGTGGAACACTTCGGCGCCCCACCGCACGGCTTCGGCCAGGCTGTCGGCGCCGACCGGCATGATCATGAATTCCTGGAAATCGATCGGATTGTCGGCATGCTCGCCGCCGTTGATGATATTCATCATCGGCACCGGCAGGACATGTGCCGAAACCCCGCCGATATACGAATAGAGCGGCAGCCCGCGCGCGTTCGCGGCGGCCTTGGCCACCGCCAGGCTGGTGCCGAGGATCGCGTTGGCGCCCAGCCGGCCCTTGTTGTCTGTCCCATCCAGATCGATCATCGCCGCGTCGATGTCGCGCTGGTCCTCGGCGTCGAGGCCCAGCAGCGTGTCGGCGATCTCGGTGTTCACCGCGGCCACGGCCTTGAGCACGCCCTTGCCCAGATACCGCGCCTTGTCGCCATCGCGCAGTTCCACCGCCTCGTGCGCGCCGGTCGAGGCGCCCGAGGGGACCGCCGCGCGGCCGAAGCTGCCATCGTCGAGCAGCACGTCCACCTCGACGGTGGGATTGCCCCGGCTGTCGAGCACTTCGCGGGCGTGGATGTCGATAATCGCGGTCATGGGAACTTACCTCCGATAGTGCGGTTGCCAGCCTCTAGGCAGCGGCGCCCCGGCCTGCAAGTTGCAATGCAGCATGACAAGGCCTTGCAGGCGGTGTAATTCGTATCCATCTTGAATCCATGGCCCGGCTGGCGGGCAGCGAAAGGTAAGACAATGGCCAAGACCCCCTCCAAGTCCACCCCTGCCAAGAAGGCTCCGGCGGCGCGGAAAGCTGCGCCGAAGAAGGCTGTCGCGATGAGCGACGCGACCGGCGAGGCCAAGGCCAAGTTTTCCAAAGCGATCGAGGAAGCCAAGGCCGGCGCCAATGCGCTGACCAGCGAAGCCAAGGCCAAGGCCGGCGCCTACAAGGACCAGCTCAGCGCCAAGGGCAATGACTGGGCCGCCGACGCCAAGGATCTGGCCGCGCAGGCCAAGGACCGCGCGGGCGAAATGGCCCAGGAAGGCAAGGCCAAGACCAGCGACGCGCTTGCCAGCCTGGGCAAGATCGTTTCCGACAACGCCGGGACCATCGATGAGAAGCTGGGCACGCGCTATGGCGATTATGCCCGTACCGCCGCCCGCTCGATGCAGGAAACCGCCGCCAAGATCGAAGCCAAGGATCTGGCCGAACTGGGCGAGGACGCGAAGGAATTCGTGCGCAAGAAACCCGGCGTGGCGATCGGCATCGCGGCGGTCGTGGGCTTCTTCGTGGCCCGGCTGTTCCGCGGCGGATCGTCCGACGAAGCCTGACCGCACGATTGACACGGGCGCCACTGTTGCCTCTTGTCTCACGGCATGGACGATGAAACCCCGCCCCTGATCGCACCTTCGCCCGCCGACGCCGCCGAGCGGTCGCTGGTCGACGATATGCGCCAGATGGTCGACGACGGGCGCACCTTGCTCGAAGCGGAACTGGCCTATCAGAAGAGCCGGGCGCTGGTTGCCGGGCAAGGCGTCAAGGGTATTGCCGGCTGGGGCGCGCTGGCGCTGGCGCTAGTGTTCTTCGCGCTGATGGCGCTGGTGATGGGACTGCTGCTGGCCCTGTCCGAACTGGTCGGCGGCTGGCTCGCCACGCTGATCGTGGTGCTGGGCCTGCTGGTCTCGGCCGGTCTTGCCGCGCTGGCGGCGGGCAAGCGTTGGAAGCGGATGTCCGCGCAGCTCACCGAAAGCGAGCCCGCGCCATGAACGAAACCGAACGCCGCCTGACCGACGACCGCGCCAACCGCAGTGCAGCGCGCGGCCTGTTCGATGCGCGGCTGGCCCAGGTCAAGGCCGATCTTGCCGCCCGCTCGGTACCGGCGCGGATCAAGGCCAAGGCCACCGACGAAGCCGCCAAGGGCATCGAACAGGGCCTTGCGGTGGCGAAGGAGAGCAAGGGCATCATTGCCGGAACCACCGCCGCGCTGGCGCTGTGGTTCTTTCGCGAGCCGCTGCTGGCGCTGGGCAAGCGCCTGATCGACCGCAAGCGGAACAATGCCGAATTTTCGGAGGACGCAGGGGGTTTCGAGGAGTCAGAAGACCGTGAGTGAAACCGACCAACGCAGCGACCGTATTCGCGAACGCATCGCCGCTTCGCAGGACCGGCTCGACCGGGACAGCGAAAGCCTGCCCGCCGTGCCTGAACGCCAACCCCTTTCGGCCAACGATCCGGCCAGCGGCATTCGCACCCTGGCTTCGGACCATCCGCTGCTGACGCTTGCGGCGGGTGCGGGCCTTGGCCTGGTGATCGGCGCGATGCTGCCCCGGCGATCGGCCGGCAGGAGCGGGCGCGGCATTGCCGGACTGGCAATCGCCGCCGCCGAACTGGGCCTGGCACTGAGCCGGCAGGCCGCAGACAAGGCCGGCGACGCAGGCCGCGAAGGGCTTGCCCGGCTGGACGAAGGCACCGCTCCCTTGCGCCGTAAGGCCGGCAAGGCGGGCCGCTCCGCGCGGAGCAAGGGCGTCGAGCTTGCCGGAGAGGCGATCAGGCTGGCGGCGCGGCTTCGCAAGTAGACGGCCTGCTCCCGGCGGCGGGGTTGCCTAACCACACCGCGACGATTATGGGCGCGCATCCTCCTTCCCAGGAAAGCCCCATGAGCAAACAGAAACTGCACCTCGTGATCGGCGGGCGCGTCAAGGACCCGCAGCACATCGAATTCGTCAATCTTGAACAGATGGATTTCGTCGGGGTCTTCCCCGACTATGAAAGCGCCGAAGAAGCCTGGCGCGGCGCCGCGCAGCGCACGGTCGACGATGCCGAGATGAAATATGTGGTGGTGCACCTGCACCGCCTGCTCGAGCCGGACATGCTCAAGCGCTAAACGAACAAGGCCCCGGATGATCCGGGGCCTTTTTTGGTTTCGGTTCAGATGAATTCGATCCTGTCGACCACGTAGAACCGGTCGCCCGCGGGGACCGAAACCTCGATCTCGTCCTCGACCCTGCGGCCGATGAGCGCCTTGCCGAGCGGCGAGGCGTAGCTGATCCGGCCCAGCTTGGCGTCGGCCTCATAGGGGCCGACGATCTGGTACCTGACCGGCTTGTCGTCATCGTCGAGCAAGGTCACCGTGGCGCCGAAGATGATCTTGTCGCCCGAAAGCGTCGCCGGATCGACGATCTGCGCGCGGCTGACCTTGTCCTCGAGATCGGCGATGCTTGCCTCGACCTGGCCCTGCCGTTCCTTGGCGGCGTGATATTCGGCGTTCTCCGACAGGTCGCCGTGCGCGCGCGCTTCCTCGATCGCGTCGACGATCAACGGCCGCTCCTCGCGCAGCGCCTTGAGCTCGGCGATCAGGCGCTCATAGCCCTCGGCCAGCATCGGCAGCTTTTCGACAGTCGCCATCGTAACTCCATCCTCCTGCGCCGCGCCTTCCGCGGCGACTAGTCGCCTCCCTCCGCGCCTTGCGGCAACGAAGCCCGCTCAGTCGCATGTTTCGGGAAGGCGCGATTGATCAATTGTTATAGTAATCCTGCAGCGAGCGCACTTCAAGCCTAGTTTGCCGCAGTGCAGCAATCGCCTCCGCCGCCGCCAGCGAAGCCGCCGCGGTGGTGTAATAGGCAACCTTCCCGCTCAGCGCCGAAGCCCGGATCGATTGCGAATCCTTGAGGCTCTGCCAGCCTTCGGTGGTGTTGAAGATCAGCGTCACATCGCCGTCGATGATCCGGTCGACGATATGGGGGCGGCCTTCGGCAACCTTGTTGATCCGCTCCACCGGCAGCCCCGCCTCGGCCAGGTAGCGCTGGGTGCCGCCGGTCGCGACCACGCTGAAACCCAGCTCGATCAGCTGGCGGACGGCCGGCAGGATCACCGGCTTGTCGCTGTCCTTGACCGAAACGAAGGCCGTGCCGCCATCGGGCAGCTTCGCCCCGGCGCCCAGCTGGCTCTTGGCGAAGGCGATTGCGAAAGTGCTGTCGATCCCCATCACCTCGCCGGTGCTCTTCATTTCGGGCGAAAGCACCGGATCGACGCCGGGGAAGCGCGCAAAGGGGAACACCGCTTCCTTGACCGCCATGTAATCGAGGTCGCGCTTGAACGGCGGGAAGGTATCGAGCTTTTCGCCCGCCATGACCCGCGCCGCGATCTTGGCGACCGGCTGGCCGATGGCCTTGGCCACGAACGGCACAGTGCGGCTGGCGCGCGGGTTGACCTCGATCAGATAGACCTCGCCGTCCTTGACCGCGAACTGGATGTTCATCAGCCCCTTGACCCCGAGCGCAAGCGCGAGTGCCTCGGCCTGGCGTTCCATCTCGGCGATCACTGTGGCGGGAAGGCTGTAGGGCGGCAGGGTGCAGGCGCTGTCGCCCGAATGGATGCCGGCCTCCTCGATATGCTGCATCACGCCTGCAACCACGACCTTCTCGCCGTCGCACAGCGCATCGACATCGCATTCGACCGCGTCGCGCAGGTACTGGTCGATCAGCACCGGGCTGTCCCCCGAAACCGAAACCGCGGTGGTGATGTAGTCATCGAGCTGCGCCACCGAATCGACGATCTCCATCGCCCGCCCGCCCAGCACGTAGCTGGGCCGCATCAGCACCGGAAAGCCGATCCGGTTCGCCACCGCCACCGCCTCGTCGCGGCTGCGGGCGATGCCGTTGGCGGGCTGCTTCAAACCCAGGCGGTTAACCAGCGCGGCGAAACGCTCGCGGTCCTCGGCCAGGTCGATCGCATCGGGCGAAGTGCCCAGGATCGGGATCCCGGCATCCTCGAGCGTCTGCGCCAGCTTCAGCGGGGTCTGCCCGCCGAACTGCACGATCACGCCCTTGAGTGTGCCCTTCGACTGTTCGACGCGCAGGATTTCCAGCACGTCCTCGCCGGTCAGCGGTTCGAAATAGAGCCGGTCAGAGGTGTCATAATCGGTCGAAACCGTTTCCGGGTTGCAGTTGATCATGATCGTTTCGTAGCCGGCCTCATCCAGCGCGAAGCAGGCATGGCAGCAGCAGTAATCGAACTCGATCCCCTGCCCGATCCGGTTCGGACCGCCGCCCAGGATCACGATCTTCTGCCGCTCGCTGGGCGCGGCCTCGCACTCCGGCTCGCCGAACAGCGGGGCTTCGTAGGTCGAGTACATGTAGGGCGTCACCGCCTCGAACTCGGCGGCGCAGCTGTCGATCCGCTTGAACACCGGGTGGACGCCCAGCCGGTTCCTCAGCTCGCGCACCTCTTCCTCGGTGGTCGCCCCGGCCATCGCCCGCAGCGCATCGTGAAGCAGGCCCGAGCGCCGCGCGGCAAGCGTCTCGCCCAGCCCGCCCGCGACATGGACTCCGCGCACCGCCAGCACCGCCAGCCGCTTGTCGGAAAAGCCCATCGCCTTCAGGCGCCGCAAGCCCGCCGCGTCGGTCGGCAGGCCATCTTCCTGGATGCGCGCTTCCTCGGCGATGATTTCGGCGATGTGGCGCAGGAACCAGGGATCGAAATGGGTGATCGCCTGGACTTCCTCGACCGTGAAGCCTTCGCGAAAGGCCTGGGCCACCACCAGCAGGCGGTCGGGGGTCTGCTGCGATAGAGCCGCGGTCACCGCATCGCGGCCCGAACCTTCCAGCGCGAGCACCCGGTTGAACCCGTCGAGCCCGGTTTCCAGCCCGCGCAGCGCCTTCTGCACCGATTCCTTGAAATTGCGGCCGATCGCCATGACCTCGCCGACCGATTTCATCGCGGTCGACAGCAGCGGTTCGGCGCCCTTGAACTTCTCGAAGGCGAAGCGCGGGATCTTGGTGACGACATAGTCGATCGTCGGCTCGAAGCTGGCGGGCGTCGCGCCGGTGATCTCGTTGGTGATCTCGTCCAGCGTATAGCCGACCGCCAGCTTGGCCGCGACGCGCGCGATCGGAAAGCCGGTGGCCTTCGAGGCCAGCGCCGAAGACCGCGAAACGCGCGGATTCATCTCGATCACGATCAGGCGGCCGTCCTGCGGATTGACCGCGAACTGCACGTTCGACCCGCCGGTCTCGACCCCGATCTCACGAAGCACCGCGATCGATGCGTTGCGCATGATCTGGTATTCCTTGTCGGTCAGCGTCAGCGCCGGGGCGACAGTGATCGAATCCCCGGTGTGGACCCCCATCGGATCGACGTTCTCGATCGAGCAGATGATGATGGCATTGTCGTTGCGGTCCCGCACGACTTCCATCTCGTATTCCTTCCAGCCAAGCAGGCTCTCCTCGATGAGAACCTCCGTGGTTGGAGAGGCATCGAGCCCGCTCCTCACAATCTGCTCGAACTCGGCCTTGTTATAGGCCACGCCGCCGCCGGTGCCGCCAAGCGTGAAGCTGGGGCGGATGATCGAGGGCAGGCCGGTGCGTTCGAGCACGGCAAAAGCCTCGTCCACGCTGTGCGCCACGCCGCTGCGCGCGCTTTCCAGTCCGATCTTGTCCATCGCCTCGCGGAAGCGCTGGCGATCCTCGGCCTTGTCGATCGCATCGGCATCGGCGCCGATCATCCTGACCCCGAACTTCTCGAGCGTGCCGTCGTTGAACAGCGCCAGCGCGGTGTTGAGCGCGGTCTGCCCGCCCATCGTCGGCAGCACCGCGTCGGGCCGCTCCTTCTCGATGATCCGCGCGACCACTTCGGGCGTGATCGGCTCGACATAGGTGGCGTCGGCCATGTCCGGGTCGGTCATGATCGTGGCCGGGTTGGAGTTGACCAGGACCACCCGGTAGCCATCCTCCTTCAGCGCCTTGATCGCCTGGGTTCCGGAATAGTCGAACTCGCAGGCCTGGCCGATAACGATCGGACCGGCGCCAATGACGAGGATCGAGGAGATGTCTGTGCGTTTGGGCATCGGGGGGTCAGGGCTCGACTATCTGGCTGGAAGAATAGATGCGGGCGTGGTCAAGGTAGTCCTTGGCCGCGGGATCGTATTGCTGGGGGACGATGATCATCTCGACCGCGAGGTTGCCATAACGGCCGCGCGTCGACTGGCGGTAGAACTGCCAGAACCGGGCGGCATCGTCGCTGCGCTTGACGATCACCATCACGTCAGGTTCGCCCTGGTCGCCCTTGCTCCGGGTGGTGATGTATCCGGCAGCCGCGCCATCGGCTTCGAAGCGGGCCATCTGCGCCTCGGTCCCGGTCCCGATCAGGCCAAGGACCACGCCCGGCCGGCTCATTCCCTTGGAGCGGCCCAGGATGCCGCTGGCAAGCGCAGGACGGCTAATCAGGCTGCCGTCCCAAACTCGCGCGCTATCGGTGTAACCATCCTTGGTGGTATCGGTATCGAGCGGCAGGGCGATCGTTTCCAGCGTCAGCGCGCCATATTTGCCGCCCTTCACCTCGTCATGAAACGCCCAGTAGCGGTCGTGATCGGCATCGAAGGGCACGATCACCATGACCTCGTCCTCGCCGTCGCGGTTTTTCGAACGGCCACTCTTGTAGCCCTTGCTCCCGGCGGCGCTTTCGAGCGCCTTCTTGGCGCTCTCGCTACCGGTGGCAAGCAGCGCGATCACCTGTTTCTGCGCGTTCTGGCCAGTGACCACGACAAACACCTGCGCCTGCGCAGGCTGAACGCCGAGCATCAGGAACAGCGGCGCAAGCAGCGCGGCAAGGCGAAGCATCAATTTGGGCATTGGCACTTTCCTTTCAAACAATTGCGCGCGTCCACATTCGATCGGCGGAAGCCAAGCTCACCCCAACATCCCCACGAACCGCTCGAACAGATAGAAACTATCCATCGGCCCCGGCGATGCCTCGGGATGATACTGCACCCCGAAGGCCTTCTTGCCCTTGATCCTGATGCCGCAGTTCGATCCGTCGAACAGGCTGACGTGGGTTTCCTCCACGCTTTCGGGCAGCGAGGAATTGTCGACCGCGAAACCGTGGTTCATGCTGGTGATCTCAACCACGCCGTCTTCCAGCCGCTTGACCGGGTGGTTCGCGCCGCGGTGGCCCTGGTGCATCTTGGAAGTGCGGGCGCCTGCTGCCAGGCCGAGCATCTGGTGGCCCAGGCAGATCCCGAAAACCGGCACGTCGCGCGCCAGCAGTCCCTGGATCACCGGCACGGCATATTGGCCGGTCGCCGCCGGATCGCCGGGTCCGTTGGACAGGAACACCCCCGCCGGCTCCAGCGCCAGCACTTCGTCCAGCGAGGTATTGCCCGGCACCACCGTTACCTGCGCGCCGGCCTTGTCGAGGTTCCTGAAGATGTTGTCCTTCGCCCCGAAGTCCATCGCGACGACATTGGGCCTGGGCGTATGGGGCGAACGGGCATAGCCCCTGCCGAGCGCCCAGGTGCCGCCTTCCCACTCCTCGCTTGCCTGGCGCGCGACGACGCGGGCAAGGTCCATGCCCTCCAGCCCGGGCCATTCCTGCGCACGCTTGAGCAGGGCCGGCAGATCGAACCGGCCATCGGCGGCATGGGCGATCACCGCGTTGGGCGCGCCGCCGAGGCGGATGCGGCGTGTGAGCGCGCGGGTATCGAGGCCCGACAGCCCGATCTTGCCCCTGGCGGCGAGCCATTCGCCGAAGGCTCCGGTCGAGCGGAAGTTGCTGGGCGCGGTCACGTCCTCGCGCACCACGCAGCCCACCGCGCCCTCGACATGGCTTTCGACATCTTCCTCGTTCACCCCGACATTGCCGATGTGCGGAAAGGTGAACGTGACGATCTGCCCGGCATAGGACGGATCGGTCATGATTTCCTCATAGCCGGTGATCGCGGTGTTGAAGCAGACCTCGCCCACCGCGGCGCCTTCCGCGCCAAAGCCCTTGCCCCAGGCCACGTGGCCATCGGCAAGCACAAGGACTCCCGTCGCGCCCGCGGGTTGCGGCGCGTGCAAGAGGGCGGCGTCAGCCATAGGAAGGCGCTCCGTACGAAAGGGTTCCAGCAATGTCGCTAAGGCTCGGCGGCTAGACCCCTCTCCCCCCAGCGTCAACCTATGAAAACGGGAATCTTTGGGCTAGGTTCCCACTTTCCCCAGATTCTCCAATCGATCCAGAGGAACCTTATGCTCCGCGACACCATCAAGGCCGCGCAGGTCAGCGCCATGAAAGCTGGCGACAAGCCGCGTCTCGCCGCCGTTCGCCTGATCCTGGCCAAGCTGAAAGACAAGGATATCGAACTGCGCACCGCTTCCACCACGCCCGACGACGACGCGCTGGTGGTCGACGTGCTGCAGAAGATGGCCAAGCAGCGCCGCGAATCGATCACGCTCTACGAACAGGGCGGACGCCAGGAACTGGCCGATGTCGAAAAGGCCGAACTGGCGGTGATCGAGCACTTCCTCCCCGCGATGATGAGCGAAGAGGAAACGAAAGCCGCGATCGCCGCAATCATCGCCGAAACCGGAGCCGAAGGCATGAAGGACATGGGCAAGGTCGTCGCCGCGCTGAAGGCCAGGCACGGCACCCAGCTGGATATGGGCAAGGCAAGTCAACTTGTGAAATCGGCCCTCGGCTGATTGCATTCTCTCGCCAAGGCGCAAAGGCGCAAAGACTACGCTCCTTTGCGCCTTTGCGCCTTGGCGAGAGATTTCCGGGTTTCGATATTGCCCGCACCGGCTCGACATTCGGCGCCCTCCGGGCGATAGAGTTTCCATGTCCCTCTCATCCCAATGGCTTGATGAACTGCGCGCGCGGGTCACGCTGTCCGGCGTGATTTCGCGGACCACGCGGCTGACCAAGGCGGGGCATGAATTCAAGGCCTGCTGCCCGTTCCATAACGAGAAAAGCCCCAGCTTCACGGTCAACGACAGCAAGGGCTTCTACCACTGCTTCGGTTGCGGCGCGCACGGCGACGTGATCCGCTGGATGACCGACCAGCGCGGCCTTTCGTTCATGGATGCGATCAAGGAGCTGGCCGCCGAGGCCGGGATGGACGTCCCCGCCCCCGATCCGCGCGCGGCACGACAAGCCGAGCAGCAGGCGGGCCTGCATGAAGTGCTGGCCGCGGCGCAGGACTGGTACCGCGCGCAGCTCGATACGCCCGCCGGGGCAAAGGCGCGCGCCTATCTCGCCACGCGCCGGTTCGATGCGCACACGATGGAACGGTTCGGCTTTGGCTATGCGCCGGCCGGGCGGCAGGAACTCAAGGCGGCGCTGAAGCAATTCCCCGAGGCGATGCTGATCGAGGCGGGGCTGCGCATCGCGGTGGACGACAAGGAACCCTACGACCGCTTCCGCGACCGCCTGACCATGCCGATCCACGATGCGCGCGGCCGGGTAATCGGCTTTGCCGCGCGGATCCTCGATGCCGACAAGAAGGACGCGCCGAAATACCTCAACTCGCCCGATACCCCGCTGTTCGACAAGGGGCGCACGCTGTTCAACCTTCACCGCGCCGGCCCCGCTTCGCGCCAGAGCGGCCGGATCGTGGTGGTCGAGGGGCAGATGGACGTGATCGCGCTGGCCGCCGCCGGGATCGCCGAAGCCGTTGCGCCGATGGGCACCGCGCTGACCGAACGCCAGCTCGAGATGCTGTGGCGGTTGGTCGAATGCCCGGTGCTGTGCTTCGACGGCGATGCCGCCGGCCAGCGCGCGGCGATGCGCGCGGTCACCCGCGCGCTTCCGCTGCTGCGCCCGGCCCATTCGCTGAAGATCGTGCGCCTGCCCGCCGGGATGGACCCCGACGACCTGATCAAGCGTGACGGCGTGGCGGCGCTCGAGACGCTGCTGGCCCGGCCAATGTCGCTGCTTGACCAGCTGTGGGAGCACGAACGCGATGCCGCGCCGCTGGCCTCGCCCGAGGACAAGGCGGGGCTCAAGGCGCGGCTGATGGCTCATGTCGAAACGATCCAGGACCGCGACATCCAGGCGCTTTACCGCCGCGAACTGCTCGAACGCTTTTCCGATTTCGCCTTTCCCCGGCGCGAACCGCGCGAATGGAAAGGCGCCGGCCGGGGCGCTCCCGCGCCGCAGCGCAGCGATCCGCGGCAGGTTGCGCGCCTCAGGAAAAGCGCGGGTTCGCGCGACGCGCTGGCGGCCGCGGTGCTGGCCGGCCTGCTGCGCCATCCCGGCGAACTGCCCCGCCACGGCGACGCGCTGGCCCGCGCCGGGCTGGCCGATCCGCGCTTTGCCGCGCTGCTTGACGCCTGCGATGATGGCGAAGCGCTTGAAACCGCGCGGCTTGCCACCATATTGGCCGCCCGGGGACTGGCTCCCCCGGCTCCTGACGAATATGCCGCACTGCCGCTGGGCTTCCTCAACGAGGACGCCGCGACCGATCAGGCCCGGGCCGACCTGGCCCAGGCGGTGGGCCTGCTGGTCGAACGGCCCGCGCTCGATGCGGCGCTGGCCGAGGCAACCCGGCGGTTCGAAAGCGACCTGTCCGAGGGAGCATATGCCGAGCAGCAGCGTTTGCTGAAGAGAAAGCTGGAATTTGATGCGCGCTTGCGCCAAATGGCCAGCGCGCGAGCGGGGGCTTCACCAGGGGCACCTGCCAAACCTATGGCGGAATGATGGACGAAGACGATATCCCGGGCGGCGAAAAGGATGGCGGCGATGCGCCGCTGATCGACCTTAACGAAGCCTCGATCAAGAAGCTGATCGCGCGCGCCAAGCGCAATGGCGTGATCACGATGGACGAGCTCAACGAGGCGCTGCCGACCGACATGACCTCGGACCAGATCGAGGACGTGCAAACCGCGCTCAGCGAAATGGGCGTCAACATCGTCGAAAGCGATGAAGACGCCATCGATCCCGAGGAAAAGGAAGTCGACGAGATCGACGAACCCGATTCGATGGGTGGCGAGCGGCCGGTCGCCGAAAAGAAGAAGGAAACGATCGAGCGCACCGACGATCCGGTGCGGATGTACTTGCGCGAGATGGGCGCGGTCGAGCTGCTCAGCCGCGAGGGCGAAATCGCCATCGCCAAGCGGATCGAGGCAGGTCGCGACACGATGATCCTGGGCCTGTGCGAAAGCCCGATCACCTTCCACGCGATCATCCAGTGGTCCGAGGCGCTCAACGCCGGTGAAATGCAGCTGCGCGAGATCCTCGATCTTGACGCCATGCTGTCGAAGGAACCCGCGCCCGAAAGCCTTTCCGAGGACGGCGAGGACGAAGGCGAGGCTGAAATCAGCGAGGCCACCGCCGGCCCCTCGTTCAAGGACGACGACGAGGAGGAAGAGGAAGAAGCCAAGGGCGACGAGGACGACGACGACCAGATCGAACGTCGCATGCCGCGCCAGAGCGACGACGACGAGGAGGACAACACCCTCAGCCTCGCGCAGATGGAAGCCGCGCTCAAGCCCGAGGCGCTCGAGAAGTTCGCCGCGATCACCGCCCTGTTCAGGAAGTTCGAGAAGATCCAGGCGGATCGTCTTGAAGTCATGGGGGGCGGCGGCGCCTTCACCCCGGCCAAGGAAAAGACCTATCAGCAGCTGCGCGAAGACCTGACCGCGCAGGTTGAATCGGTGCAGTTCCACGCCAGCAAGATCGAATACCTGGTCGACAACCTCTATGCCTTCAACCGCCGCCTGACCGCGCTGGGCGGGCAGATGTTGCGCCTGGCCGAACGCCACAAGGTCAACCGCAAGGACTTCCTCGACAGCTATGTCGGGCACGAGCTCGATGATGGCTGGCTTGCCGCGCAGTCCGGCAAGGACAAGAAGTGGGCCGCCTTTGCCGAGAACGAGGTCGACGCGGTTGAGCGCATCCGCTCCGAAATCGCCGACATCGCCAGCCAGACCGGCATGTCGCTGGGCGAATTCCGCCGGATCGTCAACATGGTCCAGAAGGGCGAGCGCGAGGCCCGTATCGCCAAGAAGGAAATGGTCGAGGCGAACCTGCGGCTGGTGATCTCGATCGCCAAGAAATACACGAACAGAGGCCTGCAATTCCTTGATCTTATTCAGGAAGGCAACATCGGCCTGATGAAGGCGGTCGACAAGTTCGAATACCGCCGCGGCTACAAGTTCAGCACCTATGCCACCTGGTGGATCCGCCAGGCGATCACCCGTTCGATCGCCGATCAGGCACGCACGATCCGCATCCCGGTGCACATGATCGAGACGATCAACAAGCTGGTGCGCACCAGCCGCCAGTTCCTCCACGAGCAGGGCCGCGAGCCCACGCCCGAGGAAATGGCCGAACGGCTTTCGATGCCGCTCGACAAGGTTCGCAAGGTGATGAAGATCGCCAAGGAACCGATCAGCCTCGAAACCCCGATCGGCGACGAGGAGGATTCGCATCTCGGCGATTTCATCCAGGATCCCAACGCGGTGATCCCGGTCGATGCCGCGATCCAGTCGAACCTCAAGGAAACGGTCACCCGCGTCCTCGCCAGCCTCACCCCGCGCGAAGAGCGCGTGCTGCGGATGCGCTTCGGCATCGGGATGAACACCGATCACACGCTGGAAGAAGTCGGCCAGCAGTTCTCGGTCACGCGCGAACGCATTCGCCAGATCGAAGCCAAGGCGCTGCGCAAGCTCAAGCACCCCAGCCGGTCACGGAAGATGCGCTCGTTCCTCGACCAGTAAGGACAAGGCCCCGCTTCGGCGGGGCCTTTTCGTTTCAGCGCCTGGCCAGCGAGTAGCTTGCCACGCTGTCCGCCATCGGATCGAAGCGCACCCACAGCGACACGCCCAGCGCCAGCACCAGCAGCGCCAGCCCGGCCTGCCGGGCATGGCGGTGGCTCAGCGCGGGCCAGAGCGGGACCAGCGCGAGCGCACCAAGCGCCAGCGGCAGCGCCGCGACCGAAGGCAGGTCCGGTCCGACGCCCTGCATCAGCTGGTGACCGAGCGAGAGCATATAGCCCAGCACCGCGCCGCCCAGCAGGATGGCAATCGCCTTTGCCGGGTTCGCCGGCAGGAACACCCGCGCCGCCAGCACCAGCGCCGCGATCAGCACCGGCACCACCACGACATAGGCCGCCGTGGGCGCCGCCGCCTGCATCGCCAGGCCGATGACCAGCAGCGGAATTGCCGCTCCGGCCTGCCGTGCGGGGCCGGCCAGCCCCTTGCCCAGCACCAGCAGGAAACACGCTCCCGCGGCGAGCAGGGCCATCACCTCGAGCAGCGGGATCGCCGCCAGCCGGTCGTAGTAATTGGCCCCTGCCCCTGCCCCGGAAACGCGATTGAGGACATAGAGCACGATTGCCGACAGCAGCATCAGGCCAAGCACGCGGCCCGCGCCCTGCCCCAGCGCCCGCAAATCCCGCTGCCCATTTGCCGCGACGCCAAGCGCCACGGCGGCCAGCGCGAGCATGGCCCAGCCCCAGGCGGCGGGATAGCTGACCATTTCCACCCCGTAGAGGTCGAAGAACACCGTATCCTTCGTTCTTCCCGGCAGTTTCGGCGCGGACAGCAGGGCCTGGGTCAGTTCGGAGACCTGCCAGCCCATGTCCATCAGCGTGCCCTTGTCGAGTGCTTCGGGTGTCGCCTTGGGCGAATGGTAGAGGCCCGGACGGCCGATGAAGGCAAAGTTGTAGCCGGCCCACCGGCCCGCCATTGCGGTCGACAGATCGGTGTCGTTGGGCAGGACCGAATAGACGAAAGTCGCGAGCGAGCTTGCCGCCGGCCAGGTCGCGGCGTTCCGGTAAACCGCCACCGCCTCGCCATTGCCGGGCGTAGTCTCGAACAGCGAAGCGCGCCCGCCCCCGCCGCGCGCCTCCATGTTGATCACCGCGCCGATCCGGGGCTGCAGCGGATCGCCCGCGAAGAACTGCGCGGCGCCTTGCAGGCCCAGCTCCTCGCCGTCGGTCAGCAGCACGATCAGGTCGCGCGGCGGCGGACCCTTGGCGGCAACCTGCCGGGCGACCTCCAGCGCGGTCACCACCCCGGCGCCGTCATCGCTCGCGGCCGGCGATCCCCAGACCGAATCGTGGTGCGCCATCAGCAGGACTGCCGGTCCCGCGCGGTCGCGCCCGGGCAGCACACCGATCAGGTTGACCGTCCTGGCCGGCGGATCGCTGCGCCCGCTCCACTTGTTGAGGCGCTTGGCCGCCTTTTCATCGAGCACCCCTTCGCGGGTGGCGGTTTCCATCCCGATCGCCTTCATCCCCGCCAGCAGGTAATCGCGCACATGGCCGTTCTCCACCGATCCGGTGGGATGCGGCGCGCGGGCAATGGTTCGCAGATCGATCTCCGCGCGAGCGAGATCGAACGGCGCCGGCGACGAATTCGCCTTGCGCGGCGCGGGCGGGGTCGTCGCCATGATCGCCAGCAACGCGGCAATCGCCAGGGTCACCAGGGTTTCCAGCCAGGCCCGCATCGATTGTCCCCCTCTCGCCAAGGTTTCAGGCTGCTTTGCCCGCCCGGCAATGTCAATTGCGCCGCGAAGCCGCGTTTCGCACAGGATTAGCAAAAATTAGCCTGACCATGCTGGCCTTGGACCGAGCAGCCGACTAAAGCACCGCAACGATTCCACCCCGCTTTGCAGGCCCGCCCCCCATGCGCATTGCCATTGCCTCGGACCACGCCGCAGTCGACCTCAAGGCCGTGTTGCGCGAATACCTGATCGGCCTGGGCCACGAGGTTGCCGACCTTGGCCCCGAAACCGCCGACCGGGTGGACTATCCCGACTATGGCTACAAGCTGGCGCACGTGGTCGCCGATGGCACCGCCGAACGCGGCGTGGCGCTGTGCGGCAGCGGCATCGGCATTTCGATCGCGGTCAACCGCCATCCGCTCTGCCGCTGCGCGCTGGTGTCCGAACCGCTGTCCGCCGCGCTCGCCCGCGAGCACAACGACGCCAATGTCATCGCGATGGGCGCACGTCTGACCGGCGAGGACATGGCCAAGGCCTGCCTCGACGCTTTCCTTTCCGCGGAGTTTGGCGGCGGCCGTCATGGCCCGCGTGTCGCCAAACTCTCCAATCCCCCCTGCTGAAAGTTCCGCCACCCATGACCGACGCCGTCCGTTCCGCCGGGTTCTTCACCGCGCACCTGCCCGAAGTCGATCCCGAGATCCACGCCGCGATCCGCAGCGAGCTTTCGCGCCAGCAGCGCAAGATCGAGCTGATCGCCAGCGAGAACATCACCAGCCTTGCCGTGCTTGAGGCAACCGGCAGCGTCCTCACCAACAAATATGCCGAAGGCTATCCGGGCAAGCGCTATTACGGCGGCTGCGAATATGCCGACGTGGTTGAGAACCTGGCGATCGAGCGCGCCAAGGCGCTGTTCGGCTGCCAGTTCGCCAACGTCCAGCCCAATTCGGGCAGCCAGATGAACCAGGCGGTGTTCCTGGCGCTGCTCCAGCCGGGTGACAGCTTCATGGGGCTGAACCTCAACGCCGGCGGGCACCTGACCCACGGATCGCCCGTCAACATGAGCGGCAAGTGGTTCAAGCCGATCCCCTATGGGGTGCGCCAGGACGACGAACTGCTCGACATGGACGAGGTTGCGCGCCTTGCCCGCGAGCACAAGCCCAAGCTGATCATCGCCGGCGGCACCGCCTATTCGCGGGTCTGGGACTTTGGCCGCTTCCGCGAAATCGCCGACGAGGTTGGCGCCTGGCTGCTGGTCGACATGAGCCACTTCTCCGGCCTTGTCGCGGGCGGTGCGCACCCTTCGCCCTTCCCGCATGCCCACGTGGTCACCACCACCACCCACAAGAGCCTGCGCGGGCCCCGTTCGGGCGTGATCCTCACCAACGACGAGGATCTCGCCAAGAAGCTCAACATGGCGGTGTTCCCCGGCCTGCAGGGCGGCCCGCTGATGCACGTCGTCGCCGCCAAGGCAGTGGCCTTCGGCGAAGCGCTGAAGCCCGAGTTCAAGGCCTATGCCGCGCAGGTCGTCGCCAATGCCCGCGCGCTGGCCGCCTCGCTGGCCGAGAACGGCCTGCGGATCGTTTCGGGCGGGACCGACAATCACCTGATGCTGGTCGACCTGACCGCCAAGGAGGTCACCGGCAAGGCCGCCGAAAAGGGCCTCGACCGGGCCTACTTGACCTGCAACAAGAATGGCATTCCCTATGACACCCGTTCGCCCTTCGTCACCTCGGGCGTGCGGCTCGGCACTCCCGCCGGCACCACCCGCGGTTTCCGCGAGGAGGAATTCCGCCAGGTTGGCGCTCTGATCGCCGAAGTGGTAGAAGGCCTCTCGCGCAATGGCGAAGAGGGCGACGGCCAGGTCGAACAGCGTGTCCGCGCCCGTGTCGAGGAACTGTGCGCGCGGTTCCCGATCTACCCGGAGCTTTGATTGATGAGCGGTGACTTTGTTGAAGACGCCAAGGTCGAAATCAGCGGCATGGCCAAGGGCGGAATGCGCCACCCCTCGACCCGGCCGGTGCTGGCCGCGGCCGCGGCGGGTGCCGTGGCGGGGCTGGTCCTGCCGGTGCTGAGCATCCCGGCGGGCGCGCTGATCGGGGCGGGGATCATGTTCTACAAGCGCGTAAGACCCTAAGTGCGCTGCCCGTTCTGCGCGCATGACGACAGCCAGGTAAAGGATTCGCGCCCGACCGAAGACAACACCGCGATCCGCCGCCGCCGCCAGTGCGACGGCTGCGGCGCGCGCTTCACCACGTTCGAGCGGGTGCAATTGCGCGAAGTCGCCGTGGTCAAATCGGATGGCACGCGCGAAGGCTTCGATCGTACCAAGATCGACCAGTCGGTCGCGCTCGCCTGCCGCAAGCGCGGCATCGCGCACGAGCGGCTGGACCAGCTTGTCTCGGGCGTGCAGCGCCAGATCGAGACGATGGGCGAAAGCGAAGTCCCCGCCAAGGCGATCGGCGAAATGGTCATGGAAGGCCTGCGCGCGCTCGATACCGTCGCCTACATCCGCTTCGCCAGCGTCTATCGCGATTTCACCGAGGCCCGGGATTTCGAGGAATTCGCCAGCACGGTGAAGGACGCGGGCAAGGGTTGACTTGCCTCGCGGTTTGCCGTTCGTCCCCAGATGCTACCCCTCGACTTCGCTCGGGGCGAACGGGGTAAAATTCGGATCAAATCCGTTCGTCCCGAGCGAAGTCGAGGGACCGCGTCCCAATCAGCCTCTCGACTTCGCACGCGGCGAACGGTTAAGGGGCTCGAATGGCTTTCTGGGCATATATTCTGAAATGTGCTGACGGTTCCTACTACACCGGCCATACCGACGACCTTGAATTGCGGTTGGCGCAGCATCATTCGGGACATTTTGTCGATTGCTATACCCGCTCGCGCCGTCCCCTTGAGTTGATGTGGGCAGCTGATTTCCCAACGCGGATCGAGGCACTGGAATCCGAGCGGCAAATCAAGAACTGGTCACGAGCCAAGAAGGAAGCCCTGATCCGTTCGGATTGGAAGAGCCTGTCCATTTTGGCAATGCCCCCCAAGGAACGAAGCCAACGAACCACATCTCCCTCCCCGTTCGTCCCGAGCGAAGTCGAGGGACCGCCAGGCGTGCCATCCCTCGACTTCGCTCGGGACGAACGGATGGATGGAAGGCCAATCATCGTCCTCGTCCGCCCGCAACTGGGCGAGAATATCGGCAAGGCGGCGCGGGCGATGCTCAATTTCGGGCTGGTGGAATTGCGTCTGGTCAGCCCTCGCGATGGCTGGCCCAATCCCGGCGCCGGCCCTGCCGCGGCGGGGGCAGACGTGGTGCTGGAGCAGGCCCAGGTGTTCGAAACGCTGGCCGAAGCGGTGGCCGATTGCGCGCATGTCTATGCCACCACGGTGCGCAAGCGCGGGGTGACCAAGCCGGTGCTGACCCCCGAACAGGCCGCGCGGGCGGTGCATCGCGAAACCGGGCGGTCGGCCTATGTCTTCGGCCCGGAACGCTCGGGCCTGGAAACCGATGACGTTGCCCTTGCCCGCGCGATCGTGACCGTGCCGATCAATCCGGAGTTCGCCTCGCTCAACCTGGCGCAAGCGGTGATCCTGCTGGCCTACGAATGGTCGAAGCACGCCGCGCTGGAGCAGCCGACTGTCGAGGAACTGCTGCCCCCGGCCCCGCAGGAGGAGCTTGAGGGGATGATCGCCCAGTTCGAAGACCTGCTGGGGCCGACCGGCTATTTCCGCCCGCAATCACGCGCCGCCGCCACCCGGCGCACGCTGCGCAACATGCTGACCAAGCCGGGTTGGAACCATCTCGAAGTGCGCACGATGCGCGGGGTGCTCTCGGCGCTGCGTAAGGGGCCAAGGGATCCGGGCCGAAAGACTTGACATTCTGCTGCGCCGCAATAAAGGCCACCCCTTCGCAATTGAGCGGGCACTCCGGTGAAGCCTGGCTCGCGTTCGGCAACTGGCCGGGCGGTGCGGTTCCGGACCAGAAGCCTGGCACAGGGCCGGGCATGCAGATTGAAGGACAAGACGCGCCATGTCGAAGCGCAATTCGTCGAAGTACAAGATTGACCGCCGGATGGGCGAAAACATCTGGGGCCGCCCGAAGAGCTCGGTCAACCGCCGCTCCTACGGCCCCGGCCAGCACGGCCAGCGCCGCAAGGGCAAGCTTTCGGACTTCGGCATCCAGCTGCGCGCCAAGCAGAAGCTCAAGGGCTACTACGGCGACGTCACCGAAAAGCAGTTCAAGCGCACCTACCAGGAAGCGTCGAAGATGAAGGGCGATACCGGTCAGAACCTGATCGGCCTGCTCGAACAGCGTCTCGACATGGTGGTCTATCGCTGCAAGTTCGCGCCGACCATCTTCTCGGCCCGCCAGATCGTCTCGCACGGCCACATCCACGTCAACGGCGTGAAGTGCAACATCGCCAGCCGCCGCGTGCGTCCGGGCGACGTGATCAGCCTGGGCAAGAAGGCCAAGGAAATGGCCCTGATCGCCGAAGCGCAGGGCCTGCCCGAGCGCGAGATTCCCGAATACGTCGCGCCCGACGGCACCGACAAGGCGACTTTCGTCCGCGTCCCGACGCTCGATGAAGTGCCCTATCCGGTGAAGATGGAACCGAACCTGGTGGTCGAATTCTACTCGCGCTAAGCGGTTAGCAATTCCTGTTACCGAATTAGGGCGGCACCCGGATGGGGCCGCCCTTTTTCGTTGAGGCTGTTCTTTCGGGAACCTTTCACCACCCGGTGCGAGTTTGTTCGTGCAGGAGGTGAAGATGGTCCAATACCGCTTTGTTACCCCGCACCGTCGCGGCAAATGGTATCCCGAACTGACCCTGGCCCAGCGCTACGCGGCCCTGATCGGCGCCGGCTTTCTCAACACGCGCAACGGCCGGTTCCAGGCCTACCGCGAAACCTGGCTCGAAGTGCGTTGAAAGGGCTTTAATCGTCCGGTTAATTTGCTAGTCCTCTCACCGAAGAGGTGGGGGGACAGATGCAATTCGATGACGTGATCATGGGCCGCCGCTCGATCCGCGGTTATCTCGACAAGCCGGTCCCGCGCGAACTGATCGAGGAGATCCTGGCGCTGGCCATGCGCGCGCCCAGTTCGATGAACACCCAGCCGTGGCACTTTCACGTCATTTCCGGTGAACCGCTCGACCGGATCCGCAAGGGCAATACCGAACGCAACCTGGCCGGGGTGCCGCATAGCCGCGAATTCCGCACCGGCCACGCCTTCGAAGGCGTCCACCGCGAACGCCAGATCGGCGTCGCCAAGCAGCTGTTTGCAGCGCAGGGCATCGCCCGCGATGACAAGGACGCCCGGCTCGACTGGGTGCTGCGCGGCTTCCGCCAGTTCGACGCGCCGGTCTGCGTGATCGTCACCTATGACAAGGAACTGGCCGACAGCGACGACACCGCTTTCGATTGCGGCGCGGTCACCACGGCGCTGGTCAACGCCGCCTGGTCGCGTGGGCTTGGCTGCGTGATCAACAGCCAGGGGATCATGCAAAGCCCCGTGGTGCGTGAGCATGCGGGTATTCCCGACGACCAGGTGATCATGAAGGCCGTCGCGCTCGGCTGGCCGGATGACAGTTTTCCGGCAAATGCGGTGGTTTCCGAACGCAAGAGCGTGGAAGACGCGGCGCGCTTCGTGGGGTTCGATTAACCGAGGTAGTCCCGCCGGAAGTCGGCGGCGAAAGCGGCAAACCGTCCCTCGCCGATCGCCGAGCGCACGGCGCCCATCAGCTGCTGGTAGAACGTCAGGTTGTGTTCGGTCAGCAGCATCGCGCCGAGGATCTCGCCGCTCTTGTGGAGGTGGTGGAGGTAGGCGCGGCTGTAATGCGTGCAGGCATCGCAGGGGCAGCGTTCGTCGAGCGGAGCCGCATCCTCGGCATGGCGGGCGTTGCGCAGGTTGACCGGCCCGGTCCAGGTGAAGCCCTGCCCGTTGCGGCCCGAGCGGCTGGGCAGCACGCAATCGAACATGTCGACCCCCCGCTCGACCGCGCCGACAAGGTCGTCGGGCTTGCCCACCCCCATCAGGTAGCGCGGCTTGTCGGCGGGAAGCATGTCGGGCGCGAAATCGAGCGTGGCGAACATGGCCGCCTGCCCCTCGCCCACCGCGAGGCCCCCGATCGCATAGCCGTCAAAGCCGATCTCCTGCAGCGCCTCGGCGCTTTCGCGGCGCAGCGCCTCGTCAAGCGCACCCTGCTGGATGCCGAACAGCGCGGCGCGGGCGGCATGGTCCTCGCCGCTGTCGAACCCGGCGCGGCTGCGCGCGGCCCAGCGCATCGACATGCGCATCGATGCCTCGATCACCTCGCGCGGGGCGTCGGCGCGCGGGCACTCGTCAAAGGCCATGACGATGTCGCTGCCCAGCAACCGCTGGATCTCCATCGAGCGTTCGGGGGTAATCAGGTGCCTGCTGCCATCGAGGTGGCTTTTGAAGGTCACCCCTTCCTCGGTGATCTTGCGCAGCTCGCTCAGGCTCATCACCTGATAGCCGCCGCTGTCGGTCAGGATCGGGCGGTCCCAGTTCATGAACCGGTGCAGCCCGCCCAGCCGCGCCACCCGTTCGGCACCGGGACGCAGCATCAGGTGATAGGTGTTGCCAAGCAGGATGTCGGCGCCCGTGGCCCGGACGCTCTCAGGCTTCATCGCCTTCACCGTCGCCGCGGTGCCGACCGGCATGAACGCCGGTGTGCGGATCTCTCCGCGCTGCATGCGGATCAGCCCGGTGCGGGCTTTGCCATCGGTGGCATGGACGGAAAACTGGAAGCGCGGCGCGGTCATCGTGCGCTGCCTCTAGCCGCCCTCTCCCGTTCGTGTCGAGCGAAGTCGAGACACCAGCGCGAGGCATCTCGACTTCGCTCGATGCGAACGGATGCCTGGCCGGATCGTCAGGCGTCTCTATTTCGTTCGACCAGCCCCACCAGCCCGGCGCGCAGTTCGGCCCAGGCCGCCACCTCGTCGCCCCGCGGTGCCGCTGCGGGTTCGACCACGTCGAGGAAGGCTTCGATGAAGCCGCTGTACCAGTCCGGCGGCACGCCCAGCGCGACGCGGTGATGCGGGACCGAGGAATCGAAGGCGATCCGCGTCTCGATCGGGTTCTCGAACCAGATCATTACATAGTAGAGCGCATTGCCGACCATCTCGGCCTCCAGGCTCGCTGGATTGGTCGGCGAATGGTGCGCGAAACTGGCCCGGGCATCGGGGAAGCGGGCATAGAACTCGTCGATCACCGGCTGGGTCACATCGCCCAGCCGTTCGGCCGCACGGACCAGGCCCGCCTCGATCTGTGCCTGCCGCGCCTTGTCCATAGCCACTCCCCGCCGGTTGTCAGGCCAGCAGGGAGGGCAATGTCATGGCATTTGTCAATCGTCGGCCAGCCAGTTGCCGTGGAAACCCGGCGGGATGCGGTGCGGGATATGGATGCTGGCGACCGGCGGCAGGCTCATGTCGCCGGCATCGAGGATCACCAGGTCGGTGGTCTCGCTGGCGCGGTCGATGACATAGCCCATCACCCAGCCATCGCCTTCGGGCGCATCGGCCGAACGCGGCACGAAGACGAATTCACCGGGCACCCGGCCGGGACCGAAATCGTGGGCCTGGCGTTCGCCGGTCTGCATGTCGTAGCGGTAGATCGGCGCGGAGCCGACGAAGGCATTCTCGCTGTCCTCGCGCGGCAGCGCTAGCGACCACGAATAGCGGTAGGGCTGGCCGAAATAGCGCTCATCCGGGCGGTGGAATTCCTGCGGTGCACTGTCGACCGTGATGCGCCTGACCTTGCGCGCGCCCGGATCGACTTCCCACCGCTCCATCCCCAGCGGCTGGCCATTCGGCCCGTCAGGACCGCCGGCGAACATCGTTTCGTGAACCGAACAGTCGATGATCACCACCCCGTCCTCGCGCTCATAGGAGTTGGCGACGTGAAAGACGTAGCAGGGATCGACCTCGCACCAGACGATGTCATCGGCCTTGCCGGTGCGGGGCATCAACCCGATCCGGGCCTTGTGGTCAGGGTTCCACGAATAGGGAAACTGCTGCCCGGAAATCAGTGCCTTCATCGAAAAGGTGACCGGCAGGTCGAACACCACGACGTAGTTCCTGGTGATGGTGCATTCGTGGATCGATGGGCCGTCCTGCACCGGGATCGGCTCTTGCCGCACGACCTTGCCGTCTTTCGATACGACAACATGCCAGACGGTGTCCTGGGCCATGCCGTCATAGACGATGGCGTGAAGCTCGCCGGTCAGCGGGTCTTCGTGCGGGTGGGCGCTGAACGGCGCGGTCAGGGTGCCGCCGAAATCTGTGTAGGCGACGGTTTCGAGATTGTCGTCAAGCTCGGCCGGAAAGGATCCCGCCTCGACGATCGCCAGGATCCTGCCGTTGTGCTTGATCACGTTGGTGTTGACCAGATCGCGGCGGCCGCGGCGCGGGCCGGGCGCGGCACGGGGTCCGCCCTTCGCCTCGAGGTCTTGCGACCTGATATAGCGATTGCGATACCACAGCGCCTTGCCGTCCTTCAGCGCGACGCCGTGGACCATTCCATCGCCGATGAACCAGTGATGCCCGCGCGGGTCCGGATTGAACGGATTGGGTCCGTTGCGGACATAGCGGCCATTGAGCTGCGGCGGGATCGTGCCGGTCACCTTGAGGTCGGTGATCGTCCGCTCGTCATGCAGCGGGGCATGGATTCCGGTCAGGAACGGGTGCTGGCGATCCTGGCTCTTGAGCGCGCGGTTGACCTTGGCCACGGCGGTCAGCCCCTTGGTCACGACCCCGCGGATAGCCTCTTCGACTGCGCTTGCCATGATGCGAATCTCCCATTAATGTTTGTGCTGTAAACATAGGGGCCATGATAACAGTGTCAACATCGAAAGCCTACCACCACGGCGATTTGCGCACCGCGCTGGTCGAGGCCGGGCTGAAGGCGCTGGAAAGGCAGGAAATCGGCGAGGTCTCGCTGCGCCAGCTTGCGCGCGAAGTCGGCGTTTCGCCCACTGCGGTCTATCGCCATTTCCCCGACAAGGAGGCGCTGATGGCGGCGCTGGCGCAGGCCGGGATCGCCCGGATGGCCGACTGGCAGCTGGCCGCGGCGCGCGATGCCGAAGCATCGGACGCCTTCGCCGCCACGGGGCGCGCCTATGTCCGCTGGGCGCTTGCCAACCCGTCGCTGTTCAGGCTCGTTTTCGGCCAGTGCCGCGAAGTCGGCCAGACGGTGTTCGCCGATAACGACGCCGCCCGGATGCTGCGCGAATATGCGCACCGGATCACCGGCGACGAGGCCGGCGCCCAACGCATCATGCTCCAGGCCTGGGCCATCGTGCACGGCCTGGCGATGCTGATGCTCGACGGACAGTTGCCGCGCGATGAAGCCCTGATCGACCGCGTGATCGACGTGAACACGCTGTTCCGCGCCTGATCGGCAACCCCGGCCTATTGCATCAGCTTCATCAGCTCGGCCAGATCGATGTATTTCGCGTAGGACATCATCGCCTGCGCTGTCGAAGGGTCGGAAAATGCGTCGCGCGCCGCAACGCGGCCCAGCGGCGCGAAGGCGAGTTCGAACGCGCTCCTGGTGCCGCTCTGGAACAGGGGCCGGGCAAATTCGGCGCAGTCCTTCGTAACCAGCCGCGTGAACAGTGCCGCCATCTTGCGGTCGGCATCGTCCTTTGCGCCCGCTTCGATCGTGATGTCGTTCTTCACCTGGGGCGCGGCGGCCATCGACAGCACCAGCCACCGGATCACATTCTGCCGGTCGGCAGCAGATGTATTCTCGACCATGCAGGTGCTCAGCCGGTCCGCCATCACCTTCAACTGGGGCGAAAGGCCCTCGCCCTGGGCATTCGCCGGGCTGGAGACAGATACCAGGACCGCCAGGCTGGCAGCAACCATTCCAAAACGCTTCTTCATCCTCGATCCTTCACGGTAACAGCAGGCTTGAATCACCATACGAATAAAAGCGGTAACCGCCAGCAATCGCGTGGGCATAGGCCGCCTGCATCCGCTCGCGCCCCATCAGGGCGGAGACGAGCATGAACAGGGTCGAGCGCGGCAGGTGGAAGTTGGTCATCAGGCCGTCGATCGCCCTGAAGCGGTAGCCGGGGGTGATGAAGATCGCGGTATCGCCGCTGAACGGCTGGATCTTGTCCGCTTCGTCCGCAGCGCTTTCGAGCAGGCGCAGGCTGGTGGTTCCCACCGCGATCACCCTGCCCCCGCCTTTTCGCGCCGCGTTGAGCCGGGCCGCGACATCGGCGGGGATCGTGCCCCATTCGGCGTGCATGCGGTGGTCCCGGGTATCGTCGACCTTGACCGGCAGGAAGGTTCCCGCCCCGACGTGCAGGGTGATCGTTTCATGCCCGATCCCGGCCGCGGCCAGCGCCGCCATCAGTTCGGGGGTGAAGTGCAGCGCGGCGGTTGGCGCGGCAACGGCGCCGTCCTGGGCCGCGAACATGGTCTGGTAATCGGCCTTGTCAGCCTCATCGGTCGGGCGCTTGCCGGCGATGTAGGGTGGCAGCGGCATCTGTCCGGCGCGCTCGAGCAACAGTTCCACCGGCTCGTCGCCGTGGAATGCCAGCGTCCAGCTGCCGTCGTCGCCGCGGGCTTCGGCTGTGGCGGCGACGCCGTTCGCGAAGTCCACCCGGTCGCCTGGATGGAGGCGCTTGGCGTTGCGGACAAAGGCCTGCCAACGGCGCAGGTCGATCCGCTTGTGCAGCGTTACCCCGATCTTCGCCTCGCCTCTGCGGCCTTCAAGTTGGGCGGGAATCACGCGCGTATCGTTGAAGACCAGCACGTCGCCTTCCCGCAGCAAGCCGGGCAGATCGCGCACGGTCAGGTCGGCAAAGGCGCCCTCGCCCGGCACCAGCAGCAGCCGTGCGCTGTCGCGCGGACGCGCCGGGCGCAGGGCGATATTTTCCGGCGGGAGGTCGAAATCGAACAGATCAACACGCATCGCGTGTTCCCCGATTGTCCTGAGCTCGTCGAAGGGCGCGCATCGCGCCGCCCTAGCCGGGTTCGGCGATCAGTTCGACTTCGAATTGTTCAGCATGTCGGCCGAAATCGCCGGCTGCGGCGCGGCCGCCGGAACAGCTGCCGGGCGCGGCTTGTTTTCGGACAGCAGCGAAGCCTGGACGATCTTGGTCGGGTTCTGCGGCGGTTCGCCGCGCGAGATGGTGTCAACCGCGTCCATGCCCGCGATCACCCGGCCGAAATTGGTATAGCGCCGGTCAAGCGCGAAGCGCGGGTAAAAGACGATGAAGAACTGGCTGTTGGCCGAATCCGGAGCCTCGGTCCGCGCCATCGAGACCGTGCCGCGCACGTGCGGCATCGCGTTGAATTCGGCCTTGAGGTCGGGCAGCGACGAACCGCCCGTGCCCGAACCGGTCGGATCGCCGCCCTGCGCCATGAAGCCTTCGATCACGCGGTGAAAGATGATCCCGTTGTAGAAGCCCTGCTGGGTCAGCGTCTTGATCCGCTCGACATGGCCGGGAGCCCACTGCGGCATCAGCCGGATCAGCACGCGCCCGCCGTTCGACAGGTCGAGCACCAGGATGTTGTCGGGATCGTGGCTGGGATCGGGATCGACGTAGGAGCTCATCGCCGGAGCCGACTGCGTCACCGGCTCCTTGGGCTTGGCCAGCACGGGGGCGGCGGCCAGCGAAAGGCCAAGGAACAGAGTGGCAAGGATTCGGCGATTCATGAGCTGTGGTTACTCTGCGATTGCATTCGCTGCGCGGGATAGCGCCGCGCACCTGTCGTGGCAATGAACCGTTTTGGGCAATGAACGGTTTCGCGGCTCAGCGCGCGGCGATCCGCGCCGTCACGTCATCGCGCACCGCCGCGCTGACGAACTTGGAGATATCGCCGCCATAGACCGCGATTTCCTTGACCAGCCGCGAAGCGATCGGCTGCAGCGAAACGTCGGCCATCAGGAACACGGTCTCGACCTCGTGGTTGAGCTGGCGGTTCATGCCGGTGAGCTGGTATTCGTATTCGAAATCGGTCACCCCGCGGATGCCGCGGATCACCACCGAGGCGCCCATCGCGTCGGCGAAATCCATCAGCAGCGAGTTGAACCCGACCACGCGGATCCTGGCGCTGCCGATGCCGGCCACCTCGCGCTCGACCATCGCGATGCGTTCGTCGTCGGCGAACATCGGCGATTTGGCGGCGTTGGTGGTCACCCCGATGATCAGTTCATCGACCAGCTTGGCGCCGCGTTCGATGATGTCCATGTGCCCCAGGGTGATCGGGTCGAAAGTGCCCGGATAGACTCCGATCCGCTTCATTAGTGGTCCCTCTCCACGACATAGCGCGCCAGCGCGCGCAGCACATCGGCTTCCTGCCCGTGCTGAGCCAGATGCGCAATGGCCTGATCGACCAGCATCTGCGCCTGTTTGCGGGCGCGGTCCTCGCCCAGCAGGGCGACGAAGGTCTGCTTGCCGGCCTCGGCATCCTTGCGCAGCGCCTTGCCGGCCTTGGCCTCGTCCCCGGCGTGGTCGAGCAGGTCGTCGGCGATCTGGAAGGCAAGCCCGATGTCGCGCGCATAACCGCGCAGGTGCGTGCGCCCTTCCGCCGGCACCTTGCCCAGCGCCGCCCCCATCTCGACCGCCGCGCCGAGCAGCGCCCCGGTCTTGAGCTGTTGCAGGCGGGTAATTTCGGGCAGCGACAGCGACTGCCCTTCCCCCGCTATATCGAGCACCTGTCCGCCGACCATGCCCCCGGCACCGGCGGCGCTGGCCAGCACCTGGACCAGTTCGGCGCGCACGAAGGGATCGCCGCTGGTCGCGGGATCGGACAGCACTTCGAACGCGAAGGCCTGCAAGGCATCGCCCACCAGCACCGCCATCGCTTCGCCAAAGGCCTTGTGGACCGTCGGCTTGCCGTGGCGCAGGTCGTCATCGTCCATGCACGGCAGGTCGTCGTGGACCAGCGAATAGACGTGCACCGCCTCGATCGCCATCGCGGCCCGCAAGGCCTGGGAACGGTCCGCTCCATACATCGCGGCGGTGGCGGTCAGCAGCAGCGGGCGCAGCCGCTTGCCGCCGCCGACCGCGGCATGGCGCATCGCGCGGCCAAGTACCGAACGGTTGTCCTGCGCGGCGGGCAGCAGCGCGTCGAACATCGAATCGATGTCCCGTGTGATTCTCCGCAGCGAATCGGCGAGCAGCGGATCGGGCTGAGGCATGGTCAGGCGTCGAACGGCTGAGTGCCGGTCGCCTCGCCGCTGGCGCCGGTGACCACCCGTTCGATCCGGGCCTGGGCGGCGTCGAGCCGGGCCTGGCAATGCTTGCGCAGCGCTTCCCCGCGTTCGTAGAGGTCGATCGTCGCGTCGAGCGGCACTTCACCGCTTTCCAGCTTGCGCACGATATCTTCCAGCGCGCGCAGGGCCTCTTCGAAAGTCATCGCGGCAATCTGGGGGTCGGTCTCGCTCATGGCCAAGAGCATTGACCGCGCGCGCCGCAGCGGTCAAGTTGCAAGGCGTTGCGGCACGGGCCGCCCTGGGGAGAATCATGCTCGCAAAGATATTCATGGCCTATGCCGTTGCCGCACTGGCCTTTGGCGCACTTGATGCCGTCTGGCTGCGCAAGGCCGCGCCGCTGCTCTACCGCCCGGCGCTGGGCGATCTTTTGGGCGGCAAGATCCGGGTTGGTCCGGCCATCGCGTTCTATGTGATCTTCATCGCCGGGCTGACCTATTTCGCGGTGCTGCCCGGCCTGCTCAGCGCCGGTTCGGTCGGGCAGACGATGTTCGCGGGCACGCCGCTGTCGATCCTCCACGGGATGATCGTCGGGCTGGTCTGCTATGCCACATACGATCTGACCAACCAGGCGACGCTGAAGGCCTGGCCGGTGCAGGTCACCCTGATCGACCTGGCCTGGGGCGCGGTCGCCAGCGGCTTTGCCGCCGGCCTGGCGACTTTCGTGGTCTCACGGTTCTCGCCCGGCCTCGCCTGACATGTTCGTCGGCCACTGGGCGCCCGCGCTGGCGGCTTCGGCCGCAAGCCGCAAGGCGCCCCCGCTAGCCGTGCTGTTCATCGGCGCGCAGCTGATCGACTGGGCGTTCTTCGCCTTCGTGCTGCTGGGGGTGGAGCACATGCGCTTTTCCCCCGGGATCAGCGCGATGAACCCGATGGACCTCTATGACATGCCCTATACCCACAGCCTGCTGGGCGCGGCGGCCTTTGCCGGGGCGGTCTGGCTGGCGCGCTCGCTGGTGCTGAAGGACCGGGCCGGCGCGCTGATCGGCGCGGCGGTGGTGCTGTCGCACTGGCTGCTCGACCTGCTGGTCCACGTTCCCGACCTGACGCTGGCCGGATCGCCGCCCAAGCTGGGTCTTGGCCTGTGGAACCATCCGGCTATCGAAATGCCGCTGGAACTGGGCATCACCCTGGGCGCGCTGTGGTGGTATGTCCGCGTGCGCCGCCCGGCGATCCTGCGGGCGATCGTGCTGGCGGCGGTCCTGCTGCTGCTCCAGGCGATCAACTGGTTCAGCCCGGCTGAAAGCGAAGTGACTGCCGGGACAAGCTATCTTGCCTTTTTCGCCTATGCTTTGGCCACGCTGGCGGCGTGGTGGATGGGGAAAAGCGCGCAAAATAACCGCGCTGCGGGCTAGCCTCGACGCGCGCGCGCGGCTATGCGCCCGCGCATGTCCCAGATCACCGCCGATGTCGTCGCCCAGCACGGGCTGTCCGAGGAAGAATACGCGCACGTGCTCCACGCCCTGGGGCGCGAGCCGAACCTGGTCGAGCTCGGCATCTTCTCGGTCATGTGGTCCGAGCATTGCAGCTACAAGTCGAGCCGCCTGCACCTCAAGAAACTGCCGACCGAAGCCCCCTGGGTGATCTGCGGGCCCGGCGAGAACGCGGGCGTAATCGACATCGGCGACGGACAGGCCGCGATCTTCAAGATGGAGAGCCACAACCACCCCAGCTACATCGAACCCTATCAGGGCGCGGCGACCGGCGTGGGCGGGATCCTGCGCGATGTCTTCACGATGGGCGCGCGCCCGGTGGCGAACATGAACGCGCTGCGCTTTGGCCGGCCCGATCATCCCAAGATGAAATCGCTGGTCAAGGGCGTGGTCGCGGGAATCGGCGGCTATGGCAACTGCGTGGGCGTGCCCACCGTGGGCGGCGAAACCAATTTCCATGCCGCCTATGACGGCAACATCCTGGTCAACGCGATGACCGTTGGCGTCGCCGATACCGATCGGATCTTCTATTGCGCGGCCACGGGCCTGGGCAATCCGATCGTCTATGTCGGCTCGAAGACCGGGCGCGACGGGATCCACGGCGCAACGATGGCCAGCGCCGATTTCGGCGAGGATTCGGAAGAAAAGCGCCCGACCGTGCAGGTCGGCGATCCCTTCACCGAAAAGCTGCTGATCGAGGCCTGTCTGGAACTGATGGCGACCGACGCGATCGTCGCGATCCAGGACATGGGCGCGGCCGGGCTGACCTCCAGCTCGGTCGAAATGGCCAGCAAGGGCGGCGCCGGCATCCGCCTCAACATGAACCAGGTGCCGTGCCGCGAAGAAGGCATGACGCCTTACGAAATGATGCTGTCGGAAAGCCAGGAGCGGATGCTCATGGTGCTCAAGCCCGGCAAGGAAGCGATGGCCGAGGCGATCTTCCGCAAGTGGGAACTGGACTTCGCGGTGATCGGCGAAGTCACCGATACCGGCCACATGGTGCTGGAATTCAATGGCGAAGTGGTCTGCGACATCCCGCTTGGTCCGCTGGCTGACGAGGCCCCGCTCTATGACCGTCCGCACCTCTCGCTGGCCGAATACAAGGCCTGGGCCAAGGTCAGGCCGCTGGGCGCTGTGCCGCAAAGCGCCGACCTTGCCGCCGACCTGCTGAAGCTGATGGCCTGCCCCGATCTCGCCAACCGGCGCTGGATCTGGGAACAGTATGACAGCCAGGTCGGCGCCGATACGCTGCAGAAAAGCGGCGGCGACGCGGCGGTGGTGCGGATTCACGGCACCCGCAAGGCGCTGGCGATCAGCACCGACTGCACCCCGCGCTACTGCTATGCCGACCCTTACGAAGGCGGCAAGCAGGCGGTGGCCGAAACCTATCGCAACATCTCGGCCGTGGGCGCGCGGCCGCTGGCGATCACCAATTGCCTCAACTTCGCGAACCCGCAGCGGCCGGAAATCATGGCCCAGATCGTCGAATGCCTCAATGGCATGGGCGATGCCTGCCGGGCGCTCGACTACCCGATCGTTTCGGGCAACGTCTCGCTCTACAACGAAAGCAAGGCGACGGGCGGCGGCTCGGCAATTCTTCCCACCCCCGCGATCGGCGGCGTCGGGCTGATGGACGACCACGAGGTGATGGCGACCATCGCCATCAAGGCCGCAGGCGAATGCCTGGCGGTGATCGGCCCCTGCTATCCCGAGCTTGGCCAGTCGCTGTGGCTGCGCGAAGTGCACGGCCGCGAAGATGGCGATCCGCCCCGCGTCGACCTGATCGACGAGCGCATGAACGCCGAAATCGTCCGCCAGCTGATCGCCGAGGGCAAGGTTACCGCGGTGCACGACATCAGCGATGGCGGGCTGCTGGTTGCGACGGCGGAAATGGCGCTGGCCGGCGGCATCGGCATCACGCTCGATGCGATGGACACGGCCTTTGCCTTCAACGAAAGCCAATCGCGCTACCTGGTAACCTACCCCGCCGACGCGCCGCTTGATCGCAGCAAGGTGCCGTTCGAAAAGATCGGCACGACCGGCGGCGATGCACTGGTGGTCAATGGCACGCCGGTGGCGATCAGCGCGCTGCGCGAAGCCAGCGAAAGCTTCTTCCGCGACTGGATGGAAGGCTAGACTTCGGTTCAAGCTTTTATCCTACACCGTCACCCTGAACTTGTTTCAGGGTCCATTTCGCGAATGGCACCAGTGGCGCGTGAAATGAGCTGACTGTTCGGTTGGCTTGCGATTCAACGCTCCGGATGGGCGGCTCGATGGACCCTGAAACAAGTTCAGGGTGACGGGGATATAGAGGTAAACTAGTTGGATCTCATGACCACAGGCTACTCAGGCACCCCGCTTGCCAGGAAGCTGTCGCTGCGCGACGGACAGCGGGTGTGGTTTGACGCCGTGCCCGAAAGCGTGTTCGACGAAATCGCCGAGTATGCGCTGGAGCTGACTTTCGTCGCCGATCCGGCCGAGGGGATCGACGCTGCGCTGGTCTTCGTGACCGAACGCACGGCGCTGGGATCCAGGCTTGAAGCGCTGCGTCACCAGATCGCCCCTGATGGCCAGGTCTGGGCGTGCTGGCCCAAGCAGGCCTCGAAAGTGCAAACCGACATCATCGAGGACACGGTGCGCGAACTGGCGCTGCCGCTGGGCTTCGTGGACACCAAGGTCTGCGCGGTGGACGAGACCTGGTCCGGCCTCAAGCTGGTGATCAGGAAAGAGCTCAGATAAGGACAAGGCGCGCGCCTTAGCCCCCAACATCGTCACCCTGAACTCGTTTCAGGGTCCATCGAGCCGCTCACCCGAAGTCAAGTATCGCCAGCAAACCGCGCCGTCAGCTCAGCCAATGCGCCACGGGTCGATTCGCGACATGGACCCTGAAACAAGTTCAGGGTGACGGAATCTAGCAGCCGAGGCTCCCGCTCAGGCCGCTTCCTTCACCGGGGCCATCAGATCATAGGGATCGACGCCGTTCGCCCGCCAGGTGGCATGCGCCTGGGTATAGTACTTCGGCGTGGTGATGTTCAGGCGGCGGCGCACTTCCTCGATCGGCAGGGGCAGCAGTTCGGTGATCGGCATCTCGACCAGGCGCGGGCAGGCCTTGCCCAGCTTCTGCGCTTCGCGCACCGCGCGGAACACCGGAACCTTGACCGGGTGCTTGCGAATCTCGAACCCGCCGGCATAGCCGAGGAACAGGTGCGCGGGGCTGGGCTGCTGGCTGTAGGTGAAGGCCAGCACGCACTGCTCGCCCAGCGCATCGCGGCCGAAACCGGTCAGGATGTGCAGCAGATCGTGGGTGTCGCGCATGCGGTTGAAGTACCAGGTGACCTGGTCGCCCCAGTACATGTCGGCCGGGCGGTTCTTGTCGAGTTCGTCGACCAGTCCCTGCGCCGAAAGCCCTTCGCGCTCCATGAAATCGCAATAGACGTGGGCAAGGCTGCCGGCGGGCAGCTTGCGCAGTTCCGCGTGGTTGTCGAGCAGCGCCACCAGCGACGGTTCCTTGCGGCGGATTTCCTGCGCCCGCTCGGTCGCCAGGAAACCCAGCGCCGCGTCGTAGATCCCGCGCCAGGGCAGCGCCTCGAAAATCGGGGTGACCTGCGAGGTGTCTTCCTTGTCCTTGACCAGCAGTTTGAAGTGCCGCCAGGCCTTCGCCAGGTCATAGCGCATCGCAGGGCGGCCGGGCAGCATGACCGGAAGGTCAGGCGCGGCGAAATCGACGTGGGACTGATGCTGCGAAGGCACCTTGGCTGCGGGGGCGGTCATCTCGGTCATGGCAAGCCTGTAAATGCGAATTACTTACAGAAATGTCAATACCGTTGATCTAGCGCATCACCCAGCGATCGCGCGGCACGCCAAGCAGGCGCAGAACGTTGGTAAGATCGCCCCGGTCGATCCAGCCATCGCCGGCGGCGCGGGCCTTGGGCTTGGCGTGGTAGGCGATCCCGTAGGTCGCCGCCTGGAGCATCGGGATGTCGTTGGCGCCGTCGCCGGTGGCCATGCTGATCGCGTGGGCGCCGATCCGGCCCGCCTGCTCGACCAGCAGCTGCCGCTTGACCGCGCTGTCGACGATTGCGCCGACCAGCCCGCCGGTCAGCTGGCCCTCGCCAACCTCGAGCCGGTTGCCAACCACCATTTCGAAGCCGAGCTGCGCAGCGACCGGATCGGCGAACTGGTGAAAGCCGCCGGTAACCAGCACGGTGTGGCAGCCTTCGGACTTGAGCGTGGCGACGAGAGTTCCAGCGCCGGGCATCGGGCGGATGCGTTCGGCCAGGCATTCGGTGATTGCCCCCTCGCCCAGCCCCCGCAGCAGCGCCACGCGCTCGGTCAGCGCGCCGACGAAATCGAGCTCGCCCTGCATCGCCCGTTCGGTGATCGCGGCGATCTGGGGCTTTAGCCCGGCATAGTCGGCCAGCTCGTCGATGCATTCCTGTCCGATCATGGTCGAATCCATGTCGGAAACGAACAGGTGCGGCACCTGCGGTTCATGATCGGCCACCAGCAGGTCACACGGCCCGAAGCATTCACCCAGCACTTCGCGCAACGCCGCCGGATCGCCCTCGACCAGGTCGAGTTGCAGCGTGGTGTCGCAGAAATCCAGCATTTCCGCCGCCGCCAGCCTCATCCCGCGCGCCTCGATCGCCAGGACGGCACGGTCGAGACTTGCGGACAGGCCGGCAGGTTCTGCTATCACCCGGGCAATGAGCATGAAACGATCCTTTGAACATGCGGAACGGCCGCCGCTGGCGCTCATCGCAGGGCCGACCGCCAGCGGCAAGAGCGATCTCGCGGTCCGGCTCGCCCTGGCGCTGAAACAGCGCGGGCGCGAAACGGTGGTGATCAATGCCGACAGCGCGCAGGTCTATGCCGATCTCGCGGTGCTTTCGGCCCGACCGACCGCCGAGGAGATGCAGGGAATCGAACACCGCCTGTTCGGCAGCTGGGACGGCGCCAGTCCCTGTTCGGCGGCGGACTGGGCACAGGAGGCGAAGAAGGCGATCGCCGCGGTGCAGGCGATGGGCGGCGTGCCGATCGTGGTCGGCGGGACCGGCATGTACATCACCACGCTGCTCAACGGCATCGCCCCGGTGCCGCCGATCGATGACAATGTGCGCGAAGCGGTGCGGGCGATGGACACGCCCACAATCCATGCCGCGCTGCTGATCGAGGACGAAAGCTACGCGCTCAAGCTGAACCGGGGCGACCGCCAGCGCCTGGCGCGCGCGCTTGAGGTGGTCCGCTCGACCGGGCGCTCGCTCAAGGCCTGGCAGCGCGAACTGGCGGGCGGGATCGGCGATGCGGTATCGCTGCATCCCGCGGTGCTGATGCCCGACCGCGATCTGCTCTATGCACGCTGCGACGCCCGCTTTGCGGCGATGCTGAACAAGGGCGCGGTCGAAGAGGTCGAGCGCCTGCTGGCACGCGAACTCGATCCGCTGCTGCCGGTGATGACCGCGATCGGGGTGCGCGAGATTGCCGGCTGGATTGCGGGCAAATGGAGCCGTGAGGAGGCCGCGGCAATGGGCCAGCAAGCCACCCGCAACTATGCCAAGCGCCAATATACCTGGCTGCGCCACCAGCCGCCCACCGATTGGCCGCGCGCCGCATTGCAAGATTACAACGTTGAGACGTTATTTATATCTTTATTACGCGATTAAGCCTTGACATGACATTTCCTGTTACATAGACGCCGCTCGCAGATCTGCTCTTGCCAGAGCGCCGCGAGTTGGAGAGGAGACCCGGCACGTCACCCTGTGCCGGGTCGGTCTTTTCAGGGCTGGGCTGGAAGAAACAGGCTTCGTCATTGCGAGCGAAGCGAAGCAATCGAGGGCGGTGTTATGGCGCTCTGGATTGCCGCGGGCCTTCGGCCCTCGCAATGACGGCGGGTTGGAGTGGGCCTCGGCTCTCGCAATGACGAGCGAGGGGCGGGCCTTCGGGCCTCGCAGTGATGATGGTGAGTTCGGTAGAAGGATTAGTATCGTGAGCGAGGAGCGCAGCGGCGCCAGCATCCTGGTTGAAAGCCTGGTCCGGCAGGGGGTCGAATTCGTGTTCGGCTATCCCGGCGGCGCGGTGCTGCCGATCTACGACGCCCTGTTCGGCGACGAACGGATCCGCCACATCCTGGTCCGTCACGAGGCCGGCGCGGCGCACGCAGCCGAAGGCTATGCCAGGTCGACCGGCAAGTGCGGCGTGGTGCTGGTCACCTCAGGCCCCGGCGCAACCAATGCGGTCACCGGGATCGCCGATGCCTTTCTCGATTCGATCCCGCTGGTGGTCATCACCGGCCAGGTCGCGACCCCGCTGATCGGGTCCGACGCCTTCCAGGAAGCCGACACCATCGGCATCACCCGCCACTGCACCAAGCACAACTATCTGGTGAAGGACCCGGCCGATCTTGCCGCGGTGATCGAGGAAGCCTTCCAGATCGCCACGACTGGCCGCCCCGGCCCGGTGGTGGTCGACATCCCCAAGGACGTGCAGGTCGCCTCGGCCACCTGGCACCAGGCCGGGCCGCAGCGCCAGAACCGCTATTCCCCGCCGAGCACCGCCAGCGAGCGCGATATTGCCCGTGCGATCGAACTGATCGCCAATGCCAAGGCGCCGATCTTCTATACCGGCGGCGGCGTGATCAATTCGGGTCCGCAGGCCAGCGAACTGCTGCGCGAATTGCAGGGCCTGACCGGCGCACCGGTAACCTCGACGCTGATGGGGCTTGGCGCCTTTCCTGCCGGCCATGCCGACTGGCTCGGCATGCTGGGGATGCACGGCACCTACGAAGCCAACATGGCGATGAACCGGGCCGACCTGATCGTCTGCATCGGCGCGCGGTTCGATGACCGGGTGACCGGGCGGCTCGATGCCTTTTCGCCGCATTCGACCAAGATCCACATCGATATCGACCGCGCCTCGATCAACAAGACCGTGCCGGTCGACCTGCCGATCCTTGGCGATTGCGCCGCGGTGCTGGGCCAGCTGATCGCCGCATGGGGCAGCCGCAAGGCCCAGGATCTGACCGAATGGAAGGCCCGGATCGACGGCTGGCGCGCCCGCAAGAGCCTGGCCTATCCGCTCCGCAAGGAAGCGATCATGCCGCAGCTTGCGATCGAGCGGCTTTATGAGCTGACCAAGGACCGCGACCCGGTGATCTCAACCGAGGTCGGCCAGCACCAGATGTGGGCGGCGCAGTATTTCCCGATGCACCAGCCGAACCGGTGGCTCACCTCGGGCGGGCTCGGCACGATGGGCTATGGCCTGCCTGCGGCGATCGGCGCGCAGCTTGGCAATCCCGATACCCTGGTGATCGACATCGCGGGCGACGCCTCGATCCAGATGAACATCCAGGAACTGGGCACCGCGACGCAGTACCGCCTGCCGGTCAAGGTCTTCATCCTCAACAACGAATGGATGGGCATGGTCCGCCAGTGGCAGGAACTGACCTATCAAAGCCGCTATTCGGAAAGCTATTCCGATAGCCTGCCCGATTTCGTCAGACTGGCCGAAGCCTATGGCTGGAAGGGCATCCGCATCGAGGACGAAAGCCAGCTCGACGCGGGAATCCAGGCGATGATCGACCATCCCGGTCCGGTGATCGTCGATTGCCTGGTGGCGAAGGAAGCCAACTGCTTCCCGATGATCCCGAGCGGCGCGGCGCATACCGAAATGATCCTCTACGGCGATCAGGTCGCAGGCACGCTTGACGATGAAGCCAAGGCGCTGGTGTGACCCTTCGAGACGGCCTCTCAGCCTGCGGCTTCGACGCCTCCTCAGGGCGATCGGTCAGCTTCTTGTCCGTTCGTCCCGAGGAGCCGATGACGCAGTCCGAGTGCGTCTCGAAGGACCGCGGTTAGGAATTCGAAAATGATGAAGATCAAGCAAGCGGCGTCGGAACGCCACGTCCTGACCATCACGGTCGACAACGAAGCCGGGATCCTGGCCAAGATCGCCGGGCTGTTCACCGCGCGCGGCTATAATATCGACAGCCTGACCGTGGCCGACATTACCGAGAACCACGCGGTCAGCCGGATCACCATCGTCACCCACGGCCCCCCGGCGGTGATCGACCAGATCCATGCCCAGCTTGACCGTCTGGTGCCGGTGCACAAGGTGATCGACCTGACCGAGGCCGGCGATCACGTCGAGCGCGAGCTGGCGCTGGTCAAGGTATCGGGCACCGGCGACGCGCGGGTCGAGGCGCTGCGGCTGGCCGAAGTGTTCCGCGCCAAGGTGGTCGATACCACCACCAGCAGCTTCATCTTCGAGCTGACCGGGACCCCGGACAAGCTCGACCGCTTCGTTTCGCTGATGCGCGAACTGGGGCTGGTCGAGGTCGGCCGCACCGGCGTGGTCGGCATGATGCGAGGGGCCAGCGCGGCCTAGAATTTCACACCGCCCCTACCCTTCACCGTCACCCTGAACTTGTTTCAGGGTCCATGGTGCCCAAAGGGCCAGGGTCGGATTTGTTGCACAATGGATGCTGAAACAAGTTCAGCATGACGTTTGAATAGGAAGCGGAAATGAAGGTTTACTACGACGCCGACGCCGACCTGAACCTGGTTACCGGCAAGAAGATCGCCGTTCTCGGCTATGGCAGCCAGGGCCATGCCCATGCGCAGAACCTGCGCGACAGCGGGGTCAAGGACGTGGCGATCGCGCTGCGGCCCGGTTCGGCAAGCGCTCGCAAGGCAGAAGCCGCGGGCTTCCAGGTGATGAGCAACGCCGACGCGGCCAAATGGGCCGACGTGCTGATGATCCTGGCCCCTGACGAGCACCAGGCGGCGATCTGGGAAAACGACCTCAAGGGCAACATGAAGCCCGGCGCGGCGCTGGCCTTTGCCCACGGCCTCAACATCCATTTCGGGCTGATCGAGGTTCCCGCCGATATCGACGTGATCATGATCGCCCCCAAGGGCCCCGGCCACACCGTGCGCAGCGAATACCAGCGCGGCGGCGGCGTGCCCTGCCTGATCGCCGTGCATCAGGACGCCACCGGCAACGCCCATGACGTTGCCCTCGCCTATGCCAGCGGCGTCGGCGGCGGCCGCTCGGGCATCATCGAGACCAATTTCAAGGAAGAGTGCGAGACCGACCTGTTCGGCGAACAGGCCGTGCTGTGCGGCGGGATCACCCATCTGATCCAGGCCGGGTTCGAAACCCTGGTCGAAGCCGGATATGCCCCGGAAATGGCCTATTTCGAATGCCTCCACGAAACCAAGCTGATCGTCGACCTGCTCTATGAAGGCGGGATCGCCAACATGCGCTATTCGATCTCGAACACCGCCGAATATGGCGACATCACCACCGGCCCGCGGATCATCACCGCCGAGACCAAGGCCGAGATGAAGCGCGTGCTGGCCGACATCCAGTCGGGCCGCTTCGTCAAGAACTTCGTGCTCGACAACCGCGCCGGCCAGCCCGAGCTGAAGGCCGCGCGCAAGGCCGCCGAAGCCCACCCGATCGAAAAGACCGGCAGCGCGCTGCGCGCGATGATGCCGTGGATCGGCAAGAACAAGCTGGTCGACCAGGAAAAGAACTGAGCCTTCCTCCCCTTCGGGGGAGGAGGACCATCCGCAGGATGGTGGAGGGGCAGGCGCGGGTTTTCCTGAGGTGTCGGGACAACTCGCGCGTGCCCCTCCACCACTTCGTGGTTCCCCTCCCCGTGCCGGGGAGGAATTAGGTTCGGGCTTTCTTCATTGCGGCGAAGGCCAGCAGGAACAGTCCGGCGACCAGCAGGCTGGTCCACAATTCGGCCTGCCGCGCGGGGCTCAGCGCCATGAACACCAGCACCGCGCCCATCACGCCGATCGTCGCGATGGTCAGCCAGGGGAACAGCCACATGCGGATCTGGAGCCTTTCGGGCGATGTCGCCTCCAGCCGGCTGCGGATCCTGAGCTGCGACAGGCCGCAAAGGATATAGAGCAGCAGCATGGTTGCGCCCGACGAGTTGATCAGGAAGCTGAACACCGTGTTGGGTGAAAGCCGCTCTGCCGCATAGGCCCCATAGCTGAACAGGCTGGCGATGATTATCGCGCGCGCCGGCACCTTGCGCGCATTGACCGCCACCAGCCACTGCGGCGCATCGCCATGCTTGGCGAGGCCGAACAGCGTGCGCGAGGTGATGTAGAGGCTGGAGTTGAGGCACGAGAGCACCGCGACCAGCACCAGGCAGGTCATGATGAACTTGCCGCCCGGAACATGGATCGCCTCGAGCGTGGCGGCGAACGGCGAATAGCCCGCGACCACCCCGTTCCACGGCAGCACCGCGACGATCAGCGCCAGGGTGATGACATAGAAGATCAGGATTCGCGCCGAAACCGAGACCGAAAGCCGCGCGATCACCTTGGCGCTCTCCTTGCTTTCGGCCGCGGCGATGGTGGCGATTTCCGCTCCGCACATGGTGAAGATGGTCGAGGCGACCGCGGCCAGCACCAGCCCCCAGCCGTTGGGCGCAAAGCCGCCGTGCTGCGTCCAGTTGGCCACACTTGCCCCCGCCGGGTTGGTCAGCCCCAGCACCCAGGCGCCCGCGATCAGGATGAAGGCCAGGATCGCGCCGACCTTGATCAGCGAGAACCAGAACTCGAACTCGCCATAGGCGCGGGTCGAAAGCAGGTTTACCGCGGTCAGCGCCAGCATCAGCGCGACACCGATCTGCCATTCGGCGAACATCGGATACCATTCGGCCAGGATCTTGGCCCCGGCCACCGCCTCGACCGCGACCACCACGGCCCAGAAGTACCAGTAGAGCCAGCCGGAGAGGAAGCCGGCCCAGTGCCCGATCCCCTCGCGCGCGAAATCGGGGAAGGCCTGCACCCCGTCGAGCGAGCTGGCCATTTCGGAGATCATCCGCATCACCAGCATCACCGCCAGCCCCGCGATGGCGAACGAGACCACCGCCGCCGGGCCGACCTGCGAGATCGTGGTCGAAGAGCCGACGAACAGCCCCGCGCCGATGATCCCGCCCAGCGTGATCATGGTGACGTGGCGGTTCTCCAGGCTCTTGCCCAGCTCAACGTCATCGCCGGCGGCGGCGATGTCGATTTCGGCGTAGTCGGTCATGCGGCTTCTCTCCCCTTGCGCGGGGCTTAAGTCAGCGCGAGAAACACAGCAAGTCCGGCTAGACCATCAGCGCAAAGGCTGTGCGCAGTTCGCGCACGAAAGCTTCTGGCTGTTCCCACGCGGCAAAGTGCCCGCCCTTGTCCATATCGCCCCAGTGGACCAGGTTGCCGAGGTTGCGCTCGACCCATTTGCGCGGGGCGGGCAGGATTTCCTTCGGATATGCGCTGACCGCCACGGGCAATTCGATCCTGAACTCGCCGAAGCTGCTGAAGCTTTCCCAATAGAGCCGCGCCGAGGAGGCGCCGGTGCCAGGCAGCCAGTAGAGCATCAGGTTGTCGAGGATCTGGTCGCGGCTGAGCGCATCGTAGGGCGAGCCGTCATTGTCGGTCCAGGCCCACATCTTCTCGAAGATCCAGCCGGCAAGGCCAACCGGGCTGTCGACCAGCCCATAGCCCAGCGACTGCGGGCGCGTGCTCTGCTGCTTTGAATAGCCCGCATCCCAGTCCTGGTAGTGCTGCAGCGCCTTGAGCGCCTTCTGCTCGGCCGGCGAAGGGTTCGCCAGGTCAGCTTCCTGCGGGCGGGCGATCGGCATGTTGATGTGGATCCCCAGGCACGCTTCGGGCCTGATGATCCCGATCGCGCTGGTCACTGCGGAGCCCCAGTCGCCGCCCTGTGCCAGCCAGCGGGGATAACCCAGCCGCGCCATCAGCTCGATCCAGGCCATCGCGATCTTCGGCACGCCCCAGCCGGTCTCGGTCGGCTTGCCCGAAAAGCCGAACCCCGGAAGCGATGGCGCGACGACGTGGAAGGCCATTTCGCCCGCCGGCGGATTGGTCAGCGCGTCGATCACGCCCATGAACTCGATCACCGATCCCGGCCAGCCGTGGGTCATCAGCAGCGGCACGGCATCGGCGCGCGGCGAACGGACGTGGAGGAAATGCACTTCGAGGCCCTGCACCTCGGTCTTGAACTGTCCCAGCGCATTGAGCCGCGCCTCGCAGCGCCGCCAATCGTATTCGTGGCGCCAGTAGCCGACCAGATCCTGCAACGCCGCCAGCGGCGTGCCCTGCGACCAGTCGTCCACCGTTTCCTTGTCAGGCCAGCGGGTCAGGTCGATCCGCTGGTTCAGCTGGTCTAGCTGCGACTGCGGGATGTCGAGAATGAACGGGCGCACTTCGGACATTGGACCTACTCCCTGAATCCGTTCGCATCGAGCGAAGTCGAGATGCAGCGTGGCGGTGTCTCGACTTCGCTCGACACGAACGGAGGATGGTTTGGTTTCACGCGGTCACTCCACCGCCGCCTTGGAAGCCGCTTCGACCCTGGCCCGGTCGGCCAGCATCAGGGTCGAACTTGCGGTTGCGAGCAGTTCGCCCGCGCCGTCCTTCAGGCTTCCTTCGACGAAAGCGGTCTTGCGGCCGGCCTTGACGATCCAGCCCTCGGCAAAGACCGGGCCGGGCCGCGCCGGGGCGAGGAAGCTGACTTTCAGTTCAAGCGTCATCGGCACGATTCCATCGCCCAGCCGCGCGATCAGCGCATGGGCCATCGCGGCGTCGATCCAGCCCGAGACGAACCCGCCCTGCACCACCCCGCCCGAATGGCATTGTTCGGCCTTCGCCTCATACTCAAGGCGGGATCGGCCCGCGGCGCCATCCATTGCGACGATCCGCTTCAGCCCCATCACTTCGTAAAGCGAATTGACCGCCATCAGTTCATCGCCGCATAGATCAGCGTCTTGAGCTCGCGCCGGATCGGGTAGGTACTGCTCGGCGAAAGCTGGGTCATGAAGACCATGCTGACCTCTTCGAGCGGATCGACGAAGAAGTAGGTCGAGAACATCCCGCCCCAGTTGTATTCGCCCACCGAGCCCGGCAGCATTGAACGCGCCGAGTTGAGATTGACCGCGAAGCCCAGGCCAAAGCCGACCCCGCCGAAGGCTTCCTCGCTGAACATGCTTTTCGACATCGAGGCGATGTCCGCGCCGCCCGGCAGGTGGTTCTGGGTCATCAGCTCGAGCGTCTTGCGGCCGATCACCCGCTCACCTTCCAGGGTTCCGCCGTTCAGCAGCATGGTGGTGAAGCGGTGATAGTCGAGCGCGGTCGAAACCAGCCCGCCGCCGCCCGAAAGCTGGCGCGGCATCCGGCTCCACGCGCTTTCGCCGCCCTTGTCGTACATCACCCGCCCCTTGCCGGGGACGAAGGTGTAGCAATCGGTCAGCCGGTCGATCTTGTCCGCCGGGACCATGAAGCCGGTGTCGTGCATCCCCAGCGGCTCGAAGATATGCTCGGCAAGGTAGGCATCGAGGCTCTGCCCCAAAAGCCGCTGCACCACCGCGCCCAGCACGTCGGTCGAGACCGAATAGTTCCACGCCGATCCGGGCGAGAATTCCAGCGCCAGCTTGCCCAGCGCCGCGACCAGTTCATCCAGATCGAGGTTGCCGTGCCAGTTCTCCAGCTTGCCCTCGCGGTGGGCAAGGTCGATGTTGCTGCGGTTCTGGAACGAATAGGTCAGCCCGCTGGTGTGGCGCAGCAGATCCTGCATGGTCATCACCCGGTCGCACGGGCGGGTCAGGAACGGCACCCCGCCGCCCCCGCCGACATAGACCCCCAGCCCCTTGAATTCGGGCAGCACGTGGTGGACCGGCGTTTCCAGCGCGACCTTGCCGCGTTCGAGCAGCTGCATGAACGCCACCGAGGTGATCGGCTTGGTCATCGAGGCGATGCGAAAGATCGAACTTTCATCAACCGGCTTGCCGCCTTCGCGCGCCGACCCCTGCGAGGAAAAGTGCACCACGTCGCCGCGATGCGCGACCAGCACCTGGACATGCGGCAAAAGCCCGGTGTCGAGGTAGCGTTCCTTCACGAAGTCATCGATCAGCGCGAGGCGCGCCATATCGAACTTGCCGGTGGGTGTGGTGACGGTCATGGAGCCCCGCTCGAATAGGTTTCAGTTTGGCACGGGTTATTGCGGCTCATAGACCGGGGGGCAAGGGCAATCCTTCGACAAGCTCAGGATGGCCGGGATTTGGAGTGCAGCTGTCCTGCAGCACAGCGCGTGCCGTTCGGGCAGGTTTCCAGACTCCTGGTCCGTCCATGCTGAGCTTGTCGAAGCATCGTGTTTGGAGTCGCACAGGGCCGATTTTCCGGTAAGGGGCGGGCCATGCCCGATACTGCCATGCCGATCCGCGTTGCCGCGCTTTACCGCTTTGCGCCGATGGACGACCTGCCCGCGCTGCGCGAACGCCTGCTTGAACTGTGCCGCGCGAATGGCATCAGGGGAACGCTGCTGATCGCGCCCGAAGGGATCAACGGCACGGTCGCCGGCGGCGATGCGCAGATCGGTGCCGTGGTCGATGCGCTGCGCGCCCTGCCCGGCTGCGCCGATCTTGACGTCAAGTATTCGCGCGCGCCCGCGCTGCCGTTCCAGCGCATGAAAGTGCGCATCAAGCGCGAGATCGTGACGCTGGGCCAGCCCGGCCTCGATCCGCTGCGCGAGGTCGGCCATTACCTTGACCCGCAGGCCTGGAACGCGCTGATCGCCGATCCCGAGACGGTCGTCATCGACACCCGCAATGATTACGAAGTGGCGATCGGCACCTTCGACCGGGCAATCGATCCGGGCACCCGCAGCTTCCGCCAATTCCCCGACTGGTTCCGCGCGCACCGCGAGGAACTGCTTGGCGGCAAGCCGGACCGCAAGGTCGCGATGTTCTGCACCGGAGGCATCCGCTGCGAAAAATCGACCGCCTTCCTCAAGGCCGAGGGGATCGACGAGGTCTATCACCTCAAGGGCGGGATCCTCCGATACCTCGAGGATGTGCCCGAGGAGCAGAGCCTGTGGCAGGGCCACTGCTATGTCTTCGACGAGCGGGTCAGCGTGGGGCATGGGCTGGCGCCAGGCCCGCACACCTCCTGCAAGGGCTGCGGACGTCCGCTGGGCGAGGCCGATCTGGCCAGCCCGGCCTATGTCGAAGGCAAGAGCTGCGTCCACTGCGCCTGATCGGGATCGGCTTTCCGCAGCGACAGATCACACCGTTCATTTGCGGCGTTCGTGTCCAGTTCCGGCGCCGCTTCCCCCTTTACAGCACGGGATCGTGCCGCCATAGGCTTGTCGCATGATCCCGCGGCAATCCCTGGCACTGGGCCTTACCCTGCGACTTATCCGCCCCTGGGCGTGAGCTGGCGTGCGCAAGGGCGGCGCGCTGCGACGTCCAGGGGAGTGACCACCGCCACATCGCAGCAATTCCAGACAGAGATTCCGACATGACCATGCTGAAGAACCCGGGCGTCAAGTACCCCGCCTTCCCGCCGATCAACCTGCCCGACCGAACCTGGCCGTCGAAGGTCATCGACAAGGCCCCTCGCTGGCTTTCGACCGACCTGCGCGACGGCAACCAGGCGCTGATCGATCCGATGGGTTCCGAAAAGAAGAGCCGCTTCTTCGACCTGCTGCTCAAGATCGGGATCAAGGAGATCGAGGTCGGCTTCCCCGCATCGGGCGCGACCGATTTTGATTTCATCTCGGGCCTGGTCAAATCGGGCCGCATCCCCGACGACGTGATCGTCCAGGTCCTCACCCAGTCGCGCCGCGACCTGATCGAGACCAGCTTTGCCAGCCTCGAAGGAGCGAAGCAGGCGATCGTCCACCTCTACAACGCGGTTTCGCCGGTCTGGCGCAAGGTCGTGTTCGGCATGGGCAAGGACGAGATCAAGGCGATCGCGATCGAGGGCGCCAAGGTGCTGCGCGACCAGGCGGCCAGGTATCACGGCACCGACTGGACCTTCCAGTACAGCCCCGAAACCTTCTCCACCGCCGAGGTCGAATACTCGGTCGAGGTCTGCGCGGCGGTGATGGACGTGCTCCGGCCCACCGCGGAAAAGCCGATCATCTTCAACCTGCCCGCCACGGTCGAATGCGCGACGCCCAACGTCTATGCCGACCAGATCGAGCTGTTCGGGCGGCTGATCCCCAACCGCGAGGCGGTGGTGATCTGCCTGCACACCCACAACGATCGCGGCACCGGGGTGGCGGCGGCAGAGCTTGGCATGATGGCCGGGGCCGACCGCGTCGAAGGGTGCCTGTTCGGCAATGGCGAGCGCACCGGCAACTGCGACCTCGTCAACGTCGCGCTCAACATGTACACGCAAGGGGTCGATCCGGGGCTGGACTTCTCGAACATCGACGAAATCGCGCAGACGGTCGAATACTGCAACCAGCTGCCGATCCATCCGCGCCACCCCTATGTTGGCGAACTGGTCTACACCTCGTTCTCAGGATCGCACCAGGACGCGATCAAGAAGGGCTTCGCGGCGATGGAAGCGAAGAACGATCCCGTCTGGGAAATGCCCTATCTGCCGATCGACCCGGCCGACCTTGGCCGCGATTACGAAGCGGTGATCCGGGTCAATTCGCAGAGCGGCAAGGGCGGGTTTGCCTGGGTGCTCGAACAGGACCAGGGCCTGAAGCTGCCCAAGAGGATGCAGGCGCACTTCTCCAAGCACGTCCAGGAACTGGCCGACGAAGTGGGCCGCGAGCTGTTTGCCGAAGACATCTGGGAGGTGTTCCAGCGGGTCTATCACGTCAACACGCCGCAGCATTTCCAGCTGGTCGATTATGAGGAAACCAAGGCCGCCGACGGCACCCGGCTGTTCGCCGGCAAGATCGCGGTCGACGATCTGGAACAGTCGGTTTCCGGGCGCGGCAACGGGCTGATCAGCTCGGTCGTGGCGACCATCGCGGAGACTTTCGGTGTCAGGCTCGACGTCAAGGACTATGCCGAACACGCGATGACCGCCGGATCGGATGCCCGCGCGGCAGCCTATGTCGAATGCACCGGGCCGGACGGCAGGACCATCTGGGGCGTCGGGATCGACGAGGACATCGCCACCGCCAGCGTCCGCGCGGTCCTCTCGGCGGCGAACGAGGCGGCCGGGCGGTAGCTGTCGAACTCCCCTGACCGGTTCCCCGAAACCCGACTGTCCCGAGCTTGTCGAAGGACTGCCCTTGTTCTTCGTGGGCCGTGCGCACGGCTCAAGGCAGGACGATGCTTCGACAAGCTCGGGGTGAACGGGTTCGGGGATGACGCACGGTGCAACTCACCGCTCGTTCATCGCGACGTATTCCTTGATCTTCTGTTTGCCGAGCTGGCTCATGTGAACCTCGTCCGGCCCGTCGGCGATCCGCACGAAGCGGTTAAGGGTGAAGAACCGGGCGATCGGCGTGTCGTCGCTCACCCCCATGCCGCCGTGGACCTGGATCGCGCGGTCGCAGACGGTCTGGGCCATCTGCGGGGCGACTACCTTGATCGCGGCGATCAGGTCCTTGGCGACCTTGTTGCCGTGGCGGTCCATCGCGTCGGCGGCCTTGAGCGTCAGCAGCCGCGCCATCTCGATCTCGCAGAAGCTCCTGGCGATGTCCTGGCGGATGCTCGACTGGTCGGCCAGCTTCTTGCCGAAGGCGGTGCGGCTGTCGGCGCGGCGGGCCATGATCTCAAGCGCGCGCTGGGCCTGCCCGATCGAGCGCATGCAATGGTGGATGCGGCCCGGCCCAAGACGGCCCTGCGCGATCTCGAACCCGCGGCCCTCGCCCAGGATCAGGTTCTCGCGAGGCACGCGGACATTGTCGAAGCGCAGTTCGCACTCCCCGCCCGGCGAATTGTGCGATCCGAACACGGTGAGGTGGCGCACGATGGTGATGCCCGGCGTGCCCGGCTCGACCAGGATCTGCGAATGCTGGGCATGGCGGGGAGCGTTGAAATCGGTCTTGCCCATCACGATCCAGATGTCGCAGCGCGGGTGCATCGCATTGGAAATCCACCACTTGCGCCCGTTGAGCACATAGGAATCGCCATCCGGGGTGATCGACAGTTCCAGGTTGGTCGCATCGGAAGAAGCGACCTGCGGCTCGGTCATCACATAGGCCGAGCGGATCGTGCCATCGAGCAGCGGCTTCAGCCACTTCTCCTGCTGCTGGGGGCTGCCATACTTGGCCAGCACTTCCATGTTGCCGGTATCGGGCGCCGAACAGTTGAGCACCTGGCTGGCCCAGGGCACACGGCCCAGCAGTTCGGCCACAGGGGCATATTCAAGGTTGGTGTAGCCGGGCGAAAACGCGCCGTATTCGTGCGGCAGGAACAGGTTCCACAGCCCCTGCGCCTTCGCCTGGGCCTTGAGATCCTCCATCCCGGGCCATTCCTGCCACTGGTTGGCGGGATCGGTGACGAACAGGTGGTAGGCCTCCTCGTTGGGATAGATATGCTCGTCCATGAACTGACCGACCCGTGCCAGCAGGTCCTTCACCTTGTCGCTGTGTTCGAAATCCATGAGCGTTGTCCTTTCAGAGCGAGAACCCGCCATCGACGATCACCGTATGCCCGGTGACGTAGGATGCGAGCGGAGAGGCGAGGAAGATCGCGGTGCCGGCCTTGTCTTCGGGCGTGCCCATGCGTCCGTCCGGGATGCGCGCCAGCGATGCGGCGAGGCGATCGGGGTTCTGGGTGGTCACCCGGGTCAGCTTGGTGTCGACCAATCCCGGCGCCAGGCCGTTGACCCGGATGCCCAGCGGCGCCCAGGCCTGGCCCAGGGTCTTGGTCAGGCTGATCGCTCCGGCCTTCGAAGCGGCATAGGCCGGATTGCCGATATTGGCCTTGAGCCCCGAAATCGAGCTGACGATGATCACGCTGCCTTTCGCGGCGGCAAGCGAATCGCGGAACTTGTTGGCGCAGTGCATCAGGCTGTCGAGGTTGACCGCCATCACCCGGTCCCACCCGGCGCGCTCGAACTCGCCGCGCTTGTAGACCACGGTGCCCTGGCACAGCACCAGCACGTCAAGGCCATCGAACGGCAGCGGCGCCCCGGCAATCCCATCAGGGTCGCCGACATCGACGCAGCTATAGCCAAGGCCGGCAAGATCGGAGCCGTCCGCCGGATCATAGTCCGCCGCGCTAGCCCGGGTGCCCCAGACATGCACCGTGGCGCCGCGCAGGCGGAAGCCGTGGGCGATGCCGTTGCCGATCCCGCTCGATCCGCCAACCACCAGCACGCGCTTGCCGGTAAAATCGGTATCGCCCGCCATTTGCCTCTCCACATTTTTAATCGAGCGATTAATGTGTCCCCGATGCGCGCTTGTCAAACGCCAAGGCGGGCATAAGCTGCGCGGCACAAGGAGTGGCCCATATGAGCGAAGCGATCCTCGAACCCGAACTGCCGATCATCGATCCGCACCATCACCTGTGGGACCTGCGCCCGGTGATGGGCGCCTTCCCCGAACCGCAGCACCACTTCATCGCGGCGATCGGGCTATCACCCTACTACACCTTCAACGAGCTTCACGCCGACGCGAGCAGCGGGCACAACGTGATCGGCACCGTGTTCATGGAATGCGGCGCCTTCTACCGCGCCGGCGCGAGCGAGGCGCTGAAGGTCGTGGGCGAGGTCGAGTATGTCAACGGCGTCGCCGCGCAGAGCGCCAGCGGGCTCTATGGCAATGTGCGGCTGTGCGATGCGATCATCGGCCACGCCGACCTGACGCTGGGCAGCAAGGCCGGCGAAGTGCTCGACGCCCTGATGGCTGCCAGCCCGCGCTTCAAGGGCATCCGCCACGCAGCCGCCTGGGATGCCGACCCCGATGTGCTCGGCCCGCCGTTCCACATGCCGGGCGGACTCTATCTCGATGACACCTTCCGCGAAGGCTTCAAAGAACTGGGCAAGCGCGGCCTGACTTTCGACGCCTGGCTGCTGGAGCCGCAACTGGATGACGTGCTGAGCCTTGCGCGGGCCTTCCCCGATCAGCCGATCTGCCTTGACCACTGCGGCACGCCGCTGGGCATGGGCAGCTATCACGGCAAGCTGCATGAGCGCTTCGACACCTGGCGCGAGAAGATCCGGGCAATCGGCCAATGCCAGAACGTTTCGGTCAAGCTTGGCGGGTTGGCCATGTCGTTTGCCGGGATGCCCGACCACGGCCCGGCGGCCGGCCTTTCGTCCGAAGTTCTGGCGGCGATGTGGCGGCCCTATATCGAAACCTGCATCGAGGCTTTCGGCCCCGACCGCGCGATGTTCGAAAGCAACTATCCGGTCGACAAGTGGGGGGCGAGCTATGCCACGCTGTGGAATGCCTTCAAGCGGCTGACCCACGGCGCGTCGGCGGATGAAAAGCGCGCGCTCTATGCCGGCACGGCGGCGCGCTTCTATGGAATGGAACATCTCCTGACCTGAACCCGGCAGAAATCGGAAAATCATGGCCGCGATCAACCTTCCCCGCACGATCCGCCTGGGCGGCGGCGTCCTGAACGAGCTTCCACAGGTGCTCGAGCAGGCCGGGCTGTCGCGTCCGCTGATCGTTACCGACAGCTGGATCGAAGGTTCCGGTCTGCTCGAGCGCGTGCTTAGCCTGCTGGCCAAGGCCGGGATCGCCGGGCGGGCATTCACGGGCGTCGTCCCCGATCCCACGGTCGATTCGATCGAGGCCGGTTGCGCCTTTCTGGCCGCGGGCAGCCACGATTGCGTCATCGGCCTGGGCGGCGGCAGCCCGATCGATAGCGCCAAGATGATCGCGGTCCGGGGGGAGCGGCGGGTCCGCGATCTCAAGGCGCCGCACCAGGAGAACGCGCCGGGACTGCCGATCATCGCGATCCCCACCACCGCCGGCACAGGCAGCGAGGCGACCCGCTTCACGATCATCACCGATACCGAAACCGATGAAAAGATGCTCTGCGCGGGGCTGGCCTACCTGCCGCTGATCGCGCTGGTCGACTTTGAGCTGACCCTGACCAAGCCCGCGCGCCTCACCGCCGATACCGGGATCGACAGCCTGGTTCACGCGGTCGAGGCCTATGTGTCGAAGCAGGCCAATCCCTTCGCGGATTCGATGGCGCTGTCCGCGATGCGCCTGATCTGGCCCAACCTGCCGCGCGCCTGCGCCGACCCCGGCGACCGCGCCGCGCGCGAGGCGCTGATGCTGGGCGCGCTGCAGGGCGGGATTGCCTTTTCGAACAGCTCGGTCGCGCTGGTTCACGGGATGAGCCGCCCGATCGGCGCGCATTTCCATGTCAGCCACGGCCTGTCGAATGCGATGCTGATGCCGCTGGTCACCGAATGGAGCGCGCCCGCAGCCCTGCACCGCTATGCCGATTGCGCCAGGGCCACGGGGATCGCCCAGGACCACGAAAGCGATCAGGGCGCGGTTGGCCGGCTGGTCGAGGCGCTGCACCGGATGAACGCCGATCTCCAGGTCCCCTCGCCCAGGGCCTATGGCATCGACAAGACCCGCTGGGATGAACTGCTGCCGCTGATGGCCCAGCAGGCGCTGGCCAGCGGCAGCCCTGCCAACAATCCGCGGGTGCCGGTGGCCGAGGAAATCGTCAGCCTGTATCAGCGGGCCTGGAGTTAGACGGGCCCCAGCGGCTCGTGGGCGAGCGGCACCGATTCCAGTTCGATCCCGTCGCCCAGGCGCACCACCCCACCCGTAACCACCACCGCCATGACGCCGCATTTGCGGATCAGGCTGCCGTCGGGCGCCTTGTCGAGCGTTGCCGCCATCAGCCCCTTGGCCAGCCCGTCGATCTGCCAGCAAGGATTCCTGAGGCCCGTGATCTCGATCACTGCTTCCCCGCCCAGCCGCAGCCGCGTGCCGCGCGACAGGCCGAGGAGGTCGATCCCGCGCGTGGTGACATTCTCGCCCAGTTGCCCGGGTTCGACCGCGAAACCCTTTTGCGCCAATTCCTCAAGCAGTTCGGTGTGGATCAGGTGAACTTGCCGCAGGTTGGCGGCATCGGGGTTTACGGCCATGCGCGAGCGGTGCTGGACCAGCCGGCCGGCGTGCGCATCGCCTTCGACCCCCAGTCCGGCGAGCAGGGTCAAGCTTGCACAGGGCACCTTGGAAAAGCGGTGCGCTTCATCGTGGGCAAGGCCGATTATGGTGGGATGCATGGCCGGCAGGCTAGGGACACGGCCAATCTGCCGCAACCCCTCGACAGGCCGCAATCAGTCTCATAAAGAAACCGAAACCAGCAAACAGGGATACCAAAGAAATATGCCGCTTCCTGCCCCGTTCGATCGTCTGCGCCTGCCTGTCATCGCTTCGCCGCTGTTCATCATCTCCGTCCCTGATCTGGTCATTGCGCAGTGCAAGGCGGGGATCGTCGGTTCGTTCCCGGCGCTCAACGCGCGGCCTTCGGGCGTGCTCGACGAATGGCTGCACCGGATCACCGAGGAACTGGCCGCGCACAACCGCGACAACCCGGACCGGCCGGCCGCGCCCTATGCGGTCAACCAGATCGTCCACAAGTCGAACAACCGGCTTGAGAAAGACATGGAAGTCTGCGCCAAGTGGCAGGTGCCGATGACCATCACCTCGCTGGGCGCGCGCGAGGACATCAATGCCGCGGTTCACGCCTGGGGCGGGATCGTACTGCACGACGTGATCAACGACCGTTTTGCCAGGAAGGCGGTCGAAAAGGGCGCCGACGGTCTGATCCCGGTTGCCGCCGGTGCGGGCGGCCACGCGGGAACGCTCTCGCCGTTCGCCCTGATGCAGGAAATCCGCCAGTGGTTCGGCGGCCTGGTCGCGCTTTCCGGTTCGATCGCCTGCGGCCGCTCGATCCTCGCCGCACAGGCGATGGGGGCGGATTTCGGCTATATCGGCAGCCCGTGGATCGCCACCAAGGAGGCCAATGCGCAGCAGGGCTACAAGGACGCGATCGTCGCCGGCCGCGCCGACGACATCGTCTATTCGAACCTGTTCACCGGGGTCCACGGCAACTACCTGCGCCCCTCGATCGTCGCTGCCGGGCTCGATCCCGACAACCTGCCGCAAAGCGATCCCAGCAAGATGAACTTCGGCTCGGGCGGGAACACCGAGGCCAAGGCCTGGAAGGACATCTGGGGTTCCGGCCAGGGGATCGGCGCGGTGGGTGCAATCGAAAGCGTCGCCGACCGGGTTGACCGCCTCGAAGCCGAATACAACGCCGCGCGCACCGAACTCGCCGCCAAGGCGCGGATGGCGCTGGCGTAGGTTTGGCGCATCAGTTGTGGCTGGTGCGGATCACCGCCGCACCGCTATTCTCAGCTTCCGCCCGTCGGCGGTCGGCACCACGTCGATCGTTTCGCCATCGGGACCGGCAAACTGGTGCGGAGCGCCAAGCGGCTCAACCTCGATCAGGGCATGGATCAGCCGCACCGCGATCCGGGCCATGTCGGCCGGACCAAGCCGGCGGTCAGGAGCGAAGACCAGTTCCTGCCCGGTCAGCAGAGCCAGCCCGACCGTCTGCATCGAACCATTGCCTTCGCGCTGGAGCGAGGTCAGCCCCAGGGCCGGAAACGGACCACCAGCGAGCCAGTTGCCCACCACCTTGCGAAAATAGGCCGCCGACATCCAGCACCGCGCCGGGTTCCAGGCCGCCGCCTGCGCGCCGGGCAACCGCGCGATGGTCGCCCCGATCCCGGCCAGCACCCTAATCACCGGCAGCATCCCCGCCGCTTCGGCAAGATGCGGCCCGGGGGTCAGCGCAATGGCCTCTCCCCGCGGTGGATGTTCCAGCCCGAGCAGCGCCTCGTGCGCGGGTAGCGGTTCGGCCTGGGCCGGGGCGAGCCCGCGGCAATCGAACGTAAGCCCCGATGCGAGCAGTTCGAACCAGCCTTCGCCCGGATCAGGGAGATGCGACGCGGCAAAGCGCGGTCCGCCACCCTCAGCCCCCGCAAGGTCCAGCACCGCCTCTCGATCCGGACGCGTTCCTTCGGCAAAGGCCAGCGTCAGCACGGCGTTTCCGGCCGGACCGTACCTGGCGTCCCCTGCAACGATGACTGTTCCCCCACTGATCGATGTCGAGAATCCCGTCTGGCGCTTTTTTGCGCGAATAGTCGAGTCCCGCCGTGGCAGCAGCGTCGGAATTGGTCCTGCTTTCAACAAGCTGCGATCAGAAGATGCCCTGCGCAATCGCTTCGGCCATTGCCGCGCCGAGGTCGCTGCACCTGGCGAGTATTTGATCCGGCACGACCTTGTTGGCCAGGATCGCTTCGGGAGACTGCGCGTCGAGCCTGGCGATAAGCGGTTCGGCCACCCGCCGCAGCCGCCAGCCGGTGACGATCCGGTCAAGCTGGGCCTGCGCGCCCTGCCCATCGCTGCCCGCGGCGATCATGGTGGCATAGGGCCGTCCCTCGATCCGGCCGAGCAGCGGATAATAGCAGCGGTCGAACAGGTCCTTCATCGGCCCAGACATTGTGCCAAGGTTTTCAGGACAGGCGAACAGATAGCCCGACGCGGCCAGCAGATCCGCCGGCGCCGCATCGACCGCCGCAACGATCCGTGCCCGCCCCTGGGCACCCGCGAACGCAGCTTCGGCCATAGCCCGGCTGGCGCCGGTGCGGCTATGCCACGCGATCAGCAGCACGCGCCGCGCGGGGCACTCAGCACCCGCCCTTGATCACGCTGCCAAGCATTCCGCCAAGGCCCTTCTTGCATTTCTTCTCCTGCGGCTGCTCGGCAGTCTGGCCCTGCATTCCGGCCATTCCGGGCATGTCCATCCAGCTGGTCAGCGACCGATGCCGCACTCGCGCGGTCCAGACAAGGTTCCATGCCGCCTTGGGATCGGCCGGGCGCGGCGGATAGGCGAAGTCCTCCTCTGGTCCATAGGCGGTCAGCGTGCCCATGCGAAAATCGGGCGCGGCCTTGCGCACTTCGACCGGGATCGTGCAGCTGGTGGCCGTGGGCGGCATGACCGTGCGGTCCCTGACCAGTCCTGCGACCTGCGAAGGGCTGAGCCAGTCGGTCAGCCCGCCGCCGAACTGGCGGCTGGCGCTGCTGGTCCACATCACCATATCGCCCATCTGCCCGCCCGGCCCCTGCTTGCCGCCGAACAGGAACGCGAGGTAGCCGGTGGCGCCCGGAATCGAATTCCAGCTGAGCAGAGTCGATCCGCTGGCGTTTTCGGCATTGCTGGCACGCAGCGCAGCCATGAAGTCCTGCTTCAGGTCGAAGGCGATCTCGGGCGTATAGTTCCCGGCCACGCGGTGCGCGCCAATCAGCGAACTGTCAGCCTTGACGAACTTGTGATCCTCGGCCGGCCAGCGGGCAAAGGTCTTGCTGTTGCTCAGCGTCGGCCCCCAATCGCGCACGATGGTGCCGCTCCACAGTCCCGGCGGGGCCTGTCCGGCCACCATCTTCGACAGGTCGATCACCACCGGCTGGCCTTTCGGCGCATGTTCGCCGCAGCCCCAGAAGATCAGGATCCGTCCGGTCGGCTTCTGCGGCAATTCGTCGGTCATGCCCTTTTCCACCTGCGGCGTAACCAGCGCGACCGACTTGCCGAGCTTGGCCCCCGCGGGCATGAAATGGTCGGCCTTGGGCCCACCCTTGGCGGGAAACTGGCTTGAACCCAGGCGCAGGTAGAGCTCCTTCTGGACCTTGTCGCCGCCCCCGCCGCCCAGCATGCCCAGCGCACCGCCCATGCCGCCGCCCATCGCCATCATCCCCGATACGGTCCCGGCGCGCATGTCATAGCGCGCGACCGGCCCGCTCGTTGGAGCGCGCTGGGCCAGGAGCGGCCAGGCGGCCAATGCGGCGGCGCCAACCCCGGCAAGAACTGCGAACCTGCGATCAATTGCCATGCCAATTCCCCTCGCTTCGATTGCTTCCACTGCCTAGCAGAACGCGCAGGGCCGCACTTGTCATTTGTCGACATCAAATTTGCCGATCTTTTTTTGCCCCGGTTCCTCGGCTACCACGCGGGGGATGAGCTCCGCACCGCCCTCGATCCTTGGCCTCGACCGTTCGCTGTCGGGGCGAACCTGGCGCTGGCGCGGCGGCAACATGGACCTGGGCGGCGCGTCGAGCCTCGATCACGACGTGGTGACCCAGCTGCTGCTTTCGCGCGGAGTGGCGAGCGAAGAGATCGAGCGCCACCGCAATCCCACGCTGCGCGCCTTCCTGCCCGATCCATCCGAATTCCGCGACATGGACGCCGCCGCCGAGCGCCTCGCCCAGGCGGTGCTGACGCAGGAAACCATCACGATCTACGGCGACTACGATGTCGACGGGGCAACCAGCGCCGCGCTGCTGATCCGCCTGCTGCGCGCGCTGGGGCACGAGGCGCGCTATTACATCCCCGACCGCCTGCTCGAAGGCTATGGCCCATCGGGCGAGGCGCTGGTCCGCATCGCCGGCGAAGGATCAAGCCTGATCGTGACGGTCGATTGCGGGGCGATGGCGCATCAGGCGCTGGACATGGCGCACCAGGCGGGCGTCGACGTGGTGGTGGTCGATCACCACAAGTGCGCAGCAGAGCTGCCGCGCGCTGCCGCGCTGGTCAATCCCAACCGGCTTGATGAAAGCGATGCCGCGGCGGCGCACGGACACCTTGCCGCGGTGGGTGTCGCCTTCCTGCTGGCAATCGCCACGGTGCGCGTGCTGCGCGAACGCGGCCATTTCCAGGACCGCGCCGAGCCGGACCTCTTCGCGCTGCTCGATCTGGTTGCGCTGGGCACGGTCGCCGATGTCGCGGCGCTGCACGGGCTCAACCGCGCATTCGTTGCCCAGGGGCTCAAGATCATGGCGCGGCGCGAGGGCGTGGGCATGGCGGCATTGATCGACGCCAGCCGGCTGAGCCGTGCGCCGACCTGCAGCGACCTGGGCTTCGCGCTGGGTCCGCGGATCAATGCCGGCGGCCGGGTTGGCGAGGCAACGCTGGGCGTGCGCCTCCTGACCACCGAGGATCCCGACGAGGCCCGGGAAATCGCCGCGCAACTTTCGCGGCTCAACGAGGAACGCCGCGCGATCGAAGCCGCGGTGCAGGAAATGGCCGAGGCGCAGATCGACGCCCAGCACAACCGCGCGGTGCTGACCCTGGCCGGACGCGGCTGGCACCCCGGCGTGATCGGGATCGTGGCCGGGCGGATCAAGGAGAAGACCGGCAAGCCCACGCTGGTCGTCGCGCTCGATGCCGATGAACACGGCAATGGCAAGGGTTCGGGCCGTTCGATTCCCGGCGTCGACCTTGGCGCCGCGATCATCGCCGCGCGCGAGGCGGGGCTGCTGGTTGCCGGCGGCGGACACGCGATGGCCGCGGGGCTTACCGTCGCGCCCGGCGGGATCGAGCCGCTGGGCGAATGGCTCGACAACCTGCTGGGCCGCAGGGTCGGCGAAGCGATGGCCGGGCAGGCGCTGGCGCTCGACCTGGCGCTGGCGCCGGGCGGGCTGGTGCCCTCGCTGGTCGAAACGCTGGAAAGCGCCGGACCCTACGGCATGGGCTGGCCCGGCCCGCGCATTGCCGTGGGACCGGTGCGGATGGTCAAGGCCGATCTGGTCGGCGCCGACCATGTCCGCCTGATCGTGCGCGGGGATGACGGCGCGAGCTTCAAGGCGATCGCCTTTCGCGCCGCCTCGACCGAGTTGGGCCAGGCCCTGCTGCGGGCAACGCCCCAGCGCCGGTTGTGGCTGGCCGGGCGCGCCCGGATCGATGACTGGGCCAGCCGCCCGCAGGCCGAACTGCACGTCGAGGATGCCGCCTTCGCCGACTGAAACATTCTTTCGCCTTGCCCCTTGACCGTTCTGGCGCGCTTGCCTAAAGGCGCACCCCTGCCCACGGCACAGCCGGTGAGGCCCCTTCGTCTAGCGGTCAGGACGCGGCCCTTTCACGGCTGAAACACGGGTTCGATTCCCGTAGGGGTCACCAACCGGCGCACCGTGGGCATTTTGATTCCAGCTGCCTTTGGTCTATGCTCGGCGCTGGCCAGACGGCCCCTTCGTCTAGCGGTCAGGACGCGGCCCTCTCACGGCTGAAACACGGGTTCGATTCCCGTAGGGGTCACCAGCTTTTCCGCAATTTTTCGGGTTGAAGCGCGCATGGAAGAACAGTTCGTCCGGGTAGATTGCGACTTCTGCGCGGATGGGCTTTGGACCAAAGGCGGTGCAGCGCTTTGTCCCGAGAGTCTAGGCCTTTCGCCAGCCTTGTGCGTCGCGCTACGCGCCTGGCAAATGCACCATGACGCAACCGCTAACGAAGTTTCCGGCATGCCCTTCAATAAAGTTGGGCACGAATGGATCGGCCGGCAGATTGCGTTGCTGGTGCAATCCGAGCGCCCGGACCTCCACGTTGTCTATGCCGGTGACGAACCCTATCCTGGAGATTCTCATTTTGAGGACTAGAGCGGCAAACCGGTAACGCCGCCGCCAACGGGCCACAGGGATCATTGTCTTGCTGCCGAAGTATTTGGCAGGCGGAATTTCGCCGACTATTGAACGCAAGCCCATGTCCATCCAACGCCCCCTTCCCCAAGATGGAACCGCCCCTGCCGATCTGCGGCGCGCGGCGGTCCATGAAACGATCGAGCCGCTCGCGCTGCCGCTGCTGCTGCTTGAAGGCAGCCGGATCGTCGAGGCCAACCGCGCGGCGCGCGCGGTGTTGGGGGATCACGTAGCGGGCGAGGACGCGCGGGTCGCGCTGCGCCATCCCGAAGCGATAAGGCTGATCGGGATGGGCGACGGGGAAAGCGTTGCGATCCCCGGCTTCACCGGCGCGCGCACGTTCTGGCAGCTCACGCGGCGCAATATCGGCGACGACCGGTGGATGATCGAGCTTGATGACCGCACCGCCGAAGCCGATGTCAGCAAGGCCCACACCGATTTCGTCGCCAATGCCAGCCACGAACTGCGCACCCCGCTGGCCGCGATCATCGGCTATGCCGAGACCCTGGGCGATCCCGACGCCCCGACCGATACGGCGACGACGCTGCGCTTCAACCAGATCATCCAGCGCGAGGCGCAGCGCATGCTGACGCTGGTCCAGGACCTGATGACGCTTAGCCATGTCGAGGCGGAAAAGCACGATCCGCCGACCGAACGGCTCGACCTTGGTGCGCTGGCGACCCGGGTCGTGGGCGAGGTATCCAGCCTCAAGGGCAAGGAGCGGGTCGAACTGGCCGCCGCCGAAGGTGGCCTCACCGTGCTGGGCGATGCGGGGCAGCTTGAGCAGATGCTGCGCAACCTGATCGACAATGCGCTGAAATACGGCGGCGCCGAAACCCCGGTCAGCGTGGCGGCGATCCACCGCGATGGCCGCGCGCTGCTTACGGTGCGCGACCGCGGCCCCGGCATCGCGCCTGAACACCTGCCGCACCTGACCCGCCGGTTCTACCGCACCGATCCCGGCCGCAGCCGCGCCTCGGGCGGGACCGGGCTGGGCCTGGCGATCGTCAAGCACATGGTCGAGCGACACCAGGGCGCGCTCGACATTGCCAGCACGCTGGGCGAAGGCACGACCGTTTCAGTCGCGCTTCCCCTCGCGCCCTAGATTCTTACGACAAAGGATTGACGCGATCTCTCCCTCCCCTTGGGGAGGGGTCGGGGGTGGGGGTTCAACATTGGCGTGGTACCCCCACCCCAACCCCTCCCCAAGGGGAGGGGCAATGCGATTCTATGCAATCTTATCCCGCTCTGGATCAGAAAGAGGCCGATAGCCCCGCGGTCAGCACGTGGTCGCCGCGGTCGGTGCCGCCCGCGACGATGGTGTGCTGGTTGAGATAGCCAAAATCAAGATTGATCCGCTTGCCCAGCGGCACGCCGACCGAAAGCCCGGTGCGGACGCGGTCGAGCCCGTCGCTGGTCTGGAAGGCGGTGTTGTTGAGATTGAAGAACGGTTCGACCGAGAGCGATACCGTCGCCTTGCCGATCAGCGGAGTGCTGGCCTTGAGCTGCGGGCGCAGCCGCCAGCCGGTGCCGGCCTGCCCTTCGCGCCACCGTTCCTCGAGCCGCAGGCGGCCGCTCAGCTTGACCTTGCCGAGCTTCGCGAAGTTGTCGAAATTGACCTGCTGGCGAAAGCGGTGTTCGCGGCGGGTGAAGGTTCCGTGGCTGTACTGCGGATCGAAGGTGTAGCCCAGCCAGGCGGTCACGACCTTACCCAGCTTCTTGCCCGCCATGAAATTGTTCTCGATCTCATAGAATCCGCGTGCCTCGCTGGTCCGGAACACGGTCTCGTTCTGGAGCTTGAAGCCATCCGGCAGCGCGACGTTGACCGTCACGTTCTGCCAGTACTGGGTATCCTGATCGGCCAGCGCCGGGCTGGCGGCGGCAAGCGTGGCAATCGCGATGGTCTTGGTCAGGGTGCGCATAGACGGTTCTTTCCTGTCAGGCGTTGGAGTCGCGGCATCCCTATGACCGCCGCGTGACACATTCGTGACGCTGGGCGCGCACTAGCTGTCATGCAACTGTCACACAAGACGGCCACTTGGCGGCGCAGACAACGCCAAGGGAGCGATTCGCATGACCAGGAAATCCATCTTCGCCATTACCTCCGCGCTTGCCGCCTCGAGCCTGCTGGCGGGCTGCGGCGGCGGGCAAGGCGCCTCGCGCGACCAGGTCCGGGCGGTCGGATCGTCGACTGTCTATCCCTTCGCCAAGGCGGTGGCGGGATCGCTGGCCGGCGCGAACCCCGGCATCAAGTCGCCGATCATCGAATCGACCGGGACCGGGGCCGGGATGAAGCTGTTCTGCAAGGGCGTCGGCGCCCAGCATCCCGACATCGAAAACGCCTCGCGCCGCATGAAGAAGAGCGAATTCGAGGACTGCGCGAAGAACGGCGTCGATCGGATCGTCGAAATCCAGGTCGGGCTTGACGGCGTGGCCTTTGCCGAAGCCAAGGGCGGCCTGGGCCTCAGGCTGACCCCGCAAGACGTCTACAAGGCGCTCGCCGCCAATCCCTATGGCAAGCCCAACCAGGCGCGCACCTGGCGCGACGTGAACCCGGCGTTCCCGGCCGAACCGATCCTGGTCTATGGCCCGCCCAGCACTTCGGGCACGCGCGACGCGCTCAAGGAACTGATCCTGATGAAGGGCTGCGACGCCGATGCCGCGATGAAGGCGCTGAAGGACAGCGACAAGGACAGGCACGAAAAGCTGTGCGGCGAGGTGCGCAACGACGGCGCCTATGTCGACTCCGGCGAAAACGACAACCTGATCGTCCAGAAGCTGGAGGCCAACCCCAAGGCGGTGGGGATCTTCGGGTTCTCCTATCTCGAGGAAAACGCCGACAAGCTGGTCGGGCTGCCGATGAACGGCACGATGCCCACCTATGCCTCGATCTCGGACTTCTCCTATCCCGGCGCGCGTCCGCTCTACATCTACGTCAAGGCGGCGCATCTTGATGCGATCAGGGGCCTGCGCGAATACGTGGCGGAATGGGCGAAGTCGTGGGGCAAGGACGGGCTTCTGGCCAAGCAGGGCATGGTCGTCTCGCCGGATGACGTGCAGGCCAGAAGCGCCCGGATCGCCGGCGAATTCACGCTGCTGAGCGGCGCCGACCTCAAGTAACCCCGCCCATGTCACCGGCCATTCCGATCCTGCTCGCGCTGGCGCTCGGCCTTGCCGGCTGGTTGGCGGCGCGCGGGCGGGCCTGGGCGCTGCGCCGCGAGGCGCGGCGCCTGGGCTCGGACCTGCATTCGCTGCCGGGCTATCACGGCTGGTACGCCGCGCTGTGGATACTCATCCCAGCGCTGCTGTTCGCGGTCGCCTGGGCCTCGATCAGCCCCGGACTGGTCCTTGCGCGGGTGCTGGCCGATCCTGCTGCCGGACACCTGCCCGCTTTCGGGTTCGAGCGCGATGCGATCCTCGCCGAAGCGCGGGCGCTGGCCAGCGGATCGGCGGACGCGGTGTTCAACCCGCAGGCCCGCGCCCTGGTCGAACCGTTCCGGCTGGCGATGAAGCACTACGGCATGATCGGCACGTTTATCACGCTGCTGACGGCACTCGCGGGCGGCCTGTTCGCCTTCTCCCGCATCCGTCCCGACTTTGCCGCCCGGACGCGGGTCGAGCGCGCGGTGATGGCCGGGCTGCTGCTTGCCTCGCTTACGGCGATCCTCACCACCGCGGGGATCGTCGCATCGCTGGTGTTCGAAACGTTCCGCTTCTTCCAGTTCGTCAGCCCGGCCGATTTCCTGCTGGGAACCCATTGGGGACCGGATTCGATGGCCGCGCCGACCCAGGGCACCGACACCAATTACGGCGCGCTGCCGCTGTTCTGGGGCACGGCCTTCATCGGCGCGGTGATCGCCATGCTGGTGGCGATCCCGCTGGGGCTGATGAGCGCGATTTACCTCACCCAGTACGCCGCCCCCGCGATGCGCCGCTGGATGAAGCCGGCGCTCGAGATCCTGGCCGGGGTACCGACCGTGGTCTACGGCTATTTCGCCGCGCTGACGGTGGCCCCGCTGATCCGCGATTTCGGCCACGCGATCGGCGTCGCCAGCGCCTCGAGCGAAAGCGTGCTGGCGGCCGGTATGGTGATGGGGATCATGATCATTCCGTTCGTCTCCTCGATGGCCGACGATGCCATCGCCGCGGTCCCGCAGGCCATGCGCGACGGCAGCCTGGCGATGGGCGCGACCCGAAGCGAGACGATCCGCAAGGTGCTGCTGCCCGCCGCGCTGCCGGGGATCGTCGGCGGGATCATGCTGGCGGTCAGCCGCGCGATCGGTGAGACGATGATCGTGGTCATGGCTGCCGGCGCCACCGCCCGGCTTACCGCCAATCCGTTCGAATCGATGACCACCGTAACCTATCAGATCGTCGCCATGCTGACCGGCGAAGGCAGCTTCGACCACCCCGCCACGCTTTCCGCCTTCGCGCTGGGGATGGTGCTGTTCCTGGTCACCCTGGCGCTCAACTTCGTCGCGCTCAGCGTCGTCAAGCGGTTCCGTGAAGCCTATGAGTGAGCTTTCCCATCCCGAGCGCATGCAGCGCATCGCCGCGCGGCTGGCCCGGCGCCACGCCGCGGAACGCCGGTTCCGCGCGCTGGGCCTCGTGGCAATCCTGCTCTCGTTGCTGGTGCTCGGCTTCCTGCTGTTCACGATCCTGCGCGATGGGCTGGCCGGGCTCGACTGGCAGTTCCTGACCGGATCGGATTCCACCGATCCCGCCCAGGCGGGAATCTGGGGCGCGCTCAAGGGCTCGATGCTGACCATGCTGGTCACGCTGGGCCTGGCCTTCCCGGTCGGCGTGCTGGCCGCGGTCTACCTTGAGGAATTCGCGCCGCGGGGCCGCTGGACCGACCTGATCGAGGTCTCGATCAACAACCTCGCCGCCGTTCCCTCGATCATCTTCGGCCTGCTCGGCCTGGCGCTGTTCCTGGCGGTGTTCCCCTACTGGCGCTCCGCTCCGCTGATCGGGGGGATGACCCTTGCGCTGATGACCATGCCGGTGATCGTGATTTCGGGGCGCAACGCGATCAAGGCGGTGCCGCCGTCGATCCGCGATGCCGCGCTGGCGGTGGGCGCCAGCAAGGTCCAGATGGTGTTCCACCACGTGCTGCCGCTGGCCCTGCCGGGGATCCTGACCGGAACGATCATCGGCATGGCCCGCGCGCTTGGCGAAACCGCGCCGCTGCTGATGATCGGGATGAAGGCCTTCGTCGCCACCCCGCCCGATGGCTTCACCTCTCCGTCCACGGTCCTGCCGGTGCAGATCTTCCTGTGGTCGGACGAGATCGACCGCGCCTTTGTCGAGCGCACCTCGGCCGCGATCATCGTGCTCCTGCTTTTCCTGCTGGCGATGAACGCCCTCGCCATCTTTCTTCGCAACCGTTTCGAGAACCGCTGGTAATGTCCACTCCCCATGATCTTGACCCCATCGAGGCCCGCCTTTCCGCGCGCGGCGTATCGGTCCATTACGGCGAAAAGCGCGCGATCGACGATGTCTCGATCGACATCGGCGCCGAATATGTCACCGCTTTCATCGGCCCCTCGGGCTGCGGCAAGTCGACCTTCCTGCGCACGCTCAACCGGATGAACGACACGATCGCCGGCGCGCGCGTGGAGGGCGAGATCCGGCTGGACGGGGAAGACATCTACACATCGGGCATGGACGTGGTGCAGCTGCGCGCGCGGGTCGGCATGGTGTTCCAGAAGCCCAACCCCTTCCCCAAGTCGATCTATGAAAACGTCGCCTATGGCCCGCGCATTCACGGCCTTTCGGCCAGCAAGGCCGAGCTTGACGGGATCGTCGAACGCAGCCTCAGGCGCGCGGGTCTGTGGGACGAGGTGAAGGACCGCCTCGCCGACAGCGGCACCGCGCTTTCGGGCGGGCAGCAGCAGCGCCTGTGCATCGCCCGTGCGATCGCGGTGGAACCCGAAGTGATCCTGATGGACGAACCGTGCTCCGCGCTCGACCCGATCGCCACCGCGCGGATCGAGGAACTGATCGCGGAGCTGCGCGGGCGCTATGCGATCGTCATCGTCACCCATTCGATGCAGCAGGCCGCGCGCGTCTCGCAGCGCACCGCGTTCTTCCACCTCGGCAAGATCGTCGAATACGGCAAGACCTCCGAAATCTTCACCAACCCGCGTGAAGAACGGACAAAAGATTATATTACCGGACGTTACGGTTAGGACTGCATATGGTACACGAACACACCGTCAAGGCCTTTGACGAAGACATCACCAGGCTGCGCGGCCTGATCGCCGAAATGGGCGGGCTGGCGGAACTGTCCCTTCACGAGGCGATGGAAGCGCTGGTCCGGGGCAACCTGGACCTGGCCGCGCGGGTGATCGAACGCGATTCCCGAATCGATTCGCTCGAGGCCGAGGTTGACCGGCTGGCGGTGCGGATCATCGCCTTGCGCGCGCCGATGGCGGTTGACCTGCGCGAAGTGATCGCCGCGCTCAAGATCGCCGGGGTGGTCGAACGGATCGGCGACTATGCGAAGAACATCGCCCGCAGCGCCGACAAGATCGAAAACCGCAGGCGGTTCGAGCCGCTGACCCTGATCCCGGCGATGGCCGAAGTCGCCGGCGGCATGGTCCACGATGTCCTCACCGCCTATGCCGCGCGCGATCCCGGCCTTGCCGCCGAAGTGGTCGAACGCGACGAAAAGGTCGATGCCTTCTACGAATCGCTGTTCCGCACGCTGGTCAGCCACATGATGGAAAGCCCCGCGACCATCTCCAGCGCCGCGCAGCTGCTGTTCGTCGCCCGCAATATCGAGCGGATCGGCGACCATGCGACAAATGTCGCCGAAATGGTCTATTACGCGGCGACCGGCGAATACCTGACCGACAAGGAAGACAAGGGGTGATGCAGTGAATTCGGCTATCCGCTCCAATCCTCGTCACCCTGAACTTGTTTCAGGGTCTATCGCGCCTCCAAGCCCGAGACTGGAAGTGCTCACATTCCGCACAGTTTGCTCATTCAGCGCTCCCCCTGGGCAAGCCGCACAATGGACCCTGAAACAAGTTCAGGGTGACGGGTCTGGTTGTTCCGGTGCATGGGGTTTTCACCCATGACCGTTCCCAAGCTTCTCCTGGTCGAAGACGATCCGGCGCTGGCCGAACTGCTCGAATTCCGCTTTCGGAACGAAGGCTACCAGGTGACCGCCACCCCCGATGGCGACGAGGCGCTGCTGCTCGCGAAGGAGGAAGTGCCCGACCTGGTGGTGCTCGACTGGATGATCGAGGGCACCAGCGGGATCGAGGTCTGCCGCCGCCTGAGGAAGGACAAGGCCACCGCGCACGTGCCGATCCTGATGCTCACCGCGCGCGGCGCCGAGGAGGACAAGGTGCGCGGGCTCGACATCGGCGCCGACGACTACATGACCAAGCCGTTCTCCCCGCGCGAACTGCTCGCCCGCGTCAACGCGATCCTGCGCCGGATCCGCCCGGCCTTGGCGGGCGAGGTGCTGGTGGTGGGCGACCTGACGCTCGATGCCGCCGCGCACAAGGTCACCCGCCAGGGCAAGGTGCTTGCGCTCGGCCCCACCGAGTTTCGCCTGCTGCGCCACTTCATGGAACACCCGGGCCGGGTCTTCAGCCGGGTCCAGCTGCTCGACGCGGTCTGGGGCAACGAGAGCGAGATCGAACTGCGCACCGTGGACGTGCATATCCGCCGCCTGCGCAAGGGAATCGAACTGGAAGGCGCCGCCGATCCGGTGCGGACAGTGCGGTCCGCGGGTTATGCGCTGGATGGGGTTTGACTTGTTCTCTCAATGAAAGTCCCGTGACTTCGGAATGATCCGCACGTCGCGCGGGTGGCCGCCGCGGCTGCCTTGCGTGGGTTTGAGCACGTGGTCGGCCCGGTCGACGTGGTGGGGCAGCAGATCGTCGGACAAGGCATGCAGCGCATGGGTGGCATCGGTCAGCTGCCGGGCGATGACATGGATCACCCCGTCGTCCTGTTCGACCCGCCCGCGCACCTCCATCAGCCGCGCGCCCATGATCACCTTGCGCTGCTGTTCCATCACGTCGGGCCAGACGACGATATTGGCCACCCCGGTCTCGTCCTCGATGGTGATGAAGCAGACCCCCTTGGCCGATCCGGGGCGCTGGCGGATCAGCACCACGCCGGCGACCTGCACCAAGCGGTTCGAATCGTGCCGGGCCAGGTCGGCAGCGCGGATAAACCCGCGATCACCCAGGCTGGCGCGCAGGAAAGCGAGCGGGTGGGCCTTGAGGCTGAGCCACTGGGTCTGGTAATCGGCCACCACTTCCTCGCCGAGCGGCATGACGGGAAGCCGGGTGGGCGCCTTTTCATCGCCCTCGTCGCGCGCCTTCGCGGCGGCGAACAGCGGCAGGTCGGGCGCGGAAATCAGGCTGCGCGCATCCCACAGCGCCTGGCGCCGGGTGAGGTCGAGCGAGTTGAAGCAATCGGCGCTGGCAAGCCGTTCGATCACCGCGGGCGAAAGCCCGGCGCGCTCCCTGAGTTCGCGCACATCACGGTAAGCCCCGCCCTCACGCCCCGCCACCAGCCGCGCGGCGGCGGCTTCGGCCAGACCATCAACCTGGCGCAAACCGAGGCGCAGCGCCAATTTGGGTTCTCGCGGAGACGCGGAGACGCGGAGAGAGGAGACAGAAGAAAGAGATTTCTCGCGCAAAGGCGCAAAGGCGCAAAGAGGCTTTGCTTTGGGTGAGTCGAAGTCGGCCGAAGGCCAACCTCTTTCAAAATCCGAAGGTTCAGTTCGTGGCATGGCTGAGATTGATTCAAGAGCCTGCGGCGCAGAGAAACCTCTTCGCGCCTTTGCGCCTTTGCGCGAGCCAAACCCTTCCCTTCTCCGCGTCTCCGCGCCTCCGCGTGAATCGATCAGCTCCAGCGCATTATCCCACCCGCTGCAATTCACATCCACCGGCAGCACCAGCACCCCATGCTCCCTTGCATCACGCACGATCTGTGCGGGCGCGTAGAAGCCCATCGGCTGCGAGTTGAGCAAGGCCGCGGCGAAGGCCGCGGGATAGTGGCACTTGAGCCAGCTTGAGACATAGACCAGCAGGGCAAAGCTGGCGGCATGGCTTTCGGGAAAGCCGTATTCGCCGAACCCCTTGATCTGGTTGAAGCAGCGCGCCGCAAAGTCCGGATCGTAGCCGCGCGCGATCATCCGCCCGGTCATCAGCTCTTCCAGCTCCTCAAGGTTCCCGCGGCTGCGGAAGGTGGCCATCGCCTTCCTCAGCCGGTTGGCCTCGCGCGAGGTGAACCGCGCGGCATCGAGCGCGATCTTCATTGCCTGTTCCTGGAAGATCGGCACCCCCAGCGTCCGGCCAAGGATGCTGGTCAGTTCATCGGGCGGGCCATGCTGCGGCCCCGGCGCGGGGATCTCCACCCGCTCGGCTCCGCGCCGGCGCTTGAGGAAGGGGTGGACCATGTCGCCCTGGATCGGCCCGGGGCGCACGATCGCCACCTCGATCACCAGGTCATAGAAGCAGCGCGGACGCAGCCGCGGCAGCATGTTCATCTGCGCCCGGCTCTCGACCTGGAACACGCCGAGCGAATCCCCCCGGCACAGCATGTCGTAGACCGCCGGGTCCTCGCGCGGGACGGTGGCCAGCGTCAGGTCGCGGCCGTGATGCTCGCGCAAGAGGTCGAGGCACTTCCTGATGCAGGTCAGCATGCCCAGCGCCAGCACATCGACCTTGAGGATGCCCAGCGCGTCGATGTCGTCCTTGTCCCATTCGATGAAGCTGCGATCCGGCATGGCGCCATTGCCGATCGGCACGGTCTCGGTCAGCGGCCCTTCGGTGAGGATGAAGCCGCCGACGTGCTGCGAAAGGTGACGGGGCATGCCGATCAGCTGTTCCGTCAATGCCAGGACGCGGCGCAGGTGCGGCTCGGCGGTGTTGAGACCGGTCTCGGTGTCGATGTGGTGCTCCTTGATCGAGCGCCCGTGACCGCCCCACACCGTCCTGGCGAGCGCGCTGGTAACGTCCTCGCTCAGCCCCATCGCCTTGCCCACCTCGCGGATCGCCATGCGCGGGCGATAGTGGATCACGGTTGCGCAAAGGCCTGCATGATGGCGGCCATAGCGTTGATATATATGCTGAATCACCTCCTCGCGGCGTTCATGTTCGAAGTCCACGTCGATATCGGGCGGTTCATCGCGGTCCTCGGAAATGAACCGTTCGAACAGCAGGGCATGCTCGACCGGGTTGACCGAGGTGATCCCGAGGCAAAAGCACACCGCCGAATTGGCCGCCGAACCGCGCCCCTGGCACAGGATCGGCGGCTGTCTGCTTCGTGCAAAATCAACCACTTCCTTAATGGTCAGAAAGTATTGCGCGAGCTCTTTCCGGGCGATCATCGCCAGCTCCTTGCGCAAGGTTTCGGCCACCTCGTGCGGCGTTCCGTGCGGATAGTGTTCGCCCGCGCCCTGCCAGGTCAGCCGCTCGAGATAGGCCTGCGCATCGAGCCCGTCGGGATAGGTCTGGCGGGGGTATTCGTAGCGCAGCTCCTCAAGGCTGAAATGGCACGAATCCGCCAGTTTCCGCGCCGCGCCGAGGGCATGCGGCCAGCGCTCGAACAGCCGCGCCATTTCCTCCGGCCCCTTGAGGTGCCGCTCGGCATTGGCCTCCAGCAGGTGCCCGGCCCTGGCGACAGTGGTCTTGTGGCGGATCGCGGTCATCACATCGTGCAGCGGACGGCGCTGCGGCGCGTGGTAGAGCGGCAGGTTTGTCGCAAGAATTTCAAGGTCATGGTCCCGCGCCAGGCTGTCCAGCCGCGCGATCCGGGCAAGATCATCCCCCCGATAGAGATAACTCGCCGCCAGGTACCCGAGCGTGGGAAGCTGGCCGCACAGGGGTGCCAGGAGTTCGGCGAATGGGGCGGTGAATGGAATTGGCTCTCGCAAAGGCGCGAAGGCGCAAGGAGGAAGCGCATTCGGCAAAGCCGCTTTCAATTCCTCGGCTGCCGGCTTGGGCGACGGCAATGCAGAGGGACTGGCCTGCGGCGCATTACAGCCTCCTTGCGCCTCCGCGCCTTTGCGAGAGCCGAAATCGACAACATTGCTTTCAACCGCGATCGTCAATTCGCCGTCAAGGTCATCGGGCGGGACCAGCACCAGGTGGACGCCCTCGCTGTGCGCGGCCAGCATCGCCAGGCTGATCTCGCAGGCGCCCTTGTCCTGCCATTCGCCATCCAGGGTCGCCATCCGCCCCGCCGAAATCAGGCGACACAGGCGGCCATAGGCCTGGCGGTCCTGCGGATAGGCAAGGAAAGCCAGCCCCTCGACCACCTCGATCCGGCAGCCGATCACCGGCCTGAGCTTCAGCGCCCTGGCCTCGCTGTGCAGCCGCACCACCCCGGCCATCGTGTTGGCATCGGCAATCCCGATCGCGTCATAGCCCAGCGCGCGGGCCTGCATGGCAAAGTCGACCGCGTCCGAAGCCCCGCGCAGGAACGAAAAGCAGCTCGTCCAGCCAAGCTCGACAAAGCGGGTGCGGGCGGGCGGTGCACCCGGCTCTTCGCGCACCCGGCGGCGTTCCGGGGTAAGCGGGCCTTCAGGCATAGAGCCCGTGCAGGAACCATTCGGGCACTCCCCCTCGCCCGTCCGCGGCATGACCGTGGCGGTAAAGCCAGTAGCGGCGCCCTTCCCCGTCCTCGACCCGGTAGTAATCGCGCAGCCGCGCCCCGCCCCGCTCGCGCCACCATTCGGGCGCGATCCGTTCGGGTCCTTCGGCGCGCAGCACTTCGTGGACCCGTCCGCGCCAGCTGAACCGGCGCGGCAGGCCATCGGGGCTGGCATGGATTACCGCGATCGGTTCGGCCCGATCGAGCAGCTTGAGCGGGCGTATTTTGCCAGCCTCACGGCTGGAAGCGGCACCGGCCCGCTCCCCCTCCCGGCCACCCATTCCAGAATATCCTGCCGATGGGTGGCCGGGAGGGGGAGCGGGCCGGTGCCGCAAGCCATCGACGGATGTCGATGGCGCACCCAGCAATGACACCCAGCGCTGGGCGCGTTCGGGCCAGTGGCTGGCGCACGGCTCGGGCCGGCGCACCGCATCGGTCCCCAGCCGCACGCTCAGCCGGTCGATACAGGCGGCAAGGCTGGTGCCATGCACCTCGGCGGCGGCCTCGAGATCGCGCTGGCTGAGCGTCAGCGGCTCGCACCAGGGCGCGGACAGGCGTGCCAGTTCGATCCCGAACCCGGCATCAAGATCGTCGAGCCGCGCGGCGAACAGGCGGGTCAGGTGCGCGGCTTCGCGGCTGGCTTCGGCCAGTTCGAGCTTGCGCAGCAGCACCTCGCCATCGACCTTCCACAGGGCCAGTTCGATCCGCCGCGCGCCCAGCCCCGCGCCTTCGAGCGTGCGAACGAGGTCGGCGGCAAGGTCTTCGACCACCCGGTCGAGCAGGCCGCGGTGGCGGATCGGTTCGGCCAGGCGGCGCTGGACCGAAGGCGCCGGCCTGGCCAGCACCGGCAGCATGGGTTCGGGCACCCGGCCGACGAGCTGATCGAGCCGCACCAGCGGATTGGCGGCGGGCGCACGGATCGTGCGGAACCGCCGCGCCAGCGCATCGCGGGCCACGCCCGAAAGCTCGCCCACCCGCTTGAGCCCCAGCCGGTGCAGCACCAGCCGGGTGGCGGGATCGAGCCGCAAGGCGGCAACGGGCAGTTCGTCGAGACTGTCGCCGGGATGGTGGATCGCCTGCTCGGGGCCATGATGCGACAGTGCCCAGGCCGCTCCGGCGGTGGGGGCCAGCGCCAGGCGCACCGCCAGCCCGCGGCTGGCCAGCCGTATCGCCGCATCATGCAGCAGCGCCGGCTCGCCCCCGTAAAGGTGCGCCACCCCGGTAACATCGACCAGCAGGCCATCGGGCGGATCGAGCGCCGACCACGGCCCCCAGCGCTGCGCCCACAGCGCCAGCCGTTCGAGAAAGGCGAGATCGCCCGCGGGATCGCCGGGCGCCACGGCCAGGTTCGGGCACAGCGCGCGGGCGTCGGTGAGCATCATGCTCGCGCGCACGCCGCCCGCCTCCGCCGCCGCGTTGGCCGCGCTCAGCCGCAGGCCGTGCGCCACCTCGCTCACCAGCGCGAAAGGGGCGGGACTGGTTCCTTCAGCCAGCTGCCAGCGATCGATCGCCAGAGCCGTGCACCAGATCGACAGGATGCGCCTGTTCGTGCCGGGGACTGGCGACGAGGCTTTGTCCGTCATTGCTCAATATCCATTGTCCGGGGGGATGCGCCCGGGCGCGGAACAGTTCGGCCTGCCAGGCGGGGCGGCCGGGAGCGGCGGCGTTCCAGCGCGGCGGCGGCGAGGCGGCGCTGCGCACCTGCCAGCGCATCCGCGCCGAGGAAAGATCACGCGCGGCATCGAGCCGCACCAGCCACAGGGGCACCCCGTGCCTTTCCGCCACCAGGCTGAACCGGCGCGAGGCGGTGAGACCCAAGGCTTTGGGGTTGCCCGCCAGTTCACCCAGCACGAAAGCCAGGTCGCGGCAGCGCAGCCCTTCTTCCAGCGCGAACAGGGCATCTTCGGGCTTGTCGGCCGCGACATGGATCAGCCGCGCGCGCAGCACCGGCGGCAGACCGGGGCGATAGGGCCGGCCCGAGCGGCGCAGCGCGGCCTTGTCCTGCACCCACAGGAACGGCCGCTCATCCCCGCGCGACTGGTCAAGCGCCAGCGCGAGCGCCAGTCCTGCCCCGCTGCCTTCGCTGCCCGGCGCGAACAGTTCGGAATGGACCGGCGTTCCCCCCAGCCCCGGACGCCAGCCCGCGCCCGGCCGCAGGACTGCGGCAGTACAGGCCGGCATCCGGCGGCGGGCAAAGGCTGCAAGCGGGGTAGGGTCAGTCACGTGAATCGCTCCAATGTTCTATTTATGTTCTCATTTGCGGCGATTCGCAATTCCCTTCTCCAGCGCAAACGAAAAGGCCGCCCGTTTGCACGGACGGCCCTTCGCGAACCGGAAAGACCCGGCCTTATTCGTCAGCGTCGCCCGGTGCGGGAATGCCCGGGAGCGGTGCGACCGGCGGATGCGGCGCATCGGGATCATCCTCGTGGACATCGACAATGCCGCGGCCGACATGGCTCTTGCGGTAGCCATAGAGGAAGTAGAACAGCAGCCCGATCGCGCCCCACACCGGCAGCACCAGGATCGATTCCAGCGGCAGGTTGAAGTAGAGGAACACGCAGCCCACCGCCGCGATCGGCCCGACCACCCAGACCATCGGGGTGCGGAACGGCCGCTTGCGACCCGGATCGCGCAGCCGCAGGATCATCACCGCCAGCGCGACCATGAAGAAGGCGAACAGCGTCCCCGAATTCGAGATGTCGGCCAGCTGGCCCACCGGCAGCAGCGCGGCGCCAAAGGCCACGAACACGCCGGTCACCATCGTCACGATATGCGGGGTCTTCCACTTGGGATGAACGCTCGCCAGCTTTTCGGGCAGCAGCCCGTCGCGCGCCATGACGAAGAAGATGCGGGTCTGGCCGAACATCATCATCAGGATGACCGAAGGCAGCGCCAGGTTGGCGGCAAGGCCGACCAGATCGCCCGCCCAGCTGTAGTTGATCGCGCGCAGCACGTGGGCCAGCGCCTCGTTCGAGCAGACCAGCGGCTCCTGCCCCTGCGACAGCAGCGCGGCGCACTGCGCCTTGAATTCGGCCGAACCGGCGGCGACGCCCAGTTCGGTCGGCTGCGCGCCAATCGCGCCGATCGCCCCGGCGGCGACCAGCAGGTAGAACACGGTGCAGATCGCCAGCGATCCGATCAGCCCGATCGGCACGTTGCGCTGCGGGTTCTTGGTTTCCTCGGCGGCGGTCGAAACCGCGTCGAAGCCAACATAGGCGAAGAAGATCGACGAAGCCGCACCGACGATGCCCATCCCCGAAGTGCCCGCCGGACCGAACCAGCCGTTGGGCGCGAAAGGCGCGAAATGCTCGCCATTGAGGACCGGCAGCGAAAGCGCGATGAACAGGGTCAGCGCGGTCACCTTGATCGCGACCAGGACGGCGTTGACATTGGCGCTTTCCTTGGTGCCGATCATCAACAGCCAGGTCACCGCAAGCGCGACGAAGATCGCCGGGACATTGATGATCCCGGTCGAAAAATCGGCATGCGGGAAGATGCCGTTCATGGTCCAGGTTGGCCCCGCCTGAAGCAGCAGTGGCAGTTCAAACCCTGTCCAGCTTTTCACAAGTCCCATGAAGTAGCCTGACCAACCCACTGAAACAGCAGAAGCGGCCACGGCATATTCAAGGATCAGCGCCCAGCCGACCATCCAGGCCAGCAGTTCGCCGACCACGGCATAGCTGTAGGTATAGGCCGACCCCGAAACCGGAACCATCGAGGCCAGTTCGGAATAGCACAGCGCGGCCACGGCACAGACGAAGCCGGCGATGATGAAGCTGTACATCATGCCCGGACCGGCCTTCTGCGCGGCCGCGGCCGTCAGCACGAAGATCCCGGTTCCGATGATGGCGCCGATCCCCAGCAGCGTAAGCTGCACCGGACCCAGCGAGCGATGAAGCGATTTCTTTTCGGCGGTTGCCAAGATGGCGTCGAGTGGTTTCACGCGACCAAACATGCATTTCCCCTAACTGTGCGGCCCAGGCGCCCTGGGCGCGGGCCGCTTGTCTTTCCCTGGGCGCGGAAGCTAGCGGCACGCGCTTCGATAGCAAGCCTTAACTCGCGCCCTTCCCCAGCCGCGAAGGCTCGGCTAAGGGCGCTTCATGTCCACCACCTTCCAGCTCGACACGGCGACCAGCCGCGCCCATCCCACCCCGGCTCCGCTGCGCCGGTTGTCGATCCCGGCGATCCGCCAGCGCAAGGTCGATGGCGTGACCGCGCAGCCGATCGTGATGCTGACCGCCTATACCGCGCGGCAGGCGCAGCTGCTCGATCAGCACTGCGATCTGATCCTGTGCGGGGATTCGCTGGGCCAGGTGATCTATGGCCTGCCGACCAGCCTGCAGGTGACGGTCGACATGATGATCGCCCACGGCGCGGCGGTGGTGCGCGGATCCTATCACGCCGCGGTGGTGGTCGACCTGCCGTTCGGTTCCTACGAAGCCTCGCCCGAAGCGGCTTTCGCCACCGCATCGCGGGTCATGGTCGAAACCGGGGCCAGCGCGGTCAAGCTCGAAGGCGGCGCGGTGATGGCTGAAACGGTGGCCTTTCTTTCTGCCCGGGGGATCCCGGTGATGGGCCACGTCGGGCTGACCCCGCAGGCGGTCAACACGCTGGGCGGCTACAACGCACGCGGACGCAGCGATGCCGAGGCGCAGAAGATCGTTTCCGATGCCCAGGCGATCGACCAGGCCGGGGCCTTTGCCATCGTGATCGAAGGCGTTGTCGAGCCGATCGCGATCGAGGCGACCAAAGCGGTGTCCTGTCCGACCATCGGCATCGGCGCTTCGGCCCAGTGCGACGGGCAGGTGCTGGTGACCGAAGACATGATGGGCATGTTCGAACGCGTGCCCCGCTTCGTGAAACGCTATGGCGAAATTGCCGGGCTGATCACCAGTGCGGCGGGCCAGTATGCCGAAGAAGTGCGCAACCGCAGCTTTCCCAGCGCGGAACAGACCTACCAGCCGAAATAGCTAGCCAGACTTGAGCCGCGCGGCGATCGGCGCGGCGATGACCAGCTGGACCAGGTGGTAAAGCAGGATCGGCAGCAGGATGATACCCGCCGCTTGCGCCGGGAACAGCACCGCCGCCAGCGGCGCGCCCATCGCGATGCTCTTTTGCGCTCCGGCATAGAGCATGGTGATCCGGTTGGGCCGGTCAAGGCGCAGTAATCCGCCCATCAGCCAGGCGCCCAGGTGCCCGACCAGCAGCAACAGCCCGGTGCCGAGCACCAGCCACAGCCACCCCGCCAGGTCCACCCGCGTCCAGAAGCGCTGCTCGACCGCGCCGGAAAAGGCGACGTAGACCGCGATCGCGATCGAAGTGCGGTCCATCCAGGTGACCAGCGAACGGTGATCCTTGACCCAGCCGCCCAGCCAGCGCTGCGCCACCTGACCAAGCACGAAGGGGACCAGCAGGATCGCGACCACCTTGAGCAGGCCATCGGCGTTGAACCCGGCATTGGCGCCCCCGGCCAGCAGCGAGAACAGCGGCGCGGTGACGAAGACGCCCAGCAGGTTGAGCAGCGCCGCCGCGACGACCGAGCTGGCGACATTGCCGCCCGCCAGCGACGAATAGGCGGTCGCCGACTGCACCGTCGAAGGCAGGCAGCCAAGGTAGAGGAACCCCAGCGCCAGCAGCGGCGGCATCCAGCCGTGCCCGCCCTGCCAGACCAGCCATCCCGCCAGCGCCATCGCGCCATAGCACCACGCCACCAGCGGCCAGAGCAGGCGGTGGTTGGTTATCCCGGCCATCACCTCGTGGCGCGGCAAGCGCACGCCGTTCAGGAAGAACAGCAGGAACACCGCCGCGTTCGAGATGAACTGGGCCAATGCGCGCCAGTCGCCGCCAACCGGCACAAGAAAGGCCAGCGCGATTGCGGCCAGCAGCAGCCGCACCATCGGATCGATGCGTCCAAGGATGGCCGGTTCTCCCGCCTATGCCGTGGTTCTGGATTGCCGCGCGGCAGCGCCGCTCGCCATGACGGTGGGATGGGGCATTACTTGCCGGCCAGGTTCACCGGCGGCGCGGGGGTGGCGGAAAAGCGCGGGGCCGGGGCCGGCTGGACCATCCCGCCAGCTTCGACAAAGGTGCCGCGTGCCACATTGTGCGGATGCTGCGGCGCTTCCTTGAGGCTGAGTACCGGGGCAAAGCAGATGTCGGTGCCGTCCATGATCGCGCACCATTCGTCACGGGTCCTGGTCAGGATCAGCGCGGTCATCCGTTCCTTGAGCTCGTCCCACTTCATCGGGTTCATCTGCTGGGCAAAGTCGGGATCGTTCACAAGGCCGGTCTTTTCCATCAGGATCGCATAGAACTGCGGCTCGATCGAACCGAGCGAGATCCACTTGCCGTCGCTGGTTTCATAGGTGTCATAGAAATGCGTGCCGCTGTCGAGCAGGTTGACCCCGCGCTCGTCGCGCCACTGGCCGTTGCCAAGGAAGGTATAGGTCATCGCCGAAAGGATCGCCGCGCCATCGACCATCGCGCAGTCGACCACCTGCCCCTGCCCGCCCGAGCGCGCATGCAGCACCGCCGCGACCACGCCGAACGCCAGCATCATCCCGCCGCCGCCGAAATCGCCCACGGCGTTGACCGGGAAAGTCGGCTTTTCGCCCTTGCGGCCATAGGAATGCAGCGCGCCCGACAGCGCGATGTAATTGATGTCGTGCCCGGCAAGCGGGGCCATCGGGCCGTCCTGGCCCCAACCGGTCATCCGCCCGATCACCAGCCCGGGATTGATCCCCAGCAGCACATCGGGGCCGATTCCCATCCGCTCGATCACGCCGGGGCGATAACCCTCGATCAGCGCATCGGCGGTCCTGACCAGTTCCTTGAGCTGTTCGATCGCGGCCGGATCCTTGAGGTCTAGCTCGATCCGTTCGCGGTTGCGGTTGAGGATGTCGCGGTTGCCGCCGTCGCCGAAGCGGCCGCTGGTGCCCGGCCGCTCGACCCTGATCACCCGCGCGCCGTGATCGGCCAGCATCATACCGCAGAACGGCCCCGGCCCGATCCCGGCCAGTTCGATAACGGTTACACCCTGAAGAACGCCTGCCATCTCTCTCACCCTCGAATTTAATCGCGCGATGAAATCGCCTTTAAGCGGGCTGGCGGGCTTGTCGAGGGGGTTACTTCAGCTTCTTGCGCACCGCGGCCAGCAAGGGGTTGTCACCGCCGATCCGCCGCGCGGCGTCGAGCATCTGGCGGGCCAGCGCCGGATCGCCGCCCGCCTCGGCAAGCGCCATGCCATAGGCCTGGCTGGTCAGCGCGCCGGCGGGCTGCAACAGCCAGGCGCGGCGCGCGGTCTGACTGGCGGCCCCGGCATCGCCGCCGCGCAATTGCGCCAGGCTGAGGTCAGCAAGCAGCCGCCAGTCATTGGCGCCGCCGCGCATCACCAGATTTTCGAGCAGCGCACGCGCCTCGGCCCAGTCGCCCGCCAGCGCCGCCTCGCTTGCCGCCATGCGCAGCGCGATGCGGCTGCGCGGGAACATGGCGAGATACTGCGCCAGCAGGGGCTGGACCGCGCCGCCCTGCCCCAGCCGCTGGTAGGCGAGCGCCATGCGCGGCAGCATCTGCGCGGGAAAACGGACCCGGGCCGATAGCATGTAGTGTTGCAGCGCCATCTGCGCCGCGCCCTGGCTCAGTTCAACGTCGCCCATCAGCCCGAGCGCCTCCGACGAACCGGGCCTGAGATCCAGATAGCGCCGCGCGGCAGCGCCCGCCCCGGCAAGGTCGCCGCCGATCAGAAGGCTGCGGACATAGGGAACGGCCGTGGCGGGGGCAGCGGGATTGGCGGACCAGCGCGCGGCAAGATCGCCCGTCGTCCCGCCCGCGCCGATCGGTTGCAGCCCCGGGTTCTGCGCCTGGGCCGCGCGATCGAGAATGGCTGCCGCGCCCGCCCGGTCGCCGCGCTCCTCGAGCGACCGGCCAAGCAGGGCGAGGAGATAGGGCGAGGCATCGGCGCGCCGCGCTTCGCCGCCGAAGCGGAAGAACAGCTGTTCGTGGTCCCCCGCCTCGTAGAGCGCGCGGGCCAGCAGCAATTGCGCGGTCCGGTTGGCGGGCTGGAGCTCGGCGAACTGTCCCAGCCGCGCCGCCGCGGCATTTGCGTTGCCAGCCTCGAGCTCAAGCGCGCCCGAAAGCAGCAGCGCGGCGGGCATGGCGCCGATGCCATTGCCGATCCGGCCTAGCATCGCCCGGCCCAGCTCGACATTCCCCGCCCGTGCCGCGACCACCGCTTGCAGGAAAAAGGCCTGCCGGGTCCCGGCGTTCCTGGCCAGCATGCGCCGGGTAACCACCAGCATGTCCAGCATGCGCCCGGCCTCGCCCAGCACCGCGGCATAGCCGCCCAGCAGGTCGGGATCGTCAGGCGCGATCAGCAGCGCCTTTTCGTAAAGCGGCAAGGCCGCGATCGGCCCGGCGGCATCGCGCAGCAACTGCGCCCGGAATTCGAGTGCGCGGATGTTTTCAGGGTCCGCCTGCAGCGCCCGGTCCACCGCATCGATCGCCTGAAGCTGCTCCCCGCCGACATAGCGCAGCCGCCCGGCCTCGATCCACAGCAAGGGGTCCCTGGGCGCAATCAGCAGCCCCTGGTCGAGCGCCCTGCCGGCGGCCGGGAAGTTGCCCTGCAAACGTTCGAGCAAGCCGAGCATCCGCCAGCCATAGGGCTGCTCGCCCTTGGCAAACTGACCTGGCCCGAGCCATTCGCGGGCGCGGACCAGATCGCCCTGGGTCAGGCAGGCCTCGCCCATTGCGGCGGCCAGTTCGGCGCGGCTTGCGCCGGCCTGGGCCGCACGGCGCAAATCGGCCTCGGCCGCGATCCCGTCGCCGCGCTTCAGTGCCGCCTCAGCGGACTTGAAGCTGGTTTCGGCGCCGTTCGGCATGGCGCGTCCCGGCGCGCCGATCGCCAGGGCTGCTACCGCCAGAAAAAGCCAGGATTTCGGCGCAAAACGCACGTCAGGCCTGAAGGTCGTACTGCTTGAGCAGGTCGTAAAGCGTCGGGCGGCTGATCCCCAGCAGCTTGGCGGTGCTCGAGATATTTCCCTCGCTGCGCGCCAGGGCGTGGCGGATCACCTTGCGGTCCGCCGCCTCGCGCGCCGACTTGAGATTGAGAACCTTGCCTTCCTCGGCCTCGGGCGCGGCAAGATCGAGGTCGCCCGCACCGATCAGCTTGCCGTCGGACATGATCACCGCCCGCTTCACCCGGTTTTCCAGCTCGCGCACGTTACCCGGCCAGCCCCAGGCATCGATCGCCGCCAGCGCATCGGGGGCAAAGCCCTTGACCCTCGGGTTCATCTCCCTCGAAAAGCGCGCCAGGAAGGCCTTGGCCAGCAATGCCGCATCCCCCGGCCGTTCGGCCAGGCTGGGGATCCGGACCACGATTTCGGCCAGTCGATAGAACAGGTCTTCGCGGAACCGGCCATCGGCAATCATCGCCTCGAGGTCCTGGTGGGTGGCGCAGACAATCCGGGTGTCGACCGGGATCGACTTGCGCGAACCGACCCGCTCGATCACCCGTTCCTGCAGGAAGCGCAGCAGCTTGACCTGCAGGGGCAGCGGAATATCGCCCACCTCGTCAAGGAACAGCGTGCCGCCGTTCGCCATCTCGATCTTGCCCTCGGTGGTCTTGACCGCGCCGGTAAAGGCCCCCTTCTCGTGTCCGAACAGCTCGCTTTCGAGGAGGTTCTCGGGGATTGCCGCACAGTTGATCGCCACGAACGCGCCGCGCGCACGGCTGCCGGCATCGTGCAGGCCGCGGGCCAGCAGTTCCTTGCCGGTGCCGCTCGCGCCCAGCAGCATCACCGAGACATTGGTGTTGGCGACCCGCTCGATCGTGCGCGCAACCTTGATCATTTCGGGCGCCGCCGTGATCATCCGACCCAGCACCCGGTTGTCCTCGCTGCCGCGCACGGCAAGCTGCCGGTTCTCCGCCTCGATCCGGCTGAGCTGCAAGGCCCGGCGCACGATCAGCCCCAGCGCCTCGATGTCGACCGGCTTCTGGTAGAAATCGTAGGCGCCCCGGGCCACCGCCTGCAAGGCGCTCTCGCGCGCACCGTGGCCCGAGGCGACGATGACCTTGGTATCGGGCTTGATCGCCATGATCTCGTCCAGCACGGCAAAGCCCTCGCTGGTCCCGTCGGGATCGGGCGGCAGGCCCAGGTCGAGAGTGACTACCGGCGGTTCCTCGGCGCGCACTGCGGCAATCGCGCTGGCCCGGTCCCCGGCGACGATCACCTCGAAATCCGGCCAGGCCCATTTGAGCTGAGCCTGAAGCCCGGCATCGTCCTCGACGATCAGCAGCTTGGGTTTGTCGCAAGCCATGTTACGCGACCTTCCTGGTGGTGCCGCCTTCGGCGGTCATGGGTTTCAAGAGCTGCGCGGCCTCGGCCGGCGGCAAGTGGATGACGAAGCGCGTGCCCAATCCTTCGCGGCTTTCGACCTCGATCCGGCCTTGCATCGCCCGGACCAGTTCGCGCGCTTCGTAGGCACCGATCCCGAAGCCGCCCTGCTTGGTCGAATCGAACGGCTTGAACAGCCGCGAGCGGACGAATTCGGCGCTCATCCCGATGCCGGAATCGACCACTTCGATCACCGCATGCAGCCGCTCGCGCACGACACGGATGAAAACCGGGGCATCCGGTGGACTGGCATCGATCGCGTTCTGGACCAGGTGCAGCAACACCTGTTCGAGCAGCTCGGCATCGCCGGACACCTCGACCGCTTCGCATTCGACCAGCGAAACCGGGTGGCGCCGTTCAAGCTGCGCGACCACGCTGCGGGCGACCTCGTCGGCACGGATCGGTGAAAGTTCGACATTGGTCGCCGGGCCGTAGCGCGACAGGCGGGCGATCAACGCGTTGAGCTTGTCGGCCGAATTGCGCAGGGTGACCAGCATGTCGGCCCGGAAGGCGGGATTATCGGCATGCAGTTCGGCGTTGCGCGCAAGCAGGCCTAGCTGGCTGGCTAGGTTCTTGATGTCATGCATCACGAAGGCGATGCGGCGATGGAAATCGTCGAAACGGGCAGCCTCGGCCAGCGCCGCCTGGCCCGAATGCTCTGCCAGATAGCTCGCCAGCTGCTGGCCGGCGACGCGCAGCAGATCGAAGTCCTCCCAATCGAGCCGGCGCGCGTGGGGCGGCCGGGCGAGCACGACCACTCCGACCAGCCGCTCGAAATGGAGCAGCGGGACGAGCGCCCATGCCCGCGGTTCGGCGAGCAGCCAGGCGGGCACATCGAAATCGATCTTGGCATCGCGCTTGCCCGACCGCAGCGCATCGAGATCGGCAACATAGCCGCTGCGCTCGATTGCGCGGATTGCGGCACCATCAAGCGCATCGCCCGGCACTTCGGCGGTCGGCCATTGCCAGCGCGCGGCAAGCGCCAGCGCGCCGTCATCCGACTGGGTCAGCAGCAGTCCGGCGGGGCTGTCGGCAATGTCGGCCACGGCGCGGATGACGCGCTCCTCAAGCGTCGCGTCCTGCTCGCCGCCCTGCCCGATCGTGCGCGTGAAGCGCAGCCACTCGGCGCGGTAGTCGTAGCGGTGCTGGAACAGGTGCTTCGCCGCGGTAACCTTGAGCCAGCCGCGCAGCCGCGCCGACGGCAGGATCAGCAGTGCGACGACCGTCGCAAAGGTTACGAAGGCAATCTGCAGCAGCGCGGCATAGTCGCTGCCGGCAAAGGCCAGCCACTGCGCCACGGCAACCATCGCCGCCAGGTAACCGCCGATCAGCAGCAGCGAGATCGATTGAAAGGTTACCGCCCGTGAAGGCCTGAGACGCGGTCCGTCGCTGTCCGCCGCGCCGCCAAAGGCCATGACCAGGCCCGCCGGCAAGCCCATCAACCCGCGGATCAGCCCCAGCATCTCTGGCGTCTGCTCCGACAAATAGGCGATCGCGTAATAGTTGAGGTCAAGCACCCACAGCATGGCGAGCGCGACGGCCGGCCAGCGCAGCATCGCCCGGGCCTGGGCGGAAGCGCCGCCATAGAGATTGTGCAGCAGCACGAGGCCGCCGGTCACGACCAGCAGGTGCAGTGTGGTGACGGTCTGGAAGCCCGGCGCCGGGCCGCCATGACGGACGGCCAGCAGCAACTGGACCGGCACCTGCAGCAACTCGACAAACGCCAGCGCCGCAAGCAAAGGCCGCACCGGGCGGACCAAAGCGTGGCGGCCATCGGCTTCGAACAGGCGATAGAGGGCGAAGATCCAGGCCAGGTTGCGCAAGGGTTCGGCCAGCGCGGCAGGAGCCGAAGCGATCCCGCAGACGGCGCCCACCAGCGCCCAGGCGCCGGTCGCGTCGAGCGCAACCACCAGCGCGCGCCGGGCAAGGCCAAAGCGCATCCGGCAGCGCTGCAGCCAGACAGCGGCGAGCAGACAGGCCAGCGCGCCAAGACCCCAGACGGCGCCTTCAAGCCATGCGGAGAAGCCAGCCGGCGCGTTCATCTCAGCGCGCTCCCTCGTGCCACAGCACGACCCGCAGCGTCTGCAGCAGGATCAGGAGATCGAGGAATGGCGTGTAATTCTTGGCATAATAGAGGTCATACTCCAGCTTGTGCCGCGAATCCTCGAGGTTGGCGCCGTAGGGATAGTTGATCTGCGCCCAGCCGGTGATCCCCGGCTTGACCATGTGGCGTTCGGCATAGAAGGGCAGGCGCTCTTCGAGGTCGGCCACGAATTCCGGCCGTTCTGGGCGCGGCCCAACAAAGCTCATCTCGCCCTTCAGCACCGACCAGGTCTGCGGCAGTTCGTCGATCCGGGTCTTGCGAATGAACCGGCCAAGCCGGGTCACGCGCGGATCGTCCTTCTGCGCGAATTGCGCGCCGTTCACTTCGGCATCGGTGCGCATCGAGCGCAGCTTGATGACATCGAAGGCCTGGCCGTAGAGCCCGACGCGGGTCTGGCGGAAGAAGGCGGGGCCGCGGCTGTCGAGCTTCACCAGGGCGGCAAACAGCACGATGAACGGTGCCGACAGCGCCAGCAGCAGCGAACTGACGGCGATATCGAAGAGCCGCTTGGCCACGCTCGAGATTGCCCGGCCCGAGGAGAACCCGTCGGAAAAGATCAGCCAGCTCGGATTGACCGAATCGAGATCGACCCGGCCGGTCTCGCGCTCGATGAAGCTGGAAAAGTCATTGACGTGGACGCCGGTGGTCTTGATCCGCAGCAGGTCGGCCAGCGGCAGCGAATTGCGCCGCTCCTCCAGCGCCAGCACCACCTCGCTTACCCCCAGGTTCTCGACGTAGCGGGTCAGGTTGTGGATCGCGGCGCGGTTGATCGCTTCCACGACCACCGGCTGGCTTTCGGTCATTGCGACATAGCCGACGATCACGAAACCGCTCTCGGGGCGTTCGGACAGCTTGCGCAGGCGGTCGGCGCGCAGGCCCGCACCCAGCACCAGCACCCGGCGGCGGAACGCGGCCGCGCCCAGGATCCCGCCAACGACCAGCCGGTTCATGACCAGCGCAACCAGCGCCCCGACCATCGCGTAGGCCAGGATCGAACGCCAGAAATTGCCGCCGCCGGTCATGAAGTCGAGGAAGGCCAGGCCGATGATGCCCAATGAGATCGCCACCAGGATCCGCGCCGTGGCATAGCGCATCGAGCGCAGCGCATCGGCGCCATAGACCCCGACCGAGATCATCGCGGTGAGGACCACCACGGCGAACCCGACAAGCTGCCAGCCGCGATCGACGATCGGTCCGGGATCGATCCCGATCTGTCCCGCGCGCAGCCGCCAGGCAAAATCGCCGACCGCCAGCAGCAGGGCCACGTCGATCAGGCCCAGCAGGATCACCGCATGGGGAACATAGTGTTTGAACAGGCGGATCATCTTCCGCAGGCGCCCTTCGTGCAGTTGCCTATCCGGGCCTGCCTAGGACACAGAGGTGAAATGTCGGTAAATTTTACAGAAATCGGCCAAACCGGCGTGATTTCCGATGGTTAGCGGGCAAAGCTGAACGGGGTCAATCCGCGGGTTCGCTCGTCGAACTCAAGCGCGGCTCCGCGCGGCGGAAGCGAGCGCTGCGGACAATCGGAACGGTGGCACAGCGCGCAGCCCGCTCCGATCGCAACCGACTGCGTTGCCGCCAGTGCCACGCCGCGCGCCTGGGCAAGCTGAGCGGCAAGGCTTGCCTCCAGCCCCAGCACCACGGCAAACTGCGCGCCATCGCCGCCCAGCGCCCCATTGCCTTCGACCGTCCGCGCAAGAGTGAACCACTGCGACGCATGTCCCGCCGGATCGGCAAAGGTGACGTTCTGCACGCAGAACCGTCCGGCCTGTTCGAATGCCCGGTGCACGTTCCACAAGGGGCAGCTGGTCCCGCCTTCGAGCATGGTCGTGCCGCTGGCCCCGGCATAGCGCTTGGAGAATTGTCCGGCCCGATCGATCCGGGCCATGAAGAACGGAAGGCCCCGCTGGCCAACGCGCTGCAGCGTGGTGAGACGGTGGGCAAGCTGCTCGAACCCCACGTTGAAGCGGCGCTGCAGCAGCGGCAGGTCATAGCCGGTGGCCTCGCAGGCGCGCAGGAACCGGCCGTAGGGCATCAGGATCGCGGCGGCAAAATAGCCGGCCAGATGCCGCCGAAACAGGCGCCACGCCGCGCGATCGGCAAACCCGGCGCCGTCGGCCAGCGCGGCAATCGCGTCGCGCTGCTCGAGCATGGCAAGCTGGACCGCGACCTGGAAATTGCGCGAGGACTGATCGAGCTGCTCGGAAAGCTGGAGCTGGCGCGCATGCAGGTCGAGCCGCCGCAGCGCATCGGGCATGACATCGACCGGCAGGATCCGCACCGACAGCTGGTGGCGCTGGCGCAGGCGCTCTGCCAGCGCGGCTCCCACCTCGGCGCTGGACAGGCGCAGCTCGTCGGCCAGTTCCTCGGCGGCGTGATCGAGGTCGGCGAAATGGTTGCGCCAGCGCTCGATCTCGCGCCGGGCCAGGTCCATCGGGTCACTGGCCGGAGCCGGTCCGCCGCCGCCCCCTCCGGCATCATAGAGCCGGGCAAAAGCCAGCGCCGCCTGCGGGGCGGCGGCCAGCCATTCGGCCACTTCGTCGCGGTCTATCGCAAGGTCGGCAAAGCGTTCGTCCGCCAACCTGCGCCGCAGCCCGTCGATCCCGCCGACAGCCTCGTCCTGGCGCAGGCTGCGGGGATCGAAGTCGAACTGTTCGGCAAGCTGCACCAGCAGCCGCGCCGAGAGCGGACGCTGGTTACGCTCGACCAGGTTGAGATAGCTGGGCGAAATCGCCAGCCGCGCGGCCATCGCCGCCTGGGTCAGCCCCTCGCGGCGGCGCAGGCGGCGGATTGCGGGTCCAGCAAGAAGCGCGGCGTCGGCCATGCGGCGTTTTGTAACTTTCTTGACAATATTGCAAGCATTAACCGCCTTCGCCGCGCATCATGACAACAATTTCTGTAACTTCCGTTACTCCGATCCACATTGCTGCGCTATTGCGGGGGCAACAACTCCCCAGGAGAACTCCCTTGACCTACTCGAATGAAATCGCCGCCGCCGACCAGACCATTGCGACCCAGCCAGCCTGGGACGGGATCAGCGCCGAATCGGTTGCCCGCATGCGGCTGCAGAACCGGTTCAAGACCGGGCTCGACATCGCCAAGTACACCGCCGGCATCATGCGCCGCGACATGGCCGCCTATGACGCCGATCCTGCCGCCTACACGCAGTCGCTCGGCTGCTGGCACGGGTTCATCGGCCAGCAGAAGCTCATCTCGATCAAGAAGCATTTCGGCACCACCAAGGGCCGCTACCTCTATCTCTCGGGCTGGATGATTGCCGCGCTGCGCAGCGAATTCGGCCCGCTGCCCGACCAGTCGATGCACGAAAAGACCAGCGTTCCGGCGCTGATCGAGGAGCTCTACACCTTCCTGCGCCAGGCCGATGCCCGCGAACTGGGCGGTCTGTTCCGCGAACTTGACGTGGCCCGCGCTGCCGGTGACGAAGTCAAGGCCAAGCAGGTCCAGGCCAAGATCGACGGCTTCGAAACCCACGTGGTTCCGATCATCGCCGATATCGACGCCGGCTTCGGCAACGCCGAGGCGACCTACCTGCTCGCCAAGAAGATGATCGAAGCCGGCGCCTGCGCGCTGCAGATCGAAAACCAGGTTTCCGACGAGAAGCAGTGCGGCCACCAGGACGGCAAGGTCACTGTCCCGCACGAGGACTTCCTCGCGAAGATCCGCGCGATCCGTTACGCCTTCATGGAAATGGGCGTGGACGACGGGATCATCGTTTCGCGCACCGACTCGCTCGGCGCCGGCCTGACCAAGCAGATCGCCTTTACCCGCGAAGCCGGCGACATCGGCGATCAGTACAACAGCTTCCTCGATTGCGAAGAAGTGACCGAAATCGGCCACGGCGAAGTCCTGATCAGCCGCGACGGCAAGCTGGTGAAGCCCAAGCGGCTGCCCAGCAACCTGTTCCAGTTCCGTCCGGGCACCGGCGAGGACCGCTGCGTGCTTGACTGCATCACCAGCCTGCAGAACGGCGCCGACCTGCTGTGGATCGAAACCGAAAAGCCGCACATCGGCCAGATCGGCGGCATGGTTTCGCGCATCCGCGAAGTGATCCCCAACGCCAAGCTGGTCTACAACAATTCGCCCAGCTTCAACTGGACGCTCAACTTCCGCCAGCAGGTGTTCGACGCCTGGAGCGCCGAGGGCAAGGACGTGTCGGCCTATGACCGCGCCAAGCTGATGAGCGTCGATTACGACAGCTCCGACCTTGCGGCCGAGGCTGACGAGCGCATCCGCACCTTCCAGCGCGATGCGGCGGCGCAGGCGGGGATCTTCCACCACCTGATCACCCTGCCGACCTACCACACCGCGGCGCTCAGCACCGATAACCTGGCGCGCGAATACTTCGGCGATGCCGGTATGCTGGGCTACGTCAAGAACGTCCAGCGCGAGGAAATCCGCCAGGGCATCGCCTGCGTGAAGCACCAGAACATGTCGGGCAGCGACATCGGCGATGATCACAAGGAGTATTTCGCCGGTGAAGCCGCGCTCAAGGCCGGCGGCGCCGCCAACACGATGAACCAGTTCGCGGCCTGACCGGCTGCCCAGATCTCCTGGGGAGGAGAAACGACGGCCGTCGGAATGCCCCTTTCATTCCGGCGGCCGTCAATTTTTTGCCGGACCGCGCTTTCAAACGCTTTAGAAGCACTCGACGGCAAGGAATTCCCGCGCATCCGCACTGAATAGCGCGGCGTGGCCGTAGGCCGGATGGTCGATCACCAGCATCGCGGTATCCGCGCCCGATTTCCACGCAGCGACCGCTTCCGGTGAGAAGTCGAAATGCAGGAAGTGCACGGCGCTCGCCTTGTTGTCGCTGGCGCGGGTGCGTTCGGTATCGCCTTCGGGGCGGGCCGGAATGACCAGGTCGCCCAGCCGGATCGAGACGTGCTGCTCGATCCCGCCGATGGTGCGCAGGAACGCATCGCGGCGCTTCGGGTCCTCGACCTCGAACAGCAGGGTGCAGGTCAGTTCGTTGCCCTTGGGAACCATCGGATCATAGGCCGCGAGTTCATCGGCCAACTGGCTCTTCCCGCCCTTTTCGATCCGCAGCATCTCCTGGATCTGCAGCCACATCGAATCCCAGTTCTCGAACAGCGCCGTGGCATTGGGACCGACTGCGAAGCGGGTCAGCTTCTTGCGCGCCAGGGCTTCGGCCTTCTTGTCGGCGCGGATCAGTTCGTATTGGTCGAGCGGGAGAATATCCGCCGGGGTGATGGTGCGGTTGGCGCGGGGCATGATTTCTAGAATCCGTAGGCTTTGGCCAGCACTTCGATCGGGTGGCCGATCCGTGCCGGAGGTTCGGTCCCGTTGGCCGCGATCACCTGCTTGAGGTGCGGCCCGGCGAGCGGGCATTCGCTGACCACCAGGTCGGGCTGGTCCTTCATCAGATTGCGCGCGGCGGGTCTGCCGACCTTGACCGCGCGGTCGAAGTTGTCCTTGAAGATCCCCCACTTGCCGCCGTGGCCACTGCACCGTTCGGTCAGCGCGGGCTTGGCTTCAGGGATCAGGCGGAGCATTTCCATCGCCTTGGGTCCCATGTTCTGGGCACGGGCGTGGCAGGCGAAATGCACCGCGATCGACTTGGCCATCGGTTCGATCGGCGCAAGGCCCGTCTCCTTCGACAGCGCGACGATGTATTCCGATACGTCGAAAGTGTGGCGGCTGAGCTCCCGCACCAGTTCGTTGTCCGGCTCGATCAGCGGCCACTCGAACTTGAGCATCAGCGCGCAGCTGGTGGTCAGCGGGACCACGTCCCAGCCCTGCTCGATCAGCGGCGCGAAGTGGGCGGAAATGCGCTGGGCCGCACTGGCCACGGCCGGCAGGTCGCCGTTCTCGAACTTGGGCATGCCGCAGCAATCGGGATGCTCGATCCGCACCTGCGCGCCATTGTGCGCCAGCACCTTGACCAGCGCCTGGCCCGGCGCGCCATCGTTGAATTCATCGTGGCACCCGGCATAGATCGCGATCTTCCTGCCAAAGGCCGGTCCATCGGGATTGGGCGCAGGAACAAGCGCCGGGGCCTGGCGCGTCAGCGAAATGTCCATGAACGGCGGCAGGTGCGCGCGCCGGTCAATCCCCGCAACCTTCTCGATCGCCGGGCGGGTCAGGCCATTGCCTTCCCTGGTTGCCCAGTTGGCCAGCCCCGCGGCCACGGTTCCCAGCCGTCCGTTGCGGTCCATTTCCGCCAGCTGCCGGTCAACGAACGGGGTTTCGCCGTTGCGGTGCCTGATCGCTCGGGCGCGCAACATCAGGTGCGGGAAATCTAGATCGAAGCTGTGGGGGGGAACATAGGGGCACTTCGTCATGAAGCACATGTCGCACAGCGTGCAGGCATCGACGACGCTGGCAAGCTGTGCCGGCGTCAGGTCATCGACTTCCTCGTTCGGAGCTTCGTCGATGGCATCGAACAGGATCGGGAAGCTGTCGCACAGGTTGAAGCAGCGGCGGCAGCCGTGGCAGATATCATAGACGCGGCGCAGCTCGGCCTCGAGCGCGGCTTCATCGTACCAGGCTTCGTCCTGCCACGGGATGGCGCGGCGCGTGGGCGCTTCGAGACTGCCTTCCATATGGGATTCCCTCTTCCTTCCCGGAACGGACAGGGGGATCAGCCGCGGACTGGTGGAGGGGCACCCGCGGTTGATCGGAACTTATCCGAAGCGCCGGACCCGATTGCCCGTGCCCCTCCACCATGCTTCGCATGGCCCCCCTCCCCCGCTGGGAGAGGAACCTGCCTCAGGCTTCGGCCAGCAGACCGTCGAGGGTCTTCTGGAACTTGCCGGCGTGGCTCTTCTCGGCCTTGGCGAGCGTTTCGAACCAGTCGGCGATTTCGTCGAAGCCTTCATCGCGCGCGGTCTTGGCCATGCCCGGGTACATATCGGTATATTCGTGAGTTTCGCCCGCGATCGACGCCTTGAGGTTGGAGACGGTATCGCCGATCGGCTCACCGGTGGCGGGATCGCCGCATTCCTCGAGGTATTCGAGGTGGCCGTGGGCGTGGCCGGTTTCGCCTTCGGCGGTCGAACGGAACACCACGGCGACATCGTTGTGGCCTTCGATGTCCGCCTTCTGTGCGAAGTACAGGTAGCGCCGATTGGCCTGGCTTTCACCGGCGAAGGCCGCCTTGAGGTTTTCCTCGGTCTTCGAACCCTTGAGTCCCATGATCTCTCTCCATGATTTGGGGTGGAAACTGACCAGACTGTCTTGCGCCGCAGAGAGCGCCAAGGCCACCCGGAATTTCCCCATTCGGTAATCGGTAAATTCGATCAATCTGTTGCGAATGGATCGCAATTCTGGATGTTTACTTGCGCGGCATCAGGTCCATCGCCGAAACCGCCAGGGCCTCTGCCCCGGCGGCGATGACCTTGTCGGCCTCGGGCGCCCAGAACGGACTGTGCAGGCCCGGCAATTGCTTGCCATCGCGCGCCGCGGCATCGAGTTGCTCCTTGGGCCGCCCGCCGACCCACAGCAGCAGCGACTGGGTGACCGGCCCCGCCGATCGCGCCAGTTCGCCGAAGTCTTCCGATGCCATCGACGGCGGCGGTTCGACCACGCGGTCGGCGCCGAACCGCGCGGTCAGCACCGGGCGCATCCGGGCGGCAAGCTCTGGGGTGTTCCAGGTCGCCTTACTGCCTTCGTCGATCTCGACCACTGGCATCAGTTCGGGAGGCAGGCCCGAAGCCTCGGCCTCGGCCCGGACGATGCGCCTGATCCCGTCGAGCAGCAGCTTGCGCGATGCATCGCTGTAGGACCGCACGGTCAGTTGAAGCCGCGCCTCGTCGGGAATGATGTTGTGCTTCGATCCGGCATGGAAGCTGCCGACCGTGACCACCACCGGATCGAGCGGATTGTTCTCGCGGCTGGCCAGCGTCTGCAGCCGCATCACGATCGCGCTGGCCAGCACGATCGGATCCTTGGTGTTCTGCGGATAGGCGCCGTGGCCGCCGATCCCCTTCACGGTCACGTCGACGCTGTTGACATTGGCCAGCACGAAGCCGCCGCGCACCCCGATCGTGCCCGAGGGCAGATCGGCCGAATCGTGGATGGCCAGCACGAAATCGGGCTTGGGAAAGCGGGTCATCAGCCCATCGCGAACCATTCCGCCGGCGCCGCCCACCGTCTCTTCGGCAGGCTGGCCGATCATCACCAGCGTCCCCGACCACTTATCGCGGTTGCCCGACAGGAGCCGCGCGGTCTCGATCCAGGTGGTCATGTGGGTATCGTGCCCGCAGGCATGCATGATCCCGCTTTCGGTCCCGGCTTGCGAGGTGCCGCGTTTTTTCGAGGCGAAGGCGAGTCCGGTCTGCTCGGTGACCGGCAGCGCATCCATGTCGGCGCGGATCATCACCACCGGGCCGGGGCCATTCTTCAGCACCGCGACAACCCCGGTGCCGAACACGCCCTCGGTCACCTCGAACCCGGCCTTGCGCGCCTCTGTCGCCATGATCTTGGCGGAGCGCACCTCCTGCTGCGACAGCTCGGGGTTCTGGTGGAGATCGCGGTAGATCGTCATCAGCCCGGGCAGGTCGGCGGCGATCCGGTCGCGGATCGGGTCGGCGGCGGCGGGTGTGGCGACAAGGGCGAGAAGCGCGGCGGCGGCGATCGGATACTTGCTCATATCCGCCAGCCTAGGCAGCTTCGATCGACTCGGCAATGGTGCCCCTGGCCCGACTCGAACGGGCACGCCTTGCGACAAACGATTTTGAGTCGTTCGCGTCTACCATTCCGCCACAGGGGCATTTGTGTGCGCTTAGCCAGCCTTCAACGCGCCCGCAATCACCTTGTGCAGCCTTGAATGGAGCGAATCGTTCCCGGCGAGAACCTGCGCATCGCAGATCGGCTGGCTTACCCCGCGCCAGTCCGAAACGAAACCGCCGGCCTCGCGCACCAGCAGGCAGCCCGCGGCGGTATCCCACGGCGCAAGCCCGCTTTCCCAGAAGCCTTCATAGCGCCCCGAAGCGACCCAGGCGAGATCGAGGCTGGCCGCGCCGAAGCGGCGGATGCCGGCAACCTGCGGCGCCAGCGCGCCATAGATCCGGGTCCATTCCGCCGCGCTGCCGCGCCCGGCAAAGGGAATGCCGGTGGCGATCAGGCTTTCATCGAGATGCCGGCGGGCCGACACCCGCAGGCGGCGGTCGTGGAGCCAAGCGCCCCGGGTCTTTTCGGCCCAATAGGTCTCGTCGGTCACCGGCTGGTAGATCACCCCGGCGGTCACCTCGCCCCAACCCGAGCCATCGAGCTTCGGCTCCTGCACCGCGATCGAGACCGCGAAGTGCGGGATGCCGTGGAGGAAGTTGCTGGTTCCATCGAGCGGATCGACGATGAAGCGCGGCTTGCCTTCGGCCCCGGGGATTTCGCCGCCCTCTTCCATCAGAAAGCCCCAGTCCGGCCGCGCGGCGCGCAGTTCGTCCCAGATAGTGCGTTCCGCGCGCTGGTCGGCTTTCGAGACGAAATCGGCCGGACCCTTGCGGCTGACCTGGAGGTGCTCGACCTCGCCGAAATCGCGGCGCAGGCGGCCGCCTGCCTTGCGGGCAGCCTTTTCCATCACGCGAATAATGCCGGAAATGGCGGACATCAGTTGAGTTCCTTGGTCATGAAAATGCTTGCCGGAGTGTCCTCGTATTCACCGAATGGCGGGCATTCGGTGAAGCCGTGGCGGCGATAGAGCGCAATTGCGGCGGCGAAGTGATCGCCCGGATGGGTTTCGAGCGACAGCCGCTTCAACGCCATGCCCCGCGCCGCTTCCTCGATGCGCGAGAGCAAGGCCCCGCCCACTCCCTTTCCGCGCGCCTCGGTCACTGTATGCATCGACTTGATCTCGCCGTGATCCGAAGACAGCACCTTGAAAGCGCCTATCCCGGCCAGTCCGTTACCCAGCCAGGCCGAGAAGAAACGGATGTCCGGCGAGCGCAGCCGCTCGGCCGAGAAGGAGTGGCCCGGGCCACCCGTGGTCGCCGCGCGCGCGGTCTCGCCGTGGTGCTCGACCAGCGCAAGAACCCGAGGATCGGTCAACCCGTCCTCGACTATGCGACAGTCGGCCACCTGCTCAATCCGCCTTGCGGACGTAGCTGCGTTCGTAGACGTCGACCACGATCCGGGTGCCGCTTTCGATGTGCGGCGGAACCATCACGCGCACGCCGTTGTCGAGGATCGCGGGCTTGTAGCTCGACGAGGCGGTCTGCCCCTTCACCACCGCGTCGGCCTCGACGATCGTGGCTTCGACCTGTTCGGGCAGCTGGACCGAGATCGGGCGCTCGTCATACATTTCGAGCAGCACGGTCATCCCGTCCTGCAGGAACGCGTCGGCGCCGCCGAGAAGGTCGGTCGGCAGGTTGATCTGGTCATAGGTTTCGGTGTCCATGAAGACCAGGCTGTCGCCATCGACATAGAGGAACTGGAAGTCCTTGGTGTCGAGCCGGACCTTTTCGACCGTGTCGGCGCTGCGGAAGCGGACGTTGGTCTTGCGGCCATCGATCAGGTTCTTCATTTCGACCTGCATGAACGCCCCGCCCTTGCCGGGCTGGGTGTGCTGGGTCTTGGCGACCTTCCAGATGCCGCCTTCGTATTCGAGAATGTTGCCGGGACGGATGTCCACGCCGCTGATCTTGGCCATGATGCCTGCCTTCAAGGATGAGAAAGAGCCCGGGCGCTGTGCCCCCGGAAGGCCGCGCCCTTAGCCTGTGCCGCGCCCGACCGCAAGCCGTTCACTTGCCGCAAGGCCGCTGCGCGCCTAGGAAGAGGCGATGAAGCTGCGCATCCTGCCCCTGCTGATCGCCCTGGCGGCCCCGGCGCTGGCCGTTCCCGGCGGACCGATCGGGCAGATGCCCCCGGGCAATTTCCTGTGCGAACTTCCCGGCGAAGCCACCGGCGCCGTCGGCCTGCGCGTGCCGGAAGAGGATTTCGCGGTGGTCAACGCCAATACCTATCGCACCGTCACGGGCCGCGGGACATATCTGCTGACCGGCGACCTGCTGGTGCTGACCAGCGGCCCCAAGAACGGCCAGAAGTTCCGCCGCATCAGCAACAATTTCCTGCGCAAGCTGGCCGCGGACGGCCAGGAAGGATCGCTGCGCTGCGTGCGGCGGGTGGTGAACAACTCCTAGACCGCGGCAGTGGGGGCGGTGCCCGAATCCCGCCGCATCCGGGCATAGGCCCAGACCGTCAGCCCGCCGAACAGCAGCACGCCCACCGGCTCGGCCCAGGGGTTTGCGCCGAACACAACCAGCGCGTCGGGATTGTCGGTGGCGCTGACCACCACCGAATAGAGCACGTTGAACAGCCCATCGCCGACGATCAGCCCGGTCGCGGTCAGCACGCCCATCCGTTCGGCAAAGGCCGGGTCGGCCTGCCTCATCGCCCAGCGGTTGTAGAAGTGGCCAAGCACCGCGCCGACGATCACGAAGGCGGTCGAATCGGTCGGCAGGTACATGCCCATGCCCACCGCCAGCGGCGGAAGCGAGCCGCGCCCGCTGCGCTTGAGCCCTTCGTCGAGCGCGATCGCCACCACACCGACCAGCGCGCCGAGCCCGATCAGGTTCCAGTTCAGGTTTCCGCCCAGCACGCCCTGGGCGATGGTGCTGATCAGCGCGGCCTGCGGAGCGCCCAGCGCGTTCGCTCCCGCACCGGGCGCGCCCTGGAATCCGAAGGTATCGTTGAGCATGGTCAGGATCGGCGGGATCACCAATGCGCCGAACAGCACCCCCAGCACCAGCGCGACCTGCTGCCGCCAGGGCGTCGCGCCGACCAGCTGCCCGGTCTTGAGGTCCTGCAGGTTATCGTTGGCGATGGTCGCGATGCCGAAGATGATCGCGGTGACGAACAGTGCAAAGGCCACCAGCGCCCGCGTATCCTGCGGTGAAAGCCCGCGCCCGAACATCGCGACCAGCAGCAGTGAAATGCCCAGCACCGAAAGGATCCCGACGCCCGACACCGGGCTGTTGGACGCCCCGATCAGCCCCGCCATGTAGCCGGTGACCGAGGCGATCACCACCCCGGCGATCAGGATGTAGATCGCGCTCGCGAACAGCGACAGGCCCAGCATGCCCTCGACCGGCCCCCCCGCGCCCAGTTCCGCCAGCAGCAGCAGCACCGGCACCATCAGCGCCAGGATCGCGCCGCCGACCACGCCGATCGGCAGGTCGCGTTCGGTCAGGTCAAGCGCGGCCATGTTGCCCGCGGCCTTGCGCGCCTTGTCGGCCGCCAGCGCCCCCATGATGCCGCGCGCGATCGGGCCGATCACCTTGAGCAGGGTAAAGATCGCCGCCACGCCGATTGTGCCCGCACCGATCAGCCGCACGTCGCTGCGGAATATACCGCGCAGAACATCCATCATTTCCGCGCCCGCCGGCAGCCCAGCGGCGCTCAAACGCGGCAGGATCACCAGATAGCTCAGCACCACGCCGACCAGCATCGCCATGCCCACCGCGATGCCCACCAGGTGCCCGACGCCCAGCAGCGCGAAGGAAAAGGTCACCGACAGGAAGCTGCCGCCGCTGCCGACATGGAAGGCCTTTTCCCAAGTCTCGACCACCAGTCGGGCCTTGGCCAGCAGCGCATAGACCGCCGAAGTCAGCGTGCCGAACACCACGGCTTTCAGCCCGCGCGCGTTCTCCTCCGCGCCGCCAATCCCGGCGCCGACCTTGAGGACTTCGGCAGCCGCGACTCCTTCGGGGTACGGCAGGTCCGATCCGGTCACCAGAGCGCGGCGCAGCGGCACCGAATACATCACCCCCAGCACGCCGCCGATCGCGATCACCGCAACCGATTCCCAATAGGGAAAGCCCTGCCACCAGCCTATCATCACCAGGCCCGGCAGCACGAAGACGATCGCCGAAAGCGTCCCCGCCGAACTCGCGACGGTCTGGACGATGTTGTTTTCCTGGATCGTCGTATCCGCAAAGGCCTTGAGCACCGCCATCGAGATGACCGCCGCCGGGATCGAGGTGGCGAATGTCAGCCCGACCTTGAGGCCGAGATAGACGTTGGCCGCGGTGAAGATCACGGTCAGCAGTGCGCCCAGCACGATGCCGCGCAGGGTCATTTCCTTGGGACTGGTCGGTGTGGTCATTGCCCGGTTCTCGTTCATCTTGTCTTGCCCGCCGGTGAACGACTGGACACTATGGACACGGTCCAATGTCGGGAAAATTCTCCCCTTCCCGCATCGGCCTTGGGCGTTGTTGTGGCAGGTTTTGGGGCCGTAGGAAATGGGCGGAGCCGGACCCGGTCTCTCCCTTCCCCTGGCGGAGGGGCAATTGGATGCGAAGTTGTCAGTCTACCCGCCCATTACCTCGGCAAAGGCGCGTACCGCGGCTGCTTCATCACCGCCCCACACGGCATGGCTCACCGCCAGGAAATCCGCTCCGGCCGCGATCAGCGGCGCGCAGTTTTCGGGTGTAATCCCGCCGATCGCCACGCAGGGGATTTCGAACAGCGACTGCCACCAGCTCAACAGGTCGGTTTCGGCGACATGCCGGGTCTGCTTGGTCGTGGTCGGGAAGAACGCCCCGAAGGCCACATAATCCGCCCCCGCCTCACCCGCTTCCATCGCCAGGTGGCGGCTGTCATGGCAGGTGACGCCGATCTGCGCCTCGCGCCCCAATCGCGCCCGCGCATCGGCCACTTCGCCGTCGTCCTGGCCAAGGTGGACGCCATCGGCGCCGATCCGCTTTGCAAGGCTGATCGAATCGTTGACGATAAAGGCAACTTCGCGCGCCGCGCAGATCGCCTGGAGCGGTTCGGCAAGCCGGGCGGCCTGGTGCTCGTCCACGTCCTTGACCCTGAACTGGAACGCCGCGACCGGCCCGGCATCGAGCGCGTGGGCGAGCCGGTCGGGAAATGCCCCGGAAACGTCGAGCGGCGAAATGAGATAGAGCTGGCAATAAGGCATGGCCGCGCTCTAGCCTGCCGCAAGGGCCGCGCCAAGCGTTCGGAGTTCGTTCAGCCTACGCGCCGCATAGGTGAACAATGTTGAAACATCTCCTCCCCCTCACCCTTGCCGCTGCGCTTGGCGGCTGTGTCACGGTGCCGAAGGCCAACGAGGATGGTTCGTTCGAGGTGCGACTTGGCCAGAAGGTGGATGTCGGCGGCCCGAAGGTAACGCCGCTCAGGGTGCTTGAAGACAGCCGCTGTCCGATGGAGGCGCGCTGCGTCTGGGCCGGGCGGGTGCGGCTGGAAGTCCGGGTCGATGGCCGGCTTGCCGAACTTGCCAGCGACAGGCCGCTGCCGCTTGCCAACGGCAGTGTCGAGCTTGTCAATGTGATGCCTCCCAGAAGCATGCAGCGCCGGATCGAGGCGGGCGATTACCGCTTCACCCTGAAGTTCAATCCGGGCCGCTGATCACATCACCCGGCTGTCATAAGCCCACTGCAGCAAGGCCTGACGCTGGCGCGGGCGGCAGAATGGATCGCCCGGCTCGCAAGCCTTGCGGACCTGCGCCGCGTGGCGGGCGAAATTGCGCCACCGGGCGATCTGGCGCGCATCGTCCTCGTGCCGCCGGCCCATGAAATAGCGGCAATACCACTGGAACCAGCCGCGCGGATCATCAGCGTGGATCCAGCCCTTGCGCCGCCATTCGGCCAGCGGCTGGCTGGCGATCACGCCGAAATGGTTGCAGGACTTGTCCGGCCTGCCCGGGGACAGCGGCGCATCGGCAAACCAGTCTGCCGGAAACTCGCCGCGGCAGTCGGTCATGTAGCAGCCGCCGAACACCCCCAGGCCGAGCATTTCGGCCGGAGTCAATTCGGGCCGGAAGGCGGGATCGAAGTCCTCGCCCTCGGGCGCGGTCAATTGATAGCGATAGCCGCGCTGCATCGTGTCGTGGACTTCGACCCAGCGCGGCATGGCAGGTTCAGGCGGTCTTGACGGTCGACCCGGTGTAGATCGCATCGATCGCGGCGCCGAGCGAGGCGTCGAATTCCTCGTCGCTCATCTGCGCGCGCAGGTCTTCGAGCAGCGCACGGCTGAAGCTGGCGATGATCCCCTTGTTCTTCGCCAGTTCGATGCAGGCTTCGGGGCGCTTGTAGCCGCCCGAAAGCGCCACCACGCGCAGCACCTTGGGGTGGCCGACCAGCGGATCGAAAGTGCCCGGCACCACCGGCAGCGACAGCTTGAGCATCACCTGCTGGCCTTCGGGAAGCATGTCGAGCTGCTTGAGAAGCTCGGCCAGCAGCAGATCGTCGCAAGCCGCGCGGGTATCGCTCTTGATGTTCACTTCGGGCTCGATGATCGGCATCATCCCGTGGGCCAGGACCTGCTTGCCGACTTCGAACTGCTGCGCGACCACCGCGGCGATCCCGGCGGCATTGGCCGAATTGATCACCGAGCGTTCCTTGGTGCCATAGACCCCCAGCGCCTTCGAGCGCACGAGCAGCGCGTCGAGTTCGGGCATCGGCTTCATCAGCTGGACGCCGTTCGCCTCGTCCTCAAGCCCCTTGTCGATCTTGATGAAGGGCACCACGCCCTTTGCGATCAGCGCGGCCGGGGTGGCAACGCCATCGACCGTGCCGTCCATGGTGCGCTCGAACAGGATCGCGCCGATCACCTTTTCGCCGGTGAAGGACTTCGAGCGGATGATCCGGCTGCGCATGTCGTGGATCAGGGCGAACATTTCCTCGTCATTCGACCAGGCGCCGGCTTCGATGCCGTAACCGGCGAGCGCCTTGGGGGTCGAGCCGCCCGACTGGTCCAGCGCGGCGATAAAGCCCTTTCCGGCGGCCATCTTGGCAGTCATTTCGGCGGTGTTCATCTGTCGGTGTCCTTGCGTTTGCATACGTATGTGGCGGCGCCCATAGCGGCACCCGCGCGGCGCCGCAAGAGCGGTTACCGTGGTTCTGCTCAGGCCGTTTCCAGTGCCTTGACGCCCGGCAGCTCCTTGCCTTCCATCCATTCGAGGAAGGCCCCGCCGGCGGTCGAGATATAGGTGAAATCATCAGCCACGCCAGCGTGGTTGAGCGCCGCGACGGTATCTCCCCCGCCCGCGACAGAAGTGAGCGCGCCTTCCTTGGTCAAGGCCGCTGCGCTCTTGGCGAGGGCGACGGTCGCCGTGTCGAACGGCGGCGTCTCGAACGCACCCATCGGTCCGTTCCAGACCAGCGTCCGGCAGGTCTTGAGCACGTCGGCGAGCGCTTCGGTGGCCTGCGGACCGACATCGAGGATCATCTCGTCATCGGCAACTTCGTGGACGTTGCAGGTGCGCAGGCTGGCCGGATGGGCGGCGAATTCCTTCGCGACCACCACGTCATAGGGCAGGTGCACCGTGCACCCGGCCTTGTCGGCGGCATCGAGGATCGCCTCGGCGGTCGCGGCAAGGTCATGCTCGCACAGCGACTTGCCGACGTTCACGCCGCGCGCCGCCAGAAACGTGTTGGCCATGCCGCCGCCGATGATCAGGTGATCGACCTGGCCCACCAGGTGCGTCAGCACATCAAGCTTGGACGAAACCTTGGCTCCGCCGACCACCGCCGCCACCGGGCGCACCGGATTGCCCAGCGCGGCTTCGAGCGCCTTGAGCTCGGCTTCCATCGAACGCCCGGCATAGGCCGGCAGCAGGTGCGCCAGGCCTTCGGTACTGGCATGGGCGCGGTGCGCGGCGGAAAAGGCATCGTTGACATAGATGTCGCCGTTGGCGGCGATCGCCCGCGCCAGTTCGGGATCGTTCGCTTCCTCGCCCTTCCAGAAACGGGTGTTCTCCAGCATGGCGATGTCGCCGGGCCTCAGGATGCCGACGGCCTGTTTGACCACGTCGCCCGCGATCTCGGGCACGAACATCACTTCCTTGCCGAGCACCGCCTGAACCGCATCAAGCGTCATGCTGACCGACATGGTCGAGACCCGCTCGCCCTTGGGCCGCCCGAAGTGCGCCAGCAGCAGCACCTTGGCGCCCTTGGCCGACAGTTCAAGGATCGTCGGCGCCGAAGCCCGCACGCGGGTATCGTCGGTGACCGAGGCGTCCTGCATCGGCAGGTTGAGGTCAACGCGCACCAGCGCGACCTTGCCGGTGAGGTCACCCAGATCGTCGAGGGTCTTGAATGTGCCCATTGCTAACCAAGCTCCGTTCGCATCGAGCGAAGTCGAGATGCCGCGCACCCGTGTCTCGACTTCGCTCGACACGAACGGGTGTTGGAGTTGGAACTAGAGCAGCTTGCCCATCGCGCCGGCGGTGTCGACCATGCGGTTGGAGAAGCCCCATTCGTTGTCGTACCAGCTCAGCACGCGGACCAGCTTGCCGTCGATCACCGCGGTTTCGAGGCTGTCGATGGTCGAGCTGTTGGCGCAGCCGTTGTAGTCGATCGAGACCAGCGGTTCATCCGAATAGCCCAGCACGCCCTTGAGCGCACCATCCGCCGCCGCCTTGAGCAGCGCGTTGACTTCGTCCTTGGTGGTGTCGCGCTTGGGCTGGAAGGTCAGGTCGACCACCGAGACATTCGGGGTCGGCACGCGGATCGCGCTGCCGTCGAGCTTGCCCTTCAGTTCGGGCAGCACTTCACCCACCGCGCGGGCGGCGCCGGTGGTGGTCGGGATCATGCTCATCGCGGCGGCGCGGGCGCGGCGCGGATCCTCGTGGATCTGGTCGAGGATCTTCTGGTCGTTGGTATAGGCGTGGACCGTGGTCATCAGGCCCCGCTCGATCCCGATCGCGTCGTTCAGCACCTTGGCGAAAGGCGCCAGGCAGTTGGTGGTGCACGAAGCGTTGGAAACGATGGTGTGGCCGGCTTCGAGCTTGTCGTGGTTGACGCCGTAGACGACGGTCAGGTCGACATTCTTGCCGGGGGCCGAGATCAGCACCTTCTTGGCGCCGGCGGCGAGGTGCTTTTCGCAAGAGGCGCGGTCGGTGAAGAAGCCGGTGCATTCCAGCGCAATGTCGACGCCGTTGGCGGCATGCGGCAGGTTGGCGGGATCGCGCTCGGCCGAAACGTGGATGCGCTTGCCGTTGATGTTCAGGTCGTTGCCGTCGACTTCGACCGTGCCGTTGAAGGCCCCGTGAACCGAATCGCGCTGGAACAGCATCGCGTTCGCCTTGGCCGAAGCCAGGTCGTTGATCGACACCAGTTCGAGGTCATGGTCGGTGCGCGAGAGGATGGCGCGCGCCACATTGCGCCCGATGCGCCCGAAACCGTTGATCGCAACCTTGATCGCCATGGGGTATACTCCTTTAAGGACCTCAAAAGGGCTCGTCATTGCGAGCGCAGCGAAGCAATCCAGGCCGGTTCAGACGGAACCGGATTGCTTCGCTGCGCTCGCAATGACGAATGGGGATGACATTGATGAAAACCTATGCGCCCAGCCGGGCCTTGATCTGCGGAACAATCTTGTCAGCCGTGAGGCCGAAGTAGTCATAAAGCTGTTCGGCCGGTCCGGAAGCGCCGAAGCGGTCGATCCCGATCGCCAGCCCGTCGCCGACATGCTTCTGCCAGCCAAGCGTCACTCCGGCCTCGACCGAGACCTTCAGCACATCGGCAGGCAGGATATCCGCGCGGTAGGAAGCATCCTGCGCTTCGAACAGTTCCCAGCACGGCATCGAGACGACATCGGCGCCGATCCCTTCGGCTTCGAGCGCCGCGGCGCTGGCCATTGCGATCTCGACTTCCGATCCGGTCGCCACCAGCACCACCTGGCGCGCGGCATCGGCGGCCTTGAGCCGGTAGGCGCCGCGCGCGGACAACATTCCTGCCGAGCTGCGCAGCTGCGGCAGGTTCTGGCGCGACAGGGCAAGGACGGAAGGCGTGGCTTCCGCTTCAAGCGCGAGCGCCCAGCATTCCGCGGTCTCGACCACGTCGGCGGGGCGGAACACCAGCAGGTTCGGGATCGAACGCAGCGACATAACATGCTCGATCGGCTGGTGGGTCGGCCCGTCTTCACCCAGGCCGATGCTGTCATGGGTCAGCACATAGACCACCTGCGCGCGCTGCAGCGCCGACATGCGGATCGCGTTGCGGCAATAGTCGGCAAAGACCAGGAACGTCCCGCCATAGGGAACGACCCCGCCATGCAGCGCCATGCCGTTCATCGCCGCCGCCATGCCGAATTCGCGGATGCCGTAGTGGACATGGCGGCCGACGTAATCGTCTGCGCTGAAAGTCGTGGTGGCCTTGGTCTTGGTCAGGTTCGATCCGGTCAGGTCGGCGCTTCCGCCGATCAGCTCAGGCAAGCATTCGGTCAGCGGGCCCAGCGCCATTTCGCTGGCCTTGCGGGTCGCGACCTTTTGCGGGTTGGCGATCAGGCCGTCGATGTAGTCCGAAAGCGCTGCGCCGGCCTTGCCCGCCAGCCCTTGCTGCGCGGCGGTGAAGGCCGCGCCGCCCGGCGCCGCGGCAAGCCGGGCTTCCCATGCGGCGCGGGCCTGTGCACCCTTGGCCCCGAGCGAGCGCCAGTCGGCCAGAATTTCGGCCGGAACCTCGAACGCCGGGGCGGTCCAGCCCAATGCCACGCGGGTGGCGGCGACTTCGTCGGCGCCCAGCGGGCTGCCGTGGACCGAATGGCTGCCGGCCTTGTTCGGAGCGCCCTGCCCGATCACGGTCTTGCAGGCGACCAGCGAGGGCCGCGGATCGGCGACGGCTTCGGCCAGCGCGCGCGAAATGTCGGCAAAGTCGTGCCCGTTGCAGCGGGTGACATGCCAGCCGCTGGCGGCATAGCGCGCGGCAATATCCTCGCAGGTCGAAAGGCTGGTGCCGCCATCGATGGTGATCGAATTGTCGTCCCACAGCACGTTGAGCTGGCCCAGCTTCAATGTTCCGGCCAGGCCGACGGCTTCGTGATTGATCCCTTCCATCAGGCAGCCGTCGCCGGCGATCACCCAGGTCTTGTGATCGACCAGGTCGCCGCCGTGGACGGCATTGAGATGCCGCTCGGCCATCGCCATGCCGACCGCCATCGCGAAGCCCTGGCCCAGCGGACCGGTGGTGCATTCGACCCCGGCCAGCTCGAAGTTTTCGGGGTGCCCGGCGCAGGGGCTGTGAAGCTGGCGGAAATTGCGGATATCGTCGATCGTCGGCGCTTCATAGCCGGTCAGATAGAGCAGCGCGTAGATCAGCATCGAGCCGTGCCCGGCCGACAGCACGAAGCGGTCGCGGTCGGGCCAGCGGGGCGCGGCGGGATCGAACTTCAGCTGCTGGGCAACCAGCACCGTGGCGACATCGGCCATGCCCATCGGCATCCCGGGATGCCCCGAATTGGCAGCCTGGACCGCATCCATCGAAAGCGCGCGAATGGCGTTGGCCATTGGCGCGAGGCGGGCAGGATCGAGGCTCATGCTGTACGGCTCCCAAGGGCAGGGCGTCTACGCGCGCGATTCGGCGCGGGGTCTCCTTTGCGAAGGCTCGGCGCGGCGTCAAGGCGGGCGGCAAACATGGGGTTTGCAAACGGTGGGAAATCCGCGGCGCAACGCTTTGCGCTTGCAGAATTTTGCGCTAGACAGCCGCGATGAACGCTGATCGCAGCACGGCCGCACTGGCCCGGATCGACGCAGCGCTGGCCCGGATTGAGGCTGCAGCGCAGGCGCCGCGCCCGTCTGGCGGCGGGGCGAAACTCTCGCAACTGCGGGCCAGGCATGACCGTTTGCGCGGTGCGGTTCAGGAATCGCTCGAACAGCTCGACCTGCTCATCGAAGGAGCCCAGGGGTGAGCAACGTCACGCTCCAGATTGGCGGGCGCAGCTATCTGGTGGCCTGTTCCGCGGGCGAGGAAGACAGGGTCCAGGAACTCGGCCAGATGATCGAGGACAAGGTCCGCGAACTGGGCACCGCTGGCCACAACGAAGTGCGCCTGCTGCTGTTCGCGGCGCTACTGCTGGCCGATGAACTGCACGAAGGCCGCAAGAAGACAGTGCCCGCTGCCGCGCGGCCGGGCCCGGATGCCGACCTGCTCGAAACCATCGCCGACCGTCTCGAAAAATGCGCTTCCGCCCTTGAGGGGTGAGGCGCGCTGTCCTATCTAGTGCGGCGACGGGTACTGCCCGGTACGAACCGACAGAAAATCCCTGAGGCTATAAGCAATCCATGGGGGCTGTCCCTGCCCGCACCCTGGTGCGGTGCACATGGTCCCCACCTGACGTTGAGGCGTCAGAGGATTTCCCCGGCAACGGCCCATGGTGGTCCCGTCACCCCTGTGCATGAGGCGCGCGCGAAGTGACCGACAAGAAGAGCCTGCGCGCCGAGCTGAAACGCCGCCGCACCGAACATGTCGCCGCGATTCCCGAATGGCAGCGCGGCCTGTTGTTCACCCGCCCGCCCGCCGCAATCGCGGACATGGTTCCCGAAGGCGCGGTAATCTCGATCTTCCATGAGATGAAGGACGAGGTTCCGGCCAGCAACTATGGGCGCTGGTTTGCCGAACGCGGGCACAGGATCGTGCTGCCCTGGTTTGCTGCGCGCGGCGCGCCGATGCAGTTTCGCGAATGGACCAACCCGTTCGACGACGGTCTGCTGGTGCCCGATCCCTATAGCGCGCTGCAACCGGCGGAAGATGCGCCGCTGCTGGTGCCCGAAGTGATGTTCTGCCCGATGCTGGGCTTCACCAGCCAGGGTGGCCGGATCGGCTATGGCGCGGGGTTCTATGATGGCTGGCTTGCGCGGAACCGCCCTGCGCTGGCGATTGGCCTGGCCTGGGATTGCCAGCTTGATGACGCCATCCCGCTGGAAGACCACGACCAGCCGCTTGACCTGGTGGTCACGCCCAGCCGCATCCACGGGCCGTTCCGTTGAGGACCGAACCGACCATCCGCATTCCGCTCGGCGTGCTGGGGCTGTTCGTCGCGCTGATGGTCTATGGCGGTCTGATTGCGCGGTTCATCGCCCCGCTGATTGCAGGCTGGCCGGCGCTGGGCCAGACACCGGTCTACGTGGTTCTGGGCGTCGTCTGGCTGCTGCCGCTCAGGCGCTTCCTGATCTGGATGGAAACCGGACGCTGGCGCGCGCCGGATTGACAGGCTAGCCTGCCCGCCAAAGCGGGGAGGAATCGCATGAAGCGAAAGATCGCAATCGTTGCCGCAATGCTGGCAATCGTCATCGGGCTTGCACTGGTGTTCGGACGCGGGGCCATTGGCCGGCGGGCCTTCGACAGCGCGCTCGATCGCAATGTCGGGGTCGATCAGGCAGCCAGGCTTGGCGATGGCCTTCACGCCTATGTCTGCGGCAGCGGATCGCCGATGCCCGATGAAACCCGCGCCGGACCCTGCATAGCGGTGCTGGCGGGCAATCAGGCCTTCATCTTCGATTCGGGTTCAGGATCGATTCGCAAGCTGGTGCGCATGGGCTTTCCAATGGCCAAGGTGCAGGCCGAATTCCTGACGCATCTGCATTCCGACCACATCGACGGCCTTGGCGAAGCCCTGCTCCAGGCCTGGGTCGGCGGGCATCGTTCGGCCCCGCTGCCGGTCTATGGCCCGCCGGGGACCGACAAGGTCGTCGCCGGGTTCAACCAGGCCTATGAAATCGACAGCGGCTATCGCATCGCGCATCATGGGGCCAGGGTTGTCCAGCCAGGCGGATTTGGCGGAGCGGCGAAGATAATCGCGCTGCCCGACGGCACCGACAGCCAGCTGGTCTATGACAAGGACGGAGTGCGGATCAGCGTGATCCGCGTCAATCATGCGCCGATCAGCCCGGCCTATGGCTACCGCATCGACTACAAGGGCCGGTCAATCGCGATCAGCGGCGATACCGTCTATTCGCCCGGCTTCGTCCTCGCCGCCAAGGGCGCCGACGTGATGTTCCACGAAGCGCTGAACAAGGAGATGGTCGCGGCGCTGGGCAAGAAGCTGGCAGAGCGCGGACAGGCCAACAACGCGCAGATCATGACCGACATCCAGAACTACCACGCCAGCCCCGAAGACGCCGCGCGCGCCGCGAAAGAGGCCGGAGTCAACACCCTGGTGCTCTACCACCTGGTCCCGCCACTGCCCTCAACGCTGATCGAGCCGCTGTTCCTGGGCAATGCCCCCAAACAATTCAGCGGCCAGCTGCTGGTCGGCAAGGACGGCATGATCATCAGCCTGCCGGCGGGCGGCAAGGCGGTGAAGGTTTCTTCAGCGTGGTAGGAAATTCCCCAAGTGGCGCGAGTGACGGGGCTCGAACCCGCGACCTTCGGCGTGACAGGCCGACACTCTAACCAACTGAGCTACACCCGCGCAGCCACTTGGGAGAGGCGCCACTAGGCCAGCATCGAGGGGCTGTCAACAGGGTTCGAAAGGCAATTTCGACCGAGCGGTGCAGCATGTGGAAAACGGGTTGCGGCGGGGCCTTGAGGTTTGAAACGCCGAGGCCCGGCCCGCTGGAAAAGCTGTCGGGCGCCGCGTGCTGAATCGGCCGTTAACCTTTCCTTTGCCACGATCTGCAAAAAGCTCCCCCAACGGGCCGCCTGGCCGCTGTTGGGGGTAATATCGCGTGAATCCTGGCCGTTCGCTTGCTCACATTGGCGTGCTTGCCGCCTTGGCTGTTCCGGTCGCGGCGCTCGCCGCGCCGCTGATCGCGCTCGACAGCGCGGTCTATGTCGAGAAGGTCCAGCCGGGCAAGGGCAGGATGCTGCAACCCGCAAGCCGCCTCACTCGCGGCGACCGGGTGGTCTATGTGGTGAGCTGGTATCGCATGGGCGGGACCGGCGCCTTCACCGTCACCAATCCCCTGCCCCGCACGGTCTATTACCAGGGCAGCGCCGATGGCGCCGAGGAAGTCTCGATCGACGGCGGCAAACATTGGGGCAGGCTCGACGACCTGCGCGTCGGCAACCGCATCGCCACGCCCGAGGATGTCACGCATGTGCGCTGGCATGTCCCCGCCAGCGAGGCCGCGCGCGGATCGGGCGACATCACCTACAGCGCGATCGTCCGCTAAGGGCTAGCAGCCCTCGTACTTCCAGTTGCGCTTCTTGCCCTGGGCGAGCCATTCGACCGCCTGGGCAATCCGCTTGTCGCGCGTTTCCGCGCGCTTGGCCTCGGTGATCCATTCGACATATTCGCGGCGGTGCGACGGCGCGAAGCCCTCCAGCGCCGCCCTGGCAGCAGGACTGGCATCGAGCGCCGCGGCAAATTCGGGCGGGATCGGCAATTCGGGCCTCGGTGCACGCGGCGCGGTCCTGGGCTTCTGCGCGGTTCCGGCCGTGTCGATACGATCCTTCGCCTCGATCAGCCTGCTCTTGAGCACATTGTCGCCCGGCAGGTCGGCCAGCGCGGCAATCTTGCCGAACTGGCCCATCGCATCACCTTGCCGGCCATCGCCATGAATCATGAACGCGGCATGCGCCTTGAACGCCGACATTCCGGCCAGGTTCTTCCCCTTGTAGAGGAAGTGCGGCATCCCCCACTTGAGCGCTTCGTCAAGGCCAGGGATCGTTTCATGGACCAGCGCGCGCAGGTGGGTCAGGATCGGCTGGGCAAATGGGGCGGCCTTGGCGATGTAGGCATCGACTTTCGGGTCACTTGCCATTGCCCACCTCTCCCCTAGTCAGCCAGCAGCAGCACCGGCGTCTCGATCAGCCGCTTGACTGCCTGGATGTAGCTTGCCGCATCCCAGCCGTCGACCACGCGGTGGTCGCAGCTGATCGAGATGTTCATCAGCTTGCGCTTCTCGATCCGTTCGCCGCCCATGCCATCGCTGACGAACATCGGGCGTTCGACGATCCGGTTGGGGCCGATGATCGCCACTTCCGGCCGGTTGATCACCGGCGTCGTCGCCACCCCGCCCAGGGGACCAAGCGAAGTGATCGTCAGGGTCGATCCGCTCAGTTCCTCGCTCCTGGCAGAGCCGCTGCGCGCGGCCTCCGCGAGGCGGGCAATTTCGGCGGCGAGTTGCCACAGGTTCCTGTCCTGGGCATCGCGGATCACCGGGACCATCAGTCCGCCCGGGGTCTGGGTCGCCATGCCGAGGTGCACCGCACCCGAGCGGTAGACCACGCCGGCCTCATCGTCATAGCGCGCGTTGAGCATCGGGAAATCGGGCAGGACGCGGCAGATCGCGGTGATCAGCAGCGGCAGCATGGTCAGCTTGGGGCGCTGCCCCCGCGCCGAGTTGAGCTGCGCGCGCATTTCTTCCAGCGCGGTGACATCGCATTCCTCGACATAGGTGAAATGCGGGATCGCGCGCTTGGCCGCGGCCATGTTCTCGGCGATCCGGCGGCGCAGCCCCATGACCTTGACCGCCTGGTCCACGCCCTTCGCTCCGGCCGCGCGAAAGCCGCCAGCGGCGTTGTAGGCCAGGAAGGCGTCAAGATCGGAGTGGCGCACCCGGCCGTCCTCGGCGGGCTTCACCAGTGCAAGGTCGATTCCCAGTTCCTGCGCACGGGCACGGACGGCGGGGCTGGCGAGGACCTTGGCATGGTGGGGCGCCGATTGCGTCGGGGCTTCGACAGGCTCAGCCTGAGCGGGTCTGGTTTCCGGTTGCAGGACGGGAGCGGGATCAGCGGGCTTCTCAGCCTTGATGGGTTCCTCGGCAATCTCCGTCCGGGCCGGAGCCTCGGGCGCAGGCACCGGCTGTTCGGGCACCGCGTCCTCGCCCTCAACCTCGATTACGACCAAGGGGGAACCGATCGCGATCATGTCGCCTTCAGCCCCTGCGACCGAGAGAATCGTGCCCGAAACCGGGCTTTCCATCTCGACCGTCGCCTTGTCGGTCATGACGTCGGCGATCTTGCCGTCTTCCTCGATCCGGTCGCCGACCTTGACATGCCAGGCCACGATCTCGGCCTCGGCGATTCCTTCGCCGATGTCGGGGAGGTTGAAAGTGAACTTGCCCATATTTCAGTTCCTCACTTCGTCATTGCGAGGAGCGGAGCGACGAAGCAATCCAGGGGCGACGTACGCTCTGGATTGCTTCGCTACGCTCGCAATGACGAATTCATTGGTTATGCCTTCAAAAGCCGGTCCACCGCCTCGCCGATGCGGACGGGTCCGGGGAAATATGCCCATTCGAGGCTGTGCGGATAAGGGGTATCGAAGCCGGTGACGCGTTCGATCGGCGCCTCCAGGTGATAGAAACAGCGTTCCTGCACCAGCGCCGAAAGCTCGGCCCCGAACCCGCCGGTGCGGGTCGCTTCGTGCACGATCATGCACTTGCCGGTCTTGCGGACCGAGGTCTCGATCGCCTCGATGTCCAGCGGGACCAGCGTGCGCAGATCGATGATCTCGGCGTCGACGCCCTTCTCGCGGCAGACCGCTTCGGCGACGTGGATCATCGTGCCATAGGCCAGCACGGTCAGCGCCTCGCCCTCGCGCACGATCCGCGCCTTGCCCAGCGGGATCGCATAGTAGCCTTCGGGCACTTCGGAATCCGGGTGACGCGCCCAGGGTTCGACCGGCTTGTCGTAATACCCGGTGAACGGGCCGTTGTAGATCCGCTTGGGTTCGAAGAAGATCACCGGATCGTTGTCCTCGATCGCGGCGATCAGCAGACCCTTGGCATCGTGCGGCGTGCTGGGGATCACGGTCTTGAGGCCCGCCACATGGGTGAACAGCGCCTCGGGGCTCTGGCTGTGGGTCTGCCCGCCGAAGATCCCGCCGCCGAACGGGCTGCGCACGGTAATCGGAGCGATGAACTCTCCGGCCGAGCGATAGCGCAGCCGCGCCGCTTCGCTGACCAGCTGGTCAAGCCCCGGATAGATATAGTCGGCGAACTGGATTTCGGGCACCGGACGCAGGCCATAGGCGCCCATTCCCACCGCCGCGCCGATGATCCCGCATTCGTTGATGGGCGTATCGAACACCCGGTTCTTGCCGTATTTCTTCTGCAGGCCGGCGGTGGCGCGGAATACCCCGCCGAAATAGCCGACATCCTCTCCAAAGGCGACGACATTGGGATCGCGCTCCATCATGATGTCGAGCGCTTCGTTGATCGCCTCGATCATGTTGAGCCGCCGCGTGGGCGCCTGGGCAAGCGAAAGCGGCGCTTCCTCAAGTGCCATTAGCAAGTCCCCTTCGTCATTGCGATGGCCGCAGGCCCGTGGCAATCCAGCGTGATCAGCACGGTGGGCCGGGATTGCCGCGCGGCTTCGCCGCTCGCAATGACCAGCATTGGAGTACGCACCATCATTCGTACTCCTTCCAGGTCGGCCACTTGATCCGGCGCTCGCGGATCGCCTGTTCGGCCTGCTCCTCGAGATTCCAGGGCAGTTCCTCGAACACGTCCTCGAACATGGTGTGGAACGGGTGGTGAAGCCCGTGGCCCAGCACGCCGTTCTTCTCGGCTTCCTTGGTCGCCGCCTTGACCTGTTCGGCCAGCTCAAGGTCCATCGCCGCGTGCTGCTCTTCGCTCCATTCGCCAAGCGCGATGAGATGCTGCTTCAGCCGCGTGATCGGATCGCCCAGCGGCCATTCCTTCTGTTCCTGCGCCGAACGGTAGGCGCTGGGGTCGTCCGAGGTCGAATGGCCTTCGGCGCGGTAGGTGAAGTGCTCGATCAGGGTCGGCCCCTTGCCCGCCCGCGCCCGGTTGGCGGCCCAGCGCGCCGCGGCATAGACCGCCAGCGCGTCGTTGCCATCGACCCGCAGCCCCGCAATGCCATAGCCGATCGCCCGCGCGGCAAAGGTTGCCCGCTCGCCCCCGGCGAAGCCCGAAAAGCTTGAAATCGCCCACTGGTTGTTGACCACGTTGAACACCACCGGCGCGTTGAACACCGTGGCAAAGGTGAAGGCAGCATGAGCATCGCCTTCCGCGCTCGATCCCTCGCCGATCCAGGTGCTGGCGATCCGCGTATCGCCCTTGATCGCCGATGCCATCGCCCAGCCGGCGGCCTGCGGATACTGGGTCGCCAGGTTGCCGCTGATCGTGAAGAAATTGTGCTCGCGGCTCGAATACATGATCGGCAGCTGGCGGCCCTTGAGCTTGTCAGCCCGGTTCGAATAGATCTGGTTGATCATCTCGACGATCGGATAGCCGCGCGCGATCAGGATCCCCTGCTGGCGATAGCTGGGGAACACCATGTCGTCATTGTCGAGCGCAAAGGCCGACGCGACGCTGGTCGCCTCCTCGCCGGTGCACTTCATGTAGAAGCTGGTCTTGCCCTGGCGCTGGCCGCGATACATCCGGTCATCGAAAGCGCGGGTCAGCGCCATGACGCGCAGCATCCGCCGCAGCGTTTCCGCGTCAAGCTTGGGATCCCACGGCCCGACCGCGCGGTGATCGGCGTCGAGCACGCGGATCAGCCCGTGGCACAAGGGGTGGGTTTCCTCGGTTGCGCAGCCTTCGTCGGGCCGCGCGAAAGTGCCGGCGGAGGGGATATCCAGATAGCTGTAATCGACCGGATCGCCGGGGCGGAACGGCGGTTCGGGAACGTGCAGGCTCAGCGGCGGCAGGTTGCCGCGCGCGTTACCGGAACTGGCAGGCCCGTTGGCCATGAAGCGCTCTCCCGCGTTGTCCAGGCATTGGAAGCAAATTTTAGATGCGCGACATATTATTTCAAAGCGGTTTCGCGGTCAACCTTGCCCATTCGTCATTGCGAGGGGCGAAGCCCCGCGGCAATCCAGCGTTGCAAGACCCGCCCTGGATTGCTTCGTTTCGCTCGCAATGACGAACCGTGTGGTCATGCCGATTCCGTGCCGAAGAGGATCAAACCGCCACCGGAGCCGAGATATGCTCCTGCGGTGCGTAACCCTGCACCGCAAAATCCTCGATCCGGTAATCGAACATGCTCTCGGGGCGACGTTCAATCTGCATCGTGGCCTTGCCCGAAGGCGCCCTGGCAAGCTGCGCCTCGATCAGGTCGGAATGGTTGAGGTACAGGTGCGTATCGCCGCCCAGCCAGACCAGCTCGCCCGGCTCCAGATCGCACTGCTGCGCCAGCATCCGCGTGAACAGCGCCGCGCCCCACAGGTTGAACGGCAGCCCCAGCGCGACATCGCAGCTGCGCTGGTAGAGCACGCAGTTGAGCCGCCCCGATCCGACATGGAACTGGTAGGTCTTGTGGCACGGCGGCAGCGCCATCGCGTCAAGCTCGGCCACGTTCCACCCTTCGACGATGTGGCGGCGGCTGCCCGGATTGCTTCGCAGGCTTTCCACCACCTGCGCGACCTGGTTGATCCCCGGGCCCTTGCGGTAAAGGCCATCGCCAACCGGTTCGAAAGTCGGCCAGTCAACCCATTGCTTGCCATAGACCGGGCCCAGATCACCCCAGCGCACGGCAAATTCCTCGTCCTCGGCGATCCGGTTGACGAACTGGTCCAGCGCGATCGCATCGCCTGTGGCCTTCACGTAGCGAGCGTGCGGCCATTCGTTCCAGATCCTGACTCCTTGCAGCACCAGCGGGCGGATGTTGGTATTGCCGGTCAGGAACCATAGAAACTCGCGCGTGGCGGTCTTCCAGTAGACCCGCTTGGTCGAAAGCAGCGGCATCGCGCCGCCCGAAAGGTCAAAGCGAATCTGCGCGCCGATCACCGATCGGGTGCCGATTCCGGTGCGATCGATCCGTTCGTCGCCGCGTTCCCAGATCTGGCGCATCAGGTCCAGATACTGCCATTCCCAGTGATCGCTGCGCGGGGAATCGAGGGGAATCGGTGCCGAGGCCATGAAATGACCCTAGCGCGAGATTGCCCGCTTGCCACCTTCGGAATCGCTCTCTATAGGCGCGCTCCTGCCTTGGGCGCCCTTGGGTGCCCGCGATCGGTCGGGGAATAGCTCAGCCTGGTAGAGCACTGTCTTCGGGAGGCAGGGGCCGGAGGTTCGAATCCTCTTTCCCCGACCAAATCGCTTCTTTCATCCACCGCGCAGCAGCTGCACGCCCCAGTCGCGTTCGAACAGGTAGAGCAGCAGGCGCGCCGCCTCGCCGCGTTCGCCGGTCAGGCCGCCGTCGCGCTCCATCAGCAGGCGGGCATCGTCATGGGCCAGCGGCAGCAGGCGCTGGATCTGCTCGAGACTGGCAACGCGGAACGGGGTATCGCCCGATTGCCGGGTTCCCAGAAGCTCTCCCCCACCGCGCAGTTTGAGGTCTTCCTCGGCCAGGCGAAAGCCGTCCTGCGTCTCGCGCATCAGCGCCAACCGTTCGCGCGCGGTCTCGCTGGATAGTTCGCCGCGCAGCAGCAGGCAGGTGCTCTTGCCCTCGCCCCGGCCGACCCGGCCGCGCAGCTGGTGAAGCTGGGCAAGTCCGAAGCGTTCGGCCTGCTCGATCACCATCAGGGTCGAATTGGGGACATCGACGCCGACTTCGATCACCGTGGTGGCGACCAGCAGCTGCGCCTCGCCGGATGCGAAGCGCTCCATCGCGGCGTCCTTCTGTTCGGCGCGCAGCTGTCCGTGCACCAGGACCACGCTATCGCCAAAGCGCGCCTTCAGCGCTGCAAAGCGGGCCTCGGCGGCGGCAATATCCTCGCTCTCGTTTTCGCGGACCATCGGGCAGACCCAGTAGGCCTGGTGACCGCCCGCGATATGCCGGCCGAGCGCGCCGACCACATCCTCGATCCGCTCGATCGCGACCACGCGGGTGTCGATCGGCTGGCGTCCGGGCGGCATCTCGTCGAGCCGGCTGACATCCATTTCGCCGTACTGGGCCAGCGTCAGGGTTCGCGGGATCGGGGTGGCAGTCATCGCCAGGCAGTGCGGGGTGCGGCGCCCCTTCTGATTGAGCATCAGCCGCTGGGCCACTCCGAAGCGGTGCTGTTCGTCGATCACCACAAGCGCGAGGTTCTTGTAGGCCACCGCGTCCTGGAAGATCGCGTGGGTTCCGACCACCACCTGGATCGAGCCGTCGAGCAGCCCCATCAGCACCGCTTCGCGCGGGCGGCCCTTGTCGCGGCCGGTGAGCAGCGCAATGTTGACGCCGGTCGAGGCGGCCATTCGGCTAAGTGTTTCGTAATGCTGGCGGGCAAGAATCTCGGTCGGGGCAAGCAAGGCTGCCTGCGCCCCGCCTTCGACCGCGATCAGCATGGCTTCGAGCGCCACCGCGGTCTTGCCCGATCCGACATCGCCCTGGAGCAGCCGCAACATCGGCGCGGCCTGGGCCAGATCGCCCTCGATCTCTGCGATCGCGCGCTGCTGGGCGCCGGTCAGCTCGAACGGCAGTTGCAGCCGCGCGCGCAAGGCCCCGTCCCCGCGCAAGGGTGTGCCGACCTGCCTGCGGTTGGAATTGCGCACCAGCATCAGGGCCAGGCTGTTCGCCAGCAGCTCGTCATAGGCCAGCCGGTCGCGCGCGGCGGCATGTTCGCCCTTGTGCGCGAGATCGAGCGCATCGCGCCAGGCCGGCCATTGCATCTTGTCCAGCAGGCCCGGCTCGATCCATTCGGGCAGCTGGGGCACGCCGGTCAGTGCCTGGTGGATCAGCGCGGACAGCCGGTTCTGGGTCAATCCTTCGGACAAGGGATAGACCGGCTCGACCAGCTGGCCCAGCGCCGCACCGCTTTCCTCGCTCACGTGATCGGGGTGAACGATCTGCAGCATCTGGCCATACTGGTCGAGCCGCCCGGCAATCCAGCGCGGTTCACCCAGTGGCAAGGCTTTCTTGCCGCTGTAGGAAGCGCGCCCGAAATAGGTGATCGCGGCCACATTGCCCGCCGCGTCGGTGGCCATGATCCGCATCGGCCCGCGCCCGGCCGAGGCGCGGTATTCGACCGGCGTGAGCTTCACCACGATATTTTCGCCCACGCTCGCTTCGTCGAGGTCGGCCACCGCGCGGCGGGTGACGAAGCGGTCGGGCAAGTGATAGGCGAAGTCGCGCACCCGGCTCAGCCCCAGCCGCTCAAGCGGCCGCGCCAGTGTGCTGCCGACGCCTTTCAGGCTTTCGGCGCTGATAAACAGAGGGTTGAGCCGTTCGGGGCGCATGGCGCGGTGTTAACCGCTGCCGGCGGATTCGCAAAAACCCATTCGCCCCTTGGCGATTGCGCCGGCCGGCAATCGCTCGTAACCGCCAGCCATGACCGACGCATCGCGAATCAAGCGGCTGAAATTCCGCGCCTGGCACCGCGGCACCCGCGAGGCCGACTACATGATCGGATGCTTCTTCGATGCCCACCATGCAGGCTGGGGCGAAAGCGAGCTTGCCTGGTTCGAGATGCTGCTCGACGAAGAAGATGTCGAGATCATGGCCTGGGCGCTGGGCACCATGCCGGTCCCGGCCAAGTATGAGGGCGCGCAGATGGACGCCTTCCGCAAGCTCGATTTCGTTGAAATCCCGCGGTGAAGCGCTAAGTCCTCAGCTCCGAATCCCACCCCGCAAGGCGCCAAAACGCCGCGCGGGGCGTTTGTCGTTGCCCGAAAGCCGCCAATCCGATGCCTGACCTGTCGAAAATCATCAGTGCCAAGGCTCCTCTGACCCTCGCCGCACTGGCGCGCGGGGCGCAGCCGCTGGTCCTGGCCGATCTGGCCCGCGCGGCGAAAGGTCGCGCGGTGTTCATCGCGCCCGACGAGGCGGCGATGCAGGCGATCGCCGACAGCGCACAGTTTTTCGCGCCCGAACTGGAAGTGATCCCCTTCCCGGCGTGGGACTGTCTGCCCTATGACCGCGCCAGCCCGGCGCTGGCGGTTTCGGCCCGGCGACTGGCGGCGCTGCGCAAGTTGCAACTGCCGGCCAAGGGCCCGCAACTGTTCGTCACCACGATCAACGCCGCGCTGCAACGCGTGCTGACCCCGTTCCGCGTGCGCGAGAACGTGCGCGTGCTGAAGCCGGGGATCGAGATCGGCCGCGAAAGCCTGATCGCGCTGCTGCAACGCCAGGGCTATGGCCGCACCGATACTGTCGCCGATGCGGGCGAATTCGCGGTGCGCGGGTCGATCTTCGACATCTACCCGTCGGGGCTCGACGCCGGCCTTCGGCTCGACTTCTTCGGCGACGAGCTGGAAACGCTGCGGACTTTCGATCCGAACACCCAGCGTTCGACCGGCGTCCTGGCCGAGCATGTCCTGCTTCCCGCCAGCGAAGCCTTGCTCGACGAAGACAGCATCAAGCGGTTCCGCAGCCGCTACCGCGAGAAATTCGGCGCCAATGCCACTGGCGATCCGCTCTACCAGGCGGTCAGCGACGGGCGGCGACTGGCGGGCATGGAGCATTGGCTGCCCCTGTTCGAGGACCGGCTGGTCACGCTGTTCGATCACCTTTCGGCGGAAGATACGCTGATCATCGACAACGCTGCGCTGGGCGCGGCGGACGAGCGGCTGGGCGACATCGCGGACTACTTCGCCTCGCGCACCGAAAGCAGCGGCAAGGCGGCCGGATCCTATCGCCCGCTGGGGCCGGCCGAGCTTTACCTCGCCCGCGCCGAGCTTGACGCGGTCCTGGCCGGGCATCCCGTGCACCGCGCCGACATTTTCGCCCAGCCCGAAAATGCGACCACGCTGGACTTCGGCTTTTCCGGCAGCCGCTCGCTCGCGCCCGAGCGCGCGCGCGGCGACAATGTCTATGAAGCGGCGGCGCGCTATCTCACCGGGCAGATCGCACAGGGCAAGAAGGCGCTGATCGCCGCCTATAGCGAGGGCAGCCGCGCCCGGATCGCCGCGATCCTGGGCGAAGCCGCGCGGCCCGCGCCGGTCATGGCCGACAGCTGGCAGGAAGCGCTTGGCCTGGCCGCGAAGGGCGCACCGGTGGCGCTGGTTCTCCCGCTCGAAACCGGCTTCGCCAATGCCGAGCTTGAGCTGGTTACCGAGCAGGACATCCTGGGCGACCGGCTGGTGCGCCGCAAGAAACGCCGCAAGGGGGCCGATGCCTTTCTGGCGGAACTGGCGGCGCTGACCACCGGCGACCTGGTGGTCCACATGGAGCACGGGATCGGCCGCTACATCGGTCTGCAATCGATCCCGGTGGGCGAAAGCCCGCACGACTGCGTCGCGCTCGAATATGCCGGCGGCGACAAGCTCTATGTCCCGGTCGAGAATATCGACGTGCTCTCGCGCTATGGATCGGACGCCGAATTCGTGGCGCTGGACCGGCTGGGCGGCGAAGGCTGGCAAAAGCGCAAGAGCCGCCTCAAGGAACGGATCCGCGAGATTGCGCACGAATTGCTCAAGACCGCGGCGCTGCGCGCGCTGCGCCAGGCTCCGGTGCTGGTTCCCGAACAGGGCGTCTATGACCAGTTCGTCGAACGCTTCCCCTGGGCCGAGACCGAGGATCAGGAAGCCGCGATCGACGATGTGCTGGGCGACCTTTCCGAAGGCCGGCCGATGGACCGGCTGGTCTGCGGCGATGTCGGTTTCGGCAAGACCGAGGTGGCCTTGCGCGCCGCCTTCGTCGCGGCGATGGGCGGGCAGCAGGTGGCGGTGATCGCCCCCACCACCCTGCTCGCGCGCCAGCACTTCACCAATTTCACCGAACGCTTTGCCGGCTTCCCCCTGAAGGTCGGGCGCCTGTCGCGGCTGGTTGGCGAAAAGGAAGCCAAGGCGACGAAGGAAGGGCTGGCCGATGGCACCGTAGACGTCGTTGTCGGCACCCATGCGCTGCTGGCAAAGTCGCTGAAGTTCAAGCGGCTTGGTCTTGTAATCGTTGACGAAGAGCAACGCTTTGGCGTGACCCACAAGGAATCGCTGAAGCAGCTGCGCCACAACGTCCACGTCCTGACGCTGACCGCCACGCCAATCCCGCGCACGCTGCAGATGGCGATGAGCGGCCTGCGCGAGCTTTCCACCATCCAGACCGCGCCGGTCGATCGGCTGGCGGTGCGCACCTATGTGATGGAATGGGACCAGATGGTGATGCGCGAGGCGCTGCTGCGCGAGCATCATCGCGGCGGGCAGAGCTTCATCGTGGTGCCGCGGATCGCCGACATGGACGAGGTCGAGCAGTGGCTGCGCGATACCGTGCCCGAAGTCCGCTTCGTCACCGCGCACGGCCAGATGGCGGCGGGCGAAGTGGAAGAGCGGATGAGCGCCTTCTACGAGAAGAAATACGAAGTGCTGCTGTCGACCACGATCGTTGAAAGCGGGCTCGATATTCCCAGCGCCAACACGATCATCATCCACCGCGCCGACCGGTTCGGCCTCGCCCAGCTCTACCAGCTGCGCGGACGGGTCGGCCGCTCGAAGCTGCGCGCCTATGCCTATCTGACCACGCCCGAAAACGTGCAGCTATCCGAAGTGGCCGAAAAGCGGCTCAAGGTGCTGGGCGATCTCGACAGCCTGGGCGCGGGCTTTCAGCTGGCCAGCCACGATCTCGACATTCGCGGCGCAGGCAACCTCCTGGGCGATGAGCAATCGGGGCATATCCGCGAGGTCGGTTTCGAGCTTTACCAGTCGATGCTCGAGGACGCGATCCTCGCGGCCAAGGCGGGCGAGCTTGGCCTGGCGAAGGAACGCCACGCGCTATCGCCGCAGATCACCGTCGATGCGCCGATCATGATCCCCGAGGACTACGTGCCCGATCTTGCGGTGCGCATGGCGCTCTACCGCCGTCTCAACGATGCCGAGGACCAGGCCGAGATCGAAGGCCTTTCGGCCGAAATGATCGACCGCTTCGGCCCGCTGCCCGCGCCCACCGCCAACCTGGTGAAACTCATCCAGATCAAGCGGCAGGCGATCGAGGCGAACATTGCCAAGATCGATGTTGGGGCCAAGGGCACGCTGGTCACCTTCCACGAGGACCAGTTCCCCGATCCCGCCGGGCTGATCGCCTATGCCGAACGGCTGGCCGGCACGATCAAGCTGCGCCCCGACAGCAAGATCGCCGTCACCCGCGCCTGGGGCAATGCCGAAGCGCGCCTGAACGGCCTGTTCCAGCTGACCAAGGGGCTGAGCGCGATTGCCAGGAAGGCGAAGTAGCAGGGATCAGCTTCCCTCTCCCATCGGGAATAACCAGAACCCCGTCCATGCTGAGCTTGTCGAAGCACTGTCCTTTTCCTTGCACCGGCGAGCGCAGCTATCGAAAGGAAATTCGGTCCTTCGACAAGCTCAGGACAGTCGGGTGCGGGGGAAAGCCCGTTCCCGCACCTACCCCCGCAGCAATCACCTTACTGCCTCGTCATGCGAGCGTAGCGAAGCAATCCAGGGCGGCTTGCTGTCTCGTCATTGCGAGGGGCGAAGCCCCGCGGCAATCACATTACTGCCTCGTCATTGCGAGCGCAGCGAAGCAATCCAGGGCGGCTTGCGCAACTCTGGATTGCCGCGGGGCTTTGCCCCTCGCAATGACGAAGGTCTTGTGGAAAGTTCCCGCGCCTACCCCCGCGCAAGCTCCAGAAACGCTTCCCCGCCCATCGGCCTGGCGCGCAGGAAGCCCTGGTAGAATGCGCAGCCCTCGGCCGCCGCGAGCGCGCGCTGGGTTTCGTTTTCGACGCCCTCGACGATCACCTTGAGGTCAAGCGCACCCGCCATCGCCAGGATCGCGCGCAGCACCGCCAGGTCGCGGGTATCGCCCGCCACCCCCTCGATCATCGAGCGGTCGAGCTTGAGGTAGTGCAGCGGCAGCAGCTTGAGGTAGCGGAAGTTGCAGAACCCCGCGCCGAAATCGTCGAGCGCGATACGCATCCCCTGCGCGGCGAGCGCGCCCAGCGCCTGCGAGGCATGGGCGACATCGGCCAGCAGGACCTGCTCGGTCACCTCCAGCGTCAGCCGCCACGGCTCGAACCGGGCCTTCCCGACCAGCGCGGCAAAGCTCTTCGCGAAGTCGGGGCCGGCCAGATCGCTGGGTGTGACGTTAAGTGACAGCCGCAGGTCCATCGGCCAGTCCTTCGCGCCGCGCAGCGCCAGGCGCGCGATGTGCTGCGAAAGCTGCGCGACGTGATCGGCGCGTTCGGCAATGGCGAACAGCGCGCCCGCGCCGATCCGGCCCAGCACGGGGTGGTTCCACCGCGCGAGCGCCTCGCCGCCGCTCAGCCGGTCGTCGCGGCAGGCGAATTGCGGCTGAAAGACCACCTCGATCTCGCCCCGGTCGAGCGCCAGCAGCAAGTCGGCTTCGAGCTGCGCCGCCGAAAGTCCCGAGCGGTTCCCTTCGCCGTCGGCCCAGACCACTCGCCGCGCCGCCTGGCCCATTGCCTGGTGGAGCGATTGCCCCAGCCGGTCGAATACCGATTCCGCGCTGTCGCCTTCGATCCCGCGCAGCAGCGCCCCGCGCGGGCTGAGCCGCATGGTTCCCCATGCCGTGGCGATTGGCCGGGCGAGGGCTTCGAGCACCTGCCCGGCGGCAAGCTGCCAGCGCTCGCGGCTGCACGGCTCGGTGGCCAGCAGCAGAAACTCGTCGCCGCCGCAGCGCGCGGCGAGCCAGCTGCCTTCAAGCTCGTCGGCGGCAAAGTGCTTAAGCCGCTGCGCCACTTCGCCCAGCACCGCATCGCCCGCCGCGGTGCCATAGGCCAGGTTGAGCGCATCGAAGCGCCGCAGGCCGATCAGCAGCGCATGAACCTTCTCGCCCCGCGCCAGCCATTCGCCCAGCCGCGCCGCCGCACCCTCGCGCCCGGCAAGGCCGGTCAGCGCATCGCTTTTCGCCGTGAAGTCGTCGCAGGGCGTGGCTTTCATCGCACGGCACCTACCACGATCCTCCTACCAAAGTGTTGGCTCTGTCCGATTCGTGCCCTAAAGCCCGCGCATGGCCACGCTTCCCCGCCTTGCCCTGCTGGTGTCCGATACCGACCGAGCCCAGGATGCGGCCGAGGCGATGCGCGCCGAGCATGCCTTCGTCCCGCTCGATGAAGCCGATGTCGCGGTGGTGATCGGCGGCGACGGGCAGATGCTCCACGCGCTGCACCAGATGATCGACGCGGGCAAAGTCATCCCGGCCTATGGCCTCAACCTCGGGACCGTCGGGTTCCTGATGAACCGGCCCAAGAGCAGCCGCCCGCTGGCCGAGCGCGTGGCCCGGGCCAGGGGGCTTGCGGTCACTCCGCTGGAGATGACCGCCACCACCGGCAGCGGCAAGCAGGAAAGTTTCTTCGCGATCAACGAAGTGTCGCTGCTGCGCGAAACCCGCCAGACCGCGCGGCTCGAAATCGCGGTCAACGCCAAGGTCCGCGTGCCCGAACTGTTCTGCGACGGCATCCTGGTTGCCACTCCGGCCGGCTCGACCGCCTACAACCTCTCCGCCAACGGACCGATCCTGCCGCTTGGTTCGGCGATGCTGGCGCTGACGCCGATCAGCCCATTCCGCCCCCGCCGCTGGCGCGGCGCGATCATTCCCGATCACTACGAGATCGAATTCCGCGTGCTCGACCCCGAAAAGCGCCCGGTAGCCGCCGTTGCCGATCAGAAGGAACTGCGCGACATCCATGCCGTCAAGGTCAAGGTCGCGCGCGACAAACAGCTGACCCTGCTGTTCGATCCGGGCAAGACCCTGGAAGAGCGGATATTTGCCGAGCAGTTTCAATTTTAGCGCCAGACCCGCTTGCCAAACGATTCCGCGCTGCTATAGGCGCACCCCTGCCTGTCGGGCTGCTCCCCGATAGCTCAGCGGTAGAGTAGGTGACTGTTAATCACTTGGTCGTAGGTTCGAATCCTACTCGGGGAGCCAAATTCTTGAAGCGGCGCGGGTTTCAGCCCGCCAGCTGATCCCACAGCAGCTTGCTTCCAGCCCATATCGTCAACGCCGCCGTCAGCCAGCGCAGGGTCCGTTCGGACAGGATCCGCAGCGCCATCGCACTCCCGATCTGGCCGCCGATGACCACCGCGATCAGCAGCGGCAGCGCGCCCGAAAGCGCCTCGCCGAATGCCCCGGCGCCGTTCTTGGCGGCCTGGCCGTAAAGCCCGGCAAGCGAATTTATCAGGATGAACAGGCTGGTCGTGGCGGCAATCGCCTTGCCGTTTGCCCAGCGGGTGAAATGGAGCAGCGGGGCCAGAAAGATCCCGCCGCCGATCCCCACCAGTCCGGCCAGATAGCCCAGCGGCACGGCCACCAGCGGCATGAACCGCGCGGCTCGCGCAGGCTCGGCCGCCTGCTCGGCGGGGCGCGGCAACAGGAGCGCCAGTCCCGCCGCGACCAGGCTCAGCCCCAGGAGGACCAGGAACGTCTCCTCGCGGATCGGCGTGCGCCCGCCAAGATAGGCAAGCGGCGCGGCGATCAGCGACAGCAGCAGCGCCTGCTTCCACGGGGTGACGCCGGCGCGGGCAAAGCGGATCGTGCCGCCGGTTACGACCACCACGTTGCAGCACAGGCTGACGATCGGCAGCAGGCGGAAATCGAACCCCGCCAGGCTGAGCAGCGCATTGTAGGTCGATCCCCCGCCGAAGCCGACCGATGCATAGAGCAGCGCGGTGGCGAAGAAGGCGGGAGAAAGCCAGGTCAACCCGCTGCCCCGTGGCAGTGCTTGTACTTCTGCCCCGAACCGCACGGGCACAGCGCGTTGCGCGACAGGCCCATGTCGGCATAGGGATCGACCCCGCCCGGGATCACCGCGGAGGCGGCACCGCTTCCCAGCGCGCCCAGCATCGCTTCGGCGCCCGGCGTGCGGGCCGCGCCGTCGTCCTCACCGGTGAAGGGATCGATGTGGCTGGTCAGGAATTCGGGCAGCTCGGGCAGTTCGACCGGATCGGGCATCCGAAGTTCGCTGTTCATCAGGATCTTGGTCACATCGACGCGGATCGCCTCGAGCATGCGTTCGAACAGGCCGAAGGCCTCCTGCTTGTATTCATTGATCGGCTGCTTCTGCGCATAGGCGCGCAGGAACACGACCTGGCGCAGCGCGTCGAGCGTGGCGAGGTGTTCCTTCCAGTAGTGATCGAGCCGGTCGAGCAGGATCTGCTTTTCGACCTGCCGCCAGATCGCGCTGTCCTCGCCGATCTTGGCCGCCATCTTGGCATCGGCGGCCTGGGCGATGCGTTCTTCGATGTCCTGCGGTTCAAGCCCGTCCTCACCGCGCCACTGGTCGACCGGCAGGTCGATCCCCAGCGTCTCGAACACCTGAGCGCGCAGCTGTTCCAGGTCCCACTGTTCGGGATAGGACCCCGGCGGGCAGGCATCGCCGACCAGCGTGTTTACGGTATCGTGGCGCATGTCCTCGACCACGTCGTCGAGCGCTTCGGCGTCCATGATGTCGGCGCGCTGCTCGTAGATCACCTTGCGCTGGTCGTTCATCACGTCGTCGTATTCGACCACCTGCTTGCGGATGTCGTAGTTGCGCGCCTCGACCTTCTTCTGCGCGGTCTCGATCGCCTTCGACAGCCAGCGCGAACCGATCGATTCGCCGTCGGCGAGGTTCGAATTCATCATCTTCGAAAACAGCGTTTCGGGGCCGAAGATGCGCAGCAGGTCATCCTCGAGGCAAAGGTAGAACTTCGACAGGCCGGGGTCGCCCTGGCGCCCCGAGCGGCCGCGCAGCTGGTTGTCGATGCGGCGGCTTTCGTGCCGTTCGGTGCCGATCACGCACAGCCCGCCGGCGGCCAGCACAATTTCCTTCTGGGCTTCGACCTCGGCCTTGATCCGTTCGATCGCGGCATCGCGTTCCGGACCTTCGGGCATGTCCTTCAGCTCGTCCTCGATCCGGAACTCGGTGTTGCCGCCCAGCTTGATGTCGGTCCCGCGACCGGCCATGTTGGTGGCCACGGTCACCGCTCCCGGCCGCCCCGCCTGCGCGACAATGTGGGCTTCCATCTCGTGGAACCGGGCGTTGAGCACGTTGTGCTTGACCCCTTCGCTGGTCAGGAACTCGCTCAGCAGCTCGCTCTTCTCGATCGAGACCGTGCCGACCAGCACCGGCTGCCCGGCCTCGCTGCGTTCCTTGATCAGCTTGGCGATCGCGGCAAACTTGTCGTGGGTGTTCTTGTAGAACTCGTCTTCCTCGTCGACGCGCTTGACCGGTACGTTGGTGGGAATGGTCACCACGTTCATCTTGTAGATGTCGAAGAATTCCGCCGCTTCGGTCGCCGCGGTGCCGGTCATCCCGGAAAGCTTGGGATACATGCGGAAATAGTTCTGGAAGGTGATCGAGGCCATCGTCTGGTTCTCGGGCTCGATCTGCACGCCTTCCTTGGCCTCGACCGCCTGGTGCAGGCCATTCGACCAGCGCCGCCCGCTCATCTTGCGGCCGGTGAACTCGTCGATGATCACGACCTTGCCGTCCTCGACCACATAGTCGATATCGCGCTTGAACATCACCACGGCTTTGAGGCTCTGATCAAGGTGGTGGACGATCTGGGTGTTCTCGACATCGTAGAGGTTCGAGCCGACCAGCAGCCCGGCTTCCTCGAGCCGGCGCTCGGCCCATTCGACGCCGTCCTCGGTCAGCGTGATGTTCTTGGTCTTCTCGTCCATCTCGTAGAGATCGGGCGTGAGCTGCTTCACCACCGCGTCGACCGCGATGTACTGGTCGCTCTTGTCGTCGGTCGGGCCCGAGATGATCAGCGGGGTGCGCGCCTCGTCGATCAGGATCGAATCGACCTCGTCGACGATCGCATGGTTGAACGGGCGGTGGACCATCTGGTGCCGCTCGTGCTTCATGTTGTCGCGCAGGTAATCGAAGCCCAGCTCGTTGTTGGTGGCATAGGTGATGTCGCAAGCATAGGCTTCGCGCCGGGCCTGCTCCGACAGGTCGGGCACGATCACGCCGACGCTCAGCCCCAGGAACTTGTAGATCTGCCCCATCCATTCGGCGTCGCGCCGGGCCAGGTAATCGTTGACCGTGACGACGTGGACGCCCTTGCCCTCGATCGCGTTGAGGTAGACCGCCAGCGTCGCGACCAGGGTCTTGCCCTCGCCGGTGCGCATTTCGGCGATCTCGCCGCGGTGAAGCACGATGCCGCCGATCATCTGCACATCGAAGTGCCGCATTCCCAGCTTGCGCTTCGATGCCTCGCGCACCGTGGCGAAGGCTTCGGGAAGAATGTCGTCGAGCGTCCGGCCCTGTTCGAGCAGGCCGCGGAACTTCGCGGTCTGGGCGGTCAGCTCCTCGTCGCTGAGCGCCTCGAGCGTGGGTTCGAAGGCGTTGATCTGGGTGACCGTCTTCTGGAGCTTGGAAACATAGCGGTCGTTGGACGAACCGAAAATGCGCTTGGCAATGGCGCCGATCATGGGAAATTCCTGAATAGATGCAAGGTTATGGCTATGGGTATGCGGGCCGGACACGGCTCCGCGGCCTTGGCTTCAAGGCTGGGAAAGCAGCGGCACTATTCGCGCGCGCGGTCTGCGTTCAGTTGGACCGTGGGTGCCGCGAAGACCGCCAGCGGCAGCACATCGCGTGCCGGTGCGGGAGCTTCGACCAGCGGGCGCGGCGCCGGCCGGAACGGCATTGCCGCGGCCACTGCCTGAACCCGCGCAGAGGGTGCGAAGCCCAGCGTCGCGCCGATCTCCACCTTCCCGCAGATCCGCGCTTCGGCAGGTGAAACCTGCGCGGCGAGCCCGGCGAAAAGGGCAAGAATGGCAAGGACGAAACGGTTCATCGCGCTGGGCATATATGCTGCGCCCGGCCCGGCGTCCAGTGGACGGTGTTGATCTTGTGCGGGCAACCTGTTGTAAGGCCATCAGGCAGGGAGGGGCGCAGCAGAATGACCACCGAGACACCGGCACCGGCGCATTCGCCGCGCATGTTCCAGCTCGACGGGCTGCGCGGGATCGCGGCCTTCATGATCGTCTTCTACCATCTCGACATCGTTTACGGGATCGGCGGCCCGTTCCAGCGCGGCTACCTGTTCGTCGACCTGTTCTTCCTGCTTTCGGGCTTTGTGCTGGCGGTCTCGACCGAGAAGAAGCTGCTCAGCGGGATCGGGGCGGTCGAGTTCACCTGGGCGCGGTTCAAGCGGCTCTGGCCGCTGGTGGCGGTGGGCGCCAGCGTCGCGGTTGTCCGGGCTTTCGTGATCGGCATGGCCGACCCGCTGACCCTGCTGTGGTGGCTCGCGCTGGACCTGGCGATGATCCCCAGCCTGGCGGGCGCGGGACCATTCTATCGCTACAACGGGCCGCAATGGACGCTGTTCTATGAATTGCTGGCCAACTTCCTCCATGCCCTGGCGCTCAAGCGGGTGCCGACCTGGGCAATGGGTCTGCTGGCGCTGATCATGGGCGCATGGCTGGTCCATACCGTCCAGATCCACGGCAACGACACGATGGGGGTCAATGCCCCGACCTGGCAGACCTGGTGGTATGCCCTGCCCCGCGTGTTCTGGTCCTATGTGCTGGGGGTGTGGATCGGCAGGCTCTACAAGGCGGGGCTGCGCACCCCGTCGCTGCCGTGGCCGCTGGCGCTGGCGCTGCCCGTGGCGGGGATCGCCTGCGTGCCCTATCTGCCGCTGGGCAAGGTCTGGGGCGATCTCGCTTTCGTGATCCTGTTCCTGCCGGTGATGATGTGGCTGACCGCGATGTGCCGTCCGCCGCAGGCGCTCAAGGCGCCGCTCGAATGGCTCGGCAACTTCTCGCTGCCGCTCTACTGCGTGCACCTGACCGTGCTGGTCTGGACCAAGGAGATCGCCGGCAGCACCAGCGGCTGGATCGCCGCGCTGGCAGTGGGGATCGCGCTGGCGCTGTCGTGGTTCTTCTCGAAAGTGGTCAGCTTCTCGAGCAAGCCGACGGTGGCGAAAGCCCCGGCGTGATAGTGCCGGTCAAGGCAATGCCGGCATTGGCCCTGAAATCATCAAACTGAACTGAACGCAAAAACGCCGCGCCTGCCCAGGGCAAGCGCGGCGCTGTTGCCGGTCGGGGCCGCGAGGCGTGCGGCCCGGAACCTTGCGGCTTAGTTGACGGCGTCCTTGAGGCCCTTGCCGGCCTTGAACTTCGGCTGGGCCGAAGCCTTGATCTGCATCGGTTCGCCGGTGCGCGGGTTGCGGCCGGTCGAGGCCTTGCGCTTGGCGACCGAGAAAGTGCCGAAGCCAACGAGGCGCACTTCGTCGCCCTTCTTCAGCGCGCCGCTGATGGCGTCGAAAACGCCTTCGACAGCCTTGGTTGCATCGCTCTTGGTCAGGCCGCTTGCATCTGCAACCGCGCCGATCAGGTCGTTCTTGTTCATTGTGGGAACCCCCTTGCCTTTGTTGGTGTTTGAAACTGTGATTCGCCTCGTAAGATGGCGGCGAATTGAGACGCTTTTGCCGGGCCTGTCAAAGCCAAAAGGCGCGGTTCATCGCAGATTATCCACGTTTTTCCGCCGGTTTGAGTGCAAGGCAGCGGCATTGCGGTGCAGCATGGCACATGCCGCAATGCAGCAGGGGAGCGGACCGGGGCTGTTCGGCCCGCCCCCAGCGCGATCAGTGCGCGGTCGCCCCCGCCCCGGCATTGCCTGAAGCCGCCGGCGCGGGCTGGCTGGCAAGGTCGTCCTCGTCGCTCCATTCGATCGGCACGAGCGGTTCGACCAGGGCCAGCGCCAGCACCTCGTCGACATGGGAAACCGGAACGATTTCCATGCCTTCGATGATATTCTTGGGAATTTCCACGAGGTCCTTGCGGTTTTCCTCGGGGATCAGCACGGTCTTGATCCCGCCGCGCAGCGCCGCGAGCAGCTTTTCCTTGAGCCCGCCGATCGCCAGAACGCGGCCGCGCAGCGTCACCTCGCCGGTCATCGCCACGTCCTTGCGCACCGCAATCCCGGTCAGCGTCGAAACGATCGAGGTGACCATGCCGATGCCGGCGCTCGGTCCGTCCTTGGGCACCGCCCCCTCGGGCAAGTGGATGTGGACATCCTTGCGCGCGATCAGGCTGGGCTTGATCCCGTAGGCCGGGCTGCGCGCCTTGACGAAGGAGAAGGCGGCCTGGACCGACTCGTTCATCACTTCGCCCAGCTTGCCGGTGGTCTTGATCCCGCCCTTGCCCGGCACGGTGACGCTTTCGATGGTCAGCAGTTCCCCGCCGACTTCGGTCCAGGCCAGCCCGGTGACTGCACCGACCTGGTTCTCTTCCTCGCCCATCCCGTGCTTGAACTTGCGCACCCCGGCGTAGTCGCCAAGGTTATCGGGGGTGATGGTGACCGCCTTCGTCTTACCTTCAAGGATCTGGCGCAGGCTCTTGCGCGCCAGCTTGGCGATCTCGCGCTCAAGCGTGCGCACCCCGGCTTCGCGGGTGTAGTGCTGGATCAGCGCACGCAGACCTTCGGTGGTCAGCGTGAACTCGTCCTTGCGCAGCCCGTGGGCCTTGATCTGCTTGTCGATCAGGTGACGCTCGGCGATCTCGACCTTCTCGTCCTCGGTGTAGCCTTCGAGCCGGATGATCTCCATCCGGTCGAGCAGCGGCTGCGGCAGGTTGAGGCTGTTCGCGGTGCAGACGAACATCACGTCCGACAGGTCATAGTCGAGCTCGAGGTAATGGTCCTGGAACCGGGCGTTCTGTTCGGGATCGAGCACTTCGAGCAGCGCCGATGCCGGATCGCCCCGGAAGTCCTGGCCCAGCTTGTCGATCTCATCCAGCAGGAACAGCGGATTGCTGGTCCCCGCCTTCTTGAGGTTCGAGATGACCTTGCCCGGCAGCGAGCCGATATAGGTGCGGCGGTGGCCCCGAATCTCGGCCTCATCGCGCACCCCGCCCAGCGACTGGCGGATGAATTCGCGTCCCGTCGCCTTGGCGATCGACTTGCCGAGCGAGGTCTTGCCCACGCCCGGAGGGCCGACGAGGCACAGGATCGGCCCCTTCAGCTTGTTGGTGCGCGCCTGGACGGCAAGGTATTCGACGATCCGGTCCTTGACCTTGTCGAGCGCATAGTGATCGCCATCGAGCACAGCCTGCGCCGCGGCGATATCCTTCTTGAGCTTGCTCTTCTTGCCCCACGGCAGGCCCAGCAGCACGTCGAGGTAATTGCGGATCACGGTGGCTTCCGCGCTCATCGGCTGCATGGTCTTGAGCTTCTTGAGCTCGGCATTGGCCTTGGCGCGGGCTTCCTTCGACAGCTTGAGCTTGTCGATCTTGTCCTGCAGCTCGTTGATCTCGTTGGCCTCGCCCTCGTCGCCGCCGCCCAACTCGTTCTGGATCGCCTTCAACTGTTCGTTGAGGTAGTATTCGCGCTGGGTCTTTTCCATCTGGCGCTTCACGCGTCCGCGGATCCGCCGCTCGACCTGCAGCACGCCCAGTTCGCCATCCATGAACGAGTGGACCATTTCCATCCGCTTGAGCGGATCGGCCTCGCTGAGCAGCGCCTGCTTGTCGGCCACCTTGGCCTGGACATGCGCCGCCACCGCATCGGCCAGCAGCGCGGCCTCGGTGATCTCGGACAGGTTCTCGCCCGCGTCCTGCGGCAGCTTCTTGTTGAGCTTGGCGTATTCCTCGAAAGTCTCGACCACCTGGCGCATCATCGCCGAGACCTCAGTGCCGGAAACCGCCACCGGTTCGAGCGGTTCGACCTGGGCCACGACCATTTCGCCGGCACTGCCGTGTTCCAGCCGCAGCGATTCCAGGCTCGCGCGCTGGCGCGCCTCGACCAGCACGCGCACCGTGCCATCGGGCAGCTTGAGCAGTTGCAGCACGGTGGCGATCACGCCGATGTCGTAGAGGTCGTCCTCGACCGGCTCGTCACAGCCCGGGTCGAGCTGCGCAAGCAGGAAGATGTCCTTTTCGCCCTCGCCGGTCATCGCCGCTTCGAGCGCGGCGACCGATTTCTCGCGGCCAACGAACAGGGGCACGACCATGCCCGGAAACACCACGATGTCGCGCAGGGGGAGCAGCGGAAGAAGTTTCATGTCAGATCCGTTCAGCGGGAGGATTCCCGTACTTGCTGCCGGATATGGGTTCGGCCCGGCGCGGGCGCAATGGCTGTTCGTCGCACTCTTGTGGAAGAGCCGCCTGTGTCAGCATCCGACAGTGGACTGCGCCGGCCCGGGCAATTGCCAATCGGTGAACGGCGAAGCAAGGTGAACCATTACCTCGCGAGGGGAGGATTCGTTCCGTGCGCCAGTTGAAATTCGCCCTCGCGATTGCGGCTTTCGGCTGTTCGCAGGCAGCGATTGCCGGACCACCATTCCTGACCGACGATCCCGAACCCACCGATACCGGGCACTGGGAAATCTACGCTCCGCTGCTTGAAGGCGAAGGCCAGGGCAGTGAGTTTTCGGGCGGCGCCGCGATCGAGCTCAATTACGGCGCGGCGCGCAACCTGCAGCTGACCGTGGAATTGCCGGCAGCCTATTCGCACACCGCGGCAGGCTGGCGGTGGGGAGCAGGCGATGTGAACCTGTCAGCCAAGTACCGCTTCTTCCATGACGAAGCCGCAGGCCTATCGATCGCGGTCTTTCCGGGGCTGAGCCTGCCGACCGCGAGCAATGGCATGGGGGCCGGGCGAGTCACCGCGCTGCTGCCGGTCTGGAGCCAGAAGGACTTCGGCCCCTGGTCCGTCTTCGGCGGCGGGGGCTACGCGATCAATCCCGGCGCGGGCAATCGCAACTATGTAACCGGCGGAATCGCGCTGACCCGCCGCTTTGGCGACAAGCTGGTGCTTGGCATCGAAGCCGACCGGCAGGGGGCCGATGTTATCGGCGGAAGTGCTTCCACAAGCCTGGGTGCAGGCGCCATTATCGGTCTGCCCCGGCCGTTCCGGCTGCTCCTGTCGGGCGGGCCGACCTTTGCCGATAGTGGCGGAAAGGCCGGATTCCACGGCTTTGTCGCATTGGGCATCGATTATTGAGGGGATGAATGATGAACGACAGCGGCAAGGCGATGCTGGCCAAGGTTCCCGCGGTGACGCTGGGGTTCTGGATCATCAAGATCATTGCCACCACCCTCGGCGAAACCGGCGGCGACGCGGTCAGCATGTCCTGGCTGGGCGAGACCACCGAAGCGGCGACCGGTTGGGGCTATCTGATCGGCACCGCGATCTTCATCGTGCCGCTGGCGATCCTGATTGCCGTGCAGATCCGCGCGCGATCGTTCAATCCCTGGCTCTACTGGGCAACGATCATCGCCTCGACCACTGCGGGCACCACGATGGCCGACTATGCCACGCGCTCGCTCGGGATCGGCTATCCGGGCGGATCGCTGCTTCTGCTGGCGGCGGTGCTGGGCTGCCTTGGCCTGTGGTATCGCGCGCTCGGCAGCATCGATGTCAACACCGTCGCCACCCCGCGCGAGGAAACCTATTACTGGGCAACGATCACCCTGTCGCAGACGCTGGGCACCGCTTTGGGCGATTGGGTCGCGGATTCGGGGCCGGGCTACCTCGGCGCGGCGCTGCTGTTCGGCGCGGCACTGGCGCTGGTGGCCTTGCTGTGGCTGCGCAGCACGATCAGCAAGGCGATGCTGTTCTGGGCCGCCTTCATCCTGACCCGCCCGCTCGGCGCGACCGTGGGGGACTTCCTCGACAAGCCGCTGGACAAGGGCGGCCTCGATCTGAGCCGCCCGGTTGCGACGCTGGCGCTGCTGGCAGCGATTGCCGTGCTGGTCTGGCTGCTCCCCCAGCGCGCGGGGGAGCATTCTTCATGACCTCAATCCGCCCATCCTGAGCCTGTCGAAGGGCTTTTTCGATTGGCCTAGCGTGAGGCCCGAAGAAAAAGCAGTGCTTCGACAAGCTCAGCATGGACGGTGTTGGGGTCTGATTAATGTTACCGGGGCCTGCCGCATGGAACATGGGGCTGGGCTCTGGACAAGGGCGGCCTCGATTTGGGCCGCCCGGTTGCGACGCTGGCGCTGCTGGCCGCGATTGCCGTGCTGGTCTGGCTGCTCCCCCAGCGCGCGCGAGAGCATCCTTTGTGACCCAAACCCGCTTATCCTGAGCTTGTCGAAGGACTGTTTTTCGATCGGCCAAGCGTGAGGCCCGAAGAAAAGCAGTGCTTCGACAAGCTCAGCATGGACGGTGTTGGGGTTGGAACAATTTGCTTGATCCTAGTGCGGCCGCCCGCTGCCTCTTCGCGACCCGCCTGGTGGTGCTCCCCCCGCTTGTGCCGGGTGACAGCGAAATCCGGCGGCTACATCCCCGGCAGTTTGAAACCCGGCGGAAGTCCCATGCCGGCCTGCATCTTGCCCATTTCCTCGCCCGAGACCGCATCGGCCTTGGCGCGGGCGTCGTTGAACGCCGCCGCAACCAGGTCTTCAAGGATGCCCTTGTCGCCCGGCTGCATCAGGCTATCGTCAATCGCGACACCCAGGACGCGGCCCTTGGCGCTGCACCGGATCCTGACCAGGCCACCGCCCGCCAGCCCCTCGACCTCGATCTCGTCGAGCTTGCCCTGCATTTCGGTCATCTGCTTCTGGATGGTCTCGGCGGCTTGCTGGGCGGCCTTGAGCATCTCTTCCATCGACTTCACTTCAGTTTCTCCATCTTGAACCACCCGCGACGCGCGCGTCCGGGCTTTCATCAATCAGTTCGGCGCCGGGAAAGGCGGCAAAGGCGGCTTCGACCATCGGATCGGCCAGTGTCGCGGCGCGCGCGGCATCGCGCCGGGCGTCCGCGGCCTCGCGCAGCGATGGCTGCGCCTCGCCTTCGATCCGGTTGACCTGCCAGCGCTCTCCGGTCGCGCGCAGCAGCGCATCGCGCAGTTCGGCACCGGGATCGCCGGGATAGCCGGGAACCAGCGCATAGGTCAGCTCGCCGGGTTTCAGATCGGCCAGCCGCACCCAGTCATTCATGACCTGGGCCATCCGCAGCTGCCCCGATTGCTCGACCCGCTTGACCAGCGCTGCCCAGTCGGTCGCCCCGGCCGGCGCGGGCTGTGCCGCGGGCGCGGCGGCGGTGCCGGCAGGTGCGGCAATCGCTCCGCTTGCGGCCATTTCCTCCAGCTTTCGGGCCAGAGTTCCCGGATCGGGCATGTCGCTGGCGTGCTGGACCCGCAGGAAAGCCATCTTTGCCGCGATCAGCGGATCGGGCGCGGCGCGGACTTCCTCGAAGCCCTTGAGCAGCAATTGCCACAACCGGTGAAGCTGCCCCGCCCCCAGCGTTTGCGCCCAGCCCTCGATCGCCTCGCGCTCTTCGGCGGAAATGGCGTCGGCCTGGCCCTTGCCCAGCTGCGCAACGGTGATCCGGTGGGTAAGGTCGAGCGCGGCGCGCAGCAGCGCCGCGGGTTCGACTCCAAGCGCGAACTGCTGGTCGATCATGTCGATCAGCGCCCCGCCCTCGCCGCCAAGCAGCGCCGCGTAGAGCCGGCGCTGGGCGCCCTTGTCGGCCAGACCCAGCATGTCGCGGACCTGATCGGCGGAAACCCGTCCTTCACCGCCCAGGTCGGCATGGGCAATCGCCTGATCAAGGATCGAAAGGCCATCGCGCACCGATCCCTCGGCCGCGGCGGCGACCATCGCCAGGGCCTCACCCTCGGCCTCGACGCCTTCCTTTGCGCAGATATTGGCAAAGTGCTGGGCCAGCAGCGGGGCTTGGATGCGGCGCAGGTCGAAGCGCTGGCAGCGGCTGAGCACGGTAACCGGCAGCTTGTCCACCTCGGTCGTCGCGAACAGGAACTTCACATGCGCCGGCGGTTCTTCAAGCGTCTTCAGCAGCGCATTGAAGGCATTGCGCGACAGCATGTGCACTTCGTCGATGATGTAGATCTTGTAGCGCGCCGAGACAGCGGCATAGCGCACCGCCTCGATGATCTCGCGCACGTCGTCCACGCCGGTGTGGCTGGCGGCGTCCATCTCGATCACGTCGATGTGACGGCCCTCGGCGATCGCGGTGCAGGGTTCGCACTGGCCGCAGGGATCGATCGTCGGTCCGCCCTGCCCATCGGGGCCGATGCAATTGAGCGCCTTTGCGATCAGCCGCGCGGTCGAGGTCTTTCCCACCCCGCGCACGCCGGTCATCAGGAAGGCATGGGCCAGCCGGTCGCGCTTGATCGCGTTGCCCAGCGTCTGGACCATCGCATCCTGCCCGAGCAGCTCGGAAAAGGTCTGCGGCCGGTATTTGCGGGCAAGCACCCGGTAGGGCTGCGCCGAGGCGGCAGCGGCAGCAGGTGGAGGTGCCGGTGCCGGAGCAGGCGCGCCGAACATCGATTCCTGTCCCGCAGCCTCAAGCTCGGCCGCGGTAGGCGCATCGTCTTCGGGTTCTTCGCCGTAGGGATCGGGGGAATCGGACATCGCGTCAGAGGTTAGGCGTTAGCAACGCGATTGTCGAAGGGGGAAAAGGAGCCGGCCGACCCGCCGCAACCCGTTGTGGCTGCTTCCTTCCGGACCTGACCAGGTTGGCGAGCGCAAACGTCCGACCGACTCCCGGCGGCGCATATGGCGGCGCTGTCGCGTTTGCGCAAGTCCGGGACTTCGAATTGCGATAACCCCAAGCAAGACTTGCTCGAAATGGGGGCAGTCGAACGGACCATTCCCCTCCGGTCTGGTCCAGGAGCGGGTTTCGCGGGGCGCCTAAAGCGCGACCCAGGCGCGCCGCGGGGCCCGCTCCAAATTCCCCCGATGAAGCTCAGCGGAAATTGTCGGCGTAAGCCTGGATCTTGAGCCGGCGCGGCGGCACGGTGTGGAGTTCGGCCGCGATCCCATGCTTTGCGGCATAGGCCTGCGCGGCTTCGGCGCTGGGGAACTTCAGGATGACCTGCGCCTGGGTATCGCCCGATCCGGTCCAGCCCATCAGCGGATCGGCACATCGCGCCTCGGCGGGAGCGAATTCGAGGATCCAGTCGCCAAGCCGGGCCTTGCCGGACTGCATGGCGTTCTTCGGGCGTTGATAGATGCGTGCGGCCATATTGGCGCACTGCGTCGAATCGCGGCGCAAATCAAGCCCCGTTCAGGCGCTGCCGGTGGAAGCCTTGAACGCGTTCTTGGTCTTGAGGCTCGCCGCTTCGGCCCAGGGGGCATCCGGCCAGCGATGCTTGGGATAGCGTCCCTTCATGTCGCGCTGCACGTCCTTCCACGATCCGCGCCAGAAACCCGGCAAGTCGCGCGTGGTCTGCAGGGGCTTGCCGCCCGGATCGGTCAGCTTGAGCAGCAAGGGTTGCGGCGGGCGGCCGAAGCCCGGGTGCTGGTCGAGACCGAACAGCGCCTGGACACGCAGTTCCACCGATGGCCCGCCCGGATCGTCATAGTCGATCGCATGGCTGGTTCCGGCCGGCGAGACGAACTGCGCGGGCGCCAGCTTGTCGAGCGATTGGAGCGCTGGATAGTCGAGCCTTGCCCGCAGTGCTTCGTGCAGCCTGGCGGGGTCCAGCTGGTCGAGGCGCCGGGTCAGCAGCGGCCCCAGCCAGTCGTCAAGATCGGCGCGCAGAGCCTCATCCGCCAGCGCCTCGATCCCGGCATAGCGCGCGCGGCGCAGCAGGGCCTGGCTGGCTTTGGAGAACGGTAGCAGATCGAGACCTTCGCTGCTCAGCTTTTCGACCAGGAAGGCGCGGATCGCTTGCGGATCGGGTGCCGGATCGGGTCCACGCGACAGGGTGATCGCCCCCAGTCGGCTTTCGAGCAAGGCTTCCACCCGGCTTTCGCCCTCGATCCAGCGCAGCGTCGAACGGCGTTCGATCCGGTGCGCCAGCCAGCGCGAAACCTCGCCGGCATCGAGCATTATGGCGCCGGTGATCCGCGCGCCCTTGGCCTCGCCCTGGGCCTGCCCCACCGCGAGCCATTCGCCGCGGGCGAGCGCGCTGGCGGGATCGAGCCGCAGCCCTCGCCCTCCCGAAGTCAGCCAGTTTTCGCCAGATGGATCGCGGCGGCGGGCGATGTTGTCGGGAAAGGCTTCTGCAAGGAGAATGCCGAGCGGTGGGCGCTGTGCGGCGGGGCCTTCGACAAGCTCAGGCTGAGCGGGATTGGTTGCGGGGGCTTCAACCAAACCCCGCTCGGGCTGAGCCTCTCGAAGCCCCCCCGCCAGCTTGGCCCAGCGCGCCGCCAGCTTGCGCGCCGCATCGGCCCGGCCCGAGCGATCCCCCGCCCAGCGATCGAGCCGCAGCGCCAGGTCTTCACCCCGTCCGCCCAGCCCGCGTTCCTGGAGCAGCAGCGCCAGCCTTGCTGCATCATCCGCCACGCCATGCTGCGCAGCATAAAGCAACATGTGGGCCAGCGCCGGCTCCATCGGTAGGCGCGCCATGTTGCGGCCGTGCGGCGTGATCCTGCCTGCAGCATCGAGCGCGGTAAACGCCTGTAATTCCCGCCTTGCCGCGACCAGCGCAGCGGCTGGCGGAGGGTCGAGCCAGGGCAATGCCGCAGGCTCTGCTGCGCCCCATTGCGCCAGGCTGAGCAGCAGCGGCGCAAGGTCGCTGATCAGCATTTCCGGCGGATCGAAGGCCGCGCGCCCGGCGTGGCTCGCCTCTTCCCACAGACGGTAGGCCACCCCCGGCCCTTGCCGCGCCGCACGCCCGGCACGCTGGGCCGCGGCGGCCTGCGAAGCGCGGTGCGTGACCAGCCGCGTCACGCCTGCCGCCTTGTCGAATTCCGCCCGGCGCGCAAGGCCCGCATCGACCACCACTGAGACCCCGTCGAGGGTGAGCGAAGTCTCGGCGATCGCGGTGGCAAGCACGATGCGGCGGCGGCCCTCGGGATCCTTGCGGATCGCGGCACGCTGCGCGGCGGGCTCGCATTGCCCGTGAAGCGGCAGGACCAGCGCCGATGGCAGCTTTTCGGCCAGGCGCTCGCGGGTCCGCTCGATCTCGCCCACGCCGGGGAGGAAGGCCAGGATGTCGCCCGTCTCATCGCGCCAGGCGGTGAGCACGGCGCTTGCCACCGCGTCCTCGATCCGCTGTTCGGGCCGCGCGCCCAGCCAGCGCAGGGTGAGCGGGTGGGCCTTGCCCTTGCTCTCCACGACCGGCGCATCGCCAAGCAGCGAGGCAAAGCGCGTGCCATCGATCGTCGCGCTCATCACCAGCAGGCGCAGGTCTTCGCGCAGGACCGACTGGCTTTCGATCGCCAGTGCCAGGCCCAGGTCGCTGTCGAGATGGCGTTCGTGCGCTTCGTCGAACAGCACCGCGGACACCTCCGCCAGCTCCGGATCGGCCAGAATCGCCGCGACGAAGATCGCCTCGGTCATCACCAGCACCCTGGTCCGCGCCGAACGCCTGCTATCAAGCCGGGTGACATAGCCGATCGTCTCGCCCGCCGCTTCGCCCAGCAGCTCGGCCATCCGCTCGGCCGCCGCGCGCGCCGCGACCCGGCGCGGCGAAAGCACGATCACCTGGCCGGTGCACCAGGGCTGGGAAAGCAGCGCCGGGGCCACCGCCGTGGTCTTGCCCGCGCCCGGCGGCGCGATCAGCACCGCGCTGCCCCGCGCGCCGAGAGCGGCAAGCAGTTGGGGCAGGACGGAATGGATCGGAAGCTGGCTCACCCCCGGTCCATAGGGGCTGGCGCGGCTTCGCGAAAGATCAGCCGGGCGTGGCTGGCGGCGGGCCTGGCGCAGGCTCCGGCGCGGCAGGCACGATTGGCGCCGGTGGCGGCAGGACCGGCACCGCATTTGCCGAACCGGACAACTGGTCCTTGCATTGCTCCAGCAGTTCCGGCCCCTTGCCGCGTCCGTGCAGCGCGTCGATCTCGGCCTGGCGTTTCTTGAGGTAATAGGCGCGCGTCGCGGCATAGGGATCGTCGGCGGCCTGCAGCGCCTTGATCTGGCAATCGAATTCCACCCGGCGATCGAGCGAGCGGATCGTGCCGTTGGGGATGGTGTAGTAAGGCTTGTTAAACGGTGCGCCGATGCCCACCGGCAGGATTACGCCGTCCACTGCCCCGCCCACCACGTCGCGCAGCGAGGTCGAGCCGATGAACGGCAGGTAGAGATATGGACCGGTTCCCACCCCGTAATAACCCAGCGTGTTGGCAAAGCCGTTGTGCCGGTGCGGCAGGTTGAACGGCTTGCCCTTGGCAACGTCGACCAGTCCGGCGATGCCCAGCGTCGAATTGATGCCGAACCGTCCCAGCGTTTCGGCCGCCTTGCCCGGCTTGAGCTGGAGCAGGAAGTTGAGCGCCACGACCGGTTCGCCCAGGTTGCGGATGACATTGTGCAGGCCGGCGCGCGCGGGTTTGGGCACCAGTTTCTTGTAAGTCTCCGCCGCCGGGCCGACCAGCTTGTTGTCAACCGCCTGGGTCACGTCGAAGCTGACAGCGTTGGCGCCCTGGATCGGATCGTTCCTGGTGCGCGCGGTAACGGTGATCGTCTGGCCTTCGCTCGGCTCTTGCGATTGCGCCGATTGGTCCGGCCCGGACGGAGGCGGCGCGGTTTCAACCGGCTGCCCGCTGGCCCAGACCAGCGCCACCGCGCTCAACACTACTCCCAAGCGACCCTCCTGCTGCCTCGCGGCTGAAGTCTTTCAATCGAAACCCGAAACGCAAGGCGCGCTGCGTCCAGCCGATTGCGTGATGCGGCAAAGTCAGCCCATCGGGTAGCGAATTTCCTTCGACACCCGGTTAATCGCGTGCAGCACTTCATCCGCCAGGACCAGGTCCTTGGCCGCAAGGATCGAATCGAGCTGTTCCGCACAGCTTACGCCGACAATCGTCGAGGCGACGAAATCGTGCTGCTTCGACCATGCCACCGCCATCGCCACAGGGTCGATCCCGGCCTTACGCGCGATCTCGTGGAACCGCGCGGTCGAGGCGAGCGAGCGTTCGTTGACGAAGCGCTTGCCCATCTCCGACTGGCGGCCCTCCATCGCCAGATAACGGCTGAAGCGCGCGCCTTCCGGCCGCGCCCCGTCCTGATACTTGCCCGACAGCACCCCGCCGGCAATCGGCGAATAGGGGATCAGGCTGACCCCTTCCATCCGGCAGACCTGCGCCAGCTCATCCTCGAAACGGCGGTTGTTGAGGCTGAAATTGTTCTGGATCGTCTGGTAGCGCGCGGTGCCGAGCCGCTCGGCGGTCTGGATCGACTTCATCAGCCCCCAGCTGGTCTCGTTCGAGCAGCCGGTGATCCGCACCTTGCCGGCGCGAACCAGTTCGTCGAGCACTTCCATCGTTTCATCATAGGGCAGTTCGTGGTCGGGCCAGTGAGTCTGGTAGAGGTCGATGTAGTCGGTGCCGAGCTTCTGCAGGCTTTCCTCGACCGCCGTCATGATGTTGCGCCGGTCGAGCGCGGTCATCCCGGCGCGCTTGGGGCTGCGGAACCAGACGTGGCTGGGGCCGGAAACCTTGGTGGCGAGGATGATCGCATCGCGCGGCTTGGTCTTGAGCCATTTGCCCACGATCTCTTCGGTCCGCCCCACCCACTTGGGATCGGGCGGCACCGGATAGCCTTCGGCGGTGTCGTAGAAATCGATCCCTTCATCGAAGCAGCGGTCAAGAATGCGCAGTGCTTCGGCCTCTCCGGTCTGGCTGCCAAAAGTCATCGTGCCCATGCAGATGTCGGACACCACGATTGCGCTCTTGCCGAGGCGGCGACGTTACATGCTGTTCTCCCGGAAATCTAGGTTTCTGCTTGAAACCGCAAGTGCCGGGCCGACCGCGCAGGGTCAAGTGCGAAGCCGGGCTTTCCTCCCCTCAGGAAAGCCCTGGCACCTGTTCAGGCAGCGACCAGTTCACCGGCGCGGCGCTGACCGCGCCGGCGTTGGATCCGGTCCTGCTGCGACCACGCGACGCGCAGCCCGCGCACCCCGGCGCGGTCCATCGCGTGCTGCCACGAATAGAACTCCTCGAGGCTGAGGTTGTAGCGCTGCATGACCTCCTCGAGGCTCATCAGTCCCGCCTGGACCGCGGCCACGACCTGTGCCTTGCGGCTGGCAACCCAGCGGGTCGTGCTGGCCGGCGGCAGGTTGTCGCGGGTCAGCACTTCGCTGTGCGGCCCGATGATCCGCAGGGGGCGGGAATTGGTGTATTCGATCATGTTTCGGCCCTTCGTTTCGTCTCCAAACGAGTGGCCCCCAAAGCACGGCCAGAAAGCGCCGCGGATGGTTAAGTCCGGGTAAACCCGCCCCACGGTTCACCGCCCGGAAAGGGCGCAAGACGGCAAGCTGTGGCGCGGCGTGGACGAGCGGTTCCACTTGCATCGCGGCGTTGCCGGGGCCAAGGCGCAGGCACCATGCGAATTGCCCTGTTCGAGCCCGAGATTGCCGGCAACGTCGGCGCGGTGCTGCGCCTTGGCGCCTGCCTGGGCGTTGGCGTCGACCTGATCGAGCCGATGGGCTTCACCTGGGACGACCGCCGCGTCCGCCGCGCCGCGATGGACTATATCGACCATGTCGAGATCGCCCGCCACCCCGGCTTCGAAGCATTCCGCGCCTCGATCGGCACTGCGCGCCTGGTGCTGCTGACCACCAAGGCCGAGCAATCGGCCTATGCCTTCGCCTTCAGGCCGGATGACGTGCTGCTGTTCGGCAAGGAGAGCGCCGGCGTGCCGACCGAGGTCGCAGCGGTGTGCAACGAGCGCGTGCGCCTGCCGATCCGGACCGAAGTGCGTTCGATGAACCTGGCAATTTCGGCGGCGCTGGCACTGGGTGAGGCGCTGCGGCAGGTTAGCGGCTTGCCGCTCTAAGTCCGGCGGGTCACCGCGAACTCGGCCGCTTCGGCCATTGCAGCGCGCGCCTCGTTGGCGGGGAATCCGGCAATCGCGTCGATCGCGCGCTGGGCGAAGTGGCGGGCGCGGTCGCGGGTGGCGCTGACCGCGTCGTGGCGGCGGATCAGTTCGACGGCATGGGCGAGGTCCGCATCCGAAGTACGGTGGCCGATGATCGCATCCTGCCAGAACTGGCGTTCTTCGGCGCTGCCGCGCGCGTAGGCGAGGATCACCGGCAGGGTCATCTTGCCTTCGCGGAAATCATCGCCCTTGCCCTTACCCATCTCGAACGCTTCGGAATCGTAATCCATCGCGTCGTCGACCAGCTGGAAGGCGATGCCGAGGTTGCGACCGTAATCGTCAAGCGCGCGTTCCTCAGCCTCGCTCTTTTCCGCGACGACCGCGGCGATACGGGTGGCGGCGGCGAACAATGCGGCGGTCTTCGCGCCGATGATCGACAAGTAGCGGTCCTCGCTGGTTTCGATCTGCCGTGCGGCGGTGAGCTGGTCGACCTCACCCTCCGAGATGACCGAGCTGGCGCCGGACAGGATCTTGAGCACCTTGAGGCTGCCATCCTCGACCATCAGCTCGAAGCTGCGGGTGAACAGGAAATCGCCGACCAGCACCGTGGCGGGATTGCCGAAGATCAGGTTGGCGGCGGCCTTGCCCCGCCGCATCTCGCTGCCGTCGACCACATCGTCGTGCAGCAAGGTAGCGGTGTGGATGAATTCCACCGCGGCGGCGAGCTTATGGTGGCGGGCGCCGTGGTAATCGCACAGCGCCGCTCCCGCGAGGGTGAGCATCGGACGCATCCGCTTGCCCCCGCCGGCGATCAGGTGACCGGCCAGCGCGGGGATCAACGGGATCTCGCTTTGCATCCGCTCCAGGATCACCTGGTTGACCGCGTTCATGCCCGCCGCGGTCAGCGCCATGATCGGGCTGAGCGAAGGCTCGCTTGCACGCGGCTTGATGGGGATCACTTCGGCGCTCATCCTGACGCCGCCTTGCTGACTCTTTGCCGCAAGCGCAAGCATAAACCGGGCAATTGCCCAACCTCGATAGGCAACCGGGGATTTGCATGCTAGCGCATCGAACATGTCCGATGCCCAACCCGACCCCGTTCTTGCCGGTTACCGCGCCTCGATCGACAATATCGACGCGGCGCTGATCCACATCCTGGCGGAGCGTTTCCGCATCACCAAGGCGGTTGGCGCCTACAAGGCGGAAAAGGCCCTGCCCGCCAGCGATCCCGGCCGCGAGGAGTTGCAGATTGCCCGCCTGCGCAAGCTGGCCGAGGAAGCCCACCTCGACCCGGAATTCTCGGAAAAGTTCCTGCGCTTCATCATCCAGGAAGTGATCCGCCACCACGAGCAGGCAGCGGAAGCGAAGTAGACGCCTAGCCCGCGCGTGGCAGCCTGAGCTTTACCAGCAGCCCGCCCAGATCCTCGCTTTCGTCGAGCGTCACGCCGCCGCCATAGATTTCCGCGACGTCGCGCACGATGGCAAGGCCGAGGCCGGTGCCCGGCTTGCCCGTATCGAGCCGCGCGCCGCGATCGAAGATGCGGTCGCGTTCTTCCTCGGGGATGCCCATCCCGTCGTCCTCGACCCAGATCTCGCACCAGCCGGGCTCCCCGATCGGATCGATCGTCACGAAGACCGAACCGCCGCCGTATTTGGCCGCGTTCTCGATCAGGTTGCCCAGTATCTCGTCAAGGTCCTGCCGCTCGATCGCGACCTGGGCCTTGCGGTTTCCGTCGAGATCGAAGCGGGTCCGTTCATGCAGCACTGTCACCGCGCGCAGCACCGCCTCGACGCTGTCACAGACACTGGCGCGCGCCTGACCGGCCCCGCGGCGGCCCACCGCGCGAGCGCGGGCAAGGTGGTGATCGACCTGGCGGCGCATCACCGCGGCTTCGCGGATCACCGTATCGGCGAGGTCCGGTGCATGCGCGGTGGCGGCGTTCATCACCACGGTCAGCGGGGTCTTGAGCGCGTGGGCCAGGTTGCCGGCGTGGGTGCGGGCTTCCTCGGCCTGCTTTTCGGTATGGGCGAGCAGCGCGTTGAGTTCCTGCACCAGCGGCTGAACCTCGAGCGGGAGCGGCTCGCTCACCCGGTTGCTTCCGGCCTCGCGCATCTTCTGGATCGCGCGCTGCACCCCGCGCAAGGGGCCAAGGCCGTACCAGGTCTGCAAGGCCGCCATGACCAGCAGGCCCAGCCCCAGCACCGCAAAGCTGCGCACCAGGATCCGGCGCACGCGGGCAACCTGTTCGCCTAGATCGCTCTTGCGCTGGGCGACCGAGAACCACCAGACGGTATCGCTGCCCGGCAAGGTCGCCGAACGCTCCATTACCCGCAGGGTTTCGCCCGGAAACTGATGACTTTCATAGGTATGGGCATCCTTGTCGAGATGCCCGGTCTGCACATCGAGCGACCGGTCCCACAGCGATCGCGAGGCGAAATCCTCGTGCCCCTGCCCGCGGATCTGCCAGTAGAGGCCGCTGTTCGGCTCGAGCAGGCGCTGGTCGCCCAGCGGCCGGTTGAGGAACACCTCGCCGTCCAGCCCGACCTCGGCCGAACCGATCATGCCGTTGAGCATCGAGGAAAGCTGCGCGTCGAAATTGCGGGTCACAACCCCGGTCAGGGTCTGGTCGAGCGCGATCCCGCCGCCCAGCAGCAGCACCGCGATCCACCCCGTCGCGATCAGCATCATCCGCCGCGCGAGCGATCCGGTATGCGGCATCGCGCCTTGTCCAGCGGCGTCCACCGCCATCTTCCCTATCCGACCGTCCCGGGCTTGTCGTAGGACTGCACTGTTCTGCTACCTCGCCAGGAAGAACAGCCCTGCGACAAGCTCAGGGCAGATGGTTTCGGATTCGGCCTAGCCGCGGCTGCCCGTCGCCGGGTCGTCCAGGCTGTAACCAAGTCCGCGGATCGTGGTGATCACGTCGGCGCCCAGCTTCTTGCGGATGCGGGTGACGAAGACCTCGATCGTGTTCGAATCGCGATCGAAATCCTGATCATAGATGTGTTCGATCAGCTCGGTACGGCTGACCACCTTGCCCTTGTGGTGGAGCAGGTAGGACAGCAGCTTGTATTCCTGCGCGGTCAGCTTGACCGGCTCGCCGTTCAGCGTGACCCGGCCCGAGCGCGTGTCCAGCCGCACGTCGCCGGCGGTCAGCTCGCTGCTGGTATTGCCCGAGGCGCGGCGGATCAGCGCGCGCAGGCGGGCGATCAGTTCCTCGGTCTGGAACGGCTTGGCAAGATAATCGTCGGCCCCGGCGTCGAGCCCGGCAACCTTGTCCGACCAGCTGTCGCGCGCGGTCAGCACCAGCACCGGGAACTTGCGGCCTTCCTTGCGCCACATGCCCAGCACGGTAAGCCCGTCGATCTCGGGCAGGCCCAGGTCGAGGATCACCGCGTCATAATCCTCGGTCGAGCCCATGAAATGCCCGTCCTCGCCATCGACCGACAGGTCGACCGCATAGCCATTGGCTTCCAGCGTGTTCTTCAATTGCTTGCCGAGGGTCGGTTCATCCTCGACGATCAGGATGCGCATTCTCGAAAATCCCCTATGTCGTAGGGCTGCAGATGGGCCGAAAGCCGGGGAGCGTCAAGCCGGGCTCAGCGTGACTGGCGGATCGTTTCGCCGCTGCGGGCATCGACATCGACAAAGATCACGTGCCCGTCGCGGATGAACTTGAGCCGGTAGGCGAGCGCCACCGGATCATATTCGAAACCCAGGTATTGCGCGCCCTGCATCGCCGGAAGAATCCGCCCCTCGATCTCGCGGATCGGGCGGATATTGCCCGCGCGCAGTTCCTTGCGGGCCTGGTCCTGGGGATTGCCGCCAGGACCGGCACTGGCCGGCAACGCCGGAACGGCGAGCAGGACGATCAGCAGCGGGGCAAGTGTCTTCATAGTGACTGGTCAGGTATAGCCGCGGGATTGAACGGTCCGTGAATGGCTCAGTTCGCCCGCAGCAAGGCGATATAGCGCTGGCGGATCTCGGCGGTCAGCGTGCCGGGGCCGCCATTGCCGATCGGCTTGCCGTCAACCTCGACCACCGGCGTCACCAGGGCGCCGGCCGATGAAAGGAATGCCTCGCGCGCGGCGAACAGCTCTTCGGGGGTGAAAGCGCGTTCTTCCACCGCAAGCCCCATCGCCCGCGCGATCTCCAGCGTGCAGATCCGCGTCACGCCGGGCAGCACGCCGTGATCAACCGAATGCGAGACCAGCACCCCGCGCGCGTCGATGATGTGGGCGTTGGCGCTGGTCGCCTCAGTGATCACCCCGTCCTCGACCAGCCAGGCATCGTCATATCCCTGCTCGCGCGCGGCCTCCTTGGCGAGGACCGCGTAGAGGAGCTGGGTGGTCTTGGCCGAGCGCAGCTTCCAGCGGCCATCGGGGTGGAGCATGATCTTCAGGCCCCGCGCCGCGGCAGGCGTATCGACCAGCGCGGCCGCCTGGGTAAAGGCGAAGCGGGTGGCCGGAACCGGATCGAGCGGGGCAAGGAAATCGCGGTCCGCCGGAACCCCGCCGGTAACCTGGAGATAGACCCGGCCCTCGACCAGCCCATTGCGCTCGATCAGCCCGGCGATGACTTGCGGCCAGTCGGTATCGTCGACGATCCGCGCGGTTGCCATGCTGCGCGCCAGCCGCGCGGCATGATGCGGCCAGTTGCAGAAATGGCCGTCGATCACCGGGGTTACTTCATAGACTCCCTGCCCGAACAGCAGTGCGCGATCGAAGATCGGCACCCGTGCCTCGGTTTCGGGGAGGAATTCGCCGTTGAGCCAGACTGTACGCATGGGCCGGTCCTTCCCCAACCTTGCAATCCTGTCAAACCCTTCCGCTTGCTGTTCGTCATTGCGAGCGCAGCGAAGCAATCCGCGCCACGAAAAACCGCACTGGATTGCTTCGCTGCGCTCGCAATGGCGAAAGTTTTGGTCTAGTCGCCCGCCGTCATGGCCGCCGCACCGATCCTCGCCTGGGAGGAACTCAGTCTGATCCAGGGATCGGGCTGGCTGTTCCAGAACCTCGACCTGTTCATCGCCCCGCGCGATCGGCTGGCGCTGATCGGCCGCAACGGTGCCGGCAAGACCACGCTGCTGCGGCTGATCGCGGGCGAGATCGAGGCCGACAAGGGCCGCCGCTCGATCCAGCCGGGCACCCGGATCGTGATGCTGGAACAGGACCCGTTCTTCACCGGCCACGCCACGCTGATGGACTTCGCGCTGCACGGCCCCGACGCTCCGCCGCGCCATGAGGTGGAGGCGATCGCCGGCCAGCTTGGCATCGACATGACCCGCCCGGCCGAAACCGCCAGCGGCGGTGAACGGCGCCGCGCCGCGCTCGCCCGCGCGCTGGCCAGCGAACCCGACCTGCTGTTGCTCGACGAGCCGACCAACCACCTCGACCTTGCCGCAATCGACTGGCTGGAAGACTGGCTTGGCCGCTACAAGGGCGCCTTCGTGGTGATCAGCCACGACCGCACGTTCCTCGAACGGCTGACCAAGGCGACCCTGTGGCTCGATCGCGGCGGCCTGCGCCGCAAGGAGATCGGCTTTGGCGGGTATGAGGCGTGGATGGAGCAGGTCTATGCCGAAGAGGCCCGCGCCGCCGACAAGCTCGACGCCAAGCTCAAGATCGAGGCGCACTGGCTCGAACGCGGGGTGACCGCGCGGCGCAAGCGCAACCAGGGCCGGCTCGAAAAGCTGTGGGAAATGCGCGCCCAGCGCGCCGCCATGCTCAACCCCCAGGGCGCGGCCAAGATGAAGCTGGTGGCCGACGAGGTGAAGACCAAGTCGGTGATCGTGGCCGAAAAGGTCAGCAAGTGGTTTCCGCTCAACCCGTTCGTCCCGAGCGCAGTCGAGGGACAGCCGCAAGCCCCCTCGACTGCGCTCGGGGCGAACGGTGACGGACGGCGGGTCATCATCAAGGACTTCTCCCTGCGCATCCAGCGCGGCGACCGGATCGGGCTGGTCGGCGCCAACGGTTCGGGCAAGACCACGCTGCTGAAGCTGCTGACCGGCGAGCTTGAACCCAGCGAGGGCAGCGTCACTCTGGCCAAGACGCTTCACGGCGTGATGATCGACCAGCAGCGCAGCTTGCTCAGCCCGGAAAAGCGGGTCCGCGACGTGCTGGCCGAAGGGGGTGACTGGATCGACGTGCGCGGGGTGCGCAAGCATATCCAGGGCTATCTCAAGGACTTCCTGTTCGATCCCGGCCTGGTCGACGCCAAGGTCGGCACGCTATCGGGCGGTGAGCGCAGCCGCCTGCTGCTGGCCCGCGAATTCGCCCGCAAGTCGAATCTGCTGGTGCTCGACGAGCCGACCAACGACCTCGATCTCGAAACGCTCGACCTGCTGCAGGAAGTGATCGCCGACTATGACGGCACGGTGCTGATCGTCAGCCATGACCGCGACTTCCTTGACCGCACGGTCACGGTGACGCTCGGGCTGGACGGATCGGGCAAGGTGGATGTGGTCGCCGGCGGCTATGCCGACTGGGAAGCCAAGCGCAGCAAGCGCCCCGCGCCGGTCAGGAAGTCCAATTCCGCCAGTGCGGCTCAGCCCGAGCCTGCCGAAGGCAGCGCGGTGCCGCCCCGCAAGGCCAAGCTGTCCTACAAGGACCAGCGCGCCTACGAGCTGCTGCCAGCGCGGATCGAGGAACTGATCGCCCAGATCGCACGCGACGAGGCGGCGCTTGCCGACCCCGCGCTCTACACCCGCGATCCCGCGCGGTTTGCCGCCCTGACCAAGGCGATCGAACAGGCCCGCGCCGAAAAGGACGCGGCCGAGGAACGCTGGCTGGAACTGGCGGAACTGGTCGAGGGGTAAGCCGACCGCCGTCATTGCGAGGAGCGTAGTGACGAAGCAATCCAACGCGGTGCGCGCCAACTCTGGATTGCCGCGCCGCTACGCGGCTCGCAATGACGAGGGTGTGGGGGGCGATCGAATGACCTCGCCGGAAAGGAACGGCGGGAATAGGCTGGCCGGAACTTGCCGAACTGGTCTTGGGCCAATCCAACCCCCCTACGTCATTGCGAGCCGCGCAGCGGCGCGGCAATCCAGGGCGGTTTACGCCACCCCCCGGATTGCTTCGTCGCTGTGCTCCTCGCAATGACGAAAGGTTGGGCGATTCAGCCCGCCGCCAGCCGTTCCTTGACCCGCTGGTCGATCCGCGTTTCGAGCATCGAGAGCGGCATCACGCCTTCCTTGAGCACTTCGTGGAACCACGGCAGGCTGAACTTGTCGCCCAGCGCGGCCTGTGCCTTTTCGCGGTTTTTGACCCAGGCCATGTGCCCGATCTTGTACGAACAGGCCTGGCCGATCTGGGTGCAATAGCGCTCCACCTCGCGCTGGCTGCGCGGGCGGGCGAAGCCGGTGGTGGCGACCATGTAGTCGGTCGCCTGCTCGCGGCTCCAGCGCTTGGCGTGGATCCCGGTATCGATCACCAGCCGTGATGCGCGGAACAGGAAGCTCTGCAGGTAACCCGCGCGCTCGATCCCGGTGTAGGCGCCCAGTTCCTCGGCGAGCTGCTCGGCATAGAGCGCCCAGCCCTCGCCATAGGCCGACAGAAACATGTTCCTGAGCAGCATCGGCAGATCGCCCGAAAGCTGCGAATAGCTGCCCTGGAGGTGATGCCCCGGCACCCCTTCATGGAAAGTCAGCGCCGGCAGCGAGTACTTCGGCCAGTCGCCGTTGTCCTTGAGGTTGATCCAGTAGATCGCCGGGCGCGAGCCATCGAGCGAGGCGCGGTTGTAGTAGCCGTTCGAGGCGCCGTCCTGGATTTCCACCGGAACGCGGCGAATCTCGAGCGGCTGGCGCGGAATCTCGGCAAAGGCGCGGGGCAGGCGTTCCCACATGTCGGCGATGCCCTTGTTGAGGCTGTCGATCAGCGCCTTTCGGCCCTCGTCGGTGTTGGGATAGATCTGGTCGGGCCGCTTGTTGAGCTCGGTCAGCCGCGCGCCGACGGTTCCCTGCGTCAGCCCCGCATCCTTGAGGATCACGTCGAGCTTGGCCGAAATGTCCGCCACCTGGGCCAGCCCGGCGGCGTGGACCTCTTCGGGGGTCATGCTGGTGGTGGTCGCCTGGGCCAGCGCCGCGGCATAGATTTCCGCGCCCCGGGTCAGACGCCACGCGCCATCGCCCTCGCGGGTCTTGCCGCGCAGCTCGGTCATCAGCGCGATCTGGCGGTCAAGCGCGGGATAGACCGCACCGTCGATCACCTTGGCGGCGCGGGCCTGCCAGTCGCCGCCGATGCCCTTGGCGCTGGTCTTTTCGCACAGATAGCGCGCCATCGTGCTGTCGGCCGCGGCCTGGCCGCGCAGCTTGGCCATCTGACCCAGCGTCAGGTCAAGCGACCAGCCGGGCGCGACGAACCCGCGCGCCGCCTGGGCGCGCTGTTCGGCGCTGTCCTCGTCAAGCTGGCGGGCGAAGGCGCTCAGCCGCGAAAGGTAGGCTTCGGCATCGGCGGCGTCGTTCACCGGATGCTGCGAGGTCAGGAAATCGGGCACCTCGAAATAGGAACCGCCCTGCTGGAAGATCGGATAGGGCCGCTGGACCGAACCGATGTCAAAGCGCTGCGCCGCGGTGGTGCGCTGCTGCAGCTGGTAGATCGCCAGCGCGCGATGCCGCTTTCCGGCCGGGCTCAGGCTTGCCTCGGGCACGGCCTTGACCTTGCCCAGCCACTTGAGGTTGCGCGCGAGGTCGCTGCGCCGTTCGGCCGCGGTGGCGGGGGACAGTTCGCCGCGCAGGTGCGCCAGTGGGCCTTTGTCGAGGCCCAGCGAGGTGGCGAATTCGGGCGAGCGCGCGATGCCGTCCTGGAAGATCGCGTCGAACAGTCCGTGAAGCTGCTTGTCGCCGCCTGCCGCCGCGCCGCGGGCAAAGGCGGGGTCCGCCGCCAGGGTGAGCGCTGCCGCGCCGGTCGATGCGAGGAAGTGACGACGATCCATGATAAGCTCCCGATCAGTATGGTCGGGAGGGCTTCTGAACCGGTTTGCAGATGCATCACAAGTCTATCGACGAAGCGCCTAGCGCGCCCGACGAAGGCCTAACGCGGCCGAGGAAGGCCTAGCCTGGGATGCGATAGAACCCCGCGACCCGATCGAGCGCGAGGCGCAGCACCAGTTTTCCGCTGCGCGCGGGCCAGTTCAGCGCCCGTTCGGCGCAAGGCAAAGTCTCGCCCGCACAGACCACGCGCCAGAGAATATCGGAAAGCCCCGGCCCGGCGGCCGCCACCGCGCCGTCGAAGCGGGCCTTGGCGGCGATCCGGCGCTCGCCGGGGGTGAGAGCGCGCTCCGCTCCTGCGCCCCGCACCCTGACCGGATCCCAGCGCATGGTCATTCCCGCCGCAAGCTGCGTGGCTTCGAAATCGCGGCGCAGACATTCGCCGGCGGCAAGCTGCGCATCGCTGAGATGGCCGCGGGCGTGAAGCCAGCCAAGCACGCTTTCGGCAAGGTTGACGGTGACGCTGCGCCGCCCCCTTCGCGGCGCGTGGCTGGATGGCCCTTCGCTGGTCAGTTCACGTTCGACAAGCTGGCGCTGCATGGCTTTCTCCCCGGTGGTGCGAATCTCCAGCAGGCTTGCCAAATCCGTCATGTTGTAGGAAAGCGCTAAAACCAATCTGGTTACCGAAAGCAAGGCCATGATCAACCGCATCCGCGACATCCGCCGCCAGCAGGGCCTGACCCTGGCCGACGTGGCAGCGCGCTGCAGCCCGCCGACCACGGCGCAGACCATCGGCCGGCTCGAAACCGGCATGCGCCAGCTTTCGCTGACCTGGATGAACCGCATCGCCCGCGCGCTGCAGGTCGAGCCGGAACTGCTGGTTCGCGGCGAGGCGAGCGAGACGCCGAAGTTCATCGCCCGGCTGACCGGCGAAGGCGCCGAAGCCCTGCCCGCCCCGCGCGATGCGATCCTGCCATCGGCGCTGGGCGGCGAAAGTGGCCTCGTCGCGCTCGATGTCGAACACGGCGCGGGCGAATACCGGGCGGGTGACCAGCTGTGGTTGCGCCAGCACGGACCGCAGGACTTTCCCCGCCTGCTCAACCGCGACGTACTGGTTCCGCGCCCCGGCGGACGCTTTGCTTTCGGGCGGATGATCGACCGGGACGAGGCGCGGGTCGCGATCCTCGCCCCCGGCGCGGGAACGCGGCAGGTCGTGGTCGAGCATCCCGCCTGGATCGCGGTTGCCGAAATGCTGGTGCGCAAGCTGTGAAGAGGCTGCGCGTCCTCTCGCTGGCGACGCTCTATCCTAATGACCTGACCCCAAATTTCGGGATCTTTGTCGAACGCCAGATGCAGGCGGTGGCGCGGCGCGGCGATGTCGATCTGGTGCTGGTCAATCCGATCGGCCTGCCGCCCTTCCCGCTCTCGCTCCACCCGCGCTACCGGCGGCTTGCCGGCCTGCCGAAAGAGGAACAGCGCGGCGGGATCAGGGTGCTGCGCCCGCGCTTTCGGCTGCTGCCGGGGATCGGAGGCCGCTTCAACGCACAGGCCGTGGCCAGGGCCGTCCTTCCGCTGGCAAGGCGGCTCCACGCCGAGGCGCCGTTCGATCTGGTCGATGCGCAGTTCTTCTATCCCGATGGCCCCGCCGCGGTCGAAATTGCCCGGGCGCTGGGGCTGCCCAGCTCGATCAAGGCGCGCGGCGCGGATATCCATCACTGGGGCAAGGCGCCGGGCGTGGCGGGCCAGGTGCTCAAGGCGGGCCGGCAGGCCAGCGGGCTGCTCGCCGTGGCGCAGGGCCTCGCGGATGACATGGCGGCGCTGGGCATGGACCGAGCGAAGATCACCATCCACCGCACCGGGCTCAATGCCGACCTGTTCCGCCCCTATGACGGCGCGATGTGCCGTGACGAACTGGGCCTGCCGCGCGATGCCCCGGTGCTGGCCTGTGTCGGCGCGCTGATCCCGCGCAAGGGCCAGCGCTTTGCGATCGACGCGATGCCGCTGCTGCCCGAGGCGATCCTGCTGCTGGCCGGCACCGGCCCGGACGAAGCCGCGCTCAAATCACAGGCCGAGCGGCTGGGCGTGGCCGACCGGGTGCGCTTCCTGGGCGCAGTGCCGCACGACCGGCTGCCGATCGTGCTCAACGCGGCCGATGTCTTCGTGCTGCCGACGGCGAGCGAAGGCCTGGCCAATGCCTGGGTCGAGGCGCTGGCCTGCGGGACGCCGGTGGTCACCACGCCGATCCCCGGCGCCACCGAGCTGCTGACCGACCCGGCCTGGGGCGCCTTTGCCGCGCGCGACAAGCTGGCGATCGCGATCGAGGTCAGCCAGATGCTGGAGCGGCGCCCACCGCGCGAAACCGTGGCCGCCACGGTCGCCGGCTTCAGCTGGAAAGCCAACGCCGCTGCGCTGGTCGACTACTGGCGAGGGCTTGCGGGGTAGCAAGACCACGACTGCACCCCTGATACCGTCACCCCGGGTCTGACCCGGGGTCCCGCTTTTTCGCGACGGCTGGAAAGTAGCGGGACGCCGGGTCAAGCCCGGGGTGACGGTTTCAATTAAGGCCGGACAGGTTCCAGAAAGACCCTCAGGTCTCCCCGCGCGCCAGCTTTTCCTGCTGGTCCATCTTGCTTTCGACCGGCACGAAGCTGGCCGAAGTGACCTTCAGCCAGATCAGGATCGGCGCCGCCATGTAGATCGAGCTGTAGGTGCCGACGAAGATGCCCATGGTGATCGCGGCGGTGAAGCCGAAGATCACGTTCGGGCCGAACAGCAGCAGCGCCGCCAGCGTGATCACCACCGAGAGCGAGGTGACGATGGTGCGGCTGAGCGTTTCGTTGACCGACAGGTCGAGCAGCTCGGGGATCGGCATCCGGCGGTATTTCTTGAGGTTTTCGCGGATGCGGTCGTAGACCACGATCGTATCGTTCAGCGAATAGCCGATCAGCGTCAGGATCGCCGCCACGATGTTGAGATCGAATTCAAGCTGGGTGAGCGCGAACATCCCCAGCGTCAGGGTCACGTCGTGGACCAGCGAGAGCAGCGCCCCGATCCCGAACTGCCATTCGAAGCGGATCCAGATATAGAGCGAGATCGCCGCCATCGCGGCCAGCAGCGATTGCATCCCGGTCTTGAACAGTTCGCCCGAGACCTTGCCCGAAACCGAATCCACCCCGTCGATCCGGGCATCGGGATGCGCGGCCTTGATCGAGGTGGTGATCTTGTTGGCCATTTCGTTGGCCAGCCCGGTGTTCTGGTCGGCGCCATCGGGCAGCTTCATGCGGATCGACACTTCGTTCGGCTTGCCGAACTGCTGGATGGTCGGTTCGCCGTAACCCAGCTTGCCCACGCTTTCGCGCAGTTCGCCGACCGGGGCTTCGGCCGACTGGGTGAAAGTCACGCGGATCATCTGGCCGCCGATGAAATCGACCCCCAGGTTGAGCCCGCGGGTAAACACCAGCGTCAGCGATGCCGCCATCAGCAGCATGGACATGGCGTAGAACGGCACCCGCCAGCGCAGGAACTTGATGTTGGTGTTGTCGGGGACGAGCTTGAGCAGTTTCATGGGCCTTGGTCCCTTACAGCACGAGGTCGCTGGGCCGCGTCTTGCGCAGCCAGCCGGCCACCCACATGCGGGTCAGCGTAACGGCGGTGAACACCGAAGTGGCGATGCCGATGATCAGCACCACGGCAAAGCCCTTGACCGGGCCGGAGCCGATCAGGAACATCAGCACCGCGGCGATGGTGTTGGTGATGTTGCCATCGAAGATCGCGCTGCGCGCTTCCGAATAGCCCATCTCGACCGCCTGGACGACCTTGCGTCCGCGCGCGCGCTCTTCGCGGATGCGTTCGTTGATCAGCACGTTGGCGTCCACCGCGGCGCCGATGGTCAGCACGAAACCGGCGATGCCCGGCAGGGTCAGCGTGGCGTTGATCCCCGCCATGACCCCCAGGATCATCAGCGTGTTGAGCAGCAGCGCCGAGCAGGTGTAGAGTCCGAAGCGGCCATAGGTGACCAGCATGAAGATCATCAGCGCCAGCGTTCCGACCGCCATCGCGATGGCCCCGCTCTTGATCGAATCCGCGCCGAGATCGGGTCCGACCGAGCGTTCCTCGATCACCTTGAGATCGACCGGCAGCGCGCCCGAGGCGAGGTTGATCGCCAGCTGCTGTGCCGTTTCGGGCGTGAAGCTGCCCGAAATTCGCGCCTGGCCGCCCAGGATCGGTTCCTGGATGTTGGGTGCCGAGATCACCTTGCCATCGAGAATGATCGCGAAGGGCCGGCCGACGTTTTCGCTGGTCAGCTTGGCGAACTTGGCGCCGCCCTGCTGATCGAACGAGATCTCGACCAGCGATTCGTTGGTTTTCGGGTCGTTGCCGGGAACCGCCCGGGTCAGCTGATCGCCCGAAATGCCGCCAAGCCGATAGACCGCCAGCGGCACGATGCCGTCCTTTTCGGGATTGGCGAAGGGCACCAGCTGGGTGCCCGGCTGGGCGATCCCCTGGGCGCGATCGGCCTGCGACGCGCTGACATCGACCAGCTTGAACTCCAGCTTCGCGGTCTGACCAAGCTGGTCCTTGAGCTTCTTGGGATCGCTCAGCCCAGGAACCTGGACCAGGATGCGGTTGCCGCCCTGGCGGACGATGGTCGGCTCGCGGGTGCCCATCGAGTCGATGCGCTTGCGCACCACTTCGACAGCGGCGCCCATCGCCTGGTCGACCGACTGCTTGAGCCCGGCCTCGGTCGGGGTCAGCACCACCTGGCCCTGGTTGATCTGCAGGTCCCAGTCACGCTGTCCGGTAACGCCGGCGCCGCTGGTCAGCGTCTGCAGCAGCTCGCGCGCGGTATCGGCCTTGGTCGGATCGGTCAGCATGAAGGTGACACGGCCGTCCTTGGTCGAAATGTCGCCGATCTCGATCCTCGGTTCGGCCTTGGCCATGCGCTGGCGCACGCCGTCTTCCATCTGTTCAAGCCGAAGCTGGCGAACCTGGGCGGTATCGGCCTCGAGCAGCAGATGGCTGCCGCCGGCAAGGTCCAGCCCCAGGTTGACCTTGGGGGCGGGCAGCGCGGCAGGCCAGGCCAGGCCCGACACCGAAAAGAGCGAAGGCAGGGCAGCCAGCGCGCAGACTGCGGTCAAGAACCACAGCCAGGCCTGCTTCCAGCGAGGAAAATCGAGCATCGTGAGACTTTCGCGGTAGGGCTGGAAGATCAGTCGTTCGCCGGGGCGATGCCGCCCGGCGGAACAACGTCGGCAATCGTCGACTTGAGCGCCTTGACCCGGACATTGGGGGCCAGTTCAAGCTCGGCGTAGTGTTCGTCGACCTTGACCACCTTCGCGAGGAAACCGCCGCCGGTCAGCACCTGATCACCCTTCTTGATCTCACCGATCTTGGTCTGGAGATCCTTCTGCCGCTTCATCTGCGGGCGGATGATCAGGAACCAGAACACCGCCACCATGGCGACCAGCGGCAGGAACTGGAACCAGGCCGGAGGCTGGCCCTGGCCGGCCGCCGCGGCGGAGAGAAGAGCAAGGGACGAAATGGTCATGGAACGGCTTTCGAATAGCTGTTGCAACGCGCGCCCGGACGGGCCGGGTCGAATTGCGCGCGCCTAGCAGTTAAGCTTGGCGATAGCAACGCAGCTCCCCCTCGAACGCGAGGAGCGAGATGGCGCTTGTTTCAAGGGCTTCAAGGGGAGAGGCGAAGAATGCGCGCGGACCCGCTTGCCAGAGCGGGCGCACCTGCCTATAGGCGCCACTCCCTGCTTGGCGCCCCGCGCGCCATGCCGAGACGGTCGGGACGTAGCGCAGCCTGGTAGCGCATCACACTGGGGGTGTGGGGGTCGGAGGTTCGAATCCTCTCGTCCCGACCAATTTTTCAATAACTTAGCGGAATTTTTCACCGCCCAAATCGATCCAGAGTTGCGCTGGTGGTGCACTGGTGGTGCAACCAGACGGAACAAGGCGCATCCAGATTAAACGCTTTGCAACGATGGAACTTTTGTCGCGCGGCCTTGAGGCAGGCAAAAGGGAACCTGCAGGGCGCCCCTCAAGGGCAAGACTGCGCCACTCGTCGTTGGGCGGGGCAACGTCAGCAAAGCTTAGCGGAGACGGATGTGTCGCCCGGGAAATGGCGCCGGGACGTGCCTCGGCGGGTTTCCGTCAGTAGCGCCTTTTAGGTAGCGAATTGACCCACTCTGAAATGTCTTCCGCCTTCCACCGCAGGCGGCCAAAACCAAAATCCAGTGGGGCTGGAAAAGATCCTCGCTGGACACGCCTCCAGATCGTCGTGCGGCTACGAATCCCTGTCAGCTGCATCACTTCCTGGCAGGTAAGGAGTTCCTGGATAGTCATAGCATTTCTACCGAACCAATCTGGTAAGGGCCTAACCTCGCACCGCTCAGTGCTTGGGCGCTTCATGGGGTATGCGATCGCCGATCGCGTCACCCCGACGGTTCAGCTCTGCAACGTGTTGTGAAAGGGTTCTGGCCAACATCTTAGCCGTGCCATTTGCCCAGCGAGGACGCAGCTCGTCGACGTCATCACCCAGCTGCGCCACAATTTCGATGGGAGCCTGTTGCAGGAACTCACCGAGAAACTTTGCGACGTCACTGCCCGCTCGATTCAAGGCAAAGTCTTCGCCCAGCAACAGCGTAAGCCTTAGGGTCTCGTCGCCGGGAAAACCCGCGGCCGCCAGGATCGCAACAATTTCCGGAATCGTGGCGGCACGCTTGCCGTCCAGAGTTCGCCTGACCGTGTCCCACTTCAGTTCGGCCTTGCGCGCAATTTGCGCCGTCGACAGACCGCTCTCGCGAACCGCAAGGGTCAGCAGACGAGCAATGCGCAAATGGAGACTGGGTTGTCCTGCATCCATGATCGGACCTCGATTCGAACCAATTGTCGTCGAGCTATCGCGAGTCCAATGCTGTAGGAAAGTGAAAAGAACATAAAAAGAACATATAGGATTTCCTTCGCTCCGAACGAATCGATTGGTCCGCTTCCGAGCGGAGCAAATCCGCAATGAAGCGGAGCGCGTCCGCATCAGAGCAGCAGGCTATTCTCATAGCAGCGGAAAAGCCCCGCAAACGACGCTCACCAGATCAAATTTGCTGGCCAGGATAGCCTCGGCCACCGCGATTTCGCTTCTTACCATTTCCTACAGCCAAACTTCTCCGCACCAAGAACGTACAGCGAACATCCGCTGTGCCACCAGACGGAGAATAGTCCCCATGAATGCCACTGCCCTCCCCTCGATCCGCCGCGGCACCCGCCTCGGCAAGCTCGCCAGCCTGGCCCTGCCGGTCGCGATCGGCGCCCTGGCTGCCAGCGCCGCCTATGCCGGTGCCGACACGACCTTCGCCCCCGCCCTGCAGAAGTTCACCGACTTCCTCGAAGGCTCGGGCGGCAAGATCATCACCGTGCTCAGCCTCGCCGGCGGCCTGATCGGGCTCGCTTCGGGCCGCTTCACCCTCGCGCAGATCGCGGTCCCGGTCGGGGTCGGCATCGGCGTCGGGACCGGCGTGCCGATCGTCACCTCGGTCGTCACCGCGGTCATCTGACCGGCAAAGCCAGGGAGGGCGGAACACATGAGCGACCGGTACATCATTCCCCGGCGGCTCGATGACCCGGAGCTGATCGGCTTCTGGACCGTCGACGAGTTTGCCGGGATGATCAAGATCCCCTTCACGGGGGATCCTCGCGACACGTCTTTGTCGGCATCGCCCTTGCCGCTGCTTCTGGTTTGCGCTCCACCAAGGCCAAAGCAGGCCGCAGTTGGGCTGGGTAATCATGCCGCCTATTGGCACCTGCCCGCAGGTCTCACCGGTCTCAAAGTGACCCCGCCCTCCCATTGCCGGCTGCTCGCCGGCTGAGGAGACAACCATGCTTGTCCAGATTTCCCGTGAACGCAGCGGAGTCCTACTCAGGCGGCGCAACCTGTTCGCGCTGACCAGTGCCGGGCTCGCGGTCGCCCTGGTCGTCGCCGGCGGCTTCGCCGCGACCCGCGACCGCGAAGTGCTGCTGGTCCCGACGACCCGCGCCGCTCACTGTGTCGAGCGCCAGGTCAGCGCCCGGCTATCTCGAATTCGTCACCCGCGACGCCGCGCTGCTGCTGCTCAACCGCAGCCCCGAAGGGCTCGACTACTGGATGAGCCAGATCCTCGAGCTCGCCGATCCTGCCGCCAATGGCACGCTCAAGGGCGAGCTGATTAGGATCGTCGAGGAGCAACGCGGTTCGGACGTGACGCAAGCCTTCGTGATTAAGGAATTGAAGGTCGATCCGGGAACGCCGGATCGAGTTCCACGTCCACCTCGGCGGCCTGATCGGCATCGACATGGCCGCGTGGTGGCGTCCGACCGCCGCCAGCTATTTCGACCGGGTCTCGAAGGCGGTGATCCTCGACGCGCTCTCGGCGGTCGGCGGTCCGGACCTCGCCGAGCCGGTTCGCCGCTGTCCAAGAAGGGCGACCTCGCGATGAGCGCCGAGCGCGTTTTCGCAGGGACCTACATTACCGAAGTCGAAGTGCGCGACCGTGCGCTGGCTTGGGTGCCGGAGGTGATGCGCTTTGCCGCGGTGGATGCGCCCATTACCGAGCTCGACGAGCCGGTGACGGAAGCAGCTGCCGCCGCCGCGGCGAACGACGGCGCCAACGACGACGACAGACCCCCGCGAGCTGGCTGCCTGACCTCCTCCTGACAAGCAGTTCGCTCGTAAACCTGAAGCGGTCCCTGGCTTTGCGCCGGGGGGCCGCTCTTTGTTTGGCTCAGGAATGTGGAAAAGCGGGTTCGCGCCTTGGTCTGCGGCGCCAATCGGCTTTACCCGCGCGTCTCCCGATTTTGCAAAGGACACCAAGACCCATGAACAATGCCGACCTCGCCGAAGCTCGCCAAAGCCAATGGCCTGACCAGGCCGACGCCCGAAAGGTCGTCGACGGCGTTTTCGCCGCGATCGCCGATGCCGCCGCCAAGGGCGACGAGATCGCGATCAATGGCTTACCGCGCCTGAGCCGGGACCACCGAGCAGGCGTTTGGGTTGCTCGAAGTCGGCAAGCCGACATGTGTCAGGATCAAGGAAGATGCGCCCCACTGCCAGGATGCAGGCGTCGTTGCGTACCGCCGCAGCAGGGGCTGGCAGGAACCGCACCGCTCCCTTTGGTCCGAGCGGCATGCGCGGATGGAACCGTATCTCGAGATGGTGATCCCCCGTCCCGCGAGATAGCGCTCAGCCGGTGTGCCAGTCAGGATCGAGCTTTCGAGCCACAGCCGAAACGCATTGCGGTTGGCGGTGTCCACGCGCGGTTCGTTTGTGATCGGGCCGCCTGCCCCATCGAACAGGTCCGCAATCCGCACGCCAAGCCGCGCCAAGGCACGGATGACCGCTTCGTTGGTGCAGCCGGCGAAGCAATGGACCAGGATCGCCCGCTTGCCGAGCGTGATGCTGAGCGATGGTGTGCGGTCAGGGTGAGCCGGACAGCAGCACATGCCCTTAGAGCGCGACCAGGTCCCGCCAAGCGCCTCATTCATCTTCCTCGCACGCGCCTCAGATGCATCAGATGCTGAACCTTCGACATGGGGCATCTCCATCACAACGTACCTCCACCCGCGCAGCCTCCGCTCTGCGCCGCTGACAAAGCGTTTTCCTACAGATTATGTTCTCTATATGTTCTAATTCGATTCGACTGTCCGTCGTCAGAACATTCAGCACAACTCGCGGCGTAGATTAGCGGAGTGCGGGCTTCGTCTGGGGGTTGATGTTAGGCGGCGAGTTTGCGGTGTTGCAAGCGCCTATGTTCGATGGTCTTTCGCTTGATCCTTTCACGTTGTTTGATGATGGCCGGTGCCCTGCCGAAGTAAGCATCGGCGGGGGTCACGTTGTTCAGGCTCGTGATAGCGCTGGTGATTGTAGTGCTCGACGAAGGCTTCGATCTGGGCCTCAAGGTCGCCGGGCAGGAAGTAGTTTTCGAGCAGGATGCGGTTCTTCAAGGTCTGGTGCCAGCGTTCGATCTTTCCCTGGGTCTGCGGGTGTAGCGGGGCACCGCGAACATGGCTCATCTTCCGGGCCTCGATGTATTCCGCCAGTTCGCCCGCGATGTAGCTGGGGCCATTGTCCGACAGCAGCTTTGGCTTGTGCAGCACCGTGGCGCTGTCGCAGCCCGATGCGGCCAGTGCCATGTCCAGCGTGTCGGTCACGTCCTCGGCGCGCATGTTGGTACACAGCTTCCAGGCGATGATGTAGCGTGAGAAGTCGTCGAGCACGGTCGACAGGTACATCCAGCCCCACCCGATAATCTTGAAATAGGTGAAGTCGGTCTGCCACATCTCGTTCACCCGCGTGGTCTTGGTGTGGAACTGATCGGCGGCCTTGATCACCACATAGGCCGGGCTGGTGATCAGGTCATGGGCCTTCATAAGGCGGTAAACCGTGGCTTCCGACACGAGAAATAACGCCTTTCGTCGGTAAAGCGCACCGCCAGCTCCCGCGGGCTCAGCTCGGACTGCTCCAGCGCCAGTTCGATGATCTGATCATGAATGTCAGGCGGGATCCGGTTCCACACGCGGCTCGGTGCCGATGGCCGATCTTCCAACGCCTCCGGTCCGCCTTCGAGGAACCGGTCGTACCAGCGGTAGAACGTCCGGCGTGCGATCCCCAGCTTGTCGAGTGAGCTTCGTCGGCAGATGCGACTGCTCGACGATCCGGATGATCTCGAGCTTCTCGGATGCGGGATACCTCATTCGTCGTCGCCCCCATCCGCGATCATGCTTTTTTGAGCAGACGGTTTCGAGCGTCAGGTCGGCCACGCATTCCTTCAGGGCACGGGCTTCACGGCGCAGGTCCGCCTCGCCGCTGGTCGCGGCACGGGCGGTGTCACCCGCGAGGCGCCGCTTGCCCGCTTCCGCCGCTCTTTCGACCGGGTGTAATACAGGCTCTGTGCAATGCCTTCCTTGCGGCATAGTTCGGCAATGCTGTCTATGCCGCCACTCAGACGATGGACGAGGCCCGACACGTGGAGGTCTTCGCCAAGTATTGCGAGAAGGTGGCGATCGTCTATCCGATGGCCAAGGGTCTGAAGGGCGTGATCGATGCCACGCTCAAGTCCGACCGGTTCGAGAAGGTCATGATCGGGATGAACATGATCGTTGAGAGCATGGCTCTCGGGTCATTCAACAACGTCTATCGGACCACCCAGTGTGAACTTCTAAAGAAGCTCATGTTCGGCGTCATGCGGGACGAGAGCAGACACGTGACCTTCGGCCATACTTATCTCGGGCCATTGTTTGCAAAAATGCATCCCGACGACCTTGAAGATTGCGCCGAGTTCGCGTTTCAGGCCGTGTCCATGATGTGGCGCCGCCCGGGTGCAGCGACAACGACCGACAGCGTCGACAAGGGATTCCTTGAGGTGCTGGAGAACAGCAACATCGACCCAGCGGACTTCTTCAAGGGTATGAAGGAAGCTGCCGAACAAGGGATTACCCAGGAGTTGCCGCCCGGCCAAATCCACTCGCTCAACGATCTGATGATGCCAGCCCTAGCCAGGGTCGGCTTGTTCACCCCCACTATTCGCAAGAAATACGACGAAGCGGGGATCACGATCTTTGAAGATCAGCGGGTGCTTGAGGCGATGGAAGGCGGAAATCCCGTTGCCTGATTGATCCTGTACCGGCTGGCCGCATTGTCCTCGGTGCAAGGCGGCCAGCCTAATGAGTTGGAGGCGGATTTGTGACCCACGTTGGCGAACCTGATGACGAACTTCGTTCGGATTTTTTCAGCCTCGTTGTGCGAAATTTGCCCGAAGCTGTGATCGTCACCCGCCCGGATGGCGTGATCACATATGTCAACAGTACAACAGAGTCGTTGCTGGGTTATTCGAGTGAAGAACTTATCGGGCAGCCGATGAGAAAGCTCGTTCCGCCCGATCCATCGAGGAGGGCGGATCCGGTCAAATGGCTAGCAAAATGGGCGGCAGCGTCGGACCTTGAACAATCGCGATTTCTGGAATTGACGGCACGTCGATGCGACGGAACTGATCTCACCGCAGAAGTTCGCGTTCGTGAGGGCCCGATCGAAGGGCAACAGCGCTATTTCATAACGGTGCGGGACAATACGGAACGCCGCTTGGCCCAGATCGCTTTGAAGGATGCAAACCTGCGAGCGGAGCGATTGTTGCTCGTCGCGGCCGATGCGACGGTGACGATCGATTCAGATCACCGAATCATCTTTTTCAATCCGGCGGCGGAACGGATGTTCGGGTTCAATGTGGACGAAGTTATCGGGCAACCGCTTTCGATCCTGATTCCCTCGCAGTTCCGCGACGATCACGATTCCCAGGTTCATTCGTTTGCGCAGTCTAAATCGCCGTCACGCTTGATGAGCGAGCGCGCGGAAGTTCAGGGGCAAAGGCGCAACGGGGACGTATTCCCGCTCGAAGCGACAATTACGCGCGTGTCGGCCGGAGGTCGGCTTACGTTTACAGCTCAATTGCGGGATGTGACCGAGCGCAACCGAACCAAAGCCGAACTGATCGAACGGGAGCGCCGCATCCGGGCCGTTTTCGACAATTCTCGGGAGGCGATCGTGCTTCTCGATCCGAACGGAAGAATCGTCGAAGCAAATCGTTCTGCGCACACCCTGACAACGCTCGGTCAAGCCGAAATTGGACGACCTATCTGGGAAACTGCGTGGCTTGGCGGCCAAAATGCGCCTGGTCCGGGCGGCGCGCTGGAACAGGCTGTTCGAAAAGCAGAAGCTGGAGTTGGTGGTATTCTGACCATAGATCGAGCCGCACAACGAGCCCGGTTGTCGATTACGATTACTCCGATTCCCGGTCAGGACGAGACCATCCAATATATTCTTGTCGAAGCCGGGGAAACGCAGGTGCCCTGAGCTCGAGGCGCTCATGAGCTGAAGCGGATGTTTGCTTGTATCCCTGGTCTGGTTTTTTGCTATCCGAACGCCGTTCGAGGCGGCAATCTGTCCTCACGTTGCTGGGAGATGTGGATTGAGCCTTGAAATTGTTGGTCCAGAGATTCCATTTTTCCACCGCGAGGGCAGCACTCTGAGGCCAACCCTTGCAAGTCGGGGGCCTTGGGGAGAGGAAACGCTCAGTGGCCGTGCAGTTGCTGGGCTGCTTGGCTCCGAAATCGAGCGGTGCCATGGCCATCCAGAGTTTGTCCCTGTACGCCTGACTGTCGATATGTTCCGGATGTCGAAGATGGCAACGGTAGAGATTTCCACCAAAATATTGCGGGCCGGGTCGCGCATCAAACTGGTTGAGGCCGAGTTCCGAAATGGCGGCGAAGTGGTGGCTCATGGTCTCTGCCAATTTTTGCGCCGCGGAGAACGCCCCGAGGGCGCAATCTGGCAGCCCTCTGACTGGTCGGTGCCAGGGCCGGACGAGTTGCCCTCAAATGAAGCGGCGACGTCTGCCCGGGGATTGTGGGACGTTCGTCAGATGACAGGTGATCTGCGAAAGGAAGTGCGCCAAAGGCGCGCCTGGTTAAGGGAAGTCCGCGAGCTGGTCGAGGGAGAACCATTGACCCCCTTTGCCAGGGTCGCGGTAGCAGCAGACTATGCAAGTCCGTTTAGCCAGATTAGCCCCGCAGGATTGGGTTATATCAACAGCGACCTGACGCTATACATCCACCGGCTCCCCGAAGGAGAATGGATCGGTTTTGAAGTTGTCGATCACGGAGCAACGGAAGGAATTTCGAACTCCGCCTGCAGAGTATACGACCAGGCTGGTGCCATCGGCTCCGTTACTATCGCGGCCCT
>JAXMDV010000001.1:1712500-2147969 GCA_046348665.1 Sphingomonadaceae bacterium | reverse complement strand
TGGGTCTGTGACCTAGGACCTCCGCTCCCCTCCCCGCGCGGGAGAGGATTGCAATTTCGTTCTGCTTATGTTCTTATTGTGCCATGCCCACACCGGTTCATGGCCGCGGCGCGCAGAGCGCCCAGATGCCGCAGCGCTTCGGCCTTGCCGCGCGCGAGACGGATGGCGACTGGCTCGATGCGCGCGGGGAGATCGACGGCCCCGGACCCAGGCTGCGCACCGAGGTGATCAAGGAACGCGCACGCACGATTATCAGCTTCAACCGGTCGCCCGACATCCCCTTTGACCGTTCGATCAACGCCTATCGCGGCTGCGAGCATGGCTGCATCTATTGCTACGCCCGGCCCAGCCACGCTTTCCATGATCTGTCACCGGGGCTGGACTTCGAAACGAAACTGTTCGCCAAGCCCGATGCCGCAAGGCTCTTGCGCGAAACGCTGGCCAAACCGGGCTACAAGGTCGCGCCGATCGCGATGGGCACCAACACCGATCCCTACCAGCCGATCGAGGCGCGCTACCGGATCACCCGCAGCGTGCTCGAGGTCTGCCTGGAGACCGGGCACCCGGTGACCATCACTACAAAGAGCGCGCGGGTGGTGCGCGACATCGACCTGCTGGTAGAACTTGCCAGGCGCAACCTGACCGCCGTTTCAGTGTCCGTCACCAGCCTTGAGCCCAAGTTGTCCGGCCTTCTGGAACCGCGCGCAAGCGCTCCGGCCAAACGCCTCGAAGCGCTCGAAAAGCTCGCCGCCGCGGGCATTCCCGCGCATGTCTCGGTCGCCCCGGTCATCCCGGCAATCACCGACCGGTTCATCGAGGGGATCCTGGAAGAGGCCGCCGCGCGCGGGGTTCAGACCGCCAGCTGGATCATGCTGCGCCTGCCGCACGAGGTCGCGCCGCTGGTCAGGGAATGGCTCGAAGTCCACTTCCCCGATCGCGCCGGCAAGGTGATCCACACCGTCCAGTCGATGCGCGAGGGGAAGGACAACGATCCCGGTTTCTTCACCCGGATGAAGCCGCAGGGCGTCTGGGCCGATGTCTTTCGCGCGCGCTTCAGGATCGCCTGCAAGCGGCTCGGACTCAACCGCGAGCAGCCCATCCTCGATTGCAGCCAGTTCGTGCGCCCCGAACCGGACGGGCAAATGCGGCTTCTTTAGAGTCCTATCCCCGAAACCGGATGAGACGGCTGTCCGCCACCGCCGCGGTGCGGTGGGGCACGACATCGCGGATGTAGTCCTCGTTCTTGACCATCGCCATGAACAGGGCGCTGTTGGGATAGCCCATCACGAAAGCCTCGTCCCATTCGCCTGTCGGGCCGGTAACCGTGCATTCGATCGGCGCTTCCCACACCATCGCCGCGCCATCGTTCGCGACGACGCGCTGGAAGCCCTCGCGGTAGATCGCATAGGCCTCGCGCCCGGTCAGGCCCTTGCCGTGCAGCGGGTGCCCTTCGGGATATTCCGCCACATCGCGAAACCTGATCAGGTTGAGCATGTGGATCGGCGTATCCCGCGGCAGATCCTTGAACGCCTGCCAGTTTTCGCGGCTGGGATCGATGTGTCCGGCCATGTCAGGCGTCTGCCAGCTTGTAGTCGCGGAACTGGTCGCGCAGGTCCTTCTTGCTGATCTTGCCGGTCGCGCCGTGGGGGATCTCGGCGACGAATTCCACCGCATCGGGCAGCCACCACTTGGCGACGCTCTTGGCAAGGTGCGCCTTGATCTCTTCGGCGGTCACTTCCATGCCGGCCTTCTTGACCACCACCAGGATCGGGCGTTCGTCCCACTTGGGATGGAAAATGCCGATCGCGGCGGCTTCGGCAACCGCCGGATGGCCGACCGCGGCATTCTCAAGCTCGACCGAGCTGATCCATTCGCCGCCGCTCTTGATCACGTCCTTGGTCCGGTCGGTCAGCTGCAGCGTGCCGTCGGGATAGATGATGCCGACATCGCCGGTATCGAACCACTGCCCATCGACCACCGCATCCGCTTCGGCCTTGAAATAGCGCTTGATGATCCACGGCCCGCGCACCTGCAGCGCGCCGCTGGACTTGCCATCGCGCGGCAGTTCCTTCGTCGGATCGCCAAGATCGACCGTGCGCAATTCGACCCCGAACGGCACCCGGCCCTGCATCTGCTTGATGTCGAGCTGTTCCTCCCAGCTCTTGCTGGCCCAGTCCCAGGTCACCGCCCCGGTTGTGCCGATCGGGCTGGTTTCGGTCATCCCCCAGGCGTGGGCGACGTTGACCCCGGATTTCATCAGCCGCTCGATCATGAAGCGCGGCGCGGCCGAACCGCCGATGATCGCGTGGCGCAGCGTGGGCAGCGTCACGCCGGTCGCGTCCATGTGCTGGAACGTGGCAAGCCAGACCGTCGGCACCCCGGCGGAATGGGTTACCTCTTCGCGGTTCATCAGTTCGCACAGCACCGCGGCGTCGTTGACCGCGCTGAACACGAACTTGATCCCCGCTGCCGCGCCTGACCACGGCAGGCCCCAGCTCGACGCATGGAACATCGGCACCACGGGCAGCATCACGCTGCGGGTATCGAAATCGAAGATCGACGGCTGCAGGCCGGTAATCGCATGCAGCATGGTCGACCGGTGTTCGTAGAGCACGCCCTTGGGGTTGCCGGTCGTGCCGCTGGTGTAGCACAGCATGCAGGGATCGCGCTCGTCTCCGCTCGCCCACTCGGTCTGGCCGTCCTCGGCCCCGATCCAGTCCTCGAACTCGCCGTTGTCAAAGCAGATGTAGTGGCGGATCGCGGTCCACTTGCTCTTCATCCGCTCGATGATCGGGGTGAAAGCCTTATCGTAAAGCAGCACCTGATCTTCGGCATGGTTGGCGATGTATTCAAGCTGGTCATCGAACAGGCGGGGATTGACGGTGTGAAGCACCCCGCCCACCCCGACCGCGCCGTACCATGACACCAGGTGCCGCGCATGATTCATCGCCAGCGTCGCGATGCGATCACCCTTCTGGATACCCATCCGGCGCAGCGCCTGGGTCATCCGCAAGGCATCGTGGCGGATACCCGCCCAGGTGGTCCGCGTCTCGCTCCCATCGGCCCAGCGCGTGACGATTTCGCGATTGGTATGCTCGCGCGCGGCGTGATCGATCAGGTGGGTGACCCGAAGGTCCCAGTCCTGCATTGCTCCCAGCATTTCTTTCCTCTCCATCCCTCGTGCTCGTCATCGCGAGCCTAGCCAAGCGTTCCAGGCACTTGCGCGGCTCCCCATTGCCGCGCCGCTTCGCTCATCGCAATGATGTTTGTCGAAGCCGCCCTAGGCGACGAGCCTCAGTTTCGCTGATCCCCGCCGCGCGCTGAGTTGCACATTGGCAAGTCCGTCGACGCTTGCCAAGCGTTCAGCGATCGCTCCATCAAGATGGAAATCACTGCCCAGCCGCACAAGCTGATCGTGCCCCCGCCCGGTGCGCAGCCGCGCCAGCACTTCGCCGCGGCCTGGTTCTCCCGGCTGGAGCAGCATGGCCAGTTCGGCAAAGACATCGGGCCGCAGCACATCGAAGCGCAGCTGCATCGCGCTGGCCATCTTGACCTCGTTGAGCGGCCGCGCCCCGCGCACCGTCACGCGCGGCGGCTCTTCCGGGCTGGGCGCGTCAAGCTCGACCGTCAGCAGCAGGCAGGTTCCGTCCTTGGCCCACTGCAACATCGGATCGACCAGGCTTTCCTCGAAGCAGGCGGCAGAGAACTGGCCCGAACTGTCGGAAAAGTCCGCCCGCACGAAATCGGCCCCGCGCCGGGTCTTGCCGCGGTTCACGCCTTCGACCATCGCCGCCATCACCGCCTGCGCTCGTCCGCCGCCCGAAACTCCGCTTTCCATCAGCGCGGCATAGGTGCGCGCGCCGTTGGCAATCGCCACCGCGCGCCATTGCTCGACCGGATGGGCGGCGAAATAGAAGCCGAAATTCTCGCGTTCCTTGGCCATCTGCTCGGCCCTGGACCACGGCTCGACCTCGGCCAGGCGCAGCGCGGGGGCCGCGTGATCGTCGCCGCCGAACAGTCCGGCCTGTCCGCTTGAGCGGCTGCGCTCGGCCTCGTCGGCAACGGCCAGCAGCATGTCGGCGTTGGCCAGCACCTTGGCCCGGTTGGGTTCAAGCGCATCGAATGCCCCGGAACCGGCCAGCCCTTCAAGCTGGCGGCGGTTCATCGACCCATAGGGCACACGGCGGAACAGGTCTTCGAGGCTGACGAAGCGGCCATTGGCCTCGCGTTCGGCGACGATCGCATCCATCGCCTTTTCGCCCACGTTGCGGACCCCCGCGAGCGCATAGCGCACGGCATAGCCTTCGTCGGTGCGTTCGACCATGAATTCGGCCTCGGACCGGTTGATGTCCGGCCCTTCGATGACGATCCCGCTGCGGCGCATGTCATCGACGAACACCGCCAGCTTTTCCGACTGGTGCATGTCGAAGCACATCGAGGCGGCATAGAATTCGTGCGGATAGTGCGTCTTGAGCCAGGCGGTCTGGTAGGCCAGCAGCGCATAGGCCGCGGCGTGGCTCTTGTTGAAGCCATAGCCGGCGAACTTGTCGATCAAGTCGAACAGTTCGTTGGCCTTACCCGGTTCGATCCCCGAAACTTCCTTGCAGCCCTCGACGAACCGCTGCCGCTGGGCGTCCATTTCGGCCTGAACCTTCTTGCCCATCGCGCGGCGCAGCAGGTCGGCGTCGCCGAGCGAGTAGCCGGCGAGGATCTGCGCCGCCTGCATGACCTGTTCCTGGTAGACGAAGATCCCGTAGGTTTCCGAAAGGATCCCTTCCAGCCTGGGGTGCGGATAGACGATCGCCTCCAGCCCGTTCTTCCGCCGCCCGAACAGCGGGATGTTGTCCATCGGACCCGGGCGATAGAGCGAAACCAGCGCGATGATGTCGCCGAAATTGGTCGGCTTGACCGCAGCCAGGGTCCGCCGCATCCCTTCGGATTCGAGCTGGAAAACCCCCACGGTATTGCCCGATTGCAGAAGGTCGTAGACCTCGCCGTCGTCCCACGGCAGCGCGTCGAGATTGATCCTGATTTCGCGCCGCTTGAGCAGTTGCAGCGCCTTCTTGAGCACCGACAGGGTCTTGAGACCAAGGAAGTCGAACTTGATCAGCCCGGTATCCTCGACATATTTCATGTCGAACTGGGTGACCGGCATGTCCGAGCGCGGATCGCGGTAGAGCGGCACCAGCTGCGCCAGCGGGCGGTCGCCGATCACCACCCCGGCGGCGTGGGTCGAGCTGTTGCGGTTCAAGCCTTCGAGCTGGATCGCAAGGTCGATCAGGCGGTGGACTTCCTCGTCGTTGTCGTATTCGCGCTTGAGTTCGGCCACCCCGTTGAGCGCGCGCGGCAGGGTCCACGGATCGGTCGGGTGGTTGGGGACCATCTTGGTCAGCCGGTCGACCTGGCCATAGCTCATCTGCAGGATGCGCCCGGTATCGCGCAGCACCGCCCTGGCCTTGAGCTTGCCGAAAGTGATGATCTGCGCGACGTGATCGTGGCCGTACTTGGCCTGGACATAGCGGATCACCTCGCCGCGGCGGGTTTCGCAGAAGTCGATATCGAAGTCCGGCATCGATACGCGTTCGGGGTTGAGGAAGCGTTCGAACAGCAGCCCCAGCTTGATCGGATCGAGATCGGTGATGGTCAGCGCCCAGGCGACCACGCTGCCCGCACCCGAACCGCGCCCCGGCCCGACCGGAATATCGTTGTCCTTGGCCCACTTGATGAAGTCCGCCACGATCAGGAAGTATCCGGCAAAGCCCATCGTGTTGATCACGCCGGTTTCGAAATCGAGCCGGTCGGCGTATTCGAGGAATTCGTCCCCCAGCCCGTTCGCCCTGAACCTGTCGAGGGCCGCCAGCCGGTCCTCGCCCTCGGCGCGCAGGACTTCGAGCAGCTCCGCCTCGGCGGCGGCGGGGTAATAGGGCTGGAGCCGCGCCGCGAGCCCGGCGCGGGCATCGTCGATCAGCATCTGCGCCTCGCCCGCGGCATCGCCGGCAAGGCTGGGAAGCAGCGGCCTGCGCTTGGGCGGGGCAAAGGCGCAGCGCTGCGCCACCACCAGGGTATTGGCCACCGCCTCGGGAAGGTCGGCGAACAGCTCGTTCATCATCGGCGCGCTCTTGACCCACCACTGCGGGCTGGAGCGCGGCCGGTCGGGCGCATCGACGTGGGTCGAATTGGCGATGCACAGCATGGCATCGTGCGCGCCGTAAAAGCCGGGATCGCCATAGGAAGCCGGATTGGTGGCGACCAGCGGCAGCTCGCGCGCATAGGCAAGGTCAAGCAGCGCGTCCTCCGCTGCTTCTTCTGCCGCATCGCCGCGCCGCGCGATCTCGATATAGAGATGGCCGGGGAAAAGCTGCTCGAGCCGTTCGCAATAGGCCTCTGCCCTGTCCTGCCGCCCTTCGGACAGCAGCCGCACCAGCGCGCCCTCGCCCGCGGCGGTCAGGCACAGCAGGCCGTCGGTATGGCCTTCGAGCTGCTCGAACGTGACATGGGCTTCAAGTTCGAGCGGGCGATCAAGATGGGCGGCGGAAACCAGGTGGCACAGGTTCTGCCAGCCGGCTTCGTTCTGGGCGTAGAGCGCCAGCCAGTCGATCGGCCCATCGCCGCCGCGCCGCACGCCCAGCAGGCAGCCGATGATCGGCTGAATCCCCGCATCGCGCGCCGCCGCGGCAAAGGCCATCATCGCGTAGAGCCCGTTGCGGTCGGCAATCGCGATCGCCGGAAATCCGCGCTCCTTGGCCAGCTTGACCACCGCCTTGGGATCGATCGCTCCTTCGAGCATCGAATAGCTGGACAATACGCGCAAGGGAACGAAACCGGTGTGGGCCATGCCGCCTAGGTAGGCACCGCGCGCCGGATTCGCAAAACCGCCGCCACCTTTTCCACTGCCTCATCCCCAGCCGCCGCGGGGGCCTTTGCAAACCGGGCGATCTGTGGTTCGATGCGCCGCATAGCACCGGGTCGTTTCACTGCAATTCCATCCAAACAAGGGGACGGGACATGAACGATGGCAAGATGCCGCAGCTCGATGGACTGGTAGACCGCGCCAAGGCAATAATCCTCCAACCCGGCGAAACCTTTCCGGTGCTGGCTGCCGAGCAGACCACACCGGGTGACATCGTTGCCCGCTATGCCCTGCCGCTTGCCCTGGTCGGGCCGATTGCCGGCTTTATCGGGGGACAGGTATTCGGCATCAGCCTGTTCCTGGTGACCTTCAAGCCCGGCCTGATCAGTGGGCTCAGCATGGCGCTGACCAGCTTCGTGATGAGCCTGGTCTCGCTGCTGCTGGTTTCGCTGCTGGCGGATTTCCTGGCCCCCAATTTCGGCGGCGAAGCGAACCGGACCCAGGCGTTCAAGCTGGTCGCGGCGGCGATGACGCCGGGCTGGGTCGCGGGAATCCTGGGGATCGTTCCCGCGCTGGGTGCGCTGGGGATCATCGCCGGGCTCTATGGGATCTACCTGCTCTACAGGGGCTCGACCCTCTTGATGAAAGTGCCCGAGGACAAGGCAACGATCTATACCGTGGTCGTGGTTGTCGCGGCGCTGGTGCTGTCGATCATCGCCGGAACGGTAACCAGCCGCATCACCGCGATGGGCATGGGCGCGGCCGGGAATGGCGGCGACTCGCTCGAGGTCAACCTGCCCGGCGGCGGGACGATCGACACCGCCAACCTCGAAACGGCGGGCAAGCAGATGGAAGCAGCCGCCAACGGCCAGCTTCCGCCGGTCGACACGGGCAAGTTGCAGGCATTGCTGCCCGCCTCGCTCGGGTCGTACACCCGCTCCTCGCTTGATACCGGCGAAGTCGGGGCGATGGGCAAGGGTGTATCGGCAACCTACACTTCGGGCGACAAGTCGATCAAGCTGTCGGTGATCGATTCCGCGGGTCTCGGCGCGCTCGCCGGCCTGGCCGGGGCGATGGGCGCGGCGCAGAGCCATGAGGATGCCAATGGCTATGACAAGACCAGCACGGTGAACGGTCAAATGGTGGTCGAACGCTGGAACAAGGGGTCCGGCAGCGGCGAATATTCTCAGCAGGTCGCCAGCCGGTTCTTCGTCAGTGCCGAGGGAGAAGCTGGTTCTATCGACGAATTGAAGTCAGCCGTGGCGAGCATCGACCAGTCGGCATTGGCAGCCCTGGCGAAGTAATTTCGCCCATTACAAGGCGCTACAATAGCCGCTCAATGTCCTTGACGATGCTCTCAGGCTTGTCGGCCGGGGCATAGCGCCGCACGACCTTGCCCTGGCGATCGATCAGGAACTTGGTGAAATTCCACTTGATCGACCGTGTCCCCATCAGCCCCGGTGCTTCATTCTTGAGCCAGTGGTAAAGCGGCGTCTCGCCCGGACCGTTGACCTCGACCTTGGCCATCAGCGGAAAGCTGAGCCCGAAGTTGACCTTGCAGAATTCCTCGATCTGTTCGGCGCTGCCCGGTTCCTGCCCGCCGAACTGGTTGCAGGGGAAGGCCAGCACTTCAAAGCCCCGGTCGCCAAAGCGCTGCCACAGCGCTTCGAGTCCATCATACTGCGGGGTGAAGCCGCACTTGCTGGCGGTGTTGACCACCAGCAGGACCTTGCCCAGCTTGTCGGCAAGATCGATCTGCCTGCCGCCGGGCAGGTCGGCGGTGAAATCGGCGATGGTCGTCATTCGAGGACTCCTTCGTGGAGGCGGACGATCCGGTCCATGCGCTGGGCCAGCCGATCGTTGTGGGTCGCCACCAGCGCGGCGCTGCCCTGGGTGCGGACCAGTTCGAGGAACTGCTCGAGCACGCGGTCGGCGGTCTTCTCGTCAAGGTTGCCGGTCGGCTCGTCGGCGAGGACCAGCACCGGCTTGTTGGCGAGCGCGCGGGCCACGGCGACCCGCTGCTGCTCGCCGCCGGAAAGCTGGCTGGGCCGATGGCCAAGCCGTTCGGCCAGCCCCAGCGCTGAGAGAAGCTGACCAGCGCGTTCTTCTGCCGGGCCTTGCAGCGCGCCGCCGACCAGCTGCGGAAGAACGACGTTCTCGAGCGCGGTGAAATCGGGCAGCAGGTGGTGGAACTGGTAGACGAAGCCGATCCGGTCGCGCCGCAACATGGTGCGCTCATCGCCCGAGAGCACGCTGGCATCGGTTCCGGCGATTTCGATCCTGCCGCCGAACCCGCCTTCGAGCAGCCCGACCGCCTGCAGCAAGGTCGACTTGCCCGAGCCCGACGGGCCGAGCAACGCGACGATCTCGCCCGGGGCAACCACCAGGTTGACCCCGCGCAGCACCTCGATCGTGACCCCGCCCTGCTCGAAGCTGCGGGTCAGGCCGGCCAGTCTGACCACCGCCTCACTCATAGCGCAGCACCTGCACCGGATCGGTGCTCGCCGCCTTGAGCGCTGGGTAAAGCGTGGCAAGGAAACTGAACACCAGCGCCATGACCGCGATCACCGTGATCTCCACCGGATCGCTGCGGCTGGGCAGCTCGGTCAGAAAGCGGATCGTCGGATCCCACAGGTTCTGCCCGGTGACCAGTTCGACAAAGCGCACCACGCCCTGGCGGAAATAGAGGAAGACAAAGCCCAGCATCAGCCCGGCCAGCGTTCCCGCCATCCCGATCAACGAGCCGAGCGTGACGAATATCCTGAGGATCGAGCGCCGCGAGGCGCCCATCGTGCGCAGGATCGCAATGTCGCGGGTCTTGGCGCGGACCATCATGATCAGGCTGGAAAGGATGTTGAACACCGCCACCAGCACAATGATCGAAAGCACCACGAACATCGCCACGCGTTCCACCGCCAGCGCCTCGAACAGACTGGCGTTCATCGCCTTCCAATCGGTCACCACGGCGCGGCCGGCGTATTTCTGGCTGACCGGTAGCAGGGTTTCGGACGCCGCGTCGGGGTCTTCGACCTTGACCTCGATCATCCCCACGGTGTCACCCGATAGAAGCAGCGTCTGCGCGTCCTGCATCGGCATGACCACGAACCGCTGGTCGAAATCATAGACCCCGATCTCGAAGATCGCGGCGACCCGGTAGGCGATCTGGCGCGGCACCGTGCCGAACGGGGTCGATTGGCCTTGCGGGTTGATGATCGTGATGGAATCCCCCACCCGCGCGCCAAGGTTCTGCGCCAGCTGCGATCCGATCGCGACTTCGTTGGCATCCGCCTTCAGCACGTCGAGCCGGCCCGAAACCACCTTGTCGTTCAACTGGTTAATGTCATCCTGGGTCTGGCCGCGGGCAAAGATCGCCTCGACCCGGCCGTTGAAGCTGGCCAGCAGGGGCTGCTCGATCAGCGGCGAGGCATGAACCACGCCAGGCGTCGCCTGGACATCCTTCAGCACATCGCGCCAGTTCTCCAGCCGCCCGCCATAGGCCTGGACCACGGCATGGCCGTTGAGCCCGACGATCTTGTCGAAAAGTTCGGCGCGAAAGCCGTTCATCACGCTCATCACGATGACCAGCGCGGCCACCCCCAGCATCACCGCGACCAGGCTGATCCCCGCGACCAGCGCGATAAATGCCTCGCCCCGACCGGGCAGCATATAGCGCTTGGCAATGGTCCATTCGAAGGGAGACAGGATCAAGAAGCGACCTCGCGCGGCAACTGGTTGTCGCTGCGGCGTTTAGGCGGGCGCCCTGCTGCTGGCAAGGGCGCCCGCACCGCGTCAGTCCGGCTGGATCACGAAATCGATCGAGACGCTGGCGCTGGTCGTCGCGCCGTAATAGCCGGGCATGAAGCGTTCGGGCATGGCGTCGATCATCCCGAACATCGCATAGATGTCGTTCATGCCGACTGGCGGGTTCGCATTGCTCACCCGGGTCATTCGCACCACCTTGTAGCCCAGCGATGCGGCATATTCGTCTGCTTCGCGCCGCGCCTTGGCCAATGCCGCCTCGCGCGCGGCCTTGCGTGCGGCATCAGGGTTGGACGCGGAAAAGCGGAAGTTGCGCTGGAACTGGAAACTCGGCATGCCATTGACCTCGCCAATGCCGCGCAGGGCATCAACCCGCGAAAGGTCGCTTACCGATATGGTTGTCGCTGCGGTTACATAGATCGGCCGGGCAGCCGGGACTGCGGGTCGCTTGCGCTTCTGGCCCGGCGCTCCAGCCGCCATCGCCGCATCCTTCTCGGCAAACGCAGCTTCCTCCGCCGCAAGATTGACGCGGGTGTCAAGCGACACTGCGCCATGTTCCAGCGCGTCGCTGCCTATGCCCAGCGCGCCCATTTTTTCGGCAAGCCACTTCTGCTTGCCGGCAAGGTCCGCGCGGGCTTCGCTCTCGGTCGCGCCCTGGCCGAACAGCGAGATCGTGATCTTCGCCTGGTCAGGCGGCACGGTGGCAGTGGCTTCGATATGCAGGATCGTCTCCGGCGGTGGCGGCGGCGCCTTGGCGGCAAGAGCTACGGACGGCAGCAGCGCCAGCAGCGGGACGGACAGGACCAGGGTCTTGGGTTTCATCGCGGCATCTCCCGTTTCAACCGGCCCGAGAAAGCCGCAATCGCATCCTTCCGGCAAGCGAATTCGTGTGCAGATCAGTTGGTTGTGCAATGCGGGCGCGCACGGCCCTTGCCTTCGCGCCCAAACCTCGCCAAAGGCGGCGCGACAGGGCGATCCAAGGGCCAGCGATTCCCATGAACCTTACCCATCCCTTCCTTGACGCAGACGGTGACAAGCTGCGCGAGGAATGCGGCATTTTCGGCGTTATCGGCGCGCGTGACGCTTCCGCGATGACTGCCCTGGGGCTGCACGCGCTGCAGCACCGCGGCCAGGAAGCGGTCGGCATCGTCAGCTATGACGGCAGTGACTTCTTCGCCCGCCGGGGCCTGGGCCATGTCGCCCAGGTCTTTTCCGACGCCAGCATGTTTGCCGAGCTTCCGGGCGAAATGGCCAGCGGCCACGTGCGCTATTCGACCACCGGCGGACAGGGGCTGCGCAACGTTCAGCCGCTCCACGCGGACCTGGCGCGCGGCGCCTTTTCGGTCGCGCACAACGGCAACATCTCGAACGCCGTGCATCTCAAGCGCGAACTGGTCGACAAGGGGGCGATCTTCCAGTCGACTTCCGACACCGAAGTGATCCTGCACTTGATCGCGACCAGCCGCTATCCCACGCTGCTCGACCGTTTCGTCGATGCGCTGCGGATGATCGAGGGCGCCTATTCGCTGATCTGCATGACCCCCAAGCGGATGATCGCCTGCCGCGATCCGCTGGGCATCCGCCCGCTGGTGATGGGCAAGATCGGCGATGCCACCATCTTCGCCAGCGAAAGCGTCGCGCTCGACGTGGTCGGCGCCGAATTCGTGCGCGAGGTCGAACCGGGCGAAATCATCGAGGTCCGCTCCGACGGTCGGATGTCGAGCCACCGGCCCTTCGGCAAGACCAGCCCGCGCCCCTGCATTTTCGAACACGTCTATTTCAGCCGCCCGGATTCGGTGATGGGCGGCCGCTCGGTCTACGAAGCGCGCAAGGCGATCGGGATGGAACTGGCCAAGGAAGCGCCGGTAGAGGCCGATCTGGTCATCCCCGTGCCCGACAGCGGCGTGCCCGCGGCGATCGGCTATGCCCAGCAAAGCGGCATTCCCTTCGAACTGGGGATCATCCGCTCGCACTATGTCGGGCGCACTTTCATCCAGCCGAGCGACGGCGCCCGCCACGCCGACGTCAAGCGCAAGCACAACGCCAACCGCGCGCTGGTTGAAGGCAAGCGGATCGTGCTGATCGACGATTCGATCGTGCGCGGCACCACTTCGATGAAGATCGTGCAGATGATGCGCGATGCCGGCGCGGCCGAAGTGCACATGCGCGTGGCCAGCCCGCCGACCAGCCATTCGTGCTTCTATGGCGTCGACACCCCCGAACGGCACAAGCTGCTGGCGGCGCGGATGGACGTCGAGGAAATGACCCGGTTCATCGTTGCCGACAGCCTTGCCTTCGTCTCGATCGACGGGCTCTACCGCGCGGTCAGCAATGGAGAGCGCAAGAACGCCTGTCCGCAGCACTGCGACGCCTGCTTCACCGGCGACTATCCCACCCGCCTGACCGACCTGGCCGAACGCGAAGCCGATGCCGGCCAGCTTTCGCTGCCGGTGGGGAAGGTCGCATGACCGCGCTGACAGGCCAGGTCGCGCTGGTAACCGGCGCAAGCTCGGGCATTGGCGCCGCAACCGCCAAGGCGCTGGCCGCGGCGGGGGCCCATGTCGTGCTGACCGCGCGCACCGCCAAGGCGCTCGAAGAGGTAGAGGACGCGATCTTCCAGGCCGGCGGAGGCGCGACGATCGCCCCGGTGGACCTTGCCGATGGCGATGGCATCGCCCGGCTGGCCGCTGCCGTTTCGGAACGGTGGTGCAAGCTTGACGTGCTGGTCCACTGTGCGGCGGTCCTGCCCGAGCTGACTTCGGTGCGCGACATCGACCAGGCCCAGTTCTCCAAGGCGCTGACGCTCAACGCGCTGGCCACCCAGGCGCTGATTGCCCGGTTCGACCCGCTGCTCAAGGCAAGCGAGGATCCGCGCTTCATCCACCTGACCACCAGCGTCGCCAGCGCGCCGCGCGCCTATTGGGGCGCCTATGCCGCAAGCAAGGCGGCCGCCGAAAATCTCGTCGCCTGTTATGGCGAGGAATCGCGCAATACCTCGAAGGTCCGGGTCGCCATCGTCGATCCCGGCGCAACCAGAACGCCGATGCGGGCCAAGGCCTATCCCGGCGAAGATCCGGCATCGGTCAAGGCGCCCGAAGTCGTCGCTGAACGGCTGCTGACCCTGCTTGGTGAACAATTCGCCAGCCCGCACCGCCTGGCCGTTAACCTTCCCCAATAAGACCCCGGCAACCGCAGGCGGGGATAATTTGCCAATCGTGCCGGAAAAGATTCCGGAAAGGCAAGTTACCAAGGGGCGCTGCAATGAGCGAAAATCTGTTCCTGGCCAAGGACCCGTATTTTTCCGCCGCGCAGGAAGATCGCAGCGCGCCGCGCACGCGCGTGGCGATCCCCGCGACGCTGAGGATTTCGGGTGGCCGCGGTTTCCAGACCGTGGTCCATGACCTGTCGCTGAGCGGATTCTGCGCCGCCGCGGTCAACCGGATGATCCCGGGCACCGTCTGCTGGCTGACCCTGCCGGGGATCGAGGCGCTGCAAAGCGAGGTCGTGTGGTGGGACAACAGCCTGACCGGCTGCGCCTTCGAAAAGCTGCTGAGCCCGATCGTTCACGACAATATCCTGTCGCGCTGGCAGACCAACTCCTCCTTCCGTCCGGTTGCCTGACCGGACGGGCCCGATCCGCCCGGGCGCGGGCCAGAGCCACCGTGTCCCTTACCCCCATAACGCGGGAATTTGCCGTGTCCGGGCGGAAATCCCTTAGCCTTTGACCAGGGTCACTTGCGCCACGGTGATCCCGCCGCCCCTGAAGCCGCCTTCGCAGTACATCAGGTAGAATCGCCAGAGCCGCTGGAACCGCGCGTCAAAATGGGCGGGAAGACGCCCTTCGGCAACGGCGCGGTCGAAATTCGCGCGCCAGGTGCGCAGGGTTTCGGCATAGTCGAGCGGAAATTCCGCCGGGTCGCGCCAGTCCAGTCCGTGCTTTGCCGCAAGGCGGCGGAACTCGGCCTCGCTGGCCAGCATGCCGCCGGGAAAGATGTAGGCCTGGATGAAGTCTGCGCTGCGGGCATAGGCCGGGAACAGATCCTCACGGATCGCGATATACTGGATCGCGGCGCGGCCGCCCGGCTTCAGGCAGCGCGCGAGGCAGGCAAAGAAATCGCCCCAGTATTCGCGCCCCACGGCCTCGACCATCTCGACGCTGGCCACACCGTCGAACTGGCCCACGACATCGCGGTAGTCCTGCTTGCGGAAGGCAATCTGCGGCGTGCGGTGCTGGCGCGCCCAGTCCAGCTGGGCATCGGACAGGCTGATCGCGGTGACCTGCATCCCTGCCTGGTGCAGATGCTGCGCCAACGCACCCCAGCCGCAGCCGATCTCAAGCACACTGCCCGCGCCGTCGAGCCGCTGCGCGATGGTCGCCAGCTTGTGCTGCTGGGCCGCGGCGAGATCCTGGCCAGGGTGCGCAAAGCGCGCGCTCGAATAGACCATGTCGGGGTCGAGCCACTGCGCATAGAAACTGTTGCCGAGATCGTAGTGGGCGTGGATGTTGCGCCGCGATCCCTTGCGGGTGTTGCGGTGCAGCCAGTGCGCCGCCTTGGCCGCCCAGCGCCACGGCCCGCGCGACCGCGCCAGGTCGTCCAGGGCGCCCGCATTGGCGACGAACAGGGCAAACATCTCGACCGGATCGGGGCTCGACCATTCGCCGGCTTCCCAGCCCTGGTAGAGCCCGATCGAACCCCCGCTTGCCACACGGACCAGCCCTTTCCACGAATGCAGCGTGACGCTGGCGGAAAACCCCGGTGCCCGCCCGCCGAGCAGGCAGGTCGAACCATCGGGCAGGGTCGCATGCAGGCTGCCCGCCGCCAGCCCGGCGTCGATCTTTTCGACCAGGCGCGCGGCAGGTCCGGTCCAGAGCCGCGCCAGCCAGCCGCCGCCACCGCGCAGCGCAGCCGCGCCGGGGGCTGGATTGCGGGCAGAACCGGGGGCATTCGCGCTCATGCCCGGCGCTATGAACCGGGGCTCGGGCAACTGCAACCGGCGCTCAGGCCGTGCGGATGATCGCGTCGAGAATGAAGGGGCTCAGCGGGCGAACGAATTCGCAGCCGAATTCGAAGTCGGCCACCCAGGCAATCCGCGCCTCGATCGCCTCGAGCGAGCCGAGCTTGATGAAGAAACGGTCGCCGACGTGCGCCCGGAACACGCCCGAGATCCGTGCGCCAAGCTCGGAGATATCGCGCACCTCGACGCTCGCCCGGCGCAAGCCGGCGCGGAATTGCACGGTTGCGCGATAGGGCCGCCGATCGGCGCGGCGGTCGGTCATCTGCTGGAATTGCGGCTTGCTCGTCATGGCAGGTGCGACCGGCTGTTTTTCCGGGACCAAGTCTACAAATCACCGGTAAACTGGCCGTTAACGATCGGGTCCGCAGCGTTCCTGGACAGAATGGGGCGCCGCGGCAAGGCCGGGCGCCCCATCTGGTTTCGCGATATTCGCGAACGGATCAGAAGCGCACTTCGACCCCGACGTTAAACGAACGCCCGCGCGGATCGGCAACCCGCGATTCCCAGCTCGACCCGGCGCCGGTGTTGCCATCATAGGTGATCGCGAACGGCGGATCGGTGTCGAACAGGTTCTTGACCCCCAGGTTGATCCGGTAATCCGGGCTGAACGCGGTAATCGCGACGGCCAGGTTGTAGATCACGTAGGGCTTGACCCGGGCATTGAAGTCCGGACGGGTAACCGCCCCGCTGGCGATGCCGGGAAGCTTCTGGTTCTCGTAGCCGGCGCGGTAGACCTGCGTCAGCGTGACGTTGAAGTCCTTGGTCGCATAGTTGATCCAGGCATTGTGCTTCCAGCGCAGGCCAAGGTCACCCGCAAAGGTGAAGATCCCGAGCTGGCTGGGGCCATAGGGCAGGTTCGGGTTGTCGATCAGCTTCTCGCGCTTCTTGAGCATCAAGGTGCCGTCGAGGCCCAGGGTCAGGCTGCGGCCGTTGCTGAGATCCCAGCCGCCGCGCAGCGCCACTTCGACGCCCTGGGTACGGCGCGAACCCGCGTTGACCCAGCGCTGGTCGATCGTGACGATCTGGTTGCTGCCATCGCGGATGAAGTTGGCATCGAACAGCGCGGCATTGTCGATCAGCTGGCGAAGGGTCAGCGTCGCGATGGTGTTGTCGACGTTGATCATCCACCAGTCAGCCGACAGGCTCCACATCGGAGCCGGGCGCAGCACCACGCCCAGACTGGCCATCTTGGCGGTTTCCGGCCCGAGGTTGAGATTGCCGCCGGTCCAGATATTCGGCCGGATCGCCGCGCAGGGCTGGCCCGAACCATAGGCGCTGGTCGGGACGCCGCCCGGGCACGCCACCGGATCGGCGATGTCGCTGCCCGCATAGGGGCTTTCGGTGACGCCGTTGAAGATCTGGTTGAAGCTGGGCACGCGGAAGCCGGTCGAATAGGACCCGCGCAGCATCAGCCAGTCGACCGGGGTGAACTTGGCGGCGACCTTGGGATTGGTGGTGGTGCCGAAACCCGAATAGTCGTCGACCCGCACCGCGGCGGTAATATCGATCATGTCCAGCAGCGGCACGTCGATTTCGGCATAGGCCGCCTTGACGGTACGCTGCTTGGGGGTCAGCGCGTTGACGTTGTCGAAAGCGGCAAGGAAGATGACCGGCGCCGTCGCGGCGGCGGCCGGTGATCCGTTGAAGCTGTAGGATTCGCGCCGCCAGTCAGCCCCGAGCGCCAGCTGGACCGGTCCGCCCGGCAGATCGAACAGCGGCCCCGAAACCGAAGCGTCGATTTCGTTGACGGTGTAGCGCCCGCCGTAAAGCGTGCTTCCTTCGGCCGAAATCGCTTGCAGCCCGGTCATCGCGGCCGCGCTCTGTTCAAGCGAGAACGGGTTGAGGATGCCCGAATTGATCAGTCCGACCAGGCCCCCGGTGGTTGCCCCGGGCGCGATCGGAGCCAGCGGATCGTTCGCGCCGTTCGACAGCGTGCCGCGATAGTAATAGCCCGAACCCAGCACCGACGAAGTCTCGCTTTCCGAATGCGAGGCGCCAACCTTGTAATCCCAGTCCTTGAACGGCAGCGGGCCTTCGATCCCGGCATAGGCGCGCAAGGTGCGGCTGCTGGTGCGGTATTCGCGCGGTCCGCAGGCCACGCAGCGCCAGCGGCCCGACAGCGGGCGGCCATAGCGCGCATTGAGCGTGGCCGCGCTGCCCGGGAAAGCAGCCAGAAGCGCGTTGAAGACCTGATTGTAGGTCGCGGTGGTGTTGGCGTTCAGCGGGTAGGCCCACGGCAGGTTGCTGGTGTTCGCCGAAAGCTGCGCATGGCTGAAGCTCTTGGCCGAATCCGCGTCCGAGCCGGTGATTTCGGCGAAGATCTGATGTCCGCCGCCAAGGTTGGCGGTGACCTTGCCATAATAGGTCAGGGTCTCGATCGGCTGCTGGATCACCGCCGCGCGGCCGGTATCCCAGGCGCAGGCGTAATAGTTGTTGGGCGACGACCACAGTTCCCAGTCATAGGCCATGCCCCCGTCCATCGTATCGCAACCCGCGCCGCCGGGCAGGTCGAGCACATTGATCCCGCCCGAAGCCGCATTGCCGCCATTGGGCGCGGTCAGCGTCAGCCCCGCGAGCAGCGAACCGGCTGGGTTCTGGAATGCGTTGCTGCCGATATTGAACAGCGTGGCGATCGGCGTGCCGCGGGTATCGACCGAAAGCCCGCGTTGCGGCTGGTTGCCGTTGACGAAATCACGGTCGGACCCGCGCAGGATCTTGTTCCAGCTGTAGGACACCCCGCCCATCAGGTTGATGCCGTCCTCGTTGAGGTCGCCGAAGCCGACCAGCCCCGAAAGGCGGTAGATGTTGCCGCCGCCGTGCTCGGTAATGTCGGTCGATCCGGCAAGGCTGAAGCCCTTGAAGCTCTTCTTGGTGATATAGTTGATCACCCCGCCGATCGCGTCGGTGCCATAGATCGCGGAAGCGCCGTCCTTGAGTATTTCGACTCGGTCGATCGCGGCAAAGGGGATCTGGTTGACGTCCACCGCGCCGCCCGAAAGCCCGTGCGCGGCAACGCGCCGGCCGTTGAGCAGGATCAGGGTGGCGGCGCTGCCCTGCCCGCGCAGGTTGGCGGCCGAAAGCCCGTTGGTGCCGCGCTGCGCGCCGGTCACCACGTCGGCGTTCGAGGCAAGGTTGTCCGACCCGGTGCCGTTGCTGGTGAGGAACATGTTGAGCTGTTCGGGATTGGCGAGGCCGTTCTTCTCGATATCGCCAAATGTGATGATCTGCAGCGGCAGCGCGCTCTTGGTCGGGTCCTGCTTGATCCGCGAACCGGTGACCACGATCGCGGTTTCCGCACCGCCGTCAGCTGCATTGGGGCTCGAAACATCGGGCGCCGATTGCGCCACGGCCGGCGAAGCAAAGGCGACTAGCGAGACCGAACTGGCAAGAATGCCGCGCGCCAAGGTGCGAAGTGTCATGATTACCCCCAAAGTATTGCCCCGAACCGGTGGTAAACCCCCGATTCACCGCAAAGACTAACAAGTGTCGGGGGCAAAGCCAGAGGGCGGCTGAAAAAAGGTTCGGATTGGGGACGGATTTGGTGGGTGCCGCGCAGAATCTGTTGCAGGTGGGCCACAAGCGCACCCGGCAAGCGGCTTCAGTTGGCCGCGTGGATCGCCAGCAGAACCGCCTCCATCGCCGGAAGCGCCGATTCGCCGTTCGGCACGTCGTTGGCGAAGAACGAAAAGGTCAGCCGCTTGCCGCTCGCCGCGCGAAACGTTCCCGAAAGCGCGTTGGTGGCGTTGAGCGTGCCGGTCTTGGCCGTGAGATTGCCGGCGAGCGGCGTTCCGGCGAAGCGCCGCTTGAGCGTGCCGTCCACCCCGGCGATCGGCAGCGAAGCATACCATGCCCTGCCCCACGGCTGCCCGTCGATCCAGCGCAGCAAGGCCACTCCGGCGCGTGGCGAAACGCGGTTGTAGGTGCTCATCCCCGACCCGTCGGAGAAATCATAGCCGGCGCGCGGAATGCCGGCCTTTTCGAAAAGCGCGCGCTCCGCGGCCAGGCCATCTTCGAGCGATCCCGTGCCGCCGCCCTGCCGGGCAATCCTGCGCAGGAGCATTTCGGCATGGTGGTTCTGGCTGTCCTTGTTGATGATCGCCACATCCTCGGCCAGCGCGGGCGCGGTCAGCGCCGCCGCCACCGGATATTCACGCACCTTCACCGCCACCTGCGGACGGTCCTTGCGCCATTCGGGATCGTCCATCGCGGTTACCGGACGGTGCATCGGCCCAGCCGATCCGGTCACCCTGACGCCCCTGGCCCTGAGCATTCCCGCAAATGTCCAGGCCGCGAAATCCGCCGGATCGTCGATACCGATCCGCTCGCGCCATTCGCCCGCATCGGCCGGCAATTCGCCGTAAAGCCGGAATGACCGCGAGTTGACGGTGTGTTCAAGCACCAGTCTTGTCTTGCCGCCAGGAGGAGTGGTCACCGCCTGGTTGACCAGCGTTATGTAGGGCGGAACCGCGACCTGCGGCGGCGCTCCCGGTGCCCCCGGAACTGCCCTCACCGTCAACTCGTTGCTGTCGAGGGTGAGCGCGGAAGCTGCCGTCGCATCGTTCGAGCCGAGGTTGTTCCAGCTCATTCCCGGGCTCCAGCGCTGGTCCGGGTAATGGCTGTCATCACCGACGACATTGCCAACCACCCGCGTTCTGGCCGCGACCGCATCGGCGAGCGTGGCCAAGCAATCGATCTTGCAATCCGGCGCGGCGGAGATCCGTGCATCGCCGCGGCCGATCAGCCAGACATCGGGTGCGCCCTTGGCCTTGCCCGGTCGCAGCTGGACCCGCGCCCCGCCGGCTTCGTCTGGCTGGTCCATTCCCGGCAGCAGGGCATAGGCGGCCGCCGTGGTGAACATCTTGGTGTTCGAGGCCGGGATGAACCGCTGGTCGGGATTGATCGCGACCACCACCTTGCCGGCATCGTCAACCACCAGCAGGCCAAAGCGGGTGCCGCCGGGAGCCTTGGCCAGCGCGGCTTCGACCGCCTGCTGCTGGCTGGGCGGCGGGGCTTCGGCATGGGCCGGTGCGGCGAGCAGGAGGGCGAGCGGGAGGAAATGCTTCAGCATCCGGCCAACCTGCCCAACAGCCCGCCGCAAGTCCACCACCTCGATAACCCGAAGCGGCACGGCCTCTGCTAGCGCCGCCGCAATGCAAAAGAAAACCGGGGCGGCGCGCCAGGCGCCGCCCCGGTCATTCTTTCGGGGTCTGCTGGGCTTAGAACTTGCCGCGCAGGGTCACGCCGTAGGTCCGCGGTTCGGCAAGGAACTGCGAAATCAGCTGGCGTCCGCCCGGATAGCTGCCCGCGTCGTTGAACGGCGCGGAAGTCGTGCCGGCCTGGAACGCCGAGTTGAAGGCAACCTGCGAATAGTCCTGGTTGAACAGGTTCTGGGCCCAAAGTTCGATCGACCACTTCTGGTCGGCGCCGCGCAGTCCGACGCGGGCGTTGACCACGGCATAACCGTCCTGCGCCTTTTGCGGGAACAGGTCGGAACCGGTGTTGTAGTCGCTCGACATGCGGGTATCGACATAGACCAGCGCCGACATGCCGCTGGTGCCGATGTCCGGGGTCCAGGCAAGGCTGGCGGTGGCGACATATTCAGGCGCGTTCGACATGAACTGGCCCGGCAGCATCCGCAGCGCCGGATCCAGCGGCACGCCGCTGCTGTTGCCCACCAGGTCCGAACGGTACTTGGTCTTGGCATGGGTCAGACCGGCGGTGACGCGGAAGTTGCGGGCCGGAACCAGTGCGGTTTCCAGCTCGAAGCCCTGGGCGCGCACGCCCCAGCTCACCTGATCGGTCGCACAGGCGCCGGTGGCGGCGCTGGCATCGCGGTCAGCACCACCCAGGCTGGTTTCGCAGCCGTTGATGTTCTGCACCAGGAATACCGTGCCGTTGAAGGTGTTCAGCTGGAAGCTGCTGAAGTCCGAACGGAACAGGGTCAGGCTGGCGCTGAACGGACCGGTCGAATACTTCGCGCCGATTTCGTAGCTGTTCACCAGTTCGGGAGCGAACTGGAGGTTGCCGACCAGTGCCTGTGCCCCGCCCACGGTGTTGGCGAACGGGAAGGTCGGAGCCTTGAGCGCCGAGCGGTCGAGGTTGAACCCGCCGGCCTTGTACCCGCGCGAATAGCTGGCGTAGGTCATCAGGTCGTCGGTCAGCTTGTACGACAGGATCGCGGTGCCGGTGAACTTGTCCTCGGAACGCTTGTCGTTGATCGACACGCCGTTGAGTTCGGCGGTCGAGTTACCCTGGCACGACAGACCGATGATCGCACCCGCAACCGGCTGGAGAGCGGGAACCGAAAGGAAGGAAGCAAGCGCGGCCTGGTTGGCGGTGCAGACGGTGTTGTCGTTACCGAAGGTCGCGTCGAAGTCCTTCTTGTCGTTGGTGTAGCGCAGCCCCAGCGTCACGTCGAACCGGTCGGTGACATGGATGATGTTGTGGGTGAACAGCGCCCAGTTCCGGTCGTGCTGGAAATAGCGGTCGTCGGTGCTGCCCAGGTCGTTGAGCGCATCGAGCCGGTCGAACCCGGCGAGGATCGCCGGACCGGCAGCGCCGAATGCACCCGAAACGGTCGGACGCGCCGCGGTGGCGATGCACGACTGCGAGGTCGGGCTGTAGGCGAAGGCCAGACCGCCGCCCGAAACGATGCGGCAGGTGGCGAAACGGCCATACTGGTTGCCGAAGCGCAGGTTGTCGCGCACGGTCAGCTTTTCATCGGCGTAGAATCCGCCGACCAGCCAGTCGAGCTTGCCGTCGAAGGCTTCGCCCTGCAGGCGCAGTTCCTGGGTGAAGGTGTGGAACTGGCGATAGGAATTGTCGCTCGGCGCACGGTAGAGAATGTCGACCGCGCTGTAGTCGGTGTCCGAACCCTGGCCCGAACGATATTCGCGGTAGGCGGTGATCGAGGTCAGCTTCGCGCCGCCCAGATCGTACTTGATCTCGCCCGAGAAGCCGTAGTCCTTGGTCACGCCTTCGAAGCTGCGGCCCGGCGACACGTAGATCGTGCGGTCATAGCCCGGGGTCAGCCCGGCGAGCGGCTGGCCCAGATCGCGCAGCACGTTGACGATGTTGTTGCCGTTGGCCTGCAGCGGGCTGAGCGGGCTCGACGGGTTGTTGAGATCGCCGATGAACGGATTGACGCTGGAATCGACATAGGTCGCGCCGCAGCAGCGTTCCTTGCGCCAGGTGTAGTCCGCGATCAGGCGGATCGACAGGTCGTTCGACGGTTCGAACAGCACCTGGCCGCGCAGGAAGAAGCGGTTGCGGTTGTTGACGTCGATGCTGTTGGTGGTGTCGTTCAGGAACCCGTCGCGCCGCACGTAGACGCCGTCGAGGCGCGCGGCGATGTTCTGGGTGATCGGGCCGGTGACCGAGCCGCCGATGCGGACGAAGTCATAGTCGCCATAGGTGGCTTCACCCGAGGCGCCGAACTGGAACGCGGGCTTCTTCGAATAGATGCTGATCAGGCCGGCCGAGGAGTTGCGCCCGCCCAGCGTGCCCTGGGGGCCGCGCTGCACTTCGACGCGGTCGATCTCGCCCAGTTCGTTGAGGCCGATGCCCGAACGCGAACGGTAGACCCCGTCGATGAACACCGGGACCGAGCTTTCGAGACCCGGGTTGTCACCCACCGTGCCGATGCCGCGGATACGGGCCGAACCGTTGGCTTCGCTCCCGGTCGAGGAGACGATCAGCGACGGCGCGACCTGGTTAAGCTGGCGGATGTCGTTCGCGCCGCTGTTCTGCAGGGTCTGGGCATTGACCGCCGAGATCGCGACCGGAACATCGGCCAGCGCCTGGGCACGGCCCTGGGCGGTCACGACGATTTCGGGATTGGCCGCTTCGTCTTCGTCGGCGGCGGCAGCCGGGGCGTCCTGCGCCAGCGCCGGGGAAACGGGAATCAACAGCAGAGCGGCGACCGAAACACCGGCGCCGAGCACGGTAGAGAACTTCATGACAAACTCCCAAGAAACAAAAAGACACAATCCAACCGGGGGCGGGGATGGATTGGCACTCGCAACTTGCACCCCTGTTGGAGATGCTGTCCGGGCCATTAACCCACGGCGAAATCGTGTCAACGCAACTTGGTGAGCGTTCGACGAACCGTGCTGGACGGTCGACGGGAAGAGTTCGGCAATCCCGCTGGCGGACCGTTACTCCTCAAGCCGCCGCGCTTTGCGCCGCCATCGCATTGCCGGCGGTGGTCATGGTGTTGTCCAGTTCGATGCCCAGGCCGGTCAGCGCCGTGATCATCGCCGCACCGATCAATGCCGCGATCAGGCCATACTCGATTGCGGTGGCGCCCTGGCTGTCGCGCCAGATGGTGATGAGCAGATGCATGATGCGTGTCTCCTGTGTGCGAATCCCAGATGCGTCGACGCGGTAAAACCCGGCTTGCGCTTCGTCGTTGGCGAGCTGGGTTAATTTGCTTGCCATGATCGTGCAGCCGGCCGGTGCGGGGTTTGCAGTTGGTCGATTGGATGGTTGCCCGGCGCGGCGCGGCGCTGCACAAGCGCGATCGCAAATTCTTTGTCAGGGAAGGACATGACACCGATGCGTAGAGCAATGCTCGCCCTCGCCGCCACCGCGCTTACCCCCGCCGCGCTGCTTGCCCAGGATGCCGCGCCGACCGCCGCCAAGCCCGCCGCGATCGAGGCCGATGGCATCCCGGCGGTGCCCCAGGCGCTGGTCGATCAGACCCGGCCCTACATGGAATTCCGCACGGCATCGTTCCAGGGCTGGGATCCGGTGAGCAAGGCGATGCTGGTCTCCACCCGCTTCGGGAATGTCGCCCAGCTTCACACCGTTTCCGCGCCCGGCATGGCGCGCCGTCAGATCAGCTTCGAGGCCGAACCGGTGGGCGGCGGCTACCTGCCGGGCGATGGCACCCTGGTGGTGTCGAAGGACAAGGGCGGGAACGAGTTCTACCAGCTCTACACCCTGAAGGACGGCCGGCTGAGCCTGCTGACCGATGGCAAGAGCCGCAACGGGTTGAGCGCGGTGAGCCGGGACGGCAAGTGGATCGGCTATTCCTCCACCCGCCGCAATGGCGCCGATACCGACCTCTACGTGATGGACCCGCGCAATCCGGCGACCAACCGGATGGTCAGGCAGGTCACCGGCGGCGGCTGGGCGATTGCCGATTTCGCGCCCGGCAATGGCCAGGCGGTGGTCGCCAACTATGTCTCGGTCACCAAGACCGACCTCTACTGGCTGGACCTGTCGAGCGGGACGATGACTCCGATCGGCGATCACAAGCAGGCCATTGCCTATGGCGGCGGCAAGTTCGCGCCCGACGGCACGCTGTGGGTGACCAGCGACGAGGGCAGCGATTTCCAGCGGCTCGGCACGCTTGATCCCAAGTCCGGCAGGTTCACGGCGAAAAGCCCCGAGAAGAAGTGGGATGTCGAAAGCTTCGACATCGCCGATGACGGCAGCTTCATCGCCTATGCCGTCAACGAGGCGGGCATTTCGAAGCTGCGGCTGATGGACCCGAAGAGCGGCGCGGTGCGCGAAGTGACCGGGCTTCCCAAGGGCACCATCGGATCGATGAGCATCGCGCCGTGGGGCACGATCGGGCTGACGGTGTCCTCGGCGCGGGTGCCGGCGGATGCCTATTCGGTCGATCCGGCCAGCCTGGCGGTCACCCGCTGGACCCAGAGCGAGACCGGCGGGCTTGATCCCGCCGTCAATATCGAGCCCGAATTCGTCGAGGTGAAGAGCTTCGACGGCGAGGTGGTCAGCGGCTTCCTCTACCGGCCCGACCCGGCCAGGTTTCCGGGCAAGCGCCCGCTGCTGCTCAACATCCACGGCGGACCCGAAGGCCAATCCACCCCGGGATTCCGCGGACGCACCAACTACCTGCTCAACGAGCTGGGCGTTGCCCTGTTCTATCCCAACGTGCGCGGCTCTACCGGCTTCGGCAAGCGCTTCGTCAGCCTTGATAACGGGCCGTTCCTGCGGGAGAATTCGGTCAAGGACATCGGCGCCTTCCTCGACCGGCTCCAGGCCGATCCGGCGCTCGACGCCAGCCGCACCGCGGTGACCGGCGGCTCCTATGGCGGCTATATGTGCTATGCCGTGGCGATCCGCTATGGCGATCGGCTGAAGGCAGCGGACTGCATCGTCGCGATCAGCAATTTCACCACCTTCCTCGAAAACACCCAGAGCTATCGCCGCGACCTGCGCCGGGTGGAATACGGCGACGAGCGCGATCCCAAACAGCGCGCCAAGCTGACCGAGATCTCGCCGCTGACCAGCGTCGACAAGCTCTCGATCCCGCTGCTGGTGGTCACCGGCGGCAACGACCCGCGCGTTCCCAAGAGCGAAGCCGACCAGATGGTCGCCGCGGTCCGCGCCAAGGGCCGCAGCGCCTGGCACCTGGTCGGCCAGAACGAAGGCCACGGCTTCGGCAAGAAGGAGAACCAGGACTACCAGTTCTGGGTCGAGCTGATGTTCTGGAAGGCCAACCTGCTGGGCGAAAAGTAGGGCGCGTTGCGCGGCGGCGCGTTTTCGCGTAAGGCGCCTGAGGACTGCCCCGGCTGCGCGATTCCTCTGGAATTCGCATATGCCGGGGCTTGCCGTTTAGCGCACAAGGAAAGCAGCCCATGTCCCGTCGCCGCCAGATCTACGAAGGCAAGGCCAAGATTCTCTACGAAGGCCCCGAACCCGGCACGATCATCCAGTACTTCAAGGATGACGCGACCGCCTTCAACGCGCAGAAGAAGGGCACGATCAACGGCAAGGGCGTGATCAACAACCGCATCAGCGAATATGTGTTCACCCGCCTCAACCACATCGGCATTCCGACCCATTTCATCAAGCGGCTCAACATGCGTGAGCAGCTGGTGCGGCAGGTGGAAATCGTTCCGATCGAAGTGGTGGTGCGCAATGTCGCGGCGGGATCGATCTCGACCCGGCTCGGCATTCCCGAGGGCGAACCGCTGCCCCACACCCTGATCGAATACTACTACAAGGACGATGCGCTGGGCGATCCGATGATCGCCGAGGAACACATCGCCTGCTTCGGCTGGGCCAGCAACGAAGAGATGCAGGACATCTCGGCGATGGCGATCCGGGTCAACGATTTCATGTGCGGCATGTTCGCGGCGATCAATATCCGTCTGATCGACTTCAAGCTGGAATTCGGCCGGATCTGGGACGGCGATTACAGCCGGATCATCCTCGCCGACGAAATCAGCCCCGATGGCTGCCGGCTGTGGGACATGACCACCGGCGAAAAGCTCGACAAGGACCGCTTCCGCCGCGATCTCGGCGGCGAGGAAGAGGCCTATCAGGAAGTCGCCCGGCGGCTCGGCCTGCTCGATACCGACAACGGGCCGAGCGAGGTGCTCGACCTCAACGCGCATCGCAAGCTGCGCGGGAAGTAGGACTGGACGGCAGCTCAGCGCGCGGGCTTCGACAAGCCCGGCCTGAGCGGATTTCATGATTGGGGGAGCCGGACAGGACTCTTCATGGACCAGCACCACGCACCCGATCCCGCTCGGCCTGCGCCTGTCGAAGGCCATGCCCCGCCCTCACCCGCCGAAGTCATCGACTTCTGGCGCGCAGCAGGGCCGGCGAAGTGGTACGCCAAGGACGACGCCTTCGACGCGGAAATTCGCGCGCGTTTCGAAGCGCTGCATCACAGCGCCGCGCGGGGCGAATGCGCGCACTGGACGGCGGACTGGCAGGGCGCTCTGGCGCTGCTGATCCTGCTCGACCAGTTCCCGCGCAACATGTTCCGCGGATCGGGCCATGCCTTTGCCACCGATCCCCTTGCGCGCAGCATCGCCCGCGCCGCGCTGGCGGAAGGCCATGACCAGGCCGCACCGGCCGACCTGCGGATGTTCTTCTACCTGCCGTTCGAACACAGCGAGGATCCGGCCGACCAGGACCTTTGCCTGGAGCTGTGCCGGGCGCTTGAAGCCGCGGGTGGGCCCGATGCCGGCTGGGCCGTCATGCACCGCGACATCATCGCGCGCTTCGGCCGCTTCCCGCACCGCAACCGGACGCTGGGACGGGCGACAACCGGTGAAGAGCAGATATTCCTCGACGAGGGCGGTTTCAGCGGCTGACCGCCGCTTGCACAAGCGCCGGGCTTCGGCCACCAAGGCGCAATGCGTTCACCCAAGCTGTTGCTCGCCCTTTCGATTTCCACTCTTGCCCTCGCCGCCTGCGCGCCGCGCGCGGGACATGTCGCCAGCACCGCTCCACCCCCAACCTGGGCCTTTGAGAAAAGCGACGTGCCGGTCGATCCGGGATACCGCTTCGGCAAGCTGCCCAATGGCATGCGCTATGTGATCCGGCAAAACGCCACGCCCAAGGGCACGGCGCTGGTGCGGATGCAGATCGACGCCGGATCGCTTGACGAAAGCGAGAGCGAGCGCGGCTATGCGCATTTCATCGAACACATGGCCTTCAACGGCAGCACCAATGTGCCCGAGGGCGAAATGGTCAAGCTGCTCGAGCGCAGTGGGCTGGCCTTCGGGGCCGATACCAACGCCTCGACCAGTTATGACCGGACGCTCTACAAGCTTGACCTGCCGCGGAACGATCCCGCCCTGCTCGACACCGCGTTGATGCTGATGTGCGAAACCGCCAGCGAACTGACGATCTCGCCCCAGGCGGTGGAGCGCGAACGCGGGGTGGTGATGGCCGAAATGCGCGACCGCAACGGGTTTCAGCTGCGCAATTATTCCGATCAGCTGGAATTCCTGGTGCCCGGTTCACAGCTTTCCCGGCGGCTGCCGATCGGCACGCATGAATCGCTGAGCGCGGCAAGTGCCGAAGGACTGCGCGTGTTCTGGCGGCGCGAATATGTCCCGGCGCACACGACCCTGCTGGTGATCGGCGATTTCGATCCCGACCTGGTCGAGAGCAAGCTGCGCGAGCGTTTCGCGAGCTGGCAGGCCGCCCCGGCCGAACCGCGCGCCAAGGCCGGGCCGATGCAGCCCGACATGAAGGGTGCGGCGGATGTCTATGTCGATCCCGCGCTCTCCGAACAGGTCACGGTGACCCGCAAGGGCAAATGGCTGGTCGAGCCGGACAGTCTGGCGCAGCGGCGCGAGAACCTGCTGCGCGAGATCGGCTACGGGATCATCAACCGCCGCCTGCTGCGCCGCACCCGCGATGCCGATGCACCGTTCCGCCGGGCCGGGTTCGGCACCGGCGCGCTGTTCAAGGAAGGCCGCGAAACCTCGCTGACGATCGATACGGTCGATGCGAAATGGCGGCGCGGACTGGTCGAGGCCGGGATGGAATACCGCCGCGCGATGGCCCACGGCTTCACCGCCGCGGAAGTGGCCGAACAGGTGGCGATTGCCCGCACCGCCAGCCGCAACGCCGCCAACGCCGAAAGCACCCGTTCGAACACGGCGCTGATGAACGCCGCGCTGGCTCTGGTGAATGACGATCTGGTGCCCGACACGCCCGGCAATTCGGCCAGCCGGCTCGAAGCCTTCATCCCCGAGATCTCGCCCGAGGCGGTTCTGGCGGCGCTCAAGCGCGAGGCTGTGGCGCTCGATCACCCGCTGATCCGCTTCCAGGGCCGGGTCCCGCCGCAGGGTGGCGGCGCCGGTCTGCTCAGCGCCTGGGACGAGGCGATGCGCGCGCCGGTTGCCGCACCCGAACAGAAGGCGGCGACCAGTTTCGGCTATACCGATTTCGGCCCCGCCGGGACCGTGGTCAGCGACAGCCGCGAACCGCTGCTGGGCATCCGCACGGTTCGCTTCGCCAACGGGGTCCGGCTCAACCTCAAGCACACCGACCTCGCCCGCGACCAGGTGCTGGTGCAGGTTTCGGTCGACGGCGGCAACCTGCTCAACACCCGCGCCAATCCCCTGGCGACGCGCATGGCCGGTGTGCTCGCGCTGGGCGGGCTGGGCAAGCACAGCAAGGACGAGCTCGACAGCCTGCTGGCCGGGCGGACAGTCGCGGCTGATGTCTCGGTCACCGACGAAACCTTCGCGGTCGTCGCTGCGACCACGCCCAAGGATCTTGAGCTTGAGCTGCAATTGATCACCGCGCAGTTCACCGATCCGGGTTATCGCGCCGAAGGCGAAGTGCTGTTCCACCAATCGATCAACAACTATTTCGCCTCGCTGCGCGCCACGCCCAATTCGGCGCTCAGCGCGGATCTTGGCGGGATCCTGTCCGATCAGGACCCGCGTTTCAGCCTGGGCAAGGTCGAGGACTGGCGCGCGCTGAGCTTCGGCAAGCTGCGCGGCGATATCGGCGACCGGTTGCAGCGCGGCGCGATCGAGATCGGGATCGTCGGCGACATCGACGAGGACGCGGCGATTGCGCTGGTCGGGCGAACCTTTGGCGCCCTGCCCGCGCGCGAGCCTGATTTCAGGCCCTACAGCGAAAACCGCAACCGCAGCTTTACCGCCCAGCGCAAGCCGCAGGTGCTGCGCCACACCGGCGCCAAGGACCAGGCGCTGGTCACGCTGGTCTGGCCGACCCGCGATGGCGAGGACGCCCAGGCCGAGATACAGCTGGCGATGCTGCAGCGCGTCACCCAGCTCGAACTGACCGACACCCTGCGCGAAAAGCTGGGCAAGGCCTATTCGCCCGGCGCTGGCAGCCAGGCATCGCGCACCTGGCGCGGCTGGGGGCTGTTCACCGTCAGCGCATCGGTTGACGTTGCCGAAGTGCCCGCGACCCGCACGGCGATCGGCGAAACCATTGCCGATCTGCGCAAGGCGCCGGTCAGCGACGACGTGCTGCTGCGCGCGCGCGCGCCGCTGCTCGAAAGCTATGACAACGCGCTCAAGAGCAATTCAGGCTGGCTGGCCTTTGCCGACCGCGCCCAGACCGAGCCCGACCGCATCGAACGCTTCGTCCACGGCCGCGAGCGGCTGCAGGCGGTGACGGCAAAGGATCTGCAGGCGCTGGCGCTGCGCTATCTGACGGCGGACGGCGCGGTAGAGGTCATGGTGCTGCCCGAAGGAGTCGATCCGCCGGCGCGGTAGCCTATCATGCCACGGTGTCCCGATAGCGCTGCACCGCAATGGTCCCGAAGGCCACCAGCATCAGCAGCAAAACCGCGCTTTCGGGCACGGCCAGCCGCCAGTCCCAGCCCTTGAGCATGATCCCGCGCACCAGCCGGATGTAGTGCGTCGGTGGCAGGGTCTCGGCCAGCCACTGCACCGGCACCGGCATGCCGCGAAACGGAAAGGCGAAGCCCGACAGCAGGATCGAGGGCATCAGGTAGAACATGCTCGCCTGCATCGACTGGACCTGGCTGGAAACCAGCGTCGACATGGTGAAGCCCAGCGCCAGGCAGACCAGCGCGAACAGCAGCGTGCAGGCCAGCAGCAGTGCGATCGAGCCTTCGAACGGCACGGCGAAGATCACCTTGGCGGCGATCAGGATCACCACCGTCTGGACCAGCCCGATCGCGAAATAGGGCACGATCTTGCCGACCATCACCTCGATCGGGCGCAAGGGCGTGGCCAGCAGGTTTTCCATCGTCCCCTGCTCGACCTCGCGGCTGACCGACATCGCGGTCAGCGCGACCATCGTCATCGACAGGATGATCGCCAGCAGCCCCGGCACCGTGTTGTGGCTGGTGATCCCTTCGGGATTGTAGGCGCGGTGCAGCACCAGGTTGACCGGCGGCGCGCTGGCCTGCCGCGCGACGAGCGGCCCGATCAGTTCCTGCCCCATCGCACGGCTTACCGCCTCGTTCACCGCCGCCACCGCCGGGCCGGTGCTGGCCGGATCGGTGGCATCGACGGTCAGCAGCAGCTGCGGCCGTTCACCGCGCACCACGGCGCGGCCGAAATCGGGCGGCACGGTGAGCAGGAACTGCGCCTTGCCCTCGGCGATCAGTCGGTCGCCCTCGCCATAGCCGCCGGCAACCTCGATCACGTCGAAATAGCTGGTGGCCCTGAGGCTAGACACGATCGCGCGGCTGAACTGCGAATTGTCGTTCGCCTCGATCGCCAGCGGCAGGTGGCGCGGATCGTTGTTGATCGCGATCCCGAAGATCAGAAGCTGGATGATCGGAAACATCAGCATCATCGCGATCGTGCCGGGATCGCGCACCATCTGGCGCACTTCCTTGAACACCATCGCCCCGATCCGTTCCCACATTACGCAGTCTCCAGCACGGAATTGTCGGCGGCGCCCTTCATCAGGTGGATGAAGACATCTTCCAGCGTCGGTTCGGCCTCGGTGAAACGGACCTTGTCCGCCCAGGGCGCGACCGCCTGTTTGAGCCTGGCCAGGTCCGGGCCGCAGACATGCAGGGTGGTGCCGAACGGCGCGGCCATTTCCACGCCTTCGCGGCTTTCGATTTCGGCCGAAAGCCGGTCGGCGCCCGGCCCCTCGCCCTGCAGCGCCTTGAGCCCCGATGCGGCGATCACTTCGGCAATGGTCCCGCGCGCCAGCATCACGCCATAGGCGATATAGGCGATCTCGTGGCAGCGCTCGGCTTCGTCCATGTAGTGGGTCGAGACCAGCACCGTCATGCCTTCGCGCGCCAGGCCGTGGATCTGGTCCCAGAACTCGCGCCGGGCCTGCGGATCGACCCCGGCGGTCGGCTCGTCGAGCAGCAGGATCTTCGGTTCGTGCAGCACGGCGGCGGCCAGCGCGAGGCGCTGCTTCCACCCGCCCGAAAGCTTGCCGGCAAGCTGGGTCGAACGGCTCGCCAGTCCCAGCCGCTCAAGCGCCGCATCGACCCGCGCCTTGCGGTTGTCGAGCCGATAGACCCGGGCGATGAATTCAAGGTTTTCGGCGATCGAGAGATCGGAAAACAGCCCGAACTTCTGCGTCATGTAGCCGATCTGGTGCTTGATCGCGCGGCGCTTGGTGGCAAGGTCGAGCCCCAGCACCTCGCCCTCGCCTTCATCGGGGATCAGCAGCCCGCAGATCATCCGCAGGGTGGTGGTCTTGCCCGACCCGTTCGGCCCCAGGAACCCGCAGATCCGCCCCGGCTCGACCACCAGGTCGACATGGTCGACCACGGTTCGCCCGCCGAACCGCTTGGTCAGCCCGCGCACCGCAATGGCCGGACCCTCGCTCACTGCGCCATCACCTCGACCGGCAGACCCGGCGGAAGCGGCCTGGCGTCGGCGGGAAGCGCGGCTTCGACCAGGAAGACCAGCTTGGCGCGCGCGCGTTCCGAATAGATCACCGGCGGGGTGAATTCGGCGCGCGGGGCGATGTAGCTGATCCTTGCCTGCCGCGCGCCGCCGCAGCCGTCGCAGGTGAAAGTCACGCTCATCCCCGGCTTGAGCGCGGCGACCCGGTCTTGCGGCACGTAGAAGCGCAGCTTGCGGCGCGCATCGGGCAGCACCGAGACCACCGGGCTGTTGGCGGGAACCCATTCGCCCGGATTGTAGAAGGTCTGTTCGACCACGCCCTTTTCCGGCGCGACTGGGCTGATCTCGCGGCGGCGCTGGCGCTGGGCGCGCAGCGCGGCCTGGCTGGCGGCGACATCGGCGCCGGCGGCGGCGATCTGCCCCTGCCGTCCGGCGCTGAGCTCTCCCGCGGCAACCTGCGCGCGAGTCTGGGCGAGGCTGGCGGACGCGCTGTCGCGCGCGGCGCGGGCGGTGTCGAGCTGCGAACGGCTGGCAAAGCCGCGCCGCGCCAGCGCGTCGATCCGGTTGAAATCGGCCTGGGCCTTGGTCAGCTGCGCTTGCGCGGCAGCCTCCGCGGCGCGCGCGGCGGCAAGCTCGGGCGCGCGCTGGCGGGCCTGCGACAGGTCGCTGCGCTGCGCTTCGGCAGCCGCAACCTGCGCTTCGATCCGGGCGGTGTCGGCATCGGTGGTTTCGGGATCGAGCAGGAACAGCACCGCCCCTGCCTCGACATTCGCCCCGCGCTCGACATTGCGTGTCGCCAGCCGCCCGGATACCGGTGCAGCGACATAGGCGGTCTCTGCTTCGACATAGCCCAGCCAATTGGCGCTTTCCTCGCCGCGCGAATAGTACCAGTACCCGCCGCCGGCCAGCGCCAGCACGGCAATCGCGATAACGGGTTTGGGCGGTCCGCTCATTGCACCTTGTTCCTTGTCAGCAAGCCCTTGAGCACGGTGTCGGCATGCGCCGCGGCCATCGCGCCAGGTTCGATCGGTTCCGCCCCCACGGGCTCGAACGTGGTTTTCCAGATCGCCGCGATCAGCACCCCGCCGATGATCGTGCGGCAGGCCTGCGGCACGTCGGCGCAGACGAATTCGCCCCGCCCGACGCCGTGGGCGACGATCCGTTCGACGATCTGCATCCCGCGCGAAATCACATGATCGTGATAGAACCGCGCGAGATCGGGAAAGTTCGCCCCTTCCCCGATGATCACGCGCGGCACGAAAGCCATTCCCGGTTCGGTCAGCCGGTCAGCCATGAAGGCGATGAACTGGCGCAGGATCGCCTCAGCCGGCGTGTCGCCGAAATGGGCGGGCGCGGCCTGGGGCAGCATGGTTTCGATCAGTTCGGCGACCAGCGCTTCGAACAGCGCCTCCTTGCCGTCGAACTGCAGGTAGAGCGCCGCTTTCGACAGGCCCGCCGCGCTGGCGATGTCGTCCATCCGCGTGCCCGCAAAGCCGCGCGCATTGAACACGTCGCGCGCCGCCAGCAGGATATCGGCGCGGCGCGTGGGGACGGTGGGACGAGGCATGGCAAGGTTTATAACTGACCAGTCAGTTATATTCAACCGGCAAAAAACGGGGGCGGACAGCAGCGCCGCCCGCCCCAGGGTGGAAGTCGGTGTAATGCTTCAGTCGATCGTATCGCGCTGCAACAGCAGTTCGCTCATCCCGTCTTCGCTGACCAGCACCAGGCGGTCGCCCTTCAGCCGGTAGTTGAAAACCAGCCCTTCATCGACCAGCCGCAGCTGGCGTTCGTTGACCATGACGGTCTGGCTGACATCTTCTCCGCGCAGGCGAGTGGTGATGAATTCGCCGTCCGCGGTGATTTCCACGCTGTCGCCGCGGTCGATGTCCTCCAGCCCGGCGCGGCTCAGCACCTTCCATTCGCCCTTCAGCGCCAGCGGCCGCAGGGCCTTGGGCATCTCGCCGGCATAGCCCGCGACATAGGCGGCGCGGTCGCGCAGTCCGTCGACCAGCTTGCGTTCGCCCTCCAGCCCCGGCACGCCGCTCAGCGCCAGACGCCGCGACAGCCCGTCAAGCTGGTGGAACGCGCCCTTACGGTCGTTCCTTTCATGGTATCCCGCCAGCGCGGAACGCATGGTGACGAATTCGTCGACCAGCAGTTGCGCCTTGCTGAGCGCGACCGGCGCCGGGCCATCGGCCGGGCGCAGCACGACGATGCGATCATCCGCGACCTTGCCGGTGCGCGCATCGCTATAGCGCAAGGTGCCGGTCAGCAGCGGCGCGCCCTGGGCCAGCGCGGCGGCGGGCAGATCGGCATGGGCGCCGTCCTTGCCCAGGGTCAGATAGATCCCGCCGCCGTTGCTTGAAAGGAACGCGGTGGAAATGTGGACCCTGATCGCTCCTTCGGGGGCGCTGGTCATCAGCTCGTCCGGGACACCGAAGACCCCGGTGATCCTGAACCCCGGCGGCGGAACGAAGGCCAGGTCGATGTCGTGCGCGACCTCGTTCACCATGTTGAAGAATTCGCGGTCGAAGACCTGCTTGGCCGATCCCTCGTTGTCGATGAAGAACAGGTTGCCGCCGCGCACACTCGATACATGGGTCGCCAGTTCGGCATCGAAGTGCACCCCGACCCCGAAGGTGGTCAACCCCACCCCGCCGCGCGATCCGGCCTCGGCCTGGGCCATGAAGCCTTCGGCGCTGGTATTGCCGACATTGGGATTCTCGTCGGTGAACAGCATCACCCGGGTCTTGCCGTGGCTGCGCGGCAGTTCCTGCGCGGCCATCGCATAGCCTGCGCGCAGTCCGTCCTCGAGCGCGGTCGAGCCTTCGATCGCGATCGAATCGATCGCCGCGTTGACGTGATCCTCATTGCCGTCCCATTCGGTCATCGCCAGATGGGTCAGCGGCTCGCTGCCATAGATGATGATCCCGATCCGGTCGCCCTTGCGCAGCTTGCCGGTCACCGAATGCAGTGCGTTCTTGACCTGCTGCATCGGCCAGCCCGACATCGAACCCGAGCGGTCGACCACCATCACCAAGCTGAGCGGTTCGCGCTGGAGCTTTTCGGCATCGACGTTCGAGGAAAAACCCAGCCCCACGAACCACTGGTCATCGGGGCGCAGCGGCAGCGCCGCTGGCATCGCCGCGCCGGTCAGGCAGAAGGTCTGCCGACAGGGGCGGGTCTCGGGCAGGGTCAGGTCATGCTCGCCCATCAGCCCTTCGATCGTCAGGTCATTGGTGGCCGGCAGGAAATCGCCGTTCAGCGAGACCGAGCGGAAATGCGCGATGTCCTGCGCCCCGCCCTGGCGGATGCGCGCGGCGGTGACGATAATCGTCTTGTCGCTGTCATCCTGTTCGTCGGTGGTGTCCTGCCCCCAGGCTGGCGGCGCCAGGGCCGCCAGTGCGAGAGTGAGTGCCAGGCCCGCGCTGCGGGTCCGCGACAGACCATGAAATCCCATGCCTTCGCCTCCTTCTCCTGTTATCGACTCGAAGGCTATGACGAAACGTTATAACATGCAAACCATTCCGTTTTGCAACTTTCACCACTGTTATCAGCCGCACCGGCCCCGATTCGGTGGAAGGCTGGACCGCTGCCGGCAGACCAGCCTTGCCCCGGCGCGCGTCTGGGGGCATAGGCCCGCTCGATTCCCGCCCACTCAGCGAAAGGCCCGCCGCGATGAAGGTCCGCGTTTTCGTTTCCCTCAAGAACGGAGTGCTCGATCCCCAGGGCCGCGCGATCCACCATGCGATCGAGGGACTGGGCATCCACGGCGTCCAGGATGTTCGCGCCGGCAAGATGATCGAACTCGATGTCGATGCCAGCGTCTCTGACGAACAGCTTGAAACCATGTGCCGGCAGCTGCTCGCCAACATGGTGATCGAGAATTACCGGATCGAGAGGCTGGCGGCATGACCTTCCGCGCCGCCGTCATCACCTTTCCCGGTTCGAACTGCGACCGCGATATGGCGGTGGCGGTCGAGCAGATCTGCGGGGGCGAGACCTTCAGGGTCTGGCACGGCGATGCCGAACTGCCCGACCGGCTCGATTTCATCGCCCTGCCCGGCGGGTTTTCCTATGGCGACTACCTGCGCTCGGGCGCGATGGCGGCGCGCAGCCCGATCATGCAGGCCGTGGTCGCGGCCGCGAACCGGGGCGTGCCGGTGCTGGGCGTCTGCAACGGCTTCCAGGTGCTGACCGAAAGCGGCCTGCTGCCCGGCGCGCTGCTGCGCAACGCGGGCATGAACTTCGTCTGCCGCGAAGTGGCGCTGACGGTCGAGAACAACCAGAGCCTGTTTACCGCAGGCTATAGCGCGGGCCAGACCATCACCATTCCGGTCGCCCACCACGACGGCAACTACTTTGCGGACAGCGAAACGCTTGACCGCCTCGAAGGCGATGGCCGCGTGGCGTTCCGCTATGCCGAGGAAGTCAATGGTTCCGCCCGGCGGATTGCCGGCGTGCTCAACGGCGCGGGCAATGTCCTGGGCATGATGCCGCACCCCGAACGCATGATCGAGCAGGCGCAGGGCGGCCAGGACGGGCGCGCGCTGTTCGAAAGCGTGGTGCGGGGCCTTGTCGCCGTTTGATTACCGCGCGACGCGCAGCTTGCTTTCGGTGAACAGCCCGCGCGCTTCGGCCGAAGGCATCGGCCGTCCGAAATAGTATCCCTGGATCTTGCGGCATCCCAGGCCGCGAATGATCTCGAGCTCGCGCTCGGTTTCGACCCCTTCGGCGGTGGTCGACATTTCGAGGCTTTCGGCCATCGCCACGACGGCGCGGATGATCGCGAGGCTTTCCGGGCTGCCCGAGGAGGCGCCCTGGACGAAGCTGCGGTCGATCTTGATGGTCGAGAAGCGCAAGTCGCGAATATAGGCCAGCGACGAATAGCCGGTCCCGAAATCGTCGAGGGCAACGCCGCAGCCCAGCGACATGATCTGTTCGAGCGCCGACCGCGCGGTGGAAGCATCGCGCACGAAGATCGATTCGGTGACTTCCAGCTCGAGCCGCTGCGCCGGAAGCCCGCTGAAGCTGAGCGCCTGGACGACCGAGCCGATGAAGCCCGGATCAAGCAGCTGTTCGCCCGAAACGTTGACCGCGACCTTGATGTTGCTGGGCCAGCGCACCGCCTCGCGGCAGGCTTCGCGCAGCACCCATTCGCCGATCGGCACGATCAGGCGGGTGTCCTCGGCCAGCGGAATGAACTTGGCCGGGCTGACGAAGCCATGATCTTCGCTGTTCCAGCGGATCAGCGCCTCGAAGCTGACGATCTGCTCGTCGCAGGAATCGACCACCGGTTGGTAGTGCAGCACCAGCTCGTTCTTGGCCAATGCGTGGCGCAGCGAAAACTCCAGCTTGCGGCGTTCCTCGGCGTGGGCGTGGAGCGAGGGTTCATAGCCGCAATGCATCCCCCCGCCCTCTTCCTTCGAACGGTAGAGCGCGAGATCGGCGTTGCGCATCAGCGTTTCGACCGTCGAGCCATCGCGCGGGCCGATCGCGGAACCCACCGAGGCGCCGATGTAGAGCGTGTGGTGATCGACCTCATAAGGCCGCGAAAGCATCTCGATCACCGCTTCGGCGACGCGGGCCACGCGGTTGTGGTCGCTGGCATCGCGGATCACCACGGCAAATTCGTCGCCGCCCAGGCGCCCGCACAGTTCGTTGTCGGTGACCAGGCCCTTGAGCCGTTCCGAAACCCGCGCCAGCAGCTGGTCGCCGACCAGGTGACCCAGGGTATCGTTGACCGACTTGAACCGGTCGAGGTCGATCATCAGGAAGGCGCAGCGCGTGCGCCACTGATCGGCATAGCGCATCGCCTCGCCCAATGCCTCGGTCACCATCATCCGGTTGGGCAGCCCGGTCAGCGTATCGAAGCGCGCCATATGGGCGATCTTCTCGCTCGATTCGCGCTGCTCGGTTACGTCCGAACCGACCCCGCGGAAGCCATCGAAAGCCCCGGATTCGGACAGCTTGGGCGTGCCGGAGATTTCCCACCAGCGCTGCTGGTTGTTGATCGTCACGCGCACCAGACAGTTCGAGAAGCTCTCGCGCCGCTTGAGCCGCTCGGCCAGATCGTGAAGGCTCGAGGGGAACTGCCCGGTTTCCCAGGCCGGCCCGGCGATCAGCTGGATGAACGGCTTGCCCTCGATCTCTTCGGGCGAAATCCCCAGCGCAAAGGCAAAGCGCGGGCTGGCAGAACGCACGCGCCGCGCGGTGTCGATCTGCCAGAGCCAATCGGCCTCGCCTTCCTCGAACTCGCGCAGCAGCATCGAGACGACTTCGCTCTTTTCGGCCATCGCGCTTTCGGCGATCCGCGCGGTCAGGAACGAACGCGCGGTTTCCACCGCGCCCAGCGTGATGACCACGCCGAACAGGACCGCGAGCACCGCCATCTCATAGGATCCGGCCCAGGCAAAACTGGCCAGCGCCGACACCCCCATGATCCCGGCAAGCACCAGGTTGGCGAGCGGCACCGCCGATAGCAGAACAGCCGAAGCGGTAAGCAGCATCGCGGTGATCGCCCACAACTCAAGCCGCTGCGATGCATCGCCGAAGGGTGCGAAGGCCGCCATCGGCACGACCCACACCAGGGCATTGCCCAGCGCGCTCATCGTCTGCTTGCGGACCTCGTCACGCCCGATCCGGCGCTGGTCGACATCGACCAGGGCCTTGTCGATCTTCGCGCCGTGGTAGAGACTTGCGCCCAGCACCACGATCCAGCCGATCAGCGCGGCCCAGTGCACGGTCGGATAATAGACGCGGACCACTGCCAAGGCCGCAACGATATGGGCAATCACCCGGACCTGGGTCACGTGGGCAAGGCTTGAATACTGCAGCCCGCGCAGCCTGCCCCAATCGCCGCTGGGCGGATCGGAAAGCCCGAGCACCGCCATCAGCGGCAAATCCTTGGGCAAGGTGGTGGTCGTGGGCGTCGGTTCGGTCACGCCCGGGGTATTAACCCTTAAACGTTAGCGCCCCGTAAAGCGGGTTCACTCAACCGTCACCGACTTCGCCAGATTCCGCGGCTGGTCGACATCGGTGCCTTTCACGCAGGCGACGTGGTAGGCCAGCAGCTGCACCGGGACCGCATAGACCAGCGGCGCGATCAAGGGGTGGACCTTGGGCATCTCGATCGTGGCGAGGCAACCTTCGCCCGCTTCGGCCAGCCCTTCGGCATCGCTGACCAGCACGATCTTGCCGCCGCGCGCGCGCACTTCCTGCATGTTGGACACGGTCTTTTCGAACAGCGGCCCCGATGGCGCGAGGACGATCACCGGCACGGCCTCGTCGATCAGCGCGATCGGGCCATGCTTCATTTCACCCGATGCATAACCTTCGGCATGGATATAACTGATTTCCTTGAGTTTCAGCGCGCCTTCCAGCGCCAGCGGGTAATCCTGTCCGCGGCCCAGGTAGAGCACGTCGCGGGCCGGCGCGATGAGGTGAGCCATCGCGGCGATTTCATCGTCATGGGCCAGCGCGGCGTTGAGGCTGGCGGGGGTCTGCAGCAAGTGCTCGACCACTGCGGCCTCCTCGGCACGGTCCATCAGCCCGCGCTTTACCGCCATGTGCGCGGCCAGCGCGGCAAGGACCGCAAGCTGGCAGGTAAAAGCCTTGGTGCTGGCCACCCCGATTTCCGGCCCGGCATGGGTAGGCAGCAGCAGGTCGGCCTCGCGCGCCATCGAGCTGGTCGGCACGTTGACCACCACGGCAATGGTCTGCCGCTGCGCCTTGCAGTGGCGCAATGCGGCCAGCGTATCGGCGGTTTCCCCGCTCTGCGAGATGAACAGCGCCAGCCCGCCCGGCTCCAGCACCGGTTCGCGGTAGCGAAACTCGGATGCGAAATCGATGTCGGCGGGCAGCCGCGCGAACTGTTCGAACCAGTACTTCGCGACCATTCCCGCATAATAGCTGGTCCCGCAGGCGACGATCGTCACCCGGTTGATGCTCGACAGGTCGAAATCGAACTGCGGCAGCGCAACGGTCTGGTCGACCTGGCGGATGTAGCTGCGCAGGGTCTGGGCCACGACGGTCGGCTGCTCGAAAATCTCCTTCTGCATGAAGTGGCGGTAATTGCCCTTCTCGATCTCTGCGGCAGAAGCGCCCGAAGTGGTGACCTCGCGTTCCACCGGGCGGTTGTCCTTGTCGAAGATCTGCGCGCCATCGCGGGTCACCACCACCCAGTCGCCCTCGTCCAGATAGGCGATCTTCTGGGTCAGTGGAGCCAGCGCGAGCGCATCCGAGCCCAGGTAGGTCTCCCCATCCCCGAACCCGAGGACCAGCGGCGAGCCGAGCCGTGCGCCGATCAGCATCCCCGGATGGTCCTTGAAGGCGATTGCCAGCGCGAAAGCCCCGCGCAATTGCGGCAGCGTGGCCTTGACCGCTTCCTCGGGGCTCTTGCCGGCCTCGACCTGTTCGGACAGCAGGTGTGCGACCACTTCGGTATCGGTATCGCTTTCGAAGCTGCGCCCGCGCGCGCTCAGCGCCTCCTTCAGCTGGCGGAAATTCTCGATGATCCCGTTGTGGACCAGCGCCAGGACCGGGGTGGCATGCGGGTGGGCATTGGCCGCGGTCGGCGCGCCGTGCGTGGCCCAGCGGGTATGCGCGATCCCCGTGGTCCCCGGCGCCGGATCGCGCGCCAGCTCGCGCACGAGGTTGACCAGCTTGCCCGGCGCGCGGCGGCGGATCAGCCGGCCATCCTCGACCGTGCAGACCCCGGCGCTGTCATAGCCGCGGTATTCCATCCGCCTGAGTCCCTCGACCAGCCGGTCCGCCACCTCTTCCTTGCCGACGATGCCGATAATGCCGCACATGAATCTTACGCTTTCTCTAGAGGCTGTAGGGGATACGGATGCCGGGCAACTGTGCCGGGAAATCCTTGATATTGCGTGTAATAAGAATGCGGCCGGAAACCTGCGCCGAAGCCAGGATCACCGCGTTATCAAGTGACAGCGTCGGCCGCTGGGCGCACAACTGCGCCGCGCAGCGGGCGATCTCGTCGCTGATCTCGACCACGCTGAAATGCGAAAGGAACCCCTCGGCGCGTTGCACGTCGTCGGGCTGGGCCTGGCTCATCACCGCGATCCAGGTCAGGCGGCTGATAAACCGCTGGCGATAGCGCTGCAATTCAGCCCCGGCCCCGGCATGCCCCTTCAGGGCATCGGCCAGTACCGGCGTATCGAAGGCCGCAACACTCACGGCACCACCTTGCGATCGGCCCAGATCCCGAAATAACGCTCGATCCCCTGCTGCTCGGCCGCATGACGATAGGCCTGTACCGCCTCGCGCAGCACCGAGGCGCGCGACTTGCCCTGCTCGGCCGCGCGGGCATCGAGCCACTTGATGTCCTCTTCGGGCAGATCGGCGAGGATGCGGGTCATTGATAGACTGATATCATATCATGATATCGTGTCAATCGTGGCGGCATCTGGATGCAGGATTTTCCCCTGCCTGACCTGCTTGCCTTGGATCGCTGCTTGGGGCAATTGATTGCCAGACCCGGCATCAACGGAGATTTCATGCGCAAGTTCCTGCCAATCGCCCTTATCCTTGGCGCCATCGCAGCTCCGCTCAGCGCGCAGACCCTGCCGGACAACATCACGGTCGAGGCCGACCGCGGCCAAAGCGAAGAGCTCGACAAGGGCGTCGGGCTCATGCAGTCCGGGCAGCCGGCGGAAGCGCTCAAGGTCTTTTCCGGGATCATCGATACCTATGAGGCAAGCCACACGAGCGGCACCCCTTATCGCTGCACCTATGCCGAAACGGTCGATGCAACCGTTGCCCATGCCAACAGGGAACTGAAAGGGCAGAAATTCATCCTCGCCGGTGAAATCTGGTGCACCGCGCTGTGGGGCAAGGGTTTCGTGCTGATCGACCTTGATCGCAGCGCGGAAGCCGGGCCGTTCCTGGCCAGGGCGGTCGAGATGATGCCGATGAACGCCCATTTCATCAATGAATACGCCGAATGGTACAAGACCAAACGCGACTGGACCCGCAGCCACGATCTGTTCAAGCGTGCCTGGGAAACCGTCGATCACGACAAGCAGGGCAACGACCGCAAGGTCGCCGGTCGCTCGCTGCGCGGCATGGCATTCGATCTGGTTGAAATGGGTGATCTCGACCAGGCCGAGAAGCTGCTGGCGCTGTCGCTTGAATACGATCCGGAATCGGCCGGCAAGGTCCAGAACGAGCTGAACTATATCGCCGGAATCAAGGCGAATACCAAATAGCCTAGCCTTTCTTCTCGGCCTTCTTCTTTTTCATCGCGTCGTGGAAGCGGTCGGCCCAGCCGGGCTTGACCAGCTGTTCGCCGCGAACGATGCGCAGTTCGCCCGCCGCGACGTCGCGGGTCACCGCGCTGCCCGCCGCGACGATCGCATCCGCACCGATCTTCACAGGAGCGACAAGCGCCGAATTGCTGCCGATGAAGGCGCGTTCGCCGATCACGGTCTTGTGCTTGAAATAGCCGTCATAGTTGCAGGTGATCGTGCCCGCGCCGATGTTGGCCCCCGCGCCGACCTCGGCATCGCCGATGTAGGACAGGTGGTTGGCCTTGGCGCCCGTGCCCAGCCTCGCCTTCTTGGTCTCGACGAAGTTGCCGATCTTGGCCTTCTCTTCCAGCACCGTGCCCGGCCGCAGACGCGCGAAAGGACCGACTTCGACGCCGCTGGCGAGGCTCGCGCCTTCGATGTGGCAGTTGGCGCGGATCCTGACATTATCGGCCACGGTCACGCCGGGACCGAAGAACACGTTCGGTTCGATCAGCACGTCCTGCCCCAGCACCGTGTCCCAGGCGAACCAGACAGTTTCGGGCGCGATCAGCGTCGCGCCGCCGTCCATCGCCGCCTTGCGCCGGCGGGCCTGCCAGCTGGCCTCGGCCTGGGCGAGCTCGGCCCGGCTGTTGACGCCCAGCACCTCGTCCGCGCTGCCCTCGATCACCCGCACCGTCGCGCCGTCGCGGATCGCATTGGTGGCGACATCGGGCAGGTAGTATTCGCCCTGGGCGTTGTTGTTGTCGATGCTTTCAAGCAGCGGCCAGATGTCACGCGAATGCGCCACCATCGGCCCGGCATAGCACAGCTCGATCGCGCGCTCCTCGGGGCTGGCGTCCTTGTATTCGACCATCTTGCTGACCCGGCCCTCGCCGTCGGCAGCGATCCGGCCATAGGTGATGTTGTCGCCGGGCCGAAAGCCGAGCACCGCCACTTTCGCCCCGTCCTGCACCGCCTGGCACAGCCGCCGGACCGTGGCGGCGGTGAGGAACGGCCCGTCGCCGAAGCAGATCACGACCAGGCCCGTGAAGTCCGCCAGTGCCGCCTTCGCCTGAAGCGCGGCATGGCCGGTGCCCAGCTGTTCGTGCTGCATCACCACTTCTGCACCCGAACCGGCCAGCGCAGCCTCGATCTGTTCGCTGCGGTCGCCGGCAATGATCACCTGCCGCGCCACGCCCAGTTCGCCAAGACTGCCCAGCAGGTGCAGCAGCATCGGATGCCCGGCGATGGGATGCAGCACCTTGTGCAGGCTGCTTTTCATCCGGGTGCCCTTGCCCGCGGCAAGGACAACGACTGCGAGAGGCGTGTCAATCAAGCTCATGCCTCCCCATGCCATCAAATGCTTGCCGATTCCACAAGCCGAAACATGCTCAGATCGAGCGAAGTCGAGACAGCCATGCGCAAAGTGGCTCGACTTCGCTCGGCGCGAACGGATAGGGGCGGGGAATGGACACGATCCCCTTCGCTATTGTCGGCTTCGATCTCGACGGCACCCTGCTCGATACCTCGCGCGATCTCGGCGTGGCGCTCAACCATGCGCTGGGGACGATCGGGCGGCCGCCGGTTCCCGATGAGCAGGTCCGCGGCCTGATCGGCGGCGGGTCCGGGCTGATGCTGCGCCGCGCGCTGGCGCTGACCGGCGGCGACGAGGGGATCGATTTCGAAGCGCTGCGCCAGGTGCTGGTGGCTTTCTATGGCGAAAACATCGCGCATCATACCGCCCTGTTTCCCGGCGGCGAGGAAATGCTGGGCGATCTTGCCGGCATGGGCGTCAAGCTGGCGGTGGTGACCAACAAGCCGCATGGCCTCGCGGTCAGGCTGTTTGACGCGCTGGGCCTGTCGGACCGTTTCGCCAGCGTGATCGGCGGCGGGACATATCCGCTCAAGCCCGATCCGGCGGCACTGCACGCGATGGTCGATGCGTGCGGCGGCGGCCGCGCGGCTTTTGTCGGCGATACCACTTTCGATACCGGCGCCGCCCGCGCCGCGGCGATGCCCTGCGTGGCGGTGAGCTTCGGCTTCGTCGATGCGCCGGCGGACCAGCTTGGCGCGGATGCGGTGATCGATCATTTCGACGCGCTCATTCCCGCCTTGCGCACCCTCTGAAAGCCCCGAGTCGCGCCGGAAACCGGCTTTGCACCTGCATTCTGCCGCCAATTGACGCTAGGGAAAGCACGTGCTGCACTGCGGCATATTGCCAGTGCTGCCCGGCCATGCCATGCCGCGCCCGCTCCCCCAGCGGGATACCCCTTCTTCAGCGGAGAAACGCTCATGACCATTTCGTTCAAGGATCGCGTCGCAATCGTCACCGGTGCCGGCGGCGGGCTGGGCCGTGCCTATGCGCTCGAACTCGCGGCGCGCGGGGCCAAGGTGGTCGTCAACGACCTGGGCGGCAGCCGCGACGGCACCGGCCATTCCGACGCCGCGCTGAAAGTGGTCGAGGAAATCAAGGCCGCCGGCGGCGAAGCCATGTCGAACGGCGGTTCGGTCACCGAATACGAACAGATGGTCGAAATGGTCGCCAAGGCCAAGGAAGCCTGGGGCGGCGTGCACATCCTGATCAACAACGCCGGGATCCTGCGCGACAAGAGCTTCGCCAAGATGGAAATGGCCGACTGGAAGCTGGTCGTCGACGTTCACCTCAACGGCAGCGCCAACTGCACCAAGGCGGTGTGGGACACGATGCGCGAGCAGGCCTATGGCCGCATCCTCAACACCGCCAGCTCGACCGGGCTGTTCGGCAATTTCGGCCAGGCCAACTATGGCGCGGCCAAGCTGGGCCTGGCCGGCTTCACCAAGACGCTGGCACTGGAAGGCGCGAAGTACAACGTGCGGGTCAACACCCTCGCCCCGGTTGCCGGCACGCGCATGACTGAAGATCTCGGCATGCCCGATGCGCTGTTCAACGCGCTCAAGCCCGAAAACGTCGCGCCGATGGCGCTCTACCTGGTCAGCGAAGACGCGCCGACCAACATGATCTGCGGCGCGGGCGCGGGTGCCTACCACGCGGCCTACATCACGCTGACCCCGGGCGTCGCCCTCCCCGCCGACGAGCGCACCCCCGAAGGCATCGCCGCGCACTGGGACCAGATCATCGACCGCACGGGCGAGATCGTGCCGCAGTCGGGCGGCGAGCAAAGCCAGGTGGTCATGGCCGCGCTGGCCAAGATCGGCGGCCTGGGCTGATCGCGCCACTGTATTGACACACTAACACACAAAGGGCATTCTCCCCGCATCCACAGGGGAGAATGCCCATGTATTCAGAATCAGACCTGCAATCGGCGGTCAGCGCGGGGGTCATCAGCCATGAAACGGCAGAGGCTTTTCGCGCCCATGCGGCCGGAATGCGCAGCGCGCCGGTGGCGGATGAAGAGCACTTCCGCCTGATCACCGGCTTCAACGACATTTTCGTGACCATCGCCGCGGTGCTGCTGCTGGTCGCCGCCGCCGGGATCGGCAATGCGATCGCCGCCGGCGCCGCAGGCATCCTCGTCGCCGGGGCCGCCTGGATGCTCGCCGAATTCTTTACCGCCAAGCGGCGCATGGCCTTGCCTTCGATCGTCCTGCTGCTGGCCTTTGTGGTCGGCGTGATTGCCGTGCCGATCGAACTGATCGATTCAACGCACCCGCACTTCTCGGACACCACCGCGGCCCTGATCGGGGCGGGCATCGGCCTGCTGGCCGCTGCCGCTGCCTGGCTGCATTGGCGCCGCTTCATGGTGCCGATCACGGTTGCCGCCGGTGCCGCCGGAGTGGCCGCGACCGCGCTTGCGCTGGTGATCTTTGCCTGGGCGGGCATCACCGGAAACCGTGATCCCGAGCCGATCCTGCTGCCGCTGGTCTTCCTCGGCGGCTGCGCGATCTTCGCTTTCGCGATGCGTTGGGACATGAGCGATCCGAGGCGCGAAACCCGCCGCAGTGATGTCGCCTTCTGGCTGCACCTGCTGGCCGCGCCGATGATCGCGCACCCGCTGTTCAACTGGCTGGGCGTGAATGGCGGCGAGAATATCGGCGCTGTCGCCGCGGTCGGCGTGCTGGCGATCTACGTCGCGATGGGTGTGGTCGCGCTCGCGGTCGATCGCCGCGCGCTGCTGGTTTCGGCGCTGGCCTATGTGCTGGTCGCGCTGACCCGGCTGTTCCGCGAATTCGGCATGGTCGAGCTCAATGTCGCGGTGACCGGGCTGGTGATCGGTTCGGCCCTTCTGGCGCTCTCGGCTTTCTGGACCCCGATCCGCTCGGCGCTGGTCCAGCGTCTGCCCGGCGGTGTCCAGGCGATGCTGCCGCAAGGAGCAATGGTCCCGGCCTGATCGCTGCGCTTCCCCCGAAGGCACCGCCTTCGGGGGCCTATCCCTCGACCAGCTTGAGCAGACGCCGCTCGAGCGGGAACAGCACGCCGGCGAGTTCGTGCCCGCGCTTGAGCACCTGCCCGCCTTCGCCGAACAGCGTCCACATGCCCTGCTTGCCGCGCAGCGCGGGGCGTTTCTCGATCCGCGCCTCGGGTCGTTCGGCGGCGCGGCGGAAAGCGCAGAACACCGCTGCGTCCTTGCCGAAATCCATCGCATAGTCGCGCCACATGCCGGCGGCGACCATGCGCCCGTAAAGTCCCAGGATCCGCATCAGTTCGTCACGTTCGAACCCGACCTGCGCGGCGCGGGCCGCAAGACCGGGAAAGGGGGTGACGACGGCGCTCAAGCTTGCTTCGCGCTCCCGCGCTTGCGGCCGGCGCTCTGCTTGGCGGCGGCGGCATCGCGTTCTTCAAGCAGGCTGTTGATCCGCGCCTGCATCGTCGCCATTTCGCACTGCAAGAGTTCAAGCTTCTGCGTGGCGGGATCGAACCGGTCGCAGCACGGCGTGCCATAGGGTATGAATGCCTGCGTTTCCGGCTTGACCTCGACCAGCGTCGACTTGGCCGGGATGCCGATCATCGTCGCGCCTTCGGGCACTTCCTTGGTCACCACCGCGTTGGCGCCGATCCGCGCGCCCTTGCCCACCGTGATCGGCCCCAGGATCGCCGCGCCCAGGCTGATGATCACACCATCGCCGATCGTCGGGTGGCGTTTGCCGCCCTGGCCGTTGGTGGGATTGGTCCCGCCCAGGGTGCTGCCCTGGTACATGGTGACATTGTCGCCGATCTCGGCCGTTTCGCCGATCACCACAAAGCCGTGGTCGATGAAGAAATTGCTGCCGATCTTCGCGCCCGGATGGATGTCGATCGCGGTCAGCAAGCGGCTGATATGATTGACCAGCCGCGCCATGAAGAACAGTTCAGCCTCGAACAGCCAATGCGCCACCCGATGCATGCCAAGCGCCAGAACACCGGGATAAAGCAGCACTTCCCAGCGCGAACGCGGGCTGGGATCGCGCGCGACGATCGAGTCGAGGTAGCGGGTCAGTTCCTGCAACATGGCATCCCCTTGTCCCACGCGGGCAGCGCTAAAGCAAGCGCGGCTCGTTGGGGCCGTAAAGCTCCTCCAGCGCCTCGCGCCAGATGCCCTGCGTGGGCGGCGCCTTGCGCTCGAGGCTGAGCCGGTCGATCGTCTCGACCAGCCGCTCCACGCCGATATGGGAACGTTCGATCCGCGGCACAAGATAGGCCGCCGCCCCCGGACCAAGCGCCAGCCCGCGCTGCCCGGCGTGCTCTTCGAGCAGTTCGCCAAGCATGGCTTCGTCGGGGCTGCCGATCTCCAGCTGCAAGGCCGCGCCCAGCCGCGAGGCAAGGTCCGGCAGGGTAATGGCCCAACCATTCTCGTGCAGCCCGGTCACCAGCAGCAGGGGCTTGCCGGTTTCCTGGGCGCGGTTCCAGCGGTGGAAAAGTTCGGTCTCGTCAACGCGGTCGGCATCGTCTATAGCCTCGCCCAGCCCGCTTTCCTCGAACCAGCGGGCCAGCAGCGACTTGCCGGAGCGCGGCGGTCCGGCAAGCACGGCGGTGCGGAACGGCCAGGTCGGCGCCAGCCCCATCGCTTCGATCGCGGCGGCATTGGCATTGCCGATGACGATTCGCGAAGGGCCCGAAGCCCCCGCCGCTAGGGGGAGCGCGATTTGCGACATCAGCGCTTGATCGAAAGGGCGTTGGCGCCGACCGTAACCCGCCAGCCGCGCGCGCGCAGCGCCGCCGCCAGCGAATCGAGATCGCCTTCGTAGGTGACCCGCATGATCGAGGTGCCGCCGACCGCAAGGCTGGTCGTTCCGGCGGACTTGACCCCCGGTGCGGAACGCACCGCACCCAGCGCGGCATCGACCGCCGAGGCATCGGGCGAAGCGAATTGCACGGTGAAGGTGCGCGTCTCCACCGGTGGCGGCGGAGGCGGCGGCGCGGCCGTGGCGGTGTCGGTCGGAGCCGCGCTCGGGGCTGCCGCTGGCGCTTGGCCGGCCGCGATCAGCGCTGCCAGCCCCGGATCCATCTGCGCCTGCATGTTGAGCGAAGTGTCTGGCTTCAGCACCCCGTCGGCCAGCGCCTGGCCATACATCTGGTCAAGCCGGGTCACCGCCTCGGCCAGCATCCTGGGCAGGCCGGCCTCGTCGTTGGCGGTCAACGTGAAGCTGCCGAGGAAGGTGTTGTCGGGTCCGTATCGCGCCGTGAAAGTCCCGCGCACCGGGCCGCCGGGCCACTGCCGCTCCAGCCGGGCTTCGGGAACGATGACATCGCGCGCGCCATACTGGTTGAGGACGTTGCGCCACCATGCCCGGCTGCGGCGGCTGGGCTGACCCGCGGTTATCAGCAGCGAATCGCCCCCTGCCCCGACCGGGCGGACGTAATCGATCGAGCTGGTTCCGGCGCGAAACTCGGCCCAGGCCTTCTGCCAGGGGCTCTTGACCTCGAATACTTGCGCCGAACCGCCCGAATAGAGCACCGGGATCACCAGCAGCGGCGCCGAATGCGCCTGGCTGCCGCCTTCCCCGCCAAGGTATTGCCCGGCCCGCGCCCGGTCGAACACCACGCCCAGCGTGGCGATGTAGCGGCGCGGGCCGATCTGTTCGCGCTGGATCACCACGGCGGCGACCATCGACTGGATCGAGCCATCGTCCATCGACGGGCCGCCGGCCTTCTTCCAGGCCAGCCGCGCGGCTTCCTGCCAGCCTTTTTCGCGGGCATCCTGGGCGTTGTCGCCGGTCGTGTTGACCTCGACATCGTTGACCTGGATGTCGGTGGTGCTGGCCACCGGCACGATCCCGCGTTCGCCCTCGATCTGGGCCCAGAGACTGGCCGGGCCGACCAGCGCCAGCCCCGCCGCAAGCGCCAGCGACAGGCCGCCGAGCAGCGTCGCGGCGGGTCCGGGGCGCCACTGGCTGGCGGAAACGGGGTGGGGAAGCGTAGCCATCGGGGAAAACCGCCTGCCTTTTGCCCAATCATCCGTGGAAATCCAAGCGGGAAAAGGCTAGGCGCGCTGCAATGTCTGAAAAGAGCTACTCCTATGAGCAGGCCGGCGTCTCGATTGCCGCGGGCAACGCGCTGGTCAAGGCGATCGCCCCGCTGGCCAAGGCCACCGCACGCCCCGGCGCCGACGCGGAGCTGGGCGGGTTCGGCGGCTTCTTCGACCTCAAGGCGGCGGGATATTCCGATCCCCTGCTGGTTGCCGCCAACGACGGGGTGGGAACCAAGGTCAAGCTGGCGATCGACCATGACCGGCACGACACCATCGGCCAGGACCTGGTCGCGATGTGCGTCAACGACCTGATCGTCCAGGGCGCCGAACCGCTGCTGTTCCTTGACTATTTCGCCACCGGCAAGCTTGAAAACGGCATCGCCCAGCGGGTTGTCGCGGGGATCGCCGATGGCTGCAAGCTGGCCGGCTGCGCGCTGATCGGCGGCGAGACTGCCGAAATGCCGGGGATGTATGCCGCGGGCGACTATGACCTTGCGGGCTTCTGCGTCGGCGCGGTCGAACGCGGCGAGCAGCTGACCGGCGACCGGGTGGCGGAAGGCGATGTCCTGCTGGGCCTGGCTTCGTCGGGGGTTCATTCCAACGGCTATTCGCTGGTTCGCCGCCTGGCGGCCGACAAGGGCTGGAGGCTTGACCGTCCGGCCCTGTTCGATCCCGACCGCCTGCTGATCGATCACCTGATCGAGCCGACCCGGATCTATGTGAAAAGCCTGCTCCCCGCGATCCGCGGCGGGCGGATCCATGCGCTGGCGCACATCACCGGCGGCGGCCTGCTGGAAAATGTTCCGCGCGTCCTGCCCAAGGGGCTGCACGCCCGGATCGACGCCGGCGCCTGGACCCAGCCGCGGCTGATGGCCTTCCTCCAGGCGCAGGGCAATATCGAGCCGGTCGAGATGGCCCGCACCTTCAACTGCGGGATCGGCATGGTGCTCGCGGTCGCGGCGGGCGACGTGGCGGGTCTCACCGCCGATCTCGCGGCGGCGGGAGAACAGGTTCACGTGATCGGCGCGATCGAGGCGGGGCCGCGTGGCTGCACCGTGCAGGGCAGCGCCGAGGACTGGTCCGCGCGCGAGGCCTGGGAGGCGACGCACCTTGCCTGAACGGGCCAAGGTCGCCGTGCTCATTTCGGGCAGTGGCACCAACATGGCGGCGCTGCTTTATGCCAGCCGGGCGAGCGATTGCCCCTATGAACTGGTGCTGGTCGCCAGCAACAACCCCGAAGCCGGCGGGCTCAAACTGGCCGCGGCAGAGGGCGTGCCCACCTTCTGCCTGCCGCATGCGGGGATGGCCCGGGCGGACCATGACCTGGCGATGGATGCCGCGATCCGGCAAAGCGGCGCGCAATATGTCGCGCTCGCCGGCTATATGCGGATCCTTACGCCCGGATTCGTCGGCAAGTGGGAAGGCCGGATGGTCAACATCCACCCTTCGCTGCTACCGAAATACAAGGGCCTCCACACCCATGACCGCGCGCTCGAGGCCGGTGACAGTCACGGCGGCTGCACGGTCCACCTGGTCACCGCCGAACTGGATGACGGGCCGGTGCTGGGCCAGACGCCGGTGGCGGTGCTGCCCGGCGACACAGCCGACAGCCTTGCCGCGCGCGTGCTGATCGCCGAACACCAGCTCTATTCGCGCTGCCTGGCCGAACTGGTTTCGCGCGCCACCTCGCCCGAATACCTGGCCCGGCAAGTGCGCGAGCGGGCGCTGGCCCTGCCCGAGGCTGACGAGGTGCAAAGCCACGGCATGCCCTGCTTCGGGATCATCAAGGGCAAGAAGTTCGCCTATGTCTCATGCGATCACCACGGCGACGGCAAAGTTGCGCTGCTGGTCAAGATCAGCGGCGCGGACGAGCAGGCCCAGCTGATCGAGAACGATCCCGATCGCTATTACCGCCCGGCCTATTTCGGCGACGGCTGGATCGGCATCCGGCTTGACCTGGGCGATACCGACTGGGACGCGGTGGCCGACTGGCTGGCACGCAGCTGGCGCAGCGTCGCGCCGAAGAAGCTGACGGGGCTGATCGACGCGGCGGATGCGTTCTAGGTTGTATCGACATTCAGTTAAGGGCGACGTTCGGTTTGGGTGGGGTTCACGCAGGGAACGCAGAGAAGAAAAAGGAGGCGCAGAGGCGTCGTGCCTGCGGCGAAGCCGCTCTCATCAACTGCGGTCCCGTTTCGCGGAAGCCAGGATTCTTGGAAGAAGCCTGCGGCTTCGCACAACATCTCTGCGCCTCCTTTTTCTTCTCTGCGTTCCCTGCGTGAACCAAATCCGCAACCTCGCCGCATAAGCAGAATTCGAAAGCTCGACTATCAAGGTGGCTGCGCTCCGGGTGACGGAAAACCACCATTTTCGCCTCGCCCTGAACTGAATGCCGATACAACCTAGATCTCGCTGCCATCCACCATCGGCCGGCTTTCGCGCGTGCCCTTGTAGCGGGCATCGGGCTCGGTCGGTCCGGGCGCGATCACCACGTGGTCCGCGTGCACTTCCAGCAGCGTGCCGACAAACGGCCAGCCTTCCATCGTGCTGACCTTGTAGCTTACGGTGTCGCCCACCTTGAAGGTCGCGGGATCGAAATTGAATTCGAACGGGCAATCCTCGCCCTCGCCGCCCATGCCTTTCATGTCCGATTCTCCTTTGCGTGCAGCATAGGCTTGGATTTCACCGCGAAAAGCACCAGAATCGCCGCCGCATGTTGCACGACCTGGCCATCGCCTTTTCCTGGCTGCTGTTTTTCGCCGATGTGGTGATCCTGCTGCGCGCCATGCTGCGTCCGCAGCGCGAGCCGGCTTCGCGGATTGCGTGGGTCATTGCCATCCTGGTGCTGCCGCTGCTGGGTGCGCTGCTCTATCTGCTGATCGGCGAGGCGCGGGTGAGCCGGCGGCGGCGCGACCGTTTTGCCCGGATCGACGCGGCCCTGCCCCGCCCCAGCGGCGATCCCGAAGCCGCGCGCGAGCTGGCCCAGGGCCCCTATGCCGCGCCCTTCGCGCTGGCGCGAACGGTCAACGGCCTGCCGCCGACGCTGGGCAACCGCGCCGCGCTGGCAGCCGACAACCGCGCCGCGATCGACGGCATGGTCGCCGATATCGACGCCGCGCTGCACACGGTGCACCTGTGCTTCTATATCTGGCTGGCCGACGGCAGCGGCATTGCGCTGAAGGAGGCGCTGATCCGCGCCGCCGCGCGCGGGGTCAAGGTGCGCGTGCTGGCCGATGCGCTGGGTTCGCGCCGGTTCCTGCGCAGCGAGCATTGGCAGGCGATGCGCCTTGCCGGGGTCGATGCCCGCATGGCGCTGCCGGTGGGCGGGATCGTCTGGACCTTCATTCGCGGCCGGGTTGACCTGCGCAATCACCGCAAGCTGCTGATCGTCGACAACCGGATCGCCTGGTGCGGCAGCCAGAACGCGGCCGATTCCGAATTCCGGATCAAGTGGCGCTTTGCGCCGTGGGTCGACCTGATGATGCGCTGGGAAGGCCCGGTGGTGCGGCATTGCCAGTTCCTCTTCGCGAGCGACTGGCTGGCCGAACACGGGGATGACCTGACCGCGCTGTTCGCGCCCGAACCGCCCCGCCCGCTGGCCGCGCCGCACCATGTCACCGCGCAGGTGATCGGCACCGGTCCGGTCCAGCACTATCCCGCGATGACCGGCTGCTTTGCCGAACTGATCCACGCCGCCCGGCACGAACTGGTGGTCACCACGCCCTATTTCGTGCCCGACGAACAGCTGCTGTTCGCGCTGACCAGCGCCGCCCGGCGCGGGGTGCGGGTGGTGCTGATCGTGCCGCACCGCAACGACAGCCGGGTGGTTGCCGGGGCCAGCCGGTCCTATTATCGCGAACTGATCGCCGCCGGGGTCGAAGTGCACGAATACCGGCCCGGCCTGCTCCACGCCAAGACGATGGTGGCCGATGGCGAGGTCGGACTGATCGGCTCCGCCAACCTCGACCGGCGCAGTTTCGAGCTCAATTTCGAGAACAACGTGCTGTTCGCCAATGCCGAACTCGCCGGGCAGATCCGCGCCCGCCAGGACGAATGGATCGCCCTGTCGGAGCGGATCAGCGCAGAGACGGTCAGGCGCTACAACCTGCTGCGGCGCCTGTGGCAGAACCTTTCGGCGATGTTCAGCCCGCTACTCTAGCGGCGTGCCTTGGCGACCAGGCCCGAAATCTCGTCAAGCAGCGCAAGGCGCTTCTTCTTGAGCGATTCGGTGTATTCGTCCGAGGGGGTTTCGATCTCGCTCTCAATGCGGTGAATCTCGCCGTTCACTTCGTGGTAGCGATCCGAAAGAGTGTTGAAGTGCGCGTTGTGCAGCTTCAGTTCGTGCAGGACCGCATGGTCGTCGGGAAACTCGTGGGCCAGTTCGTGGGGGGTATGGGACATCCGTATTCCATCTCTTTCGGTTGATGATTTGCAATATCGGCAGGACTTGCAGACTGCGCCTTGCGCTTCGTCAAATCGCGGCGACGAAATGCAAAAAGGGCTGCCGGATCGCTCTGGCAGCCCCATGCAAACCGATTTTTCGAGCCTCTTAGCCGACGATTTCTTCAGGCTTGAAGAAGAAGGCAATCTCGATCGCGGCGTTTTCGTCGCTGTCGCTGCCGTGAACGGTGTTCTCACCGATCGACAGCGCGTGGGTCTTGCGGATGGTGCCTTCGGCGGCATCGGCGGGATTGGTCGCGCCCATGACTTCGCGGTTGCGGGCAACGGCATCTTCGCCTTCGAGCACCTGGACCACCACCGGCTCGCTCATCATGAATTCGCACAGTTCGCCGAAGAAGGGGCGTTCCTTGTGCACCGCATAGAAGCCTTCGGCCTGTTCGCGGGTCATGTGGATGCGCTTCGAAGCGACGACGCGCAGGCCGGCCTCTTCCAGCATCTTGGTAACCGCGCCGGTCAGGTTGCGGCGGGTGGCGTCGGGCTTGATGATCGAAAAGGTGCGGGTAACCGCCATGTCGAATTCCTTGCGAACTGTATGGTTTTGGGAGAGTGCGCGCGCCCCTAGCCGGGAATTTGCGGCACTGCAAGGTGCTGCCTGATCAGGCCGCCTTGACCCAGCGCCCTGCTTCCTGGCGCCAGTAATTGCGCTCGATCCCCTCGCGCTCGCCCAGCATGCGCCAGGTGGCGCGGGCATCGTCGATGGTCGCGGCTCCGAACAGCAGGAAGACGCGCTCGAACGTCTCGGCCCCATCGCGCCATTGGCCGTCGGCGAGCGCCAGGAAGGTCGCGCCATTGGCGGCATCCAGGCTGTCCGACAGCAGGATCGGCTGGCGCGCATCGTGCGGACCGCCGGCCGGGGCGTGGGCCAGGAACTGCTCCTTCACCGCCCACAGCGCGGCGCTGATGGCCGCCAGCTGCGCGTCGTCGGCCGACACCACCAGCACCCGCGCGCCGCTGCCAAGCATCTTGGCCGCGAGCGCGGGCAGAGCGTCCTCTACCGAGGACTGGCTGAGCTGGTAGAAATCAACCCTCAAGGCTGTCCCTGACAAAGCGGTCGAGCACCCGGACGCCGAAGCCGGTTGCGCCCTTGTCCCAGGTCGCGCCGGGCTTGCTCGCCCAGACCATCCCGGCAATGTCGAGGTGCGCCCACGGCGTGCCCTTGTCGACATAGCGCTGGATGAACTGCGCGGCGGTGATCGAGCCGCCTTCGCGCGGGCCGACGTTCTTCATGTCGGCGATCGGGCTGTCGATCAGCTTGTCATAGGCCGGGCCGAGCGGGAAGCGCCACAGCTTGTCGCCCGAAGCCGCGCCGGCGGCCAGCAGCTTGTCGGCCAGGCCATCGTCGTTGGAAAAGATCCCGCCGTGTTCGTGGCCCAGCGAAATGATCATCGCTCCGGTCAGCGTGGCGAGATCGATTACCGCGGCGGGCGAATATTCCTTCTGCACCCAGGTGATCGCATCGCACAGCACCAGGCGGCCTTCGGCATCGGTGTTGATCACCTCGATCGTCTGGCCCGACATCGAGGTCACCACATCACCCGGCCGCTGCGCGCCGCCATCGGGCATGTTTTCCACCAGACCGCAGACCGCGACGACATTGGCCCGGGCCTTGCGGCGGGCGATGGCCAGCATGAACCCGGCAACCGCGCCCGCGCCGCCCATGTCCCACTTCATGTCTTCCATCCCGGCGGCGGGCTTGAGGCTGATCCCGCCGGTATCGAAGGTAACCCCCTTGCCGACGAAGGCGGTGGGCTTTGCGCCGGTTTCGCCGCCGTTCCATTCCATCACCAGCAGGCGCGGCGGGCGGACCGAGCCTTGCGCCACGCCCAGCAGCGCGCCCATGCCCAGCGCGGTCATTTCCTTCTCGTCGAGCACGCGGACCTTGACGCCGGCCGCTTCGACCCGGGGGCGCACGCGCGCGACGAAGCTTTCGGGATAGATCACGTTGGCCGGTTCGGTCACCAGTTCGCGGGTCAGTTCGACGCCATCGGCCAGCGCTTCCTCGACCTGCCAGGCAGCTTCGCTGCCTTCGGGGGCGCCGGCCACGCGGATCGTGGTGAGCGAGGCCTGCTGATCGGCGGGCAGCTTGGTACGATAGACATCGTGGCGCCAGCCGCGCAGCCGCGCGCCCAGGATCACCGCGGCGGCTTCCTGCGCGCCGAGGCCGGCATCGGACAGGTCGATCGTCACCTCGCTTTCGCCCGAGGCGATGTATTTGGCGGTAATCGCCGCGCCGGCGCGCTCAAGCGCGGCGATCCGGTCCTTCGCGCCCTTTTCGCCCGCACCGGCCAGGGCAACGCGCACCACAGCGCCATCGCGGCTGAGGAAGCCTTCGAACAGCTGTGCGGCCTTGCCGGTAAAGCGGCTGGCCCGGGCCCCTTCGGCCAGCACCGGATCGAGGCTGGCGGGTAGCGCATCCTGCGCCACGATATGGGCAACCGGGCTGGTGGCGGCAGGCAATGGGGCGGAGACGAATTCGATTTTCATGTTTGCTCCCAAGGGAATTGCGACGTGGCGGGACAAGTTGCCGCCCGGCCGCGCTGGCATGGATTGCAGTTAGGCGCGGGCGGTGCGATAGGCAAGTCATGGTCCTTGCCCCGCGGCACTGTTCGCCGCAATCCCTGCTGCCTGCCTTCCGCCGCCGCGCTACGGGTGCATTTCTGGCGCTCGGGCTGGCTGTGCTGCCGGTTTCGGCCTGGGCACAGGAAGCGCCGTCGCCTGCCGATCCGCCCACTCCGATGGACATCCACGAGGGCGACCAGATCGGGTTCGAAGCCGATGGCGCCAGCTATGACGACAACTCCGACCAGGTCACCGTCAGCGGCAACGTGGTGCTGCGCCGCGGCCAGCAGTCGGTTCGCGCCGACAAGGTCACCTGGGACCGCAAGAGCGGCCAGATCGTCGCCGAAGGCAACATCCGCTTCGTCGACGCCGACGGCAACCAGCTGTTCACCGACCGGCTGGAGCTGACCGACGAGCTCAAGGTCGGGGCGATGCAGAACATGCTGCTTGTCCTGCGCGAAGGTGGGCGGCTCGCGGCGCTGAGCGGCGAGCGGGCCGAGAATGGCCAGGTGATCCTGCACAATGCCGCCTATTCGGCCTGCGCGGTGGAAGACAGCCAGGGCTGCCCGCGCCGGCCCAGCTGGCGGCTGACCGCCAGGCGCGTCGCTTTCGATCCCGACAGCAAGACGGTGCGCTTCTACGGCGCGCGGATCGAGCTGTTCGGCGTGTCGCTGCTGCCGATGCCGACCATTGCGCTGGCCACCGACGGGCGCCCGATTTCCGGCCTGCTGATCCCCGACGTCCAGCTTTCGGCCTCCAACGGGGTGCAGATTTCGGACACCTGGTATCAGCGCCTTGGCCCCAACCGGGATCTTTCGGTTACGGGCTATGTCTTTACCAAGGCCCTGCCGATGGTCTCGGCGGAGTATCGCCAGCTGACCGGGGCAGGCGCGTTTCAGGTCACCGGCTATGCCACGCGCAGCTCGCGCATTCCGATCGGCAACAACCCGACCAGCAGCCAGAAGGACTTCCGCGGCTATCTCTACACCAATGGCCGCTTCCAGTTCACACCCAACTGGAGCCTGACCTTCTCCAGCCGGCTCACCTCCGACCGCACCTTCCTGCGCCGCTATGACATCAGCCGCGACGATCGCTTGCGTTCGACGGCGGATCTCGAACGGATCGGTCCCGACAGCTATTTCTCGCTGTCCGGCTGGGCGACGCAGACGCTGCGGGTGGGCGACGACCAGGGCCAGGTTCCCTTCGCGATCCCCGTGCTCGATTACCGGCTGCGGCTGACCGATCCCTGGCTTGGCGGGCGGGTGCAGCTCCAGGCCAATTCGCTGGCGATCACCCGCTCCAGCGGGCAGGATACCCAGCGCGCCTTCGCCAGCGCGCAATGGGATCTGCGCCGGGTAACCCCGATGGGCCAGGAACTGACGCTGACGGCGCTGGCCCGGGCCGATGTCTATCATTCCGACGAGAACGCGCTGACCGCCACCGTTTCCTACCGCGGCAACCAGGGCTGGCAGACCCGGGCGATGGCGGCGGTGGCATTCGATGCCAAGTGGCCGCTGGTCGGCAGCTTCCTGGGCGGAACGCAGGTGCTGACCCCGCGCTTCCAGATCGTCGCAACCCCCACGCTGCGCAACCTGGCCGTTCCCAACGAGGACGCCCGCGCGATCGACCTCGAGGATTCCAACCTGTTCGCGCTCAACCGCTTCCCCGGTTACGACCGGATCGAGGACGGGGTGCGCTTCACCTATGGTTTCGACTGGCAGTTCGAGCGGCCAGGCTGGCGGATTTCCACCACGGTCGGCCAGTCCTATCGCCTGACCGACCGCCCTACCCTGCTGCCCGATGGAACCGGGCTTTCGACCCGCACCTCCGATATCGTCGGGCGGACCGAGGTGCGCTTTCGCGATTTCGTCCAGTTCACCCACCGCTTCCGGCTCGACAAGGACAATTTCGCGGTTCGCCGCAACGAATTCGACGCCGCGATCGGCAGCCGCCGGACCTATCTCGAAGTCGGTTACCTGCGGCTCAACCGCGACGTTTCCAGCGGGATCGAGGATCTCAAGGACCGCGAGGAAGGCCGCGTTGCCGGCCGGATCGGCTTTGCCCGCTACTGGTCGATCTTCGGCTCGGGGGTGTTCGACCTGACCGGGATCAGCGACGATCCGGCGCTGGTCGGGGTCGACGGGTTCCAGCCGATCCGCACCCGGCTCGGCGTGGCCTACCAGGACGATTGCCTCGAGATCGATTTCACCTGGCGGCGCGACTATGTGGCGACCGGCGACGCGAAAAAGGGCAACACCTTCCAGATCCATATCGCGCTGCGCAACCTTGGCTTCCGGTGACAAGCGCCACTGGGTGATTGGCAGTGCGCCGCAAACGCGCTATCCGCGCTCGCTCAGGCAAGGTTAAGCCGCGCGGCGGCATTGGCCCGGCAACTTCGGCGCGGTTTTCGCGCGGCAATTGGGATTTGTAGCACGGTGACTTCCAGCTTGCGTTTCCGCACCCTTTCGCGGCTTGCCCTGATCCCCATCGCCATGATTGCCCTGGCTCCCACCGGGCCGCTGATGGCGCAGGACAATGCTCCGGCGGGCGGTCTCAACCTGCCCGAAAATCCGCAGATCTTCGGCAAGCAGGATCCCAACAACCGCAGGGCGATGGTCGTCGTCAACGGCGAGGTGATCACCGGCACCGACATCGATCAGCGCGTGGCGCTGGTGGTTGCGGCCAGCGGCGGCAAGATCGCCCCGGAAGAGCTTGACCGCGTGCGCGTGCAGGTGCTGCGCAACCTCGTCGACGAAACGCTGCAGATCCAGGAAGCCAAGTCGCAGGACATCGCGGTCGACGAGTCCGAGGTCGAGGCGAGCTACGAACGCGTCGCCCGGCAGAACTTCGGACAGGATTCCAAGGCGCTCGACGCCTATCTCGCGAAGATCGGCTCGTCGCCCAACTCGCTCAAGCGGCAGATCCGCGGCGAAATGTCGTGGCAGCGGCTGATGCGGCGCAACGTCACGCCGTTCGTCAACGTCTCCGACGATGAAGTGCGCGAAACGATCAAGCGCCAGGAAGCCGCCAAGGGCACCGAAGAATACCGGGTCGGCGAAATCTTCCTTTCGGCCAACAGCGAAAACCGCGAGGCGGTGCAGCAGAACGCGCTGAAGATCGTCGACCAGCTCAAGAAGGGCGGCAATTTCGTTGCCTATGCCCGGCAGTTCTCCGAAGCCTCGACCGCGGTGGTCGGAGGTGATCTCGGGTTCGTCCGGCTTGGCGTGTTGCCGCAGGAAATCGACCAGGCGCTGACCACGCTCGAACCCGGCCAGCTGGTCGGCCCGATCGAGGTGCGCGGCGGATTTTCGATCATCCTGCTGATCGACAAGCGCAAGGTGCTGACCGCCGATCCGCGCGACGCGGTGCTCAGCCTCAAGCAGGTGCTGATCCAGTTCCCGGCCGGCTCGACCGAGGCCCAGGCGCGCGAACGCGCCAATACCTTTGCCGATGCAACCCGCGGAATCCGCGGCTGCGGCGCGGTCGATCCGGTTGCCCGGCAGTTCGGCGCCGAAGTCGTCGCCAGCGACCAGGTCAAGGCGCGCGATCTTCCCGCGCAGCTGCAGAACATGGTCCTGGCGCTCAATGTCGGCGAGGCGACCCAGCCGTTCGGTTCGCTCAAGGACGGGGTAAGCGTCCTGGTCCTGTGCGGACGCGATGATCCGCAGGTGGCCGGCGGGCCGACATTCGAGCAGGTCGAGGAGCAGATCCTCGACGAGCGCACCAACAAGCGCGCGCAAACCTATCTGCGCGACCTGCGCCGCGATGCGGTGATCGACTACGGCAACTGATCCGCGATGGAGTTTCCGCCACTCGCTGTATCGCTGGGCGATCCGGCGGGGGTGGGGCCCGAACTGATCGCCGAAGCGTGGATCCGGCGCGAGGCCGAGGATCTGCCGCCGTTCTTCGTGGCCGGCGGCGCGAATGTGCTGCATGGCGCCGCACGCACCCGCGGCCACGACCTGCCGGTGATCGAGATCTTCCACCCGGCCGAGGCGCTGGACCTGTTCGGCCACGCCCTGCCGGTGCTGGCCGGGGCCGATGGCGACTATGAGCCCGGCCTGCCCGGCCGTGCCGGCGCCGAACTGGCGCTCGCCTCGCTGACCGAGGCCACCGGACTGGTGCTTGGCGGGGAAGCCGCGGCGCTGGTGACCGCGCCGATCGCCAAGGCGCGTCTGGCCGAAGTCGGCTTCGACTATCCCGGACAGACCGAGTTCGTTGCCGCCGCCTGTTCCTATGCGCCGGGCGACGCGGTGATGATGCTGGCCGGGCCGCAGCTGCGCACCGTGCCGCTGACCGTGCATGTCGCGTTGAAGGACGTGCCCGGCATGATCACTCCGGCGCTGATCGAGCGCAAGGCGCGTATCGTCGCCTCGGCGCTGTTCCGCGATTTCGGGATCGAAAGCCCGCGCCTCGCCGTCGCCGCGCTCAACCCCCATGCCGGCGAGGACGGGCGGATGGGCCGCGAGGACGCCGATCTGATCGCCCCGACCATCGCCGCGCTGGCCGCCGAAGGGATCGCCATTTCCGGCCCGCACAGCGCCGACGGGCTGTTCACCGCCCACGCCCGCGAAAGCTATGACGCGGCGCTGTGCATGTATCATGACCAGGCGCTGATCCCCTTGAAAGCGCTCGATTTCGATAGCGGGGTCAATGTCACGCTCGGCCTGCCGGTGGTCCGCACCAGCCCCGATCACGGCACCGCCTTTGCCATCGCCGGCCAGAACCGGGCCGATCCCGGCGCGATGATCGCCGCGATCCGCATGGCCGGAGAATGCGCCGCCCGGCGGCTCGGACTGTTCGATCACTGAACGCCGCTCAGGTCGAGCGAAGTCGACACAACTCGCGCAAGCGCGCGCGAAGGTGTCTCGACTTCGCGCGACACGAACGGGTAAGGGGGTGGCGTGTCCGTGACCCTGCCCCCCCTGCGTGAAGTCATTGCCCGGCATGGTCTTTCGGCCAGCAAGGCACTGGGGCAGAACTTCCTGTTCGACGAGCAGCTGCTCGATCGGATCGCCGCGATCCCTGGCAGGCTGTCGGGCCAGCAGGTGCTCGAGGTCGGCCCCGGGCCGGGCGGCCTGACCCGCGCGCTGCTGCGCGCCGGGGCGCAGGTCACCGCGATCGAGATGGACCGCCGCTGCCTGCCCGCGCTGGCCGAGCTGGGCGAGGCATTCCCGGGCAAGCTGCGGGTGATCGAGGGCGATGCGATGAAAGTCGCGCACGGGATCGAAGGGCCGTTCCACGTGGTCGCCAACCTGCCCTACAACGTCGGCACCGCGCTGTTCACCGGCTGGCTGGGCGGCGAAAGCTGGCCGCCGCGGTGGGCCAGCCTGACGCTGATGTTCCAGCTGGAGGTCGCGCAGCGGATCGTCGCCGAGACGGGCAGCGATGCCTATGGCCGGCTCGCCGTGCTGGCGCAGTGGCGCTCGGCCGCGAAGATCGCGATGAAGGTCCACCGCAGCGCCTTTACTCCGCCGCCCAAGGTGATGAGCGCGGTGGTTCACGTGACGCCCGCCGAAATGCCGCCGGGGGTCTCGGCCCGCAAGCTCGAACGCCTGACCGAAGCCGCCTTCGGCCAGCGCCGCAAGATGCTGCGCCAGAGCCTGAAGGGCCTGCCGGGCGCGCTGGCGGCACTGGAGTGTCTGGGCATCGACCCGCAACGCCGCGCCGAGACGCTGAGCGTGGCGGAATTCGTCAGCGTGGCGCGCGAATTGGGCGCTTAGCGTCATTCGTCATTGCGAGTGGCAAAGCCCCGCGGCAATCCAGTGTTGGGCGGGCCGCCCCTGGATTGCTTCGCTACGCTCGCAATGACGAACGGATGGGGAGGATTACGCCCGCAATGACGAACGGACGGGAAATGACGAAGCGTAATCAGCCCGCCATGCCCTTCTTAACCTGCCGCCAATGGTGCAGCAGCGGCTCGGTATAGCCGCTGGGCTGCTCGACACCCTTGAACACCAGATCGAGCGCGGCGCGGAAGGCGGGGGCGTCTTCGTTGCCGGACAGCGGTTCGTAGAGCGGATCGCCGGCGTTCTGGGCATCCACCTTGGCGGCCATGCGGCGCAGCGAATCCATCACCTGATCGCGCGTGGCAACGCCGTGGAGCAGCCAGTTGGCCATGTGCTGGCTGGAAATGCGCAGGGTCGCGCGGTCTTCCATCAGACCCACGTCGTTGATGTCGGGCACCTTGGAACAGCCGACCCCCTGGTCGATCCAGCGCACGACATAGCCGAGCAGGCCCTGCGCATTGTTGTCGAGCTCCTCGCGGACCTCGTCTTCCGACCAGTTGGTGCCCTGCGCCAGCGGAACCGAAAGCAGCGGTTCAAGCCCGGGCGTGGGCTGGCCGGCCAGTTCCTGCTGCACCGCGAACACGTCGACCGCGTGGTAATGCATCGCATGGAGCGTCGCGGCGGTGGGCGAAGGAACCCAGGCGGTGTTGGCGCCGGACCTGGGGTGGCCGATCTTCTGGACCATCATTTCGCCCATCAGGTCGGGCGCGGCCCACATGCCCTTGCCGATCTGGGCCTTGCCCGAAAGCCCGCAGGCGAGACCAATCTGGACATTGCGCGCTTCGTAGGCGGCGATCCAGGCGCTCTTCTTCATGTCGCCCTTGCGGATCATCGGCCCGGCGCGCATCGAGGTGTGGATTTCATCCCCGGTGCGGTCGAGGAAGCCGGTGTTGATGAACACGATCCGGTCCTTCACCGCATGGATGCAGGCGGCCAGATTGGCGGAAGTGCGCCGTTCCTCGTCCATCACGCCAACCTTGATGGTATGGCGTGGCAGGTCAAGCAGGTCTTCGACCGCATCGAACAGATTGTTGGTAAAGGCGCATTCCTCGGGCCCGTGCTGCTTGGGCTTGACGATATAGATCGAACCCCTGGCGCTGTTGCCGAACCGGCACAGGCCGCGCACGTCATGCGCGCCGATCGCGCTGGTCACCACCGCATCCATGATCCCTTCGGGGATCTCGCTGCCATCGGCCAGCAGGATTGCCGGATTGGTCATCAGGTGGCCGACATTGCGCACGAACAGCAGGCTGCGCCCGGGCAGCGCCAGATCGCCCCATTCGCGGTCGGGATTGAGCGTGCGGGTCAGCGTCCGCCCGCCCTTTTCGAAGCTTTCGGAAAGGTCGCCGCGGATCACCCCCAGCCAGTTGCGATAGGCGGCAAGCTTGTCCTCGCCGTCCACCGCCGCGACCGAATCCTCCATGTCGCAGATCGTGGTCAATGCCGCTTCGAGCATGACATCGGCGATGTGGAGCGGATCGGTCCTGCCCACCGGATGATCGGGATCGACCACGATCTCGATGTGCAGCCCATTGTTGCGGAAAAGGTATCCGCCGGGCTTGCTGGCGACGAGGTGCGGGCATGCGCCGCCCTCGAACACGGCCTGCCAGCCGGGCACGGCGCTGTCGAGGAAGGCGCGCGCCGCCTTGATCACCGCCGCGCCGCGAACCTCGTCATAACCGCCCGGCCGGGCCGGCGGAGCATCGAGCGCGTCGGTGCCGTAGTAGGCGTCATAGAGACTGCCCCAGCGGGCATTGGCGGCATTGAGCAGGAACCGCGCATTGAGCACCGGCACCACCAGCTGCGGCCCGGCCATCGTGGCGATTTCGGGATCGACGTTCTGGGTGCCGACCTGGAACGGCGCGGGTTCGGGGACGAGGTAGCCGATCTCGCGCAGGAAGGCCTGGTATTCGGCCGCGTCGATCGGCTGGCCGGCGCGGGCCGTGTGCCAGGCGTCGATCCGCGCCTGCAGGTCATCGCGCCTGGCCAGCAATGCGCGGTTTTCCGGCACGAACCGGTCGAGCAGGGCAGCGAAACCGGCCCAGAACGCGGCTGCATCCTTGCCCAGCGGGGCCAGCACTTCGCCCTCGATGAACGCGGCCAGCGCCGCATCGACATTCAATCCGGATTTTCCGACCCGCTCGCTCATGGTTCCTCGCATTGCATTGCCAACACCGGCGCGAGATGCGCCGCTGCCAAGGTTTGTCGTCGATTCCGGGGAGGAACGCCCGGCCTATGCCGCAGTTGCGAAGAGTTGCCAACCGCTTTCCGTGCCGGGGGTTGGAAGCATCCGCCCACTCGGCTAGAGAAGGTTTCACATGCAACAGCTTGCCCCTGCCGAAACGGCGCTGCTCGCAGCCGTCGATGTGTCGCCGATGCTGGGCCAGGTCCAGCAATGGTGCGCGGTCAACACCGGCACCGGCAACCTCGCGGGTCTGGCCCAGCAGACGGCGCTGCTGGCCGATGCCTTCGCCGCCCTGCCCGGTTCGGTCACGCTTGAAGAACCCGCGCCGGTCAGCGCGATGGGCGCCGACGGGATCGAACGGCCGATCGCGAACGGCCAGCACCTGGTGCTGCGGGTCCGGCCCGAGGCGCAGCGCCGCTTCCTGCTGACGGGACACATGGACACCGTCTATCCCGCCGGGCACGCCTTCCAGCAGCAGACCTGGCTCGACCAGGACACGCTGAATGGCCCCGGCGTGGCCGACATGAAAGGCGGCATCGCGGTGATCCTGGCCGCGCTCAAGGCTTTCGAGACCAGCGCCGCCGCCGCCGCGACCGGCTATGACGTGATGATCAATTCGGACGAGGAGACCGGCAGCCTGGCCTCCGCGCCGCTGATCGCCCGGCTGGCCCAGGGCAAGGCAGCGGCGCTGACCTATGAACCCTCGGCCCTTCCCGATGGCACGCTGACCGGCGCGCGCGGCGGCAGCGGCAACTGGTCGGTGGCGATCACCGGACGTTCGGCCCATGCCGGGCGCAACCCGCAGGACGGGCGCAACGCGATCGTCGCCGCGGCGGCGCTGGCTGTGCGGCTGAAGGCGATCGAGCGCGACGGGCTGGCAATCAATCCGGCGCGGATCGACGGCGGCAGCGCCAACAACGTGGTTCCCGACCACGCCGTGCTGCGCTTCAACGTGCGTCCGCGCAGCATCCAGGATGCCGCCGCTTTCGAAGCCCATTTCGCCGCGCTGGTCGCCGAAATCGCCGCTGCGCACGATGTGACCACCCACGTTCACGGCGGCATGTCGCGCCCGCCCAAGCTGCTCGACTCGCGCGCCGAAAGGCTGTTCGCGGTGGTCGAGGAATGCTCCGCGCTGCTGGGCCAGCCGATCACCCGCCAGGCCAGCGGCGGGGTCTGCGACGGCAACAATATCGCCGCCTGCGGCGTGCCCGTGGTCGATACGATGGGCGTGCGCGGCGGGGCGATCCATTCGCCGGACGAATTCCTGATCGTTCCGAGCCTTGGGGAACGCGCGAAACTGTCCGCGCTGGTCCTTCACCGCCTTGCCACTGGAGCACCACTTTGAACCTGGAGTCCCCTCCCCTTGGCCGTTCGCCCCGAGCGAAGTCGAGGGGCCGCCAAGCACGCCCCTCGACTTCGCTCGGGACGAACGGAGTTTGGGTTCCGCTCGGGACGAACGGAGCTTGGACTGATCTGAACAAGGAAGTCTTGCTTTGACCTTTGTCATCCGCGCGGCGAATGCCGACGACCTGCAGCACCTCTATGAAATGGCCAAGCGCACCGGCGGCGGATTCACCAACCTGCCGCCCGACCGCAAGGCGCTGGCCGCCAAGCTCGAACGCGGGGCCGAAGGATTCGCGCGGACTGAGGATACGGTCGGTGACGACCTGTTCGTCTTCGTGCTGGAAAACACCGCGACGGGCGAAGTTCGCGGGACCTGCCAGGTGTTCTCGGCCGTGGGGCAGAAGTGGCCGTTCTATTCCTATCGGATCGGCGCACTGACTCAGCACAGCGAAGAGCTGGGCCGGACTTTCCGGGCCGATATCCTCAACTTGTCGACCGATCTGGAGGGATCGAGTGAAGTCGGCGGGCTGTTCCTGCATCCGGGTGAGCGCGCCGGAGGGCTGGGCATGCTGATCGCGCGCAGCCGCTATCTGTTCATCCGCGCCCACCGCGCGCGCTTTGCCGACCGGTGCCTTGCCGAACTGCGCGGGGTGATCGACGAGGCCGGCGGCTCGCCTTTCTGGGACGGGGTTGCCGGGCGTTTCTTCGGCATGAATTTCCAGGACGCCGACGAATTCAACGCCAAGCACGGCAACCAGTTCATTGCCGACCTGATGCCCAAGCACCCGGTCTATATCGCCATGCTGAGCGAGGCCGCGCGCCACGTGATCGGCATCCCCCACCCCACCGGCCGCGCCGCGATGCGGATGCTCGAGGTCGAAGGGTTCGCCTGGGAAAACTATATCGACATTTTCGACGGCGGCCCGACCATGACCGCGCGGACCGACCAGATCCGTTCGGTTCGCGAGGCGGTGGACGATGCGATCGTCGCGGTCGACGACCGGCTGGGCGACCACAAGGAAGGCGAAAAGCGCCTGCTTGCGCACGGCAGGCTGGCCGACTTCCGCGCCGCCTATGGCTGGACCGAACGCCGCGATGGCGGCATCGCGGTCGATCCTGACTGCGCCAGGGTTCTGGGCGTCGAACCGGGCCAGACCGTCACGCACGTCGCACGGTGGTGAGGATGAGCACGGTCGAGATCAATTTCGACGGCATCATCGGCCCCAGCCACAACTATGCCGGGCTGAGCCTTGGCAACCTTGCCTCGGCCAGCAATGCCGGCGACACCTCGTTTCCGCGCGCGGCGGCGTTGCAGGGTCTGGCAAAGATGCGGCACAACCTGGCGCTGGGGCTGGCACAAGGCTTTCTGCTGCCCCTGCCCCGGCCCAATGCCGCATTCCTGAGCGCGATCGGCGCCGACGGCAGCGAGGACCGGCGGCTGCTCGCCGCGGCCTGGTCGGCCAGCTCGATGTGGACCGCCAATGCCGCCACGGTTTCGCCCGCGGCCGATACCGCCGACGGGCGCTGCCACCTGACCGCCGCGAACCTTGTCACCATGGCGCATCGCAGCCACGAATGGCCCGACACGGTGCGCCAGTTGCGGCTTGCCTTCGCCAGCGAAGACCACTTCGCGGTCCACGATGCCGTCCCGTCCTGCTTTGGCGACGAGGGCGCGGCGAACCACATGCGGATGTGCGCCGCGCATGGCGAGCCGGGGATCGAGCTGTTCGTCTATGGCAAGAGCGGCGGCGCCTTTCCCGCCCGCCAGCACGAACAGGCGAGCCGGGCCGTGGCGCGGCTCCACGGACTTGACCCGGCGCGCTGCCTGTTCATCGAGCAGAATAGCGAAGCAATCGCGGCGGGCGCCTTCCACAACGATGTCGTCGCGGTGGCGAACGAGCGCGTGCTGTTCACCCACGAACTGGCCTTTGCCGATCCGCAAGGCACCTATGCGGCGATCCGCGCGGCCCTGCCCGAAGCCGAAATCGTGGTGGTCCCCGCCGCTGCGGTAAGCCTGGCCGATGCGATCAAGAGCTACCTGTTCAACGCGCAGCTGTTGACCCTGCCGGCCGGAGAAATGGCGCTGGTGATCCCGCTCGAAGCCTGGGAACATCCGCGCGTGCGGCGCTGGCTGGACGAAATGCTGGCGGGCAACGGCCCGATCCGCCGGGTGCTGCCGGTCGATGTCCGCCAGTCGATGGCCAACGGCGGCGGCCCGGCCTGCCTGCGGCTGCGCGTAGTCGCCGATCCTGCGCATGTCGACCCGCGGTTCATGCTCGACGAGGCGAAGGCCGAGCGGATCGAAAACGTGATCGCCGCCTATTGGCCCGAGGCGATTGCGCCTGCCCAGCTGGGCGATCCGGTTCTGGCCGGGCAGGTGACCACCGCCCGCGCCGCGCTGCTCGATGCACTCGACCTGTCCGAGCTTGCCTGAGCAGCGTCGGCACCGTTTACAAACGGGACAGGCGGTAACCATTTCGACTGTTGCAATTGCGCCCCTGGCATGATGATTGCTTACTCAGTCGTTAAGGAATCGGGACCGTCATGTTCGCCAGGATCAAGCGCCTCTTCATCATCAAGAGCCCGTTCGAGGCTTACCTGATCATCTATGCCCTGGCGCTCGGCGCGGTCGAGCGCGGGCGGGTCTACCTGGTCAGCTATCCGGGTTTTGGCGGCAAGCTGCTGTTCCTGGCCTGCACCGGCGCGGTATTCATGGCCGGAGCGAAGATCCTCGACTGCCTCAAGCACGAAAAGCGCATCAGGGAGCGCCCGGAGACGGTGTTCTAGAATCGACTTCAATTCGCGTTGATTTGTCCCAGCCCAGTCCCAACCCTTCCCGTCACCCTGAACTTGTTTGGCGCTTATCCCCTTGCGTCATGTAGAACATTCTGCTAACGATGGGGCATGAAAACGAAAGCCCCGACCCTTCGCCAGTTCATGGACCGGTTTCCGACCGAGGATGCATGCCTTGAGCACCTTATGCGCGTGCGCTTTGGTGAGCGTCACGATTGCAGCCGCTGTGGCCGCAACGCGCGCTTTTACCGTGTCAGCACTCGCAAGGTGTTTGCGTGCGAGTATTGCGGCAATCAGGTCGCGCCTATGGCCGGAACGCCGTTTGAGCGCACCCGCACCCCGCTGCGCGACTGGTTCCATGTCATGTTCCTGTTTTGCAGCACCCGTAACGGCGTGGCGGCCAAGGAAGTCGAGCGCCAGCTTGGCGTAACCTACAAGACGGCTTGGCGCATGTGCCACGAAATCCGCAAATACATGGGGTCGCTTGATAGCGACGATCCGCTCGGCGGACCCGGTGCAGAAGTCGAGATTGACGAAACCCTCATTGGCGGCTCCGTGTCTGGCATGGGGAGCGGCTACAAGGGCAACAAAACTTGTGTGGTAGGTATGCTGTACTGTCCGTCGTCAGAACATTCGGCACAACTCGCGGCGTAAATTAGCGGAGTTCGGGCCTCGTCTCTTGGTTGATGTTAGGCGGCGAGCTTGCGGTGTTGCAAGCGCCGATGTTCGATGGTTTTTCGTTTGATCCTTTCACGCTGTTTGATGATGGCCGGTGCCCTGCCGAAGTAGGTATCGGCGGGCGTCACGTTGTTCAGGCTCTCGTGGTAACGCTGGTGGTTGTAGTGCTCGACGAAGGTCTCGATCTGGGCGGCAAGGTCGCCGGGCAGGAAGTAGTTTTCCAGCAGGATGCGGTTTTTCAGGGTCTGATGCCAACGCTCGATCTTTCCCTGGGTCTGGGGATGGCATGGAGCGCCGCGCACATGGCTCATCTTCCGGGCCTCGATGTATTCCGCCAGTTCGCCTGCGATGTAGCTGGGACCATTGTCCGACAGCAGCCTTGGCTTGTGCAGCACCGTGGCGCTGTCGCAGCCCGATGCGGCCAGTGCCATGTCCAGCGTGTCAGTCACGTCCTCGGCGCGCATGTTGGTGCACAGTTTCCAGGCGATGATGTAGCGTGAGAAGTCGTCGAGCACGGTCGACAGGTACATCCAGCCCCACCCGATGATCTTGAAGTAGGTGAAGTCAGTTTGCCACATCTCGTTCGGGTGGCTGGTCTTGGTGTGGAACTGGTCGGCAGCCTTGATCACGACATAGGCTGGGCTGGTGATGAGGTCATGGGCCTTCAGAAGGCGGTAAACCGTGGCTTCCGACACGAAGTAACGCCTTTCGTCGGTAAAGCGCACCGCCAGCTCCCGTGGGCTCAACTCGGACTGCTCCAGCGCCAGTTCGATGATCTGATCATGGATGTCAGGCGGGATCCGGTTCCATACGCGGCTCGGTGCCGATGGCCGATCCTCCAACGCCTCCGGTCCGCCTTCGAGGAACCGGTCGTACCAACGGTAGAACGTCCGGCGTGCGATCCCCAGCTTGTCGAGAGTGAGCTTCGCCGGCAGATGCGACTGCTCGACGAGCCGGATGATCTCGAGCTTTTCAGATGCGGGATACCTCATTCGTCGTCGCCCCCATCCGCGATCATGCTTTTTTTGAGCAGACGGTTCTCGAGGGTCAGGTCGGCCACGCATTCCTTCAGGGCACGGGCTTCGCGGCGCAGGTCCTGCACCTCGCCGCTGGTCGCGGCACGAGCCGTGTCACCCGCCAGGCGTCGCTTGCCCGCTTCCATGAACTCCTTCGACCAGGTGTAATACAGGCTCTGTGCAATGCCTTCCTTGCGGCATAGTTCGGCAATGCTGTCTTCGCCGCGCAGCCCATCGAGCACGATGCGTATCTTGTCTTCGGCCGAGAAGTGCCGCCGGGTCTGCCGCCGGATGTCCTTCACCACCCGCTCAGCAGGGGCCTTGGCAGGCGATTTTTTCAAGGAGTGTTGGGACTTCATCTTCGTTCCTTCGTCACTACGACGATGAGGTGGTCTCGCCTTCTTGGACAGTTTAGCGGCTGAGTTAAGCTAATCCCGGTTCTCGTTTATGCCGCCTGTTTGGTCATCAGATCATCGGGGGCATGCCCCCGATGATCTGATTGCCCGATCCGCCGATAGGCCTCGACCGGGGTTCTCCCGGCCAGGCCCGAGTGGGGACGCTGGGTGTTGTAATAGGTGATCCACTGGCTAAGGCCAGCCCGCAGCTCGGAGCCGGTCTCGAAGGCATGGAGATAGACGCACTCGTACTTCAGGGATCGCCAGAGGCGTTCGATGAAGACATTGTCCATCCACCGGCCCCGGCCATCCATGCTGATGCGGACCTCGGCGTCGCGCAGCACGCTGGTGAAGGCGAAGCTGGTAAACTGGCTGCCCTGGTCCGTGTTGAAGATCTCGGGCTGGCCGTAACGGGCCAGCGCCTCTTCCAACGCCGCGACACAGAAGCCGGCATCCATCGTGTTCGACAGCCGCCAAGCGAGCACCTTGCGGGTCGCCCAGTCCATGATCGCCACCAGATAGAGGAAGCCCCGGCGCATGGGGATGTATGTCACATCGGCACACCAGACGTGATTGGGCCGCTCGATCGTCAGCTTGCGCAGCAGGTACGGATAGACCCGGTGCCGCGGGTGCGGATCGCTCGTGCGTGGCCGCTGGTAGATCGGCGTCAGGCCCATCTTCGCCATCAGCCGCCGTGCCCGCCGTCGCCCAACCTCGTGGCCTGCGCGGCGCAGGTGCCGCGCCATCTGGCGGCTGCCATACCACGGACACTCCATGAAGGTCTCGTCGATCACCGTCATCAACGCCAGCGTCTCGTCCGTTTCCGGCATCGGGGCGTAGTAATAGGACGAACGACTGATCCGCAGCAGGCGGCACTGCGTCGAGATCGACAGGCGGTGGTGAGCAGGTTCGACCATCGCCCGCCTCCGGTCCACGCTCATCGACCGAAGGCTTTCGCTAAAAAATCCCGCTCCACCACCAGTTGCCCGATCTTGGCGTGCAGCTTCTCCACCTCGCTCTCGCTGGCAGCCCTGGCAACATCGCCCGCCCCGGAGAAGGTTCCTGCCATCCCATCGATGGCTTGTCGCTTCCAGGACGCGATCATCGTGTGGTGCACGCCATGCTTGGCTGCCAGCTCCGCCAGCGTCAGGTCACCCCGGATCGCTTCCAGCGCCACCTTGGCTTTGAAATCTGCGCTGTAGCGCTTTTTCGTCGTCTTCATTCCCGTACCAATCCATCAGGTCGGGATTAGCTTAGCATCCTGTCCAAGAAACCGGCACCACCTCACGAAGCCCCAACACTCCTTAAATCACAACCTCAAATCTGTGCCATTGGTGCTGACGGGGAACAGGTATGCTGGAGCGCGGCGGCGAACTCGTTACCCGCGTCGTTTCGAGCCGCACGAAGCCCGCGATGCACACTCTTATCAACTCGCACATCCTACCCGGAACGACCGTCCACACCGATGAGTTCGGCGGTTATAAGGACCTTGCCGACAATGGGTTCAACCATGTCAAAGTGGATCATAGCGCCAAGGTTTATGCCACGGCGGGCGGCGCTGGCGTGAACGCCATTGAAGGCTTCTGGGCGGCGCTCAAGCGCGGGATCAGCGGAACGCACATCCATATCAGCGGGAAGCATCTTCCGAAGTATCTGGGGGAGTTTGAGTATCGCTACAACATGCGTCACGTTCCCCATCTGATGCTTCACCGGATGGTGTTTTCTTTCGTGCGCTAGTCGGCAGGGAGCCGTGAGCCATCGCGGACAGAAGTGCATCGAACCGTTGGTCAGCCTGCGCCAAAATCGTGTTCCTCTTTGATGGTGTCCAATCGCGTCTTTGCCAGTGTCGCGAGCCTGTTTCTCTCCATGTAGTAATAGATCGACGAAACCAAAGCGACCATCCCAATCGCAATCCAGAAGCCCTTAATCATATCGGATTCCGGCTTTCCGAATGAGAAGCTAACCGCCGTATTGATTAGGACACCAAACGAGAACGCAGCTATCGCGCCTGCCCGAGCAGAATCGCGTTGTGGTTCGCCGATGAAGTCCAATTCGTGCGCGTTGAAGCGGTAGTATTTCACCGTCCGGACCCCGTCCACAGTGACGGGCTTACTCCTCCGAAGCTTTGGCTTCGGGGATGCTGCTGGCTCATCCAGTTGAGGGGCGGGGGTGTTCGTGAGGCCTGGGCCTGGCGGATCGCTCCCTGCGAACGGCAAATCAGTCCGCGTTGTTGCCATCGTCCTGCCCCGTTTGTTCTACCGGGGCCATATCCGCCGCCGTCTGTGTCGCCGCCAACCTCTCCAGCATCGTGTTCGCAACTCGGTAAATCAAACTCGCGAATTCGATTGCTTGCTCTGGCGTGGCAGCGATCGCCGTGTGGTAGGAAGGTTCCGCATCCATAGTCTCCCCGAAGTTGATGCGGACTATACCCTCTCCAAGGGGCTGAACGTAGATGCGGTTTGTGTATAGAGCGTTCAGTTTCTTGGCAGCCTCTGTGTGCTCCCAGAAATCGAACTCGTTTGGTTCTTCGTCCAATGCTTTGACTCCGACTCGACAAGTCCGTCATACTAGCATACTCCCTGATACATGACGCAAGGGGATAAGCGCCAAACAAGTTCAGGGTGACGGTGGAATGGGTTGGAAGAATGTCTTTGGCTAGTGTGGGGAATAGTGGAGGGATTCTGTTGCTAGGCTCCCTCCGGGCCCCCGGTTTCCGATTCTGTTACCCGGTTCGGTCCGAACCGTGCTGTCGCTTTGTAAATTCTGGCCGTTAGGCCGTCACATTACGCGGCGAGAGCAAGTGCTTCGTTGTCGTTGGCACTTGTGAGTTTTGAGCCTTTAACGGGTTACTCAGCCCGGGCGAAAACAACGCTTTTCAACACACGTCGATCCTAGTTCGGCCCCGTCATTTGCCCTGCCGTGGCAGGGAAAGTGGTGGAGCCGCCGGGTACCGCCCCCGGGTCCGCTGCATCTATTGCACGGTGCAATTTATCGCCATAGCCGGGCGAACCCGGCAAGCACCCATATAGGCGCTTGTCGATGAATGTGAAGTGACTAGGCGGCGTGGACAAGTTCCGCACGGTCACGGCCGGAGTCAAAAACCGCTAGTTCAAGAAGGCGAGGTGAAGGAATATGTCGATATTTCGAGCCGAGCCGACGCCGAAATAGCGGTTTTTGGCCCGGCCCCTTTGGGGTTGACCTGTCAAAGGCCCCAGCCGCGTTGCGCGGCCTTGAAAGAGAACCACTCTTCCTGCGTCCGCGCGCCTTGCCGGGGCCTTTGACAGGTCAACCGTGATCCGCGCGGAACTTGTCCACGCCGCCTAGCTATCCTACTTCTTCAGCGCGTCGCGGATTTCGGTCAGCAGTTCGACTTCGCTGGGGCCGGCGGGCGCCTCGGCGGGCTTCGGGAAGGACTTGTTGGCCTGGCGCACGATCAGGAAGATCACGAAGGACAGGATCAGGAAGTTGATCACCGCGGTGACGAAGCTGCCCCAGGCCAGCACGTTGGCCCCGGCTTCGCGCGCGGCGGCAAGCGGAGTTCCTTCGGAAACATTGCCACTCAACACCATGTATTTGTTCGAAAAATCGGTATCGCCAACGATCGCGCCGATCAGCGGCATCAGCACATCGTCGGTCAGCGACGAGACGATCTTGCCAAAGGCCGCGCCGATGATCACGCCGACCGCCAGGTCGAGCACGCTGCCGCGCGCAATGAAGGCCTTGAATTCGCTCAGCATGAAAACCTGCTCCGGGGTGGTTGACCTTGCGCGGGTGGTGCCATCAATCGCGGTGCCGGGCAAGTCTCCATGCCAAGCGGGAAAATTCGCGCCCGCCCGCTTGAAGTGCCCCGGCGGCGCGCTACATTCCGCATCAGCCGCGGCAGCTTCTGCCGTCAGATACGAGGATCATGCCGATCATGTCCGCATTCCCCACCAGCTTTGCCCGTGCCGCCATCGTTGCCACCGCCGCTGCCAGCCTGGCCGGATGCGGGGTCAATTCGATCCCCACCGCCGAGGAACAGGCCAAGGCCAAGTGGGCCGATGTCCAGGCCGCATTCCAGGAACGCGCCAACCTGATCCCCAACCTTGCCGCCGTGGCCAAGGGCGCGGCCGAGCAGGAAAAAGGCATCCTGACCGGGGTGGTCGAGGCCCGCGCCAAGGCGACCTCGATCCAGCTTTCCGCCGAGGACCTGACCGATCCGGCCAAGGTCAAGGCGTTCCAGGATGCGCAGAACCAGCTTTCGGGCTCGCTCGCCGGGTTCGGGCGGCTGCTCGCCAATGTCGAGGCCTATCCCGAGCTCAAGAGCATCACCAACTACCAGATGCTGCAAAGCCAGCTTGAAGGGCAGGAAAACCGCATCCGCGTGGCGATCCGCGATTATAACGAGGCGGTGCGCGCCTATAACACCGAAATCCGCACTTTCCCCAGCGTGGTCGGCGCCAAGGTGATCTACGGCTCCAAGCCGATGGTCCCCTACGAAGCCAAGACCCCGGGCGCCGAAGTCGCGCCAAGCCTTGAAGGCAAGCTCTAGGCGGAGGGCATGGTCATGGGGCCCCGCCCCTTCCTCACCAAGGGTAGCGCGCTCGTCGAGCTGGCGGGCGCGCTGCTGCTGCTTTGCGCCGCGCTGCTGCCGGGCTGGGCCCACGCCCAGGCCTTCCCCGCGCTGACCGGGCCGGTGGTCGACCAGGCCGGCGTGATCCCCGACGATGCCGAGGCCCGGATCGCGCAGAAGATCGTGGCCCTGAAAGCGCAGTCGCAGCGCCAGCTTCAGGTCGTCACGGTCGCCAGCCTCGAAGGCTATGACATCGCCGACTATGCCAACCGCCTGTTCCGGGCCTGGCAGCTTGGCGACAAGCAGCGCAACGACGGCGTCATGCTGCTGGTCGCCCCGGCCGAACGCAAGGTTCGGATCGAGGTGGGCTATGGCATGGAACCGATCGTCACCGACGGGATCTCCTTCCTGGTGATCGACCAGGTGATCGTGCCCAGGTTCAAGGCCGGCGACATGCCCGGCGGGATCGAGGCCGGCGCCGACGCGCTGATCAAGCAGATGAGCCTGCCGGCCGAAGAAGCAAAGCAGGTCGCGGCGCAGGCGGCCACCAGCCGCGACAGCAAGGACAAGGTCGACCCCGGAATGGTCATCTGGCTGCTGATCTTCGTGGTCTTCTTCGTGCTGCCGATGATCCGCCGAGCGACCGGGGGGCGGCGCTATGAATCGAGCCCGGTTGCCCAGGTGATCCTGTGGAGCGTGCTCGAAGGCATGGCCCGCGGCGGCGGCGGTGGCCGCAGCGGCGGCGGCGGCTGGAGCGGCGGCGGCGGCGGATGGAGCGGCGGCGGCGGATCGTCCGGCGGCGGCGGTGCATCGGGCAGCTGGTAGGAGCAGGCAATGGCAGCCCAAGTGAACCTGAGCGAAGCCGATCGCGCCGCGGTGGGCGCCGCAGTCGCCCGCGCCGAAGCGGACAGTGCGGGCGAAATCGTGACGATCATGGCCGAACGCAGCGACGATTATCACGATGTCGCGCTGTGGTGGTCGGCCTTCATCGGCTTCCTTGCCCTGGCGGTGGTCGGCTGGTTCTGGCCCTTTTACCGCGGCATCATCGAGCGCGTGACCGGTGCCTGGCAGAGCGAGTGGCAGGCGGGAACGGTGCTTGGCCTGGCGCTGCTGATCGTGACGCTGAAATTTGCCGGCATGTACGTGCTGCAGCTGTGGCAGCCGCTGCGCCTGGCGCTGGTGCCGGGGGCGCTTAAGCATCGGCGGGTGCGGGCGCGGGCGGACCTGTGCTTCAAGATCGGCGCCGAACGCCGCACCCACGGGCGCACCGGGGTGCTGATCTACCTGAGCCTGGCCGAACACCGGGCCGAGATCGTCGCCGACGAGGCAATCGCATCGCAGGTCGCGCCCGAGGTCTGGGGTGAGGCGATGGCGACGCTGATCAGCGCAATCCGCAGCGGCCATGCGGCGCAGGGGTTGATCGGCGCGGTCGAGCAGGTCGGCGCCGTGCTGGCGGCCCACTTCCCCCGCGCCGAGGACGACATCAACGAGTTGCCTGACCGGCTGATCGAGGTTTAGGCGCCGCCAATGCAGATCGACGATCCTGAGGAAATCCGCTGGTCCGGCAAGTTCATCACCGCGCGAACGCGGGGCAAGTGGGAATATGTCACCCGTGCCCGCGGCATCCGCGCCGCGGTGATCCTGGCGATCGACGAACATGACCACGTCATCCTGGTCGAACAGTACCGCGTGCCGCTGCAGCGCCGCTGCCTCGAGCTGCCCGCCGGCCTGATCGGCGACGACGAAGGCGCCGAGGGCGAGGACGCGCTGGCCGCCGCCGCGCGCGAACTTGAAGAGGAGACCGGGTACCGCGCCGAGCGGATCGAGAGCCTGGGCGAATTCTACTCCTCCCCCGGGATGGTCAGCGAAAGCTTCACCCTGGTCCGCGCGCACGGCCTCGGCAAGGTCGGACCCGGCGGCGGCACCGACAGCGAAGAGATCGAGGTTCACCGCGTCCCGCTTTCGGGCATCGCGGATTTCGTCGAAAGCGCCCGCGCACGCGGATTGGGGATTGACGTGCGCGTGCTGATGCTGCTGGCTGGCGGGATCGTGGGAGGGCAATCGAAATGAGTGGACGGGTTCAAGGCAAGAAGGCGCTGGTCACCGGTGCGGCGCAGGGGCTGGGAGCGGCGCAGGCCATGATGCTCGCCCGGCATGGCGCGCAGGTGCTGCTGGCCGACATCAACGCCGCCGGAGCCGAAGCGCAGGCCGCGGCCATCAACGCCGAGCTGGGCGCCGGGACCGCCCATGCCGTCGCGCTTGATGTGACGCAGGAAGACCAGTGGATCGCCGCGATCGACGCCGCGAGCGAGCTGATGGGCGGCCTCTCGGTGCTGGTCAACAACGCCGGCGTGGGCGTGCGCGGCAATATCGAGACCTGCACCCTGGCTGACTGGCATCGCGGTTTCGCGATCAACGTCGATTCGGTCTTCCTCGGCTGCCAGAAGGCACTGCCGCTGATGAAGGACAGCCAGCCGGGATCGATCGTCAACATCTCCTCGATCGCCGGGCTGATCGCCAGCGATACCATGCCCGGCTACAACGCCAGCAAGGCGGCGGTGTGGATGCTCAGCAAGTCGGTGGCGCTCTACTGCGCGAAGATGGGCTGGGACATCCGCTGCAACTCGGTCCACCCGACCTTCATCGATACCCCGATCCTCGACGGGATGGTCCAGTCCACCGGCAAGCCCAAGGACGTGATCATGGACAAGCTTGCCCGCCAGATACCGCTGAAGCGCGTCGGCATGCCCGACGACATCGCCAACGGCGTGCTCTATCTCGCCAGCGATGAAAGCCGCTTCATGACCGGGGCCGAACTCAAACTCGACGGCGGCATCTCGGCGATGTAGAGCCTCCCTATGGGAGACGCTGCCGACAAGACCCGCCAACGCCCGTTCCGCGTCACATCGTTCGATGTCGCGGCCGAGGCGGGTGTCAGCCAGTCCACGGTCAGCCGCGCGCTGGCCGGCGACCCGGTGGTCAGCGAGGCGACCCGGCTGCGCGTTGCCGAAGCGGCGCGCAAGCTCAACTACTACGTCGACGAGAACGCCGCCCGGTTGCGCACCGGGCGGACTGGCACCTTGGCCGTTGTGGTGGTTTGCCGTCCGGGCGAGGACCGCAAGGATCTCAACCCGTTCCATTCCGCCCTGCTCGCCTCGCTGTGCGGCGCGGCTTCGCTGCGCGGCTATGAAACGCTGGTTTCGTTCCAGGACGGGCCCGACAATTTCAACGGCCGCTACCAGGAACAGCGCAAGGCCGACGGGCTGGCGGTGATCGGCACGACCGAGAACTATTCGGCCTGGGACTATTTCCGCACCCTTGGCCGCGAGGGAATGCACTGGGTCTGCTGGGGAGCGCCGTTCGACGATGTCGAGTGGATCCGCTCGGACAATCACGGCGGTGCCCGGCTTGCCGCGCGCCACCTGGTCGAACAGGGTTACCGCAGGATCGTCTGCCTTGGCTCGGAAACCTCGCCGCAGCGCCAGTTCCAGGAACGCTACGAAGGCTACGCCGAGGAAATGCGCGCCGCCGGGCTCGAACCGGTGCTGCAGCCGATCGAAAAGGGCCTGCCGCGCGAGGAACAGGGCCGCCGCGCGGTCCGGGCGCTGGTCGAGGCGGGAGCAGAATTCGATGCGCTGTTCGCGGTCTGCGATCCGATCGCGCTCGGCGCGCTGGACGAACTGCACGCCCGCGGCCTGGCGGTTCCGGGCAAGGTCGGGCTGGTCGGCTTCGACGGGATTCGCGCGGGCGCCTATTCCACGCCGCCGCTGACCTCGGTCGAACCTGATTTCCGCGTCGCCGGCGAAATGATGGTCGACAAGCTGCTGGCCGAAATCGCCGGTGAAGCGCGCGAGGCCCGCCGCGTGCCGGTGCGGCTGGTGGTGCGCGAAACCTCGCTCAAGGGCTGAACTTCCCTGTCTTTCCAGCCCGGTTGCCATTCCGATAAGACCAGACTGACCGGATCGATCGCCGACGCCCAGGGGCGGATCACCCGCTTCGTCAGGAAAGTCCCGCAAAACGGCCGCGCCCAGATGGAGCAGAAGGGCGAACTGGCGCTGACCATCATCAACCCCGAGCAATACCGCGACGAAATCTACCGCCGCATCGCCGCCGGAACCAAGCACGCGATCGAATTCTACGGCACCGATTACGGCGCGGAAGTGACCGGCCTCGACCGCGAGATCAAATGGGAACAAGCCAACGCATCGGAAGTGTTCCTGTTCATTCCCTACAGCTTTACCGTGCGCAAGTAGGTGAAAAGGTCGGTTCGAAGAGGTTACACCCCGACTGGGTAATTATTCATTTCTTTATGGCAGTTGCTCTGGAAGAGGTGAAACATCGGCACTTTCGGGTTTTGGACTTGCGTCAGGCACGCTCGAGTGGATGTGCTCGGCGGGGATACTCATTCTGTCAAACAGCGCGGTCCTGGCAGACGCGCGGATGGTGACAGGATGGGCATTGTCAAAAGATTGACGTGACTTTGACACGGCGAAGTTCGCGTGTCGGATGAGCGACGGGTAGATTTCTGTCCCCGAGATTTGCGACCGAATTGGATGGCGTCAGTAGCCTTGGAGCGGATCGTTCACTATGAATTACTGGCCTTTCGAAGACGCGGAGTGTTCACTTGCCTGATTTCTCGGCCATGCGCCGGTCCGCTGGATTGGGCCTTGAGGATGTTGCGTCTGAGTTTGGGACGCCGCTAGACGTAGTACAGCGCTGGGAAGCAGGCAGCGGTGCGCCGCCCGCACACCTTTCCCGTACGCTGGACTTGATGGCGCGTTTCCAGACAAGCGGAATTTCCGAGCCGGACTTGCCTGCGCCGCCTACCAACCGGACTGGCGCATTCACTGACAATATGAAGATTCCGGTTCACCGATGGTTCCGGTATTCGGCGGGATTCTCGGCCGAATGGGTTCGGGAGGTGGTGCGTGCGCATATGCAAGAGACGCATGACGGTGCACTTTTTGACCCCTTCGCGGGATCAGGCACTTCGCTACTCGCCGCTCAATCGGAGGGGCTGCCTAGTGCAGGTGCTGAGAAACATCCGTTTGTCGCACGTGTAGCAAAGGCTAAGCTATGCTGGAATGTCGACGTTGGTTCATTTCGGTCAGTCGCATCCGAGATTCTCAGTCTCGCGATGCAGCGCCAACAATTAGAAAGGAACCTGCCGGCCCTTCTCGTGAAGTGCTTTGATGGTCAGGCTATTGCACAGCTTGAAGCCCTTCGGTTAGCCTTTGTTCAAACCTGTTCGCCTGGAGACCAAATCGCCGAGCTCATTTGGCTCGCTATAACGTCAATCCTGCGCGAATGCAGTGGTGTTGGGACCGCGCAATGGCAGTACGTATTGCCTAAAAAATCAAAGGCAAAGGTTTCAGAGCCTTTTTCTGCCTTTCAGCGCAAGATTGAAATGATGATTTCTGATATAGAAGCAAGCCGGTTCAAAGAATTCAACTTGGTTCGAACAGAACTGCATGAAGATGATGCGAGATCGCTCGAAACATTCAATGACTGGACTGGACGGGTCAGTTTGATTGTCACTTCACCACCTTATCCGAATAACTATGACTATGCAGATGCCGCGCGACTTGAAATGACGTACTGGGGCGATATTGAATCGTGGAGTGACCTCCACCGATCTGTTCGCCACAAACTTGTTTGCTCGTGCTCCCAACACAGTGCAGCGGAGCGGCTTGAGCTTGATCCAATTCTTGCCAATCCCATCCTTCTTCCCATCGTCGATGAGTTGTCGGCTGTGTGTAGCGAGCTAGCAAAGGTTAGGCTGGAGAAGGGAGGAAAGAAGACTTACCATACGATGATTGCCGCGTACTTTCTTGACCTTGCGCTTGTTTGGGATGCTTTGCGCCCCTTGTGCCGCGAAGGAAGTGATGTGTGCTTTGTGGTTGGCGATTCAGCACCGTATGGGGTGCACGTTCCAGTTGAGCGCTGGCTGGCTACTCTGGCGGAGAATTCAGGATTTAGGAAGCCACGCTTCGAAAAGCTGCGCGATCGCAATGTGAAGTGGAAGAACCGCAAGCACCGAGTGCCTTTGCACGAAGGTCGGCTCTGGTTGAAAGGTTAGCTCTCATGGCCGACGCACCGGGGCATTTGCTGGGACAGTTGATTGGCGGTGTGCTCGAGATCGCAACCGAGCCTGTTCTGCAATCTCTATGCGATGCGCACGAGTTGTTCCTCGACAAGAAGGGCGCACGTCCGGGCGTACGAAGCGGACATTTGCTGTCATTGCTCGACAACGATGGAAACAAGCATGACCTCGATTTTGTGATTGAGCGAGCAACCCGCGATGGCCGGCCAGGTCATTATGCCGCCTTCATCGAATGTGCGTGGCGGCGCTTCACAAAGCATTCGAAAGCGAAAGCTCAGGAAATCCAGGGGGCGGTCCTGCCCCTGATCGGAAAGTGGGCGACAGTTGGCCCGGTTCCCGCCGCAGTTATCGCAGGGCGCTGGAGCAGGCCCTCAGCAAAACAACTCGAGTCTTTTGGGTTTGTTGTGCTCCAACTCGATTTTACTACCACCGTCGATTGCTTTCGTTCGTTCGGAGTGGACATTGAGGGGCCCACCGACAAGGCTGACGACAAGGTTCCCGATGCGTTTTGGCAAGTGCAGGTCGAGGCCTTCAGAAAGCTGAACGAGAGCGAAGTGGCCGATCTGGCCGCATCGCTTCGAAATGCTCTCAAAGAGGATTTCGACTCATTCGCTACAGAACTCGAAAATCGCGTTATCCGGACAGTCCAAATTGTAATCTTTCATCCGGTTCACGGCCGAACGTTTGAATTTGAGACCTTGGAGGCAGCCATTCGCGCTATTCACGGCTACGATGCGACTGAATCCACGCATCCGCTACTGCGCTATGAGTTTGAGGTACGTTACACCAATAACGACGTCATCAAAGGATCGTGCTCGACCGTGGAATCGGCTGAAGAATTCTTGCGCCAGTTAATGTAGCTCCCGCCAAACCCTACACCCTCACGCTCAGCGTCGGCTCAAGCATCGGTTTCAGATACCGACCGGTAAAGCTCCGCGCCACCTTCACCACCTCCTCCGGCGTTCCTTCCGCGACGATTTCCCCGCCGCGCACACCGCCCTCTGGCCCAAGGTCGACGATCCAGTCCGCCACCTTGATCACGTCGAGGTTGTGTTCGATCACCACCACCGAATTGCCCTGGTCGACCAGCCTTTGCAGCACTTCGAGCAGCTTGCGCACATCCTCGAAGTGCAGACCGGTGGTCGGCTCGTCGAGGATGTAGAGCGTCTGCCCGGTTGAGCGGCGGCTGAGTTCCTTGGCCAGCTTGACCCGCTGCGCCTCGCCGCCCGAGAGCGTGGTGGCCTGCTGGCCGACCTTGACGTAGCCGAGGCCGACCTCGTTCAGCATGTGCATCTTGTCGCGGATCGGGGGGACGGCCTTGAAGAATTCTTCCGCGTCCTCGATCGTCATGTCGAGCACGTCGGCGATCGAGTGGCCCTTGAACTTCACTTCCAGCGTTTCGCGGTTGTAGCGTTTGCCGCCGCATTCCTCGCAGGTGACATAGACATCGGGCAGGAAGTGCATCTCGATCTTGATCAGCCCGTCGCCCTGGCACTGCTCGCAGCGCCCGCCCTTGACGTTGAACGAAAACCGGCCGGCCTTGTAGCCGCGCGCCTCGCTTTCGGGGAGGCCGGCGAACCAGTCGCGGATCTGGGTGAAGGCGCCGGTGTAGGTCGCGGGGTTGCTGCGCGGGGTGCGGCCGATCGGTGACTGGTCGATCTCGATCACCTTGTCGCACATTTCCAGCCCGGTGATCCGGTCATGCGGCCCGGCGATCACCCGCGCGCCGTTGAGCACCCGTGCCGCGCCGGCATAGAGCGTGTCGAGCGTGAGCGAGCTCTTGCCGCTGCCCGACAGGCCGGTGATGCAGGTGAAAGTGCCGAGCGGGATCGAAACCGTCACGTCCTTGAGGTTGTTGGCCCGCGCCCCGTGGACCACGATGTGGTGGCCATTGCCCTTGCGCCGCGCCTTGGGCACCGCGATTTCGCGCGCGCCGGACAGATACTGGCCGGTGAGGCTGGCTTCGCTGGCGAGAATATCCTCGAGCGTGCCTTGGGCCACGATCTCTCCGCCGTGCACCCCCGCGCCGGGGCCAAGATCGACGATATGGTCGGCATGGCGGATCGCGTCCTCGTCGTGTTCGACCACGATCACCGTATTGCCCAGATCGCGCAGGCGTTTCAGCGTTTCGAGCAGCCGGTCATTGTCGCGCTGGTGCAGCCCGATGCTGGGTTCGTCGAGCACGTAGAGCACGCCGGAAAGGCCCGAGCCGATCTGGCTGGCGAGGCGGATGCGCTGGCTTTCACCCCCGGATAGCGTGCCCGACGTGCGGTTGAGGTTCAGGTAATCGAGCCCGACATTGTTCAGGAATCCAAGGCGTTCGTTGATTTCCTTGAGAATTGCCTTTGCAATCTGCTGCTGCTGCGCCGTGAGCCTTTCGTTGAGGTCCGAAAACCAGCCGACCGCCGCCGCGACCGACAGCATGGTGATCGTCGAGATGTCCTCGCCCGCGATCTTGACGCTGAGCGCCTCGGGCTTGAGCCGCTTGCCGTGGCAGGTTTCGCACGGCTGCGCGGTCTGGAACTTGCCCAGTTCCTCGCGCATCCAGGCGCTTTCGGTCTGCAGCATCCGGCGGTTGAGATTGCCGATCACGCCTTCGAAGGCCTTCTTGACCGTGTAGCTCTTCTTGCCATCGGTGAAAGTCAGGCTGACCGGCTGGCCGGCGGTGCCGTGCAGGATCACGATCCGCACATCGACCGGCAGATCCTGCCACGGGGCTTCGAGGCTGAAGCCGAATTCGGCCGCGAGGCTGGAAAGCACCTGCATGTAGTAAGGCGACGGCGGATTGCTCTTGGCCCAGGGAACCACCGCCCCCTGCTTGAGGCTGAGCGCCTCGTTGGGCACCACCAGCTGCGGGTCGAACAGCAGCTTTTCGCCGAGGCCATCGCAGGCCGGGCAGGCCCCCATCGGCGCGTTGAAGCTGAACAGCCGCGGCTCGAGGCTTTCGATCGTGAACCCCGAGACCGGGCAGGCGAACTTTTCGCTGAAGACGATGCGATTGGGGGGGAGACCGGCGCCCTTGAGACCCGAGCCTTGCGCGCGGGCTTCGACAGGCTCAGCCTGAGCGGGGTCGGGTGCTGAACCTGTTCCAAGGCCTGTCGAAGCACCTTGCGCCAGCACTTCGGCCACCGTCGTATCCGCCAGGTCGATATAGGCCAGCCCATCGGCCAGTTTCAGCGCCTGTTCGAAAGAGTCGGCCAGCCGGGTTTCGATCCCTTCGCGTACGGCGATGCGGTCAACCACGACCTCGATGTCGTGCTTGTACTTCTTGTCGAGCGCGGGGGCATCCTCGATCGCATGGAATTCGCCGTCGATCCGCACCCGGGTGAAGCCGGCCTTCTGCCATTCGGCCAGTTCCTTGCGGTATTCGCCCTTGCGGCCGCGCACCACCGGGGCGAGCAGGTAGGCGCGGGTGCCTTCGGGCAGCGCCATCACCCGGTCGACCATCTGGCTGACGGTCTGCGCGCTGATCGGCTCACCGGTGGCGGGGCTGTAGGGCACCCCGACGCGCGCCCACAGCAGGCGCATGTAGTCGTAAATCTCGGTTACCGTCGCGACGGTCGAACGCGGATTGCGGCTGGTGGTCTTCTGTTCGATCGAGATCGCGGGTGAGAGGCCGTCGATATGCTCGACATCGGGCTTCTGCATCATCTCGAGGAACTGGCGGGCATAGGCCGACAGGCTCTCGACATAGCGGCGCTGGCCTTCGGCATAGATCGTGTCGAAGGCCAGGCTGCTCTTGCCGCTGCCCGACAGCCCGGTGATCACGATCAGCGCATCACGCGGCAACGTGACGTCAAAGCCCTTGAGGTTATGCTCGCGCGCGCCGCGCACGACGATCTGGGAAAGCGACATAGGCGGCGCTCTGTTCCAGATTTGTTCGATTCTGGCAAGGGGAGGCGAAAAGCCAGGGGTTTCATCGACCGCGCGGCGGGGCTATGTTCGCCCGGGGAGCCGAGGAGACCAGCCATGATGTCCATTCGCACCGCACTGCCCGCCACGCTTTGCGCAGCTCTTGCTTTTGCCCTGGCCGCCGCGCCCGCCGATGCCAGCGCCAGATCAAAGGCAAAGCCGCCGGCCACCGCCCCAGCCGAAACGCCCGAACAGCAACGCGCCCGGCTCAACAGCGAGCAGGCCGCCGCGGCCCAGGCCCAGCTCAAGGCCAACGCCGACGCGCAGGCCGCCTACGAGCAGGCGCTCAGGGACCGCGACGCCAAGAACGCCGCCGACAAGGCCGCCTACGATGCGGCGATGAACCGGTGGAAGGCCTGCCAGGCCGGCGACAAGGCCAGTTGCGCCCCGCCGCAATAGGCCGAACCTGCCGGAAAGCCGCTTCCACCAACACCCGACGCCAATCGGCGAACGGCATTGACTTCCCCCTGCCCCGGCGCACAAGGCAGCCAGTGTCTTGCGCCCGGGGCAGACGGCCTTTTTCGGGCGCGCCGTTGCTAGGGGAGTTGCCTGATGAAAAGAGGTTTTTTGCTTGCCGGGGCCGCGCTTGCGCTGCTGGCCGCACCGTTCGCCCAGAGCCAGCTGGTTGCCGAAGCCGCGGCCGCGGGCAAGGCCGCGATCGGCGCCTGGGGGGTTGACCTTTCGGGCGGCGACCGCAGCGTCAAGGCGGGCGACGACTATTTCCGCTTCGCTTCGGGCAAGTGGGACGATGCCACCGAAATCCCGTCGGACCGCGCTTCGACCGGCACCTTCTATGACCTGCGCGACCGCACCACGAGCCAGCTCAAGGACCTGATCACCACCGCGCCCGCGACCAGCAAGTACGGCGCGATGTACGCCAGCTTCATGAACGAGGCCCAGGTCGAGAAGGTTGGCCTGGCGCCGCTGATGAAGGACATCGCGGTTGTCCGCGCGATCCGCAACAAGTCGCAGTTCGCCCGCCACATGGGCACGACCGACGGCGTCTTCGGGATCTCGCTGTTCAGCGCCTATGTCGGCGCCGATACCAAGGATCCGACGATGAACGTGCTGTTCCTGGGCCAGGCCGGCCTGGGCCTGCCCGAGCGCGAATACTACTTCTCGGACCAGTTCAAGCCGCAGCGCGAAGCCTATCGCGCCTACATGGAGCGGACCTTCAAGGCGCTGGGCAACAAGGATCCCAAGGCCGCCGCGGACGCCGTGTTCAACTTCGAAACCAACATCGCCTACAAGAGCTGGAAGATCGGCGACCGCCGCGATGTCGACAAGACCAACAACCCGATGAGCTCGGCGGAACTTGCCAAGTACGCGCCGGGCGTAGACTGGGCGGCGCTCCACGCCGGGTGGAAGATCCCCGCGCAGAAGCGCATCGTGGTGGGCGAAAACACCGCGATCAAGGCGCACGCCGCGCTGTTCGCGGAAACCCCGCTGGAAACGCTCAAGCTGTGGCAGGAATTCCACATCGCCGACCAGGCCTCGCCCTATCTCACCAAGGCGATGGTCGACAGCCGCTTCGAATATGCCAAGCAGCTGTCGGGCGTGCAGACCATGCGCCCGCGCTGGAAGCGCGGCACCGATCTGGTCGACGGCACGCTGGGCGAACTGGTCGGCAAGGACTATGTCGCCAAGTATTTCCCGGCGAGCTCCAAGGCCAAGATGGAAAACCTCGTCGCCAACCTCAAGGTGGCGATGGCCGGGCGCATCAAGGGCAATTCCTGGATGAGCGATTCGACCAAGACGGCCGCGCTGGAAAAGCTCGACCGGATGGAAGTGATGGTCGGCTATCCCTACAAGTTCCGCAACTATGACGCGCTTCGGGTCGATGCCGGCGATCTCTATGGCAACGTGGAGCGCGCCGGGCGGTTCAACGCCGACTACCAGCGCAGCCAGCTGGGCCAGAAGGTCGATCGCAAGCTGTGGGGGATGAACCCGCAGACGGTGAACGCCTATAACGGCTTCACCGAAAACAAGATCGTTTTCCCGGCCGGTATCCTGCAGCCGCCGTTCTTCGATCCCAACGCCGACGACGCGGTCAACTATGGCGCGATCGGCGCGGTGATCGGCCATGAAATCAGCCACGGCTTCGACGACCAGGGCCGCAAGGTCGATTCCACCGGCGCCGTGCGCGACTGGTGGACCGCCGAGGACGGCAAGCGGTTCGAGGAACAGGCGAAGATCTTCGGCGCGCAGTATGCCAAGTTCGAGGCCGCCCCCGGCGCCTTCGTCAACCCCGACCTGACGATGGGCGAAAACATCGCCGACCTGGCCGGTGCGTTGGTGGCGCTTGATGCCTATCACGCCGCGCTGGGCGGCAATGCCGCGCCGGTGCTCGACGGGATGAGCGGCGACCAGCGCTTCTTCCTGGGCCTGGCCCAGGTCTGGCGGACCAAGATGCGCGAGGCCGCGCTGCGCAACCAGGTGGCAACCGATCCGCACAGCCCGGCCCGGTTCCGCACCATCGGCCCGGTGCGCAATATCGACGCCTGGTATTCGGTGTGGAACGTCCAGCCGGGCGAAAAGCTCTACATCGCGCCCGAAGCGCGCGCGCGGATCTGGTAAGGACCGTTCAGCAAAATCTCAGGGGGCAGCGGCGACGCTGCCCCCGATTGCATTCAGGAGCAGACAAATGCGCAAGTTGACTCTCGTTTCGCTGACCGCGCTGGCCCTGGCGGGCTGCGCCGCTTCGGTCGCCTCGACCGATCCCGCTCCGGCCGCCGAGGCCACACCGGTGACGCCGGCCTATGCCCCGGTGATCCCCAAGGGCACCGGCATCTTCGCCGAAGCTTCGACCCTGCCTTTCCAGGCCCCGGACTTCAGCAAAATCCAGGAAAGCGATTACGAACCCGCGATCGAACAGGGCATCGCGATCCAGCTGGCCGAAGTGGACGCGATTGCCGGCAACCCGGCGGCCCCCACATTCGACAACACGATCCTGCCGCTCGAACAGTCGGGCCAGATGCTGTCCCGCGTGCTCTATGTGTTCAGCGCGCTGACTTCGGCCAACACCAACGACAACCTCGACGCGATCGATGGGCGCACTTCGCCCAAGCTGGCGGCGATGCGGGATTCGATCGTGCTCAATCCCAAACTCTTCGCCCGCGTGAAGACGCTCTATGATGCCCGCGCCACGCTGGGGCTCGACGCCGACCAGCTCCAGGTGCTCACCCTGACCTATGAGAACATGGTCCGCAACGGCGCGCTGCTGAACGATGCCGCCAAGGCCGAACTGACCGCGATCAACGGCGAGCTTTCCAGCCTGACCACCGAATTCGGCCAGAAGCTGACCAAGGGCACCAAGGACGGCGCGCTGGTGGTGACCGACAAGCGCAAGCTGGCCGGGCTCGATGCAGCGGCAATCGCCGCCGCGGAAAAAGCCGCCGCCGACCGCGGCCTGCCCAAGGGCAGCTATGTCTTGCCGCTGCAGAACACCACCCAGCAGCCGCTGCTGGCCGAGCTGAGCGACCGCGCGACCCGCCAGGCGCTGTTCGAAAAGAGCTGGAACCGCAGCGAGCGCGGCGATGCCAACGATACCCGCGCGCTGGCGGTCAAGATCGCCGACCTGCGCGCCCGCAAGGCCAAGCTGCTCGGTGCGGACAGCTATGCCGCGTTCCAGCTGCAGGACCAGATGGCTCAAAACCCCGCCAATGCGATCGGCTTCCTCGAGCGGCTGCTCCCTGCGCTGGCAACCGCACAGAAGCGCGACGCGGCGGAACTCGACCAGTTCATCAAGGCCAGCGGCGGCAAGTTCAGCGTCACCCCGGCGGACTGGGACTATTACGCCGAAAAGCTGCGCAAGAAGAAGTTCGCGCTCGATACGAACGAGGTGAAGCCCTATCTCGAGATCAACAATGTGCTTGAAAACGGCGTGTTCTTTGCCGCCAACCAGCTCTACGGCCTGACCTTCAAGAAGCGCACCGACATCCCGGTCTATCACCCGGATGTCTCGGTCTACACCGTCTACGATGCCGATGGCAGCGAACTGGCGCTGTTCTATTTCGATCCGTGGAAGCGCGACAACAAGTCGGGCGGGGCGTGGATGTCGAACTTCGTCGACCAGAACGGCCTGACCGGGACCAAGCCGGTGGTGTTCAACGTCGAGAACTTCACCAAGCCCGCCGCCGGCCAGCCCGCGCTGGTCAGCTGGGACGATGCCAAGACCATGTTCCACGAGTTCGGCCATGCCCTCCACGGGATGCTCTCGAACCAGCGCTATCCCTCGATCGCGGGCACCAACACCGCGCGCGATTTCGTGGAGTTCCCCAGCCAGTTCAATGAAAACTGGATGACCGAACCCAGGGTGCTCGCCAACTTCGCCAAGCACTACAAGACCGGCGCGCCGATGCCCGCCGCGCTGGTCGACAAGCTGCAGAAGGCAAGCACCTTCAACCAGGGCTATGCGCTGGGCGAAGCGGTGACCGCGGCGCTGCTCGATCTCAAGTGGCACACCCTGCCCGCCGGTTCGACCCCCAGCGATGTCGACGCGTTCGAGGCCAAGGCTCTGGGCGAAACCGGGCTGCTGGTCGCGCAGGTTCCGCCGCGCTACCGCACCAGCTATTTCCGCCACATCTGGTCGAACGGCTATGCGGCGGCCTATTACGCCTACAGCTGGACCGAGATGCTCGATCACGATGCCTATGCCTGGTTCGAGGCCAACGGCGGGATGACCCGCGCCAACGGCCAGCGCTTCCGCGACATGGTCCTCTCGAAGGGCCATTCGCTCGACTACGCAACGATGTACCGCAACTGGGCCGGCCGCGATCCGAGCATCGAGCCGATGCTCAAGGCGCGCGGACTCAAGTAACTAGACGACGAGTGCGCGCTGGCCCGGTTCGCCGAGCCAGCGCGCCTCAACGCCCCAGACCTCGGCGATGACCGCTGCGGACAGCGCCTGGTCAGGCGCGCCGTCGGCTGCAATGCGGCCGTCCTTGAGCACCACCACCCGGTCGGCATGGTTCATTGCCTGGGCGAGGTCGTGGAGCACCAGCACCACCCCCAGCCCCTGCCCGGCCAGACCCCGGAAATGCGCCAGCAGCGAAAGCTGATGCGCGAGATCGAGGTTGGCCAGCGGCTCGTCGGCGAGCAGCCAGCATGGCTCGCCCGCCAGCACCCGCGCCAGCATGGCCCGCGCCCGCTCTCCGCCCGACAGGCGCGAGGCGGGGCGGCGGCGCAGGCCTTCAAGCTGCATGTCGGCAATCGCCCGGTCGATCGCCGCCCGGTCGGCCGCGAGACCAAGCTTCCACGGCAGGCGCCCCAGCCCGACCAGCGTTTCGACCGACAGGTCCCAGGCCAGTTCGGCCTGCTGCGGCAGGTAGCCGACCCGCCGCGCCCGGTCATCAAGCGCAAGACCGTCCATCAGCTCGTTGTCGAGCCGGACATTGCCCCGATCGGGCGTGATGATCCCGGCAAGCGCGGCAAGCAGGCTGGACTTGCCCGCACCGTTCGGACCGCAGATCGCGGTGACCTGGCTCTGCGCCAGCTGCATGGAAACGCCGTGCAGCCGCCTGGCGAGATGGAGATTGTCGCCCGCCAGGCTCATGCCAGATCCTTCCGCATATCCAGCAGCAGCGCCAGGAAGAACGGCGCGCCCAGCAGCGACAGCGCGATGCCCAGCCTGAGCTCGCTCTGCATCGGCAGCACCCGGCACAGCACGTCCGCCAGCAGCAGCAGCAGCGCACCGGCCAGCGCGCTCGGCACGATCAGCCGTGAAGGGCGGCCGTCGGTATGCCGGCGCATCAGGTGCGGGACAATCAGCCCGACGAAGCCGATGATCCCGGCAGCGGCAACGCCCGCGCCCACCGTCAGCCCGACTCCGCCGATCATCAGCCATTGCAGCCGCCGCGCATCGACGCCAAGCGAACGCGCCGCGGCATCACCCAGGGTCAGCGCGTCAAGCGCCTTGCCGGCGCGCAGCAGCAGGGCGATTCCAGCCAGCGTCAGCGGCACGGCGAACCACACTTCATGCCACGACCGGTCGGTCAGCGCGCCCATCAGCCAGGTGACGATCTCGCTCATCGCGAAAGGGGTGGGCGAAAGGCTGATCGCCAGGCTCATCAGCGCGCCCGCGAGGCTGGCGATGATCATCCCCGCCAGCGTAAACAGCAGCGCCGACCCGGTGCGTCCGGCCACCAGCCCGAGCAGCGCCATCGCCCCCGCCGCGCCCAGCAGCGCGAACAGCGGCAGCACCCAGGGCATGCCGGCAAGGCCGGTCCAGAAGCTCAGCACCGCGCCCAGCGCCGCGCCGGGGGCGATGCCGAACAGTCCCGGATCGGCCAGCGGATTGCGCAGATAGCCCTGCATCGCCGCCCCCGCCGCGCCCAGCCCGCCGCCCAGAACCAGTGCCAGAACCGCGCGCGGCAGGCGCAGCTCGGTAAGGATGATCAGCGCATTGGGTGCCGGCGGCGCGAACGGATCGAGCCACACCCGCCCCGCCAGCAGCGACAGCGGCACGGCGACGAGCAGCGCGGCGAGGAGAATCAGATTGGGCCGGGTCACAGGCCGGCTCCGTGCCTGGGCTTCGACAGGCTCAGCCCGAGCGGGCCTTTGGGTTGCGGAACCACGCCAATCCCCGCTCGGGCTGAGCCTGTCGAAGCCCCCCGCACCCTACCACTCATCGCACGCCGCACTTCCACCAGCCTTGCCACCGTGCGCGGAATGGTCGGCCCGCCGCACCACAGCAGCAGCGGATCAAGCCGTTCGCGCCGCGTACCCTTTAGCGCGGATAGCGCCGGATGGTGAAGCAGCCGGTCTTCCTCGGCCTGCGGGTTGCCCGCCGCAAGGATCAGCCGCGGCGGGTGCAGCAGCATGTCCTCCAGCGGCAGCATGTCGGCCTGGCGCAGCCCGCGCTGGGCCGCCGCGTTGACGAAGCCGGTGCGCGCCAGGAGGTCGGTGATCAGCGTCCCCTGCCCCGGCACGATCCCGCCCGATTGCCAGACGATCGCGGGGATCGCAGGGTCATCGGTGCGCGCCGCGGCCAGCGAATCCTCGATCCGCCGGACCAGCGCCTCGCCGCGCTCGGGGTGCCCGGCAATGCGGGCGAGCGCGCGGACCTGGGCAAGGCTTTCCTCGACATTCCCGGCAAGGCCGAACGGCTCGAAACGAAAACCCATGCGGGCAAATGCCGCCTTGGTCGCCGGCGCCGTGAACGTGCTGCCCACCACCACGTCGGGGCGGAGCGCGGCCACTTCCTCCACCGTCCCGCTGATCGCGCGCATGCGCCGCGCCCGCGCGAGGTCCATCGAACTCGACTGCGGGTCCTGGCTGTAGCTGGAAATCGCGAGCAACTGGCCCGGATCGGCGACTTCGGCCAGGATCGCATCGGTGCAGGGGTTGAGGCTGACGAGGCTGGGCCCCTGCCCCTCGCGCGCCACGGGGGCGGTGCAGGCCGCCAGCAGGGGCGCGAAAAGCGGGGCCAGCCGCCTCACCACTTGATGCGGACCCCGCCATAGGCCGAACGCCCATAGGCGCCGTAACCGGCCACGGTCTGGTAGGACTCGTCGGTCAGGTTCTCGACACGCCCGAACAGCTCGAGGTGATCGCCCAGCGGCATGCTGGCGCGCAGGGTGACCAGCGCATAGCTGGCGAGCCGGGTGAAGTTGCCGGCATCGTCGAACCGTTCGCCGACCAGGCGGAAATCCGCGCCCAGCGCGAGGTCGTTGAGCGGCGTGCGCCAATCGAGCGAGGCGGACAGCGCATTGCCGGGCCGCCGCGCCAGTTCCTTGCCGGTGCCGCGGTTGGCGGTATCGAGCAGGGTATAGGCAGCGCGGACGGTGAAGCGGCCGGTCACCCGGGCCGTTCCTTCCAGCTCGATCCCCTGCGCGCGGGTGCGGCCCACGTTGAAATAGCCGCTCGGCCAGACGTAATCGATCAGGTTGGTGCTGTCGCGGCGGAACAGCGTGGCGCCCAGCCTGAATGCGCCGTCGCCGGTTTCATAGTCGAGCCCGGCATCGTAGGCTTCGCTATCCTCGGGCTTCAGCGCGGTGTTCCCGCCATAGCCATAGAGCTGCGACAGCGTCGGAGCCTTGAAGCCCTGACCCCACGATGCGCGCAGGCGCAGGCCGCGCGCGAGTTCGAAGCTGCCGTTGGCCCCAAAGGTCCAGTGGCTGCCGAAGCGGTCATGGTCGTCGATCCGTGCCCCGGCGGTGAGGTTGAGCCGGCTGCCGTGATAGCCCAGCAGCGCGTGCCCACTGAGGATCCTGGCGGACTGGCGGGGATCGAACGTGGTCGAGAACCGCGACCAGTCGGCATCGCTGCCGAAGTCCAGCATGACGCCGTCGCTCAGATCGATGCGGCCCTTGATGTCGGCATGGACCGATCGCCCTTCGGTTTCGAAGTTGGGGGCCGGGCTGAAAGCCGGATCGAAATAGGCCCGGCGCGTGTCGGACAGGGCAACGCCGCTGCTCAGCTCGAAGCCATTGCCGCCGTATTCGAGGCCCAGCCGGCCAGAGCCTTGCCGGGTGGTCTGATATTCGGCGGAGTCAGACGAAGCCCAGACCGCATCGAAATCGATCTTGCTGTCGGCATAGCGCCCGGCGGCAACCACTTTCAGGCCGTGGCTCAGATCGAAATGCCCGCGCCCGCCGACATGCCATTGGCGAAAGGCATCGCTCTCGGTTCCCGGCGCATAGGCCGAAATCCCGTCGCTGCGGGTGTAGCCGCCGTTGAGCGCCAGCCCATAGCTGTCGCCCGCAAGCCCGCCCTGGACCTGTGCATCGATGGTATCGTTGGCGCCGTATTCGATTGCCGCGCGCGCACCGCCGCGCTCGTCGCTGGTCACCGCCAGCACCCCGGCGATGGCATCGCTGCCCCAGGCGAGGCTGTTCGAGCCGCGCAGCAGCTCGATCCGGCCCAGGCCGCCGTTGAGCAGCGTGCCAAGGTCGAACCCGCCCGAAGGCGCGGCGGTGTCATCCACCCGGATCCCGTCGATCATCACCAGCAGTTGTTCCGAAGGCGCGCCGCGCACGAACAGCGCGGTCTGGCTGCCCAGCCCGCCGCTGCGGGAAAGCGCAACGCCGGGCAGCCGCTCGATCAGGCGAACCGGATCGGCGCCCTGGATCGCTTCGATATCCCCTGCGGAGATAACCGAAATCGACTGGCCGCTGTCCTGGCGCTTCGACCACATGCCTGTCGCGGTGACGGTGATGGCATCGTCCGAATCATTGCGGCGACCAAGCCCGGCATCGCAATCCGAGGTCCATTCCCCGCACGGCACCGCTGCATCCTGAAGCGGCGGCTTCTTGCCCTGCGCCAAAGCAGGCGAAGCAACCAGCACCGAAGCAGTCAGAAAATACACAAATTTCACGCGCAATACTCCCGTCATGAACTTGCCGTTCATGGCGTGAGCCCCGCCCCATTGCGGGTCTTCGCGCTGCATCCCGGTACACCCCGCCCGGCTGCGGAACGACCATCATGGGCAGGTCTACTGGCTCCCGGATCGCCGGACCTGCCCCGCCTTCCCGGTTTTACCCAGTGGCATAGTGGGACAGGCCCTCCCCGGTCACAGTTGCGGGGGCAGCGCAGGGGTTCAACCTGCTTCCCTCTTAGGCCTGCTTGCGCAGGCAACCCGTGACGTCGCGCGGGGACTTAGGCCCAGCCGCGCTAATGCACAAGATCAGCTTTGGCACGACCTGTTCACTTTTCCTGAGGGCTTCAACGCTATGCCCAGCATTCGTCCCGCGCTGGCACGGGGCGAAATGCGCGCTGGCGCTGGTGCCAACCCCGGATTTACGCGCAGGCGCGTAACCGAACACGAGAGCAGATGAACCACGCCCTGACCTTTCCCTATGAACCGAGGCCGCGCGATTTCGCCGTGCGGCTGAAGCGGCGCGGCATGCCCACGCTGGGGACGCGGCAGGCGCGCCGGCATCGCGGGCGGCGCCTGCTGTTGCTGCTGGCGGCACTGGGCGTGCCGGCGCTGGCCGCGCCAAGCCCGTGGCAGGCCCTTGGCATCCGCAATGCCGGCCAGGCCGAATTCGCGCTCGATCCGATGCCGTTCGAACGCGCCGGAGACAGCTTTCCCGGATCGGCCTTCTATTACGTCGCGACCAGCGAGGTCCTGCCCGGCAGCAGTCCCGCGGCGGGTCTTGCCGATTTCGCCGGGGGGCCGATCGCCAAGGCGATGCGGATGGACCTTTCAGGAGTCGATCGCGGCCGCGCGCTCGATTGCCTCACCGCCGCGGTCTATTACGAAGCCGCGAGCGAACCCGACCAGGGCCAGCGCGCGGTGGCGCAGGTGGTGCTCAACCGCGTCGCCCATCCCAGCTATCCCAACACCGTCTGCGGCGTGGTCTATCAGGGCAGCGAACGTTCGACCGGCTGCCAGTTCAGCTTCACCTGCGACGGGGCGCTGGGGCGGCGGCCCAACCCGTTCTTCTGGGAACGCGCCCGGAATGTCGCGGCGCAGGCGCTGGCCGGCTATGTCGAGCCTTCGGTCGGCCTCGCGACGCATTACCACACGATCCAGGTCCACCCCTATTGGGCGCCCAGCCTGCGCCTGATCACCACGATCGGCGCGCACCGCTTCTACAGCTTCATGGGCCGGGCCGGATCGGCGGGAACCTTCAACTTCTCCTACCTCGGCGGCGAGCCGATGGCCGTGCCCCACGCCCGCAATCCCGCGGCCGACAAGCTGGCCGATCCGGTGCTCGATCCGCTGGCGCTGCAGAAGGCCTACGATGCCGGTCTGCAGAGCGCGCAGGGCGCCGCTGCCGTGCAGGTGGGCGAAACGGGGCAGGCCCCGGCCCGACCCGGCCCGGCACCGAGCTATTCCGCCGAAGTCCAGGCGCGCGGCGGGGACCGGCAATACAGCGGCGACAGGTTGCCCGGTTCGGGGGTCAAGGCCGAATACCAGAATTCGGGCCAGTGGATCGGCAAGCCCGGCGGCTAGAGTCTGGTAAACGCGTGGCAACCATAGTGCCACACCAAGAGTTAGCGGGGCCGCGGCTATCAGGCCGGTCCAACGAACAGAAGGCCGCACCTCTCCCATGTCGATCCGTTATGCAGCCGCACGTCCGCTGGTCCGCCCCGCTCACCTGACCCGCGCGGCCCAGGGCCGGCTGGCCGCGCGCGCCGCCAACGACAACGGCGATGCCGCGCGGCACGAACTGGCGCTGCGCAATGCCCTGCGGCACTTCGCCGCCCACGGCCTGCGCGCCGCCGAAGACGCGGCCGAGCGCGCAACCCTGGCCCACCGTGCGGGCGATCATGCCGAAATGACCCGCTGGATCGAGATCTGCCGCACACTCGATGGGCGCCGCGCGGCCCGTCTCTGCGCCCGCCTCGCGCGGTGCAACGACTAGTCTTTCCGCTCTCCATCCTCGGAAGCCGAACAAGCAGGTTACCTGACCTGCGATCATCTATTGCAATTGCGAACCATTATCAGCAAATAGTTGGCGCACAGACCTTTTACCGTCTTGCAATCGGCGAAGTCGGGGCCTAGGGCCAATCGCGTTCATTTGGGCGGCCTGTTGTCCTCGCGGGATGGAACGGCCTCAACCCAGGCCATTTGTCGATCCCGCTTTCAAGGCAAAGGACGATTTCCCTCATGGCTCGCAAGAAGATTGCCCTTATCGGCGCCGGCATGATCGGTGGCACGCTCGCTCACCTCGCGGCGAAGAAGGAACTGGGCGACATCGTCCTGTTCGACATTGCCGAAGGCATTCCCCAGGGCAAGGCGCTTGACCTTGCGCAGTGCGGCCCGGTCGAAGGCTTCGACGCGAACATCAAGGGCACCAACGACTATGCCGACATCGCCGGCGCGGACGTGATCATCGTCACCGCCGGCGTGCCGCGCAAGCCGGGAATGAGCCGCGATGACCTGCTCGGCATCAACCTGGGCGTGATGAAGGCGGTCGGCGAAGGGATCAAGGCCCACGCCCCCGATGCCTTCGTGATCTGCATCACCAACCCGCTCGACGCGATGGTCTGGGCGCTGCGCGAATTCTCCGGCCTTCCCGCCAACAAGGTGGTCGGCATGGCCGGCGTGCTGGACAGCGCGCGTTTCGCCACTTTCCTCGCCTGGGAATTCGGCGTCTCGGTCAAGGACGTCAACGCCTTCGTGCTGGGCGGCCACGGCGATACGATGGTGCCGGTGCTCGAATATTCGACCGTCAGCGGCATTCCGGTCACCGATCTCGTCAAGATGGGCAAGAGCAGCAAGGCCCGCCTCGACGAAATCGTCGCCCGCACCCGCTCGGGCGGCGGCGAGATCGTCGGCCTCTTGAAGACCGGCTCGGCCTATTACGCCCCCGCCACCAGCGCGATCGCGATGGCCGAAGCCTATCTGGGCGACCAGAAGCGCATCCTGCCCTGCGCGGTCTATGTTGACGGCAAGTATGGCCTCGACGGTCTCTATGTCGGTGTGCCGGTGGTGATCGGCGCGAACGGCGCCGAAGAAGTGATCGAAATCGCGCTGGACGATGAAGCCAAGGCCAACCTCCAGGTTTCGGTCGATGCGGTCAAGGAACTGCTGGTCGCCTGCAAGGCCATCGAGCCGTCGCTGGCCTGAGCCGGCCTCCCCAGGAGATTTTGAACAATGTCTATCCTCGTCAACAAGAACACCAAGGTCATCACCCAGGGGATGACCGGCGCCACCGGCAGCTTCCACACCCAGGCGGCGCTTGATTACGGCACGCAGATGGTCGCGGGCGTGACCCCCGGCAAGGGCGGGACCGAGCATATCGGACTGCCGCAGTTCGATAGCGTCGCCGAAGCCAAGGCGGCGACCGGCGCGACCGCTTCTTGCATCTACGTTCCGCCTCCGGGTGCGGCCGATGCGATCCTCGAGGCGATCGACGCCGGGATCGAACTGATCGTCTGCATCACCGAGGGTATCCCGGTGCTCGACATGGTCCGCGTCAAGCGCGCGCTTTCGGGTTCGAAGAGCCGCCTGATCGGCCCCAACTGCCCCGGTGTGCTGACGCCCGGCGAATGCAAGATCGGGATCATGCCCGGTTCGATCTTCAAGAAGGGCAGCGTCGGCGTGGTCAGCCGTTCGGGAACCCTGACCTATGAAGCAGTGTTCCAGACCTCCAACATCGGCCTGGGCCAGACCACCGCGGTGGGCATCGGCGGCGATCCGGTCAACGGCACCAACTTCATCGACGTGCTCGAACTGTTCATGGCCGATGATGACACCAAGTCGATCATCATGATCGGCGAGATCGGTGGCGACGCCGAAGAGCAGGCCGCGCAGTTCCTGATCGACGAGGCCAAGCGCGGCCGCCGCAAGCCGATGGCCGGCTTCATCGCCGGGCGCACCGCCCCTCCGGGCCGCCGCATGGGTCACGCCGGGGCGATCGTTTCGGGCGGCAAGGGCGATGCCGAAAGCAAGATCGCGGCGATGGAAGAAGCGGGCATCCGCGTTTCCGCTTCGCCCAGCCTGCTGGGTGAAACGCTGGCCGAAGCGCTGAAGGCGTTTGCGTAAGCGGCTGTTAACCATACCAAAGCCTCTCCCCGTTAGGGGAGGGAAACAGGAGTACCCACCCCACGTCCGTCCGTGCCGAGCTTGTCGAAGCACTGTCCTTTTCTTCGCGGCGCAGCGCGCACCGAGCTCAGGACGAACGGGCGTGGGGATCGAGGTGGAGGTTTCCTCCACATCTGAAAGCAAGGCCAAGGCGATGGGCAACGAAAGCCACGATTTCCTCCCCGACGATCCGCAGCCCGGCCCCAGCTGGGCGCGGCCTGACTGGCGCAGCGCCAGCGATGATCTGACCGCGGCGCTCGACCCGACGCAGATGCAGGTCGCGGTCAAGGCTGCCGCGGCCAAGGCCGGCGCGGCGATGGATGCGCGCGCGGTCGAGGAAGCCGCGGCGGATTCGATCCGGGCGATGATGCTGGTGCGCACCTACCGCGTGCGCGGGCACCTGGGCGCCGATCTCGACCCGCTGGGCATTTCGCACCAGAACCTGCCGGCCGACCTTGATCCCGCCTTCCACGGCTTCACCGGGGCGGCGCTGGACCGCAAGGTCTATCTGGGCGGAACGCTGGGCCTCGAATGGGCATCGGTGCGTGAGCTGGTCGATGTCCTCAAGCGCAATTACTGCGGCAAGGTCGGCTACGAATACATGCACATCGCCGATGTCGAGGAGCGCCGCTTCATCCAGGAGCGGATCGAGGGCGGCGACAAGTCGATCGATTTCACGCCCGAGGGCAAGAAGGCGATCCTGGGCGCGGTCGTGCGCGGCGAACAGTACGAGAAGTTTCTGGGCCGCAAGTACGTCGGCACCAAGCGTTTCGGGCTCGACGGCGGGGAATCGATGATCCCGGCGCTTGAAGCGGTGATCAAGTACGGCGGCCAGCGCGGGGTGCGCGAGATCGTCTATGGCATGGCCCATCGCGGACGCCTCAACGTGCTCGCCAACGTGCTGGCCAAGCCTTACCGCGTGATCTTCCACGAATTCTCGGGCGGCACCGCCAACCCCGAGGATGTCGGCGGTTCGGGCGACGTCAAGTACCACCTCGGCACCAGCACCGACCGCGAGTTCGACGGGATCAAGGTGCACATGAGCCTGGTCCCCAACCCCAGCCACCTCGAAACCGTGGACCCGATCGTGCTGGGCAAGTGCCGCGCCGGCCAGGTGTTCCGCGAGGATATCGGCCCGGGCAAGCACAAGCAGGTCATGCCGATCCTGATCCACGGCGACGCGGCCTTTGCCGGGCAGGGTATCGTCTGGGAGTGCTTCGGCTTTTCGGGCGTACGCGGCTACAACACCGGCGGCTGCATCCACTTCGTGATCAACAACCAGATCGGCTTTACCACCAGCCCGCAGTTCTCGCGCGGCTCGCCCTATCCGTCGGACGTCGCCAAGGGTGTCCAGGCGCCGATCCTGCACGTCAACGGCGACGATCCCGAAGCGGTGACCTTTGCCTGCAAGCTGGCGGTCGATTACCGCCAGACCTTTGGCCGCGACATCGTGGTCGACATGTGGTGCTATCGCCGCTTCGGCCACAACGAGGGCGACGAGCCGGGCTTTACCCAGCCGCTGATGTACCGCACCATCCGCCAGCATCCGCCCGTCAGCAAGCTCTACGCCGACCGGCTGGTGCAGCAGGGGGTGATCGACAAGGACTATGGCGCCGAAGTCGAAATGCGCTTCACCCAGGTGCTGGAAGGCGAATTCGAGGCAGCCAAGAGCTACAAGGCCAACCATGCCGACTGGTTCACCGGGCGCTGGACCGGGCTGCACGCCCCGGCCGATCCCGAAACCGCGCGCCGCAACATCCACACCGGGATCGACCGCAAGCTGTTCGACAGCCTGGGGCGCACGCTGACCACGGTTCCGGACAGCGTCCAGATCCACAAGACGCTGGCCCGCGTGCTCGACGCCAAGCGCGAGATGTTCACCTCGGGCCAGGGCTTCGACTGGGCGACCGGCGAGGCGCTGGCTTTCGGCTCGCTGCTGTCAGAAGGATACGCGGTGCGCCTGTCGGGCCAGGATTCGGGCCGCGGCACGTTCAGCCAGCGCCATTCGGTGTGGGTCGACCAGACCGACGAGCACAAGTACATCCCCCTCTCCACCGTGCCGCACGGCCGGTTCGAGGTGCATGACAGCCCGCTGTCCGAATACGGCGTGCTGGGCTTCGAATACGGCTATGCCAGCGCCGATCCGAAAAGCCTGGTGCTGTGGGAAGCGCAATTCGGCGATTTCGCCAATGGCGCGCAGATCGTGATCGACCAGTATGTCGCCGCATCCGAAGCCAAGTGGCTGCGCGCCAATGGCCTCGTCATGCTGCTGCCGCACGGGTACGAGGGCCAGGGGCCGGAACACAGCTCGGCCCGGCTTGAACGCTATCTGCAGCTTTGCGCGCAGGACAACATCCAGGTCTGCAACATCACCAGCCCGGCCAATTACTTCCACGTACTGCGCCGGCAGATGCACCGCCCGTTCCGCAAGCCACTGATCATCATGACTCCCAAGAGCCTGCTGCGCCACCCGATGGCCAAGAGCGAGGCGAGCGAATTCCTGGGCGAGGCGCACTTCAAGCGGATCCTGTCGGATCGGGCCGGCGCGGCGGACAAGGATACCCGCAGGGTGATCCTGTGCTCGGGCAAGGTCGCCTACGACCTGATGGAAGCGCGCGATGCCGCCGAAATCACCGACACCCAGATCATCCGCATCGAACAGCTCTATCCCTTCCCAGGCGAACCGCTGGCGCAGCGATTCTCGAAGATGCCCAATCTGGAAGACGTGGTCTGGTGCCAGGAAGAACCGCGCAACAACGGTTCGTGGTTCTTCGTCGAAAGCCTGATCGAGGAGGCGCTGATCGCCGCCAAGCGCAAGGTTACCCGGCCGCGCTATGCCGGCCGCGTCGCCAGCGCCTCGCCCGCCACCGGCCTCGCCAAGCGGCACGAAGCCGAACAGGGCGCGCTGATCAGCCACGCGCTCGGCACTTCGGTCCGTTCGGAAATTCGCCGCAGGAAGAAAGCCTGATGCTCCCCCGTTCCGTCATTGCGAGCGCAGCGAAGCAATCCAGGAATCGCGCTGAACCGCCCCTGGATTGCTTCGCTGCGCTCGCAATGACGCGTTTCTGCTACTCATCCTTCGTCATTGCGAGGGGCGCAGCCCCGCGGCAATCCATTACCCGCCACCCAGCTATGGATTGCTTCGCTGCGCTCGCAATGACGAAAAACTGCTACCTGACTGGAAGATCGTGATGTCCACCGAAGTCAAAGTGCCCGTCCTGGGCGAATCCGTCTCCGAAGCCACCATCGGCGAATGGCTCAAGCAGCCGGGTGAAGCGGTCGCGCTCGACGAGCCGCTGGCCAGCCTGGAAACCGACAAGGTCGCGGTCGAAGTGACCGCGCCGGCGGCCGGCGTGATGGGCCAGCATATCGCCAAGGTTGGCGACAACGTTGCGGTCGGCGCCGTGATCGCGACGATCGAAGCCGGATCGGGCGCGGCTGCCGCCCCTGCCCCGGCTGCGGTTGCTCCGGCCCCTGCCCCCGAAGCCTCGCCCGCCGAAGCATCGACCCTTTCGCCCGCGGTGCGCCGCGCGGTACTGGAGCATGGGATCGACCCGGCCAGCGTCAAGGGGACCGGCAAGGACGGGCGGATCACCAAGGAAGACGTGCTGACCGCCGCCGCCGCCAAGAGCGCGGCTCCGGCTCCCGCCGCCTCGGCCCCGGCTCCCGCCGCAGCCGGCGGTCGCGGCGAGGAACGGGTCAAGATGACCCGCCTGCGCCAGACCGTCGCCAAGCGGCTCAAGGAGGCGCAGGACACCGCCGCGCTGCTCACCACCTTCAACGATTGCGACATGAGCGCGGTGATGGCCGCGCGCAACACCTACAAGGAAGCCTTCGAGAAGAAGCACGGCGTGCGGCTGGGCTTCATGGGCTTCTTCGCCAAGGCCGCCTGCCTGGCGCTGAAGGACGTGCCCGCGGTCAACGCCCGGATCGAGGGCGACGAGATCGTCTATTATCCCTATGTCGACATGTCGGTGGCGGTTTCGGCCCCCAACGGGCTGGTGGTGCCGGTGGTACGCGACGTGCAGGACATGTCCTTCGCCGGGATCGAGAAGGCGATCGCCGACTATGGCAGGAAGGCCAAGGAAGGCACCTTGACCATGGCCGACATGACCGGCGGCACTTTCACCATCTCCAACGGCGGGGTGTTCGGATCGCTGATGTCGACCCCGATCATCAACCCGCCGCAGAGCGCTGTACTGGGCCTCCACCGGATCGAGGACCGCCCGGTGGTTCGCAACGGACAGATCGTGATCCGCCCGATGATGTATCTTGCACTCAGCTATGACCACCGCCTGATCGACGGGCGCGAGGCGGTCACCGCGCTGAAGATCATCAAGGAAGCGATCGAGGATCCGACCCGGCTGCTGATCGACCTCTAATCCAAGTCCGCCCGCCCTGAGCTTGTCGAAGGGCTGCTTCTTCTTGCGAAGTTCATAAGAAAGGACGACCCTTCGACAAGCTCAGGGCAGTCGGGTTTGGGTGGTTCGGAGTGTGCAATGGCTGAATACGACTACGACCTTATCGTCATCGGTGCCGGGCCCGGTGGCTATGTCGGCGCGATCCGCGCGGCACAGCTGGGGCTGAAGACGGCTTGCGTCGAAGGGCGCGAGACGCTGGGCGGAACCTGCCTCAACGTCGGGTGCATTCCCTCGAAGGCGCTGCTGCACGGCTCGGAAAAGTTCGAGGAAGCGGCCAACGGCACTCTCGCCCGCTACGGGGTCAAGCTCGGCAAGGTCGAGCTCGATCTGGCTGCGCTGCAGGCCGACAAGGCCGACGCGGTCAAGGGGCTGACCGGCGGGATCGAGTTCCTGTTCAAGAAGAACAAGGTCGATTGGCTCAAGGGCTACGGCACGTTCAAGGACGCCCACACCGTCGAGGTCGCCGGCAAGGCCTACACCGCGAAGAACGTGGTGATCGCCACCGGATCGAGCGTGACGCCGCTGCCGGGGGTCGAGGTCGACAACGACAAGGGCGTGATCGTCGATTCGACCGGCGCATTGGCGCTGGCCAAGGTGCCTTCGCACTTGGTGGTGATCGGCGGCGGGGTGATCGGGCTGGAACTGGGTTCAGTCTGGCGGCGGCTGGGGGCCAAGGTCACCGTGGTCGAATTCCTCGACGCGCTGCTGCCCGGCATGGACGGCGATATTCGCAAGGAAGCCGCGAAGATCTTCAAGAAGCAGGGCATGGACCTGAAGCTGGGCACCAAGGTGACCGGTGCCAGCGTCAAGGGCAAGAAGGCCACGCTGACGCTGGAACCCGCGAAGGGCGGCGCGGCCGAAACGATCGAGGCAGACTGCGTGCTGGTGGCGATCGGGCGGCGTCCCAACACCGAAGGCCTGGGGCTCGACAGGATCGGGCTTGAACTCAATGCGCGCGGGCAGATCGAGACCGATCACGATTTCCGCACCAGGATCGATGGCGTCTGGGCGATCGGCGATTGCATCCCCGGCCCCATGCTGGCCCACAAGGCCGAGGACGAAGGCATCGCCGTCGCCGAAAACATCGCCGGGCAGACCGGCATCGTCAATCACGCGGTGATCCCGGGCGTGGTCTATACCGCGCCCGAATTCGCCGGCGTCGGCCTGACCGAGGAAGCCGCGAAGGAAGCCGGGTTCGAGGTCAAGGTCGGCAAGTTCCCGATGATGGCCAACAGCCGCGCCAAGACCAACCACGAGCCCGAAGGCTTCGTGAAGGTGATCGCCGATGCGAAGACCGACCGGGTGCTTGGCGCCTGGATGATCGCCAGCGTGGCGGGAACGATGATCGCGCAGGTCGCCCAGGCGATGGAATTCGGCGCGACTTCGGAAGACATCGCCTACACCTGCCATGCCCACCCGACCCATTCGGAAGCGGTCAAGGAAGCGGCGATGGGCGTTACCGGAAAGCCGATCCACATCTGACTCTGGCGCTTTGGCCCGCAGCTGACTAGCCTGCCGCCAGACAGCGACAGGAGAGGCCGATGTACCCGCAACTGACCCGGGAGCCCGGTGCGATTGCCACCGCCGCCAGCATCGCGCGCGGCGAATTGTCGCCGCTTGAGGCCGTCGATGCCGCGATTGCCCGCATCGAGGCGCTGGACGGAGCGATCAACGCCGTGGTGGTGCGCGATTTCGACCGCGCACGCGATGCCGCACGATCGATGAGCGGGAGCCAGCCCGGGCCGCATCAGCCGCTGTTCGGCGTGCCGATGACGATCAAGGAAAGCTTCGACATTGCCGGGCTCCCGACCAGTTGGGGGATCGCCGAGCACAGGGGCTACATGCCCGCCAGGGACGCCGTGGTGGTCCAGCGGCTCAAGCGCGCCGGAGCAATCATTCTGGGCAAGACCAATGTTCCGCCGTTCCTGTCAGACTGGCAGTGCGACAACCCCAACTACGGCCGCACCAACAACCCGCACGACCACAGCCGTTCGCCTGGCGGGTCTTCGGGCGGAGCGGCGGCGGCGCTGGCTGCGGGCATGGTTGCGGCCGAATATGGCAGCGACATCGGCGGGTCAATCCGCGTGCCCGCGCACTTCTCGGGCGTCTGGGGGCACAAGACCACCTGGGGCGCGGTGACCAGCGAGGGCCAGGGCTTTCCCGAAACCGACGGGCACGAAATCGCGCTGGGCGTGGTCGGCCCGCTGGCGAGGAACGGCGAGGATCTAGCGCTGCTGCTTGACCTCACGCTCGACCGGCCGCTGGCGCTCAGCGGCAAGCCGCTCGGCCAGTGCCGCTTCCTCTATCTCGACCGGCACCCGCTGTGCGAGGTCGACGATGCTGTGCGCCTGCCGATCGAGGCGGCGATCGAAGCGATTGGCGCCGCCGGCGGCGTGGTGCGGCAGGACGCAGCCGCCCTGCCCGATCTCGCCCGCGCGCATGGCGACTATATGCGGATGCTGGGGATCGCGATGGCGATGGGTGCACCCGGACCTGACGGCAAGGCTGCCAGCGCGGCGGACTGGTTCGCGCTGCTCGACGCCCAGGCCCGTCTCCAGCGCGAATGGCGCGCGCTGTTCGAACGCTATGATTTCGTCCTGGCCCCGCCCGCCGCGATCCCGGCGTTCGGACACGACCTGACCCCGATGGCGCAGCGCAGGTTCCAGGTGAACGGACATGAAGCGGGCCACGAAGCGGTGCTGGCCTATGCCGGGCTGGCTACCTTTCCCGCCCTTCCATCCACCGTGCTGCCGGTGGGCAGCGCCGGGCACTTGCCGGTGGGAATGCAGGTGATCGGACCCTTGTTTGCCGACCGCGACTGCGTGGCCGCGGCGACCGCGATCGGCAAGCTGCTGCATGGCTGACCTGCCGCAGATCCCGGCAGCCCTGGACCTTGCCGGCACGGCGGTGTTCGCGCTGACCGGCGCGCTGCTTGCCGCGCGGCTCAGGCAGACGTTTGTTACCATGTCGTTTTTCGCGCTGGTCACCGGGGTGGGCGGCGGATCGGTGCGGGATCTGCTGATCGGCGCGCCGGTGTTCTGGGTGCGCGATCCGTGGGTTGCGCCGGTATGCCTTGGCGTGGCGCTGCTCGCCTGGTTCACCCCGCAACACTGGTGGACGAAGGACACCGAGAATTTCAAGCTGCTCGACTGGGCCGACGCGCTGGGCCTTGCCGCCTATGCCGTGCTCGGCACCGCCAAGGCGCTGGCCTTTGCGATTGCCCCGGTGCCGGCGATGCTGATGGGGGTAATTACCGGCTGCGTCGGCGGCGTGATCCGCGATGTGCTGGCGGGACGCCCGTCGATCATCATGCGGCCCGAAATCTATGTCACCGCCGCCGCGCTCGCCTCTGCGCTGTGCGCCGCGGGCACGGTATTGGCCCTGCCGCGCGTGCTGGTGTGGAGCGGCGCGGCGCTCGCCGGGTTTGTCTTGCGCGGCTTGGCGATCGGGCGCGGACTGGCGCTGCCCGGCTATGGACGGTCCGGCTAGATCCGGTCCAGTTCCTTCAATGGACGGCTGATATCGGCCAGGTCCGCGGGCGCGATCCGCGCGCCTTCCTCGACCAGCTTGCGCGCCTGGACATAGTCCTTGACCGAATTCACCGCGTCGCAGGCAATCAGCCTGCCGCCTTTCAGATAGAGCACCGCAAAGCTGCGCGCAGCGGGATCGCCGCGCAGCACGGACTGGTCATGCCCCGCAGAAAGGCCCACGGTCTGCAGCTTGAGGTCGTACTGGTTCGACCAGAACCACGGCGTTGCGGCATAGGGCAGCGGATCGCCGGTGATCGCCTTGGCCACGCAGCTTGCCATGTCGTTGGCGTTCTGGACGCTTTCCAGCCGGATCACCGCGCCTTCGGCGAACTTGCTGGCATGCGCGGCGCAATCACCGATCGCCCAGATGTGGGGCAGGATCGTGCGGCAGAATTCGTCCACATCGACGCCGTTGCCGCCAGCCGCATCTGCCGCGATCAGCGGCCCGACCGCCGGAATGATCCCGATGCCGACGATCACCATCTGGCATTCGACGAGACTCTCGTCGGTCAGGCGCACGCCGGTCACGCTGTCTTTGCCCTCTATCGCGACCACCCCGGTGCCGGTGCGCAGGTCGACCCCGTGCGCACGGTGTTCGGCTTCGTAGAACTCCGAAAGCTGCAGCCCGGCAACCCGCGCCAGAACCCGCGGCAGGACCTCGAGCAGCGTCACTTCCTTGCCCAGCTTGCGCAGCACCGCGGCGGCTTCCAGCCCGATATAGCCGCCGCCGACTATCGCCACGCGCTCAACCCCGTCCAGCCCGGCCAGGATCGCATCGGCATCGGCGCGGGTGCGCACGGCATGGACGCCCTTGAGCTCCGCGCCCGGACAGGACAGCGGCCGCGGATCGCCGCCAGCCGCCCAGATCAGTTCGCCAAAGCCGAACACGCGGCCATCCTGCAGGCGCACCTGCCGCGCTTCGGGCGCGACCGAGACGACATCGGCGCCGAGCAGCAGGTCGATCTGCTTGTCCGCCCAGAACGCCGCCGGGCGGATCAGCAGGCGATCCCATTCCTTGTCGCCCAGCATGTATTCCTTCGACAACGGCGGCCGTTCATAGGGCGGCTCGCTTTCGCGCCCGACCAGCGCGATGGTGCCGTCGAACCCCTGCTGGCGCAGCTGGATCGCGGCATAGGCCCCGCCCTGCCCGGCACCGACAATCAGGACATCGTATTGCATCGCAAGGCCCTCCGCTGACGCAGGAGCCATAACGCGCGAGACCGGCTGCGCAAGGGTGTTGCGCCTGTCCGCCCGGCCAGACCGGCAGCCGTCAACCGGCGGCGGCGATTCCCAGCTCGATCTCCATCTGCTTGCGCATCTCGAACTTCTGGGCCTTGCCGGTGACGGTCATCGTGAAGGCATCGACCACCTTGACGTAGCGCGGCACCTTGTAATGCGCGATCCGCCCCTTGCAGTGCGCCAGCACGTCTTCGGCGGTGATTGTCATGCCAGGCCGGGCGATCACCCACGAGCAGACTTCCTCGCCATAGCGCGCATCGGAAATGCCGAAGACCTGCGCATCGCCGATCGCTTCGTGGGTCAGCAGGAATTCCTCGATCTCGCGCGGGTAGATGTTCTCTCCGCCGCGGATGATCATGTCCTTGATCCGCCCGGTGATGCGGACATAGCCCTTGGCGTCCATCGTCGCGAGGTCGCCCGAATGCATCCAGCCGTCGTGGTCGATCGCCTCGGCGGTCTTTTCCGCGTCGTCCCAGTAGCCCCGCATCACCGCGTACCCGCGCGAGCAGTATTCCCCCTGCTCACCGATCGGCAGCACCTCGCCGTCAAGCCCGACGATCTTCGCCTCGGCATGGGGATGGACACGGCCGACGGTCGAAACGCGCTCCTCCAGCGGATCGTCGGTCGCGGTCTGGGTGGTGATCGGGCTGGTCTCGGTCATCCCATAGGCGATCGTCACCTCGCTCATGTTGAGCTGGTCGATCACCGCGCGCATGGTGGTGACCGGGCACGGCGATCCGGCCATGATCCCGGTGCGCAGGGTCGAGACATCGTGGCTTTCGAGGCCGGGCTGGTTGAGCACGGCGATGAACATTGTCGGCACTCCATAGAGCGCGGTGCAGCCTTCGGCCGCGACCGCCTCGAGCGTCAGTTTCGGATCGAAAGCCTCGCCCGGATAGACCATCGCCGCGCCGCTGGTCAGCGCGGCCAGATTGCCCAGCACCATGCCGAAGCAATGGTAGAGCGGCACCGGGATGCAGATCCGGTCAGCCGGGGTCAGCCTGATCTGCCGCCCGCACATCAGCCCGTTGTTGAGAATGTTGCGATGGGTCAGCGTTGCGCCCTTGGGAAAACCGGTGGTGCCGCTGGTGAACTGGATGTTGATCGCATCGTTGCGGTCAAGCGTGGCGGCGATTGCCTCGAGCCGGGCCGGCTCGGGCCGCGCGCCAAGCTCGGCCCAGGGCATGAAGCCGCTGTGCCGTTCCTCGCCCAGCGAAACCATCAGCCTGAGGTGCGGCAACTTCGCCGGGCCAAGCTCGCGCAGCATGCCGATGTAATCGCTGGTCTTGAAGCTTGGTGCGGTGACCAGAACCGAGCAGCCAACCTTGTTCAGGGCATATTCGACCTCGCTGACCCGGTAGGCCGGGTTGATCGTTACCAGGATCGCACCGATCCTGGCAGTGGCGAACTGGATCACGGTCCATTCGGCGCAGTTGGGCGCCCAGATCCCCACCCGGTCGCCCTTGCGCACGCCCTGGCCGAGCAGGCCGGTGGCAATCCGGTCGACCTCCTCGTCAAGCCCGGCCCAGGTCCAGCTGATGCCCTGATGGCGCGAGACGAGGGCAAGGCTGTCCCCCCACTGCGCCGCCGCACGCTTCAACGCTTCGCCGATGGTGTGTTCAAGCAGCGGCGGCTCGGTGACCCCCTTGGCCCGGGACAGCTGGCTCATCGCGCTTCGTTGATCACCTGGATCTGGGTGAATTCGTGCAGCCCTTCCTCGGCGAATTCGACGCCGATGCCCGATTGCTTGGCCCCGCCAAAGGGAATGTTCGGCCCGAAATCGAGGTGCTTGTTGATCCACACCGTGCCGCTTTCGACCTCGCAGGCGAGCTCGTAGGCCTTGTCGCGATCGTTCGACCAGACCGAACCGCCCAGCCCCCAGGGGCTGGCGTTGGCGCGTTCAAGCGCGTCGTCGACATCGCTGAACTTGATGACCGGCAGGATCGGGCCGAACTGTTCCTCGTCGACGATCTTCGTCCCGTCGGTCACGTCGCGCACGATGGTCGGGCGGATGAAGTAGCCGGGCCGGTCCTCGACCACGCCCCCGGCGATGATGGTGCCGTTGGCGCGGGCGTCCTCGAGGAAACCCTTGACCTTTTCGTACTGCATCCGGTTCTGCAGCGGCCCGATCTGCGCGCCCTGCTTCAACCCGTCGTCGACCACCGCGGCATCGGCCAGCTTGGCCAGTTCGTCGCACAGTTCGTCATAGATCGATTCGTGGGCATAGACCCGTTTGACCGCCAGGCAGACCTGCCCCGCGTTCATCGTCGCGCCGCCGAAGATGCCCGGCGCGACCACCTTGGGATCGACATCGCCCAGCACGATCGCCGCGTCGTTGCCGCCCAGTTCCAGCGTGATCCGCTTGATGCTGCTGGCGGCGCTGGCCATCACCTTCTTGCCGGTCTCGGTCGATCCGGTGAAGCTGATCTTGGCGACATCGGGATGGGTGGTCAGCGCGCCGCCCAGGTCGTTCTGGTCGGTGATGATGTTGATCACCCCGGCGGGGAAGATTTCGGCCATCAGTTCGCCGATCCGCAGCGTGGTCAGCGGCGTGGTGGGTGCGGGCTTGATCACGATGGTGTTGCCCGCCAGCAGCGCCACGGGCGCCTTGAAGGCCACGATCAGCACCGGGAAATTCCACGGGATGATGCAGCCGACCACGCCCAGCGGCTTGCGGCGCATTTCGACCCGGCGGCTCTCGTTGTCCTCGATCAGCTTGTTCTCGAGATTGAGCGAGGCGAGATAGCGCAGGAAGGCGGCGGTATAGGCGATTTCAGCGGTGGATTCGGCCAGCGGCTTGCCCTGTTCCTGGGTCAGCAGGCGGGCGAACTCGTCAAGCCGGGCCTCGATCGCATCGGCGAGCTGCATCACCAGCGCGCGGCGTTGCTCCATCGGCACCTTGCGCCACGACTTGAACGCTTCCTTGGCCGCGGCGACCGCCTCGTCCAACTGGCGTTCCGAGCCGCGCGGGCACCGGGCCAGCACTTCCTCGGTCGCCGGGTTGATCACGTCCATTGCGCTGTCGCCAGCGACCAGCTTGCCGCCGATCAGCAATTTGTAGTCCGACATTTCCCTCTCCTTCGGCCGGCTGACCCGACTCAGACACTTGTTCCCGCAGTGATACCACAGGAGCGCAGGGAGCCTAACGGCTTCGAGAAAGCGGGTGCGCACCAGCCGCGCCGGCGACATTCCGTAGCGTCAACCGAATGGCGCTTGCACCCCGCCCGGAAGAGCGGATAGCCTGCGGGAGAACAGGGAGGATAAGACCTCATGAACGGCGCCGAATCATTCATCGAAACCTTGCACGCTTGCGGAGTGGACGTCTGCTTCGCCAACCCCGGCACATCCGAGATGCAGCTGGTTGCCGCCGTCGACCGGCAGCACGGAATGCGCGCGGTGCTGGGGCTGTTCGAGGGCGTGGTCACCGGCGCGGCCGATGGTTATGGCCGGATGGCCGACAAGCCGGCGGTGACCCTGCTGCACCTTGGCCCGGGCCTCGGCAACGGGCTGGCCAACCTGCACAACGCCCGCAAGGCCGGCAGCCCGATCATCAACATGGTCGGCGACCATGCGACCTACCACAAGCATTTCAACGCGCCGCTGACTTCCGATACCGAAGGCGTGGCCCGCCCGATGTCGGACTGGGTGCGCACCTCCACTTCCGAACGCGATCTGGCCCAGGCCGGAGCCGAAGCCTTTGCCGCCGCGCAGGGCTATCCCGGCAAGGTCGCGACCGTAATCGTGCCGGCCAACCATGCCTGGACCGAAGGCTCGGCTCCGGTCGCGCCGCTTCCGGTTCCCGCGGTCGCCAGGACCCCGGACGAGACGATTGCCGCCGCCGCGGCCGCGCTCAAGGACGGCGAAGGACCGAAATGCCTGTTCCTGGGCGGGCGGGCACTGCGCGAGGACGCCCTGGTGGAAGCCGGGCGGATCGCCGCGGCCACGGGTTGCCGGCTGGTCGCCGAAACCTTTGCCGCCCGCCACCAGCGCGGAGTTGGCCGGGTTGCGGTTGAAAAACTGCCCTATTTCGGCGAGCAGGCGCAGGCCTTCATGGCCGAGTTCAAGACCATCGTGTTCTGCGGCAGCGAACCTCCGGTCTCGTTCTTTGCCTATCCCGGCAAGCCGAGCTGGCTTTCGCCCGAAGGCGCGCAGATCGTGCGGCTGGCAAGCCTGCGCGAGGATGCGCTGCACGCGCTTTTGGGTGTGGCCAATGCGCTGGGCGCCCCGGCAGAGCCCGCGCTGGTCCAGCAGCCGCAAAGCTTTCCGGTGCAGGAAGGCCAGCTCAACAGCGCCAACCTGGGCGCGATCCTGGCCGAACTGCTGCCCGAAAACGCCATCGTGTCGGATGAAGGCGCGACCCAGGGCGGCGCCTCGACGCTGGCCTGCGCCGCCGCGAAGAAGCATGACTGGCTGCAACTGACCGGCGGCTCGATCGGCCAGGGCCTGCCGCTCGCGGTTGGTGCGGCGGTGGCCTGCCCCGACCGCAAGGTGATCGCGCTGCACGGCGATGGCGGCGCGATGTACACCAACCAGGCGCTGTGGACGATGGCCCGCGAGAAGCTCGACGTGACCACCATCATCCTCAACAACGGGTCCTACGCGATCCTCAACATCGAACTGATGCGGGTCGGCGTGCAGAACCCCGGACCCAAGGCGCTGGCGATGCTCGATCTCAGGAATCCGGCGATCAACTGGTCGCAGATTTCCGAAGGCATGGGCGTCCCCGCCGTGCGGGTCGATACCGCCGAAGGCTTCCGCGCTGCGCTGAGCGAAGCACTGGCGGCCAAGGGACCGCGGCTGATCGAGGCGATGCTGTAACCCCAACCCGTTCTACGAGGAAAGACCTCGACCATGCCTGACAGCCTCAACCTCCTGCCCGCCAGCTACGCCGATTTCCGCCGTGCAGCGGAAGGCCGGCTGCCGCGCTTCCTGTTCGACTACATCGACGGCGGCGCCGTCGCCGAGGTCACGCTGAAGCGCAACACCGCCGACTGGGAGCAGCTTCAACTGGTCCAGAAGGTGCTTCACGACGCCTCGAACATGGATTGCTCGGTCGATCTGTTCGGAGAGAAGCTGGCCATGCCGCTCGTCCTCGCTCCGGTCGGCATGGGCGGGATGGCGGCCCGGCGCGGCGAGGTCCAGGCCAAGCGCGCCGCCGATGCGGCGGGCATCCCGTTCTGCCTTTCGACCGTGGGCATCTGCCCGATCGAGGAAGTGGCCGGGGTTTCGCAGCGGCCGATGTGGTTCCAGCTCTACATGCTCAAGGACCGCGCCATCGTGCAGGAAATCCTCGAGCGTGCCTGGGACAATGGCGTGCGCACGCTGGCCTTCACGATCGACCTGCCGGTGCTGGGCACGCGCTATCGCGACATCCGCAACGGGATGGCCGGCGGGCTGGACCTGTGGGGCCGGCTGCGCAGCGGAATAATCGACTATGCGATCCACTCCCGCTGGGCGATCGACGTCGGCCTGCGCGGCGTGCCGCACGGCTTCGGGACCATTGCGAAATACGTCAACCAGTCGAAAAACCCGCGCGACTATCTGCACTGGACCGGCAGCCAGTTCGACAGTTCGGTAACCTGGAAGGACATCGAATGGCTGCGCCAGGTCTGGAAAGGCAACCTGGTGCTCAAGGGCGTGCTTGACGTCGAGGACGCGAAGCAAGCGATCGCGGTGGGCGCCGACGGGATGATCGTTTCCAACCACGGCGGGCGCCAGCTTGATGGCGCGGCCAGCACCGCCAGCATGCTGCCGCGGATCGCCGATGCAGTGGGCAGCGAAACCACGCTGCTGGTCGATGGCGGAATCCGCACCGGCCAGGATCTGGTCCGCGCGCTGGCGCTGGGCGCGAAAGCCGCGCTGATCGGCCGCCCGTGGGTGCTGGCGATCGCCGCAGGCGGCGAAGCGGCGCTGTCGCGCTATCTCGGCCTGGTCAAGCAGGACATGCGCACCGCGCTGGGGCTGACCGGGGCAATCAACGCCCGCAACGTAGGGCGCCGGGTGTTGTTGCAGAGCTAGCCTGCCCGGCCCTCACCCAGCAGCAGCACCTTCATGTCGCCGTTGGTTCGGTGGCTCTGGACCAGCAGGTAGATCGACAGGAACAGCATCCCGCCGTTGAACGCGAGCAGCGCCAGCGCCAGCCCGACCGCGCTGAATTGGTGCCGCCATGCCACCCACAACGCCGAAAGAACCAGAAAGCCCAGGAAATCGAGATTGAACTGGCCCGGCCAGGCCATCGCCGCCATGTCACCGAAGAACTGCGGGAAGAGATTGATCCCGTGATTGGCGATGGTGGCCGACGTGTATGCAACCAGCACGATCAGGAAGATCGCAAGAAACAGTCGGAACGCGCTCATGGTTTCCTCCTCTGCTGTCAGCGCCCCTTGAACGCCGCCGGGCGCTTTTCGAGGAACGACTTTACGCCCTCTCCGAAATCCTCGCTGGCGAACAGCGGGAGCAGTTGCAGGTAGACGTGCTGGACGTGCGTCTCGAACGTTTCTTCCAGCCCCATCCGCATCAGCCGCTTGCTGGCGCGCACGGCGAGCGGGGCGTTGGCGGCGATCTCACGGGCCATCGCCAGCGCCGCATCGGCCACCTGATCCGCCGGGACCACCTGGTTGACCAGCCCTTCGGCCAGACATTCCGCCGCGCCCAGCGTGCGCCCGGTGAAGATGATTTCCGCCGCCTTGGCCCAGCCGAGCATCCGCGGCAGGAACCAGGTGCCGCCGCTTTCGGGCACCACCCCGCGCTTGACGAAGGCCGCGGCGAGCTTGGCATTGTCGGCCATGATCCGGATGTCACAGCCCAGCGCGAGGTCCATGCCGTAACCCGCGGCCGAGCCGTTGAGCGCGCAGATCACCGGCTTGTCCATCGCGAACAGCACGGTCGGGGGCGTGTTCCTGAGGTCGATCGTCTCGGGCGGGCGGCGGTCCTTGCCGCCGATCCCGCTGCCGCTCGACGCCTCGTTCAGGTCAAGCCCGGCACAGAACGCGCGGCCCGTGCCGGTCAGCACCACCACCCGAACTTCCGCATCCTCGTTGGCCCTGACCAGCGTGCGGGTCAGCTCGTCGAGCATCGGGCCGGAAATGGTGTTCATCCGCTCGGGCCGGTTGAGCGTGATCGTGGCAATGTGGTCGGCCACTGCATAGGTCATGTCGGTCATGGTTCTGGCTACTCCCGTCAACCGTTCGTCCCGAGCGGTCTTGTCTAAGGCAAGACCTTGCCCGGATTCAGAATCCCCTTCGGATCCAGCGCGGCCTTGAGCGTCTTCATCAGCGCCAGTTCCTCCGCCGTTCGGCTGAGGTGCAGCCACTGGCGCTTCTCGAGGCCGATGCCGTGTTCGGCGCTGATCGAGCCGCCGATCGCCTGCAGCGGCGTGAAGACCAGCTCCTCGATCCGGTGCTTCATCGCCATGTCGAACGGCTGCGCGCCCAGCAGGATGTGCAGATTGCCATCGCCCATGTGCCCGAAGACGACCAGCTTGACCGTGTCGCCAAGTTCGGCCCGGGCCGCCGCTTCCAGGCCTTCGACATAGGCGCCCATGTGGCGGATCGGCAGGCTGACATCGAAAGTGGCGCTGGGCATGGCATAGTGGAACAAGGCCTCGATATCGTCGCGGATCGCCCAGATCTGCGCCGCCTGGGTCTGGCTGGTGGCAACCACCGCGTCGGCCGCGACGCCGCTTTCCAGCAGGCCCGCCAGCACTTCCTCGAACTGGGCGGCGTCGCGATCGGGATCGGTCCCGCTCATCTCGACAATCACGTAGAAGCCGTGCCCGCCCGGCAGCGGCGGAGTGTGGCGCCCGGTGCCGATCGCGATGGGTTCATAGTAATTGGCCCACATCACCTCGAACGCGGTAAGCCCGCTGCCGATCCGCTTGCCGGCTTCGACGAACAGCGCTTGCACCGCGGCGAAGTCTTCCAGCGCGATCAGCGCGGTCTGGGTCGAAAGCGGTGCGCTCTGGAGTTTCAGGACCGCGCGGGTGACGATCCCCAGCGTGCCCTCGCTGCCGATGAACAGGTGCTTGAGATCGTAGGCGGCGTTGTTCTTGATTAGGCAGTTCATCGCGCTGATCACCGTGCCGTCGGCCAGCACCGCTTCCAGCCCCAGCACCGAATCGCGCATCATGCCGTAGCGGATCACCGAATTGCCGCCGGCATTGGTGGAGATCCCACCGCCGATCGTGGCGCTGCCGCGCGCGCCCCAATCGACCGCGAATTGCAGGCCGTGTTCGGCCGCGGCATCCTGCACCGCCTGGACCGGGCAGCCTGCGCCGACCGTGGCGGTGCGGCCGATGGGGTCGATTTCCTCGATCGAACGCATCCGTTCCAGCGACACCTGGATGTCGCCGGGCTGGCACAGCGTACCCTGGACAAGGCCGGTATAGCCGCCCGCCGGAACCACCACCTGCCCTTGGGCGTGGCACAGCTTCATCACCGCGCTCAGCTCGGCGGCGGAGGTCGGGCGGACGATCGCTTTCGCCTGGACCCTGCCCAGCCCCATGAAGTCACTGGCGCGACCGGAAACGTCCTCGCCGGTCAGCAGCCCTTGCGGACCGACGATGGCGGCAATCTGTTCAAGCAGGTCTGGCATTTCGGTCCCCTCAGGCAATTCGCCCCGACCGTATCAGCTACGGCCGGGGCGAAAAGCGCAAAACGGCTTCGGGTCGCAGATCAGCCGTCGATGCGTTCGATAATCACCGCCGGAGCCATGCCGCCGGCGGCGCACATGGTGATCAGGCCATAGCGGCCGCCGGTGCGTTCAAGCTCGTCCAGCGCGGTGCCGATCAGCATCGATCCGGTCGCGCCGATCGGGTGGCCCAGCGCCATCGCGCCGCCGTTGGGATTGACCTTTTCGCGGTCGAGATCGAGGTCGCGGATGAACTTTTCGGCGACCACCGCGAACGCCTCGTTGATTTCCCAGACGTCGATGTCGTCCTTGCTGAGGCCGGCCTTGGCCAGCGCCTTCTTCGCTGCCGGAACCGGAGCGTTGAGCATCAGCGTCGGGTCGTCGCCCTGGTTGATGTAGCAAACGATCCTGGCGCGCGGCTTGAGGCCATACTTGTCGGCATAGTCCTTGCTGGTGATCAGCACCCCGCCGGCGCCGTCGACCACGCCCGAGCTGTTGCCGGCATGGTGCACCCCGGTCCAATTCAGGTCCGGATAGCGGCGCTGGATCTGCTTGCGGAAGGTGCGGCCTTCACCGAGGTCGAAATCGGCGATGGCATCGAAGCTGGCACGAAGGCTCGCCAGCCCTTCGGCAGTGGTTTCGGGGCGGGGAAATTCCTCGTGATCGAGCGCCACGCTGCCGTCTTCGTTGTAGACCGTGACCACCGACTTGGCGAAACGGCCTTCGCGGATTGCCCGGTCGGCGCGCTGCTGGCTGACCAGCGCCAGCGCGTCGAGCGCTTCGCGCGGGATGCCTTCCTTCGCGGCGATCGCATCGCCGCAGACGCCCTGGTGGCTCTGCGGGTGCAGCGCGTCGAGTTCGGGATTGCCCGAGCCCATGCCAAGCGGCTTGATTCCGGCATTGGCCTGTTCCGCGCCATAGGCGGCGGTAAAGCTCATCATTTCGGTGCCGCCGGCGATGACGCAGTCTTCCATGCCGCTCATCACCGCGGCGGTGGCGAGGTTGACCGAGGTGATCCCGCCGCCGCAGAACCGGTCGAGCGTCATGCCCGATGCGGTGGTGTCGTAACCGGCGGCCAGCGCGGCCATGCGGCCAAGGTCGCCAGATTGCTTGCCGTACTGCGACGAAACCGACCAGATCACGTCATCGACGGTCGAAGTGTCGAGGTTGTTGCGTTCCTTCAGCGCCTTGAGCACTGTCGCGGCGAGGTGCTGCGGATGAAGGTGCGAAAGCGCGCCCTTGCCGGGCTTGCCGATCCCGCGCGGGGTGCGGACGGCGTCAATGATATAGGCTTCGGCCATTGGTCTGTTCCTCTGGTTGGATACAAAATGAACTTGTCCCAAATCCTGTCCATCCCGAGCTTGTCGAAGGATCGTATTCCTTCAAGCGGCAGTGCGTAAGGCACCAAGGAAAGACAGTCCTTCGACAAGCTCAGGAAAGTCGGCTTCCGGAAAAGTGGTACTCCTCTCAGGCCAGCATGCCGGCACGGCGCCCCTCAATTCGTCATTGCGAGCGAAGCGAAGCAATCCAGGGCCGCCATGCATGACGCTTCTGGATTGCCACACGGCTTCGCCGCTCGCAATGACGAGGGACTGGTGATCATGTCAGGCCAGCATGCCGGCAAGGCGCTGGCGGATGATGCTTTCGGCGTCGGACACGATCCGGCTGACCAGTTCCTGGCAGGTCGGGATGTCATGGATCAGACCCTGCACCATGCCGGCCGACCAGATGCCGTGGTTGGTATCGCCGCTCTGCAGGCCCTCGCGCCCGCGCACGCCCTTGACCAGGTCGGCCACGGCGGTGAACTCCTTGCCCTCGCGCTCGGCGGCGACGACCTGCTGGCTGATCTCATTCTTCGCGACCCGCGCGGTGTTGCGGAAGGTGCGGAAGATCAGATCGGTCGAGCGTTCGTCGGCCGCGACCATCGCTTCCTTGAAGGCCTGGTGAATCGGGGCTTCGACCGTGGCGGTAAAGCGGGTGCCCATGTTGATCCCTTCGGCCCCCAGCGCCAGCGCGGCGGCAAGCCCGCGCCCATCGCCAAACCCGCCCGAGGCGAGCAGCGGGATCTTCACCTTGTCGGCGGCGGCGGGGATCAGGATCAGGCCGGGAATGTCGTCCTCGCCCGGATGGCCGGCACATTCGAACCCGTCGATCGAGATCACGTCGACCCCGGCTTTTTCTGCCGAGACCGCGTGGCGCACCGCGGTGCACTTGTGCAGGATCCTGATGCCGTGGGGCTTCATCATCTCCCACAGTTCGCGCACGGCGGGTGTACCGGCGGTTTCGACGATCTTCACCCCGGAATCGATGATCGCCTGGGTATAGGCCTTGTAATCGGGCGGGTTGATCGTCGGGAACACGGTCATGTTCACGCCGAAGGGCTTGCTGGTCATCGACCGGCACCGCTCGATCTCGGCGGCAAGCGCGCTGGCGCTGGGCTGGGTCAGCCCGGTGAGGATGCCAAGACCCCCCGCATTGGATACCGCGCTGGCCATTTCGGCCACGCCTACCCATTGCATCCCGCCCTGGACCACGGGGTGTTCGATCCCCAGCATTTCGGTAATCCGGGTCTTGATCGCCATGCGGCAGCCTCCCTCGCAAGAATGGATTCGCGGGTCTGTTTAATCGAACGATTAAATTTGGCAATCGCTAAGCGGCGGGGATGATCGCGGCGGCGTTTTCGGCAAGCCGCGTCTCGATCTGGGCGACGATCGGCGCGAGCGGCGCTGGATAAAGTCCCTGCGCGGCAAGCAGGCGCATGACCAGCAGGTCGATCCGCTCGACCCGGGTGGCCCCGTTCACCAGCGCGCGCGCCAGCGAGGATGGCCGGGTCAGGCCCTGCGCGGCCTTGGCATAGGCTTCGAACGGCACCAGATCAGCCTCGCGCGCACCAAGCGATCGGGCCAGTTCGCTGACCAGCCGGTAGAGCGCTTCGCTGGCCGTAAGATCATCGTGCACCGCCTGTGCAATCGGGCGGATCGCACCGTCGACCAGGCAGCGGCAATTGCCCGCGATCAGCATCGGCCATTTCGCCAGGGGAACGTGGAGCGATTGCTGGGCAAGCAGCTGCACCGGCGGACGCTGCCCCTGATGCTTGAACGTCGCCCAATCGCGCGCCAACCGTTCGAGCAGCGCCTGATCGGCCCGGCGGGCAAACGGTGCGGCCTTGAAATTGGAGGCAAGGGTTACCGTCAGCACCCCCGGACGCGCCGCATCGAGCCGCACCGCCTGGGCATCGGGACTGGCCAGGGTGACCTGTTCGGGGGCAAAGCGGTCCCACACCGCGGCGCTGGCATGGACGCCGTCCAGCGCGGCAAGGCCGATCCCCAGCCGGGCCAGGAACGGCGGCGGCGGCAGGTTCATGATCGACAGGCAGGGCACCGACGATGCGGCCAGCCGCCCCATCAGTTCGGCCACCGCCGGATCGGCGTACTGCGGTTCCTGCATGGCCAGCAGCACCATATCGGCCGCGGCGGGGTCAGCTTCGGGCGGCGTGCACAGTTCCACGCCCTGCCCCGGCGGCACGGTCAGCACGATCGGCGCGCCATCGCGCCGCGCCGTCATCTCCAGCCGCAGGGTTTCGCGGCGCATCGCCGCCACTTCTTCTGCCCGGCCGACCAGCGTCACCCGGTGCCCGGCCAGCGCCAGCCGGATCCCCGGCAGCAGGCCATAGCTCGCCCCCAACACCAGCACCCGTGCGGTCATTGGCCCCTCACATCGATATAGACGATCTGCGCCGCATCGTTGCTGCTGGCGATCAGCACCGTGATCAGCATGGTCGCATAGCTCAGCGCGAGCAGCGGGGCGACCGCCCAGCCGGGCACCAGCCGCGCGATCAGGCGGGCCAGCGGGGTCATGCCAGCAGCTCCAGCAGCAGGCCGATCACCGGCCGCGCCAGGGCCAGCCAGGCAAGGATCGCCAGCGGCGCCAGCACCCGGCGCAGGGACGCGGGGATCGGCGCCGCTATCGGGGGAAGAATCGTCCGGCTGAGCACCACGCCCAGCGACTGCCAGAACGACCAAGCCACGTAATAGAACGAAATCTCGTGCCACAGCCCGATCGCGAGCATCGCCGCCAGCAGTCCGGCCAGGGTCGAGCGGGTCAGCGCCATGACCGGACGGTAGACATAGTCGCGGCACCAGTTGGTCAGGCTCATGTGCCAGCGCGACCAGAAATCGAGCAGGTCGCGCGCGCGCCACGGCTGGTTGAAATTCTCCTCGAGCCGCACCCCCATCATCAGCGCGATCCCCAGCGCGATCGCGGTCATGCCGGCGAAATTGAAGAACAGCATCACCCAGTCCGCCGCCGATAGCGCCCAGTCGCGCAGGAACGGGCCGGCATCGAGCAGCGCGTGCCCCAACCGGGCGCGCAGGTTGGCAACCACCACATTGCCGAGGAATTCAGCCGAAAAAGCCCCGATCAGCACGCGTTCGGCGCCGGAGAGGAATTCCGCCGCATCCCAGCGCCGCCGCGCGCACTGGCGTTCGAACGCCGGAAGGCGGTTGACCGGCCCGACGAACAGCGCGGGCAGGAACAGCTGGTAACGCAGGTGCGCGCGCACCCCGGGCGCGGCCATCCGCCCCATCCACCATTCGCCGATCACGTGCAGTTGGCGCAGCGTGAAAAATGCGCCGCCGATCCAGACCACGCCGGGGGTGAGCTGCGCCGCAACGAAGGCCGCCAGCACCGCCAGCGCCGCGGCCAGCGCCAAGGGCGCGCGCCCGCCCCATCGCTCAGCTCCGCGCATCGCCAGCGGCAGGCCGGCGCCAAGCCCGACGATCCAGGCCGCGCTGAGCGGCGAGATCCAGGTGAGCACCAGCGCCGCCGCCAGCGCGACCAGATCGAACCCCCTCTCCCGCCCGAGCCAGGCCAGCGGCACCGCCAGCAGCGCGGCAAGGATCACCAGGCTGGACAGCGCGGTCATCGCGCCGCTCCCAGCCAGGCGTCGAGCTGGCGCAGGAAGCGCGCGCGGCCCCGCGCGTTGACATGGGCGTGATCGACGAATTCGGCATCGCTCCACCCGGCGCCGAACTCCAGCAGATCGAGCCCGAGGCGGTTCGCCAGTTCGCGCGTCCGCAGGGTGAGTTGCTGGCTCTGCGCATTGCCCAGCAGGCGTTCCCCGAACGGCGATCGCGGCGGGACCAGCAGCACGATGCGGATGCCCTGCGCCTTTGCGCGCGCTACCGCCCGCGCCAGCCGCTCGCCCTCGCAGGGCGGGTGGATCGTCAGCGGATAGAAGGTCGCCATCACCACCGGGTCGATTTCCTGCGCCCGGTCGAGCCCAACGGGTTCACGCATCCCGTCGAGACTGGCGGGCTCACCGAACAGGCGGCGCAACCGGTCGACCAGCCGGACCTGCCCTGCCCGCAGCTCCTGCCGCAAGCCCCGCGCCGGGGCCTGGCATCCCTTGGGCTGTTCAAAGGCGAAATCGGCGACAAAGGGCGCTGCTTCCAGCAGGATCAGCCGGGCATGCTCATCGATTCCGGCCTCGAGCAGGGTCAGCGAATCGCTTTCGGAGGCGACCGAGATCCCGATCCGGCGCACCTCGCGTCCATCGCGCAGCCGGAAATGCGCGGGCATCGCGTGAACCGACAGCGACGATCCGATCGCCGCCACCGGCGCACCATCGAAACGCCGCGCTGGCTCGGGCGCGAATCGGCCCACGGCAAGCAGGGCCACGACCAGTGCCAACGGCCCAAGCAGCCAGGCAAACAGGAGCTGGTGCGGCGTCATTTGCGCAGTTGGCGGATCGCCCCGACCATGTCGGCAATCGTTTCGATCTGCGCCACCAGCGAAGCAGGCACTGCCACCTTGAAGCGGTCTTCGGCCGCCATCAGGAAATTGAGCTGCGAGAAGCTGTCCCAGCCCGGCACCGATCCGCCCCGCGATCGCGGCGAAAGCAGGGCGGGATCGACCCGAAAGACCTCTGCCGCCAGCGCGATCACCTGGCTTTCCAGGTCCGTGCCGTCATCGGCCGGGCGCTCTGCTTCGCCGATGGCGGCCCCGCCCATCAGCGCGCGCAGTTCGGAGAGCCGCGCCTTGCCGCTGTCGCCGCGCGGGATTTCCGGCAGGGCGACGATCCGCTTGGGCACCTTCTGGCTTTCAAGATAGGCGCGCGCGTGGGCGGTGAGTTCTTCCTCGCCGGCCTGTTCCTGGAGCACCACCGCGGTCACCGGCACTTCATCGAACATCGCGTCCGCCACGCCCACGGTCACGCTTTCGCGCACCGCGGGATGGCGCAGCATGGCCTCGTCGATCTCGTCGGGGCGGATCAGGAAGCCGCCCATCATGATCACCGACTTGATCCGGGCGAGAATGTCGAAGCTGCCGTCATCGCGCAGCCGGGCCAGATCGCCCGTCTTGAGCCAGCCATCGGCGGTGAAGCTTTGCGCGGTGCGAACGGGATCCTGCCAGTATCCGGGAAAAACTTGCGCGCCTCTCAGCTGCAATTCGCCTTCGTTCCCGCTTGCCGCGGGATCGATCCGCGCCTCGCAATCAACCGGCTTGCCGACTGTACCGAACATGCCCATTTCCGCCTGCGGCCCTGCATAGAGCGCGCTGGCAACCGTTTCGGTCAGGCCGTACTGGTTATAGACCGGCAGTTCGAAGCGGGCTTCCAGCCGGGTCCACAACTCTTCGGGCAGCTTTGCCGCGACCGACATCAGGTGGGTGCATTCCGGCGCATCGAAATAGTCGTCATGCGCCGCATAGGCATCGATCATCGCCCAGATCGTCGGCACGGTGATGATGTGGCTGGCGCGCGACTGGCGCACGCGGCCCAGCCACTTCTCCATGCCGGCCAGGGTGAACCCGCCCGAACGGATCACCGCGCAGCGGTTGGCCAGCGCGATCACCGGTCCCTGGATCATCCCGTCGGCATGGGCCAGGATCATGTCGTTGAAGATTCGCGAGCGCGCATCGTAATCGAACAGCCGCGACAGCGTGGCGAGGTTGGCGAAAAGATTGCCGCGCGTGATCTGCACCCCGCTGGGGCTGGAGGTGGTGCCCGAGGTGAAAAGAACATAGGCCAGGCCATCCGGATCGCCGGGCAGGCGCGGATCGCGGCCCTTGTCAGGCAGTCCGCCCAGCGGATCGACCTTGCGGCTCAGCCAGCTTCCCGAAGTCACCGGACCGACTTCGATTCCCGCGCGGCCTTCGGGCAGCTTCCCGGGATCGGCGGCAAAGGCGGCCGTACCAACCGTTTCCGTCACAGCCAGCGCGCGCAGATCGGGCGTATCGCCGGTCATCAGCACCGGCACCACGCCATCGAGCAGCGCCGCGATGAAGCCGGTCGCCGCGACCACGTCATCGCCGGTGCGGATCAGAACCCGCTCGCCCTCCGCCAGGCCAGCCGCATCGAACCACCCGCACCAGCGGCGCACCGCCTGCTGCAGGTCAAGATAGGACAGGCTGGCGCCGGGCAGCGCCATCCATTCCGATTTGCCGCCTGCCAGTGCTTCGGCCCATAGCGCCGCCAGGTTCATTCGCCGTCCTCGACATTGAGCGAGGAAAGGCGCGGATTGAAGCGGCGCTCGACCGCGGGGTTGCCGATCACCAGCACGCCGTCGGGCACATGCTTCCTGACCACCGCCCCGGCCGAGACGATCGAGCCCGCGCCGATCCGCACATTAGGCAGCACGACCGCCCCCGCGCCGATCACGCTGCCCGCGCCGACGTGGATATTGCCTGCCAGCGTTGCCCCCGGCCCCACGCTGACCAGGTCGCCCAGCACGGTGTGATGCCCCAGCGAAGCCGCGCGGTTGACCAACACGCCCTCGCCCAGCATCGACATCGCCCCGATCACTACCCCGGCATTGATGAAGCTGCCCGCGCCAATCCGGATCGCACGCGGCAGCACCGCGCTGGGATCGATCAGCGCCGGCGCCTTGGCCAGCCCCAGCGCCTCGGCCTGGGCGATCAGTTCCGCCCGGCGCAGCGGCGCAAAGGCGGGCGCAAGAAAGGCCGCACCGGGCACGGGCACGAACTGGTCCAGCTCGACCAGCCGCGACCGGTCGAGCGTACGCGGCGCCCCGCTGACACAGACCGCCGCCGTCACTTCAATACCGCAGCGCGCAAGCGTTTCCTCGAGATCGACGACCAGCGGCGATCGGGTTCCAAACAGAATCATGGCGTCAACCGTGGGGCAAATTCCGGGCGCCTTGGAAGCGCTCTTGCGGCATTAATCCACGGCCTTTCGGCAAATGCTTGTATCGAAATGATTGTATGAAAGCTTACCCCAGCTTCTTCTTCATTGCCCGCCCGCGCGGTTCGGCCTCGCCGTTCTCGAAGCCGGCCAGGATCCGCTCCAGCGTCTGGCTGATCCGGGTCTGGACCCGCACCATTTCCACGCGCGGCCAGGTGGCCTGTTCGCCCAGTTCCATCAGCTCGGTGACCTCGCTCAGCGAGAGGTTCGACAGCAGCTTGCTGGGTGACCACAGGATCGTCGGGCGAATGATATTGATATCGCCGGAATAGTCCTGGTTGATCACCGACATGGTCATGTTGGCCAGGCTGTGCAGCGGCGGCACCATCTGCAGCGGCTTGTCCCACAGCTGCATGTTGACGTTGAGCCAGGCCTTGGCGGTCGAAACCGAAGCGCGGCGGATTGCCGCAAGCGGCGAGGAAAGCTGCGTCAGATCGCTGGCGAAGGGCGCGATCAGCGGGTTGGCCTGGCTGACGATATGGTGGTTGACGCCGTAGAGCCGCGACAGCCGCTTGGACGGAACGTCATGGGTGACCGATCCGTCGACCCATTTGCGCCCGGGCAGATAGGGCACGCGCCGGCCCTCGTGGTCCTTGGCCATCAGCGCCACCGGATCATAGAACCCCGGCACCGCGCAGCTGGCCAGCACGGCTTCGCGGATGAACACGTTGGGCGAGGTGATCGCGTTGAGCAGCCGCCCGTTCTGGTGCCGCTCGGCCGGAGCGACCGAAATGTTGAGATGCCGCCCGGTCAGCTCATAGGCTTCCTGGAAGGTCAGGTCGGGAATGATCTCGGCCAGCCGCTCGCGGATCAGCTGCTGGCTCATCCGCTTGCTCGCACCCAGGGGATTCAGCAGCGTCTGGCCTTCCTCGTTCTCGTATTCGCGCGCCAGCAGCGCGGGATCGAGGAACGGTCCCAGATCCTCGTCGCGGTGGGTGCAGACCACCGCACCGATCACCGATCCGCCGCTCGAACCCGAAAGGATGCGCGGCAGCAGCCCTTCCGACCACAGCGCCTTGACCACCCCGGCGTGGAAGAACAGGAACGCGCCCGAACCGCTCATCAGCAAGGCCGAACAGCCATAGCAGTGCTGCGCTCGGCGGAAGAAATCGCGCTTTTCCTCCACCGGAATATCATCGACCGCCGGACTGGCGAGATGCTCGAGTGCGCCGGCGACCGCATCGACATAGTCGTGGATCAGCTGCTTGGTGCCGAACCGGGCCTCGTCCCACAGGTGGTCGTTGGCCATCCCGTCCATGTTGCCATGGATTCCCTCGTTGAGAGCGAACAGCAGGCCCTTGTTGTCGCCCATTTCGCGCAGGTCGGTCAGGCGTTCGAGCCGACGGCGAATCGAGCGGTAATCGTAGTGTCCGCTCTCATCGCGCTCGCGCCAGGCGGCCTTGCCGCTGCGCCGGTCAAGCTCACGCGCGGCCTCGGCCCATTCGCTGTAGCTGGCCGCGCGGGCCAGCGCGGTTTCGGTGCCGAATCTGGGGCTGAGCATCATCGCCGGGGCCTTTCCATTGCCCCTTGCGGGCATTTGACCTGCAAACGCATGAGGCGCGCAATCTGTTGCCATGCCCAGATGCGCGCCCTGCTTTTCATTCGAACCGAGCCATACCATTCGTTTCGCGTCGGTTGCAATCGGAGAAATATTATTGCCCACAGGCTGGCGTGAAGCGCATGCCCGGTTTGCGCTGGCCGCGTATTGTATGTCTAGACTTCCTCTTTTCTCGTCAGAATGAGGTATTCAGTCAGATCATGCTCAATCCTGCTGGATCCCCCGATTATATCCTCGAAATACTCCCGCATCGTCTGCGTGGCGGATTCGGTCAATCGCACCCAGGTGACCCGCATGTCGGTGTCATTGTCATATCGTTCGACCAGTCCGGCGTTCTCCAATACGCCCAACCAGCGCAGAGCAGTCGTGGAAGGAACCGAGGCCGCGATGCAGGCGCTTGAAACCGAAATGCTCCGGTTTTGAAGGCGGGCGGCAAACAGGTCGAGCAACATGTCCCAGGCGGGCTCGCCGAACAGATCAGGGTCAATGAACTTCGTCCGCCGCCTGCGGTGACGGTAGCTGTCCACGGCGCTCGCAAGCACAAGCTGCGTGTTCAATTCCGACCATGCCGCATCCTTGCCACCCCGCCGCCGTTCATCGGCCAGGACGACCACGCCTTCATCGGCTTCAATCTCGCTGGCAAGCCGGAGTAGCTTCGCGGCGGTGCTGCGCAATTCAGCCGCCCTGCGCCCGGTCGTTGCCATCATGTCAGGAGTCCAGCCTTGCGCATGCTGAAGACGGAAGTGCCCGACACGACCAGGTGGTCAGACAGATTGATGCCCAGCGCGTGGATGATTTCCCTGGCCCTCAGCGTGAACTCGACGTCAATTCTGCTTGGCCGGCAGTCTCCCGACGGATGGTTATGGAAAAGGATCAATTCCGCGCAATTGACTTCCATCGCTCGTCGCAGCAGCGGCCGGAGCTTCAGGGATATTTCCGACCAGGTTCCTTCGGCAATCAGTTCATCGCCGAGATATCTGCCTGAATTGTCGAGGAAAACAGCGTGCAGGCGTTCCTCGAGCTGGCCTTGCATCAATCCGACGATGTAATTGATGAAGTTCGGATCGGACAGGTCGAAGACCTGCCTGCGGATGTCTTCCCTCAGCCCTTCGAGGACGGTCACCTTGACCATCGAAAGCAATGCGGCGGCATCGCTGTTTCCGATCAAGCCGGTTATCGACGATGTGGGCGCCGACAGGACCGAACCGAGCGAACCGAACCGCTGGAGGAGCGACCTGGCTAGTTCCTCTGCCCCTTCGGGTTCGACAATGCCGACCAGTCTTGCCAGCATCCCCTGTTGGCGCTCGCTGACGGCCGTCTTTGAAGCGACACCGTTCCTGCCAGCAGCGCAAGGCTTGCCAAAGATGTTGGAGAAAATCGCATTAGCGCGTAAGCCATTGGATTGATTGAAATTTGAAGTTCGTGCACCAGATGGGCGCACAATGCGATTAGCTGAAGAGCTGACGCCCATAGAGGCCATATCCTGAGAGCAAATAAGGCAATCGCAAAGAATCCGGCGAATCCAATTAGATCGATTGCAAATCCAAAGACATCAAGACCTGCAAAATTCGATTTAAAGATTAAATCATGCAGCCATGTTGCGGCAAGCATGAACCCAATCGTCACTCCGCCGAATTTCTCCGCGCTTTGCCCAAAGCGGAAGGAAAAAAATAATTGCAGCAGCCATGAGCGCAACTGATAACCATGCAATGAGCATAATTTACCCTTTGCGCTCTGGACGTTGCAATACTATCAGCTGGCGCGACGCAGTTCGTCGACTTCTTCCGCGACAAGCCCATTCGGACAGTCGGTCGCCGGGGTGAGCACGTCGCCGCGGACTTCGGCAATCTTGCGAAGCTCGCCATGCGTCCGGACGATTTCGGCCCGCGCGTCGGTGAGCGAGTTCAAGCCCTTTACCAGGCGCATCATGGCGACTTGTCCGTCACCCACCGGGGTCTTGGTATCGATCCGGGCCTTGGCCATCGAAGCGAGGAGCGCAGCGCTGCTGGCGATTGCCTGATCGAGATCAGTCTCGCTGGTGATAAGTTCGCGAGAAATGCGAGCGACAGCAACATGCGACGTCATGGACATAGTTGGGCCTCCTGCCCCGCGACAAGCGCCGTCAGGGCAATTCAGATTTGCGTTCGAAGGCTGTCCGGTCAGACAATTTTCGAAAGCGTCTGAGCGATGGCGACCATCGTCAGGAATGTCATTGCAATCAAGGCCGCCAGGCCAAAAACCGCAATGATCCGCCCGAAAATGCCAAATCGGCGATCGAGTGCCTCCAGGCCCGCACCTGCATCGATCTTGCCTTGCCAAGGTGGTGACAATTCGATTGCCGCCACATCCGACAAGGCAAAGACAGGGTCCAGGTGCGGATCCTGGGGGGAGCAATGGTCCAACTCGTCAGCCACGCCCACATACGAAAACTCGTATGCGGATTGTCCGCATATCTCTCGCAATTGGGCGTAGGCCCGCGCCACCTCGCCGCGCGAGGCAACATTCAGCTTCTGCCTTGCCGCGGCAATGCGCTGATCCACGGTATAGGGCGAAATGCTGAGAGCGCGTCCGATCTCTTTCGAGGACTTGTGCTCCAGAACGAGGTCCAACACCTCGCGCTGCTTGTCAGTCAGCGTCGCAAGTGCCTTTCGAGCCGTCTCTACATCCAGCGTGCGCAAAACCCTGCCCTCCGTCGGGCATGGACCCTAACGCACAGCGAGCAGGAATGGAACCGGAGTTAGCTCATTCTCCAGGAAAATGGTTAACGGACGCGGCTTCGGCGCGCAACTTTTCAATTGCATCATTCACATAGATCGAAGCCATTAAGTGTCCTGATTGATCCAGCTTGGTCTGAATTGCCTCCAATTGACCGACGACCATTCGAATCTCGTCCAAAGGGAGTCGGTCACCCGATCGAACTGAATTATCGAACCCACTTTTTTTTGTCATTTTGGGCCCCTGCGGGTTGCAACGTTCTCTCCAAATCTCGACTCCGACTGAAGATAGGCCGCGTAAATGTCAATGAAATAGGGGTTTTCTCATAGTTCACCTGAAACGTGACACCGATTTTCTGTGGAAAAAGTTAACGGTGATGACCTGTTGCCGCCCTGCGCGCCCCCCAAACGGGGATTGGCCTTTGGCGTACCTGAGCTAGAGTGGGTCCGTACCGGCAAGGGGGCAACCGCTGCCGGTAGTGGACCCTGTGCAGCTTGCTCGCACCACTGTTCAGCGTCTCGATTGCCGCCGGGCTTCTGGTAAGAGCGACCCGTCAGACAGCCCGGCGGCAACAATTTCCGGACATTGCAGATGCAGCAGCCGTCCGGCTTCGGACACCAGCCGCACGTGCAGCCCCGGCCATGCGGCGCGGAGCCGCGGGATGGTGTCTTCGGGGCGGTACATCGCGTCCTGCAGGCCGCAGATCACGGTGATGTGGCTGCCATCGGCAATCGGGTGGAGCGTGAAACCGGCCCCCGCCAGGCCCACCGCGGCGAGCCCCCTGCCGCCCTGCAGCGCGGCGAGGCGGTTGGAGTGGATATGGGCGCGGCGCACCTCGGGATCGGCCAGCACGGCACGGTCAGCCTCGCTCTCGCCCATGAACTTGTCGATCATCCGTTCAAGTGTGCGATCGCTGAGCCGGTTGGCCAGCTGGTTGGCGAGCGGCACGATCAGGCCCGGCAGGTAATAGAACACCCGCTTGTAGGCACCCTGGATTCCGCCCAGCGAGCGGTCCGTGCCGGGTTCGCTCTCGGGATTGAGGATGACCACCCGACCAAGCCGCTCGGGGCAATGCTTGAGCAGATAGGACACCTGCCGCGCCCCGCGCGAGATCACGTTGAACCTGGCCGCACCCAGCGCGTCGGCCACGGCAATCACATCAAAGGCGCTTTCGTCGAAATAGCTGCCCTCGACCATCCCGGTCAGACCGAAACCGGGGCTGTCGATCGCCACCAGGCGCAGGCCGTGCGCCTGGAGCGCGGCGACATAGCTGCGCGGCAAGTAGCGGCTGGTGGTCGCGGTGTGGAAATGAAAGGTCGGGATCCGGCCGGGTGGGCCATAGTCGGCAAAGGCGATCCGCCCGCCCTGGCGGGTGCGCGGGATCAGCCGAACCGGTTCCGAACTGGCGGCAAGATCGACTCCGCCGAGGTCTTCGGCAGCGAGCATCCGCGCGGCGAGGCCGATCTGCGCCGCGGTTGCCGCCAAGGCCGTGGCATTGCCTACGCCCAGCGCGAGGTAAATCGCCTTGAGTTCAGCCTTGACCGTCTCGATGTTGATTCCAAGCTGCCGGGCCACTTCCTGGCGCGTCCGGCCCAGCGCGAAGAGCGCGGCAATCCGGCTCTGGCGCTGCGACAGCCCGAAGACCGTGCGCAGCGGCGCCTCGCTGTCGAGATCGAGCGGCTCGTCGAGCGCGCCGAGCTTGAGCGCCGCGGCGATCAACGCGGGCTGGCGCGGATGGCCGGTGCGGGCAAGCACGCCCTTCAGCGTCGTTCGCGCGGTTTCGTATTTTACCCCGTCGAGCGCGGCGGCACCGCGCAGGGTGCCGGTCTGAGCCAGGCGGCAAAGCAGGCGCTCTTCCGCGGGGGTAAGGCTGAACATGGTGCGGGCGCGGGTGAAGCGATCGCCGCGCGGGTCCATCGCCGCCAGGCGGATCGCGGCGTGACTGGGAGGTGGGCTGGCCTTGCGCCCTTCCAGCCAGCGCGCGACCATCGGCCAGTGTGCGAAGTGCGCGACCGGAAGCACCAGCACCATCACCGGGCTGCCCGCGCCGCCGTGGAGGAAGCGGATCAGCGGGGCAGAATCGGCGGCGATCCGTTCGCTCTCCAGTTCGGCGCGCTCGGCCGGAGCGAAGGCCTGGCTCCAGTCCTCGACCAGCGTGGCGGAATCCGCCTCGAACCCGGCGACCAGCCAGCCATCGGCAAAGATCGTCGCATGGCGGCCCGGAAAGGCAACGGGCGCTTCGGCCAGCGCGCGGTCGCGCGCGGCAAGCGCGGTGAGTCCGCGTGTCAGTTCGTCGAAATCCTCGGTCAGCAGCACGCGCGCCACTTCATCGCGTGACGCTTCGTGCCCCTGACCTTCCGCAACCATCAAGACCTGCTTTCCGCATTACGCGGTGACGAGGTTACCAGAGACCAGCCATTGTCAAAGCGCGAAAGAGGGCCGCGCCGCCAGTCGCGCGCGCCATGCCGCGATCGCCGGACGGCCTTCGTTGGCATCGATCTTGACCCAGCCGGCAAAATCGAGCGCCACGCCGGCGGAAATGTCTGCCAGGCTGAAGCTGTCGGTGGCCACCCACTCGCGCCCTGTCATGTGCTCCTCGAACCGGTCGAGGAAATGCAGCAGGCGTTCGCGGCCACGCGCCGCGAGTTCCGGGATCTGGGCATAGTTTTCGGGACCGGGCAGCGCGCGGTTGACCATGCCCTTGGCGGTGTTGCGCAGCACTTCGGCGATGGCCATGAAGCATTCGCCCTCGATCCGCGAATTCCAGCTGGCAACCCTGGCCTTGTCGACGGGCGTGGTGCCCAGCAGCGGCGGCTCCGGCTGGACGGCTTCGGCCCAGGCGGCGATCCCGGCATTGTCGATCAGCACCGTGCCGTCGTCGAGAGCCAGCGCGGGGACGGTGCAGGCCGGGTTGATCAGGCGATATTCCGCGGACAACTGCTCGCCGGTGGCAAGATCGACCTGGCGGACTTCGTGGGCGATGCCCTTTTCGGCAAGCACGATCCGTGCGCGGCGCGGGCTTGGAGCGCGGGTGTAATCGTAGAACGTCGGCATCGGCAGTCTCCTGTAATCCTAGGTTGTATCGACATTCAGTTCAGGGCGCAGCGAAAATGATGGATTTCCGTGACCCGGAGCGCAGCGACCTTGATGCTCGAGCTTTCGAATTCTGTTTATGCCGCGAGGTTGCGCTAGTTTTGGTTCACGCAGGGAACGCAGAGAAGAAAGTAGAGGCGCAGAGGCGTCGTGCCTGCGGCGAAGCCGCTCTCATCAACTGCGGTCCCGTTTCGCGGAAGCCAGGATTCTTGGAAGAAGCCTGCGGCTTCGCACAACATCTCTGCGCCTCTACTTTCTTCTCTGCGTTCCCTGCGTGAACCCCATCCAAACCGAAGGTCGCCCTTAACTGAATGTCGATACAGCCTAGAGCCTAGCACGCCCAATGGCCGGCGCGAGAGGGTTGGCAGCGACGCTACGGCATGGGGGCTTGACTCTCATATTTGATGTTATACTATTACATTCATAAGAGGCCGCTGCACTGCGACTCGCGTGGGGCAAGCCAGGGCGGCGGCAAAAGCAAGGAGAGCTGCCGTGGCCTATGCCGATGCCAACCACACCAACCGCAAGCTGGGCACGGGCGCCGCCGTGCTGCTGCTCGAAGCCGGTCTCGCCTGGGCGGTCGTGACCGGCCTGGCGATGCATTTCAATCCCCGGTCCGAAACCCGCACCACCACCTTCGACGTGCGTACCCCCAAGGATCCGCCCAAGCACGATCCGGTCAAGCCGCAGGATCCGATCAGGACTCCGCCGCAGACCGCGACCAAGCCGCTGACCGATCCGCTGGTCGATACCGGCCCCGCCGCGCTGCCGACATTCGCCGCGACCACCGGCGACGACAGCGGCGGCGCGATCCGCGAGGTGGTCTTCACCCCGCCCACTCCCGCGCCGCAGCGCTTCACGCCGAAGGCGGCGCGGCCCAAAGGCGCGATGGCCGGCTGGGTGACCGACAACGACTATCCCAGCGCAGACCTGCGCGGCGAGCATGAAGGGCGCACTTCCTATCGCCTGGGCATCGACGCCAGCGGCAAGGTGACCAGTTGCACCATCACCGCATCAAGCGGCTGGCCGGGGCTGGACAAGGCGACCTGCGACAGGATCAGCCAGCGCGGCAAGTTCGAACCCGCCACCAACGACGAAGGCGAACGCGTCGCCGGAACTTTCACCAGCGCGGTAACCTGGCGGATCCCGGACGAGTGATGAGGCAGGCGCTGCGCCGGGTTCTGCGGGCGCAGCGCCGGGTTCGGCCGAGATCCACCTCCCCCGCCCCGCCCGGCCCGACCGGGCGGGGCAACCCTGCGCGCCCTTACCCGATCTTAACCCCCGCCTGCTACTGCGCGGGCATGGAACCCGCTGTATTTCCGGCTGAATCGCGACAGGCCCTTGCCGCCGCCTATCCCGCCATGCCCGCCAGGCTCAGCCACCGGCTGCTGGATCATCCGCTCCTGACGCTCGATGCGCTGGCCGACCTTGCCGGTGCGTTGCCCGCGCAGGAGATCGAATACAATCCCGGCAAGCTGCCGATCGGCATCCGTCCCGAGGACGTGCCCCAGGCCCGGCTCGGTGTGGTCGAGACGATCCGCACGATCGACCGCGCCGGATCATGGGTCGCGCTCAAGCGGATCGAGCAGGTGGCGGCCTACCGCGACCTGCTTCACGGCGTGCTTGCCGAACTGAGGGATCTGGTGCTGCCGCGCACCGGCGAGATGATGCAGCTCGAAGGCTTCGTCTTCATCACTTCGCCCGGCTCGGTCACCCCGTTCCATTTCGATCCCGAGCACAACATCCTGCTGCAGGTCATGGGCTCCAAGACCATGACGCTGTTCCCGGTCGAGGACGAGGACATGTTCGGCGCCGAGGCGCACGAGCTGTTCCACCTGGGCAAACATCACCGCAACCTCGACTGGGAGGATCGTTTCGCCGCCAAGGGCCACGCGATCACGATCGGCCCGGGCGAGGCGATCCACGTTCCGGTCAAGGCGCCGCACTGGGTCCAGAACGGCGATGCACCCTCGGTCTCGCTGTCGGTCACCTGGCGCAGCGAATGGTCCTATGCCGAAGCCGACGCGCGGGCCTTCAACCACGTGCTGCGCCGGATCGGGCTGCATCCCGCCAGCCCCGGCGCCTTCCCCGCGCAGAACCGCGCCAAGGCGCTCGCCTGGCGCGCGGCACGGCGGCTGGGGGTTGCGGCCTAGATACTGATGACATTGCATCGAATCGCATAGCCCCTCCCCGAGGGGAGGGGTTGGGGTGGGGGTTCCACGCCGATGTCGAACCCCCACCCCCGACCCCTCCCCGAGGGGAGGGGAGAGATCGCGTCAAACCAATGCCTTCACGGCCAAAAGGCCGCTATTTCCCGGTCACCCCAACCTTGGGCTTGGACTTGCCCGCACCTTTCGCTGCGGCGGCCTCGGCCTCGTCCTCGCGGCGGGCCTGGTCCTTTTCGGCCTGGGTCGGTTCGTAGTCAGCCGGCATGCGGATGAAGACCGAGTTGTTCGCCAGTTCGGCCATCGCCGCGCGGGTCCGGGCGGCGCGGGCGGCGGGAAGTTCACCTGACAGCGCGCGGGTTTCGGCCTCCATCGTCACCGTGGCTCCGTCCTTGGCGACGGTCCGCCTGAACTGGTAGAGATCGCCGATCGTCTGGTCGATATTGTCGCCCTGCAGGCGGAAGCCCTGGCCTTCGTTGGGCAGAATGATGGTCTGCCGGTAGCGCCACCAGTCGGGATAATCGAAGGCATAGGGCGCATCGGGGCTCAACTCGCCCTCGCGGGCGATGTCGAAGCGCCAACCGAGCCGCGAGCGGTCCATCTCGTACCAGCGCGTGCCAAGATCGCGGGTCCATTCCATCGTCGCGCTGCCGGTCATGGTGATGACGAAGTCGCCGGTTTCGGGATCGGAGCGGGTAACGATCTTGCCCGGAGCGACGAAATCATAGGTGTCGCGCCACAGCTTGCGCAGCTCGCGCTGGCGCTCGGCCTGCGAATAACCGGAATAGGTCAGCCGCATGTCGGACGCCGCGGTGCCGTGAAAGCGCATCTCGCCGCTGGCCAGCGCGGGAACGTCGATCCCCTTGCTCGCGTCGAGCGTCAGGCTCATCACCTGGCTTGGCCGGTCGAAGGGATCGGGCAGGATCTGCACCAGCCCCGCCCCCGCCGCGGTGACCGGCAGGCCATAGCGGAAGTCCGGCGTCTCGATCCGGTCGAGCCGCTCATCGCCGAGCCGCGTCCCGTCGAGCCAATAGCTGCGCCCGCCGATCCTGGCCTCGACGATCACATGGTCGAAGGCCGACATCGAAGGCAGGCGGTTGCCCACCAGGTCGCCGCGCTTGGAATGGACGAGCACCGGGCGCGCCTCGATCCCGAGTTCGCCCAGCAGGGCCAGCAACAGCACGGTCTTGCCCTTGCAGTCGCCAAACCGCCGCGCCCAGGTCTGGTCGGCCGCGGCGGGCACATAGCCGCCATCGTCCATCCCCAGGTAGAGGTAGCGGACCTGTTCCTGCACCAGCTTCAGCGCCAGTTCGGCGCGGCGCACCGCATCCTGGCTCTGCGCCGCGATCTTCGCCGCCTCGGCCCGCACCTTGCTGTCGGGACCAAGGCTGGCCGCCCGGGCATAGAGCGGCGCGAAAGTGCGGCTCACGCCCTGCCAGTCGGAAAACTGGGTCAGTTCGACCGCGTTGACCAGGCCATAGCGCGCCGGCGCGCTTTCCGGGCCGAGCGGGGCGACGCCATCGACCACATCGGCAACCAGTTCGCTGCCCTCGGCGGTCTTCTTCAGCTTCGGCTGGAGGATGCCGGGATAGACGCGCCACTGGATCGGCTTGTCCCTGCCCCACAGGACCCGCATCCGATAGCGCCCGAAAGCCGAGCCATCGCTGGGGCCGATCAGGTCCTGGCTGTAGCCGGCCATCGCCGGATCGTGCCGGTCGACCGTGTAGGACAGCTCGATCACATCGCCGACGCGCAGGTCCTCGGGCTGGAGCGTCGCGGTCAGCTCACCGTCGAGCATCAGGTTCTCCATTCCGCTTTCGCGCTGGATCACCTTGACCTTGGCTCCGTCGCCCAACAGGTCGATCGGCTGGCCATCGCGCAGGATCCGGTACTTGTGCAGGGTCAGCGTTTCGAGCGCGGGATCCCAGTCGATATTGAGCGCGCTGCCATCAAGCCCCTGCGCCGTGCCGATCTGCCAGGAGCTGGCGTAGTAGGTCAGATCGCTGCTGGCCTGGAAGCGCACCTGGACATCGCCGAGCAGCTGGATCGTCGCCGCGCCGTCTGCATCGCTGGGCGGTTTCGGCAAGGCCAGGACATCGACCCATTCGGCTGGCGGCGCAACCAGCGGGCGCGGCAGCGCAGGATCGCCGGGGCGGCTGTCCGGCACGGCGGCGGCCGGCTCGGGCGGCGGAGCCGGGGCGAGCGCCGCCGGCGCCCTTGCCAGCAGCAGCGCCGGGCAGGCCAGCAAGCCCAGGGCAAGATGCGCAATCTTCATCGAATACCCCAATCCTTTACCCGCCGGTTCTTCGGGCAAGAGTCGCGGATTTCACACTGCCTGTCGAGGGGGTGAAATCAGCCCTTCAGCGGCATCACGCGGGTCAGGAATTCGATCACGGCGGCGTTGAATTCATCGTTCCTGTCGCCCGCCACCATGTGCCCCGCGCCGCGAATGTCGACAATCTCGAGGTCGGGTATGCGGCGGAGCAGGTCTTCGACCCCGTCATCGTCGACCATGTCGCTCTTCATCCCGCGCACCAGCAAGGTCGGGATCCGGTCGGTCCAGTCGGCCTCGTCCATCATGTCGAGCAGGAAGCGCGGATCGCCGCGCGGGCTGTGCATCCAGCGCGGATCCCAGTGCCAGCGATAGCGCCCGTCCGCGCCCAGCCGCAGGTTCTTGTGCAGCCCTGATAGGTCCTTGGGCCGGGGCCGGTCTGGGTAATAGGCGGCGATGGCATCGGCCGCTTCCTCGAGGCTGGCGAACCCGTCGGGGTTTCCGGTCATGAAGGCGGTGATCTTGGCGACGCCCTTCTCGCTCATCTTCGGGACGATATCGACCAGCACCAGCGCCGCCGGCTCAAGCCCGCGCGAAGCCGCGACCATCGCGGTGATCCCGCCCAGCGAAGCGCCAACCAGTGCGAAGGGTCGGCTGCCGTGGCGGCAAACCTCGGCGAGGTCCTCCGCGCGGGTTTCGAGGCTGTAATCGCCGTCGCTCGACCAGTCGCTGTCACCGTGGCCGCGCAGGTCATAGTTGATCGCGAAATAGCCGGCAGCGGCCAGTTGCTGCTCGGCCTTGTCCCACGAATGCCGGGTCTGCCCGCCGCCATGCCCCAGCACCACCGTAGGAGCGCCCGGCGGACCGGCAACATCGGCGGCGATTTCTACGCCGGGAGCGACGGGAATGCGGATTGTCCGGGGATTCATCGCGCGACTTGAGCCGCGCGCAAGGCGCAGGTCAAGCCATTTTAACCGGACAGTTAAACGTCGAGCAGTTCGAAGCCGTCCTTCTCGGTCCCGCAATCGGGGCAGTACCAATCGTCCGGTATGTCCTCGAACCGGGTGCCGGGGGCGATGCCCTCCTCCGGCCAGCCCAGCGCCTCGTCATAGATGAACCCGCAGTTGCGGCAGCGCCACTTTCTCATCTCAGTTCACCGTGAAGCGGATCGGCACGTGCTTGGGACCGCAGACGAAGTTGGAGATCGTGCGTTCGCCCTTACCGTTCATCTCGACCGATTTCAGCCGCTTGAACAGTTCCTCCCACAGGATCCGCATTTCCATCCGCGCTAGGTGCTGACCCAGGCACACGTGGACGCCATAGCCGAAGGCGATTTGCGGGTTCTGTTCGCGGTCGATGCGGAATTCGAACGGATCGTCCCAGATCGTCTCGTCGCGGTTGGCCGACTGGTAGCTCAGCATCAGCCAGTCGCCCGCCTTGATCCGCTGGCCGCTGATCTCGGCATCGGCAACGGCGCTGCGCATGAAGTGCTTGACCGGCACTTCCCAGCGGATCGATTCCTCGATGAAGGAATTGATCGCCTCGGGATTGTCCTGCATCTGCTTGAGCAGGTGCGGCCGTTCGGCAAGCGCCCACATCGCGCCGGCGGTGGTGTTGCTGGTGGTATCATGCCCGGCGGTGGCGGCGATGATGTAGTAGCCCATCATCTGCCGGTGGTTGAGGTACTCGCCGTTGATCTTGGCATTGGCGATCAGGCTGTTGATCGCGGTCGTCGGTTCGGCCCGGAACTTGTCGGTCACCGCCTTGAAGTAGTTTTCCAGCTCCATCGTGGTTTCCCACAGGCTCTTGAGCATTTCGTCGGGCGATAGCTCGGCGCGGGCGCGGTTGAGCTCGGGGTCGGCGTTGTTGAACAGCTCCTGTGTCAACTTGAGCATGAACGCCTCGTCCTCTTGCGGAACGCCCAGCACGGTCATGATCACGCGCAGCGGATAGAGGAAGGCGACATCGGCTGCGAAATCGCATTCGCCGTCGAAGCTCAGCATATAGTCGACGAATTCGCGGGCAATGCCGCGGATCGCGTCTTCCAGCGGCTTGATCGCGCGCGGGGTGACCTGCGGGAAGACGATCCCGCGCAGCGCCTTGTGCTCGTCGCCATCGACCGAGACCAGGCTGCGGATCAGGTTGGGCTCTCCCCCGGTCAGCATCTTGACCCGTTCGTTGCCCTCGATGTTGGTGATGAAGGTGCTCTTGGCACCATTGCGGAAGATGTCCGGCTGGCGCTCGACATCCTTGATGTCACCGTGGCGGCTGACCACCCAGAAGGGTTCGAACTCTGCCAGTTCGGCCTTGTCGAGCGGCTGGTTGGCGCGGATCTGGGTGAAAGCTGCGTCAACGATCTCGCGTTCGGAATAGGCCTTGGGATCGATGATCGTACGGGCCAGCTCTTCGGAAATCGTCATGTCATGCTCTCCTAGACGCCCGACATCCGGATTCGGGCTTGACTCAAGCCTGCAGTGATGATGATTGCTCGTCAACAACTAAGTTGTCCGGCCCAGACCGGTCACCGGGGAAGAAATGACCAGCACCGCCGCCGCATCGCCTTCGCGCCGCACCCAGGCGCAGCGCCGCATGGAATCGGACAGCCGCCTGCTGGCCGCCGCCGCCGCGATCATCGCCGAGGAAGGCTACCTTGCCGCCACGCTTGAGCGGGTGGGCGAACGCGCCGGCTTTTCGCGCGGCCTCGCCAGCCGCAAATACGGATCGAAGGACGGGCTGATCGAAGCCGTGATCCGGCGCGTCGCAATCCACGTAAACGCCGAGGTCGACAAGGCGATCGAGGGCCTCGCCGACCCGCTCGAGCAGGTGCTTGCCCTGTTCGACCGCTTTGTCGACCTTGCCCAGCATGACGTTTCGGTGCGCGCCTACTTCATGCTGTTCGGCGCGATGATCGCCAACCGCCTGGAAACGCGCGGCGTGTTCGAAGAAGTGCAGCAGAATTTCGGCGGACGGATCGAGGCGCTGGTCGCGGCGGGCCAGCAGGCGGGAGCGATCGCTTCCGCGCCGCCCCCGGCCCATGTGGCTTTCATGCTGGGCAGCCAGCTCGCCGGGATCGCGATAGAAATCGCGGCGGATTCGGCTGATGAAACCGATCCGCGCGGCCTGCGTAGCGATCTGGTCGCCCTGCTGCGCCGCGCACTCGCCGCCTGACCGTTCAGCGCCGGTTTACGTGGGCCATGCATTGATGGCAGGATCACGAAGGGGAGGATCGGTGATGAAGCATGCGGCAAGAAACATCGCATTCGCCGCCGCGCTGGCGACTTTGGCGCTGGTCGCGATGACCGAAGGCTCGGGCCCGGCGCTGGCCGCGCCTGCAGCAGCCTGCGCGGTCAGCCCGCCCGCGGACCTTGCGCTTGAGCCGCAACGCCCGGCAGGACCGGATGCCTCGCCCAGCGCCGCCGCCACGACGGCTCCGCAGGCGGTGATCACCATCTCCGGCACCGATCGCGCCGCCGCACCGGCTGCCAGCGGAACCCTGCCCGCCGAATTTCCCAAGCCCTGCGACGCCAAGCCCGCCGCTGCCCGCAAGGCGGTCAAGACCCGGTCGAATATCCAGAACAATTGATTGATACTGCTGCATAACCGTTCAGTCCGCGATTGTGTCAGCCGGACAAGGCGATAGTATCGGGCGCCATGTCATGCGGGGAATATCGATGATCACCCTTCGTCTGCTGGCCGTGGCGCTGGCAATTGCGGCACAGCCGGTCCTGGCGCAAGGCGCGCCGCCATCCGCGCCCGCCGCTTCCGCCCAGGCTGCCCAGCCGACCAAGCGCCCGGCCCGGATCGCCACTGCGGCCTTCACCGAAGCAAGCATGATTCAGAACATGCGGCTTTCGCCCGATGGCAAGCTGATCGCACTGCGCGCCAAGAGCGAGGACGGCAAGGTCAACCTGGCGATCCTCGACGCGGCGAACCGGAGCACCGTCGCGAAAATGGCGATGCCCGAGAAGCTGGAGCTGCAATGGTATCGCTGGGCCGGCAATCAGCGGCTGCTGATCTCGATGTCGTTCATGGGAAGCGCTTTCGAAACCGAGGTCCGCTTCTCGCGGCTGCTTGTATACGACATCAAGACCAAGTCGATGTCGCTGGTCGGTCGCAGCGGCAGCGGGATCGACGGCGATGATCTGGTCTTCGTCGATCCGAACGGCGAATATGTGCTGCTGTCCTTCCAGCGCGATGTCTTCGAATATCCGGGAGTCTGGCGCTTCCCGCTTGACGGAACCGCCGAAAAGCAGGGCAGGATGATCGAAAAGCCCCGCCACGGCGTGTGGGACTGGTATGCGGATTCGGATGGCACCGTGCGAATGGCGTTCGAATACCTTGATTCCGGCGGGCTGAAGATCTGGTACCGGGCCACGGCGGGCGCGGAGATGAAGTCGATCGCCAAGCTGAAGAAGGACAGCGAGGAAGACGATCTGTGGGACGTGATGCGGATCGTCAGCGGGTCTGATGAAGGCTATGTCCTCAAGCCTGACGACAGCGGCAAGGTGGTGCTGAAGAAGTTCAACTATGCCACTCGCACGGTGGGTGAAACCGTCTTTTCCGCCCCGGACAACTGGGACATTTCGGATGTTTCGTTCGGCGATGACAACAAGCCCTCGGCGATCTTCTATACCGACGACCACGACCGGGTGGTCTGGCTCGACCCGCGCATGAAATCGAACCAGGCGCGCTTTGACCGGGCGCTCAAGGGCAACGAGGTCTGGGTGACATCGCAGGCGCGCGACAATTCGCGGATGATCCTGTGGGCCGGGAACGAGAACGATCCCGGCGCCTGGTACATCTACGATGCCGCCGGCGGCAAACTCGAGCTGTTCTTTGCCGAAAAGCCCCGGCTGGTTCCCGAGGACATGCCAAAGCCCCGCCCGGTCGACTTCCAGGCGCGCGACGGCAGCAAGATCCACGGCTACCTGACCCTACCGCTTGGCCGTGATCCGCATGGCCTGCCGCTGATCATCCTGCCCCACGGCGGTCCATACGGCGTGCGCGACAAGCTGGACTTCGACAGCGAGGTCCAGTTCCTGGCCAATCGCGGCTATGCCGTGCTGCAGCCCAACTACCGTGGTTCGGGCGGCTATGGCGACGCTTTCGAGGAACTGGGCCGCGGCGAGATCGGCCGCAAGATGCAGGACGACCTCGACGATGCGATGGATTGGGCGGTGGCCCAGGGCTATGCCGATCCGAAGCGGGTCTGCGTGGTCGGATCAAGCTATGGCGGCTATGCCGCGCTGTGGGCGGTGACCCGCAATCCCGAACGCTATCGCTGCGCGGCCAGCTTTGCCGGGGTGACCGATTTCAAGGCGCAGCTGCGCTATGACGGCAAGTACTTCGACCGCGAAAGCGGGCGCAAGTGGCGGCGGCGGGTCCAGGGTGAAGACAAGTTCGATCTCGACCTCGTTTCGCCGGCAGCGCAGGTCGGCAGGCTTACCCGGCCGGTCCTGCTGGCGCACGGCGAGGACGATACCAACGTTCCGTTCAAGCAATTCAAGCTGATGCGCGATGCCGCGGCCAGCAAGGGCAAGAAGCTGGAACTGCTGACTTTCCCCGATGAAGGCCACGGCTTTTCCAAGCCCGAGGACGAGGCGAAGTGGCTCGACACGCTGGAAGCCTTCCTGGCCAGGCACAATCCGGCAGACTGACCTTGCGCTGCGGGACGCGGCGCGGCAGTCTTGCCAGATGAAGCCGCTGGTCTCCCTGTTCGCCGTGCTGGCCTTGGGCGCGCTGCCCGCCCATGCCGATACCATCGTGGTTCGCGCCGGGCACCTGATCGAACCCGCAACCGGCGCGGTCCTGGCCGATCAGGCGATCACTGTCACCGACGGGCGGGTGAGCGCCGTTGCGCCGTGGCGGGGCGTGCCCGAGGGCACCGCGGTGGTCGACTGGCGCGCCTACTGGGTGCTGCCGGGGCTGATCGATTGCCACGTCCACCTGGCCGACGTGGGGCAAACCAATGATCCGGCCGAACCGCTCAAGCACTCGGCCGAGGAGACCGCCTATATCGGCGCGCGCAACGCCCGCCTGACGCTGAATGCCGGGTTCACCACGGTCCATGATGTCGGATCGTGGCGCGCGACCGGCAATATCGAGCTGAGGAACGCGATCAACCGCGGCGATATTCCCGGCCCCCGGATCAACGCGGTCGGCGGCTACATCACCGCGCCGGGCGGGGGCGGCGAGATCACCGGATTGCCGCCGGGTACGGTCGTGCCCCCCGAAATGCGCGTCGGCGTTGCCGCGACCCCCGCCGAGGTGCGCCGCAAGGTCAACGTGATGTTCGATCTGGGCGCGGATTCGATCAAGGTGATCGCCACCGGCGCGGTGCTGACCGAAGGGACCGAACCGGGCCAGGTCGAGCTTGATGGACCCGCGATCCTGGCCGCGGTCAAGACAGCCCAGGAGCATGGCTCATGGGTGACCAGCCACGCCCACGGTGCACAGGGGATCAAGCTGGCGATCATCGCCGGATCGCGCGGGATCGAACATGCCAGCCTGATCGACGATGTCGGAATTGCCCTGGCCAAGGCGCGGGGCACTTACCTGGTGATGGATGTCTACAACGGTGACTACATCGCCGATGTCGGCCGCAGGGAAGGCTGGTCAGCCGATACCTTGCGCAAGAACGACGAAACCACCGAGGCCCAGCGCCAGGGCTTTGCCAAGGCCGTCAAGGCCGAGGTCAAGCTGCCGTTCGGCACCGATGCCGGGGTGTTCCCGCACGGTCTCAACGCGCGCCAGTTCCGCTACATGGTGAAATACGGGATGACCCCGCTGCAGGCGGTCCAGTCGTCCACCACCACCGCGGCGGAGTTCCTGGGCTGGGACAAGGATGTCGGCTCGCTAACCCCCGGCCATTACGCGGACATGGTTGCGGTGGGGGCCAACCCGCTGGAGGATATCTCAGCGCTTGAACGGGTCGACCACGTGATGAAGGGCGGCGTCCTGGTGCGCTGAGATTGCCTGCCCGCGCAGCCCTCGCTAGGCTGGTCGCCATCGTCATTCCCCGGGAGACCCTGCATGAAGTCCACCACCCTCGCGCTCGTCCTGCTTGCCTCGGCCGGAAGCCTTGCCGCCGTCGGGGTGAGCGCCCAGGCGCCCGCCGAAGCTGTCAGCACGCAGACCTGGATCCATGCCGGGCGAATGATCGCGGTGCCGGGCCAGGCGGTGCGCGGGGCAACCACGATCGTGGTCCAGGACGGGCGCATCGCCGCGCTGCACGACGGGTTCCTGCCCGCTCCCGCCGGGGTCAAGGTGATCGACCTCAAGACCCGCACCGTGCTGCCCGGCCTGATCGACAGCCACACACACCTTTCGAGCGACCGCGCCGGGAACGAAGGCCTTGCCGCCGCGATGACCGACGGACTGGCGCTCAACAGCTTTGAAACCCAGTGGAACGGGATGAAGACCCTGCGCGCGGGCTTTACCACGGTGCGCAACCTGGGCGATGAAGGCGGCAAGACGCTGGCCTACCGCGAAGCGATCAAGCGTGGCTGGGTGCAGGGCCCGCGGATCGTCGACGCCGGCGAATCGATCTCGACCACCGGCGGTCACATGGACGGGCGCGTCGGGCTGTCGGACGAAGCCGGCGATGCGATGGTCCACACCGACAATCTGTGCGACGGAGTCGACGATTGCCGCCGCGCGGTGCGCCGCCAGGTGGGCCGCGGGGCTGATGTGATCAAGTTCGCCACCACCGGCGGGGTCAATTCGGGCACGGGCCTCGCCACCCGGATCGACGAGGACGAAGCCCGCGCGATCATCGACACCGCGCATGCCTATGGCCGCAAGGTCGCGGTCCATGCCCACGGGCTCGACGGGATCCGCCTGGCGGTCCGGCTCGGCGCGGATTCGATCGAGCACGGCACCACGATCGACGAGGATACCGCGCGGCTGATGGCCAAGAACGGCACCTATTACGTCCCGACGCTGAGCACGGTGAACGGCTATCTCGAGCGGCTGGCGGCCAATCCCAATGCCTATGCCCCGGCGATCAAGAAGCAGATCGACTGGCGCATCGGGATCACCGGCAAGAGCCTGCAGATCGCCTACCCGCTGGGGGTGAAGATCGCCTTCGGCACCGATGCCGGCGTTTCCAAGCACGGCCGCAACGCCGATGAGTTCGAGCTGCTGGTCAAGTTTGGCATGTCGCCGGTCGAAGCGATCAGGGCCGCGACGATCAACGCAGCGACGCTGCTGGGTCTCGACAAGGAAATCGGCACCCTGGAGGCGGGCAAGAGCGCCGACATCATCGCGGTCGATGGCGATCCGCTGGCCGACGTGAAAGTGCTCAAACGGATGGCCTTCGTGATGGTCCGCGGCGAAGTGGTGGTGCAGTGATCCGGGAGATCAGGCGGTCAGGAACGCCACCAGCGCCTTGACCTTCTTCTGTCGCCATTGCGGCGCCGGGGCAACCAGCCAGTAGCCCTGGCGGCATTCCTCGGCGCTGCCCAGTTCGCTGATCCGGCCGTTTTCCAGCCAGGACTGCGCCAGCAGCGCGGGCACCCGGGCCTTGCCCATCCCGGCGGCGGCGGCGGCGATCGCCTGGCCGGCATCGCCGACCGAGAGCGGCGGTTGTTCGCAATCCTCGCCCTCGGGGCTGGTGTCGCCCGGCCAGGAAATCCAGCATCCCGTGCCAACGGTGATCCGCCCCGGATCGCCCAGCGCCGCGCCTTCCAGTTCGCCCGGTCCCTCGGTCCAGCGCACCGCAAGATCGAGGTTGGCCTGGGTGAAATCGGCATCCTCGCCCGCGACCAGGCTGAAGCGGACCTCGGGGTTGGCGGCGCGGAATGCGGCCAGGCGGGGGGCAAGCCAGGCGGCGAAGAATTCGCGCGGGGCGGCGATGGTATAGACCTGGCTCGATTGCCCGGCCTGCATCGCCCGGACCGCATCCTCGAAATGCAGGAAGCCGGTGCGCAGCGGCTCCAGCCCGGCGCTGGCCTCATCGGTCAGTTCGAGGCCCTTGGGCGTGCGGCGGAACAGCACCACGCCCAGCACGTCCTCGAGCGCGCGGATCTGCTGGCCGACCGCCGCCGGGGTCACCGCCAGCTCGTCCGCCGCGCGGGTGAACGAGAGGTGGCGCGCCGCGGCATCGAACACGCGCAGGGCGTTGAGGGGCAGGTGCGTGCGCTTCATCGGGGGTTACCTATGGGCTGGGGCCGATTGCGGCAATGCCATTCGGTCCGCGCCCCGATAAAGCAAAGCAACAAAAACTTCACCCCGCCGTGGCGGGAGCTTCCAGCGGGAAGAACGGGATCGCGACTTCGAATAGCGAGCCATCCTCCGCCAGGAAGGTATAGTGCCCTTCCATCGACCCATGCGCGGTCGAAAGCGGGCAGCCCGAGACATAGTCGTGGCTCTGCCCCGGACGCAGCAGCGGCTGTTCGCCAACCACCCCGTCGCCTTCGACCAGGTTGATCATCCCGCGCGCGTCGGTGATCCGCCAATGCCGGGTAAGCAGCTGCACGGCGCGGTCCGATCCGTTCTCGATCCGGATGTGATAGACCCAGAACCACTTGCCGGCTTCGGCCTGCGACTGCTCGGGCAGGAAATTCACCGCGACCCGCACGGTGATGCCGTCGGTTAGCGCGGCATGCTGGAACAACTGCTTCATGCGCGTAATCTAGCGATTAGCCCGCGTGAAACAATGGGCACACGCCGCTTCGGCTAAAGCCCGACCGCCTTCAGCGCCCGGTCGAGATCGTCGATCACGTCGTCGGGATCTTCCAGCCCGACATTCAGCCGCAGCATCCCTTCGGTCACGCCCATTTCCTGCCGCACTTCCTCGCTGACCGAGTAGTGCGTGGTCGAGGCGCTGTGGCACATCAGGCTGCGCGAATCGCCGATGTTGTTCGAGATGTCGATCAGTTGCAGCGCGTTGAGCAATCCGTGCGCCTGCTTGCGTCCTTCGACCTCGAAGCTGAAGATCGATCCGGCAGCGTCCATCTGCCGCATCGCAAGATCGTGTTGCGGGTGGCTGGGCAGGCCGGGATGGTTGATCTTCGGCACCCGTCCTTCGAGGAACTGGCCGACCTTGAGCGCATTTGCGCTCTGCCGCTCGACGCGAAGGTCCAGCGTTTCCAGCCCCTTCAGCACCACCCAGGCGTTGAACGGCGAAAGATTCGGCCCGGTGTTGCGCTGGAACCACAGCAGCTTTTCGTTGATGAATTCGGCCGAGCCCGAAACCGCCCCGGCCAGCACGCGGCCCTGCCCGTCCATCAGCTTGGTCGCCGAATAGGCCACCACGTCGGCGCCCCATTCGATCGGGCGCTGCAAGGCCGGCGTGGCAAAGGCATTGTCGACCACGCTGGTGATCCCGCGGCTTCTGGCAAGATCGCAGACATATTTCATGTCGACGATGTCCATCGTCGGATTGGCCGGCGTTTCGAAGAAGAAGACCTTGGTGTTCGGCTGGATCGCGGCGAGCCACTGATCGTTGTCGCGCGCGTCGATCGTGGTGCTGGTGATCCCGAAGCGCGGCAGCAGCTGATCAACCAGCCAGCGGCACGAACCGAAAGCCGCGCGCCCGGCAACCACATGGTCGCCGGCCTGCAGCTGGCACAGCAGCGCCGCGGTCATCGCCGCCATGCCCGATGACTGGACCCGGCAGGCCTCGGCCCCGTCCATCAGCGCGATGCGTTCTTCCAGCATCGCTACGGTGGGGTTCTGGAGCCGCGAATAGGTCATCCCCGGATCTTCGCCGCGGAACCGCGCCGCGGCGGTTTCGGCGTCGTCATAGGCATAGCCCGAGGTGAGGAAGATCGCCTCGCTGGTCTCGCCCATTTCGCTGCGCCAGGTTCCCCCGCGCACCGCCTGGGTGGCGCGGCGCCAGTTCTTGGTGATCGAGCGGTCTCTACCGGTGGTGCGTTTCATGGTGAGGCGGCTGTAAGTGCGCGCTCCGGCCTGTGCAAGCCAAAGGTCTGCCACAATTGCGGCATTTGCGAAAAATGGCGCTGGGCCCGTGTTGCGCTATTCCCCGCGTCCGATTAACCCGCCCCCATGCGCCCCCGCTTCACCCGCGAACAGGATCCGGCCGACTGGTGCGCGGTCATCGCGGTGTTCTTCTTGGCGCTGGCGTGGTGGCGGCTGGGGATCCCGAGCGAAATCTATTTCGACGAGGTCCACTATGTCCCCGCGGCGCGCAAGCTGATCGACGGCATCCGCGCCAATCCCGAACACCCGCTGCTGGGCAAGACCGTGATCGCCGCCGCGATCCACTGGCTGGGCGACAAGCCGCTCTACTGGCGGCTGCCCAACGCCTTCCTCGGCGCTTTCGGGCTGTTCGCCTTCACCCGGCTGACGTGGTTCGCCAGCGGTCGGCGGCTGGCGACGATCCTTGCCGCGCTGCTGCTCGCCACCGACTTCTTCTGGTTCATCCACAGCCGCATCGCGATGCTCGACATGGTCATGGCCAGCCTTGGCGTGGCTGCCCTGTGGCAGTTCGCCGCGGCCTGCCGCCTGCCGCACCAGGCCCGCTGGCGTCTTGCCCTGGCGGGTGTGCTGGCAGGGCTTTCGCTGGGCGCGAAGTGGAGCGTGGCGCCCGCGCTGATGCTGCCCGGCCTGCTGTTCCTGGCGATGAAGCTGCGCGCCAACGGGCGGCGCTTCCTCTGGGCGCGGCACGGCGGTCCGATCGAAGGAATCACTCTGGCCGAGGCCGCGCTGTGGCTGGGGCTGGTCCCGCTGGCGGTCTATTGGCTGACCTTCTGGCCCGGCTTCTTGTGGAGCGAACGCCCGATCGATCCGCTGCACCCGCTGGCCTGGCACCAATACATGCTGAAGCTGCAGGACAGTGTGCGCAAGCTCCATCCTTACCGTTCGCAGTGGTACGAATGGGTCGGGAACTGGCGGGCGATCTGGTATCTCTACAAGCCGATCGACGGCGCCCAGCGCGGCGTGGTGCTGATCGGCAATCCCTTCACCATGTATGCCGGGCTGGCGGCGCTGGGCTGGTCGGTCTGGGCCGGGATGCGGCGCGGACGGCGCGATGCGCTGGCCTTTGCCGCACTCTATGCGGCGTGCCTCGCGATGTGGCCCCTCTCGGGCAAGCCGATCCAGTTCATCTACCATTACCTGCTGCCCAGCACGTTCATGATGGGCGCGCTGGCGCTGGCGCTCGAAGAGCTGTGGCACCGGCAGGACCGCTGGCGCTGGCTCGCTCCCGCGGCGCTGGTCCTCAGCTTTGCGATGTTCGCCTGGTTCTACCCGATCATCTCGGGCTGGCCGCTGTGCTGCGGGCGGCCAAGCTTCCAGTTCTGGATGTGGCTGGACTCCTGGCGTTAGGCTCCCCACATTAGTGACAAAGACCAACAGGGAACCACTTATGACCAGCTATTCGCAGCCGCTCAGTTTCCGGCATGGCCCGGTCTTGGCCAACCGCTTCATGCTTGCCCCGCTGACCAACCTGCAAAGCCATTCCGACGGAACGCTCAGCGATGACGAGATCAACTGGCTGGTGATGCGGGCCAAGGGCGGGTTCGGCGCGGTGATGACCGCGGCGGCCAGCGTCCAGCGCCAGGGCCTGGGCTTTACCGGGCAGCTGGGGGTCTATTCCGACGATCACCTGCCCGGCCTGAGCCGGCTGGCCGGGCTGCTGCGCGAGAATGGCGCGGTCTCTTCGGTCCAGCTGCACCATGCCGGAATGCGTTCGCCCCGTGACCAGATCGACGAAGCGCCGCAAAGCGCCTTCGCCGACGAAGCCACCGGAACGCGCGCGCTTTCGACCGCGGAAGTCGAGCGCCTGCGCGATGATTTCATCGCCGCCGCGCTGCGCTGCGAGAAGGCTGGCTTCGATGGAGTCGAGGTCCACGGCGCGCACGGCTATATCCTCGCCCAGTTCCTCGATGCCGAAAACAACCGGCGCGAGGACCGCTACGGCGGCAGCTTCGAGAACCGCAAGCGGCTGATCCTGGAAATCATCGACGGCATCCGCGCGAACGCCGGCGAACAGTTCCAGATCGGCCTGCGCCTTTCGCCCGAACGCTTCAATGTCCGATTGGACGAAGCCAAATTGCTGGCCGAAGAAGTGATGACCGGTGGCCAGATCGACTATCTCGACATGTCGCTGTGGAGCTGTTTCAAGGAGCCCGAGGACGAGGCCTTCAAGGGCCAGCCGCTGATCGCGCACTTCACCGCGCTCGACCGCGGCGAAACCCGGCTCGGCGTTGCGGGCAAGATCATGGATGCGGCCAAGGTGCGCGCGTGCCTCGATGCGGGGGCCGATTTCGTGCTGCCCGGCCGCGCGGCGATCCTCCACCACGATTTCGCCGCCCGCGCGATCGCCGATCCCGACTTCGCCTGCGTCTCCAACCCGGTCAGCCGCGAACACCTGCGCGCCGAAGGCCTGGGCGAGGCCTTCATAGGCTACATGGCAACCTGGCCGGGCTTCGTCGAAGCGCCAGTGCCGGCCTGAGCTTGAAAGCCTGATGACATTGGAATGACGCGATCTCTCCCCTCCCCGTGGGGAGGGGTCGGGGTGGGGGTTCGACATCAGCGTGGAACCCCCACCCCAACCCCTCCCCCAGGGGAGGGGCAATGCGATTCTATCGCGATGTCATTTGGCCCTAATATTTGCCCCAGACGAACTTGCTCGACAGCGCGAAGTTCCAGACCGAGCCGAGCACGATCCCGACCATCGCCGCCGGATAGGGATTGAACCCGATCCGCACCAGCGCGGTCGCCGCGCCGATGTTGGCGAGCAGGCCGAAAGCGCAGGTCAGCAGGAAGCGCAGCCAGCCGCCCAGCAGCGGGCCCCAGCCGCGCAGCCGCTTGTCGGCATAGGTCAGCTCGTTGTTGAGCACGAAATTGAAGGTCATCGCCACCATCGCCGCGGTGGTCTGCCCGGTGATGAAGGCGGCTTCCTTGGGATAGTGGTTGATCGCGAAGGCCGCGCCGAATGCGTTGAGCACCGTGGCGAGCACCGCCATGTGGACCACCACGCCGAGCGCGCCGATCGTGCCGAACAGCGCGAAACGGGTCGGGATCCAGCGCCCCAGCCACTTGTCGTAAAGCCCCACCAGGAATTCGAACACCACGGTGCGGTCAAGCTTGCTTTCGCCCTCGGCGCGCGCAGCGAAGTTCATCGGCACTTCCTTGATCCGCAGCGGGGTTTCGACCGTCGCCAGGATGTCGAGCAGGATCTTGAAGCCCACGCCCGAAAGTCGGTGCGCATCGGCGCGCAGCGTTTCGGTCTTGAGCATGAAATAGCCGCTCATCGGGTCGCTCAGTTCGACGCCGGTCACCTTGTTGGCGATCCGGTTGGCCAGGTTCGAAGCCTTGACCCGGTCGGGCCGGCCCCATTCCTCGGTGCTGGCGCCCTCGGCAAAGCGGCTGGCATAGGACAGGTCGTATTCGCCGCTCTCGATCGCGGCGAGCATGCCGGGGAGCAGCGCGGGATCGTGCTGATGATCGGCGTCCATCACCGCCACCACCGGCGCGGCGGTGGCGCACATCCCCTCGATCGCGGCAGATGACAGCCCGCGCCGGCCGATGCGCTGGATCACATGGACCCGTGCATCGTCCTGCGCGATCGCGCGGGCCTCGTCCGAGGTGCCATCGGGGCTGTTGTCATCGACGACGATCACCTCGAAGGGGATTCCCGCCAGCGCCTTGTCCAGCCGGTCGATCATCCCGCGCAGGTTCTTGCGCTCGTTATAAGTCGGCAGGACTACGCCGAGGCGAATGGTCATCGTCAGAGCCTTTCGAGAATCGCGTCGCCGATTTGCACGGTAGTATGGCTGCCGCCAAGATCGCCGCCGCGCACTCCGGCGGACAGGGCCCCCGCCACCGCCGCCTCGATCCGCGCGGCCTGGTCTTCCAGCCCCAGCGAATGGCGCAGCAGCATCGCGGCCGAAAGCACCGTGGCCATCGGGTTGGCGATGCCCTTGCCGGCAATGTCGGGCGCCGAACCGTGGATCGGTTCATAGAGGCCCAGCTTGCCTTCGCTGAGCGAGGCCGAAGCGAGCAGCCCGATCGAGCCGACGCACATGCTGGCCTGATCGGAAAGGATGTCGCCGAACATGTTGCCGGTGACCACCACGTCGAACTGGCCGGGGCTGCGCACCAGCTGCATCGCCGCGTTGTCGACGTACATGTGGGTCAGCTCGACCTCGGGATAGTCGGCCGCAACCTCGCTCACCACGTCGCGCCACAGCTGGAAGGTTTCGAGCACGTTGGCCTTGTCGACCGAGCACAGCTTGCGCTTGCGCCCCATTGCCGCGCGGAACGCGACATGGGCGATGCGGCGCACCTCGTCCTCGGCATAGGACATCATGTCCCAGCCCTGGCGGCGCCCGTCGGGCAGCGTGCGGATGCCCTTCTCGCCGAAATAGACATCGCCGTTGAGCTCGCGCACGATCAGCAGGTCGATCGCGCCGGCCACTTCGGGGCGCAGCGCGGAGAAATCCTCCAGCCCCGCAAAGACCTTGGCCGGGCGCAGGTTGGCGAACAGGCCCAGCTCCTTGCGCAGGCCCAGAATCGCCTGCTCTGGGCGCAGGTGCCGCTCAAGGTTGTCGCACGATGGATCGCCCACCGCGCCGAACAGGATGCCGTCCGAATTGCGCGCGATCTCGAGCGTTTCGGCGGGCAGCGGGTGGCCGTGGTTGCGCCAGGCGATTCCGCCGACATCGGCATGGCTCAGCTCGAGGCCCGGCAGGTTCAGCGCCTCGAGCACCCGCACGGCTTCGCGCGTCACTTCGGGGCCGATACCGTCACCTGCGAGTACTGCAATATTCATCGAATTCCCGCCCCTAGCCCAGCTTTGCCAGCCGCTCGCGCAGCATGGCGCGCGCGCCCATAACATCATTGCGGCGTTCGGCAAGCGGATAGCGGTCAAGCCGCTGCCCCAGGGCATCGAAGGCCGCCAGCAATTCCGGCAGTTCGGCGGCCTGGGGCAACCTGGTGTCGCCATAGCCCAGCTCGCGCAGCAGCAGCGCCTCGTAGGCGATCAGCCCCGGCAGCCAGCCGCGCGCCGAGGGTGCATGGCAGACCGCGTCGAGCAGCGCGCCAAGCGCGGGAAACAGCGCGGGATAGGCATGGCGTTCGGGCAAAGCGGCAGCAGTCAGCGCGGTGGCCCAGCCGATCGCGGCGGCGGGCAGCGGCTCGCCCAGCCAGGGGCCGCGGCTTGTCACCAGTTCAAGCCGCGCGAAAGGCAGCTGCCCTTCTATCCGGGCGCGCAAATCGGCCTCGACCACATTGCCGGGGACCAGCACCGGGCGCAGCTGCCGCCCGCGCCCGCCCGCGACATAGCCGGCCAGCAGGCCTTGCGCCTCGGTCAGCAAGCGGACGATCGCGGCGGTTTCGCCGTGCGGGCGGCTGGCGCAGACGATGGCGGGACCGGCGAACTGCATGCGCCGGCAGGATCGCTACTTCTTCGCCTTGAGCGCCTTTTCCAGCGCGTCGACGCGGGCCTTGAGCGTCTCGTTTTCCTCGCGCGCCTTCGCGGCCATGTCCTTGACCGCGTCGAATTCGTCGCGGCTGACGAAATCGAGCCCGCCGACCGCTTCGCGAACCCGTTCGCGCGTGGCCTCGCGGGCTTCGCGGCCCATACCGGCCATGGTTCCGGCCGCGCTGTTGAGCAGCTTGGCAATATCGGCGATCAGGGGGTTTTCGCTTTGCATGGCGGCTAGATGGACCTTGTCGGCATCATGTTCAAGGCCACATCGACCGGCGGCTGGCCGCCGGGATTGGCCTCGAGGAATTGCCAGTTCAGCACGGTCGCGAAGAGGATCCACGCCAGGTAGGGCAGCAGCAGCCAGGCGGCGAGCGGACGAACCGTGCGGAACGCGGCGACGGTCGCCAGCACCGCCAGGTCGATTGCCACCAGCAGCCCCAGCGCGGCGGCGATCTGGTGCATCGCGAAGAACAGCGGCGACCATGCCAGGTTGAGCACGAATTGCAGCGCGAACAGCGCGATCGCCCTGCCCCGCCCCGGCGCGCCGCGCGCGGTGACGACCAGCGTCAGCGCCGCGCCCATCAGGAAATAGAGCACCGGCCAGACGATCCCGAACACCGCCGGCGGCGGATAGAGCGCCGGCTTGACGAGATCGATGAACCACACGTTGCCCGGCCCGCTGCCCGAAAGCATCCCCGAAAAGAACCCCAGGAACATGATCCCGGGAATGATGAACAGCGCCCAGCGCAGGAATGCGGCGCGCAACTGGCCGGGGGACGCAAGTTCAGTCATCGATGGCGAAACCTCGATTCGCGGGCCTTTGTTGCCTTTGGGTATGGCGGGGCGGTCGCGGCGAAGCAACGGTTTGCCCCGGCAATTCTACGCGCGCAGGCCCGAAATCAGGAACTCGACATTGCCTTCGGGCCCCTTGATTGGGCTTTCGACGATCCCCTGGACCTGCCAGCCCTGTGCTTCGAGCCAGTGGCGGACTTCCTCGCAGACGCGGCTGTGCAAGGCCGGATCGCGCACCACCCCGCCCTTGCCCACTTCGGCCCGGCCGACCTCGAACTGCGGCTTGATCAGAGCGACCAGCCGGCAGGGCGTCGCCGCCAGTTTCAGCGGTACTTCCAGTACCTTGGCCAGCGAAATGAAACTGGCGTCGCAAACCACCCAGCTGCACGGCGCGTCGATCAACGCGGGCGTAAGCAGCCGCGCGCTGGTCTGCTCAAGCACGGTCACCCGCGGATCCTGGCGCAGCTTCCAGGCGAGCTGGTTGGTGCCCGAATCGACCGCGAAGACATGCGCCGCGCCGCCGGCCAGCAGGACGTCGGTGAACCCGCCGGTCGAACTGCCGATGTCCATCGCGGTGACGCCGGTGGGATCAAGGCCGAAATGCGCGATTGCGTGGGCCAGCTTGATCCCGCCGCGCGAAACCCACGGATGATCGCGTCCGCGCACCTCAAGCGGGGCCTCGGCGGCGATCTGCTGGCCGGGCTTGGCGATCTTCGTCTCACCGGTAAAGACCAGTCCGGCAAGGACCAGCGCCTGGGCGCGGGTGCGGCTTTCGGCATGGCCGCGCTCGACCAGCAGCTGGTCAACCCGTTCCTTGCGCACCTTGCTCATCGCCGCGCCTCCTTCCATAGAAGGCGGGTGAAGGCAATCGCTCCCTCCCTGCGCCCGGCGGCGCTCGGCCTTGGCCTGATGCTGGCATCCTGCGCCGCGCCGCAAAGGCCCATGCCCGCCGCGCCGCCGCCTCCGCCGCCCGCGCCCGCCCCGGTGCGTTCGACGCCCACGCCATCGCCGCCAGCCGACTGGCGCGATGCCGCGCAGACGCCGGGCACCTGGCGCTGGGGCCTGGTCAATGCCCGTTCGACCGCCAGTTTCGGCACCTCCGGCGGCGCGGCACTGGCGACTCTGACCTGCGACCGGGTCAACGCCCGCGTGCTGGTGGCGCGGCGCGGCGATGGCACGGCATCGCTGCCGATGGCACTGACCACCACCTTCGGCACCCGCCCGCTCAGCAGCGATCCCTTGCGCAGCCCGCCCGGCTGGGTGGTGGCAGAGATCCATTCTAACGATCCGGTGCTCGATTCCATCGCCTTTTCGCGCGGCCGCTTTGCGCTGGAAACCGCCGGACTTGCCACGCTCTACCTCCCCAGCTGGCCCGAGATCAGCCGCGTGATCGAGGATTGCCGCTAGCAGGAACGCCGTCCGACTCCGCCATTACGGAGACTTACCAGGTCCAGGCTGTGGAGAACCGGGCGACGCGGCCCGAAAGCACGGATTCTGACAGCAACTTTTTTCAATGCAAGACTTGTTGTCTTCGGGCGAATGATTCACACATTGCATGTGGCCGCCAGCGATCCACGCGAAGCGGTCCGGTCGATCCAGGTGGTCGGCAAATGGCTCAACAGCGCGAAAGGAGGTGACCGATGTCTCATGGTTCAGCAGGGAGGTCGGTAACCCGCTTGATGGAGCATTATCGCTGAGCATCGATTGAGCGATAGAGGCTTCGTGAGCGGCGCTTCCGGCCGCTGACCATGCGAAGGGCGGTTCTCGGGTTGCCGGGGCCGCCCTTCTCATTTCCGGGGCTTGTGGGTGTTGGTGTGCGGTCGCTTTGGCGGTTTTTGCCGGATGGAGTTGAATGGTTCACGCAGAGGCGCAGAGAAGAAAGCAGAGGCGCAGAGATGCTGCGATTGCCGCAGGCAATCCTTCCAATCGCTTCGCCGCGTTTTCGGCAGGGTAATAGTGAAGAGAGCGGCTTCGCCGCAGGCGCTACACCTCTGCGCCTCCCTTTTCTTCTCTGCGCCTCTGCGTGAACCCTTCAAACCTCTCACCCCAACCCAACCTCGCGAATCCCGACACAACCATTGACCTCACCAGCACTTTGCAGGAAAGTGTCACAACGCCTTTTCGATAATTACACATCGGTTGCAACACGGGTAATTTTCGTTCAAAGCCGCCCGACTGTACTGCAAGGATTCGTTTCAATGGCCACGATTGCCGAAACCATGACCAAGTTCGCCCATAGCCCCCACCCCGCGCCGACCCCGGCGGCGGTGCGCGCGGAGGTGCTGGCGAACCCCGGTTTCGGCACCCGCTTCAGCGATCACATGGTTTCGGTCGACTGGTCGGAAGATGCCGGCTGGCATAGCCCGGCAGTGCTGCCTTACGGCCCGATCGCGCTCGATCCGGCGGCTTCGGTGCTGCACTATGCGCAGGAAATCTTCGAAGGGCTGAAGGCCTATCGCCATCCCGATGGCTCGATGGCGCTGTTCCGGCCCGAGGCGAACGCGCGGCGCTTCAACGCTTCGGCCCGGCGGCTCGCCATGCCGGAAATCCCCGAAGCACTGTTCATCCAGGCGATCCGCGAACTGGTGGCGGTCGACGCGGACTGGTTCCCGACGGTCGAGGGCGGCTCGCTCTACCTGCGGCCCTTCATGATCGCGACCGAGGCATTCCTTGGCGTGCGCGCGGCCAAGTCCTATCGCTTCCTGGTGATCGCCAGCCCGGCGGGCAACTATTTCAAGTCGGGCGCTCCGGCGGTTTCGCTGTGGGTGTCGGACTATACCCGCGCGGCCCCCGGCGGCACCGGCGCGGCCAAGTGCGGAGGCAACTATGCCGCCAGCCTGGTCCCCACCGCAGAGGCCTTTGCCAAGGGGCACGACCAGGTGCTGTTCCTCGACGCCGCGGAGCACAAGTGGGTCGAGGAACTGGGCGGGATGAACGTGTTCTTCGCCTTTGCCGACGGCAGCCTGCTGACCCCGGCGCTGTCGGGCACGATCCTCGAAGGCGTGACCCGCGACAGCCTGATCGCGCTGGCCCGCGACGAAGGGCTGACCGTGCGCGAGGACCGCTACAGCCTCGACCAGTGGCGCGCCGATGCGGCGTCGGGCCAGCTGGTCGAAGCCTTCGCCTGCGGCACCGCGGCGGTGGTCACCCCGATCGGCAAGGTTGCCGGACACGACGGCGAATTCACCATCGGCAGCGGCGGCCCCGGCCAGCTGACCGGCAAGCTCAAGGCCCGCCTCACCGCGATCCAGCGCGGCGAAGCCCCCGACCCGCACGGCTGGGTCATGCGGCTGGGCTGAGCACCGGCGCGGCGCTGATGAGAGCGAGGCCGCGGTATTCAGTGTCCAGTCTTGCGCGCCGCCGCGAACTCGCTGCCCTTCTTCCAGGTTGGCCAGCGGTCCGAATTGGCAAGGTCCCAGCCGATGGCGTGGACCAGCTCGATGTCCTGCATCGCGCCCGCCAGGTTCCAGCTGGAATCCCAGGCATCGCAGGCCTGGTGATAGCAGCGCCCGGTATAGTCATCGATCCACGCCTGTCCGGCGGCGCGGCCGCCCTGTTCGAGGTCGGATGCGCCGGCCAGGCTCATCATCAGCAGCACCGGCACCCCGCGCTTGGCAAAGGGGAAATGGTCCGCGCGGAAGAACAGCCCGCGCTCGGGCAGGTTTTCGGGCGTGACGGTGCGGCCCTGCTTGCCGGCGAAGAGGGCAAGCTCATCCTCCATGCTCGATTGGCCCTTGCCGATCAGCACCACGTCGCGGGCGCGCCCGGCGGTCTGCAGCACGTCGATGGTCAGGTTCGCGACCGTCTTTTCGAAGGGATAGACCGGATCCTGCGCATAGCCTTCGGAGCCGAGCAATCCGCGTTCTTCCGCCGTCCAGGCGGCAAAGACCACCGAGCGCCGCGGCGCCGGGGCCTGCTTCATCCGCCGCGCGATCTCGAGCAGCGCCGCGACGCCCAGCGCATCGTCGTTGGCCCCGGCGCGGAAGATCCGGCCCTGCGCGTCGGGCTTGCCCTGGCCATAGGCATCCCAGTGCGCGCCCAGCATCACCACTTCGTCAGCCCGCGTGGTGCCCGGCAGGCGGGCCAGCACGTTGTGGCTGGTCACGACCTCATGGCTTGAAGGGATCGCGGCGCTGAGCGTCACGCCCTCCAGCGCCACCGGCCGAAACCTGGCGGAGCGGGCCGCGACACGCAGCTTGCCAAGGTCCAGCCCGGCCGCGGCGAACAACTGGTCGCCCATCGCGTGGCTCAGCCAGCCTTGCAATGCCAGGCTGGTCTGGCTGCCGTCCTTGCGGACCAGGCCGTAATTCTCGCCGCCCGGGCTGGTGATCACGTTCCAGCCATAGCCCACGCCTTCGCTGTCATGGACGATCAGCGCCGCCACCGCCCCGCGCCGCGCGGCTTCCTCGAACTTGTAGGTCCAGCGGCCGTAATAGGTCATCGCCTTGCCGCCGAACCTGCCCGCCACCGGCTCTTTCGCGCCGGCTTCGAAATCGGGATCGTTGATCAGGAAGACCGCGACCTTGCCTTTGAGGTCCTGGCCCTTGAAATCGTCCCACTGGCGCTCGGGCGCGTTGACGCCGTAGCCGACGAAGACCAGCGGCGCGGCCGCGACCTTCGCCACGTCATCGCCGCGCAGGGTCGAAAGGTAGGCATCGGTGCCCAGCTTGAGCGCAATGGCCCCCTTGGGCGTCGCCAGCTCCAGCTGCTGCGGCGCGCCAAGACGGGTGTGAAGCAGCGGCACTTCCTGCACCCACTTGCCGCCCGGCCCGCCCGGCTCGAGCCCCAGCGCCTGGAAGCGGGCGATGAGATAGCCGACCGTGCGCTGTTCGCCGGAGGTGCCGGGGGCGCGGCCCTCGAACCAGTCGTCGGTTAGGGTTCGCACGGTCTCGGTCACGCGATCGGCGCTGAGCGGTTCCTGGGTCAGCGCAGGGGCGGCGAGCGCCAGCGCGGCGGCGGCGGGAATGAGTTTGCGTAGCATTCCCCAAGCCTAGCTTGTCCGGCTCCATCCGCAACTGTCTTGCATTGGTCCGCCCCCTGCCTAAGTTGCGGCGAGCAACACAGATCGATGGGAGAGTTCCATGGCCGACACCGAATATACCCCGCCCAAGGTCTGGACCTGGAACCGCGAGAATGGCGGGCAGTTCGCGGCGATCAACCGTCCGACCGCGGGCGCGCAGACCGAACGGGAACTTCCGGTCGGCGAACATCCCTTCCAGCTCTATTCGCTCGGCACGCCCAACGGGCAGAAGGTGACGATCCTGTTCGAGGAACTGCTCGAGGCCGGGCATTCGGGCGCCGACTACGATGCCTGGCTGATCAATATCCGCGAAGGCGACCAGTTCGGATCGGGATTCGTCGCGCTCAATCCAAATTCGAAGATCCCCGCGCTGCTCGACCGTTCCGGGCCGGAACCGTTCCGGGTGTTCGAAAGCGGGGCGATCATGCTGCACCTGGCCGAGAAATTCGGCACCTTCATCCCGGCGGGCGGCAAGGCCCGCGCCGAATGCCTCAGCTGGCTGATGTGGCAGATGGGCAGCGCGCCGTTCATCGGCGGCGGGTTCGGGCACTTCTATGCCTATGCGCCGTTCAAGATCGAATATGCGATCGATCGCTATGCGATGGAAACCAAGCGGCTGTTCGACGTGGCCGACCGGCGGCTGGCGGAAACCCGGTTCCTTGCCGGCGACGACTACACCATCGCCGACATGGCGGCCTATGCCTGGCTGGGCCTGCTCTACCGCGGGTTTGCCTACAACGACGCGAGCACGTTCCTCTCGCTGCACGAATATGCCAACGTCGGACGCTGGGTGGAAGAGATCCTCGCCCGCCCGGCGGTGAAGCGCGGACAGAAGGTCAACCTGCCGACCGGCCTGATCGAGCGCCATTCGGCCGCCGATTTCGACAAGCTGGCGGAATGATTTGACCCCTTCCCTTGCCGCCCCGGCCCGCCTATAGCGCCGCGCTCCTGCTGGGGCGTAGCCAAGCGGTAAGGCACCGGTTTTTGGTACCGGCATGCGAAGGTTCGAATCCTTCCGCCCCAGCCAGGGTCGTCATAACGTCAAATGACCGACGAGCCTCCATCCACGACGATGATCTGGCCGGTAATGTGGCCGCTGGCGTCGGAGGCCAGCAGGAGAGCCAATCCCTTCAGGTCATCCGGCCCGCCGAGCTTGCCCAGCGGCGTCATGTGAATCAGATACTTGCCATGTCGCTCAACCGTGGCATCCGCGAGTTTCGAAGGGAAATAGCCGGGCGCGATGGCATTGACCCGGATATTCTTCGGACCCCATTCGGCGGCAAGCGCCCGGGTCAGGTTGACCACCGCGCCCTTGGCGGTGTTGTAGCCAACGATGCCGATCATGTCCGGATGATGCGCTCCCAGTCCCTCGACCGATGCAATGTTGATGATCGAACCTTTGCCCTGCGGCAGAGACGCTCGCTTCGCCGCAATCTGCGTCAGCCGGAACAGGGCGGTGACGTTCAGGTTCAAGACCTTGTCCCAGCCCTCTTCGGGATAGTCTTCGGCGGGAGCACCCCAGCTTGCCCCCGCGTTGTTGACGAGTATGTCGATGCGGCCGAACCTTGCCATCACGGCTTCGACTATCTCGCGCGGTGCATTGGCATAGGACAGATCAGCGGCAAGCGTTCCGACCGTCGCGCCAGCAGCTTCGAGGTGCGCAGCTGCTTCGTCGAGCTCATGCTGCTTGCGCGCGACGAGAAATATCTTGGCGCCGTACTCGGCCAAGGCTTCCGCAATGTTGAGTCCAAGACCGCGCGAGCCGCCGGTAACAAGTGCCACCCTTCCCGACAGGTCGAACAATTCCGCAAGTTTCTTCATGTTTGGGGGTGCTCACGATAAGGTCAGAAGATCCGCGCTGGTGCGGAAGAGGCGACATCGCTTCCTGAACCGACAATGCTCAGCATCGGCGGAACCTGCGGCAATTCGTGTTCAAAGAAGTATCGGCAAGCATGCAGTTTGCCCTCGACCAGGTCGAGATCGCCTGCGCCCTGTGCCTTCAAGCGGGCTGCCGCAACCGCCTGATCAAGCCACAGCCAGGCCACGACGATATGACCGAACGCCCTCAGGAACACTGTTGCGTTGTCGAACGCGCGCTGATCGGTGGGCAGGGCGGACACGACCGCCATTGCCTGGTCCCACGCTTGCTGAAGCGGTGCGTTGAAGGGCGTCAGTTCCGGGACCTCGCGGGCCCCGTCCGCGGTTGCCGAAATCGCGGCGCCCAGAATTTCGACCGCTTGCCGATCTGGCAGGATCTTCCGTCCGAGCAGATCGATTCCCTGAATGCCGGTCGTACCCTCGTGAATGGGATTGAGCCGATTATCCCGCCACAATTGCTCGACATCGAAGTCGCGCGTGTAGCCGTAGCCGCCATGAATCTGGATCGCGATGTCATTCGATGCCAGGCCGAACTCCGATGACCAGGTCTTCACGACGGGCATCAGCAATCCAAGCAGGCTGGCGCTTTGGGCATCGTCTTCGGCAAGATCGATCAGCCTGGCGCAATAGAAGCACAATGCCAGGGCTCCCTCGGAATAGGCCTTCTGCTGGAGCAGCATGCGCTTGACGTCGGGATGCTCGATGATTGCAATCGGACTGCCCGAACGGGTGCCGATCGGTCGCCCCTGCAGGCGTTCCCTGGCGTAGTTGGCGGAAAGCCGATAGCCGCGATAGCCCAGCGCCGCGGCGCCGGTGCCGACCCCGACCCGCGCTTCGTTCATCATCATGAACATCTGCCGGAGCCCGGCGCCAGGCTCGCCGACAAGCCAGCCCTGCGCGCCCTGGCTTTCTCCGAAGTTCAGCAGGCAGTTTGACGTGCCGCGATAGCCCATCTTGTGGTTCAGTCCGGCAACGACCACATCGTTGCGGCTGCCGTCGGGGAGGAATTTGGGAACGATGAACAGCGAGATGCCGGCGGTTCCCTCGGGGAGTTGACCGTCCTCCTGGGGGATCTTGGCCAGGACAAGATGCACGATGTTTTCCGAAAGATTGTGGTCCCCGCCTGATATCCACATCTTGTTTCCGGTGAGACGGTAGCGGGCTCCAAGCCCATCCGCCCCGTCAGCGACCGCACGGGTGCGGATATCGGCCAGGCTCGATCCGGCCTGCGGTTCGGAAAGACACATCGTGCCAAACCAGCGGCCATCGACCTGGGGGCGGCAGAAGGCGTCGACTTGCGCCGGACTTCCAAACTTGGAGATAAGCCGGGCGTTGCCCGTTGTGAGCATAGGATAGGCGGCGACTGCAACGCTCGCTGCCGCCACCATCGCGAATGATGCGGTGCAGACCAGGTTGGGCAGGCCCAACCCGCCTAGTTCCTCGGGAAAGCTGGCGCCGAACAGACCCACTTCGGCGTAGCTCTTCAGCGCGTCGGCGATTCCCGGGCAGACTTCCACGCCGTCCGGACCAAGGACAGGTTCTTCGACATCGGTGCGTTTGAACAGCGGAAGGAATCGCTCGCGCGCAATCCTTTCGCTGACATCGAGAATGGCATCGACAATCTCCCGGTCGACAGCGAGTTCGCCGCCGAGCCAATCATGGATCAGGAAATCGATGTCATTGCGGGGCAGAAGCGAACGGGGCATGGGCTGGACCTGTGAAAGAGGTGGATACAGATGGGTGCCGCCCGCACTTATCGCTGATGGCTGCGGCCTGCTACGATTATTGACCGCGCGCCATAGCGCCTCAAACTCTGCAACGCGTCGCGCAGGATGGTCAGCCCGCCAGGCTATTGCGCGGTGTAGCCGCCATCGACCACCAGTTCCGCGCCGGTGACGAAACTGGCTTCGTCACTGGCCAGGAACAGCACGGCGTTGGCAATTTCCTCTGGTTCGCCGAAACGGCCGAGCGGGTGCAAATTGCGCAACTGTTCAAGGATGGCATCGCCATCGGGAAGCGCGGCCATCCCGTCGATGACCATTTCGGTGCTGACCCAGCCAGGATGCACCGAGTTGACCCGGATGCCATACTTCTGCTCCGCACAATGCAACGCTGCCGATTTGGAGAAGATCCGCACTCCGCCCTTCGAACTGTCGTAGGCCGCGGTAAAGGTGGCGGCGACCATGCCCTTGATCGAGGACATGTTGACGATCGAGCCTCCGTGCACCTTCATCGCGGCAATGCCGTGCTTGGTGCCCAGAAACACGCCATCCAGGTTGACCGCATGGATACGGCGCCATTCGTCCAGGCTGGTGTCCTCCGCGTTGCCGGGAGATGCGACGCCGGCATTGTTCACCAGAATCCCCGGTGTGCCCAAATCCGAGATCACGGCGGCGAAAAGCTGCTCCCACTGGGCTTCATCCGTCACGTCGAGGCGATAGGCTTTGGCCCGGCCACCCCCAGCAACAATCTGGGCCGCAACGGCTTCGGCGCAATCCACATCGATGTCCGACACCGCAACTGCGGCGCCCTCAGCAGCGAGGCGAACTGCGATTGCTGCACCAAGTCCGCGCCCGGCGCCGGTAATTACCGCGACGCGTCCACCTACCCGACCAACCATGTTCGGAACCCTCCGCAAGTTGAAATGGGGGGCGTTCGAAGCCCCCCAGATGCAGTTTCAGAAGCGGTAAGAAATCGACGCGCCGAAAGTGCGCGGCGGGCCATCCATCAGGTAATCCATGCCGAATGCGGACTGGATGTTGATGGCGTAGCTGACGTACTGCTTGTCGAACAGGTTCTTGACCCAGAGTGCTACCTCATAGCCGTCCTTGCTGCGCAGGCTGAGGCGGCCGTTGACGAGGGTGTAGCCCGCCTGGCCGATGTTCTGGTTGTTGAACTGCCCGTTGAACGCGTTGTACCACTGATGCGTACGGGTATTCGCGTCGAGATGCAGGCCGAAATCGAAGGTTTCGCTGACGGCGACAGTGTAGTCCACCGCCGCGGTGCCTGACCATTCCGGCGACGAAATCATCGTGTTTCCGGCCAGGTCATGCCCCTGCAGGGTCAGTTCCCTGTACTTGGCATCGAGATAGAGACCGCTCAATGACAGCTGTAGGCCGGCGACGGGCGCCAGAACCACTTCCAGCTCCGCCCCGCGCAGTCGGGACTTGCCGGCATTGACCAGGACGGAGGAAATCCCCTGCACGTCTTCGAATTGCTGATTCTTGTAGTCATACTGGAACAGGGCGCCGTTCAAGCGCAGGCTCCGATCGAACAGTTCGCTCTTGAAGCCGACCTCATAGGCGTTGATCGTCTCGGGGCTGGCGTAGGCGCCCTGGTTGAGCCCCTGGAACAGATAGTGCAGGCCTGCGTTGAAGTTGCCGCTGCGGTAACCGCGACTGTACGTGGCGTAAACCAGCGTGTGGTCGGTCGGCTTGTAGTCCAGCGTCACCTTGCCGGTCACGCGATTATTCGAAACCGAAAGGAACGGAGCGGACGCCGCGGAGTAGGGTCCATTGAGATACTGGGTCAGCCCGGCGTCAAACGGATTGTCGACCCGCGTCGCCGTGCCTTCGGTGATGTTGCCAGGTATCCACGAACCGATCGGCGGACCATCGAACGAGGCATAGCGCGAGACATTGTAGTAGGGCTGCGAATCCTTGTCGTGCGTGTAACGCAGGCCGACGGTCAGATCGAACTTCGGCGCGAACTCCCAGTGTGCCTCGGAATAGGCGGCATAGCTGCGATGCACCAGCGTCTGCTTGATCTCGGCGTTTCCGAACTGATGATAGAAATCGGCAATATAGGCAGCCGTGCCGGAGTCATAGCCGACCGCGACCAGATAGTTCTCCAGACCTTGCAAGGGCTGCTGGTAAAGCCAGAACGCGTTCCGCTGGGCATTGCGTTCGTAGCCGTAATACAGCCCGGCGATAACCTTCAGGTTCGAGTCACCGGTGGTCACCAGGCGCAGGTCCTGCGAAAATGCCCTCGTATTGTTGTTGTACAGGGTGTCGTCGACCCCCTTGTCGCCGCCGGAAAGGTTGCCGAGGAAGTATTTCTGCGACGAGTGGTAAGCCGTCACCGAGACGATGTCGAAAGCGGGCAGGCTCAGCTTTGAGGTGAGCGACACCATGTTGAAATTGATGTCGACCCGCTGATCGGGCAGATCGCTGTCGAAATCGCGCGGACCATAGCTGGCCGGCCGGCCATAACCACCAAGGTCGACCAGCGAACCGCCCGGGCCAACCGGATAAAGGCCAATCGCGCGCGGCAGATTGGGCGTTTGATCGGTCTTGCTCCAGGTGTAGCGCAGAGTGAACGAAAGGTTGTCGACCGGTTCAAGGACCGCGGTCGCGCGCAATCCCCAGCCGCGGTTCTGGCCCGCCCGCTTGTTCAGGTTGATGACGTGCTGGTAGCCCTCATCGGCGTTGAAAGTGCCCGCCATGCGAACCGCAAGCTTGCCGGGCACAAGCGTTCCCTCGATCCCGGCCTCGACTGTGGTGGCTTGATAGGTGCCATAACCAAGCAGGGCATTGCCATGCATGCCATCGTCGATCTTCGGCGCGCGCGAGATCAGGTTGATGGCGCCGGCCGTGGTGTTCTTGCCGTAGAGCGTCCCCTGCGGACCCTTGAGCACCTCGACGCGCTCGACATCGAAGAAATTGGCGCCGTGCAGATAAGTCTCGCCGATATAGACTTCATCCGAATAGACGCCGACTGGGCTGCTCTGGTTGGCCGTAAAGGCGCTCTGGCTGACGCCGCGGATCGAGAAAATGGGCTGATAGCGCCCATAGATCTCCTGCACCTGCACGCTTGGCACGGCAGCGACGACATCCGCCGCCCCCTTGAAGCCGATTTTGTCCAGCGTCGCGCTGCCAAGCGCCGAGATGGCGATTGGCACCCGCTGCGCGCTTTCAGAGCGGCGCTGTGCGGTGACGACGATGTCGGCAACCCCGGTTTGCGCTTCGTCGGAAACTGCCTCGCCAGATGCGGGCTCGGCGTCCTGCGCAAGGGCCGGACTGGCGAAAGCCGTTGCCGCAAACAGCAGCGCGGTCGCGAGTGCTGTGGTGGATGGCCGCAAGGCCCCGATCTGTGTCCTCATGTCAAATCACCTCTCTCTACCTGAATGTCGCCGCGTTTCTTGCCGTCGATCGCAGAATGCTGGCGGTTGCCGACAAGTCAGATCGCTCTGACGGTCGGCGTCGTTGTGAAGTATCCGCGCTCGGCCAGCGCGTTGATGAGATTGCGGGCGCCGAAGGCATGGCTTGCGGCCTGGAAGCCGGTTTTCAGCAATTGCCCGTTCAGCAAGCGGCGCACGGATTCGGCGGCGATCAGCGCGGTCTGGCGATAGCCGCAATTGCCCATGATCACGACCTCGACCCCGCCGGTGTCGCCGCGTGCGACAACAGTGGTCACGGTCCGGTTGACTGCGGGCTTTTCGCGCCCCGGCTCTACCGAGACGAGCTGATTGCCGATGGCGTTCGTGATCTCTTCGCGCTCTTCGGGACTCTTGCCGCGATGGTCCCGTTCGAAATCCTCCAGCAGCTTGATCACCGCGGGAAACAACGGCGAGCCGAAGGCGGTCAGCACCTGGCAATTGCTTACCCGCGCATCGTGCTGATACCAGATCGGCTCCCCGCCGCCCGACCAGGGCAGCGCGGCAAAGATCCGATTGTGATCGGCCACCCGCACCGGATACGAGACCCCGTAAGGCCACTGGACCAGCTCGTTGTTCTCAAGGAAGTACTGCGGATTGGTGCACATCCGCAGGAACGACATGGTCGATGCCTCGCTGGTGTCCGATGTTCCGAAGTAGAGGATATCCAGCGTGTCGATGCCTGGGGTCTCCAGCGCGATTTCGGCCGCCAGCACTCCCGCCTGCCACATGTAGGACGAGGCGGGCGACAGCAGCAGGTCCTGCGCCGCAAAGGCCGCGCCGTACTTGTCGCGCAGCATCAGCATCCAGTCGGTTTCACCGGTGGTGTCGAAGTAGTGCACGCCGGCGTCGAGGCAGGCCTGGACCACGCATTCGCTCAGCTGCATGAACGGGCCGACAAAATTGTAGACCACCTTCTTGCCCGCAAACAGCTTGGCCAGCGATTCCCGGTCATGGGCGACTTCGGCGATTTCGTAGGGGTGCCCGGCAAGTTCGGGCACCAGATCCATTTCCAGCTTGAGCCGGTCCTTGTTCCGGCCCGCCGCCACAAAGGGAATTCCCATTTCGGCGAGATGCCATGAAACAAGTTTGCCGGTATATCCACTGGCTCCGTACAGGACGACTTCAGGCTGGCTCATTTCACTCTCCAAGATTGATTTTTGCAGGGCCATTTGCCGAAAATACTCGGGCATTGGCGGTGGTAAGCAGCTCCATCAGGTAGCGGTCCTGCGGCTTTTCGGACGCAGTCTTCGGGATTTCCTCAAGCACCTGGATGAAAGATGGAATGCTGTTTCGTGGAAGTTCCCGCCGACACGAAGCGAAGACATTCGCGGGATCAAAGGCGCCAGGGGCCGGAACGACAGCGGCGACAACCTCGCGCTCGCCCGGCGTGTTGGCCGCGGTGCTGACGCCATAGACGTAGACGTCGTCGACAGACGCGTTCTTCGCGATCACCCGTTCGACTTCGCTGGGCGAAATGAACTCGCCATTCTTGCGGATGGCCGTTCCCATGCGGTGCGAGAAATAGAACCAGCCATCGGCGTCGCGCCAACCGATGTCGCCGCTTCGAAACCAGCCGCCTTGCGTCTTTTCAGCCGAAGCCCCGGCGTTCCTGTAGTACTCCACCGGTGCGACGGTGCCGTCGCTGTTGCGGAAGCACAATTGCCCCAGTTCACCGTCGGCAACGGGATTGTCGTGTTCGTCCAGCACGGCGCATTCGGTGCCGGGCGGCGGTTTGCCGATCGACCCGATCCTCGCATCGGGCGGCGGATTGAGGAGCAGCCCGCCTTCGGCCGTGCCGTAAAACTCGAAGATTTCCACTCCGAACCGATCGGCGAACTCCTGCCACATGGCTGCGGGCATCCCCGCGCTCAGCACGAAGCGGACGTTGTGCGCCCGGTCGAAGCGCCCCGCAGGCTCTGCAAAGATCGCGGTTGTCATCCCGCCCAGCAGATTCAAGGTCGTGCAATTGTATTTGGCAAGGATTTCCCACAGCCGGGACTTCGAGAACTTGCGGCTGATCACCGCCGGCAGTTGCATCGTCAATGCATTGCCCAGGGTCATCAACTGGCCATTGGAGTGCGATAGCGGCAAGCCGGTATAGGGCTTGTCTTCAGCTGTCAGGCCGATTGTGGCCCCCAGCGATGCTGCGAACATGAAGCGGCCGTGGGGAGAAAGAATAGCCTTGGGATCGCCGGTTGTTCCGGAGGTGAAGATCATCTGCATCGCCGACATCGGATCGATTTCGCGCAGCGGCTGTTCGTTGCCGCTCCAACCATCCAGCACCGCCGCGAAGGACCGCACGGCAACGCCAGGGATCGCAATATCCTGCGTCGCTTGTCCGACTATCCAGACCCATTCAAGTTTGGGCAGCTGATCCGCGATCTCGAGAAGGTGCGGCAGCGCGTAATCGGCCACGACCGCACCGCGGCAGTCCGAAAAATCGAGCATGAATTTCAATTTTTCGCCCGAGATGCGCGGGTCCAATGGAACGAAGACCGTGCCGGCCATTGCCGAGCCGACCATGCAATCGACGAATTCGGGATGGCTGTGCATGAGCAGGGCGAAGGCGTCGCCCGCGCGCATGCCGTGTCCAGCCAGCGCCTCGCATACGGCGCTGCCGTTGCGCCACAATTGGTCATAACTGCGGAATTCGTCTGACAGACGCCCATCCGCCTCGACATGGACGAAAGTCAGCATCGGCGCATCGCGGTGCGTCTCGCGCCCCTGCCAGACGGCGCTGAGCAAGTCCTTCTGGATCGACCGCGTCATCGCGAGAGCACCGTCATCGTCAGGGCCGCGGCATCGCTCGTCAGAAAGCCGCCGCCGTTTTCCGCTACCGCCAAGGAGGCGCCCTCGACCTGCCGTGCGCCGGCGCGCCCGCGCAGCTGGGTCGTCAGTTCATGGATCTGCCCCAGGCCCGTAGCCCCGATCGGATGCCCCTTGCGCACAAGTCCGCCCGATGGATTGACGGGAATGCGGCCGCCAATCCTGGTTTCGCCATCGTGCAGCAGCGCCAGCGACTGTCCGGGGCCGCACAGGCCGAGTTTCTCGTAGTAGATCAATTCGGCTGGGGAGGAGGCATCGTGCAACTCGACGCAATCGATTTCGCGAGGGTCGATCCCCGCTTGTTCATAGGCTTGGACGGCGGCCCATCTGGTGAGGTCGAAGTCGGCCTCGCCATGCTCGAACCCACTGGCAACCAGCGCACTGTCAATGCGGACAGGCTGCGCCACGCCATGCTGCCGCACGGCCTTTTCCGACATGATGACGGCTGCGGCGGCTCCATCGCCGATCGGCGAGCACATCAGCAGGGTCAGCGGATCGATGATCAGCGGGGCGGCCAGGATTTCCTCGACGCTCAGCACATTCTGAAACTGGGCGTTGGGATTGAGGCTGCCGTGGACTGAATTCTTGGCGGAAACGGCGGCGAAATCCCGGGCCGTGGCGCCAGTCTTTTCCATATAGCCGCGCGCCATCCGGGCATAGATATCCATGAAAATGGACCGGGACTGCCCCGCGCCATCGCTCGATCGGCCGTCCGAAATCAGATAGGCGTCGAGCGCGTCGGGATCATCGACATCGCGGCACCCTTCGAACACCGAGAACACGCGCTGCTTGTCCGGGTGGTAGAGCTTCTCCACGCCGAACACGAGAACGACATCGTAGGCGCCCAGAGTGACCAGACTGGCCGCCTGCTGCAGAGCAGTGGAGGATGTGGCGCAGGCGTTTTCGACATTGACCACGGGTATGCGGCCAATGCCCAGTCCGTTCAGGATAACCTGGCCCGCGATGCACAGTTGCCCGGTTATGATCGGCGCGGCCGCGTTCCCCGCCCACGCCGCCTGAATGTCGGTGTTCTGAACGCCGGCGTCAGCCATTGCCTGCCTGATCGCGTCGTGCGCCAGGCTGGACAGCGTGCGATCCAGATGCCGCCCGAATGGCGTAATGCCGACCCCTGCGATGTAAGCGTTCTGCTTCATCGGTTACTCCACTCAAGAATGTCGAACGAGCGCGCCTCAAGGCGCACGGGCTTGATCAGCCCGGCAAGCGCTCTGGATCGGACAGCAAGGCTCCGCCCTTGATGGCCAGCATTTCATTGCAGCCATCCTCGATCATCGAAGACCGCGCATCGCGGAAGATCTTCTCGATCGGGTATGCGTTCGTAACGCCGTTGCCGCCCAGCATCTGGATCGCATCGCTTGCCACGTCGAAGGCCGCGCGCGTCCCGGTGACCTTGGCGAAGATCGAGGCCTGAAGCGCGGGAACGGGAACCTGGACGTTGTAGGTGCTGGCCCGCCGCGACATCGCGCGCGCCAGTTCGACCTGACGCGCCATGTGGAACAGGCGGCGCTGCACATCCTGGTGCCGGATGATCGGCTGACCGCCCTGCCGCCGTTCATGCGCATATTCGTAGGCGATCTCGTAGGCGGCGCGCGCGGTGCCGGTGAAGATCGAACCCATCAGGGCATTGGCGTCGGTCAGGATGGCATAGACTGCCCGGTTGTAGTCTTCCGGGCCGGCCAGCATGTGGTCGATATCCACCTCGACATTGTCGAAGAAGATCTCACCCTGCGGCAGAGCGCGCTGGCCCAGCTTTTCGAGCGGCTTGCCCCGCGAAACTCCGGGCAGATCGAGCGGCACGAGCAGGCAGACCCCTTCCTTGGGGTTGAACTCGCCCTGGGTCTGTACGCCGCAGTAGACAATCGACAGCCCGGAGACGGTCCCGTTCGATACCCAGGCAGACTTCTGCCCGTTGAGAATGATCTTCCCGTCCGTGATCCTGGCTGAAAGGTTGGGCCTTCCGTACTTGCCGTTGGGGGCAAAAGTGTGCCCGGTAACGTCCAACTGGTCGCTGCCATGATCGGGCTCGGTAATTCCCCAGCAGCCGATCATCACGTCCTTGTATTTCTCGAGAAGATAGGTGTTGTTGAATTTCGCCGCCATCCAGAACGGCTGGATTCCCGCACCGACCGAGATGGCGAAGCCGGAGTCCGCCCAGCCCAGTTCCTCGAAGATCACCGAAGTCGTTACCGGCGCATCCTCGGGGGAAAGGCTGCCAAGCGTATCGATGTTGATGCCAAGGTCGCGATAGGCGTTCCAGGTGGACCAGAAGGGTGAGTCCGGCGCGATAACCTCCGCGGACGACATGCGATCCAGTTTCGCGCCGACAGGACGAATGACGTCGCGGCCGAAATCGTGCAGCAGGTCCTTCATCTGCTGCGCTATCTCGGGAAGCGCGGGTTCGGCGCCGTGATGGCCAAAAACCACCCGCGGATCGAGCGGCCAGTCCTGCACCGGCAGGGGAGCATCAAATCCAGTCGCAATTCCGGAAATCCTGTCCGAACCCATAAAACCTCTCCATCATCGCCCGCCTGTTGGCGACTATTGGAGAGCCATATCCCGACCGGCGCGCGTTAGACATGCGGGCGGGCGACAAAGATTTGATCGATTGCGTCAGCCGCCCCTGGCGGCCTTCCGGAAATCCAGCGGCGACATCCCGGTCCAGCGCTTGAACGCATGCGAAAAGCTCGCGATTTCGGTGAAACCCAGGACTTCGGCGATCTGGGCTACCTGAATCTGGCTGTTCCGGAGCAGCTGCTTGGCCTTGTCCTGACGCACCTGGACTACCAGATCGCTGAACTTGATGTGCGCTTCGGCCAGCTTTCGCTGCAAGGTGCGTTCGTGCAGCGACAGTTCGCTGGCGACACGCCCGATCGAGCAGTCTTCCAACGTGCCGTTTTCCAGCAGGTGATAGACGCGGGCAACGATGTCGTTCTGCGCATTCATGCGCTCGACCGCCTTGTCGCAGGCGAGGCGATAGCTGGTCCCCAGCGTCTCGTTTGCCAGCGGCATCCGCATGTCCAGCAAGGCTGGCACAATGAACCAGCGGGAACGGGCGTGGCCGAAAGTGATCGGCACGCCCGACAGGGTCGGCTCGGAAAGCCAGATGGGCTTCGCGGGCAGAGCGGATTCGATGCGGACAAATGCCTTCTGGCCGGGTGCGAAATCGGACAGGAGCCGTTCGACCGATCCGAGCGAGCGCTCCTGGCAAAAAAGGCGCAGGTCCTCGCCCACGTTGTCATCGGTGGTTTCGATGATCAGTTCGCCCGGAGCCTCCGACACGAGCTCGTACTTCAGAAGCGAATAGTTGAGATCCTGGAAGGCCCTGACGAACAGATCGAGAGCCTCCCTCACCGTGCCGGCACACAGGCTGGCTTGACCCAGCGAGCCGTAGGACAGCACTCCATAGCGCAGCCCGATCTCATACCACAGACCCGGACAGTTCGCCGTGTGCTTCACGAACAGGCGCTGGAATGCGATCTCCTGGGCAACTGTGATCAGGCAATCGGGATCCGCGATCTCCGACGCATTAAGACCGATAGACGAAAGAATATCATCAAGATCAAGCCCTTGCTCGCGAAGAACCGTACTCATGATTCTCGCACTGTGGGAGTTGATCAGGATCGAATCTCTACCGAAATACTGCATGTCAGCATCCGCACGCTGAGCCACGCACACCGCGCACAGCTTGCAGCCTCCCTCCTCAGGCAAGATGGAGCGTCATAATAGGCATCGCCGCCACGATTTGCCAAGCGCGCTGAGATGTTCGGCTTGCGGCTCGTTCTAGTGCAGCCCCGCGAGCAAATCCGGGCTTGTCGGCATGCGATTTGACCTTTCAATGCGCTGCAGCCAAATGGCTGCATGAGCGATGTCATTACTGCCCCAGTAATCGGTCGGCCGCGGCGCCTAACGAAACGCGGGATCGACACGCGCGAGAGAATACTCGACGCGACGATCAAATGCATCGTTCGGGTGGGCTTTACCGCGACCACGATCGAGCATGTAATGCTGGAAGCCGGGCTTAGTCGCGGCTCGGTGCTGCACCAGTTTCCCAACCGCGTCGCCCTGATGGTCGCCGCCGCCGAAAGGGCGATGCGGCGCGTGATGGATTCCGCGCGCGCCATGTCCGACGCGATCGAGGATCCGTTCGAGCGGCTGTCCGATTACGCGCGCATATCGTGGGAGGCGCACTCCCAGCATGAGGGGCTCGCACTGACCGATATCCTGCTGGCGGCGCGCTGGGACGCCGAACTGCATGCCGGCCTGCAACCGATCGCCGGCCAGGTGGAACAGGAAATCCACGACGAGTTCATCAAGCTCGCCAGCGAGGCTGGATTCTCGGACGCCGAAGCGCTGGTCCCGCATGGCTGGCTGCTGATCGCCAGCGTCCGCGGCCTCATCATCGAGCATGGCGTTAGCCAGTCGCGCCCGATGATCATCGCGGCAATCGAGCGCATGAAGGAAGGGCACCGGCAGTTTTGTGCCAATCTTTCAGCCCGAACCAAGTCACGGAACTAAAATGGTCAATTTTGATTAGTCGCTATTGACTATTTTTTGACAGTCTGATTTTCCTCTCCCCGGGGCGGCGCGAAACGCCGACTCGAAAAGGAGAGTGGGATGTCCAAGAGATTTGCGGCGCGGCTGTGCGCCAGTGCAACCTATGCGGCGTTGATCTTCGCCACGCCGGCGATGGCGCAGACGGCCGATGACGCCGGCGACGAAGCGCCCGCGAATGCGGCAGCCGCCGATGCCGGTGAAATCATCGTTACCGCGCAGCGCCGCGAACAGTCGATGAATTCGGTTCCGATGTCGATCACCGCGATTGGCGGTGACCAGCTTACCGCACAGGGGATCAGCACCACCGCCGATCTTGCCAAGATCATCCCCGGGTTCACCTTTACCCAGAGCCAGATCGCCACGCCGGTCTACACGATCCGCGGCGTCGGCTTCTATGAATCGACACTCGCCGCGTCGCCGGCGGTCAGCGTCTACGTCGACGAAGTGCCGCTGCCCTTCGCGATCCTGACCCAGGGCGCCGCGCTCGACCTGTCGCGTGTCGAAGTGCTGAAGGGACCGCAGGGCACGCTTTACGGACAGAATGCGACCGGCGGCGCGATCAACTACATTTCGGCCAAGCCCGGCAAGGATCTCCAGCTGGGCGCCGATGCCAGCTTCGGTCGCTTCAACGCGTTCGAACTGTCGGGGTTCGTCAGCGCGCCGCTGACCGACACGCTCGGCGTGCGCCTCAGCGCGCGCGTCGATGAAGGCGGCGCCTGGCAGCAGAACTACACCCGCGACGACAAGCTGGGCAGCTCGCGCCGCATCGCCGGCCGGGCGCTCGTCGTCTGGAACCCGACCGACAGCCTGAAATTCACGCTCAACCTCAATGGCTGGCGCGACAAGTCGGACGTGCAGGCGCCGCAGCTGATCGGGCATACCCCCTACAATCCCGCGGGCGCCTATCCCTATGTGCTCGCCACTCCGCTCGCGCCCGAAGAGGCGCGCGCCGCGAACTGGTCGCCGCTGGACCCGATGCGCCGCGACGATGACTTCTACCAGGCCTCGCTGCGCGCCGATCTCGATCTGTCGAGCGATGTCCGCCTGACCTCGATCACCTCGTGGCTCGAATTCAACACCGATGCGACGCAGGATCTTGACGCGACGCAGTGGCGGCAGCTCGACAGCTATACGCCGGGCAGCGTCAAGAGCTTCTTCCAGGAGCTGCGGCTGACCGGCACTACCGGCGGCGCGCGCTGGATTCTCGGCGCCAACTATTCGCACGACAAGGCAAGCGAGCAGCAGATCCTCAACACCGACGATCTCAGCAGCAACGTCATCATTCCCGGCCAGCCGATCCTCACGGTCTCGGGCGTCTTCACCAACCAGAAGGTGACGACCTATGCCGGATATGCGAATCTCGAATACGACCTTACGCCCAATCTGACGGCGCAGGGTGGCATTCGTTACACGCGCAACGAACGCAGCTTCAACGGCTGCGGCTATGACGCCGACGGGACCACCTATCTCAGCTTCAACGTGCTGACGCAGCTGTTCACCGGGGCGCTGCCGATCAACCCGATCGGACCCGGAAGCTGCCTGACCTTCAGCCCGACCTTCCAGCCGACGCTGGTTACCGACGAGCTTGATCAGGAAAACATTTCGTGGCGCGCCGGGCTGACCTATACCTTCGACAACCGCGCCATCGTCTATGCCAACGTCTCGCGCGGCTGGAAGGCAGGCGGCTTCCCCACGGTCCCCGCCTCCTCGTTCACGGGCTTCCTGCCCGCGACGCAGGAATCGCTGCTCGCCTACGAAGCGGGCTTCAAACTGCCGCTCGCCGACCGCACGCTCCAGCTCAATGCCGCCGGCTTCTATTATGACTATTCGAACAAGCAGGTGCGCGGCCGCATTCTCGACCCGATCTTCGGGTTGCTGGAACGGCTGGTCAACATTCCGACCTCGCACATCTATGGCGTCGAGGCGGCGATCGACTGGCGCCCGGTCGACGGGCTGACCGCGAACCTGTCGGGCACCTATGTGAAGAGCCGCATCGACTCGTTCACGGGCTACAACGGCACCGGGGCCTATGCCGATTATGCAGGCTCGGCCTTTCCGTTCACGCCGGAGTGGCAGCTGAACGGCGACCTCCAGTATAAATGGGCGATCGGCAACAACTGGAACGCAATGGTCGGCACCAACGTCAACTACAACAGCGAGACCAATTCGACCTTTGGCGATCCGGCGATCCTGAGGATCAACGCGCGGACGCTGGTCGATGTTCGCGCCGGAATCGAAACCGAAGACGGCAAGCTCCGCCTTCAGTTGTGGGGCCGCAACATCTTCAACGAATACTACTGGAACTCGACCTTCCAGGCCGACACCGTCTGGCGCATGGCTGGCCGCCCCGCGACCTACGGCATTTCGGTCGGCTGGCGCTACTGAGGGGATCGGGTTCATGCGCTTTGCTGGAAAGACAGCAATCGTGACGGGTGGCGCCTCGGGGATCGGAGCGGCGTTCGTGCGCCGCTTCGTCGCCGAGGGCGGCTCGGTGATGATCGCCGAACTCGATATCGAGCGCGCCGGAGCCCTCGTCGCCGAACTTGGTGAGCAGGCGGCCTGCGAACTGGTCGATGTCGCCGACGCGAATGCCTTCGCGCCTCTTGCCGACAAGGCCGCGGAGCGCTTCGGCGGGGTCGACATTCTTTTCAACAATGCCGGGATCGGCAATTTCGGGCTGACCCCCGATCTGGACATCGAGCAGTGGCGGCGCTGCATCGCGGTCAATCTTGACGCGGTCTTCTATGCCTGCCGCGCCGTCATTCCGCATCTCAAGGCGCGCGGCGGCGGGGCGATCATCAACACCGCCTCGGCATCCGGCATGGCGGCGGACTACGGCTTCACCGCCTACAATGCGGCGAAGGCGGGGGTGATCAACTATACCCGCTGCCTCGCGATCGACCATGCCCGGGACAACATCCGCGCCAATGCCATCTGTCCCGGTCCGGTCGATACCCCGCTGCTGACCAGCGGCGTCGACGCGATCGAGGGGCTGCGCGGGATTTGGGAGCGGATCGTGCCTTCGGGCCGCTTTGCCCGCCCCGAGGAAATCGCCGCGGTCGCGCTCTTCCTCGCTTCCGATGATGCGAGCGGCGTGACCGGTGCATCGATCCCGGTCGATGGAGGGCTGACCGCGCATACCGGGCAGCCAGACCTTCGCGACGTCCTGACCCCCGTGCCCGCGTGAAGGAAATCGAGCGATGACCGAGAACAAGCCCAGCTTCGAAATCTACCGCGCCGCCGACGCGCCGCCGTACAGCGAAACCTCGTGCATGGAGTATTCGGGGATCACGCCGATCATCGAAGATGGCATCATTCGCGCGACCGCCGAAGGCGCCGACGACGGCAACGAGGTGCGACTGCTCTTCTCGATGCCCGGGATGAGCCTGACCTACGCCTGGTTCAAGAGCGGCTTCCCGCTGCCGCTGCACAGCCACAATGCCGACTGTCTCTACTATATCATCGCCGGCTCACTGAAGATCGGAACCGAAGTCCTGGGTGCCGGCGACGGCTTCTTTGTCGGGTCCGACGTGCCCTATGCCTACAAGCCGGGTCCCGAAGGGGTCGAGGTGCTGGAATTCCGCACCGCCGACGCATTCGACATTCGCTTCAAGGGCAAGACAACCGCATTCTGGGACAAGATCATCGACGGCCTGCGCAAGGAAAAGCCAGGCTGGGAAGGTCAGCGCAAACCGACCCAGCTCGCAGGCTCGAAATGACCGGCGCCACGATGCGCGCCGCGGTGCGCCGCGGCGCAGCGCTGACCGTGGCCGGCATTCCGGACGCGGTCCCGGGCGAAGGACAGGTCGTTGCACGGACGCTTGCCTGCGGCATCTGCGGATCGGACCTGCACGCTGTCCACCACCTCGAGCATGGCGTCGAGATCGGCCGGCGTTGCGGCGCGCCCGATACGATCGATCCGACGCAGGATCTGGTCCTGGGGCATGAATTCTGCGCCGAAATTCTCGATCACGGGCCGCGAACCGAAAGGCGCTTCAAGGCGGGAACGCGCGTCGTTTCGACGCCATTCGCATTTAGCCCGCTTGGCGCCGAACTGATCGGCTTTTCGACCCGCTACCGCGGCGCGCTCGCCGAGCGCGTGGTGCTCACCGAGGCGCTGATGCTTCCGGTGCCGAACGGTCTCCCCTCCGACGTCGCGGCGCTCACCGAGCCGCTCTCGGTGGGCACCCATGCGGTCGCGGTGGCCAATCCGGGGCCGGGCAGCGTCGCGATGGTGATCGGCTGCGGCCCGATCGGCCTCGCGGTGATCGTCGCATTGAAGCGCCGCGGCATCGGTCCGATCATTGCCGCCGACTTTTCGCCGGCGCGCCGCGCACGCGCCGAGCAGCTGGGCGCCGACATCGTTGTCGATCCTGCCGCAACCTCGCCGCACGACCAGTGGGAAGCGCTCGATGTCCCCGCGACACTCGCCTCGTTCGGCATGGCGCAACTTGCGGGCCGCTCGCTGCGCGACGCGATCGTCTTCGAATGCGTCGGGGTTCCCGGCATGCTCCAGACCTTGCTCGAGCAGGCGCCGCCGCTCGCACATATCGTCGTGGTCGGCGCGTGCATGGAGGACGATCACATCCTGCCGGTGCTCGGGATCAACAAGCAGATGCGCTTCAGTTTTGTCTGGGCCTATTCGCCGGACGAGTTCGCCGAAACGCTGCATGCACTGGGCGAAGGCATGATCGACGGGACGGCGTTCCTGACCGATCGCGTCGCGCTGGCCGATGCCCCTGCCGCCTTCGAGCGGCTCGCGGCGCCGGGTGATCAGGTGAAGATCGTCGTGGAGCCCTGGCGGTGAGCAGCGGGCAAAGCACCGTTCGCGCCGCATGACCGGGCTCGCCATTACGCAAGCGCTGCATCGTGCGGTCCGCGAAATGCCGGATCGTGTCGCAACAGTCGATGGCGCGCGGAGCCGCCGGTGGCGCGAGGTTGCCGCTCGCGCCCGCCGGATTGCTGCCATTCTGGCGGAGATCGGCGTCGTCCCCGGCGACCGCGTCGCCCTGCACGCGCCAAACGGCGACCTGTTCGTCGATTTCCTGTTCGGCAGCCTGTGGGCCGGGGCCGTCGCCTGTCCTGTCAATACGCGCTGGACGGCGGGCGAGATTGCCTATGCGCTCGCCGATTGCGGCGCGGAAGTGCTGATCCTCGATCCTGTCTTTGCGCCGATTCTGGCGGATATCCGTCGCGACGCGCCTGCGCTGCGCGAGGTGATCATCGCCGGACAGGCGCTCGAACAAGCAATTGCCGCGGCCCACGAGCCCGACGAGCATCTGCGCGCCGGCGACGATCTGGCGATGATCCTCTACACCGGAGGCACCACGGGGCGGTCGAAGGGGGTGATGCTCTCTCACCGCGCGCTGATGGCCTATGCGCTCTGTCTTGCCGGGGCGGGCGACGCCGCTCCCGGCGCCTGCATGCTCCACACCGCGCCGCTGTTTCATGTCGGTGCGATTTCGGGCTTCCTCGCCTGCCTGCTGGGGGGCGGCCGGCACGTCTTCCTGCCCGCCTTCGAGGCCGAGGCGGTGATGGCCGCGATCGCGGCGCAGCGCGTCAGCGATGTCTTCCTCGTCCCCACGATGCTTCAGACGATCCTGGATCACCCGAGCTTCGCCGAACATGATCTGACGAGCGTTGAACGCATCTATTACGGCGCGGCGCCGATGCCGCCCGCGCTGATGGACCGGGCCATCGCCGCAATGCCGCGCGTCGGCTTCGTCCAGGGCTATGGCATGACCGAAACGTCGGGCTCGATCTCGCTGCTGAAGCCGGCCGATCACCGCGATCCCGAGCGGCGACGGTCAGCCGGGCGCGCGGTCATGGCGATCGAGGCGCGTATCGTCGATGCCGAAGACCGTGAAGTACCGACGGGCGAGATCGGCGAGATCGTTGCGCGCGGCGAAGCGGTGATGACCGGTTACTGGAACCGCCCGGAGGAAACCGCGGAAGCGCTGCGCGGCGGCTGGATGCACACCGGTGACGCCGGACGGATGGATGCGGACGGCTATCTCCATATCGTCGATCGCTTGAAGGACATGATCATCACCGGAGGCGAGAATGTCTACTCGGTAGAGGTCGAGGCGGTGCTCGCGAACCACCCATCGGTGTCGCAATGCGCCATCGTCGGGCTTGCCGACGCGCGGTGGGGCGAGCGCGTCCATGCGGTGGTCGTCGCCAGGCCGGGCGAGAATCCCGATGCCGAAGACATCATTGCCTATATGCGCGCCAGGCTGGCGGCCTACAAATGCCCGCGCACGGTCGAGTTTCGGAGCGAAATGCCGCTGTCCGCGGCGGGCAAGATCCTGAAGGCCGCGCTGCGCGGCTGAGTCTCAGCCCAGGATGATCGCCGCGAGCGCACCCGCGACGCGGTCCAGCGTTTGCGGATGCGACCACATCGGGTGCGGGCGCGACCGGTCGGCAAGTTCGGTTTCGCGGCCCGCGAGAATGCCGTTGATCGCGCCGCCCATGAAGACGAGCCGCTGGTTGAGCAGGTCTGCGGGCATGTCGGGCAACAGCCGCCGCACTTCGTCGAGACAGCGCTGGTAGCCCGAGTTCCACCGCCCCGCGAGAGCGTCCATGAAGACCTTCCGGTTCGAAAGCTGGAGCCCGACAACGAAGCGGTTGTAGCATTCGCCCGATGGCGGAGGATCGGGATCGACCGAAGTTTCGACAAGGATTTCCATCACTTCGCGGATGCTGCGCGGGCCGCCCGCCGCATTGGTCCGGTCGAGTGCGGCATTGCGCCGCGCATCGATGGCCCGCGCGCCGTCGACCACGAGTTCGCGGATCAGCGCCTCCTTCGACCCGAAATGATAGGTGATTGCGGCATGGTTCTTCTGCCCCGCCGCTTCGGCGATCTGGCGCACGGTGACGCCATCGATCCCGCGTTCGGCAAAGAGCCTCAGCGCAACGGCCTTCAGATGCTGCGACGCATCGGAATGCGCAGTCGAAGGGACGCGGGCCATGCGCTGCATTTGCCATTGACAGCGATGCGCGTCAAATGCATTTATCCAAATGGATAAACAACCGGAAGAGGATGATGGACGGAGTCGATCTCGTGGCGCTCGAGCGCTGGATGGACGGTCAGGGGGTCGGCGCGGGCGCGATATCCGAGGCGCGCCTGCTGTCTGGCGGGACCCAGAACATCCTGTTGCGGTTTCGCCGCGGCGAGGCCGATTATGTCCTGCGCCGTCCGCCGCCGGTGCCGCGCGCCAATTCGAACGACACGATGCGCCGCGAGGCGCGCGTTCTCGCGGCGCTTGACGGCAGCGCGGTGCCCCACCCGCGGCTGGTTGCGGCCTGCGCCGAAGAGGATGTGCTGGGGGTCGCCTTCTATCTGATGGAGCCGGTCGAGGGCTTCAACCCGACCCAGGGACTTCCGGCGCTTCACGCCGCCGATGCGTCGATCCGCCACCGCATCGGCCTGGCGATGGTCGAAGCGATCGCGGCGCTCGGCGCGCTCGATTATCGCGCGGTGGGGCTTGGCGACTTCGGCAGGACCGACAAGTACCTCGAGCGGCAGGTCGGGCGCTGGAAGGCGCAGCTCGCAAGCTATGCCGATTTGGCCGATTGGCCTGGACCCGGCGCGATCCCCGGCGTCGATCGCGTCGCCGACTGGCTTGACGCCCATCGCCCGGCACACTTCCGCCCCGGCATCATCCACGGCGATTTTCACCTCGCCAACGTCATGGTGCGCCCCGACAGCGGCAATCTCGCGGCGGTGGTCGATTGGGAACTCAGCACGATCGGCGATCCCCTGCTCGACCTGGGCTGGCTGCTCGCGACCTGGCCCGAGGGCGACGCTCCGCGCGCGACCGACGTTGCGATCACGCCCTGGGAAGGTTCCGCGACCCCCGACGAACTGGTAGCCCATTATGCCGCGGTCAGCGGGCGAGACCTCTCGGCGCTCGACTGGTATGTCGTGCTCGCCTGCTACAAGCTCGGGATCATCCTGGAAGGGACGCACGCGCGTGCCTGCGCCGGCAAGGCCCCCAGGGAGACCGGCGACCGCCTCCATGCGCACACGCTCGACCTGTTCGAGCGCGCGCTGCGCCGCATCAGCTGAAGGACAGACAATGAAGGACGATACCGATTTCACGGGCCGGCGCGTGCTGGTCGTCGGCGGATCGAGCGGCATCGGCAATGGCATTGCGCAAGGCTTTCGCCGGCGCGGCGCCAGGGTGCATGTCTGGGGCACGCGCGCCTCGGCAAGCGATTATGACGCCGCCGACGGCTCGGACCTTGGCGGCCTTGGCTACACCTGCGTCGATGTCGGCGATCCCGATGCGATCGAAGCGGCGGCGCTGCCCTTCGATGGGCTCGACGTGCTGATCCTGTGCCAGGGCACCGTCGTCTATCGGCGCGGCGAGTTCGAGCGCGAGGGCTGGGATCGGGTGATGGCGGTCAACCTTGACAGCCTGATGCACATTTCGCGCAAGTTCCGCGCGCAGCTATCCGACGCGAGAGGCTCGATCGTCATCGTCAGTTCGATTTCGGGACTGCAAGCCAATATCGGCAACCCCGCCTATGCCGCGTCGAAAGCCGGGGCGATCAGCCTGACCAAGACCCTGGGACAGGCGTTCGCCGCCGATGGCATCCGGGTCAACGGCCTCGCCCCGGGCCTGGTCGATACCAAGCTGACCAAGGTCACCACCCAGAATCCCGAGCGGCTGCAAGGCACGCTCGCTCAAATCCCGCAAGCCCGGCTGGGCACGCCTGATGACATGGCGGGCGCCGCGATCTTCCTCGCCTCGCCGCTCGCTTCCTATGTCACCGGCCATACGCTCATCGTCGATGGCGGGCTCTCTCTCTAATGAAAGGTAGACAGATGAATTTCGAATACAGCGACAAGGTCGCCGCGCTTCTGACCCGGCTCGAAGCCTTCATGGACCAGCATGTCTATCCCAGCGAGCAGGCCTACTACGATTTCGTCAACGATCAGGACAATCGCTGGCAGGAATGGCCGGGAATGGAGGCGCTGAAGGACAAGGCGCGCGCCGAGGGGCTGTGGAACCTGTTCCTGCCGCACGAATATGGCGAATTTTCGCCGGGCCTGACCAACCTTGAATATGCTCCGCTCGCCGAAGCGATGGGGCGCGTGCCCTGGTCGAGCCAGGTGTTCAACTGTTCCGCCCCCGATACGGGCAACATGGAAGTGCTCGCCAAGTTCGGGTCGCCCGAGCAGCAGGAAAAATGGCTGAAGCCGCTGCTGAGCGGCGAAATCCGATCGGCCTACGTGATGACCGAACCCCAGGTCGCCTCGTCCGACGCGACCAACCTCGAACTGTCGATCATCCCCGACGGCGACGAATATGTCATCAACGGCCGCAAGTGGTGGATTTCGAACGCCATGCACCCGCGCTGCGATATCTTCATCGTGATGGGCAAGACCGATTTCGACGCGCCCCGCCACGCGCAGCATTCGCAGATCCTTGTCCCCCGCGATACGCCAGGGGTGACGATCGTTCGCAACCAGACGATCTTCGGAACCTACAATTCGCCCGGCGGCGAATCCGAACTGCGGTTCGAAAATGTCCGCGTGCCCAGGGAAAACCTGATCCTCGGCGAAGGTCGCGGGTTCGAGATCGCGCAGGGCCGCCTCGGGCCGGGCCGCATCCATCACTGCATGCGTTCGATCGGACAGGCGCAGCGCGCGCTCGAACACATGGCGCGGCGTGTCGACAGCCGCGTCGCCTTCGGCAAGAAGCTCGCCGACCAGAGCAGCATCCGCCAGGACGTCGCGAAGAGCTTCTGCGAGGTCGAGATGGCGCGGCTGCTGACGCTGAAGGCGGCCGACGCGATGGATCGTCTTGGCAACAAGCAGGCAAAGGACCTGATTGCAGCGATCAAGGTCGTCGCCCCGACGATGGCACAGACCGTGTCCGACCGCGCGATCCAAGCGCATGGCGGGATGGGAGTCAGCGAAGATACGCCGGTCGCCCATTTCTTCACCCTCAACCGCTACGTGCGGATTACCGATGGCCCCGAAGAAGTGCATATGTCACAGCTCGGCAAGCAGAAGATTGCCGAATATGTCGCCGCGAACCGGCGCTGAGCGGAAAGGAGAGCCAAGGCCATGAAAGCCCTTCGCTATTACGGCGCGCACGACATCCGCTACGAAAGCATGGATGATCCGAGCCCGCAGTCGGACCGCGATGCGATCGTCAAGGTGACCGCCTGCGCGATCTGCGGCAGCGATCTGCACATCTATCACGGCCACGGCTTTTCGGACGACATCGGCTTCTGTGTCGGACACGAGGCTGTGGGCGAGGTCGTCGAAACGGGACGCGGCGTTTCGCGGCTGAAAGTCGGCGACAAGGTGATGATCCCCGCCGCGGTGGGTTGCGGCTCGTGCCGGTCGTGCCTCGCGGGCAATGTCAATTGCTGCGAACATGGCATGGGCTCGTGCTATGGCCTGTCGAAGCAGCTGGAGGGATCGCAGGCGGAAGCCGTGCGCGTGCCGGTCGCCGACGTCAACGCGGTGCTGATCCCCGACGGGGTGTCGGAGGAACAGGCGCTGCTGATGACCGACGCGCTCGCCACGGCCTGGTTCGGGGCGCGCAGCGCGGACATCGTGCCCGGCAGCAGCGTTGCGGTGATCGGGCTTGGGCCGATCGGGCTGATGGCGGTCGAAAGCGCCTATGTCATGGGCGCGCATGTCGTCTACGCGATCGACCCGATTCCCGAGCGCCGGGCACTGGCCGAAGCAGCGGGCGCGATCGCGCTGCACCCCGGCGAAGCGGTTGAAACGATCCGCGAGGCCACCAACGGCCGCAAGCTCGACTGTGCGATCGAGGTCGTGGGGCGCGATGAAACGGTCGACCTTGCGCTGCGGCTCGTTCGCGCGCGCGGCACCGTGTCGGTCATCGGCGTGCAGCAGTCACGGCGCTATGCATTCCCGCTGGAGCGCTTCTTCGCCGCCGGGCTGACTTTCCGTGCCGGCACCTGTTCCGTGCCCGAGGAGCTGCCGACCCTGTTCCCGCTGGTCCAGTCGGGCCGGTTGAAGCCGGAAAAATATGTCAGCCACCGCATGCCGCTGAGTGAGGGCAGCGAAGCCTATCGGCTGTTCGACGCTCGCGATGCCGGCGCGCTCAAGATGGTCCTGACTCCAGATTGACCTCTTCTGCGCCATCGCACAGACTTCACGCTTGTTCTCGCCGGAGGAGTGCGATGGAGTTTACCCGCCGTTCGTTGCTGGGCGCGGCCCTTGCCGCGCCTGCTGCTGCCGCGCTGGGCAAGCCGAGAGCGGTGCCTTCAGCCTCGTGGCGCGGCAAGGTGATGATCGACGGGCTGAGCGGGCTCTACGACCCCTATTCGCCCGAAGAGGAAGTCCGCCTCTCGCCCCGCGCGGTCGCGGAACTGCGCGCCACGGGCGTCAGCGCGCTGACCCAGACGGTTGGGGTGGTCGGCAACCGGCCCAATTCGTGGGACGAGACGTTGCAATCGATCGCCACGTTCGACAGCATCCTGGCCGCCAACCCGGACGTGCTGATCCCGGTCCGCGCCGCTGCCGATTTCACCGCGGCCAAGGCGCAGGGCAGACTTGGCGTGACCTATGGCTTGCAGGACACCAGCATGGTCGGCGTCCAGCTTGACCGGCTGGGCGAACTCAAGGCCAAGGGCGTGCGCCAGGTCCAGCTGACCTATAACCTGCGCAACCTGGCCGGCGATGGATCGCTCGAACCGGCCAACGCCGGCCTGTCGATCCTGGGCCGCAAGACGATCGTGCGGATCGAGGCGGAACGCATGGCGCTCGATCTCAGCCACGGCGGAGCGCAGACCCAGCTCGAGGCGATCGCCGCCGCAACGCGTCCGCCGCTGATCAGCCACACAGGTTGCCGCGCGCTGTTCGACCATCCGCGCAACACCCATGACGCGGCGATGAAGCTGGTGGCCGACAAGGGCGGCTGCGTCGGCATCTATTTCATGCCCTACCTCGCCCAGGGCAGCCATCCGACCGGCGAGCAGCTCGTCGCCCACATCGAGCATGCCGCCAATGTCTGCGGCGAAGACCATGTCTCGATCGGCACCGATGGCGGGGTCTTGCCACTGGTGATCGACGACAAGGCTCGCGCCGCGGCCAGGGCCGACTGGGAAGCGCGCTCCGCCGCCGGGGTCGCCGCGCCGGGCGAAGGGCCCGACGTGTTCACCGTGGTGATGGACTACAATTCGCTCGACAAGTTCGACCGGCTGGCGCTGGCGCTGGGCAAGCGCGGCTGGAGCGAGGGCCGGATCGAAAAACTCTACGGCGCCAACCTGTTGCGGGTCTATTCCGAAGTCTGGGGCTGAACGACCCCGTAGTTTCCCCTAGTCTGCCGCTTACCCTGTCACAGCCCGGCCTGCGCTATGCGCGCCGGACAACGCCAGACAAGGGTAGCACGACAAAATGCTCAAGCGAATCAGTCCTTCACAGGTCGAAATGGGCATGTTCGTGCACAAGCTGGAAGGCAGCTGGCTCAAGCATCCGTTCTGGAAATCGAAGTTCGTGCTCGACGATGCGGTAACGCTCGAAGACCTGCGCGATGCCGATATCGATGCCGTGGTGATCGACCTGTCGAAGGGCCGCGACGTGCTGGTGCGGCGCAACGATGCGTCGGCGCCCGCGCCGGTTCCGGCACCGGCACCGCAGCGCCGCCGCTTCGTCCCGCCTGTTTCCTCGGCCCCGTTCGACTATCGCTCGACCGCGCCGCAAACCGCCGCGCGCGAATTCGGCAATGCCACGCGGGTCGCCGCGCGCGGGCGCAAGGTCATCTCCCGGGCTTTCCTCGAGATGCGCCTGGGCAAGGCGGTCAGGGCCGAAATGGTCGAGCCGGTGATCGAGGACATCTTCGCCTCGGTCCAGCGCAATCCGCATGCCTTCAACGGGCTGATGCGCTGCAAGCAGGACAACGAATACCTCTATCGCCACGCGCTCGCCTGCTCCGCGCTGATGGTCTCGCTGGGCCGTGCGCTCAAGCTCTCGCCGGGCGAGATTCGCGAAGCCGGGCTGGCCGGGCTGATGTTCGACGTGGGGGTGAACCTGCTGCCGGTCGACCTGGCCGAGCATGGCAACGACCACCGCCGCCTGCCGCGCGAGGTGCTGGCCCAGCATACCGAGCTGGGCGCCAATTTCCTCGAGGCGAGCGGCATGCCGGCGGCGGTTGCAAGGGTGGCGCGCCACCACCATGAGCGCAACGACGGCAGCGGCTATCCGGCGCGGCTGATCGGCGGCGACATACCTTTGCTCAGCCGGATGGCGGCGGTCTGCGATGCCTATGACGAGCTGGCGAGCTACATGCCGGGCGCCCGGCCGGTCGATCCCGGGGCGGTGCTGCAGAGGATGTCCGAACAGCGCGGGCAGTTCGATCCCGTGGTCTTCGGCGCTTTCGTCCAGTGTATCGGCACGTTCCCGATCGGCACTTTCGTCGAACTCAAGAGCCAGCGCCTGGCAATGGTGATCGACCAGGATCCGGCCGACTACGCCAAGCCCAGGGTCCGCACCTTCTTCTCGCTCGCCGCCGGCAAGAGCGTGCGCAGCGAGGACATCGAACTGGCCAACTGCTTTGGCGCGGACGAGATCGTCGGGCTTGCCGACCTGTCGCGCTTCGAGGCCGAGGAAGTGATGGACCTGCGCGCGCGGATGATGGCGGCATTAGCCAGGGGGAAGTAACCTAGGGCCTCACCACCGGCAGCCACACCGCGCTTGCCTCGCTGCCGCCCCAGCGCACGGTCTGGTTCGCCTTCCTGTAGGCGCTGGCCGGCGCATCGAAGATCGAGGGCACCCAGGTCTGCGGGTTGCGGTCATAGAGCGGGTAGAGGCTCGACTGGACCTGGACCATGATCCGGTGCCCCGGCAGGAACACGTGGTTCACGTTGGGCAGCGACCAGCCGAAGGTATAGGTCTGGCCCGGCTTGAGCGGCGCCGGGGTCGCGAACCCGTGAACATAGCGGCCGCGGAAGATCTCGATCCCGATGCCGAGCTGATAGCCGGGCAGCCCCGAAGGCGTGCTCTGCTCGGCCGGATAGACGTCGATCAGCTTGACCACCCAGTCGCTGTCGGCACCGCTGGTCGCGGCGTGAAGCTCGACCCGGGGGGCGCCCTTGATCTGGACCGCCTCCTTCAGCACCGGCCCGGTATAGCTCAGCACGTCGGGACGGCCCGAGACAAAGCGCTGGTCCTGCACCAGCCAGGTCTTCCAGGTATCGCCATCCATGTGCACCGGGCGCGGCAGGAAGGGCACCGGGTTCGCCGGATCGGAAACATAGTCGTCGCTGCCTGCCTGTGCCGGCTTGTCGAACGAAAGGCCGTGGCTGCCGGTCAGGTAGAGCGGCGTCTCGGTGCCCGCGGGCCACTTGCTGTCGGTTTCCCAGCGGTTGGTGCCGGTGGCATAGGTGACGGCGGCGGGCATGGCCTTGCACGGGGCTGCCCCGGTCTTGAGCCGGCAGTCGAGGAACGGCTTGATCCAGTTCAGGCGGAACTGCAGCGCGGTATCGCCCTCGAACTTGATCGCCCCCAGACTGTAGCCTTCATAGTTCGCGCCCGAATGCCGCCACGGCCCGATCCCCAGCGTGATCGGCGCATCGGGCTGGGCGGCCTTGATCGCCTTGAATACGGCGGGGCCGCCATAGGAATCCTCCTGGTCCCACTGCCCCAGCATGACCAGCGTCGGCACGGTCAGCTTGCGTTTGGCGAGCAGCTTGTCGACCGCCTGTTCCTGCCAGTACTGGTCGTAGGCGGGGTGTTCCAGCAGCTTGCGCACGCTGGGCAGGTGATCGATCCCCCAGGCCCGCGCGAAGCCGCCCGAGGACACCGCGTCGAGATAGGTTTCATATTCGTCGCCAATCCCGATCGGAACCGCGCCGCCGCCGGACTTGACCGTCTGGCCCAGATCGTAATCGAACGTGAAGGTACGGAATGCGCCGTTGTGGAACCAGTCGTCGCCCATCCAGCCGTCGACCATCGGCGATTGCGGCACCGCCGCCTTCAGCGCCGGGTGCGGATCGATCAGCGCCATCAGCGAGGTGAACCCCAGATAGCTGGACCCGATGATCCCGACCTTGCCGTTGGCTTCGGGCACGTTCTTCACCAGCCAGTCGATCGTGTCATAGGCATCGGTCGAATTGTCGATCCCGGTCTTGTTGAGCGGCCCGCGGGCCGGCCGCGCCATCACGTATTCGCCTTCCGATTTGTGCAGCCCGCGCACGTCCTGATAGACGCGGATGTAGCCATCGTTGACGAACGGCGCGTCCATCACCGGAAGGATTTCCTCGATCCGCTGGCTGCGGTTGCGGCTGGTCGCGCCGTTGGCGTCATAGGGCGTGCGGCTGAGCAGGATCGGCGCGTCCCTGGTTCCCTTGCGGAACACGATCACGGTGAACAGCTTGGTGCCATCGCGCATCGGCACCATCACCTCGCGCCGGACATAGTCGGCCTGCGGACGGACCCAGTCATAGCTGGCGACCTGATCGTTCGCCATCGGATCGATCGGGGCGGGAGCAGTCTGGGCGAGCAGCGGCGCGGCGGACAGAACAAGGGCGGCAAGAAGCAGTTTGCGCATATGGATCAGTTCCCCAATCATTTCGCGCACCGCTAGCATGTTTGTCGGGCTTGAGAAGCGCCGCATCATCCCTATTCTGCGAACGACAGGAGATTGACCAATGCGCGCAACCCAGGCCTTTTTCGAAACGACCGGCGGACCCGAAGTGATCCAGTGGCACGAGGTCGATCTGCCCGCGCCCGGCCCCGGCGAAGTGCTGATCCGGCACGAGGCGGTGGGGCTGAACTACATCGACACCTATTTCCGCAGCGGGCTCTACCCCGCCGCCCTGCCCTGCGGGCTTGGCATGGAAGCCGCCGGCGTGGTCGAGGCGGTGGGCGAAGGGGTAAGCCACCTCAAACCCGGCCAGCGCGCCGTCACCTTCGGTGCGATCGGCGCCTATGCAACCGCGCGGATCGCCCCGGCGGTGCAATATCTTCCGCTTCCCGAGGGCATCGACAGCCGGACCGCGGCGGCGGTGTTCCTCAAGGGCGCGACGGTCGAGGCGCTGGCCGAACGCTGCGCCCCGCTCGATGCGGGCGAATGGGCGCTGGTTCCGGCAGCGGCGGGCGGCGTGGGGCAATTGCTGGTGCAATGGCTCAAGGCGCGCGGGGTGCGGGTGATCGGCACGGTCGGCAGCGAGGAAAAGTCCGCGATCGCCAGCGATGCGGGCGCGGAACTGGTGTTCCTTTCGGGCGATGCCGGTCTTTCCGACAAGGTTCGCGCGGCCACCGATGGCGAAGGCGTCGCCGTCAGCTACGACGGGGTCGGCGCGGCGACCTGGGAGGCTTCGCTTAAATCAGTGCGGCGGCGCGGGATGATCGTCAGCTTCGGCAATGCCAGCGGGCCGGTGACCGGCGTCAACCTTGGCGTGCTGGCGCAGGCGGGCTCGCTGTTCGTCACGCGCATGACCTTGTTCGACTATTACCGCGAACCCGCCGAGGCCATGGCCGGTTCGGCCAGGCTGTGGGAAATGGTCGGCAGCGGCAAGCTGCGCGTCAACATCGGCCAGACCTACCCGCTGACCGAGGCCGCCCAGGCCCACCGCGACCTCGAAGCACGCAAGACGACGGGTTCAACGCTGCTGCTGCCATGAGCCTGCCACGGATCGAACTGATCGGCCTGCCCCGAGCTGACCGACCAAGGCGACCTGCCGCTGACTTGGTTTGGATGGGGTTCACGCAGGGAACGCAGAGAAGAAAGAAGAGGCGCAGAGATGTTTTGCGAAGCCGCAGGCTTCTTCCAAGAATCCTGGCTTCCGCGAAACGCGACCGCCGTTGATTAGAGCGGCTTCGCCGCAGGCACGACGCCTCTGCGCCTCTTCTTTCTTCTCTGCGCCTCTGCGTGAACCAAAACTAGCGCAACCTCGCCGCATAAGCAGAATTCGAAAGCTAGGTCTGCGCGAACCAGATCACGTGGCGCGGGCCCTTGCCCTTGCCCTGCGCGTCATAGCGGGCGCGAACCTCGACTTCCTCGACCGCGAAGCCGACATCTTCGAGCCGGCGGCGGAATTTCGGATCGGGAAAGGCCGACCAGACGGCCAGGATCCCGCCGGGCACCAGCGCCTTGCGGGCGTTGTGCAATCCTGACTTGCTGTAGATCCGGTTGTTGTCCGCGCGCACCAGTCCGTCGGGACCGTTGTCGACATCGAGCAGGATCGCATCGAACGGTTCGCTCGACAGCAGCATGGCATCGGCAACGTCGCCCATTTCCAGCCGCACGCGGGGATCGTCAAGGCAGCCCGCCGCCACCTCGGCCATCGGCCCGCGCGCCCATTCGATGATCTCGGGCACCAGTTCGGCCACGGTCACGCGGCCTTTTGGCCCGATCCCGGCAAGCGCGGCGCGCAAGGTGAAGCCCATGCCATACCCGCCGACCAGCAGGTGCGGATCGCTCCGGCCCTTGAGGCGGTCGAGCGTGAGCGTCGCAAGTCGTTCTTCCGAACCGCGCATCCGCGTGCTCATCAACTCGTTATGGCCCAGCACGATCATGAAATCGCGGCCGTGGGCGAAGAGCTTCAATTCCTCGCCCCCCGGCACCTGCGCGGTGCCCAGCAGTTCGCGGGTGATCATGGCGCCACCACGTTCGTCATTGCGAGCGCAGCGAAGCAATCCAGCGCAATTGGCGCTACCCTGGATTGCCGCGCGGCTGTGCCGCTCGCAATGACGTGACCGGCCGCCATTCCGCCCGATCCAGGCCCGCCCGTGCTGAGCCTGTCGAAGCACCGTCCTGACCTTCGCGCCGTATCGCGCGGCATCAAGAACAAGGGCAGCCCTTCGACAGGCTCAGGGCGAACGAATCTGGTGGCTGCAGCCGGCACCGCCCTTTTCGTCATTGCGAGCGCAGCGAAGCAATCCACCGCGGTTTGCGCCTCCGTTCTCGTCATTGCGAGCGTAGCGAAGCAATCCAGTGCGGTTGTCGCCGCTGTGGATTGCCGCGCGGCTACGCCGCTCGCAATGACGGAACTGGGCACAAAGCCTCCATGCCCGTTCGTGCTGAGCCTGTCGAAGCACCGTCCTGACCTTCGCGCCGTATCGCGCGGCATCAGGAACAAGGGCAGCCCTTCGACAGGCTCAGGGCGAACGGATCTGGTGGCTGCAGCCGGCACCGCCGTTTTCGTCATTGCGAGCGTAGCGAAGCAATCCAGTGCGGTTGGCGCTACCCTGGATTGCCGCGCGGCTGTGCCGCTCGCAATGACGTGACCGGCCGCCATGCCGCCCAATCCAGGCCCGCTCGTGCTGAGCCTGTCGAAGCACCGTCCTGTTCTTCGCGCCGTATCGCGCGGCATCAGGAACAAGGGCAGCCCTTCGACAGGCTCAGGGCGAACGGATCTAGTGGCTGCGGCCGGCACCGCCATTTTCGTCATTGCGAGCGCAGCGAGGCAATCCAGCGCAGTTGGCGCTACCCTGGATTGCCGCGCGGCTGTGCCGCTCGCAATGACGGAGCTGGACGTCACGCCGCGCGCTGGGCGCGATCGACCGCTTCCTGGTTGAGCATGTCGGCCAGCAGGAACGCCAGCTCGATCGACTGCGCCGCGTTGAGCCGGGGATCGCAGTGGGTGTGATAACGGTCCGCCAGGCCTTCGTGGCTGATCGCAACCGCGCCGCCGATGCATTCGGTAACGTCCTGCCCGGTCATCTCGATATGGATCCCGCCGGCATGGGTGCCTTCGGCGCGGTGCACCGCGAAGAAGCCGCGCACTTCGTTCAGGATCCGGTCGAACGGGCGGGTCTTGAAGCCGCTGTTGGCCTTGATCACGTTGCCGTGCATCGGATCGCACGACCAGACCACCGGGTGTCCCTCACGCTTTACCGCGCGGACCAGCGGCGCAAGGCCCGCCTCCACCTTGTCATCGCCGAAGCGGCTGATCAGCGTGATCCGGCCCGCCTCGCGCGCGGGGTTGAGCAGATCGAGCTGGCGCAGCAGTTCATCGGGGGCAAGCGAAGGTCCGCACTTGAAACCCAGCGGATTGCCGACCCCGCGCAGGAATTCGACATGCGCCGATCCTTCGAAGCGGGTGCGATCGCCGATCCACAGCATGTGCGCGGAGGTATCGTACCAGTCCCCGGTCAGCGAATCGCGCCGGGTCATCGCCTGCTCATAGGGCAGGTGCAGCGCCTCATGGCTGGTATAGAAGCTGGTGCCCTGGAGCTGCGGCACGCTGGTCGGGTCGATCCCGCAGGCCTGCATGAAGTCCAGCGCCTCGCCGATCCGGTTCGACACTTCGGCGAACTTGTCGGCCCAGGGGCTGCGGCCCATGAAATCGAGCGTCCACTGGTGCACCTGGCGCAGATTGGCATAGCCCCCGGTCGAGAAGGCGCGCAGCAGGTTGAGCGTCGCCGCACTCTGCGAATAGGCCTGCATCAGCCGCTGCGGATCGGGAATGCGCGTTTCGGGCGTGAATTCGATCCCGTTGATATTGTCGCCCAGGTAGCTGGGCAGCTCGACGCCGTCCTGCACCTCGACCGGAGAGCTGCGCGGCTTGGCGAACTGGCCGGCCATGCGGCCCACCTTCACCACCGGCTGCTTGCCGGCATAGGTCAGCACCACCGCCATCTGCAGCAGCACGCGGAAGGTGTCGCGGATGTTGTTGGGATGGAATTCGGCGAAGCTTTCGGCGCAGTCCCCGCCCTGGAGCAGGAACCCCCGGCCCGCGGCGACATTGGCCAGATCCGCCTTCAGCGCGCGCGCCTCGCCGGCAAAGACCAGCGGGGGGAACCCGGTCAGCGTATCGGTTACCCGGTCGAGGGCGGCAGCATCGGGATAGGACGGCAGGTGCCGCGCTTCCTTGCTCTGCCAGCTTTCAGGGGTCCAGTTGCTCGCCACTTCACATGCTCCATTGCGCGAAAGCGCGCGCCATAGCGCCTGATTGCCGCAATTGCAAAGAGTGCAAAGCAGGCGGCGGCAATCGTGAAATTTTGTTACGCTGCCTTCACCGCGTCAGGATAGCCCCCGGCGCCCAGCCCGGCAGGCTGGCCAGCGTGCGCCCCTTGGGCAGCACCGCAAGCCGCCAGCTGGCGCCGCGGACCAGGTACTTCCTGGCCAGTGCCTGCATCGCCTCGGGCGTGGTCACCGTATAGTCGCTGAGCACCGTGCGCACCGCGCTGAAGCGCGCCGGATCGCTGGTCGCGCCTTCCATCAGGTACATGAAGAAGGCGCTGCTGGTCCCCGCCCGGCTGAGCTGCTGCTTGAGCGGCTCGGTCACCAGGTTGAGCTCGTCGGCGGTAACCGGATTGGCAACCAGATCGGCGGCGATCTCGTCGGCGGCGGCGAAGAAGATCGGGACCGCCTCAGGCTTCAGCTGGGCGATCACCATGATCTTGCCGCCGCCATCAAGGTCGAGCGGCCAATCGTTGACCGCCTGGGGCGAATAGGACTGGCCCAGCTTCTCGCGCAGCTTGTTCAGCACCCGGTTCTGCAGGATCTGGGTGAGGATCTCGAGCTGGCGGCTTTCGCGCACATTGGCCGCGCCGCCCCCGGTCGGCCAGGCGATGATCGCCGCCGACTGGTCCTTGTCGCCGTCGTGGTAGAGCACCACCGGATCGAGCGAGGGCGCCAGGGTGCGCGCGCTCGCGGGCGCGGTTCCCGCGGGCAGGCCGCCGCGCGCCGGCAGGGCGCCAAAGGTCCTGGCCAGCGCCGCCACGGCATCGTCGCGCTTGAAATCGCCGAACAGGTGGATCTCGATCGGTCCCTGCCTGAGGATCGGCTCCCAGACCTGGCGGAACTGCTCGGGCGAAGTCGCGGCATAGTCCTCCGGGGTCGGAGTGCGGAAGGTTGCGTCGCGGTTGCGCTCGTAGAACCGCAGGTCGCGCTCGATCACGCCCTGCGGACTGGCCGCATAGGCCGCATAGTTGAGCTTCGCCGCCGCCTGGCCGCGCAGCACCGGCGCCGGATCCCAGCGCGGGTCCGCGAACTTGGCGGCAAACAGGTAGAGCTGGTCGGAAAGGTCGGCGGCGCGGGTATCTGCCGCGAAGACGAAGCTGGAATCCTCGATCTTGAAATCGAAGCCCATCTTGCGCCCGGTCATGATCTTGTCGATCTCTTCCTGGCCCAGCTTGCCCTCGCCCGATCCGACCAGCGCCAGGTCGCCCAGCGTGGCATAGGGCGCGGTCTGCGGATTGAAGGCTCGCCACCCGGCGCCGAAGCGGACGTTGAGCGTCACCCGGCCCGGCTCATCCTCGGTCGGCCAGAGCAGCACCTTGACCCCGTTGGCGAAGTCGATTTGCTCGATGTCGAGCAGGCCGGTGTTGCGCACCGCCGATGGCTGCTGCGGCGTCCCGATGGGTGGCAGGCTGGCGAAGTCGATCGGCTTGGCATCGAGCCGCGACTTGCCATCAGCCGCGATCGGGGCGGACAAGGCCAGTTTCAGCGCCTGCGGCGTCGCCTCGTCCGCGGCCGGAGTGACATAGACCGAGCGGGTCACCGTGCCGCGAAAGATCGCGCGGGTATGCGCCAGCACGTTGGCGGGGGTGAACAGCGGGATCGAGCGGCGGAAGATGTCCTGAACCGTTTCGGGCGAAGCGATGGTCTCGCGAATGTCGAGCGCGGTGACCATGTCGTCGGCCAGCCGCGCGCCCGGCTGCAGGCGGCGCTGCTCCACCGAACTGTCGAAGGCAACGGCGAATTCCTTCACCTCGCGGTCGATTTCGGCCTGGGTCGGCGGCCTGGTCATGGCATCGGCAATCACCGCGCGGGTATCGCCCAGCGCCGCCTTCCAGTCCGGCCCGAGCGGCGTGATCGAGACATAGGTGGCATCGGCCGAGCGGCTGACCTTTTCCTTGTCGACCTGGGCGACGAGGAAACTGCCCCCCGCCCGCGCCCGCGCCTCGAGCCGGCGGTTGATGATCGCCTGGGCCAGCGAATCGATCATGATCCCCTGGTTGTAGACAACCGTATCGTGCACCGGCCGCCACGGCCGCATGATCGCATAGGTGATCTGGCGCGGCAGGCTGGGTTCGACGATCACCCGCGTTTCGCCGACCGGGGCCGCCCCCTTGCCGCCCTTGGGCAGCAGCGGGTCGCCGAACGGCGGTTCGGGCGTGCGCGGGCCAACTCCCTTCCAATCGCCGAACCAGGTCCTGATGCTGGCCTCGAGCTTTGCCGGATCGATATCGCCAACCGCCACGATCACGCAGTTTTCGGGGCGATACCAGCGCTGGTGAAAGGCGCGCACCGATTCCTGCGTCGCGCCGGTCAGCGCCGCCTCGGTGCCGATCACCGGACGCGAACCGAGCTTCTGCCCGGCGAACAGGGTCTGCTGGGTCTGGTCGACGACGCGTTCGGCAGTGCCGCCGCGCTCGCGCTTTTCGGCCAGCACGATCGGCACGTCGGAACGCAGATTGGCATCGGACAGCGTCGGCGCGGTGATCATTCCCGAAAGCAGCTTGAGCGCTTCGTCGACCTTGCCGTCGTTGACGTCGGGCAGGTCGAGTTTGAAGGTCGTGCTGATCGGCCCGGTCAAGGCATTGGTATCGCTGCCGAAAGTCGCGCCCAGCCGCTGGAAGGTGGGGATCGCCGCGCCATCGCCGAGATACTTCGACTGGCGAAAGACCATGTGCTCGAGCAGGTGCGAATAGCCCATCTCTGCGGTTGTCTCATAGAGCGAGCCGACATCCATGCGGACCCGGATCGAGACCTGATCGGGCGGTACGTGGTTCTTGCGCACCGCATAGCGCACGCCGTTGGGAAGCTCGCCGAAGATCCATTCGCGGTCGATCGGAATGTTGCTGCCGCGGTAAAGCCAGGGGACCGAGGGATCGACCTTGGGCGCACGGGCAATGCTTGCGGCCGCCTGCCTGACCGGTGCGGTGGCCGCTTCGAGAGCCGGGGCGACAACCAGCGACAGGACCGAAAGGACAAGGGCGGAAAGGCGCGCTGGCCGTGATCTGAAATGCATAGAGAAAGGACTATAGGCAGCCTGTTTCTGACTGGCCAGTGAATAAGGGGTGAAGGCCGGCCGCTATGCCGGCAGGCGCATGTTCACCACCGCGGTGCGATCAGAGCCGCTCCCACACCTGCGATTTGCACAGCAGCCCGCCAAGAATGCAACCGCTGATCTTCAGGTGATTGGCATCGATCTGCTTGATCGTCGAATAGTAGCTGGAATTGCGATCGGGAACGAAGACCTTGCCCTGCCAGCGATTGGTCCCGGTCTGGCGATAGTCCTGCAGCAGGCGGGTGCCGATCAGCGCCGGGGCGCCGGCCTCCTGCGCGATGCGCTGCGTTTCGGGGGTTGCCGAAACGACCGTTCCGCACAACAGCTTGCCGCAGGCGCTGGTCACCACGGTGACGCTGCGCTTGGGGTTGATCCAGGTGCCATAGACCCCGCCCAGACGCGATTGCGCCTCGCCATTTGTCGCCAGCAGACACGCCGCCGCTGCCGCCACCTGCAATGATTGCCTCAACAGTTTCATTTGCTTGGCCCCCTGCGAGGTTCCGATTTGCCTCCAACGCGCGAACTTCGCAAGAGGGCTCAATTGCCGCGTGGTCTTGACCAGCGGGACGCGGCGCCTACATGGCATGCCATGTTCATCGAAACCGAATTGACGCCCAACCCGGCCACTCTGAAGTTCCTCCCCGGCGAACAGGTGATGCCCGCCGGGACCCGCGACTTCCGCGACGAGGAATCGGCCGCGGCCTCGCCGCTGGCCGGCGCGCTGTTTGACCTCGGCGATGTCACCGGCGTGTTCTTCGGACGCGATTTCGTTTCGGTCACGGCCGCCCCCGGTGTCGACTGGTCGGCGCTCAAGCCCCAGGTGGTGGCGATCCTGCTCGACCATTTCATCACCGGCGCGCCGCTGTTCAACGCGCCCAGCGCCGCGGGCATCGCGGTCGCCGCAGACGACGCCGACCTGGGCGATGATCCGGCCGACGCCGATATCGTCGCGCAGATCAGGGAACTGATCGAAACCCGGGTCCGCCCGGCCGTGGCCAACGACGGCGGCGACATCATCTATCGCGGCTTTCGCGAAGGGGTGGTCTATCTGACGATGCAGGGTGCCTGCGCGGGGTGCCCCAGTTCGACCGCCACGCTCAAGAACGGGATCGAGACCCTGCTGAAGCACTACGTTCCCGAAGTGAACGACGTGCGCGCGGTCTGATTTCGCCGCCCGATACCGCCCTTTCCGGAGAATTTCATGACCCAGCCGCTTGCCGATGCTGCGCTCGATCAGCTGTTCCGCACTGCCCGCAGCTATAACGGCTATCTCGACAAGCCGGTCTCGACCGAGCAGCTCCACGCGATCTGGGATCTGATGAAAATGGGGCCGACCAGCGCCAACATGCTGCCCGCGCGGCTGGTCTGGTGCACCAGCGACGAAGCCAAGGCCACGCTCGCGCGGTTCTGCCTGCCGGCCAATGCGGAAAAAGTCCTCAAGGCTCCGGTGACGGTGATCATCGGGATGGACATCGACTATCACGAGAACCTGCCCTGGCTGTTCCCGCATACCGACGCCAAGGCCTGGTTCGAAGGCAATGTGCCGCTGCGCGAAGTGTCGGCAATGCGCAATTCGAGCATGCAGGGCGCCTATTTCCTCCTCGCCGCGCGCGCCCTGGGGCTGGATACGGGGCCGATGTCGGGCTTTTCGAACGAGGGCGTCGATGCCGCGTTCTTTGCCGATACCCCATCGGTGAAATCCAATTTCATCTCGACGCTGGGTTACGGCGATCCCGCGACCATCTTCGATCGCAGCCCGCGCCCCGATTTCGGGACTTTCAATCGCCTGGCCTGACGGGCTACAGCCGCGGCGATGAGACTGCTGGCGATTGATTGCGCGACCGAGGCCTGCTCGGTCGCCCTGTTCGAGCATGGCGCGCTGCTGGCCGGTGACTACCGGACGCTGGGCCGCGGCCATGCCGAGGCGCTGGTGCCGATGATCGCCGCCCTGCCAGGCAAGGGCCAGGCGGAGCGGATCGCGGTTTCGCTCGGTCCGGGCAGCTTCACCGGCCTAAGGGTGGGGCTGGCCGCCGCGCGCGCGCTCGCCTTCGCCTGGCAAGCCGAACTGGTCGGTTACCCTACCCTGGCGCTTGTTGCCGCAATGGCCCGGCGCCAGCACGGCGAACAGGCCCTGACAGTGGCGATGAACGGAGGGCATGGCGAATGGTTCGTTCAGGGCTTCGACCCTGACGGCACCAGCAGCGGCGACCTGCGCTCGATTGCGCCCGCCCGCGCCGCCGCCGAAGTCCGGCAGGATCTGATCGTCGGCAGCCGGGCCGGCGAACTGGTAACCCGGCGCGGTTTCGGCAAGGCGGTGGAACTGTGGCCCGATGCCCGCCAGGCCAACCTGCTGCCCGAAACCGCACTTCTTGCCGATCCGGCGCTGATCTATGGCCGGGCACCCGATGCCCGCCTGCCCGGCGCCGCACCATGATCGCTCCCGCCGACGATATCGACCAGATCATGGCGGTCATGGCAGCGGCGTTCGACCCCGCTTATGGCGAGGCCTGGAATCGCCGCCAGGTCGAAGATGCGCTGCTGGCCGGATCGTGCCACTATGGTCTGGCCTATCACGCGGGCCAATGCGCCGGTTTCTTCCTTTCGCGCACCGCGCTGGACGAAGAAGAGCTGCTGTTGCTGGGCGTGACCCCGGCCTGTCGGCGGCTGGGCCTTGGCCGGCAATTGCTCGACAAACTGCTGGAAGACGCCCGCGGCCGCGCGGTTGACAAGCTGTTTCTTGAAATGCGCCAGGGAAATCCGGCCGAATTTCTCTATCGCAAGTGTGGATTTGAACCCAGCGGGCTGCGACCGGGTTATTATCGGACTAAATCCGGCGAACGTATCGATGCCATTACCTTTACGTTGTCATTAACCTGAATCGATACCACTATTCGCCTATTGGGCTCGCATCGGTTCCATCAGGGAAAGCCGCCGGCCCGATTGACTCTTGTCGACCGCGACAAAGTGATCTAGCCCCCCGCTGCCACAAAAAAAACCGTGGGAGAGTCCACAACGGACGGGTCATGAATGGAGAAAGGAATTGGTCATGGATGCAACCCATGCCGATGTACAAGAAATGCTGATCACGCTGACTTCGGATATTGTCGCGGCCCATGTCAGCAACAACAGCGTCTCGGTCGATGAAGTTCCCGCGCTTATCTCCAACGTCTACGGCGCGCTGGCCGGACTTGGCGGTGAAGCCGCGATCGAAGAAAAGCTTCCCGAACCGGCGGTTTCGATCCGCGCCTCGATCAAGCCCGACTACATCGTCTGCCTTGAAGACGGCAAGAAGCTGAAGATGCTCAAGCGGCACCTGATGACGCATTACAACCTGACCCCGGAACAGTATCGCGCGCGCTGGAATCTGCCCGCCGACTATCCGATGGTCGCTCCCAACTATGCCGAAAAGCGCCGCGATCTTGCCAAGAAGATCGGCCTGGGCCGCAAGCCGGGCGTCAAGCGCGGCCGCAAGAAATCCGCCTGACCGGTCCATCGCGTCAAGGTTGAACTCTCGCCCCGCCGGTCTATGATCGGCGGGGTATTTCATTCGGGACTTTCTTCTTCGTGCAACAGCAGATCGATATCGAAGCACTCTGCGCCGAACGCGGGCTCAGGATCACGGAACAGCGCAAGGTGATCGCGCGGGTCCTGTCCGAGGCCAAGGATCACCCCGATGTCGAAAGCCTGCACGAACGCGCTTCGGCGATCGATCCGAAGATCTCGATTGCCACGGTCTATCGCACCGTCCGCCTGTTCGAAGAGGCGGGAATCCTCGACAAGCACGATTTCGGCGATGGCCGTTCACGCTACGAACCCGCGCCCGAAGCCCATCATGATCACCTGATCGATGTCGAAACCGGCCGGGTGATCGAATTCGTCGATCCCGAACTCGAAGCGCTGCAACGCCAGATCGCCGAACGGCTCGGCTACCGGCTGGTCGACCACCGGATGGAACTCTATGGCGTCCGGCTGGAGCGCAAGGACTGATGGCACTCGCGCTGGCGCGAACCCGGCGCATATCGCTAACCGGGTGGCTCAGGGCAACGATCCGCATTGCCTGCATGGCGCTGCTGCTGATCGCCTGCGTGCCGCTCTACTATCTCCACCGCCTGTTCAGCCACCACAACCCCTGGCCGCGGGTCTTCCTGGCCGGGGTCGCCTGGATCGCCGGGGTTGACCTGACGTACCGGGGCAGCAAGGCGCCTGGCCGGGTCTTCCTGCTCGCCAACCATGTCAGCTGGATCGACATTCCGGCGCTGGCCGCGGCAACCGGCACGGCTTTCGTCGGGCACGACGGGCTGGCCTCGATGCCCTTGCTCAAATGGCTCTGCGCAATGGCCGATACGGTTTTCGTTGCCCGCCATGATCGCGCCAGCGTTGCCCGGCAGGTCGACTCTGTGCGCACCGCATTGTCGGATACCGGGGCGCTGGCCATCTTCCCCGAAGGCACGACCAGCGACGGCACCGGCCTGCACGCGTTCAAGAGCTCGCTGCTGTCGGCCATCGAACCTCTGCCCGAGGGCATCGCGGTTCAGCCGGTCCTGCTGCATTACGGGTCCGAAGCCCCCGAGATCGCCTGGATCGGCGAGGAACATGGCCTGGATAATTTCCTGCGGATTCTGGCCCGTGGACGGCCCGTGAAGATGGAAGTGCGCTTCCTTGCCCCGCTCAGCGGTGCTCAGCTGGAAAACCGCAAAACCATCGCCCTGGCCGCGCGCGAAGCAATCCTCAGCGAACTGCAGGGCTGAATGTCAAACCTTCCCCCTTTCGATTCCCAGGAAGCCATCCCGATCGCCGCTGCCGGAACCCCGCTTCCGGTCGGCTTGGCGGGCGAGCTCAGGATCTGGGGCCGCTCCATATTGCTGGCGCTGGCCATGCTGGTTGCCGCCCCGCTTCATTACCTGTTCCGCCTGGTCAAGTACGGCTCGCCGTTTCCGATGGTCTTCCTGCGCTGGGCGGCCTGGGTGATCGGGGCGCGGATCACGGTCCACGGCGTTCCCTTGAAGCGCGATGTGTTCTTCACGCCCAATCACGTATCGTGGTTCGACATACCGGTTCTTGGCGGAATCACCGGATCGGCCTTCGTCAGCCGCGCCGAGATTGCCGAGATGTTCATGCTGGGCTGGATGGCCCGGCTCAACCGCACGGTCTTCGTCAAGCGCGAGGCCAAGCTCAACATCGCCTCGCAGATCAACGCGCTGCGCGAGGCGCTGGCCGATACCTGGTCGGTGGTGATCTTTCCCGAAGGCACCGTGACCGACGGGCATTCGCTCCTGCCGTTCAAGACCTCGATGCTTTCGGTGCTCGAACCGCCGCCGCCCGGGATGCTGGTCCAGCCGGTGGTGATCGACTATGGGCCGGTGGCCGAATGGATCGCCTGGCTCGACCGCGAAACCGGGATCGCCAATGCCCGGCGGATCTTCGCCCGGCCGGGGACCTTCGCGGTCGGCGTCCATTTCCTCGATCCGTTCGATCCGCACGAAGTGGGCGGACGCAAGGCGATCGCCTCGAAGGTGCGCCGCCAGATCGAGGAACGGCTGGTCGAGGCTCTGGGCAAGCCGCTGCGCCCGTTCCGCTTCGACCTGCCGATGGTCGGTTACGTCGCCCCCAAGACCGAGGTTTGAAAGCGCGGGCAAAGGCGGCTATAGGCCCCAGCCCATGCGCCCAACCCCACCCCCCAGGACCTACCGGGTCAAGAGCTTCGGCTGCCAGATGAACGTCTATGACGGCGAGCGCATGGCCGAACTGCTCGCCGAGCAGGGCATCGCCCCCGCGCCCGAGGGCGAGGAAGCCGACCTGGTGGTGCTCAACACCTGCCACATCCGCGAAAAGGCCGCCGAAAAGGTCTATTCCGACATCGGCCGCCTCAAGCGTGAAGACGGCACCGCGCCGCTGATCGCGGTGGCGGGCTGTGTCGCCCAGGCCGAGGGCGAAGAGATCATGGCCCGCGCCCCGTCGGTCTCGATGGTGGTGGGACCGCAGGCCTATCACCGGCTTCCGGCGATGCTTGAAGACGCGATCGAAGGGCGGCGCGTGGTCGATACCGACATGCCGGCCGAGACCAAGTTCGATGCCCTTCCCGCCCGGCGCAAGGTTGGGCCGAGCGCTTTCCTGACGGTGCAGGAAGGCTGCGACAAGTTCTGTACCTATTGCGTCGTGCCCTATACTCGCGGCGCGGAAGTTTCGCGTGGATTCAATGAACTGGTCGATGAAGCGAAGAAACTGGTCGAAGCCGGTGCGCGCGAGATCACGCTGCTGGGCCAGAACGTCAACGCCTGGCGTGACGACAGCAACCGCGGTCTTGAAAGGCTGATCGAGGCACTGGCGGCAATGCCCGCCCTGGCCCGCATCCGCTATACCACCAGCCACCCCGCCGACATGACCGAAGCCCTGATCGAAGCGCATCGCGACGTGCCCAAGCTGATGCCGTTCCTGCACCTGCCGGTCCAGTCGGGCAGCGACCGGGTGCTCAGGGCGATGAACCGCAGCCACACCGCCGACAGCTACCTGCGCATCCTCGACCGCGTGCGCCAGGCCCGGCCCGACATCGCGCTGTCGGGCGATTTCATCGTCGGCTTCCCCGGCGAGAGCGATGCCGAGTTCGAGGACACGCTGAAACTGGTCGAGCGCGTGGGCTATGCCCAGTGCTTCAGCTTCAAGTACTCGGCTCGCCCCGGCACCCCCGCCGCGACGATGGACGGGCAGGTGGATCCGGCCGTGATGGACGAGCGGCTCCAGCGCCTTCAGGCCGCGCTAGGTGCCTCTCAGCTGGCCTTCAACCGCGCTGCGGTGGGTCGGCGCTGCGAGGTCCTGGTCGAGCGCAAGGGCAAGCATCCGGGCCAGTGGCTGGGCAAGTCGCCCTGGCTGCAATCGGTCCATTTCACCGGCCAAGCCGCGATCGGCGACCTGGTCGAGGTGGAACTGGTCGAAGCCGGACCCAACTCGCTTTCGGCCCGCCTGTTGCGGCAGACCCACGCCTGACCGCTTTTCCACCGTCAGTCACGGTGCTGTCGCTTGCACCCGGCGGTGCCGCGCCTATCTTTCCGAATCAGGACCGATCGTGGCCCGGACCGAAAGGAGCGCCCTTCAAGCCCCTATGCCCCGCAAACCCACCCGCGCCCACCATGAGGCGCCCAGCCGTCCCGACCTGTCCCGCCGGGCCCGGACCGAAATAGAGTTCGACGAGGCGACGATCCTCGGCGCATTGTTCGGCCAGTTCGACGCCAATCTGGTACTGATCGAGAACCGGCTGGGGGTTTTCATTTCCGCACGCGGCAACCGGGTGCAGATCGAAGGGCCGGATGACGGCGTGGCCCGCGCCCGCGATGTGCTGAAAGCCATGCACCAGCGCCTGCTCCAGGGCCAGGAACTCGATCCCGGTGCGGTCGAATCGATCATTGTGATGTCAGCGGAACCGACCCTTGAAGGGATCGTCAGCGGCGACGACGGTGCCCCGCCGATCATGATCCGCACGCGCAAGAAAACGATCGTTCCGCGCAGCGCGACCCAGGTCGAATACATGCGCGCGCTGGCCAGCAAGGACGTGATCTTCGCGCTGGGTCCGGCCGGCACCGGCAAGACCTATGTCGCGGTGGCCCAGGCGGTCGCGCAGCTGATGACCGGATCGGTGCAGCGCCTGATCCTCAGCCGACCGGCGGTCGAAGCCGGTGAGCGGCTGGGCTTCCTGCCCGGCGACATGAAGGAAAAGGTCGATCCCTACCTGCGCCCGCTCTACGATGCGCTCTACGATTGCATGCCGCCCGAACAGGTTGAGCGCCGGATCGCCAGCGGCGAGATCGAGATTGCGCCGATCGCCTTCATGCGCGGTCGCACCCTGGCCGATGCCTTCGTGATCCTCGACGAAGCGCAGAACACCACCCGCGAGCAGATGAAGATGTTCCTCACCCGTTTCGGGATGAACAGCCGGATGGTGGTCTGCGGCGATCCCAAGCAGGTCGACATTCCCGGCGGCCCCGGGATGAGCGGGCTCAACGACGCGGTGGGACGGCTCGAGGGCGTCGACGGCATTGCCATCACCCGCTTCAGCACCGCCGATGTCGTGCGCCACCCGATCGTCGGGCGGATCGTCGAGGCTTATGAAGGCGACGGCGCCTGAGGCGCAAGGGATTGGCGTGAACCTCGATATCTCCATCGAAGCCGGCTGGCCCTCTCCCCCGGACTGGGAGGAACTGGCCCTGCGCGCCGCCGTCAAGCTCGCCGGGAACGTGCCGGAACTTGCCAATCCCCGCCTCTCCGCCAGCCTGCTGCTGGCGGGCGATGCCGAAGTCCACGAACTCAACCGCGAATGGCGCGGCAAGGACAAGCCGACCAATGTGCTGTCCTTTCCGATGCTGGAGCGGGCGAAGCTGCTCGCCCTTCCGGCTGATGGCCCGCCCGAACTGCTCGGCGACCTCGCCTTGGCGCTCGAAACCTGCCGGCGCGAGGCGGCGGACAAGGGGATCAGCCTTGAAGATCACGCCGTCCATCTGATCATCCACGGCCTGCTCCACCTGGCCGGCTATGACCATGAACTTGGCCCGGCCGAAGCGCGCGAGATGGAACTTCTGGAAATAAAGGCGCTTGCGCAACTGGGCATTGCCGACCCATATGGCGACCACGACGAGACATAGGGACAATGCAGCGGCCATGGCCGACATACCTTCAGGAGACGGAGACAGTAGGCGCTGGCTGACAGGCCTGGTCCGGCGTCTCAGGCACATGGCCGAACCGGACCAATCGCTGCGCGCACAGCTGGAAGAGGCGATCGACGAGCACGAGGAAGACGGCGGCGAGGATGCCGATGGCGATCTTTCCCCGCTCGAGCGGCAGATGCTGCGCAACCTGCTCCACTTCAGCGAGCACGATGCCGACGACGTGGCCATTCCGCGCGGCGAGATCATCGCCATTCCGCGCAGCGCGAGCTGGGACGAAGTGGTCGCAGCCTTTGCCGAACATGGCCATTCGCGCCTGCCGGTTCATGGCGAAACGCTCGACGAGATCCTGGGCATGGTGCTGATCAAGGATGTCTTCCCCCTCCTTGCCAGCGGCAAGCCGCCGAAGGACTGGACCACGCTGCTGCGCCAGCCGCTGTTCGTGCCGCAGGCGCGCAATGCGCTCGACGTGCTCAACGACATGCGCGCCAGCCGGGTGCACCTGGCGGTGGTGGTCGACGAATATTCGGGCACCGACGGGATCATCACTTTCGAGGATCTGGTCGAGGAAATCACCGGAGAGATCGAGGATGAGCACGACGATGCGCCCGAAGCGCTGCTGATCCCGCTCGATTCGGGGATGTGGGATGCCGATGCCCGGGCCGAGCTCGACGATGTCGGCGAGGCGATCGATCCCCGGCTGGGCGAGGTCGAGGAAGATGTCGATACGCTGGGCGGCCTTGCCTTCCTGCTTGCCGGACAGGTCCCCGCGGTCGGCGCCATGCTGAACCATGACAGCGGCTGGATACTCGAAGTGGTTGCAGCGGATGAAAAACGCGTTACGCGTCTGCGCCTGCATCCCCCCGTTCCTCAAGAGGAACCGGAAGAATAATCCGGCATGAAAACCAGACCGAAGTACAATTCCGCTCGTCCTGAGCTTGTCGAAGGACTGCCCTTGTTCTTGAAGACGGGCGCTGCGTCCGAAAGGAAAAGCAGCCCTTCGACAAGTTCAGGGCCGTCGGGTTTGGTGTAGTGGCAATCCGCCGCCTTCCTCCCCTGCGCGCGATCGAGGCGTTCGTGCGGATCGTCCGGCTGGGCAGCGCACGCGCGGCGGCCGACGAACTCGGGCTCAGCCCTTCGGCGCTGTCGCGCCGGGTCGCCGCGCTCGAGGATTTCATCGGCAAGCGGCTGTTCACCCGCCAGCACCAGGCGATGCGCCTGACCGACGAAGGGCAGGCTTTCTACGATGCCGTCAGTCCCAAGTTCGACGAACTTGCCACGGCGGTCGAAGGGCAGGTTGAAAACTCGAAGGTGCTGCGCCTGCATCTTGGCGTGCTGCCGCTGTTCGGCACCCAGCGGCTGTTCCCGCGGCTGCCCGAACTGCGCAAGGCCCACCCGCGCCTGCACATCGACATCGACACCAGTCCGCATCTCGATTCCCGGGTCGGCGATACGCTTGATGCCGCGATCGTGCTGGCCAAGGAACCCGATCCGCAGTTCCACTCGGTGCGGCTCGACCATAACCGGGTCTATGCCTTCACATCCAAGGCGCTGGCCGCGGAGATCGGCGATCACCCTGATGAGGCGACGCTGTCACGCCAGACTTTCCTGATCCATACCGAGCTGCCCGACAGCTTCGTCGCCTGGAAACAGGCGCTGGGCATGACCGGGATCGAACCGATGGCGATAGACCATTACGATTCGGGCCAGCTGATCCTCGAGGCCGCCGCCAACGGCCTTGGCATCGCGATCATGCACGACGACCATTTCCACCGCAGCCACGATTCGCGGCTTGCCAAGCTGTTCGATGTCGAAGTGGAAAGCCCCTATTCCTACTGGTTCATTTGCCGCCCGCACGCGCTTGAGGTGCGCAGCGTGCGGATCTTCAATGACTGGATTTCGAACGCGGGGCTCTAAGCTTGGGAAGGCGCTTGCCAGTGCGCCGGGGTTTTCGCATCATCGCCACATGCAACGCCGTTCACTGATCGCCGCCCTGCCTGCCGCCTTCGTGGCACTCACCGCCGCGGCCAGGCCGAAGCCCAAGGTCAGACCAGCCCCTCCGCCGCCGCCGCTGGGCGATACGGTTCAGGTCGAACTGGTCACCGAACTGGGTTCGATCGTGGTTGAGCTCGATCACAAGCACGCGCCGATCACGGTCGGGAACTTCATGCGCTATGTCGATAGCGGGCGCTATGACGGAATGGTGTTCTACCGCTCGATGCACCTCGACTGGGGCCAGCAACCCAACGGGCTGATCCAGGGCGGGCTCAACGATTTTCCGCTGAAGCTGCTTCCGCCGATCGCGCATGAGCCGACCAGCGTGACCGGCCTGTCGCACAAGGCCGGGACGCTGTCGATGGCGCGGCTCGCGCCGGGCACCGCGCGGGCTGACTTCACGATCCTGGTCTCCGACCAACCGAGCTTCGATGCCGATCCCAGGAGCGAAAACCCGGATTTCCAGGCCGGCTACGCCGCTTTCGGCCACGTCGTTTCAGGGATGGATGTGGTGCGGAAGGTCTTTGACAGCCCGCGTTCGCCAACCAGGGGCGAAGGGGTGATGAAGGGCCAGATGCTCGAACCGAAGATCAGGGTGCTGAAGGCACGGCGGGTTCCTTCCCTTTAGGGAAGGGGGACCATCCGCAGGATGGTGGAAGGGCACGGGCAAGTGGCCCAAGGGTGAAGGGCAGCACCGGTGCTGACCGGCGAGTCACCGATCATCCGCGCGTACCCCTCCACCACCCTGCGGGTGGTCCCCCTCCCCGTGCCGGGGAGGAATTCAGCTGACGGTCGCCTTCTCGATCACGCCGGGTTCGCGCGGCGGTTCGCCCTTGGGCAGGGCATCGACGAATTCCATCCCTTCCTCGACCAAGCCCCAGACGGTGTACTGGCGGTCAAGGAACCTCGCGTCGTCGAAGCAGATGAAGAACTGGCTGTTGGCCGAATGCGGATAGTTGGTCCGGGCCATCGAGCAGACCCCGCGCACGTGCGGTTCGTTGTTGAATTCGGCCTGGAGGTCGGGCTTCGACGATCCGCCCATACCGGTGCCTTGCGGGCAGCCGCCCTGCGCCATGAAGCCGGGGATCACGCGGTGGAACTTGACGCCGTCGTAGAAGCCTTCGTTCGCCAGCTCGACGATCCGCTCGACATGGCCGGGCGCGAGGTCCGGGCGCAGCTTGATCTTCACGTCGCCGCCCGAGCTGAGCGACAGGGTTAGGTATTCGGCCATGAAGCGGTCTCCTGATGGTTTGGGCCCCGATATAGGGAGCTTGGGCACAAAGTCACGCCTCGTGGCAACGCCGGGTTGCTTTTGCCATGCACCGGCCTAGACCACCGGCGATGACTCCCGAGGAACTCCTTGAAGCGCAGCAGGGCGAAGCGGCGGATGCCGCCGAGGGTGCGCGCGTCGAGGACAGTCTTGATGAGGAAAACACCCTGAAGAAGGACTTCGTGCGCCGGGTGCGCGAAGCCCTCGAGGCGGGCGAGACCGACGAGGTCTACCAGCTGGTCGAGCCGCTTCATCCGGCCGACGTCGCCGACCTGTTCGAACTGCTCGATGCCGACGAACGCCCTGCGCTGGCCAAGGCGATAAGCGACCTGATGGGTTCGGAAGTCTTCGCCGAGCTCAACGATCACGTCCGCGAACTGCTGGTCGAATCGCTCCCCGCCGGCGAGGTGGCGGACATCGCCGAACAGCTCGACACCGACGACGCTGTGGCGATGCTCGAGGATCTCGACGAGGACGACCAGCAGGCCGTCCTTGCCGAGATGGAACCCGAGGACCGCGCCGCGATCGAATCCGCGCTGTCCTACCCCGAGGAGAGCGCCGGGCGCCTGATGAGCCGCGATTTCGTCGCGGTGGGCGAACATATGAGTGTGGGCGATCTGATCGATTTCCTGCGCGACGACCACGAGCTGGCCAACGAGTTCTGGGAAGTCTTCATCGTCGATGCGCGCCACCATCCGGTGGGCACTTGCGCGCTGAGCTGGATCCTGCGCACCCCGCGCCATATCGCGCTGACCGATGTGATGACCCGCGAACAGACCCTGATCCCGGTCGGCATGGACCAGGAAGAGGTGGCGCTGCGGTTCCAGAAATACGCGCTGATCTCGGCCGCGGTGGTCGATGAGGATGGGCGGCTGGTCGGCCAGATCACGGTCGACGACGTGGTCCACATCATCCAGGAGGAAGCCGGCGAGGACGTGCTGCTGCTGTCCGGTGCCGGTGAAGGCGACATCAACGAGCCGATCCGCGAAAGCTATCTCGCGCGGGTCCGCTGGCTGATCGCCAACCTGCTAACCGCCTGCGTTGCTTCGGGCGTGATCGCCAGTTTCGAAGGGACCATCTCGCGGATGGTCGCGCTCGCCACGCTGATGCCGATCGTTGCCGGGATCGGCGGCAACGCCGGCACCCAGACCCTGGCGGTGACCGTGCGGGCGCTTGCCACCAACCAGCTGACCGCTTCCAACGCCTGGCGCGCGGTGCGGCGCGAACTGGGGATCGCCTTGCTCAATGGCGCCACCGTCGCCGTGGTGATCGGCATCGCGGTCAGCCTGATTTTCGCCAACCCGGAGCTTGGGGCGGTGATCGCCGCCGCCATGCTGGCCAATATCGTCATTGCCGGCCTGGCCGGGGTCTTCGTGCCGCTCACGCTCGAGCGGATGAAGGTCGATCCGGCCATTTCAAGCTCGATCTTCGTGACCATGACCACGGATTCGATGGGATTCCTGGTTTTCCTTGGGCTCGCGACGGTCAGCGGGATCGTCAAGTAGCCATGCCGCTGCACATGACCAAGGTTGCCTTCAAGGCGGCATCGCTGGCGGAAATCCACGGTTGGTTCGCCGACCGGGGCAGCGAGACCCGGCTTACCACCCGCTATCTGCCCAAGCGCCACGCCGAACTGGTCGGCGGCTCGCTCTACTGGATCTTCAAGCACCAGCTGGTCGCGCGCAGCGAAATCCTGGGGTTCGAGGAGGCGGAAGGCGGGCGCACCCATATCGTCATTTCGTCAACGCTGATCGACGTGCTGCCCAAGCCGCGCCGCGCGCACCAGGGCTGGCGTTACCTCGAAGACCAGGACGCCCCGCGCGACCTTGCCGAAGGCGAGATTGCGGGCGATGCCATGCCGGGCCAGCTGGCGGCCGACCTGGCGCGGCTGGGCCTGGTCTAGAGACCCTTTACCACCACGCGCCGCAGCACACTGACATAGACTTCGGGTTCCTGCGCGCCGGGGATCAGGAACTTGCCCTGGACGATCATTGCCGGAACGCCCGAAATGTTCATGTCCCAGGCCTGGGCCTCCTCGCGGCGGACGATCACGCCCAGCGCCTCGTCGTCAAGCGCGGCGCGCGCACCTGCCGGATCAAGCCCGAGCGATGCCGCCACATCGACCAGCACATCGGGATCGGACACGTTGCGGCGCTGCTGGAAGTGCGCGTCGAACAGCGCCAGCTTGAGCCGGTTCTGCACGGCGGCGCCATGCTCTATCAGCGCCCACTTCAGCAGCTTGTGCGCCGCGAAGGTGTTCCAGATCATCGCCTCGGGCGGCTCGCCCTCACCGGTATAGCGGAACGAATAACCCGCGCGGTCGCCAATCGCGGTCAGCCGGTCGCGGTTGGCCTCGATTTCGTCGGGCGAACGGCCATACTTGCGGGCAATATGCTCGCCCTGCCCCTCGCCTTGTGGCGGCATGTCGGGGTTGAGTTCGTACGGCAGCCAGCGCACTTCAGCCTCGATCTCCCCCTCGAGCATGGCCAGCCCCTTCTGCAACTGGCTGTAGCCGATGATGCACCAGGGACACATCACATCGGAATAGATGTCGATCGACAGCTTGGCCGGAGCGTTCATCGCGCGAGCCACCACTTGATCAGGTGATGCGCGATCGCTTGCGGAGGAGGCGCTATGAAGCGGCCATCATCGGCACCGCTCATCGCATGGGCCACTTCGTCGCGGGTGAACCAGTCGGCCTCTTCAAGCTCGGTCCGGTCGATGGTCAGTTCGGCGCTATCGGCCATCGCGTGGCAACCGATCATCAGGCTGGAGGGGAATGGCCAGGGCTGGCTGCCGACATAGCGCACGTCGCGCACCTCGATCCCGGCCTCTTCCCTGACCTCGCGCGCCACGGCTTCCTCGATGCTTTCGCCCGGCTCGACAAAGCCTGCCAGCGTCGACAGGCGGCGCGGCGGAAAGCGCGGCTGGCGGCCCAGCAGCAGGCTTCCGTCATGCTCGACCAGCATGATCGCGACCGGATCGACGCGCGGGAAATGCTCGGCCTTGCAGACACGGTTGGTGCAGGTGCGCTGCCATCCGCCCTTGGCCAGCTCGGTGGGATTGCCGCAGCGGGCGCAGTAGCGGTGCCGGGCATGCCAATCGACGAGCGCGCGGGCGGTGCCATAAGTCGCCAGTTCGCCGCTTTCGAGCGCCGACATCGCCGCCCACAGCCGCGGATTGGCGGGAGCGACGCTGCCCAGCAGGGCGGGCAACACCTCGGCAAAGCACGCCTTGCCCTGGGCCAGGCCAAGGAACACCAGTTCGCTGTCGGGCGCGGCATCGGCCAGAGTGCCCCAGCCCAGATTGCCATCCGGGTCGATCACCGGATCGAGGCCATCCAGCCTGAGCAGGCGCGCGCGCCAGTCCATCAGGCCGGCAAGCGCATCATCGTCCGAGCGGATATGGTCCGCGCGGTCGAGCCCTGCCCCGGCGAACGCGATGGTTCCTATGCTCATGCCTTGCGCTCCTTCATCGCGGTAAGGTCCGCGCCGACAGCCTTGGGGAATTCGCGCAGGATCGGCAACCTCTGCTGCGGCATGTACTGCACGTAGAGGCTGGTCCTGAGTGCCAGGTTCATCTGCGCGAAAGCGATGGTTCCGGCCGCGCCCGACCAGCCGAACAGGCCCTCGTCCTTGCCGGTGCCGACCACGCCGCCCGCGCCGAAATGCTGGCCGTCGACAAATGTGCCCTTGATGTCCGCGCCATCGGGCAGCAGGTTGGAAGTGCCGAGCCGCACCGCCGCCTCGCTCATCACGCGCTTCCCGCCAGACGTGCCGTAATTGACCAGCATCGTCAGGAACCGGTCGAAATCGGCCGGAGAAGTCACCAGCCCCGAGCCGCCGAAGGCGAACGGGATCGGGTCCTGGTAGATCGAGCGGCCGGGCTTGTCGATCGCCACCGGCGAGCCGAGGAAATAGCCGTAGTTGGTTGTCAGCCGGGGCATGGCGCTTTCCGGCACCCGGAAGAAGCTGTTGGTCATGCCGCAGGGGCCGAAGATCCGATCCTTGACGAACTGTTCGAAACTGGTCCCCGCGACACGCCCGATCACCAGCCCCAGCACGTCCAGCCCCATCGAATAGGACCACCGGCTGCCCGGTTCGGCAAGCAGCGGAACGCTGGCGGTCAGGCGCAGGAATTCGTCCGGGCCGGGGCACGGCGGGCCATCGTTGATCCCCTTGATTCTGCGCCGCGAAACCAGCGCCGGCACCACTCCCAGTGCCCTGAGCCGCGCATCGACCTGGGTCTTGCCGATCCCGGCATAGCCAAGGCCGCTGGTATGGGTCAGCAGGTGGCGCACGGTGATCGGGTTCTTGGCAGGACGGGAATCGAGACTGACTTTCGGATCGATCGCGACCTGCATCTGCGCGAATTCCGGCACGATGTCCGCCAGCGGCTGGTCAAGCCTCAGCTTGCCTTCGTCGATCAGGATCATCGCCGCCATGCCGGTCACGGGCTTGGTCATCGAATAGGCCCGGAACAGGCTGTCCGGGCCGTCGGGATCGCGATCGTCGAATCCTTCGCGGCCGCGGGCGATATAGCCAGGGGCCTGGTCCTTCCAGCCGAGCGTGGCGATCATTCCCGAAATCTTGCGGCTGCGGACATACTTTTCGACCAGCGCGGTAACGGCCGGCCACTGCGCCTCGATCCCCGGTGCCGCGGCCTGCGCCAGGACCCGCCCGAGCGGCAGGCCCCAAAGCGCCGCCGCGCCACCGACCATGGCGCCGCCGCGGATCAACTGGCGGCGCGATAGTGCGATCCGGTCTTCCATTCGCGCTTCTCCCTAGATCGCCAGCTGCGGTGCCGAGAGGTCGCTTCCCGCCGCCTTGGGGAACTTGTCATAGAGGGCATAGGCGCTGGTCGGCATGTGCTGGGAATAGAGCGCCGCGCGGATCCCGCGCCTGCAATCGATCCTGAAGACCGTGCCTGCCGCGCCGCTCCAGCCCAGCACTCCGGCCTTTTCGCCCAGCCCCAGCTGCGCCCCGGCGCCGTGCCCCGCGCCTTCCATCCACGTGCCCCTGGTCGCCGCGCCCGGCGGCAGCAGGTTCGAAGTGCCCAGCGCCACCGCCTCGACGCTCAAGACCCGGTGGCGACCCGAAAGTCCTCCACCTGCGACCATTGCCATGAAACGGTCAAAATCGCGCGCGCTGGAAACCAGCCCCGATCCACCCCACGGCATCGGCGGCGGATCGAGATAGATCGAGCTTGCCCCCGGATCGATCGGCACCAACTTGCCGTCCTTGATCCCGTAATTCGTCGCGAGCCGCGAGGCCTTTCGCGCGGGCACCTGAAAGCCGGTATCGACCATGCCGCAGGGATCGAAGATGGTCTGCCGCAGGTAGCGGTCGAACGGCATGCCCGTGACCACTTCGATCACCCGCCCCATCAGATCGAGCCCGAGCGAATAGGACCACTGGGTGCCGGGCTCGTAGACCAGCGGCATTTCGGCCAGCCGATCGGCAAAGGCGGCAAGTCCGGGTGCGCTGATGCTGCGTTCTTCACCCGGCAGCGGCTCGCGGCTGACCTGCCCGCCGCCAAGCCCGGCAGCAAGGTAGGCTTTACGGATCGGGCCGGTCTGGACCACGGTATAGCCCAGCCCGGCGGTATGGGTCAGCAGGTTGCGCATGGTGATCTGCGCCTTGGCCGGGTGGACCTGATCGACTGGCGCATCGGGACTGACCAGCACCTGCATCCGCGCAAATTTGGGCAGCACGTCTGCCACCGGTTGGTCGAGCCGGAGCTTGCCCCGGGCGATCAGTTCGACCGCCGCCATGCCCGTGACCACCTTGGTCATCGAATAGATGCGGAAAAGCGTGTCAGGCGTCATCGGCGAGCGATCGTCGAAGGCGATCCTGCCGCGTGATACGAACCGGGGTGCACCCGGCCCCGATGCGAGCGAGGTCACCAGCCCGGGCAGCTTGCCGCTACGGACCAGATCGTCGAGCAAGGCGTTGACCGCAGGCAGGTGCTGCGCCGGCGTGCGCGCCAGCGCTTGCGGCATGGCCAGCGCGGCCAGTCCGATCCCGCCACCCAGCAGCAGCTCGCGGCGGTTCAGTTCTGGTCGCACTCCATTCTCCCCGGTCGATTCAATCCTGCGCCTGCGCCAGCCGCGCGGCCTTGGCGAACAGGCTGGGCAGCCCGGCCTGATCCAGCCGGTCAAGCGGCCACCATTCACCTTGCTGCGCGTCAAGCCTAGCCCAATCGCTCCCCGAATAAAGCATCAATTGCAGATCGAGATGGAAATGGGTGAAGCCGTGGCGCACCAGCCCGCCGGCTTGCCACGGGCCGGCCAGCGGTGGCTCTGCCGCGCCATCGCCGCGCGCGTTCCAGCCGTCGTCGGGCAAGGCCAGCATTCCGCCCAGCATGCCCTTGGCGCCGCGCCGGACCAGCCAGACCAGGCCATCGCGCGCGATCCAGAACGCCCTGCCCTGGCGCTGCGGCTTCACGGCCCTGGCCGGCTTGACCGGAAATCGTTCCGGCCCGAGCGCGCGGCCCTGGCAGTGCTCCTGCACGGGGCAGATCGCGCAGTGCGGGCGGCGCGCGGTGCAGATCGTCGCGCCAAGGTCCATCATCGCCTGGGCGAAATCGCCAGGGCGGTCGGCGGAGGTGAGATCGCCCACCCGCGCGCGGATCATCCCGCGCGCCTTTGGCAGGGGCTGTTCGATCGCATCGAGTCTTGCGACCACCCGCTCGACATTGGCGTCGACCACCGCCGCCTTCTCGCCAAAGGCGATCGCGGCCACCGCCGCGGCGGTATAGGCGCCCAGCCCCGGCAGCTTGCGCAGTTCAGCTTCGCTTTGAGGGAATGCCCCGCCGCGCCGCGCCACCTCGCGCGCGCAGGCCACCAGGTTGCGGGCCCGCGAATAGTAGCCAAGCCCGGCCCAGGCGGCCATGATTTCCGCCTCTTCGGCCGCAGCCAGCGCAGCGAGCGTCGGCCAGCGCCGGATGAATGCCTCGAAATAGGGGATGACCGCGGCAACCGTGGTCTGCTGCAGCATCACTTCCGAAAGCCAGACCCGGTAGGGATCGGGCGGCGGCGCACCGGGCGGGCTGCGCCAGGGCAGGCGGCGATGCGCGCCATCGTACCAGGCGAGCAACCGGCTCTGAATCGTCTGCGCGCTGGCGTCCATCGGCTGCCTATGGCATTGCCCGCAGCCATATGGAACGGGAAGGAAAGAAGCCGAAGCCGGAACCGCGCCGCTATGAGCGGCCGCGCGGGTCCGGGGTGCGCGCGATTGCCGACCTGATGCCCGATGTCGGCCGCACCGCCTTCCGCCGGTTCGGCTTCATCCAGTCAAGCGTGGTAACCCGCTGGCCCGAGATCGTGGGCGAACGCCATGCCCGCATCTGTGCCCCGGAATCGATCCGTTTCCCGCCCGGCGAAAAGAGCGGCGGGATCCTGCAGCTGGTTGTGGTTGCCGCCCATGCCCCGCTGATCGCCCACGTGGTGCCCGAGATCATCGAGCGGGTGAATCGCTTCTTCGGCTACAACGCGGTTGCCCGGGTCAAGCTCCGGCAAGGTGAGGTTAAGCCTCCGCCTGCTGAAAAGCGCGCCGAAGCGCCGCCGTCGCTCAGGCCGATCCCGTTCGAACTGGGAGAAAGCCTGCGCGATATCGGCGATCCCGAGCTGCGCACGGTGCTCGAATCGCTGGCGCGCAGCCTTGGCGATGCGGACGACAAGGGCGACAAGTGAAAGCCAGGACATCCTTTCTTGCCCTGACCATGATGGCCTCGGTGGCTGGCGCGGCGCCGCGCACGGTCGGATGGAACCAGGTGGTCACCCTGGGCGCGGATGGCAGCCACGTGCTGGGCAACCCGGCCGCCAAGGTCAAACTGGCCGAATATGTCAGCTATACCTGCCCGCATTGCGCGCAGTTCACCACCGAATCCGATGGACCCTTGCGGATCGCCTACATTTCGAGCGGCAAGCTCTCGATCGAAGTGCGCCACCAGCTGCGCGATCCGGTCGACCTGACGGTGGCGATGCTGACCAATTGCGGTCCGAAGGAGAAGTTCTTCCTCAACCATTCGGCGCTGATGCGCAGCCAGGCCAGCTGGATCGGGCCGCTGGGCCGTTCGAGCGCGGCGCAGCGCAACCGCTGGACCACCGGCACGCTGCTCCAGCGCGGCCAGGCGATCGCCGCCGATTTCCACCTCTATGCGATCATGGAGACCCGCGGCTACGACCGGCTAACCGTGGACCGCTGCCTTGCCGACCAGGCGCTGGCGCAGCGGCTTGGCAGCCAGGCCAAGCAAGGCTATTCGCTGGGGGTGCGATCCACCCCGGCATTCACTATCAACGGCAAGTTGCTGGACGATACGACCGAGTGGTCCCAGCTGCGCCCCCAGATCGATGCGAGCATGTGACGGATGAAGAAACTGGTTTCGGCCCTGGCTATGGGCGCCCTGCTGTTGACTGCCGAGGCCGGCCTCGCCGCCGGCGCCAAGCGCAAAGCCGCCGCCGCCGCTACGCCGCTTGACCAGCGGGTGACGCTCACCGCGCGCGGAACGGTGGTGCTGGGCAGTTCCGCCGCGCCGGTCAAGCTGGTCGAATACATGTCCTATACCTGCCCGCATTGCGCCGACTTCAACCGGGAGGCACATGACGAGCTGCGCGGCGGACTGGTCCGTTCGGGCAAGGTTTCGATCGAGCTGCAGCCGTTCATGCGCAACGAATTCGACCTGATCGCCACCTTGCTGGTCACCTGCGGCGCCAAGGACAAGTGGTTCGGCAACAACGATGCGGTCTTTGCGGCGCAGGCCAGCTGGTTCGCGCAGCCCGCCGATCCGACCTACAAGCAGCGCTGGGCCGCGCTTGAAACCAACAAGCCCGAACTGCGCAAGGTGGTGGCGCGCGATCTGGGACTGATCAAGCTGATGCAGGGCCGCGGCTATACCCCCGTCCAGCTCGACGCGTGTCTGGCCAACGAGGTCAGGGCCAAGCAGTTGATGGACCAGACCGACCAGGCCATCGCCGATGGCGTTGCCGGCACCCCCAGCTTCAGGATCAACGGCAAGCTGCAGGATGTCTATGGCTGGGAACCGCTCAAGCCGCTGATCCAGGACACATTGCTGCCGCCCGCGACGATCTGATTCACCTGTGGAGAAGCCTGCAGCCCGGCACGCCGATCCTTCTTCGCCAAGCCGATCCCGGCTAGCTTTCCCGACTCGACCTGCAAGGAATTGTGAGGAACCATGACTGCCTTTCGCCCCCGCCACCTGCTGCTGGCATTTGCAGCCGCTCCGCTCGTGCTTGGTCTCGCCGCCTGCAAGAAGGACGACGCGTCCGCTCCCGCGCCGACCGGCGAGGCTATCGCCAAGATCGCCGCGCCCGCGGGCCAGAAGTGGGAAGACATGGTCCAGGCGGTCGCCGACGGCGGGATGCTGCTGGGCAACCCCCAGGCGCCGATCAAGCTGGTCGAATATGGTTCGCTTTCGTGCCCGCACTGCGCCAAGTTCGGCGCGGAAGCGATGGAACCGCTCAAGGCCGAATTCATCTCGACCGGGCGGGTCAGCTATGAGTTCCGCAGCTTTGCAATCCACCCGCAGGACATCCCGCTGACCATGCTGGTGCGCTGCGCGCCCAAGGAGGCCTTCTTCCCGCTGGTCGAACAGATCTATACCAATTTCGATGCGATGAACGCTCCGCTGCAGACGCCGGAAGTGCAGCAGCGCGCCGAAGCCGCCAGCCAGCTGCCCCCGGCACAGCGCTTCCCCGCGCTTTCGGATGCGCTGGGCTTTACCGAATTCTTCGCCGCGCGCGGTGTCTCGGTCGATCAGGCCCACGCCTGTCTCGCCAAGCTCGACACCGCGACCGAAATTGCCGGCTATGCCAAGAAGTATGGCGAAGACGGGATCAACCAGACCCCGACCTTCGTGCTCAACGGTCGCCAGCTCCCGGCCGAAATCGCCGATTGGGGCAAGCTGTCCCAGGCCCTGCGCACCGCCGGGGCGCGCTGATCGGCTGAGCGGAACCGGCCGGCCAATCCGATGCGCATCAAGCGGCTCAAACTCTCAGGCTTCAAGAGCTTCGTCGAGCCGGCCGAACTGCGCATCGAACCCGGCCTGACCGGGGTCGTCGGCCCCAACGGCTGCGGCAAGTCGAACCTGCTCGAAGCGATCCGCTGGGTGATGGGCGAATCCTCGCCCAAGTCGATGCGCGGCGGCGGGATGGAAGACGTGATCTTCGCCGGCACCGCGCAGCGCCCGGCGCGAGATTTCGCCGAAGTGGTGCTGCTGGCCGATGCCGGCGACAACGACAGCGAGATGGAGGTCGTGCGCCGGATCGAGCGCGGCGCCGGCAGCGCCTACCGGGTCAACGGCCGCGACGTGCGTGCCAAGGATGTCGCGCTGGTCTTCGCCGATGCCGCCACCGGCGCGCACAGCCCGGCGCTGGTCAGCCAGGGCAAGATCGCCGCGGTGATCGCCGCCAAGCCGGCCGAGCGGCGGATGATGCTGGAAGAGGCGGCGGGGATCGCCGGCCTCCACGTGCGCCGCAAGGACGCCGAGCAGAAGCTGCGCGCGACCGAAGCCAACCTGGCCCGCCTCGAAGACCTGATGGGCCAGCTCGACACCCAGATCGGGAGCCTGCGCCGCCAGGCCCGCGCGGCGGAACGCTACAAGGCCTTGTCCGACCGGATTCGCCTGGCCGAGGCGCGGCTGGTCTATGCCCGCTGGCGCGATGCCGCCGCCGCCGCCGAAGCCGCCCGCGCCGAAGCCCAGGGGGCCGAAGCCCGCGTGGCCGAAGCCCAGGCCGCGATGACGGCCGCGCAGAAGGCCCAGCACCAGGCCGCCGAAGAGCTTGCACAGGCGCGCGACGAGCTTGCCGATCGGCGCGACGATGCCTCCGCCCACGGCCACCGGATGGCGCAACTTACAAGTCAGCTTGAAGCGGCCGAACAGCGGCTCAAGGATCTTGAGCGTCAGCAAGCGCGGCTGGAAGAAGACCGCGGCGATGCCGATCGGCTGACCACCGATGCCGCCACCGCACTTGCCAGGCTCGAGCGCGATCTCGCGCTGGGAGAGGAGGCGCTCGAAGGCGATGAACGCCGCCGTCCGGCGATGGCTGCCGCGCTTGACGATGCCGATCGCAACCTGCGCCAGGTCGAACTCGCGCTGGCCAAGGCGACTGCCGATCAGGCCGGGGTCGAGGCCGAGTGGCGGGTCGCCGATGCCGAGCTGTCCGCCGCCGGACAGCGCCTGACCCGGCTCGCCGGTGAACGGCAACGCCAGGACGACCTGCGCGCCGCGCTGGAGCGCGAGGGCGATCCGATTGCCGCGCTTGCCGAGGCCGAGCAGGCCCGCGATGCCGCCGTGACTGCGCTGGCTGCCGCACGCAGCGGGCTTGAGGTTCAGCAAGAGCGCAAGACCGGGCTGCAAGCCGCGCGCGACAGCGCCGGGTCCGCGCTTTCCGCCGCCCGGGCCGAGCTTGCCGGGATCGAGCGCGAATACAACGCGCTGCTGCGCGACCGCGAGGCGCGCGCGCGCCAGGCGAGCGGCAGGCATGGGCTGCCCATCGCGCTCGACGCGGTGCGGGCCGCGCCGGGATATGAACGCGCGCTGGCCGCCGTGCTGGGCCGCGATGCCAAGGCCCCGCTGGGCCCGGCGCAGGACGGCGATGGCCGCTTCTGGACGGGGGCCGAGGCTCCAGCCGCGGTGAAGGACAGCCTGGCCGAGCAGGTCACCCGGTGCCCGGATGAACTCAAGGCCCGCCTCGCGCTGGTCCATGTGGCTGACAGCGACGATGGCCGCAGGCTTGGCCCGGGCGAATGGCTGGTTACCAGGGCCGGACGGATCCGCCGCTGGGACGGCTTCGTCACCCAGGGCGAAGGCGCCGCCGAAGCCGCCCGGCTCGAGGCCGAGAACCGCTTCACCGCGCTTGAGGCCGAACTGCCCGGCAAGCAGGCGCTGGTGGCCGAGGCCGAGGCGCTGGCCGCCAAGGTCCAGGCCGAGCTTTCGGAGTTGCAGACCGCGCTGATCGCCTCCGAACGCGCGGTCGCACAGGCTTCCGAGACCGAGCGCGCAGCGCTGCGCGCGGTCGACCAGGCCGAGGCGGCGAAAGCCCGGCTCGAGCAGCGCCGCGCCGAACTGGCCGAAGCGGCGGGCGATCTTGCCGAGCAGGTCGCCCTGGCCGAGGCCGAGCGCGATGCCGCACAGGCGCGCCGCGCCGCGCTGCCCGATCCCGAAAGCGGCCGCGCCAAGCTTTCCGCCGCGCAGGCGCGCCACGATGCCGCGCGGCAAGGGCTGCAATCGGCCAGTGCCGCGCTTGCCGCGCATGACCAGGCGATCGCCGTCGCGCGCGAGCGGACCAATGCCCTGCGCGGCGATATCAGGGGCTGGCAGGCGCGCGCCGGCGATGCCGCCAGCCGCCTCGCGGCGATGCAGCGCCGCTTCGAGGAGATCGCCGAGGAACGCGCGGTCGTGGGTGCCAAGCCCGCCAGCCTGATGCGCGAGATCGAGGCGGGCGACGAAGTGCGCCAGCGGATCACCGCCGAACTGGCCGCCGCCGAAGCAAAGGTTGCCGAGCTTGGCGAAGCCGCCCGCCGGATCGAGACGCAGTTCGCCGAGGCCAACGAAGCGCTGGCCTCGGCCCGCGAATCCCGCGCCGGAGCCGCCGCCCGCGCCGAAAACGAGGAAGCCCGCCGCGCCGAGATGGCGGGGATTTCGGGCGAACGCTTCCAGTGTCCGCCCCCCCTGCTGCCCGAACGGTTCGAATTCCAGTCGGATACCGTCGGCCATTCAGGCCAGGAAAGCGCCGAGCACGACAAGCTGGTCGCCGACCGTGAGCGGCTTGGCCCGGTCAACCTGCTCGCCGCCGACGAGCTCACCGAAGCCGAGGCAAGGCACGGCGCCAGCCTGGCCGAGCAGGCCGAGCTGAGCGAAGCGGTCAGCCGTCTGCGCGGCTCGATCGGCAATCTCAACCGCGAGGGCCGCGAACGGCTGCGCGCCGCGTTCGAGGCGGTCAACACCCACTTCCAGCGGCTGTTCACCAAGCTGTTCGAGGGTGGCAGCGCGCATCTCGCGCTGGTCGACAGCGACGATCCGCTTGAGGCTGGTCTGGAAATCTACGCCCAGCCGCCGGGCAAGCGGCTGCAATCGCTGACCCTGCTTTCGGGCGGGGAACAGGCGCTGACCGCGGTCGCGCTGATCTTCGCGCTGTTCCTCACCAACCCGGCCCCGATCTGCGTGCTCGACGAAGTCGACGCGCCGCTCGACGATGCCAATATCGAGCGCTTCTGCGACCTGCTCGACGCGATGGTTGGCGAAACCGAGACCCGCTACCTGATCGTCACCCACAACGCGGTGACCATGAGCCGGATGCACCGCCTGTTCGGCGTGACCATGGTCGAGCGCGGGGTAAGCCGGCTGGTCAGCGTCGACCTTGAGGGGGCGGAAGAGCTGCTGGCGGCGGAGTGAGGTTATTGCGCGGGGCTTCGACAAGCTCAGCCTGAGCGGGAATTCGAGGGTGTCCTCTCAACAGGAAGGGAAGGACGGTGCTTCGACAAGCTCAGCATGAGCGGAAATTCAGGAATGTCCTCCCAACACCGCTTATCCTGAGCTTGTCGAAGGATTGTCCTTTCCCTCAATCGCGAACGGCAGATAGGACAGTGCTTCGACAAGCTCAGCATGGGCGGGAATTCGGGTTTGTCCTTCCAACACCGCACGTCCTGAGCTTGTCGAAGGATTGTCCTTTCCCTCAATCGCGAATGGCAAGAAGGACAATGCTTCGACAAGCTCAGCATGGGCGGAATTCGGGTTTGTCCTTCCAACACCGCTCGTCCTGAGCTTGTCGAAGGATTGTCTTTCCTTCAAGCGCGAACGGCAAGAAGGACAGTGCTTCGACAAGCTCAGCATAGGCGGGAATTCCGGGATGCCCCCTCAACACCGCTTATCCTGAGCTTGTCGAAGGATTGTCCTTTCCCTCAACCGCGAATGGCAGGAAGGACAATGCTTCGACAAGCTCAGCATGAGCGGGGTTTGGATCGGAAGAGATAGGCTTCCCTAATCGAGCACATATCGCGGACCTGGCCCCGCCGCGCCAGCACGGTCATCGCGGTTGTAGAGTTGGCAGCGCTGCAGCGACAGGCAGCCGCAACCGATGCATTCGTCAAGCTTTCGGCGGGTAAGGGTAAGCAGCGCGATCTTCCGGTCGATCTGGACGCGCATCGCGCGGCTGATCTTCTGCCAATCGCTGAGCGTCGGGGTGCGGCCCTGCGGCAGGGTGGCGAGTTGCGTTTCGATCTCATCGAGGCTGAGGCCGAGTTTCTGAGCGATCAGGATGAAGCTCAGCCGGCGGATGTCGGAGCGCAGGAAGCGGCGCTGGTTGCCCATCGTGCGGTAGGCCTGGACCAGGCCCTTGTCCTCGTAGAACCGGATCGCCGAAACCGCGAGGCCGGTGCGCCGCGCCAGTTCGCCGATCGGCAGCAGGTCGTTGCGGTCCATGGCCAATCCTTCGTCATTGCGAGCGGAGCGAAGCAATCCACCGAGGGTTCAAACCGCCCTGGATTGCCGCGGGCTTCGCCCTCGCAATGACGAAGTCCCGACATTGTGCTTGACCTCAAGTTAGCTTGAGGTTGCACAATGATAAAGCGCAATGATTTGTGTGCGCGGTAAACGCTTGAATACAGGATATTCTTTATGCCGAACGGATTCCTTGAACACGTCAACATCACTGTGAGCGATCCCGACCGCTCAAGCGCCCTGCTGCAGGAATTGTGCGGCTGGCACGAACGCTGGCGCGGTCCTTCGCAGCTGGGCGGCTGGACGATCCATGTCGGCAACGATCACGATTACCTGGCGATCTACAACGACGGGAAAGGGCACGAACGCTTTGCCAAGGGCGTGCCGCTCAACCATGTCGGGCTGGTGGTCGACGATCTGGAGGAGGCCGAGCGGGTCGTGATCAAGGCCGGGCTGACGCCCTTCAGCCACATGGACTACGAACCCGGGCGGCGGTTCTATTTCCTCGACTGGGACGGGATCGAGTTCGAGATGGTGTCCTACGTTTAGAGCAGCCCTTCCTGCCGCGGCGCGAAGCCACCCCCGGCCCAGCGCTCCAGCGTCCGGTCCACGGTCAGGTCATCTTCCCAGGTGAGGCACAGCGCCAGCGCGTCCTCGCCGGTTCCCTCCAGCCAGTATCGCTGCGCGGCATGGCTGAGGATCAGCGGCATGCGGTCATGCACCTCAGCCATCTGGGGGTGGCCATCGACCATGACCATCGAATAGACATCGCCCCATTCCGCGCTGGGCCGCCACAGCCCTGCGACCGCGAAGACTTCGGCATCGGGCAGGCCATACCAGGTGCGGGTCATCGCCCCTTTCTCTCCCTCGGCCTCGGCCCACTGGCTAACCGGGATCAGGCAGCGGCGCGCGGCGAAGCTGTCGCGCCAGAAGGGCGTCAGCAGCTTGTCCTCGCGCGCGTTGGTGACGGGCTTGGGTTTGAGCGGCTGGCCCGCCTTGCCTTTCAGCACCAGCGGAAAGCCCCAGGTCATCGCCCGCGCCCGGCCCTGCGCCACCACCAGTCCGGGATAGCCGGGATAGACCTCGGCGCCAAAATTGGCGGCAAGATCGGGTTCCACCGCAAACAGCTTTGCCACTTCGGCAGTGCCCTTGGTCATCCGGTAGAGATTGCACATCAGGCGTTCCCGACCACCCAGCAGGCCAGCGCCATGAGCAGCCCGGCAAACCGGTTCGAGCGGAAGCGGGCAAGCGCGTTGTCGGCGTCGGTGTCCTCCAGCGTCAGCACTTGCCAGCCCAGGTGAGCCGCCACCGGAGCCAGCGCCAGCAGCGCCAGCCAGTCCGGCCGCAGCCACCAGAACGCCAGCGCCCACAGTGCCACAGCCCCGGCATAGCATAGCGCCACCCCGGTCCTGACGTGTCGACCCAGCGTCAGCGCGCTCGATCCGATCCCGACCATCGCGTCATCCTCGCGGTCCTGGCAGGCATAGATCGTGTCATAGCCCACGCACCACAGCACCGACCCGGCATAGAGCGCGGCCATGACCTCGAGCCGGTCGCCGCGCAGCGCGATCCAGCCGACCGGCGCGCCCCAGGTGAAGACCAGCCCCAGCCAGGCCTGCGGAAACGGCATGATCCGCTTCATGAAGGGATAGGCCGCGACCAGGGCCAGGCTGCCCAGCGCGACCAGTTGCGCTTCGCGGCGCAGTTGCAGCAGGACCACCAGCCCGACCAGACACAGCACGACCAGCCAGGCCCAGGCCGCGCGGCTGGCAATCCGCCCGCTGGCCACCGGACGCAGCGCGGTGCGCGCCACCTGCCGGTCGATGTCGGCATCGACGATGTCGTTATAGACGCACCCTGCCCCGCGCATCGCGATTGAGCCCAGCAGCAGCCAGCCCAGCAGGAGCCATTGCCCGTCCCACGGAGTCGGTATCCCGCCGGCCAGCAGCAGCCCCCAGGCGCAGGGCCAGAACAGCAGCCACCAGCCGATCGGCCGGTCGAACCGGGCGAGCTGGGCATAGTCGCGCAGGGGCTGCGGCAGGGCTGCGACCAGGCCGCTGTGCTGGCTGTCCGGGACGACTTCGGTGGTAGTCATACGGGCTATCTAGCCTGATCGGCAAAATGCGCTAGAGCTTGCCCATGCCCGCCACCCCCGCCTGGCCGCCCAAAAGCGCTCCGCGCCTGTTCGTGGGGCAAGAGCTGTCTGCCGGCGCGCAGGTGGCGCTCGATGGGCCGCAGGCGCACTACCTGGCGCGGGTCATGCGGGTGAGCGAGGGCGACGGCGTGGTGCTGTGCGACAACGCGACCGGCGAATGGGCCGCGCGGGTGCTGAGCGCGGGCAAGCGCGAGGTGGTGCTGGCCGCCGAAACCCGGCTGCGTCCGCGCGAGGACGTGCCCGATTTCACGCTTTGCGCCGCGCTGCTCAAGAAGGACCGCTTCGACCTGGTGCTGGAAAAGGCCTGCGAACTGGGCGTGATGCGGATCCAGCCGGTGCTGACCCGGCGCTGCGTGGCCGACAAGCTCAACCTTGAGCGCGCGCGCGCGGTGCTGACCGAAGCGGCGGAACAGTGCGCCCGCACCGCGCTGCCGCTGTTGCTGGCGCCGGTGAAGCTCGACGCGCTGCTGAGCAGCTGGGATCCCGCCCGCGCGCTGTTCTTTGCCGATGAGCTGGGCGGCAAGGAAGCGCTGCGCCAGTTCGGCGTCTATCAAGGCCCCGCCGCGCTGCTGACCGGCCCCGAAGGCGGATTCGACGAGGCCGAGCGCAAGGCGGTGCGGGCACTGCCTCAGGCCCGCGCGATCACCCTTGGACCCCGCATCCTGCGCGGGGAAACCGCCGCCATCGCCGGCACGGCGCTGTGGATGGGGGTTGCGGGCGATTGGGGCAAAACCACGGATTGATACCTAGGCGCCGGGCAAAGGGCCATTAGCCACGCTGGCGGCAAAAGGGCGGCATGGATGCTGTCCTTACAAAACGCGGCCTGTCGCGCGCCCTGGCGCTGGCCGCGTCGCTGCTTGCCGCACTGCTGCTGGGCATGCCGGCCCGGGCCCAGGTTTCCAACCAGTATTCCAACGCAACCGGCGGCGCGATTACCGATATAAGCTGCGGCACGGCAAGCGCGCTGACCCGCACGTTCACCGTCCCGACCGGCTATGCGATCACCGATGTGAACATCGGCATCGCCCTGCTCCACACCTTTCGCGGCGATCTGATCATCACGCTGGCTTCGCCGCAGGGGACCAGCGTGACGCTGATGAGTGCGACCGGCGGCAGCGGCGACAACCTGTCCGACCTGTTCGACGATTCGGCGCTGCTGGGGATCGCCAGTCATCCCAGCCTCCTCGCGGATTCGACCGCGGCGGTGCCGCCCTATTCGCACAGCTATCGCCCGCAGAACGCGCTTTCGGCCTTCAACGGGCAGAATTCGGCGGGCACGTGGACGCTGACGATCTGCGACGACGGTGCGCAGGACGTGGGCACCTTCACGCGCGCCGACCTTTATATCACCGGCACGGCGCTGGCCGACCTGTCGCTGGGCATGACTGCGTCGACCGCCTCGCCGACCTATGGCACCAGCTACAGCTACACCCTTACCGCCAGCAATTCGTCCACGTCGAGCGCAACCGCCACCGGGGTGACGGTGAGCGATCTGCTCCCGAGCGGGGCCAGTTTCGTCAGCGCCGCCGGCACCGGCACCTACAATTCGGCGACCGGCGTCTGGACCGTGGGCAGCATTGCCGCGGGCGGCTCGGCCAGCCTGACGATCACGGTCAACGCCGCTGCTCCGGTCGGATCGAGCGTGACCAATGTGGCGCAGATCACCGCATCGTCGCATCCCGATCCCGATTCCACGGTCAACAACGGCGTCACCAGCGAGGACGACTACGCCAGCCGGACCATCACCGTCGGCGCCAATACCATCGCCTGTCCGGCAGGCAGCACGGCCACCGGTTCGGGCTATGCCGCCAGCGGGACCAGTTCCTTCAAGGGCCAGATCTTCTGGCTCGACTGGAGCTGCGGCGGGGTGACGGTGTTCAACAAGGGCGCGACCGTGACCAAGAGCTGGAACGTGGGCGACGGCCTGGCGATCACCGGCCAGATCAGCGGCATCAGCGACGACATTGTGCCCTATACGGTCGGCACCTGGAGCGGCGACAGCTTGCAAAACCTGCACGCCGGGCTCAACCCGATCGGCCTCAGGAACCGTGTCGACGGCGTGCATCCCAGCCTGACCCTGGCGCTATCCGCCACGCTCAATTCCAGCCCGGTATCCTTGCGCTTTGTCCTGGGCGACGCCGAAGACGCCTCTCCCAACGAATCGATCGTCGCGGCGACCAATGGCAGCGCCTGGCAACTGGTCGAAAGCCAGGGTTCGATCAGCTACAGCATCGCCGGCGGCAGCGTGACCATCAACGATCCGGGCAATGCCGGCGGCGGCACCGCGGTGGTCGAAACCACCGCCACGAACCTGTCGCTGGGCATCACGCTGAACGGCGGCGGCGGGACCGCGGCGGCCTTCGGGATCTTCACGTCCTATGACTTCTCGGACGCGCCGCTGACCGGCACCAGCTATGGTTCGGCCAGTCACCGCACGATCGCGGGGCTCAGGATGGGCAGCGCCTTCACCAACGAGAGCACCGCCTACGACAGCCCGACCGCCTCCGCCGACAGCGACGATGCGGTCACCCTGCCCAACCTGTTTCGCGGGGTGGCCACCAGCATCTCGGTTCCGGTCTCCGGCCCGGGCAAGCTGAGCGCCTGGATCGACTTCAACGGCGACGGCGATTTCGCCGACAGCGGCGAACAGGTGGCCAGCAGCGTCAGCGACGGCGGCAGCGGCGACGGCGACGGCGCGGCAAACGGCACCATCGCGCTGGCGCTCACCCCCCCGGCCAACTCCGCGACCGGAGCCACGATCGCGCGCTTCCGCTTCGCGTCCGCCAGCGGCGCGGCAAGTTCGGGCCTGGCCGGCTTTGGCGAGGTCGAGGACTACCAGCTGACGATCATCTATCCCTCGATGGCGGTCACCAAGACATCGAGCGTGATCAGCGATCCCACCAACGGCACCACCAATCCCAAGGCGATCCCCGGCGCCACGGTGCGCTACTGCGTGCTGATGACCAACACCGGCAACACCAGCGCCAGCACGGTCCAGATGGCGGACAGCCTGCCGCCCGCGATCAGCTATGTCGCCGGGTCGCTGCGTTCCGGGACCAGCTGCGCCGCGGCCGCCACGGTCGAGGACGACGGCAACACCGGGGCCGACGAAAGCGATCCGTTCGGCGCATCGGCCAGCGGCTCGAACATCGCCGGATCGGCACCCGCGCTTGCCGCCGGAGGCAGCGTTGCACTGACCTACGAGGCCATCGTGCAATAGCTTTGGAGGGCGAATTTTCTGGCGCGGCGCTAAACAAAACGATAGCGCTCCGGCAATGAGCACGAGACAGGTTTCAGATAGCAACGAACCGATCATCGAAAGCCGCGAGCAGCTTCTCGCCCCGATGATCAAGGGTGAGAAACCGCGCGAACGCTGGCGGATCGGCACCGAGCACGAAAAGCTGGTCTATTGCACAACCGATCACCATGCCCCCAGCTATGACGAGCCTGGCGGGATCCGCGACCTGCTGAACGCGCTTGCCCAGTATGGCTGGGAACCGGTCGTCGAGGGCGGCAAGGTCATCGCGATGGCGGGCAGCGACAGCACCGTCAGCCTTGAGCCGGCCGGGCAGCTCGAACTGTCGGGCGCGCCGCTCGAGACGATCCACCAGACCTGCGCCGAAGCCGGCCGCCACCTCGATCAGGTCAAGGCGATCGGGGCCAAGACCGGCAAGGGCTTCCTGGGCCTGGGCATGTGGCCCGACAAGACCCGCGACGAGCTGCCGATCATGCCCAAGGGCCGCTATGCGATCATGCTGCGGCACATGCCGCGGGTGGGCAACCTCGGCCTCGACATGATGCTGCGGACCTGCACGATCCAGGTCAACCTCGACTATTCGAGCGAAGCCGACATGGTGCAGAAGTTCCGCACCAGCCTGGCGCTTCAGCCGCTGGCAACGGCGCTGTTCGCCAATTCGCCGTTCACCGAAGGCAAACCCAACGGCTATCTTTCCTATCGCAGCCATATCTGGACCGATACCGATCCGCACCGCACCGGCATGCTGGGCTTCGTGTTCGAGGACGGCTTCGGCTATGATCGCTACGTTGAATACATGCTCGACGTGCCGATGTATTTCGTGTTCCGCGACGGCAAATACATCGATGCAGCGGGGCAGAGTTTCCGCGATTTCCTGGCTGGCAAGCTGCCGGCGCTGCCCGGCGAAAGGCCGCGCGAAAGCGACTGGATCGATCACCTTTCGACCGCCTTTCCCGAAGTGCGCCTGAAAAGCTTTCTCGAGATGCGCGGCGCCGATGGCGGGCCGTGGCGCAAGATCTGCGCACTGCCGGCATTCTGGGTCGGCCTGCTCTACGATCAGGGCGCGCTCGATGCGGCATGGAACCTGGTCAAGGGCTGGGACATGGAAGGCCGCGAGGCACTGCGCGCGGCGGTGCCCAGGCTGGGCCTCGACGCGCCGATTCCGGGCGGCGGAACGCTGCGCGACATCGCGGCGGAAGTGCTGGCGATCAGTCGCGCCGGGCTCAATTCGCGCAGCCGGCTCAATTCGATGGGCGATACCGAAGCCGGCTTCCTCAATCCGCTGGACGAGATCGTCCGCACCGGCAAAGTTCCCGCGCAGGTGCTGCTTGACAAGTATCACGGCGAATGGGGCGGCGATATCAGCCGGATCTACGAACTGAGCTTCTGACGGCCTGGCGTTATTCGATCACGCGGCGGCGCCCTTTCAGCGCCGCGCCCAGCCGGGTCAGCGGCGCGGTGATCGCGCCGTGGCGGCTCATCCAGGCGTGGTATTCGGCGTATTTCGGGTCTTCCGCCAGCAGGTGCCGCTCCTCGGTCTTGGCGCGCCAGAAATAGATCGCGCTGACGCAGCCAAGGAAAAACGCGTTGCGCACGCCTTCGGCCAGCGAACCGGTCGAGACCATGAACGGCATCGAAGCACACCACCAGAACGCGTTCTTGGCAAGATAGGCCGGATGCCGCGTGAAGGCGTAGGGGCCATTGGTCAGCACCCCGCGATAGGTCAGGTTCGAAAAGCGGATCCCGAAAGCCACGGTGGCCCAGGCATAGGCCGCGGTCAGGAAGACCAGCAAGCTACCCCAGATCCACAGCAGCGCCGCGTTGCCGCCAAGGACATGGAACCAGGTATCGTCGCCCCAGGTATCGGTGAGGTAGAACAGCGGCCGGTCGGGCGGGTTCATCATCTGGAATGGCGGATAGCACAGCAGCGCCGCCAGCCAGCCGGCAAGATAGGGATTTGCCGAACGGATCTGCGCGTCGAGCGGCTTCATCGTCAGGATATAGCCGACCGAGCCGATCTGTTCGTCGATCACGAACATCAGCGTGATCAGCAGGGTAGAGACACCCACCGGCGTCAGGAAGAAAGTGCCCCAATCGGGCGTGACCAGGTTCTGGAAGCCGCCCGGCACGATCATCAGCATGAAGGCGGTGAAAAAGCCCTTCACCGCCCAGGCGCGCAGGTGGATCCACACCTTGGCCGGATCGAACGGCTCGCGCCCGATCAGCAGTGCACCGAAATTCCACGTGGGATCGCGCGGTTCGACCAGCACCCGGTCGAGCCACAGCACATAGGGCACCGAGAGCAGGAACAGCGGCACGGCGGCGGTGCGCAGCACCTCCATCGCGAAGAGGTAAGGCCCCTGCCAGTACCAGCGCCCGACGAAATAGAGGAAGGCGATGATCGCCCAGGTGGCCCATAGCCCCGCGAGCTTGGTGATCGACACTTCAATCACGTCGGACAGCGCGCGCGGGCGGTCCCAGTCGATCCCGGTCGATGCGCGGCGGTGGACCTTGGTGACCAGCACTTCCCACAGGACCATCGGCCCGGCGCAGGCCAGCAGCCCGACCAGCGCCGCGTTGGGCCCGGTCAGCCGCTCGGCCCGGCTCGGCAGATCGAACAGGGCGACCAGTTCGGGCCAGAAATGGCAGATCAGGATCCAGCAGGTCAACGGGACGAGCCCGACCATGCCGACCGCAGCGGAAACATCGCTGGGCGGCCGCACGGCGGCTTTGGCTGCTGGATCGGTCATTGCCCCGGCCATAACCCCGGAAGGGTTAAAGGCCGGGTAACGGCCGCGATTTACCGGAAAGCGGAAATCCGGCCGTCGTCATCGAGGACGTAAAGGGTGGAGCCCGCGACCACCGGGGCCAGGGTAACCGGCTTGTCCAGCTTGGTGAACAGGCTGGGCTGGCCGTCCGCCGCGGCGGCGCTGTAGACCTGCCCCAGCGAGTTGACGAACCACAGCCTTTCGCCCGCCAGCACCGGACCCGACCAGAAGATCGGATTCTTCTTTTTCTTCTGGTTGCGGAAGGTGTCGAGCTGGGTCAGCCAGCGGACCTTGCCGGTCGAGCGGGCGATGCACAGCAGGCGGCCGTCGTCGGTCAGCGTGAAGATCCACTCACCAGCGACCGCCGGGGTCGAGATTCCCGCCAGGTTCAGTTCCCAGATGCGCTGCCCGGTCACCAGTTCATAGGCCGCCATGCGCCCGCCCTGGCCCAGCGCGTAGACGCGCCCGCGATCGATGATCGGATCGGCGTCGATGTCGGTCAGCACGCCGACCGAAGTCGAAAGCGATGTCCGCGCCAGCGCGTCGGACCACAGTTCGCGCCCGTTTTCATAGCGATAGGCGATCAGTTCGCCGGTCGAATATCCGGCAATGATCGTGCCCTGCCCGGCCGCGGGAGCAGCAACGCCGAAAACACCGGTCTGCCCGACCGAAGCAGACTTGTTCCAGACCTGCGAACCATCCTCGGGATTGAGCGCGAGGATCTGGTTGGCCTGGGTCATCACGAAAACGGTGTTGAAGGCAATGGTCGGCGAGCCGCGCAGCGGACCGGCGGGCTTGACCTTCCAGAGCAGCTTGCCGTCGGCCGCGTTGATCGCCGCGACCTCGCCCATCCCGGTGGTGATGTATACGCGATCGCTCGAATAGCTGGCGCCGCCGCCATAGACCGCGCTCGAACCGTCGCCTTTGATCTGGAAGCCCTGCGTCCAGCGTTCGGCCCCGGTCTTGGCATCGAAAGCGTGGACCACGCCGTCGGTGCCCATCGCAAAGACCATGCCGCCACCGATCACCGGCGAGGCGGCCAGCCGCTGCTTGGGGGTCGATCCCGCTACGCGTGCTGTCCACACGCGTTGCGGTGCGGCGGCCAGCGCGAGGTTGCCATAGCTCTTGCTGGCGGTGCCGCCGGCCTGGGCCCATTCCTCGTTCTCGGCAGCCGGGGGAAGCACCACGGCCTGGTCGGCGATCGCCGGATCGACCTTGGCGCTGGTATCGACCTTGGACAGGATCGGGATGCGATTGCCCACGGTTGGCGTCGCCGGCTTGCCTTTGCCGCCAAACGCGCCGCACCCGGCAAGAGCCAGCGCAAGCGTAAGAACCAGCGAGGCGGAAAGGCTGCGGTTGATCGAGGTCGAGGGCATCAAGTGATCCTTGGCTGTTGCCGTATTATTGCTTGGGCGCGGAAGGGGCGCCGGCGGCGGGCGCGGCGCCGGCGGGTGCGGCCGGCTGTTCGGGAGCTTCGCTGGGGATATCGACCCCGCCATCGTAGCCGAGGCTGCTGGCCATCTGCTTGGCCCGCGCGCGCAGCGATTTGGGTGCGTCCTGGTCCTTGCCGATCTGCGCGAACAGCGCGCCGGCAAGATCGGGCTTGCCCTGGTCGAGATAGGCCATGCCCAGAAGCTCACCCGCGCTGCCGAAGAACGGACTGCCCGGCACGGCCAGCGGCTTCATCCGCGCGACCACGTCCTCGCTCTTCATCGTGTCAAAGCGGATCGTCACTTCGCGAATCGCGGCCAGATCGCGAAACGGCTTGGGCGCCGAACCATCGGCGGCAATCGCGGCGAATTGCCTGGCGGCTTCCTGTTCCTTGCCCTGGGCCAGCGCGATCGCGGCCAGGTTCATCGCCGCCACGGCGCGGCTGCCGGGAGTGCCGTCCTTGAGCAGCGGCATCAGATCGGCCGCGGCCGCATCAAGCTGTCCGGCCTGCATCTTGTCAAAGGCCAGGACGGCCTTTTCGCTGCGTTCGGCCGCGGCGCTCTTCACCGAATAGTCCCAGGCGAAATAGCCGCCCATCGCCAGCAGGATCGCCGCGATCGCCCCGCCCACCGGCTTGGCATAGCGCTTGACGGCATTGACCATCTGTTCTTCGCGCAGCGCTTCGTCGACTTCGCGCAGGAAGCCGTCCTGCTGCGCCGCATCGCGTTCGGCGGCCTTGGGCGACGATACTGGGAGCTTGGGGGGTTCGATGGCCAAGAGTACTGCCTTCACTGGCTGGATATACGATTGCCGCGCTGTTTAGCGAATGGTGGGGCCATTTCAACGCGCATCTTGTGGATATGCCCCGCTGAAGCTGCGGTGAACGGTGCTCAGGGAAACTGTCCGCGCCCCATCGCCTGGGCATAGACCAGGCGGTAGGCAGCCAGCATCGCCGCCTCATCGTATTCGGCCTTGGCCCGCGCACGGTTCGCGGCGCCGATTGCCGCGCGCAGATCGGGCCGGGCCGCAGCCTCGGCAAGCGCGTCGGCAAGCCCTGCTTCGTCGCCGCAAGCCACGATCCAGCCCGCGTTTTCAGGGGCGACCATCGCCGCGACATCGCCCACCGCCGGGCTGACCACAGCGAGGCCGGCGGCCATTGCCTCGACCACCGAGATCGGGAACTGCTCGCTGTCCGAAGAAAGCGCGAAGAGATCGAACAGGCCCGCCACTTCGGCCGGGTCCGGCGCGAAGCCCGGCAGGTGCACGCGCGCTTCGATTCCCAGCCGCGCGGCCTCGGCCAGGATCGCGCCGCGTTCGGGGCCTTCGCCGACGATCACCAGGCGCCAGTCGGCGGGCATGGCGGCGAAGGCGCGGACCAGCCGAGGCAGGTTCTTGACCATGCGCAGCCCAGCCAGTGTTCCCAGCCACAATTCCCCCGGCTGCTTGACCAGGCCCGGCAGGGCATCGCCGCGCGCGGCAGCGGCGTAGCGGTCAAGCGCAATGCCATTGGCGATCCGCCGCACCCGTGCCGGCGGCAGGTGCCAGGCCTCCAGCGCGATCGCCTCAAGCCGCCGCGAAGGCACGACCAGCGCTGCCGCCCCGGCCATCGCCAGGCGGCGATAGAGATTGCGCAGCGGGCTGAGCCGCTCGGCCTCGTCGCGGTTGAAGCCGTCCTCGTGATGGACCAGCGGCGGCAGGTTCAGCGCCCTGGCGAACAGCCGGTGCGCCATGACCGCATCCATCGCGCCCCAGTTGTAGGTCAGGACCAGGTCGAAGCCCCGCATCGCCCGGGCCAGGCGCAGCAGGCGGGCGGGCAGCGGCCGGCCCGACAGCGGCGGGAAATCATCGGGATAGGATACCGTGACCGCCGGATCGACCGCCTTCGCCGCGCCCAGTTCGCCGGGCACGCCGGAAACCACGGTATGTTCGATGCCCGCGCCGAACAGGTTCATCAGCCGGGCGGCGCGCAGTTCCTTGCCGCCGGGGGAAAAGCTCGAATGCAGGTGGAGCAGGCGCAACGGACCGGCCGGCCGGCTCATCCCACCCGCGCCAGCAGCCGGTCTATTGCCGCAACGGCCTCGCGCTCATCCAGCATGGGCGCGTGGCCGACGCGAGGGACTGTCACCGCATCGCTGCCCGGAAGGCTTTCGGCCATCCTGCGGTGGACCTCTTCGCTGAGGATGTCGGACAGTTCGCCGCGCAGCAGCGCCGCCGGCTTGTCCTTCAGCGCGAGCAGGAACGGCCACATGTCGACCACGCCGTCGCCGCCGGGCTGGGAAAAGGGTTCGGCGATCTTCATGTCGTAATCGAACACGATCCGCCCGTTGCCGCCCACCACCATGCAGCGCCGGGCCATGTCGAGCCAGTCGGAAATCCGGTAGTCCGGGAAAGCCGCCGCCTGGCTTTCCTCGAGCGCGCGCGCGGCGTGCATCCAGGTCGGGAAGGTGCGGCCCTGGCCGACATAGCCGCGGATCCGCTCAAGCCCTTCGGGCGAAACTTCGGGTCCGACATCGTTGAGCAGCGCCCCGGCGACGCGATCGGGCATGGTCATCGCCATGATCATGGTCAGCAGCCCGCCCAGCGAAGTGCCGATCGCCACGAACCGTTCGATCCCCGCCTGGTCGAACAGTTCGCCCAGATCCTCGACATATTGCAGCGGATTGTAGGTGGCCGATTCCCGCGCATAGGCGCTGTCGCCGCGGCCGCGCAGATCGGGGCAGACCACGCGCCAGTCCCCGGCGATGCGCTGCGCGACATGCGCGAAATCGCGGGCGTTGCGGGTCAGCCCCGGCAGGCACAGCACGGCGGGACGATCGGCGCGGCCGGGATAGTCGCGGTAGTGCAGTTTCAGGCCATCGCGGCTGGTCCAGTAGCCATCGGCGAAGGCTGCTTCTGCTGGCGAAGCTGGCGCGGCGGTTTCGGCGGTCATATCCGCTGCTCTATCGCTCGACGAGCGCACCGGCGCAAGCCGCGCGGCACAAATTTCCCACCCGGAATCAAGCAGGAGACCGGGCCGGAAAACGAAGGCTTCCCAACCTTGGCGCAAGGCACTAAGGCCCTAGCGACCCTGGGGATCGCAACCACAACAGGACGGGACAGGTTCTTTGAGCAAGCCGCAGCTGATTTCCTTTGAACCGGCGACCGGGGCCGAGATCTGGCGCGGCAAGCATGGCAATGTGGACGAGATTGTGGACCGCGCCCGGCGGGCCTGGCCGACCTGGGCGGCCCAGCCGCTCGCCACCCGGATGGAACTGGTCCGCCGCTTCGCCAACGAAGTGCGCAAGGATGCCGAAAAGCTGGCGACGATGATCGCGCGCGAAACCGGCAAGCCATTGTGGGAAGCGCGCACCGAAGTCGAAAGCGTGGTCAACAAGGTCGAGATTTCGATTCGCGCCTATGCCGAGCGGACCTCGCAGCGCAAACTCGACAACGCGCTCCAGGGCACCGCATCGCTGCGGCACAAGCCGCATGGCGTCATGGCGGTGCTGGGGCCCTACAATTTTCCCGCCCACCTGCCCAACGGCCACATCATCCCGGCGCTGATCGCGGGCAACGTGGTGATCTTCAAGCCATCGGAAAAGACCCCGGCCACCGGCGAAATGCTGCTGCAATGCCTGCACCGCGCGGGAATTTCGGCGGCGGTGGCGCAGTTGCTGGTCGGCGGGGCCGAGGAAGGCCAGGCGCTGGTCGGCCACGAAGGGATCGACGGCGTGCTGTTCACCGGATCGGCGCATACCGGGATCGCGATCAACCGCCGCCTGGCCGTGCGGCCGGACAAGATCGTCGCGCTCGAAATGGGCGGCAACAACCCGATGGTGGTGTGGGATACCCCCAAGATCACCGACGCCGCCGCGCTGGTGGTCCAGTCCGCCTTCACCTCGGCCGGCCAGCGCTGCACCGCCGCGCGCCGGCTGATCGTCAAGTCGACGATGTACGACGCCCTGATCGGCGAGGTCAAACGGCTGGCCGACCGGCTGATCGTCGGCGCCCCGTTCGACGATCCCGTGCCGTTCATGGGCCCGGTGATCGACAATGCCGCCGCCGACGGCCTGACCGAAAGCTTCCTCTACCTGCTCAGCCACGGCGGCAAGGCGATCAAGCACATGGTTCGCCAGCACGACGACCTGCCGTTCCTTTCGCCCTCGATCATCGATGTCACCCAGGTCAAGGACCGCCCCGATGTCGAGCTGTTCGGTCCCTTGCTGCAAGTCGTCCAGGTCGGCGATTTCGACGAGGCGATCGCCGAGGCCAACAATTCGCGCTTCGGGCTTTCCGCTTCGCTGGTGGGCGGCACGCCGCAGGACTACAACCGCTTCTGGGCCAATATCCGCGCCGGGGTCATCAACTGGAACCGCCCGACCAACGGGGCCAGCTCGTCCGCCCCGTTCGGCGGCGTGGGCCTGTCGGGCAACCACCGCCCCAGCGCCTACTACGCGGCGGACTATTGCGCCTATCCGGTCGCCTCGAACGAAATGGAACAGCCGCGCGCGGTGATCGGCGTGGGGCTGCGCGACGCCTAGATTCCGTTGGCGATCAGGTCGGCTTCGGTCAGGCCGTCGGCGCGTGTGCGGACGAACAGGGCAAAGCCCGCGCCCTCAAGCACATCGTCATCGCCTTCGCGGCTGTGCTGCACCGGCAGCTTCGCCCCGCTGGCGCTGGCGTGATAGAACGCCAGCACATCGCCAACCGGGACCGGAGTGACAAAGCGCACCGCGCGCAGCTGGCACCCGGCCTGATCCGATCCGCCCGCCACCAGCGCATGCCCGCGCGGATAGATCGGCAGCGCCGCCGGCAGCCGCGCGGCCCAGGCAAAGCCGTACTCGATCCGCTCGGCACAGGCCTTGCCCGGCGCGGTGGCCGCGGCGATCGCCTGCAGGGTCTGGGCACCGGCCAGCCGCGAGGCCTTGGCACTATGCACCGCATCGGGCGCGGCGGGGATCGTGCGGCCCAGCAGCCGCTCGGCCTCGGCCCGCGCCGCCGCGATCTCCTCGTCGCCGCGCTTGAAGGCCGGCACGGCTCCATCGGGAAGCCCCCCGTCGAGCGCGGCATTGCCGCGATTCTGGCTGGTCAGATCGGGATCGGTCAGCAGCGGATCGTCGAGCGCGGCAGCCACCACCGAATCCCGCTGCCCGCCGTCCGCCGCCTCGCCGCCTGAACAGGCCGCGAGCGCAATGGTCAGCGTCAGGACAAGGGTTCGGCGCAAGGTCATCGCCGCACCTTGTGCCGCAGCATGGCGGTGCTGCCTAGATCGTATCGAAATGGCGAAGGTGCTTTTCGTCTTTGCGAACGACCAGAAGCCGCGCAGTGCCGCCTCCTGGATTGCCGCGGGGCCTTGCCCCTCGCAATGACGAGGTGGGGGGGTGGCTGCGGGTTTCCTCCACCACCCTTCGTCATTGCGAGCGCAGCGAAGCAATCCAGGCGCCGTGTGGCACCGCCTCCTGGATTGCCGCGGGGCTGCGCCCCTCGCAATGACGAGATGGGGGGTGATGCGGGCTTCCCCCGGCACCACCCTTCGTCATTGCGAGCGTAGCGAAGCAATCCAGGGGCCGAGCGCGCCGCCGTCTGGATTGCCGCGGGGCTGCGCCCCTCGCAATGACGAGGTGGGGGGGGGCTGCGGGTTTTCCCAATCCACCACCCTTCGTCATTGCGAGCGCAGCGAAGCAATCCAGAGGCCGCGCAGTGCCGCCTCCTGGATTGCCGCGGGGCTGCGCCCCTCGCAATGACGAGGTTGGGGTGGTGATGCGTGCTTCCCCCGGCACCACCTTTCGTCATTGCGAGCGTAGCGAAGCAATCCAGAGGCGGTTCAGCGCTGCGGTCTGGATTGCTTCGCTACGCTCGCAATGACGAAGCGGCGGGGTTGTCCCCTTGCCGTGCGCCGTCCGCGCGGCTAGCGGGGCGGCGATGGACCGCCAGCATAGCCCTCATCCGCACGGCGGCCTTGGCATGGCGCTGGGCGCCTATCTCTTCTGGGGGATCATGCCGCTTTACCTGCGGCTGGTCCATTGGGTGCCGCCCTATGAATTCATCGGCTGGCGGATCATCTGCACGCTGCCGGTCTGCCTGCTGTTCGTGGCCATCCGGCGCGAGCATGGCGCCGTGCTGCGCGCGCTGGCCAATCCGCGTATCGCCGGGGTGCTGGCGGTCAGCGCCGCCCTGGTCGCGCTCAATTGGACGATCTACATTGCCGCGATCCAGGCCGGACATGTCGTCGCCTCGAGCCTGGGCTACTACATCAACCCCTTGGCCAATGTCCTGGCCGGCACGCTGTTTTTGGGTGAGCGGCTTGGCCGGCGGCAATGGCTGGCGGTGGCCCTGGCGGCGCTGGGCGTCTCGCTGCTGGCCTGGGATGCACGCGACATGCTGTGGATCAGCCTGTCGCTGGCGATCAGCTTTTCCGCCTATGGCCTGGTGCGCAAGCTGGCTCCGGTCGAATCGCTGTCGGGCCTGACGATCGAGACCCTGCTGCTGCTGGTCCCCGCAACGCTGGTAGTGGCCTGGTATGCCGAAAGCCCGGCCGGCACGGCGATGGGCCACGGCATCGGCAATTCGGCGTTGGTCGCCTTTTCGGGGCTGATGACCGGAATACCGCTGCTGCTGTTCGGGGCGGCGGCGCGGCGGATGGACTATTCCAGCCTCGGGATGACCCAGTTCCTTTCGCCGACACTGGTGTTCATCCTGGGCGTGACCGTGTTCGAGGAGCCGCTGAAGCCCAGCCAGCTGGCCTGCTTTGCCTTCATCTGGGCGGCGATCGCGGTGTTCGTCTGGGATATCCTCGCGCGGCGGCGGAACGTATCAGCCCAGGTAGCGCCAGCCTAGCGTCTCGCCCGCGTGGAACGGCGCGATCGGGGTGCCGTTGGCGTCGATCACCGCCGGAACCTGCACCTCGCCGCGTTCAAGCGTGACCGTCGCCTCGTTCACCGGCAGGCCGTAGAACGCCGGACCGTGGAGCGAGGCAAAGCCCTCGAACCGGTCAAGCGCCTGCTCCTCGTCGAACACCTGGACATAGCTTTCGAGCGCGAACGGCGCGTTGAAGATCCCGGCGCAGCCGCAGGCGGCTTCCTTCGCGGCAACGGCATGGGGGGCGCTGTCGGTGCCGAGGAAGAACTTGGGACTTCCCGATGTTGCCGCCTTGCGCAGCGCCAGGCGGTGCACCTCGCGCTTGGCCACCGGCAGGCAATACATGTGCGGCCGGATCCCGCCAACGAACATCGCGTTGCGGTTGATGTGGAGGTGCTGCGGGGTGATCGTCGCGGCCACATTCGGCCCCTCGGCCAGAACGAAATCGGCCGCATCCCGAGTGGTGATGTGTTCGAACACCACTTTCAGCCCCGGAAAATCGCGCACCACGCGGGTCAGGGTGCGCTCGATGAACACCGCCTCGCGATCGAAGATGTCGACCGCATGGTCGGTCACCTCGCCGTGGACCAGCAGCGGCAGGCCAATCGCTTGCATCCGTTCAAGCGCCGGATAGATGGTGGCAATGTCGGTCACGCCGTGGGCCGATCCGGTAGTGGCGTGCGCGGGGTACAGCTTTGCCGCGGTGAACACGCCTTCGGCTTTGCCCTGCGCCAGCACCTCGGGATCGATCCCGTCGACAAGATAGCAGGTTATCAGCGGGGTAAAGGTGGAGCCTGCGGGCAGCGCCGCGACAATCCGCTTGCGATAGGCCCGCGCGGCTTCGACGCTGGAGACCGGCGGTGAAAGGTTGGGCATCACGATTGCCCGGGCGAACTGCCGCGCGGTATGCGCCAGCACCCCCGCCATCACCGCGCCGTCGCGCAAGTGGACGTGCCAATCGTCGGGGCGGCGGATGGTCAGGCGATTCGCGGGTTCGGTCATGCCTTCCCCTTAGGCTTGGCCATGCCTATCTGTCACCCATGACCGCCACCCGCCTGACCAGCCGCGCCGTGATCCGCCTCTCCCCGATTGAGGAAGGAGAGGACCTGCGCGCCTTCCTGCAGGGGCTGGTGACCAACGATGTGGCCGGCCCGCTGCCGTGCTGGGCGGCGCTGCTCAGCCCGCAAGGCAAGGTGCTGTTCGATTTCCTGGTCTGGGATGGCGGCGCGGACCTGCTGATCGACTGCGAAGCCGGCCAGGCCGAAGCGCTGGCCAGGCGCCTGTCGCTCTACCGCCTGCGCCGCAGGATCGGGATCGCGCTCGACCCATCGCTGGGGGTCCACTGGCAAGCCGGGGACGGTCCCTCACCCGATCCCCGCCTTGCCGCCCTGGGCCAGCGCTGGCTGGGCGAGCCGGATGGCGAAAGCGCGGAGGAGCAATGGCTTGCCGTGCGGCTTTCCCACGGTGTCTGCGAAGGGCACGGCGAACTTGCCGACCTGCTCTGGCTCGAATGCAACGCCGCGGAACTGAACGGGGTGAGTTTCACCAAGGGCTGCTATGTCGGCCAGGAGAACACCGCGCGGATGAACTGGCGGCAGAAGGTCAACCGGCGGCTGGTCGTGATTCCGTTGGCGGACAGCGATCCGGCCCGCCAACGCGCCGCCTATCCGCAATTGGGGCTCGCCGTGGACCACCGCAGGGTGGAAGATATCCGGCCCGAATGGCGGCCGGGCTGGCTTCAGCAGGCCGACTGACCCGGCACCACCATTCCCGCCGCGATCGCTCCGTCGATCAGCAGCCTTTCCGCCGTATCGCGCGCCGATGTGCGCGGCAGGCCCAGGCTTTGCGATAGCGGGCCGCCCATCAGGGCATCGCCCAGCGCCATCAGGCACAGCGCGTGGGTAATGTCGTGCATCTTGCCGCTCTCATGCTCGCCCAGGTCGTCGACCAGTTCGTGGATCGCCTCGAGCAGCGGGTCGAGCGCGTCCTCGTTGCCGTTCATCAGCATCCACGTGGCCAGCGCGCCGCCGCCTTCCTTGTCGAAGGCATCGAAAGTCAGGTCCACCACCTCGCGCGGGGTTCCCTCGCCCGCGCGGCTGGCCAGGACGGCATCCTCGATCGTCGCGCAGATGGTCACCGCCAGATGCTCGGCCAGCGCCTTTTGCAGTCCCGCGGCGGAACCGAAGTGGTGCAGCAGGTTGGCGTGGGTGCGTCCGATCCGCGATGCCACGGCCTTCAGCGTCACCGCCTGCGGCCCCAGCTCGATCAGCAGCGCCCGCGCGGCTTCCAGCGCGACCGTGCGGCTCTCCTCCTGGGTCAGGCGCTTCCTAATTGACATCAGTGTAAGTTACCCTAAATCGAGGAACATGAACGCCCCAACCAAGTTCCCCCTCGACGTAGAACCCGCCGCGCCCCTCGGCAAGCCGGTTCCGACCCCCTCCGATCTCGAGATCGTGGTGCGCGACCGCCGCTTTGGCCGCGACAAGGCGCCGCCGCGCTGGTGGCTCAACAACGATCCCGTCGCCACGGCCTGGCACAATGCGCTGTCCGCCACGTTCCCGCGCGGCGAAGCGCTGTTCATCGAATCGGTCAAAGCCTTCCGCGAAGGCGTGCCGGAAAAGCTGGACGCCGAGATCCGCGCTTTCGTTCGCCAGGAAATCAACCACACGCGCGAGCATATCGTGCTCAACAAGGCTGCCGCCGACGCCGGCTACAACATGCAGCGGATCGATGCGCGGCTTGAAGAACTGATGGCCGAAATCCGCAAGCGGCCGGCGATCGTCAACCTCTGCGCGACGATGGCGCTGGAACACTACACCGCGATGATGGCGCACGAATTCCTGGCCAATCCGAAGCACTTCGCCGGGGGCGATCCGGAAACGATCGCGCTGTGGCGCTGGCACGCGATCGAGGAGATCGAGCACAAGGGCGTCGCCTTCGACACCTTCATGCACGCCACCCGCGACTGGAGCACCTGGCGGCGCTACAAGGTCAAGAGCCTGATGATGCTGGTGATTACCCAGAACTTCGTCAAGAACCGCTGGAAGGACACGCTCGAACTGCTGGCGCAGGACGGGCTGAAGGGCTTCAGGGTCAAGGCTCGGCTGGCCTGGTATCTGTTCGGCACGCCCGGCGTGCTGCGCAAGATCGTGCCGGCCTGGTTCGCCTATTTCATGCCGGGCTTCCACCCCTGGAACCACGACGACCGCGCGCTGATCGGCAAGGCCGAAAGCGAATTCCCCGACGCGGTGCTGGCCTAGGGCCAGCACCCGCACGGGAAATCAGGCGGCGCGCATCGATCGGGGTTCGTCGTCGCCGCCGTCGCAATCGCACTTGTCGCCCAGCACGATGCGGTGCTCGACCGACTGCACGTCATGACCGCGTGACAGGCTGAAGCGCTGGCGCAGCTTGCCGGTCGGCTTGAAACCGGCCTTGCGCAGCACCGCGCCCGAAGCGAGGTTGTCGACGAAGTGGCCGGCCACCAGTTCGCGGTGACCCAGCACCCTGGCGAGTCGCAGCACGGCGCGCACCGCCTCGGTCGCGAAGCCCTTGCCCCAGTGCTCGCGCGCGAACCAGTATCCCAGCTCGACGTTCTCGCCATCCTCGGCAAGGCCGATGCAGCCGATGATCCTGGCGGGCTCCTGGCTGGTCGGCAGGGTTACGAAGAAGTGCGGGCAGCGCGGGTGCTGCGGCTGGCCGGCAAACCGGCGCGCATCCTCGGCCGTATAGGGCCAGGGCGCCTTGGCGAGGTTCTTGACCACCGCCTCATCGGCGATCCGTGCCAGCAATTCCTGCCAGTCCTCGGGCCAGGCCGGCCGCAGGAACAGTCTTTCGCTGCGAATGAACATCTCTCACCTCTCGTCATCCGCCCCACGCCAGCCGCTCTAGCGGCAGCGTGTGACATTGCCATTACGGCTGCGGCGGTACGACCTGCGGGAGGGGCACCTTGTTCCAGCCGTGCTGAGGGAGAGACGAAAAAAGGGAGATGGGCCTGGCCCTCTCCCTCGTTCGTGCCGGATTGAGAACCGGCGGGGCCATCCCATCAGGGACAGCCCGTCATCGGCTGTCCGCTATTCGGCTGCCTGCGGCATGTCGACCGAAACGTACTTTCGGCCAAGCTTGCCAAGGTGGAATCGCACGCGGCCCGCGACCAGCGCGAACAGGGTGTGATCCTTGCCAATGCCGACGCCGGCGCCCGGATAGACCTTGGTCCCGCGCTGGCGAATGATGATGTTGCCGCCGACCACTTCCTGGCCGCCGAACTTCTTCACGCCAAGGCGGCGACCAGCTGAATCGCGACCGTTACGCGAGGAGCCGCCTGCTTTCTTGTGTGCCATGTCGTACTACTCCGAATTCTTATTCAGCGTCAGCGGCCTTGACGGCCTTCTTGGCCGGAGCCTTCTTGGCCGGCTTTTCAGCGGCGGCTTCATCGGCCTTGGGGGCGGCTTCCTTCTTGGGAGCGGCCTTCTTGCCTTCGGCGCCAACGGCAACGATGCGCAGCAGGGTCATCTGCTGGCGGTGGCCGTTGCGGCGGCGATAGTTGTGGCGGCGACGCTTCTTGAAAACGATCACCTTTTCCGACTTCGCCTGGGCGATGATCTCGGCCGAAACGACAACGCCCTTGGCGTCCTTCACTTCGCCGCCGTCGCCGGCCAGCAGGACGTCCGAAAGGGTGATGGTCTCACCGGCTTCACCAGCCAGCTTTTCGACCGCGATCTTGTCTCCGGCGGCAACCCGGTATTGCTTGCCGCCCGTGCGCACAACTGCGAACATGGTGCTTCTATCCGTTCGTTTTACCAAACCACCCGGCGATCCGGGCAGTACATCGGACCCCGCCATAAGCAGGGGTGCCGAAAGAAGGGCTGCCCCTAATCGAAGGTGCCGGGACTGTCAACGCCGAAGAAGTCACTCTGGCAAGGATTGCCCGGCATGCTATGGCACCTGCCATGAACCGTGCCATCGCCGCCCTGCTCCTGGTCCTTCCGCTCGCTGCCTGTGCCGCGGGACAGGGCGAGTATCCCTCGCTCGAGCGCCGTCCGATGGAACGGATTACCGCAACCTACAGCCCGGTTCCGGCGCCGCCACCAGCCCCGCTCCCCCCGCCCCCGGCCGCGGTGACCGGGCGGCTCGACGGTCTCGTCGCGCAGGCGCGCGGCGCCGACGCGAAATTCCGCGACAAGGAAGGCCGCGCACGCACCCTGGTTTCCAGCGCGGCGGGAGCGAAGATGGGCACCGATTCGTGGAGCACCGCCACCGTCGCGGTCTCCGAACTCGAAGCCGCCCGCGGCGAGGCGATGGTCGCGCTGACCGAACTTGACCTGCTGTTCAACGAGGCGGTGCTGGGCGGGCAGGACGCCAGCGCCATCGGCCAGGCGCGCGACACGGTGATTGCGCTGATCGGTCATCACGACCAGGTCTTGGGCGAACTGCGATTGAAGCTGGGAAGTTAATCCCAGCGCGTCAGATCGGCATAGTCCTGCTCGCGCGGCTCGATCCAGTTCCATACGCCGCCGCGCCGTTCGCGCTTCCAGAACCACGACCGGCTTTTCAGGTGATCCATCGCGAAATCGATCGCGGCGATTGCATCGCGGCGATGCCGGGCCGCGGCCGCGACGAGGACGATCGGATCGCCCGGCGCCATCTGCCCGGTGCGGTGGATGATGAGCAGCCCCTCCAGCGTCCAGCGCTCCTCGGCCGCCTGCGCCAGCTCCTGCATCCCCGGCAGGGTCAGCGGGCCATAGTGGCGCAGCTCGAGGCATTCGACGCCCCCACCGGTCCGCACCTGACCGAGGAAGCTGGCGATGCCGCCGGCCGCGCCATGCGCCCCGGCAAAGGCGTCCAGCTCTGCCGCCGGATCGAACGGCGCATCAAGCAGGCGGACCTCGGCCAAGTCAGCCGCCGCTGACGGGGGGAAGAAAGGCCAGCTCGTCGCCTTCGCTCAGCACGATTGCGCCGGGATCGGTCACCAGATCACCGTTGAGCGCCATGCGCACCCGGTCACCCTGAAGGGCAGCGGCCAGTTCCGGCTCCAACGCGGCCAGCACAGTGCCCAGCGGCCCCGCCACAACCGTGCGCTCGCCCGACCCGGCAAGGTCTTCGAGCCGGCCCAGGAACACCAGCCTGGCGTTCATCCGCCGGTTGCCGACATGTGCCGGGCCAGCGCCGGTGCGGCGCCCGGCCGGTCAATTTCGAAATTGTGCCGCGCCGGCTTGATCCGCATCGCCCGGTCAAGCGCTTCGGACAGGGCGGAATCGGGATCATCGCCCCGCATCGCGGCGCGCAGGTCGATCTGTTCCATGCCGCCCAGGCACGGATACATCTGGCCCGTGGCGGTGACTCGAACCCGATTGCAGCCGTCGCAGAAATTGCCGGTAAGCGGGGTGATGAGGCCCAGCCGCCCGCCGGTTTCCTTGACATCGACATAGCGTGCCGGACCGCCGCTGCGATGCTGGCTGGCGGTGAGCGTATAGCGCTGTTCCAGGTCGGCGCGCACCTGGCTGAGCGGCAGGTACTGATCGAACCGATCGCCTTCGACTTCACCCAGCGGCATGACCTCGATCAGGGTCAGTTCCATCCCCTGCCCGTGCGCCCATTCGACGAGGGTGGGGATTTCGCCTTCGTTCACGCCCTTCAGCGCCACGGTGTTGAGCTTGACCGCCAGCCCCGCTTCGCGCGCCGCGGCGATCCCCTCAAGCACCAGCGGCAGGCTGTCGCGCCGGGAAAGGGCCGCGAACTTCTCGCGGTCGAGCGTGTCGAGCGAGACGTTGACCCGCCGCACCCCGGCTCCATAGAGATCGGCGGCATGCTGCGCGAGCTGGGTGGCATTGGTGGTGAGCGTCAGTTCCTCGAGCCCATCGCCCAGCTTGCGGCCCAGCGCGCGGACCAGTTCGATCATGTCGCGCCGCACCAGCGGTTCCCCGCCGGTCAGCCGGATCCGGTTGATCCCCCGCTCGATAAAGCCCAGCGCCAGGCGGTGCAGTTCCTCGAGGCTGAGCACTTCCTTGCGCGGCAGGAAGATCTGCCGCTCGGGCATGCAATAGGTGCAGCGCAGGTCGCAGCGATCCGTCACCGACAGGCGCAGATAGGTGATCCGGCGATTGAACTGGTCAACCAGGGGGCGGTGGTCGGTGGTCATTTCTGGTCGTCTTGTAGCATTCCGGCTTCGTCGATTGCCAGAAGCTGGCCGGTGATGCCTTGACAATTGTCAAGCAGCGCCAGGCCCGCGGCAAGCCCCGCCTCGCTGTCGCCAACCAGCGCATTCAGCCGCCGCGGGGCCAGCGCGCGGGCCAGTTCCTGCACCGCCGCAAGCCGCCAGCCGCGATGGCCGTGATCGGCGGGCGGGAAAGCAAGCACCGTGCTTTCCGCGTCCGACACGGCAAGCTGCTGGCGGATTCGCGGCAGCCATTCGGCGTGAAACAGGGCGGCGGCATCGAGCGGGGCCGCTGGCAGCCCGGTGACGCACACCAGTGCCATCAGCGCCGCTCGCGCCGCAGGGTCATGCCGATCTGCTCACCTTTCTCGCTGATCGCCAGCTTGATGATCCTGACGGTCACCACCTCGACCCGCTCGTCCTGAACGAACAGCGTGTCGCAGACATGTTCGGCGACCGCCTCGATCAGCTTGAAATGCACGCCCTGCGGCAGCGCCTGCGAAGCGGCGAACTTGAGGTCCATGTAGTTCTTGCTGGCTTCGAGCGGCGTGTCCGGCTCGTAGCGGGGCCGGGGTTTCAGCTGCACCGTGATGGTGAAGCGCAGCGGCTGCGGCCGGCCAGTCTCTTCCGAATAGATCCCGGTCAGGACGTCATGCTCGAAATCGGCGACTTCAAGGATCAGGCTGTCGGCCATCGCTCAGTCATTGCTCCAGCGTGCAAAGATCGCGGTTGGAAGCAGGCGCCCGCCAGGCCCTTCTTCGCGCACCGCCAGGTCGCCATGCTCCAATTTGCCGGGAAGGTCGCGGAAAATCTCGTCCATTAGTCCGATCAATGCGAGAGATGACATCCTGACCGCATAGACCGTGAGGAACAGAAAGCGGCTGTCGGCATCAAGCAGGGCACGGCAATCGGCCAGCAGGCGGGGCAGGCCTTCTTCCAGCCGCCAGACCTCGCCTTCGGGGCCGCGCCCGAACTTGGGCGGGTCGAGGATGATCCCGTCATAGCGCTTGCCGCGCCGCACCTCTCGCGCGGTGAACTTGGCGGCATCATCGACGATCCAGCGCACCGGGCGGTCGGCGATCCCGGCCAGTTCGGCATTGGCGCGGGCCTGGGCGACGGACTTCTTGCTGGCATCGACATGGGTGACCGGCCCGAAGGCGGAAAGCGCCTGGGTTCCGACCCCGGTATAGCCGAACAGATTGAGGGAAGAGAATTCCTCCCCGGCACGGGGAGGGGAACCATCCGCGGGATGGTGGAGGGGTACGGGCGAGTGATCCTGAGCGTGCTGGCCAGCGGCGTCGGGAACACCTGCGCGTGCCCCTCCACCAGCTGCGCTGGTCCCCCTCGCCGTGCCGGGGAGGAATTGCTCCGCCATCCAGTCCCACACGGGGGCCATGTCGGGAAAGAAGCCAAGGTGGCGGAATGGGGTGCACTGCGCGGTAAAGCGGCACTCGCCGCGGCTGAGCGGCCAGCCCTCTTGCGGAACCGCGCGGCTGCCATAGGCCCAGCGGCCGCCGCCGTCTTCGTCGGAGCCCGGAATGAACTCGCCATCCGCCGGCCAGCGCTCATGCCGCGGGGTCCACATCGCCTGCGGTTCGGGGCGGATGAAGCTGTAGGGGCCATACCGCTCGTACTTGCGGCCATGACCGCTGTCGACCAGGCCATAGTCCGCCCAGCCCTCGCCGGTCAGTACAACCGGCGGCAGAACCAGCTCAGCCACGCGGCACCGCATGCGCCGCGACATGGCCGGCGATCGCCGCATAGTCGCCCGGCAGTTCCACCAGACGTTCCTCGCGCTCGAACAGGTCGCCGATCCGGCTTGGCAGGCTGGGGCGCTGGCCGGTGGCGCGTTCGACCGCATCGCGGAACTTAGCCGGGTGCGCGGTGGCCAGCGTAACCACCGGCACCTCGCGCGGCAGCTCGGCGGTCCGCGCGGCATGCAGGCCGATCGCGGTATGCGGATCGAGCAGCTCGCCGGTGTTTTCATGCGCCCAGCGGATCGCCCTTGCCATGTCGGCGGCATCGGCGCGCGCGCTGGAAAACAGCCGGGCCGCGCCTTCGCGCTGGAGGTTGGTAAGCTGCATCGCCTTCGTCGCCTCGAACCCCGCCATCTGCGCCGCCAGCGCAGCGCCATCGCGCCCGCCAAGGTCGAACAGCAGGCGCTCGAAGTTCGAGGAAACCTGGATATCCATCGAAGGCGCGGCGGTCGGCGTCACCGTTCCGGCGGAATAGTCACCGCTGGTCAGCGCCCGGTGAAGGATGTCGTTGACATTGGTGGCGACGATCAGCCGCGCCACCGGCAGCCCCATCTGGGCGGCGACATAGCCGGCGAAGACATCGCCGAAGTTGCCGGTCGGCACGGCGAAGGCCACCTCGCGGTGCGGCGCGCCCAGTTGCAGGGCGGCGGCGAAGTAATAGACCACCTGCGCCATCAGCCGCGCCCAGTTGATTGAATTGACCGCGCCGATCGCGAAGCGTCCGGTCATCGCCGGGTCATTGAACATCCGCTTCACCATCGCCTGGGCATCGTCGAAGGTGCCATCGATCGCGATGTTGTGGACATTGGGCGCCAGCACCGTGGTCATCTGCCGGCGCTGGACATCGCTGACCCGCCCCTTGGGATGGAGCATGAAGATCTCGATCCGCGCGCGGCCCGCCACCGCATCGATCGCCGCCGATCCGGTATCACCCGAAGTTGCCCCGACGATCGTCAACGGATCGCCGCCGCGTCCCAGGAACTCCTCGAACAGCAGCCCCAGCATCTGCAAGGCCACGTCCTTGAAGGCCAGGGTCGGGCCGTGGAACAGCTCGAGCAGCCACTGCTGCTCATCCAGCTGCCTGAGCGGGGTCACCGCCTTGTGCGCGAAGCGGCCATAGGCCTGGGTGGTAAGTTCGAGCAGGCGCTCGTGGCTCAGGCTGCTGCCCACGAACGGCGCCATGATCCGCGCGGCCAGTTCGGGATAGGGCAGACCCGCCAGCGCCGCGATCTCCTCTTTCGAGAAGCGCGGCCATTCGCGCGGCACATAGAGCCCGCCGTCGCTGGCGAGGCCCGCCAGCGTCGCGCCTTCGAAGTCCAGCGCCGGAGCGCTGCCACGGGTGGAGACATATTCCATCGGCCCGCGCGTTAGCCGCACCGCGCGCAATTGAAAACCCTGCGCGAAGGTGCGCGCTTATCGAAAATTGCTATGCGCGGCCCACCCGCTTGCGCAGCGCCAGCGCATAGATCACCAGCGCGGTGGCGGCGAACAGGAACCATTGCACCGCATAGGACAGGTGGTTGTTGGGAATGTCGGCCGGGTCGGGCCGGGCGCTCGGCAGAAGGCCAGGCAATGGCCTGTCGGCCACCACACGGGCCACGACCATGTCATCGGGTGCAATTGTTCCGTCGATTTCCGAATCAATGAATTGAACGGGATTGGGAGAGGATGACCAGCCTACATTGACAACGATGGCCGGGATATCGCCAAACCAACACTTGGCCCAATGCGCCCACCCGGCCTCGCCGTTTGCGTTGCGCCCGGCCCTGGGTTCAGTCAGCCCCTTCCCTCGGCACAGAAGATGGACACGCCGATACCAGTTGTCCCGGCGTATGAAGGGGCTCCCGAGTAATACGATCGCCTCAGCCTCTTGATGCAGATTGGCCGAATAGGTGCGTAGCAACGCCTCTTTCTGATGCAACCGGTCAAGCTGCCAGAAACCCAATCGCACCATCATGGCCACTGCCGCAAGCACCAGCAGCGTCGGCAAAACAGGGATACGCCCTAAATTCCGCACTTCGTTCTCCGGTTCCGTTCACCCTGAGCCTGTCGAAGGGCCGTTTTGCACTTTGGCCCAAGCGCAAAGCCGGTGACTACAACAATCCTTCGACAAGCTCATGATGAGCGGGATTGTTGGGCAAAGGCTAGTCCTTGCGCACGTCCTTGTGCGTTACCTCAACCGCCTTGCGTTGGAACTCCGCCGCGAGCAGCGCAGCCTTGGTGACGCGCAGGCCCCAGACCGTCGCGCCGAAGATCAGCGGCGTCAGCAGAAGCAGCAACAACCAGAGCGGCGGTTCGAAGGCCAATTCGACCCACAGGCCCAGCCCAAGCACCAGCCCGCCGATCACCAAGGTGAGGAACGCCGCCGGGCCATCGCCGACATTGAACTGCTGATAGTCCAGCCCGCAGGCGCCGCACTTCGGCGCAAACCGGGTCAGCCCGGAGAACAGGCCCTTCGCGCCGCAGCGCGGGCACAATGCGAAAAGGGCAGCCTGGGTGATCCCCGGCTGCCCCTTCGTGTCAGGCGTCTCGCCCGCCATCAGTGGACCGCGTGGCCCCAGTTACCCCACACGTAAACCGCGACGAACAGGAACAGCCAGACCACGTCGACGAAGTGCCAGTACCAGGCAGCCGCTTCGAAGCCGAAGTGCTGCTTGGGCGTGAAGTCGCCGTTGTAGGCGCGCTTGAGGCAGACGATCAGGAAGATCGTGCCGACGATCACGTGGAAACCGTGGAAGCCCGTCGCCATGTAGAAGGCGCTGCCATAGGTGTTGACGCCGAAGGGGAACGGCGCGGCCGAATATTCGTAGGCCTGGATGCTGGTGAACAGCAGGCCCAGCAGGATCGTGGCCCACAGGCCCTTCTTCAGCCCATCACGATCGCCGTGGATCAAGCTGTGGTGCGCCCAGGTGACCGTGGTGCCCGAACACAGCAGGATCAGCGTGTTGAGCAGCGGCAGGTCGAAGGCGTTGAGCACCGCCGTAACCGCCTTGGGCGGCCACTGTCCGGCGACCACTTCCGAAATGGTCGAGGGGAACAGCGAGAAATCGAAGAACGCCCAGAACCAGCCGACGAAGAACATCACTTCGGAAGCGATGAACAGGATCATGCCATAGCGCAGGTGCAGCTGCACCACCGGGGTATGGTGGCCCTGATGCGCTTCGGCGACGACCTTGCTCCACCACTGCCACAGCGTGAACAGCAGCCCGGCAAGACCCAGCGGGAAGACGAACTTGCCCGCCGGCATGTCGTGCATGAACAGCACCAGCCCGCTGGTCATCGTCAGCGCGGTGAGTGCCCCCATGAGCGGCATGATGTCCGGATCGAGAATGTGATAATCGTGGTTCTTAGTGCCGGCCATGATACGTCAGGTCCCCGTTTATCTCTGTTGTGTCGGCAATGCTGCCGGCTTCGGATTTCCTCAGCCCTTATCGCGCCGCCGCGCGCTGGTCCAGTGCCTTTGACGCGGCTTTCCCACCATCCGGCTTGGCCGCGCTCTGATCGGCCGACTTGTGGAAGGTATAGCTGAGCGTGATCTGCCGGATATCCTTGGTGTCCGGGTTATCGAGGATCGCCGGATCGACATAGTACTGCACCGGCATGACCACCTTCTGCCCCGGCTGCAGGGTCTGCTGGTTGAAGCAGAAACAGTGGATTTTCTTGAAATAGAGCCCCGCAACCTCGGGCTCGACATTGAAGCTGGCAACTCCGGTGATCGGCACGTTCGAAAGGTTTTCCGAGGTGTAGAAGGCGATCCGGCGCTGGCCGATCTTCATCTCCTGCGTGACCTGGCTGGGCCCGAAGCGCCAGGGCAAATCAGACGCGACGTTGCCATCGAACCGCACCGAGATCGTCCGGTCCGAAACCTTGACCGCACCGGCCTCGGCCGCGCTGGCGCGCTGGGTCGTGCCGCCAAAGCCCGTGACCTGGCAGAACATCCGGTAAAGCGGAACCGCGGCGAAACCCAGCGCAAGCATGGCGAGCGCCCCCGCCAGCGCATAGAGCGCGACGCGGCGATTGCGCCGGCCATCGGCAGCCGATGCGATTCCCACGGTCAGGTTACCCGCTTGGCGATGGTGATCAGGAAGAACAGCACCACCAGGCCCAGCAGCAGCAGCCCCAGCGCATTGTTGCGCCCCTTGATGATGCGCCGGCGTTCGGCTTCTGGATCGGGCTTGTTGAGGTCCATCGGGGTCATCCGGCTATGAAGCGGTCCGCCACCAGCGCGGCGAACAGGGCGAAGAGATAGAGCACCGAGAACCCGAACAGGCGCTTTTCGGCGCGCATGTCCATGTCGTTCTGGCTGGTGCGGAAAGTCGCGACCTTGAGGCTGAGCAGCAGGAACATCGTGCCCAGCGCCAGGGCGGCAGCACCATAGAACCACCCGGTCAGGCCAAGCAGGAACGGCGCCAGCGCGATCGGCAGCAGCAGCACGGCATAGACCAGGATCTGCCGCCGGGTCGACTTGTGCCCGGCGACCACCGGCATCATCGGGATGCCGGCGGCGGCATAGTCGGTCTCGACAAACAGCGCGAGCGCCCAGAAATGCGGCGGGGTCCAGAAGAAGATGATCGCGAACAGCAGGACCGGCATCAGCGTGATCTCGCCGGTGGCGGCGATCCAGCCGATCATCGGCGGAAAAGCGCCGGCCCCGCCGCCGATGACGATGTTCTGCGGAGTGCGGGGTTTCAGCCACACGGTGTAGATCACCGCATAGTAGAAGATCGAGAAGGCCAGGATTGCCGCAGCCAGCCAGCCGCAGGCAAGCCCCATGATCAGCACCGAGGCGACCGACAGCGCCACGCCGAAATCGCGCGCCGCGGCGCGTTCCATTCGCCCGGCGGGCAGCGGGCGCGAGGCGGTGCGCTTCATCATCGCGTCGAGATCGGCCTCCCACCACTGGTTGAGCGCGGCGCTGCCGCCTGCCCCCAGTGCGATGCACAGCACCGCGGTGAACCCCAGGATCGGATCGACCGGCACAGGCGCGGCCAGAAGCCCGCACAGCCCGGTGAAGATCACCAGGCTCATAACCCGGGGCTTGGTCAGCGACAGGAAATCGCGCCAATCGGCGGGCAAGGGAATCGGCTGGGCGGGCGCGGTGGACATGGCGGTCGGGCTATAGGCCGGGGTCAGAGCCGCTTCAACCAGTCGATCAGCAGCGCGTTCACCTCTTCGGGGCGCTCCTGCTGGGTCCAGTGGCCCACACCTTGCAGCACATGGCCTTCGACGGCGGGCGCGAAGATCCGCATCATTGCGACCGGATCGGCCACTGCGCCGAACAGCGTGGTTGCCGGATCGCGATCGCCGCCGATGAACAGGCAGGGCTGTTCGAGCTGCCTGCCCTGCATCGGCTTCAGCCATTCGAAATCGCGCTCGTGATTGCGATAGCGGTTGAGCGGCCCGCGAAAGCCGGAAGCCTTGAACTCACCCTCGTAATAGTCGAGGTCCGCCTCGCTGAGCCAGGGGACCGGCCGGGGATCGGGCAGCCCTTCGAGGAAGGTCGCCCCGGCGGGCTTGCTCCAGTAATCACCCGGCGGCACGTCGCCGCTGATCGAATACATCATCCGCGCCACGAAATCGCGCGGATCGCGCTCCGCTTCGGCTTCGGCCACCCCCGGCTGCTGGAAATATTCCTGATAGAAGAACCGGCCCTGGCTGGTGAAATGTTCGCGGAACACCTCGGTGAAGGGGCGCTGCGGGGCGCCGGAAAATGGCACCGAAAGCCCGGCCACGGCCCGGATCCGCCGCGGATTGGTGAAGGCCGTGTTCCAGACGATCGGCGCACCCCAGTCATGCCCGATCAGCATCACCGGGGCATCGGGCGAAAGCGCGTCGGCCAGCCCGATCAGGTCGGACGCGATCTTTTCCAGCGTGTAGTCCTCGACCGCCGGGGGCTTGTCCGAGCCGCCATAGCCGCGCACGTCGATCGCGCAGGCGGTGAACCCCGCCGCCGCGACCGGCGCGATCTGATGCCGCCACGAATACCAGCTTTCGGGAAAGCCGTGGACCATGATCGCCAGCGGCCCTTCGCCCTCGATCGCGCAGCGCAGGGCAAGTCCGCCGGTATCGATCATGCGAAATTCAGGCATCAAGGCATCCTCCAGGCCGCGAAGCGGGCCTCCTGCTCCTCCCCTCCCGCCTGCGGGAGGGGCTGGGGAAGGGAATGTCTTAGCGCAAGACGTACAAAAGCAAAGGGGAGGGAACAAGCCCTCCCCCGACCCCTCCCGCCAGCGGGAGGGGAAGCTGCGGTGTCCGCCCCTCCGGGCGGACAAACCTCAGTGGTGATCGTTGTCCTCGATTACCGGAACCGTTTCGAACTGGTGATACGGCGGCGGGCTCGACAAGGTCCATTCGAGCGTGGTGGCGCCTTCGCCCCAGTAGTTGTCCGCGGCCTTCTTGCCGGCGGTGAAGGCATAGATGATGTTGATGAACCACACGACCAGCGAGGTCAGCAGCACCAGGTAGCCGATCGACGACCATTCGTTCCAGTAGGCATAGGCCGGGGCATAGTCCGGATACCGGCGCGGCATCCCCTGCAGGCCCAGGAAGTGCTGCGGGAAGAAGATCATGTTCACGCCGACGAAGAAGATCCAGAAGTGCACGTGCGCGAGGAATTCGCTGTGCATCCGCCCGCTCATCTTCGGGAACCAGTAGTAGAAGCCCGCGAACAGCGCCGTCACCGCACCCAGCGACAGCACGTAGTGGAAGTGCGCGACCACGAAATAGGTATCGTGGACCACGTCGTCGATCCCGCCGTTGGCCAGGTAGACCCCGGTCACGCCGCCGACCACGAACAGGAAGATGAAGCCGATCGCCCAGACCATCGGGCTTTTGAATTCGATCGAGCCGCCCCACATCGTCGCGATCCAGCTGAAGATCTTGATGCCGGTCGGCACCGCGATCACCATCGTGGCGAGCGTGAAGTACATCTTGGTGTTGAGCGTCATCCCGGTGGTGTACATGTGGTGCGCCCAGACCACGAAGCCGACCACGCCGATCGCGACCATCGCATAGGCCATGCCCAGGTAACCGAACACCGGCTTCTTCGAGAAGGTCGAGATGATGTGGCTGATGATGCCGAAGGCCGGCAGGATCATGATGTAGACTTCGGGATGGCCGAAGAACCAGAACAGGTGCTGGTACAGTTCGGGGTCGCCGCCGCCGCGATGATCATAGAAGGTGGTGCCGAAATTGCGGTCGGTGATCAGCATGGTGATCGCCGCGGCAAGCACCGGCAGCGCCAGTAGCAGCAGGAAGGCAGTGACCAGCACCGACCAGACGAACAGCGGCATCTTGTGGAGAGTCATCCCCGGAGCGCGCATGTTGAAGATGGTGGTGATGAAGTTGATCGCGCCCATGATCGAGGCGGCACCGGCAAGGTGCAGCGAGAAGATCGCGAAATCGGTTGCCGGCCCGACCGACCCGTAGGTCGACAGCGGAGCATAGGCGGTCCAGCCGATGCCGGCGCCGTTGCCGGTGGCATCGCCCGGGACCACCGCCGAAAGCAGCAGCGAGCAGAAGCCCGAAACGGTCAGCCAGAACGAGATGTTGTTCATCCGCGGGAAGGCCATGTCGGGCGCGCCGATCATGATCGGGACGAACCAGTTGCCGAAACCGCCGATGATCGCCGGCATGACCAGGAAGAACACCATGATCAGTCCGTGCGCGGTGATCAGCACGTTCCACAGGTGCAGCTGGGCATCGAAGCTGGCGTTGGGTTCGCCCAGCAGGCTGGCGATCCAGCCCAGGTGCTGGATTCCCGGCTGGGCCAGTTCGAGGCGCATCAGGCCCGAGATCGCGCCGCCGATGATCCCCGCGAAGATCGCGAAGATCAGGTAGAGCGTCCCGATGTCCTTGTGGTTGGTGGACATGAACCAGCGGGCGAAGAACGCCGGCTTGTGATCATGGTGCCCGTGATCTTCTGCGTGGGCCTGGAAGTGGTCGGCGGTGGTAGCCATGGTGCAGGAACCTTTGTCCTAGATCTTCTGGTCAGGCGGCGGGCTTGGCAGCCGGAGCTGCGGCAGCCTGCGACGGGGCGGCAGCGGCGGCGGGCGCTTCGGGCAGCCCGTCAACCTTGCCTCCCTGGGCGACGACCCAGGCGTTGTACTTGTCGCGCGGCAGGGCTTCGACCACGATCGGCATATAGCCGTGGCGGGCGCCGCAAAGTTCCGAGCACTGGCCGAAATAGACGCCCGGCTTGTCGATGCGCAGGAACCGTTCGTTGAGACGGCCGGGAACCGCGTCGATCTTGAACCACAGCGAAGGCACGGCGAAGGCGTGAATCACGTCGGAGCCGACCGCCTGGAAGCGGATATCCTCGCCGACGGGAACGACCATGCGGTTGTCCGCGGCAAGGTGCGCCGGGCCGTCGTCATCGGTGCGAAAACGCTCACCGGGATTAACCTCGTCCTTTTCCTTGAGCATGTTCGAGATCACTTCGAACCCGCCGTTGTCGGGATAGGAATAGGTCCAGTACCACTGGTTGCCGGTGGCCTTGATGGTCAGCGCGTTCTTGCCCGGATCCTTGAACTGCGCGCGCAGCAGGTTGACCGAGGGCACCGCGATGCCGACCAGGATAAGGATCGGGATGCCGGTCCAGATGACTTCCAGCAGGGTGTTGTGCGAGGTCTTCGAGGGAACCGGGTTGGCGCGCTTGTTGAAGCGCACGATCACGAACAGCAGCAGCAGCAGGACCAGCGCGGTGATGGCGAACATCACATAGACGAGGCCGTTGTGCATCCTGAGCGCCTGCTGGCCGGTCGGCGAATACTGCGTCTGGACGTCGAGCGCGCCCGAGATCGGCATGCCCACGCCCTCGGTCGGCTTCATCGGGACATAGCCGCCCGGGGCAACCCGGTAGCGCGGATCGTTGGGATCGATCTTGGGCGCTTCGGGCGCCGGTGCGGCAGCCACCGGAGCGGCGGCAGGCTTCGCTTCGGCGGCAGAGGCATCGGCGGCCCCGCTGGCCGCGGGCGCGGCGCTGACGGCAGGCGCCGCGGCCGGTGCGGCATATGCCGTTCCCGCCGTCAGCAGTGCCAGCGACAGTCCGATTGCCTTGATTGCGGTGAAAGACGCGTTGACCGCATCACGGGCGCATTGACCGATTGCCATCGTTCCCCTTGCTTTCGCTTTTCAGGTCGGGAAGCCCGAGCGCGCTTCCTCCCTGCTCCCGTGGGAGTTGTGATTTTCAGCCGGGCCTATACGCGCGCTTTACGGGCACCTCAAGCGCCTCTAGGGAAAATTTGTGGGTCGGCTGCAAGGGCGGCCCGCCGAAATCGAAATTTGCGAAAGGCTGCGCGGCGATATGCAGGAAGAAGAAGTGCTTGGCGAGTTCCGGGCCAGCAAGGCCTTGCTTGAGGGGCATTTCCTGCTCTCGTCCGGGCGCCACAGCGCACATTACCTGCAATGTGCGCGGGTCCTGATGGATCCGATGCGCGCGTCCCGGCTGGCCACCGCGCTGGCCCAGCGCCTCCCGCGCGAGCTGCGCAAGGAGATCACCAGGGTGGTCTCTCCGGCGATGGGCGGTGTGATCATTGGTCACGAGATGGGCCGCGCGCTGGGGGTCGAGGCGATGTTCGTCGAGCGCCCCACCGGCACGTTCGAGCTGCGCCGCGGCTTCGCGCTGGAACCGGGCGACAAGGTGCTGATGGTCGAGGACGTGGTGACCACCGGCCTGTCGAGCAAGGAAGCGATTCGCGCGATCGAGGAAGCCGGCGGCGAGGTGGTGGCAGCCGCCGCGCTGGTCGACCGTTCGGCCGGGGCGGTCGATCTGGGCGTACCGTTCTTCCCGCTGATCGCGATCAACTTTCCCACCTATGCGCCTGACGAACTGCCGCCCGAACTCGCCGCGAGCGAGGCGGTAAAGCCGGGAAGCCGCGCGAAACCGTGAGCCAGCGCCTGCGCCTTGGCGTCAATATCGATCACGTTGCGACGATCCGCAACGCGCGCGGCGGCGATCATCCCGATCCGGTTCGCGCCGCCAGGATCGTCGCGGACTGCGGCGGCGACGGGATCACCGCGCACCTGCGCGAGGATCGCCGCCATATCCGCGACGAGGATCTCGCCCGGATCCAGGCCGCCACCAGCCTGCCCCTGAACCTCGAAATGGCCGCGACCGACGAGATGCTGGCCATTGCCCTGCGCCACCAGCCGCACGCCGCCTGCATCGTTCCCGAACGGCGCGAGGAGCGCACCACCGAAGGCGGGCTCGACGCCGCCGGGCAGCACAACCGGCTTTACCCGATGGTCCAGCGCCTGTCCGAAGCCGGGATTCGCGTCAGCCTGTTCATTGCCCCGGACGAGCGCCAGATCGAAGCCGCTCTGCGCCTCGGCGCCCCGGTGGTTGAACTGCACACCGGCGAATATGCCCACGCCGAAGGCGAAGCGCGCGCGGCTGAACTGAAACGCCTGGCCGACATGGCCGCGCTTGCCGCCAGTTACGGGATCGAACCGCATGCCGGGCACGGGCTGACCTATGAAAACGTCCAGCCCGTCGCCGCGATCCCGCAGCTCGCCGAACTCAACATCGGCCACTACCTGATCGGCGAAGCGATCTTCTGCGGGCTTGAGCCGGCGGTGCTAAGGATGCGCGAACTGATGGACGCGGCGCGCGCGGGGCCTTCGCGGTGATCCTCGCGATCGGTTCGGACCTGTGCAACATCGAACGCATCCAGCAATCGCTGGAGCGCTGGGGCGAGAAGTTCGAGAACCGGGTGTTCACCGAGATCGAGCAAGCCAAGGGCAATTCGCGCCCCTTTACCAAGGCCGGCACCCTGGCCAAGCGCTTTGCCGCCAAGGAAGCCTTTTCCAAGGCGGTCGGCACCGGGTTCAAGCGCGGGGTGTTCATGAAGGACATCGGCGTGGTCAACATGAAAAGCGGCGCGCCGACGTTGCAGCTTTCGGGCGGGGCCGCTATCCGCCTGGCCGAGATCACGCCCGCGGGGCACGAGGCCGTGATCCACCTGACCCTGACTGACGACCACCCCTGGGCCCAGGCCTTCGTGGTAATCGAGGCCCGCAAAACGTGACCGAATCAAGCCCCGCCCCCGCCCTTTCCGATACCGCCGCCGAGCCCTATGAACCGATCGACTGGATCGGCGAGATCAAGGGGCTGTTCTGGATGCTGCTGGCGGTGCTCAGCTTCCACAGCTTCATCGCCAAGCCGTTCTACATCCCTTCGATCTCGATGATGCCCAACCTGCTGGTTGGCGACCGGCTGGTGGTTTCGAAGTTCCCGTTCGGCTGGAACTGGGCCTCGGCCAGCTTTCACGTCCTGCCGCGCGGCAACTGGCGCCTGCTGGGCGGCATGCCGCAATATGGCGACATCGTGATCGTCGTCCCGCGCGACCGGACCGACGATCTGATCAAGCGTGTGGTGGCCCTGCCCGGAGACAGGATCGCGGTGGTGAACGGCGAGATCGTGCTCAACGGCCGGAAAGTTCCGCAAACGGTGGAGCCGAGCGTGCAGCTGCCCGTCGATTCCGAGCTGATGTGCGATGAATATGGCTACCCGACCTGGTGCTACGATGTGTTTGCCGGTTTCAGGAAGCGCCTGCCTTCGGGCCGCGAAGTGATCGAACTGCCGACCTACCGCGAAGTGCTGCCCAACGGGGCGACCTACATGATCATCCGCGATCAGCCGCGCGGTGCCTACAACAACATGCCCGAAGTCAAGGTGCCGGCAGGGCACGTCTTCCTGATGGGCGACAACCGCGACCATTCGGCCGACAGCCGGGTTCCTTCGGCCGATCACGGCCTGGGCGGAGCGGTTCCATTGTCCGACGTGGGCGGGCGCGCCGAATTCGTCACCTTCTCGCTCGACGGCAGCCAGGGCCGCAACCCGGCAAGCTGGTGGAATGCCTTGCGTTCTGGCCGGTCCTGGACCAGCCTGCGGACCGTGCACCTGACGAAAGGCAAGTGATGGCCGAGGCCAGCCCCAGCCCCGCCCGCAGCCGGACCCGCAAGAAGGCGGAACCGGCGGCGCAGCTTGCCGGGCCGGCCGACATCCACGATCCGGTGCTGCGCGGCGAGTTCAAGCGCGCCGCGGTGTGGATCGGCCTTGCCGCCGCGCTGGCGCTGGTGGCCTATCTCGCCCGGCCCTTGCTGATCATTTTCGGCGGCATGGTCTTTGCCGCGCTGATCGACGGCGGGACGCGGCTGCTTGGCCGGGTGCTGAACATCGACCGGGTCTGGCGGGCGGCGATCGTGCTGGCCTTCACGGTCGCGTTCCTGCTGTGGACCGCGATGTTCGCCGGATCGCAGATCGCCGCCCAGGCCGCGCTGCTGCCCGAAGTGATCCAGGCCCAGTCGTTCAAGGTGCTCGACTGGCTCCAGGCGCACGGCGCGGTGGTCAACATGAAGACCGCGCAAAGCCTGGTCGAACGCGCCGCCGGCGCGATTGGCGAGCTGACCAGCGCGGTCAGCAACCTGATCGGCGGGCTGACCACGGCGTTCGGGATCATCGTGCTGGGGATCTATTTCGCGCTCGAGCCGCAGCTCTACCAGCGCGGGTTCGCCTGGCTCCTGCCGATGTCGCAGCGCGCATATTTTGCCGATACCGCGCAGCAGATGGGCCACACTCTGCGTCGGCTGATGGCCGGGCGGCTTGCCGGGATGACGCTCGAAGGCCTCGCGACCTGGCTGCTGCTGGGCTGGTGGGGCGTGCCGATGGCGGCGCTGCTGGGCCTGCTGACCGGACTGCTGGCCTTCCTGCCCAATATCGGCGCGCCGATTTCGGGCGCGATCATGATCCTGGTCGGGTTTTCCGACAGCACCAGCACCGGGCTGTTCTGCATTCTGGTCTACCTGTTCGTGCACTTGATCGACGGCAACATCGTGGTTCCCTTGATCGCCAAGCATACCGCCGATCTCGCGCCGGCGGTGGTGCTGGGAATGCAGCTGATCATGGGCACCCTGTTCGGCCTGCTGGGGCTGATGCTGGCCGATCCGCTGGTGGCGATGATCAAGGTTGCGCTGGAACGGCAATCGCTGCGCAACGAAGGCGGCTGAAGCCGTGGCCCGCAAGTTCCTCTACCTCGTCGCGATCCTGATCGCGCTGTTCGCGGCCGGACGGATCGCGCTGGGCTTCTATCCCGAACAGCTGACCCGCGCGACCTTCACGCCTTCGCGCGCGTTCGAGCCCCAGCCTCGGCTCGCCGCCAATGCCTATGCCGACCCGGCGCTGTGGATGGCGCGGCCCGGCCAGCCCGGCGAGGCGCTGATCAACTGGCGGCCCGAGGGCTTTGCCGAAGCGGGCGAGCCGCTCGACGTCGCGGTGTTCTTCGTTCACCCGACCAGCTATCTCAAGAAGAGCCACTGGAACGCCCCGCTCGATGATGCCGATGCGCGCCGGATCGGCGAGATCGTGACCAAGGCCAATGCCAGCGTGTTCAGCCGTGCCGCCGAAGTCTGGGCGCCGCGCTATCGCCAGGCGACTTTCGGGGCCTTCGTTTCAGACGCGCCCGAGGCCCGCGAGGCGCACGAACTGGCCTACCAGGACGTCGCCCAGGCTTTCGATGCCTTCGTGGCGGCGCAGCCGCCGGGACGCGGTATCGTGCTTGCGGGTCACAGCCAGGGCAGTTTCATCATCAAGCGGCTGCTCAGGGAAAAGGTCGCGGGCAAGCCGCTCGCCCGCCGGGTGGTGGCCGCCTATGTGATCGGCTGGGTGGTCGATACCGCGCGCGACCTGCCGGACATGGGCCTGCCGGCCTGCGCCGCACCCGATCAGGCCGGCTGCGTGATCAGCTACCTCAGTTTCACCGATCAGGCCGATACGTCGATGATGCGGCGCGCCTATGAACGGTTTGCCGGCAAGGGCTCCGCGCCCGCCGTGCCGCGCTACCTGTGCTCCAACCCGCTAACCGGCGGAATCGGCGGCGCGGCGCCCGCCAGCGCCAATCGCGGCGCGATCGTTCCCGATCTGAAAGTCACCAGGGCCACGATCACCCCGGGCCTTGCCGGGGCTGCCTGCGCTGCCGACGGCACGCTGCGGATCGGCAAGGGGCCCGACATGGGGCCGTTCGTGCTGCCGGGGGGCAACTACCATGTCTATGACTATGCACTCTACTGGACCAACCTGCGCGAAGACTTCGCGCGGCGGGTAGCGACATGGCAGAAGCAGCGCTGATCACCGTCCGCGCCGATGAATTGCGCGCCGCGCTGCCGCAGGGCGGCGCTTTGCTGGCGCTCGACCTTGGCACCCAGACGATCGGCACAGCCTTCTGCGATGCCGGGTGGAGGTTCGCGTCGCCCGGCAAGACGCTTAAGCGCGGCAAGTTCGGCGCCGACAAGGAAGCGCTTGCCGCGCTGGTGCGCGAGCGCGGCATCAGGGGCGTGGTGATCGGCCTTCCGCTCAACATGGACGGCAGCGAAGGACCGCGCAGCCAGTCGAGCCGCGCCTACGCCCGCAATGTTGCGCAGGCACTGGCCCTGCCGGTTCTGCTCTGGGACGAGCGCTGGTCGACCGCCAGCGCCGAAAGCGCGCTGATCGCCCAGGACATGAGCCGGGCCAGGCGCGCCGAACGGATCGACGCCGCCGCCGCTGCGGTGATCCTCCAGGCGGCGATCGACGCACTGGCTGGCGGGATCGGCTAGCTCAGCAAGTGCGGACTCTCAGGTGCCGAGCAGCTGCTTGATGACTTCGTAGACGTAAACCATCACGTCAATCAGCGAATCGTCGATGATCTGGACGCGCTGGTCGGGGCTGGACAGGCTACCGAGCATCCCGGTCAGGGTGTCGAGGTCGGGCAGCGCGGATAGATCGAATTTTGGCAGGTTCATGACTTTCCCCTTGTTGCTGGCGCGGGATTCCATCCCGCCGGGGAAACTTCCGCGCCGCGGCGCTCGGACTGAAATTAAAAGATTGTAATCGGTCCCGCGCGGCAGCAGAGAAACCGCCATGGAACGCGCCAAGAGCCTGCACGACCTGCCACCGGATTTCGTTTTCGACCCGGCCCGCGGATCGAAATTCATGACCCGCCACGGCCACGGCGGCTGGCTGGGGCTGACCTATCATGCGCACGGGCCGGACTGGGTCGAGCTTTCGCTGCCCTGGCGCGAGGAACTGGTCGGGGTGGCCGAAACCGGAGTGCTGGCATCAGGCCCGATCATCAGCCTGATGGACAATGCCACGTCGATGGCGGTCTGGACCCTGGCGAAACGCGTGACCCCGCATGCCACGCTGGACCTGCGGGTCGACTACATGCGCGCCGCGGTGCCCGGCCGCACGGTGATCGGCCACGGCGAATGCTACAAGCTGACCCGCACGATCAGCTTCATCCGCGGCATCGCCCACGATGGCGATCCCGATGATCCAGTTGCGCACGTGACCGGCACTTTCATGGCCACCCACGGGACCTATCTGTGAGCACTGCCCTGCCCCCCTATGCCCAGGCGCTGGGTATCGCCCTCGATCACGACGAGGATGGCTTGCCGGTGCTTTACGCCGATTTTTCGGACCGGATCCAGGGCCGCCCCGGTTTCCTGCATGGCGGGGCGATGAGCGGGCTGATGGAAATGGCGGCGATTGCCGCGCTGCGTGCCGAACTGGAGCGCCGGGGCGAGGCGATGAAGCTCAAGCCGGTCAACGTCCAGGTCGAATTCATGCGCGGCGGGACCGAGCAACGCACCTTCGCAATGGGCAAGGTGATGCGCGCCGGGCGGCGCGTGGCGCTGGTCAATGCCGAATGCTGGCAGGATGACCGCACCCGGCCGATCGCGCTCGCGCAGATGAAGGTGCTGCTCAGCCCCGAGTGACGATGACGGTCAGGCCCGGCGCCTCGCCAGGCTCGCCATCCAGCATCAGCAACCGGGCATCGGCCCGCGCGCGCGACAGGATCGCGGCCGGCACATCCGCCGCGTGAAACACCCGGTCGGCGCTTCCCAGCCAGCGCGCCTGGCGCAGGGTAAGCTCATCAGGATCGTCGCTGGCCAGCACGATGGTTACCGTGCCGCCCGGCTCCGCGCCCGCTCGCTCCAGCCAGGCATCAAGCGCATCGGCGCTGCCTTCGCGCAGCGGGTCAAGCGAACCGCCCGCCGCCAGCGCGGCGTCAAGCGCCCGTCGCCGTTCACCCGTATCGGGCCAGCGCACCCGCAGCGCCGCGCGCGCGCCGCCGAGCGCGAGCGTCAGCTTGCCCAGCGAAGCGGGCAGCAGCGCCTCGAACCGCAGCCGCAGCGCCTTGGCCAGCCCCGCCGATGCTCCACCGGTCGAAACCGCGATCAGCACCGGGTCGCGATCGACTATGCTGGGCAGGGTGAAATCGCACAGCTCGGGCCGGTCGGCGACATTGACCAGAACGTCGCGCGCCTTCAGGCGCAGCACCGCGCCTTCGGGATCATCCATTGCCACCAGCGCCAGCCGGGCCTCGCGATCGTCAGCGCCGACCACGACCCCGCCCGCACGTTCGACCAGCCGCCGTTTCGCCGCTGCCGCATCGCCTTCGCCCAGCACGATCACCGGCTGGCCGGCAAGGCGGACGAAGATCGGCAGGCTGTGCATCATGCTGGAAAACTAGGCTGGCGGCCGGGCTTCGACAAGCTCAGCCTAAGCGGACCGGGTTCCACAGTGCAATCCCGCTCAGGCTGAGCTTGTCGAAGCCCCATGCGGACCAGACGCTACAGCAGGAAATCCGGCACGCGCTCGGCGGCGGTGATGGCCGCGGGCAGGATCCGGTCGGCGACAACCGCGAACCTGTCTCCGTCAACCATGACTTCGCAGACGAAGCCGCGGCTGTTGTAGGAACTGGCCATCGTCGCGCCATAGGCCCCGGCGGTGCGGAACACCGCAAGGTCGCCCGCTTCGAGCGCGTCGATATCGCGGCCCATAGCAAAGGTATCGCCGGTTTCGCAGATCGGCCCGACGACGTTGGCGACCATCCGGCTGCCATTCGGCTGCACCGCATCGAAATCGTGCCAGGCGCCATACATTGCCGGACGTGCGAGATCGTTCATCGCGGCGTCAACCACCACGAATGGCGCGCCGTTGGAGCTGCGCTTCACCCGGATCACGCGGGTCAGCAGCAGGCCGGCGTTGCCGCAGATCACCCGCCCCGGCTCGAACATCAGGGTTACGTCCCAATCCGCGCAGACCCGCCCGACCATCTGCCCGTATTCCGCCGGGCTGGGAAACACCTCGCCCGCCTTGTACGGCACGCCAAGCCCGCCGCCGAGATCGGCGTGAGTCACGCTTTGCCCGCCCGCGCGCAGTTCGGTGATCAGGGCGCCCAGCTTGACGAAGGCATCCTCCAGCGGCTGGAGCTGCTGCAACTGGCTGCCGATGTGCACCGCAACCCCGCGCAGATCCATGCCGGGCAGGGCATTTAGCCGGGCATAGATCCCGGCCGCGCGGTCGATCGGCACGCCGAACTTGTTTTCGGCCTTGCCGGTCGAGATCTTCTCGTGCGTGCGGGCATCGACATCGGGATTGACGCGCAGCGCGCAGGCCGCAACCTGGCCGCGCGCCGCGGCCAGCGCCGCCAGCTCGATGCCTTCTTCCTCGCTTTCGATGTTGAACTGGCCGATCCCGGCATCGAGGCCCTGGACCATCTCGGCCGCGGTCTTGCCGACGCCCGAAAAGACGATGTCGCGGCTCGCCATGCCCGCTGCCAGCGCGCGCGCCAGCTCTCCGCCCGAAACCACGTCGGCGCCCAGCCCTTCGCGCTGCATGACCTTGAGCACGGCGAGGTTGGGATTGGCCTTGATCGCGAAAGCGATATGCGTCCTGGGCAGGTGCGCCAGCGCATCCTTGAACACCCGCGCATGGCGTTCCAGCGTCGCGCGCGAATAGACGTAGACGGGGGTCCCGACCGCTTCGGCGATCGCGGTCAGCGGCAGGTCTTCGGCGTGCATCACGCCGTTCTTGATTGCAAAATGGTCCATGTGATCAGGCTTTACTCGTGGTCGGCGGGGGGCAGGTCGAAGGGGTCTTGCGTGCGTTCTTCCGAACGTTTTCGCAGTTCGACGCTGCGTTCCGGCGCAGCCTGGGGGGTAGGTTTGAGCAGGGCTTCGGCAGCCGGCTTCTGTTCGACGCCATAGGGCGCGACTGGCAGCTCCTTGCCTGCCGCCGGCTTGAGCGGCGCTGTTGCCCCGCAACCGGCAAGGGCGACAATCAGGGCAGGAACCAGCCAGCGGCGCATGCGAATCACTCCAGCCCCAGCGCCACGCGCGCCTCGGCCACACGAGCCCTTACCTGCTCGGGCGCGGTTCCGCCATAGCTGGCGCGCGAGGCAACCGAAGCATCGACCGAGAGCGCGGCGAACACCCGCTCGTCGATCCGCGCATCGATTGCCTGGAGATCGGCCAGCGGCAAGGCATCGAGCGCAATCCCGCGACTTTCCGCCAGCTTGACCGCCGCGCCGGTGATGTGGTGCGCCTCGCGGAAGGGGATGTTGGCCTGCCGCACCAGCCAGTCGGCCAGGTCTGTCGCCGTGGCATAGCCCAGTTCGGCGGCGGCGCGCATCCGGTCGGTGCGGAAGGTTGCCCCTTCGACCATCCCGGTCATCGCGGCAAGGCACAGGGTAAGCAGGCTGGCGGCCTCGAACACCGGCACCTTGTCGTCCTGCATGTCCTTGGAATAGGCCAGCGGCAGGCCCTTCATGGTGATCATCAGGCTGGTCAGGGCACCGACGATACGCCCCGCATGGCCGCGCACCAGTTCCGCCGCGTCGGGGTTCTTCTTCTGCGGCATGATCGAGCTGCCGGTCGAAAGACTATCGGGCAAGGTGACGAAGCCGAACGGCTGGCTGGCCCAGATGATGAATTCTTCCGCCAGCCGCGAGAGGTGCAGCGAGGTTTGCGCGGCACAGGTCAGATACTCGATCGCAAAGTCGCGATCGGACACCGCATCGAGACTGTTGCGGGTCGGCGCGTCGAAACCGAGCTCGCGCGCGGTGAAATCACGGTCGATCGGAAAGCCGGTTCCCGCCAATGCGGCAGAGCCGAGCGGCGACTGGTTGAGCCGTGCACGGCAATCGGCAAAGCGGCTGCGATCGCGTGTGGCCATTTCGCAATAGGCCATCAGGTGGTGGCCCAGGGTAACCGGCTGCGCGGTCTGCAAATGGGTGAAGCCCGGCATGATGCTGGCGGCATGTTCGCCCGCGCGGGTGACCAATGCGGCCTGCAGAGCCCGCAGCGCGGCGTCGGCCTGGTCGCAGGCATCGCGCACCCACAGCCTGAAATCGGTCGCTACCTGATCGTTGCGGCTGCGCGCGGTGTGGAGCCGCCCGGCGGCCGCGCCGATCAGTTCGGCAAGGCGGCTTTCGGTGACCATGTGGATGTCTTCAAGATCCCAGTTCTCGGGAACGCCATGCGCGGCATATTCGCCCGCGACGGTATCGAGCCCGGCGGAAATCGCCTCGGCATCGTCGGCGGTGACGATCCCCTGCCGTGCCAGCATCGCGACGTGCGCCTTGCTGGCGGCGATGTCCTGGCGCCACAGCGCCTTGTCGAAGGGGATCGAGGCATTTATCTCGCGCATGATCGCCGACGGTCCGCCCGCGAACCGCCCGCCCCACATCGCGTTGGAGCCCTGCCCTGTGTTGTCGTCCCGCTCGCTCACTGTCGTCGCCCTTGGCTGTGCCGCACTGCTTGGCGGGTGCGATAGGGAAAGCGCGCAGAAGGCGCAACCGCCCGCGTCGGCCGCGGCGGCCACCGCGGGATCGATCGACCGCAGCCACAAGGGCAGCCAGCTTCCCGATTTCCAGCTCAAGGACCCGGCGGGCAAGGAGCTGAACCTGTCCAGTCTCAAGGGCAAGCCGCTGCTGATCAACCTCTGGGCGACATGGTGCGCGCCCTGCGTGGCCGAACTGCCGCAGCTGAACCGGCTGGCGGCGGACAATCCGGGGATCAGGGTGCTGACCATCAACCAGGACAGCGCAAAGCTGGATGCGGTAGCCGGCTTCCTCAGGGAAAAGGGCGGGGAGAACCTGGAACCCTGGCTCAACCCCGATATGACTCTGGCCTTCCAGTTCGGGGTGGAAACCTATCCGGCCACGGTCATGTACGATGCCGATGGGCGCGAAGTCTGGCGGATCCAGGGCGAACGCGACTGGACCGGCACCGATACCGCGGCACTGCTGGCCGAAGCGAAGTAGAGTCTGTCCTGATGGGGTAGAGGCGTCGTCAAGACTACCTCTAGACCGGCTGGTGGGCGCTGACGGGCTCGAACCGCCGACCCTCTCGGTGTAAACGAGATGCTCTACCAACTGAGCTAAGCGCCCTGGCCGGTTGCCAAGGACAGCGCCCCTAGCCCAAGTCGGCGGCTTAGGAAAGCGTCAAACCAGCCGCTTGGCCTGAGCGCCGAAATCCGCGAAATAGCGCGCCATCGCATCGGCCGCCTTGTCGGTCAGCGTGATGAAGGCCCGGCGCCGGTCGGTTTCATCCTCAACCCGCTGGAGCAGTCCGGCATCGGTCATCATTCCGATCCAGCGCAAGGCCGTTGTCGGCGGCACGCCGCTGGCAATGCACAGGCTGGTCACCGACACGCGGGCATGTTCCGCCCGCGCGGCTGTAAGATCGAGCAGCATATCCCATGCCGGATCGGCGAACAGGCCGCTTTCGAAGTGCCGGGCGCGCAGTTGCCGCTGGCGGATGATCCGGCGCACCAGCCGCGGATCGGGCAGCGACGGGCGGCTGGCCTGGACCAGCCGGGCACTGCCATCATCCGCTTCGGCTTTCGCAAATTCAGGACGCGGACTTTCGAAACCGAAGGCGCTGTCCCTATCGCCGTGGGTCTTCGCCAGGTTCCTGAGCGGGCCTTCCAGACGGTCAAGCCGCTGGGCGATCTGCGCGACCTGCTCGGTCAGCCGCAGCAGCACCAGGTGGTCTTCCTCGGACAGTTCGCGCACCTTGAGCTGGGCGGCCGAAGCCAGGGCCCGGCCCAGCGCGATCACCCGGTCGGCCCGGCCGGGATCGACCAGCAGCTGCGGGCCGGACTGGTCCAGACAGCCGAAAACCGCGTCGAGCGCGGCGACCGAAGTGGAGACGATCAGCTGCGTGCCCGAATGCGCCGCACGCAAGTCAAGCCGGCTTAGCGCCGCAAGGGCCGCCGCATCGGGCGCCGGGCAATCGACCAGCACCAGTTCGCCCAGCACCCGCGCCTCACCTTCCAGGAGATCGACGAGGCTGCCGGCCTCGGCAATCCGGAACCCCGCCGCGACCGCATCATCGTGCAACTGACCCAGCACGTCGGGCCGGTCAGCGAAGATCGACAGGCTGAGCGGCATTCCGGCCGCGTCGTTGGCGGCGGTGCTGTAAACAAGGTTGGCCTGTCCCATAGGTTCCGACTCCCGATTCTTGCGAACAGAGTTAGAACAAACCAAGCTTATGTCAAGAACATGCGAATCTTCAGGGCCTTATCTCGATCGGGGTGCCATCGGGCACCGCCTCCCACAGGGCCTCGATCTCGGCATTCGACAGGGCGATGCAGCCATCGGTCCAGTCGCCCGGAACGCGGCCCGCGGGCAAGGCGTTGGGCTGACCGTGGATCATGATCAGCCCGCCGGCGCTGCGGCCCTGCGCCTGGGCAAAGGCGCGCTGTTCGGCGTGCGGATAATCGATGTGCAGCGCAAGGTGATAGGCGCTGTTGGGGTTGCCATAGTCGATCGTGAAGCGCCCTTCTGGCGTCTTCTCGTCGCCTTCGAACTGCTTGGGACCAAGCGGGGTATCGCCCAGCTGGATGCCGGGGATTACCGTGACCGAACCGTCGACGCCAAACAGCGTCATGGTCCGCGCGGCCTTTTCGACCAGGATATGATCGACCTCGGGATAGCTAAGCGGCGCGGCAGGCGTCGCCGCGCCGGAAAGCAGGACCAGCGCCGCGCCAAGTCCCAGGCGAATCTTCAGCATCGCGCACCTCCGCGAAAGAAGCCGCGATAGTGCCAGAACCTTGCCTGCGGGATCAATCCACGAACGGATCGCGCACCAGGATCGTGTCCTCGCGTTCGGGGCTGGTCGAGACCAGCGCGACCGGGGTTTCGATCAGTTCCTCGATCCGGCGGATGTACTTGATCGCCTGGGCGGGAAGTTCGGCCCAGCTGCGCGCGCCGGCGGTGGTGCCGCTCCAGCCTTCCATTTCCTCGTAGACCGGCTCGACCGCAGCCTGGTCGGCGGCATGGCTGGGGAAATAGTCGATCTCCTGCCCGCGCAGGCGGTAGCCCACACATATCTTCACCGTCTCGAACCCGTCGAGCACGTCGACCTTGGTCAGCGCGATCCCGGTAACCCCGCTGATCGCGCAGCTTTGCCGGGTAAGCACCGCGTCGAACCAGCCGCAGCGGCGCTTGCGGCCGGTCACGGTGCCGAATTCGTGGCCGCGCTCACCCAGCCGCTGGCCGGTCTCGTCCTCAAGCTCGGTCGGGAACGGACCCGAACCGACGCGCGTGGTATAGGCCTTGACGATCCCCAGCACGAAGCCGGCCTGGCTTGGCCCCAGCCCCGATCCGCTAGAAGCCGTGCCGCTGACGGTGTTGGAACTGGTGACGAAGGGATAGGTGCCGTGATCGACATCGAGCAGCACGCCCTGCGCGCCTTCGAACAGGATCCTCTTGCCGGCCTTGCGCGCCTCGTTCAGCGTGCGCCACACCGGCTTGGCGAAGGGCAGGATGAAGGCGGCGATGTCCCACAGGTCATCGAGCAGCCGCTGGCGATCGATCGGCGGCTGGCCGAACCCGGCGCGCAGCGCATCATGGTGGGCGCAGATCCGGTCAAGCTGGGGGCCAAGGTCGTCCAGGTGCGCCAGATCGCAGACCCGGATCGCGCGGCGGCCGACCTTGTCTTCATAGGCCGGGCCGATCCCGCGTCGGGTGGTGCCGATCTTGCCGGCGCCGCTGGCATCTTCGCGCAGCCCGTCAAGGTCGCGATGGAAAGGCAGGATCAGCGGGGTGTTTTCCGCCACCTGCAGGTTCTGCGGGTTGATATCGACCCCCTGCCCCTTGAGCTTGGCGACCTCGTCACGGAAGTGCCACGGATCGAGCACCACGCCGTTGCCGATCAGGCTGAGCGTGCCGGTGACGATGCCCGAAGGCAGCAGCGAAAGCTTGTAGGTCTGGTTGCCGACAACCAGCGTGTGCCCGGCGTTGTGCCCGCCCTGGAAGCGCACCACGGCATCGGCGCGGCTGGCCAGCCAGTCGACAATCTTGCCCTTGCCTTCATCGCCCCACTGGGCGCCGATCACGGTAACATTGGCCACGGTAGCGCGAATCCTTTGTGTTGCAGGTGCGAAAACCGTGCCGCGCCCTAGGGGAATGCCGGGACAAGGGCAAGGCAGCCCGGCCCAATTCGCGTGACAATCCGCGACAATTTGCGGCTGGAACCGCAACACTTGCGCAATAGACCCTGTGCCAAAGGGAGTTCGATGATGAGAAAAGCACTGATCCTGGCGCTTGCCGCCGGCGCGCTGATCGCCGGCACCGCGATCCAGGCCCGCCCCGGCGAACGCCTGCGCGAACGGCTGGCGGCACGGCAAACCCCGAGTGAGCAGGTGCCCCAGCCGGCCGGCAAGCAGACCCTGTCCTATGGCAACGACAGGCTGCAGGTGCTCGATTTCTATCCCGCCCGCAATGGCGACAGGCGCGCGCCGCTGGTGCTGTTCGTCCACGGCGGCGGATGGAAGCGCGGCAGCAAGGACAACGCGGACGGCAGCTGGAAGGCGCCGCATTACACCCAGACCTATGCCTATGCCTCGATCAACTACCGGCTGGTTCCCGCCAGCACGGTCGAGGACGAGGCATCGGACGTTGCGGCGGCGCTGCGTTACCTGATCGACAACGCCGCGCGGCTGGGCTTCGACCCTTCGCGGGTGGTGATCATGGGGCACAGTGCCGGCGCGCACCTGGTTGCGCTGGTCGGCACCGACGAACAGTACCTCAGGAAGGCGGGCTTGAGCTTCGCCAGCATCGACGGCGTGCTGCCGATCGATGGCGCCGCCTATGATGTGCCGCGGCAGATCGCCGATGGCAGCAGCTTCATGAACGAAACCTATATCCAGGCCTTCGGGACCGATGCCGCCCGCCAGCGCGCGCTATCGCCCACGTTGCAGGCACCGGCGCCAAATGCCCCGGACTTCCTGCTGATCCACGTGATGCGCAAGGATGGCGTGGCGCAGAACAAGCAGCTTGAAGCCGCGCTGAGGCAGGGCGGCACCCGGGTGGAACGCCGCGAGTTTCCCGGCACCGGCCTGAAGGGCCACGGCGAGATCAATCGTCAGCTTGGCAACCCGGACTATGCCGCAACCCCGGTGGTCGATGCCTGGCTGAAGCGGGTGTTCGGAAACTAGAGCCGCACCGCGTCGCCATCCTGCAGGACATGGGTGCAGCCCAGTGCCCGGGCATCGCAGCATTCGCCCAGCGCGGCCACGGTGCGCCAGCCGATCGCGCGCAGCCGTTCCGCTTGAACCGGATCGTGACCCAGCGGCAGGAACAGCGTGTCGCGCGGCTGTTCGGCGCCGGCCAGGCTGTCGATCAGGTCATCGGGATAAAGCGAAAAGCCGATTGCCGGCTCATCCGCGCGGCCCGCGCCGTTCGACTTGATCGTGTAGCTGCCGCCGCGCCCCAGCAGACCGGAAATACCCTCCGCATAGATCGTGAAGCCGAACCAGGTCTGGTATTCGAAGCCGTGGCGTTCGCTGGGATCGAGTGTCAGCCGGGCCTTGCCGCCCAGCCGCGCCGCAACCTGGCGCAGCGCCGCGATCCGGTTCGCCAACGCGCCGCCGGTATCGAACTGTGCCAGCCGCTCAATCGCGGTCTCGAACGGTCCGATCGCCTCGAGCAGCGGCAGGTAGGCCGCTCCCCCAGCATCGACCAGCGCCCCGGCGTTCTTGGCGTCCAGCTCTGCGCGCACGGCCTCGACCTGTTCGGCAGCAAGCGGCAAGGCCTTGGCTGCCAGCGTATCGACAAGGTCGGGCAGGGTAAAATCGACCGAAAGGCCCTTGGCCCCGGCCGCACCCAAGGCCTCGATCGCCACCGCCACCGCCTCACCCGCCGCGGCAACGCTGTCGAGCCCGATCAGTTCGGCGCCAAGCTGCAACCGCCCGCGCGCGGGGTCGAGCCCGTCGCCCTTGATCGTCACGACCTGACCGGCATAGCACAGCCGCAGCGGCCGCGCCCGCGCCGCCAGGCTGGTCGATGCGATCCGGCCAAGCTGCGGGGTCATGTCGCTGCGCAGCGCCAGGGTGCGCAAGCTGGCCGGATCGACGAAACGGAACATCCGGCGCAGGCGGATCCCCGCCATGCGGCTGGCCAGCGAATTCTCGAACTCGATGGTGGGCGGCTGGACGCGATCGTAGCCATGCGCGTCGAGCACATCGAGAACGGCGCGCGTTACCCGCGCGGCGGAGGCAGCGCTGGCGGGAAGGCGGTCCTTCAGGCCCTCGGGAAGCAGGTCGCGGTCGGTATCCATATCATCAAGCCCTGAAAGTGGCTTCCCGCAATCTCCCCTCCCGCTTGCGGGAGGGGTCGGGGGAGGGCCTGTTAGGCACGGTTTCGCGGTAACGCAACAGCCCCGCCCCTGGCCCCTCCCGCAAGCGGGAGGGAATTGGGGGAGCGCCACCCGCGCGGCGCGCTTGTTAGAACGCCAGCGCCATCGCCCGCTTCACGCCGGGCAGCGCCTTGGCGGCATTGAGCACTTCGGCCGAAACCGGGCTGTCCACGCTGAGCAGCAGCACCGCTTCTCCGCCCGCCTCGCGGCGGCCAAGGTTGAAGGTGCCGATGTTGATCGCGTTTTCGCCCAGCAGAGTGCCGATCCGTCCGATGAAGCCGGGGGCATCCTCGTTGACGATATACATCATATAGCCTTCCAACTCGGCCTCGACCTTGATCCCGAACAGCTCGACCAGGCGCGGTTCGCGGTTGGAGAACAGCGTGCCGGCCACCGAGCGTTCGCCCGCGTCGGTCTTGACCGAGACGCGGATCAGCGTGTGGTAATCGCCCTCCTTCTCGCTGCGCACCTCGCGCACCTCGATCCCGCGTTCCTTCGCCAGGAACGGCGCGTTGACCATGTTCACCGTGGCCGACTGGACCCGCAGGAAGCCCGCCAGCACCGCGGCGACGATCGGCTTGATGTTAAGCTCGGCCGCCGCGCCTTCGACATGGATCGAGATCCGCGGAATCGCCCCGGTGGTCAGCTGCCCGACCAGGCTGCCCAGCCGCTCCGCCAGCGCCATGTAGGGCTTGAGCTTGGGCGCTTCCTCGGCCGAAAGGCTGGGCATGTTGAGCGCGTTGGTGACCCCGCCGTTCACCAGATAATCGGCCATCTGTTCGGCCACCTGCAACGCGACGTTGACCTGCGCTTCGTTGGTGCTGGCCCCCAGGTGCGGGGTGCAGATGAAGTTCGGGGTGCCGAACAGCGGCGATTCCTTCGCGGGCTCGGTCTGGAACACATCGAGCGCGGCGCCCGCGACGTGCCCGCTGTCGAGCGCGTCCTTGAGCGCCGCTTCATCGATCAGCCCGCCGCGCGCGCAGTTGACGATCCGCACACCCTTCTTGGTCAGCGCCAGGTTTTCGCGGCTCAGGATGTTGCGGGTCTGGTCGGTCAGCGGGGTGTGGAGCGTGATGAAGTCGGCGCGGGCCAGCAGCTCGGCAAGCTCCACTTTCTCGATCCCCAGTTCGACCGCGCGTTCGGGCGAGAGGAACGGATCGAAAGCGACGACCTTCATCCGCAGCCCCAGCGCGCGGCTCGCCACGATCGAGCCGATATTGCCCGCACCGATCAGGCCCAGGGTCTTGCCCGTCACCTCGACCCCCATGAAGTCGTTCTTGGGCCACTTGCCGGCTTGCGTAAGGGCATTGGCTTCGGGGATCTGGCGCGCCAGCGCGAAGATCAGCGCGATGGCGTGTTCGGCGGTGGTGATCGAATTGCCGAACGGCGTGTTCATCACCACCACGCCCTGGGCCGATGCCGCCGGAATATCGACATTATCGACCCCGATCCCGGCCCGCCCTACGACCTTGAGGTTCTTCGCGGCAGCCAGGATCGCTGGCGTCACCTTGGTCGAGCTGCGGATCGCGAGGCCATCGTAGTCGCCGATCCGGGCGATCAGCTGTTCGGGCGTTTCGCCGGTGATCTCGTCAACCTCGCAGCCGCGCTCGCGAAAGATCGCGGCGGCATTGGGGTCCATCTTGTCGGAAATGAGTACGCGGGGCTTGGTCATCTTTACGTGTCCTTTGATCGTCACCCCGGACCTGATCCGGGGTCCCGCTTGTGCGCGGGTAAAGGGGAAGAAGCGGGATCCCGGCTCAAGGCCGGGGTGACGCCGGAGTTTCAGGCTGCCTTGGTGGCCTGGTAAGCCCAGTCGAGCCACGGGCCGAGGGCCTCGATATCGGCGGTTTCGACCGTTGCGCCGCACCAGATGCGCAGACCCGGCGGTGCATCGCGGTAACCCGCGATGTCATAGGCCGCGCCCTCCTTTTCGAGGAGGCCAGTCATCGCCTTGATGAAGTCCGCATCCGCGCCTTCGACCGAAAGGCAGACCGAGGTTTTCGAGCGGGTCCCACTGTCGGTCGCCAGGTGGCTGAGCCAGTCCCGTTCGGCAACGATCCGGTCAAGCGCATGGGCATTGGCGCCGCAGCGCGCCTTGAGAGCATCAAGCCCGCCCAGACCCTTCGCCCATTCGAGCGCGAAGATCGCATCCTCGACCGCGAGCATCGAAGGAGTGTTGATCGTCTCGCCCTTGAACACGCCTTCGGCCAGCTTGCCCTTCGAGGTCAGGCGGAACACCTTGGGCAGCGGCCAGGCGGGGGTATATTCCTCAAGCCTCTGGACCGCACGCGGCCCCAGGATCAGCACGCCGTGGCCGCCCTCGCCGCCCAGCACCTTCTGCCAGGAAAAGGTCGCGACATCGATCTTGTCCCACGGGATGTCATAGGCGAAGACCGCCGAGGTGGCATCGGCAAAGGTCAGGCCTTCGCGGTTATCGGGAATCCATTCGCCGTCGGGCACGCGCACGCCGCTGGTGGTGCCGTTCCAGGTGAACAGCACATCGTCGGCGAAATCGACCTTCGACAGATCGGGCAGCTCGCCATAGTCGGCGCGGTGCACGCTGGGTTCAAGCTGCAACTGCTTGACCGCATCGGTGACCCAGCCTTCGCCGAAGCTTTCCCAGGCCAGGCAGGTTACCCCGCGCGCGCCCAGCATCGTCCACATCGCCATTTCGAACGCGCCGGTATCGCTGCCGGGAACGATCCCGATCCGGTGTGTATCGGGCAGCTGCAGCACTTCGCGCATCAGGTCGATGCAGTATTGCAGGCGCACCTTGCCGATCTTGGCGCGGTGCGAGCGGCCCAGCGATTCGGTGGCGAGTTTGGCGGGGGAATATCCGGGCGGCTTGGCGCAGGGACCGGAAGAAAAATACGGACGCTCCGGGAGCGCCGGCTTGGATGCAGTCATGTCAGTCTCTCCTTGCAGAGAGCACGCGCGGCGTTGGGACCGCGTGGCCCGGCGCCGCGTTGGATGATGCAGTGCAGCATGTCAAGCCAATGCGCATGTCGATCGCGAGATTTTCTAGACTTGTGCGCAATGCTTAGACTCCGTTAACCACAATGGATGCAATTATGCGTCATGCGCACAAGGTTTCTCATTCTGATTCCTGCGCTGCTGGCCAGCGCCTGTTCGCTCGTTCCCGAACGCCAGGCGCCGCGCAGGCCGGCGGTGACCCGCGCCGCCGCGCCAGTGGCCGCAAGCCCCGAAGCCCAGGCCTGCCTGGCCGATCTCGGCACCCGCGCCGCCGCCTTCACGCCGCTGCCTGATGCCTATTACGGCGCCGGATGCTCTGCGGTCAGCGCGGTGCGGATCGCCAGCCTGCGCAGCGATACCTCGCGGCTCCAGCTGTCGAACCTCGGCCCGATGACCTGCGCACTTGCCGATACCTTTGCCGGCTGGGCCCGCTTTGGCGTCGACCGCGCGGCGCAGCAGATCCTGGGCGCCCGGCTGGTCAAGATCGAGACGATGGGCACCTACAACTGCCGCAACATTGCCGGCTCCGCCCGCCGCAGCGGCCATGCCAGCGCCAATGCGGTCGACGTCTCGGGCTTCGTCCTGGCCGACGGGCGGCGGATCACCGTCGAGGGCAACTGGGAGGACAAGAGCCCCCAGGTGCGCCAGTTCTTCACCGCGATCCACGCCAGCGCCTGCAAGCGCTTCGGCTTGGTGCTGGGACCGGCCTACAATCCGGCGCACCGCAATCACCTCCATCTCGAGGTGGGTGGCCGCAGGCTCTGCCGATAGGGTGCCCTACTTCGCGTAAACCCGTGCGGACCACGCCGCCAAGCCCGCCGAACTGTGCATCGGCAGAGGTGGCAATCAGCGCCGCGTCCGAAAGCCGCAGGGTCTCCTTTCCTATGATGTCCGTCATTGCGAGCGCAGCGAAGCAATCCAGATGGCAGCGCAAACCGCCCTGGATTGCTTCGCTGCGCTCGCAATGACGAAAGCGGGAGGGGCGATTGGCGGCATTAGAGACGACCTCCGCCACTGGCGCAACGATCCGGATCAATTAGCCTCCCGCCAGCGCAGAGACATGCAGGTAAAGCCCGCATCGATCATGGCGATCGCGGCATTGGGCATCGGCACCACCCGAGCGCCGCAATTGGCGAGCAGCTCGATCAGCCGCGGATAGCCGGCGCCGACCAGCAGCCGGTCGCGCAGGCGCAGCACATTGGCCCCGCCTTCCTCTCCGGCGGGAACCTCGATCACGCGGTAGCCGGAGAAGATCCCGCTCTCCGCCAGCGGACGCGTGGCGAGCACCGTCTCCTCGTCGATCAGCGAGCTTGCGGTCTTGAGGTGGAGCACTTCCGCAGGAGTGTCGGCAACCACGGCGGCAATTCCCAGCCGGTCCAGCAAGGTGATCAGCGCTTCCGCCCCGCGCCGGTCGGTTCGCGCCGACAGACCGATATAGGCCCGGTCGGGCATCACCAGCACATCGCCGCCATCGGCATGGCCTTCGCATTGCTCCAGCACGACCGGAAAGCGCGCTGCAAGCTCGGCGCGCAGGAACTGGCCTTCGGCCTCGCGGCTTGGCGCGCCGGGACGCAGCACCACCGCGCCCTGGGTGAAGACCAGCGCCGGATCCTCGACGAAGATCGCGTCGGGATAGTCCTCCAGCGGTTCCAGCTCGGTCACGACCAGCCCGGCCTCGCGCAGCGCGGCGACATAGCCGGCATGCTCGGCCAGCACGTCTTCCAGAGCGGGATCGGCCCCGCCGCCCGCGCGCAGCCCGCTAACCACGCTGGCTCCGGGGCGGCGGACTATGGCGTGGGTAAAGTCGAAGACGCGGTTCATGCGTTCCCTCAAACGAAAGGGCGAGGCGCGAGCGCCCCGCCCCTTGCCCGGTTGGGCTGGATCAGACTTCGATGCCGAAGCGCTTGGCGATGAAGATCAGCACAAGGGCGCCCAGCACCGAGGCGAGAAATCCGGCCGGCTTGAGCTGCGTGCCCGGTTGCTTGTCGAGCAGTGTCCCGACCGTGCCGGCCGCGAACGAACCGGCAATGCCCAGCACGATCGACATCAGCCAGCTGTTGCCGTTGTCACCGATGTAGACCAGCTTGGCCAGCGCGCCGACGATCAGGCCCATGATTGCCATGCTTACGTATTTCATGCGCTCTCCCTCTCGATTGGCCGCGCCGTCATTCCCGCCGCAGGGCAGCACATCGGCACGGACTGCGGGCGAGGCGACACCACCTGCCCGGGCAAGTCAAGCGAAAGTGCAGGTCTGGGCGAATCGATTCGGCAGCCACCTTCCGGAAGGCCGGAAATCACCACCTGATCGACGAAGCCAGGGCGCGAACGGCATCGCGCGGGAAGCGGCAGCCGCAGCCAGTCTTTCCGGCGCGGCACTTTCGGGCCTTGCGGTCCATTGCAGCTTCCATCCTTGCGGCTCCGCCTTGCCGTAGGGTCAGCGGGCGGGCTTGCCGGATAGCGGCACGCCTGCCTTGCCGGCCAGGGGCGGATGGATCGGGTTTTCCCCTGCAACGCAAGCTTGCGAAGTGCGCCAAGCTGCGCCAGTCTGGGCCCAACCAACACTTCCCGGAGACTGTCATGGACCTGGAATTCAGCGCAGAAGATCTCGCCTTTCGCGACGAGGTGCGCACGTTCATCGCCGAGAACTACCCCGCGCAACTCCGCGGCAAGCAGGACGAGGGCGAAGAGCTGGGCAAGGAGGATTTCCTGGCCTGGCACCGCGTTCTGGCCAGGAAAGGCTGGGTCGCCCCGGCCTGGCCGGTCGAATACGGCGGCACCGGCTGGTCCTCGACCCAGCGCTACATCTGGTCGGAAGAGACCGCGCGCGCCGATTGCATCCGCCTGCTGCCCTTCGGCCTGACGATGGTCGGACCGGTGATCTACACCTTCGGCACGCCCGAGCAGAAGGCCAGGTTCCTGCCCCGCATCCTGTCGGGCGAGGACTGGTGGTGCCAGGGCTATTCGGAACCGGGTTCGGGCTCCGACCTTGCCTCGCTGCGCACCAGGGCGGTTCGCGACGGGGATCATTACGTGGTCAACGGCCAGAAGACCTGGACGACGCTGGCCCAGCATGCCGACTGGGGCTTCTTCCTGGTCCGTACCGAGCCCGACGCCAAGCAGCAGGAAGGCATTTCGTTCCTGCTGATCGACATGAAGTCGCCCGGAATCACTGTGCGTCCGATCATCACGCTCGGCGGTGAGCACGAGGTCAACGAGGTGTTCCTCGAGGATGTCCGCGTGCCGGTTGAGAACCGCGTGTTCGAAGAGAACAAGGGCTGGACCTGCGCCAAGTTCCTGCTGGCCCACGAACGTGTCGGGATCGCCGGGGTCGCCTCGTCCAAGCGTTCGATCGAGCGGATCAAGGACATCGCCAGGACCGAGATGGACGGCGAGCGTTCGCTGCTCGCCAATCCCTTCTTCAAGCGCAAGGTGGCCGAGCTCGAGATCGACCTCGCCGCGCTCGAATATACCGAGCTGCGCACCATTGCCGGGATGGCGGCGGGCAAGGGGCCGGGGCCGGAAAGTTCGGTTCTCAAGATCAAGGGCTCCGAAATCCAGCAGCGGCTGACCGAGCTGACGCTGGAAATGGCCGGCCACTATGGCGCGCCCTATTTCCGCGGCTTCGGCGAAGGCGACAACGAGCATCCGATCGGTCCGGCCTGGGCCAACCGCGCGGCGCCGACCTATTACAACACCCGCAAGACCACGATCTACGGCGGCTCGAACGAGATTCAGCGCAACGTGATCGCCAAGATGGTCCTCGGGCTCTAAGGAAGCTGAACAGATGGACCTGAGCTACACCGAAACCCAGGGCATGCTGCGCGACACGCTCGCGAAGTTCCTGGCCGATACCTATGGCTTCGAAGCCCGCCAGAAGATGATCGACAGCGCCGAAGGCCGCGATCCCGGCATCTGGAAGGCGCTTTCCAGCGAGCTGGGACTGACCTGCGCTCCGTTTGCCGAAGAGTTCGGCGGAATGGGCGGCGGCAACATCGAGAACATGATCATGATGGAGGAACTGGGCAAGGTCATCGCGATCGAGCCCTGGGTCCAGACCGTAGTCGCCGGCGGCGGCGCGCTGAGCGCCGCGGGCGGAGCGCTGGCCGAAGCCACGATCCCGCAGATCATCAGCGGCGATTGCCTGATCGCCTTCGCCTATGCCGAGCCGCAGGGTCGCTACAACCTGGCCGACATCGGCACCACGGCGAAGCAGGACGGCGCCGGCTATGTCCTCAACGGCCACAAGGCGGTGGTCTATGCCGCGCCCTGGGCCACGCACCTGCTGGTCACCGCGCGCACCGGCGGCAGCCGGCGTGAACGCGCCGGGGTCGAGCTGTTCCTGGTCGATGCCAATGCCAAGGGCATCAGCCGCCGCGATTACCCGACCGTCGACGGCTTCCGCGCCAGCGAGGTCTACTTCGAGAACGTCGCCGTGCCCGGCGAGGCGCTGCTTGCCGGCGGGATCGACCTGGTCGAGCTGGTCGCCGACCAGTGCACCATGGCCATTTCGGCCGAGGCCACCGGGATCGCCCGCACCATGCTTGCCCAGACGGTCGAGTATACGCGCCAGCGCAAGCAGTTCGGCCAGCCGATCGGCAAGTTCCAGGCGCTGCAGCACCGCATGGCCGACATGCTGGTCGAGGCCGAGCAGATCGCCTCGATGAGCCTGATGGGCACCCTGCGCCTTGGCGAGGATGCCCAGGCCCGCAAGACCGCGGTCAGCATGGCCAAGGCCAAGGTCGCCCGCAGCCTCAAGTTCGTCGGGCAGAGCGCGGTCCAGACCCACGGCGGGATCGGGATCACGATGGAACTGGGCATCGGCCACTACTTCAAGCGCTCGACGATGATCGAGAACCAGTTCGGCAGCCCTGACTACCATCTGGAGCGCTATGAAGCGCTGACAATGGCGGCCTGAACGCATGCTTCCCCTCCTCTTCAGGGAGGAGGGGGCCTGCGAACAGCCGGGCGCCGTCCAAACGTCTACAGCGTCCGGTTGATCGAGAAGGTCAGCGCGACATGGGCGTTGCGGTGGCGGAACTCCTCGACATCGGGCAGGGGCGCGGTGCGGTTGGGATCGTAGAAGCGCCGCCGCCGCTGGCCCGCGGCATCGCCCAGGTTCTTGGCATCGAGCCGCAGCGTGGTCTTCCGGTCGGGCCGGTATTCGACAAAGGCGCTCACGAACGGGCCTGAATTGAAGAAGCTGTCGGTCTCGTCGATGCGATAGACTGTCGAGGCGGCCTCGCGGTAGAATTCCATCCCGTAGGACAGCTGGTTCAGGTCGCGCCGCAGCTCGGCATCGACCGACCACTTGGGCCGGAACCCGCTCCACGGCCGGTCGAGTCCGGTCAGCGGATCGCGCACCGAATGGTCCTGCACCGCCCCGACGAATTTGAACCGCGTCGCCTTCAGCCCCAGCCGGTCAAGCGGCGCATCGAGGGTAAGCTGCGCGAAACTGCGCGTGCCGCTGCCGATATTGCCGGGTGCGTCGAAGCCCTCGCTGGTCAGGATCCGGTCCTGCAACTGGCTCACCCGGTCATGCCCGAGCTCGAGCTTTGCCACGCCCTTGCCCAGCAGCGGGCGGTCGAGCGTCAGCCGGAATTCCCAGGTCCGCTGCGGGACAAGATCGGCGTTGCCGCCGTTGATCCGGTCGTTGGTCAGCTCGGCGCTCGAGATGAAGTCGAAGAAATCGAGCTGCGCCACGGTGCGCCGCGCCGCCAGCTGGACGTGCCAGCCATTCGGTCCCTTCCAGTCTAGCGTGACGCCCGGCTTGAAATAGCTCAGGTCGCGCCGCGCCGCGGTATCGCCCGAAACCTTGAGGTGCGAGGTTTCGAAGGCCACCCGCGTTTCCAGCCGCAGCGACTGGCTGAGCTGCCGGCCCAGGCTGAGGTAGCTTTCGGTGCGCAGCTCGTCGACCACCGCCTGGTCGATCGGCAGGTCGATCCGGGTCCGCCCCCCGCCCGCGTCGAGCTGGTAAAGCTCGGTCGCATTCTCCAGCCGGTTGTAGGCCAGCTCGCTGCCCAGTTCGGCGGCAAATCCCAGCAGCTTCGGGCTTGACCAGCTCAGCCGCCCCAGCACCTCGTCGTAACGCGACACCTGCAGCGCCTCGTAACCGCCGATGGTCGCCCCGCCGATCCGGTTGTAGCTGCCGTCGAAGGCATCGCGGTCGCGGCGGTTGGCCAGAGCGACCAGCTTGATCACCCCCGATCCGAGCGGACGGGCGATATCGCCGCCCAGTTCATAGCCGGTCGGATGATAGTCCTGGATCAGCCGGTCGTCGCGCTCTGGCCCGCTGGCCGGGGTGACATGGTTGGTCTGGTGCAGCAGGACCCGGCTGGGGTTGTAGGCCAGGTTGAGGTGCGCCGCGCGGCCGCCCGTGCCTTCCTGCCCCCAGCTGATCGCAAAGCGGGGATCGGGCGTCTCGACCCGGTTGACCTTGCGGCGGTATTCCAGCCGCGATCCGTCGGGCAGCCAGGTCAGGTCGTCGAAGCCTTCCTCTACCTGTCCTTCCTGTCCGCTGCTGGCGGAAATGTTGATGGTCGAGCCGCCGGTCCGGATCAGCACCGATCCTTCAAGGTTGGGCACCACCCAGCCGGTGTAGAGCCGGGTCAGGCTGGCCTTGATATTGCCATCGATCCCGCCCGCTTCGGACAGCACCAGGTTCACCACCTGACTTTTTCCGGCATAGTCCGCGCCATAGGCCTCGCCAGAGGCGACCTCGACCCGCATCACCCGGCTTGCCGGGATCCGCGCCAGGATCGCGCTGAGCGGTTCGGACTTCGAGGACGGCCGCGCACCGTTGAGCACCACGTTGCCCGCCGACTGGCTGAAGCCGCGCACTTCATCCTCGCTCTCCTCCAGCGCGAAGCCGGGGACGCGCCGGACCATGTCGAGCGCGGTGGAGGGTGCGAACTGCGCGAACCATGCCGCTTCATAGCTGCGAATGCGGCCCTCGGCGGACGTTGCTGCCGCCGCCGGTTCGACCACGGCACTATCGGGCGCGGCCAGCGCCTGGCCGGGAGCCAGGGCAACCATTGCCAGGGCAATCAGGCTGCCTCCACATGCTCCGGCATTTGGCTTGATCTTCACGGACATGGCACTCCCCACCGGCAAATCTGTCGTTGGCCGGCCGGGATGCTAGCAGCCAGGCTTCCCCGGCCCTTGCTGCTGCCCCCTGCCCGATCGGCCCATCCAGTGATGCCGCGCCGCCGCGGGAGAGCCACTTTCCATCGACCAACCGCACAGCCCGCCCGACCAAGAATCCGCCCCCGCCGACCAACCGCCGGACCGGCCCGACGAACGACTTGGCATGGCCGACTGGACAGACTGGACAAGGTTCCTTGCAGGCAAATCCGGCCGGGTCCGGGCAGGCATTGCCAAGTGCGGCCTGGCCTGAATCCGTTCGTTCCAGCGACTTCACCTCGAACGGCTCTTCCTCCTCGCCGCTCCCGCCGGACACGTCTCCATGCCGCACCGCATCGACCGCGGCGACCAGTTCTGCCTCCGCCGCGTCCCATTCCTCCGCCGCCTTGCATGCTGCGCGCGCTTCGCTTCGGCCGCGTGCCCCGGCATCCCAGCGCGCCTGCTCGATCGCTTCGGCGCGGCTCAGCAGGTCAGCCGGATTGACCGCGTCCTCCTCATAGAGCTCGCCCACCACGCCCAACACCGCATCGAAGTGCCGGGCCGACCGCACCGCCGCCGCGTCCTCGGCGCAAAGCTGGTCGAGCCGCGCCAGGTGCGCCAGCAGCAGGCGGTTATCTTAGCGCCGCCGCATCGCCACCACCTCGCCGTGGTAGAACACCGGCTCCTCCACTCCGTCGAGCGCCCGTTCGGCCAGCACCGCCTCCGCGTGATCGCGCGCCAGAACCAACGCCGCCCGCCATCCCGCTGCAAAGGCCAGGTCGCGCCGCCGCGCCAGGTAGAGCCCTGAACGCGAACACCCCACCCGCGCCGCCGCCACGCGAACATTGCCATGCCGCGCCAGCTCGTCGAGGAACCGCAGCTTGCGCTCGGGCGTGAGCACCGGATCGGACGAGAAGGCCGAGGGCTGCACCACCAATTCAACTGCGCGCTGATCATGCGGATCGCAGTGGGCCATGATCGTTTCTCCTCTTCGAAAAAGTGAAACGGACCATGTTGCAGATTATCGGAGAGTAGGAAAATCGGGGGCTCGGGGTCCCGTGCCGCTTGCAATGCGACGTGACCTATAATATTTATAGGTCATGATCGATCCGGTTCCGATGCGGATGAACGATGCTTCGGCATTGAAGCTGCTGCGGGAAATCGCCGAGGATTCAGGCCGCGTCATCTTTACACGGCACGCATTGCAACGGATGCGACAACGCAAGGTTTCGACAGCGCAGGTGCTGACCTGCCTGCGACGCGGAATCCTGTCGAGCCAGTCGCGCTGGATCCGTACGGAAACTGGAAGCTGACCGTTATGCACCGGGCGGCGGGGTTGGATATGGACGTTGCCTTAGCGATCGATGTGCCGAACCGCGCGATCGTGATCACGGTTTTTTGAAGGAGGCCTAGGGCATGTATCACTATCGCGAATGCGGCCTTCGCAACGTCTGGCTGGCGAACGGCTATGACGAGCACCAGACGCCCTATGGGCCAGGCGTGGCCATCCATGACGCTGATGGCCTGCACCGCGCCATCGCACGTGGCCTCGTCAACAAGGGCGGCAAGCTGACGGGCAGCGAGCTGCGCTTTCTGCGCCTGGAAATGGGCCTCAGCCAGAGTCGGCTGGCTGCCATGCTGGGCAACGAGGCGCAGACCGTCGCGCTGTGGGAAAAACGCAGCAGCCAGCCCAAGATCGCCGACCGCTTCATCCGCGCGATCTGGCGCGAGCAGGATGAAGGCAACGCGCAAATCCGGGCGATGATCGAACGGCTAACCGACAGCGATGTTGCCGATAGCGCCGCGCGGATCGTCGCGGAGCAGGATGAGGGCAGATGGAAGGTGGCTGCTTAGAGCCCTGATGGCATAGAATTGCACCGCCCTGACGGAGCCAATCCCGCGCCTGAAGCCGCCTGTCCTGAGCTTGTCGAAGGACCGTCCTGAAGAAGCCAATCCCACCTCTGAAGAAGCCAATCCCACCCCTGAAGCCGCCCGTCCTGAGCTTGTCGAAGGACCGTCCTTCTTCCGTTGCCCAGAGGACAAGGACAATGCTTCGACAAGCTCAGCATGGACGGAGCTGGTGGGGAGCTGGTGGGGAGCTGGTGGGAGCTGGTGGGAGTTGGTGGAAGCTGGTGAGGATCGGGTGCAAGATGCTCTGACCGGAAGGTCGACCAGCCACACCTCCCCCATTGCGGAACAAACCGCCAACCCCCATAGTCGTTCCAATGGCCGAACTGATCATCCGCCGGGGGCTGGAAGAGCCCGATACGTCTGCCTCGTTCGTGCCGCACAAGGCGGCGCGGCCGGAGAAGTCGCTTGACCAGCGGAGGTTCCGGATCGTCAGCGATTACCAGCCGGCCGGCGACCAGCCAGGCGCGATCGCCGACCTGGTTGAAGGCATTTCGAACGGCGAGGCAACGCAGGTGCTGCTGGGGGTGACCGGCAGCGGCAAGACCTTCACGATGGCCCAGGTGATCGAGGCGACCCAGCGCCCCGCGCTGATCCTGGCTCCCAACAAGATCCTTGCCGCCCAGCTTTATGGCGAGATGAAGAGCTTCTTTCCCGACAACGCGGTGGAATACTTCGTCTCCTACTACGACTACTACCAGCCCGAAGCCTATGTGCCGCGCACCGATACCTACATCGAGAAGGAAAGCTCGGTGAACGAGGCGATCGACCGGATGCGCCATTCGGCCACCCGGGCGCTGCTCGAACGCGACGACGTGATCATCGTCGCCTCGGTTTCGTGCCTCTATGGCATCGGCTCGGTCGAAACCTATTCGGCGATGATCTTCGACCTCAGGAAAGGGGAGAGCCAGGACCAGCGCGAGATCATCCGCAAGCTGGTGGCCTTGCAGTACAAGCGCAACGACGCCGCGTTCCAGCGCGGCACCTTTCGCGTGCGGGGTGACAGCCTGGAGCTTTTCCCTTCGCACTATGAGGACATGGCCTGGCGGATCAGCTTCTTCGGCGACGAGATCGAGGAAATCAGCGAATTCGACCCGCTGACCGGCAAGAAGGGGGCGAGCCTGAACACGGTGCGGGTCTATGCCAATTCGCACTATGTCACGCCGGGGCCGACGATGAAGCAGGCGATGGAGGCGATCCGCTTCGAACTGGCGGAGCGATTGAAAGAGCTGGAGGCCGAGGGCAAGCTGCTTGAGCACCAGCGGCTTGAACAGCGGACCAATTTCGACCTCGAGATGATCGCCGCGACCGGGAGCTGCGCGGGGATCGAGAACTATTCACGCTTCCTCACCGGGCGCCTGCCGGGCGAGCCGCCGCCGACCCTGTTCGAATACCTGCCCGACAACGCGCTGCTGTTCGTCGATGAAAGCCACCAGACGGTTCCGCAGATCGGAGCGATGAGCAAGGGCGACCATCGCCGCAAGATCACGCTGGCCGAATTCGGCTTTCGCCTGCCCAGCTGCATCGACAACCGCCCGCTGCGCTTCAACGAATGGGACGCGATGCGCCCGCAGACCGTGGCGGTTTCCGCCACGCCCGGATCGTGGGAGATGGAGCAATCGGGCGGGGTCTTTGCCGAACAGGTGATCCGTCCGACCGGGCTGATCGACCCGCCGGTTCTGGTCCGCCCGGTCGAGGACCAGGTGCAGGACTGCATCGAGGAGTGCCGCAAGACCGCCGCGGCGGGATACCGCACGCTGGTCACCACGCTGACCAAGCGGATGGCCGAGGATCTGACCGAATTCATGCACGAGGCGGGGCTGCGCGTGCGCTACATGCATTCCGACGTCGAGACGCTGGAACGCATCGAGCTGATCCGCGACCTTAGGCTGGGTGTCTATGACGTCCTGGTGGGGATCAATCTGCTGCGCGAGGGGCTGGACATTCCCGAATGCGGCCTCGTCTGCATTCTCGACGCCGACAAGGAAGGGTTCCTGCGCAGCGAAACCAGCCTGATCCAGACGATCGGGCGCGCGGCGCGCAATGTCGACGGGCGGGTGATCCTCTATGCCGACCGGATTACCGGCAGCATGGAACGCGCGATGGCCGAAACCGACCGCCGCCGCGACAAGCAGCACGCCTACAATCTCGAACACGGGATCACCCCCGAAACGATCAAGCGCAACATCCACGACATCGTCGCCGATACCGCCAGCCGCGACGGCGTGCTGGTCGAGATCGAGGACGATGCGCGCAACAACCTCGTCGGCCACAACCTGCGCGCCTATATCGAGGAACTGGAAAGCCGCATGCGCGCCGCCGCCGCCGACCTCGAGTTCGAGGAAGCGGGCCGACTGCGCGACGAGATCAGGCGGCTGGAAGCCAGCGAGCTGGGCCTGCCCGAGGGCGAGCACAAGGCACCCGTGGTCGGCCGTTCGAACGAGGGCAAGCCGGGGACGAGGAAGGGCCGCTTCGGGCGCGAAACCCGCAAATGGAAGCGCTAGACCTTCCCGAACCGCGCCTCGAACCCCGCAACATCGCCGGCGGCGAGATACCTGGCCTGCTCGACCCAGCCATCGCGCGCCGGGCGGCCGGCGAAGGGGCCAAGCTTGGTGTCGAGATCGGCGAGGTCCGCTTCGGTCAGCGCGGCGATCTGGGCGAAGGTGGTGATGCCAAGTTCGGGCAGCAGCGCCTGGAGCTTGGGGCCGAGGCCCTTGATTCGCGACAGGTCATCGGCGCCTGCGCCGGTGGAAGGGGCTTCAGGCTCCGGTTCGGGTGCGATTTCGGCGGCCTGTTCCTCGACCTCGTCCTGCGCGGCGGCGGCGACCACTTCGCCCGCCCCGCCCAGCGCATCCGAAACGGTCGGGGGCAGAACCACCGCGGCGGCGGGGGCGGAATCGATCAGCGCCTGGTTGCGCTGTGCCGGGCCAACGCCCTCGTCAAGCACGTCGGGCTGGTATTCGCGCACCCGCGCGCCCTTGCCGCCGCGCCGCAGCAGCCACCAGGCAACCAGCAGCGCGAGCACGGCGACCACGCCGTAGACGATCCATTGGCTCTCGATCCCACCGGGCATTGCCGCACTCCTTCCGCAACCTGCATAGGCCGCGCAGGCAAGCAGCATCGCGGCGCCGGAATCAAGCCCCGCGCGCCGATTTGCAACAATTGCGAACCTGTCAGCCGCCCGTGTTGCGGCGGAAGATCACCCGGTCTTCGGGCCCGAAGCCCCGGTGCCAGATCACCCAGCCATAGGTCAGCAGGATTGCCGGCAGTCCCAGCAGCAGCGAAAGCCACCACGGCTGGACCTGCTGCGTGGCCCAGCCCACGACGATTGCCGGCGCCGCGGCCCAGACTACCGGCCAGCGCCAGTTGTTGACGCTGCCGCCCAGGATCCGCGAAAGCAGCCCGGCCTTGGCCAGCGAGGCCGCGCCCAGCGACAGCGCCAGCGCGGCGGCGGCGGCGGCGGCCTGGAACTTGTCATTATAGCCAAGATCGCGGGCCAGCTCGATCCCGGCAAAGGTCAGCACGCCCTGCAGCGCGATCGTCGCCAGCGAGATCGCGAGGTTGGGCATCCGCGCGACATAAACCAGCGCCGCCTCGCTCACCACGGCGGTCGCCGCGACGACTTCGGCGGCAAGCAGGAACGACAGCGCGCCCGTGCCGCTGACGAAGTCCTTGCCGACCAGCCGCATCACGTCGGACCCCGGAATGCCCAGCGCCAGCGCGATCCCCGCCTGCAGCGCGATGATCCAGAACCCCACCTGGCCCACCTGGTGCGCGATCGCGCCAAGGTTTCCTTCCTTGAGGTTGCGGGTGATCACCGGGCCAAGGATCGGCTCGAAACTGGTCTTGAGCTTCTGCGGCAGCGAAGCCACCTGCTGCGCCGCCCAATAGACCCCCACCGCCGCCGGCGAGGTCAGGAAGCCGAGGATCGCGATGTCGAGCCGGCGCGTGCCCCATTCGACCAGATCGGCCCCGGCCAGCGGAAACGACAGCACCGCCAGCCGTCCGATCCGCAGGGGATGCGGGTGCCAATGGCGCGGCACCCCCAGCAGCCGGACCATCGGCACGAAAGCGGTGAAAGCGGCGGCATATTTCGCCAGGATATAGGACAGGATCAGCCCGCCATCGGGTTCGAGATAGAGAAAGGCCAGCGCGGCAAGCGTCTGGATCCACGGTTCGACCAGCGAGCGGGCGCGCACCGTGGCGCCGATGTTGTAGTTGTAGGCCAGCGCCGCCAGCGCCACTTCGGTCAGTGCATTGGGCACGATCGCCAGCGGCATCAGCCGGTCGAATTCGCTGAGCGTGCCGCTGGGGAACATCGGCGCGGGGACCAGGTAAAGCGCCAGCGCGATCCCGCCCGACAGCATCAGCGTCAGCAGCAGCCCATCGGCCACCACCGCGGCCTGCTCGCGGTCATCCTCGGACAGTCGCTGGGCCAGCCCGCGGCGCTGGCCAAGCGCGCAAAGCTGCGCCGCCAGTTCGACGATCACCAGCGCCGAGGCATAGACGCCCGCGCGCTCAACACCGTATTTCTGCCCGGCGATGAACAGGAACGGCGCCGTGCCGAGCAGGCGCAGCAGGAAGCCGAAGAAATTGGTCCGCCCCCCCTTGGCGAGCGCCTGGATATCCTGCCGGGCCATCTCGCTCACAGCCCCGGTCCCTCGGCCTTGAGCGGACGGGCGAGCAGTTCGGCAACGACCTGCCGGGCGGGTGCCTCGCCGCGCAGCAGCCGGTTCACGGCGGCAACGATCGGCAGGTCGAGCCCCGCCTGCGCGGCCAGATCGGCCAGCACCGGCGCGGTATGCGCGCCTTCCGCAACCGAATTCCTGCCCGCCAGCGCCTCTGCCGCCGAGAGCTCCTCGCCCAGCGCCTTGCCCAGCGAGAAGTTGCGGCTCGAGGTGGAGGAACAGGTCAGCACCAGATCCCCCAACCCGCAAAGCCCGGCCAGGGTTTCCATCCGCGCCCCGCGCAGCAGGCCGAAGCGCAGCATTTCGGCATAGCCGCGCGCAATCAGCGCGGCGCGGGCGTTCTGGCCCAGCCCCAGCCCTTCGACCACCCCGCAGGCGATCGCCAGCACGTTCTTGACCGCGCCGCCGATTTCCGCGCCGATCACGTCGTCGGAGTAATAGGGGCGCAAGGACGGCCGCGAGATCGCCGGGGCCAGCCGCTCCCACTGCGGTTCGCCGCCGGCGCAGGCCAGGGTGACGGCCGTGGGCAGTCCGGCAGCGACTTCGTGCGCGAAGGTCGGGCCGGACAGGACCGCCAGCGTAGCGCCGGGGGCCGCGGCGCGGGCCACGTCGGCCATCAGCCGCCCGGTCCCGGCCTCGATCCCCTTGGAACACAGCACCAGATCGCGCGCGCCTTCGGGCAGGCCGGAAAGCACGGCGGCGAGGTGCTGCGCCGGGGTCACCACCAGCAGCACCGGCAGCGCGGCAAGCCTGGCCAGATCGGATGTCGCCGTGATCGCGGGATCGAGCCGCGCCGAGGGCAGGAACAGGCTGTTGGTGTGCCGTGCGTTGATCTCGTCGACCAATTCGGCTTCGCGCGCCCAGATCAGCACCTCGCTGCCGTCGCTTGCCATCGCCTGGGCCAGCGCCGTGCCCCAGGCACCCGCGCCGATGACGCCGATCCGCTTGCTCATGCCTTGACCCCGGCCCCGCGCACCGGCGCCGCATCGGGATCGAGCGGCCAGCGCGGCCGCGCGGCGAAGTCCAGCGGATCGGACTGGCCAAGCCGTTCGATCCCGGCCCAGGCGATCATCGCGGCATTGTCGGTGCACAGCGCCAGTGGCGGGGCAACGAAAGGCACTCCGTGCTGCGCGGCCAGCGCCTGAAGCCCGGCGCGCACGGTCTGGTTGGCCGCGACACCGCCGGCGACGACCAGCGCGCTCGGCCGGTCGATCGCGGCCAGCGCCTTGCGGGTCCGATCGAGCACGCAATCGAGCGCGGCTTGCTGGAAGGACGCGGCGATATCGGCATTTGTGTAGGCGGTGCTGGTGCGGGCCGAGGGGGCTTCGACAGGCTCAGCCTGAGCGGGATTGGGGTTTGCAGGCTTAGCCTGAAAGGGAATTGAATCTGCACCCTTCCCCGCTCGGGCTGAGCTTGTCGAAGCCCCTTCCCACCCCGCTCGGGCTGAGCCTGTCGAAGCCCACCCGCCGTCAAGCGCCTGCTTCGCCCTCAGCACCGCGCTCTTGAGCCCGGCGAAGCTGAAATGCGGTTCGGCGCTGCCCAGCAGGGGGCGCGGCAGCGGGACGGCCTTGGGGTTGCCTTCCTTCGCCAGCCGCTCGACCGCGGGGCCGCCGGGAAAGCCGAGGCCCAGGATCTTGGCGGTCTTGTCGAAAGCCTCGCCCAATGCATCGTCGATGGTGGTGGCCAGCCGCCGATAGCGGCCCACCCCCTCGACCAGCAGGATCTGGCAGTGCCCGCCCGAAACCAGCAGCAGCAGATAGGGGAATGCCAGCCCCGGATCGGCCAGCCGCGGCGACAGCGCGTGGCCTTCGAGGTGGTTGATCGCGATCAGCGGCTTGTCACCGGCCATCGCCAGCGCCTTGGCGGTGACCAGCCCGACCATCACCCCGCCGATCAGCCCCGGCCCGGCGGTTGCCGCGATTGCATCGACATCGGACAATGTCATCCCGGCGTCGGCCAGCGTGGCGGCGATCAGCGGCGCCAGCCGCTCGGCATGGGCGCGCGCGGCGATTTCGGGAACCACGCCGCCATAGGGGCGATGATGATCGTCCTGCGAAGCGATACGCTGCGCAATGATCCGCCGGTCACTGTCCACCAGCGCCGCCGCAGTCTCGTCGCAGGACGATTCAATTCCGAGGACAATCCCCATCCGGGCTTCCACTGAACCACATTGCGGACTAGCACAAGCACCCATGCCGCAACGTCCACTAAAGCTCGGCACGCGCCGCTCACCGCTTGCCCTGGCCCAGGCCGAGGAAGCGCGCGCGCGCCTGCAAGCCGCCCATCCGGGGCTTGCGGTCGAACTCGTTCCCGTGACCGCCAGCGGCGACAAGGTGCTTGATCGTCCGCTTGCCGAGATCGGCGGAAAGGCGCTGTGGACCAAGGAACTCGACGGCTGGCTGCTGGCGGGCGAGATCGACCTTGCGGTCCATTCGCTCAAGGATGTCGAGACGCTGCGCCCCGCAGCGATCGCGATCGCGGCGATCCTCCCGCGCGAGGACGTGCGCGACGTGCTGGTTGGCGCCGCTTCGCTGGACGACCTGCCGGCCGGCGCGCGGATCGGGACCAGCGCCCCGCGCCGCGCCGCGCAGGCGCTGCATCTCAGGCCCGATTGCCGGGTCGTGGGGTTTCGCGGCAATGTCCAGACCCGGCTCGCCAAGCTTCAGGCGGGCGAGGCCGATGCAACGCTGCTGGCGCTGGCCGGGCTCAACCGGCTGGGCAATGCCGCGGTCGGCACCCCGCTCGATCCGCGTTCCTGGCTGCCGGCGCCGGGCCAGGGCGCGATCGCGATCGAATGCCGGGCCGATGACGCCCAGACCCGCGCGCTGCTTTCGGCGATCGATGATCTGCCCAGCCGCCAGGCGGTCGAGGCCGAGCGCGGCCTGCTGATGGCGCTGGGCGGCAATTGCCACAGCCCGATCGCGGTTTTCACCGAGGCGATTGGCGGCAGGCTGGCGATGCGCGCGGCGCTGCTCAGCCCGGATGGGGCCGAACGGGTCGAGGCGCGGATCAGCTTTGCGCCGGGCGATCCAGAGGGGCCGCGCGCGCTGGCGGCCAGTCTGCTGGCGCAGGCAAGCCCCGCGATCCGCGCGCACTTCGATCCACCGGAGACACGCTAGATGGCAGTGCCGCTGGTCATCATCCGCCCCGAGCCAGGCAATGCCGCAAGCGTCGCCGCCGCCCGGCAATTGCGGATGGAGGCCCACGGCTTTGCCATGTTCGAGATTGCGCCGAAAAGCTGGGAAGCCGTGCCGCCGGATCAGTTCGATGCGGTGCTGGCGGGCAGCGCGCAGGTGTTCCGCCAGGGCGGACGCGGCCTTGGCCCGCTGCGCGGCCTGCCGGTCTATGCCGTGGGCGATGCCACTGCCCAGGCCGCGCGCGAGGCCGGCTTCGCTGTCGCCGCGACCGGCGAAGGCAACATGCAGGGACTGCTCGGCGCGCTCGATCCGGCGCATCGCCGGCTGCTGCGCCTTGCCGGGGAAGAGCGCGTCGCGCTGACCCTGCCCAAGGGCGTGAGCATGGAAGAGCGCGTGGTCTATGCCAGTCTCGCCCGGCCCTTTCCCGACGATCTGACCGATCTGCTGCGCCAGCCGGCGATCGTTGCGCTGCATTCGGCCGAGGCCGCACGGCACCTTGCCGCGCAATGCGGCAGCCACGCGATCAAGCGCGCGCCGCTGCGGATTGCGGCGCTGTCGCAGCGGATCGCCGCCGCGGCGGGCGATGGCTGGGGCGAGGTGGCCGTGGCTTCCTACCCGGACGACAAGGCATTGCTGGCGCTTGCCCGCCAGATGTGCCAAGACCCGTGGCCTGCGGGTCGCACTGCAGGGTAGTTTGCGGTCAAGGACATGCCTGAAGATTACTATGCTCCTCCGCCGCCGCGCAAAGGCTCGTCGCTCAAGTTGGTGCTGGCGGCGGTTCTGCTGGCGTTCGTGGGCGGCGCGGGGCTGATCGGATACCTCGCCTGGACCGGCCAGATCGAGCTTGAGCGAACGGTCAGCGCGCCCCAGCCTGCCGCCAGCCTGCCCGCGCCCGCCCAATCGCCAGGTGCGGCGCCGGCGCCCGCCACCTCGACCCTTGAAACCAAGCTGGCCGACCTTGAACGGCGCATGGCGCAGCTCGATCTCCAGGCCGCGGCCTTTGGCGGCACCTCGGCGCGCGCCGAAGGGCTGCTGGTGGCGATGGCCACGCGCCGCGCGATCGAGCAGGGCAAGCCGCTCGGCTATCTCGAGGCGCAGCTCAAGACGAGGTTCGAAGCCGCCCGGCCCGATGCGGTGAAGACCCTGCTGGCAGCGGCCGCCAACCCGGTGACGCTCGACCAGCTGGCCGCCCAGCTTGAAGATCTCGGTCCCGCGCTGCTTGGCGCTCCGGCCAGCGAAGACGGCTGGGAACGCTTCAAGCGCGAGATGTCGGGCCTGTTCGTGATCCGCCGTGACAGCGGCCAGGCGCGCAAGCCCGCGCAGCGGCTCGACCAGGCGCGGCTGCTCCTGCGCGGTGGCCGGATCGACGAGGCGATCGCCGAGGTTTCGCGAATGCCCGGAAGCGCCGCCGCGAAGGACTGGATCGCCGCTGCGCAGCGTTATGCCGCGGCCCAGGCCGCGCTTGGCCAAGTGGAGGAAGCCGCGCTCAACGAACCCGAACGGCTGCGCAGCGCCACCGGCGATCCGGTGCAGCAGCCGGGGCTGTCGGCCAGCCCGCCGCCCGAGCCTAAGCCCTGAGCAGCGCGGGCAAGTCGCCCGACATTCCCCGCGCTTCATCCATGAAGAAGCGCTTGAGCAGGCCCGAGCGCTGGACCGCGCCCATGCCGATGCGCCGCGCCAGGCTGGGCAGGCGGCCGGGGATGCCGAACAGGCGCACCAGCGCGTCGGTCGCCGCCATCACCGTGGTCGCATCGAGGCTGCGCCAGCGTTCATAGCGCGCCAGCACCTGCGCATCGCCCGGCTCCAGCCCCAGCCGCATCGCTTCGGCCAGCACCTCGACCAGGCAGCCGACATCGCGCAGCCCGAGGTTGAGCCCCTGCCCCGCGATCGGGTGCATCCCGTGCGCGGCATCGCCGACCAGCGCGAGCCGCTGCTCGACGATCCGGCCGGCGTGATGGAAATTGAGCGGATAGGCCATGCGCGGCGCGATCAGCGCGATCTCGCCGAAGATCCCCTCCATGCGCGCGGCGATCTCGGACAGGAACTGCGCGTCGGTGAGCGCGATCACGCCCTTCGCGTCCTTCTCATCCACCGTCCAGACCACCGCCGAACGGTGCCGTCCGTCGGGCAGATCAAGCAGCGGGAGCAGCGCGAGAGGGCCGGTCGGGAAGAAGATCTCCCAGGCCACGCCTTCGTGCGGCGCTTCGTGGCTGATCGCAGTGACCATCGCACGGTGGCTGTAGTCCCACTTTGCCGATTTGAGCCCGGCCTCGATCCGGGTCGGCGATTGCCGCCCCTCGGCCCCGACCAGCAGGTTCGCCTCAAGAACGCGCCCGTCGCTCAGCGTCACCGCCACGCCGTGATCGCCGCGCTGGCGCTCGACCGGCTCGACCCCGCTGGCCCAGGCGATCAGCGGCTCGTCCTTCGCGGCTTCGAACAGCGCCAGGCGAATGTCGCGGTTGGCGTACATCCGTCCCAGGCTGCCATCGTCCGCGCCTGGCTTGAAATCGATCCGACCCGGCTTCATCCCGTCGGTCACCGCGATCGCCTCGATCGGGCAGCCCAGCGGGGCGAGCCGCTCGGCCAAGCCGATGTTGGTGAACAGGTTCCAGCTTGCGGTCGAAATCGCCGAGGCGCGGCCGTCCACGCCCTCGGCGGTCAGGTCTTCAGGCCGGGCCTTGTCGACCACATGGCTCGAGATTCCCTGCCGCGCGGCGGCAAGAGCCAGCGTCATGCCGACGAGCCCGCCGCCCAGGATGATCAGATCGCGTTTGTCAGACATGGGTATCGCCGGGTTGTGGGGGGAAGGGAATCGCTCCACCCCCAATACCCGCTCGGTCCGGCCTTGTCGAAGGGCTAGCTCAGCCGCCGCAGGTGTTTCCCGCCCCGCCGTCGAGATCGAGGCAGCGCCCGTCGAACGAACCATCCGGCACTTTCAGCCCCAGGATCGCGGCCAGCGTCGGGGCGATATCGACCGTTTCGACCGGATGCGGCTGCTCGAAATTGCTCATCCCGCGCCGCCAGAACAGCATCGGCACGCGCCGATCATAGTCCCAGGGACTGCCGTGGGTGGCGATATAGGCGCCGATCATCGGCTCGGGGATCGGGGTAATGTCCCGCTCAAGCAGGATCACCACATCGCCCGAACGCGCCGGATCCCACGATGCGCGGGCGCGCTCCCTCAGCGTCCAGTCCTGCGGGCTGCCCGAGGGCATCGGGGTAGCGGCGAGTTCCTGCGGGGTGAACACCGCGGCGACCTGCGGGTTGGCCTTGATGATCGCCACCAGCGCATCAACCACCCGGGCGCGCTCCGCCGGGGGAATCGCGCGGTTGACGTAAAGGTCGCCGCCTTCGCCGAATACCAGCGGCGCATCGAGCAGCGCCACCCCGGCCTTGGCGCCGGCTGCCCGGCCCAGCACTTCGGCGCTGAGCGAATTGTCGACCCGGCGCGCGCGCGGCAGCGCCTGCTGGTCAAGCCGTTCGGGCATGTCGAACCCGCCATGATCGGCGCTGAGCACGACCATGTAGTCGATCCCGGCCTTGTCGAGATGATCGAGCAGGCGGCCGATATTGCGATCAAGCTCGCCCATCTGGATGCACATTTCCAGTCCTTCGGTGCCGGTTGCGTGGCCGATGTAGTCGGTCGCCGAAAGGCTGACCGAAAGGATATCGGGCGCGGGGCCCTTGCCCAGCTTCATCTCGTCAACCAGCGAATTGGCCAGATCGACAGTCGCCGCGTCCATCCGGGGCGAGATGCGGAAGGCATCGGGCTTGTCGGCGGGAAGCACGAAAGTGCCGTTTCCGGCGCTGCCCTTGCCCACCGGAATCGCCAGGTTGGTCGCCGCGCAGGCAGCCGGGACCGGCAGGCCCTTGGCGCCCTTCTTCAGCGTCGCGGTGATCGCCGCGTTCTGCCGGGTGGCGGCGGGGGAAAGCGTGCGTCCATTGAGCGTGACGAAGCCCGCGCCCCGCCACCAGTAGGCGGCGTCGATGTTGTGCCCGCCCATCATCATCACCGCGCGGTCCTTGGACGAAACGGCGACATTGCGCGAAGCCGGGTTGGCGGCCTTCATGTATTCGCCCAGGGTCGGCACTTTCAGATGATAGGCCGAAACCACCGGGTTGCGCGGGCTGGAGGCCGGATCGCGATCATCCTCGGCGCAATAGATCGGTTTGGAGCCGCGCTTGCCGTCGGGTTCGAACCAGGTGTTGGCAATGATCCCGGTGCGCGCCGGGCGGGCGCCGGTCAGCAGGGTGGAGTGGCCCGGGCAGGTCTCGGTCGCGGCATGGGACTGGAAGCCCGAGGGGAACACCGCCCCCTGCGACAGCCGCGCCAGGCCATAGCGGTAGGTCGAGCGGTACTGCGCATAGAGATCGGCCGAGAACTGATCGACCGAGATCGCCACGATCAGCCGCGGCGGCCCGGCCGGAGCGGTGGCGGCAGGCTTGGCCAGGCTCTGCACCGAAACGCCGCCAAGCGCGGCAGCAAGGGCAAGGGTAAGGGGAAGAGCAAGACGGCGCATCGCGGTTCCTTGAAATATTGCTGCGTAACGGGCACAGCCTTGATGGCCTTGGCGCGGGCAATAGGCAAGTGCGCCTGACTGGTTTTGCAAGGAAGTTCCCGATGCGGCGGCTGTTGCTGATCATTGCCGTGATGCTGGGCCTGCTGGGCGGCGCCCTGGCCGCGCCCGCAATCGCCGCGCCGCCGCATATCACCGCGCGGCTTGTCGCCGAAGGTCCGGCCGCGCCGGGCGGGCAAGTGGCGCTGGCCGTGGCGATGATGCCGGAAAAGGGTTGGCATGGCTATTGGCTCAACCCCGGCGACGCGGGCCTTGGGCTGACGCTCGACTGGCAGTTGCCGGCTGGGGCAAGCGTAGGCCCGCTGCAATATCCGACCCCCCAAACGCTGCTGCTTTCCGGCCTGATGAACCACGTCTACGAAAGCGACTATGCCGTGCTGGCCGTGCTGACGGTTCCCGCCGATGCGCGGCCCGGTGCCGCGCTGCCGATCCGCGCGAGAGCACAGTGGCTCGCCTGCACCGACAAGATCTGCGTCCCCGAAAGCGCCGAGCTCTTCGCCACGCTCACCGTCGGCAGCGGACCGCGCGATGCGCGCTTCGACGCCTGGCGCGCCGCGCTTCCCGCGCCGCTCGGCGCGAAGGCCGCGTTCGCGCTTGAAGATGGCAAGGTCCGCCTGGCCGTGCCGCTGCCCGCCGGCGTCGCGCTCGACCATCCGCATCTCTTCGTGGCCGACGACAAGGTGGTCGATTACGCCGCGCCGCAGGCCTGGTTTCGCGATGGCGACACCCTGGTGATCGAGCTGCCGCGCGGCAAGTTCGATCCGATCGTCCCGCCAACGCTCCACGCGGTGCTGCGCCTGAACCGCAGCGGAGACGGCGTGAGCATCGAGGCCGCGCCCGGCCCCGTCCCTGCCGGCGGCACCCCGCTTGCGCCCGCGGACGATGGCCCGGCGCTGCCCTGGCTGCTGCTTTCGGCGCTGCTTGGCGGGCTGCTGCTAAACGTCATGCCCTGCGTCTTTCCGATCCTCAGCCTCAAGGCGCTGAGCCTGGCCCGCGCCGGCGAGAGCGCGGCGCAGGCCCGCGCCGAAGGGCTGGCCTATACCGCCGGGGTAGTGCTGGCCTGCCTCGCGCTGGGCGGCCTGCTGCTGGGCCTGCGCGCCGGGGGTGAGCAGATCGGCTGGGCCTTTCAGTTGCAGGAACCGCTGGTCGTCGCCGCGCTGCTGCTGCTGGCCGCGGCGATTACCGCCAACCTGCTGGGCATATTCGAATTCGCCGTTCCCGGCTTTGCCCGCGCAGGCTCCCCGCAGGGCGCTTTCGCGACCGGGCTTCTCGCAGCCTTCGTCGCCACGCCCTGCACCGGCCCGTTCATGGCCGCGGCGATGGGCGCGGCGCTGCTGTTGCCGGTCGACCGGGCGCTGGCGCTGTTCGCCGTGCTGGGGCTGGGGCTGGCGCTGCCGTTCCTCGCCCTCGCCTTCGTTCCCGCGCTGCGCCGGATGCTGCCCCGGCCCGGCGTCTGGATGGACCGCTTCCGCAAGGCGATGGCGCTGCCGATGGGGCTGACCGCGCTGGCGCTGGTCTGGCTGGCAAGCCGGGTTGGCGGCAACGGCTTTGCGCTTGCCGCCGTCCTCCTGGCGCTGATCCTGCTTTCGGTGCTGGTGGTGCTGGGCCGGCGCCAGCGCCACGGACTGGCCGGCGGGCTACCGGTCTGGGGTGCACTGGGCCTTGTTGCCGCGGCCTTCGCGCTGGGCATGCCGGGCATGGTGCGCGAAGGCGGCGCGGCCGAAGCCGGCGTGCTGAACGCACGGCCGTTCAGCGAGGACGCGCTGGCCAGGGCGCGCGCGGGCGGCAAGCCGGTCTTCGCCTATTTCACCGCCGACTGGTGCCTGACCTGCAAGGTCAACGAAGCCGCCGCGATCGAGCGCGAGGATACGCGCGTAGCGTTCGAGAAAGCCGGAGTGGTCGTGCTGCGCGGCGACTGGACCCGGCGCGACCCGGCAATCACCCGCTATCTCACCGCGCAAGGTGCAGCGGGCGTGCCGCTTTATATCTGGTATCCGGCAGGTGCCCCGGGCCGGCAACTGCCGCAGGTGCTGACCCCGGCGATGCTGGCGGACCTGGCTGCGGGCAATTAGTTCAAAGGAACCAGAACCGGTTCACCCCGCGCTCACCTTCCTCGATCCGCACCGGACGGCCCGAAAGCTTGCGGGCGCGCAGTTCGGCGCAGATTGCGGGATCGGTGGAATTGGCCAGCACCCGCGCATCGCCGACCCGGGCAACGACGGTCGCGGTTTCGCCCTGCTTGCCCGGCTGGATGGTGAAGCTCTCGCCCACCGCCTCGCCATCGTGGGCATCGAGCACGCGGACCGCCGGCTTGATCTTTCCAAGGCTTTGCCAGCGATTTGCCGACCAGTCCGCAGGCGCGGTCGAATAGATGCCGGCGGCATATTTGCTCATGATCCCGCCGTTGGCGCCGACCAGCACCATGCCCCCCGGATTGGCCCGGGCAAGCTGCACGGCTTCGGCGATCGCGTGGCTTGAATAGTTGTTTCCGGCGCCGCCGAAGAACGGCAAACCGCCGGTCAGCGTCCAGCCGCGCGGATCGTCACGGTCCAGCGCGAAGGCGTCGAGCAGGTTGAAAACGGGGATTGCAAAGCACGAATAAAGGTCTGTCGCGACGATGTTTTCCCAGCTTGCCCCAGCAACCTCAAGTACGCTTGAGATTGCCGAAACCGCCGCAGGGCTCTGCTCCAGGTTGGCGCGGCTGAGCAGGGTCGGCTCGGCGCAGTCGGCCACGGCGTGGATGTGCACCCAGCGTTCCTCGGGCACGCCCAGCCGGCGCGCTTCGCCCGCGCTTGCCAGCACGATCGCGGCGCCCTGGTTGACCTGATCGCGCGACACCACCAGCCGGCCATAGGGTTCGGCGATCAGGCGGTTGCGTTCGGACAGGGCGGCCAGTTCCTCGGCGCTCCAGGCGGTCGGCGCGGCACTGTAGGGGTTACGCGCGGCAACCTGGCTGAACGGCGCGAAGAGCCTGCCGATCTCCAGCCGGTAATCGTCAAGCGACAGGCCCAGCCGCTCGCGCCGCACGTTCTCGGCCAGCGGATAGCCGCCCACCGGCGCGGCCACGCCGTGCGCCAGCGCGGTCTGGTCAAGCGCATCGTCATAGCTTGGCCCGCGATCTTCCTGGCTGCCGCGGCGGCGTTCGGACCAGTCGCGCTTCTCGCCCCGCGCCATCAGCGCGCGCAGGGTGGAGAGCGCCTCGGCCCCGGCGATCGCCGCCACTTTCGAGCGGCCCGCCACGATTTCCGCCGCAAGTTCGCCGACCAGCCGCTGCGGCCGGTCGCCGCCGACCACTTCGTGGATCGCGCGCGCCGGATTGGCCCCGACTCGCCGCGCGATTGCGCGCGGCACGTTGTTGGCGCAGCCGAACGGCGCCATGTAGCGGGTTGCCGACTGTTCGAACTGGCGTACGCCGACCAGCGTATCGAGCGCCCTGGCCACGCTTCGCTTCGCCCGCGCATCGACCAGCGCCGCCTTCAACGCAGCACCGGCCAAATCCATGTGGCTCATTTCGGCATAGCCCGGTTCGCCAACGCGCTCGGCATACTGGCCGACCCCGATGATGACAGGGGTATTGTCGGCGACCCGGCTCACAGCACTTGTCCATCATCGACGGTGAGCACAGACCCGGTGATATGCGCCGAGGCGTCCGAGCCCAGCAGCAGCAGCGGCGCGTCGAGCGCTTCGATCGGGCACATCCGCCGGCGATGGAAGGCGGCGACCTGCGCCTTGCCGCCTTCGCTTTCGAACCAGTCGCCGTCGATCTCGGTGCGGATATAGCCCGGCTGGATCACGTTGACGTTGATCCCCTGGCGCACCCATTCGCGCGCGAACTGGCGGCCAAGGTGGGCAACCCCCGCCTTGGTGGCGGCATAGGCGCTGTCGCCCTGGCCGGTCAGCTCGGCGGTGATCGAGCCAATCAGCACCACCCGGCCCCGGCCGTGCGCCTTGAACCCCGCCGCGATCATCCGCCGCGCGCCTTCGCGGGCGGTCAGGTAGACGCCGGTGAAATTGGTTTCGACCACGCTGGAAACGGCTGACAGCGGCAGGTCGACCGAGCGCCCGGCCTTGGCGATCCCGGCGTTGGCGATCACCGTGTCGACCGTGCCGAACCGCGCTTCGGCCGCGTCATAGGCGGCGATCAGCGAAGCCTCGTCGGTGACGTCCATCGCCACGGCAAGCGCCGCATCGCCCAGCTCTGCCGCCAAGTCCGCCAGCCGGTCGGTCCGGCGCGCGCCGATCACCACTTTCGCGCCTTCGCGCACCAGGAGCCGCGCGAAATGCGCGCCAAAACCCGACGATGCCCCGGTAATCAGGGCCACGCGCCCCGCCATTGCCTGTCCGCTCACGTTCCCTCGCCTTGATGCAGTTTGCACGATCAAGAGCGGACCACGCGAATGCAATCAAGCAAAATTGCGCATTTTGATCCCGGTCAACGCAATGGACGGTCGGGGCGGGCAATTTCCGGTTCAAGAGGCCGAACCGCCTCGACCACATTCACAGTTCTCCCCACCTGGAGCGGCCAAACACGTGATGGCCGCTCTCTTTTTTGTGCCTTGCGGGGGGAGGGATCAGACCGCCGAACTGAAGCGGTGAAGCGAATCCTGGCGGTAGGGATCGAACATCGCCGCGATCGTGCGGGCATAGGGCAGCCCGCCCGGCGCGATGGTCAGCGTGTCGCCTTCGAAACTGGCAAGCCCGCGTTCGACAAACGGGACCAGCCGCGGCGCGGCCTCGGCGGCGAGATCGGGATCGAGGCTGGCCGCGCCGAAGCACAGCAGCGCCTCGATCACCGCGCCGCGACGCTGGTCGTCGCGGCTGCGGCGTACGCCGAGCGCGGCAGGCAGCCGGTCCTGCGAAAGCAGCATCCGATAACGCCCGGCGTTCTTCTCGTTCTGGACCAGCAGGTCGGGGAAGCAGCCGATCGCCGATGCGCCAAGGCCGACCAGCACTTCGCCCTGATCGTCGGTGAAGCCCTGGAAATTGCGCCGCAAGGTGCCGCGCCGCACGGCTTCGGCCATCGGATCGCCGGGCCGCGCAAAATGGTCGAAACCAACCGGCACATAGCCAGCGCCAGTAAGCAGTTCGTAGCCGAACCTCGCCATCTCGAAGCGCTCTGCCTGGTCCGGCAGGTTGCTGGCGTCGATCCGGCGCTGGCGCGGCAGCATGTGCGGCACATGGGCATAGCCGAACAGCGCGATCCGGTCGGCGCCCAGTTCCAGCGTGCGCTTGAGCGAGGCTTCAAGTTGGGTCAGGGTCTGCCCCGGCAGGCCGTACATCAGATCGAAATTGAGCGAGGAAATGCCGTTTTCGCGCAAGAGCTGGGTGGCGCGGGCCAGATCGGCATCGGGCTGGATCCGTCCGATCGCGGCCTGCAGCGCCGGATCGAAGGTCTGCACCCCAAGGCTGGCATAGCGCACCCCGACCGCGCCGAGCACCTGCCCCCAATCCGGGGTCAGCGTGCGCGGATCAAGCTCGATCGACCAATCGGGGTTCTCCAGCGGCATGTGCAGCGTCAGCGCATCGATCAGCCGCAGGAAATCGATCGGGCTGATCGCATTGGGGCTGCCGCCGCCAAAGGCCACCCGCCGCACCGCGGTACGGCGATCGATTCGCACCCCGGTGATCGCAATTTCCCGGTGCAGCGAATCGAGGTAGTTCGACAGGCGGTGAGTCTTGTTCGCGGCGCTGGTGTTGCAGCCGCAGTACCAGCAGATCTTCTCGCAGAAGGGGATGTGCAGGTAGAGCGAAAGGTCCCCCGTGGCCGCGCGCAGCGCCCCGTCGGCCTCAACCGCGCCGACATCGCCCTTGAACTCCGCCGCAGTCGGAAAGCTGGTATAGCGCGGTACGGGTGTCTCAAGCAGTTCGGGGTAGTAGGTCCACATTGTGACCGGTTATGCGATCTTCGCCGACCGATTCATTGCGCAGGCTCAAATTTCCTTGTCAGGCGTTTACGGCAGGACGAGCCGTGACACCCCTTGGCGCAGCAGCCGTTGTCGGACCCTGGCGGCGCCTTGGGCGTTCCCGGCACCTCGACCATCCGCACCTGTCCGTCGCCGGTGCACAGCGGCATCATCAGCGTTCCGGCGCCTGCCGGTGCCGAAAGGTTGAGCGCGGCGGGAAACAGCGCAACCAGCCCGAAAAGCGCGCGCCGCTTCATTCGCCGGGCCCTTCTTCTTCGTCGATCAGGATCCGCGCGGCGGCCCCGTCGAGATCCTCGAACTGGCCGCGCTTCAGCGCCCAGAAGAAGGCCCCCAGCCCGACCAGGCCCAGGCCCAGCGCGACCGGGATCAGCACCGCCAGCCCGTTCATTTCGCGGCCCTCGCAAGGCGCAGCGAATTGCCGATCACCAGCAGCGAACTGGTCGACATGGCAACCGCGGCGATCAGCGGCGTGACCAGGCCGGCCATCGCCAGCGGCACCGCCAGCAGGTTGTAGCCAATCGCCATGACGAAATTCTGCCTGACCACCCGCATGGTCCGCCGCGCCGCGCGCACCGCCATGGGCACGGCTTCGAGCGAATCGCCCAGGAACACCAGATCGGCCGCCTGGCGCCCGACATCGCTGGCGCTGCCCGGCGCGATCGAGGCATTGGCGGCGGCCAGCGCCGGTCCGTCATTGAGCCCGTCTCCGGCCATCAGCACCTTGTGCCCCGCGCCCTGCAGCCGGGCGATTGCTTCCTGCTTGGCCTGCGGCGATGCGCCGCCCTGTCCGGTCAGCCCAGTTTCGCGCGCCACTTCGGCAACCGCGGCGGGGTTGTCGCCCGAAAGGATCGATGGTTCGATTCCCAGCGCGCGCAGCTGCTCAAGCGAGGCGCGGGCATCGGGCCGCAGGCGGTCGGCAAAGGGCAGCAGCCAGGCCGGCTGGCCTTCGATGTCAAGCGTGGTGGCGATCCCGCTGGCCGCTTCGGGCCGACGCAGCGCCACCTTGCGGCCCTGCCACAGCGCCGAAACGCCCTGGCCGGGTTCTTCGGCCACTTCGGCCAGTTCGGCCGGCTTGCAGCCCTTCGCGCCCAATGCCTCGACCAGCGCGCGCGACAGCGGGTGGCGGCTGTGCGAGGCGAGGCCCAGGGCCACGGCCGCGGCATCGGCTGGCAGCGCATCGATCGCGGCCGGATCGGGCAGCGGACGGCCAAGCGTGAGCGTCCCGGTCTTGTCGAGCAGCGCGCGGTTCACTTCGGCGATCCGTTCAAGCGCCGCGCCGTCCTTGACCATCACCCCGCGCCGCATCAGCGCCGAACAGGCGACCACTTGCGCCACCGGCACCGCCAGCCCCAGCGCGCAGGGACAGGTGATGATCAGCACCGCGATGGCATAGATCAGCGACTGGTGGACGCCGGCCCCGGCCAGCATCCAGCCGGCAAAGGTCAGCGCCGCAAGGCTGTGCACCGCCGGCGCATAGAGCCGCGAGGCGCGGTCGGCGATGCGGACATAGGCCGATCGGGCCTGGCCCGATGCTTCCATCAGCCGGGCAATTTCGGCCAGCGTGGTGCCGGCCCCGGCGGCAGTCACCCGGATATCGACCGGGCTTTCAAGGTTGAGCGTGCCCGCCAGCACCGGATCGCCCACCCGGGCCGCAACCGGCGCGCTTTCGCCGGTCAGCAGCGACTGGTCGAACCTGCTTTCGCCGGCCACCACTTCGCCATCGGCGGCGAGCCGTTCTCCCGCGGCAAGGCGCATCACCATGCCGGGGACAAGGTCGCTCGAAGCGAGCCACTCAAGCCCCCCGTCCCTGGTGACGACCATCGCCCCCGGCGCGGCCTGGCGCAGCAGCGCATCGACCCCGGCGCGCGCCCGGTCGCGCATCGCCGCATCGAGCACCCGCCCGGCGAGCAGGAACAGCAGCAGCATCAGCGTGCCATCGAACCAGGCATCCGCGCCGTGGTTCATCGTTTCATAGAGCGACAGGCCGGTCGCCAGCGTGACCCCGATCGAAATCGGCACGTCCATGTTGGTGGTGCGGCGCTTCAGCGCGGACCACGCCGAACGGAAGAACGGCATCCCGGAATAGACGGTTGCCGGCACCCCGATCGCGGCCGAAAGCCAGTGGAACAGTTCCTTGGTCGCCCCTTCGGCGCCCGACCAGATGCTGACCGAAAGCAGCATGACGTTCATGCAGGCAAAGCCCGCCACCGCAAGCGGCGGCAACAGCGGCTTCACCGCCGAGGGCGGCGGAGCCAGATCCTCGCCGCGCGGCTGGCTGGCAAAGCCGACGTCCTGCAAGGCTTCGACCAGCACGGGAATGCCAAGCGCCGGATCATGATCGACCCGCACCTGCCGCGCGGTCAGGTTGACGCGGGCCGAAGTGACACCATCAAGCGCGGTCAGTCCGCGTTCGACCTTGGCCATGCAGCCGGCACAATGCATCCCCGGCACGACCAGCACGGTCGTGATCTGGGCTTCATCGGCCTGCTGGCGGGCCGGCAGGTTCACCGCAGATCCTGCTCCTCGCGCCAGCGCTTGCCGCCGCCCTGCGCTTCGAGCCGCAAGATCCAGCGGCCCGCCGCGAGCGGCTGGACCGAAGCGAAGCTGCCGTCGCTCTGGCGCTGGAAGGTCAGCGCCTGGTCGGGCAGCCGGCCCAGCGGGTGACGCGCCACCGCGCTGACCGTCAGGCCCGCGGCCGGCGCTCCGGAAAGAACCACCGAAACGCGGCCATCGGCCAGCCGACTGGCCTTTGCGCTCCAGCCGAGGGCCTTTTCCTTCGCCGCCTCGTCGAGCCACTTGTTGTAGTTCTGGCTGGCGACATAGGAATTTTCGACCACGACCCCGCCAAAGGTGCTGATCGCTGCGCGGGCCATCACCAGGTTGACCGCGATCACCACCGCAAAGAAGGCAACGATGATCACCGTGATGTGGCGGCCGGTGAACGGCCCCTTGGTCAGTGCGCGGATCATTGGCTTGCTCCCGTGGCGTTGTCCTCTGGCGCGTCGAAGCGCTGCGTGCTGCTGTCCTCGCCGCCTTCCTTGTCGGTCGCCTCGAGCGCGAACTCGATCTTGCGCGGCGTGGCGTTGCCCGGCGCGATCACATAGACGCGGACCGGGCGGACCTGGTCGGCCGGGACCATGACCTGGAGCACCGGCGCGGCCTTGCTCTGCGGCATGTCGTCGGTCCACATCAGCCCGCCGGGCAGCCCTTCAAGCCTGACCTGCATCGGCCGCGGACGGCCTTCCATGTTGAGCAGCTTGACGGTGTAGTCGTTGCGGATCGCGCCATCGGGTTCGACCGTGTAGGGCGGATTGCGGTCCTTCTGGACCGAAATGTCGATATGCTTGCGGGTGCCCAGCGCGAACAGCAGGGCAAAGCCGATCGCCGCCCAGACGCCGACGTAGATCAGCGTGCGGGTGTGGAACAATGCCTTGGTGATCGGACGCGGCGTGCCGCCCTCGCTCTCGATCTTGCAGTCTTCCAGCGTGGCATAGTCGATCAGCCCGCGCGGGCGGCCGATCTGGGTCATCACGCTGTCGCAGACATCGATGCACAGCGCGCAGGTGATGCAGGCCACGTCCGGTCCGTTGCGGATGTCATAGCCGGTCGGGCAGACATTGACGCACTGGTTGCAATCGATGCAATCGCCCACCCCGCCGGGGTTCTTTTCCTTCTTCTTGACGCTGCCGCGCGGTTCGCCGCGCCAGTCCTTGTAGGTGACGATCAGGCTCTTTTCATCGAGCATCGCGGTCTGGATGCGCGGCCAGGGGCACATGTAGATGCAGACCTGTTCGCGCATGAAGCCGCCGAAGATGAACGTCGTGGCGGTCAGCACCGCGACTGTCGCATAGGCCACGCCCGCCGCCTGGCCGGTCCAGAAATCGACCGTCAGGGTGGGAGCATCGGCAAAGTACATGATCCAGGCGCCGCCGGTCCAGAAGCTGATCGCAAGGTAGATCGCCCACTTCGCCGTGCGCCGGGCGATCTTGCCCGGCCCCCACGGCGCGTCATGCAGCCGCTGCTGGGCATTGCGATCGCCATCGACCAGACGGTCGACATGCTGGAACAGGTCGGTCCAGACCGTCTGCGGGCACGAATAGCCGCACCACGCGCGCCCCACCGCGCTGGTGATCACGAACAGCCCGATCCCGGCCATGATCAGCAGGCCGGCCACGAAATAGAATTCCTGCGGCCAGATCTCGATCCCGAACATGTAGAACCGGCGGTGCGCCAGATCGATCAGCACCGCCTGGTTCGGGGCATAGGGACCGCGGTCCCAGCGCAGCCAGGGGGTGATGTAGTAGACCCCCAGGGTCAGCGCCATCACCAGCCATTTGAAGCGACGGAAGCGCCCGTCTACCGCTTTGGGGAAGACGGGCTTGCGCTTCTCGTACAGTTGCGAGGTCTTGGGTTCAGGGCTTGCCATTTCCACTACCGTTCGCAGGAGCAGCAGCGGCAGGCGCCGCCGTGAAATCTTCGCCGCCCCCCAGCGAGTGAACATAGACCGCCAGCATCTTGATCGTCACCGCATCAAGCTTGCCGGCCCAGGCCGGCATCACCCCGGCATGCGCCTTGGTAATGCTGCCCACGACCTGGTCCTGGCTGCCGCCATAGAGCCAGACCGCATCGGTCAGGTTCGGCGCGCCGAACTGGCGCTGCCCCTTGGCGTCGGTGCCGTGGCAGGCCACGCAGTTGGCGGCAAAGTTCGCCGCGCCGCGCTGCGCTGCCGCATCTTGGGGATGCTTGCCCGAAAGCGACAGGACATAGGCCGCCGTATCGGCGATCTGGCCGCCCTGCAGGATCCCGTCCTTGCCGAAGTTCGGCATGGCGCTGGTCCGCGTGGCGCTGACGCCGGGTGAGCGGATACCGTGGGTGATTGTGGTCTCGATATCCTTGATATTGCCGCCCCACAGCCAATCGCGGTCCTTGAGGTTGGGATAGCCGATCGCGCCGGCCGCGCCGCTGCCGTGGCATTGCGCGCAGTTCTGCTTGAACGCCGCCCTGCCCCCGGCCTTGGCCTGGTCAAGCAGCTTGGGATCGGCCGCGATCAGTTCGATCGGGGTTGCCGCGATCTTGTCGAGCACCGGTTTGCGCTCGGCCTGGGCGGCGATCATTTCCGCCTCCAGCTGGCCGCGGCTGGACCAGCCCCAGACCCCTTCGGTGCCCTTGTTGAGCATCGGGATCGCGGGATAGACCACGACGTAGCCCAGCGCGAACACGAAGGTGATCCAGAAGGTGATCACCCACCAGCGCGGCAGGGGGTTGTTCAGTTCCTCGATGCCGTCCCATTCGTGACCGACGGTTTCAATGCCGGTCGGCTCGTCAATGCGCTTATTCGCCATTGTCGTCACCTTTGAAAATCATGTTCGCAGCCGCTTCGTTGTCTTCGCTGGAGCCTGGCCGGAACGGCCAGAGCCCCAGGACAAAGAAGGTCACAACCATTGCGGCCAGCCCCCAGCTGTCGGCAAAGTGCCGCAGCGTCTCGTATGTCGAATGCGGGGTCACCGCCCCTTCACCTTGGCCAGTTCCTCCTGCGCGGCGGCCGAATTGGTATCGACCATCGTGCCGAGCACCTGCAGGTAGGCGATCAGCGCATCCATCTCGCTCAAGCGGTCAGGATTGCCGTCGAAATCGCGCACTTGCGCCTTGGGATAGCGCTCTTGCAGGTCCGTGGCGTCCGCCATCGGATCGGCCTGGGTCTTGAGATCCTCGTTGGCCTTTTCGATGTCGGTCTTGGTGTAGGGCACGCCGACCAGGTTGAGCGTCTTGAGCTCGGCCGTCATGTCGCCCGCCTTGAGGTCGTGTTCGGCCAGGAAGGCGTATTGCGGCATGACCGATTCCTGCACCACCGACTGCGGGTTGGTAAGGTGCTGGACGTGCCATTCGTCCGAGTACTTGAGCCCGACGCGCGCCAGATCGGGTCCGGTGCGCTTCGAACCCCACTGGAACGGATGGTCGTACATCGATTCCGCGGCGAGGCTGTAGTGGCCATAGCGTTCGACCTCGTCCCGGAAGGGGCGGATCATCTGGCTGTGGCAGACATAGCAGCCCTCGCGGACATAGATGTCGCGCCCGGCCTGTTCGAGCGGGGTGTAGGGGCGGACCCCGTCGACCTTCTCGATCGTGTTGTCGATCCAGAACAGCGGAGCGATTTCCACGATCCCGCCGATCGTCACCACGCCGAAGGCGAGAAGACCCATCAGCGCGACGTTCTTCTCGATCTTCTGGTGGCGGGCGTAGGGTTCCTTGATGGTATCAGCAGACATGTGACTGTCCCCCCTTATTCAGCCGGCGCCGCGACGAGCGGGCGGTCGGCGTTCGGGTCATAGGCAGCAACGCGCAGCGGTTCCTCCTGGCGGAGCTTGCCGGCGATGGTCTGCCACACGTTGTAGGCCATGATCAGCCCGCCAGTGAGGTAGAGCACCCCGCCGAAGGCACGCAGCACGTACATCGGGAACTTGGCCGCGACGGCTTCGGCGAAGCTGTTCACCAGGTATCCGTCGGCGCCATATTCGCGCCACATCAGGCCTTCCATGATCCCCGTGACCCACATCGACGAGGCATAAAAGACGATGCCTGCGGTCGCGAGCCAGAAGTGCCAGTTGATCATCCGCAGCGAATACATCCGCTCGCGGTTCCACAGGCGCGGGGTGAGGTAGTAGATCGCCGTGAAGGTGATCATCCCGTTCCAGCCCAGCGCGCCCGAGTGCACGTGGCCGATCGTCCAGTCGGTATAGTGCGAGAGCGAGTTGACCGACTTGATCGACATCATCGGACCTTCGAAGGTCGACATGCCGTAGAAGGCCAGGCTCAGCACCATCATGCGGATGATCGGATCGGTGCGGACCTTGTCCCAGGCGCCGTTGAGCGTCATCAGGCCGTTGATCATCCCGCCCCAGCTGGGCATCCACAGCATCACCGAGAAGATCATGCCGAGCGACTGCGCCCAATCCGGCAGCGCGGTATAGTGCAGGTGGTGCGGACCGGCCCAGATGTAGAGGAAGATCAGCGACCAGAAGTGCAGGATCGACAGCCGATAGCTGTAGACCGGGCGTTCGGCCTGCTTGGGCACGAAGTAGTACATCATGGCCAGGAAGCCGGCGGTCAGGAAGAAGCCCACCGCGTTGTGGCCGTACCACCATTGCACCAGCGCGCCCTGGACCCCGGCCCAGACCGGATAGCTCTTCGAACCGAAGATGCTGACCGGCACATTGGCGTTGTTCACAAGGTGCAGCAGCGCGATGGTCAGGATGAAGCTGAGGTAGAACCAGTTGGCCACATAGATGTGGGGTTCGCTGCGCTTCATGATGGTGACCACGAAGACCGCGAGATAGGCCACCCAGACCAGCGTCAGCCACAGGTCGACGTACCATTCGGGCTCGGCGTATTCCTTGCCCTGGGTCACGCCCAGGACATAGCCGGTGGCGGCCAGCACGATGAACAGCTGGTAACCCCAGAACACGAACCGCGCGAGGCCCGGCAGCGCAAGCCGCGTGCGGCAGGTGCGCTGGACGATGTAGAAGCTGGTCGAGATCAGCGCGGTTCCTCCGAACGCGAAGATCACAGCCGAGGTGTGGAGCGGGCGCAGGCGTCCGAAAGTGGTCCATTCCAGCCCCAGATTGAGCGCCGGAAAGGCCAGCTGAAGGGCGATGTAAAGCCCTGCAAGGAAGCCTACGCAGCCCCAGAAGGTGGTCAGGATCACCCCGGTCCGGATCAGGTCGTCGTCATAGCGCGACTGATCGGGAGCGGGCCGGTGGCCAACGGCGATCGCCTTGTAGTCGGACCGGGTCAGGCTGACCACCAGCCCGGCCAGCGCCGCAAGGCCGAAGACTGCCATATGCACCGCGAACCCGGCATCGACCGCGTTCACGTACATGAAGATGGCAAAAAGAAGCGCGACGAACCACAGGCCGGCGCGGGCTACCAAGGATTCCATGAGATTGTTCCCCCCTCATGTATGGGATTAATCAGAGACGCCTAATATTGGCGTCAGTTTCGCATTTCAACTCCTCATTGCAACGCGGCATTGACCGGGATCAATTTGCCTTTTCCGACGCATAAATTGGCGGAAAATCCGCAAAAAATTGCGCGGGATCAATGTTTGCAGTTGCAGCATGGGAGCAAAGGGGCGGTGACGTCGCAAGAACCCTTGGCCGCACTGGGCGGCCGTTGCGGCGCAGGATGAGGGAAAGATGAAGAAGCTGACGATCGCGGCTGCGCTCGCCGCCGCAACCATGTTCGCCGCTCCCGCCAATGCCGGGTCGGACGAAGGCAAGATCCAGGTCAAGCTGCTCGCCACCGGCGTTCTGCCCGACGGCAAGATCGACACCATCAACAGCGTGATTCCTCCGGTCGCCGCCGCGCTTGGCGGCAATCCGGGCACCACGGCCAACGACAACGTCGTTCCGACCGTCGCGATCGAATACTATTTCACCAACAACATCTCGCTCGAAACGATCTGCTGCGTCACCAAGCACAAGGTCACGGGCACCGGCTCGGTCGCCGGAGCGCCGCTGGTCAAGGACGTGCTGATCGTCCCGGCCACCTTCACGCTCAAGTACCACATGCCGCTCGGCCCGGTTAAGCCCTATGTCGGCGCCGGTCCCTCGGTGTTCATCATGCTCGACGCCAAGCCCGACACCGTCGCCAGCTCGCTGGGCGTGACCGATGTCGACCTGTCGAGCAACGTCGGCGTTGCGGTCCAGGCCGGTGTCGACATCGCGGTTGGCGAAGGCATGGGCATCAGCTTCGACGCCAAGAAGTACTGGATGGGCACCACCGCCAAGTTCTACGCTGGCAGCACGCTGGCGCTGGAAACCAAGCACAAGCTTGATCCCTGGGTGCTTTCGGGCGGGCTCTACTTCCGCTTCTGAACCAGCCAAGGCTCCGCTCCCCTTCCGGGGGAGCGGGGCGGGTCGGTTTGACGGAAAAGCTTTCGCAGGCGGACGTCGGCCCGGTCCCATGTGCTGATCTATCCGGCTTCGGCCATCAGCCCTTCACGATCGAGGATGATCACCTCGCGGCGTGAGGGCAGGTCGATCAGGCCATCGGCCTTCAGGCGGGTGAACTGGCGGCTGACAGTTTCGATTGTCAGCCCGAGCACGTCCGCGACCTGTTGGCGCGAAAACGGCAAGGAAAAGCGCCGCGACGGCGAATCGGGCAATTGGGTGCAGCCCGGCTCGACCAGGCGTTCGGACATTTCGAGCAGGAAGGTGGCCAGCTTCTCGCCAGCCGACTTGCGGCCCAGCAGCAGCATCCAGCGCCGGGTCCGGTCAAGTTCCGCCAGGGTACGCTGCAGCAGCTTGTGTTCGAGCCCCGGATGCTCGCGCGCGAAGGCATCGAAATCCTTGCGGCTGAACACGCAGACCTTGGCCTCGGTCAACGCGGTGACGCCGTGCCCGCTGGTCGATCCGAACGGACGACCGATGAAATCCGAAGGATAGACAACGCCGACGATCTGTTCGCGCCCGTCCTCGGTCCCGGTGGAGAGCTTCAGCACGCCATCGATGACATTGGCGACCAGGACCGAATCCTCGCCTTCCCACATCAGCGATTCGCCAGGCTCGAGTGTCCGGCGGCGGCCTATGTTGTTGAGCGCCTTGAGTTCTTCCGCGTCAAGCGATGAACAGATGGCGCGATTGCGCACGACGCAGGTTTCGCAGGCGATCATTGATCGCCAGCCATGCCCATGCCCCTGCAAAAGTGCAAGTCAGATGATTTCCGCGACTCCGTCAAGGTTGGCTCGCAACCGATCGAGCGCCTGCGCCTTGAGCTGGTGAACCCTGGGCACCGAGACCTGCAACGCCTCGGCGATTTCCGCGAGGTTCAGCTCCTCGACGAAGTAGAGCTGGATCACCAGTTGCAGCCGCTCCGGCAGCTCGGCGATGGCCTGTGCCACGGCTTCGCGCAGTTCGGCGTCGGCCAGCAGGGCGAAGCTGTCGGGGCGTTCGTCGGCAAAGGCCAGGTCGCTGTCCGAATAGGCCTCGTCGATCGATTCAAAGCGCAGCGGCTCGCTCGAGCCGCGCAGCACCCCAAGCTCGGTATCGCTGATGCCCAGCGCCTCGGCCAGTTCGCGCGCGGTAGGGTCGCGGCCAAGTTGCCCGCGCAGCGCGGCTTCCGCTTCGCGCAGCTGCCGCCGCCGCTCGACCGCGCCGCGGCTGAGCGGGACATGCCGCCGGATCAGGTCGACCATCGCCCCGCGTACGCGCAGCTTGGCATAGGCGGCAAAACCGTCCTCGGTCGGCCCGGCATGCTTTTGCGCGGCTTCGGTCAGCGCGACCATCCCGGCCTGCATCAGGTCCTCAAGCTCGATACCTTGCCGGCCGCCGCCGTGGACATGCCAGGCCAGGCGCCGCACCATCGGCACGAAACGGTGGATCCGTTCGGCGGTATCGCCGCGGTAGGCTTCGGCCGCGGCCAGGCTCTTGTGGTCATGGATCATGCGAATTCACTCTCTGGTTCGATGACATGGGAAGGCTGGGGCAAGGCCGGGGCGCCGATCACCGCCACCACCTCGATCGGCTGGGCCGAGGGCAGTTCGGCAATCGACAGCACGGCGCAGGACGGCGCCCGCAGCCGCAGCAGCGCGGCCAGCGCCCGGCGTGCGCGCGGCTGGACGATCAGCGCCAGCGGCGCGGCACCGGGGCCGCGTTCGGCGCCGAGCGCCGCCACCCGCTCGCCGATATTGCGGGCAAGATCGGGTTCGATCACCGGCTGGCCGGTTGATGGATCGGACAGGCCCTGGACGATTGCCGCCTCGAGCTGGGCATCGAGGGTGAGCACCGGCAGCCGCTCGCCCGGTGCGCAGATCCGCCCGACGATCAGCCCGCCAAGTTCGGCACGGACAAGGTCGACCAGCCGGTCGTGGTCCTGGGTCTGCTGCACCGCCTGCGCCAGCGCGGAGAGGATCGGCAGCGGATGGCCGATCGGCAGGCCGTCCTCGAGCAGCGAGCGCATCAGTCGGGTCAGCGCGGCGAGCGACAGCGGCGCGGGGTGGACGGCCTCGACCAGCCCGGCGGAATGCTCCTTCACGCCGTCGAGGATGGCCTTGAGTTCATCCGGCCCGAACAACGCCTGCGGCCGCTCGCCCAACAACTGGTTGAGCTGGGTGGCGATCACGGTCGAGGCATCGACTGTCAGGTAACCCTCGGCGATGGCGAGGTCGCGCTGGGCGGGGTCGATCCACACCGCCGGGCAGCCAAAGCTGGGATCGCGGGTTTCCTCGCCCGCCAGGCGCACACCGCCGCGCACGTCGCCAGCATCGATCGCCAGGATCCTTTCGGGCCGCACCGTGCCCGCGCCCAGCGGCACCCCGCCCAGCATGATCCGGTAGTCGCCCGGCGCCAGGTCGAGGCTGTCGCGCACCCGGAACTGCGGGACGACAAAGCCGAACGCCTGGCTGAGCTGCTTCCGCACCCCGGTGATCCGCGCGACCAGCGGCGAACCGCGCTTGTCGTCGACCAGATGGATCAGGCCATAGCCCAGTTCGATCGTGACCAGCGTGTGGTCGGAGACATCCTCCAAGAGGATCCGGCCCGGATCGGGCGGCGGTTCGCTTGGGGCGGCCGGCGCGGGACGCGCGGCGCGCTTGTTCAGCGCGTGCCACAGCCAGCCGGCCAGCGCGGCGGCGGGCAGGAACACCGTCTGCGGCATCGCCGGGATCATGCCGATCGCACCCAGGATCACCGCCACCGGCAGCCAGGTGCCGGGATTGGCCAGCTGTCCGCCGATCTGCCCGGCAAGGTCGCGGCTGTCGGCGACGCGGGTGACGATCACCGCGGCGGCGATCGACAGCAGCAGCGCGGGCACCTGCGCCACCAGCGCATCGCCCACCGCCAGCGTGATGTATTTTTCCGCCGCTTCGCCCGCGGACAGGCCGTGGCTGATCATCCCCAGCGCGAAGCCGGCGACGATATTGACCCCCAGGATCAGCAGCGCGGCGATCGCATCGCCTTTCACGAACTTGCTCGCGCCGTCCATCGAGCCATAGAAATCGGCCTCGGTCGCCACTTCGCGGCGGCGGGCCTTGGCTTCGTCGGCGGTGAGCAGCCCGGCGGCAAGGTCGGCGTCGATCGCCATCTGCTTGCCCGGCAAGGCATCAAGCGTGAAGCGCGCCGACACTTCGGACACCCGCCCCGCGCCCTTGGTGATGACCACCATGTTGATGATCATCAGGATCATGAAGACAAACAGCCCGACCGCGAAATTGCCGCCGACCAGGAACGCGCCGAACGCCTCGATCACGTGGCCGGCCGCCGCCCCGCCCTGGTGTCCGCTGACCAGCACCACCCGGGTCGAGGCGACGTTGAGCGCGAGGCGCAGCAAGGTCGCGAACAGCAGGACCGAGGGAAAGGCGCTGAAATCGAGCGGCTTTTCCGCGTTCATCGCCGCCATCAGGATCGCGACCGACAGCGCGATGTTGAGCACGAAGAACACGTCGAGCAGCACTGCCGGAGTCGGCACCACCATCAGGCAGATCAGCGTGAGGATACCCGCGGGCAGCGCGAAAGCGGCGGGCTTGATGCGGTTCAGCCAGCTCACAGCCCGAACACCTGCAGCTTGCCATAGGCCTGGCGGACGTGGGCGGGCATGGCGCCCGCGGAGCCGCCGAACGCGGCGGCCAGCGTATCGGCCATCGAGGGGCGCTGCACCGGCGCGGGCGCGGACGCGTCGCCGTGCGCAGGCAGCGCGGCAGGCGGGCTCCAGCTGGTAGCCCAGGCATCCTCGGCAAAGTCGGCGGCGCCGCCCATCGCGCTGGTCATCTTGCCGCGCACCAGGTCCATCACCGCGCCCAGCGAACGCGGCTGGCCATCGTGGTCAAAGAAGATCGCCCGGTTGGCGCCCGCCGCATCGGGAAACAGCGCGGCGGCGCTCTGCCCGGGATTGGCGGCAAGCGCGGTCAGGAACCTGCCCGCGCCGTCCGCGCCCAGGAAGTGGGCCAGATAAAGCTCGGACGCATCGGGATCGCGGCCCAGCACGCCTTGCAGGAACACGCGGTTGTCGCTCGCCAGTTCCGCCGCCATCAGCGCCGAAGCCTCGGGATCATAGCGCAGCGCAAGCACCTGCTGGCGCATCTGGGGATCGCGCACCCGCCCGCCCTGGATGGCGGCATCGGCCCAGCCATAGCCATGCTCGGCCCCGTGACGGTCGAGCGTGACAAGCCAGGTTCCCTTGGTGAACTGGTAGAGCCCGGCCGCGCTCGAACTGCCCGCGCGGGCGTCGGGATTGAAGCTCGATTCAAGCCGCGCCTGGCCGAGCAGGTACGAAAAATCGACCCCGGTTGCCTGGCTGGCGCGCAGGATCGCGGTGTGGACCTGCGGTGTGGGCGCGGCTGCGCCGATGGATCTGGCCTCGCTCAAGCGAAACTCCCGCAACGGATGAATGTCGCGGCAGTCTCAGCAAGGGGCGTGCCAGTTTCGAATGGACGCCAAACCGCCTCGCTCGCGGCGGGCAGTTCGAGGAAGCGGAATTACATCTTTGCGGCCGCGTAGGCGTAGGCCGGCGGGTTGGCCCGATAAAGCGCCGGCGAACCGGTCAGCGCATCGAGCCGGGCCGCGACGTTGGCGGCAATAAGGTTGCGAACCTGGCGGTTTACCTCGTTCAGCCGCCGCGCCGCATCAAGCAGGCCGCGGCATTCGTCGTCGATCTGCGCCGGATCGGTGAACGGCCCGGCGGCATCGATCGTGCCGCACAGCGCAACCTTGTCGTTCACGCAGCCCATGATCGCGTCGAGGTCGAGTCCGGCAAGCGCCTGCCGCTCTTCCTGCAGCACGGCAACCATCTGCCGCAAGGTTTCGCGCAGCTGGGCATTGGTCATTTTCCGCTCCTCAGCAGCAGTCCGGCAGCGATGATCGCATCCGCGACCTTCATCGGCAGGACCGGATAGTTGCCCCGTTCGATCGCCTTGCGGATCTCCGCGACGCGATCGGCATTGACCGGGGCCTCGCCCGGATCGAGCGCGGCGCTGCGCTGCACTGCCGATTGCAATGCGGCGTTCGCCCGCGCCGTATCGTTTGCCACCGGCCCGGTGGCCTTGCCACTTGCCACCGCGCCAGTGCCGCGGGGCGTCTGGGGACCAACTGGCCCAAGTTCGATGGGGGGCATGGTGCCGCTCCTTGATTGGTTATCGAACCCAAGGACGGCAGCGGCGCCCACGCTTTAAGGGCACGCGGCAAACACCTGCCGGTTCACGGCAAGTCGATGCCGACCAGCCCCGGGCGAATGACCCGGGCGCGCAGCGCCGGAGCGGCGGGGTTGACGGTGCGGACCTTGATCCAGGCGCCGACCGCGCCGCTTTCCAGTGCCTCGCCGCTTTGCGCGACGGTAAAGCCTTCGCCGCTGATCGCGATCGACACCGCATCGCCGCGCGTGACCGCCGCCGCTGCAGCCTCGGCTCGGCCCGCACCGGCCAGCGGGACGTAGAGCTTCCACCCTGGCGCGGCGCAGCTGACCTCGACCGTATCCTGCCGTGTGCCGTACCAGCCGGTCGCCAGCGGAACCCGGCAAGGGGCAAGCCGCAAACGCCGGTCGACCGGCAAGGCGGCTCCGCCCGGTTGGCCCTGGGGCACCCCGGTAAAGGCCGCCACCGCGCGGTCGACCTCGGCAAGGTCGGCGTGGGTCTGGGCGAATGCCGGGCCGGATAGCGCCAGTGCGGCGAATGGAAACAGAAGGCGGTTCATCTTGCGTGGTCCTTTGCAGTGTTCAGGTTCGCCGGCTGCAAGCCGCGTGCCAGGGCCTGGTCATAGGTTAGCGTGACGAGCGGCGGTCCGCTGGCTTCAGGTTCGATCAGCACGCGTGCCGGGCGTCCCGCCTGGGCAGCGAGCGTCAGGGCGCCCTGCGCGTCGGGCGGCGCGGCAACGATGGTCAGGCGCAGGCGCGGATCCTGCCCGGTCCGGGCCAGCCAGTCGCCGAGCGCCGGAGCGCCGGGGGCGCTGCTCCACACGGCAACCGGCTCGCCCAGCGCGGGCAGGGCCGGCGCGGCATGGGGCGGCGGCGGCGCGGCGGGTGTGCCCGGTTCGGCGACGACCGCGGCGGTGACCATGAACAGGATCAGCGAAAGGTCGGCAAGCACGGTCTGCCAGCCGCTGCCGGCGCGCGCGATCATATGGCCTCGGCCGCGACCGCGGCGAGCCGCTCGGCCCGGGGACGCGGCGGCACGGCGCTGGCGACCTGCCCGGCCAGCCAGTCGATCACCCGCTGGCGCTCGGCTTCCTCGGCCAGGGCCTTGCGTTCGATCATCCGCGCCAGCGGGGCGAGCAGCAGGTTGGCGCCAAGAAGGCCATAGAGCGTGGTCACCACCGCCATCGAAATGGCTGTGGTGAACGACCCGCGCGCGATCCCTTCGGCGGGCAGCTGGCTGAGCGAGATCAGCGTTCCGGCCAGCCCGAACACCGGCGAAAGCTCGGCCGCCTGGGCCAGGGTGCGCACCGCGCGTTCCGCCTCGCCAAGCCGCCGCGCCTTGTGCGCCTCGTGCGCCTCGAGCAGCGCGGGGATCGAACGGCGGGTGATCAGCGCATCGGTCGCCTCGTCGAATTCGCGGTCGCCAAAGCGGTGCGGCTGCGCGCGGAACAGGCCGTCGCGCTGGATTTCCTGGATCTGCAGCGCCAGCTCGCCGCGCGCCGCTTCGGGATCGAACCGTTCATCACCCAGCCCGCGCAGCTTGCGCAGGGCCAGGCGGCAGTCGCCCCAGCCGCTGCGCAGCACGGTGGCGAGCGCGGTGCCGCCAAAGACGATCAGCGCCGAAGGCCCATCGATCAGGTTCATCAGGTTCATGGCTATGTTCCCTTCAGGACAGAGAACGGCACCCCGCGGGGTCTTTCAGCCGGTGGCACGCATTTGCCGCATCCGGCAGGATCTTGCCGCCCGGCAGGCCCACAGACCCGCGGATTTGCGCCAGTTTCCCGATTGGCACGGCACTTGCTGAACCTGGCACGCACAGATGCGAAGGAGCATGTCATGGCCAGCAGCCTGTTCGGAATTCACGGGGATGCGCTCCAGCTGCGCTCGCAGCGGCTGGGACTGATTACCTCGAACATCGCCAATGCCGGGACCCCCGGATACAAGGCCCGCGACATCGATTTCGCCGCGGCGCTCAAGTCGCGCGAACAGGGCGCCGGGCTCGACGCGGCAGCCGGCGGCGCGGTGCGTTACCGCGTGCCGGTGATGCCCAGCCTTGATGGCAACACCGTCGAGATGGCGACCGAGCAGACCGCCTTTGCCGAAAACGCGGTCGCCTACCAGGCGACGCTCAGCTTCATTCGCGGGCGGGTCGATACGATCACCCGCGCGCTGAAGGGCGATTGAGCGTGGCCGGCGCTCCCCTCACCCTGTTCGGCGTCGCCCAGCGCGGCATGTCGGCACAGCTGGTGCGGATGAACGCGGCGAGTTCGAACCTTGCCAATGCCGGGTCGGTGTCGACCAGCGAGCAGGACGCATACCGCCCGATCCGCGCGGTTTTTGCCGAGGACTACGATCGCGCCACCGGGCTTTCGACGGTGCGGGTATCCAGCGTGATGCGCACCGACGCGGCAGCGGTGAAGGAATACAACCCCAACCACCCGCTCGCCGATGCCGAGGGCTACATCTACTCCGCCCCGGTCGATGAGAATGCCGAGATGGTCGAGATGATCGATGCCTCGCGCCAGTACCAGAACCTGGTCGAGGCGATTTCCACCGCCAAGCAGCTGATGCTCGACACCATGAGGATGAAATAAATGGCTGTATCTTCAGTAACTTCCGCCGGATCGACCACGGTCCAGAAGCCGCAATCGCAGACCCTGGGGCAGGCCGATTTCATTCGCCTGATGACCACCCAGATGAAGCTGCAGGATCCGCTCGAGCCGGTCGATAACAAGGAGATGATCGCCCAGATGGCGCAGTTTTCCTCGCTTTCCGGGATCGAGAACATCAATTCGACGCTGAAGGCGATCTCGACCCAGCTCGATCAGGTGCTGTCCGCCCAAGCCAACCAGACCCAAGCCTAGGAGAAGTCCATGTCCTTCTACACCTCGCTCAACGGGCTCAAGAACGCCCAGACCGAACTGTCGGTGATCGCCAACAACCTGGCCAACGCCGAAACCACCGGCTTCAAGAAAAGCCGCGTCAATTTCGCCGACATCGTCTCGAGCTCGGCCGCGACCAACCCCAAGCTGGTCAAGGGCATCGGTTCGACCGTGCTGTCGATCGACCAGAACTTTTCGCTGGGGCCGGTGCAGCAGACCGGCTCGGCGCTCGACCTGACGATCGACGGCGAAGGCTTCTTTTCGAAGGTCAGCCCGATCACCGGCAAGACCTTCTACACCCGCAACGGCAACTTCAGCCTCGACGGCGGCGGGTTCGTCACCGATTCGGTCGGCAACCGGCTGCAGATCCTGCCGGTCGACGCCGCCGGCGCGGTCACCTCGCTGACCCCGCAGGACGCCGCGATCCCGCTGACCAACGGCGCGGGCTCCGATTTCGTCGGGGTGACGGTGAACACCGACGGCTCGCTGATCGCGTCCTATGCCGACGGCACCACCCAGTCGGTCGGCAAGGTCGCGCTGGCCGCCTTCGTCGCCCCGACCGGGCTGCTCCAGCTGGGCAACCAGGACTGGGCCTCGACCGGGATTTCTGGCGCGGCGACCTACAACCAGCCCGGCGCGGCGCGGTTCGGCAACATCCGCTCGGGCAGCCTCGAGCAGTCGAACGTCGACATCGCCGAGGAAATGGTCGGGCTGATCACCGCCCAGCGCTATTTCCAGGCCAACGCCAAGGCGATCGATACCGCGACCCAACTGTCGCAGACCATCGTCAATCTTCGGACCTAGCCCCGCCCAGACCCCGCTCGGGCTGAGCCTGTCGAAGCCCCCTGCGTCCTGACGCACGGCCTTCGACAAGCTCAGGCTGAGCGGGGCGGGAGCCAAGGAGTCAGTCATCATGGACCGCATGATCTGGACCGCAGTCACCGGCATGAACGCCTCGATGGCGCGCGAGCGGATGATTGCCAGCAACATGGCCAATGCCCAGACCCCCGGCTTTCGCGCCGAGGTCATGGCGCAGACGCCGATGACGCTGCAAGGGCCAAGCCTGGAAGTGCGTTCGATGAACGATGCTTCGGTCTATGGCGCGCAGATGGATCCGGGCTCGCTGGTCGAGACCGGCCGCCCGCTCGACCTGGCGCTGCAGGGCGATGCCCTGCTTGCCGTCCAGGCCAGCGACGGCAGCGAGGCCTATACCCGCCGCGGCGACCTGGCGATCTCGCCCGCCGGGCTGCTCGTCAATGGCGAAGGCGTGCCGGTGCTGGGCGAAAGCGGCCCGATCAGCGTGCCGCCCGGCGGCTCGGTATCGATCGGGCAGGACGGCGCGGTGCTGCTGAGCGACCCCGCCCAGCGCGAAGCGCCGCCGCAGAAGGTCGGCCAGATCAAGCTGGCCACCTGGCGCGGCTCGAGAATCGAAAAGGGGCTCGACGGGCTGTTCCGGGTCAAGGACGGCGGCGTGCTGCCGCAGGATCTGGAAGCCCGGGTGATCCCCGGCTCGCTCGAACAATCGAACGTCAAGCCCAGCCAGGTGCTGGTCGAAATGGTCGAGGCGCAGCGGCTCTACGACATCCGCACCAAGCTGGTCTCCCAGGCCAAGGAACTCGACGAAGGCGGCGCCAGCCTGATGCGGCTGGGCTGACCCGACTGACAACGCAAGGAGCAAACCATGCCCACTTCAGCACTTCATGTCGCCCGCACGGGCCTCGAGGCGCAGGATGCGCGGATGCGGGTGATCGCCAACAACCTGGCGAACATCGGCACCACCGGCTTCAAGCGCGACCGCGCCAATTTCGCCACGCTGGCCTATCAAAACGAACGCATCGCCGGTCAGCAAAGCTCGAACGAGACCGCCTATGCCACCGGGCTGAACCTGGGCACCGGGGTGTCGGTGCAGTCGACCACCGCGATCACCACGCAGGGCACGATGAACACCACCGGCAACGCGATGGATTTGGCGCTCGATGGCGAAGGCTATTTCCAGGTCCAGCTGCCCGGCGGCAAGCTGGGCTACACCCGCGCCGGCAATTTCAGCCGCTCGGCCGAAGGGCAACTGGTCACCGCGCAGGGCTATCCGGTTCAGCCGGCGATTTCGATCCCCGAGGATGCCGCCTCGATCACCGTCGGCAACGACGGCACCGTCTCGGTCACCACCGCGGCCAGCTCGACCCCGACCGAGATCGGCCAGATCACCATCGCCAGCTTTGCCAATCCGGCCGGGCTCCAGGCGCTGGGCGACAATTTCCTGACCGAAACCGCCGCCAGCGGCCCGGCGCAGATCGGCGCGGCCGGCGACGGGGTGCGCGGGGCAATCCGGCAGGGGATGCTGGAAAGCTCGAACGTCAACGTGGTCGAGGAACTGGTCGACATGATCGAGTGCCAACGCGCCTACGAAATCAATTCGAAGATGATCAGCGCGGTCGACGAAATGCTGCGCAACGCCAACCAGACGCTGTGAGGACCATGATGAACCCCAATCGCACCTTCGTCATTGCGAGGAGCCGCAGGCTCCGTGGCAATCCAGGGCGGTTCCGCAAAACGCTGGATTGCTTCGCTGTGCTCGCAATGACGAGCGCATTGATGACCAACCAGACGCCGTGAGGACCGCGATGAACCCCAAACCCAGCTTCGTCATTGCGACGAGCCGCAGGGCGGTTTCGCAAGGCGCTGGATTGCTTCGCTGTGATCGCAATGACGAGCGCGATGATGACCAACCAGACGCTGTGAGGACCGCGATGAACTCCAAACCCAGCTTCGTCATTGCGACGAGCCGCAGGGCGGTTTCGCAAGTCGCTGGATTGCTTCGCTGTGCTCGCAATGACGAGCGCGATGTTGACCATCCAGACGCTGCGAGGACCGTGATGAACCCCAGACCCAGCTACGTCATTGCGAGGAGCCGCAGGCTCCGCGGCAATCCAGGGCCATTTCGAAAGGCGCTGAATTGCTTCGCCGCGCTTGCAATGACGAGCGCGATGATGGCCACTCAGGCCTGTGCCGGGCCAAAGCCGCAGGCCGGCTTCGATGCCGCGCTGCCCCCGCCTCCGCCGGCGGCGAAGCAGGCCGACGGTTCGATCTTCAACGCCGGCGCCGGCTATGCCGCGCTCTACAACGGACTCCGCGCGCAGGCGGTCGGCGATCCGCTGACCATCGTGCTGGTCGAAAGCACCAGCACCAGCAAGAGCGCCGGATCGAAGACCGCGAAGAGCGGCAGCTTCGGCATAACCCCGCCAACTTCCGGGCCGCTCAGCTTCATCAAGCCTGACAGCCTCAGCGCCAGCGGAAATACCTCGTTCAAGGGCGATGGCAGCGCCAACCAGGCGAGCACGCTGGCGGGCGAGGTTTCGGTGACGATTGCCGAAGTCCGGCCCAACGGCACCGCGCTGGTGCGCGGGCAGAAGCGCCTGATGCTGAGCCAGGGCGAGGAATGGATCCAGGTTTCGGGGATCGTGCGGCTTGCCGATCTTGATGCCAACAACCGGATCGCCTCGACCCGGGTCGCCGATGCGCGGATTGCCTATGCCGGCAACGGCCCGGTCAGCCGCGCCAGCCGCGAAGGCTGGCTCTCGAAATTCTTCAACGCAATCAGTCCTTTCTGAGGAAAACGGTGATGACCGCAAGACATCCGCTCAGCCTGAGCCTGTCGAAGGCCCTGCGCGCGCTTTCGTTGCTTCTGCTGCTTGCCCTCGCCCCCCTGCCCGCCCATGCCGAACGCGTGCGCGATCTGGGCGCATTCCAGGGGGTGCGGACCAACCAGCTGACCGGCTACGGCGTGGTGGTGGGCCTTTCGGGCACCGGCGATGACAGCCTTGAGTACCTGACCCAGGCGATGCACGGGGTTTCGGGCCGGGTCGGCGTGCAGCTTCCGCCCGGGGTCAATCCCGCGCTGAAGAACGCCGCCGCGGTGATCATCACCGCCGACCTTCCCGCTTTCGCCAAGCCCGGCCAGCGGATCGACGTGACCGTTTCCGCCATCGGCAAGGCCAAGAGCCTGCGCGGCGGGGCGCTGATCATGGCCCCGCTCTATGGCGCCGACGGCCAGATCTATGCGATGGCCCAGGGCAACCTGGCGGTCGGCGGGCTGGGCATCTCGGGGGCGGATGGATCGAAGCTGACGGTCAATATTCCCACGGTCGGCCGGATCGCCGACGGGGCAAGCGTCGAGCGCAGCGTCGCCACCGGGTTCGACAGCGGCGACATGCTGCGCTGGAACCTGTTCCAGTCCGATTTCCTTACCGCGACGCGGGTGCGCGATGCGATCAACAGGCGCTGGCCCGGAATCGCCAGCATCGACGACGGAATCACGCTGTCACTGCGCCTTCCGACCGGAGCCAACGAGCGCGCCGGGATGATCGCCGCGATCGAGATGATCGAGGTAACCCCGGCCGAGGCCGCCGCCCGGGTCGTGGTCAACAGCCGCACCGGCACGGTCGTGATCAATTCGGCGGTCAAGCTCTATCCAGCGGCGATCAGCCACGGACGCCTGACCGTGCGGGTCGATGAAAATCCGCAGGTCATCCAGCCCGCCCCTTTAAGCCGCGGCCAGACTGCCGTTCAGGAAGACAGCAAGCTCAGCGCCGAAGAGGATGGCCGTTCGGTCATGCTGCTGAAGCCGGGAGCCTCGCTGGCCAAGCTGGTCGATGCGCTGAACCTCCTGGGAGTCAGCCCGTCCGACCTGGTCGCGATCCTCGAGGCGCTCAAGCAGGCCGGAGCCCTGAAGGCGGAGATCGAAGTGATATGACCCCGATTGCCGCCTCCCTTCCCCTCACCGGCAGCCTGCCCGCCAGCCACGGCACCGATCGCGCACAGCTCGCCAAGGCGGCGCAGCAGTTCGAGGCGATCTTCGTGCGCCAGATGCTGGCCGCCGCGCGCAAGAGCGAGTTCGGCGGCGAGCTGCTGGGCGGACAGGGGCTCGACACCTTCCGCCAGATGCAGGACGAGCATTTTGCCGACATGGCGGCGCAGCAAGGCTCGTTCGGGCTTGGCAAGATGATCGAGGCGCATCTCGCCTCTCAGCTGGGCGCGGGGGCTTCGACAGGCTCGGCCCGAGCGGGCGTGGGGATAGGCTCGGAAACCACTCAGGCTGAGCCTGTCGAAGCCCCCCGCGCGCAAACCCCAAGCGGAAGGCCATAAGCCATGTCCTCCGACCTCCTCAACATCGCCGCCAGCGGAGTGCGCGCCGCGCGCGCCGGGCTGGATGTGACCAGCCAGAACATCGCCAACGCCTCGACCCAGGGCTATGTCCGCCGCACCTTGCGCCAGAGCGAGGTGACGCTTTCGGGCGGCTATGGCCGGATCGGCGACCTTTCGCTTTCCGGGGTGCGGATCGACGGGCTGCAGCGCAATGCCGATGCCTTTCGCCAGGCCGAAGTCCGCCGCACCGGCGGTGATGCCGCGCGCGCCGCAAGCGAGCTGACAACCTGGCAGAATGCCGAAGCCGCGCTTGAACAGTCGCAGCTGTTTCCGGCGCTGACCCAGTTCGAAAGCTCGCTGCAGCGGCTTGCCGCCGATCCGGTAGATCCCGCGCAGCGCGCGGCCGTGCTCGAGGACGCGCGCACCCTGACCCGGACATTCGGCATCGCCTCGAGCGGGCTCGACGCCGTGGCCGATGGACTGCATGTCGATGCCGACGCCGGGGTCGGCCAGGTAAACCTGTTCGCCCAGCAGCTGGCCAAGCTCAACGTCCAGCTGGCCCGCGCCACGCCCGGCAGCAGCGATCAGGTCTCGCTGCTCGACCAGCGCGATGCGCTGCTTTCCAATCTTTCGGGCTATGCCGACATTTCGACCAGCTTCGCCGCCGACCAGACCGTGACCGTGCGGATCGGCGGTGCGGGCGGACCGACACTGGTGAGCGGAAACACCGCTGCCGCGCTGTCATCGACGACCGCGGCCGACGGCACGATGTCCTTCGCGGTCGGCGCCAGCGCGGTGGCGCTCTCATCGGGAACGCTTGCCGCTGCGGCGCAGGGCCTGGTGATGGTGCGCGATACCCACGCCAGCCTCGACGCGGTTGCGGATTCACTGATCGCCACGGCCAACGCCGCGCAAGGCAGCGCCGCCGCGCTCGACGGGACGCCGGGGCAGCCGATGTTCTCGGGCAGCGGCGCGGGCGGGATCACGCTGGCGCTGACAAGCGGAGCGCAGCTTGCCACCGCGCCCGCCGGAGCCCCAGCCGGAAGCCGCGATCCCGCAGGGCTAACCGCGATGCGCAATGCCTTCGACGCCGCCGACATATCGGGCCAGGTCAACGGCCTCCTGTTCCAGGTGTCCAGCGCCACCCAGGGCCGCAAGCTGACCAGCGAGGCGCTCGATTCGATCGCCAGTGCGGCCCGGCTTTCGCTCGACAGCCAGGCCGGGGTCAACCTCGACGAGGAAGCGGTCAACCTGGTGCGCTTCCAGCAAGCCTTCCAGGCCAGCAGCAAGGCGATCCAGGTCGCTTCCGACATGTTCGATACGCTGCTGGCGATCCGCTAGCGGGAAAGGAGTTCAGCCATGACTTCTGTCAGCACCAGCGCTTTCTACGACCGGTCGAACCAGGACCTGACCGCGCTGCGCGCCCGCGCCGATGCGTTGCAGGCGGCGATCGGCAGCGGCCAGCGGCTGACCGCCGGGTCCGACGATCCGGTTGCCGCGGCGCGGATGCGCACGCTTTCCCGCGCCGACAGTTTCGCCGCGATCGACAAGACCGCCGCCGCGCGGGCCAGCAGCGACCTGACGCTGACCGACCAGGCGCTGTCCTCGTTCGCGGATTCGCTGATCCGCGTGCAGGAACTGGCGACCCAGGCCGCCAACGGCGTGCTGACCGCGGGCCAGCGCGCCGGGATCGCGACCGAGCTTGACCAGATCCGCGACGGGATGGTGCGCCTCGCCAACACCCGCGACAGCGCCGGGCACGCGCTGTTCGGCGGCGATACCCCGGGCGATGCCTATGCGCTCGATGCCAGCGGCAATCCGCTCTACATCGGCACCGCCACGGCGAGCGACCTGCCGCTGGGCGACGGCCAGAGCGTGACGCGCGGGATGACCGGGCCGGAGTTCCTGAATTTCACCCATGCCGGATCGCCGACCGACCTGTTCGCGGTGGTCAAGAACCTGAGCGATGCGCTGAAAGGCGCGGCGGCCGATCCGGCGCAGTCGGCGCGCGACGCGCTGGGTGCGCTCGACAGCGGGCTGGAGACGATCACCACCCGGCAGACGGTGGTCGGCGCGCGGCTCAACTGGATCGATCTCAACACCGAGCGTGCCACCCAGATGGGCGAACTTCGCGCCGGCGAAGAGGCCGATGTGGGCGGCACCGACATGGCGCTCGCCATATCGCAGCTTCAGCAGACCATGACCGTGCTCGAGGCCAGCCAGGCCAGCTTCGCGCGGCTCTCCTCGCTGTCGCTGTTCGACATGCTGCACTGATACGCAAGTTTCTGAAATTCCGGGGGTAAAGTAGATGTACGCCGTAGTCGGTATCGTGATCCTGATCGTCATGGTCTTCGGGGGCTTCGCCATAACCGGCGGGGCGCTGGGGCCGGTGATGGAGGCGATCCCGCACGAGATGCTGATCATCATGGGCGCGGCGGCGGGCGCGATCGTCACCGGCAACAACATGCACGGGATCAAGGCCTTCCTTGGCGGCTTCGGCAAGGTGTTCAAGGGGCCCAAACACACCCGCCAGGATCACATCGACGCGATCATCCTGACCACCAAGCTGATGAAGCTGCTGCGCGCCGAAGGCCCGGTGGCGCTGGAAAGCCACGTGACCGAGCCGCAAAATTCCGCGATCTTCGCCGAGTTTCCGCGCCTGCTTGCCAACAAGGCGCTGACCGCGCTGATCTGCGACACCCTGACCCTGATCGTGGTCTCCTCGGGCACGCTCGAGGTTCACGCGGTCGAGGAGGTGATGGACAACGCGATGAAGCAGCACTTCCACGAGATGCACGAGCCGCAGCACGCGTTGCAGAACCTGGCCGACGCGCTGCCCGCGCTGGGGATCGTCGCGGCGGTGCTCGGCGTGGTCAAGACGATGGGCTCGATCGACAAGCCGCCTTCTGTGCTGGGCGGGATGATCGGATCGGCGCTGGTCGGTACCTTCATGGGCGTTCTGCTGGCCTACGGCATCGTCGCGCCGATGGCCGGGCGGCTGAAACAGGTGATCGAGGCCGACGAACAGATCTTCCACGCGGTCAAGCAGGTGGTGATCGCATCGCTCCACGGCTGGCCGCAGCCGCTGGTGGTCGAAGGCGCGCGTTCGGGCCTGGGGCATGATTTCCGCCCCGGTCTGAGCGAACTGCTCGACGCGCTGCGCGGACGCTAGGCCGTGGCTGCCAGGAAAGACCCGCGCGGCAAGAACGAGCCGCCGCCGCCGATCATCGTCAAGAAGGTGACGGTGGTGGCCGGCGGTCACCACGGCGGCGCCTGGAAGGTCGCCTATGCCGACTTCGTGACCGCGATGATGGCCTTCTTCCTGCTGCTGTGGCTGCTGGGCGCGACCACCGAGAAGCAGCGCAAGGGGATCGCCGACTATTTCACCCCGACGCTGGTCAAGCTCAAGCAGGAAAGCGCCGGTTCCAACGGCATGCTGGGCGGCAGCTCGATCACCGATGTCGACAGCTATCCGAACCGCGCCGGCCAGACCGGCACGCGCTCGATGACGATCCCGCGCGACACCACCGGCGGGCCGAAGGAAGGCGCCGACAAGATCAAGAAGATGGGCCAGATGCAGCAGAAGCTGGCGGCCAAGCTTTCCGCCAACCAGCGTCTGGCCAAGCTGGCCAAGCAGGTGCGGATGATCGACACCAGCGAGGGGATCCGGATCGACCTGGTCGACGATGCGGACTTCTCGATGTTCCAGCTTGGCACCACGGTGCTGACCCCGGATGCGGCGAAACTGCTCGAGGCGATCTCGGCCATGCTGGCGGGCGAGCTTGGCGGGATCTCGATCCGCGGCCATACCGACGCGCTGCCGTGGAATGGCGGCGCGGGCGCCAACAACTGGTCGCTTTCGGCCGGACGCGCCGAGGCCACCCGCCAGGCGCTGATGGGCCAGGGCATCGCCGAAAGCCGCTTTCGCAAGATCGAAGGTGTCGCCGACCGCGAACCGCTGGTCAAGGAACGCCCTGACGATCCACGCAACCGGCGGATTTCGATCCTGCTGATGCGCTAGAGAATCTCCCCTCCACTGTGGGGAGAGGTTGGGGGTGGGGGTTCCACGCCTGTTGGCTCAGAACCCCCATCCCAACCCTTCCCCCACGGGGAAGGGCTTTCCGGTCGATCCGGTCAGGGCATTCATCAATCCACCCACCCCCGGCTCCGCTCCACCGCCTTGTTCCACCTGGCGTAGAGCGCGGCGCGGCGATCCTCTGCCATCTGCGGGCGCCACCGTTTGTCGACGCCCCAGTTGGCGGTGATCTCGGCGGTCGACCGCCAGTAGCCCACCGCGAGGCCGGCGGCATAGGCGGCGCCCAGCGCGGTGGTTTCGATCACCCTGGGGCGAACCACCGGCACGCCGAGGATGTCGGATTGGAACTGCATCAGCAGCTCGTTGACCACCATTCCGCCGTCGGTCCTCAGCTCGGTGATCGCCACGCCCGAATCCGCGGTCATCGCGTCCAGCACTTCGCGGGTCTGGAAAGCGACGGCTTCCAGTGCGGCGCGGGCGAAGTGGCCCTTGCCGGCAAAGCGGGTCAGCCCCGCGATCACCCCGCGTGCCTTGTCGTCCCAGTGCGGCGCATAGAGGCCCGAGAAGGCCGGGACGATATAGACATCGCCGTTGTCCTCGACGCTCGCCGCCAGCGCCTCGATCTCGTCGGCGCTTGCCACCAGCCCCAGATTGTCGCGCAGCCACTGGACCAGCGCCCCGGCGATCGAGATCGAGCCTTCGAGCGCATAGACCGCGGGCGCATCGCCCAGCTTGTAGCCAAGCGTGGTCAGCAAGCCATTGGTCGATGCGAATGGCTTTTCGCCGGTGTTCATCAGCATGAAGCAGCCGGTGCCATAGGTGTTCTTCGCCTCTCCGGGGGTCAGGCAGGCCTGCCCGAACAGCGCGGCCTGCTGATCCCCCAGAATGCCCGCGAGCGGAACGCCGTCCAGCACACCCGAGCAGGTTGCATAGACCTCGCTCGACGAGCAGATGGCGGGCAAACAGGCGCGCGGGATGGCGAACAGGTCGAGGATCTGCGCATCCCAGTCGAGCGTGGCCAGATCCATCATCTGGGTGCGCGAGGCATTGGTCACGTCGGTGACATGCCGTCCGGTCAGCTGCCAGGCGAGCCAGGTGTCGATAGTGCCGAACAGCAGCTCGCCGACTTCGGCCCGCGCCCGCGCGCCGGGCACATGGTCAAGCAGCCAGCGCAGCTTGAGGCCCGAGAAATAGGTCGCCAGCGGCAGCCCGGTCTTGCCGCGCAACCGGTCCTGCCCGCCTTGCGCGCTGAACGCGGTAACCAGATCGGCGGTGCGGGTATCCATCCAGACCAGGGCGCTATGCACCGGCTGACCGGTGGCCTTGTCCCACAGCACGGTGGTTTCGCGCTGGTTGGTGATCCCCACCGCGGCCAGATCCGCGGGCGTGAGGCCGCCCTTGGCCAGCGCGCCCGCGATCACTTTCCGCGTGTTCGCCCAGATTTCGCCTGCGTCATGCTCGACCCAGCCGGGCTGCGGCATGATCTGGGCATGCTCCATCTGGTCGGCGCAGATGGTCCTTCCGGCGGCATCGAAGACGATGAAGCGGGTGCTGGTGGTGCCCTGGTCGATGGCCCCGATATAGCGATTCATGGTCTCTCCCTCTCGTCGCATGGCTATTTCAGCCGGGCGGCGGCGGCAAGGTTGTAGCGCCGCTGCATTTGCGCATAGTGTGCCGCCATGTGCACGGCTTGAATGCAGAGGAATGACCTTGAATGCTGGTGCTGGGCTGATGCCACTGCCCGGATTGCGTCTTGGACTGCTTGGCGGCGTGCTGGCGCTGGCGGGCGTGGCCGCGCAGGCGGCTCCGGTCCCTCCCCCGCCGCCAGCACCGCCGCCGGTTTCGCCGCCACCGATGCGGGTGGCCAAGGATGAAGGTCCGGCCATCTATCTCTCGCCCGATGGCGCCACGGTCTATGTCATCGGGGTGCTTTCGCAGGGCAGTTTCTTCAAGTTCGACCAGGTGCTGCTGGGCGCGCCGAAAGTGAAGCGGGTCTATCTCGCTTCGATCGGCGGGCTGATCGTCGAAGGCCGGCTGCTTGCCGCGCTGGTGCGCAAGCGGCGGCTCGACACCTATGTTGAATACTATTGCGCTTCGGCCTGCACCCAGGTCTTCGTCGCCGGGCGCGATCGGGCGATCGGCCAGGATGCCCAGCTGGGCTTTCACCAGGCGGTGGTCGTCGACAAGGACGGACAGGCCAAGAGGGTGCGCCGCGCCACCGAACGCACACTTTCGCCGCTGCTGGTCTTCGGGGTCAACGGCAACGATACCCTGCGCCTGGCCTATGAGCAGGCGGGGATCGACGAAGGCTTCATCGCCCGGGTCCTGGCCCAGCCCCATTCCGACATGTGGACCCCGACCGTGGCGGAATTGCAGGCGGCAAAGGTCGTCACCCGGCTGGCCGCGCCGGGAGAAGTGCCATTGCCGCCGGGCGGCACGGGACAGGCCGAGGTCAGTGCGCGGCTGGCGGCAAAGCCGCTGTGGCGCGAAAGTGCCAGGGCCTATCCCGCCGACTACGGCCGCGCGGTGGGCGAGGTGTGGCGCTGGGCCAACAGCGGAATCCCGCTCGATGCCGCGATCGGCACCGCCCGGCTCCGGCTGGTCGAGGCGCTGACCCCCCGGCTGCTGGCCGCCAGCGACATCCAGCTTGAAGGGCTGCTGGCTTTCCGCGTTCGCACCGCGCGCGAGCAGCGCGAGACCGGCTATCCGCTGTGCGGCAAGGATTGGCTGGTCGATGCGCGAGCCACCGATCCGCGCATGGCGGCAATCGAGGACGAAGAGGACAGGCTGCTCGCCGCGATCCTCGCCAGCCCGCCGGCCGTGACGCCGCCGAGCCGAGAAGTGGCGATGAACACTTTCGCCAGCGAAGTCATGCCGGTCTTCGCCAAGGCCTATCGCCGCGGCGACGCCGAAAACGGACAGGGCGCCTGCCGCTATACCTACCGGATTTTCGAAACGATCGCCGAACTGCCGGACGGCAAGCGCATCCGTGCCTACCGCGCGATGCTGGCCCTGCCCAAGTTCCTGCCTTAGCGGCTGACAACCTTTGTTCACGCAATCTCTCCCCTCCCCTTGGGGAGGGGTCGGGGGTGGGGGTTCGACATCGGCGTGGAACCCCCACCCCAACCCCTCCCCAAGGGGAGGGGCTTTGCGATTTGCTATGTCATTGGTGTCTAGCGCCTGATCCGTTTTTCGAAGGCCCGGACCTCGCGCTGGCGGTCGATCAGGGCATCGAGATACCGGCGCGCAAGGCGCAGTTCGTCCTCGTCGTCCGCGTCCCAGCCCTGCGCGACAAGGTAGGCGGTAAAGGCCTGGCCGGGCTCGCTCGCCGGATCGAGATGCTCCTCCAGCCGGGCAGCATGGTCGGCGAAATAGCGTGTGACCGGTTCGGCCGAGTGGGTTCCCTCAGCCTCGATCATCTGGCGCATCGCCTCGGCCATCAGCGAATCGAAGGCATATTCGCGCGCCTGGCTGGCCTGAATGCTCGACCAGTGGTGGGCCGTGCGGCAGCGATCGCGCGCTTCATCGATCATCCGTGCGGCGAGGGTCATGCCGCGCAGCCATGCGGCGCGCTCCTCTCCGCTGTCGCCGAAGCGGACGAACATCAGCACCATCGCGATCTCGTGGTCCTCGATGCTCAGCGCTTCATCGACGCAGCGCACCGTATTGGCCGGCACCGCCTGTGCGAGCGCGGGCAGCGGCAGAAGCGCGGCGATCAAACAGGAGAAAAGGCGAAGGCGCATGGCCCGCGCACCTTGCCCGGCTCGCCGCGGCTTGTCGAGCACGGGCGGCGGACAAGCAAATGGCCCGGCGGTCAGGGAAACCGCCGGGCCGTGCCTGGAAGGGACAGGCAGAGGAGACTTGCTTAGCGCAACAGCGACAGCACGTTCTGCTGGCTCTGGTTGGCCTGCGCGATCATCGCGGTCGAAGCCTGCGAGAGGATCTGGGCCTTGGCCATCGCGGTGGTTTCGGCCGAATAGTCGGCGTCCTCGATCCGCGAGCGCGCGTCCGACAGGTTGGTCGCGGTGTTGGTCAGGTTGTTGACCACCGATTCGAGGCGGTTCTGGCCCGCACCCAGCGAAGCGCGCGCCGAGTTGATCGTGTCGAGTTCGCCGTCGATCGTGGTCAGCAGGCCGTTGGCCGCAGTGGAGGTCGAAACGTCATAGGAACCCGCCGCGCCGCCGCTTGCCGCCAGCGCGGTCAGATCGGCCATGGCAAGATCGACCGTGTCGGCACCGTCGGCGCCGGTCTGGATCGTCACGCTCGCGGTGGTGCCGTCGAACAGCTGCACGCCGTTGAACTTGCTGTTGGTGATGACCTGGTCGATCTGGCTGGTCAGCTCATCGACTTCGGTCTGCATGTAGGCGCGGTCGGTGGTGTCCTGATAGGTGCCCGAGGCCGACTGGACCGCCAGTTCACGGACCCGCTGGAGCATGTTGGTCACTTCGCTGAGCGAACCTTCGGCGGTCTGCGCCAGCGCGATGCCGTCGTTCGAATTGCGGATCGCCTGGTTCATGCCCTTTACCTGGGCGGTCATGCTGGTGGCGATGGCGAGGCCGGCGGCGTCGTCCTTGGCGCTGTTCAGGCGCTTGCCGGTCGACAGGCGTTCCATCGCGGTGCCGAGCATCTTCGAGGCCGCGTTCGAGGCATTGGCAGCGCGGATCGCGCTGATGTTGGTGTTGATGACAGTCATGAATAACTCCCGTGGATAGTCCCGTTGGGCCAGCCGGGCGGACCATCCGTCGCGGCTTGCCCCACAAAGAGCGGATGGAACGCGGCAAAGTTAAGGGCGGGATCGCAGCATCGATCCGGTATCAGGATATTCCCCTAAGTAACTGCCCGTGGCCTTAAATTACCGAACGGTTTGACGTTCTGCGCGCATTAAGGCCCCGAAGCATGGTTAATCAGGGGGTCATGATGACAACTGGACTGGCAGCAAGCGAAAGCACCGCACGGCTGCATGCACCATTGGTGCAACGCGCCGCGGCGATCCTGGGATCGGCCGCACCGGGTCTGGATCCGGTGGTGCGCAGCAAGTCCGATCCGCAGCCCGTCGGCCCCGCCGCCTGCGTCACGCTGGAACGCGGCGCGGCCAATGCGCTGGTCCGCGATGGAACGCGCGGGCGCTTTACGCTGAGCTACCGCGATCCCGCCGGCGATGCCCCGCTCGCCGCGCTGCTCGCCGCGCTGGCCGCGCCGGGCATGCCGATCGCCGCCGATCCCGAAACGCTGTCGGTGCTCGCGCTGGCCGACCGGCTGGCCGCAAGCGAAATCCCGGTGCTGATCAACGGTCCAACCGGCACCGGCAAGGAAGTGCTGAGCCGCTTCATCCACCAGCGCAGCCCGCGCAAGGACAAGGCTTTCGTCGCGGTCAACTGCGCGGCGATGCCCGAAACCATGCTTGAAGCGCTGCTGTTCGGCCACCGCAAGGGTGCCTTCACCGGCGCGAGCGAAGCCAGCGAAGGCTTCTTCCGCGCGGCCGATGGCGGCACGCTGCTGCTCGACGAAATCGCCGAGATGCCGCTTTCGCTCCAGGCCAAGCTGCTGCGCGCGCTGCAGGAAGGCGAAGTGGTGCCGATCGGATCGACCCAGCCGATCAAGGTTGACGTGCGGGTGATCGCCTGCGCCAACCGCGACCTGCCGACCGAAGTGGCCGAGGGCCGCTTCCGCGCCGACCTCTATTACCGCCTCAACGTCTTCCCCCTGACGCTGCGCCCCTTGCGCGAGCGGGTGGAAGATATTGCCCCGCTGGCTTTCGCGATGGTGCTGCGCCACGCCGCTCCGGGCCGCGCGCTGCCGTGGATCAGCGAAGGCGCGCTGGCCATGCTGCGGCTCCACGGCTGGCCGGGCAACGTGCGCGAGCTGGAAAACGTCATGCGCCGCGCGCTGCTGCTGGCCGATGGCGAGGCCGAGATCACGCCCGCGCACATCGTCTTCGATCAGCCCGCGCGGCTGGTCGGCGCGCCCGCTCCGCAAGCCGAGAGCGAGCCGCGCCGCCTTTCGAACATCGTCCAGATCCACGAAGCCAGGGCGATCATGGAAACGCTCGCCGCCTGCAACGGCAGCCGGATCGCCGCGGCGCGCCAGCTCGGCATTTCCGAGCGCACGCTGCGCTACCGCCTGGCCGCCTTCCGTGAGGCCGGGCTGGCCGTGGCCGGAGGCGCACGATGAACGGCATCGGCGGCATCGGCGGCGGGGGCATCCAGCAGATCCTGGCGATGCGCCAGCAGATCCTCGACCGGTCGAACCTGCTCCAGCAGGTCCACACCCAGACCCAGGCTCCCGAAGGTCCTGCCACGCCGCAAGGCCCCGCCGGACAGTTCGGCGAGGCGCTGACCCATGCGCTTTCGGACGTGTCCGCCAGCCAGAACAAGGCCGAAGCGCTCTCTGCCGCCTACGAACGCGGCGAAGTGACCGACATCGCCGCGGTGATGCTTGCGCGGCAGGAGGCGGGAATCGCCTTCGAGGCAACGCTGCAGGTCAGGAACCGGCTGCTCAGTGCCTACCAGGACATCATGCGGATGGGAGTGTGATTAGATGAGCGAGCTTGTAGCCTCTGCCGAATCGCCGCTTGCGCCGCTGGGCGCGGGCACCCCGCTCGAGCGTCTGCGCGCGCTGTCGGGCCAGCCGCTCGTAAAGCGCGCCTTGCCGTGGTTCCTCGGCGCTTCGGCGCTTGGCGCGGTCGCGCTGACCTGGTCGGTGCTGAGCCCCGCCCCGCAGCGCATCCTCTATTCCGAACTGGACGACGGCGAACGCGCCGGCGTGGTGACCAGCCTCGACAAGGCGGGGATCGCCTACCAGATCGACAATTCGACCGGCACCTTGACCGTCGCCGAGGACGATCTCTACCGCGCGCGGATGCTGGTGGCGCAGGATGGCGCGCTGGCCAGCCCCGATCCCACCACTTCGCTCGACAGTCTGCCGCTGGGCGCCAGCCGCACGCTTGAAGGCGAACGCCTCAAGGCCGCGCGCGAACACGAATTGCAGCTGACCATCCAGGAAATCGACGGGGTCGATGGGGTGCGCGTGCACCTGGCCGAGGGCAACAAGTCGGTCTTCGTGCGCGAGGATGCGCCGCCCACGGCTTCGGTCATGGTGCGCATGGCCAAGGGCCGCCAGCTTTCCGACAACCAGGTTGCCGCGATCGTCAACCTGGTTGCTGGATCGGTTCCCGGCATGTCGGCCGACGCGGTGCGCGTGGTCGACCAGCGCGGGCGGCTGCTGTCCCAGGGCGGCGGACCCGATGCCGATCGGCTCGAACTGCAGGGCCGGATGGAAGACAAGCTGCGCGCGCAGGTCGATACGCTGCTGCTGCCGATGCTGGGCACGGGCAATTTCTCCAGCGAAATCCAGGTCGAGCTCGACATGGACCAGGTCACCTCGGCGCGCGAACGCTATGACAAGGACGGCGTGGTCCGCAGCGAAACCCAGGCCCAGTCGCAGGTCAGCGGAACAAACGGCCAGGCCGGCGGAATCCCCGGGCAGCTTTCCAACACCCCGCCGCCCGCAACCACGGTGAAGCCCGGCGCGCCGCAAGGCGGACAGCCGGCGCAGGCTCCCGGCCAGGCGGCGGTCAACGGAGAAAGCTCTGCGACCCGCACTTACGAGCTGGGCCGCGAAGTCTCGGTCGCCAACCAGGCGCCGGGCAAGGTCAAGCGCATCTCGGTCGCGGTGGCGATCAGCGCCGAGGCGATGAAAAAGGCCAAGCCCGGCGACATCGAACAGATCAAGGCGCTGGTCGCCGCCGCCACCGGGATCGACCCGCAGCGCGGTGACCAGATCCAGGTGCTGGTCCGCCCGTTCGAGCCTGCCGAGGACACCGCGCTGCCGTTCTACGAAGCGCCGTGGTTCGCGATGGTGGTGCGCTCGGTCGTGGCGCTGCTGGCGGTGCTGCTGGTGCTGCTGATGGGCGTGCGCCCGCTGATCCGCGCGCTCAAGCGCGAACCGGCCGATGCTCCGCCGGGCGAGAACGCCGAGGACGGCGAAGTTGCCGCCCGCCCGGCGGTCGATCCCGCGACCGGCACGGTCGACGCGGCCCTGCTGGGCCGCCAGGTCGGCCTGGCGCAGCGGATCGTTGCCGAAAAGCCTGACGAAGCGATCGATGCCTTGCGCGCGATGCTTGGCCAGCCCAAGCCGGAGCCGGCCCAATGACCGCGCCCCTAATCGGACTGGGCGATCCGGAACGCGCCGCGGTGATGATCATGCTGCTGGAGGAAGACCAGGCGGCGCAGATCCTCAGCCAGCTTGGCCCCGACGAATTACAGGTGCTGGGCGAAAGGATGTGCGCGCTGGGCGATATCGGGCCCGAGCAGATCACCCAGGCGATCAGCGGCTTCGTCAACAGCGCGCAGCACCAGGGGATCAGTGCGCGGGGCCGCACCGACCATGTCCGCCGGGTGATGACCGCCGCGGTCGGCGAGGTGAAGGGCGACAACCTGATGCAGCGCATCCTGCCGCCCGGCGCCGAAACCGGCCCGGCGCTGGAACTGGCGCGCTGGCTGACCCCGCAGGCGCTGATCCCGCTGATCAAGGGCGAACATCCCCAGGCGATCGCCGTGCTGCTGGTCCAGCTTGAGCCCGAGGTCGCCGCCGAAGTGCTGCATTCGCTTCCGGCGCAGGAGCAGACCGCGGTGGTGCACCGCGTCGCGACGCTGGGCACCGTCTCGAGCGAGGCGATCGCCATGCTCGAAGCCTTGCTGGAAAGCCGGATCGCCCAGCGGCACGGCAAGGCCGCGCTCGCGCTGGGCGGGGCCAAGCAGGCCGCCGACATCATCAACCAGGCCGGCAAGGCCGCCGAAAAGCGGATCATGCCCGAGCTGAACCGGATCGACAAGGCGCTGGCCCGGGAGATCGAAGGCGAGATGTTCAAGTTCGAACACCTCTTCGCGCTCGACCCGCAGGCGATGGGCGCGCTCCTGCGCGAAGTCGAAAGCGACGTGCTGATCGACGCGCTGAAGGGCACCGCCGAAGACAGCCGCGAGGTGTTCTTCCGCGCGATGTCGAGCCGCGCCGCCGACGGCGTCAGGGACGAGATCGCGGCACGCGGCCGCCTCAAGATGGCCGAGGTGATCGAAGCGCAGAAGACGATGGTCGGCATCGCCCGGCGGCTCGCGGCGGATGGAGTAATCCAGTTCGGCGCGGGCGGCGGGGACGACGAATATGTCTGAGCTTTATGCCGCGCTGGCCGGCTCTTCAGGCTTCACCAGCGATCCGCGCTTTGGCGGCAAGGCGCCATTGCCCGAGCCGACGATAGACGAAGATCCGGTCGCCGAAGCCTGGCAGGATGGCTATGCCGCTGGCCTTGCCGAAGCCCGCCAGGCCGCAATCGCCGCATCCGAGGCCGAGGCCGAAGGCCGCGCGCGGATCGAGCTTTCGCTCGCCCGGCTCGACGGGGAACTGGCCGAGCAGCTGCGCCAGAAGCTCTTCGCAACGGTCGAGGCGCTGTGCGAAGCGGCGATTGCGCCGCTCGCGCTCGACAAGGCGGGGCTTGCCGCGCGGGTCGAACGCGCCGCGGCAATGCTCGCCCGCGCCGACGATGACAAGCTGCTGCGGCTCCATCCAGATGATCTGAAGCTGGTTGCGAGAAACCTGCCAAAAGGGCTTGAAGTGCTGGAAGATTCCACGCTCGAACGCGGGGCGCTCAGGATCGAGAGCCAGGCCGGCGGGGTCGAGGACGGCCCGGTTCACTGGCGCCGCGCGATCGCCGAGGCGCTGGCACAATGCTGAAGCTGTTCGGCCCCCTGCTCGACGATCTGGGCGAAGCGCGGATCGATCTGTCGCCCGGCCGCTATGGCCTGCTCACCGCCTGCGATGGCGGCTTGCTCGAGGTTTCGGGCCTGAGCGCGCCGGTCGGTGCGCTGTGCCGCGTCGCGCATGGTCCGGGCGAGCCGCTGACTGCCGAAGTGATCGGCTTCCGCAACGGGCGGACGATGATGATGCTGCTTGGCGATACGGTGATGCTGCGCCCCGGCGCGCGCGTGCGGCCCGAGGGAAATCCTGGAATGCTGCCGGTCGGCGAAGCGTTCCTTGGCCGCGCGGTCGACGGCCAGGGGCTGCCGATCGACGGCGGTGCACCGGTTCATGCCCGTGCCCAGTGGCCCGCCGGCGGCATCCGCACCGGCGCGCTCGATCGCAGCGGCGTGCGCGCCAGCTTCGACACCGGGGTGCGCGCGCTCAACGCGCTGACCACTTTCGGCATCGGCCAGCGGATCGGGATCATGGCCGGTTCGGGGGTGGGCAAGTCGGTCCTGCTCGACATGGTGGCTACCGGTGCCGAGGCCGACATCGTGATCGTCGGTCTGATCGGTGAACGTGCCCGCGAGGTTTCCGATTTCGTCGAACGCCACATGGCGGGGGCCAAGCGCGAGCGCACCGCGGTGATCGCCGTTCCCGCCGACCATGCCCCCAACCTGCGCCTGCGCGGTGCGCTGCTGGCAACCAGCCTGGCCGAGCATTTCCGCGCGCAGGGCCGCAAGGTGCTGCTGATCATGGACAGCCTGACCCGCGTCGCCCACGCCGCGCGCGAGATCGCGCTGCTGCTGGGCGAACCCGGCGCGGCGCGCGGCTATCCGCCATCCTCGCTCGCCACGATCACCAAGCTGGTCGAACGCGCGGGCAATTCGGCGGCGAGCGGCGGCTCGATCACCGGGCTCTACACCGTGCTGGCCGATGGCGACAACCAGGACGACCCGGTGGTCGATACCGCCCGCTCGATCCTTGACGGGCATGTCGTGCTGAGCCGCGAGCTGGCCCAGCGCGGGCAGTATCCGGCGATCGACATCGCCGCCTCGCTGAGCCGGGTGATGAACGACATCGTGCCGCCCGAGCACGCCGCGCTGGCCCGGCAATTCCGCGCGCTTTCCGCAAGTTACGAGGCAAACCGCGACCTGGTCCTGATGGGCGCCTACCGGCATGGCGCCGACCCGCAACTCGACCGGGCGATCGCCATGCACGAGGCCCTGACCGGCTTCCTGTGCCAGCCGGCCCGCAGCATCGTGCCGCTGGAGCAAAGCGTTGCCGAACTGACCGCGCTGCTGGGCGATGCGCGCTGAAGCCCGCCGCGTGCACCGGCTGCAGCGGCTCGAAAAGGTCCGCGCGATTGCCCGGCAGGCCGCCGCGCTGGAAGCGGCGCAGGCCGAAGGCACGCTCGCGCAGCTCAGGGCGCTGGCCGACAAGACCCGCGCTATGGCCGACGATTACCGCACCAGCAGCGCATCGCACGATGGGCAGGAACTGCGCCAGCTTGGCCTGTTCGTGGCCGGGCTGACTTCGATTTCGGCCACCACGATGCACGATGCGGTGCAGGCCCAGGCGCTGGCCGACCGCAAGCAGGAAGAGCTGGCGCTTGCCGAACGCCGCCGCGCCGCCGTGGAAGAACGCGCGAAGGCTGGCGAACGGGCATTGGCCCAGCGCCTCGCCGCCCCGGTTCTTGCCGCCCGCCGCGCAATTGGCACGGAGCTTGAATAGTATCCGGCAAGCCCGCGCGCGAGGAGTATGCCGATGATCCAGTCCCCAGCCCTGTCCCCCCTGAGCATGGTCCCCGCCGCGGGCGACCTGCCGCTGCCTGCCGCGCCGGAAGGTGCGGAACTGGCGGATTTCGGGGCTTTGCTGGCGCTAAGTGCGAACCAGGCCGCCACCGGACCCGCTGCGGATGCTTCTGCCCAGCCAGGCACGACAGGCGGCAACGAACCGGCAACACCCGGCAAGGAATTGCCGCTTGCCTTGCCGGTTGCCGTGCCGGTGCTCGAACCCGAGAAACTCTCGCCAAAGCCGAAGGTCAACGTGGTCGGCGATCTGCCGCTGGCCAAGGCAGTGCTTCCGGTCATGCCGCACCCGGGCAAGGCCAGGGGCAAGGACCTGCCCGAACCCGAGGCCCAGCCGAGCGGTGACGAAGCTGCCCAGATCCCGGTCGCCGAAGCACCGGCAAAGATGCTGCCGCTGCCGATCGCGCTGCCTGTTCCCGCCGCCGCCGCGCCGCCGCGGCAGCCGGCTGAAGCTTCTGGCGAAGTCCCGATCCGCAGCACCCGGACGCCGCAGGCCATTTTCCTCAGCCCCAAGGGTCCCAGACCTGACCAGAGCGCATCGGCCCCTGCACAGCCGGTCCAGCCGCAAGCCGCATCCGCCGCGCCTCCCGCGCAAGTGCGGATCGAGCTTGTCCCCGCAGCGCCTGTCATGCGCGCGCTGGCAAAGGACGATCTGCGCCCCGCCCCGCTGCCGGCCGCACCCGAAGTGCAGGCCCTTCCGGCAGTCGGCACGGCGCCGTTGGCCGCACCCACCCCGCTCCACCCGATGGCTGCCGCTCCGGTAACGGGCGACCGCCCGCAGGACTTTTCCGCGCTGATCGACCGCCTGGTCGCCGCGCGCGAGGCCGTGGCCCCGCAGACGGTTGCGATCAGCATTCCGCACGCGGAGTTCGGCCAGGTCCACTTGCGCTTCCGCCATGAAGAGGCCGGCCTTGCCGTCTCGATGGCCAGCGCCGACCCGGCCTTTGCCCGCGCCGCCAGCGCAGCGCCGCCGGTCCTTCCGGTGGCCGAGGCGCAAGTCGCGCAGTTCCAGGCCGGCCAGTCCGCGCCGCGCCAGGATGGCTCTGCCGCCTCGGGCCAGTCGACCACGGGTCAGCAGCGCCAATCGCAGGCCGAACGCCGCGATGACCAACCGCACGCAAACAACGCGCCGCGCTCCGCTCGCGCCGACAAGGCGCAGCAGCGCGCCGGCATTTTCGCCTGAACAAGCCTATCCCAGGGGGTAACCGACAATGAGTGACAAGCACGACAAGGAAGACAAGCCCAAGAAGAAGAAGGGCAAGGGCCTGCTGATGAAAGGCGTGATCGGCGCGGTGCTGGTCGCGGCTGGCGGCGGCGGCACTTTCGCGCTCGTCCAGTCGGGCATGATCGGTCACGGCGAGGAAGGCGAGAGCAAGAAGGAAAAGGACATCCCCAAGCTGGTCAAGAAGGGCGAGGAAGATCCCTATGCCCCCAAGACCGAGGGCAAGGAGGGGGAAGGCGAAGGCGCCGCGGCCGAAGTCGATGGCGAAGGCGGCAGCGAGTACAAGACGAGCTATTACAACTTCACCGAGGACTTCACCTCGAACCTCAAGAACTCCAGCTCGCTGGTCCAGATCAACATCGCCTGTTCGACCCGCCGCGACGGCCGCGTGCTGATGTGGCTCAAGAAGCATGAACTGGCGATCCGCAGCGAGATCCTGGTGGTGCTGGCCGATACGCCCGAGGAAGACGCCTTTACCCCCGCCGGCAAGCAGCACCTGCAAAAGCGCCTGACCGGTGCGATCAACAAGGTGCTGACCGAGACCGAGGGCTTCGGCGGGGTCGACCAGGTCTATTTCAAGAGCTTCCTCGTCCAATGAAGCCCGAACGCGCCTTCATTGCCGAACGCGCCGCGGCTCAGCACTGCGCCGAACTGCTGCGCCGCGGGCCCGAGCCGGCCGAGCTGCTGCCCGCGCTGCGGCGCCTGGGCGAGAAATTCGCGCGCCAGTTTGCCCCGGCGCTTGCCGCGCTGCTGGGCAGCGACGAGCCGGCGGTGACCCCGCTGGCCGCGCAGGAGCAGAGCGAAACCGAACTTGTCGAGAGCGTAGGTCCGCTGGCCGCCAACAGCCTGCTGGCCGCGGCCGCGCCGGGGGTGACCCTGCTTGCCTCGATCGACGGCCAGGCCATGCTGCGCCTGGTCGACCGCGCCTTTGGCGGCAAGGGCGAAGCCAGCGGGCCGCTGCCCGAGCGCTTCCCACATTCCGCCGAACTGATGATCGGCCGGATCGAGGATCTGGTCGTCAGGACGCTTGGAGCCGCGCTTGGCGAGGGTGAACTGCGCGCGGTGCGCCGCGATGCCCGCCTGGCCGAACTGGCCCCCTTTCCGGCCGGCGCCCGGCTGGCGGTGCTGCCGATCGAGGTAATGGAAGGCGCCAAGGCTCCGTGGAAGCTGACGCTCGCGCTGCCGCTGGTCCTGCTGCCCAAGCTTCTGGGCGGAGCCGATACCGGTGCCGCGCCGCGCCGCAGCGGTGCCGCCGATCCGGCCGCCGCACCCTTTGCCGACGTGCCGCTGCCGCTGACCGCGCGGCTGGTCGACATGAAAGTGCCGCTGAGCGCGATCGCCGCGCTCGAACCCGGCGCCGTGCTGCCGGTTGCAGTCGCCCGCGCGGTGCCGATCGCGGTCGGCGAACAGGTGATCGCACGCGGCACCGTTGGCACCCAGGACGATTGCGTCGCACTCAAACTTACCCAGCTGGCATGCTGATTTCAGGGGAAATGCAATGACCATCCACACCCGCGGGTTCGACCTTCTGAGAGAAGTCGACGTCCGCCTGTCGGTCGAACTGGGCCGCACCGACATGAAGCTCAAGGACGTGCTCGCACTGGGCGAGGAAAGCGTGGTCATGCTCGACCGGCTAACCGACGAACTGCTCGAGGTCCACGTCAACGGCAAGCTGATCGCTCGCGGAGAGATCGTTGCCCAGGGCAACCGGTTCGGACTGCGGATCGTCGAGATGGCGGGCGCCGGCGCATCGGAAGGCGGTGCGGCGTGATCTGGTACGTGATCAAGCTGATCGTCCTGCTGCCGCTGATCGCGGGGCTTGCCTGGGGCAGCCTCAAGCTTGCGCAGAAGCTGCAGGGCAAGATGGGCGTGGCGCCCGGCGCGGCCAAGTCGGTACGGATCGTCGAAACGACGATGCTTTCGCCCACGCTCAAGCTTGCGGTGATCGAATTCCACGGCCGCGAGATCCTGGTCTCGGCCTCGCGCCAGGGGCTGACCCGCCTCGCCGAAGCGCCGGCGCGGGAGACCGCGCAATGAGATACCTCTCCGCCCTCCCCCTGATGCTCCTGCCCGCGGTCGCCCATGCCCAGACCGCAATCCCCGGCGCGCTCGACCGGGCGCTGGCCACGGCCAGCCCGGCATCGGGCCAGGGCCTGTCGCTGTCGCTTCAGCTGCTGCTGGTCATGGGGCTGCTCACGCTGCTTCCCGGGCTGATCCTGATGATGACCAGCTTCACCCGGATCCTGATCGTGCTGTCGATCCTGCGGCAGGCGCTGGGCCTTCAGCAGAGCCCGCCCAACCAGGTGCTGATCGGGCTGTCGCTGTTCCTCTCGCTGTTCGTGATGGGGCCGACGCTGAGCCAGGTCAACGCGCAGGCGATCGAACCCTACAGCGCCGGCACGATCAACGCCGAGCAGGCCTTTGCCAGCGGCGGGGCCGAGTTCCACAAGTTCATGATCCGCCAGACCCGGCAGAAGGATCTGCAGATGTTCGCCGAAATGGCCCACGCGCCCAAGTTCGCCAATCCCGCCGAAGTGCCCTTCTCGATCCTGCTGCCCGCCTTCGTCACCAGCGAGCTCAAGACCGCGTTCCAGATCGGCTTCATGCTCTATCTGCCTTTCCTGGTCATCGACCTGGTGGTCGCATCGGTGCTGATGAGCCTGGGGATGATGATGATGAGCCCGACCATCGTCTCGCTGCCGTTCAAGCTGCTGCTGTTCGTGCTGGTCGATGGATGGGCGCTGCTGATGGGCAGCCTTGCGGCGAGTTTCGGGTGATGGGCCGGGCCTGCACGATGGGGCTTCGACAGGCTCAGCCTGAGCGGAGCCAGAGCCCATGCCCGCTCGGGCTGAGCCTGTCGAAGCCCTGCCGCAACAGGGGAGCCACCTGTCATGGATGACACTGCCTCGCTCCTTTCGCTGGCCGACCGGATGCTGTGGGTTACCGCTCTGGTCGCCGCCCCGGTACTGCTCGCCAGCCTCGCGGTGGGCCTGGTCGTCGGGATCGTCCAGGCCGCAACCTCGGTCAACGAGCAGACGCTGACTTTCGTCCCCAAGCTGGTCGCGATCGCGCTGGTGCTGGTGCTGTTCGGCGCTTCGATGCTCGGACTGGTGGGCGATTTCACGCAGGAGATCTTTGCCCAGATCGCGGGTGCTGCCCGGTGAACGGCCTGACCTTCGGCTTTGGCGCGGTCGAGGCCGATCTGTGGCGGCTGCTGTTTGCCATGACCCGGATCGGCGCCGCGCTGCTCGCCGCGCCGTTCTTCAGCGCGGCGGCGGTGCCGGTGCAGCTCAGGGTTGCGATCACCGGCGCGCTCGCCGTGCTGGCGATCACCTGGCTGCCGGTGACGATCCCGCCGGCGGTCCTGTCGCTTCCGGGCATGCTGGCGCTGGCGGGCGAAGTGCTGGTCGGGCTGGCGCTGGGCTTTGTCCTGCAGCTGTCCTTCGCCGCCCCGGTGATGGCCGCCGAGCAGATCGGCGGGGCGATGGGCATGAGCATCGCCAGCGCGGCCGACCCAGTCAGCGGCGCGCATTCGCCGGCGCTGGGACAATACTTTACCGTGCTGCTGACCGTGACCTTCCTGGGGCTGGGCGCGCATCTCACCTGGCTGCGGCTGGTCATGGAAAGCTACACGGCGCTTCCTCCCGGCGCGGCCTGGCTCGCGCCCGAGCGGTTGCAGGAGGTCGCCGGATTCGGCGCGCAGATGTTCGTCGCGGCCCTGGCGATTGCCCTGCCGGTGACCATGATCCTGCTGCTGGTGCAGCTGGTGACCGGCGTGCTGAGCCGCTCGGCCCCATCGCTCAATCTCTTTGCGCTCGGCCTGCCCGCGGGTGTCCTCGCGGGCATTGCCGCGCTGATCCTCGCCGCCCCGCTGCTTGCCGACCAGCTCGAGGAACTGTCCGGTGACGCCATCGAACAGGCCGCCGAGGTGCTGCGGCGATGAGCGGCGAGAAGACCTTTGCCCCGACCGAAAAGCGCAAACGCGACGCCGCCCTGAAGGGCGATGTCCTGCGTTCGCGCGACATGGCGACGGCGATTGCCGTGCTGGTCGGCGCGGCCTGGCTCAAGTTCGCCGGACCCTGGCTGTTCGAACGCCTGCAAGGCGGCGCGCGCGCCGGGCTGAGCTGGGATCGCGGCGCGATCGAGGACTTCAATCCCGGCGCGATGATCCTGCGCCTGGGCCTGGGTGTGCTGCCCCCGCTGCTGCTGCTTGCGGCGAGCGTGATGGTGGCCGTGCTCGCCGTCCAGCTTGGCCCAAGCCACGGGCGCTGGATCGGCGCCAATGCCCTGCCCAAGGCATCGCGGCTGAACCCGCTGTCGGGGCTTACCCGGATGTTCGGCGCGGCGGGATGGATCGAGGCCGGCAAGGGCATCGTCAAGGTGCTGCTGCTGGGCGCGATCGCCTGGACCTGGGGCAAGGCACACCTGCACGACCTGCTTGGCCTGGGCCGCGGCGCTTCGCTGGGGCATGGGCTGGCGATTGCCTGGTCGGCGCTGACCAGCCTGCTGTTCCTGCTCGCCGGCGGCCTGCTGCTGATCGCGCTAGCCGATTGGCCGATCCAGTGGATCCGCCGCACCCGCCGCCTGCGCATGAGCCAGCAGGAAATCCGCGACGAGCACAAGGAAAGCGAAGGTTCGCCCGAACGCAAGGCGGCGCAGCGGCAGCGCCAGCGGCAATATGCCACCGGCGCCGTCGCCAAGGCGATGCAGCAGGCGCAGTTCGTGCTGACCAACCCGAGCCATTTTGCGGTCGCGATGTCCTATGATCCGCTCAAGGCTTCCGCGCCGGTGGTGCTGGCGAAGGGCCGGGGAGAAAAGGCCCAGGCAATGAAGGATCTGGCCCGCGAACTCGATGTGCCGATGGTCGAAATTCCGGTGTTGGCGCGCTCGGTCTATTTCACGACGCGCGAGAACCAGGTGATCCGCGAGGAGCTTTACGCCGCGGTCGCAGCGGTGCTGGCCTTCGTCCTTTCGCTGCGCCGGGGCGAGACGCCGCGCCTGCCGCCGGTCGAAGTGCCGGTGGCGCTGCGCTTCGACGCCGAGGGGCGGCTCGATCCCGCGGTTCGAGCTTAATCGCGGCATCGCGCTGCCGTCCTTCGCATCATGCCAACGACCTCCGTCACTTCCTCGATCGTCCAGACGCTTGGCGGCGGCAGCGGGATCGACATGGCGGCGCTGGCCGAGAGCCTGGCGACCGCACAATTCGCCGCGCGGATCGACCGCAACGCTACCCAGGCCGAAACGGTCGACCGCCAGATCTCGGCGGTATCGACCCTGCGCGGGCAGATCACCCAGCTGGCCAGCGCGGTTGGCGACCGCGTGCGCAACGGCGATCTTTCGGTTCAGCCGCAGATCGCCAACGGCGCGGTCGCCACGGTGACCAAGGGTGCGGCAACCGGATCGGGATCCTACACGCTTGAGGTCAGCGAGCTTGCCGCCGCGCAGGTTCTCTCCGGCCCGGCGATTGCCGCGCCCACCACCGCGATCGGCGCCGGCAGCCTTACGCTGCGGTTCGGGACGATTGCCGGCGGGACGCTCAGCGAGGATCCGGCCCACCCGCCGGTCACGGTCAACATCGCCAGCGGATCGACGCTGAACGATGTCGCGGCGGCGATCAACGCGGCGCACTGCGGGGTCAGCGCCTATGTTCTCAATGGCACAGACGGCGCGCACCTGATGCTCAAGGGCAGCACAGGGGCCGCCAACGGCTTCCAGCTCGAGGCTACGGAAACTCCCGGTCAGGAAGGTCTGGCCGCGCTCGCCTGGACTCCGGCGAGCGCCCCCGAACGGTTGCTGAATGCTGCGTCGAGCGCCGCCTTCAAGCTCGATGGGCTGGACATGACCAGCGCGTCGAACACGATTGCCGACATCGTTCCCGGCCTCAGCCTGACGCTGACCGGCCGCAATGCGGGTGCGCCCACCACGATCCGCTTCAGCGATCCTTCGGCGGCGGTCACCACGTTCATGAACGACCTGACCGCCGCGCTCAACGAACTGGCCGCCGAACTCAACAAGGACACCGATCCGCAGGGCGGCGACCTTGCCCGCGACAGCGGCGCGCGGGCGCTGCGGCGCGGCCTGACCCAGCTGGCGGGCAATATCGCGATGCCCGGAGCCGCGGCGGGAGAACCGCGCACTCTGGCCGATCTCGGCCTCGCCACCAATCGCGATGGCACGTTCCGGCTCGATACCGCCCGGCTCTCCGCCACGCTCAAATCGTCTCCTTCCGGCGTGGCGGCAATGCTGACCAACGGGATCTACGGGGTCTACGCCAGCCTCGACAAGCTTGGCCGCGCTGTCACCGTGGCGAGCGATCCGGGCACCCTGGGCGGTTCGCTGGCGCGCCTGAGCGCGCAGAAGACCAAGCTGGCGAGCGAAAAGGCCGATCTTGCCGAAGCGCAGGAGAAGCTGCGCAGCCAGATGGTGACGCGCTTTGCCGCCACCGACAGCCGGGTTGGCGCCTCGCGCGCGACGCTCACTTTCCTGCAGAACCAGATCGCCGCCTGGAACGCGGCGGCGAAGAACTAGGGCCGAACCAATGCACGCGCTGCGCTCTCCGCATGAAGCCTATCGCCGGGTCGATTTCGACGCCCGGGTTGCCGGCGCCGATCCGCGCCAGCTTGTGCTGGTCTGCTACGAGCAGCTGGTGGCCGCGCTGGCCCGCGCGCTGCATGGGGCAAGGAGCGGCGACAACCGCCTGAAGAGCGAGGCACTGACCCGCGCCCTGGCCGCGATTGCGGCGCTGCAGATGGGGATCGATCCCGCGGCGCCGATCGCCCCGGCCCTGGCCCAATTCTATGGCGCGGCGCGCAAGACCCTGCTCGACAACGTGCTTGTCTTCGATGCCGAGGCGGTCGCGGCGCTTCGTCAGGACTTCCTGGAAATAGCCGGATCGCTTGGCGCACCGGCTATTGCCTCCAATTCGGAGTGAAACGATGCTTTGTTCACGGCCACTTCGCCGTCCTGACCCATGTTGTGGTTTCGAAATCGAGCGAACCGTGGAAGCCACCCGCCGACATCAGACATATCCCCTAGGCATTAACAACTAGGGTTAATTGCGATGGAACAGGGGACCTCGATCGTTTTGGTGGACTGCAATTCGCGGCGCCGTGCGGGAATATCGCACAGCCTCGCGGGCACCGGCATTCATGTCGAACCGTTTGAAAGCGTCAGCGAGATGCTGCTGCGCTGGCCGCGCGGCGAAGTGGCGCTGGTCGCCGACGAGGACGATGCGATCCATGACCTGATCGGGGCGATGGCGCAGAGCGGCAGATGGATTCCGGTGGTGGCCTTTGCCCCCGAACCGGCGATCCCGCGGGTCGTGCGCGCGGTTCTGGCCGGGGCGCTCGATTACCTCGACTGGCCGGTCGGCGAGCAGCAGGTCCGCTCGGCGATCGCGTTGGCCCGGCAAAGCGGATCGACCGTCAGCAACGCCCGCCTGCGCGAAGCGATGGCCCGCAGCCGGGTCCAGAAGCTGACCCGGCGCGAGCGCGAGGTGCTCGAAGGCGTGGCCGACGGCCTGTCCAACCGCCTGATCGGCGAACGGCTGGCGATCAGCCCGCGCACGGTCGAGATTCACCGCGCCAACATGCTCACCAAGATGGGCGCCAGCCACACCAGCGAGGCGATCCGCATCGCGATCGAAGCCGCGCTGGTTGCCTGACACGCAGATTTGCGGATGTCCGGGTTGTGCGCCCTGTTAAGCATGATTTCCTAGGAATGGCGTGACACCCGCTCGGGTGCCACCCAACCTGGAAGGAACCAGCACAGCAAGGCTTACCCGGCAATCGACCCCGGCTGTCCAGACCGTCCCGTTTCCAGGCCGGGGTCGATTTCACCTGATCCAGCCATCAACGAGGAAGGGCCCCGCGCCGTAGCGCGAGGCCCCCCTTTGGCATCCCTCCCAGGATGACTTAGAACTTCAGACCCGCGGTCAAGCCGTAACGGCGCGGCTCGAGAGTGAAGACGTTGGTGTAGTTACCCGACGACTGGTCGGTCACGTAGAGACCCGTGATCGAAGCGTTGTCGGCGATGTTCTGGATCCAGACGCGGGCGAACCACTTCTTTTCCGGACCATCGAGCTGCAGCTGGGCATTGACCTGGCTGAAGCTGGGCACTTCGTTGATCGCGCCGCCGAAGATGTTCCCCACCGACTTGCCGGTGTAGACATAGTCGGCACGCGGGGTCAGCGTCAGGTCCCCGATCGGCATGGCATACTGGATACCGGCCGAGAACTTGTAGTCCGGAGCGCCGGGCAGCTTGTTGCCCTTGATGTTCACCGGAATACCCGACGAATAGACCGTCACGCCGCCAAAGGCACCGCCCATCGGCGCGGCCAGGCTGTCCAGGATCGCGCAGACGCTGAACGCACCGGTCGAGTTGACGCCGCTGCCCGCCGGGAAGGCGGTGGTCGGCTGCAGGCCGGCGCCCGGCTGCAGGCCGCCGGTGCCCGCGGTCGTCAGTGGGTTGCCCGGTGCGTTGATCGTGTTGATGAAGGTGTTCACCTGGTTGACATAGGCGTTGACCCCGGCCGCGCTGCCGCTGTTCGAAGCGACCGCGCAGTTGGCGCCATTGGTGATGTCCTTGATGATCACCGCATCGGCACGGCCGGCACCGAAATCGCGCGGATTGGCGAGGAACTTGTCTTCCGAAACTTCGGTGTGGAGATAGCTCGCACCGAAATTCATCGTCAGTTCTTCGGTCGGCCGCAGGATCGCTTCGGCTTCCAGACCGTAGATCTTCGCGCTGACGTTGTCGTTGACCGAGGTGCGGGCAACGATGCGGCTCAGCTGGAGATCCTTGTAGTCATAGTAGAAGCCGGTCAGGTTCAGCGTGATCTTGCCATCGGCGAAGGTGTTCTTCGACCCGATTTCGAACGCGTTGACGAATTCCGGCTTGAACGATTCAGGAACCGTGAAGATCGGCGAAAGCGGCGGATTGATACCGCCCGACTTGTAGCCGCGCGAGTACGAGACATAGACCATGTTGTTGTCGGTGATCGCGAAGTCGAGCACCGCACGGCCGGTCATCTCGTTGAACCGCACCTGGCGAACCTGCCAGGGTTGGATTCCGGCAAGGCCCGGATCGGCGTCATAGGTGGCAATCCCCGGCGCCAGATAGGCATTGGTCGACGCGAACGGCGCAACGAAGCTGGCGAGCGTGGTGCGGGCCGTCACTTCCTTTTCGTCGTGGTTGTAGCGCAGACCAACCGTCAGCTTCAGCTTGTCGTTGAATTTGAAGTAGGCCTCACCGAAGATCCCGTAGGTGTTGACGAACAGGTCATCGGAGTTGTTGCGATAGGTCGGCGTGGCGAGATAGCCAGCCCCGGCCGTGGAGAACGCACCCACAACACCGGTGAAGTAGTCGATCCCGAACGAGTCAATGTAATAGCTGTTCTCGGTCAGGTGGAACTTGCTGTAAATTCCACCGAGCAGGAAGTTGAACGGACCGTCCCATTTCGACGAGACGATCGCTTCGGCCGACCAGTTCGACTGCTTGAGGTTCGACCGGTCGAAGTCCTGCGGGGTCTGCGAACAGATGCGATGGCCGCCGAAGGCACCGGTGCCGGTTTCCTCGGGCAGCGAGGTGCACAGCACGCCGTTCGCGCCGTTGGGCGTGATCGCGTTGTACACCGGGGTCAGCATGGCCTGAAGCCCGGCACCCAACAAACCGTTGCGGGCATTCGCCAGCGCGGTCAGTGCGGGCGCATAGACCGCGCGGTTCTGGACCGACAGGTTGTAGTCCTGCTGCGAATCGAGCACCACGTTTTCGTAGTTGCCGCTGATCGACAGCGAGAGTCCGCCGCCCAGATCCTGGTCGATCGAGCCCTGTGCGATCCATTCACGCGTGTAGTAGGTCGGCGTGAAGTCGGTGTTGACCGTGCGGAAGTCCGCCGGATTCGTCGCGCCTGCCCAGTTGTAGGCATCGGATCCATAGAGGCTGCCTAGCGCGAAAGCGGTCGGCAGACCCTTCATCGCGAAGAATTCGCGGCTGGTCAGCACGCCAACGAACGAGGTGTTGCCGTTGGTCATTTCGAAATCGCGCTTGCCGGCCAGACAGCCGAGCACGCCGGTCGGATCGCGGTCGCACATCTGCTTCTGGATGCGCAGACGGTGATCGTTTTCACGGAAATACTGGACCATGAAGTCGATCGTCGTGCCCGAGCTGGGCTCGATCCGCAGCGAGCCGCGCAGACCGTACATGTCGCGATCGTCGAGCTTGGTGTTGTCGTAGATGTTGTTGGTGTAGCCATCGCGGTTCAGGTAGAACCCGGCGACGCGCACCGCGGCGACCGAACCCAGCGGCACGTTGACCATGCCCTTGAGCTTGATGCCGTTGTAGTTGCCGTATTCGGCCTCGGCGTTGGCTTCGAAGCCCGACAGCTTGGGCTTGGCCGACTTGATGTTGACCACGCCCGAAGTCGCGTTGCGGCCATAGAGCGTGCCCTGAGGACCGCGCAGCACTTCGATCTGCGCAATATCATAGAACTCGCCTTCGAACAGGCGGGTGTCGGCCAGCGGCGCGTCGTTCATGTGGATGGCGGTCGCCTGGTCGCAGGTGACGCCCACGCACAGGTCACCGATCCCGCGGATGGTGAAGCTCGAGCTGGTGAAGTTGGTCTTGGTGAAGGTCACGTTGGGCAGGCTGAGCTGCAGGTCCGACGTGTTCTTGATCTGCTGCTTGTCGAGCGATTCAGCACTGAACGCGCTGACCGCGATCGGAACGTCCTGCAGCTTTTCCGCTGAACGCTGCGCGGTAACAACGATGTCGGTTGAGTTCTTTTCTTCACCAGCATCCTGCGCATAGGCAGGAAACGCGATTGCTCCGGCGCAAACGCCGGCAAGCAGGGTCAACTTACCCCTCATTAGCCCTCTCTCCTTCATAAGCCCGTCCCTCTTCCGGGCGGTTAGCACTGATGAATAGATCACCCTCGGGCGCAATTGACAACCGGTTTTAAGTGAATCGTTAAATCAGGTCCTTGCCGTAGCGTAAGTGCAACAGTTTGCCCATTCGAGGCCCTCGCCGCGCTGCCGCTCGCGCGCCATCGCGTTGCATCCGCGATGATTCTGATCCGCAAATTCTCGCCTGTTGCAAACGTTTGCCAGCTGTATCACTCTGCCCGGCGAACAGGGTGGGGGTCCACGATGGGCGAGCAACCGGCCGAAGCCGCGCCTGCGCATTTCCGCGCCTTCATCAGCTATAGTCACGCCGACGCCGGGTTCGCCCGCTGGCTGCATCGCAAGCTGGAAGCATGGCGCCTGCCCGACAAGTCGCGGCTGGCGCCGATCTTCATCGACCGCGCCGAGCTTGCCGCCGGGGCCGATCTCACCGCGCAGGTAAGGGACGCGCTGAGCGCCAGCGCCGCGCTGGTCGTGGTCGCCAGCCCCAATGCACGGGCCAGCCGCTGGGTTGGGCAGGAAATCGCGCTGTTCCGCGAACTCCACCCCGACCGGCCGATCCTGGCCACCCTCGCGCAGGGCGAACCGGGCGAAGCCTTTCCCGAAGCCCTGACGCGGATAGGCGGAAGCGCGATCGAGCCGCTTGCCGCCGATTTCCGCCCCGGACACGACGGCAAGCGGCTCGGCCTGCTCAAGATTGCCGCCGGGCTGACGGGCGGGGGCGCTGGCAAACCGAACGGCGGAGGGCGAAGCGGCAATGCTGTATCTCGCGCAGCTGCGCAACGGTCGCGGCGCGGTTCGTCCAGCCATCGGGGTCGGCTGCCGCGGCCAGCTTCATCTGATCGGAATTGAGGGCCTGCCAGGTCGTGTTGTCCGAGGCGCTCGACCGGATATTCCCGCTCGCGCCGGATTCGACTTCACCAGTATTGCTTTGGGTGCTCGAACCGTTGATCGCCCCGGTGCCAAAGCCGGACTCGGTCGTGCTCGTGTTGGCGTTGCCCGTCGCCGACGAACTATTGCCCGACGCCGTGGGCGTGTTCGCCAGCGTGGAGTTCGTGTCCTGATTGCCCGTCGCGGTCGAAGTTACCGCGCAATTGTACTGGTGATCGATGAAGGTGTTGTAGATCGGCGCGGCGTAGTAACCGCTTGCCTTCTTCTGGCACAGGTCTTCCAGATAGGCCTGGTTGACCTTGTCCGCGCTCGTCTCGAACTGCCAGCCGGGTTTCTCACCCACGTTGTTGGCCAGCGCCGGAGCAGTGACCGTGACCGTGCCGAGAAGCACCGCTGCGGAAATCATCTGTCTGAACACGTCAGAACTCCTTGTTCCATTGAATTGAAAGGGGTGCCCCGAGCGCGTTTCCACGCTCGGGGCGGGCGCAGTTGCGACCCGAAGGACTGCGCCGAAAAAGTTGGCGGGATGAGGATCAGGCATGGCCGGCCTCCCCGCCCAGAATGCCGACTGGCTTGCGTTTCAACGCGTAGCCGAGGCCCCAGGCGTTCTCGATCTGGAACCCCGCGCGCAGCTTGCGACGCAGATTGCACACCGCGACCTGGAGGCTCTTGTAACTGTCCCACTGCTCCCAATAGGTGCTGACGCGCGAGGCGATGTAGGAGTAGGACGCGACCCGCTCCTCCCGCTCGACAAGAACGGTGAGCAGCCGCTCTTCAAGCGGGGTCAGCCGCCGGAACGCGATTGACCGCAGCCGCTCCTGACGCCGCGCCTCCGCCTCAAGGCCCGCCATCTGCGATGACCCGGCCCAATCCAGGCGGCGGACAAGCGCGTGGAGACGGGCCGTCGCTTCGACAGGCGCCATGCGGCAATGCAGGACATCGGCCGCACCCCGCCCCAGCAGGGAGACAGTCTCTCGAGTGCTGCAATCACGCAGGACCGGGACGATCGCCTTGCTCGGAAGGATCTCCCGAACTTCACGCATTATCGCGTGGATTCGCGGAATGTCGTCACCACTGATCAACAGGACGGAAAATGCATTTTCCGCCTGTGCCAGGTATCCCGCCGGGTCCTGGCTGTGGTTGTAATGCTGATCGCATTCGACCACTTCAGCCAGCCAGGTTCGACGCAGCGGCGCGGCCCGGTCCGGCATTTCGACAATACGGAAGGCCTGGCCAATATCGGCATCAAAGTATTCCGCGGCACCCATCGCCTGCGCGGAGCGCTGCGCGGACGCTGCCTCGACGACAGACTTGGTATGGGCGTGCAGGAGCGAGATCGGCATCAGGACCTCCGACGCCGAGTCTGGTCAGGATCGCAGGCGGCGACCGGCGGTTCGCCGCGCCCCCCGAGATTGCGCCACGACGAGTTCATGCGGCGTACCCCCGCATTTGCCCGGACGAACCGCCGCGCCGACAGGCATCGCGGAATTGCTCCAGAGCGGCGATCTGATCATTGCGCCGATCCGGGATCCAGCTTCGCCCCAGGCTGGGCGCGCCCTGGTGGTCACCTTGCTGCCAGTACGCCCCGGCGTCGCAGGCCAGTTCGCTGTCCTCTGCGGATTCGACGCCCTTGGCGATCACCGTGCCGGCAAGCGTCGCAGCGAGCCCCACCAGGTGATCGTAGGTGCGCCGGTCGGTTTCGGTCTTGCTCGCGCGCTTCAGATAGAAGGCATCGACCTTCACCGCGTCGGGGCGCAGCGCCATGATCGTGCGGATCGAGCTGTAGCCGACCCCGAAGTTGTCGATGACGATGCGGCAGCCAAGACCGCGCAGACAGTCGGCGAAAGCCACCACGTCCCCAATCCGGGGCAAAGGCGCGGTTTCCGTGATCTCGATGAAGAGGCGCGACGCGAGAGACCGGTCCGCCCTCAACCGCGCGAGCAGTTCGGTCCACCAGAACGAGAGCCGCGCGCTTCGCGCCGAAATGTTCACGCCGAGGCGAACGTCGGGGTCTGCCTGCAATTCGTCGAGGACCCGCGAAACCACGCAGCAATCGAGCGCGGCAACGCAGCCGACACGTTCGGCCGCCTGAATGGCATCGCCAACCGTGGGCGAGATTCCCTGCCCGTCGATCTTGCGCAGACGCGCCTCGCGATAGAGGATATTGCCTGATTCATGCGCATCGCGGACCGACTGCCAGACCAGCGGCAGGCCACCTTCGCGCACCGCCAGCAGCAAGTCCGCGGCAACCGCCATGTCCTGCTCGTGGAACGCGGGACTGGAGGCGGTCACTTGCCCGCACGCACCGTCCGCCTCGCCCTCAAGCACGGCGCGCGCGGCCCGCAGCAGCGCCGCATCGCGATCCCGTCCGTCGATTGCCGCGCCCAGGGGCGGCATTCCGAACGACAGGACCGGCACGATCTTGCCACGTCCGACGCTGATCGGCGTTGTTGCCGTCACAACGCAGCAGGCATGGACCAGGGGCAAGCAGTCCCCGCCTTCGGAGGCGAAGACTGCCTGTACCCAGCCGTCACCGGCATGCAGCACCACGGCCCTGTCGATCTGACCGCTTTCGCCGAGGCCGCGCAGCGAAGCGCACACCGCATCAGCCAGCCGGTCTGCGTAACGCAGCCCGAAGCATTCCGCGGCTTGCCCGTAGTTGTCTATTCTTATTGCGAGGTGGAGTTCCCTTGGGGAAAATCCTGCGTTGGCACCGAGACCATAACCGGAAGCGGCAAGGGCGCCGTTTCCTGCCCCGCGGCTTTGTCCGACCTCAGAATGATGCTCATGCGCCACAGGTTACCCTCAGAGACGGAGATATTGCCTCCTCCGCTTGGGTTACCGAATAGCCAGAAGTGTAACACATCAACGCGAGACACAGGCCGGGCAAGAGCGCTATATGCTCACAGGAGAGCAGCGATATGCCGGCTAATTTCAAGTCAATTTCGCCATCCATTCTAAATCGGCATGGCAAACGAAAATATCTTACGATTCACGAGCGAGAAAAATTTCTTCAAGCTGCCCAATCATTTCGTGAAGATATTTTTCTGCTATGCGAGCTTATAACTGCAACAGGTTGCCGGATTTCAGAGGCGCTGGCGCTGATGGCCGAAAGCGTGGATTTTGATTCGGGTGTGCTCGTTGTCGAGTGCCTCAAGAAGCGCAGGAAGGGAGTCTACCGAGAGATTCCGCTGCCTCCGAACCTGCTGCTGCGCCTCCAGCAGCAAATCCTGGATCGCAAACTCCTGCCTGAATCCAGGATATGGCAGTGTTCACGCACGACGGCCTATCGGAACATCTGCTCGGTCATGGAGAAGGCAGGTGTCGTTGGAGAGCATGCATCACCCAAAGGTCTTCGTCATGGATTTGCGGTGGCCGCGATCCAGGCCGGCGTGCCTCTGAACCTCGTCCAGCGCTGGCTGGGGCATGCGGACATGAGCACGACGGCCATTTACGCCAACGCTTCCGGTCCGGAAGAGCGGAGCATCGCCTCAAGGATGTGGAGTCAGGATACGGATTTCAAGGTGGATCGGGAAGCGCCGCGCCCTGCGGAAACTGATTCAGTATCGTTCGGTCATTACACCGAGCGAATTCGATACGAAATACCGGAAACCGACCCTGCGCATATTACGCAATTGCAGCATTTCGGCGCGTCAATCGCAGAGGAAACGGCCCAAAATAGCACTTGCCCGGTGTTACACTTCTGGCTAAAGTGTAACAAATTGTTGAACCTGGATACAATTGATTTTACCTCAGCAATTGAAGAGTTTACCAGTACGCAGTCTAGCGGCCTGACAGCAGGCGTTAGACAGCGTCCGGCGACGTGCCCCGAATGGAACAAACTCGAAAATCGCTGCGATGTTCCCTCAGGCACCAGATGTCCGCTGGACACTCTCTGCGAGGAAGTGTGAACTGTCGGTCGCCTTTGGCATCGGGTCCGACCATTTCCTCTATTCCACCATCGCGAAACGGCCCGAATCCGGGCCGGATTGGCCGTGACATCGCTCTCCGGCACACCGTGTTCGAGATCGAATAATAGAACCAGAACGGAGGTAAATTGTGCGATGCAGCAAAGGTGGCGCTGCACTTGCACACACCCGCATCGCGCCCGCAGTGCGGGATAAAGTTATCGAAATGGCGCTGAACTGCAGCGAGCCATCCATGCGTGATTTCGCGCCATGCCTTTACATAGGGAAAGGGCAAGAACGGTCCGGCGCCTTCAATGCCTCGAACGCGTTGACATGGCTTCAAAGGACATGAAACGCGGAGCATCGAAACCTGCCTGAAACTGGCAGATTTCCGCGGACTTTGCAATGAATTTGGGGTTGCCCCCGAGGGGAAAATGGTGCCAGAAGAGGACTCGATCTCGGCGATTTTATACTCGTTTTATCAATGCTTTATTTTGTTCGGATTTTGCCAAAGGCCCGCAAAAGGCCCGAAATCGCCAAATAAGGTGTTGGTTCGATGCCTTTTCCGGGACTCCTGCTTTTTGGGAGCCCCGGAATTCCGTGATTCACCGGTGGCGAACAAACGCAGAAAGCGGGCTTCTGATTCGCCGCCCTTTGTGTCGCTACCTGATCAATTCAGACCGTCCTGCTGGGTATCAGAGCTTGCTAGTTCGCTCATCTTGGTCAGCAGTAGGTCGGCTCAGTGCGCCAAGCAGTTTGTTTGCCCTTGACCTGAACTGCAGCCCGTAACGAAGCTCGTAACAAGCTTGTGCCATTGGTGCTTTCGGTGGATATTTGAGCTCCCACTACCTTGCTGGGCAGACCCGGGCCGTCTGCAACCCCAAGGCTTGCGGACCAATGTCTAGAAGCGGCGGGATTGAGAACCGCGAATTCAATCCTCATTGCATCCTGAATGTATAGCAGCAGCATCCTGCTGCATCCCTGCTTTTCCGCTCGGTTGCTCATCTTCGGGAACTTAGGCGAGGTGCCCAGAACGATTGGCTGATCCTGAACGGGAGCAAATTTTGCCAAGATTGACGCGGTGTGGAAAAATGAACCTGTACGGGTTCAAATATTGACTTGCGTCGCGAAATCGCTACATATGCTCCCGAAAGGGTGCAAATTGCGTAACGAACCTAAACCATCGGCCGCAGCCAACCTATTGCTTGCTTCGCGCACGAAGTCAGGCTCGTCTCAGGACAGCCTGCTAACCGCACTCGGGAAACACCCGCTGACCATACATCGCGAAGCGATCAGAGCCGAGTATCCCGGGCTTACGAAAGACACCAGGATCAAAGAACCAGGAAGCAGGTCGAACACCATGATTGCGGAGGCGGTCGGTCGAACCCGAAATCCACTGGCTTCGATCACAGAACTCGGGGTGATGGTCCGGACGGCCCGCAAAGCTATGAAAATGAACCAGGCAGAGTTCGCTGCGCATGCAGGAGTCGGCCGCCGGTTCGTTTCGGAGCTCGAAGGCGGAAAGCCCAGTCTTGAATTTGACAAGGTCCTCGGCTGCGCAACCGCGGCCGGGATTGATGTGTTTGCTAAGAAACGCGGCAGCTGATGCGCAGACTCAACGTCTGGTTAGAGGCATCGGCCGAACCAATTGGCGAGCTCATCTCGACAGACGATGAAGCGATGCGCTTCACCTATGCGCTAAACTGGCTGGTCGACGAAAATAGCCATCCCTTGTCGCTTTCACTTCCGCTCCAGGAGGACGCGTTTGGAGACGCGGTTACGCGCGCATATTTCAACAATCTTCTCCAGGAGAATGACCAACTAGAGCGGGTTATGCTCCGGGAAGGCATTGAACGCGGCGACATAGTCAGTCTGCTCTCCCATGTCGGTGCTGATTGTTCGGGAGCTGTGAGCGCGTTACCCGAGGACCACCCCCCGATAAAACGGCCAGGTTCGATGGAGCATGACTACGACGCATTGAGCAATGAAGACTTTACCGATCTCGTCCTGCGCCTTGCCCAAGGACGACCGCTACCCGACGGCATGCGCGATCCGTCACCCGTCGCCGGCTTTCGCCGCAAAATCTCGCTTACCGCTCTGCCCGACAATCGCTTTGCACTGCCAAAGGTCGGGTCAGGAGCGCCGACGACCCACATTCTCAAGATTCCCGATCCCGAGCACCGCCACGAAGCCCGGCACGAAGAATTCGTGACCGACCTGGCGGACCAGGTGGGGTTCAATGTCGGGGGATGTGTAGCCGGCGACGTCGAAGGCCAGGAGGTCCTGCTGATCACCCGCTTCGATCGGATCGTAACCGAGGATGGAATCCATCGCGTTCACCAGGAAGACTTTGCCCAAGCGCTCGGACTACCGGCAGAACTCAAATACGAACGGCGCGGCCGAGAAGGACGTCGCTTCGACGCGGAGGCCATTGGCCGCGTTCTCGCAGCCACAGATCAGCCAGCGCTCGTACGTGAAAAGTTCCTCGAAATGAGCTTGTTCAACTTGCTCATCGGCAACAACGACAACCATGCCAAGAACCAACCTCGCCGCACTGCCATAGAGTTGCCGGGCTCGCAGGTTTCGAATGTCAGGATGTGTCTCGCAGAATTGAGACCAAGACTGCGACCTTATTCACCGGAAACCGGCCTAGGGCGTTGTAGACAGTCGCTGTCGGCCGCTCCGAGCCTCGAGCTCGCGCATATCATCAATTTTCGAAAGGCTAAGATTACGAATGTCGGCCGCGCCTCGCTTCGGCGCGAAGAAATCTACCTCGGCATGGGTGACTGATCCTGAAGCGATCAAACCGGGCAAGGCCCAGATAGCATCGATCGGGCTATAGATTGCCAGCGAACGTCGATCTTTGCGCAGAGTGAGCGACAGAAAATAGGGCCGGGCATCTTGATCGTCGGGCCCGAGCCACAACTTGCGTTCACACATCAGAGTGATGTCGATTGTCTCGCCGATGTGCGGACTGAACTTCGAACTCGCTTCGATTATCACGCAGTCGAGCCTGACAATCGTCTCGTCGGTTACGCCGCGATCGCCGTCCTGAGCGATGTAATAGCTAGGGCGAACATTCCGGATTTCTGCCCGTAGCGTATAGACCGGGTCCGGCCTCTTTCTCGGCTTGGTCATCTCGATCCTTCCAACATCCAAGGCCCAGTCGCGAAACCACCATTCGCATGAGGCCATCACCGTTGCCCAGGCCGAACCTTATCCGCAACCGTAGTAGGCCAGATAGGCGCGGCGATTGAGGCGGCGACGCTCCTCTGTCTTGGGCGTTTCGCAAGCCATAACCGCCTCGACGAGGCGACCCCCACGCGCCAGGTGCTGATCGGCAAGCTCTACGACATGCAGATTGGGAACAGCTTCGGGACGGATCCGAAACAGTTCCTGAACTGCAGAGTGCTCATTTCCAGCGCCCATTCGTGCGGCCAAGATGGCCAGTGCGATGCCCGAGGACCTACTGATGCCTGCCTGGCAATGAACCAACAATCGATCGTCGGGACAGTCGAACTCAAGCGCGGCCTTCACGTCTGAAACGGTCGCCAGCTGCAACTCTCGCCGCGTATCGTGGGGCGGCGGCGCGGGGGCATCCAGGTCGACAAACTTCAGGATCAGCAGAGCTGGAGGGTCAGGCAAGTGAAACTGGATAATCTTGCTGCGGTAGGTGTCGGGATCGTAACATCCGATGATGCGATCGAACTCGCGCTTCTTCCGCTTTGCCCAGGTGAAAGGCGCAATCGTTATCGACCCGCTGGTGAGGTTCATGGCCGAGCCTGGCGACACCGGCTACCGGACACGCTTGATGAAGACCATCCCGCCTTCGCGCCGCTCGCTCGCAAACTGCGGGAGTGAAGCGACCAGGTCGGAAAGCCGGGTAAAGCCGTAATTGCGTGCATCGAACGACGAACGACTGCTTGCACGCTGACCAACCTCGGAAAGGCTCGCATAGCCCTTCTCGTCGCGCTTCGATGCCTTCCAGGCTTCGCTCAGCAGGGTTACGACGGCAGCATCGACATCGGCGGCGTCGGGCTTGTCGCCGTTTGACTGGGCTTGCTCGAGTGCGCCGAGATCAAAGAAGCGGGTACAGGCTTCACGAAAACCTTCCGGGGCGCGCTCGGTGCCGAACCCATAGACCGGGAGGCCGCTTTGCCGCAGCCGCATCGCGACCGGCATGAAATCGCCGTCGCTCGACATGATCCCGAAACCGTCGACCTGGCCGGAATAGAGCAAGTCCATCGCATCGATCGCGATCTTCATGTCGGTCGCGTTCTTGCCTTTGGTAATGTCGAACTGCTGCTGCGGTTCGATCGCATAGCGCTGGGTCAGCGCAGCCCAGCCCTTGAGACCAGCCTTGCTCCAGTTGCCGTATGCGCGCTTGATGTTGACGCTGCCAAGTTCGGCCAGGACTGTCAGTGCCGGGTCAAGGCCGGACGGCGACGCGTTGTCGGCATCGATGAGCAGGGCGATGTTCTTGCTGGTGGTCATATCAGTTCACAGTGTCCCGAGGCGGCGATTTCAGTACATGGCGCCCCTTTGGTAACAAAGCGCAGTGTCGGGGCATAACGATTTGGCAGGCCTGGCCCATTTACCTACACCGAGGTCTTGAGCCCCAGAAAACGCACCGGGGTCCAGGCCTGCCCCCTCCGGACAGAGAGTTCCTACTAGGTATGTCCAGGGTCGAACACGGCTCCGGCTTTCCACATGCCTAGCATGATCACGGCCATCTTTCTGGCAACGGCAACCCGGGCCTTCGACAGTCCGACCTTGCGCGAGAGTTCCAGACCCCAGGTCTGCAAGGCGCTCTGCTGCTTGGTCTTGCACAGCAAAACAGTCGCAGCCGTGACCAGGTGTGTCCGTGTCGGGGTGCCGCCCGTTGTCTTCGGCGGCGAGGATGTCCCCGTCGCAACGGGTCTATCGACCATCGCCATTCCCGTGCTGGGTCCGGTCGATGAAGGCAGCGACATCGCGCGGATTCGGTTGGTAGACGAAGTTTGGCTCAGGCAAGTCAGCCCCAAGCCTAACGGCGTCTCGATCGTCATGGTCGAGGGCGACGCGATGGAGCCGACGCTGCTACACGGTGATGAGGTGTTCATCCAACGCTACCAAGCCAACGAGAACCCGCGCGATGGGATCTACGTCATCCGCACCGACACACAGCTGCTGGTTCGCCGAATTGCGCTCGAACCTGCACGCGGGCGCATTTCCGTCCTTACGGACAACCCAACCTATCCAGCCTGGAATGGGTTGGCGCGCAACGCCGTCCAGATCGTCGGGAAGGTGGTTTGGATAGGCAGGCGGATCGCCTGACTGCGGGGTCTAGGGGCAAAAAATGCTGACAATTGAGTTCAATTTCGGCGCAACAAGCGTTCATGGTGGACAATTAGGGCGTCCACTCGATTGGAAGTCTTAGGGCATCAATGTTGGGTAGCATTCTCAAGCAACGGCCTCAACGCTTCCCCAATTGGTTTCATATCAGGCTGCTGACCCGTCACGCTTATGACTGTGTCGCGATCACCGCAAATAATCAGATACTGACCGTCTGTTCCGTCAGTGTAGCAGTGTCCATCTCTAGACTTCCATAAGAAGTGACCATAGCCGCGCTTCGGTAAGGCGCGCTTTTCGTCAACCATGGTTGGAGTAGGATAAAAGGAATCGAGCATGGAAATTCGCCATGCTAGAGGAACGGCTTCGTTCGGCATGCCGCCCACAATTGCCCTTCCGATCTGGTTCATCTCGGAAGCATTAAGCTTCAAGCCCGTACACCCGGCACAATCAGACCCGAAATGACGCCAGTAAATTTGCTCAATCTCAAGTGGAGCGAAAATGATTTCCCTTGCCAAATCGTCTGCAGTTCGCTCGAATACCCTCGATATCAACGCAGATAAAATGAACGCACCAGCATTAGAATATACAAAGTGAGTTCCTGGTACGTGATCCAGCGGATAATTGAAAGAATAATTTAACAGCGTTTCCTCTGGCCTGTCGCCAATGTCTTTACGAAACATAATGCCATCTTGATGGCCTAGAGTGCTGTTCAAAAGATGCGAAACCTTTAGATCACGCAACTTGTCCAAGTTTCCAACATTCTCTAGGACTAACTCCTTTTCAAAGAAGGGCCAAACCGACGCCTCGAAAGTCAAGCCGCTTCGCTGAGCCTCCGGAAGCTCCAGTAGCGCACCAAAGAGGAAACCGAGAACAGGTTTGCTGATAGAGCGCAAGTCGACGCGGATCGCACTGCTATTGAGAGGCACTGACCTCATTCCTGTTCGGTTTGATACGACGATTTCGTGTAGGTTTAGCGGATTGCCTTCCTTGTCACGTGCGGCGGCAAGTCGAGACAAAACCTCGTCGAGCGCACGCAAGAAGTTCGGATCACTCATGGACGTTGCTCCAGCCTCGAGGCGTTTAGGAAAAGACGAAACCTTATGCCGTGGATGCGACTTTTTGTCATCGCTAACATGCTACTCCATCTCCTCTGGCACCGACGCTTCCGGGCGCTGCATCACCAATCCGGCAATTGCACCGACGACAGCCGAAACCATCAGTGCGAGGGCAGACCCTAGTTCAGTCACCAATGATTTCAGCGTATCCTGGTGCAGCACCGCCAGCGACCCGATCAAGCCAATTGCGATCGCACCGCTAGTCGTCGCGAACAACCGCCACTTGTGCGCAGCTATTAAATCAACTCTCCGAGCAGACCTAATGGCTCGCAGTTCGGCGTTGGTAATACTAGCTTGCTGACTTGCCTCAGCAGCAGCCTCTGATTTCACAGACAAGCGTCGCTTAAGATCCGCTATCTGGCGCAGGCAATCGTCAATATACTGAGATGAGGCACGCAGTGCATTGCTTTGTATTGTCTCATCGGCACTGCGGCCGATCTCGGGCAGGAAATCCTGAGTCGAAATCGGCAGGGCGCGATTGAATGAATCCAGTGCTCGTAACGCGAGCGCACTTGCCAGCGGTTCGGCGTCTGTCCTTCCTGAGAGTTTGAGAGAACGCAGAAAATTTACACCCTTAAACAGGGCGATATCGATCGAATGGCGTTGTTCCTCAACAGCAATCGTACCACGGATAACCCTTGCCAAAATGTCACATACGAGTCCCGTCCTCCGCTCGTCTGCCCATGCGCCGTTCGCGGCTTGCATTTCTAACAGCCGGTCGAGCATTTCCGAGCGTTGTTGGGAAGGCGGGCCAGTGAGCGCGGCGAATTCAAGCGCTCGGATTAAATCAAGTTCAGAAGTACCGGTCTGTGAGGGGCGCCATTGAGCAATCTCTTCCACACCTCTAACTTTCGCAGGAACTACGAATCGAGGATCCCGCTTTAAGCGCGCGATAACAAGCGCCGCAGTCAGTTGGTCATAAGGGCTTTGCTTTGCGAAGTTGCGCACAATCCAGGTGAGGGTTTCCGGCCACCCAGCACCGAATTCACAAACCTTGTCGCTTTGACCGAACGATCCCACCGAACACGCAAAACGTAACTCAAGCGTAGCACAACTGGCAGGCATAACGCTATCATAGCTGCCTGATACTAGGTGAGCAGAAATCGCTTCGATTGTCTCGTCTATGAAGGATGAAGCATCACCGCCTCTTTGTTGAAGTAGCATCAGGACATCGAATGTCGTCCAAAAGCTGGCTTCCCATAGACCATTCTTCACGCGCGGCTTAAGTGCGGCAATGCCCTCGTCGCACTCTCGGTCAACGGCGCTAATCGTGGTCGTCTGAACGAGACGCGGCGGCATCCCGTCTTCGGCAGCAAGAACATGGTAAAACCGACGGCGAACTACCTCATTTGCAATCTTGAGATCCGCGTTAATTAGATTTTCGCGGAAGGCAAAGACATCTGCCTCGTCCCAGCCGGGAGCAAAAATAAGTGTCTCATGGTGTCGGACTACTGCGTCGTTAGGATCGGGTAGCGATTCATTGTAACAAACATGCGACAATTTAGCGATTCGAGCACTGTCGAGAATATATCGATAATCGCCGGGCGCACTGGCTCCATGATGGAAAAACGCGAACGACGGCTTACCCTCTGTGATAAAACGAACGATATTGACCAACAAGTCCGTGTGCAGCTCCCAATCGAGAACGATGGTGCTTGCTACGACCCTTGCCAGCTCAGTGCGTCCGGACGATGCTATCAATAGATTGCGACGCAGCCCCGACTTCTCATCGTGCAACAGGGTGTCATAGCATGCCGGGTAGGCTGGCCTCAGCATGGACCGGTAAAAGTGCCGGCGAAATCGATTGGTCGCGCATATTGTTTCGACGTGCGAGGCCTTCACTGTGCGCGGGAAATGTAGAATGAGATCAGAGGACGTTGCAGTCACTGAGGGTGGCGTTGCAGCCTCTCTAATCCGGCCTTGGCCTGAGTCGCTCTCTGCAGCGGGACGTTCGACAAAACAAAGTTCGAGTTGATCCGGTAGAAATCCGGTGGTCTGCAATCCAGTATCCTGCTCACTCCAACGCTGGCTTAGCTTCTTCTGCGATCCGACATACACCCCGCGTCCACTCGACAGGAATTCCGCTAGCTTTCCGCGCTCCTTTTGAAGCGCTTGTATTATGGGTTGCTCAGAGGTTGCGTTAGTGCCGATGATGAGTGAATCAAACTGCATCAAATCGTTTGATGTTTCCCCAAATAAATCGGATAAATTTGAAGTGTCAAATACTCTGAAAGCATAGTCCAACAACTCCGCTTGTTCGGCAAGCGTTGGCGCAATTTCCACATAACCTGCGCGTATAGCTTCACGATCGCTTTGCAGTATTGCTACCTTATACATAGCATCTTATCTCGATTGATGTGGCAAACGCGCATTGGAAGTAGTTCATCGGAATTGCGGATCTGGTGTCGCGACATATTCGCGACGGCGCTTTCGATCATGAACTACGTTTTCATAACTGTACCAGCATCCGTCCGCCGGAAAAAAATCATTAGGCAGATGCGCGAGCCAATTGCGGGCACACTGTTGAACTCTGGCCGACAAATCAGCAGGATTCAAATCTTCACACTCGCTTGCGCATTCCATGATCGGTCGGATAAGGTACTCCCCCATTTTGAAATCGTACATAAAACTATGCATTATCTGATAGTTATAGTCAGACCTCTGAATGATTTTGTATGAACCCGCGGGTCGCTCGCATACAATTTTGAGCTCGTCCATTAACGAGATATCCCGATCGATTGACTCGGCGTCTCGAGCTACGACGCTCGTGATTCTGCCTTCACCGTCGATACCAAACAGGATGTTCTGTGCGTGCGCCTCCAGCTGAAGGCCACAATTAACAATTAATGAAAAATAACTATCTATTAAAGGTTTAATTAGATCTTCAAAGACAAAATCGATCAGCGGCTTTTGTTGCCGTCTGAACAGCTGGTACAAGAGAAAATCGTCAGTGGGTGAATATCGATCACGTGAGAAGAGCGAGAACCCAGGGATCATCAAGTCTACGCGCGGGTGTTCCGGAGATGGATATCTGTCACGTATCGCAAACCCCCATTCAACTGACCTTGGTGATTTAGTTACAGCTACGCGGGCATAGCCTTCGCGAAGGAATCTGAAACGAGGATCGACGTTTCTGACTGCTCGATCGATTGAATGGGTTACCCAAACAGCCGCTTCAGCCTGCGCAAGACCCAGCTGCCTACTGATCCTTCCTATCAATGGAGGATATGAGAGTTTGAAATAGAGATTTGGCTCCGCAACCGCCTGCACCGTTCTGTCGCTAGAAGTAGGGGCAACTTCAATAAAATTCCTGATCAATTTCCCGTTATCAAGTAAAGGGCAAGAATCTACAAGATCGGGATGAATAAGTATCAGCCCAGGCTCTATAAAACTGGATTCCCCAAACTCCACAATTTTGGAGGAACTCGATGGACGGACGGCATGAAGCCAGAATGTCCGCTCCTCGCCCAAATGACTTGTTTCTAGACTGGTTGTGTTTACAGAAGAAAAGCCACTTGGAGAGCCGCGATTTACATAACGCTCCATGTACAACTGAGACTTGATGGGATCGCGAAGAGCTTCATTCAATATCATCGAAAACCCATCCCCACGTAGTTGGGAAATGGATACATTGGCGACCCTGAAATGCAATGGTGCAGGCCAAAAATGATGTCGTTCAAGCAGGTAACTTTAATAGCCGCCGCCCAAGGTGCCTCGCGTATGTGCTGTAGGCTCGCACCCATCCATCAACTAGCCAGCCGGAAAACCAGCCGGACTGCTGCCGACGTCAACGTACCTCGGGTTGGGTTGCCCTAACCCGTATCCGTTGATTTTTGCGGCATAATAGCCATTGGCATCAAGTATGTTCAAGAATGTTGTGCAGGCTCCCGATTTGTCAGTGGGGCTTTGTATGCCGGCGAATTGATGACTATCGCACACAGTTGCAGGCTCTACAGTGCGTCGGAATCTTGGCGGTCTACTCCTAATTTTAGCGTTTCAACGATCCAGTTGTGGATCTCGTCTTCTGCCCACGCCACGGCATATCCGCCCAACTGCACCGGTTTCGGAAACCTGCCCTCGGCCATCCAGCGGTAGATTGTCGATCGACCAAGCCCGACGCGGTGCTGGACTTCCTTGAGGCGGATCAGTCGCGTCACCCGCTTCGGTTCAGCGGCAATGTCCGTGTCCAGATCAGCCATGACGACCTCCGGCTCCGAGAGCCTCACCAAGGAGCGCATCCTTGCGCTCGAGCTCGTCGATATGATCGGCGAGCAGCCGGGCCACGCGGTGGGCAGTACCCTTGGCCCAACGTGGCTTCACGTCGTGGACCTGGTTGCCGAGCACCCGCTCGAGCGCTCCGGGCAACTCCCCGATGAACTCCTCGAAGAACTGCGCGATGTCGGACTGCAGCCAGCGCGTGGTGAGATCGCCGCCGGCGCCCAGGAATAGCAGCAGCTGCGCGTGCGGCGCCATGCCGGCTGAAGCCAGGATGCGCAGCGCTTCGCCAACACTTGGGCTGCGCTCACCAGCAAGGGTGCGGCGCAGCGCGTCCTTATGAATCTTGGCCTCGCGCGCGATTTCGCAGCGATTGCGGCCGCTCAGTTCAACGGCGGTATGCAGCAGCTGGGCGAGGTCACGCCTGGTCTGGGTCTCGCCGAGCATTGCCATGTCGATCATTGGGTTCCTCCTGTCTTTGCATGATCGACTCGCCGGGTAAGCCCAGAGGAAGGGTGTAGGAAAACGAAAAGAACAAAAAAGGAACAGATAGGACAAGGCGAATCACCGCTGCCTGGCGATTCGCGCATAATTCGGCCGGCCAATCGCGATTGCCAGCACGCCAGGCGCAATATCCGGACGGATTGGCGCTCGGCGCGGCACAGCTCGCGCAGAACGCAGCACTGACCCCTTCGATTGTCGCTTTTTGCTTGGCGACGGTTCCCAAATCGCAGCGCGGCATTTCCTACAGGGGAGGTCGCAGGACACCAAGAACAGACAGCGAACGGTTCGCCGCTTGCTGCTTCTTCAACCCTTGGAGTTCCTGCCCATGAATAAGCGATCGGGCGCGGAATACTCGGAGATATTCATCAAGGGTCCCGAGACCGAAGCGGTCGGCCGCCTCGTGCTCGATCCGCTCTCGGCGACGATTTTCTCCTCCGACCCCGAGACCTATGCCGCGATCCAGGCGCTCGAAGCGCGCGGGCTCCCGCTCGCCGATGCGATCCGCCAAGTCGCCGGCCTTGCAGAAGGAGCCGGCTGATGCCTTTCCACCAGACCCCATTCGACCACATCGGCACCTGGTCGCCGCCGATCCGGCTGCTGCCCTTGCTCCAGGGGACCTGCTTCGTCCTGATCGAGGCGGCGCGGTTCGCGGTCTCGAGCCTGCTGATCGTGCTCGGCGTGCCGCTGTTCCTGTTCCTGCTGATCGCAGGCTGGGACCTGTCGCTGCTCTTCGCGCAGCTTCAGAACCTCGCCGAGCACTACCGCGACGCCGACGCATTGCGCCGGCTCGGGTTCTCGCAGGACCTCCAGGGCGCGTTCGTGATCCTGACTCTTGGCGTGCTGCTGCTGCGCGCGCCCCGGTTCCTGCGCCGCCTCGCCTCCGGACGCAATGGAATGGCGTGCCTCGTAGGTCGCTTCTCGCGCCTGCTTCAGGCTGATGTCGGGATAGCTTCCGATCGAAAGCTTCTTCTCGACCTTGCCGATGCGGTAACGGAACCGCCAGAGTTTGCCGCCCGACGGCGTGACCTCGACATAGAGGCCGCGCTGGTCGGCAACCTTGTATGACTTTTCCTTCGCCTTGAGTGCACGGAGCCGAGTCTCGGTCAGGGGCATGTGCGGGCCTTTTTTTCCGGCTTTTTGCAAAAGGCCCGCAAAAGGCCCGCAAAAATGTCAGGAACCCCCGGGAACAGCCGGGACGATCCGGAACCATCCAAGGGCCAATTCCCTAGGATTTCTGCGGTTTTTATAGACTTTTTGGGATGTTCTGAAAAGAACAAATGGTGCCCAGAAGAGGACTCGAACCTCCACGCCGTTTCCAGCGCCGCCACCTGAAGACGGTGCGTCTACCAATTCCGCCATCTGGGCACGGAGGCAGCGGGCTGGTTTGCCTGCTGCCGGGTAGGAGCGCGCCACTAGCCGGGTGATGCGGGGGTGTCAACGCCCTCCGCGCTGCGCGGCGAAGATTGTTGCAGGCAGCCTGTCAGGCGTTCACGTCGCCATAGTGGCTGGGCGGCTGGATCACTTCCATCCGTTCGGCCAGCAGGGGGCGGAAGCTGGGGCGGCTCTTGAACACGGCGTACCAGGCGGCGGCCTGTTCGTGGCCCGACCAGTCGAGCCCGCCGAGATAGTCCGCAACCGAGATCTGCGCCGCGGCGGCAAGATCGGCCAGGCTCATCGTGGCGCCGGCCAGCCACTGGCGGTGATCGATCAGGTGATCGATGTAGTAGAGGTGTTCGTGCGCCAGCTTCATCGCTTCGCGCAGCACCCGGCTGTCGGGCGAGACCCGCCAGACGATGCGCTTCTTCATCCGCTCGTGCAGCAGCGGCGCGGTGACATCGCCGAAGAAGTTTTCGTCGAACAGCGCGACCAGGCGGCGGATTTCGGCGCGGTTGGCCGAAGTGCCGTTGATCATCGGCTGCTTTTCGATCGTTTCCTCGAAGTATTCGCAGATCGCCCGGCTATCGACCAGTGTCAGCCCCTTGGCCGGATCGTGGAGCACCGGGGTGCGTCCGGCCGGGTTGAGCGCGAGGAATTCGTCGCGGGCTTCCCAGGGATTCTCGCGCCACAATTCGTACGGCACGCCCTTTTCGCTGAGCAGCAGGCGGACCTTGCGGCTGAAGGGGCACAGGGGGAACTGGTAGAGCTGCCACATGGCTTTCCCCATGACTCACGGCGAATCGCCCTTCAACCCGCAGGGAGGCGATGCGGGGACTTATTCAGGTGGATAACTCGATTCACACGCTTGCCAGCAGCCCCTCGCGGATCCCGCTGCCGGAGGCCACGGCATCGGCCACCGGCACTTCGGCCATCAACGCGGCGAGCAATGAAGCGGCATCGGCCTGCTGCGCGGCGCGGGTCTGACTGACTCCGGGAATGCGGGCGAGCGCCTCGGCCCCGGACTGGCGGACGAAGGCCTTGAGCCGGCGGGCCTCGCGCAAGGTGATCGGCGCATTTTCGTTACGGTCCACCAGCCGCGCCTGCACCCGGCCCAGCGCGCGCCACGCCCCGCCGACGATGACCAGGCGCTTGCCCTCGGCCCCGGCCAGCCAGCCATGCGGCGCAAGGGCCCTCGCCAGCGCCTTGCGCATCCGGCCGCGCCCTTCCGCCCGGATCGCCGCAACCCGCATCACCCCGAATGGCAGCGAGATGCAATCGCGAACCGCGCCGTCCCCCACCCGCGCCAGTTCCAGGCTGCCGCCGCCCAGATCGGCCACCAGCCCGTCGAGATCAGGGAAATGCGCGAGCACTCCGCGGGCGGCCGCGCGCGCCTCGTCCTCGCCCGAAAGCAGTTCGACCGGCAGCCCCAGCTTGCGAACCGCTTTGAGGAACTGCGCGCCGTTGCTCGCATCGCGCGCGGCAGCGGTGGCCACCACCCGCAGGTGCTGCGGCTCGATCAGCCGGACCAGCGCGGCATAGCGCTCGAGCGCGGCAAGAGCAGCGGCCTGGCTCTCGCGATCGATCCGCCCGTTGGCGACGACCCCGCGGCCAAGCGAGGCGATCACCTTGTCATCATAGAGCACTTCGGCGTGGCTGGCGCCAAACACCACCAGCCGGATCGAATTCGATCCGATATCGACAATGGCCTGGCGGAAGGGCGCTGCGGACATGCCATCGCGCCTATCGGCAATGGCCGCGCCAGTCCACCCGGCGATCAGCCCCAACTATTTCGTCATTGCGGCGGGAGGCGGCTTGGCCCTTGCGATGACGCCGCCTTGCGATAAGGTGGCACATCGCAACTGATGGAGAGCCAAGGCATGTACAGCCACAACATGGTCGGATCGAACGATCTCGCCAGATCAAAGCAGTTCTATGACGCCACGTTCAAGGCGATCGGCGGCAATGAAGCCATCCAGGACGAAAAGGGTCGGCTGATTTACATGCACAACGGCGGCATCTTCCTGGTCACCCAGCCGATCGACGGCCAGCCGGCCACCGCCGGAAACGGCTGCACGATCGGTCTGGCGATGGACAGCCCCGAACAGGCCGATGCCTGGCACGCCGCGGGCGTTGCCAACGGCGGCACCGCGATCGAGGATCCGCCGGGCGTGCGCGAGGGCGGGATGGGCGCGCTCTATCTTGCCTATCTGCGCGATCCTGACGGGAACAAGCTCTGCGCGCTCAAGCGGATGTGAGCAGCAAGGCCCTTGAAGTAAGGCCGGACGGCACCCGGCGCGCGGTATCGCGCGCCTGGGTGCCCGAGGCTCCGGTCGCGCTTGAGTTCAATGGCCTGTCCTATGCCGTGATGATGGCAACCCCGGTCGAGCTGGAGGATTTCGCCACCGGCTTTGCTCTCAACGAGGGACTGGCCGCCCAGGCAGCAGAGGTATCGGACATTGCCGTGGCGCAGGTTGCCGATGGCTGGATCGTGCGCGCGCGGCTGTCGGGACTGGGCATCGACAAGCTGACCGAGCGTGTCCGCACGCGGGTTGCGGAATCGAGTTGCGGACTGTGCGGGATCGACAACCTGGCCGAAGTGGCCCGCGCCCTGCCGGCGGTTGCCCCCCATGCCGGAATCGCGCCGGCAGCGGTGTTTGCCGCGCTGGCGGCGATGCCTGCGCTGCAACACCTGAGCTTTCGGACCGGCGCGGCCCATGCCGCTGCCTGGGCCGATTCCGATGGCAAGATCGGCTTGCTGCGCGAAGATGTCGGGCGGCACAATGCGCTCGACAAGCTGGTGGGGGCGATGGCGCGTTCGGGCCGCTCGCTGGCGCCGGGGTTCGTGCTTTCAAGCGCGCGGTGCAGTTATGAGATTGTCGAGAAGACGGTTCGGGCAGGTGCGACCACGCTGGTCTGCGTATCGCTGCCGACCACGCTGGCGGCCGAACGCGCGAGGTCCGCGGGCCTCAGCCTGTGGGCGCTGGGGCGCGAAGACAGCGTGCTGCTGGTGAACGACGCCTCAGCGTGACAGCTGGAAGACGGCGTGTTCGGCGCGCCATGCCGCGGCCGCCGGGCCGATGCGGCGATCGCCCGAAAGGAACCACTCCCCCTCGACGCGGTAGCCCTTCTCGGCCACCAGAAGGCGGAAATCGCGCACCGTGACATGGTGGATGTTGGGGGTTTCATACCACGCGATTGGCAGCAGGCGCGTCACCGGCATCCGCCCGTTCCACAGCAGGCTGGCCCGCACCTTCCAGTGCGCGAAATTGGGGAACGAGACAAAGGCCCTGCGCCCTACCCTTAGCAATTCATCCAGCACCATGTCGGGCCGCTTGGTGGTCTGGAGCGTCTGGCTGAGGATCGCATAGTCAAACGCGGCGTCGGGATAGTCGGCCAGGTCCGCGTCGGCATCGCCCTGCATCACCGAAAGCCCCCGGGCAACGCACAGCGCGACGTTGTGCGGATCGAGTTCGAGCCCGCGCGCGTCGACCCCATGCCGGTCGCGCAGCTCCGCCATCAAGGCGCCGTCGCCGCAGCCGACATCGAGCACGCGCGACGCCGGCGCGACATTTTCAGCGATGATTGCCAGATCGGGGCGCAGCAGGCTCATGCCAGGAACCCCGCGATCACCCGGTCGAGCGCGGGGACATCGAGGAGGAAGCTGTCGTGCCCGAACGGCGCGGAAAGTTCGACGAAGCTCACCGGTGCACCAGCCGCGTTGAGCGCGTGGGCGATCGTGCGGCTTTCGGCGGTGGGATAGAGCCAGTCGGTATCGAAGCTGACCAGGCAGAACCGGGCAGTCGCCCCGGCAAAGGCGGCGGACAGGCGCCCTCCATGCTCCTCGGCCAGGTCGAAATAGTCCATCGCCCGGGTGATGTAGAGATAGCTGTTGGCATCGAACCGGTCGGTGAAGCTGAGCCCCTGGTGGCGCAAATAGCTCTCGACCTGGAAATCGGCATCGAATCCAAAGGTTTTTTCGGTGCGGTCCTGCAGCTTTCGGCCGAACTTCTCGTGCATCCCCTCTTCGGAAAGATAGGTGATATGCGCTGCCATCCGTGCCACGGCGAGGCCGTTCTCAGGCCCCTTGCCGCCGCCGTAGTAGTCCCCGCCTTTCCACTTGGGATCGGCCATGATCGCCTGGCGGCCAACCTCGTGAAACGCGATGTTCTGCGCCGAATGGCGTGCGGTGCTGGCGATGACCAGCACGGCGCGGGCGCGTTCGGGCCAGTTGGCCGCAAAGGACAGCGCCTGCATCCCCCCCATTGACCCGCCGACCACCGCATGAAGCTGGTCGATCCCCAGCGCATCGAGAATGGCGACTTGCGCACGCACCATGTCGCGGATCGTGATGACCGGAAAGCGCATGGCATAGGGCGCGCCGTCGGCGGCAAGGCTGGCCGGACCGGTCGAGCCATAGCAGCCGCCGAGCACGTTGGCGCAGATCACGAAGAAGCGGTCGGTATCGATCGGCAGGCCGGGTCCGACCATGCGGATCCACCAGCCGGGCTTGCCGGTGATCGGATGCGGACTGGCCACGCACTGATCGCCGGTCAGCGCGTGGAATATCACCACCGCGTTCGACTTTTCGGCATTGAGCGAGCCATAGGTTTCATACGCCACGCGCACGCCCGACAGGCTCTGCCCGCCATCGAGCGGCAGCGGCGCGGCAAGGTCGAGCACCTGGCTGGCAGTTCGGATCGCGGCTTGGCCCATCGCGCGCGCTTGCGGGACTACAAGCGGGCTGTCAATCGGCGATAGGCCTGCTAAGGCCGCCCCCGCTATGGCAAGCAAACCCACCCCCAAGCCGTGGATCGCCGCGATCCATGCCTATGTCCCCGGCCAGTCGGGCAGCGACGACGTGCCGACTGTCAAGCTGTCGGCCAACGAAAACCCGCTGGGGTGCAGCCCCCGGGCGCTGGCCGCGCGGGGCGAGGCGCTCCATCCCTCGCGCTATCCCGATGGTGACAGCACGGCGCTGCGCACGGCGCTGGGCAGGCTGCACGGGATCGATCCGGCGCGGATCATCATGGGCTCAGGTTCGGGCGAACTGCTTTACCTGGCGGCAAGCGCCTATGCCGGCCCCGGCGACGAGGTGCTGTTCTCGCAATTTGCCTTCTCGCTCTACGATATCGTCGCGCGGCGCTGCGGGGCCACTCCGGTTGAAGCCCCGGCCCGCGATTACGCCACCGATGTCGACGCGCTGCTGGCCGCGGTTACCGAGCGGACCCGGGTGGTGCTGGTCGCCAATCCCAACAATCCCACCGGCACCTATCTGCCCAGGGCCGAGATTGCGCGGCTGCACGCCGGTCTGCCTGCCGATGTGCTGCTGGTGATCGACCTCGCCTATGTCGAATATGTCGACCCGGCTGACGATGACGGCGCGATGGAGCTTGCCGCCAGCGCCCCCAACGTTCTGGCGACCCGCACGTTCTCAAAGGCCTATGGCCTGGCCGGAGAGCGGGTCGGCTGGGGCACCGGCAGCGCCGAGGTGGTCGAGGTGCTGAACCGGCTTCGCGGCGCGTTCAACGTGTCGAACGAGGCCCAGGCGATGGCGCTGACCGCGCTGGACGACCAGGCCTTTGTCGAGCATTCGCGCCGTCACAATGCCGAGGTGCGCGCCCGGTTCGTCGCGCAGGTCGAGGCGCTGGGCAATCACGGGCTGCGCGCGGTGCCGAGCGAGGCGAACTTCGTGCTGGTGCTGTGCGAAGGCAAGTTGACCGGCAAGGCCGCCTTTGAAGGGCTGGCCCGCGCGGGCTATGTCACCCGCTGGTTCTCGACCGAAGGTCTGTCGGGCGCGGTGCGGATCACCATCGGCACGCGCGATGACATGGACGGTGTCGCCCGTGTGCTGCGCGAACTGGCGGAGCAGGCCTGATGGCGTTCGAGCGCATTGCGATCATCGGGCTGGGGCTGCTGGGCGGATCGGTCGGGCTGGCAGTCCAGGCGCATCTGCCAAACGCCATGACCACCGGCTATGACGCCGATCCCGCAACCCGTTCGCGCGCGGCGGAGCGCGGCCTGGTGGACCGGGTTTGCGAGTGCGCCGCCGATGCGGTGCGCGATGCCGATCTGGTCATCCTGTGCGTGCCGGTTGGCGCGATGGGTGCGGCAGCACGCGAAATCGCCCCGCACCTGGCCGATGGCGTGGTGATCAGCGATGTCGGCTCATCGAAGGAAAGCGTCGCCAGGGTCCTGGCCGAGGCGCTGCCCGGCCGCGCGGTGATCCCGGCGCATCCCGTCGCCGGGACCGAGCGCAGCGGACCCGACGCCGGCTTTGCCAGCCTGTTCCAGCAGCGCTGGTGCATCATCACGCCGCCCGATGCTGCCGACCCCGCACAGGTCGCCATGCTTTCGCAGTTCTGGGAGGCGCTTGGCGCCAGGGTCGAAGTGATGGACGCCGCGCACCATGACCTGGTCCTGGCGGTAACCAGCCACCTGCCCCACCTGATCGCCTATACCATCGTCGGCACCGCATCCGATCTCGAAGGGGTCACCGAAAGCGAAGTGATCAAGTATTCGGCCGGCGGTTTTCGCGATTTCACCCGCATCGCCGCAAGCGATCCGACGATGTGGCGCGACGTGTTCCTGTCCAACAGGGACGCGGTGCTCGAGATGCTGCAACGCTTCACCGAAGACCTCACCGCCTTGCAGCGCGCGATCCGGGTGGGTGACGGCGACCAGCTGTTCGACCACTTCACCCGTACCCGCGCGGTCCGTCGTTCGATCATCGAACTCGGCCAGGACGATGCGCGCGCCGACTTCGGGCGCAGCGATCACAAGGGCTAGCTAAGCAAAAAGATTCCGGCGACGATCCACATTACCCCGGTCGAAAGCCATCCGCCGATCTCGAGCCGGCTGGAGATCGCGAATTCGCCCATCACCTTGGGGTTCTTGGCGATCAGCATGGTCACCACCATCAGCGGCGGGGCAAGCAGGCCGTTGACCACCGCGGCCCAGTAGAGCGCCCGCATCGGGTCGATCTCGATCAGGTTCAGCGCGATCCCGCCCAGCGTCGCCGCCGCGATCGCGCCATAGAACGCCTTGGCCTCGCGCGGCTTGCGGTCAAGCCCCTCGGTCCAGCCGAAGGTCTCGCTGATCGCATAGGCGGCGCTGCCGGCAAGGATCGGGACCGCCAGCAGCCCGGTGCCGATGATCCCCGCGGCGAACAGCGCAAAGGCAAATTCGCCGGCGATGGGGCGCAGCGCCTCGGCGGCCTGGGCGGCGCTCTGGATGTCGGTCACGCCCCGCGCATGGAGCGTTGCCGCGGTGGCGACGATGATGAACAGCGCGGTAACATGCGAAAAGCCCATGCCGACCAGCGTATCGGTGCGGATCCGGCGCAGTTCCGCGCCTGCCCGGCGCGGACTGACGTGGAGCGGCTTGATATGCCGCCGGTGCTGCTCCTCAACCTCCTGTCCGGCCTGCCAGAAGAACAGGTAGGGGCTGATCGTGGTGCCGAAGATCGCAACCAGCGCCATCGCGTGCTCGCGGTCGAAAGTGAAATGCGGCACCAGGATGTCAAAGATCGCGGTGCGCCACGGCACGTGGGCCACGAAGACCACCCCGATATAGGCGAACAGCGACAGCGTGGTCCATTTGAGGATCCGCGCATACCGGGTGTAGCTGAGCAGCACCTCCAGCAGCACCGAAAGCAGCCCGATGGCGACCGTATAGGCCAGAACCGGCCCCGGGATGACCAGCGCCAGCACGGCGCCCATCGCCCCCAGGTCGGCGCCCAGGTTGATCACGTTGGCGATCAGCAGCAGCAGCACCACGACGCGCAGCAGCCAGGGCGAATAGTGCTGGCGCAGGTTCTGGGCGATGCCCTTGCCGGTCGTGGCCCCGATCCGCGCACAGATCGCCTGGATCGCCGCGAGCAGCGGGAAGCCGAAGAACATCGTCCAGGCCAGACCATAGCCGAACTGCGCGCCGACCTGGCTGTAGGTGCCGATCCCCGAAGGATCGTCATCCGCGGCGCCGGTTACCAGCCCCGGTCCCAGCACCTCGAGCGGCGAACGGCGCCGCGACTTTCCGCTCACGGTTCGTTCTGCGCGTTGATCGCGGCGTGGACCCGCGCTTCCACTTCGGCGCGGGGCAGGCCGGGCGGGATCGGATCGTGGATCCGGTAGGTGATCGTCCCGCCGCGCTTCCACAGCCGGTGATAGAACGGTCCCGAATCGACCGAGATCGGCACCACCGTCAGCCCGAGCAGCTTGTAGATCCCGGCAAAGCCCGCCTGGAGCGGCGGCCTGGTGCCGTGCGGCACACGGGTGCCTTCGGGGAAGATCATCAGCGAACGGCCCTCGCCGGTAATCCGCTTGGCCGCGGCCATCATGTGGCGCAGCGCCTTGGCGCCCTGTTCGCGCTCGACCGAAACCAGCCCATAGCGATCCCCGACCATGCCCCACAGCGGGATCCGCATCAGCACGGCCTTGGCGAAGACCCCGGGGAACGGGACGACCTGGGGAATGTCGATCGCCTCGAAATAGCTCTCGTGCTTCATCGCCACGAAGACCGGTCCCGGCGGCAGGCTGCCTTCGACCCTCACCCGCAGCCCCAGCAGGTTGCGCATGCACCAGCGGTGATAGAGCGACCAGGAATGAACCGTGCGCACGAAAGTCTCGCGCGAGGCCAGCAGCAGCGTTGCCACGCAGGCCAGCACGACGAACACGCTGCCAATATAGAACGCGGCATAGAACGCCAGGTTGCGCGGGATCAGCAGCAGGTTGCGCATCTCAACCTCCGAACAGGCGGACAAGGCCGCGCGCCAGCAGCTTGTGGTATTCGACGAACAGGATCTTCAGGCTGGGCCGGGTCGGCACCGCATCCTCGATGATCGTAGTCCCGGCTGGCAAGGCCTGGCGCAGCTCGAACGCGGCGCGGCGCATGTGCCAGTCGCTGGTCACCAGGCGAATGCTGCGATAGCCCTTGGCGCGGACCCAGCCGGCGGTTTCGCGGGCATTGCCGATCGTATCGGCGGCGGCATAGCCCAGCGTCACGCAGCAGGCCATCTGCGCTCCCGAAACATGGAACTGCGCGGCAAATTCACCCGGCTTCACATGGCGAAACACGCCCGAGACGAACAGCTGCGGCGCCCAGTGGTTGTCGAGCACCGCCAGCCCGCGCTCGACCCGGCCCGCCGCTCCGGTCAGCACCACCGCCGCGTCGGTCCGTTCGGTCCCGGCAGGCCTGGGCAACAGCGCGGCAAACCAGGCAAAGCCCAGTGCCCAGGCCAGCAGGATCAGGGATAGCACGCGGCGCAGCATTTGGATCATGAACTCACTATCGGGGTCCTCAGAGCATCGTCCTGAGCGCCCGGATCACGGTCTGGCGCGCGGTGAACATGGCCAGCCCTACGCCGGCCAGGGGGATCATGGCCAGCAATATCCAATCGCCCCAGCCCAGCGCGCCCGAACTGACCAGCCCCGCGCCCAGCCCGCCAAGCTGGCGGCCCAGCAGGACCACCACCAGCAGCCCCAGCGCCAGCCCGATCGCCCCACCGCCCGCGGCATCGAAGCCGATCGCGCGCTGGAACACCCGGGCGATCTGCCGGTCGGTCCCGCCCAGCAGGTGGACGATCTCGATCGTCTCGCGATTGGTGCCCAGCGCGGTTCGCACCGCCAGCAGGACCGCCGCGGCCAGTGCAAAGGCCAAGACGCCGACCAGCGCCAGCGAAAGCCAGCGCATCGTCCCGATCGCGCTGAACACCGGCTTGAGCCAGGTCGACTGCGCATCGACCCGCGCCGAGGGCGCCACCGCGCGCAGGCCGCGGCGCAGCTGGCCAAGCATCTCGCCGCTGACCGCATCGCGCAGCCTGGCGTCGATCAGCGCCGGCACCGGGATCGCCGCGTCGCCTTCAAGCGGCAGGCCCAGCCAGGGTTCGATCAGCTGGTCGATCTCTTCCTGCGAAACCAGGCTGGCCTCAGCCACGCCGGGCGTCGCGCGCAGCGCCTGCAGCGCGACCCTGGCCTGGCGGTCGCGTTCGGCCGGGTTGGCGTTGACGATCTGCACCGTGATCCCGCCAGTCAGCGCATCGGCGGCGTTGCGCGCGGTGTTGCTGAAGGCCAGCCCCGCCGCCGCCGCGATCACCGTCAGCGCGACCATGATCGCGATGACCCAGGGCATCGGCCCCGACAGCCGGCCTTGCGGGATCAGTTCGGCTTCGGCGCCGCGGGTCAGGAATTCGGGCAGCTTCACCGCGCCGGCTCCTTGGCGCGGGGGAATGTGCTTGGCCGCGGCGGATAGCGCAAAGCCCCGGTCGGATCGGAAAGCTGCCCCTTGTCGAGCCGCATGATCAGCGAATCCGGCACCCGCTTGAGCAGGTGGACATCATGGGTCGCCACCACCACCGTCGTGCCCAGCCGGTTGAGCGCTTCGAACAGGCGCAGCAGCTTGACCGCCATGTCGGGATCGACGTTGCCGGTCGGCTCGTCGGCGACCAGCATTTCGGGGCGGTGGATCACCGCGCGGGCGATCGCCACGCGCTGTTGTTCGCCGCCCGAAAGCTGCGCCGGTAGCGCCCGCATCCGGTCCGCCAGGCCGACCCATTCGAGCATGTCGGCCACCGGTTTGACGATGTCGCGCTCGGCCACTCCGGCAACGCGCAGCGGCAGCGCCACGTTGTCGAAGGCCGAAAGGTGCGGGACCAGCCGAAACTCCTGGAAAACCACCCCGATCCGCCGCCGCAGCGCGGGCAAGCGCTCGCGCGGCAAGGTGATCGCATCGGACCCGAACATCCTGATCGCCCCGCGCGAGGGCCGCTGGGCAAGGTAGAGCAGCTTGAGCAGCGAGGTCTTGCCGGCCCCGCTGGCACCGGTCAGGAAATAGAAGCCCCCGGGAAACAAGGTGAAGGAAACATTGCTCAGCACCTCGCGGTCGGTGCCGTAACGCAGCCCGACATTGTCGAACTGGACGATTTCCCCTTCTGCCGTATTGCTCATCGTGATCGGGGCCGGTCCAGTTAGCGGGCTTGCGGACCGGCTATAGCCGCCAATCCATGTGGAAAAAAGGGCATAGCCACGCCAAGGCGTGCACCGCGCCCTTGCCGGGGGCCTTGTCCACATGCTTAACCGCTGTTCACCATGATCATCACCTGCCCCGCCTGTTCCACGCGCTATGTCGTTCCCGACACGGCGGTCGGGGTGGACGGACGGACGGTACGCTGCGCCAAGTGCCGGCATTCATGGTTCCAGGAGGGGCCAAGCCCGGCCCCGCCCGTCCAGCCGCCGGCCCCGGCGGACATCGCTCCCCCGGCAGAGACCGAACCCGCACCGCCTTCACCGCCGGAGCAGACGCCGGCAGCTCCGCCGGTCCAGCCTGAACCAGAAGCGGCGGCACCCACCGAACCTGCCGACACCGCGCCCCCGCAGCCGGACGAGCCGGCGCCCGATCCTTCCCCGCCGCTCAGCTTCACCGATGACAACCTGCCTCCGCCGCCGCCAAGCGCCGCGCCGCTTTCGGCCGACGGCTATGCCGAGGAAGAGGAATATTCGCGCTTCGCGCATGAGCCGCTGTTCCGCCCGCGCCGCAACCCGGCAAGGATGTGGACCATCGCCGCGGTGCTGTTCGCACTGGTGGCGTTTGGCTCGATCGCGGCGGCGGCATGGTACGGCCTGCCGGACTGGATGCCCTTTGCCCAGCAGCAGTTCGCCGAGGACCAGCCGGGTCTCAAGCTCAACTTCCCCGACAAGCAGCAAGGGCCCCGCCCGCTGGCCGATGGCAGCTTCTTTTTCGAGACCAATGGCACCGTGACCAATGTCTCGCAGGATTCCCGCTCGGTCCCCGCGATCCTGGTGGTGCTCTACAACGCGCGCGGCACGCAGGTCTATGTCCAGGAAGTGCGCTCGCCCAAGCGGGTGCTGGCGCCGGGCGAAAGCGTTGCGGTGAACGAAGCGCTGGTCAACGTGCCCAAGGGCGCGGTCAAGGCACGGATCGGCTGGAAGCCAGGGAACTAGGTTGTATCGACATTCAGTTTAAGGATGACGTTCGGTTTGGATGGGGTTCACGCAGGGAACGCAGAGAAGAAAGAAGAGGCGCAGAGGCGTCGTGCCTGCGGCGAAGCCGCTCCAAACAAGGTCGGCCCCGTTTACCGAAACCTGGGTTTCATGAAGGAAGCCTGCGGCTTCGCACAATATCTCTGCGCCTCTTCTTTCTTCTCTGCGTTCCCTGCGTGAACCAAATCCGCAACCTCGCCGCATAAGCAGAATTCGAAAGCTAGGTTGTTTCGACATTCAGCCCATGACGGGCTGCAAATGGCGGTTATCCGTGCTTCCGATGCTCACGACCATCAAGGTCTCTGCGCTCCGGGTCACGGAAATCCACCATTTTCGCCTCGCCCTGAATTGAATGTCGATACAATCTAAGCCCTATTCGAAGGCAATCGTCACGCGGCCCGGCTCCGGGCGGCTGACATGCCGCTTGAGCGCTTCGGCGCCGCCCGTTTCGCTGTTGGATTCGGATCGCAGGATTTCCACCGTGACGCGCGCGCTGACCTGAGCCCCTTGCTGCGGCGGCGCCTGGGGAAGCGGGGCCTGGGCCACCGCCGCAGCAAGCAGAAGGATTGGCGCGCCACTCATGGACTATGGTGAACGCGCAATTCACCAATTGCGCAACCGGACGAAATCGCGCGTCCCCAACCGGGACAGGCCGGCCCAATTCATCAACCCGCTTTTGAGCCCTTGCAGCCCCCCGCCCCCTTTGCTAAGGGCGCGCTCCTACCCCCCCGGGGCGGCCTGCCGCTTCGATGATTTAGCGGTCGTGGCGGAACTGGTAGACGCGCAACGTTGAGGTCGTTGTGGGCGAAAGCCCGTGGAAGTTCGAGTCTTCTCGACCGCACCAGAACCCAGCATAAGTACCTGAAATACTTAGGTTATGTTGGCCTACTCAAAGACACACTCCACCTTTTTGCCCACCTTTGGCGCGGTGCTTGAATTTGGTTGTCAGCCTCTTCGGACAATGAAGTTCTTGCCCCACTTGAGGCCAGCAATTTCAGCCGCCTTACGCAAGTATCCCCGAGACTCTGCGTCTTTGTTGTTTGTAGCTACAAAGTATCCTGACTTCAGTGCCGCCGAGTGACTCTCTGGGTGCGGATAGTCGTAAAGCTCCTTCCGAGAGCAAGCGACAGCACGTTTGCTTCGTCCCTTTCGCAGAGCAAACTTTTTGAGAGTTCCAGGGTATTTTTCCTCGATTATGTTTAGACCTTCAATCAAAAGTTGAGTGGCGCTGCCGAATTTGTAAATCGCATCTTCCATCTCCAGCTCGTATTTCTTACCAACGCGCCTTGCCTGTGCGAGAAACGAGATCACTCTCTTCTCTCTCACGGGAGCTGACGCAACGGCGACCAGCACTTCGCTGGCAAAATCGAATCGCATAGCAGGGGTAGGATAATCGCCCACGACCAGACCATGTCGGTCGTCGAGCCAAACATGCTGAGCACCCAACGGTACGGACGAAAAATTTTCGACCAGACTCTTTAGTTGAGAAACCGCCGCCATAACAGCCTCCTTTTTCTTAGAAGGCTTATAAGAAAGCTGCATGGTGTCCGTCGTCAGAACATTCGGCACAACTCGCGGCGTAAATTAGCGGAGTTCGGGCCTCGTCTCTTGGTTGATGTTAGGCGGCGAGCTTGCGGTGTTGCAAGCGCCGATGTTCGATGGTTTTTCGTTTGATCCTTTCACGCTGTTTGATGATGGCCGGTGCCCTGCCGAAGTAGGTATCGGCGGGCGTCACGTTGTTCAGGCTCTCGTGGTAACGCTGGTGGTTGTAGTGCTCGACGAAGGTCTCGATCTGGGCGGCAAGGTCGCCGGGCAGGAAGTAGTTTTCCAGCAGGATGCGGTTTTTCAGGGTCTGATGCCAACGCTCGATCTTTCCCTGGGTCTGGGGATGGCATGGAGCGCCGCGCACATGGCTCATCTTCCGGGCCTCGATGTATTCCGCCAGTTCGCCTGCGATGTAGCTGGGACCATTGTCCGACAGCAGCCTTGGCTTGTGCAGCACCGTGGCGCTGTCGCAGCCCGATGCGGCCAGTGCCATGTCCAGCGTGTCAGTCACGTCCTCGGCGCGCATGTTGGTGCACAGTTTCCAGGCGATGATGTAGCGTGAGAAGTCGTCGAGCACGGTCGACAGGTACATCCAGCCCCACCCGATGATCTTGAAGTAGGTGAAGTCAGTTTGCCACATCTCGTTCGGGTGGCTGGTCTTGGTGTGGAACTGGTCGGCAGCCTTGATCACGACATAGGCTGGGCTGGTGATGAGGTCATGGGCCTTCAGAAGGCGGTAAACCGTGGCTTCCGACACGAAGTAACGCCTTTCGTCGGTAAAGCGCACCGCCAGCTCCCGTGGGCTCAACTCGGACTGCTCCAGCGCCAGTTCGATGATCTGATCATGGATGTCAGGCGGGATCCGGTTCCATACGCGGCTCGGTGCCGATGGCCGATCCTCCAACGCCTCCGGTCCGCCTTCGAGGAACCGGTCGTACCAACGGTAGAACGTCCGGCGTGCGATCCCCAGCTTGTCGAGAGTGAGCTTCGCCGGCAGATGCGACTGCTCGACGAGCCGGATGATCTCGAGCTTTTCAGATGCGGGATACCTCATTCGTCGTCGCCCCCATCCGCGATCATGCTTTTTTTGAGCAGACGGTTCTCGAGGGTCAGGTCGGCCACGCATTCCTTCAGGGCACGGGCTTCGCGGCGCAGGTCCTGCACCTCGCCGCTGGTCGCGGCACGAGCCGTGTCACCCGCCAGGCGTCGCTTGCCCGCTTCCATGAACTCCTTCGACCAGGTGTAATACAGGCTCTGTGCAATGCCTTCCTTGCGGCATAGTTCGGCAATGCTGTCTTCGCCGCGCAGCCCATCGAGCACGATGCGTATCTTGTCTTCGGCCGAGAAGTGCCGCCGGGTCTGCCGCCGGATGTCCTTCACCACCCGCTCAGCAGGGGCCTTGGCAGGCGATTTTTTCAAGGAGTGTTGGGACTTCATCTTCGTTCCTTCGTCACTACGACGAAGCCCCAACACTCCTTAAATCACAACCTCAAATCTGTGCCATTGGTGCTGACGGGGAACACCGGTAACCGTCAGGCCCGGGACAAGCACGAGCGCGGTGTTGATCTCGACGCCTTCGATCTTCCCCTTGGCGGCGCTGCGCGTGACGTTGAGCGGGACCGTGCCGCCCGGGGTCGTCACCAGTTCGGTCGTGGTGCGCTGGATGTTGCTGTAAACGCCCCGGTAGGCGGCGAGGTTGAACCGGCCCTTGACCGTTCCCAGCGTGAACTGCGATTTCAGGCCCAGTTCGATGTCCGAAAGCCGCTCGGGCGGGAAGGTGCGGAAGGCCGAGCCGACCGGCACCGGACCGTTCACCCCGCCCGACTTGTAGGCATCGCGCGACGTCACGTAGACATGCACGTCCGGCGAAACGTCATAGTCGAGCGTCGCGGTATAGCTGAGGTAGTGGTCGTCGACCTTGCCTTCCACCGCCGGGGGCGCGAAGAGCGTCTGCGAAACGAACGAATGCTCCCAGGTATAGCGCAGACCGCCGGTGATGCTCAGCCGTTCGAGCGAAGGGGACAGCGCACCGAGCCTCAGCGTCGCCTGTCCGAACAGGGCCTCGCTGCTGTTGCGCTGGACCATGATGGCCGAGGCAGTGGGCAGCAGGGTGCCGAACGGGAAGAAGGTGTATTCCGCAATCCCCGAGGGTTCGCTGACCTTCTGGCGATCGAGGAACCCGCCCAGGGTGAAATCGAGCGCCTTGTCGAAGGCCGAACCCTGCAGCTGCAGTTCCTCGGTGAAGAAGGTCGGTGCCAGCGTCGGCACAAGGCCGCTGGTGAACAGGCCGGGGTTGGCCGGGTTCACGCGGCTGGTCTGGCCCGAAATCGGGTTGATCGTGGCGTCGTAGTCGTAGCCGTACTTGGTGGTGAGCTCCGAATAGCTGATGATGTTCTTCAGCTTGACCGTGTCGCTGAGGTCGATCGTCGCCTGGTTGAGCACCTGCCAGTAGCGCGTCGCGGAAAACTGGTCGAGATCGTAGGCAACCTGCCGCGGGCCGCGCGCATTCTGCTCTGCCACGGCGGTCGCCATGCCGGGATAGAACGCCAGCACCGGGAGGAACCCGAGCGGCGGCCCGGCATCGAACCCGGCGGCCGGGTTGAATGCGCCCAGCACCGTCCCGCCGCCATTGGTGTGCGAATTGTAGTAGCGGCCCACCGTATAGAGTTCGAACCCATCGGCGGGACGCAGGGTCAGCCCGACGCGAAAGCTCTCGTAGGCGAGATCGTCATAATCCTTGCCGAGGAAGATCGGCCCGACATCCTTGGTATAGCCATCGCGGCGGCCATACTCGCCGGCCACGCGCAGCAGCACCTTGTCCGCGACGATCGGCAGATTGAGCGCTCCCTCGACCCGGCGATCGTTGTAGTTGCCATATTCTCCGCGCAGATAGCCTTCGACGCGGTCTTTCGGCTTGACCGGCTCGAACAGGATATTGCCGCCGGTTGCATTGCGCCCGAACAGGGTGCCCTGCGGACCCGCAAGCACCTGGACATTGGCAAGATCGTAATAGCTGCCCACGCGGCCATCGATATTCACCGCGTTGGGCACTTCGGCGAAGTAGTTGACCACACCCGGAGTGGAACCGAACGCGGGGCCTTGGCCGCGCAAGGCGAAGAACGCGAACTCGCGCGGGTAGCCGCCGTTGATCGTGAACAGCGAGGGGGTGTTATCCGCAAGCGAGGTGCGATCGGTGATCGCCTTCTGCTCGAGCGCCTCCGGGGTGAATGCCGTCACCGCGATCGGCACCTTTTGCAGGCTTTCCTCGCGGCGGCGAGCAGTGACCACGATATCGCCGACCGCGCTGTCCGCCGCCGTCGCGTCGGCCTCGGAAGCGGGGTCGCTGGCGGGGACCTGCTGCGCGAAGGCCACGCCGGGAAGTGCCGAGCAGCCTGCGGCGAGAATCACGAGGAGATTCGAACGGAACGCTTTCATGTGCCCTCCCAAGGGTCGCCTGTTAGTGAATGCAGAATCGCATATGCGCAAAAATGATATCGATGTCAATACGCGCTTGCGAATGTCGGTTTAGGACTTAAAAGGCGATCGGGTGAATGGTTGCTAACGATAGCAGCGAGGACATGAAATGAGCGATTCCGGCCAGTTTGGTCCCTGGGTCAGCGCCGAGGCGCGCGCCGCTTTCGCCGCCGGTGAGCCGCAGCCGCCCTCGCAGGACATCGCGGCGCTGCGCCTGCACTACGACGCATTCAATCGGCGCCAGCTTGCGGTTGCCCAGGAACTATATCCGGTCGACGTGTCCGAGGAGATCTGGGACGGCGTGCCGGTCCATGTGGTGGTTCCTGCTGGCGGGCCGCGCGATCCGCGCACGCTGGTGTGCCTTCACGGCGGCGCTTTCATGTGGGGAGCGGGCGCAGGCGCGCTGCTCGAAGCCGTGCCGGTTGCGGCGGCAAGCGGCATGCGAGCCATCGCTGTCGATTATCGCCTGGCGCCTGAGCACCCGTTTCCCGCGGCGGTCGAGGATGTTCTTGCGGTCTTCGCGCGGTTGAATGCACGGCAGCCCGCGGCATCGATCGGTCTCTACGGCTGTTCGGCGGGCGGCATGCTGACCGCGCAGGTCACGGCAAGGCTTGCTGCCGAAAAGGCGCAGCTGCCCGGCGCGATTGCCATGCTGCACGGCGCAGGACTGACAATGGCGGGCGATTCGGCGACGACCTGGTCGGCCTTCTCGCCGGAAGGAACGGCGAGCGCCGGTCCCCACGTCGAGGACTTCCCCTATTTCGCCGGGGCCGATCTCGGCAGCGCGCTCGTACTACCCGGCAACCATCCCGACGTGCTGGCCCAGTTCCCCCCGAGTCTGCTGGTTACCGCCTCGCGAGACTTTGCGGCCAGTTCGGTCTCGGTCATGCACCGCCGCCTGCTGGCCGCGGGCCGCACAGCCTTGTTCGTCGATTTCGACGGGCTTGGGCACGCGCACCACATGCTGACCGACCTCCCCGAATCGCGCGAGACATTTGCTCTCATGGCGAGGTTCTTCGGCGAACATCTTGCCTGATGGCGCCGCCGCCGAGCCGTTCAGCAGCTGCTTTCGCGGACGATCAGTTCGACCGGGAGCTGATCGAGCCGGGCTGCGGTATGTTCAATTTGCGCGATGATCGCGCTGCCCAGCGCGCGCCCCGCCGCCGCGCCATCCTGCCGGAGCGAGGTGAGCTGCGGGCGATGACCCGATGCGATCGGCGCGTCATCGAACCCCACGATTGCCACTTTGCCGGGCACATCAATTCCGCGCGCGAGCAAGGCATCGCAGGCTCCCGCGGCAATGAAATCGCTCGCCGCAAACACGCCGTCGAAATCAGCGCCGGCATCGAGCGCGCGGGTCACCGCCTCCGCGCCGCCCTCGGAAGTGAACGGGCAGGCCATGACCTCGACCAGCCGCGCGGTGCTTGCCGCAAGAACTTCGCGAAAACCCGCAAGCCGTGCAGCTACTTCGGGATGCTCCGCATCGCCGAGGAACAGCAGGCTGGTGCGTCCGCCCGCAATAAGGTGTTGGGCCGCCTGGCGTCCACCGGCAGCATTCGCGCTGCCGATCACCGGGACGTTTATCCCGGCAATCGGTTCGCCCCATGCGATCGTCGGCAAGGCCAGCGCCTCGATTTGCGACAGCGACCGCCCCGATTCGCCCTCACCAAGCACGACGACGCCTTCGGCTCCCAGTGCATTGCCGGCGATGAACTGCTCGTTGGTGGTGAGCAGCATGGCATAGCCCGCCGGACTGAGCGCTTCGAGCAGTCCGCCGATCATCGAGAGCAGGAGCGGATCGGCGATCGGCCGGTCACCGCGATTGAGCTGCTCGATCACCACGGCCACCGTCCGCGAACGACGGGTGCGCAGGCTTCGCGCCGCGACGTTGACGCGGTAGCCGATCTGCTTGGCAACCTGCACGATCCGTTCACGCACCTCGGGCCGCACCAGGTCGCTGCCGCGCAAGGCACGCGACACGGTGATCTTGGAAACTCCCGCCAGTTCAGCGACCTGTTCCATGGTCGGTTGATCGGGTCGCATGCCGGCCCTGTTCATTGCCATCCCCCTGCGCGGCACGAATGCCTAGTCATTGGCAAAGTAGCGGCGCACCAGCCGCGCGATCAAGTCGAACGCGCGATCCACTGCCGGAATGCTGGCGGGCAGGAACAGGAAGCCGTGCGGCAGCCCGGGAAGCCGCATCGCAAGGGTCTCAACCCCGGCGGCAACCAGCGTCCGCGCGTAAAGCTCGCCATCGTCGCGCAGCGGGTCTTCGGACGCGGTAAGCACGACGGCGGGCGCGAGGCCAGTGTGGTCCTTGGCGAAGAGCGGCGAGATCAGGGGATCGCGATAGCCGGCGCCGCCCACGTAGAAGGCGCGGCAAGCCTCAAGGTAATCGCGGTTCAGTCCGGGAACCATCAGCTCGTCGATCGAGGGCGCCGAAAAGCTCATGTCGGTCACCGGATGGATCAGCAGCTGGAAGCAAGGCTGCTGCTCGCCAGCTTCGCGCAGGCGCAGCGTCAATGCGGCGGTGAGGTTGGCGCCGGCACTTTCGCCGCCCAGAGCAATACGTGCCGGATCGCAGCCGAGCGACTCCGCGTGCAGGCGCGCCCAGGCCAAGGCCGTCGCGGCATCATCCAGTCCTGCCGGGAAAGGATGCTCCGGCGCAAGGCGATAGCCGACGGAAAGCACCGCAGAGCCAGAGCGCTGCGCCAGATGGCGCATCATGGCATCGTGGCTATCGAGATCGCCAAGCATCCACCCGCCGCCATGAAGAAAGACGATGAGCGGGCAGGTGGAGCCGAGGTCCGGTCGGTAAAGCCGCATCGGGACATCGCCGGCCAGATGCTCGGTCACAGCAGCAATCTCGGCGCCTGGCAGAGCCTTGCCGATTTCCGTCATCCCGACTCGCAGCATGCCGACAAGCTCCGGGGTCAGTTCCGGCATGGGCATCGGCGGACCGACATGGGCCGCGATTTCGGGATCGAGCATGCTTACAACTCCTGTGATGACATCGATATCAATCACAGTTACACGTTTTGCAAGAGGCATATTGGAAGATGACAACCGAACCTGCTGCCGGGCCGAAAACAGGCCTCTTCACCTCTTCGCGCGGTCTGTCCGTGGGCGTGTCGGGGCTCTATCTGGCGCTCTATTTCCACTACGGGTTCTTCACCTTCCTGCCGCTCTGGCTGAAAGCAACCGACGTCTCGCCGGGCGAAATCGGCGTGCTCATGGCGATCCCGCTGGTGCTGCGCCTGCTGACCGTCGCGCCGTTCTCTGCATGGGTGGGGCGCCGCTACCGGGTTCGTGACGCGATCTGCCTCACCGCGCTCGCCTCGGCGGCGGTCGTGCTGCTGCTGCTCGGCCGGCCAGGGCACGTTGAGCGGATCGCGATCGTCATCCTGCTTTCGACAATCTGGGACCAGATTCCGGTCCTGACCGATGCCTACGCCGTGATGGCCGTGCGCAGCGGCTCGCTCGATTTCGGTCGCCTCCGTGTCTGGGGGTCGATCGGCGTGGTCCTCTCCAACATTGCTGCCGGCTGGGCGCTTGGCGCTTTCGGCATCCTCGCCTTGCCGGCCATGATAGCGGCGCTGCTGCTCTTGCCGGCGGCGGCGGTCATGCTCCTTCCCGGTGATCGCGCGCTGGCCGCGGTCGAACAGGAAACCGGTGGCCGGTGGCGCGACGTGCTCGGCGACCGTCAGCTGCTCAAGACCATGACCGCAACCTCGCTGATCATCGGCAGTCACGGTGTGTTAAGCAGCTTCGGCGCGATCAACTGGCAAGCCAACGGTCTTGCGACCGATACTATCGGCCTGCTCCAGGCGCTGGCGGTCAGCGCGGAGATCCTGGGCTTCTGGTTCGGGATGAAGCTGCTTGGACAGCGCGATCCGGCGCAGATGATCTGCCTGTCGGCACTGGCCGCCGCCGCGCGCTGGGCGATCATGGCGACAAACCCCGCCCTGCCCCTGCTGGTTGTCGCACAATTGCTGAACGGCGTAACCGCGACCGGGGCGATCCTCGGGATCATGCTGGTGATCACGCGGCGTGTTCCATCGCACCTGATCGCGACGGCACAAGGCATCAATGCGGTGTTGTTCGGCGCGGTTCTGGCGGTATCGACGGCTGGATCCGGGCTGCTGTGGTCCTATGGACTGGCTCCCGCCTATCTGGCGATGGGGGTCCTTGCATTGTCCGGTCTATTCTTCGCATGGCCAGGCGCGGCCAAACCTGCACTTGATCAGCATTCAGGCCTGGTCAGCTAGCGCCGTCTGCCAGGTCCAGGATCGCCATGCGCTGCAGGCGTGCGGCCTCGGCCAGTATTGTGTCACGCGAAATCGCGCTTTCGGCGTTGAGCATCTCCAGCGCCATATAGCCGTATTCGACCAGCATGCGCGCGCGCAGCCAGATCCGTTCGCGCGGGACAGCGGGCAGGTGGGCGCCGAACGCGTCGGTGAGGAGGCCGGTCACGAAGCGGTGGGATTCGATCCGGACATGTTCAAGCCGCGGACTGGCATGCAGCGCGCGCTCGATCCAGACTCCTCCGGGCTCGGCATCGGTGATCTCCGCCGTCACCCGCAACAGGTCCTCGGCCGAATTGGCGTAGGCCTCGATGCCGCCACCGGCATTCTGCTCGATCCAGCGAACGAGCGCGTCGTTCTGGCGGTCCATCAGCCGCTCGCCCAGGGCGACGATCACATCGAACTTGTCGGCGAAGTAATAGTAGAGCGCCGGCGGTGTCACGCCCGCCCGCTCGCAGATCAGGTTGGTTGAAATCCGCTCGACTCCGACCTCGCCAAGCAGCAGGCCGGCGGTGTCGAGCAGCAGGTCCCGCGTCGCCTTCCGGGGCTTGACCGGGGTCTTTCGCCTTGTCGCAGCTTTCGTTTGCGGCACTCTCAAAAACCTCCAGCGACCTTGCTCGTCAGGCTCCTAGCACAGCCGCAGAGCCTTGTCCCCGCCCCCTATTGCACAAATATAGCCATTACTATATTATAGCGATAGCTACAAGGCCTAGGAGGGTGTGAAAGTGCGAAATTTCAAGACCATCTTGCGAATCACCGGAGCGGCTCTGGCGATTGGGGCGGCGAGCCTGCCTCAGATCGCTTTCGCGCAGCAGCAGGCCGAGACCGCAAGCTCCGACGAGGCCAGCGGCGAGATCATCGTCACCGCGCAGCGCCGCGAGCAGAACCTGCAAGACGTGCCCGTGGCGGTCACCGCACTGACCGGCAGCAAGATTGCCGACCTTGGCATCAAGTCCAGCTCCGACATCGCCACGGTCGTCCCCAATCTCGAGATCGGGCTTCCCGGCGGTGAAGGAAACCAGCCGCTGATCTACATTCGCGGCGTCGGCCTTGCCGATACCAATTCGAACAATTCCGGCCCGAACGGCGTCTATGTCGATGAAGTCTACATCAGCTCGCCCGGCGCGCAGACATTCCAGCTGTTCGACCTCGATCGGGTCGAGGTGCTCAAGGGGCCGCAGGGCACGCTCTATGGCCGCAACGCCACCGGCGGTGCGATCAATTTCATCACCGCCAAGCCGGGCAAGGATTTCGAGGCCCAGGCATCGCTGTCCTATGCCTCGTTCAACACCGTGCGCGGCGAAGCGGCGATCGGCGGGCCGCTTTCGGATTCGGTGCGCTTTCGCCTGTCGGGAACCGGCACGACCTCGGACGGCTATGTCCACAACCTGCTGACCGGGCGGCGCGAGAACGGCCAGGGCAGCTTTGCCCTGCGCGGCCAGCTTGCCATCGACCTGTCTGACGATGTCGATCTGCTGGTCAACGTGCATGGCGGCAAGGTCAATGTCCGCGCGCCCCAGTATCGCAGCCTCGGCCTGCTCGATCCGGCGAGCGGGTTCACCACGCCCTGCGCGATCGATGCGATCCTCGCCAACCAGTGCGGCAACGCGCTGGGCTATGTCAGCCCGAGCGGATTCTACGACGGCTACTATGATCGCAGCGACAAGCTCAACGTCGAGAACTGGGGCGCCTCGGCGCGGCTCACCTGGAAGCTCGGCGCGGTGACGCTGACCTCGATCACCGCCTATGACTACAACAACAAGCTGCACCGCGAGGATACCGATGCAAGCCCGCTGGCGATCCTGGCGATCGATTACGGCGTCCGCTCGGACACCGTCACGCAGGAGCTGCGGCTTTCGGGTTCGGGGGACCGGATCAACTGGGTGTTTGGCGGCTACTACCTCAGCGATGTGCTCAAGCAGAACCAGACCGCTGATCTGTTCGGCGAACTACGGTTCCTCACCCCGGGGGGCGGCGCGGACACGAGCGGGGCGACGACCGGCGGCGCTCCGGTGCTGTTCGCGCGCACGCTCAATCGCCAGACCACCGAAGCGGCGGCCGTGTTTGGCCAGATCGAATACCGGCTTGCCCCCTCGCTGCGCGCGACGCTGGGCGGGCGCTACAACTATGAACGCAAGCACTTCCTCGCTGCCTCGCAGTTCGAGGAGGCGGTCATCGATGGAACGCCCGTGCCCGGTGGAATCCTGCCGCTCTATGCCTTCGACAACCGCAAGAGCTTCGAGAACGTCTCGTTCAAGGTCGGTCTGGACTATGATCTGGCGAAGGACGTCATGGCCTATGCCAGCGTCTCGACCGGGTTCAAGAGCGGTGGCTTCAACGGCGGATTCCTGAGTTTCGATCCGGGAGAGGCTGCCGTGCAGGCGCAGCCTTTCGGCGAGGAGACGCTTACCGCCTACGAAGTTGGCCTGAAATCCCGCCTGTTCGACCGGCGCCTGCGTTTCAATGCAGCGGCATTTCTCTATGACTACAAGGATTTGCAGCTTTATACGCTGATCAATACCGGGGTCATTCCGCTTACCCTGCTCGACAATGCCGCCAACGCACGGATCTATGGCGCCGAGTTCGAAATGGTCGCTCGCCCGGTGGACCGGCTTGACGTGACGCTCAACCTTGGCCTGCTTCATACCGAGATCCGCAATTTCGTCAGCGCGGGGACGGACTATTCCGGAAACCGGCTCGCCTTGTCGCCCACGGTCAGCTTCAGCGGTCAGGCGAATTATGAAGTGCCGGTGTCTTCCGGTATCTCGTTGGCGTTCCAGCCGTCGCTCTCCTACCGCAGCAGCCAGTTCTTCTCCGCCGACAACAGCCCGCTGCTCAGGCAAGAGGGCTACTGGCTGTTCGATGGGCGCATCGCGCTCAAGAGCGACGATGGCCGCTGGGAAGCGGCAGTGTTCGGGCGAAATCTCAGCGGGAAGCAGTTCATCAACTACGCGGTCGACCTCAGTGACTTCGGCACGATCGAACAGTTTCGAGGTGAGCCGCGGACCTTCGGATTCGAACTGCGGTACAAGTATTGATGCGTCCGCACATCGCTCCGGCAGCGGTGCTGGCTCTTGCTTTGGCCGGATGCCAGCAGGAGCCACCCGCCAAGCCGCTCACGCCCCAGCAGAGCGCCAAGCTCAAGCCGGCGGATGCGCATCTTGCCGCGCTGTATGACCAGTCGTGCAGGTCGTGCCACACGGTTGCGGATACCGGCGCGCCGCTTACCGGCGATCGCACCAAGTGGGATCCGCGCTGGGCCAAGGGAGTGTCTGCAATGCTCAACAGCGCGGTCCAGGGTTTGAATGGCATGCCGACGGGCGGGCAATGTTTTTCCTGCACGCCCGACGATTACAGGAAATTGATCCGCTTCATGGCGGGGAGGGAGCAATGAACCGATTGACCCGGCGCGGCGTGGTTGTTGGCGGCACGGCATTGGGCGCAGGCGCGATTGCCGCCGGCGGTCTGGGGATCCGCAACGCGCTGCGCGATGCCGAACCGGCTGCGCTGGCCGCCGATGACGGCAAGGGCCATCTGCTGTGGAGCAACTGGTCGGGCAGCGCCCATTCCTATCCCGCCGTGCGCGCCGCACCGCGCAGCGAGGAGCAGTTGCTCGACGTCCTGAAGCGCTCGCGCGGGCCGATCCGCCCGGTCGGCTCGGGCCACAGTTTTACCGGCCTGGTTCCGACCGAGGGCACCTTGCTGACGCTTGACGGCATGGCCGGCCTCGTCGGCCACGATCCCGCGACCAACCGCGCAACCGTGCGCGGCGGAACCCGGCTGGCCGATCTTGGCCCGGCGCTGGCGGCGGTGGGGCAGGAAATGATCAACCTGCCCGACATCAACAAGCAGTCGATCGCCGGCGCCATTGCCACCGGAACCCACGGCACGGGCCGGGGCATTCAGGCGATCCACGGCGCGGTCGTGGCGATGCGGCTGGCGACGCCCTTGGGCGAGATCATCGATTGCGATGCGTCGACCCGTCCCGAGGTGTTCAACGCCGCGCGCGTCGGGCTTGGCGCCTTTGGCGTGGTGACCCAGGTGACCCTGCAGAACCGCCCCTTGAGCCGGGTGCTCAAGCGGGTCGAGGTGCGCCCGACCGAGGAGGTGTTCGAGGACTGGCCGAATCTGCGCCTGCGTCACCGCAACGTCGAATTCTATGTCCTGCCGTTCACCGGCCATGCCGTGACGATCACCAACGACGTCACCGACCGGCCAGTCCATCCGCGCGGCCCCGACGAAGATACCGAGACACTGATGGGGCTCAAGAAGCTGCGCGACTGGTTCGAATTCGCGCCGTCATTGCGGCGCAGGCTGGCCTCGGACGAAATGGCGAAGATTCCGCCGAGCGAGGTGGTCGACGAGGGCTGGAAGCTGCTTTCCAACGAACGGCCCGTGCGGTTCAACGAAACCGAATACCACCTCCCGATCGAGGCGCAGATCCTGGCGCTGCGCGAGGTGCTTGCCGCGATCGAGACGCACCGCCGGGACGTGTTCTTCCCGATCGAGGTGCGGGTGATCGCCGCTGACGATGCCTGGCTTTCCCCGTTCTACCAGCGTGAGAGCGGTTCGATTGCGGTCCACGCCTATTACAAGGAAGATCACGACTTCTTCTTCACGATGATCGAGCCGATCTTTCGCCGTCATGGCGGGCGTCCGCATTGGGGCAAACTCAATAGCCTCAAGGCGCGCGACCTGGCGCAGCTCTATCCGCGCTGGGCCGAGGCGGGCGAGGTGCGGCGCACGCTCGATCCGCAGGGAAGGATGCTCAACACCTACCTGAAGGGAGTGTTCCTCGATGGCTGAGACGACGAAAGCTGCCAGATGGAGCCGCCGCGCCGCGCTGATCGGGGGAGGCGGCACGCTTGTCGCTGGCGCCGCGCTGCTTGCTTCGCGCAAGAGCGACCACGGCGGCGGTCACGATGCCTACTTCACCGCCTTGTCGGCGGCGCTGCGCAAGGCCGGGATCGCGCATCCGGTGCTGGTGGTGGATACGGCCCGGCTCGATGCCAACATCGCCGCCGCCAAGGCCGCACTTGCGCCAAAGCGGTTGCCGCTGCGCGTGGTGGTCAAGTCGCTGCCTTCGCAGGGGCTGATCGAGCATGTTGCAGCCGGCATGGGAACCCAGCGCTTCATGGTGTTCAACGGGGCGATGCTGGCGATCATGGCCGCGCGGCGCGATTCCGACCTATTGATGGGCAAACCCCTGCCCGAAATGGAATACGCCGAATTCCTCGATGCGCAGGGGCCGGAGGCCGCGGGCCGTATCCAGTGGTTGATCGACACGCCCGACCGGCTGCGGCACTACGCACAGATTGCCGCTGCAAAAGGCGCGCCTTTGCGGGCCAATCTTGAAATCGACGTCGGCCTGCATCGCGGCGGCTTTGCCGACGCCGAAGCAGTGTCCGCGGTGGTCGATCTGGCGCGCAGCCTGCCCGGGGTCACTGTCAGCGGACTGATGGGCTATGACGCCCACGTCCCGAAGATGAGCGATCCCGCCGCGGCCTTCGCCAAATCACAGCAGGTGTATCGGGGCGCCGTTGCCGCTTTGCGCGACAAGCTGAATGCCGATCCCGCGACGTTGACGCTCAACGGTGCCGGCAGTCCGACCTATGCACTCCACGCGAAGGGCACCACCGCGAACGAGGTTTCGGTTGGTTCGGCCTTCGTCAAGCCGGCCGATTTCGATCTCGATACGCTGGCCCATCACCGCCCCGCCAGCTTCATCGCCACCCCGGTGATCAAGACCGGGCGGACGGAATTGCCGGGCAGCGAGTGGCTGACCGGGCCGATGAGCTTCATGGACCCCAACACCGCGCGCGCCTTCTTCATCTACGGCGGCCACTGGCTGGCGACGCCGGTATCCCCGCCCGGGCTGCAATTCAGCAGCCTCTATGGCCGGTCGAGCAACCAGGAGATGCTGACCGGATCGACCCATGTCGCGCTGAAGCCGAACGACCATGTGTTCTTCCGCCCCAACCAGAGCGAGGCGGTGTTCCTGCAATTCGGCGACATCGCGCTGTTCGACGGCACGGCGATCACCGAGACCTGGCCGACCTTCCCGATTTCGGCATAGCAGCGGGCCAGGCCAGGCGTGGCTCTCTTCCTTTCGCCCGTGTTGCTGCATTTCCAAATCCGGCATATCAACGCTTTGTCGGTGCAAACAGGACCGACCTTTTCAGGTGAGGGCTGACTATGCCTCTGACTCACGATCCCGAAAACAGGCGGAACGATGACGGCGGCGCCGATGTGGCCAGCCGGGCAAGGCGTGATGTGGAATTCATGTCCGGCACGGACCTGTGCCGGGCCTGGCTATACCTGCCCGAATCCGCACGCCCCGCCCCGATCATCGTCATGGCGCACGGGCTTGGCGGCACGCGCGAGATGCGGCTCGATGCCTATGCCGAGCGGTTCCGCGCCGCGGGCTATGCCTGCCTGGTGTTCGACTATCGCCACTTCGGCGCCAGCGATGGGATGCCGCGGCAACTGCTCGACATCAAGCTGCAGCTCGAGGACTGGGCCGCGGCGATCGCCTATGCGCGCAAGTTGGAAAGTGTCGACACCGCCAGGATCATCCTGTGGGGCACATCGTTCAGCGGCGGCCACGTGCTGGCAACCGCCGCGCGGGAGGGCAATGTCGCCGCGGTCATTTCGCAGTGCCCCTTCACCGACGGCAAGGCCGCCAGCGGCGCCATTCCGCTGGCCACCTCGCTCCGGGTCGGCAAGCTCGCGCTCGAGGACATGCTGAATGCCAAGCTGGGCCGCGCCCCGGTGATGGTGGCGCTGGTCGGCAAGCCGGGCGAAGTCGCGATGATGACCACCCCCGACGCGATGGAGGGTTACAACCGCCTGGTGGTGAACAAGGACAAGGCGTCGAACGAAATCGCGGCGCGGATCATCTTGCAGATCGGCTCCTATGTGCCGGGCAAGGACGCCGCCCGGATCACAAGCCCGGTGCTGTTCTGCATCTGCAATCGCGATTCGGTGGCCCCCGCGGCCAAGGCGCTGGAATATGCCCGGCAGGCGCCGCGCGGCGAGATCAAGGCCTACGACGTCGGCCATTTCAACATCTATGTCGACGAGGATTTCGAGCGCGTGATCGCCGACCAGATCGATTTCCTGCAAAGGAATGTCCCGGCTGCGGCCTAGCGGTCCTTGACCGTCTCCATCGCCACGAATGTCGATGTGCTCGCCACGTTGGGCAGGTTGGAAATCTTCTCACCCAGCACCGCACGGTAGCGGCGGATGTCGCTGGTGCGGACCTTGAGCAGATAGTCGAAACCGCCGGCGATCATGTGGCATTCCTCGATTTCTGGAATGCGGCGGACGCGGGCGTTGAATTCCTCAAGCGCCGCCTCGCGCGTGTCCGACAGCTTCACTTCGGCGAAGGCGACATGATCGAGGCCGAGCTTCGCCTTGTCGAGCGTGGCGCGAAAGCCCAGGATCACCCCTTCGCTGACCAGCCGTCGGAACCGCACCTGGCAGGGCGTCTTCGATAACCCCACCTTTTGCGCCAGTTCGGTGATGCTGATCCGCCCGTCCTGCGCCAGAACATCAATGATCTTGCGATCGAACATATCCAGCTCGACCTTGATTGGGCAATTTTCCATCCAGATGAACTTTCAACACGCCATTCAAAAAGTCATTCGGACCGCATTGTGGCGAAACAAAGTCTGATCGACAAGCGATCGTCTGGTATTCCTAGCCCATGACCGACCAAGCCCCGTTCGCCGCCTTCTCCCCGCCTCTCCGCGAGCAGTCCCCGCTGCGCCGGAAGATCACCGAGCGTTACCGGCAGAGCGAGGAAAGCTGCATCGCCGCGCTGCTGCCCGAGGCCACCCTGCCCGATGCGCTGCGCGCCCGGATTCGCGAAACAGCGACCGCGCTGGTGACCGGCCTGCGCGCCAATCCCCGGGTCGGCGGGGTCGAGGGGCTGGTCCAGGAATATTCGCTGTCGAGCGACGAAGGCGTGGCGCTGATGTGCCTGGCCGAAGCACTGCTGCGCATTCCCGATGCCGCGACCCGCGACGCCCTGATCCGCGACAAGATCGCCGATGGCGATTGGGGCGCGCACCTTGGCGGGGGCCGCTCGCTGTTCGTCAACGCGGCGACCTGGGGGCTGGTGGTCACCGGAAAGCTGGTCGGCAGCGTCGACGACCGCGGGCTTGGCGCCGCGCTGACGCGGCTGGTCGCGCGCGCCGGCGAACCGGTCATCCGCAAGGGGGTCCACCTGGCGATGAAGCTGATGGGCGAACAGTTCGTCACCGGCGAAACCATCGAGGAAGCGCTGGGCCGCGCCCGCACCCTCGAAGCCAAGGGCTTCCGCTACAGCTACGACATGCTGGGCGAGGCGGCGACGACCAGTGCGGATGCCGCGCGCTATTTCGCCGACTACGAACGGGCAATCCACGCCATCGGCCAGGCATCCGCCGGGCGCGGCATTGTCGAAGGCCCCGGCATCTCGATCAAGCTTTCGGCGCTGCATCCGCGCTACAGCCGCGCCCAGGCTGGCCGGGTGATGGATGAATTGCTGCCGCGAGTGCAGCACCTTGCGCAGCTTGCCCGGCAATACGACATCGGGTTCAACATCGACGCCGAAGAGATGGACCGGCTGGAGCTTTCGCTCGACCTGCTGGAAAGCCTGGCGCTCGATCCCGCGCTGGCGGGCTGGAACGGGCTTGGCTTCGTGGTCCAGGGCTATGGCAAGCGCTGCCCGGCGGTGATCGACTGGATCGTCGATCTTGCCCGCCGGGCCGGGCGGCGGATCATGGTCCGCCTGGTCAAGGGCGCCTATTGGGACGCCGAAATCAAGCGCGCGCAGGTCGACGGGCTGGAAGACTTCCCGGTCTATACCCGCAAGGTCCATACCGACCTGGCCTACATCGCCTGCGCGCGGAAGCTGCTGGCCGCGCCCGACGCCGTGTTCCCCCAGTTCGCCACGCACAATGCGCAGACGCTGGCCACGATCTACCAGCTGGCCGGTCCGGACTATGACGCGGGCAGTTACGAGTTCCAATGCCTTCACGGCATGGGCGAGCCGCTTTACGAACAGGTCGTGGGCAAGGACCGGCTCGATCGGCCCTGCCGGATCTATGCCCCGGTCGGAACGCATGAGACGCTGCTGGCCTATCTTGTCCGCCGCCTGCTTGAAAACGGCGCCAATTCCTCGTTCGTCAACCGGATCGGCGATCCGGCCGTGCCGGTGGAAGACCTGGTCGCCGATCCGGCCCAGCAGGTGCTGGCGATGTCCCGGCCCGGCGCCCGGCACGACGGAATCGACCTCCCCCGGGATCTCTACCCCGATCGCCGCAACTCCGCCGGCATTGACCTGAGCAGCGAAATCGAACTTGCCGATCTGGCGCGCGGATTGGAGGAAAGCACCCGCATCGAGTGGACCGCTGGCGCATCGGGCAGCAAGCGGCAGGTGCTCAACCCCGCCGATCACCGCGATGTCGTCGGCACCGTTTGCGAGCTGGGGCGAGCGGACGTGCCGGCCGCGATGAAGCGCGCCGCCGGGTCCGATTGGGGCCAGACCCCGGTCGAAACCCGCGCCGCCGCGCTCGAACAGGCGGCCGATGCGTTCCAGCAGCGAATGCCGGTGCTGATCGGCCTGGCCGTGCGCGAAGCGGGCAAATCGGTGCCCAATGCCATTGCCGAAGTGCGCGAGGCGATCGATTTCCTGCGCTATTACGCCGCGCAGATCCGCGAAAGGTTTGGGGCAGAGCAGAAGCCGCTGGGGCCCATCGTCTGCATCAGCCCGTGGAACTTCCCGCTGGCGATCTTCGCCGGGCAGGTCGCGGCGGCGCTGGCGGGCGGCAATCCGGTGCTGGCCAAGCCGGCGGAGGAAACCCCGCTGATCGCCGCAGAGGCCGTGCGGATGCTGCACGAGGCCGGAATCCCCGAACACGCGCTGCAACTGCTGCCGGGCGGCGGCGAGCTGGGCAGCGCGCTGGTCGAAGCAGAAGAGACCCGCGCGGTGATGTTCACCGGATCGACCGAGGTTGCCCGCCTGATCCAGGCCAACCTGGCCCGGCGGCTTTCGCCCGATGGACAGCCGATTCCCCTGATCGCCGAGACCGGCGGGCAGAATGCGATGATCGTCGATTCCTCGGCGCTGGCCGAACAGGTCGTTGCCGATGTCCTGGTTTCCGCTTTCGACAGCGCAGGCCAGCGCTGTTCGGCGCTGCGGGTGCTGTGCATCCAGGAAGACGTGGCCGACCGCACGCTGGCCATGCTGCGCGGCGCGCTTCAGGAACTGCGGATCGGGCGTCCCGACCGGCTGAACATCGACATCGGCCCGGTGATCACCGCCGAGGCGCGCGAGACGATCCAGCGCCATGTTGAAGCGATGCGGGCGCAAGGAATGCCGGTCGACCAGCCTGGCCTTCCCGCCGAGGCCGCACACGGCACATTCGTTGCGCCGACGATCATCGAGATCGACAGCATTGCCCGCCTGAAGCGCGAGGTTTTCGGCCCGGTGCTGCATGTCGTGCGGTTCAGGCGTGACCAGCTCGATGCGCTGATCGATGCGATCAACGCCACCGGCTATGGGCTGACCTTCGGGCTGCACACCCGGCTTGACCAGACGGTGCGCAATGTCACCGGCCGGATCAGGGCGGGCAATCTCTATGTCAACCGCAACACCATCGGCGCGATTGTCGGGGTGCAGCCGTTCGGCGGGCGGGGTCTTTCGGGAACCGGACCCAAGGCGGGCGGCCCGATGTATCTTGGCCGCCTGGTATCGACCGCGCCCGCCGCCACGGTCCAGGCGGCGGAAGCCGCCGGCCCGCTGGCCGAATTCGCGCACTGGCTGGAACAGGAAGGCGAAACCCAGGCCGCCGGAATCGCCCGTCGCTATGCCGATGTCTCGATGCTGGGGGCCGAAGCGGAGCTGCCCGGGCCGGTAGGTGAACGCAATGTCTATGCACTGCATCCGCGCGGCACGATCCTGATGCAGCCGGCAACCCGCGCCGGCCTGTATGAGCAGATGGCAGCCGTGCTGGCGACCGGCAACCACGGCGTGCTGGCCGAAATGGAACTGCCCACGGGGCTGCCGCGAAATGTCGCCGCGGCCTTTTCCGCTTCGCCTGACGCAGATCTTTCGGCGGCGCTGGTCGAAGGCGGCCGCGAACGCGTTGCCGCGGCGGTTGCCCGGGCGGCGAGCCTGCCCGGCCCGATCGTTCCGGTCCACGCGGCGCGAGAGGATCGCCCGCTGGCCTATCAGTGCGACTGGCTGGTCGAGGAAGTCTCGACCTCGATCAACACGACCGCCGCCGGGGGTAATGCCAGCCTGATGATGATCGGATAGCGGCCGGATGACACAGGATTGACGCATTCTCCCCCCTCCCCTTGGGAAGGGGCAATGCAATCTTACAGCAGGCTTGCCCGCTCGCGCAAAACACCCGATGTCGGACGGGTCATTTGCGGAGAAGCGATTCATGGCCGAAGGCAGTTTCCAGCGCATCCCCTACCTGATCGTCTTCGACGAGGTCAGCGCCTTCAAGGACACCTATGGCGGGGCGATCGGCAAGGTCGCGGTCGAGGCGATGCACCTGAGGCCCGATGTGCCTTCGGACAGCGTGGTGATCTTCTCGCACCCGATCGGCGGCGGATCGTGGCTGCCGCTGGTCTCCAACCTGGCGCGGATGGGGGTGCACACGATCTATTGCAACACGCGCTATCGCGGTAACGAAACCGCGCTGATCATGGAGCGCGCGGTGATGGATTTCGGCGCCTGCATCCGCCACGCCCGCGAAAAGCTGGGCTACAAGAAGGTCTATCTTGGCGGCTGGTCAGGAGGCGGCGCGCAAAGCCTGTTCTACCAGGCAGAGGCGCAGGATCCGCGCGTAACCCACACCCCCGCCGGTGATCCCTATGATCTGACAGCGGCGAACTTCATCCCCGCCGATGGCGTGTTGCTGCTCGCCGCGCACCTTTCGCGCAACCTGACGCTGACAGAGTGGCTCGACCCCTCGATCGAGGACGAAAGCCGCCCGTTCGATCGCAACCCGCGCTGGAACCTCTATGCGGCGGACGGGCCAAAGCCGCCCTATTCGGCCGATTTTCTGGCCGAGTACCGCGAACGGCAGATCGCCCGCAACCGCAGGATCACCGCCTGGGTGCAGGATGAACTGGCGGCGCTGAAACGCGCAGGCCTTGAAAACCACGAACGCTGCTTCACCGTGCAGGGGACAATGGCCGATCCGCGCTGGCTTGATCCCGCGGTCGATCCCAACGACCGCCCGCCCAACCATTGCATGCTGGGCGATCCCTTCGTGGTCAATGATGGCCCGGTCGGCCTGGCGCGGTTCACCACGCTGCGTTCATGGCTTTCGCAGTGGTCCTACGATCTCTCGAACGGGGATGGCCTCAAATGTGCGGCGCGGATTTCCTCGCCGATGCTGGTGATCGAAAACGGCGCCGACGATGCCTGCACCCCCAGCCACGCCGCGCGGCTGATGGCGGCGGCGGACAAGTGCAGCATCGAGCACCGCGTGATTGCCGGCGCCAACCACTATTATTTCGGCCAGCCCGCCCAGGTGAACGAAGCGACCATGCTGGTGCGCGACTGGATCGCGCGGCAGTGACGCGCGCTGTCGAGCTGGTCGAGGTTGGCCCGCGCGACGGGTTGCAGAACGAATCCGCGCTGGTTCCGACCGCCGACAAGGTCGAACTGATCCGCTGCTGCATCGCCGCCGGCGCACGGCGGATCGAGGTGGCCAGCTTCGTCAACCCGCGCAAGGTGCCGCAGATGGCCGACGCCGAGGCCGTGGTCGAGCAGTTGGGGAAGGCCGTAGGGGTGACCCGGATCGGGCTTGTGCTCAACCAGCGCGGGGCCGAGCGGGCACTGGCCTGCGGGATCGACCAACTTGGCGCCGTGGCGGTGGCATCGGACCCATTCGGGATCCGCAACCAGGGCCAGACCTCGGCGCAGTCGGTCGAGGAGGCGGCGCGGATCATCGCCCTCGCCCGCAGCCACGGCCGCAGCGCCCAGGTGACGATCGCAACCGCCTTTGGCTGCCCGTTCGAAGGCGCGGTCGACCCGGCGCAGGTCGTGGACATGGCCCGCCGGCTCGCGGCGGCGGGGCCGGTCGAGATCGCGCTGGCGGACACCATCGGGGTCGCGGTTCCGGCAGAGGTGAGCGCGCTTATCGGCGCGGTTCGCGCGGCGATCGCGCCCTTGCAGGTCAGGGCTCATTTCCACGACACCCGGAATACCGGAATCGCCAATGTATGGGCGGCCGTGGAGGCTGGTTCTGCGACAATCGACGCCTCTCTGGGCGGTCTCGGCGGCTGTCCGTTCGCGCCCGGAGCAGCCGGCAACGTCGGGACCGAGGATGTCGCCTACCTGCTGAAACGCTCGGGCATCGAGACCGGCATGGACCTTGAAAGCCTGATCGCGGCATCGCGGTGGCTTGCGGGGGTGATGGGCAAGGCGCTGCCCGCCAGCTTGGCGCGCGCCGGCGGATTTCCCGGTGGAGGACAAGGATGAGCGAGAACACCGGCGCGCTCGCCGGGATCAGGGTGATCGAATTCGGCCAGCTGATCGCCGGCCCGTTCTGCGGGCAATTGCTGGGCGACATGGGGGCCGACGTGGTCAAGATCGAGCCGCCCGGCGCGGGCGATCCGATGCGCACCTGGGGCAACGGCGAACACAAGGTCTGGTGGGACGTGATCGCCCGCAACAAGCATTCGGTAAGCCTCAACCTGCGCGTGGCGGAAGGCCAGGATCTCGCGCGCCGCCTGCTTGCAGACGCCGACATCATGATCGAGAATTTCAAGCCCGGAACGATCGAGAAATGGGGCCTGGGGCCTGATGCCCTCCACGCGATCAACCCGCGCCTGATCATTGTCCGGATGAGCGGCTATGGCCAGACCGGCCCCTATTCCACCCGCGCCGGTTATGGCGGGATCGGCGAGGCGATGGGCGGATGGCGCGCGATCGTCGGCGACGCCGACCGTCCGCCCAGCCGGATGGGAGTCTCGATCGGCGATACGCTGGCGGCGACCTATGGCTGCATGGGCGCGCTGGCGGCGCTGCACGCCCGCGGAGTCAGCGGCAAGGGCCAGGTGGTCGATTCCGCGCTCTACGAAGCCGTGCTCCAGGTCATGGAAAGCGTGCTGCCCGAGTATGACGCCATGGGACTGGTCCGCCAGCGCTCGGGCTCGATCCTGCCGGGCATCGCGCCCAGCAACGTCTATCCCTGCAAGGACGGCGAATACATGATCGGCGGCAACGGCGACACGATCTTTGCCCGCCTCGCCGAAGCAATGGGCCGGCCCGAGCTGGCCAGCGATCCGCGCTATGCCACCCATGTCGCGCGCGGCGAGCGGCAGCAGGAACTCGACGCGCTGATCGCGGACTGGACCCGCACCATGACCATCGATCAACTCGAGGCGCTGATGATCGAGCATTCGGTTCCGGCGGGGCGGGTCTATACCGGCAGGGACATGCTGGCCGACCCGCACTTTGCCGCGCGCGGCGCAATCGCCGAGGTGCCGCATCCGGTGTTCGGCACGCTCAGGATGCAGGCGCCGATGCCGCGTTTGTCCGATACCCCTTCCGCAATCCGCCGCCCCGCCCCACGCGTGCCTGGCGAACAAAACGCCGAGGTGCTGGGGGAGCGGCTGGGGCTTGATGCAGCTGAGCTGGAGGACCTTGCTGGGCGCGGGGTAATCTAGAGCAGCGCCTCGACCAGCGGCACGTCTTCGGGGTTGTTGACTTCCCACAGCCCGCCCTCCGGTAGCGCTACCTCGACCAGGTGCACCGGCAGCCCTGCTTCGAGCAGGCGCAGCTGCTCCAGTCCTTCGGCTTCCTCGAGCGGCGAAACCGGCAAGGCGGCGTAGCGCTTCAGGGCTTCGGGTCGATAGCCATAGAGCCCGACGTGCAAATCCAGTTCGTTCGCCCCGTGGGGGATCGGCGCCTTGCTGAAATAGAGCGCGGTTCCGTCCTGCCGCCGCGTCACGCAGGTGCCGCCGATCCGCCCCGCGGCATAATCACCGCGCAGCCGCGCCGACATCGCCGCATCGCAGGTCAGATAGGGCGTCGCCATCTGCACCCGCGGATCGGCAAAGGCCGCCAGCAATGCTGCCAAATGGGCGGGCGGAACCAGCGGACTGTCCCCCTGGAGGTTGACCACCACATCGACATCGCGGCCAAGCAGGGCAAAGGCTTCGGCGCAGCGCTCGGTCCCGTTGCGCGCGCTGCTTGAAGTCATGACCGCGCTGCCGCCGAACGATGCGACCACCGCCGCGATCCGCTCACTGTCGGTAGCGACCACGACATCGCCGGGATCGGCCGCGCGCACGGCCGCCCGCCAGACCCATTCGATCAGCGGCCGGGCCACTCCCTGGCGCGATACCAGCGGGGCAAGCGGTTTGCCGGGAAAGCGCCGCGAGCCTTCGCGCGCCGGGATCAGGATCAGGCTGCGCAGTCCGGTGTCCGCCATTTGCAAACGGGTGCTCACTGCGCCGCCCGCGTGAAGACCAGCATATGGTCCACATCGCGCGGTCCGTTCAGCAGCTCCTCGCGCCCGATCGGGATCACGCCCTGGTGGTGCGAGATGATGGCCAGATTGAATCCGCGGCCCAGGATCTCGTCCAGAAATCCCGCCGGATCGGGCAGGCGGCCCACGGTGAATTCCATGAAGATCGTCAGCGGCAGATCGCGCCGCTCAAGCCGCCCGGTCATCCCTTTCCAGACCTCGGGCTCAAATCCCTCGACATCCATCTTGATGAATTCGACGTCCATCGCGTGGGGGATCGTGTCGAACCGGGCAAGTTCGACCTGGCCATCGCCCCCGCAGCCAGCCACGGTGCGGCCGCCGCCGGGCTGGTCGATGCTGGCCTCGATCGTCACGGTGCCGGCGCTTGCGCCCAGGGCAATGGCGTGAAGATCCGCGAAACCGGTAAAGCCGTTGACGGCGATGCTCTTGCGCAGCAGCCGGGCCAGGTTAGGCTGCGGTTCAAACGCCATCACGCGGCCTTGGGCTCCCGTCAGATCGGCCAGCAGCAGCGTGAAATAGCCCAGGTTCGCGCCGATATCGGCCACCACCGAACCGCGGCGCACCATCCGCATCATCGCCTGGGTGACCCACATTTCCCAATAGCCTTCAAGCATCAGGTGGCTGGCGATGCCGATATCGCGGGTATCGACATAGATCTTGTAGCGCCCCAGCACCCGGCACAGCGCCTCGTGATCGCCAAGGTAGGCGGTCTGGCAAAGTGCGCGCACTTCGGCTTCGTGATCCGGGCAGTCGAGCAGGCGCCAGATGTCATAGTTGGGGTGCTGTCGCATGGCTTTTCAGGCTCCGGCAGGGATGGCGGCGCGGGTCAGGCTTCGCAGACGCAAGGCAGCCTGCCCGCACAGGCGCGCGACCAGCCCCGGCGGCGATGCCGGTCCCGCCGCTTCGATCCGGTCGAGCAACCGTTCGGCCGTGCAGCGGCGGTTCGTCAGCGGATCGAAATAGAGCGGATATTCGAGCAGGCAGCCCGCCACCAACGCTTCGAGCGTAAGGCGGCGGCTGCGGCGCGGCAGCGGGTTGCGATCCCGGGTCAGGCGCCAGCCGGCATAGCAGGGCTGGCCATGCACGACGACTTCGGCCCCGCGCAGCAGCGCCTCGAACCCGCCGAACGAAGTCAGAACATGGACACGGCTGGCCCGCGCGGCGAGCGTCAGAAGATCGGCACCGGGCAGCACCGTGCAGCCGGCGGGCGCAAGCACGCCCTTGCGCAAGCCCGCACTGACATCGGGATGCGGCTTGAACACGATGGTTTGCCTCTGCGCCTCTTGCCGGACGGCTTCGATCATCCCCGCCACGGTCTGCCCGCCGCCGCCCAGCCGCACCGAAAGGTCGTCGTCGACCTGGCCCAGCACCAGTTCGAACTCCGTGCCGGCAGGCAGGACCGGCGCGGCCTCGCCAAGGTTGTATTTGGTGATCCCGCCGCTCCGCAGCCGTTCGACCAGGCGTGCGGCGCGCTCCAGCAGGGCGGGCGGGAAATCACCATGCTGAAGCAAATGCTCAAGATCCGAAGGCTGGCGGCTGTCGTAATGCGCACCCCGGCTGTCAAGCACCAGCGAACAGGGCTGAACCAGCGCCGCGCCAAGACCGGCAGAGCGGATGAAGCCATCCTCGACCGCCCAGACCGGCACGCCCGCCGCACCGGCCAGTTCCCTCAGCCCGGCTGGCTCGCGCGACGCCCAGCAGGCGATTGCGCCGCCGCGCTGCCGGGCCAGCCGCACCGCTTCGGCGGCATCGCTGGCATGGGGCAGCGGCCTTTCAACCGATAGCATCGCGGTCACGCGCCGCCGCTTCCACGGCGCGATCCCGGCGAGACAGGCGATCCCTTCCAGCCGGGCGGCCACGACTCAGGTTCCGCTCAGCACTTTGGCGGTTACCACCGGCGAGGCGATCTGATTGACCATCTCGATGAATTTCCGAAGATTATTGGTCTTCGCATTGGCGATCAGCATCACATCGCGTTCGCGCATGGCAAAGCGCTGGGCGGCGAAATAGGCGGCCGGGTCAAGCAGGTTGAGCCGGTAGATCACCGGCTTTTCCACCCACTGCCCGCCCTCCTCATGGCGTTCGATCCGGAAGATGAAAACGCCAGTCGGATCGGCCTTGTCATCGTTGAGCCCGCCGGCGCGCGCCAGCGCCTGGTCGAGCGTCAGATCGCTGCGATCGAAGGCGATTTCGGCCACCGAACGCGCCGCGCCGAGGACCGTGACCGAGCGCACTTCCTTGCTGAGCTCGACATGATCGCCGGGCGTAAGCGCAACATTGCGGCGGTCCGCCGCACCGATCTCGTCAAGCCGGGCGCTCGAAACCTCGCCGCTCCGGGTCAGCCTGACCACGGTATCGGCGCCGCGCGCCTTCGAGCCACCCGCCAGCGCGATCACGTCGAGCAGGCGCTCGCCAGCCTCGCTCAGCACCACGCGGCCGGGCCTGGCAACTTCGCCGTCGATCACCACGCTGTGTGCCGCGCCAGGTTCGAACGCGACCATGACCTGCGGAAACTGCGACTTGCCGCGCAGGCCGCGCTCGATCCGCCCGGCGATTGCCGTGGGGGTCAGTCCGGCAACCGCGATCCGCCCGGCGTAGGGAAATTCGATTGTCCCGTTTTCGGGCACGCGCAGCGGCGGAAAATTGCGCACGTTGCCCTTGCCGCGCGCGGTCTCTCCCGGACTGCCATAGCTGCCCCCGAACAGCGAATAGCCAACCTCGAAGACCGAAATCGTCAGCATGTCCCCGGGCAGCACCACGCCTGCGGTCGATGCGCCATCGGGAATGGTCCAGGCCGGCAGCTCGACCTGCCGCGCCGCCGCGGGCGATGGCGTTGCCGGGGTGATGTCGATCACGGTGATGCTGCCTGCGTCGGCCGGGCGGATCACCTGCGAGGCGGTGGGCGCCGAACTGGGCAGACCGGCACAGCCGCCCAGCGCCAGCAGCGCCGCCACGATCCACTTGCGATCCCGCCGCATCATTGCCCAAGCACCTTGTCGTACATCGCCTTGAGGCGATTCTGGTAGGACGCCATATCGTAATTCGCCGCCTGCTTCACGCCCGCCGCCGAAAGCCGGGCGCGCAGATCGCCATCGCTGTCGAGCGCGCGCAGACCCGCGGCAATCGACCCGACATCGTAGGGATCAACCGTGAGCGCCGCGGCGCCAACCACTTCGGGCAGCGAACCGGTGTTGCTGGTCAGCACCGGAGTGCCCAGCATCATCGCCTCGAGCGCGGGCAGGCCGAAGCCTTCGGACAGCGACGGAAAGGTGACAGCCCTGGCCCCGCGCACCAGCCGCATCAGCAAGTGGCGCGGCAGGTAGTCGATCCGGCGAATGTTGCGGAAAGTCGCCTTGAGTGGCTGGATTTCGTCCCTTTGCAGCAGCCGCAGCTCGGCATCGCTGCCCCAGGCCCGCGCGCCGGCGATGACCAGCGGGGTCTTGGTGGAAAGCGACAGATAGGCCTCGATCAGCCGCGCGACATTCTTCTTCGGTTCGATCGCGCCGAAGAACAGGAAATAGCCCTTGTAAGGCAGGTTGAAGATCGAGCGGACTGTCGCCTCGACCTCGTCCTCGGTTGCGTCCAGCACCGCCTTTGAAAGTCCGACAGCCTGGTAGGTGTTGGTGACCTTGTCCGGCGGCGCGTCGAACATGGTCAGGATATCCGTGCGGCTCGCCTCGGATACGGTGCAGATGTGGTCGCCCTTGCGGATGCAGGCGCGGACCAGCTTCTGGTAGATCCGCTTGTTGTCGAGGCTGGCGAAAGGGAGCCGCAGCGGCACCAGATCGTGCAGCGTGTAGATGTTCTTCGCCCCGTCGAGCCGGATCGGCAGCGGATAGGTCCAGTGCATGATTGTCGGCGGATCGGGCACCCGCACCTGCATGAACAGGCCGAAACGCCTGAAATGGCGCGCGGCCATTTCGAACAGGTCCGGGGAGGTGAACAGACGATCGAAGCTGGGCAGGCGGTGGGCGAACTGGTCGACGATGACCTGCCCTTCGCCCGGCGGCGGCAGGCGGCGCGCGGTCCTGGCCCGGAGCAGCAGCGTACTTTCGCGCAGAGCCTTGAACTGCCAGCGCCTGGCGGGTGGCTGCTCGCCTCCCAGCGCCTCGTAGAACACCACTTCGCGCAGGCGGGGATTGAACGGAGCGCGCAGGCCATAGAGGCCATCGACCTTCAGCCCCAGGCCCTGCGCGGCCAGCGCAAGGTTGTAACCGTAAGTCGCCACACCCGTTCCGCGGGGCAGCGAAAGGTTGAAGCCATCGATCATGATCCGGCTGAGCGCGGCCAATTAGTTACCCCAAGAGAACGAATTGCATCCCTAGACAGCTGCCTCCATATTGGCAACGAGGGCACTTTGCCCCAACTTCCACGAGGCCGCGTGATCCGGTTCGACAAGGTCTGCAAGCGGTTCCGCACGCGGTCGGGTACCCATACGGTGCTCAGCGACGTATCGCTGCGGCTGGATCGCGGCGATGCGCTGGGGATCTGCGGACACAACGGCGCGGGCAAATCCACCCTGCTCAGGCTGATCGCCGGGGTCGAGCAGCCAAGCAGCGGCAAGATCGTCCGCAGCGGCAGCGTATCCTGGCCGATCGGCTATGCCAGCGCCTTCCAGTCAAGCCTGACCGGGGCCGACAACGTGCGTTTCATCGCCCGGATCTATCAGCGCCCGGTCAAGGACACATTGGCCTTCGTCGATGACTTTGCCGAACTCGGCCAGTACCTCGCCATGCCGATCCGGACCTATTCGGCGGGCATGATGGCGCGGCTGGCCTTCGCGGCCTCGCTCGCGGTCGACTTCGATTGCTATCTGGTGGACGAGATCACCGCCGCCGGCGATGCCCGCTTTCGCCAGCGCTGCGAGGACGCGCTGATGGCCCGGCGCGAAACGGGCACGCTGGTCATGGTTTCGCACGATCCGCACACCTTGCGGCAATATTGCACGACCGGCGCGCTGGTCGGCGAAGGGCGCGTGGATCTGTTCGACACGATCGACCAAGCGGTCGACCGGCATTTCGCTCCGGCCTAATCGGCCATGTGCTCGCGCACCCCGGCGATCAGCAGCCAGCCGATCGCGAATGCCGTTGCGAGCGCTAGGAAGACCATCAGCGACATTGTGAAGGGCCGGGGCCGAGCAGGCTTTTCGGGCAGATTGGCCGTAACCACGGGGACCAGGAACAGCCGTTCGCGTGCAGCCTGATCATTGGCGCGCGAAAGCCGCGCGCGCGCATCATCATAACGCTTGGCCGCCAGTTCCTGCTTGAGCTTGAGCTCCTCGTAGGCGGCAAGCCTGGTGTTGACCGCCCCTTCCCCGCCGGTCAGCTTCGCGCGCAACTGCGCCGCTGCGCCTTCGAGCGTGCGAACCCGGGCATTGGCCGCAATCACCAGGGGGCTGGCCGCAGACAGGCTCAGGCGCATTCCGGCCAGGTTGGCGCGCTCCTCGACCAATTTGGCCTCGACCTTTTCGAGTTGCGCCTGGGTGCCCTCGCCATAGCGCGCGGGATCGATATCGCGGGTCAGATCACGGAAGGCGGTGAGCTTGCCCTGGATCGCCGCGATCTCTGCCTCGGCGCCGGCGAGGTTGGCCTGCGCATCCTGCTGGGCCGCGGCGACCGCGCGCTGGTTGAAGGTGTTGACGCGCTCCTCGCCCAGGGCAATCAGCGCCACCGCGATCCGGCGGGCGTCGGCCGGGGCAAATGCGCGAACCCGCAGCCGGGTGATGCCCGATTGCTCATCGAAATCGACCTGGACCCGGTTGCGATAGTATTCGAGCAGGTCTTCGCTGCGTGGCTGCGCCGGGGTCAGCCGCGAAAACCAGTCGGCCTCGCTGCTGGTGTAGATCGCGGCAAGATCGATCCCTTTCTGCTTCAGCGCGGCGATCGCATCCGCACTCTGCAGGAAATCGCGCACCGCGAGCGATTCGCCATTGGCCGGCCCAGCCGCCCCCTGCGCCACCACGCTTGCCAGCAGCCCGCTTTCGGCAGGCTTCTGCTCGATCCCGCGGATCATGTAGGCGGCGTTCGAATCGTACTGCACGCTGGCGATCAGCAACGAATAGAGCAGCACCAGCAGACTGGGCACGGCCACCAGCAGGACGAATGCCAGCGAGCGCGACAGCCGCTGGCGCGGGCGCGCCTCGGCTGCGGATTCCATCTCGGCGACCTGCATATCCATTTGAACGGGCTAGTCCTCTTGCACGCCGGGCGTCAATTGATCTCGATCCGCGGCCGCACCACGCGCAGCGCGGCCAGTCCCAGCAGGGTCAGCAGCGCGGTGAAGGCGAGCGGATAGCCGATCGCGGCATGTCCGGCAGGGTAACCGGCGAACAACCCGACCCGCATCAGCTCGAAAATCGGCACCGTCGGCACCCAGGCGAGCAATTCTTGCAGGCCCGGAGAAAACCACTCCATCGAAAAGAACGCGCCCGATAGCGGCATCGACAGGTAGAGCAGCGGGTGGACCAGCCGCCCGGCCAGCGCACTCTCGTGGCTCAGCGCCATGACCAGCATCGACATCGCGAACGAGAACCAGCCCATCATCAAGGTCGCGGCAAGCACCAAAGCCGGATTGTCGGGCAGATCGGCATAGCCCGCGAGCCAGGCCAGCGGCAGCAGCAGCACCAGCACTGCAACCGTTCCCGCCAGTTCGAGCAGCGCGCGGGCCAGCAGCATGTCAAACAGCGTCACGCTGCGGTGGTTGAGCAGCGGTCGGTTTGCCTCGAGCAGGGTTTCCGCGCGCGAGACCATCGAACGGAACATGATGAACAGGCCATAGCCGGCCAGGGCAAAGGGCACCGAACGGGCGCTGCCGGTCAGCGGCAGATGCTGGGCCGAATGCAGCGCGCCCACCGCCACCGCCAGCAGCAGCGGCTCACCGAAGATCCACAGGAAGCCGATGTTGGCGCGGCCGAAGCGGGTGTGCAGTTCGCGCATGATCAGCGCGCCGACCACGCTCGACTGCCTGCCCAGCCCCTGCACCAGCGCGCCGCTCATCCGGCAAGCTCGCTCAGCATGGCATCGACCAGCGCAAAATGGTTCGGCCAGGACGGAGCGGTCCAGCCGCCAAGCCGCTCAAGCTGCGCGGCGCGGTCTGCGGATTGTTCGCGAGCATAGGCCAGAATTGCGCGTTCCCAGCCCGGTCCGTCAAGCGGATCGAGGTAAAGCGGAATCTGGCCCGCGGTCTCGCGATAGACCGGCAGATCGGCCGCGATCACCGGAACTCCCTGCATCAGCGCCTCGTTCACCGGCATTCCGAAGCCTTCGGCAAAGCTGGGCATCAGCAGCGCACAGGCGCCCCTGATCAGGCTGGCCAGCGCGGCATCGCCCAGCGCGTTGTACTCGCTCACATGGGTCTTCACCGCAGGATTGCGTTCGAGCAGGTCGAGGATCTGCTCGTTCTCCCAGCCCCGCCGCCCGGCGATCACCAGCTGCGGAATGTCCTCGCCATGCCGCTCGGCCATCGCCCGCCAGAGATGGAGCAGCAACAGGTGGTTCTTGCGCGGCTCGATCGTGCCGAGGCAAACGAAATAGGGCCTCTCGGGCAGTTCGAAGGCCGGATCGGGCGCGGCCGGATCATGCGTTCCGATCGGCGCGACCAGCATGCGGGGGCGGACCTGGCCTTGGGCATAGCGTTCCAGCGCGGCCGCCGTCGCCGCCGAATTGACCACCAGCGCGTCCGCCAGTTCGAGCGCATTGTCGAGGCGCCGGGCATGCCGCGCGGCACCACCGACGCGCGCATATTCGGGATGATCGACGGGGATCGTATCGTGCAGGAACAGCACCAGCCGCCCGCCCTTGCCCTTGAGCCGCCCGAGCCAAGCGGGACGATGCCAGTTCTGGTGCGAAGGGATCAGCGCCAAGGCCGGGCCCGAGGGCATCCGCCGCGAGGTTGCAAGCAGGTGCGCCGAACGTGCCAGCGATCCCTCCCCGCCCTTTTCCCAGGCTCGCTCCAGCCAGTCGAGGAACGATGCCGCCCGCGCCGTATCGAGCAGACGCCCACCCAGCGCCCCGGCACGGATCACGAACTGCGTATCGCTTCGCGCCAGAAAATGGCGCGCATAGGCCAGTTCGACCCGGTCGATCCCGGTTGGCGCGGGATGATGCGCCCGCCAGACGAGCCGCGACAGATCGAGACGCAGCGGCAGGCTCATGCCGCTTTCTCCAGCATTCGCTCTGCCGCAAGCGGGGCGAGCCGGGCCAGCCCCTCCCGACTGTGGAAGCCCGCATTGAGCAGGCATTCGTTCCACAAGGCGCGGCGAAAACTTTCATATGCACCGGGTGCTGGCGCCTGCGGATCGGCCCAGAATCGCGCCAGCGGTCCGGGATCTGACAGCCCGGTAAGCACATAGAGCGCGCGGCCCAATGCGTGGACCGGCTTGCCTTGCGCCAGCGCCAGCGCGCCGACCGAGGAATTGACCGTGACAACCCCGGCGCAGCGAACCAGCAACGCGTCGAGATCGCCGTGTTCGATGAAGTGGATGCGCGGGTCTCCCGCCGCGATCCGCTCCACCACGCGCCGCCACCCGGCAATGTCGGGATCAAGCGGGTGGCGCTTGACCAGCAGGTGTGCGTCTTGCGGCGCGTTGGAGGAAAAATCGGCGACGATTTCAGAAATCGCCTGCGCCATGCCGCCAAAGCGTGAGCGGTGGACCAGCGAGGCATCGCCGTCGATCTGCAAGGGCAGCAGGAAGAAACGCAGGCTCCCTACCGAATTGAGCGCCCGGCGGCTGCACCGCCGTTCCCACGGGCCGCGCAGCCAGCGGCGATTCCACGCCAGCATTTCCAGCAAGGCGTGGCGCGGTCGGTGGCTGCGGTAGTGCGGATAGAGCGGGCGCTGCAGCACACTTGCCAGCGCATGGAAGACCGACTGGACCATTCGCGGCCGGAAATGTCCGGCAACCGGCACCTCGCCCGGATCGCTGCCCGCTCGCCGCGCGCAATCCTCCAGGCTCGTTGGCCAGAGCCAGGCCTGCCCCTTCGGCCAGTGTTCGAGCGTGACGCTTGACGGGCGCAGATAGCCTTCCTCGAGCACGAAGACATCGATCCCCTCGCGGCGCGCAAGATCGATCGCGGCGCGGTGCAGCGGGCGATCCGCGCCGAACAGGACCAGCGCACGCACCCGCTCGCGCGCGCAGACGGCGCCCAGCCAGGTCCCGAATGCGTCGGCCCTGCCCCGATAGGACAGGCCGCCACCGCGCCAGTCAAACAGGTCGCCGCCGTTGCAGTTGACCCTGAGCGTGCGCGCGCCGCGCCGTTGCAATTCGCGCGCAATCAGCCGCGACGAGGGACCGGGCAGTCCCTGCAGGAACAGGAAGGTCGGCGCCGACAAGGCGGTCAATCCCGGCGCAGTGCAGGCAGGTCCACGGTTCGCTTGTCCGGCCCGGCTACGGCATCGATCGCCAGCAGGCCTTCCAGCAATGCGCCCAGCCGATCGGTTGGCCAGACTGTCGCCGCATCCGATTGCGCTTCGCCGGGACGCGGGTGGGTTTCGATGAACAGGCCGTCCACCCCCACGGCCACCGCCGCCCGGGCCAGCGCCGGGATCAGCCCGCGCTGCCCGCCGCTGCTGCTTCCCGCGGCGGAGGGTTGCTGCAGCGAATGGGTGCAATCGTAGATCACCGGGCAGCCCAGCTCGCGCATCTGCGCCAGCCCCCGCATGTCGACCACCAGATCGTGATGGCCAAAGCTGGTCCCGCGTTCGCAGAGCATGAGCCGGCGCGCCACGCCTTCGCCCAGCACGCTGCGCGCCTTGGCCACGACATGGGCCATGTCGCCCGGCGCCATGAACTGGCCCTTTTTGACCATGACCGGCTTGCCGCTCTGCGCCGCGGCGAGCAGCAGGTCGGTCTGGCGCGAGAGGAAGGCGGGGATCTGCAACAGGTCCGCAACCTCGGCGACCGGCCCGACCTGCGCACATTCGTGGACGTCGGTGATCACCGGCAGGCCGAACTCTTCCCTGACCCGGGCTAGGATCCTGAGCCCCTTGTCCAGCCCCGGTCCGCGCGGCGAATCGATCGAGGTGCGATTGGCCTTGTCGAACGAGCTCTTGTAGATCGCGGTGATCGGCAGACGCTGCGCAAGCCGGGCAAGCTGCTCGGCCACCTCAAGCGCAAGCTCTTCGCTTTCGATCGCACAAGGGCCGGAAATAACGAGCATGATGGAAATCGCGTCCTGGTTGTGCCGCCTGTTAGGCTTCAAGCGCCAACAAGGCAAAGGTCGCCAGCCAGTGCTCGCCCATATAGTCGCCCGCGACATGGGGCAGCGCCGCTTCGAGATGGCGTTCGGCAGCGGCGCGCACCAACGGGCTTGCGGCGTGGTCCCGGGGCAGGGCCGCGGCGATCTGCCGCCAGCACCAGGCGCGGCTGAGGCTGAGCCCGTCGAGATGCGCGATCTTGCCGTCGCTGCGATCGCTGACCGTCGGGGGCGCAAACAGCGTGGCGGGCTGGCCCTTGGCGCATTCGGGGAAAAAATGATCAAACCACGCCGCAAAATCACCGCCAAGCACACGGCTCATCAGCAAAGCCTCGCACAGGCTGCCCGAAAGGAACTCGTCGCCGCCCGGCTCCCAGGCCTGGCAGCCCTGATCGGCAAGGAACCATTCGCGCGCGCGCGCTTCGATCAGTCCTTCGAGCGCGCCGTCATGCTCGCGCGCCCAATCGAGCGCGAGTGTCAGGGCAAAGGCGCTGTTGTAATGGGTGCCGACCCGGATCGGATAGGTCTGGAGCGGAAGGAAACCGGCGAATCGCCGCGCGAAAGCGTGGGCGAATTCGTCCGCATGACGCGCCCACGGTGCATCGTGGCGCACCATCTCGCCATGCAGGGCCAGCGCCCAGGACCAGCCGTATGGCCGCTCGAACCCGCGTGACGAAGCGCGGGCAAGATAGGCCGTTTCGACCGCGAAATTGTCTGCGGTGAGCATCCGCGCGGCGCGCTGGCGCACGGCTTCCGCCTCGGGTAGATCGGGATAGAGCCGCGCCAGCCGCAGCACCTGCCACCAGCCGTGGACGCACGAGTGCCAGTCGAAGCTGCCGTGGAAGATCGGGTGAAGCTGCGACGGAGTGCGCGCGTCCTCGGGACCTTCGAGAACATGGTCGAGCTTGTGCGGATACTCCCGGCCAAGATGGCCGAGTGTCAGCGCCATGAAGCGTGCGGCGATTTGTACGGTCAATCCGGTCATGGAAAGGCTGCACACCAGATCAGCGCAATATTGAATGCGAGCAGCGGCAGCGCGGTGGGCACCTGCGCCTTGACCACGGCGTTGCGGTCCTTGAGCTCGAGCAGCGCGGCGGGGACGATGTTGAAGTTGGCGGCCATCGGCGTCATCAGCGTGCCGCAGAACCCCGCGAGCATTCCCACCGCCGCGACCACCGCCGGATCGCCATGATAGTGCTGGATCAGCAGGGGCAGCCCGATCGCCGCGGCAATCACCGGGAAGGCGGCAAAGGCATTGCCCATCACCATCGTGAACAACGCCATGCCCAGGCAATAGGCCACAACCGCCGCGATCAGCGAGCCGTCGGGGATCACCAGGGTCATCAGGGCGCCCACCACCTTGCCGACGCCCGCAAGCGCGAAGACCGCGCCGAGGCTGGCCAGCATCTGCGGCAGGATCGCCGCCCAACCGACCGCGTCGACCAGCCGCCGCCCTTCCTCCAGCGGCACGACCGGTCGCTCGCGCAGCCAGACAAGGCCGATCGCGAGGGCCAGCACTGTGCCCAGGGCAAGGCTGACCAGCGTGACCTGTTTGGGATCGACCAGATCGGGGACCAGCTTGAACAGGAATGTCCCGGCCAGCGCGGTAAACGGGATCACCAGCGCCAACAGGAACAGGCTGTTGCCATGCCGATCCGCGCGCGCTTGCCGCTCGGCGGCGTCATCGCCGGCCTTTCCGCGGCCAAGCCCGCCAAGGCCCGCGATAGCGACCAGTCCGAGCACCAGCACCCCGTTGCCCAGATCGCCCAGCCGGTCGCCAGCCAGCATCGACAGCGCGAGCAAGCCCCAGAACGCCGCATTGCCCCAGCGCCGCGAGTTGCTGGCATCGAATACCGAACGCAGCGCAAAGCCGGCAAAGACCAGTCCGGCGAAGACATAGACCTGCGCCAGCCCGATCATCGCCGCGACCTTTCGAACCGCGCCAGCCGGAAGGCATGGATCGCAAAGGCCGCCACCGCAGTCGGGATCGCCCAGACCGAAAGTTCGAACGGCGAAAGCATGATGCCCTGCTGCTCGAGAAAGCCCTTCATCAGCAGGATCGAGCCGATCGCCAGAAAGATGTCCTCGCCGAAGAACACCCCGATATTGTCGGTCGCGGCGGCCAGCGCCTTGACCTGCTCGGCCTCGTCCTCGTCCCTGGGCCTGGCGGCGGCTTCGGCCATCGGCGCGAGCAGCGGGCGCACCGTTTGCGCCTGCCCGGCGATCGAGATCAGGCCCAGCGCGGCGGTTAGTTGGCGCAGCAGCAGGTAGCCGGTAAGGATTCGCGCGAAAGTGGCGCCGCGCAGCCCCTCGATCAGCGCTCGGGCGCGTTCCTGAAGGCCGTGGCGCTCCATCAGCCCGATCACCGGCAGCACGATCCAGACCACGCTGACATAGCGGGTTTCGTTGAACGCCTTGCCGAAAGCGGCCAGCACGGCGCGCGGATCGAGCCCGGCCGCCAGCCCGGTTGCCAGCCCGGCGGCCGCGACGACAAGCAGGGGGTTGAAGCGCAGCACGAAGCCGCCGACCATCACCGCGATGCCGATCAGGACCCAAAGGTTCATGGCTTGCCGTATCCTCCCCCGCCGGGTGTTTCGATCACCATCACATCTCCGGGCACCATTGTCACCGCCGCGGTCGCGGGAAGAACCTCAACCTCACCTGAGGTTCGCTCCACCCGGTTGATTCCGGGCAAGGCGGCTTCGCCTCCGGCCAGTCCGAATGGCCGGTTGACCCGCCGCCCGGCGAGGATTCCGGCCTGCATCTCCTCAAGGAACCGCACCCGCCGCACCGCGCCGTCACCGCCCTTCCAGTGTCCCGTGCCGCCCGATCCCCGGCGGATGTGGAAGTCTTCGAGCAGGACCGGAAAGCGGCTTTCCAGCACTTCTGGATCGGTCAGGCGGCTGTTGGTCATGTGGGTCTGCACCGCGTCGGCCCCGGCAAAACCCGGCCCGGCGCCCGATCCGCCGGCGATGGTTTCGTAGTACTGGTAGCGTTCGTTCCCGAAGGTGAAATTGTTCATCGTCCCCTGGCTGGCGGCCATCGCTCCGAAAGCGCCGAACAGGGCGTCGGTCACCGCCTGGCTGGTCTCGACATTGCCGGCGACGACCGCCGCGGGGAATTGCGGCCGCAGCATGCTGCCTTCGGGAACCACGATCGTGACCGGGGCCAGGCAGCCCTCGTTCATCGGGATCGGATCGTCGATCATGGTGCGCAGCACATACATCGTCGCGGCGCGGACCACGCTGAACGGGGCGTTGAAATTGCTGCCGAGCTGCGGCGAGGTGCCGGTGAAGTCCACCGTCACGTGCCTTTGCTCGCGGTCGATCCGCACCGCCACCCTGATCGTCGCGCCGCAATCCATGTCGAGCGCGAATTCGCCGTCCTCCAGCCCCGCGACCAGCCGTCGCACCGCCTCTTCGGCATTGGCATGGACGTGGTGCATATAGGCCGCCACCACCTCGCGGCCATGTTCGGCGCAGGCCTGCTGCAATCCCAGGGCTCCGCGCGCGCAGGCGGCAACCTGCGCGGCAAGATCGGCCAGGTTCTGCTCGACATTGCGCGCCGGATGATCGCCCGAGGACAGCAGCGCGCGCATTTCCGCATCGCGAAAGCGCCCTTCCTCGACCAGCAGGAATTCCTCGATCAGCACGCCTTCGTCGAGGATCGAGGTGCTGCCCGGCGGCATCGATCCCGGAGCGATCCCGCCGACATCGGCATGGTGCCCGCGCGCCGCGACGAAGAAGCTGGGGGCAGCGTCATCATCGCCGACGAAGACCGGCATCACCACGGTGATATCGGGCAGATGCGTGCCGCCAGCATAGGGCGCGTTGAGCACATAGGCATCGCCGCGCCGGATCCCCCGGCCATCGGCGCCGGCACCGCGCGCACGCAGCACGGTGGCGACGCTTTCGCCCATCGAGCCAAGGTGCACCGGCATATGCGGCGCGTTGGCCACCAGTCGCCCCGCAGCATCGAACACCGCGCACGAGAAATCGAGCCGCTCGCGGATGTTGACCGACGAGGCCGAGCGGGCAAGCGCGGTGCCCATTTCCTCTGCGATGGCCATGAACAGGCCGTTGAACACCTCAAGCCGGATCGGATCGGCATCGGTTCCGCTGGCCGGAGCCGACAGGCGCGGGGCGATGCGGGTGAGGCGCAAGGTGCCGTCGCCGTCCACCGCCAGGCCCCAGCCCGGCTCGACCACCGTTGTCGCCAGCGGATCGACCACGATCAGCGGACCGGTGGCGGTGAACCCCGCGGCCAGGCCCGCGCGGTCATGGACCGGAACCTGCCGGGCCGCGCCATCGAGCCAGCATTCGACCTTGTCCAGGGGCGGCGAACTGTCATCCGGCATCGGCCAGGCAAGCGCACCCGCGCCGAGATCCTCGGCCACCGCCTCGACCCGCACCCGGTCGACGATCAGGGCACCGCTGCCGTCGAAGCCGAATTCCGCGCTGTGACGCTCGGCAAAGCGAGCGGCGAGGTCGTCCGCCGGTCCCGGTTCAAGCTCGATCGTGCTTTCGCTGCCCTCGCGCCGCACGAACAGCCGCGTCTCCACCCTGCTGGCGGCCCGGCCCAGCTGCCGTTCGGCCTCATCGGCCAGCCGCGCGCGCAATGCCTCGACCGCGGTTTCGACACCGGGCGCCAGCGGCAGACCCAGCCCGCCTTCACGCACCGCGGCTTCGCTGGCAAGGCCCATGCCATAGGCCGAAAGTACCCCGGCGAGCGGGTGGACCAGCACGGTATCAATCCCCAGCGCATCGGCGACCAGGCAGGCATGCTGCCCGCCCGCACCGCCAAAGCACGAGAGCGCGTGGCTGGTGACATCATGGCCGCGCGCGACCGAGATCTGGCGGATCGCATGGGCCATCTGCGCCACCGCGATGCGGATGAAGCCCTCTGCCAGTAGCTCGGCAGGCAAGCCGACTTCGCGCGACAGCTCGGCGAACCTTTGGCGCACCACCTCGACATCGATCGGCTGATCGCCCCTGGGGCCGAACACCTTCGGGAACTGGCTTGGCACCAGCTTGCCCAGCAGCACGTTGCAATCGGTGACGGTGAGCGGGCCGCCGCGGCGGTAACACGCCGGCCCCGGCACCGCCCCGGCGCTTTCGGGGCCAACCACTAGCCGCCCGGCATCGAAGCGGCAGATCGATCCGCCGCCGCTGGCCACGGTATGGATCCGCAGCATCGGAGTGCGAATCCGCACCCCGGCCACGCGGGTTTCGCTGTCACGCTCGAAATGTCCGGCATAGTGGCTGACGTCGGTCGAGGTGCCGCCCATGTCGAACCCGATGACCTTGGCCGCACCCGACATCTCGGCGGTGCGCGCCATGCCGACGATCCCGCCAGCCGGACCGGACAGGATCGCGTCCTTGCCATGAAAACGCGACCCTTCGATCAGCCCGCCCGAGCTTTGCATGAACAGCGGCCGCGCCGCGCCGCCCAGCGCCTGGGTAAACCGATCGACATAGCGGCGCAGCACCGGCGAGAGATAGGCATCGACCAGCGTCGTATCGCCCCTTGGCACCAGCTTGATCAGCGGAGCAAGTTCGTGGCTAACCGAGACCTGCGTGAACCCCGCCTCGCGCGCAAGCTCTGCCAGCCGCGCTTCGTGGGCCGGGTATTTCCAGCCGTGCATCAGCACGATGGCGATCGCGGCAAGCCCGGCGGCCCGCGCCTCGGCCAATCCGGCGCGCGCGGCGTCTTCATCCAGGGCATGAAGCACCGTTCCATCGGCCATGATCCGTTCGGCCACTTCCAGCACGCGGGCGTGGGGCGGCCTTGGCAGCACGATTTCGCGCACGAACAGTTCGGGGCGTTCCTGCGTGCCGATGGTCAGCGCATCGCCAAAGCCGCGCGTGATCGCCAGCAGCGTCGGCTCGCCCTTGCGTTCGAGCAGCGCGTTGGTGGCAACCGTGGTCCCCATCCGCACTTCGCAGCGGGGCAGCGTGCCGCTGACGCCGGTCAGCTCGTGGATTGCCGCGATCGCGGCATCCTCCGCCCGGTTGGGATCTTCGGACAGCAGCTTGGCGGTGCGCAGGTCGCCATCGGGGCTCAGCGCGACTACATCGGTGAAAGTCCCGCCGCGATCGATCCACACTTGCCAGACGCCGTCCATCGGCGGAGCTCTATCAGTTGGCGTCGGCAGGCGTCACCACGATTACCACGCGGCGGTTCTGCTGGCGGCCTTCGGGGGTGTCGTTGCTGGCGACGGGCTGGGTTTCACCCTTGCCGATGGCCCGGACATTCGCTTCGGGCATGCCGGCCTTGACGAATTCAGCCTTCACCGCAAGCGCCCGGCGTTCGGACAGCAGGCGGTTGTATTCATCGGAACCGGTGGAATCGGTGTGGCCTTCAACCCCGGCGCCGTGGATCTCGACGCCCTTCAGCACATCGGTCAGCTTGTCGACCCTTGCCGCCGCTTCCGGGCCGAGGTCGCTGCTGTCGACCTCGAACAGCACGCGGTCGCTCAACCCCAGTTCGTAATTGTCGCCCACCGGCTTGAATTCCGCCTGGGTCAGCGCGGCGACTTGTTTGGCCGAGAAGCCCGGCTTGGCCGGTACGGTCTGACAGGCGGCAAGCGCTGTGATCGCCAGCAGCGCCAATCCCTTACGCATCGTGGTCTATTCCCTCCGGTCCGGCCTGATGCCGACTCTCCTTGTCGCGGTACATCGCCGTATCGGCTTGGGAAAGCAATTCTTCCGCATTTGCGCCATCTTCGGGAAAGACCGCCACGCCGACGCTGAGCGAGGCGGTGGCAAGCTGGCCATTGGGCATGCGGAAGGGGTTTTCCATCGCCGCGCGAACCCGCGCGACGACTCCGTCGAGGTGTTCGCGGCTGAAAAACGGCGCCAGCAGCACGGCAAATTCGTCACCGCCCAGGCGAAACGCGGAATCGATCTGGCGAACGGCGCCGCGCAGGCGTTCGCCCACCGCGATGAGCGCGGCATCGCCGGAACTGTGCCCAAAGGCGTCGTTGACCCGCTTGAAACGATCGATATCGAGGAACAGCAACGCGAAGGACATGCCCGTGCGCTGGCTTTCGGCGATCGCTTCGGCCAGTTTCTGGTCGAACAGCGCGCGGTTGCCGAGCCCCGTCAGCCCGTCATGCGTCGCGCGGCGCTGTAGTTCGGCGTTTTCCGATGTCAGCCCCGCATGCCAGCCCTGCAATTCAGCCAGCAAGGCATTGAAATCCTGGCCGAAGCGGTCGATCTCGGCGATCCCGGATGCCGGAACCCGCTTTTCGAAAGCGCGCTCGCTCCGCACCGCGTGCGCCACTTCGGCGACATGATCGAGCGGGGCGATAACCTCGTTCTCCAGCCGCCGCGCGAGGATCCGGGTCGCCATCACGGTCAGCCCGATGCAGGTCAGCGCGATGACGCTGGCGGCGAACAGATAGCGAAGGATCCCCTCAGAATTGCCATAGACCCTGACCCGGGCAATCACTGCCCCGCCCTGGACAACATCGGCACGGGCCGGTTCGGCCCAGATCAGGGCATTGGCGCTGCCCACCAGCCATCCGCGCACCGCTGCATGCGGACGGTCCCAGCGAACCAGCACCTTGCCCAGGGGATCGCACACCTCGAGCCGGTCGACCCCCTTGGCCGCCCCGACCGAAGTCATGCCGTCAAGGATCGCCTGCCGGTCCTGAAAGACCACCGCCGGCTCGACCGTATAGGCCACGGTATGCGCCATCAGCTCGAGATTGCGCTGGGCATAGGCGCGGATCACCAGGACGCCGGAAAGCATCAGGCTGGCCGAGGCAATGATCACGGTGAACAGGATCAGCCGCAGGTGCGCGCGCGCCAGCAGATCGCGCAGCGTCGGCAGCCTCGCTGGGGAAATCGGCGACATGGCTCAGACTCCTCCCTGCGCGACCCGCAGCACGCGGGGATCGATCTTCATGCCCGAACGCGAAACGGCGTCGATGTTGAGACGGAAGCTGAGCGCGTTGGGCTTGTAGGTAAAGGCGAACATCGCATCGCTCGCATTGTCGGGATCGGCCTCGGCTATGGTCAGGACGCCGCGTCCGCGCACGGCGGCGGTCAGCTGGCGCTGCGTCGCGATCGAAAGCGCGCCAAGATAGAGCACATCGCAGCCAGCCAGCGCGGAAGGAGCCGGAGAGACGTTGCGCCGCACCACCTGGCGTCCATCGGCCATGCGCCAGCCGCCGATCTGGCCGGCATGTTGGGCGGGACCAGCGACGCACAGCACCGTGGGATCGCGGCGCTCGTTCCAGCGGGCATATTCCATGATCCCCCGGACGGTGCGCGCAGCCGCTCCGGCATAGACATCCCCGCCCGGCCCGACCGCGCCAAGCGGCATGTCCGCCGCGGCATGGAGCGGAACCGAACAGCAGACCGTCAGTGCGGATACGAGGCGAAGCAGGCGCGGCATGGTTGCAACCAATGCCCTAGCGCAGCTGCCCACCAAGGGCAAAACGGCAAGATGGCTTGCGGCACCTATGTTTTTTGACAGGTCTGCCAGAATTTCCCGAGCACCCGCGCCGACTATCGGTTAGACCGGGTGCAGTAGGCGTGGGAGGGATCGGATGAAGAAATGGATGATCTGGGCTGGTGCGGCGGTGGTTGCACTGGTGGGCACCGTCGCGGTTCGCACCGCGACGTTCAAGCCCGGCGCGGTGGGCGACGGGTCTGGCATCAGGGTGGCCCAGGCCCCGGCTTTCGATACCCAGGCAGCAGCGCAGCACCTCAGCCAGGCGGTGCAGATCCAGACCGTGAGCCACCAGGACGCGGCCGAAAACCGGCTGGGCGAATGGGATCGGCTGCAAGGCTGGCTGGCCGCCACCTATCCGCGTGCGCACGCAGCAATGCAGAAGCAGGCGCTGGGCAAGACGCTGGTCTTCACCTGGCCGGGCAGCGACAGCGCGGCGCAACCGATCATCGTCATGGCGCATCAGGATGTCGTGCCGGTGACGCCAGGAACCGAGAAGGACTGGAAGCACCAGCCGTTCGCCGGAACGATCGCCGAGGGCGCGGTCTGGGGGCGCGGCTCGATCGATGACAAGGGTTCGCTGGTGGCGCTGTTCGAGGGGCTGGAGGCGCTCGCCACGCAGGGTTTCAAGCCCCGGCGCACGATCATCCTGGTCGCCGGACATGACGAAGAAGCCGGCGGCACCGGCGCGGCGGCAGCGGCCGAAGAACTCGCCGCGCGCAAGGTCAGGGCGCTGTTCACCATCGACGAAGGCGGGCTGATCGCCACCGACACCCCGATGATCAACGGCCCGGCGGCGATGATCGGGATCGCCGAAAAGGGCTATGTCACGCTGCGAGTCACCGCCAGGGCGCCCGGCGGGCACAGTTCGGCCCCGCCCAAGCCCAACGAAATCGGTACGGTCAACCTTGCCAAGGCGGTGCTGGCGATCAACGCTCGGCAATTCCCGCTGGAACTGCGCGGCCCGGCCGAAAGCATGGTCGCGGTGCTGGCCGCAAAGGCCGGCGGGGCAAGCAGGCTGGCGGTCGCCAACCGCTGGCTGCTGGGCGGCATGGTGATGGCGAAGATGGCCGAAAGCCCTGCTTCGGCGGCGATGCTCCACACCACCATCGCTCCGACCATGCTGACCGGCAGTCCCAAGGAAAACGTCCTGCCGCAGAGCGCCGAAGCGCTGATCAACTATCGCATCGCGCCGTGGAACAGCTCGAAGGACGTGCTCGAACGCGCCCGCTCGGCAACCAGCGCCTTGCCGGTGAGCGTCGAGTTCGCCGACCGGGCCCCGCGCGAACCCAGCCCGGTATCCTCGACCAGTTCGCCCGGCTGGAACCTGATCGCGGCTTCCGCCAGGGCCGACCGGCCGAACCTTGTGGTGGCCCCCTACCTGGTGGTTGCCGGCACCGACAGCCGCTCGATGGCGCCGGTTTCGGACGATGTCTACCGCTTCCAGGCGATCGCGCTGGCAAGCGGCGATATCAGGATGATCCACGGCACCAACGAGCACATGACGCTCGCCAACCTCGAAAGCCTGATCCGCTTCTATGCCCGCCTGATCGTGACCGCGGCAGGATGACGAAACTAGGGCCTTGCCTCTCTTAATCGCGCGGTTAAACTCTCCCCCAATCGGGAGAGAAACATGGATGATGCAACTTACCGGCGGCTGCTGGAACAGGCCCTGCGCACCAAGGACCTGTTCACTTTCGACGAGTTCCTGCGCTTCTGGGCCGCGGACCGCGGCGACAAGCTCGCGATGGAAGGCGATGACCTGGCCCTGACCTTTGCCGAGCTGGAAGATGCGACCGCCCGTGTCGCCTCCGCCCTGCTGGCCAAAGGCGTGAAGAAGGGCGAACGGATCGCCTGGTTCGGCAAGAACAGCGCGACCTATTTCACCCTGTTCTTCGGCGCGGCGCGCGCCGGGATCGTCATGGTTCCGGTCGGCTGGCGCTTGGCCGAACCCGAAGCCGCCTTCATCATCGACAATGCCGAGGCCAGGCTGCTGTTCCTGGGCGAAGGGTTCGAGGCTTGCGCCGAAACCCTGGGGCGGCGGCCCGGCCTGATCGGCTGTTTCACCGTGCCCGAGGCGCAGGCCCAGTTCCTCAAGGCGCCGCGCGCAGACTTCGAGCCTTCCGGGGCCGACGAGGCCGTGCTGCAGCTCTACACCAGCGGCACCACCGGCAATCCCAAGGGCGCGGTTCTGTCCAACCGCAACCTGTTCGGCCTGCGCAAGGCCGGGCTCGACAATCCGCCCGCGCACACGCTGTGGGACGACGATGAAGCGGTGCTGGTGGCCATGCCCTGTGCGCACATCGGCGGCACGGGCCTGGGCATCATGGCGCTGGCGGCGGGGCTGCCGGGGATCGTGCTGACCGAATTCGAACCGACCCGCGTGTTCGATGCGGTGGAGAACCGCGGCTGCACGCGCTTCTTCATCGTTCCCGCCGCACTTGCGCTGCTGCTCAATCATCCTGACTGCGCCAAGACCGACTTCAGCCGCGTTAAGTACATCCTCTACGGCGCAAGTCCGATCCCGCTCGAGCTCCTGCGCCAGTGCATCGCGATGTTCGGCGCCGAATTCGTCCAGAACTACGGCATGACCGAAACCACCGGCACGATCTGCGTGCTGCCGCCCGAGGACCATAGCGCCGAGGGCAATCCCCGCATGCGTTCGGCCGGAAAGCCGCTGCCGGGCGTGGAAATCGTCATCCGCGCGCCCGATGGCAAGGAGCTTCCGGTGGGCGAGATCGGCGAGATCTGCACCCGGTCCTCCTCCAACATGCTGGGCTACTGGAAGCTGCCCGAAGCGACCGCGAGCACGATGGACGCGGATGGCTGGGTCGCCACCGGCGATGTCGGCTACCTAGACGAGGACGGCTATGTCTACATGTACGACCGCGCCAAGGACATGATCATCACCGGGGGCGAAAACGTCTATCCGGCCGAGGTCGAAAGCGCGATCTATGGCCATCCCGATGTGCTCGAAGTCGCGGTGATCGGCGTTCCCGACGACAAGTGGGGCGAAGCGGTGAAGGCGGTTTGCGTGCCCAGGCCGGGCGCCACGATCGATCCGGAATCGGTGATCGCCTGGTCGCGCGATCGCATCGCCGGCTTCAAGGTGCCCAAGAGCGTCGACGTGATCGACATGCTGCCGCGCAATCCCAGCGGCAAGATCCTGCGCCGCCAGTTGCGCGAACCCTACTGGCAGGGCTACGAACGCCAGGTGAACTGAGGAGTAGCAGATGTCCGAACCCCTTCCCGGCGCGCAGGCGCATATCGAAGCCGCGCTCAAGCTGTGCAGCACGATCGACGACCTGCCCGCCGACACCCCGCTGATCCCGATTCGCAAGGTCGGCGTGATCGGCGCCGGCACGATGGGCGGCGGGATCACGATGAACTTCCTCTCGGCGGGGATCCCGGTGACGATCGTCGAACAGGAACAGGCCGCGCTGGATCGCGGCGTGGCGGTGATGGGCAGGAACTATGAAGCCAGCGTCAAGCGCGGGCGGATCGAGGCGACCGACGCCCAGGCGGCGATGGGTCGGCTGACCCCCAGCCTCGACTTCAACGACCTGGCCGATTGCGATCTGGTGATCGAGGCGGTCTACGAATCGATGGAGGTCAAGAAGGACGTGTTCGGCCGCCTTGACGGCATCGTGAAGCAGGGTGCGATCCTGGCCAGCAACACCAGCTATCTCGATGTCGACGAGATCGCCGGCGCAACCGGGCGGCCCGAGGCCGTGCTGGGGATGCATTTCTTCTCGCCCGCCAACATCATGAAACTGCTCGAAGTCGTGCGCGGCGCCAGGACCGGGGCGAGCCAGCTGGCGACGGTGATGAAACTGGCGGGGACGATCCGCAAGGTGCCGGTGGTTTCCGGGGTGTGCCACGGCTTCATCGGCAACCGTATGCTGGCCAAGCGCCAGGAACAGGCCAATGCCCTGTTGATGGAAGGCGCGGCCTATTACGACATCGACCAGGTGCTGCTCGATTTCGGCTTCCCGATGGGGCCGTTCCAGATGGGTGATCTCGCCGGGCTCGACATTGGCTGGCACCGTGATCCGTCGAAAGTCACCACGATCCGCGAGGCGCTGTGCGCTGCCGGGCGCTGGGGGCAGAAGACCGGCAAGGGCTTCTACGACTACGACGAAAACCGCCAGCGCACCCCTTCGGACGAGGTCAAGGCGATCATCGCCGACTTTGCCGCCAAGAGCGGCGTGACCCAGCGCGAAGTCAGCAAGCAGGAGATCTTCGAACGCCTGCTCTATCCGATGGTCAGCGAAGGCGCCCTTATCCTCGATGAAGGCATCGCCCAGCGCGCCAGCGACATCGACCTGGTCTGGCTGAACGGCTATGGCTGGCCGGCCTGGACCGGCGGGATCATGTACTGGGCTGACCACGAGGGGCTGGGCAAGATCGCCGATGGGCTGAAGCGCCACGGCCTGTCGGTCGCACCGCTGCTTGAAAGGCTGGCCAGCGAAGGCGGCAAGTTCAGCGCGTGACCCCCGTCGCGGCGCTGCTGGCCTTTACCGCCGCAGCCAGCCTGCTGACGATTACTCCGGGGCTGGATACCGCGCTGGTGCTACGCACCGCCGCCGCCGAAGGTCCGCGCCGCGCGATGCTGGCCGCGGTCGGGATTGCGCTGGGTTGCCTCGGCTGGGGTCTGCTGGTCGGCGCGGGCCTTGGCGCGCTGCTGGCGGCATCGCGGCTTGCCTACGAAACGCTGCGCTGGGCCGGTGCGCTTTACCTGTTCTATCTCGGGGCCAGGTTGATCCATCGTCCCCGCCGCGGGTTTGACCTGGCGGATACGGAGACCGCAATACCGGCCCAGCCCAACTGGCTGCTGCGCGGGTTCCTGACCAATATGCTCAATCCCAAGGTCGGCGTGTTCTATGTCTCGTTCCTGCCGCAGTTCATCCCGGCGGGGTCGAGCGTGCTGGGCTGGTCGGTGCTGCTCGCCAGCGTCCACAACGTGCTCGGCCTCGCCTGGTTTGGCGCGCTCGTTGCCGCAACCCGGCCATTGCTCGGTGCACTGAAGCGGCCCGGCATCATGGCTTGGCTCGACCGATTGACCGGCGGTTTGTTCGTGGCCTTCGGGCTCAAGCTCGCTTTGGATACGCGCAACTAGCGACTGAGCCGTTTCAGCCGTGCGATCAATCTGCTTGCCCTACTCATTTGCACGGGTGAGTTCCCGCAAGTGTCGACGGTAAGCGCCATACCAACAGGCCTGTTGAATTCTTCTTTCGTAATAAAAACAACGTATTCCTTGCCAACTCTCATTGAGAAACGAGCGGTACTATTTTCACTGAACAAACGCATTTGCGGAGGTGGCCGGCCCTTGTATGCCCAAACCAAACTGACCGAATAATAGGCTCCGATATTGCCATCAAATTCGCTCGGCTTTCGCTTTCCATCCTCGTCAAGCCACGTTTCGTTGCTAACCTTTACAACTGCGACATAGCTTGCGCGATTGAACTCTCTTGGGACGGAATAATAGCGCAAGCCATCAATCTCCCAGCCTGGGCAATAGGCATAGGCGGGCTGCGCCATGAAACTAGCCAAAGGCAAAAGGAAGATGCGTAGCTTGGTCATATGCCACTCCCGACTGGATTTACAGCGCAGTAGCGGTCATTTCCTCTTGCAACGCAAGTCGACATTCAGCGCCCCCGCGGAATGCATTGTTCGCGCGGCAGGCCTTTGAATGTGTCGCAATTGTAGAGCACGATTTCACCGCCCGCGGGATCGCGCGTATAGCTGAACTGCAGGCTGTCGCGCGCTGCGCGCGGCAGCGGGAAACTTGCGGGAATCTCGCCGCGACTGAGCCAGCCCATCACCCGGCAGGTCCCTTCGCCGGTGCACAGCTTCCTGGCATTGTCGAGCGCGGCCTGCATGCCCGCTCCGCTGGCAACCACGATGAAATTGCCGCGCCCCGAAGGCAGCCGCATGACTACCTCGCCGCTGCTCACCTTTGGCGTATCGGGCGGCAGGGGCGCGATCGCCGTGGATGCATCGGCGTCATAGTCCGGAACACCGCTGGCGTCGGCGATAGGCATCGAACCGGCGATCAGGGCCGCCAGCGATGGTTCGCCGCCGCGGTAGGCGGTCCAGCTTTGCGCGGTGCCCCACCGGCCCGGCCAGCGGAAGAACAGGTGGGTTTCAACCTGGGTGAGCTTTTCCAGCTTGGGGCTCCAGTCGGGATAGACCCAGTCTGTATGGTAATGCGTTGCGCTGCCGACCTGGGCAAAGACTGCTCCGGCCAGCGCCTGGGTCGCTCTCGCGCGCGCCGCGGCCCACGCTTCTTCGCCATAGCGGCGCTGCAGCGAACCATCGCAGGTAAAGGTGAACTGGCACCCGGTCGCGCGCTGCGAGCCCTCAAAAACCACGCCGCAGACGGTCTTGGCAAACGCCGGATGGCGCACCCGGTTGAGGATCACCTGGATCACCGCACGCTGCCCAACCTCGCTCGGCCCCGCTTCGGCCATCGCGGCGAGCGCGAGACATTCGCGGGCGTTGTACTGATCGGCAACCGAGCCCGTGAAGCGGAATGGCGGTGCCGGCGGGACCGCTCCGGTCGTGAAGGGATCGCGCGCGTTCGCCGCGCGCGCTGCGTCCATCGCATCGGCGGATAGCGTTCCGGGGGCCGGTTCCAGCCCGACGATCGGCGCATCCACGGCCGTCCCGGGCAAAGCAGCAAGCTCTGCCGCCTGTGCCGCCTGGGCTTGACCGGGCGGAGGCGATAGCGACTGGCAGGCCAGCGCGAACAGCACGATCGGCAGCAGCGCGAGCAGCGCCACGATCATCCGGCGGTTGAGCGGATCGTCCATCAAGATCCTCTAGCGCCTGGCGCTGCAACAAAAAACCCCGCCGAAGCGGGGTTTTGCGGTTGGTTGCGGGGGCAGGATTTGAACCTGCGACCTTCAGGTTATGAGCCTGACGAGCTACCGGGCTGCTCCACCCCGCGTCACCGTGGCCCATGTAGGGCCTTATAGTCTGGACACAAGCCCCAGAGACACAAAAAGGGCCGCTGGGCGGCCCTTGAAGTGCGGGCGAATGCCCTGACATGTGAATGGGTTTTCCCGTGCCCGCCTGCTGTAATGCCTGGCGACGTCCTACTCTTCCAACGCTTGAGCGTTAGTACCATCGGCGCTGTCAGGTTTCACGGCCGAGTTCGAGATGGGATCGGGTGGGGCACTGACGCTATGGCCACCAAGCAATAAAGCAGGCGGATACGGGTTTTAATCGATGCACGTTTACGTGTTGTAGGCGTATCTGGCTGTGATGACCGTCCGGTCAACGACAGCAGAGCTGTCATTGATGGTGGGATTCATCAAGCATGATCAGAGTTATTAGGACCGGTTAGCTCCACGCATTACTGCGCTTCCACATCCGGCCTATCAACGTGATGGTCTATCACGACTCGAAGATACCTTATCTTGAGGGAGGCTTCCCGCTTAGATGCTTTCAGCGGTTATCCCGTCCATGCATAGCTACCCTGCTGCGCGGTTGGCACCACGACAGGTACACCAGAGGCATGTTCACCCCGGTCCTCTCGTACTAGGGGCAACTCCTCTCAAGTATCGACGCCCACGGCAGATAGGGACCAAACTGTCTCGCGACGTTCTGAACCCAGCTCACGTACCACTTTAATTGGCGAACAGCCAAACCCTTGGGACCTGCTCCAGCCCCAGGATGTGATGAGCCGACATCGAGGTGCCAAACGATTCCGTCGATATGGACTCTTGGGAATCATCAGCCTGTTATCCCCGGCGTACCTTTTATCCGTTGAGCGATGGCCCTTCCACGAGGGACCACCGGATCACTATGACCGACTTTCGTCTCTGCTCGACTCGTCAGTCTCGCAGTCAGGCAGGCTTATGCCATTGCACTCTCGCAGACGGTTTCCAACCGTCCTGAGCCTACCATCGCGCGCCTCCGTTACTCTTTAGGAGGCGACCGCCCCAGTCAAACTACCCGCCACAGAGGGTCCCTGCACCGGATAACGGTGCGAGGTTAGACATCAGAAAACAACAGGGTGGTATTTCACCTATGGCTCCACCGGAACTGGCGTCCCGGCTTCAAAGCCTCCCACCTATGCTACACAATTCTTTCCTAATGCCACTCTGAAGCTGCAGTAAAGGTGCACGGGGTCTTTCCGTCTAACCGCGGGTACTCCGCATCTTCACGGAGAATTCAATTTCGCTGAGCATATCCTGGAGACAGTGGGGAAGTCGTTACGCCATTCGTGCAGGTCGGAACTTACCCGACAAGGAATTTCGCTACCTTAGGACC
>JAXMDV010000001.1:0-1707500 GCA_046348665.1 Sphingomonadaceae bacterium | reverse complement strand
GACGGTGATGTACCGGCGCGACGTGGTCCTGGCGGCGGGCGGCTATCACGCCGCGTTCCGCCACTGCGAGGATTACGACCTGTGGCTGCGCCTGGCGCATCGCACGCGGATCGCCAACCTGCCCGAGCGGCTGGTGCGGTATCGGCACTATTCGGGCCAGGTCTCGAACCGCCACGCGCTCGAACAGCAGATCGGGGTTGCGGTATCGCGGCTTGCCTATGCCGAGCGGCAGGCCGGTAGACCCGATCCGACCGAGCACCTCGATGTTCTGCCCCCGATCGAGCAGTTCGACGAATTGTTCGGCCGCAAGGGCGCGGCGAGCGAGGTGTGCGCCCATGTCGCGCGGGCACTGCTCTATTCGCGCAGCGAGATGGCGGGGCAAGGCTTTGATCTGCTGCTCGCGCACGTCGAGGAAGGCGGACGCGGGGCCGAGCTGTGGCGCACCGCCGCGCGGCTGGTCCGTTTCGGCGAGCCGCGCCGCGCGCTCAAGCTGATCACCGCGCTCGCCCGATGAGCGTGCGCCGCGCCGCCGCGTGGTCGCTGGTCTCGCAGTATGCGAGCTTCGCGATCCAGTTCGCCACCAGCGTGGTCATTTCGCGGTTGTTCCTGCTGCCCGCCGATGTCGGGCTGTTCTCGATTGCGCTGGCGGCGGCGATGATGGTCTCGATCTTCCAGGACATGGGGATCAGCCGCTTTGTCACCGGCCAGCCGCAGATGCAGGAAGAGCATGTGCGCGATTATGCCGCGGTGGCGGTGGGGATCGGCTGGCTGGTGGCCGTCGGCGTGGCGCTTGCCGCCTGGCCGCTCTCGCGCTTCTATGACCAGCCGGGGCTGACCGGGCTGATGCTGATCATCGCCGCATCCTATTTCGTGATGCCGCTGGCGATCGTGCCTGCCGCGCTGCTGCTGCGCGCGCTTGATCTGAGATCCCTGTTCTTTGCCAATGCCGGATCGGCGCTGGCCGGCGCGGCGGTCTCGATCGCGACTGCCGCGGCGGGCGCCGGACCGGCCGCGCTAGCCTGGGGCATGCTGGCGACCGCCCTGGTGCGGCTTGGCGTGGTGCAGATCGCGCGCCCAGTCTGGCCGCGCCGGCCGGAGAGCCGGGAAATCGTGCAGCCGATGCTGGGCTTCGGCGGAGCCTCGTTCGTGCTCAGCCTGTCGGGTGCGCTGGGAATGCGCAGCCAGGACCTGATCGTCGGACGCCTGCTGGGCCTGACCGCAACCGGCCTGTTTACCCGCGCCAGCGCGCTGGCCGGGCAGATGTCGATGCTGGTGGTCGGCACGCTCAACGGGGTGTTCTATCCCGCCTTCGCGAAGAAGCGTGACGCAGGCGAAAACCTGGTCGAGCCTTACCTCCACCTGGTCGCCTGCAACACCGCGTTGCAATGGGCGGCGGCGGTTGGATTGGCGCTGGCGGCGGAACCGGTGGTGCAGCTTCTCTATGGCCCCAACTGGGCCGAGGTCGCCCCGCTGCTGCGCTGGACCGCGCTGGCCGAGATGTTCTTTGTCGCGATCCCGCTGCAGATGGACATCCCGATCCTGCTCGGCCGGATCAGGACGCTGGTCTGGGTCAACCTTGCCGATACCCTGCTGACCCTGGCACTGCTGGCGACTTTCTGCCTGTGGGGGCTGGAAGCCGCGGCGCTCAGCCGGATCGCGATCGGCGCGGCCTGGTTCGTGATCTACATCGGTTTCATCAAGCGGCTGCTGGACATTCCGCTGGCGTCGCTGCTGGGCATCTATGGCAAGAGCGCGATCTGCGCCGCGATTGCCGGCATGCCGCTGGCGCTGGCGAGCTATCTGGGCTGGGGCGGTGCGGACATGGGTTTTGTCCGCCTTGTCGGGTTGAGCCTTGCCGGCGGCCTGTGCTGGCTGGCCGCGCTGCCCCTGCTGCGGCATCCGGCCTGGCAGGAATTCCGCATCGCCGCCGCACGCGTCCCGGTGCTTCGGACGATGCTAGCCTAGCGCGGCAATCGCCTGGCGCGCGGCCTTGAGGTACATGCCGCGCTCATACCGGCATGTTCCCAGGAAGTGGACCAGCGAGGCCTGGCCAAGGTCCGGCTCGCGCCAGTAATTCATGTAGCGATCGTAAGGCAGCAGCAGCGGCTCGCCCTCGTTCGAGACGATCACGTTCGACATGACCTGCTCGCTCCCCCACTCAGCCCACTTCGCCGCGCCGAGCAGCGCCTTCGCCTCGCGGCTGAAGGTATCGGCGACATTGCGGTTCAGCCCGCCCGCCGCGAACCCGGCAAAGCCTGCGCAGCCGCGGACATAGTGCAGGCCCTGCGGCAGCCCGGCGTCGATCCGGTCCATCACCGCCTCGATCCGCGCCTGGACGTGCTCGTTCTCGGGAACTTCGGCAAGGTCGCGGCCAAAGGCAGTGGCCGGCAGCCAGCGCGAGGTGGCATCGCCTTTCAGGGTGAAATTGCGCCCCGCCGCGATCGCCTCGGCCACTTCGGGGACCGGCCCCAGCGTGACCGTGTCCGAATCGAGCTGGATGACATAACTGTCGCGGCGCAGGTCGAGCAGGGTGAGCAGCCGTTCCCAGCAACCGCCGCGCGGGCAGTCGCCCGGATCGACATCAGCGATCGAGAGGATCTGCGGATTGTCGAGATGCCGCGCGAGTATCTCCCGGTCGGCGCGGGTCAGTGTCCCGTCGTCGAGCACCGCAAAGCGCCCGCGTCCAAGCTGGGCATGGAACGACTTGGCCGAAACCAGATAGGGGTGGAGCACCCGCGTGCCGATCATCGAAAAGATCACCACACCATCGTCGACGGCGCGCACCGGCGGGGTCGCCAGCACGGCTCGCGCGGCTCGGTTGAACTGCCATTCGCGCAGCTTGCGGACCAGTCGTTGCGGCAGAGATTCCATCCCGGCTCCTTAGCAAATGCGTGTTAAGCAAAGGCAAATGGCCGGTTTGACGGACATCGTGGCGTCCCGGCGCGCCGCGTGATACCTTCCGGGTCGGAGAGGATACGCCGATGCCGTCCAGTCTGCTCCTCGCGCCCCTGCTGCCGGTCGCGGCGGTGCTGCCGGTGCTGGCCGGGCAGCAGGCGGTCACTCCGATGAGCGAAACCGACGTGGTGCTGGTATCGGACGACCGGCACGACCGGATGACCGTGCCGGTGCGGATTGGCGCCAATGGCCCTTATCGGTTCCTGATCGATACCGGCGCGCAGAACACCGTGCTGAGCACCGCGCTGGCCGGCAAACTGGCGCTCAAGGCCCAGGGCAAGGCCAACCTGATCGGGGTCGCCGGGGTCAGCAAGGTCGATACGGTGATGCTTGAGGAGATCGGTCTCGGCCAGCGCAGCTTCTACAGCGTGCTTGCCCCGCTGCTGCCCGAACAGGCGATCGGGGCCGAAGGGATCCTCGGGCTCGACAGCCTGCAGGGCCAGCGCGTCCAGATCGACTTTCGCGCCGGGACCATGGCGGTCGACGATGCCAGGGCGCTCGGCGGCAACCGGGGCTACGAAATCGTCGTCACCGCGCGGCGCAAGTCCGGCCAGCTGATCATGACCGATGCCACGATCGAGGGCGTGCGGGTCAGCGTGGTGATCGATACCGGGGCGGAATATTCGATCGGCAACCGCGTGCTGCAAAAAGCGCTGGCCAAGCGCACGCTCAACGGCACGATGGTGCTGAAAAGCGTTACCGGGCAGACCATCACCGCCGAACTGGGACTTGCCGACGACCTCAGGATCCAGGAGATGAACTTCGGCAACGTGGTGATCGCCTATGCTGATGCCCCGCCGTTCAAGGCGCTGGGGCTGGACGGCAGGCCCGCGCTGTTCCTGGGAATGCGCGACATGCGCGCGCTCAACCGGATCGCGATCGATTTCGCGACCCGCCGGATCTATTTCGACCTGCCGACCGACGCCTATCGCTGAGACTGCGCTCTGGCATTTGCCGGTCACGGTCCTAAATGGTGGCGATGCCTCCCGAAACCGCACAGCCAGACCAGACCCTTTCGCGCCACGATGGCTGGGACACGCTGCGCCGTTTCCTGCCCTATCTCTGGCCGGACCAGAACCGTGCGCTGCGCTGGCGGATCGTTGGCGCGGTGCTGCTGGTGCTGGTCTCGATCGCGGTGCAATTCGTGCTGCCCTACCTGCTGAAGTGGGCGGTCGATGCGATGAACATTGCCGGCGCGCGGGTGCTGACTTTCGCGCTGCTCTATGTCCTGGCCTATTCCGTCGGGCGTTTTGGCGGGGTGGTGTTCGACAACCTGCGCAACATCGTTTTCGAACGCGTTGGCCAGGACGCGACCCGCCAGCTGGCCGAACACGTCTTTGCCCAGCTTCACCGCCTGTCGCTGCGCTTCCACCTTGCGCGCCGCACCGGTGAAGTGACCAAGGTGATCGACCGCGGCACCAAGAGCATCGACATCATGCTCTATTTCATGCTGTTCAACATCGCACCCACGGTGATCCAGCTGGTGGGCGTGGCGGTGATCTTCTATCTCAATTTCGGCTGGCCGCTGGTGATCGCCACGGGGATCGCGGTGGCCGCCTATATCTGGGCGACCCGCACGATCACCGAATGGCGCACGGCGCTGCGCGAACAGATGAACCGGCTCGACGGACAGGCGCTGGCGCGTTCGGTCGATTCGCTGCTCAACTACGAAACGGTGAAATATTTCGGCGCCGAAGCGCGCGAAGAGGCCCGCTATGCCGAAGCGACCCGCGCCTATGCGAATGCCGCGGTGAAAAGCGAGAACAGCCTCGGCCTGCTCAACATCGCGCAGGCGCTGGTGGTCAACCTGTTGATGGCGGTGGCGCTGGCGATGACCGTGTGGGGCTGGGCCCGGGGCGAATATACCGCGGGCCAGCTGGTCTTCGTCCAGACCTACCTTACCCAGCTGTTTCGCCCGCTCGACATGCTGGGCATGGTCTATCGCACGATCCGCCAGGGACTGATCGATATGGCCGAGATGTTCCGCCTGATCGATACCGAGGTGGAAGTGAAGGACATGCCCGGCGCACCGGCGCTGGTGGTCGATAGGCCCACACTGGTCTTCGAGGACGTGGTCTTCGGCTATGAGCGTGACCGCACGATCCTCAAGGGCCTGAGCTTCGAAGTGCCCGCCGGCCACCAGGTCGCGCTGGTCGGCCCGTCGGGCGCGGGCAAGAGCACGATCGCGCGGCTGGTGTTCCGCTTCTATGATCCCTGGTCGGGCCGGATCCTGATCGACGGGCAGGACATCCGCGAGGTCACGCAGGAAAGCCTGCGCAAGGTGCTGGGGATCGTCCCGCAGGATTCGGTGCTGTTCAACGACACGATCGGCTATAACATCGCCTATGGCCGCGACGGGGCGGGACCGGCAGAGATCGAAGCGGCCGCGCGCGGCGCCGCGCTGACCGGCCTGATCGAACGCCTGCCGCAGGGCTTTGCCACCGAAGTGGGCGAACGCGGGCTCAAGCTTTCGGGCGGGGAAAAGCAGCGCGTGGCGATCGCCCGCACGCTGGTCAAGAATCCGCCGATACTGCTGCTTGACGAGGCAACCAGCGCGCTCGACACCCGCACCGAGCAGGAAATCCTCGCCACCCTGCACGCGGTCGCCGCGGGCCGCACCTCGCTGTCGATCGCGCACCGGCTATCGACCGTGGCCGACGCCGACCGGATCCTGGTGCTCAGCGAAGGACAACTGGCCGAACAGGGCACCCATGCCCAGCTTCTGCGCAAGGGCGGGCTCTATGCCGAAATGTGGACCCGCCAGGCCGAGGCGATCGAGGAAGCAAGCGAAGCGGCGGAGTAACTACTTGATCACGTCCGCCTCGTGCCAGACCACCGCCTGCGAAACCTTCATGCACAGGTGACCTTCGTCCCAGGCCATCGCGGGGGACCCGTAAAGCCGCCAACCCTGGGTCAGCGCCTCGGACACCCGCTCGCAAAAGGCGCGGTCGTCCTTGCCGGTGAGCAGGCGGTAGATCGGCTTGTCGTCGGGGGTCTGCATGGGGAAGGTATAGCAAGCCGATCGCCTAAGGCCAGCGTGGCCTGTTGGGATAGGAGACGGAAGCCCCGCCAGCGCCCGTCAAGCGAGACGAACAACAACAGAATTCGTCATTGCGAGCATAGCGAAGCAATCCAGATGGCAGCGCGAATCGCCCTGGATTGCTTCGCTATGCTCGCAATGACGAAAGTTGGGGGATGGCGGCGAATGCGGCGAGCCTTGAGGGCATGGTAATGAATCCCGGCCGCAGCCCCGCAACGAAGAGAGACAAACACCAACAAAAGCTTCGTCATTGCGAGCGCAGCGAAGCAATCCAGCGGCGGTGCGCGCAACTCCTGGATTGCCGCGAGGCTTCGCCCCTCGCAATGACAAGGTAGGTGGCGGAGCTGACGAATTCTCCCCCCAGCCCTCGTCATTGCGAGCGCAGCGAAGCAATCCAGGGCAGCGCGAACCGCCGCTGGATTGCTTCGCTGCGCTCGCAATGACGAAAGCGGGGGGTGATGACGCACACGCGGGTTGATGACGAAAGCGGGGGTGATCACGAAAGTGGGGTGTGCCGAACCTACAGGATATATTTCGAAAGGTCGGTATCCCGCGCCAGCCCGGCCAGTCTGGCGCTGACGTAGGCTTCGTCGATCGTCACAACTTCGCCGGCCTTGTCCTCGGCCTCGAAGCTCAGTTCCTCGAGCAGCTTTTCCATCACCGTCTGGAGTCGCCGCGCGCCGATGTTCTCGACCGCTTCGTTGACCTGGGCGGCGATCCGGGCGACTTCGCGCACCGCTTCTGGAGTGAAATCGACACTGACCTTTTCCGTGCCGAGCAGCGCCTTGTACTGTTCGACCAGGTTGGCGCGGGTTTCGGAGAGGATGCGGACGAAATCGTCCTCGCTCAGCGCTTTCAGTTCGACCCGGATCGGCAGGCGGCCCTGCAGTTCGGGCAGCATGTCGCTGGGCTTGGCGAGGTGAAACGCGCCGCTGGCGATGAACAGCACGTGGTCGGTCTTCATCGCCCCGTACTTGGTGGCGACCGTGGTGCCCTCGATCAGCGGCAACAGGTCGCGCTGGACGCCCTCGCGGCTGACCGAGCCGCCGCGCACGTCGCTGACCGCGATCTTGTCGATCTCGTCGATGAAGACGATGCCGTTGGTTTCGGCATTGGCCAGCGCGACCCGGGCGACATCGTCCTGGTCCATGCGCTTTTCGGCTTCCTCGTCGACCAGCTTGGCCCAGGCATCGGGCACCTTGAGCTTGCGGCGCTTGAGGTTCTGGCGGCCCATCGCCTTCTGCATCATTTCGCCCAGGTTGATCATGCCGATCCCGCCGGGCATGCCGGGAATGTCCATTCCGGCGCCGGGGCTGTCCTCGACCTCGATCTCGACCTCGATGTCATCCATCGCCTTCTCGGCGATCCGCTGGCGAAAGCTCTCGCGGGTCGCTTCCGAAGCGCCGTCGCCGACCAGCGCCTTGAGCAGCCGGTCCATCGCGCCTTTTTCGGCGGCCTCGCGCACCGCTTCGCGGCGGCGGTCCTTTTCGAGCCGGATCGCTTCCTCGACCAGATCGCGGGCGATCTGTTCGACATCGCGGCCGACATAGCCGACCTCGGTGAACTTGGTCGCCTCGACCTTGACGAAGGGCGCATCGGCCAGCTTCGCCAGGCGGCGGCTGATCTCGGTCTTGCCGCAGCCCGTGGGGCCGATCATCAGGATGTTCTTGGGCGTCACCTCGTCGCGCAGCTCGGCCGAGAGGCGCTGGCGGCGCCAGCGGTTGCGCAGGGCCACCGCGACGGCCTTCTTGGCCTCGGCCTGGCCAACGATATGTTCGTCCAGAGCGGCGACGATCGCCTTGGGGGTCAGGTTTTCGGTCATGGGATCAGATCGTCTCGACCGTCACGCGGTCATTGGTGAACACGCAGACCTCGGCGGCCACGGCCATCGCGCGGCGGGCGATCCGTTCGGGGTCTTCTTCGTAATCGCTCAGCGCCTTGGCGGCGGAGAGGGCATAGTTTCCGCCCGAGCCGATCGCGGCGATGCCTTCCTCCGGCTCGAGCACATCGCCGTTGCCGGTAAGGATCAGCAGCACGTCTTTGTCGGCGACGATCATCAGCGCCTCGAGGTTCCTGAGATACTTGTCGGTGCGCCAGTCCTTCGCCAGCTCGACCGCGGCGCGCATCAGCTGGCCGCGGTGCGCTTCGAGCTTCTTCTCGAGCCGCTCGAACAGGGTGAAGGCATCGGCGGTAGCCCCGGCGAAGCCGGCAATGACCGAGCCATCGCCCAGCCGCCGCACCTTGCGCGCGTTCGGCTTCATCACCGTGTTGCCCATCGAAACCTGGCCATCGCCGGCGATGACGGTCCTGCCGCCCTTCTTCACGCCGATGATGGTGGTGCCATGCCACTGGACCAGGCCGTGGCTGCCGTGTGAACTGCTCATGGGCGGGATATATGCGCTATCCCGCCGCGTTCAACCTAGCTTCCGTTCGGACCGCCCGGCCCGCCCTGCCCGGCGCCGCCCGGCGCGCCGACCTGGCCGATATTGCCGAACAGGTCCTCAAGGAAGCTGCGCTGACGGCCCAGCGTCGGCGTCTTGTCGTGATCGGGGTCGAACTTGGCGACCTTTTCCATGCCGGTCCGTTCGATCGAGGCGACGTTGCCCTTGTCGTCGAAGGCGATGTGAACCAGCAGCTGGTCCTGCGCCTGGGGCCGGGTGAAGGCCCGCTGGCGGGTGTTGGTCGAGATATAGTACCAGTCCTGGCGGCCGAACTGGCTGACATAGGTCGGCCGGCCAAGCGTGCGTTCGACCGACATCCGGTTGTCGACCCCCGGCATGACCGAATCGAGCAGCGCCGCATCGACCAGGTAGCCGCGGTGGTCCTTGATCGAGGCGCAGGCGCCCAAGGCCAGGGTAACCGCGGCGAGGCCCAGAATTCTTACCTTGAACGGCATCGTGTTCGTCGCTCCTGATCCCCTGGCAACTTGCCGGGGACGGTCATGTGATCTATCGCGCCCAGCCTTAGGCTGCCTTGGCGCATGGCGCAACTGGGCGGTCGGCGTTTAACCGTGACTGAATGAAAGGACCGCATGGCCCTGCTTGATCGCCTGCTGCGCCGCGATACCGCTTCGGCTGATCTGCGGCCGCTGTGGCACCGCGTGGTCGAAGTGGCGCGCGAGCCGCAGTGGTACACGAAAGGCGGCGTTGCCGATACCGTTCCGGGCCGGTTCGATTGCATCGCGCTGGTGCTCAGCCTGGTGCTGATCCGGCTTGAGCGCGGGCCGGACCTGCGCCGCGCCGCCGCGCGGCTGACCGAACTGTTCGTCTCCGACATGGACGGCCAGCTGCGCCAGAGCGGGGTGGGCGACCTGGTCGTGGGCAAGCACATGGGCAGGCTGATGGGCGCGCTGGGCGGACGGCTCGACGCCTACCGCGCGGCGCTGGCGCAGGCCGGCGACGATGCGCTGCACGACGCGGTCACGCGCAATGTCAGCCTGAACGAGGATGCCGACCCGGCGGCGATCGCGGCGGAAATGCGGGTACTGGCGGGCGCGCTTGAGGCGAGCAGCGATGCCGACCTGCTGGCCGGAGTCATTGCCCGATGAGCGAATTTGCCCGCCCCTATGACACCAGCCGCCTTCCCGTCGGCGAGCAGGTGCTTGTCGCCACGGCCGACGAATGCGCGGCGCTGGCCGCGCGCTTTGGGCTGGTTGCGGTGAATAGCCTGACCGGACGGATCACCCTGACTGCCCAAGGCCCGGTCATCTGCGCGCAAGGCACGCTCGAAGCCGACGTGGTGCAAAGCTGCGCGGTATCGGGTGAGGATTTGCCGGTGCGGATCGAGGAGCCGGTCTCGCTGCGCTTTGTCCCCGCCCCCGATTCTCATGCCGACGAGGTCGAGCTGGAGGCAGAGGATCTTGACGAGATCGAGATCGAAGGCACCCGCTTCGATCTGGGCGAAGCATTGGCCCAGACGCTGGCGCTGGCGATCGACCCCTACCTCGAAGGCCCCGGCGCCGAGGCGGCGCGGCGCCAGGCAGGGCTGCTCGGCGAAGGCGAAGCCGGGGCGTTCGGCGCGCTGAAGGGTCTGCTGAAAAAGTAGCTCAGAACGGGATATCGTCGTCGAGATCGTCGGCGAAGCCGCCGCCGCCACCCGCACCGCCGCCGAAGCCGCTGCCGCCCGAACGCTGGCCGCCGCCGAAGTCACCCCCGCCGCTGCGCTGGCCGCCGCCAAAGTTGCCGCCGCCGCCGCCCTGGCCGCCACCCGGCGCGCCATCGAGCATGGTCAGCACCCCGCCCATGCCGCCCACCGAAACCTCGGTCGAATAGCGGTCATTGCCTGATTGGTCCTGCCACTTGCGGGTGCGCAGCTGGCCTTCGATGTAGACCTTGCTGCCCTTGCGCAGATAGCGTTCGGCAACGCCGACCAGCCCTTCGGACTGGAGCACCACGGTGTGCCATTCGGTGCGCTCCTTCTTCTCGCCGGTCTGGCGGTCCTTCCAGCTTTCGCTGGTGGCGATGCGCAGGTTGGCGATCTTGCCGCCGTTCTGGAACGACTTCACTTCGGGATCGGCCCCCAGGTTGCCGATGAGAATGACCTTGTTGACGCTGCCTGCCATCGAATCGAGTCCTTTGAATTGGTTGCGACCGGCCTAGCCAATCGCCAGCGCGCGTGCCAGCCGAACGTGGGGAATTTCCCCCGGAACGCAGCAAGTCGCGCTCCTAGCCCAACCCCAGCCAGACGGCCGCCCAATAGGTCAGCCCGGCAAAGAAATAGGCCAGCGCGAACAGGTAGCCGAGCATGAACATCGGCCAGGTCCAGCCATTGGTCTCGCGCCGGGTAACCGCGATCGTGCTCATGCACTGGGGGGCAAAGACGAACCAGGCGAGGAAGGCGAGCGCGGTGGGAAGGCTCCACCGGCTCTTGAGCTGCTCGCCCAGCTCGAGCGCCTGGCTGTTCTCATCCGCCCCGGCCACGGCATAGGTCGTGGCAAGCGAGCTGACCGCCACCTCGCGCGCGGCCATCGCCGGAATCAGCGACAGCGCGATATCGCGGTTGAAGCCGATCGGCTGGACCACCACGGCAAGGCCATTGGCGATATGCCCGGCGATCGAGGCGTCGACCTGGTTCTGCCCTTCCCCGGCGCGCGGAAAGTTGAGCAGCAGCCACAGCACCACGCTGACCGTAAGGATGATCGTGCCCGCCCGGCGCAGGAAGATCCGCACGCGCTGGACCAGGCCCAGCAGCAGGTCGGACGCGCGCGGCATCTGGTACTTGGGCAGTTCCATGATGAAGCCGCTGGCCGCGCCCTTGGTCACGGTGCGGCGCAGCACCAGCGCGGCCAGCATGGCCCCGGCAATCCCGAAGACATAGAGCGCCAGCAGCACCAACCCCTGCATCCCGATTCCCAGGATCACCGCGCGGTTGGGAATGAACGCGGCGATGATCATGGTATAGACCGGCAGCCGCGCCGAACAGGTCATCAGCGGCGCGATCAGGATCGTTGTCAGCCGGTCGCGCGGATCGGAGATCGAGCGCGTGGCCATGATCCCCGGCACCGCGCAGGCAAAACTGGACAGCAGCGGGATAAAGCTGCGCCCCGACAGCCCGACCCGCGCCATCAGCCGATCCATCAGGAATGCCGCGCGGGCCATATAGCCCGATGCCTCCATCGCCAGGATGAAGAAGAACAGGATCACGATCTGCGGCAGGAAGACGATGACAGAGCCGACCCCGGCCAGCACGCCATCGGTCAGCAGATCACGCACCAGGCCGGCAGGCAGGGCAGCGCGAACCGCTTCGGAAAGCCAGGCAACACCCGCTTCCAGCATGTCGGCAAAGGGTTCCGCTCCGCTGAACACGGCCTGGAACACCACGAACAGCGCCGCGAACAGGATCAGCGGGCCAAGCCAGGGATGCAGAAACAGCCGGTCGAGCCGCGCGTGCATCCGGTGGCGCGTCGTTTCCGAAATGATCGCGGCTTCGGCAATGGCATGCGCGGTAAGCCGCCGCTCGGTCAGCGTGGTGTGGGGCCGGTGATGTTCGGGCAGGCGTTCCTCGGCCCTGGCAATTGCCGCCGCCAGCTCGTCCAGTCCGCGCCGCCGCACCGCGATGGTCGGCACCACCGGCACGCCCAGCGCCGTTTCGAGCGCGGCGGGATCGATCACCAGCCCGTCGCGTTCGGCCAGATCGATCATGTTGAGCGCAACCACGGTCGGGCGGCCCAGCGCGATCACTTCCTGGGCAAAGACCAGATGCTGCTCGAGGTTCGAGGAATCGAGCACCACCACCAACACTTCGGGCGCGGTTTCGCCCGGAAGCAGGCCAAGGATGACCTTGCGGGTCACTTCTTCATCGGGGCTGGTGGCGTTGAGGCCATAGCTGCCCGGCAGGTCGGCCAGCGCAATCGTTTCGCCGCCCGGCAGGGTAAGCTGGCCGGCCTTGCGCTCAACCGTGACGCCGGGATAGTTCGCGATCTTTTGCCGGGCCCCGGTCAGCGCGTTGAACAGCGCGCTCTTGCCCGCGTTGGGATTGCCGACCAGCGCCGCACTGCGCATCACAGCGTTTCCACTTCGATCGCGCGGGCATGGGCGCGGCGCAGCGCGATCGTCATCCGCCCGATCGTCAGCGCGATCGGATCGCGTCCGCCGAAAACCCCGCGATGGGCGATCGCCACCATCGCGCCGTTCTCGATCCCAAGCGCCTGCAAACGCTGCGCTTCCTCGTCGACCAGCCGCGCCCAGTCGACCGCGGCAATCCGCGCACGCCGGCCAACTGGGAGGAGATCGAGAGTCATTGCGGCTTTGCCGCTGCCACAGCGGCGGGCTTATTGCAAGTCATTCGCAATAATTTGATCGAGGTCAATTTGCCGCCGGCGCGCCGAACGCCTGCGCAATCGGCCTTCGATCCCGGCCAATCACCGCGCCGGATAGCGCAGCCGCCCGAGCAGCCGGGCCGGGCTGAAATGCTCATCCGAAGGGCGCAGCAGCCTTGCCTTGGCCTTCTCGAACTTCATGATCCCCTCGATCCGGCGGTCGAGGAAGGCCTTGGTGTCGGCATGATCCGCGCTGCTGTCACCGACATAGACCGCCAGCGTCGCGGCATAGATCGAACCCAGCGTCATGCGCTTGGTGTAGTGATTGTAATCGGTCGCGGTATCCCCGGCGAGGCGCCACATCGCATCCGCGCTGCGCCAGCCGAGCCGGATCGCCTGCGGCAAGTTCCGCGGCGCGGCCATGATCGCCTGGGCGCGGCGCAGTGCTTCCTTCTGATGAGCGATGGCATCAAGACGGAACAGCACCAGCGTGCGGATCTTCTCGCGGATCTTGAGCGGGGCGAGCTTTTCGGGCGGCAAAGCCTTGGCCATTGCGGCATCGACGCTGGCGATCCAGGCGTCGATCATCGCCATCGCGCCGCCGCTGAAGGCATAGAGCGCGGCGTCGCCATCGACCCCGTGCTGATCCGCGGCATAGCGCACCGATTCCTCGCTCCAGCCATCGAATGCGGCGGCATCGGCAATGGCCGGGGCCAGTTGCAGGCGCAGGGCGTCAAGGCTGTCCGCGCTCATGGCTTGGGTCCGAACACCTTCACGTCGGGGCCGATCTTGAGCTTCGGCTTGGTCGATGCTTCAAGCTCCTTGAGCACGGCATCGCTCTTGGTGTCGAGCCGGGCATAGTCGCGCGCGCTGCGGCCCGAATTATCGGCCCGGTCGGGACTGGCGCCGGCCCGCAGCAGCACCCGCAGCATCGGAATATTGCGGTTGTGAACCGCGGTGATCAGCGGAGTCTCGCCGGTTGAATTGGGTTCATCGACCTTGGCGCCCTGGCCGACCAGGAATTCCACGCCTTCGAGGAAGTTGAGATTGGCGGCCACCACCAGCGGGGTCTCACCCTTGACGTTGCGGCTGTTCACGTTGGCGCCCTTGGCCACCAGGAACTGCATCCAGGTCAGGTCGCGGCGCTGAGTGACGATGTGCAGCGCGCTGTCACCCGAAGTGACATCGCGCGTGTTGATCAGACTTGACCCCTTTTCGTTGAGCATGTCGGTGGCCTTTTCGCCTTCCTTCTTGCGGACGGCTTCAAGGAACTTGTAGCTGTCAGAGAACTGCGCGGCCGCCGGGCCGGGCAGCACCAGACCGGCGCCAAGCAGTGCGGCGAGGGCCAGGGACAACTTGCGAATGCGCGACACGGACATGCTTCCTCCTGTTGCGGACGCGGGCGCACAGAATCACCCCGCAGCCCGAAAGCCTCCTTGCGCCGCGTGGTTTAGCAGAGCATGAACCGCCGCGCCATGACCAAGCCCTATCGTTTTTTCGCCGCCGCCGCGCTCGCGCTTTCGCTGATCGGCTGCCAGCCGGCGGCAAGGCAGCAGCAGATCATCGGTGCAAACCTTGAAGGAACCGGGATCGGCGGGCCATTTTCGCTGGTCGACAAGCAGGGCCGGCAGGTCACCTGGAACAAGTTCCAGGGCAAGTACCGCATCGTCTATTTCGGCTATACCTTCTGCCCGGATGCCTGCCCGATGGATGTCGGCGTGATGATGCAGGGCTATTTGAAGTTCGCCAAGGATCACCCAAAGCTTGCTCAAGACGTGCAACCGATCTTCATCACCGTCGATCCGGCGCGCGACACCCCGGCGCGGGTCGGGGAATTTGCCGCTGCCTTCTCGCCGCGGCTGCTGGGACTGACCGGCACCCAGGCCGAAGTGGACTCCGCGATCAAGGCGTTCAAGGTGGTGGCGGCGCGCGGCAAGGATGTGCCGGGCGGCTATCTGATGGACCACACCCGCTTCGCCTACCTGATGGACCGCGAGGGCAAGGCGATCGAGGCGCTGCCGGTCGACAAGGGGCCCGAAGCCATCGCCGCCGATCTCGCCGTCTCGGTCAAGTGAGCACGCTGCGGCCCCGTTTCTGGGACCTTCCGATCGACCGGCTCAGCCGCGGCGAATGGGAAGCGCTGTGCGATGGGTGCGGCCAGTGCTGCCTGCACAAGGCCGAGGACGAGGATACCGGCGATGTCTATCCCACCAATGTCGCCTGCCTGCTGCTCGACATTCCCTCGGCGCGGTGCAGCGATTACCGGCACCGCAAGGCGCGCGTGCCCGACTGCGTCAGGCTGACGCCGCAACTGGCGCTGACCCTGTCGTGGCTGCCCGAAACCTGCGCCTACCGCCTGCGCGCCCGGGGAAAACCCTTGCCCGAATGGCACCACCTGGTCTCGGGCGATCCGGAAGCGGTCCACCGTGCCGGCGCATCGGTGCGGGGCAAGGCGATCCCCGAACATCTTGCCGGACCGCTCGAACAGCACATAATATTGCCGCCCGGGGTGGAACTGGCCGATGATTGACTGGTTGTTCAGGCAGGACATGCGCGAACCACGGATCGAAGTGGCCGGAAAGGTTCTGCCGGTCGTCCTGCGGCGCAACGCCCAGGCGCGGCGGATGACCATGCGGCTTGCCCCCGATGGCACATCGGTCAGGATCACCCTGCCGCGCTGGGGCCGCACCGCCGAGGCGGTCGCCTTTGCCGAAGAGCGCAAGGGCTGGCTGGCGGGACAGCTGGCCGCCGTCCCCGATCCGGTCAGCATCACGCCCGAAAGCACCCTGCCCTATCGCGGCGATGCGCTGCCGATCCGCCACGATCCGCTGGCCCCGCGCCGGGTTCGCCTTGTCGAGGGCGAGCTGCACCTGGGCGGCGCGGTGGATTCGCTTGCTCCGCGCCTCAGGCGGTGGCTCGAAGGCGAAGCCCGCGTCCTGCTGGAAGAAGACCTCGCGTTCTATTGCGAGCGCGCCGCGCGCCCGCTGCAGCGGCTGATGCTGTCGAACGCCCAGCGCCGCTGGGGCAGCTGTGCGCGCGACGGGACGGTGCGGATCAACTGGCGGCTGGTCATGGCGCCCGACATGGTGCGCCGCTCGGTCGTCGCGCACGAAGTGGCGCACCTCGTCCACTTTGACCACAGCCCGGCGTTCCATGCCCTGCTGGGCGAAATCTACGAGCATGACATCCGCGCGGCGAATCGCTGGCTCAAGCGGCACGGGCGGCAACTCTATGCCCTGCTTGGGTAATTTGCCGTAACCCGGCCTTAACCATAAATGGCCGAAAACCAGGCAATGGCGCGACTCCTCGGCCTTGCCTGCGCAGCCCTGCTGCTGTCCGCCCCGGTGGCGGCGCAGGACAGTTGCCGCCTGTGCTACAGCGACCCCGCGGCCAAGCCGGGCGAACGGCCGCTCGGCATCGAGATCTGGACCGACCTTAACTTTTCGCGCCTGGCGCTGACCGGGCGCAGCGGCGGCAGCGCCGAACTGGGCCCCAGCGGCGAAGGCAAGCGCACCAGCGGCGAGCTGGTCGACCTGGGCGGCATGGCGATTACCGGACACGGGCGGATTACCGGCGTGCCCTTGCGCGAAGTGCGTGTCGACCTGCCCCACCAGGTCGAGATGACCACCCCCGAGGGCGGCCGCGCAATGCTTACCCAGTTCACCACCGATCTGCCTTCCCGCCCCACCCTGAACGCCAACGGCGAGCTCGAATTCAGCTTCGGCGCGCGGCTGGTGATCGATGGCGGGCGCGGCGGGAGCTTCCGTGGGCGCATCCCGATTTCGGTAGATTACAACTGACCACTGGCGCTGGGCCGCGCTAGGCCCTATCTTTGCCCCATGCTGCGCAAGAGCAATTACTGGAAGCACGTCAATCCGACCGGCGCGATCGGCGATCTCGTCTCGGTGTTCCGCGAGGCCGGAGCCGGGCGCTGGCGCAATTCGCTGATCGCCGGCGCGCTGACCTTCGGGGTCTTCTCGATCATGGCGACGCAAAGCTGGAAGATCGAGCGCAAGCTGCCTGACGTTACCTATATCAACTCCTGGCCGGCCGACCGTACCGAGGCGGAAACCCGCGCGTACATCGCCCGGAACCAGAAGGAAAAGGAAGACCTCCAGGCCCGCCAGGCCGCGGTCGATGCCGAAGCCCAGCGCTTGTGGATGGTTGTCGGCAAGGCAACCGGGGTCGACGTGGACAAGATGAAGGCCCAGGCCGACATCGACAAGGCCAAGGACAAGGCCAAGCAGGACGCCGAAACCAGAAAGGCGCTTGAGCAGGTCAACATTGAACGCTGAGCCTGACCGGCGCTGGCTGGCCGCCGCCGCGCGGCTGGCCCGGCGCGGCATTCCGCTGTCCCGCCCCAACCCGTCCGTCGGGGCACTGATCGTCAAGGGCGGCAAGGTGATCGCGCGCGGCTGGACCCGGTCCGGCGGGCGCCCCCATGCCGAAGCGGTGGCGCTCGAAGCAGCCGGAGCAGCGGCGCGCGGCGCCACGCTCTATGTCACGCTTGAACCCTGCGCCCACCAAAGCGAGCGCGGCCCGGCTTGCGCCGATCTGATCGCGGCAAGCGGGCTGGAACGCGTGGTGGTGGGATGCGGCGATCCCGACCCGCGCACCGCTGGGCGCGGCCTTGCCCGCATCGCCGCCGCCGGCATCGCGGCCGATCTTGTCGAAATCCCGGAATGCAGCGCCAGCCTGATCGGCTATCTCACCCGGACCCACCTGGGCCGCCCGCATGTCACGCTCAAGCTGGCGCTGTCGCGCGATGCCCGTCTTGCCCCGCCGCTTGGCGAGGGCCAGTGGCTGACCGGGCCGATAGCCCGTGCCCATGTCCATGCCTGGCGGGCCAGGATGGACGCAATTTTGGTCGGCACCGGCACGCTTGAGGCAGACAGTCCCCGGCTCGACGTGCGCCTGCCGGGTATCGAAGACCGCAGCCCACGGCGCTGGCTTCTGACGCGCGGCACGGCCCCCGCCGGCTGGCAGGCCCTGCCCTCGCCCCAGGCGATCGCCGGGCTTGAAGGCGTGCAATATCTGATGGTCGAAGGCGGCGCCGGGGCGGCGCGCGCGTTTCTTGATGCCGGGCTGGTCGACCGCCTGCTGCTTTACCGCGCGCCGCGCGAAGTCGGCGGTCCCGGCCCGGCCCTGCCCGAACTGGACCGCGCCGCGCTGGCGCAGGATCCCCGCTGGCGGTTGACCGACACGCGCCCGCTTGGCAATGACAGCCTTGAGCTGTACGAGCGGGCCTGATGTTTACCGGAATTGTCACCGCCATCGGCACCATCCACGAAGCGCGCGACCAGGGCGATCTGCGCGCCGTAATCGCCTGCCCCTATGACCCCGATCAGATCGCAATCGGCGCCTCGATCGCCTGTTCGGGCGTCTGCCTGACCGTGGTCGACAAGGGCGGGCAGGCCGGCGATGCCTGGTTCGCGGTCGACATTTCCGGCGAAACCGTCAGCCGCACCGCGCAGGACATGTGGCGCACCGGGCGCAGGCTAAACCTTGAACAGGCGCTCAAACTGGGTGATGAACTGGGCGGGCACATCGTCACCGGCCACGTCGATGCCGTAGGCCGGATCACCGCGCGCGAGGAAGTGGGCGGATCGCTCCACGTCGCGGTCACCACCCCGGCCGAGCTTTCGCCGTTCATCGCCGCCAAGGGATCGATCACGGTCGATGGCGTTTCGCTGACGGTCAATGCCATTGACGATCATGCCGACGGCACCTGCACCTTCCACCTCAACCTGATCCCGCACACCGCCGAAGTGACCACGCTGGGCGCGTTGCAGCCGGGCGATGCGGTGAACCTGGAGATCGACGTGCTGGCGCGTTATCTGCAGCGGATGGAAAAGCTCAGGAACTGAGCGGCCCGCTCGCAAAGCTTGCGCGCGTGATTTCATAGACCACGTGCCGCGCGGGTCCGCTTGCGGTTTCGACGATTCCACCATCGCGGCCCGACAGCCGCCCGCCGATCTTTTCCATCGCGCGGCGCGAGCGCAGGTTGTTTTCCCCGACCCGGAAATCGACCCGTTCGACTGCCTTGAGGCAATGCTCCAGCATCAGCCGCTTCAATTCGCGATTGGTCGCCCCGCCCCAGTGATCGCGGCCAAGGAAGGTCCAGCCGATTTCGACCGAGCCGCCATCCGCCGGGTCATAGGCCTGCATTCTTGAGGAACCGATGATCCGGCCGCTGGTCCGGTCGATCACCGCCAGCGCCCCGCCCTGTGCCAGGGCATCGGCGAAATAGGCGCGGAATACCGGTTCCTGCCACCGATCGCTCGCGGGATGCAGTTCCCACATCCGCGGATCGCTGGCGACGCCGTAGAGCGCCTGCCAATCATCCTCGCGCAGCGGGCGCAGCAGCAGGGTTGGTCCTTCAAGGGTAGGCTGGCGGTTCATGGCGTTTACCTGGGGTACAGGCCGCGGTTGAAGCAAGAACAATCCTTCGACAGGCTCAGGATGGGCGGGTCTGGGTCTGCGGGGGCTTCGACAGGCTCAGCCTGAGCGGGATTTCAAATAGGTGCTCTCAAACCCGCTCAGGCTGAGCTTGTCGAAGCCCCCGCGCGCAAGAACCCTCGCTTCAGGCGCTTACCGCGGCCAGATCGGCGATGAACTTGTCGATATTGCCCGTGGTCAGCCCGGCGATATTGATCCGGCCCGATCCCGCCATGTAGATGCCGTGATCGCTGCGCAGGGCAAGGATCTGCTCGCCCGTCAGCGGCAGGACCGAAAACAGCCCGTGCTGGTGATCGAGCGGGACGAGATCGACGCTGCCCGCCTTGCCCGCTTCGGCCAGCCGCGCGCGGACCTGGCGCATGCGGGCGCGCATCGTATCGAGCTCGTCGAGCCACATCGCGGTCAGGGCCTCGTCCTCGAGGATCAGGCGCACCGCGGCGGCGCCGTGATCGGGCGGCATCGACCACGAGGCGCGGGCCAGCGCGTGGCCGTTCGAAAGCACCCGGCCCAGGACTTCGGCATTCTCGGCCATGACATAGATCGCGCCGACGCGGTCGCGGTACATGCCGAAATTCTTGTCGCAGCTGTAGGCGACCAGCGCTTCGGGAACCATGTCCAGCACCTTGCGCAGGCCATAGGCGTCTTCTTCCATGCCGCGGCCCAGCCCCTGGTAGGCAAGATCGATGATCGGCAGCACGCCCTTGGCGGCGATCAGCGACGCGATCTCGTCCCACTGCGCGTCGGTATAGTCGATCCCGGTGGGGTTGTGGCAGCAGCCGTGCAGCAGGATCGCATCGCCGGGACCGGCCTCTGCGATAGCGGCGCGCAGCGCGTCCATGTCGGTCACGCCGCCGCTGGCCGCGTGGTTGAAGCTCTTCAGCTCGACATCGAGGTCAGCCAGGATCTGGGCATGGTTGGGCCAGCTTGGCAGGCCCATGATGATCCGCCTGACGCCCGCGCGCCGGGCCAGCGCCACCGCCAGGCGCACCGCGCCGGTGCCGCCGGGGGCCTGCATCCCCTCGATCCGTCCGCCCTTGTCCGCATCGTCCTTGCCGAAAATGAACGGCATCAGCGCGTGGACGAAGCCCATGTCGCCTTCGGGGCCAAGATAGGCCTTGGAATCCTGCGTTTCGAGCAGCTTCCGTTCGGCCGCCTTGATCGCGCCGAACACCGGCGTGGCGCCCTGGCCGGTGCGGTAGACCCCTACCCCCAGGTCGATCTTGTCGGTCCGGGGATCGGCACCATAAAGCTTGATCAGCGCGAGCAGCGCATCGGCGGGCTGTTGGGCAAGGTTGCTGAGCATGATGCGGCGGCCCTTAGCCCCCCCCGGGGCGCGCGGGCAAGGGCGAATTCAAACGACTTGCCAGGCTGGCGATCGCTCCGGGCCTGTTTGCCGGAGACGCCGCGCTGACGCTCTGGCGGCCGGCCGGCTGATCGTCGCAAATGGCTTGACCCGCGCGGCCCGCATCGCCGATGGAGCCCGGATGCTCGCCCCCCAGAAACGCCCCGACCTTCCCGTCAGCCTGACCGCCGCGATCCTGCGCGGGGCCAAGGGCCGCTGCCCGCGCTGCGGCGAAGGCAAGCTGTTCCGCGCATTCCTCAAGCCGGTCGATCATTGCCCGGCCTGCAACCAGGACTGGACCCACCAGCGCGCGGATGACTTTCCGCCCTATATCTCGATCTTCCTGACCGGCCACCTGATGGCCCCGGCGATCATCTATTTCGGCGCCGAAAGCCCGATCCCGATGTGGCAGGCGATGACCATCTGCCTGGTCCTGGCCGGCGCGCTGATGATCGCGCTGCTCCAGCCCGCCAAGGGCGGCACCGTGGCGCTGCAATGGTGGCACGGGATGCACGGCTTCGTGCCTTCGGGCCATGACGAGGCCACCGGTGCGGCGGCTCCCGAAGGGCCGTGGAGCTAAATTCTTAGAAAGGCAGCCACTTCTGCTTGGTTGAGAATTTCATGTAGCCGGCATTGACCCCCAGCCGCAGGCCCACGCCCGAGCGGATCGGGATCAGCACCACGTTGCCGCGCCGCACATAGCTGACGTTGAACCCGCCAACCAGGTAGGCCTGCCCTTCGCCGGCGGCGAAGCGGTGATAGAGGTCGTCGGTGTTGTAGAGGTTGTAGACCAGCACGAAAGTGCTGCCCGCGCTCGCCCCGGCGTCGAAGCCGATCGACGGGCCGGTCCAGTAGACCGGGCGCTGGCCCTCGACCTTGTGGAACAGCGTGCCCGAACCATAGCGCAGGCCAACCACGATCGCGCCGCCGCCCTCGCGCCCGACGATATAGGCGTTGGGTTCGCCCTGCTTCTTGAGCACGTCCTTGATCACGTCGGCCAAGCCCTTGGCGCCCTTGCCGAACACGCCCTCGGCCGCGCCGATCAGGTCGTCCTCGTGATAGGTGGTCGAAGGCTGCGCGGGAGTGGCGGCGGGCACGGCGGGATCGACCGGAGCGGCCGGCGCGGGTTCACCGGCGGGCAGCGCCTCGGCGGCTATGCTGGAAGCCGGATCGGGAGCTGGAGCGGGTGCCGGTGCGGGAGTTCCGGCCGGGCGCGACAGGTCGCCATCGATCGCCTTGTCGGGATCGACCGGCTGGACCTGGGCCGGCGCGGCAACCGAACCGGCCAGCGCCAGAGCGCCCATCATTGCGATCGTCGCGCCGCGCAGCGCCGAAAGGATGCCTTGAGCCATGTGGTCCGATTCCTCCACTACAGCCGCGCTCGACGCGGCCCCGACGCTTGTGAATCCAAGCCTGCCCGCCCGGCAATGAACCGGCGATGAGCCGAGTCGGTTTTGCGGCGGGAGGAGCCGAAGTCCGGCGCCGCGCAGCCGGCGAAAACTTTGCGCCCTCCCCCCTTGCCGCCCCGCCAACCCGCCGCTATAGGCCCCCCTTCGCCGCTGCGATCCGGAGACGTGGGTGAGTGGCTGAAACCAACGGTTTGCTAAACCGTCGTACTGGTAAATCCGGTACCGAGGGTTCGAATCCCTCCGTCTCCGCCAGAACTCTATCGTTTTCAATAAGATAGAGATTTTGTGGCATCTTATGCCCACTCTCATGCCCACTTTGGTTTCTGGCTCGCGGCGACGCGTTATGCACACTTTTCGGGCGACACTGCCCTAGCGGATTATTTCCAGTTGACCCTACCTGGCTCCGCGGACGCATCGCCAACGTGTTTTGAATCGATGTAAATATCTGAATTTAGACGCATATTTGACAATACGCCGAAAATCCGCTACACTTGCAGCGCAGCGCGCGTTTGCGCTGCTTTCAGCTAACATGGTGGATTCATGGCAACGTCAGCACGCGTGCTGGCGCCTGGCGACGTGCAGCGTAGCCAAGCCGCGCGAGCCGCAGTTCGGCAGCGTCGGCCAGGGCCTTGTGCCGCTCGATCGCAAAGACCTCTTTCGCCAGCCGCGAAAGGACCGCGGCGGCATAGCCGGACCCGGCGCCGACCTCGAGCACGCGGTCGCCAGGCTCAATCGCCGCGGCCTCGATCATCGAGGCGACGATGAACGGCTGCGAGATGGTCTGGCCCTCCGCGATCGGCAGGGCGGAGTCCTCGTAGGCGAATTCGGCCATGCCATCAGGCACGAATATTTCGCGGGGCACCTCGCGAAAGGCCGCCAGCACGCGCGGGTCGTCGATGCCGCGCGCCGCGATCTGGCGCCGGACCATCTCCTCGCGGCGCCTGGCGAGCCATTGGGTGCGGTCGGAAGCGGCCATGACGGCCTCAGGCCGCTTCGATGGCGTGCAGGATGTCCGGCCCCGGCATGCCGGTAAGCTGCCTCGCCATCTCGCCCAGCAGCGCGGCTTCGGTTTCCTTGTGGTAGTGGCGGCGCATCTCGCCCAGCGTGTCCGGATCGGCGATGACCAGAAGCTGCCTGATCCTGTGGTTCAGTACCTCGTGGTTCAGCCAGTCGGCCACTCCGGCCGCATGGGCAGCCTTGTCGAGCGGTTCGCCGCCGCGCGTGTGGGCGCCCTCGTGGTCGCGCTTGCCGCCATCCTTGCTGGTTTCGCCAACCGCCGGGCGACCTTCGCTGGCGAGTGCCGGGTCAGTCGCGGTGCCGCAATTGCGCATCAGCAGGAAGTTTTCGCCATCGACGACGGCCACGTAGGCACCGGCGGGCAGCTTCATGGGGAGCTCTCCTTCGCTCCATCCAACGAACCAGCACGCCAAAGGGTTCTCGGGCCACGAAACATCTCGGGCGGAGCTGACCGCCGATGCACCGGGCCGGGCTAGTGCGCGGCAAGGTTCCGGACGGCCGCGATGTCGCGGATGACCACCTGCCGCGCCCGCCCGCCCCCGATCACTCCCGAGCGCCGCAGCGCGCTGAATTGCCGGCTTACGGTTTCCTTGGTCAGCCCGAGGTAATCGGCAATGTCGGCGCGGCTCATCGGCAGGGCCAGGTGGCCGCGCGCGACTCCGGCTCCCGCTCCCGCGCCCGTGCGATGCCACACATCCAGCAGGAACGACGCCACCCGTTCGCGAGCCGTCGCCCGTCCGAGCAGCACGATGCGCAGCTGCGAACCGGCGAGATCGGCAGCGAGGCGATCGCGCTGCGATCGCGACAGGTCGCTGCGCCCTGCCGCGAAACGCTCGAACCGGCGAAGGTCGAACCGGCACAGACTGGCCGGGGCCACCGCTTCCGCCGAACAATGGTATTCGCGCGCTTCGTTGAAACCGATGAATTCCCCGGGATAATGGAACGCCACCACCTGCCGGCGACCATCGGCCAGCACCGCGTAAAGCTTGATCACTCCGCTGGTCAGGCTGAACACCTGCGAGGCGCGGTCGCCCTGGTGGAACAGCGGCTCGCCCGGCTCCAGCCTGACCTCGCACCCGAGTCCGCGAAAATCGGCCAGTGCAGCCCCGTCGAGCGGCGCACACACCGCTCTCGCGCTGACCGCGCAGTCACGACAGGGATGGCCTCGGCTGAGGTCGGTTCTTCGGCTGGGCAGCACGCGACGGGCAATCGGTGGATAGGACATCGTCGATCCCAACATGGGGCCAATCGCGCCCGAAGCAATTGATATTCATCAATCGCCTGCTCCTCTCCTCATCCCGCCAGCGCAGCCTCCCGGTCAAGGTAGCGATGGCCCGCCGCGCCGTGCCAGAAGCCGTTGATGAACGGTCCGCGGCCGCTTTCGGCCAGCCGCTCCAGCGCCGCGCCCGCCTCGATCCGGCCGGCGACGAGGTCGGCAAACACGCGCGCCACCGCGGTCATGTCGACGCTGTGCGGCAGCAGGCGGAACTGCGTCACGCCCGCGGCCAGCATCGGCTCGATCTCCCGCGCATAGGCAAGGAAGCCGTGCGACATCGTCTGGACGCCGTTGATTGTCAGGAACTGCTCGGCACCCAGGGTCGCAAGGTCGAGGCCATCGGGGTCCTCGCCGCAGACGAACTGGCATTCGTCCTTGCTGCGGCGATGCGCGCGGGCATGGAAGCAGCGCGACGAAATCGCCAGCGGTACCCGGCCGAAAACCTGCACCTCGACCGCCACGCCAAGCTCGCGCGCGGTGGCGGCCAGCTTCGCGATGACCGGGCCGGGCAACTCCGCGGGCGCCACAAAATGGCTGGCGCCGCGCCGCGCGAGATGCGCCATCGAGTGCTCGTTGTAGACGTTCATCATCGGGCCGATGCAGTGCGGCCGGTCGCCGATGGCCATCAGCCCGGCAACGTTGTTGACCTCGACCATGCGGTCGGACCCGCTGCACAGATCCGCGATCATGGCGCGCTCTCGCGGCAGGACGATTTCCGCCAGCGTCGAGAATATGACCTGCTTGCCGCCGCGTTCGAGCCGCTCCACCACGGCGGGGATCTCGCGCTCGAAGAACGGCGTCCGCTTGGAACAGACGACTTCGCCGAGGTAGACGATGTCGACCGGGCTTTCGTCGGCAACGCGCGCATAGAAGTCGCGCTTGACGTCGGCATCCCAGTGGAACTGGATTGGCCCCAGGGTCAGTTTCGCGGTCATCGCCTTATCGCCACTTCTTGGTCTTGAAAGCGCCCTGGGTCTGCTTCTGGCCTTCGGTAAACGCCAGCAGATCGACGAGTTCGGGCGGGCGGCCGGCAACCACCGCATCCACCGCGCTGCGGAAGCTGCTCACGACCTTGCCGACATAGGCCCGCGATCGCTGCCGCCCCTCGATCTTGAGCGCGTCGACCCCGGCCCCGACCAGCGCCGGCAGCATGTCCATCAGGTTGAGGCTGACCGGCTCCTCGAAGGCGTAGAACGGATCGCTGCGCCCCGCCACGCAGTAGCGGCCCTTGCAGATCGTCGGATAGCCGGCCTGGTCGCCCGGCGCGAAGCGATCGATCAGGTGATCGCCGAGCCTGGCCGAGACGAACCCTTGCGCATCGCGATCGTAGCGGACCTCCGAGGCGGGCGAGCATGCGCCATCCATGTTGGTCGATATGCCCACCGCGTAGTTGGTGAGGCTGCAGCGGCCTTCGACCATCAGCCCGTGGTTGCCGAAGACGAAGGTCTCGATCTCGCACGGGATCTCGCTGCGCAATCGCCGGATTTCCGGAATTGTCAGGATACGCGGCAGGACGGCTCGCCGCACGCCGAACTCCTGGCAGTAGAAGTTGATCGCTTCGGGGCTCGACGCGCCGGCCTGGACCGACAGGTGGAGGCGGCACTTCGGGTGATTGCGGGCGATATGGTCCGCCACCCCGATGTCGGCAACGATGAACGCGTCGACCCCCAGCGCCGCGCCGCAGTCCGCGGCTTCGCGCCACAAGTCGAAGCGCCCCGCCGAAGCGAAGCTGTTGAGCGCCAGCAGGACCTTGCCTCCGCGGGCATGGGCATAGTCGATCGCCGCATGCAGTTCGTCGGGCGAGAAGTTGAGCCCGGCGAAGTTGCGGGCGTTGGTGGCGTTCTGGAACCCGCAGTAGACGGCATCCGCGCCGGCATCGATCGCCGCGCGCAGCATGGCCGGCGTGCCCGCGGGAGAGACGAGTTCGGGCCGCTTCACGCCAGCCGCCTTGCAAAGCGCCGACCGACGCCCCGCGCGCGCCACCGCGTCGCCAGATGGCGGCCCGGTTCCGGCAGCATGCCCCAGATGCAGTCCATGACCGAACCGTCGACGTCGTCCAGCGCGTTGCGCAGGCAGACCACGGCCTCGAGATTTCCGGAAATGTGGAGATCGCGGGAAAAGAACATGGCATCCCCGTCCATCTCTCCGTTCGCCAAGCGTGCCAGTTGCCGGCACGGACCCGAGATTTGGGCGTGGCAGTGCGGCAAGGGCCGACGCGGCACGGCCCGAAGGCTCGGCCGCGCCGGATCGGGTTCGAGCAGCAGCAGGAACGGCAATTCGCGCGCATCGATCACGAAGCGCTTGCGGGCGTGGGCGCCCAGCCGGTCGAAGATGCCGGGAAACTCGCCCACGACCCGCCCCATCATCCGCGCCAGCAAGGGCTGCAGCGGCAGCAGGAGCAACTTCGTCATCATGGTTCCCAGGGCTCCGCGCCATCGTCGTCCCGGACCGGCGTCCCTATGACGCCCGATCCCGCTCGGCTGCCGGTCGGTTACAGCAGCCGCTCCTGCGCCAAGTGACCTGGATCATTCTCACCCCGTTTTTCGACGCACCGCCGCGACCGGTCCTGAGCCAGGCCGCTACCACCGCATCTTCAGCGTTCCGCCGAACATCCTCGGGTCGCCTGGCGTGCCCACGATGAGTCCGCTGTTGCCTGCCTGCACGGTCACGTTCTGGAGATAGTCGCGGTCGAGCAGGTTCCGGGCGAACAGGGCCAGTTCCCAGCCCTTGGTGCTGCGCAGGCCGATGCTGGCGTTGACCAGCACTGTGCCGGGGATGACGGTGTAGGCGGAATCGGTCGCATCGCCGAACAGGCTGGTCCGGGCAAAGACATCGGCGCGGACAAACATTTCGCTGGACCGGAAGGGCATAGTGTATTCCCCACCGAACGAGCCGGACCACTTCGGCAGGCCGGGCAGGCCCTTGCCGGTTAGGTCGCATTGCGCGGTCGAGGAACCGGTCAGTTCGATCGGGCAAGGCCCCGCCGGATAACTTGCGTAGCGGCCATCGGCGTAGGAGCCCGACGCGCGCAGGGTAAGGTGCCCGCCGATCCGGGCCGAGGCATCGAATTCAATGCCCTTCACCGTGACCAGTGGGATGTTGGCGAGATAGCTCCTGAGCGCGATGACGGCAGCGCTATCCACCACATTGGCCTGGAAATCGCGGACGCGGGTGTAATAGGCGTCGATGTTGAAGGTCACCGCCCGATCGAAAAGGCTGGTCTTGAGCCCGCCTTCCCAGGTCGTGTTGCGTTCGGGCCGGACAACCACAGTCGAGAGGATCGGGTCACCCGAGGCATGGCCCGGAACACCGGCGGGATAGACCGGCAGGCCGGACATGTTGATCCCGCCCGATTTCTGGCCGCGCGCATAGCTTGCATAGGCCATGACGGTGCCGGTCGCCTGCCAGGACAGGTTGACCCGGCCCGAGGCACTGCCATCGCGGATATGCCCGGTGTAGCTTTGCGCGCGCAGAATCGATTGCTGATCGTTGAACAGCGCCGAGCCGGGGATCGTGGCCTGTCCGTCAAAAGTCCGAAGCTGGTAGGCCCCGTCCTTGTCCTCATAGGTATAGCGAATGCCGCCGGTCAGCGCGAGACGCGGCGCTGCATGCCAGGTTCCCTCGCCGAACAGCGCGACGCTGTCGGTGCGGAAGTCGGTCGTCCCGTCTGACTGGTAGCCATCGAGCAGCGCGGCGGTGCGGGTCGCCGAGGCAGGGAGCAGCCAGTAGGTTGCGAGCGAACCGTAGATCGAGATCGGATGGCCGACGATCCTCTGGTGAAAGTAGTAGAGCCCGGCCACGTATTCGATCGCTCCCGGCGCGCCGGAAGCAATCCGCACCTCCTGGCTGAACTGATCCTGCCGCGAGGGGATATGCTGGGTCATCTGGATCGGCAGGCCGGTATAGTCGCGATCGTTGGCCGCATCCCAGTTCCAGAACCGCCAGGCACTGACCGAGGTGATCGTTGCCGCGCCAAGCTTCCAGTCGGCAATCGCCGAGACCCCGCCTTCATTGGTATCCACGCCCAGTTCGGCGTCGATGTCGGTCAGCCGGTCAGAGGGATCGAGGCTCGGCGGCGCATATCCGCCGGGGATCGCACCCGCGGCGAGCGCTGCATATTGCTGCGCCGCCGGCTTGAGCGTCGGCGCCACCCGGACATGGACCTGGGTGCAGCAGGTGCTGCGATAGCTGGTCCAGTCACCGATCAGACGCAGGCTGAAATCGCCATTGGGGGTGAACAGCAACTGGCCGCGCAGGGTGTCGTTGTGCACGTCGTTCAGCCACTGGTTGGTGCGAACATCGCGGATCACGCCGCCGCGCCGCGTCAACCCGCCGGACAGGCGAAACGCCAGGGTATCGCCGATGATCGGCCCGGTTACCGCCGCCTTGGCCTGCACGAAGTCCTGCTCGCCGAACGAAACCTCGCCCTCCGCGCCGAATGCGAAGGCCGGTTGCTTCGTGCTGATGTTGATCGCCCCCGCCGTGGTATTCTTGCCGAACAGGGTGCCCTGCGGGCCGCGCAGCACCTCGATCCTGTCAAGGTCGGCAAGGTCGAAGGCCGCCGTCGCCGGGCGGGCGTGATAGACCTGATCGACATAGAACCCGACACCGGGTTCAAGGCCATCGTTGGCCTGGCTGATGGCCACCACGCTGCTGCCGAGGCCGCGGATCGTGAAGGCCGTGTTGCGCGGATTGGGTGATGAATAGTTGAGCGTGGGAACCAGCTGCGAAAGCTGGTTGGTGTTGACGGTGTAGGTCTTCTCCAGCGTATCGGCGCCGACCACCGAAAGCGATGCGGGGACCTTCTGGGCATCCTCGGATCGTCGCCGCGCGGTGACGATGATCGCGTCGCTGGATGAAATCGCCGCGTCATCGGCTGCCTCCCGGGCCTGGGCCGCAACGGGAATGGCAAGGGCAATCGAAGACAAGAGGGCAAGACGGCGCACGGGAACTCCTTGATGGCCGCCGTTAGTGCCGGTCGACTCGCTATATTTCATCGAATATAGCGCGAGCGCTTAGCAACCTTTCCTGGAAGCGCAAGTCGGCGAGAATGATCGCGGGTGTTCAGTGCTGCGAAGGCTTGGGCGAAGGCGCCAGCATCCTGGCAAGGCCGCCCTTGAAATCCGCGCCGGCCTGCATTTCGGCCGAGGCCACCAGGCCGCGGTAGAGGCGCAGGACTTCTGCTCCGAACGGAGTGACGCGGGCGCCGCGTTCATGGCTGCCGCCGGCAACTGTTTCGACCAGCGGACTGGTCCAGCAGCGGTTCATCGCATCGACCAGCAACCAGGCGCGGCGATAGCTCATCCCCATCGCCTTTGCCGCCGCCGAGATCGATCCGTGCGCGCCGATCGCGTCGAGCAGATCGGCCTTTCCGGGCCCCATCGCGATCTCCGCCGCGCAATAGATCTGAAGTTTCACCTTGAGGGCAGACGGATGAGGCATGGCCTGATTTCGATCCAGCCCGAAGCAAGGTCAAGGCACAATGTACCGCCCGGCGCCATTAACCTCTTGATCAATATCGTTCGGTATAGGGCCAGCGGCACTGCGGCGGACCCGCGGTAGGACTTTGTCGTAAGATATTCTTCACACTCTGCCTTTAGCCAGGTTGATCGGTCCATCTTGCGAATTGGAGGGGGTTGTCATTTCCATGCGTTTGACCCTCGGGAAATTGCTGTCGGATCCAGGCGGCAACGTCTTGCCGATGGCGGCGGCGTCGGTTGTGGTCATGGCTGCCATCGTTGGCGGCGGTGTCGACATGAGCCGCGCCTACAAGATCCAGAACCGCTTGCAGAACGCCTGCGATTCGGGCGTGCTGGCCGGCAGGCGCGCGGTCACCACCAATGGCTTCGACGCGACCGCGCAGGCCCAGGCCAACCGCTATTTCTACATCAACTTCGACGAGCACGAGCAGGGTGTCCACGGCACCACATATCTGCTCGCGGGCGACAACAAGGGCAACTCGATCGGCGGCAAGGCCAGCGCGCAGATGCCGATGCTGATCATGCAGCTGTTCGGCAAGGGCGACATGACCGTCTCGGTCAATTGCGCCTCGACGATGGGCGTGGGCAACAGCGACATCACGATGGTCCTCGACGTCACCGGTTCGATGGGGACGGCACTTGGCAGCGGCACGCGGCTGAGCGCGCTCCAGACGGCGGTGAAGAACTTCTACACGACCGTCGCGACCGCGACCCAGGGCACAAACGCGCGGGTGCGTTATGCCGTGGTTCCGTTCAGCACGACCGTGAATGTCGGACGCCTGCTCTACGACATGGACCCGGACTATCTGGTCGATACCTGGACCATCCAGTCGCGCGTTCCCGCTTTCAACACGGTCACGCAGCAGGTCTTCGATGGCTGGGACGATCCGGTCTACACCAACTCGTCGCAATACAGCAACGTCAGCAACTCAGGCACGAACAAGCTCAACAATACGTCGTACCTGACCTTGTCCGCCTGCACCTCGGCGCAGCCGGCGAACACCGCATGGTCGAACAACGGAACGGCGACAGTCACCACTTCGACGACGACAAACGGCTCCGGTCAGCAGGTTGTGACGACCACCACCGCGCAACCGCAGATCATGACGACGTACCTTTGCCAGAAATCGAGCAACCGGTACTACGTATACTACTATTACTCGTACAAGACCTACACGACATACAAGTATGCAACCAGCGACCCGATGTACCACACGGTCGTCACGCATCCGTTCGATCACTTCGATTACAAGCCGGTCCAGTACGATGTCAGTTCGCTGAAGGCCTTTCAGGCGGTTTCGACGCCGACGGGTTCGAATGGCACGGCCTCAAGCTCGACCTGGGAAGGCTGTATCGAGGAACGCCAGACCGTCAGCTCGGGCACCATCGAATATTCCGGCCTGACCGGGATGTCGCCCACCGACGCCCACGATCTGGACATCGATTCCGCGCCGGATGGATCGAACGGCATGAAATGGGCGCCGCTGTGGCGCCAGGTCGGCTATTATCGCAACACCCTGGGCGTCGCCACCAGCGGAAGCCTGGCCACGTCCTATTGCGTGCCGAGAGCCAAGGCCTTGCAGGAAATCTCGCAGGCGGATTTCAATGCCTATGCCAATTCGCTGACCGCGCAGGGCAACACCTATCTGGATATCGGGATGCTGTGGGGCGCGCGCATGTCATCGCCCGATGGCATCTGGGGCGATGTGGTGACCGATCCCCCGGCAAATGGCGGTAACGTCAATCGCCACATCATCTTCATGACCGACGGGTTCCAGGAAGCGAGCAACTCGACCTACAACGCCTATGGCATCGAATTCCTCGACCGCCGGATCACCAGCGATGGCAGCACCAGCCAGGCGAATACGCGGCACAGCCTGCGGTTCCGGGCCATTTGCGATGCGGCCAAGTCCAAGGGTATTCGCGTCTGGGTCATCGGCTTCACCTCTGGCCTGACGTCCGATCTGGCCTACTGCGCATCGCCCAACAGCTCCTACACCGCCAACGATGCGACGCAGCTCAACGCGGCGTTCCAGGAAATCGCCAAGCAGGTCGGCGAACTGCGGGTGCTGTCATGATCGCTGGTCATGCCGGCCGCTCCGGCTGGCGAGTCTTGCGGCGGCATAGGCTCGCGCTGCTGGCCGAAAACCGCGACGGTATAAGCGCGATTGAATTCGCGCTGGTCGCTCCGGTGTTCTTCTCGCTGATCATCGGCATCTTCGATCTGGGCCAGATGGCCTATGGAACATCCGTCCTCAACGGCGCGGTCCAGAAGGCGGCGCGCGATTCGTCGCTGGAAACGGCAAACACGATGGTTGCCGACAACATGGTCAAGCGTCAGCTCGCCCCGATCTTTCCGAATGCGACGTTCCGTTCGACCCGGACCAGCTATTTCGATTTCGTCGACATCGGCCGTGCTGAACGCTGGAACGACGCCAACAACGACGGCACGTGCAACAACAACGAGGCCTACGTCGACGAGAACAGCAATGGCCAATGGGACAGTGAAATGGGTGTCGACGGCAATGGCGGCGCCAATGACGTGGTGGTCTACCGCTTCACGGTGACCTACCGGACGACCTTCGCCATCCCGTTCATGCCCTCGCAGTGGAACGATCGTTCGCTGACGGCAACGGCGATCCGCAAGAACCAGCCCTTTGCCACGCAGGATGCCCGTGGTTCCGATGCCGGAACCTGTTCATGACCCGGCTGCTTGCCCCCACCACATCGAAACTGCGGCATGTTCGCCGCTCGATGGCCGCGTGCGGCAGAAGGCTGGCCGCCGACCTGTCCGGGGCGGCGCTGATCGAGTTCGCCAGCGTCCTGCCGGTGATCACTGGCCTGGGGATGTACGGGATCGAAATCGCCTACATGTCTTCGGTCAACATGCAGATCAGCCAGATCGCGCTTGAAGTTGCCGACAACGCCTCGCGCCTCGAGCAGACCAACAACAACACGGTCGCTCCGACCGTGACCGAGACCGATATCGATTCGGTCATGACCGGGGCGGTCAAGGCGGGCGAGAATTTCAGGTTCACCGACAATGGCCGGATCATCCTTTCCAGCCTGGAAAAGGATCCGGCGACCGGCAAGCAGTTCATCCATTGGCAGCGCTGCGTCGGCAGTCTTGTCGTGGGATCGTCCTATGGCAACGACAGCACGCGCAACGGCCTGAATGGCGGAACCCTCAACGCGATGGGTTCAGGCACCACGAAGGTGCAGGCCACCAGCGGCATCGCGGTCATGTTCGTGGAAATCTACTACGATTACCACGGGATCTTCGGAACATTGTTCGTCAAGCGCACGCGCTTCAAGCAGGAAGCCGCATACATCGTGCGCGACATCCGCGATCTGCGCGCCAGCAATGTGTCCGGCATTACCGGCGGCGGCGGCCAATCGCATTGCTAAAAGCTGAGTAGGCGGCGCCAGGCGGCGGCCAGAGTCCCGCCGGTCGAAAGATGTTAACCATTGTCATCTATATTGATCAGACAGTTAGAGCATTTTTCGAAGTCTGAAGATGACACCCACCATATTGCTGTCGATCCTGGTTGCACTGAGCCTCGTTCTGGCGTGGCTCCTGTTTGGCGTGGCGCGCGAATTGCGGAGCCGGCGTGAACCGAAGCGCAAGCCGGTGACGCAGTCCCGGGAATCGAGGATCAGGAAGCTTCGCTCGCTGTTTCAAAGGCCAGTCGCGGCGGCGGAAGAAGTCCGGCCCGAACCGGTTGAGCGCAGGCGCAGATTATCACCTTCAGAGGGCATACCCGCTTCGGCGCATGAACCGGTCAACGAGACCTTCCACGCCTCGGTAACCCGCAGGCTGGAGCAGGCCTTCGCGCTCTACGAACAGCGCCGAATCTCGATCGCGACCTACGAGACGATGATCGAAGCCGAACGGCTCGCAATCGGACGCAAGCGCACTTCGCTGCGCGCAAGCGAACTCGGCGGCAGCATTTCGGACGAACAGCTGGACCGCGAAACCAGCGAACTCGATCAGTGCGAGAAAGCCGTCGCGTGGTGCCTCGATTGGGCGTCTACGCAGCGGCTTGAAGCTGGCAGGCCCTTGAGCGCCGCGAATTGAATGGTTTCGCAAGGCTATCGATCGTGCGGGTTCGGCGAACCGCGCCTTATGCGCAGACTCCTGCCCGGTGATGGGTGGTGCACGCGCGTTCTCCTGGTCCTGGCTTCAATCGGTCTGCTGCAGGCACAGCCAGCATCGGCCAAGCAGCGCGTGACCACCAGCGGGGTCGCCCAGGCGATCATCGTGACCCGGCTCAGCCTGGTCAAGACGCAGGATCTGGACTTCGGACAGCTTATTGCCGGCACCGCTGCCGGAACGGTTACTCTCGCGCCTGATGGGGTACGCTCGTCAACCGGCGGCGTCAGGCTTGCGGGCAGCGATGGTCATCCGGCGTCCTTCTCGGGTCTTGGCCGCCAGAACCAGTCGGTCACGCTGTCAGTCAACAGCAATACCGGAACGCTGCGCCGGGTCGGTGGTACCGAAACCATGCGGTTCGACACTTTCGTGATCGGCAGCACGCCGCAAGCGCAATTGACGATCGTTCCCCTTGCCTTCCGGATTTCGGCAGCGAACGGCCAGTTCGCCTTTCCTGTCGGCGCGACGCTCCGCGTCGGGGCGCGGCAAGCGCCCGGAATCTATTCCGGCACCTTCACCCTGACGATCAATTACCAGTAACCTGCCGGCGCAAAGCGCCATCGAGGCCCGGGCGCAATAGGCTTGCTTGCCCGGCGCAAGGATTTACTGCCTATCGCTTAGGGGCCATAGGTTGCTAGCGGCCCGCGGGAATGACAAAGACCGTGCGCGCATGACCAGGAACCTGACCCACCTCGAACGGCTCGAAGCCGAAGCGATCCACATCATGCGCGAGGTGGTGGCCGAGGCCGAACGTCCGGTGATGCTCTACAGCGTGGGCAAGGACAGCGCGGTCATGCTGCACCTGGCGCGCAAGGCATTCTTTCCGGCGCCCCCGCCCTTCCCGCTGCTCCACGTCGATACCACCTGGAAGTTCCGCGACATGTACGCGCTGCGCGACCGGATGGCGCGCGAAAGCGGGATGGAACTGCTGGTCTATCACAATCCCGAGGCACAGGAGCGCGGGATCAACCCGTTCGATCACGGCGCGCTCCATACCGATCTGTGGAAGACCGAGGGGCTCAAGCAGGCACTCGATAAATGGGGCTTCGATGCGGCCTTCGGCGGCGCGCGGCGCGACGAGGAAAAAAGCCGCGCGAAGGAGCGGATCTTTTCCTTCCGCACCGCCAGCCACGGCTGGGATCCCAAGAACCAGCGGCCCGAGCTGTGGAACCTCTACAACGCCAAGAAGCACAAGGGCGAAAGCATCCGGGTCTTCCCGATCAGCAACTGGACCGAGCTTGATGTGTGGCAGTACATCCAGCTCAACGACATCCCGATCGTGCCGCTCTACTTCGCGGCCAGGCGCCCGACGGTTGAGCGCGACGGGCTGCTGCTGATGGTCGATGACGAACGCTTCCCGCTGAAGGACGGCGAGGTTCCGGTCCTTCGCTCGATCCGCTTTCGCACCCTGGGCTGCTATCCGCTGACCGGCGCGGTCGAGAGCGAGGCCGCGACGCTGAGCGAAGTGATCCAGGAGACCCTGCTCACCACCACCAGCGAGCGCCAGGGCCGCGCGATCGACAAGGACGCGGGCGGCGCGGGGATGGAAGTGAAGAAGCAGCAGGGGTATTTCTGACGTGCCAGGCCCGACTCTCCTCATTTCCCGTTCGTCCCGAGCGAAGTCGAGGGATAGCGCCCGCGGCAGTGCCTCGACTTCGCTCGGCACGAACGGAGTTGGTCATGTCTGATTCCGCTTACCAGACCGACGCCCTCATCGCCGAGGACATCGATGCCTACCTTGCCCAGCACCAGCACAAGGACATGCTGCGCTTCATCACCTGCGGCAGTGTCGACGATGGCAAGTCCACGCTGATCGGGCGGCTGCTCTATGACAGCAAGATGATCTTCGAGGACCAGCTGGCCGCGCTGGAAAGTGACAGCAAGCGGGTCGGCACGCAGGGGCAGGAGATCGACTTTGCGCTGCTGGTCGATGGCCTCGCGGCCGAGCGCGAACAGGGCATCACGATCGACGTTGCCTATCGCTTCTTCAACACCGAAAAGCGCAAGTTCATCGTCGCCGACTGCCCGGGGCATGAGCAGTACACCCGCAACATGGTGACCGGCGCATCGACCGCCGACCTGGCGGTAATCCTGGTCGATGCGCGCAAGGGCGTGCTGGTCCAGACCCGGCGGCATACCTACCTGTGCCACCTCTTGGGGATCCGCAACCTGGTGCTGGCGGTCAACAAGATGGACCTGGTGGGCTACGACCAGGCAACCTATGACGGAATCGTCGCCGACTATGCAGCCTTTGCCGCCAGCATCGGGATCGAAGGCTTCACCGCCCTGCCGATCTCCGGTTTCAGGGGCGACAATATCACCGCGCCGTCGGCCAATACGCCGTGGTACGGCGGCCCGCCGCTGGTCGAGCACCTCGAAACGGTTGAAGTCCAGTCCTCACGCGATGCCGAAGGACCGCTGCGCCTGCCGGTACAGTGGGTCAACCGGCCGAATCTCGACTTTCGGGGCTTTGCCGGGCTGATCGCCAGCGGCACGGTAAGGCCGGGCGATGCGGTGCGGGTGCTGCCTTCGGGCAAGACCAGCACGGTCACCCGCATCGTCACGCTTGATGGCGATCTCGACGAAGCCGTCGCCGGACAATCGGTGACGCTGTGCCTGGCCGACGAGATCGACTGCTCGCGCGGCGACGTGATCGCCGCCGCCGATGCTCCGCCCGAAGCGGCCGACCAGTTCGAGGCGACGCTGGTCTGGCTGAACGACGAGGCGCTGCATGTCGGGCGCGGATACTGGCTCAAGCTTGGCACGCAGACCGTTTCGGTCACCGTCCAGCAGCCCAAGTACGCGGTCAACGTCAACACGCTTGAACATCTTGCCGCCAAGACGCTGGAGCTGAACGCGATTGGCGTGGCCGAACTAACCACCGACCGGCCGCTGGTGTTTGAACCCTATGCGCAGAGCCGCACGCTGGGCGGGTTCGTGCTGATCGACAAGCTGACCAATGCCACGGTCGCCGCCGGCATGCTGCATTTCAGCCTGCGCCGCGCGCAAAACGTGCACTGGCAGGCGGTCGATACCTCGCGCGAGGCCCATGCCGCGCTCAAGAACCAGAAGCCGCGGGTGCTGTGGTTCACCGGACTGTCGGGTTCGGGCAAGAGCACCATCGCCAATGCCGTCGAAAAGCGGCTCAACCTGATGAACCGGCATACCTTCCTGCTCGATGGCGACAATGTCCGTCACGGGCTCAACAAGGACCTGGGCTTCACCGAGGCCGACCGGATCGAGAATATCCGCCGGGTCGGCGAAGTCGCCAAGCTGATGGCGGACGCCGGGCTGATCGTGCTTACCGCTTTCATCAGCCCGTTCCGCGCCGAGCGCGAAATGGTCCGTTCGATGCTGCCCGAGGGAGAGTTCATCGAGATCTTCGTCGATATTCCGCTCGAAGTGGCCGAGGCGCGCGACGTGAAGGGGCTTTACAAGAAGGCGCGCACCGGCCAGCTCAAGAACTTCACCGGGATCGACAGCCCCTATGAGGCACCGGAAAGCCCCGACATCCGCGTCAACACGGTCGAAATGACGGTTGACGAAGCGGCCGAGCACATCGTCAAGCTGCTGATGCCGCTGAAATGATGACCGACGCCCAGCTTGCCGCGCACCTGGCGCATCACGCGGGGCAGATCCTGCTTGAGGTCCGCCGCGCCGGGATGTTCTCCGGCAAAGCTCTAGGCCTTGCCGGCGATCAGACCGCCAACCAGTTCCTGGTCCGCGCGATCCGCGAGCAGCGGCCCGACGACGGCGTCCTGTCCGAAGAGGAAAAGGACAATTTCGAGCGCCTGGCCCATTCGCGCGTCTGGATCATCGATCCCGTGGACGGCACCCGCGAATACGGCGAGGAACGGGCCGACTGGGCGGTTCATGTCGGCCTGGCTATCGACGGCGTGGCCGAGGTCGGCGCCGTGGCGCTGCCGGGGCGCGGGCTGGTCCTGCGCAGCGATAAGCCGCAGCCGCTGCCCCCGGCGGCGCCCTGCCCGCGCATGCTGGTCAGCCGCACCCGCCCGGCCGCCGAAGCCGTCGCCGTGGCCAAGGCGCTGGGTGCCGAGCTGGTGGCAATGGGCAGCGCCGGGGCCAAGGCGATGGCCGTGGTGCTGGGCGAGGCCGAGATCTACCTCCACACCGGCGGCCAGTTCGAATGGGACAGCTGCGCGCCGGTGGCGGTTGCCCGCGCCCACGGCCTCCACGTCAGCCGCGCCGATGGAACGCCGCTGGCCTACAACCAGAGCGACACCTACATGCCCGATCTGCTGATCTGCCGGAGCGAATGGGCAGACCGCGTCCTCGCCGCGGCCCGTGCAATCGGTTAGACTCTGATCACTTTGCATCGAAGCGCATAGCCCCTGCCCTTGGGGAGGGGTTGGGGTGGGGGTTCCACGCCGATGTCGCACCCCCACCCCCGACCCCTCCCCAAGAGGAGGGGAGAGAACGCGTCAATCCAAAGTCATTACGCTCTAACGGCAGGACCTAGGCCGGGATCGCGTTGAAGGGCACGCCCTTGTCGGGGCGATAGTCCTGCGGCAGGCCGAGGATCTTTTCGGCGATCGTGTTGAGCAGAACCTCGTCCGAACCACCGGCGATGCGCCCGGTCGGCGCGTTGAGCCACGAGGTGCCCCAGTCGGTCTTGACATAGGCATGGGGATCGAAGGCCAGGCCTTCGTTGCCCATCAGGTCCATCGCCATTTCGGACAGCTTCTGCCGGCTGCGCACCGCGACCAGCTTTTGCAGGCTTCCTTCCGGTCCTGGCTGCATTCCCGCCATCATCATCGCAAAGGCGCGGCGCGTGATCGAATCGAGCCCGGCGCGCATCGCGTGGTTGCGGGCGATCGCGCTGCGCAGGCGGCCATCCTCGATCCCCGGCCTGCCGTTCACCTCGACCCGTTTCGCCAGCTTGACGAATTCATCGAGATGCGGACCGAACCCGCCGCTGTCGGTGGCAATGTAGCGTTCGATCATCAGCGTGTGGAGCGCGACGCCGAAACCGCCGCCGACCGCACCAAGCCGCTGGCTGTCCTCGACCCGCACGTCGTCAAAGAACACCTCGTTGACGTGGCTGTCGCCGCCGGCCAGCTTGATCGGACGCACTTCGACGCCCTTGGACCGCATGTCGATCCAGAAATAGGTCAGCCCCTTGTGCTTTTCCACGGTCGGATCGCTGCGGGTGACGATCACGCCATAGTCGCAATATTGCGCCCATGAGGTCCAGATCTTCTGGCCGTTCATCTTCCAGCCGTTGCCGTCCGGTTCGACCCGGGTGCGCAGCGCGGCAAGATCGGAGCCGCCCGAAGGTTCGGAGAACATCTGGCACCAGATCTCCTCGCCGCGCAGCGCCTTGACCACGCGTTCCTTCACCCATTCCTTGTCCTGGCAATAGTTCATCACGATCGGCACCGGCATGCCCAGCGAGATGCCGAAGAACTGCACCGGCATGCCGAACTGCATTTCCTCGCCGTCGAAGGTGATCTTGTGCAGGTGGGTCAGTCCCTGCCCGCCCATCTCGACCGGCCAGTTGATCCCGCCGAAGCCGGCTTCATACTTGGCGGCCATGTATTCGCGGCCCAGCGCAAGATCCTGCTCCACCGTATTGCCGTTGCGGGCCTCGCGGCCATACCTTGCCGCCATGCCTTGAAGGAAAGCGCGGGCCTTTTGCCGATAGGCTTCGAGTTCGCTCATGCCACTTCTCCCGCAAGGCGATCGACCAGAAGGTCTTCCCAGAAAACAAGGTTGCCGCATTCAACGGCAAGGCTGCGCGCGCGGCGCATGTGGAGATGAAGGCCCATTTCCCAGGTCACGCCGATCCCGCCGTGGATCTGGATGCAGTCGCGCGAATTGGTGTCATAGGCTTCGGTTGCGCTGATCCGCGCATCGGCGGCGGCGGTCAGGAACTCGTCCGAATGCTCGCTTGCGGCCGCATGGATGCAATTGGCGCGGGCGATTTCGACCAATCCGTACATTTCCGCGATGCGGTGCTTGATCGACTGGAACTGGCCGATCGGCTGGCCGAAAGCCTTGCGGGTCACCGCATATTCGCGGGCAATGTGCAGCAGCGCCTCGGCCCCGCCAACCTGCTCGTGCGCGGTGACCACGGCCATCCGCGCCAGCACATCAAGCGCCAGCGCGCGGGCCGCATCGCCCGATGCAATGACGCTGGCGGGCGTTCCGGCAAATTCGAGATCGGCATAGAGCCGGGTATTGTCATAGCTGTCGACCGGCTTGCGCGTCGCGGCTGAAAGGTCTGCCAGCACCAGCACCGGCCCGCTATCCCCGCTTGCCCAGACCAGCGCGGCATCGGCCTTGATCGCCCCCGCCACCGCAGGCTTGGCGCCGCTGAGCTTGCCGCCGGAATAGGTCACGCCCGGCGCGGGCGGCAGCGCCGCATTGCCTTCGGCGAAGGCGACGCAGCCGGTTGCTTCGCCGCTTGCCAGCTTCGGCAGCCATTCAGCCGCAAGCGCCGCATCGCCGCCCTGCACCAGCGCCTGCGACAGGCCATAACCGCCGGTCAGGAACGGCGCCCCGGAAGTCGCCGCGCCGCAGGCCTGGGCGACCAGGCCAAGTTCGATCAGACCCAGGCCAAGGCCGCCATGCTCCTCGGGGATTGCCAGCGCGGTCCAGCCCTGCTCGACCGCGGTATCCCAGAACGGGCCATCATGCTGCCCGACCTGCTCGAGCAATTTGAGCAGCCGCGCCTTGTCCATCCGGGCGTCGAGCACCCGGCGGCTTTCGGTGGCGATCGCCTGCTGTCCTTCATCATAGAGTATCGACATGTTCGAATCTCTCCCTTGCCGCCATTCTTAATCGCGCGATTAAACTTGGCAAGTGATCAGGTTTGCCCGCCGCGATGGTGCACCATCGCGGCGTCATTCATACGTATACGTTTGGACATGGCATGGTTCGCCGCCAAGACATGCCTTTCCGGCCTGGACAGGGAGGGCCGGCAGGAAGGGGAGAGTGGGATCATGGCGGCACCAATCGGCGTGGCGGACCAGGCAAAGGGCAGCGGCGGCGCGGGCGGGGGCAAGACTGGGATCGTCCTGGCGCTGGCCTTCGCGGTGTTCTTCATCCTTGGCGGGGTGACCAACATCAACGACCTGCTGGTCGGCAAGTTCAAGCCGATGTTCCAGTTGACCCATGCCCAGGCCAACCTTGTGCAGATGGCCTTCTTCATTGCCTATGCCGCCTGCTCGATCCCGGCGGGAATCGTGATGAGCAGGCTGGGCTATATCCGCACCTTCGTGCTGGGCTTCGTGATGGTGGCCGGGGCGGCGCTTCTGTTTATCCCGGCATCGGCGTCAGCCTCGTATGGCGGATTTCTGGCGGCGCTGTTCTTCATCGGTGCGGGGATCACCGTGCTGCAGGTGGCGATGAACCCGGTCATCACCACGCTGGGGCCGGTCGAAACCTCGCACAGCCGGCTGACTTTCGCGCAGGCGTTCAACTCGATCGGCGTGACGCTGATGGTCTATGGCGGCGCGCAGGTGCTGCTGGGCGATGCCAGGCCGATCGATGCCGCCACGGCCAGCGCCGATCAGCTGCAGGCCTACCGGGTGGAACAGGGTGCCTCGATCGGACACGCCTACATGTGGCTGGCTGCCGTCATGCTGGCGATGGCCGCGCTGTTCTGGATCTTCCGCTCGGCGCTCGATCACGCGAGGACCGAGGAAACCAGGGTGGCAGGCACGCTCGATCTGCTGCTGACCAATCGCCGGGTGCAGCTCGGCGCGCTGTGCATCTTCACCTATGTCGGCGCCGAAGTGGCGATCGGCTCGAACATGATCGCCTATCTGGGCGACAAGGGCGTGCTGGGCCTTGGCCTGGAGGAAGCCGGCAAGCTGGTGGCCTTCTACTGGGGCGGAGCGATGGTCGGGCGTCTGCTGGGCGGCTTCGTGCTGCGCCTGTTCAGGCCCGGCCGGGTGCTGACCGCCTATGCCGGGGCCGCCATCGGCCTGATCGGGCTGTCCGCGGTCAGCGCCGGGGCGCTTTCGGCCTGGACGCTGATCCTGGTCGGCTTCTGCAATTCGCTGATGTTCCCGACGATTTTCAGCCTGGGCACCGAAGGCCTGGGCGAGCGCGCTCCGCAAGGCTCTGGCATCCTGTGCACCGCGATCGTCGGCGGCGCGCTGGTTCCCTATCTTTTCGGGACCGTGACGGATCTGGCCGGCAATATCCGCGCCGCGCTGATCGTGCCGGTGATCTGCTATGCGATCATCGCCCTGTTCGGGCTGTGGGCGGTCAGGCACCCCAGCACGGGTCACGGCGAAGCGGGACCGGTGTTCGAATAGCGGCGCTCAGGCCCGCCCGGTCTGGCTGGAGAGCAGCGCCGGATCGATCCCGGCGGTTCGCCAGCAGGCCTTCCAGCGCTGCTCTGCCGGGGTCTGCCACAGCAGATCGGGCGTGCCATCGACCGCCTGCCAGCCGTGGCGGCGCATTTCGCCGTCAAGCTGCCCCGCGCCCCACCCGGCATAGCCGAGCGCGATCAGCCAGTGTTGCGGCCCCTCGCCAGCGGCAATCGCGCGCAGCACGTCCTGCGAGGTCGACAGCGAGCAGAGCGGATCGGCAACGATGGTCCCCGCCCCTTCCCAGTCACCGCTGTGCAGCACGAAGCCGCGCTGCGGCTCGACCGGGCCGCCGTGGTGGACCGGCACATCGGGAGCCGCGCCGGGATCGATCTCAAGCTCGCGCAGCATGGCATGGAGCGTAATCCCGCTTCGCACCGCCCCGATGCCCACCCCCAGCGCGCCCTCGCGGTCGTGATTGATCATCGCGATCACCGCGTGTTCGAAGCGCGCATCGCCCATTCCGGGCATCGCCAGCAGGAGCCTGCCTGAAAGGGTGGTCGATTCCATGACCCCGGGTTAACCGCGCAGCGCCGCGAAAGGAAGCATGGGCTTGCCAATCCGCCGATTCCCCGTTAGGGGCGCGCGCTTCAACCGACACGGATTCGATGATCGGCCTGGCCATCAAGGGCTGCCAAGGCGGATCGGACGTGTCTCGACAAGGAGACGAAAATGCCCAAGCTCAAGACGAAGAGCGGCGTCAAGAAGCGCTTCAAGCTCACCGCCACCGGCAAGGTGAAGCACGGTGTGGCCGGCAAGCGCCACCGCCTGATCAGCCACAACGGCAAGTACATCCGCCAGAATCGCGGCACCGACGTCATCAGCGACGCCGATGCGAAGACGATCAAGAAGTGGGCGCCCTACGGGCTCAACTGAGGAGTACTGACCAATGAGCCGTATCAAGAGGGGTGTTACCACCCGCGCCAAGCACAAGCGGATTCTCGACCAGGCCAAGGGCTATCGCGGTCGCCGCAAGAACACCATTCGCGTTGCGCGCCAGGCGGTCGAAAAGGCCGGCCAGTACGCCTACCGTGACCGCAAGGTGAAGAAGCGGACCTTCCGCGCACTGTGGATCCAGCGCATCAACGCCGCGGTCCGCGCCGAAGGCCTCAGCTATTCGCAGTTCATCCACGGCGCCAAGCTGGCGGGCATCGAGCTTGACCGCAAGGCGATGGCCGATCTGGCGATGAACGAAGGCGGCGTCTTCGCTGCCGTGATCGCCCAGGCCAAGGCCGCGCTGCCGGCCTGAAGCGCGATCCATCGCAAAGCCTGAAAGGGCGCGGCTTGGCATGCCAGGTCGCGCCCTTTCCGATTCGGCGCTGCCCTTTGCGCTTGCCCTGACCGCCCAGTCCGTGGCATCCTTGCCGGGCGACCAAGACATTATCGGTCGCTGGAATTCTTTTGGGGTTTCGCGCGATGATGAATACTGTGCTCGATGGAGCGGTGGCGATCCATTTCCTTCGCCCTGCGCCCGAACTGGCACCATACATTTCGACCTACTACCTGACCGAGGTAAACCTCGAGGCAGGCGGATGGATCGAAGACTGGCTCCACCCGGAATGGGCAAACCTGCGTTTCACCCGAAACGGACACTACAGCTCGGCGCTGGGCAATGGGCAGATGCAGCAATGGCCCGGCGTCATCCTGACCGGCCCGACCAGCCTTGCCGCGCATTTCCGGATCGAGGGCTCGGCCCGTATCTGGGGAGTGGGGCTGCTTCCCGCCGGCTGGGCGCGGCTGATGGGCGAACCGGCCAATGCCTTTGTCGACAAGGTCGTGAGCCCACTCGACGGAGGGGCAACCGCGCATTTCGCGGGAATCGCCGATGCGGTGCTGACTGATGAGCGCGATCCGGCAACCGAAGCCGCGCGGCTCGACGCGTTCCTGCTGGCGCTGCTTGATCGGAAACCTGCCAGTTACGACGAGGATCGCATTCGCGCCGCGCATGCCGCGCTGATCGACGACACCACGACATCGGTCGGTGAACTGGCCGAACGCCTGGGGGTTTCGCCCCGCTCGCTCGAGCGGCTGAGCCTGAAGGCTTTCGGCTTTTCGCCCAAGCTGCTGCTGCGCCGCCAGCGCTTCCTGCGCAGCCTGGCGCAGTTCATGCTCGATCCCTCGCTCAAGTGGATCAACACGCTCGACTTCCACTATGTCGACCAGGCCCACTTCGTGCGCGACTTCAAGCGTTTCATGGCGATGAGCCCGAGCCAGTATGCCGCGGCGGACCATCCGGTGCTGCGCGCGGCGGCACAGGCGCGCGCTGCTTCGGTCGGCGCCGCGGTCCAGGCGCTCCACCGGCCCTGACAAGCTCCTTGCCCGCGCCGGAGGTGCGTGCAACCATCTCATGCAATTCGCTTGCAACAAGGAGTTTCCGGTGCCGCCTGACTACAGCATCCAGGTGCGGTTCCATCTGCCGCCCGATGATTTGCGCAGGTACTTCACCACTTTCTACATCGCCGAATTCGATCCCGGCAGCGCCGGAACGCTGTGCGACAGCCTGCATCCCGAATGGGGCGGAATGCGCTTCTTCAGCCCCAACAGCCCCGATGCCCGGACCGACCGCGGCCAGCGCGTGAGCGGCACCCGCTTTGTCGCACAGGGCCCGACCTCGCATCCGATCCATTTCTCGATACCGAAGACCCGGATGTGGGGATTCGGGCTGCTCCCGCTTGGCTGGGCGAGATATATCGGGCTGCCGGCGGCGGATTTCGCCGACAGGGTCCTCGATGGATTCGAGCACCCCGACTGTGCGCCGTTCCGCCCGCTGGCCGAAAGCCTGTTTGCCGGCCCACCCGATGAAGCGGCCGAACTCGCGCGGCTTGTCGCCTTCTTTCGGGCGTTCAAGGCCGCCGGCCGGATCGACGAGAAGCGCATCCTGGCATTCCACGATGCACTGGTTGATCCGGCGCTCAACACGGTGCACGAGCTGGTCGAGCGGGTCGCCGCCAGCCAGCGCACGGTCGAACGGCTGAGCCACAGGCATTTCGGCTTTCCACCCAAGCTGCTGCTGCGCCGCCAGCGCTTCATGCGCAGCCTGGCGCAGTTCATGGTCGATCCCTCGCTCAAATGGATCGGCGCATTGGACGGGCATTATCACGACCAGGCCCAGTTCGTGCGGGATTTCCATGAATTCATGGGCATGACTCCCCGCGAATATTCCAGCACGCCGCACCCCGTGCTGGAACGCTTCGTCCAGGAGCGAACCAGGGCGCATGGCACCGGCGTGCAGACGCTCGACCGGCCGGACGGAGCAGTCGGCGGGGCATCCTGACTTTTCCTTGGAATTTGGCCGGAGCCAAGGCTAAAGGCCGCAGCTTCAAGCAAATGGCCGGAGTGGAAAGACCCAGTGGACTATGCAGCAAAGCGTGACGAGGCGCTGGCGCGGATCGCCCAGGCGCAGGATTTGGGCGCGCTGGAGGCTCTGCGGGTCGAGTTTCTGGGCAAGCAGGGTTCGATCTCGGGCCTGCTGAAGACGCTGGGCGGGCTTTCGCCTGAAGATCGCCAGAGCGTCGGTCCGCAAATCCACGCGCTTCGCGAAGCGGTCAGCGATGCCTTGGCGCAGCGCAAGTCCGCGCTCGAAGACGCCGCGCTCGAGGCGCAACTGGCCAGCGAAAGGCTCGACCTGACGCTGCCCGCGCCCGACATGCCGCGCGGCACCATCCACCCGGTAAGCCAGGTGATGGACGAACTGGCCGAAATCTTCGCCGATCTTGGCTTCGCCGTGGCGACCGGACCCGAGATCGAGGACGACTGGCACAACTTCACCGCGCTCAACATCCCCGAGAGCCACCCCGCCCGGGCGATGCACGATACATTCTATTTCCCCGACAAGGATGGCGAAGGCCGCGCCATGCTGCTGCGCACCCATACCAGCCCGGTGCAGATCCGCGCCATGCTGGCCCAGGGCGCGCCGCTGCGGATCATCGCCCCGGGGCGGGTCTATCGCAGCGACAGCGATGCCACCCACACCCCGATGTTCCACCAGATCGAAGGGCTGGTGATCGACAAGGGCATTCACCTTGGCCACCTCAAATGGACGCTGGAAACCTTCCTCAAGGCGTTCTTCGAGCGCGAGGACATCGTGCTGCGCCTTCGTCCCAGCTACTTCCCGTTCACCGAACCTTCGGTCGAGGTCGACGTCGGCTTCGCACTGGTGAAGGGCAAGCGTGTGCTGGGCGGCAGCGGCGATGCACCGGGGCACGGCTGGATGGAACTGCTGGGCAGCGGCATGGTCAATCGCAAGGTGATCGCGGCCGGCGGGCTCGATCCCGATGAATGGCAGGGCTTCGCATTCGGCGTCGGGGTCGATCGGCTCGCCATGCTCAAGTACGGAATGGACGACCTGCGCGCCTTCTTCGACGGCGACATGCGCTGGCTGCAGCACTACGGCTTCTCGCCGCTCGATGTGCCGACACTTTCCGCCGGTGTGGGAGTGCGGCCATGAAGTTCTCGCTGACCTGGCTCAAGGACCACCTCGAAACCGAGGTTTCGGTCGAGGAGATTTCCGCCAAGCTCAACGCCATCGGCCTCGAGGTCGAGGGGATCGAGAACCCGGCCGACAAGCTCGCCGGGTTCAAGGTCGCGCGCGTGCTGACCGCCGAACGCCACCCCAATGCCGACAAGCTGCAGGTGCTGACCGTCGATGCCGGCGAAGGCGCACCGCTGCAGGTGGTCTGCGGCGCGCCCAATGCCCGCGCCGGGATGATCGGCGTGCTGGGCCTGGCCGGGGCGGTGGTTCCGGGCGGCGGGTTCGAACTGAAGAAGTCTGCGATCCGCGGTGTCGAATCGAACGGCATGATGTGCTCGGTGCGCGAGCTTGAGCTGGGCGACGAGCACGACGGGATCATCGAACTGCCGGAGGACGCGCCGGTCGGAACGCCCTTTGCCGAATATCACGGCGCCGACCCGGTGTTCGATGTCGCGATCACTCCCAACCGGCCGGACTGCATGGGGGTCTACGGCATTGCGCGCGATCTCGCCGCCGCGGGCCTTGGCACTCTCAGGCCGATCGCCGCGCAGGCGGTGCCGGGCAGCTTCCTCTGCCCCATGCCGATCCGCACCGACGATCCCGAAGGCTGCCCGGCTTTCTATGGCCGCGCGATCAGGGGGGTGAAGAACGGCCCCTCGCCCCAGTGGCTGCAGGACCGGCTGAAAAGCGCGGGCCAGCGACCGATCTCGGCGCTTGTCGACATCACCAACTACGTGATGCTGGCCTATGGCCGCCCGGCCCATGCCTATGACCTGGCCAGGCTCAGCGGCGCGATCTTCGCCCGCCGGGCCAGGGACGGCGAGAGCTGCCTGGCGCTCAACGGCAAGGAATATGTGCTCACCAGCGAGATGACGGTGATCGCCGACGATAACGGCGTCCACGACATCGCCGGGATCATGGGCGGCGAACATTCTGGTTGCAGCGATGAAACGACCGACGTTCTGCTGGAAGTGGCCTATTTCGATCCGGTCCGGATCGGCAACACCGGCCGCGCGCTGAACCTCGCTTCGGATGCCCGCGCCCGGTTCGAGCGCGGGGTTGATCCCGCGTTTCTCGATGCCGGACTGGCGCTGCTGACCGACCTGATCGTCGGCATCTGCGGCGGCGAGCCGAGCGAGGCGATCCTTGCCGGCCAGCCTCCGGTCGAGCCGAAGCTGGTAAGTTATGATCCGGCGATGGCTGAAACGCTTGGCGGGGTTGCGATCCCCGAAGCGCGGCAGCGCGCCACGCTTGTCGCGCTGGGTTTCGCCGCGGACGTGGCGTGGAACGTGACCGTGCCGACCTGGCGGCCCGACGTCGATGGCGCGCCCGATATTGTCGAAGAAGTGGTCCGCATCCACGGGCTGGACAACATTGCCAGCGTTCCCCTGCCGCGCGCCGAAGGCGTTGCCCGGCCGACCGCCACTCCCGCACAGCGCCAGGAACGCAAGGTCCGCCGCGCCGCGGCCGCGCTGGGCCTCAACGAAGCGATCACCTGGTCGTTCATTTCCGAAAAGGAAGCCGGGCCGTTCGGCGCTCTTCGACAGGCTCAGGATGAGCGGTTGTGGTCGTTGCAGAACCCGATCAGCGAGGACATGAAGGTCATGCGGCCTTCGCTGCTGCCGGGACTGCTCTCGGCGGTGCGCCGCAGCCTTGATCGCGGCGCTTCAGCGGTTCGGCTGTTCGAGATCGGTCGGCGTTATCTGGCCGATGGCGAGCATCCCACGCTGGTGCTGGTGCTGGCAGGCGAAAAGGCCCCGCGCCAGTGGCAGAGCGGCAAGGCCCAGGGATTCGACGCCTTCGACGCCAAGGCGCTGTGCCTTGAACTGCTGCGCGAAGCCGGCGCCCCGGTCGACAACCTGATGGTGATGGGCGATGCCGGCAGCTGCTATCACCCCGGCCAGTCGGCCACCTTGCGGCTTGGCCCCAAGGCAGTGGTGGCGAGCTTCGGGATGGTCCATCCCGCCACGCTCAAGGCCTTCGACATCGACGGATCGGTCGCGGTTGCCGAAATCCAGCTTGATGCGATTCCGGCCAGGAAGGCGGCAGACTTCGCCCGCGCAGCCTATGCCCCACCGGCGCTGCAGGCGGTGAAGCGGGACTTCGCCTTCCTGGTCGATGCGGCATTGCCCGCCGGAGACCTGGTCCGTGCGATCAGGAACTGCGACAAGGCCAACATCGTCGCGGTTCGCCTGTTCGACGATTTCCGCGGACAGGGTGTGCCCGACGGACAGAAGAGCCTGGCGATCGAGGTAACCCTGCAGCCGGGCGATAAGAGCTATGACGAGGCCGAACTGAAGGCTATCGCCGAGCGCGTGACCGCCGCGGCGGCCAAGCTGGGGGCGGTGCTGCGGGGCTAAAGCTCGCGCGAGAGCGCCAGCACTTTCTGGTAGAGGTCCGGCGCGGCTTCGCTGCGGACCAGCATCACCGCGTGGGTCAGCCTGACGCGGCGGTCGGCGCCGCCTTTCGCGATCGCGGAAAGCTGTTCGGCCACCTGCCTGCGCGTCACCCCGTCACGGCCCAGCGCCGCGGCGATCAGCAGCGCGGACAGGCGCTGCTGGCCGGGATCGGCATCGAGCCGCTGCTGGCGCCGGTAATTGTACCACCACAGCGCGCCGATAAAGCCCAGGATAAGGACGCCGTAGGTGCCCATGTCGTTCACTTCAGTCCGTCATTGCGAGCGCAGCGAAGCAATCCATGTTCTGGATTGCTTCGCTGCGCTCGCAATGACGGGATTGGGCTAACCACACTGCCCCCGGTGCAGCAGCTTGTGATCGGCCAGCACCAGCGCCATCATCGCCTCGACCACGGGCACGCCGCGGATGCCGACGCAGGGGTCGTGGCGACCCTTGGTGCGGATTTCGGTGGCCTGGCCGTCGCGGTCGATCGTTTCGACCGGGGTCAGGATCGAACTGGTCGGTTTGAACGCCACGCGCACCCTGACCGGCTGGCCGGTGCTGATCCCGCCCGCGATCCCGCCGGCATGGTTGGCGGTGAAGTGCGGCATGCCCGAACCGGGGCGCATCGGATCGGCGTTCTGCTCACCGGTCAGGCGCGCGGCGGTAAAGCCATCGCCGATCTCCACGCCCTTGACCGCGTTGATTCCCATCATCGCCGCGGCCAGGTCGGCATCGAGCTTGCCATAAAGCGGCGCACCCCAGCCCGCAGGCACTCCCTGCGCCACGCATTCGACCACGGCGCCAACCGATGAACCAGCCAGCCGCGCTTCGTCGACGATCCTTTCCCAGCGCTGTGCCGCGATGGGATCGGGACAGAAGAACGGGTTGTTGCCGATTTCGCCGGCATCGAAATTGGCCGGATCGATCGCATCGCCGCCAATCTCGCTGACCCAGGCCAGCACCGCCACTTCTGGAATCACCAACCGCGCCACGGCCCCCGCCGCGACCCTTGCGGCGGTTTCGCGCGCCGAGCTGCGCCCGCCGCCGCGATAGTCGCGAAAGCCGTACTTGGCGTCATAGGCATAGTCGGCATGGCCGGGGCGATAGGCCTTGGCGACTTCGGAATAATCCTTCGAGCGCTGATCGACATTCTCGATCATCAGGCTGATCGGGGTGCCGGTTGTGCGGCCTTCAAACACCCCTGAAAGGATCTTGACCGCGTCAGGTTCCTGTCGCTGGGTGGTGAATTTCGACTGCCCGGGCCGCCGCGCATCGAGGAAGGGCTGGATCTTTGCCTCGGACAGCTCCAGCCCCGGCGGGCAGCCATCGACCACCGCGCCCAGGGCCGGCCCGTGGCTTTCGCCCCAGGTGGTGAAACGCAGCAGACGGCCAAAGGTGTTGACGGACATGGCACAGGCTTTGGCCAAAAACGGTTGCGGGCGCAAGCTTTGCACCGCTAAGCCCTGTCCATGTTCCTCGTCGTCTTCCGCAACCGCAAGCGCGCCGATCTGGACGCCGCCGCCTATTCCGCCGATGCCGCGCGGATGGAAGCGCTGGCCCGCGCCCAGCCCGGTTTCCTTTCATTCAAGAGCTATGCCGCCGAGGATGGCGAGGTGATCGCGCTCAGCGAATGGGAAAGCGCGGAGGCGGCGCAGGCCTGGCGCGGCCAGAGCGACCACGCGATGGTCCAGGCGCGCGGACGGGCGGACTATTACGAGAGCTACACGCTCTACACCTGCGACAATCCGCGCACCCACACCTTCGAAAGCGCCGACGCGTGACCATTTCCCTCTACGGCATCCCCAATTGCGATTCGGTCAAGAAGGCCCGAAACTGGCTCGACGAGCACCGATTGGCCTACGTCTTCCATGACTACAAAAAGGCCGGCGCCGATCCGGCGAAGCTGACGGCCTGGGTCGCCGCGGCAGGCTGGAAGAAGGTGCTCAACCGGGCCGGAACCACGTTCAAAAAGCTGCCCGATGCCGACAAGCAGGGGCTGGATGCGGCCAGGGCCATAGCGTTGATGGCGGCCAATCCCAGCTGCATCAAGCGCCCGGTGGTCGAGCATCCAGGCGGTCTGCTGGTCGGCTTCAAGCCCGACGAATGGGCAGCGGCGCTGGGCTGATCCGATGAGCTGGATCGAATGGATCGCCGCCGCGCTGGGCTTTGCCAATGTGGCGCTGCTGGTGCGCCGCAGCGTGTGGAACTACCCTTTTGGACTGGCGATGGTCTCGCTCTATGTGCTGATCTTCTGGCAGTCGCGGCTCTATGGCGAGGCCGGGCTGCAGGTCTTCTTCTTTGCCGCGCAGGTCTGGGGCTGGTGGCTGTGGCTGCGGGTCGGCGGGCAGGATGATGGCGTGCCGGTCGGCTGGCTGTCCATGACCGAGCGGCTGGCCTGGGCGGGCGGAATCGCGCTGGGCAGCGCCGGCCTGGCCCTCGCCATGCACCGCTTCACCAACGCCTCTGCCCCCTTTGTCGACGGGCCGATCACGGTGGCCAGCATCGCGGCGCAAATCCTGCTGGCGCTGCGCCGGACCGAAAACTGGGTGCTGTGGATCGCGGTCGATCTGGCATCGGTCGGGCTTTACCTGTGGCGGGGGCTCTATCCCACCGCGGTGCTCTATGTCGCTTTCCTGGTCCTCTCGGTGATGGGCCTGCGGCAATGGCGCAAGGCAGCGCGGGCATGAAGCGCCAGCGCGGTTTCCTGCTGGGCAAGTTCATGCCCCCGCATGCCGGCCACCTTTCGCTGATCGCCGCCGCGCGCGACATGGTCGAGGAACTGACCGTGCTGGTCTGCTGGCTGCCGGACGAACCGATCCCCGGCCCCCTGCGGCTCGCCTGGATGCAAGCGCTGTGCCCCGGTTGCCGGATCGTCGGCCATGACGCGGTGGTGCCGCAGCATCCCGACGACAGCACCGATTTCTGGCCAATCTGGCGCGGGATCGTCGCCGCCGCCCATCCCGAACCGATCGACCTGCTGTTCGCCGGCGAAAGCTATGGCGCGCGGCTGGCAGAGGAAGTCGGCGGGCTGTTCGTGCCGCTGGGCAACCGCGTGCTTGCTTCGGGAAGCGATCGGCTGGGCCAGGCATCATCGAGCGCGGGGCGGGCCGATCCTGTGGCGCACTGGCCGCTGCTGCCCGAACCGGTTCGCGCGCACTACCGCAGGCGGGTCTGCCTGCACGGCAGTGAAAGCACCGGCAAGTCGACCCTGGCCGCGCTGCTTGCCGCGCAGTTCGGCACGGTCTGGACCGGCGAATATGGCCGCAGCCACTGCGAGGCGCATCGCGGGACACTGACGCTGGCCGACCTCAATCTGATTGCCGATGCCCAGGAGGCGATGAACGCAGCGGCGGCGCCGTGGGCCGGGCCGGTACTGATCGAGGACACCGACGCGCTGATGACCGCGGCCTGGACCGAAATGCTGCTTGGCGTTCGCCCGGCGGTCATGATGGAGCAACCCAAAGCCGACCTCTATCTGCTGATGGAGCCGGACATTCCCTGGATCAACGATGGAACCCGGTTCTTCTCGACCGAGGCTGACCGCCGCAAGTTCGCGCGCATTGTCGAATCGGTGCTCGTCGATGCCGGGGTGGAGATCGTGCGCATCTCCGGCAGCTGGGCCGAACGCGAACGCCGCGGCCGCGATGCGGTGCAGGCAGTGCTGACCTCGATCGCGGCGGCTTGACCTGAAGGCGAATTAGGTCTTGGCTAACCTCCTGCGGCTAGGAGGCAACGATGGACTTCATCAAGGCCCTGGTACCGGGTTCGATCCTGACTTTCGTGATTTGCGCGGTCATCGGCGCGGGGCATAGCAAGGGCGGCTGGCTCAACGTCCAGCATCTCTACGTCCAGGGCCACGGCTTCTACTGGTCGTGGACGATGTTCGCGCTGGCCACCGGACTTTCCTGGATCCTGTTCGCGATCACCCCGCGTTAGAGCCTGATGACATAGGATTGCACCGTCCTGATTGCGTTGGGAAGCCCGCTGGCAAGGCGCAGCGCGCGGCAGGGGCGGTTGCCCCTGCAAGAGCCGCAACGCTGTCCAGCGGGCTTCCCAACGCAACCCCTGCGGGGCGGGCCGATTTTGCCCCGTGGACAGCGTTGTTCGTCGATCACGATGCTATGGCATCGCTCACTCCTCACGCCTCGCCACGCAGCAAAATCGGCTCCGTCAGGGCGGTGCAATCCTATGTCATCAGGCTCTAGTGGCTGTGACGATGTAGTTGAGCGCAAGGTCGCTCGACAAGTGCAGGCCGCTGAGCGGCGACCAGGAGATGCCTTTGGGCTGACCCATCGCGAGCCCGGCTTCGGCCAGCAACGCGCGCAGCTCGTCTGGCGTCACGAAGTCATGCCAGTGGTGCGTCCCGCGCGGGACCATGCCGAGCCGCTCGGCCGCCTCGACCATCAGCAGCCTGGATTTCATCGTGCGGTTCGGAGTCGAGAGAATCATCAGCCCGCCGGGCGCCAGCGCCGCCCGCAGCGCGGCAAGGAAGGCGCGCTTGTCGGCTACGTGTTCGATCACTTCCAGCGAAGTGACGAGGTCGAAGCCAGTCAGGGCGAGCTGCGCCACGTCGCCGCAGCGGTAGTCGATTTCGAGGCCCCCGCCGGCCGCGTGGGCACTGGCGGCGGCAACATTTTCTTGGGCCGCGTCAACCCCGGTCACGCTTGCGCCAAGCCGGGCCAGCGGCTCGGCCATGAGCCCCGCCCCGCAGCCGACATCGAGCGCGCGCTTGCCCGCGAGCGGCCGTACCGCGCGCGAATCCCCGCCCCAGTGCGCATCGATCGAATCGCGAACGAAGCCCAGCCGCACCGGGCCCAGCCGGTGAAGCATCGCCGACGAACCATTGGGATCCCACCAGTCCGCCGCCAGACGACCGAAATGGGCGGCCTCGTCGGGCCGGATCGTGGTGGGAGAACTTGCATTAGCCATGCCGTCTATCTAACAGGACGCCCGCTGCAGGGCGAGGGGTCTTGCGGGCAACAATGTTGCGAAAAGGTGGTTCGGCGTGGGTCGCATCGTGATGAAATTCGGCGGCACCTCGATGGCGGGATCGGAACGGATCCGCCGTGTCGCCAAGATCGTGCGCCGCCAGCAGGCCGCCGGTCACGAAGTCGCGGTGGTCGTCTCGGCCATGGCGGGCGAAACCGACCGCCTGGTGAACTTCTGCCGCGAAGCCAATCCGCTCTACGATCCGGCCGAATACGACGTGGTCGTGGCCAGCGGGGAACAGGTCACTTCGGGACTGCTGGCGCTGACGCTGCAGGCGCTGGGCTGCAAGGCGCGGTCATGGCTGGGCTGGCAGCTGCCGGTGCACACCGACGACGCCCACGCCAAGGCGCGGATCGAGGAAGTCGGCAGCGATGCATTGCTCGCCAGCATGGCCGCGGGCGAAATCGCGGTAATCCCCGGCTTCCAGGGACTCGATCCGGCAGGCCGCGTCACCACGCTGGGCCGCGGCGGATCCGATACTTCGGCGGTGGCGGTTGCCGCGGCGATCGGTGCGGACCGCTGCGATATCTACACCGACGTCGATGGGGTCTACACCACCGATCCGCGGATCGTCGCCAAGGCACGCAAGCTGAAATATGTCACCTATGAGGAAATGCTCGAGCTTGCCTCGGTCGGATCGAAGGTGCTCCAGACCCGTTCGGTCAGCCTGGCGATGAAGGAAGGGGTCCGCGTCCAGGTCCTCTCCAGCTTCATCGACGACGACGCCACTCCCGCCGACGAAATTCCCGGCACCATGATCGTCAGCGACGAGGAACTTGAAGGACACGAAATGGAACGCCAGCTGATCACCGGCATCGCCGCCGACAAGAACGAAGCCAAGATCATCCTGACCCGCGTGCCCGACCGGCCCGGCGCGGTGGCGACGATTTTCGGCCCGCTGGCCGCGGCCAACATCAACGTCGACATGATCATCCAGAACGTCGGGCGCGACAAGGGCGAGACCGACGTGACCTTTACCGTCCCCGCCGCCGACCTGCTGCGCGCGCAGACCCTGCTGGAAGCGCAGAAGGAAGCGATCGGCTTCAACCGGATCATCACCGACAGCAAGGTCGCCAAGATCAGCGTCGTGGGCGTCGGCATGAAGAGCCACGCCGGCGTGGCCGCCACGATGTTCCGCGCGATGGCCGATCGCGGGATCAACATCCAGGCGATCAGCACTTCGGAAATCAAGGTTTCGGTCCTGATCGACGAGGACGAGACCGAACTTGCCGTGCGCGTGCTGCACACCGCCTATGGCATGGATGCCGGCGACGAGGCGGCCTGAGCTATAGCCGTGCGGGGCGGCGTTCGTAGTCGATCCTGATCCGCACCCATTCGCCAACCTTGTAGACCCCGCCGAGCCTTGGCGGACGCACACGGAACTGCCAGGCAGCAGCCAGCACCGCCCGAGCGATGTTGGAACCCGAGGGATATTCGTCGAGCGTCACGCAATCCTCGACCCGCCAGTCGGGCACCGTCCGGCAGGCGATCAGCGCATAGCCGGGGCCTTCGGCGGTAGAGAGATAGCCGGCAAGCTCGCTGTCCTCGGGTTCGCGGTACCATGCCGCGGCATAGAGCGGCTGACCGCCCGGCGCGGTGCCGATGCGCCTGCTATCGCCGACCAGCGGAGCGAATGCCGGCCCCATCTGCGCCTTCTGCGGGGCCGGCCCGGCTGACTGGCGCGGCAGGTTGGCAAGATTGAAAGCCGGCATCTGGTTCGACGGGATCGGGATGAAGGCGGGAGGCGCGGCAGCGGGCATCTGTTGTGGCTGCATTTCCCTTGGTGTGGACTGCGACTGATCTGCCCTTGGCTGCGCCGCCGCCAGTGCCGGGCGGGCGCTTTCGGTGTTCCTGGCCTGAGCCGGTTTGCTGTCGTGTGCACCCGATCGCATGTCGAAACTCGTCAGCCTCGCGCCGGTACGGAGCTTGGGAGCCTCGGGCGCAAGGCCAATCGACAGCACCGCCAGCACCATCAGCGCCTCGATCGCCAGGGTCAGCACGAATGGCACGCCGCGCCGCTCCAGCCAGGCATGCAGCCGCCGGGGCAGATTCGGGAGCGGTTCGACTGTGGAACTGTGCAAGGGGCCTCGTCCTGCGGGAGCCGCGGGTGTTGCTCCATGCCGTGCGCTGCCATAGCCAATCGGCCTCGGTCCGGCCAGCGGCTATTCACCGGCGCCTACGGGGCTAGGCGCGGGCCGATTGCTTGCCTATAGGCTCGCGACGCTACGACCACGAGGGATTCTAAGGTGTACGACAAGATCCATGCGCTGATGGAACGCGGCTGCGAATTCCTCGGCACCGAGCACGCAATCCTGTGCGGCGCGATGAGCTGGGTGTCCGAACGCAACCTGGTTGCCGCGATCAGCAATGCCGGCGGGTTCGGCGTGATCGCCTGCGGGGCGATGACCCCCGAACTGCTCGATGCCGAAATCGCCGCGACCAAGGCGCTCACCGGCAAGCCTTTCGGCGTCAATCTTATCACCATGCATCCGGGCCTGTTCGATCTGATCGCGGTCTGCGCGCGCCACCAGGTCGGCCACGTGGTCCTCGCCGGGGGAATCCCGCCCAAGGGCAGCGTCGAGGCGATCAAGGCCTTTGGCGGGCGGGTTCTGGTCTTTGCCCCCACTCTCGCGCTGGCGAAGCGGCTGCTGAGAAGCGGCGCCGACGCGCTGGTGATCGAGGGCAGCGAGGCGGGCGGGCATATCGGCCCCGTCGCCACTTCGGTCCTGGCGCAGGAATTCCTGCCCGCGCTGGCCGCCGACCACGTGGTCTTCGTTGCCGGCGGCATCGGCCGGGGCGACATGATTGCGGCCTACCTCGAAATGGGGGCGTCGGGCGTCCAGCTTGGCACCCGCTTTGCCTGCGCAAGCGAATCGATCGCCCACCCCGCCTTCAAGCAGGCCTTCTTCCGCGCCAATGCCCGCGATGCGGAAAGCTCGGTCCAGGTCGATCCGCGTTTGCCGGTGATCCCGGTTCGCGCGCTCAAGAACAAGGGCACCGACCTGTTCACCCAGCGCCAGCGCGAAGTGGCGCAGCTGCTCGACGAGGGCAAGCTGGGCATGGACGAAGCGCAACTTCAGATCGAACAGTTCTGGGCCGGAGCGCTGCGCCGCGCGGTGATCGACGGCGATGTCGAGAATGGCTCGTTGATGGCCGGCCAGTCGGTCGGCATGGTCACCGCCGAGGAGCCGGTGGCCGAAATCATCGCCGCGCTGATGGAGCAGGCCGAGGCCGCGCTCGGCTCGCGCTAATTCTCCGCTGCCGCCGCGCCGGAGCGCCGACCGGATTTGATTTGCCGCCGGTCGCAAATGCACTAGCATGATCGGGGCTTATGGCACTGCTTGATCGACTTCCCGTTTCGATGCGCACGGCGCTGGATGCCTGCCGGGAGCATTTCCGCGCCGCCGCCGCATTCAGCGCGCTGGTCAACCTGCTCTACCTCGCGCCCACGATCTACATGATGCAGGTCTATGACCGGGTAGTGCCGACCGGCGGAGTGGTGACGCTGGCCTGGCTCACGCTGGTGCTAGGCCTGGCGCTGGGCACTCTCGCGGCGCTCGACAATGTCCGCGCCCGGCTGATGAGCCGTGCCAGCCTCAGGCTCAACGACGAGCTGTCGGGCAAGATCCTTGCGCAACTGGTCTCGGTCGGGCGTAGCGACGCGACGCGGCAGGCGATGCGCGAGTTTGACACACTTCGCCAGACCATGACCGGGCCGGCGATGGTGGCCATTTTCGACACCCCGTGGACCCCGATCTATTTCCTGGCCGCCTTCCTGATTCACCCTGTGCTGGGGCTGATGATCCTGGTGGGCGGAGCGATCCTGGCGGTGCTCGCCGTGCTCAACGAGCGCCGCTCGCGCCAGCGGGCGCAAGAGGGAATGCGCGCCAATGCCGCTGCCTATCAGGCACAGGAAGCGCTCGCCAGCCAGGCCGAACTGATCGGCGTGCTGGGGATCCGCAAGGCGATGGTCGCCCGCCAGCAGGCCGCCCGCGCGCAGGGGCTGCGCGCCGCAAGCGAAGCCCAGGCCGCCGGTCTGCGCTACAATTCGCTGATCAAGTTCGCCCGGATGTTCATGCAATCGCTTGCGCTGGGCGTAGGTGCGGTGCTGGCGATCAGGGGGCAGATTTCGGCCGGAACGATCATCGCCGCCTCGGTGCTGCTCAGCCGCGCGCTGCAACCGATCGAACAGCTGGTCGCCAGCTGGAGCCAGATCCTGCAGGCGCGCCAGTCGCTCGAAACCCTGCGCGAACTGCTTGAAGGGGTGGAAGCCGGCGAGAAGCAATACCATCCCCTCCCCGAACCCAAGGGCCATGTCACCGCCAGCGCGATCACCGTCCAGAACCCCAGGCGCGACAGCTTCATCCTGCGTAGCGTCAGCCTGGAAGTCCGCCCCGGTGAAGTGGTCGGGCTGATCGGCCATTCGGGCGCGGGCAAGAGCACGCTGGCGCGGATCATGTCCGGGGCGATCCAGCCGCAAGCCGGGGAAATGCGGATCGACGGCGCGCACTATGCCGATTGGGAGCCTGACACGCTGGCCCGCCACATCGGCACTATGCCGCAGGACAGCGTGCTCCTCCCCGGCACCATCGCCGAAAACATCTCGCGCTTTGCCGTGCTGCAAGGCGACGAGCCGGACTCGGTTGGCGAAAAGGTGATCGAAGCGGCGAAGCTGGCCGGGATGCACGAGGCGATCCTGCGCTTTCCCGGCGGCTATTCGGCGCGGATCGGAGAGGACGGCTTCGGCCTGTCGGGCGGGCAGTGCCAGCGGATTTGCCTGGCCCGCGCGCTCTACGGCAATCCCCAGCTGCTGGTGCTCGACGAACCCAATTCCGCGCTCGACGGCGAAGGCGAACGCGCGCTGCTGTGGGCGATCCAGAACGCCAAGGCGCGCGGCGCGGCGGTGCTGGTGGTGGCGCACCAGCCGCAGATCGTGGCCGTCGCCGACCGCCTGGTCGTGCTGCGCGCCGGAACGGTCGAGCTGGAAGGACCGACCAAGCAGGTCATCGAAGCCCTGCGCAAGCAGGCCGGGACCGGCAACGTACTGGCGATGAAGCGCGAGGCCGGGGCCGGTGTCTGATCTCTCGTTCGATACCGCAGCGCTTGAAGAGCAGATCGCCAGCGCCGGTTCGGCCCGGCACGAGATTCGCCGCGGCATGTGGATCGCGGGCGGCTTCTTCGGACTGCTGCTCGGCGGTGCCGCGCTGATCCCGCTCGACGCCGGCGCGGTCGCCCAGGGGATCGTCGCGGTATCCGGAAGCCGTCAGCTGGTCCAGCACCGCGAAGGCGGGATCCTTGGCGAACTCGACGTGGTCGAAGGACAGCTGGTCAGCCAGGGCCAGCAGCTTGCGGTCATTTCGCAGTCGAACCTGGTCGCCGAGGAGCGCAGCCTGGCGGGCGAGGTGATGACCCTGATCGCCCAGCGCGAACGGTTGAAGGCGCAGCTGGCCGGGCGCGCGGAGTTCGCCACGCCGCCCGAGTTTCTCAACCTCTCGAGGGAAGACCAGGCACTGGCAGACGAAGCCATGCTGGGCCAGCGGCAGGTGCTGCGTGCGCAGCAAGGTTCGCTCGGATCGCAGCGCTCGGTGCTTGTCCAGCGGGCCGCGCAGAGCAGCTCGATGATCACCTCGGCGGAATACCAGGCGAAGGCGAACCGCGAGCAACGCCGGATCATCGGCGAGGAACTGGCCGGAATGAAGGAGCTGGAAGGCCGCGGCTTTGTGGCCAAGAACCGGATCCGCGAGCTGGAGCGCGCCGCCGCCGACCTCGACGGCCGCTATGGCGCGCTGACCGCCGAGATGTCGCGTTCGCGCCAGGCGATCGGCGAGACGCAGATGCAGTCGGTTTCGCTGGGCAGCCAGGTGATCGCCGATGCCGCGCAGCAGCTGCGCGATGTCCAGGTCCGCCTTGCCGAGCTCCAGCCGCGCCTTTCGGCCGCGCGCGAACAGCTGGCCCGCGCCACGGTTCGCGCGCCTGCCGCCGGCCACGTGGTCGATCTCAAGGTTCACACCCTGGGCGGCGTGATCGCGCCGGGCGAGACGCTGATGCAGGTGGTGCCGGACAACCGCGAGCTGGTGATCCAGGCCCGGATGTCGCCGCTCGACGCGGATTCGGTCCAGGTCGGGATGAAGGCGCAGGTCCGCTTCAATTCGCTCCACGACCGCAATCTGCCAGCCTTCGACGGCAAGGTCACCAAGCTTTCGGCCGACGCGCTGCAGGATGAGCGCAGCGGGCTGCATTACTTCACGATCGAAGTGGTGGTTCCTGCGGCAGAGCTCGACAAGATCCGCTCGATCCACGGCGAAAGCGCGATCCGCGCCGGGATTCCGGCCGAAGTGCTGATCCCGCTGAAGAAGCGCAGCGCGCTCAGCTACCTGCTCGACCCCCTGCTCAACACCTTCTGGACCAGCGGGCGCGAGCGCTAGAGATTCGTCGATCGGAAAGGAAAAGGGGGCCGGAGCACGCGGCTCCGGCCCGTTCGAGTCGGCGTTCGCAGGAGGAACGCGGGGAGGCAGGACCAGGGGGAGGAGAGGAGGAGGATCCCCGGCCCCGCCAAGCTTGAAGCGTCAAGTGTTGTAGGCGCGCTCGCCATGTTCGGTGAGGTCGAGCCCTTCTCGCTCGGCTTCTTCCGCCGGACGCAGGCCGAACAGCTTGTCGATGGCGAAGAACAGCACCGCCGAAACCCCGCCCGACCATACCAGGGTGATCACCACCGCCTTGAGCTGGGTCAGCAGCTGCGCGGCCATGTGATACTCGCCGGGCACCGCCGGGAAGATGGTGTAATTGATGATACCCTGCCCGCCGAGGTCTGGTGCGGCGACGATCGCGGTAGCCAGGGCTCCGACGATCCCGCCGACGCAGTGCACCCCGAACACGTCGAGCGTATCGTCGTATTTCAGCCGGTTCTTCACCGCCGAGACGAAGAAGTAGCAGATCGGCGATACCACGGCGCCCAGCGCAATTGAGGTCATCGGCGCGGCGAAGCCCGAAGCCGGAGTGATCGCGACCAGCCCGGCGACAGCCCCGGTGGCCGCGCCCAGCATCGATGGCTTGCCGTGATGGGCCTGCTCGACCAGCGACCAGCTCACCGCCGCCGCGCAGGTGGCGACCATCGTGTTGATGAAGGCCACCGCGGTCACGCCGTTGGCTTCGAGGTTCGATCCGGCGTTGAAGCCGAACCAGCCCACCCACAGCAGCGAGGCGCCGATCATGGTCATGGTCAGCGAGTGCGGCGGGGTGGCTTCCTTGCCAAAGCCGACGCGCTTGCCGATCATCAGGCAGCCGACCAGCCCGGCGATCCCGGCGTTGATGTGGACCACGGTGCCGCCGGCGAAATCGAGCGCGCCCATGTTCCAGAGGTAGCCCGCATCATTGGGGGCATCGGCCAGGAAGTCGGGCCCGGCCCAGTACCACACCATGTGCGCAACCGGGAAATAGACGATCGTCAGCCAGGCGACCACGAACAGCATCAGCGGCCAGAACTTGACCCGTTCGGCAAAGGCCCCGACGATCAGCGCCGGGGTGATCATCGCGAAGGTCATCTGGAACACCACAAAGACGAATTCGGGCAGATAGACGTTGTTCGAGAAAGTCGCGGCATAGGTGCTGGCGCTGACCCCCTTGAGAAAGGCCTTGTCGAACCCGCCGACCAGCGAGGGCCACGGGCTGCCCGCCGAAGTGAAGGCCAGCGAGTAGCCCCAGCCGACCCAGACCAGCCCCGCGATCGAGACGATCATGAAGACCTGCATCAGCACCGAGAGCATGTTCTTGGTGCGCACCAGCCCGCCATAGAACAGCGCGAGGCCCGGAATGCTCATCATCAGCACCAGCACCGCGCTGAGCAGCATCCAGGAGGTATCACCCTTGTTGACCATTGCTCCCAGCACCGCCGGATCGGCGGGCGCCTTGACGAGATCGGCGGCGAGCGTCGGCGCGGCGGCCACCAGGCCTCCCGCCAAACCAAGCCCGCCAAGCAGTTTGCGATTCATGATGGTGTTCCTCCTGTTGCCCCGCGTCACAGCGCGGTGTCTCCGGTTTCGCCGGTGCGAATGCGCGTGGCGCTTTCAAGATCGAGCACGAAGACCTTGCCGTCGCCGATCGTCCCGGTGCTGGCGCCTTGTTGGATCGTTTCGACCACTTGCGGCACGAGCGCATCGCTCACCGCAACCTCGATCCTGACCTTGGGCAGCATGTTGGTGGTGTATTCCGCGCCGCGGTAGATCTCGGTCTGGCCCTTCTGCCGTCCGAAGCCCTTGACCTCGGTCACGGTCATTCCCGCGACGCCCAGCGAAGACAGCGCATCGCGCACTTCGTCGAGCTTGAAGGGCTTGATGATGGCAATGATGAATTTCATGCCGGTCCCCCTGGTTGCCTCTGCGACCGGCACCGCGCCGGTATCGCAAAGGCAGCAAGGGTCGTGCCATTCTGCAATTATTCGGGTATTTCAGCGGCCTGGACGAAACAGCCTTGCGCCCGCCCGCAAATGGACGCGCGATTGTTACGCAGCTGCCTAAATTTTATGCAGGGTGAGCCGCGCCCGGACCGGTAGGTGATCCGATGCCCGGGCCGAAAGCGCCGAATGATGCACGTCCATTGCGGCGACCTGCCAATGCTCGGAAACGACGATCCGATCGAGCGCGGCAAGCGGGCGGCGCGAGGGAAAGCTGAGCCCCGGGGCAAGCACCCGCCAGGGCGCATGGAATTCGCTCAGCGCGCCGCGCCGCGTGCCCCATTCGTTGCAATCGCCCATCGCCACGGTCGGGCAGGAATGCCCGCAACGCTCGATATGGGCCAGCACCGCGCGCACCTGCTGGCGGCGGCGCAGGCCCGAAAGATCGAGGTGCATCCCGACCACCCTGAGGCGCTTGCCACCGACCATCAGATCGGCCCGAATCGCCCCGCGCGGCTCGATCACCGGCAGCGGCACCACCCCGGCCTCGACAACCTTGATGTGTCGCTTCACCAGCAGGGCATTGCCATGCCAGCCAAGCGAATGCGGCCGGTGGTTGAGCGGCACCGGATGGTAGGGCGTATAATCCTCGAGATGGGCCAGCGGCAGCACGCTTTCACGGCGTCCGAGCCGCCGGTCAACCTCCTGCAGCGCCACCACATCGGCATCAAGTTCGTTCAAGACCGCGATGATCCGGTCGGGATCGCGCCTCCGGTCGAGCCCGACCGCCTTGTGGATGTTGTAGCTGGCGAAGGTAAGCTCCAAGTGCCCTAGCGCTCCTTGGTTGCCGAGAATGTCAGCTCGGGGTTCTTCTCTTGCTGGTAACCGACATCCCAGGCGCTTCGTGCCATGAACACCGGATCGCCATCGCGGTCATGCGCCAGGCTGGACTTGTTGAAATCGGCAAAGGCCTTCAGCGCCGCGTCGCTGCCCTTGAGCCAGCGGGCGGTATCGAACGGCGCGGCCTCGAGCATCGCCTCGACCTTGTATTCGGCCTCGAGCCGGCTGATCAGCACGTCGAGCTGGAGCTGGCCGACCACCCCGACGATCCATTGGCTGCCGATCTCGGGATAGAACACCTGGATCACGCCTTCTTCGCTCAGATCGTCGAGCGCCTTCCTTAGCTGCTTGGTCTTGGTCGGGTCCTTCAGCGCGACGCGGCGCAGGATTTCGGGGGCGAAGTTGGGCAGGCCGGTGAAGCGCACCTTGTTCGCCTCGCTCAGCGTATCGCCCACGCGAAGCGTGCCGTGATTGGGAATGCCGATGATGTCGCCGGGTTCGGCGGTATCGGCAATCTCGCGGTCCTGCGCGAAGAACAGGATCGGCGAATGGATCGCCACCGGCTTGCCGAGCGCCGAAGGGGTGAGCTTCATCCCGCGCTTGAAGGTGCCCGAAACCAGCCGCATGAAGGCGATCCGGTCGCGGTGCATCGGGTCCATGTTGGCCTGGACCTTGAAGATGAAGCCGGTCACTTCCTTGCCGTCGGGGCTGATTTCGCCCGCTTCGCTGGGCTGCGGGCGCGGCGGCGGGGCATATCTGGCGATCGCGTCGATCAGTTCGGCCACGCCGAAGTTCTTGAGCGCCGATCCGAAATAGACCGGGGTCATGTCGCCGTGGCGATAGGCTTCGACATCGAAATCGCCATAGCCGGCCCTCGCCAGCTCGATTTCCTCGGCGATGTCGGCGGGGATGCCTTCGGCCGGGGTCACCTTGCCCAAAAATTCGCGGCTGTCGCCTTCGGGGCGGCTGATCGTGTCGGTGGCGAAGTCGAGCACGCCCTGGAACACCCCGCCCATCCCGATCGGCCAGGACATCGGCACCACGTCGAGCGCCAGCGCGTCGGCCACCTCGTCGAGCGTCTCGAACACCGATCGGCCCTCGCGGTCGACCTTGTTGACGAAAGTGATGATCGGCACCGAACGCAGCCGGCAGACCTCGAACAGCTTGCGGGTCTGCGGCTCGATGCCCTTGGCCGCGTCGATCACCATGATCGCCGAATCGACCGCGGTCAGCGTGCGGTAGGTATCCTCGGAAAAGTCCTCGTGCCCCGGCGTGTCGAGCAGGTTGAAGGTAATCCCGTCCTTCTCGAAGGTCATCACCGAACTGGTGACCGAGATCCCGCGCTGCTGCTCGATCTTCATCCAGTCCGACCGCGCCCGCCGCGCCGCGCCGCGCGCCTTGACCTGCCCGGCCAGGTGAATCGCCCCGCCCTGCAGCAGCAGCTTCTCGGTCAGCGTGGTTTTCCCGGCGTCGGGATGCGAAATGATGGCGAAGGTGCGGCGATTGGACATGGGTTCGGGCCATTAACGGGGGCGGCGGCGAAAGTCATCGGCGATTGTGCCGGCGGCGGGGGACACGGAGCAAAGGCGACAAGGCCACTGTCCCATCACTGATCGTCACCCCGGGCTCGACCCGGGATGACGGTGAAGATGGGGCTGGCGTTGCAGGCGCTACCCCATCCCGTCCTTCAACAGCGCATTGGCGACCCGCGCCACTTCGTCGAGGTCAGCTTTCGCGTCCATCACTCCGAAGCGCAGGCCCAGGAACACGTTCATTCCCATGATCGCCCAGGCGTGGACTTCGTCCGGCTCCACCGCCAGTTCGCCCCGGACCCGTGCGGCGCGCAAGCGGTCGAGGATGCGCGCCGCTGTGTTCACATAGTGCGCGCGCCAGGCTTCGGGGGCGACGAATTCGGCTTCGTCGATGATCCGGTAGATTTCCTTGTGCTGCCGGGCGAAATCGAGGAACGCGGCCAGCGCGATGCCTTCGGCGCCGATCGCGCCGCCGCCGTGTGCCGCCAGCACCGGGGCGACATGATCGCGCACGCGCCCGCTCATGTCCGCGACAAGCGCCTTGAACAGCGCCTCCTTCGATTCGAAATAGGTGTAGAAGCTGCCCAACGCGACGCCCGCGCGGATCGTGATCGAAACGATCGAACTTTCGTGAAAGCCCTTCTCGCCAAATTCCGCCGCCGCCGCGTCGAGGATGGCGCGCTGGGTGCGCCGGCCGCGTTCGGTGCGCGGCGTGCGGGAAGACTTGCCGGGACTGGCCGAGGTCACGGCCGGGACACCGCGCGCGGGGCCAGCGGCGCGCGGCGCGCCTTCGCCGCGGTCACCAGTTCCTCATTGCGAACCGAGGCCCGGACCACGTCAAACCGATCTCCCCCTGTGTCATTTCCGCAACGTCCAACCACCATTCACACTCCATGCCGAGGATGCAAGCATAACTAAGTTGAAAGTTGGTTCAACTTTTATATAAGGCGCACTGGAGGCCCGGCGCGAAGGCGGCGGGCAGAAGGATTTCAAGGGAAGGATTTCCGATGCGCACTCACACCCTGCTTGCCCAGGCTTCGCTGCTTGCCAGCGCGCTGTTCACGCTCGCTGCTGCTCCCGCCCAGGCGCAGGACAGCGCCCCCGCGGCCGAGGATGCCGACAACGGCGAAATCGTCGTGACCGCCCGCCGCCGCGAGGAAAGCCTGATCGCTGTGCCGATCGCGATCACCGCGCTGTCGGGCGACCAGCTGGCCGCCAAGGGTGCGGGAGACATCACCGCGCTGGCCGAAACCATCCCCAACGTGACGCTCGAATCGAGCCGCGCGACCAATTCGACCCTTTCGGCCTTCATTCGCGGCGTGGGCCAGCAGGATCCGGTCTCGGGCTTCGAACAGGGCGTGGGCATCTACCTTGACGATGTCTACCTCAACCGTCCGCAGGCCGCGGTGCTCGACATCTATGATGTCCAACGGATCGAGGTGCTGCGCGGGCCGCAGGGCACGCTCTATGGCCGCAACACCGTGGGCGGCGCGGTCAAATATGTGACCAAGCGGCTCGACAGCCAGCCGCACCTGTCGCTGCGGGGCACCTATGGCACCTACAACCAGCTCGACGGGGTGGTCAGCGCAAGCGCCCCGATCGGCGATGGCACGCTGCGCATCGGCGGCGCGCTGGCCCGGCTGACCCGTGATGGCTTCGGCACCAACCTGACCACCGGGCAGGAAAACTACAACAAGGATGTCTGGGCCGGTCGCGGCACGGTGGAAGTCCACGGCAGCGATATCTTCGCCCGCGTTTCATTCGATGTCACCCATGACCGTTCGAATCCGCGCGGCGGGCACCGGATGGTGCCGGGGATGCTTTCGGGCGCGCCGGTCCTCGCCAACGTCTATGACACCGAGGGCGGGATCACCACGCCGCACCAGGACGTCAAGGCCTGGGGCACCTCGCTCTACCTCGAAGGCAAGCCCAACGACTGGCTGACGCTGCGTTCGATCACCGCCTACCGCAAGGACGATTCGGCCACTCCGATCGACTTCGACGCGCTGCCGGCGGTCGATGTCGACGTGCCCGGCTTCTACAACAACAGCCAGTTCAGCCAGGAAGTCCAGGCGCTGGTCAGCGTCGGCAAGCTCAATGGCCTGGTCGGCTTCTACTATCTCGATGCCTCGGCGCTGACCCAGTTCGAGGTGCGGCTCTATACCACCTATCCCGCGCCGACCCTGCTGTCGGCCTTCACCGAGGCGGATATCGGCACCGAGACGATGGCCGGGTTTGCCGACTTCACCTATGATTTCACCGACCAGCTCAGCCTGTCGGTGGGCGGGCGCTATACCTGGGACCGCCGCGAAGGCTCGATCCTGCGGCAGAACTACGTGTTCGGCGGCTCGCCGGTGTTCGGCAGCGCGGGGGGAACGGCGTTCGGCGCCCCTTCGACCAACTTCAAAGGCCAGAACACCTTCACCAAGTTCACCCCCAAGGCCTCGCTGACCTTCCGGCCGGACAGCGACACCACCGTCTATGCCTCGTACTCGCAGGGCTTCAAGGGCGGCGGGTTCGATCCGCGCGGGGTTGGCGCCAACGCGCCCGACTATGACAACAACGGCATCAAGACCGACGATGAAATCGCCCGCTACCTGAGCTTCCGTCCCGAAAAGGTCGACAGCTATGAAGTGGGCTTCAAGGCCAACCTGCTCGACCGCCGCATCTATATCGCCACCGCGGCCTTCTGGATGGACTACAAGGATGTCCAGATCCCCGGTTCGGTGGCCTGCAAGGTGGGCAACATCACCACCTTCTGCGGGGTCGTCTCGAACGCCGGCAAGGCGCGGATGAAGGGCTTCGAATTCGAAGGCCGGGCCAAGCTGCTTGACGATGGCGGCAAGACCCTGACGCTGTCGGGCTCGCTGGGCTATATCGACGCGAAATACCTCAGCTACATCACCAACATCGCCTCCACCCCGACCGAGGTGGCGCAGTACCGCCATGTTCAGAACACCCCGGCCTGGTCGGGCAGCGCGAGCCTCGATTTCACCATGCCGGTGGGCGAAGGCGCAGTGACGCTTGGCGCGGGCATGTCGTTCAAGAGCAAGACCTACCAGTTCGAGGTCGCCAACCCCTATCTCGACCAGCCGGCCTACCAGCTGTTCGACGCCAGCCTGGTCTACCGGGCGCCGGGCGGGCGCTGGACGCTGGGGCTCTACGGCAAGAACCTGACCGACGAGCACTATCGCACCTCGGGCTATACCTACATGGCCGCCAACGCGACCACCGGCGATCTGGTGACGCCGATGGTTTCCACGCTTGGCAAGGAAGGGGTCCTGACCACCTTCTACGGCAACCCGCGCCAGGTTTACCTGACCGCGACGGTCAATTTCTAAGCATCCAAACGCCGCGCTGGGGGAACTCAGCGCGGCTTTTTCATCACCAGGTAGAGCGCGCCCGCGCCGCCGTGGCGGCGATGCGCCGGGCGAACCGCGGCGATCCGGCTGGCGTGGGGTCCATGATCCAGCCAGTCCATGATCTTGGCCCGGATGGCGCCGCGCCGCTGGCCGCGGTCGGCGGCTTCGGCCGCGCGCGGCAGGCCGGTGATCACCAGCACCAGCCGCGCGCCCAGCGCCGCGGCCTGAGCCAGCCCATGATCGAGCCGGGCATGCGCGGCATCGAGGCTGTGCCCGTGCAGATCGAGGGTGAAATCGGGATGCAGCGCGGCGCGCGCCAGCTTCTTGTCCCATGCGGCATCGAGCCCGTGCCGGTCGAGCCGGCGCGGCTCCTGCCGTTTCTGGACAAGCGAGCCCGCCGGTGGCTGGTGCTGGATGCCGCGAGGCGCGCGCGATTTCGCCGGAGCGGGACTGCTCGTTGGCACCTCTGCGCCATGCTGCGTAGCCGCCTCGGCTGCCGGCGAAGGAACCCGGCGCACGAGCGGTTTGACCGTTTTCGCCACCTGCGCCCACAGTTGCGCCTCGGCGCGGCTGAGCTTGCGGCTTTTCACGGCGCTATTTCCCGGTCAGACGCTTGATCGTGCCCTTGGGCAGCAGCAGCAGTGCATCGCCGCGCGCGCTCATCCCCCCGGCGATCAGGCGCGCTTCCTCGCCCGCGCCCCAGAAGGTGTCGAACCGGTTGGCGCCCTTGATCGCCCCGCCGGTGTCCTGCGCCACCCACAGCCCGCTGGCCTCGCCGCGATCGAGCTTGAGAAACACCGGCGCGCCCAGCGGCACAAACAGCGGATCGGCCGCCACGCTGTCGCGCGCGCGGACCGCCACGCCAAGCGATCCGAACGGCCCGTCGACCCCGGTTTCCCTGAAGAAGACGTAGCTCCTGTTCTCGCGCATCAGCGCCTTGCCGGCTTCGGGCTGGTCCTTGATGTACTGCAGGATCCCCTGCATCGACCCCGAATATTGCCCCGGCCCGCTGCCGACCAGCCCGCGCGCGCGCATCACCGATCCGATTCCGGTATAGGGATAGCCGTTCTGCCCGGCATAGCCGATCCGCATCACCGTGCCATCAGGACCGCGCAGCCGGCCCGAACCCTGGACCTGGAGAAAGAACAGCTCGGCCGGATCGGCGGCCCAGGCAATTTCCAGCTTGCGCCCCATCAGCGCGCCGTCCTCGATCTCGCCGCGGTCGAAATAGGGCACGAACTTGCCCTCGGCGTCGTGGCGGCCAAGCGGCAGCACGCCCTTTTCATCGGGCGCGGCCTCGCCCGGCAAGGCCCGGACCAGATCGGGCGGAAGCGCATAGACGGGCGTGTCGTAGCCGGGCTGGCGGGTTCGTGTACCGGCGATCTCGGGTTCGAAATAGCCGGTGGCGAAAGCCTTGCCCCCGCCGATCCGGGCGCTTTCGAACCAGCTTTCGAAAAAGCGCGGGGCCTGTGCGGCGGGCCAGGCAGCGGCGGCATCGCAGGCCGGCTTCCAGTCAGCCCCGCTGGTCAGCCCCGAAGCATCGCTGCGGCTGACAAGGCGCGGGCAACTGGCCTTGAACGCCGCGAGCGCGCCGCGCGCATCGGCTCCGTTCAGGGCGAGGCTGGCAATAGGCGGCCCCGCCGCGATCCCGGCGGCAAGGGCATTGGCGGGTGGCGGCAGCGTCGGCGCGGTCGGCGTGCCTTCGGGGATCAGGCGAATGCAGCCAGCCAGCAGCAGCACCGGCACCAGAGCAGCCAGCCTGCCACGGGAAAGCCGCATCAGGCTTCGTCGGTTTCGTCGAGCAGCCAGTCCGGCGCGAGGGAATCGGCCGGGCGGGCGAAGGTCCACAGGTCGCGCGCTTCGATCGCGTCGGTCAGCGATCCGGCGATCACCTCGCCAGCGGCGTTGCGGGTTACCGCCGCGATATCGGCGGTGAAGCGCACCGCGATCCGGGCGACCTTACCATCGAGCGCGGCGGCGACGATCACCGCATCGGTAATCCTGACCAGCCGGTTGTCGAGCTTCTCGCCCGCAGCTTCACGCGCGTCGATCGCGGCGCTGAACGCGGTCAGCACCGCCGGATCGCACAGCTTGGCCAGCGATTCGCGGTCCCCCTTCCAGAATGCTTCGAGCACCATGCCATAGGCGCCCTTCGCGCCTTCGAGGAACGACAGGATGTCAAACCGCTTGTCGGCAACCGCGATTTCCTTGAGGCCGCGTTCGATCGCCGGGGTTACCCCCGGAACCAGCGGACGGGGCTGCGCGCTGCCGGCGCTGCGGTCGGTGAGTTCGGGCGCGGAAATCCGCGGCGCAGGCTCGCTCGTCGGTTCGAGCCGCGGCTGCTCCTCATGCTCGGCGCGGCGGCCCAGCACCGAATAGAGCCGCAGGCCCAGAAAGGCCGCGACCATTGCCAGGATCACGATCTCGACAGTCTTGTCCAACGTACCAGTCCCTGCCGCACAGCGCGGCCTATGAGGTCTTCTAGCGATAAATAGGTAGCATTGACAAATGAACAACGCGTGGACTCGCGGAATCGTTCAAATTTGCAGCCGGATTGTGGCAAGCCCGCGCAGCGTTGCCCGCCAACCCTTTCCGATTGCCCGCCGCCCGCCGCGATGCTAGGCGCGCCGCCAAGATTCCATCTGAAAACGAAAGCTCCCAATATCATGTCCGACGACGGCAGCATCATCACCGACCTGGGCCTCGAAGCCCCCCAGCTCAACGGCGCCGACACCGCCCCCGCGGCCGGGATAATCTCGCAATATGTCAAGGACCTGTCGGTCGAGAACCCCAATGCGCCCGACGCCTTCCAGTGGCAGGATCCGCCGCAGATCGACGTTCAGTTCAACATCGGCGCGCGCGAAATTCCCAACAGCAACGGCGAAGTCAGCGAAGTCGAGCTGAAGATCTCGATCACCTCGAAGGCCCAGGCCGGAACCCAGTTCATCGTCGAGCTGGCCTATGGCGGGCTGATCGGGATGCGCAACATGGACGATGCCAACAAGCACGCCTTCACCTATGCCGAAGCCCCGCGCCTGCTGTTCCCCTTCGCCCGCCGTGTGATTTCGGATGCGGTGCGCGATGCCGGATTCCAGCCGCTGATGCTCGAGCCGATCGATTTCAACGGGATCTATGTCGCCCAGGTTCAGGCCCAGGCCGCCGAGGCCGAAGGCCTGGCCGGCGAGGCCTGAGCACCAGTTGATCGCCTTCCCGCTCAGCCCGAGCCTGCCGAAGGCCCCGCTTGCTGACACGGCGGCGCATTCGTGCTTCGACAGGCTCGCCTTGGGCGGGACCGGCGGCGGAAGGGACAAGCGATGAGCCTGGCCAAGAGCGTCGGCACCATTGGCGGGCTGACGGCGATCAGCCGCGTCTTCGGCTTTGCCCGCGACATGCTGATGGCCCGCGTGGTGGGCGCGGGGCTCGTCGCCGATGCCTTCCAGCTGGCCTTCACGCTGCCCAACACCTTTCGCCGGCTGTTCGCCGAAGGGGCGTTCAGCGTGGCTTTCGTGCCGATGTACAGCCGCGCGCTGCACGGCGCGGGCGATGCCGCGGCCGGCGAAGAGCAGGCCAACCGCTTTGCCAACGACGTGCTGTCGGTCTTCGTCTGGGTGCTGCTGGCCTTTTCCGCGCTGGCGATGATCTTCATGCCCGCACTGGTCTGGCTGCTGGCCGACGATTTCGCCAAGGTGCCGGGCAAGTTCGACCTGGCGGTGTTCCTCAGCCGGATAACCTTTCCCTATCTGGGGTTCATCAGCCTGATGGCCATGCTGGCGGGGGTGCTCAATGCCCGTTCGCGGTTCGGCCCGGCGGCCTTCGCGCCGGTGCTGCTCAACGTGTTCCTGATCACCGCGATCCTGACCGGCAACCGCCTGCGCGGCGAAAGCGGCAGCGATGAAGTGGTCGGCCTGGCGCTGGCGATCGCGGTGGCGCTGTCGGGCCTGGCGCAGTTCCTCTACCTGTGGTGGGAAACCCGCAAGGCCGGGGTCCGGCTGGCGATTTCGGCGCCAAGACTGACGCCCGAGGTAAGGCAGCTGGGCAAGCTGATCCTGCCCGCGACGTTCGGCGCGGGCATCTACCAGATCAGCCAGTTCGTCGACACCTTCTTCGCGACCAGCCTGCAGCAGGGATCGCTGACCCTGCTCAAGTACGCCGACCGGCTCAACCAGATGCCGCTGGGGATCGTGGGAATTGCGCTGGGCACCGCGATCCTGCCGATGCTGGCCCGGCATATCCACACCGGCGACGCAGCCGAGGCGCAGCGCCTGCAGGCCAATGCCTTCGAGATCGGCACTCTGCTGACCCTGCCCGCCGCCGCCGCGCTGGCGATCTGTGCCCAGGCCTTCTGCACCGCCTTCTTCGTGGGCGGCAAGTTCACCGCGGCGGACGGCGCGGTCATGGCACAGATCGTGGTCGCGCTGGTCGCCGGGCTGCCCGCCTATGTGATCGTCAAGATCCTGAACCCCGGCTTTTTCGCCCGCGAGGACACCCGCACCCCGGTGTGGACCGCGCTTATTTCATTGGGGTTCAATGTGTTCCTCAACGTCGTGGTGGTGCGCCAGTGGGGTATCGTCGGGCTGGCCAGCGCCACGGCGGCATCGGCCACGCTCAACTGCGTGCTGCTCTATGCCATCCTGCATCTGCGCGGCTGGTTCCATTTCACCTGGAAGCTGGCGGGGCGGATCCTGCGCCAGGTGATCGCCACCGCGATCATGAGCGTCATGCTGTGGTGGCTGACCCCCCGCTTCGCCGCGCACTATTCGGGCCACTGGTTCGAACGCGCCTGGTCGCTCGGCCTGATCGTGCTGGCCGGCATGGCCGTGTTCTTTGCCGCGGCCTTCGCCGTGGGCGCGATCGACAAGTCGGTGCTGGCGCAGCTGCGCCGCCGCCGCCAGCCGCGCACCACGTCCGACGATGAAATCCTCGAAGTAGAATAAGGCACAGTCATGCGTATCGTTTCCGGCATCCAGCCCACCGGCAATCTCCACCTCGGCAATTACCTGGGGGCGATCCGCAACTGGGTGCGCATGCAGGACGAGGTTGCCGCGGGCGGCGGGCTTTCGCTCTATTTCCTGGCCGACCTCCACGCGATCAGCCAGCCGCACGTTCCGGCCGAGCTTTCGGCCAACTGCCGCGAGATGGTGGCGGCGCTGCTGGCCTGCGGGATCGATCCCGACAAGTCGGTGCTGTTCAACCAGGCTCAGGTTCCCCAGCATGCCGAACTGCAATGGCTGCTGACCGGAACGGCGCGGATGGGCTGGCTGAACCGGATGACGCAGTGGAAGGACAAGGCCGGCAAGAACCGCGAGGGGCAGTCGGTCGCACTGTTCGCCTATCCGGTGCTGCAGGCCGCCGACGTGCTGCTCTACCAGGCAACCCACGTGCCGGTGGGCGAGGACCAGAAGCAGCACCTCGAACTGGCGCGCGACATCGCACAGAAGTTCAACAACGATTTCTGTGCCGAGGACGCCCCGGTCTTCACCCTGCCCGATCCGACCATTCCGCCCGAAGCGGCCCGGATCATGAGCCTGCGCGATGGCTCGGCCAAGATGAGCAAGAGCGATCCGAGCGACATGAGCCGGATCAATCTGACCGACGATGCCGATGCGATCATGCAGAAAGTGAAGAAGGCCAAGACCGATCCCGAACCGCTGCCTTCGGACAAGGCGGGGCTGGAAGGCCGGCCGGAAGCGGCCAACCTGGTCGGGATCTATGCGGCGATGGCCGGCATTTCGGCCGATACCGTGCTGGGAGAGTTCGGCGGGCAAGGCTTCGGCAGGTTCAAGCCGGCGCTGGGCGAGCTGCTGGTCGATCGGCTCGCCCCGATCAACGCGCGCTTCAACCAGCTGCGCCAGGATCAGGCCGCGCTCGACCAGGTGCTGCGCCAAGGCGCGGCCCGCGCGCGCGAGCTGGCCGCGCCGACGCTCGAGGCGGCCTATGCGGCGCTGGGGCTGCTGCGCGGATAAATTCCCGCAGCGGCACACCTTTTTCCCATTCAAGGCCGATTAAGCCGCCTTGGCGCAGATTCCATCAGGGTTTAGGATTTCCGCAGGTCCGCGCGTGAGTCGCAATGTCTGGCGCGGGATCAACAGGGAGCTTTGGTTCGATGACGCACAACCGTTTCACGCCGCTGGGCCTGGTCAAGGCAGCACTTGCCTCGCTGATGCTGGCGGCGCTCTCTGCCTGCGCCACGCCGTTCAACGCCAATGTCCAGCGCTTCTCGGCGCAGCTCCCCGCCCCGCAAGGGCAGACCTTTGCGATCGTGGCCGAGGACAAGGGCCTGGCCGGCGGACTTGAATTTTCGCAATATGCCAGCCTGGTAGCGGCCAAGATGCAGGCGCTCGGCTATGTCGCGGCGGCCGATCCCGCCCAGGCCGACCTGGTGGTGCGCTTCGACTACGGCGTCGACAAGGGCCGCGACAGGGTCCGTTCGACCGGCTTCGTCGATCCGTTCTGGAACCCGTGGTACGGCTGGGGCCGCGGCCGCTACTGGGGCAGCGGCTATCGTCCCTATCGCCCGTTCGGCGCCTGGGGCTGGGGCTGGTACGATCCGTGGTTCGACCAGGGCTATGAAAGCTACACCGTGTTCATCAGCGGCATTTCGCTGAAGATCGACAGCCGCGCCGATGGCAAGCGCCTGTTCGAAGGCCGCGCCGAAGCGGCCAGCACGTCCAACCGCCTGCAGTACCTGGTGCCCAACCTGGTCGAGGCGATGTTCACCGACTTCCCCGGCCACAACGGCGAAACGGTGCGCATTTCGGTGGCGCCGGAAAAGAAGAAGAACTGATCCGAACCGAACCTTCCCCGTCGCCATTCGCGACGGGGAGGATTACCCTACTGCCCGAGCGCCACGACTCCGCCGGTCGACCCGAATCCGCCCTTGCCGCGCGCGGTTTCGTCCAGCTCCGCGACCGGCAGCCACGATGCACGGGTAACCGGCGCGAGCACCAGCTGGGCCACACGGTCACCGCGGCGGACTTCGAACGCCTCGCTGCCGTGGTTGATCAGGATGACTTTCAATTCGCCGCGATAGTCGCTGTCGATCGTTCCGGGGGTGTTGGGCACGGTGATCCCGTGCTTCAGCGCCAGGCCAGAGCGCGGGCGGACCTGCACCTCGAAGCCATGCGGGATCGCCAGCGCCAGCCCGGTGGAAACCGCATGGCGCGCGCCTGGCGCAATGGTGACATCTTCGGCGGAAACCACGTCCATTCCGGCCGCGCCCTGGGTGGCATAGGCGGGAAGGTCGAGCCCCTCGCCATGCGGCAGGCGCTTGACCAGCACGGGAACTTCAGGTGTCGGCTCGTTCTCCGACAAGGGCATCGGCAATCCTTTCGACCAGGGCCTGGGCTACCTGATCCTTTGCCATCTCGGGGAGCATTTCGACAGCCTTGGCGGTGACGATATGCACGAGGTTGACATCGCCCCCCATCACGTCGCCGGACACGTCGTTGGCGACGATCCAGTCGGCGCCCTTGCGCTTGCGCTTTTCCTTGGCGTGTTCGATCACCTTTTCGGTTTCGGCGGCGAAGCCGACCACCAACCTGGGCCGCTTTTCGCTGACCGAGACGGTCGCGAGGATGTCGGGATTTTCGGTCAGCCGCAGCGCCGGCGGCGCCGAACCGCGCTTCTTCATCTTTTCGCCGCGCACCTCGGTGGTGCGCCAGTCGGCCACCGCGGCGACCATCACCGCGACATCGGCGGGAAGCGCCGCCTTGACCGCATCGGCCATCTGCACCGCGGTTTCCACGTTGATCCGGTCCACTCCCGGCGGGGTCGGCAGCTGGACCGGACCCGAGACCAGCGTGACCCGTGCGCCCGCCCGTGCCGCCGCGGCGGCGATGGCAAAGCCCTGCTTGCCCGACGAGCGGTTGGCGATGTAGCGCACCGGATCGATTGGCTCATGCGTCGGCCCGGCGGTGACCAGCACATGCCTGCCGATCAGCGGGCCATCCACTGGCGGCACCCATTCGGCCTCGGCGAAATCGGGCTGGCCCTGCAACGGATCGGCAAGGAAATCGCCGGGCAGCACTTCGGGCCGTGCATCGGGATCACCCTTGACCAGGTGGTTGAGCGCTTCGGGATCGGTCGGCGGGGCGGCCTTGGCCTTGCCCTTCTTCGACAGGATCGGATTGGCCAGCAGCACTTCGGGCGGAGGCGCCTCGGGCAGCGCCTCGGGCTCGAGCGGGGTGAATTCGCCTTCAAGCTCGATCGCGTCGAGGTCGATCGTCTTGCCCTTGCCCTTGCGCGGAATGATGCTGCCCGACAGCCCGCCAAGGCCGGTGTCCGATCCTTCGGGCAGCTCAAGCCCGTCGCCGCCCGATTCTGGCGCGGGCAGCAGCATGGCATCGAGCTTGAGCAGCTGACACACCGCGTTCCAGATCGCGACCGGTTCGGGCAGCCGCCCGGCGCCGAACTCGCCGCAGGCCATCGCGCCTTCATCGGGATCGAGCACGTGGACGCCGCGTTCGATCAGGCTCCTGACGTTGGCCTGGGTCGCCTCGTGCTCCCACATCCGCACGTTCATCGCCGGCACGGCAAGCACCGGCTTGTCGGTGGCGAGCAGCAGCGTGGTGGCCAGATCATCGGCGATGCCATGCGCCATCCGGGCCAGCAGATCGGCGGTTGCCGGGCAGACCACCACCAGATCGGCGCTGCGCGAAAGCTGGATATGGCCCATCTCGACCTCGTTGGTGAGATCCCACAGCGTGGTGTGGACCGGGTTTTCGCTGAGCGCGGCAAGCGTCATCGCGGTGATGAATTTCGAGCCACCGTCGGTCAGGACGCAGGTCACCTCGCCGCTGCCCTTGCGGATCAGGCGGACAAGCTCGCAGGCCTTGTAGGCGGCAATTCCGCCGCCCACGACCAAAAGGATCCTCGGTCCAGACATGGTTACCCGCTTGTGCAATGCCCTTCCTTGTTGCGCAACAGGCTTTGCTTCGCGGCCGCCTTGCTGCACAATGGCTAAATCGAGGTGAAACGGGAGGGTTACCGAAATGCGAATTGCGCTGACCGCATTGATTTTCCTGGCGGGGATGTTCGATCTGTTCATGGGGCTGAACTTCCTGTTCAACCCCGCAACGACCGCCAGCGGATTCGGCATTGCACCCACCGGAACCCAGGGCATGTCGACCCTGCGCGCCGATTTCACCGCCTTTTTCGGCGTGGTCGCGCTGTGCATGATGATCGGCGCCTGGCGCCGCAACGCCGACCTGTTGCTTGTCCCGGCCGCGCTGATGGGCACCGCGGTGGCGGTCCGCGCGATCAGCCTGATGCTTGACGGAACCTATCCCGGCTGGCCGGTGCCGATGGCGGTCGAAGTGTTCCACGTCGCAATCCTGGTCGCGGCCTGGAAAGTCCTGCCGCACCACCGGATCGACGAACTGACCAACTAGGTTGTATCGACATTCAGTTAAGGGCGACGTTCGGTTTGGATGGGGTTCACGCAGGGAACGCAGAGAAGAAAGAAGAGGCGCAGAGATATTGTGCGAAGCCGCAGGCTTCCTTCATGAAACCCAGGTTTCGGCAAACGGGGCCGTCCTTGTTTAGAGCGGCTTCGCCGCAGGCACGACGCCTCTGCGCCTCTTCTTTCTTCTCTGCGTTCCCTGCGTGAACCAAATCCGCAATCTCGCCGCATAAGCAGAATTCGAAAGCTCGAGCATCAAGGTCGCTGCGCTCCGGGTCACGGAAAACCACCATTTTCGCCTCGCCCTGAACTGAATGTCGATACAACCTAGCGCGCCGCCCCAACCAACGCTGAAATAGCCCGCGGCGCAAAGGCGAGGCCGGCGAACATCGCCGGGGCGATCACCGCGCCCCAGTAGAAATTGTCTGGCCGGCCAGCGATCATGAAGGCCAGGCCGTAGCCGAGGTAAAGCAGCGTTGCCGTGGTGCCGAGCGGGCTTTTCCAGCCCGCCCAGCCCAGCACCATCAGCACCACCAGCGGCCCCGCCACGAAGTGCGGCATGAAGCGCATGTTGCTCGACAGCACGACGTTGGAAAGCCAGCCCGACAGCCCGCGCAGTTCAAGCCAGCTGGGACCGGTGGGGTCGGTGGGAAGCACATGCTGCGCCACCTGGCCAAGGTGCCAGGCAAGACAGGCCGCGAAAGCCAGGACCAGCGCGCCCCAGGCCGCGCCTTCCTTCCAGTCGCGCCGCCACAGCGCAAGGGCACCCATAAGCAGCACATAGGGCAGCGCATGTTCGCGAATCGCCAGCGCCAGCGCGGCGGCCAGCACCGCGCCCAGCCACTTGCGGCCGGGCCGGTGCAGCGCCAGCGACAGCGCGATCAGCATGCCGGCCCACAATTCGTGCAGCACGAAGTAGTACCGGTTGACCCCCAGGCTCGCTCCGAAGAAGATCAGCGCGGTTCCGATCCGCTGGAACTGGGCCCCGCCCGGCTCTTCACCCAGCCGGCGCCACCAGGCGATCAGAACGGCGATCAGCAGCAGCAAGGCCGCACCCAGCGTGCCGGGCACCACCACCTCGGCGCCCTTGCCGGTATCGCCCAGCCACATGCTGAGATAGGCCAGCGTCGGCAGCCGCACCGCCACTCCCGGGCGCAGTGGATAATGCGCCTTGCGATGTTCCTCGGCCGCGACCGCGTAATAGTTCTCGCCCTTGCCGATCCGCGCGATCACCCGGTCGTAGAGCGCCAGGTCATCGTCGCGCGGGCGCGCCGTATCCTTTGCGGCCTGCCCTCCGGCCATCGCCTCGACGAAACCGGCGGTCCTGCTTTCCTGCTTGCCCGCCTGAATCGGAACCAGCACGGAAGCCGCCAGGATCAGCGCCAGCGCTGCCAGCAGCAGCCGCGCGGGGATTCGCCCCCAGCTGGCAAAACGGTCGTCGGCAGCATGCGGTGCGGTCATCGGTCCCCCTTGGGCGCCTTGTGCAATCAGCCCCGGTGCCGCGCAAGCCGAAGCCAGCAGATATTCGCGTTAGAGGCTGTCCTGGTCAGGTTGAGGCATCGTCATCGCGTCAAGAAGCCCGCTGGCAAGGCGCGGCGTGCAGCAGGGGCTGGTTGCCCCTGCAAGCGGCGCAACGCTGTCCAGCGGATTTCCTGACGCGACCCCGAAGGGGCGGGCCGAATTTGGCCCAGCGCAGCGTTGCTCGTCGGTCACTATGCGATGGCATGGCTCCCTCCTCGCGCCTCGCGCTGAGCCAAATTCGGCTCCGTGCCGACGCCTCAACCTGACCAGGACAGCCTCTCGCTTGCGATTCAGCGGTGCCGCCCTACATTGGCGGCTGAAAGGATCGCCTGCTCCATGAATGATGAACAGCCCAGCGGCACGCCCTGGATGAAGAACCTGATGATCTGGGGCGGGGTCTTCCTTGCCCTGCTGCTGGTGGTTTCGATGTTCCAGACCCGCGGCGAGGCGGCGGCGCAGCAGATTTCCTATTCGGAATTCCGGGCCAAGGTCCAGCAGGGGCAGGTCGCGACGGTCCAGGTCGGCGAGACCAAGATCCTTGGCAAGTTCAAGGACGACAAGACCTTCACCACGGTGCCGATCCCCAACGATCCCACCCTGCCCGAACTGCTCCAGGCCAGCCAGGTCAAGTATGACGGCAAGCCGCCCGAAGAGGGCAGCCTGTTCGTGGTCATGCTGGTGCAGATCCTGCCGATCCTGCTGTTCGTGGGGCTGGCGGTGTTCCTGTTCCGCCAGATGCAGAAGGGCGGCGGGGCCGGCGGCGCGATGGGCTTTGGCAAGAGCAAGGCCAAGATGCTGACCGAAAAGCAGGGCCGCGTCACATTCGCCGATGTCGCCGGGATCGACGAAGCGCGCGAGGAGCTTGAGGAGATCGTCGATTTCCTGAAGGATCCGCACCGTTTTTCCAAGCTGGGCGGACAGATTCCCAAGGGCGCGCTGCTGGTCGGCTCGCCCGGCACCGGCAAGACCCTGCTGGCCCGCGCCATCGCGGGTGAGGCCGGGGTGCCGTTCTTCACCATTTCGGGCTCCGATTTCGTCGAGATGTTCGTCGGCGTCGGCGCCAGCCGCGTGCGCGACATGTTCGAGCAGGCCAAGAAGAACGCGCCGTGCATCGTCTTCATCGACGAAATCGACGCGGTCGGCCGGCACCGCGGGCATGGCCTGGGCAATTCGAACGACGAGCGCGAGCAGACGCTCAACCAGCTGCTGGTCGAAATGGACGGGTTCGAGGCCAACGAAGGCATCATCATCATCGCCGCGACCAACCGCCCCGACGTGCTCGACCCCGCGCTGCTGCGGCCCGGCCGCTTCGACCGCCAGGTCGTGGTGCCGCTGCCCGACATCGAAGGGCGCGAGAAGATCCTGGGCGTCCACATGAAGAAGGTGCCGCTGGCCCCCGATGTCGAGGCGCGGACCATCGCGCGCGGCACGCCGGGCTTCTCGGGCGCCGATCTTGCCAACCTGGTCAACGAGGCCGCGCTGCTTGCCGCGCGGCGCAACAAGCGCCTGGTCGCGATGCGCGAATTCGAGGACGCCAAGGACAAGGTGCTGATGGGCGCCGAGCGCCGCTCGATGGTGATGGACGACGAGGAAAAGAAGATGACCGCCTATCACGAGGCGGGGCACGCGCTGGTCATCCTGCACGAGCCGGCACACGATCCGATCCACAAGGCCACGATCATCCCGCGCGGCGGCGCGCTGGGCATGGTGATGCACATGCCCGAGCGCGATCGCTATTCGTACCACCGCGACAAGATGCACGCCGACCTTGCCACCGCGATGGGCGGGCGGGTCGCCGAAGAACTGATCTTCGGGCACGACAAGGTATCTTCCGGCGCCAGTTCCGACATCCAGTATGCCACCCGACTGGCCCGCGCGATGGTGACCAAGTGGGGCATGTCGGACAAGCTCGGGCCGCTCCAGTACGAGGAAACCCAGGAAGGCTACCTCGGCTACGGCGGGTCGAGCCGGACAATGGGTTCGGACGAGACCAACAAGCTGATCGACGCCGAGATCCGCTCGCTGGTCGAAAGTGCGCACAAGCGCGCCACGGTGATCCTCAAGAAGAACATCAAGCAGCTCCACCTGCTTGCCCAGGCCATGCTCGAGTTCGAGACGCTGAGCGGCGACGAGATCAAGGAGATTCTTGAAAAGGGCACGCTCGAGCGGCCCGACAAGCCCGATGCCGCGGCGGCGATCCCGCCGGTCAGGGGATCGGCGATCCCCAAGGCGGGCGGCCGCAAGGTTGCCGGGGCGGCGGCCTGATGCGAAAGATTGCCGCGATGCTGGCGCTGGCCCTGCTGCCCGCCGGGCTGCTAGCCGCGCCCGGAGACATGAATGTCGCCACGTTCCTCGCCAAGGCCGATGCGCTCAAGGCGAAAGGCGCGATGGCGATGTTCTCCAGCGATATCGGCCTGCTCAGGACCGAAGGCCAGGCGGCGGGCGAAGCCTACCGCGCGCGGCTGGCGAAGGAGCGCGCGGCCGGGCGCCCGTCAAGCTGCCCGCCCCAGGGCGTCAAGGTCAATTCGAACGACGTGCTCGCCCACCTGCGCACATATCCCGCAGCGGCGCGCGGGGCGATCAGCATGAAGCAGGCGATGGCCGACTTCTTCATCAAGCGGTTTCCCTGCCGCTGATACGAAAAAGCCCGCCTCCCTGGGGAAGCGGGCCTTTCGAACCTGTGGGCAGACAGCCTCAGCCGTCGTAGTCGCCGCCGATCGAGGTGTTGCGGACCGGGGCCGCCGCGGTGATCCGCAGCGCTTCGGCCGACTGGCTGAGCGAGCCGATGTCATCGACCTCGTCGTCATCATCGGGAAGCACGCGCTGGAGCGAGCCGATCACCGATTCCTTGAGGTTTTCGGGCCGCACGGTCTGTTCGGCGATTTCGCGCAGGGCGACGACCGGGTTCTTGTCGCGATCGCGTTCAAGCGTAATTTCCGCCCCGCCCGAAATCTCTCGCGCGCGCTGCGCGGCAAGCAGGACAAGGTCGAAACGGTTGGGAACCTTGTCGACACAATCTTCAACGGTAACGCGCGCCATCTGGCACTCCAGTTCTGGAAAATCCGGGGAGCGCGGCTGTTAGCTGGCAGCGCGTTGAAAAGTCAAGAAAAAATCGCATAAATACCTGATTTACAACAGGAATTTAGCGCGAATCAGTCATCCTGGCTGTACTTGCGATCATCGGCCAGATTGCCGAACTTGGTGAACTCGCTCTGGAAGTGGAGCTGGACGTTGCCGGTCGAGCCGTGGCGCTGCTTGCCGATGATCACGGTGGCCTTGTTCACCACCTCGAGGTGGCGTTCCATCCACTTGTCGTACTTGGCGATCGCATCGGCCGAAGAGGTTTCGCTGGGTTCGTCGGGCTTGGCGGCGTTGTGGTAATATTCCTCGCGGAAGATGAACCAGACCATGTCGGCGTCCTGTTCGATCGAGCCGCTTTCGCGCAGGTCGGCCAGCTGGGGGCGCTTGTCCTCGCGGCTTTCGACCGCGCGGGAAAGCTGCGACAGCGCGATCACAGGCACCGACAGTTCCTTGGCGAGCGTCTTGAGGCCGCGGCTGATTTCGGAGATTTCGTTGACGCGGTTATCGTTGGCGCGGCCCGACCCCTGCAGCAGCTGCAGGTAATCGATCACCACCAGCCCAATATTGTGCCGCCGCTTGAGCCGCCGCGCACGGGTGCGCAGCGATGCGATCGTCAGCGCGGGCGTATCGTCGATGTAGAGCGGCAGTTCGGCCAGCCGCTGGCTGGCATAGGAGATCTGCTGGAAATCCTGGTGGCTGATCGTGCCCTTGCGCAGCCGTTCGCTGCTGATTTCGGCCTGTTCGGCAAGGATACGCGTGGCCAGCTGGTCGGCGCTCATTTCCAGGCTGAAGAAGGCAACCGGCGCGCCGACCGATTTTTCGGGCGCGATCCCGTCCTTCATGTCGCGCAGGTATCGTTCGGCGCAGTTGAACGCGATGTTGGTGGCGAGCGAGGTCTTGCCCATCGCCGGGCGGCCCGCCAGGATCACGAGGTCGCTGTCGTGCAGGCCGCCGATCTTGTGGTTGAGATCATCGAGCCCGGTGGTCAGCCCCGAGATGTGCCCGCCCGAATTGAGCGCCTTCTCGATCTGCTGGATCGCGGTCAGGCTGGAGGCGCGAAAAGTCACCGCCTCGTTGCCGACCGATGCCCCTTCGGAAACGCGGTAGAGCGCGGCCTCGGCAGCCGAGATCTGCTCCATCGGCTCGACGCTCTCGCTGGTGTCGAGCGCGGAATTGACGAGATTGCGCCCCACCGCGACCAGTTCGCGCAGCAAGGCCAGGTCATAGATCTGCTCGGCCAGTTCGCGCGGGGCGAGCAGCCCCTGCCCGTCCGCCGTCAGCCGCGCCAGATAGGCCGCCCCGCCCAGTTCCTTGAGCGCCTCGTCGGCCTCGAAGTAGGGCTTCAGCGTGACCGGGGTGACCACCGCCTTGCGATCGAGCAATTGCAGCACGCGCTCGAAGATCCGGGCGTGGACCGGCTCGAAGAAATGGTCCGGGCGCAGCGGGGTGACCAGTTCCTCGATCACCCGGTTGTCGATCAGCACCGCGCCCAGAAACGCGGCCTCGGCCTCGACATTGCTTGGCAGCGCGCGCGCGGCGGTCTCGTCGGGACGGGCAAGGACAATCGTTTCGGCCATAGGCAGCGATCCATGCGCCGAGCCGCAACGCGGTGCAAGCGGACGGCGTCGATCAACTAATCCACAGCCTGTGGAATGTGCGCAAGGCCTTGCCCGCGAATCCCGCATCTGCGAAAAGCCCCGCCAGCATGTCCGACCCCAGGATCATCCACATCGAGCTCGACGAGGCGACGATCCTGTGGCGCAACGCCGATATCGAGCAGGAGCGGCGGATCGCGATCTTCGACCTGATCGAGGAAAACCTGTTCAAGCCCAGCCGCACCTGGGAGGCCGGGCACCACGGCCCCTACCGGCTCAAGCTGGCGGTCGATGACGGGCGGCTGCTGCTCGAGGTCGCGGACGAGAACGGTCAGATGCTTGAGCAGCTGATCCTCGGCCTGGGCCGGTTCCGCCGTCCGATTCGTGAATATTTCGCGATCTGCGACAGCTATTACCAGGCGATCCGCAAGGCCACCGCGGCCGAGATCGAGACGATCGACATGGCCCGCCGCGGGGTCCACAACGAAGCGGCGGAATTGCTGCTCGAACGGCTGGAAGGCAAGGTCGAAACCGATTTCGCCACCGCGCGGCGGTTGTTTACTCTGATCTGCGTGCTCCACATCAGGGGCTAGGTCGTATCGCCATTCAGCCCGTCCTGAACTGAATGTCGACACAACCTACTTCCTTGCCCATTCCGCCCTTTTTCGTCATTGCGAGCGCGGCGTCGCAAGCTTTTGATTGGGGATCGCATTCCTGATGGCACGTTCCAAGTCCAGTCGCTGGCGGCTGCGCCTGCTTGCCGCCGCGGTGCTGATCGGCCTGGTTGGCGCCGGCTGGGGCTGGTGGACGATCAACCACTGGCGCCCTTCGCGCGCCGCCTATCCGGTCCAGGGGATCGAGGTTGGCAGCGAAGACGGCGCGGTTGACTGGAAGGCCGCGAAGGCGATCGGCGCCAGCTTTGCCTATCTTGACGCCTCGGCCAGCGCCTTTGCCCGCGATCCTGCCTTCACCCAGAACGTCGAGGACGCGAAGGAGGCCAGGCTGCAGGTGGGCGCAGTGCACATCTATGATCCGTGCCAGCCGGCCGAAAAGCAGGCCGCCAACTTCATGACCGTGGTCGCGCGCGACAAGGCCATGCTGCCCCCGGCGGTGGCGCTCGACATGCTGGCCGACGATTGCCCGGTCAAGGTCTCCGACGCCGCGGTGCTGAGCGAGCTGATGACCTTCCTCAACCAGATCGAGACCCACACCGGCAAGCCGACCATCCTGAAGATTTCGCGCCGCTTCGAAAAGCGCTATCGCCTCGCCACGCGGATCGACCGCAACCTCTGGCTGGAGAGCACCTACATGCTGCCCGAATATGCGGGGCGCCCCTGGACCCTGTGGACCGCAAACGCGATGCTGAAAAGCGAAGCCAGCGCCTCGGCGCTGCGCTGGGTGGTGGTCAGCCGGTGAGCTGGACCCGCGTTAGCCTGATTGCCGCCGCCCGCGAAGCGGCTGGCGGTGCCTATGCCCCCTATTCGAATTTCCATGTCGGCGCGGCGCTGGGCTTTGCCGATGGCTCGGTGGTGACCGGCGCCAATGTCGAGAACGCCAGCTACGGCCTGACGCTCTGCGCGGAAACCGTCGCGGTCGGCAAGGCGCTGAGCGAGGCATGGCGCGGCAGGCTGGAAGCCGTGGCGGTCATCGGCGGCAAGGCCGGCACGGTGGGCCTGGGCGAACCGGTTACCCCCTGCGGACGCTGCCGCCAGATGCTCAACGAACTGGCGGCGCTGGGCGAGAGCGATCCCACGGTGTGGTGCGCGGGCGAAACCGAAGTCCTCGAACTCCATCTGTCCGACCTGCTGCCCCGCAGCTTCGGCCCTGCCAGCTTGGGCAAAGGCGGCGATCGACAAGTCTGACGAACCCAGAACCCAAATCCGCCTATCCTGAGCTTGTCGAAGGATTGTCTTTCCTTCAGTCGGTCCAGCGTTGGGCATGAGCAACAGGACGGTGCTTCGACAAGCTCAGCACTGACGGGGTTCGAGTCAGACCAGCTTGGGCCGGAACTGTTGCGTTTTACCCTAATTGGTCTCTTTCTTCACCGCGTCGCCAACGTCCTTGGCGGCATCTCCGACATCCTTTGCCGCTCCGGCGATCGCATCGTTCTTGCGCGCGGCGCTGTCGTTGTAGCGGGTGAAGAGATAGGCGCCGACAATCAATGCGAACAGCAGGACGAGGGCAAAAAACCAGCCTGCCCCGCCGCCTTCCTTGACCACGGTTACGCGTTCCTGATCCACCGCGATTCTCCTCGTCATGAGCCGCGGGAGAACCGGGATCACCGCGTCAAGGTTCCCCCAGCCACTCCAGCAGCGCGCCCATGCAGTCGCGGCCCAGGATCGCGCTGCGCTCGGCGCTCCACCCCTGGACCTCCCAAGGCAGGTCGTCGTTGTCCTTGAACGGCATTTCGAGCGTCATGCTGACCGCACCGAACCGCTGGGCAAGCTGGTTGGTGGACATGGTCATGTTGGCCTGGCCCGGCCCCGCCACCGCATAGCCCAGCCGGGTCTGGAAATCGGGCGTCCGCCGCGCCAGGATCGCCTGATAGCGATCGAACCCGGCCTGCTGCGCCTCGTTCCACGACGGGATGCCTTCGAACCCCGCCAGAAACACCGCCGGAATCGCCTCGTCGCCATGGACGTCGATCGCGAAGTCGACCCCGGTCGCATCCATCGCATCGCGGATCGCCAGCACTTCGGGGCTCTTCTCCGCACTGGGGCTTTCCCATTCGCGGTTGAGGTTGATGCCCGCGGCGTTGGTCCTGAGGTGTCCGCGCCGCGAACCATCCGGGTTGGCGTTGGGCACGACATGGAAGGTGCACAGCTGGCGCAGCTTGCGCCCGATCGGATCGGCCGGATCGGTCAGGCAGTCGAGCGCGCCTTCCATCCACCATTCGGCCATCGATTCGCCGGGATGCTGGCGGGCATAGAGCCAGACCTGCCTGGGTCCTTCGCCCAGGTCGAGACAGTCGATCGGCTGGCCATCGAGCGTATGGCCCAGTACCCGGTGCGTCACCCCCGGCTCAAGCGCGGCTTCGCTGACCAGATCGTGGTGGCGCTCCATCGAATAGGGCGCGAAATAGGCGAACCAGGCAAGGTTGGCATCGGGCGTGTAGCGGATCGTCAGCGTGCCGCCGTCTTCCGCCTTGTCGTAGGACGATGGAGCGCGGCCCCAGAAGTCGCGGTCTTCGCTGACCGCCGCGTCATAGCCGGCCCAGCCTTCGGGATAGGCCGAGGCGGCAAGCCCGGTGATCTTCAGTTCGAGCTCCTGCCCGGCGCAATTGGCGACGCGAAAGTGGAACCACTGGAAGAAATCGCTCTGGTGGTCCTTGCGGATGGCAAGGCGGGCACTGGTGCCTTCGATCGAAAGCACTTCGATATTGCCGCTGTCGAATGCGGCGTCGATCAGGATCTGGGTCATCTGACCTCGATAGTCTCACCCGACTGGCCCGGAAAGCCCTTGAACAGGGCCTCGGTCATTTTCGGCGCACCCAGCGCGGTGTTGGCGAGCGGTGACTTGCTCGAGACGGCAAAGCTGGCGCGGCCTTCCCACAGCGCGGTGCCGGTGGCGCGGTCCTTGATCGTCACGGCAAGGTCGGTCACCACCTGGCTGCCGGGCCGGGGCGAAAGGTTGAGGCCGATCCCCAGCCCCAGCCCCGAACCGTAGGATCCGGTCGATCCGCCCACCCCGACGCTGACCGGGCTGCGGCCCTCTGCCTGCACGGTCTGGCGCGACAGCGACATGGTGGCCACCTGCGCGCCGTTTCCGGCGCTCGCCTCGGTATAGCCCAGGAGGACCAGCTGGCGCATCGTCGCCGCGCGATAGCTCTGCCATTCGAGGTTGTTTCCGTCCATTCCCGGCGCCGGTTCCACCGAGATCGTCCCCTTGCCCAGCGGCGCGACATCGGCGGCATGAAAGCGGGTCACTTCGACCGGACCGACCGGGGTGACGCAGCCCGCCAGCAGCAGGACGGGCAGCAACAGGACGGGGGCGGAACGCTTCATCGCAGGCAGCCTTTCATCGACGGCGAAGGGCCCGGTTGTGAATCCGATGGCCCCGCGATGCAAGCACTTAGCGTTTAAGCGTCTGCTCGCCGGTACGGCCCGGAAAGTCTTCGAACAGGGCCTTGGCCAGGCGCGTGGCGATCGCCTGGTCGTCCCACTTGTCGTCGCCTTCGCGGCTGTACATCTCGGCCCGGCCTTCCCACAGCACCGCGCCGCTCGCCCGGTCCCTGATCCGCGCTTCGAGCCGGGTGGCACGAAGCGCGCGCTTCCGCTTGGTCGCGTCATAGCGCAGCCCAAGCCCCAGAATCGTGCCGTGGTTGGATACGCCCATCTCCATCTCGCCCGACAAGGGCTTGCGTTTTTCCTCGGCCGGAGCGGCCTCGCTGCGCACCACCCGTACTTCGGCGACCTGGCCGTCTGTCGCACCGCCCGGCGCCGCGACATAGCCCGAATGGAGCAGCCGGTCCTCGACCGCCGCCTGGAAAGTTGCGCCCAGGCGGGGATCGGCGAGACCGCCTTCGCCCGGCATCGCTTCGACCGTCAGGCTTCCCGATAGTGGCCGCTGATCCTCGGCGCGGAAACGGGCAACGTCGATCCGCCCTTCGAGCGAAGGCGCCTGGCCGCGCGGCGCGCGGTCCCAGCCGGCTTCGTCCCAACCCGGTCCGCCCCAGCCGGGCCGCGCCATCAGCGCCGTGCCGGTAAGCCCCAGCGCGGCAACCGCGGCGAAAGTGAACAGCGACGCACGGGAAGGAAGCATGCAATACCTCAAGCTCTTGAATTTGGCCCCTCGCCCTTGCTTTCGGCCCGGTAACCTTGCAGGCCGCTGAACATCGCGCAAACTCAAACGCGTTAACCACTTGATTGTCCCGTCATGCTAGCGAGCGTGCCCATATGAACCGCAAAGTTCCCGTCCTCGTTACCGGAGGCGCCGGCTATATCGGCAGCCATGCGGTCCTTGCCCTGACCGATGCCGGATGGCCCGTGGCCGTCATCGACAACCTGACCACCGGCTTTCGCTGGGCCGTGCCGGACGGGGTGCCATTCTACCAGGGCGACATCGAGGATGCCGACCTGCTTTCCCGGATCATCGCCGAACAGGGGATCGGGGCGGTGATGCATTTCGCCGGGTCGATCATCGTTCCCGAATCGGTCGAGAACCCGCTGAAATACTACCACAACAACACCGCCAAAAGCCGCGCGCTGATCGCATCGGCGGTGGCGGGCGGGATCAGGCACTTCATCTTCAGCTCAACCGCGGCGACCTATGGCATCCCCGAGGTTTCGCCGGTCAATGAGGACAGTCCCAAGGCGCCGATCAATCCCTATGGCATGTCGAAGCTGATGACCGAGACGATGCTGGCCGACGTCGCGCGTGCCCATCCGCTCAATTTCTGCGCGCTGCGATACTTCAACGTTGCCGGGGCGGATCCGCGCGCGCGCACCGGCCAGTCGACCGCCGGCGCGACCCACCTGATCAAGGTCGCGGTCGAGGCGGCGCTGGGCAAGCGCGACAAGGTCGAGGTTTTCGGCACCGACTTTGCCACGCCCGACGGCACCGGGGTGCGCGACTATATCCATGTGTCTGACCTTGCCAGTGCACACGTTCTTGCGCTTGCCGGGCTGATCGAGCAGCCGGAACGCTCGCTGATCATGAATTGCGGCTATGGCCGGGGCTATTCGGTGCTCGAAGTGCTCGACGCGGTCGACCGGGTCACCAACCAGCAGATCCGCCGCGTGATGAGCCCGCGCCGCGCCGGTGATCCCGATTCGCTGATTTCGGACAACCGCCGGATCAAGGCGACGCTGCCGTGGGAGCCGAAATACGCCGATCTCGACACGATCGTCGCCCATGCGCTGCAGTGGGAACGGCGGCTGGGCGAAATTCGCGGGGACTGAACCGATCCCCCTTGGCCGCGGCGCGCCATTGTGCAAGCAAGCGCGTCCAGGCGTTGACAGGGGAGATCACCGATGCACCGAAGAGCCTTTCTGGGCGGAACCGCAATGCTGGCGATTGCCGCGGCAAGGCCCGCGCGCCTGCTGGCCGATGCCGGTGAAGGCCAGGTCGCCCTGGTGATCGACGAAGGGCTGAACCGCAGCGAGGCGATGACCCTGGCATCGCAGCTGATGGACGGGATCGGTCCGCGCCTGACCAATTCGCAAGGCTATCGCCGCGCGTCCGACTGGGCGACCAAGCGAATGACCGCGATGGGGCTTGGCAATGTCCACCGCGAGGGCTTCGATTTCGGCCTCGGCTGGAATGTCGAGAGTTACCGGGCGGCGATGGTTGCGCCGCGGCGGATCGAGCTGACCGCGATCCCCGTCGCCTGGTCTCCGCCGACCGAGGGCACATTGCGCGCGCCGGTGGTGGTCGCGCCGATGTCCAAGCCAGAGCATTTCGCCGCCTGGAAAGGCAAGCTGGCCGGCAAGGCCGTCCTCATCAGCATGCCCGGCACCAGCAGCGAGCCGGGCAAGCCCGCGTTCCAGCGGCTCGACGACAAGGCGATCGGCGAGCACGACAGCTATGACCTGCCAAGCTTCGATCCGGGCGCGGCCGACCGGCGGCTCAAGCGTACGCAGTTCCCGCTCGAGCTCAGCCGCTTCCTCAAGGCCGAGGGGGCACTGGCAATGGTGCGGATCAGCTACCGCGACGGCAAGCTGGTCCACGGCGAAGGCTACAACTATCGTCCCGGAGAAACGGTGGCGCTGCCTGCCTTTGAACTGGCGGCCGAGGACTATCGCCGGCTGGTCCGCCTTGCCGTCGCCGGCCCGGCGCCCGAGATCGAGCTGCAGCTTGCCGCGCGCTTTGACGACAGCAATCTCCAGGCCGAGAACCTGATCGGGGACATTCCCGGCAGCGATCCCAAGGCCGGCTATGTCATGGCCGGCGCCCATTTCGACAGCTGGATCGCCGGCGATGGCGCGGCGGACAATGGCGCGGGGTCGATCGTGGTGCTCGAAGCCGCGCGGATTCTCTCGCGCCTTGGCATCAAGCCGCGCCGCACGATCCGCTTTGCCTTGTGGGCGGGCGAGGAACAGGGTCTCCTGGGCAGCCGCGCCTATATCGAGCGGCACCTTGCGACCCGCCCGGTCGATCCCGCGCTGACCGGAATCGCCGCCTATTCGGCCTGGTCGCAGGCCTGGCCGATCACGCCGAAGCCCGGCTATCAAGACCTCAAGGCCTATTTCAACCTCGACAACGGCGGCGGCAAGGTGCGCGGGATCTATGCCGAGGGCAACCTTGCGGCCGAAGGAATGCTGGGCAAATGGCTCAGCCCCTTCGCCGGCATGGGCGCTGCCCGCGTGGTGACCGGCAAGACCGGCGGCACGGACCATGTCTTCATGCAGGCGATCGGGCTGCCCGGATACCAGTTCATCCAGGATCCGCTCGACTATGACAGCCGGGTCCACCACTCCAGCCTCGACACGCTCGATCACCTGCGCGGCGATGATCTGCGCCAGGCGGCAACGATCATGGCCGCGATGCTGCTCCAGGCCGCCAACAGCGACAAGGATCTGCCGCGCATGCCCCTGCCCGCAAGGCCGGTGCCGACCGATCCGTTCAAGATCCGCGATCCGGACGAGTAAGACGTGTCGAGTCACCTATTGGTTGACTTGCCCGCCCATCGCCCTTAACGGCCCGGCTTCAGATTCAAGCGGCACCAGCCGCCCCGAGGAACCTATGAAGATTCGCAACAGCCTCAAGTCGCTCAAGGACCGTCACCGGGACAACCGCGTGATCCGTCGCCGCGGGCGCACCTATGTGATCAACAAGACCAACCGCCGCTTCAAGGCGCGCCAGGGCTGACACCCGGTGGGGTCCGCACGCGGACCCGGTTGAAACGATCCGGCCCGCCTCCATCACGGAGCGCGGGCCGAAACCTTTTTGGCGCTGAAGGATAGTGCGGATGAACGGACGAATCGCGGCGGTGGTGTTCGATGTCGGCAACGTGCTGGTCCGCTGGGACCGGCGTCTGCCGTTCCTCGCCCATTTCGACGATCCGGCCGAGCTGGACCACTTCATGGACGAGGTGATTCCGCTGTCATGGCATGCCGAGCACGACGCCGGTCGCCCGGCGGCCGACCTGGTGGCCGAACGATCGGCGCTGTTCCCGCACTATTCGCAGTTGATCCACGACTGGTTCGCCCGGTTCAACGAATCGATTCCGGGTCCGGTGCCCGGCAGCCCCGAATTGATCGAGGATCTGCACGCCGCCGAAGTGCCGCTCTACGCGATCACCAATTTCGGCGCGGATACCTGGGCCGGTTTCCGCCCGATCTGGCCGCTGGGCGACCGCTTCCGCGACATCGTCGTCTCGGGCGTCGAAAAGCTCGCCAAGCCTGACCCGGCGATCTATTCGCTGGCGCAGCATCGCTTTGGCCATGCGGGCGAAACGATGCTGTTCATCGATGACAGCCTGGCCAATGTCGAAAGCGCGCGCGCCTGTGGCTGGCAGGCGCATCATTTCGTGGACAGCGCAGGACTGCGAACCGAACTTGCCGAACGCGGGCTGCTGGCTGCCTGACAAAAAAGTAGGCCCCCGTTCACTGGGAACGGAGGCCTTCAGAGGGGGGCTGTTATGGTTGCCTGGGGTCCCGGCTTGAGAGGGGTGGGACCCTTTCGCGGTCAGGCGGCCGCGTTGCAGCGCTGAAGGTCTTCGGCGCTGAATTCACCCTTCGGGCCGGCAAACGAGGCCAGCTGCCCGAAGTTCTTGACCACCTTGGCGCAGACGTTGCGCGGGGCCGCGCCGTCGATGGGGCCGCGGCACGAATCGCCCGCGCACTTCCATTCGACGCCGTTGAGGATCTTGCTCTTGGGCGCTTCGAGCGCGGTCGCGAGCTTGGCCGAATAGCCGGCGGCACCGGCATGGGCCGGAGTGGTGGTCGCAGAGAAGCCCAGCACGGTCCCGGCCAGGGCCAGACCGGCGGCAAGAAGGCTGCGCGACAGCTGCTGCGAGAAATTGGTGCTCATCGTATTCATCCCTATTTCCTGTTTGGCTTCGCAGGGATCGAAAGCGGTCCTGGGAGGGAGACTCGATTTGCGTTGCTAAACGCTACTTAAGCTGATAGGTTTTCAGTTGCAACTCGAAACTGTGCAGCGCAGCAAAGATTTTTTTGTCCAACTGGTAGTCCAATTGAGTTAGGCTGCCGGAAGGGCATGGGGACGCAAGGCAATGGGTAAACTGACTGAACCGCTCAACGACATGCAGAACTGCGGGCTTCCCGCAGCTCTCGAGGTTATGGGCGAGCGCTGGAGCTTCATGATCCTGCGCGCCAGTTTCAACGGCCTGCACCATTTCGAGGAATTCCTTTCGACGCTGGGCATCGCCCGCAACATCCTGTCGAATCGCCTCGCCCGGCTGGTCGAGCACGGCATCATGAAGCGCGAGGCGCTGGTCGAAGATCGCCGCAAGATCGAATACCGCCTGACCGACAAGGGCCTCGACCTCCTTCCCGCGATGCTGGCGCTGCGCCAGTGGGGCGAAAAGTACGGTGTCGGCGTCCCCTCGAACCCGGTGCTGTGCGACGCGCGCGATGGCCAGCCGATCGCCGACATCGTGATCCACGCGCACGATGGACGGCGGCTCGGCTACTGGGAACTCGAATGGCGCGACGCGGCCGACGTGGGCAAGAGCGGGGCCGAATACGACAACGAACGGCTGACTCCGCAGCTGAACGCGCTGCAATAGACACTGCCAGATCAGGGCCGGATCAGGCCCGCGGCGGCGCCCGGCGATAGCTGAGCGCCTCGGCGACATGGATCCGCCCCACGCCTTCGCTTCCCGCCAGGTCGGCAATCGTGCGCGCGACGCGCAGGATCCGGGAGTAGCCGCGCGCGGATAGCCGCATCGCCTCGGCCGCCTGCATCAGCAGCTTGCGGCCCGGTTCGTCGGGGGTGGCGTGCCGTTCGAGCATTTCGCCGTCAAGCTCGGCGTTGCTGCGCCGCCCGGTCCCGGCCATCCGCTCGGTCTGCACGGCGCGCGCCGCGGCAACCCGCGCCGCCACTTCGGCGCTGCCTTCGGTTGGCGGCGGCAAGGCAAGGTCGGCGGCGCTGACCGGGTCCACCTCGACATGAAGGTCGATCCTGTCGAGCAGCGGGCCGGAAACCTTGCTCTGGTAATCCGCCGCGCATCTGGGCGCGCGCGAACAGGCCAGCGCGGGATCGCCAAGGTGCCCGCAGCGGCAGGGGTTCATCGCCGCGACCAGCTGCACCCGCGCCGGATAGGTGACGTGGGCATTGGCGCGCGCGACATCGACCACTCCCGCCTCGAGCGGCTGGCGCAGCGAATCGAGCACCGCGCGCTGGAATTCGGGCAGCTCGTCAAGGAACAGCACACCGAGATGCGCGAGGCTGACCTCACCCGGCCGGACGCGCAGCCCGCCGCCGGTCAACGCCGCCATCGAGGCCGAATGGTGCGGGCTGCGGAACGGACGGGTGCGGCTGATCCGCCCTTCTTCCAGCGTTCCCGCGACCGAGGCGACCATCGAAACCTCCAGCGCCTCGGCCGGAGTCAGCGGCGGCAGCACGCCCGGCAGGCAGCTTGCCAGCAGGCTCTTGCCCGCGCCCGGCGGACCGATCATCAGCAGGTTATGCGCGCCGGCGGCGGCGATCTCTAGCGCGCGCTTGGCGACTTCCTGGCCCTTGACCTGGCGGAGATCGGGCCCGAAGCGCGCCTCCTGCGCCTCGCCCGGCTGCGGCTGGGGCAATTGCTGGACGCCTTTGAGGTGGTTGAGAAGGCTGACCAGATTCGGCGCGGGGACCACCGGAACCCCGCTCGCCCAGGCGGCTTCACTGCCCTGCACGGCGGGACAGATCAGCCCGAGCTCCTCTGAACTGGCGTGTAGCGCGGCCAGCAGCACCCCCGGCGAAGCGACGATCCGCCCGTCGAGCGCCAATTCGCCCACCGCCAGGAAATCGCCCAGCTGCTCTGCATCGGTCACCCCCATCGCGCCGAGCAGCGCCAGCGCGATCGGCAGGTCGTAGTGCGAGCCTTCCTTGGGCAGGTCAGCAGGCGAGAGGTTGATGGTGATCCGCTTGGGTGGCAGCGACAGCCCCATCGCGGCGAGCGCGGCGCCGACCCGTTCCTTGCTTTCGTTGACCGCCTTGTCGGGCAGGCCGACCACGCTGAAGCGCGGCAGTCCGGGCGCGATCTGGCACTGCACTTCGACGCTGCGCGCCTCAAGCCCGAGATAGGCTACCGTCCGGACCAGCGCGACCAAGCATTGCCCCCAAGAAATGACCCGCAATTCATGGCTGACAATTCGGCACCTGTCGAGCCGGCAGTGGCTGTAACCCATTCTTAACCCTTGACCTTGTGAAGCCGGTAAGGTGCCGGGGCCGAAAATGCCGGCATGCGCAAACCTGCCGCCCTCGCCCTGCCATTCCTCGCCCTGCTGGCATCTCCTGCCGCGGCTGCCGAGGTCGTGGTGGTCGAGGAGACGGTCGAGGTCACCGAATTCGTCGCTGCCGACGGATCGGCCGAACGCTTCGTCGCCGCAGCGCCCGCGGCGATCCCCCAGGGCATCGCCCGCTTCGGCCCGTTCCGCGTGATCGACGCCGCCCACGCCGCGCTGGTCGACGTGACCGACGAGCGCAGTCCGGCGCAGTTCCAGGCGATGCTGCGCGCCTGGCCGGGGATCGCAACGCTCGAGATGATCGAATGTCCCGGCACCGAGGATGACCGCGCCAACCTGGCGCTGGGCCGGATGATCCGCGCGCGCGGGATCGCCACGCATGTGCCGCCGGGCGGCTCGGTCCGATCGGGCGGGGTCGAGCTGTTCGTTGCGGGCAGGCAGCGCTTTGCCGATCCGGGCAGCGAGTTCGCGGTCCATTCCTGGGCCGACGAGGATGGCCGCGAAGCCCGCGACTATCCCGCCGATGCCCCGGAAAACCGCGCCTACATCGATTACTACCAGGCGATGGGCATGCCCGAGGGCGAGGCGAAGGCGTTCTATGCCATGACCAATTCGGTGCCCAATGCCGATGCGAAGTGGCTGACCGCCGCGGACATGGGCCGCTGGGTCAGGTTGGATCAGCGAATCCCTTGACTCGCCCATGCGGCTCGGTTAACGGCCCGCCTCTGTATTCCAGCCGCCTTTGCGGGCGGCCTTTCTGTTCGAGATTCCCGAGGTTTTGAAATGAAGCGCACGTTCCAGCCCAGCCGCCTTGTCCGCGCCCGCCGTCACGGCTTCCGCGCCCGCACCGCCACGGTTGGCGGCCGCAAGGTGCTGCGTGCCCGCCGCGCGCGCGGCCGCAAGAAGCTCAGCGCCTGAGCGTACCGCCCGGCATGTCGGTCCTGACCAAGAGGGCCGATTTTCTGGCAGCCAACCGGGGCCTGCGGATCGCGCGCCCCGGTTTTGTTTTGCTTGCGCGGCCCAACGGGCTTGAAACGGTGCGCTATGGCATCACCGTCACCAAGAAGATCGGCAACGCCGTGGTGCGCAACCGCATGAAGCGCCGGTTCCGCGAGTTGCTGCGCGCCGCGCTTCCCGTCGCGGGCCTCGCCGGGCACGACCATGTGCTGATCGGCCGCGAAGGCGGGATCGAGCGCGACTTTGCCCAGCTGCGCGCCGAACTTGCCGCCGCCCTGGCCCGCGCCGCCGAAGGCAAGGGCGATCCGCCGCGCCGCAAGCCGGGACCGCGCAAGTGAGCGACACCCAGCAAAGTCATTGCGAGCGCAGGTTGCGGCCCAGCGCGGTGGGGTTGGCCTTTGCGCAAGTGATTCTTACCCAGCAACGTCATTGCGAGCGCAGCGAAGCAATCCACGGGCGGCATCTGCGGCGTCCGGATTGCTTCGCTTCGCTCGCAATGACGAGATGGCGGGCGCGGCGCCCATGAAACGCCTGCTTATCCTGATCGCGCGGGGCTGGCAGCTTGGCCCTTCGCGGGTGCTCCCGCCCTCGTGCCGCTATGCCCCGTCCTGCTCGCAATACGCGATCGAAGCGGTGGAGCGGTACGGCGCGATTAAGGGTGGCTGGCTGGCGCTTAAGCGTATATTGCGCTGCCATCCCTGGGGGGGACACGGCTACGATCCGGTGCCTTGATATGCGGCACCACCTTCCCATCTGACACCAATCGACTAGCAAGCAGGGGCGCTCCCAAGTGGACAACCAGAATTTCAAGAACATGGTCCTGGCCGGGACGCTGACCCTGCTGATTTTCCTCGGCTGGGACGCCGCGATGAAGTACTTCTATCCCGAGGCGAACAAGGCGCCGGTCCCGGCCGCCAGCGCGCCGGCCGCCGCGCCTTCGGCCAGCGCCAGCGCCAAGCCGACCCGCGAAGGCGGGCTGGCCGATGCGGCCGACCGCGCGCTCGAGGAACAGGATCTCAAGTCCGCGCTAAACCCCGCCGCGCGCGTGCCGATTGCCGCCCCGGGGCTGTCGGGTTCGATCAACCTGGCCGGCGGCGCGGTCGATGACCTGACCACCAACCGCCACACCGCCGCGGTCGAGAAGAACAGCGGCCCGCAGCGCATCTATTCGCCCGCGGGCACACCGGCGCAGCAGTTCGCGCGGTTCGGCTGGCGCCTGCCCAATGGCGCGGCCGATCCGATGCTGCCCGCCGACGGCACGCTGTGGACCGCCCCCGCCGGCGCCAGGCTGACCCCCGAAACTCCGGTCGTGCTGAGCTGGACCAATCCGGGCGGGGTCACCTTTACCCTGACCTATGCGATCGACGCCGACTACATGATCACGGTGACCCAGGCGATCGCCAATGCCGGCCCCGCGCCGCTGACGGTCAAGCCCTATGCGCTGATCGCCCGCACCGACAAGACCGCCAGTCTCGACACCTGGAACGTGCATTCGGGGCCGTTCGGGGCCTTCGATGGAACGGTATCGTTCGAACCGAACTACAAGGATGTCGACGAGGCCAAGCAGGTCAGCAATTCGGGCAAGACCGACTGGATCGGCTTTACCGACATCTACTGGATGAGCACCCTGATCCCCGATGCGAAGCTGGCCGCGACCAGCGGGTTCCGCAGCCTGGGGAACCGGCTGTTCCGCGCCGACCTGATCTATCCCGATGTCACCGTGGCGCCGGGTCAGGGCAATGTGCTGACCACGCGCCTGTTCGCCGGAGCCAAGGAAAGCTCGGTGCTTGACCGCTATGAAGCCGGCGGGATCGCCAACTTCGGCCTGGCGATCGACTGGGGCTGGTTCCGCTGGTTCGAAAAGCCGATCTTCGGCCTGCTCAAGTGGCTGTTCGGAACCGTCGGCAACTTCGGCGTGGCGATCATGCTGCTGACCCTGGTGGTGCGCGGGGTGATGTTCCCCGTCGCCCAGCGCCAGTTCGCCAGCATGGCGGCGATGAAGGTGATCCAGCCCAAGATGAAGGCGATCCAGGAACGCTACAAGGACGACAAGGCCAAGCAGCAGGAAGAAATCATGGCGCTCTACAAGAAGGAAGGCGTCAACCCGCTTGCGGGCTGCCTGCCGATCTTCCTGCAGATCCCGGTGTTCTTCGCGCTCTACAAGGTGCTGATCCTGGCGGTCGAGATGCGCCACCAGCCTTTCGCGCTGTGGATCAAGGACCTGTCCGCGCCCGATCCGCTGCACATCCTCAACCTGTTCGGCTACCTGCCCTTCACCCCGCCCAGCTTCCTGGGGATCGGGATCCTGGCGCTGCTGCTGGGGATCACGATGTGGCTGCAGTTCAAGCTGAACCCGGCGCAGATGGATCCCGCGCAGCAGCAGGTCTTCGCGATCATGCCGTGGATGATGATGTTCATCATGGCGCCTTTCGCGGCCGGGCTGCTGCTCTACTGGATCACCTCCAACGTGCTGACCATCGCGCAGCAGGCCTATCTCTATTCGCGCCATCCGCAATTGAAGGCCCAGGCCGACAAGGACGCGGCCGACCACCAGCGGGCCAAGTCGCGGGGGAACTGAGATGATCCTTCGATACGCCCCGCTGGCGCGAGGCTGCTCAGGATGAACGGGGATTCGATCGAAGAACAGGCGCGCCGCCTGTTCGCGGGCCGCGTCGAATTCCTGCTGAGCGCCCCGGCGCTCAAATTCCTGCCCGAGCCGGACGCGCCCGAGATCGCCTTTGCCGGACGCTCCAACGTGGGCAAGAGCAGCCTGCTCAACGCGCTGACCGGGCGCAGGTCGATCGCCCGCGCCTCGGTCACGCCGGGACGCACGCAGGAACTCAATTTCTTCGAGGTTGGCACCCCCACCCGGCTGCGGCTGGTCGACATGCCGGGCTATGGCTTCGCCAAGGCCCCGATCAAGGTGGTCGAGGCGTGGAAGCGGCTGGTCCGCGATTTCCTGCGCGGGCGGGTGGTGCTGAAACGCACGCTGGTGCTGATCGACAGCCGCCACGGCGTCAAGGAAGTCGACCGCGAGATGATGAAGCTGCTCGATGAAGCAGCGGTCGGTTACCGCCTGGTCCTGACCAAGGCGGACAAGATCAAGGCAAGCGAGCTGGAAGCCGTGCTGGCCGCCACCCAGGCCGAAGCGCGCAAGCATTCGGCTGCCTTTCCGGTGGTGCACGTCACTTCGGCGGAAAAAGGCATGGGGATCGAAGAACTGCGCGCCGCGGTGCTGGAAGACGCTTTGGTCTGAGCATGGGTTCGATGTTCCAGCCAGGTTGAACCGTCATTCCGGGGTTGGATGACGGTGGCGGCGCACAAGAAAGTGCGGTCCTTCGACAAGCTCAGGACGGACGGGTGGCGAGGCAAGGATTCCGCTACGCTAGAACTTCACCTCTGGCATACCTGAGCAGATTTCAGTGTCCCCGAACCAAACCCCGTCCATGCTGAGCTTGTCGAAGCATCGCACTGTGCTTCGTGCTTCACGCGCAACGGCTGACAACAAAACGCGGTCCTTCGACAAGCTCAGGACGGGCGGCGGTGGGAGGCAGGGGGTCTGCTGGTGCTAGAACTTCACCCCCGGCACGCCCGAGCAAATTTCAGTGTCCCCGAACCAAACCCCGTCCATGCTGAGCTTGTCGAAGCATTGCATTGTGCTTCGTGCTTCACAAGCACCGGCCGACAAGAAAGCGCGGTCCTTCGACAAGCTCAGGACAGACGGGTGGCGAGGGGCAGGGATTCTGCTGCGCTAGAACTTCACCCCCGGAACGCCCGAGCAAATTTCAGTGTCCCCAAATCAAACCCCGTCCATGCTGAGCTTGTCGAAGCATCGCACTGTGCTTCATGCTTCACGCGCAACGGCCAACAAGAAAGTACGGTCCTTCGACAAGCTCAGGACAGACGGGTGGGGGGTAAGGATTCTGCTGCGCCAGAACTTCACCCCCGGCACGTCCGAGCAAATTTCAGTGTCCCCGAACCAAACCCCGTCCATGCTTAGCTTGTCGAAGCATTGCATTGTGCTTCGTGCTTCAAACGCACCGGCCGACAACAAAGCGCGGTCCTTCGACAGGCTCAGGACAGGCGGCGGTGGGAGGCAGGGAATCTGCCGCCCTAGAACTTCACCCGCGGCACTTCGGCGGTGCCCAGCTTCGCGCCCATGATCCGCGCCAGGGTGGGGGCAATCGCGCGCTGGTCGATTTCGCCGAGCGAGCGCCCGCGTGGTATGCCCTGGCCCATCACGAAGAAGCTTGAAAGCATTTCCGGGGCAGCCGGGAAATAGCCGTGGGTGCCCTTGCTCGACGGTACACCGTAGAGTCCCTTGGCCTGGTTGGCGAATGGGCCGGCGCTGGTGCCGATCCTGAAATTGACGAAGAAATCCGCATCGGGATTGCCGCCCAGCGCAACCAGCTCGGCTTTGTCGGCGATGTCGGCGATCCCGCTTTGCGGATCGCATTGCAGCGCCGCCAGCACTCCGGCGACATTGGCGCGCAGCACGGCGTTGGACTTGTCGGCGAGGACCACCGCCGCGCTGCCGCCGGTCGGCCAGGGCATGGCCTGCCAGCTGGCGACCTTGCCATCGGCATCGAGCGTGATCAGGCCGGCGTCGATGAACGCGCGGAACAGGTTGGTTTCGCGGGTGATTCCCGCAAAGCCGTGGTCGCTGGCGACGGCAATCACCGCATCGGGATAGACCTCGCGCTCGGCGGCGATGACTTGCCCCAGCGCGGCGTCGATCGCTTCGAGCACGGCATGGGCGGAAGGCGTGCCGGGTCCGTCCATGTGTTCCTGATGATCGAGCGCGGCGAAATAGACGGTCAGGAATTGCGGCTTGTAGCGGCGGATCAGCGCCGCTGCGAAACGCGCGCGGTTCTGGTCGCCATCGACCGCCTCGTTGATCCCCAGGGCATAGCGTTCGCCCGTCAGCCCCTCAAGCTCGCCCACCAGCCCCGGCGTCGCCAGCGCGGTGAGCAGCTTTGCGTCATCGGCATGGCCGGTGCGCCAGATTTGCGGCAGGTTCCAGTCGATCCCGCCCGCGCCGACGCTGACCGGCCAGTGGACGTTGCCCACGCTCAGCCCCGCGCCGCTGGCCGCCTGCCACAAGGTGGGCACCTTTATATCGCTGGCATACCAGAACCACCCGGCCTGGTTGATCTGCAGCGGATCGAAGCTGGTGTTCATCACGATCCCGTGACGGCCCGGGCTGGCCCCGGTCAGCAGGGTCGTGTGGCTGGGGTAGGTCACGCTGGGCAGCACCCCGCGCACGCCGGTGGCATAGCTGCCTTCGACTAAGAACCGGCGCAGGTTGGGAATCTTCAGCCCGCGCTTTTCGGCCTCGATCACATCGCCGGGGCGCAGGCCGTCGATCGAGACGAGCAGGACCGGCGCCGCGGCGGCCGGCCCGGCCAGCGCGAACACCAGGGCAAGGGCAAGGACGATCCGGCGCAGCATGGTGAAACCCCCTATTTGGCAAACAGTTGGGACAGGTCGGCAAAGGCCTTCATTTCGATCGCGTTGCCGCTGGGATCGCGGAAGAACATGGTCGCCTGTTCGCCGACCTGGCCCCTGAAGCGGACATAGGGTTCGATCTCGAACCTGATTCCCGCTGCCTTCAATCGCTCTGCCAGCGCTTCCCAATCGGCCATTTCCAGCACGATCCCGAAATGCGGCACCGGCACCCCGTGCCCGTCGACCGGGTTCGCCCCGGCATCGCGCGCGCTTTCGCCGGTGCAATGCGCAACGATCTGGTGGCCATAGAAATCGAAGTCGATCCATTGCGCGCTGCTGCGCCCCTGCGGGCAGCCCATCACCGTGCCCCAGAAGTGCCGCGCTTCCTCAAGATCGCGGACCGGGAAGGCAAGGTGGAAGGGGCGAAGGCTCATGCGCGGATACCTGTTCAGACTCGACAGCACATAACTGAATGTCTAGCCGCTAACCCATGAAGCTGATCCTGGGCAACAAGAACTATTCCAGCTGGTCGCTGCGCGGCTGGCTGGCGGCCAAGCAATCGGGCCTGGCGTTCGAGGAGATCACCGTCCCGCTCTATGGCGATGACTGGGACGCGCGCAAGAAGCAGCAGGACGAGATCGCGCCGTCATCGGGCAAGGTGCCGGTGCTGTGGGACGGCGAGGCGGTGGTCTGGGACAGCCTGGCCGTGCTCGAATACCTGGCCGACAAGGTGGGCCGCGACCGCTTCTGGCCCAAGGATGACGCCGCCCGGGCGATGGCGCGCTCGATGGTCGCGGAAATGCACTCCTCGTTCCAGGCCTTGCGCAGCCAGTGCCCGATGAACGTGCGCACCCGGATCAACGGCGCGAAGATCGACGATGCCGCCAAGGCCGACGTGGTCCGCATCCTGACCCTGTGGGCCGAAGCCCGCGCGCGTTTCGGCAAGGGCGGACCCTATCTGTTCGGCACCTTCAGCGCCGCCGACATCTTCTATGCGCCGGTGGTCAGCAGGTTCATTTCCTATGGCGTGGGGGTTCCCGGCTTCGCGATCGCCTACATGGAAGCGGTGTGGGAGCACGAATGGCTCCAGGCCTGGGTTGCCGCCGCCGAGGCCGAGGACTGGGTAATCGAACAGTTCGAAACCGAAGCGCCGCGCAAATGACCAGCCCGGTCCTGCCGCTCGCCGAAGCGCTGATTGCCTGCCCCAGCGTCACCCCTGCCGCGGGTCTGGTGTTCGATTGCCTGGAAGGCCAGCTTGCTCCGCTCGGCTTCGAGGTGCATCGTTTCCAGGCGGGCGAAGCCCCTGACGGGCCGGTGGAGAACCTGTTCGCGATCCGCAAGGGGCCCGAGGGAAGCCGGCATTTCGGCTTTGCCGGGCATGTCGACGTGGTCCCGCCCGGCGAAGGCTGGAGCGCGGCCCCCTTCGCGCCCGAAGTGCGCGGCGAGCTGCTCTATGGCCGCGGCGCGGTCGACATGAAGGGCTCGATCGCGGCGATGGTCGTGGCGGCGGCGCAGTTGCCGCGCGAAGCCGGCACGCTGAGCTTCATCATCACCGGCGACGAGGAAGGCCCGGCGACGTGGGGCACGCAGGAGCTGATCAAGCACATGCGCGCCGTCGCCGCGGTGCCCGACCTGATCCTAGTCGGCGAACCGACCTCGGTGAACCGCCTGGGCGACATGATGAAGATCGGCCGGCGCGGCTCGACGATCGTCTGGATCGAGGTTGACGGCATCGAAGGCCACGTCGCCTACCCGCACCTCGCCGACAACCCGATCACCCGGCTGGTCCACATGCTCGCCGAACTGAAAGCCATGCCGCTGGACCAGGGGACCGACTGGTTCCAGCCTTCCAACCTCGAGATTACCGACATCTCGGTGGGCAATCCGGCGGGCAACGTGATCCCGGCGCGCGCGCATGCCCGCCTGTCGATCCGCTTCAACGACCTGCACACCGGCAAGGAGCTTGGCGAGCGGGTCCGCGAGATCGTCGAGAGGCACGGCGGCAAGGCGCGGCAGGTGGTCTATGGCGAGGCGTTCCTGACCCCGCCGGGCGCCTTCAGAGAGCTGATCGCCGATGCGGTCGAGGCCGAACTGGGCCTGCGCCCCGAAGCCAGCACCACGGGCGGGACCAGCGACGCGCGGTTCCTCAAGGACCTGTGCCCGGTGATCGAATTCGGCCTGTGCAACGCGACGATGCACAAGCGCGACGAGGCGGTGGCGATCCCCGATCTCGATGCACTGGCGCGGATCTATGCCCGGGTGGCGAAGGCGGCGCTTGCCGGAGCTTCGACAGGCTCAGCCTGAGCGGAAATCGCCCAAACCCGCTCAGGCTGACCCTGGTCGCGCGCACTACCGTTGCCCCGCTTCCAAGCCCCTGTTAGGCAGGCGCCTCTGATACCGCGAAAAGGGGAGCGCGCATGGCCGGCAGTGAATCGAGATCGGCATTCGGCTGGCTGATCCATGTGCTGACCAGGCACCTGACCAAGGCGATCATGGCCGGCATGGTGCTGGGCATCGTCGCCGGTTGGATGGTCAACCAGGGCATGCTGGCCGGGGTGATGACCACCGAGCACTGGGCGCGCAGCTTTACCGTGCTGTCCACGATCTTCCTCAACCTGATCAAGATGCTGGTCGCGCCGCTGGTGCTGGCGACGATCATTTCGGGCCTGGCGCACATGAACGACAGCGCCGCGGTCGGCCGGATCGGGGTCCGCGCGATCGTCTGGTTCATCATCGCCAGCCTGATCTCGATCGTTCTGGGGCTGGTAATGGTCAACTTCTTCCAGCCCGGCATCGGGGTCGACCTGTCCGCGCCAACCAAGGCCGTGGGCGAGGTCAAGAAGCTCGACCTGTTCGAATTCATCGAGCACATCTTCCCCAAGAACATCATCACCGCGATGGGTGAAAACAACGTTCTGCAGGTGCTGGTCTTCGCGCTGTTCGCCGGCATCGGCCTGACCGCGATCGGCGAAAAGGGCAAACCGCTGGTGCGCGCCGCCGAATCGCTGGCCGAACTGATGCTGCAGATCACCGGCTACGTGATGCGCTTTGCCCCCTTCGCGGTGTTCGGCGCGCTGGCCAAGGTGGTGGCTGAAAACGGGCTTGGCATCCTGGGCACCTATGTCGAGCTGCTGAGCGAATTCTACCTCAGCCTGCTGATCCTGTGGGCCATGCTGCTGGGGATCGCCTGGATTTTCCTGCGCGAGCGCGCGCTGATGCTGGTGCGCTATGTGCGTGAACCGATCATGATCGCCTTCTCGACCGCGTCGAGCGAGGCGGCGATGCCCAAGCTGTTCGAACAGCTTGACCGGTTCGGCGTGCCGCGCCGCATCTCGGGCTTGATGGTGCCGCTGGGCTATTCGTTCAACCTCGACGGGTCGATGATGTATGCCAGCTTCGCAACGATCTTCATCGCCCAGGCCTATGGCCACGACCTGTCGATCGGCACCCAGATCGCGATCCTGCTGGTGCTGATGATTTCGTCGAAGGGCATCGCCGCGGTCCCCCGCGCCAGCCTGGTGGTGATCGCGGCGACGCTGGCGATGTTCGACCTGCCGGTGGAAGGGATCGCGCTGGTCCTGGCGATCGACCAGTTCCTCGACATGGGCCGCACCGCCACCAACGTGCTGGGCAACGCGGTGGCAACTTCGGTGATCACCAAGTGGGAAGGCATGCTCCAGCCGCCGTTCGATCCCGACGCCGACGACCCGCACGCCCCCAGCGAGACCCCCGAACACGGCAAAAAGGGCCTGCACCTCGATCCGAAGCAGTAAGTCCGCCTCCCTCGTCATTGCGAGGCCGCAGGCCGCGGCAATCCAATCGGTTGCATTGCCCCTCCCCGTGGGGAGGGGTTGGGGTGGGGGTTCCACGCCGATGTCGAACCCCCACCCCCGACCCCTCCCCACGGGGAGGGGAGAGATCGCGTCAAACCAATGTCATCAGCCTCCGGGCTCCTCGTAATGACGATGGTGGCTATCGGGCCGGTGCCAGAACCTTGGCCTTGAAGCCGCACAGGTCGACCACCGGGCAGCGCCAGCATTCGGGTCTGCGCGCCTTGCAGATGTAGCGGCCGTGCAGGATCAGCCAGTGATGCGCGCCGACACGAAACGGCTGCGGCACTTTCTTTTCCAGCTGCTTTTCTACCGCCAGCGGGGTCTTGCCTTTGGCCAGACCGGTGCGGTTGCCGACCCGGAAGATATGGGTGTCGACCGCGAAGGTTTCGGCCCCGAAGGCGCAGTTCATCACCACGTTGGCGGTCTTGCGGCCCACGCCCGGCAGCGCGACCAGCGCATCGCGGTCCGCCGGAACCACGCCGCCATGATCGCGCAGCAGGATTTCGGACAGCGCGATGACGTTCTTCGCCTTGGCGTTGAACAGGCCGATGGTCTTGATCTGCTCTTTCAGCCCTTCCTCGCCCAGCGCGACCATCTGCGCGGGCGTCTTGACCTTCCGGAACAGCGCGCGCGTCGCCTTGTTCACCCCCACGTCGGTCGCCTGCGCCGAAAGCACCACCGCGACCAGCAGCTGATAGGTATTGCCGAACTCCAGCTCGGTTTCGGGCGAGGGATTGTCCTCGGCAAGGCGGCGGAAGAATTCGAAGACCTCGGCGGGTTTCAAAGCCCCAGCACCTCGGCCATCGCATAGCGCCCCGCGGGCTTTCCGATCAGCCACTGCGCCGCCCGAACCGCACCGCGCGCGAAGATGCTGCGGTCCTCGGCCAGGTGCGAAAGGGCGATGCGTTCGCTGGTACCCAGGAACAGCACCGAATGATCGCCCGCCACGCTGCCGCCGCGCAAGGAGGCAAAGCCGATGTCGCCCTGGCGGCGCGCGCCGGTGATCCCGTCGCGCCCGCGCGCGCTGTGCTCCGCCAGGCTGATCGCGCGGCCCTTTGCGGCGGCTTCGCCCAGCAGCAGCGCGGTGCCCGACGGCGCGTCGACCTTCATCCGGTGGTGTGTCTCGGCAATCTCGATGTCCCAGTCCTCGCCCAGCCGGCTCGCCGCCTCGCGGACCAGATGGGCGAGCAGGGTGACCCCGAGCGAGGTATTGCCGGTTTGCAGCACGGCGATCCTTTCCGCCGCGTGGTCGCACAGCCAGTGGTGACGTTCCTCCAGCCCGGTGGTGCCGACCACGATCGGCACCCCCGCCGCCACCGCTGCGTCGAGATTGCCTTCAAGCGCCGCGGGAACCGAGAAGTCGACCAGCACGTTGCTCGCCGCCGCCAGCGCCGCCACGTCATCGCCCTTGTCGGCCCCTCCGGCGTGAACTTCGCCCGCCGCGGCGATGGCATCGACCAGCGCCTGCCCCATGCGCCCCGCGCTGCCGATGATTCCGATTCGTGCCACAATGAACCCCTAAGCCGCCTGCCCCGCGCTTGTCGAAAGGCCGTACTTCACTTTGTGCGACGCTTGAAGGAAAAGCAGTCCTTCGACAAGCTCGGGACAAACGGACGGGGGAACAATGCCAGGTATCCGCAATATCGTGATCCTGACCGGCGCGGGCATTTCCGCCGAAAGCGGGATCGACACCTTTCGCGGCCCCGGAGGCCTGTGGGAAGGTCACCGGGTCGAGGATGTCGTCACGCCCGAAGCCTTCGCGCGCGATCCGCGGCTGGTGCAGCGCTTCTACGATCTGCGCCGCGCCGCGGTGCAGGAGAAGCTGCCCAACCCCGCGCACGAGGCGCTGGCCCGGCTCGACGCGCGGTGGCCGGGCGGGCTGTTGATCGCCACGCAGAACATCGACGACCTGCACGAGCGCGCCGGCGCACGCCGCCTGATCCACATGCACGGCGAACTGCTGAAGGCCTGGTGCACCCTGTGCGACATCCGTCATGCCTGGCGCGGCCCCTTGCTGGACAATCCGCCCTGCCCGGCCTGCGGCGCCCACGCGCTGCGCCCCGACGTGGTCTGGTTCGGCGAGATGCCCTACCGGATGGGCGAGATCTACGCGGCGCTGCGCGAAGCCGATCTGTTCGTATCGATCGGCACATCGGGCGCGGTCTATCCGGCGGCGGGCTTCGTCCAGAACGCGGTCGAACTCGGCGCGCGGACGCTCGAGCTTAACCTCGAATCCAGCCAGGGCTCGGCGATGTTCCACGAGAGCCGGCTTGGTCCTGCGAGCGAGGTGGTGCCGGCTTGGGTTGATGAACTGCTTGGGTAGGATGGTTCACGCAGAGGCGCAGAGAAGAAAGAAGAGGCGCAGAGGCCTTGTGTCTGCGGCGAAGCCGCCTTCAATTTCCAGACAATGCGCCAAACGCAGAGATCGCAGATTCAAAGCGGCTTTGCCGCAAGCGCGACATCTCTGCGCCTCTTCTTTCTTCTCTGCGCCTCTGCGTGAACCAATCAGTCCCCGCCGCATCCCCGACACTCAGGATCCTTGGCAATCCGCATCGTCCGCAGGCTTGGCACCAGCCCTTCAAGCAGGTGCAGCTTGCCCCATTGCGGATCGCCCAGCGTGGCCTTGCCTTGCAGCAGCACGCGGATCGCCTGCATCGCGGCAAACGCGCCGATCATGCCCACCATCGCCCCCAGCACGCCATCGGCGGCGCAGCTGTCGCAGTCTTCGGCGTCGAAGGCATCGCCCACGAAGCAGCGATAGCAGCTTTCCCCCGGCAGGTGCCCGGCGAAGTTCGCGACCTGCCCCTGGAAGCGCCCGATCGCCGCGCTGGTTAACGGGATGCCAAGGCGCACGCAGGTGTCCGACACGATCAGCCGCGTCGCGAAATTGTCACATCCGTCAAGCACAAGGTCGGCGCCCTCAAGGAGCTGCGCGGCGTTGTTATCCCCCACCGTCGCTACGCAGGCGCGGGCCTTGAGGGCGCCATCGAACCTTTCCACCCAGCGCGCCGCCGCCTCGGCCTTGGGCCGGCCGATGTCGGCTTCGGCAAAGATCGTCTGGCGCTGGAGGTTGGAGGCATCGACCACGTCGCGGTCGATCAGCGTCAGCGTGCCGATTCCCGCCGCCGCCAGGTATTGCAGCGCCGGCGAGCCGACCCCGCCGCAGCCGACCAGCGCGACATGGGAACCGGTCAGCGCCACCTGACCCGCCCCGCCCACTTCGGGCAGCACGATATGGCGGGCAAAACGTTCGAGACGGTCGGGGGGAAGGTCCATGCGCGAAGCCCTAAAAACCATTGCGCCGCTGTGCAAACGAATCCCTTGCCGACCGCCCCCTGATGCGGCACTTAATCGGGCGATTAAGATAAAATGGGATGAGCGATGCAATATGCCGAACTGCGCGCGGTGCGCGAGGAACTGACGGGACCGGGCGGGCAATTCGAAGTGATCGAGGAGGAGATCCTCGGCAACCGCATCAAGACCTTCAAGGCCGCGCCGCCCTCGATCCGCGAATTCTGGCAATCGACCGCGATGTGGGGTGACCGGCCCTATCTGATCTACGAGGGTGAGGTGCTGAGCTATGCCCAGGCCCACGCCGCGGTGAACGCCTTCGCCGCATGGCTGGCGGCGCAGGGGGTAAGGCCGGGCGACCGCGTGGCGATCGCGATGCGCAACTATCCCGAATGGCTGCTGGCCTACTGGGCCTGCTGCGCCACCGGGATCGCCGCGGTGGGCATGAACGCCTGGTGGACCGCCGAGGAAATGGACTACGCATTGAAGGATTCGGTCCCCAAGGTGCTGGTTGCCGATGCCGAACGCCTTGCGCGCTACCGCGAACTTGCGCCGCATGATCTCAAGCTGGTCGGGGTGCGGCTGGCCGACAGTCCCGCCGACGTCACCTCCTGGGCCGACATCGTCGCCGCCGGCGGGGCGATGCCGGCGGTCAGCGTCGATCCCGATGCCGACGCCTGCATCTTCTACACCAGCGGCACCACCGGCTTTCCCAAGGGGGCACAGCTGACCCATCGCGGCTGCATCGCGAACCTGATGAACATGCTCTATTCCGGCGTTTCGCAGGCGCTGGCAACCGAACGCGCGACCGGCGTGGCGCCGCCTCCCGAAGCGCCGGTGCCGGTCTCGCTGCTGACCACCCCGATGTTCCACGTCACCGCCAACAATTGCGGCGCCTACCTGACCAGCGCGGCGGGCGGCGCGATCGTGCTGATGTACAAATGGGACGCGGGCGAGGCGCTGAAGCTGGTCGAGAAATACAAGGTCACCGCCGTTTCGGGCGTTCCGATCATGGCGCGCGAGATCATCAACCATCCCGACTTCGCGACTACCGACACCTCGAGCCTGACCGGCCTGTCGGGCGGCGGGGCGCAGGTTCCGCCCGAGCAGGTCGGCGAAATCCACAGCAAGATCCCCGCCGCCAGCCCAGCAACCGGCTATGGCATGACCGAGACCTGCGGGATCATCACGTCGATCGCGGGCCAGTTCTTCGTCGACCGGCCCGACACCGCCGGACCCTATATGCCCAGCTTCGATGCCAAGGTGGTCGACGACGAAGGCCGCGAGCTGCCGCTTGGCGAGATCGGCGAGCTGTGGGTCAGGGGCGCGCCGGTGATCAAGGGCTACCTCAACCGCGCCGATGCGACCGCCGAGACGATTACCGACGGTTGGCTCCACACCGGCGACATCGCGCGGATCGACGAGGACAAGTTCGTCTACATCGTCGACCGCAAGAAGGACCTGGTGATCCGCGGCGGCGAGAACATCAGCTGCACCGAAGTGGAAGCCTGCGTCTATCGCCACCCGGCGGTGGCCGAATGCAGCGTCTTCGGCGTCAAGGACGCGCGCATGGGCGAGGAGATCGGCGTCGCGGTGTTCCTCAAGGAAGGCCAGAGCCTCGACCAGGCCGCGCTGGTGGAGCATTGCCTGGAGCACATGAGCAAACACAAGGCGCCGCGCTATGTCTGGTTCATGGATGAGCCGCTGCCCCGCAACGCCAGCGGCAAGTTCCTGCGGCGCGAGCTCAAGGAACATTTCGGCAAACTGGTAGAGGAGGCCTGAGCGATGGGCGATCTTGACGGGCGCATCGCGCTGGTAACCGGTGCCTCGCGCGGATTGGGCGAGGCAGCCGCGCGCGCGCTTGCCGCCGCCGGCGCAAGAGTGGCGGTGACCGATCTTTCGCCGCCCGAAGATCTTGCCGCCCAGATCGGCGGGCTGGCCCGCGCGCAGGACGTGACCAGCGAGGCCGACTGGTCCGCGACGATGGACTGGCTGCGCGCCGAGGCGGGCGGGCTCGACGTGCTGGTCAACAACGCCGGGCTGTGGCTGTTCAAGCCGATCACGGAGACCACGCTGGATGACTGGCGGCGGCTCCATGCCGTCAACGTCGAGGGCGTGTTCCTGGGAACCCGCGCAGCCGTGCCGCTGCTGGCCGAGCGCGCGCACAAGTGGCGTGGCGGCACCGCGATCGTCAACTTGTCCTCGGTGGCGGGGATCGAAGGATCGGCCGGGGCGACCTGCTACAATTCGACCAAGGGCGCGGTGCGGCTGTTCACCAAGGGCTGCGCCAAGGAACTGGCCCCGGCGCGGATCCGGGTCAATTCGGTCCACCCCGGCGTGATCGACACCCAGATGGGCCGCGATCTGATCGACGACTTCGCCAGGGCGCAGGGCGTGGGCGACAACGAGGTGCTGGCCAATATTTCGGCGATGCACCCGCTGGGCCACCTGGGCGAGCCGCAGAACGTGGCCGATGCCGTGGTGTTCCTCGCGTCGGACCGGGCGGGCTTCACCACCGGCAGCGAGCTGGTGGTCGATGGAGGAATGTCGGCCTGACGCCTGCGGACAAGCCGGTGCACAAGTCTGTGCGCCGGCTGTTCGTCAGCGGTGGATTGACGGTGGAGAGCGCTCAGCTTTCCAGCTGGCGCAGCAGGCTGCGCACGTCGCCGTCCATGTCGGCATCGCGGGCGCGCAGGTCTTCGATCAGGCGCACCGCGTGGATCACGGTGGAATGGTCACGCCCGCCGAACTTGCGGCCGATCTCGGGGTACGAGCGCGGGGTAAGCACCTTGGCAAGGTACATCGCCACCTGGCGCGGCCGCACCACGGCGCGGGCACGGCGCTTTGACGCCATCTCGGTCCGATCGACCCGGTAGAACTGGCAGACCGTGCGCTGGATCTCGTCGATCGTGATCCGCCGGCGGTTGGCCGAAAGGATGTCGGTCAGCTGTTCTTCGGCAAGCTGGAGCGAAACGGCCTGGCCGGTGAGCTGGGCATAGGCGATCAGCTTGTTCAGGCCGCCCACCAGCTCGCGCACGTTGCGGTTGATCGTGCGGGCCAGAAACTCGACCACGTCGGCCGGGACATTGGTCGGGCTGAAGCGCTGCAGGCGGTGTTCGAGGATCGAGCGGCGCAGCTCGATGTCGGCGGGCTGGATGTCCGCCACGAGGCCCATGCTGAGGCGGCTCAGCAGCCGCGGTTCGACCCCGTCGAGCGCCTGCGGCGCGCGGTCGGCCGCGAAGACCAGCCGCTTGCCTTCGGCCAGCAGCGCATCGATGGTGTAAAGCAGTTCTTCCTGCGCGCTCGCCTTGCCGATGATGAACTGGATGTCATCGACCAGCAGCAGGTCGAACCCGCGCAGCCGCGCCTTGAACTCGATCGTCTGGTTCTGCCGCAGCGCCTGGACGAATTCGACCATGAAGCGTTCGGCCGAACAGTAGAAGATCCGCGCCCGCGAGTGCGCCAGCAGATAGGCGTGGCCGATCGCGTGGAGCAGGTGGGTCTTGCCCTGGCCGGTCGCCGCCTTGAGATAGAGCGGCGCGAACTGCGGCGTTTCGGTGGCGGCCATGCGCTGGGCGGCATTGCTGGCCAGCACGTTGGCGCTGCCGGTGACGAAAGTGGTGAAGGTCAGCGACGGGTCGAGCCCGATCGAGGCCATGCCAAGCCCGTTGGGCCCCAGCGCGCCAAGTTCCGCCGCGCCCATGCCCAGCGCATCGCCCGGCAGCGCCACCGGCGCGCCATCGTTGGCGGCGCGGCGCGTGCCTTCGCCCGCACCGAAGCGCAGCCCCTGCGGCGCGCGGCGGCCCGGCTGCACCGAAATGCGGACATTGCGGATATCGGGACGGGCGATCTTCCAGGCCAGCGATAGCCGGTCGGCAAAACGGTCGGATACCCAGCCGGCCGAAAACTCGGTCGGCAGGAACAGATCGAGCGTGCCGTTGTCCTTGCAGAACGTGCCAAGCTGGATCGGCTTGATCCACTGCTGGTGAAGCTGCTGGCCCAGATCCTTGCGCAGGCCCTGGCTGATGTCAGCCCAGTCGGCGGCAAGATCGAGCGCATCCTGTTCGTCGCGCATGCGTTCCTCTTCCGACTTGACGTTGCTGGCAGAAGGCATCCCCTGTGTTCCGCCCGAACCCATTTCAGTCACCCGATTCGCCCCCGAACCAAAATATCACCCCATGCGCGAAACCGCGCACAACCGAACCGGGTGCCCGAAATTCCCGGTTTGCGAATACGTTCTGTCTTGTGAAACCGGCGCTGGTGAACCCCCTCGCTGGCCTGGGTCGATTTATGGACGCTTCAGGCCAGAGGGCAAGCATCCGATCGCAAATAAACTGAAATAAATGCCCTTGACTCTTCGGCACACGCGGAAATCCTTACCAAGCCATTAACCACCTGTTTTTGCTGGGTTTTAGTGGAAGTCAAAGCGCGAATCGCGGGAAACCATAGCCTTGGTGCGGCGCACCATTTTCATCGCATCCGCACAACGAAAAGGGCCGGCTGCCAAGGCGCCGGCCCCATTCGCTTTTCGTTCCGCCTTTCCGCCCGTCGACCCGCTCCTCAGGAGCGAATCACGACAGGCCAGCGCGAATCAGAGAGCGGCTACCCGCTTGGTCAGACGCGACAGCTTGCGGGCCGCGGTGTTCTTGTGCAGCACGCCGCGCGCAACGCCGCGCGCCAGTTCCGGCTGCGCCGCCTTGAGCGCTTCGGCGGCGACCGCCTTGTCGCCGCCATCGAGCGCGCTTTCGACCTTCTTCACGAAAGTGCGGATGCGGCTCATGCGGTTGCCGTTGATTTCGGCGCGCTTCTCGTTGCGGCGGATGCGCTTCTTGGCTTGCGGCGTATTGGCCATGTTCGTCCTTGAATCTCGTGCAAGAGGGGGCGCCGACATGGAATCGGCCCCTCGGGAAGCGCGGCCCTTAACCGCGGGCACCCGAATCGTCAAGCATCGCGGCTCATTTCTGGCATTTCGCGCAATACCACGTGCTGCGACCGCCCTGGACCAGCCGCCGGATCGGGGCGCCGCAGCGCGAGCACGGCTGTTCGTGGCGGTCATAGACATCGAATCGCTTCGAGAAGTATCCGAGCTGCCCGTCGGGCTGGGCATAGTCGCGCAGGGTCGATCCGCCGGCCTCGATGGCTTCGGCGATCACTGCCTTGATCTGCTGTGCCAGCCGCTCGAGCGCCGGTCCGCCGACCTTGCCCGCCGCCTTGCGCGGATCGATTCCGGCGCGGAACAGCGCCTCGCAGACATAGATATTGCCAAGGCCGGCCACGACCCGCTGGTCAAGCAGCATCAGCTTGATCGCCGCGCCGCGCCCGCCGAGTGCGGATTTCAGATGCCGCGCCGACAGCGCGTCGCCAAGCGGTTCGGGGCCAAGCGCCGCGAAGGCCGGCCAGTCATCGAGCCGCGCCTTATCGACCAGGTCGACCGATCCGAACCGGCGCGGATCGCACAGCGACAGGCGGTGCCCGCTGGCGGTCTCAAGCACCAGGTGGTCATGCCGACCAAGCTCTTCGGGATCGATTCGCCACCGCCCCGACATGCCGAGATGGAAGACCATCGACTGGCCGCGATCGGTGTGGATCAGGCCATACTTGGCCCGCCGCCCCAGCCCGGTAACCGTCGCGCCGGTCAGCACCTGGACCAGATCGGCGGGAAACGGGCGGCGCAGGTCCGGCCGCCGCGCCTCGACCCGCGCCAGCCGCGCGCCGTCAAGATAGCGCGCCAGACCGCGAACGGTGGTTTCGACTTCGGGAAGCTCGGGCATCGATGCTGGCTAGGCAAGGTCGTCCATACGGGCAATTGGTTTCGTATTGCAACTGAAACGCGGCTGCGCTAGCGCTGCGGCGACAACACTTTTCCGGGAGATACCGCCATGTACAGCGCCACCGTACCCGCATTCATCGCGATGCTGACCAATATCGGCAACTGGCTCGACAAGGCCGCGGCCCAGAAGGACGAAGCCGCGCTGATCGAGGCCAGGCTGGCGCCCGATATGTTCGCGCTGGCCCGCCAGATCCAGGTCGCCTCGGACTCTGCCAAGGGCGCCGCCGCCCGGCTGTCGGGCACCGAAGCTCCGGCGATGCCCGATACCGAAGCCAGCTTTGCCGAACTCAAGCAGCGCTGCGCCAAGACGATCGCCTTTCTCCAGTCGGTCGATCCCGCGGCCTATGATGCCGGGCTGGCGCGCGAAGTGGTGATCACCTTTCCCAACGGGGCGGGCCTGCGGTTCGACGGCGCCACCTTCCTGAACGGCTACGCATTGCCCAACTTCTATTTTCACGCCTCGATGGCCTATGCGATCCTGCGCAACGAAGGAGTCGATCTGGGCAAGCAGGATTTCCTCACGCACCTGGGCCAGTACATGTTCCCGCCGCCAGCCTGATTGGTTGTTATTTAGGTGCGGACAGGCATCCGCCTGTCCTTGCAACACCGGCCCGCTCCCCTGCCCGACCACCCGTGAAACGATACCCTGTGGGTGGTCGGGCAGGGGGAGCGGGCCGGTGTTGCAAAGCCGATTGCCGAAGCGTTCGGCACATCAAACAAATACGGCCTAATCACTGGCACCGCGCCGCGCATCGCGCTAAGGCGCGGGGCCATGAGCAAGCAGGTTTCCTTCGGATACGAAACGATCGACGCGGACGACAAGACCGATCGCGTCGGCGCGGTCTTTTCTTCGGTGGCGAAGAAGTACGACCTGATGAACGACGCCATGTCGGCGGGCATGCACCGGCTGTGGAAGGACAAGTTCGTGCGCCGGGTGAAGCCGCGCCCGGGCGAGCAGATCCTCGACATGGCCGGGGGGACCGGCGACATCGCCTTCCGCCTGGCGCGCGAAGGCGCAAGCGTGACCGTTTCGGATATCAACCAGGACATGCTCGACGTGGGCATCGAGCGGGCAATGGAGCGCGGTTTCGACGATCTTGTCTGGTCGCGCCAGAATGCCGAGGAACTGACCTTTCCCGACCGCTTCTTCGATGCCTACACCATCGCCTTCGGGATTCGCAACGTCACCCACATCGACAAGGCGCTGGCCGAGGCGCACCGCGTGCTCAAGCACGGCGGACGGTTCTATTGCCTGGAATTCTCGACCACCGAGTGGCCCGGATTCAAGGAGGTCTACGATCTCTATTCGCACCACCTGGTGCCCCGGATCGGCCAGGCGATTGCCGGCGATGCCGAGAGCTATCGCTACCTGATCGAATCGATCCGCCGCTTTCCCCCGATGCCCGAATTCGAAGCGATGATCCGCGCCGCCGGGTTTGCCCGCACCCGCGTTGAACCGATCCTGGGCGGGCTGGTTGCCGTTCATTCCGGCTGGAAGATTTGACCCGTCCACCGCTTCACGTTCTGCGCCTGCTGCGCTGGGGCCGCACGCTTGCCCGGCACGGGGCGCTGCGCGGGATCGAGCGCGATCCCAATACCCCGCCGCAGGTTCGGCGGCTGAGCAGGATCGCCCGGTTCGGGACGATCCAGCCGCGCCAGCCCGACTATGCCGGGGCATTCCAGGAAATCGGACCGGCGGCGATCAAGCTGGGCCAGACGCTGGCCACCCGCCCCGACATCGTCGGCGAGGACGCGGCAAGCAACCTGCTGCTGCTGCAGGACAGCCTGCCGCCCGTGCCCTTCGCCGCGATCCGGCGCGAGATCGAGGGGAGCTTCGGCAAGCCGCTCGAATCGCTGTTTGCCAGCTTCGATGAAGTCCCGGTCGGCGCGGCCTCGATCGCGCAGGTCCACAAGGCGGTCACCGCCGAGGGGCGGACGGTCGCGGTCAAGGTGCTGCGCCCCGGCATCCGCGAGAAATTCGGCGCGGATATCCAGACCTACGAATGGGCCGCGGCGCATCTCGAGGCGCTGGGCGGCGAGGCGGCGCGGCTGCGTCCGCGGCTGGTGATCGCCAATTTCAAGCGCTGGACCCTGCGCGAACTGGACCTGCGGCGCGAGGCCGCATCGGCCAGCGAACTTGCCGAAGTGATGAAGGGCGCCGAGGGCTACCGCGTCCCCGGGATCGACTGGGACCGCACCAACGGCCGCGTCCTGACGATCGACTGGATCGACGGGATCAAGATCAGCGAGACCGACGCGCTGCGCGCCGCTGGCCACGACCTGCCGGCGCTTGCCGAACACCTGGTGCTGACTTTCCTGCGCCAGGCGATCAGCAACGGCTATTTCCATGCCGACATGCACCAGGGCAACCTGTTCGTGCAGCCCGACGGAACCATCGCCGCGATCGATTTCGGGATCATGGGCCGGATCGACCGCCGTGCCCGGCTGTGGCTGGCGGAAATCCTCTATGGCCTGACCACCGGCAACTATCGCCGCGTCGCCGAGATCCATTTCGAGGCGCAGTACGTGCCGAGCTATCATTCGGTCGATGAATTCGCGACCGCGCTGCGCGCGGTGGGCGAGCCGACGCGCGGCCGGCCGGTGAGCGAACTGTCGGTCGGGCAGATGCTCGATTCGCTGTTCGCGATCACCCGCGAATTCGACATGCAGACCCAGCCGCACCTGCTGCTGCTGCAGAAGACGATGGTAATGGTCGAAGGGCTGGCGACCCAGCTCAACCCGCAGATCAACATGTGGGATGTCGCCTCGCCCTATGTCCGCAGCTGGATCCGCGACGAACTGGGGCCCGAGGCGGCGATTGCCGACCGGCTGCGCAAGGATGCGGAAACGCTGCTGCGCCTGCCCGATCTGGTCCGCCGGATCGAGGAACGCTTTCCCTCGCGCGGCGGCGCGCCCGATGCGCCCCCATTGCCCGAGGTCGAACTGGTCTGGGAACGCAAGGGCGGACGGAGCTGGGCGGGCTATCTCGCAGCCGCGCTGCTTGGCGGCGGCGCCTTATGGGCCGCGCAGGCGCTGGGCTGGCTCTGAGCCGTGGACCTCGACGCGCTGCTGCTGCACTTCTTCGGCACCGAGGATCCGGCCGGCCTGACCCAGTCCGAATATGACCTGGCGATCGAGAAGCTGACAATCGGCTTCGGGGTCGAGCGCGAACCCGGCCGCAGGTTCGCGCTGTGGTGCCTGATGGACGCGCTCGACATCGCGCCGCTTCCGGCGGTGGCCTTCGCCAAGGAGCCCGCGCTCAAGGCAGCTGCGGAAGACTATCTCAAGGCAGCCTTCCGGCTGGAACGGCTTGGCCCCGACGAGGCCTGAACCGCAAGAAACTTGGTGACGCGCCGCAATGTGGCGATAGGCTATGCGCACAAGGTTTGACCGCGGGGGAACAGATGGATCACGACAAGCCCGGCGCGATCGAGCGCCCGTTCGGTCCGTGGACCGCGGCGGCCCTGGTGGTGGGCGGCACGATCGGCGCGGGCATCTTCGTGCTGCCAAGCCAGCTGGCCCCCTATGGCCTGACCTCTGTCGCGGGCTGGCTGGTGGCAATCGCGGGGACCATGTTGCTGGGGCTGACGGTGGGCGCGCTGGTCCAGGCGCGGCCGGCGGCAACCGGATTGATGGAGCTGTGCTCGGACGGGCTTGGCGCGGGTCTCAGCGTGCTGATCGGCTGGGCCTACTGGGTTTCGGTCTGGGCCAGCATGGCGGTTCTTGCGACCACTGGCGCGACCTATCTCGCGGTGTTCGTGCCGGGGCTTGGCAGCAGCCCGCTGTCGCTGGCGCTTGGCTCGGTCGGCATTCTCTGGGCGATCACGGCGATGAACCTGCTCGGTGCGCGCACCGCGGGCCGGTTCCAGGTGCTGACCACCGCGCTCAAGCTCCTGCCGCTGCTGGCGGTGCTGCTGATCCTGCTGGGGCTGGCGATGAAGGGCGGCGCGGCCTTCGCGGTCAGCCGCCCCGCGCCCTTTTCCTCCGAAGGCCTGCCGGGAGTGCTCAACCTGGTGTTCTATGCCCTGGTCGGGTTCGAAACCGCGGCGATGGCGGCCGAGCGGGTGCGCGATCCGGCGCGCAACGTGCCGCTTGCCACGGTCGCGGGCACCGCGCTGATCGGGCTGATCTACATCGCGGTCAGCACGGGCCTTGCCTATGCCATGCCCACCGACCAGCTCGCCGCTTCGGGCGCCCCGGTGGCAGACTTCGTCACGCGGTACTGGGGCACCGGCGCGGGGCTGGCGGTGGCCGCCTTTGCCGCGGTCTCCGCCATCGGCTGCCTCAACGCCTGGGTGCTGATTTCGGGCGAGCAGCCGCTGTCGATGGCCAGGTCCGGCCTGATCCCGGCGCCGATCGGCAAGCTCAGCCGCCACGGGATCGCCTGGCAGCCGATGCTCGCGGCCAGCGTCTGCGCATCGGTGCTGGTGCTGTCGAACCTTTCGCGCGGCACTGCTGGCCTGTTCGATTTCATGATGCGGCTGACCTCTTCGACCAACCTGGTGCTCTACATCGGCGTCTGCGTGGTGGCGCTGCGGATCGGGATCAATCCGGTTCTCGGCTGGGCGGCGCTGCTGTTCTCGCTCGGCACGTTGTGGGGCTCGGGGCTGGAAGTCGCGGCGTGGAGCGGCCTGCTGCTGCTGACCGCCCTGCCCTTGCACCTTTACACCGTCAGGAGCGCAGGATCTTCCTGATCAGCGGCCGGTCGGCGAGGATCGCATGCGCCGCGTTGTGGCCGGGCGCGCCGGTCACCCCGCCGCCCGGATGGCTGCCGGCACCGCACATGTAGAGCCCCTTGATCGGCCCGCGATAGTCACCGTGGCCCAGCACCGGGCGCGCCGCCCACAGCTGGTCGATCCCCATCGCGCCGTGCATGATGTCGCCGCCGATCAGGCCGAATTTGCGCTCGAGATCCCAGGGTGAATGGATCTGCGTGGCGATCACCGACTTCCTGAAATTGGGCGCATGATCGTTGACCGTGTCGATGATCAGATCGGCCACCTTTTCGCGGTTGGCGTCCCAATCGACCGCCGGATCGAACTGCTGGCAGAACAGCGAGGCAACGTGGCAGCCCTCGGGCGCGAGCGTATCGTCGACGGTCGAAGGGATCTTGATCTCGACGATCGGCTTCTTCGACCAGCCATGCTGCTGGGCATCGATGAAGGCCTGATCCATGTAGTCCATCCCCGGCGCGATGATGATCCCGGCGGTGTGGTGCTCGGCCTGCTGCTTGCCGGACAGCACCGAAAAGTCGGGCAACTCTGACAGCGCAACGTTCATCCTGAAGGTGCCCGAGCAGGTTTTGTAGCCCTTGATCCGGCGCTTGAAGTCATCGTCGAGATCGCTCTGGTCGACCAGCTGGCGGTAGAGCAGCGCCGGTCCGGCGTTCGAGGCAACGATGCTCGCGGCGATCTCCTCGCCGCTTTCCAGCTTGACGCCCCTCACCTTGCCGCCATCGACTAACACCCTGGCGACCGGCGCCTCCAGGCTGATCTCCACCCCGGCATCCTCGCAGGCACGGGCCATTGCCTGGGTGATCGCGCCCATGCCGCCCACCGCGTGGCCCCAGGCGCCCAGCTTGCCGTTCACCTCGCCGAACACGTGGTGCAGCAGGACATAGGCCGAGCCGGGGGTCGAGACCCCGGCATAGTTGCCGACCACCGCATCGAAAGCGAAGGCCGACTGGACGTGGTAATCCTCGAACCAGCCGTCGAGGAACTGGCGGGCCGACTTGGTAAAGATGTCGAGCAGGTCGCGCTGGACCGACAGGTCGAGGTTGGCCATCGGCCAGCCCTGCTTCGCCGCCGCGATCAACGAGGAAAGCCCGCCGCCGACATTGGGCGGGATCTGCAGCGCCAGATCGCGCAGCACGTTGGCGACCTTTTCCAGCGCCGCATCGTACTTCGGATAGGCCTCGGCGTCCTTCCTGGAGAACCGGGCGAACTCCGCCTCGGTCCGGCCGGGTCCGCCGCCCAGTTTCAGGTAGTCGTTCTCGAACGGAAAGAAGTTCGAGATCGTGCGCTCGATCACGCGGTAGCCATAGTCGTGCAGCCGCATGTCCGCGATCACCTGGGGACGCAGCAGGCTGACGGTATAGCTGGCGGTCGAATTGCGGAAACCGGGATGGAATTCCTCGGTCACCGCCGCCCCGCCGACCACATGGCGGCGTTCGAGCACCCGGACCCTGAGCCCGGCCTTGGCCAGGTAGAAGGCGCAGGTCAGGCCGTTGTGGCCGCCGCCGATGATGAGTGCGTCGTAAGTCTTGGTCACTTCGAGTCTCTCCCTGTGTCGTTATCCCGGACCTGATCCGGGGCCCCGCCTTAGTTCCGCCGTCCGAAGAAGCGGGACCCCGGGTCAAGCCCGGGGTGACGGGTGATTTGTGCAAATGTCAGCGACCTCCCCGGCTCCATCCGGCGGCCGGCTGGAACGGCTGGCGTGCTTCGGGGATCAGCGCGCGGATCTTGCGGGCGAAGCTCCGCAGGCAGATCTCGCTCCTGGCGATCGGGCCGGTGCCATAGGTCTTGCTGGCCATGCCCTGCTGGACATTGCTGATCAGCCAGGTGTCCTCGGCGTTGACGTTGCGGTTGATCCGCCAGTTGGCATAGCGCACCAGCTTCATCTCGCGGCGATCGTCGGGCAGGCAATAGGCCACCTCGCGCAGCAGGCAGGTGGTCGGGCTGATCGGCAGCCACTGCATGAAGTCGATCTGGTCGGCATAGATGTCGAAGGCCATGTTCGGCCACAGCTTGTAATAGAGCCAGCGGCCATGCGCCGCTTCGGGCAGGTGCTCGACGCGCGGCATGTAGGCGGAATAGAACTTTTCCCAGAAGTTCTGCTTTTCGTTCCTGACCACGTCGCCATAAAGCCGGTCGGCCCAGCCGTGCGCCTCGATCCGGTAGGTCTTGCCGACCAGCCGTGTCAGCCCGTCATGCGCCACTGGGATGTGGAGGTTGTCCGAATAGTTGTCGCCGACGTTCTTCCAGTTGACGTCGCGCGGGCGGTGGCGGACCGGCCCCATCGAACGCATGTCCTCGAACCGGTACTGCGAAACTTCTTCCTCGAACGGGGCCATCATCTCGGCCACGCCGGGAAAGCCGGCGTCTTCAAGGCGGACGAAGATGAAGCCGTGCCAGATCTCCACATCGACCGGGTGCAGCCCGTTTTCTTCCAGCTTGAGCGAAGGATATTCGCTCTTCATCGGCACCCCGGTCAGGCGTCCATCGGTTTCGAAGGCCCAGGCGTGGTACGGGCAGATCAGCTTCTTCGCGCAGCCCGAAGGCCCCTGCACCAGCCGCATCGCGCGGTGGCGGCAGACGTTGGTGAACGCGCGGACCTCGCCGTCCTCGCCGCGGATCACGATCACGCTTTCGCCGATATAGTCGAGCGTCTGGTATTCGCCCGGCTTCGCCACTTCGCTGACGTGGCAGACGATCTGCCATGAGGGGCGAAAGATGCGCTCGACCTCCAGCTGCTGGAATTCAGCGTCGTGATAGATCCAGCCCGGCAGCGAAGAATCGGCATCCGGATCGATGTCGGCGCCGTCGATCTCGGCAAAGGCATGGTCGAGCTTGGTCATGCGGGCGGGTTCCATCTTGCTTGTTGGACGATCGTATAACAAGTGGTAAGGCTTGTCAGGTGGAAAGTTGGGCAACAGCGAGTGGGCTTCGACAGGCTCAGCCTGAGCGGGCCGGGGTTAAGGCACAAAGGCCGCTCAGCCTGAGCCTGTCGAAGGCCGCGCGCAACGCGCGAACCCGATGACACCGTCCAAACCAGCCTTTACCCGCGCCGAACCGGATGCCCGCCGGCTCAGCCTGATCGAGGCTTGCGCGCGGGTGCTGGCGCGCGAGGGCGCGGCGGGGACCAGCGTGCGCGCAATCGCGCTGGAGGCCGGCGTTTCGCCCGGACTGGTCGGGCACTATTTCGCCGGGGTCGATGCGCTGGTCGCGGAAACCTATGCCCATGTCGAAGCGCAAGTCAGCGCGGCGATCGACGCGGCGCTGGAGGCATCGGGCAGCGATCCGCGCGCGCGCCTCGAAGCCTTCGTCACCGCCAGTTTCGCCCCGCCGATCGCGTCGGGCGAACTGCTGACGACCTGGATCGCCTTCTGGAGCCTGGTCCGCACCCGGGCCGAGATCGCGCGCCAGCATGACGAGCAATACGCCGCTTTCCGGGCGCGGCTCGAATACCTTCTGCGCGCATGCGGATTGCCCGCCGATCGCCTGCGTCCGGCCGCGATCGGCATCACCGCGCTGGTCGACGGCCTGTGGCTTGAACTGTGCCTTTCGCCTCAGGCCTTCAGCGCGGACGAGGCCGGCGCCATCGCCCGCGCCGCGCTTGATGTGCTTACTTCGACAGGTCGGTGAACAAGCTCAGGTAATAGGTGATCGAGGGGGCGATGTTCGCCAGCGGCACGCGTTCGTTGAGCCCGTGAGCGAAGCTTTCGCTGTCCTTGGTGAACAGCGGGCTGGCGTTGTAGGCCGGAACGCCCAGGGCCCGATACCACATCGAATCCGATGCGCCCGACGCCTGGCTGGGGATGATCGGCACGCCGGGATAGGCGAGGTGGATCGCCTTGTCCGCGGCGGCAACGAAGTCCGGCCGCATCGGCGAGGCCGGCGAGGAGATCGAATTTTCTCCCGATGTGGCGGTGACCTTGACCATCGGCATGGCGATGACCTGTTCCAGCTCCTGGCGGATCTCTTCGCGGCTGTGGCCAGGGAAGACGCGGCAGTTGATATTGGCTGTGGCGCGCTGGGGCAGGGCGTTTTCGGCATGACCGCCCGAAATCAGCGTCGCGACGCAGGTTGTCCCGGTCTTGCCGACATAGGCCGGGCTGGCCCGCAGCGTCGCCAGCGCCGCCGCGTCGTCCGGGTTGGCGGCAAAGGCACGCATCGCCGCGGCCAGCTTGGGGTCGCCTTCGAAATTCGCCGCATGCTCGAAATAGGCCTTGGTCAGCGGGTTCTGCTCTGCCTTGAACCGGTAAGCGCCGACCTTCGTCACCGCCTGGGCAAGCTGCACGATCGCATTCTCGGGGCGCGGGGCCGATGAATGCCCGCCCGGATTGGTCACTTCGAGCTGGTAATCGTCATAGGTCTTCTCGGCGCCTTCCCAGGTCCAGTAGGCCGGCTTGCCGGTCTTTTCATCAAGCGTGCCGCCGCCGCCATCGACATTGACCACCATTTCCGCACCCTTGAGCCGCTGGGCGATCATCCGTCCGGTGCTCATCGAGGTTTCCTCGTCGCCCGAAAATTCGAGCACGATGGTGCGGCGCGGCTTGTAGCCGCTCCGGCGCAGCTCGATCAGGCTGGTGGTCGACAGCGCGACATCGAACTTCATGTCGCTCGCCCCGCGCGCGAACAGGTAGCCGTTTTCGATCACCGGGACGAACGGATCGCGCTCCCAGTCCTCGCGCTTGGCCTCGACCACGTCGATATGGCCCGAAATCACCAGCGGCTTGAGGCTGGGATCGCTGCCCGGCCAGGTCGCGATCAGGTAGGCGGTATCGCCGGCGGGAACGATCTCTACGTCGCTGTCCTTCCAGCCGCCCTGGACCAGCGCGTCCTTGACCAGGTGCAGCGCCTGCCCGGACTGGTTGCCCGGTCCCGCAACCGATCGGATCGCCAGCAGCCGCTTGGCAAGATCGAGCGCCTGCGCCTCAAGCGCGGGGCTGACCCGCGAAGGGGCGGGCCTTGCGGAAAGCTGGGGCGCGGCCAGGGTAATGGCAAGCGAGGCAACAAGGGCAAGCGGCACGGCACGCATCGGCGATTCTCCTTTGCGGGGAGGTCTAGAGAAAGTCCGCGACGCTTGAAAGCGGGAGCGATCCCGCGCGGAATATCCCGAGTTCCGCCCGCGCAATAAATTAACCTTCTTCGCCCAGAACCCGCGGCGGGTTAGCACTAGAGGGACCTTCGGGGAACAATGGTTAGCAAGCAGGCCGGGCTGCGCTCCGCCGTACCGCCCGAATTGCGCGATTGGGTCGATAACCGGCTCGTCAGCGCGCATGTCCGCATCGTGCGGACGATGGCGCTCGGGATCCTGCTCAACGCCCTGGTCATTGTCATCGCCAGCATCGGCGAGGAAATCCCGACGATCTGCCTCGCGCTGTTCATCAGCTCCACGATTGCCGGACTGCTGCACCGCTTGTGGCTGGCCGAGGGAATCGAGCGCCGCCGCCGCCGCCGCAACGCGCGCCGGCTGATGCTGCCATTCATGCTGAATTCGCTGTGGCTGGGCCTAAACCTGGGGGTTCTGCTGGCCTGCTGGTTTCCGAAGGTATCGTCGGGGGACCAGTTGCTGCTGGCGATCAGCGGCATCGCCCAGATTGCCTCGGCCGCCTATACGGTCCGCACCCTGGTGCGTTCGGCGGTCATGTTCATTTCGGTCCAGGCGCTTGGCCTGTCGATCGGCCTTGCCCAGCTGGGCGGGCTTGACGAGCTTGGCGCGATCGCGGTGGTTCTGGTGGCCGCCGGGCTGCTGATCCGCATGACGATCACCGCCCGCGACCTGTTCATCTCGCGCATCCTTTCGGACCGCGAGCTTGGCCAGGCTTCGCGCACGGTCAAGCTGCTGCTCAACGAATATGAGGAAAGCAGCTCGGACTGGCTGTTCGAACTCGATGCCAAGCACTGCCTGGTCGATGTGTCGCGCCGTTTCGCCGATGCCGCGGGAGAGCCCGCCGCCGATCTCGCGGGACGCGGCTTCACGACGCTGCTGGCGCCCGGTTCGGGCCGCGCCGCAATCGAGGCCGCGCTGGTCCGCAAGCGGCCGCTGCGCGGCGAGGTGGTGGCGCTGGACGGAACCGGCGACGGCGAGCCGCGCTGGTGGTCGATCACCGGCAGGCCCAGCCATTCGGGCGACGGCGTGGTCTATCGCGGCGTGATCAGCGATGTGACCCAGCAGCGCCAGGCCGAGCAGAACGCCCAGCGCATGGCCTTTTTCGACGCCCTGACCGGCCTGCCCAATCGCGCCCATTTCAACGACGTGCTGGCCGGCCTGCTGAACCACCGGATCGAGGAAGACCAACTCGCGCTGCTGCTGCTGGACATCGATCACTTCAAGAACATCAACGACATGCACGGCCATCCGATCGGCGATTCCTATCTGCGGCAGTTTTCGCAGCGCCTTGCCGATTGCGTGCGCGAGAGCGGGCTGGGCGGCACCCAGCCCGGGATGGCGCGCCTGGGATCCGACGAATTCGCAATCCTGGTCTATGGCGCGGATGCCTGCGATCATGCGGTGCGGCTGGCCGAACTGCTGGTCCTCACGATGTCGGAACCGATGCACAGCGACGGGCACGAACTGCCCTGTTCGATCAGCATGGGCATCGCGATGGCGCCGTTCCACACCGACTGTCCGCGACAGCTGCAGAGCTATGCCGACATCGCGCTGAGCGTGGCCAAGAAGGCCGGACGCGGGGCCTGGGAAATGTTCGAGACCGGGATGGACGCCGTGCTCCACGAACGCCACGTCCTGGCCCGCGATCTGCGCCATGCCGCCGCGCGCGGAGAGCTTCGCCTGTTCCTGCAACCGCTGGTCGACGCCGCCAGCGAGACGAAGACCGGATACGAGGCACTGCTGCGCTGGCAGCATCCCGAACGCGGGCTGGTCTTGCCCGACCAGTTCATTCCGATCGCCGAGGAGACCGGGCTGATCGTGCCGATCGGCGAATGGGTGATCCGCGAGGCGCTGGCCGAAGCGGCGCAGTGGACCAACGGCGAAACCATCGCGATCAACCTTTCGCCGGTGCAGTTTTCCAGCCCCAACCTGCTTCCGGTGGTGATCAATGCGCTGGCCGAGAGCGGGCTGGAGCCCGGCCGGGTCGAGTTCGAGATTACCGAAGGCGTGCTGCTCAACAATTCGGAAGCCAACATCGACGTGCTGTGCCGGATGCAGGCGCTGGGCCTGAAGATCGCGCTCGACGATTTCGGCACCGGCTATGCCTCGCTCAACTATCTGCTGACCTTCCCGTTCGACAAGATCAAGATCGACCGCAGCTTTGTTTCCGGCCTGTCCACGCGCGAGGATTCGCGGGCGATCGTCGCCTCGGTGATCGGGCTCGCCAACCGGCTGGGGATGTGCACCCTGGCCGAAGGCGTCGAGCAGCGCGAACAGCTCGAGACCCTGCGCGAGCAAGGCTGCCGGATGGTCCAGGGCTGGCTGTTCGGCAAGGCCCTGCCCAGCGAGGACTATCACCCGCGCGCCGCGCGAAGCGAACGCCGAGGCCGTCCGGCGGGGCTGGGCGGCACCCGCTCGCGCCACAGCACGCAGACGTATTCACTGCGCCAACGGGCCTGAAATCCGGCCTGAATTGGAATGCGCAGCTATGGTGCCCGCCCGGCCCGGCTGCTAGTTCAACCCTTGTCCGGACCCGCCGGGCCTGGGGAGAATGGCATGAGCTTCACTGCCGACCGCCTGCTGCTGTTCGGCGCTACTGGCGACCTGGCCCAGCGGATGCTGCTGCCATCGCTTTGCGCGCTGCACGCCGACAATCTCATCGCGCCCGAACTGCGGATCATCGGCACCGCCCGGTCCGATTTCGACGACGACGGCTATCGCAATTTCGCCCGCGAGGCGCTGACCCGGTTCCTGCCCGATTTCCGCAAGGGGGCGATCGAAAGCTTCCTGCCGCGCCTGTCCTACCAGGTGCTCGACGCCACCCAGGCCGGCAGCTTCATCACGCTTTCCGACGAGATCGGGACGATCGACAAGGGCATGGCGATCTTCCTGTCGACCGCGCCCAGCCTGTTCGAACCGACCATTGCCGGACTGACCCAGGCCGGCCTGACGGGCGAACGCGTGCGGATCGGGCTGGAAAAGCCGCTTGGCACCTGCCTGGAATCGAGCCGCGAGATCAACGACGCGGTGGCCAGCGCCTTTCCCGAAGACCGGATCTTCCGCATCGACCATTACCTTGGCAAGGAAACCGTCCAGAACCTGCTTGCGCTGCGGTTCGCCAACATCATGTTCGAGCCGCTGTGGAACGCGGCGCATATCGATCACGTCCAGATCACCATTGCCGAAACCGTGGGGCTGGAAAGCCGCGCGGGCTATTACGACGGGGCCGGGGCGCTGCGCGACATGGTGCAGAACCACATGCTGCAGCTGCTGGCGCTGGTGGCGATGGAGCCGCCGGCCAACTACGACGCCACCGCGATCCGCGACGAAAAGGTCAAGGTGCTGCGCGCGCTGCGGCTGATCGAACCGGCCGAAGCCGTGACCGGCCAGTACCGCAAAGGCGCGGTCGATGGCCAGCCGGTGCCCGGCTATGACGATGAGCTTGGCAGGGACAGCGACACCGAGACCTTCGTGGCGATCAAGGCCCATCTCGACAATTGGCGCTGGAAGGGCGTGCCCTTCTACCTGCGCACCGGCAAGCGCCTGCCCGAACGCAAGACCGAAATCGTGGTCCAGTTCAAGCGCGTGCCGCATTCGATCTTCGCCTCGCGGGGGGCGCTGACCCGGCCCAACGCGCTGGTGATCGGGATCCAGCCCGAGGAAAACATCCAGTTGCAGCTGATGGCCAAGGTTCCGGGGCTGGACCGCGAAGGCATCCGCCTGCGCGCGGTCCCGCTCGACATCGCGATGCCCGATGCCTTTGCCGGGCCGACCAAGCGGATCGCCTATGAACGGCTGCTGCTCGATCTGATCGAAGGCGACCAGACCCTGTTCGTGCGCCGCGACGAGGTCGAGGCCCAGTGGGACTGGATCGACGCAATCCGCGCCAGCTGGAGTGACCACGCGGTGAAACCAAAGGCCTATACCGCCGGTTCGTGGGGACCGTCGGCGGCAATTGCGCTGGCCGAACGCGATGGAGTGACCTGGCATGACTAGACTTCACCCCGCGGTCGAACGCGTCACCCAGCGGATCATCGAGCGGTCGCGCGGCAGCCGCCAGCGCTATCTCGAAACGATGGAGCGCGAAGGGGAGAAATTTCCAAATCGCAATGCCCTGTCGTGCTCGAACCTGGCGCACGGGTTTGCCGCCTCGCTTGAGGACAAGCCGGCGATCAAGAACGGACGCGGCCCCAACCTGGGGATCGTCACCGCCTACAACGACATGCTTTCGGCCCACCAGCCCTATGGCCGCTATCCCGAAGCGATGAAGCTCTACGCGCGCGAAGTGGGCGCCACCGCGCAGGTCGCGGGCGGCGTCGCGGCGATGTGCGACGGCGTGACCCAGGGACAGGAAGGCATGGAACTGTCGCTGTTCAGCCGCGACGTGATCGCCTTGTCGAGCGCCGTCGCGCTCAGCCACGCGATGTTCGACGGGATGGCCCTGCTGGGCATCTGCGACAAGATCGTCCCCGGCCTGGTGATCGGCGCGCTGCGCTTCGGCTATCTCCCCGCGATCTTCGTCCCCGGTGGGCCGATGCCTTCGGGGCTTGCCAACAAGGAAAAGCAGAAGGTCCGCCAGCTCTATGCCGAAGGCAAGGCCAGCCGCGCCGACCTGCTGGAAAGCGAAAGCGCGAGCTATCACAGCCCCGGCACCTGCACGTTCTATGGCACCGCCAATTCCAACCAGGTGATGATGGAACTGATGGGGCTGCACATTCCCGGCGCCGCTTTCGTTCCGCCCGGCACCGCGCTGCGTTCGGCGCTGACCCGCGCGGCGGTGCACCGGCTCGCCGCGATCGGCCGCGAAAGCGGGGACTATCGCCCGATGGCGCGGGTGGTGGATGAAAAGGCGGTGGTCAACGCAGTGGTCGGCCTGCTGGCGACCGGCGGATCGACCAACCACGCGATCCATATTCCGGCGATGGCGCGCGCGGCGGGGATCAGGATCGACTGGCAGGACATCGATGAATTGAGCGCGGCAGTGCCGCTGATCGCGCGGGTCTATCCCAACGGGGCGGCCGACGTGAACCACTTCCACGCCGCGGGCGGGACCGGTTTCGTGGTGCGCGAACTGCTGGATGCGGGGCTGGCGCACGAGGATGTCCTGACCATTTCGGAACAGGGCATGCGCGCCTACGCGCAGGAACCGGTGCTCGATGGCGATCAGCTGACCTGGCGCGATGCCCCCAGGGAAAGCGGCAATCCGGAGATCCTGGTTTCGGCCCGGGTTCCGTTCCAGCCCGATGGCGGAATGCGTCTGGTGCAGGGCAACCTTGGGCGCGGGACCTTCAAGACCAGCGCGGTCGAACCCCAGCGCTGGACGATCGAGGCGCCGGCGCGGGTCTTCACCAGCCAGGAAGCGGTGCAGGCCGCGTTCAAGGCGGGCGAGCTTGACCGCGACGTGGTGGTGGTGGTCCGCTTCCAGGGTCCGCGCGCCAACGGCATGCCCGAACTGCACAAGCTGACCCCGCCGCTGGGCGTGCTGCAGGACCGCGGCTACAAGGTGGCGCTGGTCACCGACGGCCGGATGAGCGGCGCCTCGGGCAAGGTCCCCGCCGCGATCCATGTGACGCCCGAAGCGCTGGGCGGCGGACCTATCGCCCGCGTCGAGGATGGCGATGTGATCCGCCTGTGCGGTCATAGCGGCAGGCTTGAGGTTCTGGCCGATCTCGATGGACGCAGTCCGGCCGATGCACCGCCCGCCGAAATGGGCATGGGCCGCGAACTGTTCGCGATGATGCGCCGCCATGCCGACAGCGCTGAAATGGGCGCGTCGGCAATGCTGGCCGAGGGGGACCTGTGAGCACCGAGATCGTCACGGTCGATATCGGCGGGACCCACGCCCGCTTCGCGCTTGCCAGCATCGCCGCCTCTGGCGCTATCGAACTGGGCGAACCGGCAACGCTCCACACCCGCGATCACGCCAGCTTCCAGACCGCATGGGAAGACTTCGCCCGGATGCAGGGCGGCACGCTGCCCGATGCAGTCGCCATCGCGATCGCGGGGCCGGTGGGCGGCGAGGTGATCCGTTTTACCAACAACCCCTGGGTGATCCGCCCGGCGCTGATCCCTGAAAAGCTGGGCGTCAGCCGCTATAGCGTGATCAACGATTTCGGCGCGGTCGGACATGCCGTCGCCTGCGCGCAGGATCACCATTTCGCGCATCTGGCCGGACCTGACATCGCCCTGCCCGCCAGCGGCACGATTTCGATCGTCGGTCCCGGCACGGGGCTGGGCGTCGCGCACATCTGGCGCGGGGCGGACGGCTACCGGGTCCAGGCGACCGAGGGCGGGCATGTCGACTATGCCCCGCTCGATACCATCGAGGATGCGATCCTGGCCCGCCTGCGCCAGCGCTATCGCCGGGTATCGGCGGAGCGGGTAGTCTCCGGCCCCGGCCTCGTCGACATCTACGAGGCGCTGGCCCAGATGGAGGGCCGCGCGATCCAGCCGGTCGACGACCGCACGCTGTGGGGGCTTGGCACCAGCGGCGAGGACAGCCTGGCCGCCGCCGCGGTCGACCGCTTCTGCCTCTCGCTCGGTTCGTTCGCGGGCGACATCGCGCTCGCCCAGGGGGCGTCGGGCGTGGTCATCGCCGGGGGCCTTGGCCTCAGGATCAAGGACACCTTGCTGCGTTCGGGCTTTGCCGCGCGCTTTGCCGCCAAGGGCCGCTTCGCCGAACTGATGGCGGGCCTGCCGGTCAAGCTGATCACCCACCCCCAGCCCGGCCTGTTCGGCGCCGCGGCCGCCTTTGCCAAGGAGCACCTGTCGTGAGCCCCATCGAAACGATCATGCGCAAGGCGCCGGTCATCCCGGTTCTGGTCATCGACGATGTCAGCCATGCAGCGCCGATCGCCGAAGCGCTGGTCCGGGGCGGCCTTCCGGTCCTCGAAGTCACCCTGCGCACCGCCAGCGCGCTCGACGTGATCCGCGAGATGAAGCAGGTGCCCGGCGCGATCGTCGGCGCGGGGACGGTGCTCAACGAACATGCGCTGGAGGATGCGCTCAACGCCGGGAGCGAATTCATCGTTTCACCCGGGCTGACCGACGGTCTGGCCAAGGCGGCGCTTGCCGCCCATGCGCCGTTCCTTCCGGGCATCGCCACCGCGTCCGACATCATGCGCGGGCTTGACCTGGGGCTGGACCGGTTCAAGTTCTTCCCGGCCGAAGCCAATGGCGGAATCCCGGCCCTGAAGGCCATCGCGGCGCCTTTCGGCATGGCGCGGTTCTGCCCGACCGGCGGGATCACCCAGGCAAGCGCGGCGGACTGGCTGGCGCTCGATCCGGTGCTGTGCTGCGGCGGTTCGTGGCTGGTCCCCAAAGGCCGGCCGGATCCCGCCGGAATCGAGAATGCCGCCCGCGCCGCGGCAAAGCTTGGCGGCAACTAGCGATGAGCCTGGCCCGCGAACTCGATACCCGGCTGGCCGAGCTGCACCGGCAAACCGCGCAGACTCCGCTGTTCAACCCGGTGTTCCAGCTCAGCCTCGAGCTTTCGCGGCGGATCGAAAGCGGCGAACTGGGGCTGGCCGAAGTGGGCAGCCTGATCGCCGAGCTTGAATGCGAAGGGCTGCAGCTCCGCGCGGCGCGGCTGGAACGCCTGGTCGCGCCGCTCGATCCCGCGGAAAACCTCCGGCGCCTTGCCGCCCAGGCCGAAGGGGATGATTTCGCGGCCTTCGCGGCGCGCTGGCGCCATCCCCTGCTCCATGTCGTGTTCACCGCGCATCCCACTTTCCTGCTGACCCGGCGCCAGGCCGAAGCCGTCGCGGGTGCGGCGAGCAGCGGCGCGATCGACGCCACCACCGCCTGCGTGGCGCCGCATCAGCGCGATACGATCACCCTCGACAGCGAACACGCTGACGCGATGGCAGCCCTGGCCCGCGCCCAGGCCGCGCGCGACCTGATGGTGCGCCGGCTGCTGAACGAGGCGCGCGGGCGCTTTCCCGATCAGTGGCGCCAGCTTGAACCGATGCCGCTGCGCTTTGCCACCTGGGTCGGCTATGACATGGATGGCCGCACCGACATCTCGTGGGCCACGTCGCTGCGCTATCGCCTGTCCGAAAAGGCGGAGCGGCTGGGGGCCTATGCCGCCGCGCTCGATCGCGCTGCGCCGGAGATTGCCGAACGGCTGCGCCGCGCCCGCACCTTTGCCGAAGGGATGGCGAACCGCTTTGCCGCCGACCTCTCGGCGCCGGCCGCGCTGTCCGCTGCCGCCAATGCGCTGACTGCCGATCACCCCGACAAGCTGACCAGCCTGTCAGCCGTGATTTCCGAGCTGGAGCACGAAGCCGCCCATGCCGCGGATGCCGAGGCCGAGGACTTGCTGACAGTTGCCGCGGCGATGCGCGCCGATGGCCTGGGGATGGGCTGGATCCATTTCCGCGTGAACAGCTCGCAGCTCCAGAACGCAATCCGCCGCCGGATCGATCCCGAAGGCACGCTCGACCTGGCCAGCCAGGCGGCGCTGGTCAGGATGCGCGAGCTGCTGGCCGAAGCAAAGCCGCTGCGCAGCAACTTCGCGGCGCTGGCGATCGAGAATTCGACCGCGGTGCGCCAGTTCCTGGCGATGGCGCAAATCCTCCACCACATCGACGCGGACGCCCCGATCCGCATGCTGGTGGCCGAATGCGAACAGCCGAGCACGGTGCTTGCCGCGCTCTATTTCGCCAGGTTGTTCGGCATTGCCGACAAGGTCGATGTCTCGCCGCTGTTCGAAACCGAAAGCGCGCTGGAGCACGGCGGCCGCTTCCTCGATGCGCTGCTCGCCGAAGAGGCCTACCGCGACTACGCACGCACCCGGGGACGGGTCTCGATCCAGACCGGTTTCTCCGACGCGGGCCGGTTCGTGGGCCAGATTCCCGCCGCGCTGGCGATCGAGCGGCTGCAAGGGCGGCTCAGCGAGGCGATGCTCGCAAACGGCCTGGCAGACGTGTCGGCGCTGGTCTTCAACACGCACGGCGAAAGCATGGGGCGCGGCGCGCACCCCTCCAGCTTCGCCGACCGTGTCGCCTGGCCGCTTTCGCCCTGGGCGCGGCGGCGGTTCGTGCGCGCAGGAATCCGGCTTGAGCCCGAGGTCAGCTTTCAGGGCGGCGACGGCTACCTGTTCTTCGGCACGCCCGAGCTGGCGCTGGCCACGCTGACCCGCTTTGCCGAGGCGCGTCCGGCCGAGGCCGATGCCAATGCCCCGACCGATCCGTTCTATCGGCGCACCGACCTCAGCCTCGACTTTTACCGCGCGATCCGGCGATTCCAGGCGATGCAGCTGGCCAGCCGGACCTATCCGCGCGCGGTCACCGCCTTCGGGCTTGGCCTGCTCAACGACACCGGCAGCCGCAAGAGCCGGCGCCAGAGCGATCTTGCCGCCGACCGCGAGATGAGCCTGCGCCAGATCCGGGCGATCCCGCACAATGCCGTGCTTCAGCAGCTGGGTTACCCGGTCAACGTGATCGCCGGGTTCGGCACTGCCGCCGAAGGCAATTACGAGGCGCTGGCGCAGCTGCTCAAGGACAGCGAGCGCGGCCGCCAGGTGGTCCGCCTGGTTCGCGCCGCGAATGCGCTGGCCAGCATCAAGACCGTCGCGGCTTTCGGCGAGCTGTTCAATTCGGCCTACTGGGCCAGCCGCCCCTATCGCGGCGATGAAGCGCGCGTTGCCGACGCCTGCCTGGCGCTGGCCGAATACCTAACCACCGATGACCGCACGGGCGTATTCCGGCGGCTCGCCTCGCGGCTCAGGGTCGATGCGCTCAAGCTGCACCGGCTGCTCGATCTGGTTCCCGACGAGGCGCCGCTGGCAGGGCGCGAGCATACCCGGCGCATGCTCGGCGTGCTGCAGGCGCTGCGGCTCGCGCTGTTCCAGCACATGTTCCTCAAGGCAGTATCGGTCCCGGCGTTCAGCCGCGCGAACGACATCGCCCGCGAGGACGTGCTCGAAATGGTCTTCACCTTGCGGATCGAAGAAGCCCTGGCCCAGCTGCGCCGCGCTTTTCCGGTGAGCTTTCCGGGGCTTGGCGACTTTACCGTCGAAGAGCCGAGCGACTACCCGGACGAGGCGGCGGTCGGCTATGAAGCGATCCACCGCGATTTCATCGACCCGATCGAGCAGGCGCAGGAGCTGGCCTTGCGGATCACCACGACGATCGCCAACCTGTTTGGCGCACATGGTTGATTTCACCCAATTAACCTTTTTCAGCTATTAGAGCCTGATGATTTTGCATCGAATCGCATTGCCCCTCCCCGTGGGGAGGGGTTGGGGTGGGGGTTCCACGCTGATGTCGAACCCCCACCCCCGGCCCCTCCCCACGGGGAGGGGAGAGACTGCGTCAATCCTATGTCATCAGGCTCTAGGCGCGGACCAAACGAGGCAGCCAGGTTTGCGCGCATGAGTTTCAATCCGGTCTATGGCGTGGGCGGTCTTTTCGTGACCGGGGTGGTGGCTGCCGGCGCCTGGCTGCTGCAGGCGGGCGATCAGGCGCCTGCCCGGCCGGTTCCTGCCGCCGCTACGGCCAAGCCATCACCGCCCCCTGCCCCGCCAAGGGACGAAAAATTCGTCATCAAGCGGATCCTGCCGATCAGCGGACCGATCAAGTACGGCGAATGGCACTGGGACGACAAGGGCGTGCCCGATGGCCCGCTGGTGATCACCGTCGATCTCGACGCGCGGGTGCTGTCGATCTTCAAGGGCGGATACGAAATCGGCGCGGCGGCGGTGCTGCTGGGAACCAGCGAAAAGCCGACCCCCACCGGTATCTTCCCGGTCAAGTGGAAGGACAAGGACCACTATTCCTCGACCTATGACCGCGCGCCGATGCCCTATACAATGAACCTGACGCCGGACGGGGTCTCGATCCACGGCACCAAGGTCGAAAAGGGCTATGCCAGCCACGGCTGCATCGGCGTGCCCGATCCCTTCGCCGCCCGGCTTTTCGCCATCGTGCCGGTCGGGACCAAGGTCTATGTCACCAGGGGCAAGACCGCGAAGCAGGGCGACTCGCTGATCTGATCAGGCGAGTCCCTTGCCGGTATCGCGCCGGGTAGCGTCGCCAAGCTGGCTGCCTCCGTCGATATCGAGGATAGTGCCGGTGATGTATTTTGCCGCATCCGAGCTCAGGAACACCGCGCCCTCGGCGATCTCCTCGATCAGGCCCCAGCGCTTCATCGCGATACGATCGAAGTGCTTCTGCCTGGTCGAGCTGTCGGGAGCCAGCCGGGCCATGCCCTCGGTCCCTTCGATCGGTCCGGGCGAAATGCCGTTGACCCGCACGTCCGGCCCCCATTCGAGCGCCAGCACCCGGATCAGCTGGTTGATCCCGGCCTTGGCCGCGCAGGCGTGCGCCTGGAGCTGCATCGCGTTGACCGCCTGCCCGGCGGTGATCGCGATCAGCGAGGCATTGGGGGCAAGCAGATCGTGGCAGCCGCGAAACACGTTGAACGTGCCGTTGAGGTCGATGTCGACCACGGTCCTGAACGCGTTTGCGCTCATCCCCAGCGCCGGGGCGAGGAAGTTCCCGGCCGCGCCCGAGACGACGATGTCCATCGCCCCCAGACGGCCGCGCACATCCTCCATCGCAGCGCGGATCGCGCCGTAATCGCGCACGTCGGCGGTCAGGCCGATGGCATCGTGGCCGATTTCGGCGGCGGCATTGGCGGCTTTTTCCGGGTTGCGGCCCAGCACCGCAACCTTGGCGCCGAGTTCGGCAAAGCGCCTGGCAATGCCCAGGTTGATCCCGCTGGTGCCGCCAGCAATGAAGGCAACCTTGCCGTCAAGCAGCCCTTCCCTGAATGTTGAAGTCATCGCCCGCCCTCCTCAGCGCGGAGCCATGCGGATCGCGCCGTCGAGGCGGATGCACTGGCCGTTGAAATAGGAATTGCGCGCCAGTTCCATCGCCAGGCTGCCGAATTCCTCGGGCTTGCCCAAGCGCTTGGGAAACGGAACCGAAGCCGCCAGGCTTTCCAGCACCTGCGGCTTTGCGCCCAGCATCAGCGGCGTGGCGAAGATCCCCGGCATGATCGAATTGACCCGGATGCCCAGGTCCGAAAGATCGCGCGCCATCGGCAGGACCAGTCCGTTGACCCCGGCCTTGGCCGACCCATAGATGATCTGGCCGATCTGCCCGTCCTGCGCCGCGACCGAAGCCGTCAGCGTGATGCAGCCGCGTTCGCCATCCTCGAGCGGGTCGAGCGTGGCCATCCCTTCTGCCGAAATCGAGGCGATCCGGTAGCTGGCCACCAGGATGCCCTGGACGCCGTATTCATAGTCCTCGGTCGGGGTGCGCCTGAGCCTGCCGGCCTCCTTGTCGAAGGCCAGCGTCTTGCCGCGCTTGCTGGTCATCGCACAATGGACGCAGATCCGTTCCTGGCCGTGCGCGGCGCGCGCCTTGGCGAAACCGTCGATCACCGACTGTTCGGAGGTGATGTCGACCCGGCAGAACAGGCCGCCAATCGCGCGCGCGACTTCCTCGCCCTTTTCCTCGTTGATGTCGAAGATCGCAACCTTCACCCCGGCCGCCGCCAGAGCCTCGGCGGTCGCCCGGCCCAGACCCGATGCGCCGCCGGTCACCACCGCGGCAGTCGATGAATCAATCCGCATTTGACTCTCCTCTTAATCGCGCGATTAATGGCTGGATCATGGCGGCACCGCAAGCCGCAATTGCCGGGAGTATCACGATGACCGCCACTCCAGCCTACGGCGCGAGCGCACCCGATTCAGGCGTCAATCCGATCATCATCGATCGCCGTGAACTGCGCGGCGAAGACGTTGCGATCGACATCGCATACTGCGGGGTCTGCCATTCCGATCTCCATGCCGCGCGCAACGATTGGGGGCGGACCAACTATCCCTTCGTTCCGGGGCACGAAATCGTCGGCACGGTCAGCGCGGTCGGCGCCGGGGTGACCCGCTTCAAGGTGGGCGACCGGGTTGCGGTGGGGACCACGATCGATTCCTGCCGCAAGTGCGACGCCTGCCAGGACGGCGAGGAGAACTACTGCCGCGAAGGATCGACCGGTACTTACAACGGCAAGGACCGGATCGATGGCAGCCCGACCTATGGCGGCTATTCGAAGGCGATCGTCGTGGCCGAACCATTCGTGCTGCGCGTTCCCGACGGGCTCGACATGGCCGCCGCCGCGCCGCTGCTGTGCGCCGGGATCACCACCTACAGCCCCTTGCGCAACTGGAACGTCGGGCCGGGCACCAAGGTTGGGGTGATCGGGCTGGGCGGGCTGGGGCACATGGGGGTCAAGTTCGCCAAGGCGCTGGGCGCCGAGGTGACGATGATCACCACCTCGCCCGAAAAAGGGGAGGACGCGCGCAAGCTGGGCGCGGACCATGTGCTGGTCTCGACCGACAAGGCCGCCATGCGCGCCGCCGCGCGCAGCTTCGATTTCCTGCTCGATACGGTCCCGGTGAAGCACGATGTCACGCCATACCTGTTCCTGCTCGACCGCAAGGGCACGCTGTGCATCGTCGGGATGATCGAGATGATGGAGCCGTTCCATTCGGGCCTGCTGTTGCAGGGCCAGAAAGCCGTTTCCGGCTCGGGCGTTGGCGGCATCGCCCAGACCCAGGAAATGCTGGACCTCTGCGCCGAAAAGGGCATCCTCGCCGAAATAGAGATCATCGCGATGGACCGGATCAACCACGCCTTCGAACGCATGGAAAAGGGCGATGTGCGCTATCGCTTCGTCATCGACATGGAGACCCTATGACCCTTACCGTCGACCTCTACTGGTCGTTCCGCAGCCCCTATTCGTATATCGTCACCCCCCGGCTGATCGAGCTTGAACGCGATTGGGATGCGAAAGTGAACGTCAAGCCGGTGCTGCCGATCGCGGTGCGCCAGCCCGAATTCTTCGCCAATTCCGATCCGCTGTGGTTCAGCTACCTGATGCGCGACTGCGTGCGCTCGGCCGAATTTGCCGGGATGACCCTGCGCTGGCCGCGGCCCGACCCGGTGGTGATGGACTTTGCCACCCGAACCTATCCCAAGGAGCAGCCCCATATCCACCGCCTGACCCGACTGGGCCAGCTTGCGGCAGAGCGCGGGCATGGCCTGGCGCTGCTTCGCGCGGTGAGCCACGTGATCTGGTCGGGCGAGGTCGAGGGCTGGCACGAGGGCGATCACCTGGCCCGCGCGCTGGCGGCAATCGGGCTGGACCTGGCCGAAATGGACGCCGTGCAGCAGGCCGAGGCCGAACGGCTCGACGCGGCAATCAGCCAGAACGAGATCGACCAGCGCGCCGGCGGGCACTACGGCGTGCCGCTGATGGTCCACGATGGCGAACCGTTCTTTGGCCAGGACCGCTTTGATCAACTGCTGTGGCGGCTGCGCCAGAAGGGGATGGCGGCACGATCCTGAGCAGGGCTTGTATCGAATCGCATAGCCCCTCCCCTTGGGGAGGGGAGAGACCGCGTCAAAATGCCATCAGTCTTTAACCCGTTTTCCGCCGCGGCGAGCGGGTGAATGTCCAGCCATCGGCCGTGAGGCGCGCCACAAGTTGCCCGATTGATACCGGGCGGCGGGCAAGCAATTCGTCGAACAGGTGCGCGATCTGCTTGCCGCGCGGCTGGGTTCCATCAAGCTCGCGAACGATCCGGGCGATGACCCGTAGGGCGATCGCGCGGGGTGCCTGCGGGCGATAGACCAGCCCCATCGGCGCGCGGATGACGCCTTCCTGCCATTCACGCGCCGCGGCCCAATCCAGTGCCTGATCGGCATCGCCAAGGTTCGCGGCGCTGGCCGCCAGCGCGGGCACGTCCAGCCAGTCGGCGCCTGCCAGGGCCTTGCGAATGCGGGCCCGGTCAAACCTGTCGTCGCGGTTCGACGGATCGTCGACGGCTTCGATCCCGGCCTCGGCGACGACTTGCGCCAGCTCTGCCCGCCGCCAGCCAAGCAGCGGGCGCAGCAGCGCATGGCGCGTGCCTGGAACCAGCCCTCGCGCCCGCACGCCGGCAAGGCCTGCCACACCGCTGCCCCGGTTGAGCCGCAGCAGCAGCGTTTCGGCCTGGTCATCGGCGTGATGCGCGGTCAGCAGCGCGGCGAGGCCCTGGCGTTCCATCCAGGCGGCAAGCGCGGCATAGCGCGCGGCGCGGGCCTCTGCCTGCAAATTGCCCGCCGCGACTTCGACCGTGAGCACGCAATGCGCGACGCCAATCGAGGCGCACAGCCGCGCGACCATCCCGGCTTCCGCCGCGCTTTCGGCCCGCAAGCCGTGATCGACGGTAGCGGCGGCAATCCTTCCGGGCAGCGCGGCATTGGCCAGCAGCAGCAGGGCGAGACTGTCCGGCCCGCCCGACACGGCAATTCCCAAGGTGCCCTCACCGGGCCAGAGCGCGGCGAGATCGGCAGCGAAGCGCGCGGTCAGCTGGGGCGAAAGCGGCCTATCAATTGCACTTCAGCCCTGCGCTGGTCGCATCGTACTGAGACTTCAGACGCCCCGCGGCTTCCTTGGGATAATCCGCCGCAAACTGCTTCAAGGCAACGCAGCCGCGCTTGCCATCGTCGAGCTGGCGCATCGCTTCGGCAAGGTAGAGCAGGCTGTCGGGGGCGCGGTCGCCCTTCGGCTCGGTCTTGTAGTTCTGGAGGAACCAGCCGGCCGCTTCGTGCGCGTTCTTGTCATCCAGGTAGGCGCGGCCCAGCAGGTTGCGGGCATAGCTGGTGCGCGGATGCTTGGGATACTTCTGCAGGAACAGCTTAAGCTGCTGCTCCGCTTCAGGGAAGAACTTGGCGTCCCACAGGCGGTAGCCATAGGAGTATTCGTCATCGCCCGGATCGTCGGTCTTGGGCTTTTCGACCGCCCTGACCGCGGCGAGCCGCTTGGCCGAAGGGTCGGCTGCCACGACAGGCTTGGTCGGGGTCGGTTTGGTCAGCGCCGGAGCGGGTGCGGGCTTGGGAACCGGGGTGACGGTTGTGGTCATGGCCGCCGTGTTGGTGTCAGTCACAGTCGCGGCATCGGCGCCGGCCTTGCTGCCTTCCGTCGCCGCCAGCCTGGCTTCGAGCTTTTCAATGCGGTGGTGATCTTCCTCGATCTGGGCGGTGAGCCGGGCAACCTGGCCTTCGAGCGCATCCATCCGCACCAGAAGATCGGCGGTTGGGGCGCTGGCCGGGGAACCGGGCGCTATGCTGCTGCCGGTCGAGGGCTGCATCTGCGGGAAGAAACGGCCGTCGCCGCCGGGAAAGACCACGCGCTGCAGCGCCGCGACCTCGGATTCGACTTTGCGCAGCCGCGTGTCGGTTTCAGCCGAAGTCTGGGCCATCGCCGGCGCGGCGATCGCCAGTGCCAGGACCAGCGCGAGAGGACGCCTGTTCCAGAGGAGCTTGTTCATTGTCTTCCTATCCATCCCGGTGATGTGCCAGCACCTATCCGAACCGGCCATTAACCAAGGTGTGCTTAACCCTTTGCGGCGGCGCCTGTCGAGCGGGCCGGCACCGCTTTTGCGCAATCTATGTCGCGCTGGGCGTGGGGGCAGCAGGACTGGTGCTTGCCGGCACGGCTGCCGGCGCCGGAGCAGAGGTCGCACCGCCTTGCGCGGGAGCTTCTCGTTGAACGTGGCGGCGGACCGAGGTCCGATCCGGCGCGATCGGTGATTGCATTGCTGGCGGAGTGGCGGTCTGAGCCGCTGGAACCGCGGTCCCCCGCGCAAGCAATGCCGCCGCGCTGACCGGCACGTCCTTCACAGTCTTCTGCACGTCGGACAGCTTGGGCACCGCCTGACCGCCAACGGTGATGCCCAGCGCATCGGGCCCCGCGGTCCAGATCAGCACCTCGCCCTTGTCTGCCGGCACGGTCCAGCTTTCGCCCTGGGCCAGTTCCTTCTGCATCAGCTGGTTGCCCTGGGCATCGGTGAACTTGACCCAGATCCGAGGTTCGAGCGCGGTGAAAACCACCGGGCCGGATGCCGCCGGAGCAGGTGCGGCGGGGGCCGCGGCGCTTGGCGGCGGGCTTGGCTGGTCGGCCGGGAGGATCGAGGGCAGGCTGCCGCCAGGGGCAAAAATGCCGGGCAGGAAGGCGATTCCCGCCAGCACGGCGATCACCAGCAGAGCGCCCGCCAGCCAGGCGAGCCGGGCGGCTGGCACCCGCGCGGGATCACCCGGTTCGAAGGTCTGCACGGGGCGGCGTGTATCTACGGGAGCCTGCTCGGCCAGTTCGGCGCGCACACCGGCTGCGATTTCGGCATCGTTCAGCCTCAGCGCCTTGGCATAGGTGCGCGAAAATCCGATGGCATATGTCTTGCCGGGGAGCGCGGCATAGTCGCCAGCCTCGATCGCCGCCAGCATCCGTTCGCCGATCCGCGTTTCAGCGGCAAGCTGAGCCAGGCTCAGCCCGGCTGCTTCGCGCGCGCGGCGCATTCTCGATCCAACTGACTCCAGCGGCAGCTCGACCTCAGCCGCCGCTTCATGCTCTTCTACCATGCCGACCCCGAAATGGCTCTTATTCTTCCAGCTCATAAGCTGACGCGGAACATCCCGCTTTGCCATTCAAAGTCAACGCAATTCGGCGCGTTTAGAGACCGTTCGTCGGCAGAACGCCCTCTGCGCGTGTCGGAATTGGTTAATGCCCGCGCCGGCGCAGCTCAGTCGGCTTCAATCCCGCGTTCCTGCGCCCATTCGGCCAGGGCCTGGCGCAGGCTGGGCGGCGGCGAGGAGAGCCATTGGTTCATCGCTGCGGCAATTTCGTTCAGGTCGACCTTGCGGACCAGTTCCTTGATCGGGCCGACCGAAGCGGGGGTGATCGACAGGCGGCGCAGGCCGATGCCCAGCAGGGCCAGCGCTTCGAGCCTGCGTCCACCCATCTCGCCGCAGACCGTCACGTCGACATCGTGCCCGGCCACGCCCAGCAGCACCCGGCGCAGGAACCGCATGATCGAAACCGACAGCCAGTCATACCGTTCGGCCAGCTTGGGGTTGGAGCGATCCGCGGCGAACAGGAACTGGGTCAGGTCGTTGGTGCCGATCGACAGGAACGACAGCTTCGGCGCGACCAGATCGAGCGTTTCGGCCAGCGCCGGCACTTCGAGCATGGCGCCATAGCGGATCGCTTCGGGCAGCTTCTTCTTCTGCCCCTTGAGGTAGCGCCGCTGGCTTTCGAAAACCTCGCGCGCGGCGTCGAATTCCCAGGGTTCGGAAACCATCGGGAACATGACGTTGAGCGTGCGCCCGGCCGCGGCCTCGAGCAGCGAGCGCGCCTGGACCTTGAGCAGCCCGTCGCGTTCAAGCGCAACCCGCAGCGCGCGCCAGCCCATCGCCGGGTTCTCTTCCTGCTCGCCGTCGTTGTGGCGCAGGTACGGGAGCACCTTGTCGCCGCCGATGTCGACCGTGCGGAAGACCACCGGCTTGTCGCCCGCCGCATCGAGGACATCGCGGTAGAGCCGGGTCTGGCGCTCGCGCGCGGGAAGCGTGGCGGAAACGAGGAACTGGAATTCGGTGCGGAACAGCCCCACCCCGTCCGCCCCGGTGAGCGACAGGTTGGGCATGTCGTCGCGCAGGCCGGCATTGATCATCACCTGGATGCGGGTGCCGTCGCGGGTAAAGGGCTCAACCTCGCGCAGCTTGGCATAGGCGGCCTGGCGCTGCTTGTTCCTGGCGAAGCGCGCGTCGAACGCTTCCTCCATCTGCGGATTGGGCCGCACGGTGACCGTTCCGGCATCGGCATCGAGCAGCAGCAGGTCGCCATCGCGCAGCGCGCCCTTGAGCCCGCGGACCCTCCCCAGCACCGGGATCCCCATCGCCCGCGCCACGATCACCACATGCGCGGTCAGCGACCCTTCCTCGAGCACCACGCCCTTCAGGCGCCGCTTGTCGTATTCGAGCAGCTCTGCCGGGCCGAGATTGCGGGCGATCAGGATGGTGTCGCTGCGCAGCCCCTGGCTGGCCGCCGTGCCCATCTGGCCCGAGACGATCCTCAGCAGCCGATTGGAAAGATCCTCCAGGTCGTGCATCCGGTCCGCCAGCAGCGGATCGTCGATCTGGCGCATGCGCATGCGCGTGCGCTGCTGGACGCGCTCGATCGCGGCTTCGGCAGTCAGGCCGCTGTCGATCGCCTCGATGATCCGGCGGCTCCAGCCTTCGTCATAGGCGAACATCCGGTAGGTCTCGAGCACCTCCTCGTGTTCGCCGCCGACTCCGAATTCGGCCTGGCTGGCCATGCGGTCGATCTGCTCGCGCATCTTGTCGAAGGCCAGGTAGACGCGCTGCAGTTCGGCATCGCGGTCCTCGGCCATGACATGTTCGATCTGGACGCGCGGCTGGTGATAGACCGCGTTGCCCGCGGCCAGCCCCTTGACCAGCGAAAGCCCCTGCAGCCGCACCGGCCCGGTCTGCTGCGGGCTGAGCGCCGCTTCTTCCTCGTCGATCAGTTCGGCGTTGTGGATCAGTTCCGAGAGCACCATCGCCACGGTCTGCAGCGCCTCGATCTCGACCTCTTCGTAGCGGCGCGGATCGACGTGCTGGACGCACAGCACCCCCACCGCGCGCTCGCGCCGGACGATCGGGACGCCGGCGAACGAATGGTATTTGTCCTCCCCGGTTTCCGGGCGATAGGAAAAGTCCGGGTGGGCGGTCGCCTCGGCAAGGTTCAGCGTTTCGATGTTTTCGGCGATCGTGCCGACCAGGCCTTCGCCGATCCCGAGCCGGGTGACGTGGACCGCCTCCTGGGCAAGGCCGCGCGTGGCGAACAGTTCAAGCTGCCCTTCGCGCAGCAGGTAGATCGAGCAGACCTCGCTATCGAGGCCTTCGCCGATCACGTCGACAACCGTGTTGAGCTTGGCCTGCGCGTTGCTGCGCGAGGCCATCACGTCGTGCAGCCGGGTAAGGATCGTGCGGGCGGCGGAAACGGCGCTGGTGACGGTCATGCGAAAGACCTAGGGCACCGCCGGGAAAGCGGCAAGCGCAAGCCCGCGCCATGCATTCGAATTTTTGCGGCGCAGGTGCCCCGCCGCGGTCGGCGGGGCGGCGCGCTACCGGCTGCTAGATATGTTCCAGCTCTTCCTTGATTCTGAGCTTTCGCTTCTTGAGCAGCTGGATGGTCGCGAGATCAGGCATCGGGCGGCTCATTTCCTCGGCGATCTGGCGTTCCAGACCGGCGTGTTTGAACTGCAATGCGCTGACATGCGACTGTTCCATAGGGGATTCTCCTTGGCTAAGCCCCCTTCGGGCTGCGGTTCCCCGGCCGACTCCCGACTCGGTTACCGGCGGGTCACTGCGATTGTCATAGAAGCACATTAAGTTTATCTTGCGAAGCTCCTGAGAGAGGCTTTGCGGCAAGTCGATTTGCCGCCGCGCCGGGCAGGCGGAATGGGGTTGTGGCGTGAACGAAGAGGAAATGCGCAAGAGGCTGGAAGTGCTCAGGATCGAGCACCGCGACCTGGATGCCGCGATCGACGCGCTGACCGCCGCCGGATCGGTCGACCAGTTGCAGATCGCGCGGCTGAAGAAGCGCAAGCTCAGGCTCAAGGACCAGATCGCGATGATCGAGGATTACCTGATTCCGGATATAATAGCCTAGCGGCAGTCCGGCAAAAACGTGCCCTTTGGGGACAGTCCCAATTTGGTGTGCACAAGTGCGCCGTCCCCCGGTTGGCAGCGCAACCTCCATGCGCCTATCGAAACCGCATGGCCAAGCCGGCAAGCATAAATCCGCGGATCATCGAAGGTCTGTACTGCGAAGCGCTCGTCCTGTCGGACGATGTGCGCGCGGCCTTCGCGCTGTCCGGGCGGCTTGACGCGGCGGGCGAGGAGGATGAGGCGCGGGTTGCGCTTTCGTGCGAGGCGCTGCGCACCACCACGCGGATGATGCATGCGGTGGCCTGGCTGCTCAACCACCGTGCCTTCTTCGCCGGCGAGCTCAGCGAATTCCAGCTTCGCCGCTATGGCAAGCTGGCCGATTTTCCCGAAAGCGAGGCCGAGCGGATGGCGCTGCTCGATGCCGAGACACGCGAACTGATCCAGGCGACCGAGCGGTTCCATGCCCGCATCAAGCGTCTCGACAACGGCTGGCGCGAACGCGATCCGGCGCAGCCCAGCGCGATCGCGGCGCTGCGCGAACGGCTGGAAGCGCGCAGCCAGCACTGATTGCGGCTCGACAGGCGGGCGCCGCATCCCCATATCGCCAGCGATGGATGCCCCGCCCAAACCCTGGCCGACCGGCCTTGCCGAGCAATGCGAACCCCTGGTCCGCCGGGTGCTCGCGCCCAATGCCTCGCACTATACCTTTACCGGCACGCAGACCTATCTGGTGGGCAGCGAAGGCGATCTAGCCGTGATCGATCCGGGCCCGGCCGGCACGGGCATCGAAGGCCACGCCGACACCCGCGGCGAAGGCCACGTCGCGGCGATCATGGCGGCTATCGGCTCGGCAAGAGTCTCGGCAATCCTGTGCACCCACACCCACCGCGACCATTCCCCCGCCGCGGCCGAGCTCAAGGCCCTGACCGGCGCGCCGATCATCGGCTGCGCGGCGCTGGCGATGGACGATGACGGCCCGCGCGCCGATGCCGCTTTCGATCCCGACTATTCCCCCGACCGGGTGCTGGCCGATGGCGAGCGGATCGCGGGCGAGGGCTGGACGATCGAAGCGGTCGCCACCCCGGGTCATACCAGCAACCACCTGTGCTATGCCCTCAACGAAAGCAGCGCGCTGTTCACCGGGGATCATGTCATGGCCTGGTCGACCAGCGTGGTCAGCCCGCCCGACGGCGACATGAGCGCCTACATGGCCAGCCTCGAGAAACTCTATGCCCGCGACGACCGGATCTTCTATCCGGCGCATGGCCCGGCGGTGGAAAAGCCGCGCCAGCTGGTGCGCGGGATGCTGGGCCACCGGCGCCAGCGCGAAGCACAGATCCTGCGGCTGCTGGGCCACGGCCCCCACGTCATCCCCGACATGGTCAAGGCGATGTACAAGGGCCTCGATCCGCGCCTGGTCGGGGCGGCGGGGCGTTCGGTGCTGGCCCACCTGATCGATCTTAGGCACCAGGGGCGCGTGAGCAGCGATGGCGATCTATGGCAACTGACCTGAAGCCGCCCTTGCACACGGCGCGCTGAGCCGCCATTTGGGCGCCATGACCATCCAGACCGAAAACCTCGCCGGCATCGACATTCGCGCCGAGATCGAACGGCTGCGCAAGGAGCGCAACGCCGTGATCCTGGCGCACTATTACCAGAAGCCTGAGATCCAGGACCTGGCCGACTATATCGGCGACAGTCTTGAACTGTCGAAGAAGGCCGCCGCCACCGATGCCGAGGTGATCGCCTTCTGCGGGGTCAAGTTCATGGCCGAAACCGCCAAGATCCTTGCCCCGCACAAGACCGTGATCCTGCCCGACCTCGACGCCGGATGCAGTCTGGAAGACAGCTGCCCGCCCGAAAAGTTCGCGCAGTTCAGGGCGCAGCACCCCGATCACATCGCGCTGACCTACATCAACTGCTCGACCGAGGTGAAGGCGCTCAGCGACGTGATCGTCACCTCGTCCAGCGCCGAGACGATCCTTGCCCAGATCCCGCCTGAGCAGAAGATCATCTTCGGCCCCGACCGCCACCTGGGTGGCTACCTCTCGCGCAAGTTCGGGCGCGAGATGCTGCTGTGGCCCGGCGTCTGCATCGTCCACGAAGCCTTCAGCGAAACCGAGCTTCTGAAGCTCAAGGCTCAGCACCCCGGCGCACCGGTTGCCGCCCATCCCGAATGCCCGCCGCACATCATCGATCACGCCGACTATGTCGGGTCGACCAGCGGCATCCTGAGCTATGCCAAGGCCTTCGATGGCGACACGCTGATCGTCGCCACCGAACCGCATATCATCCACCAGATGCAACTGGCGCTCCCCGACAAGACCTTCATCGGCGCACCGGGAGCCGACGGCCAGTGCGCCTGCAACATCTGCCCCTACATGGCGCTCAACACGCTCGAGAAACTCTACCTCGCGCTGCGCGACCTGAAGCCGCGGATCGAGATCGAGGAAGGCTTGCGGCTGCGGGCAAAGAAGAGCCTCGACCGGATGCTGGAGATGGCCGGCGGGACTGTCGGCAAGGGTGACCTGGGGGCGCGGTGATTGCCGTCTGGGCAGTGATTTCGTCTTTGCGAGCGTAGCGAAGCAATCAGAGGCGGTGCGCGCAGCCTCCTGGATTGCCGCGGGGCTGCGCCCCTCGCAATGACGAGGTAGGTGGACGTTCTGAGGAATTTTCACCCCCAAGAACTCGTCATTGCGAGCGTAGCGAAGCAATCCAGGTGCCGCGCAGTGCTGCCCGCTGGATTGCCGCGGGGCTGCGCCCCTCGCAATGACGAAACAGGTGGTGGAGCGCCGGCGAAAGATCGCACCCCCACGAACTCGTCATTGCGAGCGTAGCGAAGCAATCCAGGTGCCGTGCAATGCTGCCCGCTAGATTGCCGCGGGGCTGCGCCCCTCGCAATGACGAAGGAGTGGGAAGTGGTCGAATTTTTCACCACCCTCCTCCCCATGAACTCGTCATTGCGAACGTAGCGAAGCAATCCAGAGGCGGGGCTTTGCCCTCGCAATGACGAAGGCGTCTAGCGGGTGATCTCCGGCCAGAGATCGCGCCAAAGCGGGTTTTCCGCCTCGATCAGCGCAATCTTCTTCGCGCGGGAGCCTGCCTTGATCTGCTTTTCGCGCAGGATCGCGTGTTCCATCGTCGAATGCTGCTCAAACCAGACCAGCTGCTTGCAGCCGTAACGCGTGGTGAAACCGCCCAAACCTTCGCGGTGCTGCCAGACCCGCTTCACCAGGTCGGACGTAACCCCGGCGTAGATCGTGCCATTGCGCTTGTTCGCCATCAGATAGGCGCATGGCTGGAATTCGCGGGTCATGACGCCGCCCCTTCGTCAATGCGCGCGTGTGCCGCGCTGGGTCGCCTGCTGGATTGCCACGGGGCTATGCCCCTCGCAATGACGAGTTTTGGCACGTAAGATCTGTCCCTCAACTTCGTCATTGCGAGCGTAGCGAAGCAATCCACAGGCGGCGCGCGCAACTCCTGGATTGCCGCGGGGCTATGCCCCTCGCAATGACGAGTTCGGAGGCTCTTTCCCTCAAATTCGTCATTGCGAGCGCAGCGAAGCAATCCAGGGGTCGCACCGCACGTCGCTGCGGCAAAAGCTAATCCACCGGCAATCCGAACATCAGCGCCCGGACATACTTCACCGGCGGCGAGCCGAAGCTCAGTACGGTGTCGTTGTAGCGCCTGAGCGTAAAGTCCTTGCCCCAGCGCTTCCTGGCTTCCTCGCGCAGCGCCATGTGTTCGGTATAGCCGGTGAAATAGCTGAGCAGCTGGACCGACGAAAGGCTGGCCCGCACCCATTTGCCCGCCGCCTCGCGCTCGGCCTGGAAGGCGCCGTTCTGCATCAGGTCCATCGCCTGTTCGCGGGTCATGCCTTCGGTCTGGATGCCGATGTCGAGCAGCGTGTTGGTGACGCTGCGCAGCCGCATCTTGAGCACGGTGAGCTGGAACAGCGGATCGCCGCCAAGATAGCCCTCGTCCTTCATCACCCCTTCGGCATAGACCGCCCAGCCTTCCACGAACGGGCCGGAACCGAGGTAGGCGCGCAGCACGTCGTCGGTGCGGTTGGCGTGATCGAGCTGGAGGTAATGCCCCGGCATCGCCTCGTGGATCGACAGGTCGTGGATCATGTAGTCGTTGTATTCGCTGAGGTAGGAATTGGCCTGTTCCTCGCTCCATTCGTCGGGGATTGGGCTGACCGCGTAGAAGTTCTGGCCGTTCTTTTCGAACACCCCGGGAGGATCGTTGTAGGCGGTCGAATTGCCCTGCTGGAACTTGGGCATGGTGATCACGCGCACCGGCCCGTCGGGCATCCGCACGAAGCCGCGCTCGCGCACGAAGTCGGTCGCCTGGGCGAGCGTTTCGCGGGCGCGCTGCTCGATTTCGGCGCGCGGCGGGTGCTTGGCATAGCTGATCTTCAGCGCCGCTTCGATTACCGCCTGCTGCTGATCGGGCGTGGGGTTGTCAGGCATGGCAAGCGCCTTGTCCGAAGCTGCGCCTGCCAGCACTCGGCGCGACAGCTCGTACATTTCGGCGCGGATTTCGGCCTTGGCCTTCAGCGCCCGGGCCTTGAGCTCGGGCCGGGTCAGGTCGCTCATCAGCGCGAATTTCATCTTCTGGTCGTAAAGCGTCGGGCCAAGCCGGAACTCACCGTTGGCCTGCGGCACCAGCACGGTGTCGAGCCATTTCTGCTGGTCGGCCACCGCCGCCTTGAGCCCGGCGAGCGCCTTGTCGAAGCGCGCGCGATCGGCGCCTTTCAGCGCATCGGCGTGGGGCGCAAGCATGCCCTCGGCAATCTCGACGATGCCGGCGTTCTGCCGGGCCACCGTCTGCGCGAAGATCGGCGGGACGCGCGCCGGCACAAGCTGGCCGCGGCTGGCCCTGAGGAAGGCGGGCAGCGCCTCCATCCGCGCGGTCGCGGCTTTCAGCCGCACGTCCCACGGCGCGAAATCGCGCGCGGCAAGCGTGTAGAGCGAGCCGGCGGCGATATCGTTGTAGGTCTGCGCGTTCCAGGCCCAGTCCTGCAAGGCCTGGTCCTGCCAGATCCGGTAGCGCAGCTCGTTGCGCAGCAGCGCCATGTCGACCTGGTTCGCCCGGCTGAGCCGCGCCGGATCGATTGCGTCAAGCTGGCCGAGGAACCCCTGCCAGGCCCGGCGCCGCTGGGCACGCCCGGCAACGCTGATATCGGGAAGCAGGCTGTCGAACCGGTGATCGCCCATCGCGGTCGCCTCGACCGGGGAAAGCCGCATCGCCTCGGACAGGAAGCGTTTGGCCAGCGCCTGGAACCGCGCGTCGGCAGCCGGGGCCTGGGCCGCGCGCGCCTGCGGTGCGGGACGCGCGGCCTCGGCCGGCAGCAGCGCCAGCGCGGCCAGCGGCAGCAGGGCGATCAGGGCGGTGGGTTTCATCGGCGGCTCTCCTGGGGAAGTTCTCTTCCGGCAGGCTAGCCCAGCCTTATCCTTCCGTCGAGCGGGCAAGCGCGAGCGCGGCGGCGACCATCGCCATGCCCAGGAAATCGACCGGCACCAGCGTCTCGCCGAACGCCAGCCAGCCCAGCGCCACCGCGATCGCGGGCTGGGTCAGCAGCGCCAGGCCGAAGACCAGCGGCGGGAAATGCCGCATCGCATAGACCAGCAGCCCCTGCCCGGTGAGCTGGCTGGTCAGCGCCAGCCCGATCAGCGGCCACCAGACCTGCGGCCAGACCGGTTCGCGGGCGATCAGCGCCGCCGCCAGCAGCACCGGCGCGGCCGCGGCGCTTGACCATGCCAGCACCGCCCAGCTGCCCAGCTGCGCGCGCGGCTTTTGCAGCAGGATGATATAGCCCGCATAGAGCAGCCCCGCGGTGATGCAGAACAGGTCGCCCAGCAAAGTGGTGCGCCCGATCTCGAGACTGCGGCCAAGCAGGATCGCAGAGCCCGCAATCGCCAGCGCGAAAGCCAGCCATTCGCTGCGCCGGGGCGAGCGATGCAGCGCCAGCAAGCCGACCGCGATCACCACCAGGCTACCCGAATTGCCGAACAGCGTGGCGTTGGCCATCCGGGTCAGTTCGATCCCGGTGTGCCACGATGCGATGTCGAGCCCGAAGAAAACGCCCGAGCCCAGCACCGCCAGCCAGATCGCGGCGGGAAAGCCGGTCAGCTTCTGGCGATAGGCCAGCGCCAACGCGAACAGCGCCGGGACCGCCAGGGCAAGCCGCCAGAAACCCGCGCTGACCGGGCCGCTATCGGCATGGCGGACGAACCACGGCCCGAACGCCAGCGCCACGTTGCCGCCCAGCAAGGCTGCCAGGTGCAGCATGCTGCCGCCGCGTTCTTGCGCCGTTTCCCCCGCTGGATTGGTCATTGCCGTGCCTTAGCCGGTCCTGCCGAATTGGCAATTGGCCTGAATCCGCGAAACGCTGGCCAGCAATCCGGGCGGTGTTGCACATTTGCCGCGAGGCGAATATCGCGGCGATAGATTGCAAAACGAAATCGAAGGAGGGACCCCTTGCACGACGCCCTGTTCCAGCCGCTGAGCCTTGGCGCGATAGAGATGAAGAACCGGATCCTGATGGCCCCGCTTACCCGCGGCCGGTCCGATCCGGGTTCGGTGCCGAACGCGATGATCGCCGAATATTACCGCCAGCGCAGCGGCGCCGGGCTGATCATCAGCGAGGCGACCGGGATTTCGGTCGAAGGTCTGGGCTGGCCCGCCGCGCCGGGAGCTTGGAACGATGCGCAGGTCGAAGGCTGGAAGCTGACCACCGATGCGGTCCACGCCGCCGGCGGCAAGATCGTGATGCAGCTGTGGCACATGGGCCGGATCGTCCACCCCGATTTCCTTGGCGGCGAGTCGGGCGTCTCGGCCAGCGCGACCACCGCGCCCGATCATGCCCACACCCCCACGGGCCGCAAGCCGCACGAGCAGGCCCGCGCCGCGACCAAGGCCGATATCGCCCGGATCGTCGAGGACTATGCCCGCGCCGCGCAGAACGCCCGCGATGCCGGGTTCGACGGGGTCCAGCTGCACGGCGCCAACGGCTATCTGGTCGACCAGTTCCTGCGCGGCTCGACCAACCTCAGGACCGACGAATACGGCGGCAGCCCGGAAAACCGCACCCGCTTCATGCGCGAGGTACTTGAGGGGCTGATTTCCGTATGGGGCGCGGAGCGCGTCGGCATTCGCCTGTCGCCCAACGGCGAGACGCAGGGCTGCGACGATCCCGATCCGGCGAGCATCTTCGGCGCCGCGGCGCGGGTGCTGCAGGAACTCAAGGTTGCGTGGCTCGAGCTGCGCCAGCCTGGCCCCCAGGGCACTTTCGGCGCGACCGACGTGCCCAAGCAGGACGGCCTGATCCGCTCGATCTACAAGGGCCCGCTGGTGCTCAATTCGGACTATACCGCCGCCGAGGCCGATGCCGACGTATCATCGGGCCGCTGTGAGGCGATCAGCTTCGGCCGGCCCTATATCTCCAACCCGGACCTTGCCGAGCGGATTCGCAGCGGCGCCGAATGGTCTCCCAACGTCAACGTGCCGAGAAGCTGGTATCTACCGGGGCCGGAAGGCTATATCGACTATCCCGCGCTGGAAACGGTGTAACGCCAAGCGGAAAGGATCGCGAAAAATGCCGGTCAGGTCGTGGCTGTTCATTCCCGGCGACAGCGAAAAGAAGCTGTCCAAGGCCGCGTCGACCGGCGCCGACGTGGTGATCCTCGATCTCGAGGATTCGGTCAGCCACGACAACAAGGCCAGGGCCCGCGAAACCACCGCGCGCTGGCTGGCCGAGCAGCGCGGCCAGGTCAGCCCGCCGCAGAGCCGCTGGGTGCGAATCAACGCGCTCGACAGCGGCATGTGGCGCAACGATCTGGCCGCGGTGATGCCATCCGGGCCTGATGGGATCATGCTGCCCAAAAGCGCCGGGCCGGAATCGGTTCAGCAGCTTTCGGCGGAAATCTATGAACTGGAAAGACGCAGCGGAATTGCGCCGAATTCGGTCAAGATCCTGCCGCTGGTCAGCGAAACCCCCGCCGCGGCGATTGCGATCCAGGAATATGCCGCCGCTTCGCTGCCGCGCCTCGCCGGGCTGACCTGGGGCGCCGAAGATCTTTCAGCCGCGATCGGCGCGACCCGCAAGCGCGATGCCGCCGGACGCTGGACCGATACCTTCCGCTTCGCCCGGACCCAGACCCTGCTGGCCGCACATGCCCGCGGGGTCATGGCGATCGACACCCTGCATGCCGACTTCGCCGATATCGAGGGTCTTCGGCGCGCCGCCGAGGAATCGCGAGCGGACGGCTTTGCCGGAATGCTGGCGATCCACCCCGCGCAGGTCGAGGTGATCAACCAGGCTTTTTCCCCCAGCGAAGAGGAACTGGCCGAAGCGCGCGCCATCGTTGCCGGGTTCAAGGCCAATCCCGGCACGGGCACGTTTCAGATCGACGGGCGGATGATCGACATGCCGCACTACAAGCTGGCGCTGCGCGTGTTGGGGCTGGAGGAGTAGGTTGTATCGACATTCAGTTCGAGGCGAGGTTGCGCTAGTTTTGGTTCACGCAGGGAACGCAGAGAAGAAAGGAGAGGCGCAGAGGCGTCGTGCCTGCGGCGAAGCCGCTCTCATCAACGGCGGTCCCGTTTCGCGGAAGCCAGGATTCTTGGTAGAAGCCTGCGGCTTCGCGCAGCATCTCTGCGCCTCTCCTTTCTTCTCTGCGTTCCCTGCGTGAACCCCATCCAAACCGATCGTCGCCCTTAACTGAATGTCGATTCAGCCTAGCCTCTCCTCCCGCGATTCTTCCGCGCGTCGAGTTCGCGCCTGAGCTTGAGCAGTTCTTCCATGTCGACCACTTCGCTGCGGTTCTTGGTCCAGACAATCATGCCGATCGCCCAGCCCAGCATGACCAGCGTGTAGGCGGCGGTATAGGCCGCCGCCTTGCCGGCGGTCGGCTCGTCCGCCAACAGCCAGATGAAGCCGCCGGTCAGCGGCACGAGCGAGAGCATCCACCACGCCAGCGCGATCCATCCCGCCTTGTTGCGCGGCACGATCTTCATGCTCCAGCCGCTCTTGTAGCAGATGAAGGGCTTGTCGCTTTCGGCCATCTCAATCCCCTTTCGCCGGGCGCCCGCGCCGGGCAGGTTCGCTTGCTTCGACTTTCACGCCGCGCTTGGCAAGCGCCTCGCGCAGCAAGACCTCGACCTCGGCATTGACCGAGCGGAAGTCGCTCGCCGCCGCCCGCTCCAGCGCCTTGTAGAGCGCCGGATCGAGCCGGAGAGCGAACGATTTCTTGCCCGGGCTGGCCATCACATGGTCCCGCGCGTCAATGCGAGGGGCGGGCGACGCCTGTGGATTGCTTCGCTGCGCTCGCAATGACGAAGTTGGGGGAGGAACCCTTCAGGCCAGGACCCGTCATTGCGAGGAGCGTAGCTCCGCGGCAATCCAGGAGGCGGCACGAGGGCTCTGGATTGCTTCGCTTCGCTCGCAATGACGAATTTGATGGTGCCGGTGCCTCGACCGTTCCCCTTCGTCATTGCGAGGGGCGCAGCCCCGCGGCAATCCAGAATGCGGTGCGGCACCTGGATTGCCTCGCTACGCTTGCTTTGACGAAGTGTCCCGGGCACGCATCACCTACTGATAAAGCGTGCCCGTGTTGACCACCGGCTGGGTGTCGCGCTCGCCGCACAGCACGACCATCAGGTTCGAGACCATCGCCGCCTTGCGCTCGTCGTCAAGGTGAACCACGTTCTTCTCGCTGAGCTGCTGCAGCGCCATCTCGACCATCGAAACCGCGCCGAGGACCAGCTTGGACCGCGCCGCGATGACCGCTTCGGCCTGCTGGCGGCGCAGCATCGCGCCGGCGATCTCGGGGGCATAGGCCAGGTGCGTCAGGCCGCATTCGTCCACCGTCAGCCCGGCCAGCCCCAGCCGGGTGTTGAGTTCGGCGCGCAGGTCGGCGTTCACTTCGCCGTGGTTCGAACGCAGCGTCACCTCGTGATGCTCGATATCGTCATAGGGGTATTTCGAGCCGATCGAGCGCACCGCCGCTTCGATCTGGACTTCGACGAAGGCCTTGTAGTCATCGACATCGTAAAGCGCCTGGGCGGTATCGGCGACGCGCCAGACCACGTTGGTGGCGATCTCGATCGGATTGCCGCGCAGATCGTTGATCTTGAGCTTTTCCGAGACGACGTTGTTGGCCCGGACCGAAACCTTGGTCTTGCCCATCCACGGCCAGACCCAGCGAAGGCCGTGGCTGCGATCGGTGCCGCGATAGCTGCCGAACAGGGTGATCGCCGCCGCCTGGTTGGGCTGGATCATGTAGAAGCCGCTGGCCAGCACCACCAGGACCACCGCGCCGAGCCCGGTCGAGACGACGAAACCGAACACTTCGCTGTCTTCGGGGTTCGAACCGGCGAAAGCGATGATCCGGTAGATCATCAGCGCCAGCAGCGCGAGGAAAGCCAGGAAGATCAGGTAGCCGCTGGTGCTCCAGGCCCTGGATTCACGGATGGAATTCATTGCGGGATGCGAATCGGTCATGGGTTGCCCCTCCAATAGTGATATCACTTTAATATCGCTATCGCCGACGCTGTCAAATGATCTTGAAATCAGAGCGAATCGGTCTTAATAATGGCCCCGCGGGACCGGGCCCCTCTGGCGCGGCGTGTTGGCCAAATGGCAATGCGCCTCGTGATGTCGGACCGCATCGGATGTGCCGATGCCTTGGGTCCGGGTCTTGTCCCCCCTCCTCAAGAAGCGGCCCAGGCTCGGCGCATCCGATCAACGTCACCTCGTTGCAAGGGATGCACACCATGTCCGACAAGGCCTTTCGCCTCCTCGAACGCCACCAGAAACTCGACGCCCGGCTCCGCGCGCTGCAGGCGCTGCGCTGGCCCGATCCATTCGAGCTTGCCCGGCTCAGGAAACTGAAGCTCGCGATCAGGGACCGGCTGGCGCAGCTCGCCATCCGCCCGGCGCGGCGCCAGACCTGACCCCGGGGAGAAGCAACGATGGAATTCCTTCTCGCCGACTGGCTCGGCACGCCGCTGTGGTTCTGGCTGGCTTTCGCCGGCCTCGTCCTGGCCCTCACCGCCTTCGATCTTGGCGTCCTCCACAAGGAGGACCGCGAGATGGGGATCGGCGAGAGCCTGCGCCTGACCGCCTTCTACATCGCCATCGCCATGATGTTCGGCGCCTGGGTCTGGGCGCAGAAAGGCGCCGACGCCGGGATGAAATACTACACCGGGTTCTTCATCGAAAAGGCGCTATCGATCGACAACGTCTTCGTGATCAGCCTGATCTTCAGCTTCTTCGCGATCCCGCCGAGGTATCAGTACCGCGCGCTGTTGTGGGGCATCCTGGCGGTGATCGTGCTGCGCGGGGCGATGATCGCGGCCGGTGCGGCGCTGGTCGAGCAGGCCTATTGGGTGCTCTATATCTTCGCCGCCTTTCTGGTGTTCACAGGGGTGAAGATGTTCTTCGCCGGCGATCACGATCCGGATATTGCCGGAAACCCGCTGGTGCGCTGGATTTCAACGCACCTGCGGGTGACCAGGGAACTGCACGGCCAGCGCTTCTGGGTTCGGGTTGCGGATGAAAAGAGCGGCAAGCTGGTCACCGCGGTCACGCCGCTGTTCGTCGCGCTGGTGGTGATCAATCTGGCCGACCTGGTCTTCGCGGTCGACAGCGTGCCGGCGATCTTCGCGATCACCACCGACACCTTCATCGTCTATACCAGCAACATCATGGCGATCCTGGGCCTGCGCGCGCTCTATTTCGCGCTCTCGGCGATGATCCACCGCTTCTACTACCTGAAATATGCCCTGGCCGCCGTGCTGGTGTTCATCGGATCGAAGATCTTCGTCGCGGACTTCGTGCTGGATGGGGACAAGTTTCCGCCGGTGCTCAGCCTTGCGGTCACCTTCGGCCTGATCGGCGCGGGCGTGGCCTGGTCGCTGTGGAAGACGCGCGGCGGAAGTGATGCCGCACCGCACCTGCCGCACGATGCGATCAGGCCGTGATCGGCGGCGTTCAGAATTGCCGGATCACGGCCAGGAAAGCATCGCCGTAAGCCTCCAGCTTGCGGGTGCCGACCCCGCCGATCTCGCCCATTGCGGCCAGATCGGCGGGGCGCGCCGCGGCCATTTCGCGCAGGGTCGAATCGTGGAAGATCACATAGGGCGGCACCCCGGCCTCGGCGGCCAATTCGCGGCGCAGTTCGCGCAGCGCGTCGAACAGCGGATCGCCCACCGGGTTGGTGCCGCCGCCGGCCCGCTCGCGCCGGGGCTTGCGGGTTCTTTCGGGGCGCGGGGCCAGCGCGATCAGCACTGCCGCTTCGCCGGTCAGCACCGCCCTGGCATCATGGCCCAGCGCCAGCCCGCCATGCTCGGTCGGAACAAGGCTGCCGCGCGCCTGCAAAGCGCGGACCAGCGGGCGCAGCAGGTGCGCTTCCTCGCCCTCGACGATCCCGAACACGCTCAGCCGGTCATGCCCGCGCGCCCTGATGCGCTCATCCGCCTGGCCCAGCAGCACCTTTTCGATGTAGCCGAAGCCAAAGCTCTGCCCGGTGCGATAGACCGCCGACAGCAGCTTCTGCGCCAGCGTGGTGGCATCGACCACCCCCGGCGCTTCGAGGCAATTGTCGCAGTTGCCGCAGGATGGCGGCGGATCTTCGCCGAAGTGGCGCAGCAGCAGCGCGCGGCGGCAACCGGCGGTCTCGACCAAAGCGGCCATCGCATCGATCCGCCCGCGCTCGCTCTCGCGGCGGCTTTCCTCGACCTCGCCCAGGCGGTGGCGGGCGCGGGCAAAGTCTTCCGCGGCCCACAGCATAAGCGCCACCGACGCATCGCCATCGCGCCCGGCACGGCCGGTCTCCTGGTAATAGCTCTCGATCGATTTCGGCACCCCGGCATGGGCGACGAACCGCACATCGGGCTTGTCGATCCCCATCCCGAAAGCAACGGTCGCCACCATCACCATGTCCTCTGACGCGACGAACCGCGCCTGGTTGGCGGCGCGGGTCTGCGGATCGAGCCCGGCATGATAGGGCAGCACCGTCCGTCCGGTCGCGGCAGCCAGCTTTTCGGCCAGATCCTCGACCTTCTTGCGGGTCGGGGCATAGACGATCCCGGGGCCCGGCTGCTCGGCCATCAGCGTGGTAAGCTGGCGCACCGGATTGTCGCGGTGGCGCACCTTGTAACGGATGTTCGGGCGGTCGAACCCGGCAACGATCAGCCCTTCGTCCGGGATGCCCAGCTGGGTCAGCACATCGGCGCGGGTGTGGGCATCGGCGGTGGCGGTCAGCGCCAGGCGCGGAACCGCGGGGAAGCTGTCCATCAGCGGGCGCAGCAGGCGGTAGTCGGGGCGGAAATCGTGGCCCCATTCGGACACGCAGTGCGCCTCGTCGATCGCGAACAGGCTGACTTCGGCCCTGGACAGAAGCTCGCGGAAATGGGGCTGGCTGGCGCGCTCGGGCGCGACGTAGAGCAGGTCGAGCTGGCCGGCGCGGAAGGCATCGATCGCCGCTTCGTGCGCCTCATCGCCATCGGCGCTGGTCAGGCTGGCGGCGCGGATCCCGTTGACCCGGGCACCGCGCAGCTGATCGTGCATCAGCGCGATCAGCGGGCTGATCACCACGCAGGTGCCGGGCAGGACCACGGCCGGTAGCTGATAGGTCAGCGATTTCCCCGCCCCGGTCGGCATGACCGCCAGCGTGCTCTGCCCCGCCAGCACCCGGTCGACCACGCGTTCCTGCACCCCGCGAAAGGCAGAGAAGCCGAAAGTGGCATGCAGGGTATCGAGCAGATCGGGCGCGGTCACCCGATCCGCCTAGCTTGCGCGCGTCCTTAACGGAAGGCCGCGCGGCTCGCTCTCTCCACAACGGACTCTTCCGCGGCGGTGAAGGCGCTTTTCCCGGCAGGGGCATCGGCGGCCACCGCGCTGGTGAAGAAGGCCACACCCTTGCCGGTGCGGGGATCGAGCCACAGCCCGGCCTTGAGGCCATAGGCATCGCCCGAATGGCCGATGCGCTGGCGCGCGTCGCCGAACAGATCATCGTGGCAGCCCGGTCCCGGCGCGCCGATGGTCTGCAGCGCAAGCCCATAGGCGCAGAAGAACCCGTTCGCCGTGCCGTCCTCGCCCAGGCCGTTGGAGCCATCGAAGCGCCATTGCGGCCGGGTCATTTCGGCGAAGGCCCTGGCGCTGATCAGGCCGCGGCCCCGATTGGCCAGCAATTGCCCGATCCGGGCCAGATCGCGCATCGAAATCCTGAGGCCGCCCTGCGGGCTGAACAGCGCGCCGTTATCGCCAAGGCGATAGGCCGAAAGATCGCACGGCGCGCCCGGCTCGGTCAGCACGGGGCAGGCCGGCGGCGCGCCGTGCAGATCGTCGCGCGCCACCTCGCCGCTGGCGCGATAGAGCACCACCGCGCGCCTGAAGGCATCGGCCGAGCAGCCCGCCCCCCAGTTGAAGCAGGCATCGAGCTTCAGCGGCTTCAGCACCAGCCGGCTCATCGCCACGTCGAAACGCTCGCCGGTTGCGCGTTCGATCACGCTGGCGACCACCGGGAAGTTGAGGTTGGTATAGTGGAACCAGCCGCTGCCCGGCGCATGCGCGCTGTCCCACACGCGCGGATCAGCCAGCCGCTGCCGCAGCGTGGCGCCCAGCGGGATCAGGTAGAGATCATCACCATCAATCAGGCTCGACTGGTGCGAAAGCAGCAGCCGCAGGGTGATCGGCCGGTCCGGGAAAGCCGGATTGCGCACCGCAAAGCCCAGGTAATGCGACACGTCCCGGTCAAGGCTCAGCCTGCCCTGGTCGACCAGCCGCATCACCCCCAGCGTTGTGACCAGCTTCGAAACCGAAGCGATCCGCACCGGATCGTCAGCCGTGACCAAACGGTGGGTGGCGCGATCCGCCTCGCCTTCGGCCAGGACGGGATGGACCTGCTGGCGGTCGAAGGCGACGGCGACCGTTGCTGGCGGAGCAGCTCCGGCCGGGATGGCAGCCAGGGCGAGCAGGACAGGCAGGATGCGCATTACGCCATCCTGCCCTTGAAAGGCCCCGCAATCAATCGAGGTTCGGCCTCAGCCAGCGTTCCGCCAAAGCCAGATCGACCCCGCAGCGCGCCGCATAGTCCTCCAGCTGATCCCGGCCGATCCGGGCGACGCCGAAATACTGGCTTTCGGGATGCGCGAAATAGAAGCCCGAGACCGCCGCTGTGGGCAGCATGGCGTTCGATTCGGTCAGGGTGATCCCGGTCGTTTCGGTCGCGCCGAGGAGTTCGAACAGGATCGGCTTGAGGCTGTGATCCGGGCAGGCCGGATAGCCGGGCGCGGGGCGGATGCCGCGGTATTCTTCCTTGATCAGCGCCTCGTTGGTCAGCTGTTCGCCGGGCGCATAGCCCCACAAGGTGGTGCGCACATGCTTGTGCAGGCGCTCGGCAAAGGCTTCGGCGAAACGGTCGGCCAGCGCCTTGAGGAGGATATCCGAATAGTCGTCGTGCTGGCTGCGGAAGCGTTCGAGGTGCGGCTCGATCCCGTGGATGCCCACCGCGAAGCCGCCGATCCAGTCGCCATCGGGATCGATGAAATCGGCCAGGCAGAAATTCGCGCGGTCGCGGCTCTTGCGGATCTGCTGGCGCAGCATCGGCAGGCGCACGTGCCGTTCTTCCTCGGCCAGGTAGACCTCGATGTCATCGCCATCCCTGGCACAGGGCCAGAAGCCCGCGACGCCCTTGGCGGTCAGCCACTTTTCACCCACGATCCGCTCCAGCATCGCCAGCGCATCGGCGTGGAGCGCGCGGGCGCTTTCGCCGACCACCGGATCGGACAGCACCGCCGGATAGGTGCCGGCCAATTCCCAGGCGCGGAAGAACGGGGTCCAGTCGAAGCATTCGACCAGGTCGGCAAGATCCCAGTCTTCGAACACGTGCAGCCCCGGCTGCTCGGGCGGGGGGGCCTTGTCGCTCATGTCGGCCTTGAAGGCATTGGCGCGCGCGTCCTCCAGGCTCAGCAGGATCGACTGGTCCTTGCCGGCGCGGACATCGCGGATGTGCTGGTATTCGCCCGCGGTCGCCGCGATGAAGGGTTCGGCCTGGGTGTCGGAAAGGAGCTGGCTGGCCACCCCCACCGCGCGGCTGGCATCCAGCACGTGGATCACCGGGCCTTCATAGGCCGGATCGATCTTCAGCGCGGTGTGGACCTTGCTGGTGGTCGCCCCGCCGATCAGCAGCGGCATGGTCATGCCGGTGCGCTGCATTTCCTCGGCGACGGTGACCATCTCGTCGAGGCTGGGGGTGATCAGGCCCGACAGCCCGATCATGTCGGCATCCTCGGCCCGCGCGGTTTCGAGGATTTTCGACCACGGCGCCATAACGCCAAGGTCGATCACTTCATAGCCGTTGCACTGCAGGACCACGCCAACGATGTTCTTGCCGATGTCGTGGACGTCGCCCTTGACGGTGGCCATCACGATCCGCCCCTTGGCCTTGGCACCGGCTTCCTTGCCGGCCTCGATGAAGGGGATCAGGTGGGCGACCGCCTTCTTCATCACCCGCGCGCTCTTGACCACCTGCGGCAGGAACATCTTGCCCGCGCCGAACAGGTCGCCAACGGTGTTCATGCCGGCCATCAGCGGCCCCTCGATCACCTCGATCGGGCGGGCGTGGGCAAGGCGGGCTTCCTCGGTATCCTCGACGATATGCGCGTCGATCCCCTTGACCAGCGCGTGTTCCAGCCGGCGCACGACATCCCAGCCGCGCCATTCCTCGGCTTCCTTTTCGGCCTTGGCGTCGGTGCCCTTGAAGCTCTCGGCAAGCTCGATCAGCCGCTCGGTCGCGTCGCCGCGGCGGCACAGGATCACGTCCTCGCAGGCATCGCGCAGCGCGGGATCGATCGCGTCGTAGATGTCGATCTGCCCGGCATTGACGATCGCCATGTCGAGACCGGCGCGGATCGCATGGTAGAGGAACACCGAATGCATCGCCCGGCGCACCGGTTCGTTGCCGCGGAAACTGAACGAGAGGTTGGAAAGCCCGCCGCTGGTGTGGACGTGCGGGCAGCGCGCCTTGATCTCGGCCACCGCCTCGATGAAATCGAGGGCATAGCGATCATGCTCCTCGATCCCCGTGGCCACGGCGAAGATGTTCGGATCGAAGATGATATCCTCGGCGGGAAAGCCGATCCCGAGCAGGAGCTTGTAGGCGCGCTCGCAGATCTCGATCTTGCGCTCGCGGGTGTCGGCCTGGCCTTGTTCGTCAAAGGCCATCACGACCACCGCCGCGCCATAGTCCATGCATTTGCGGGCATGGTCGAGGAACTGCTCCTCGCCTTCCTTCATCGAGATCGAATTGACCACCGGCTTGCCGGACACACACTTCAGCCCGGCCTCGATCACTTCCCACTTGGAGCTATCGATCATCACCGGCACGCGGGCAATGTCCGGCTCGGCGGCGATCAGCTTGAGGTAAGTGGTCATTGCCTCGACCGCGTCGAGCAGGCCTTCGTCCATGTTGACGTCGATGATCTGCGCGCCGTTTTCCACCTGCTGGCGCGCGACTTCGACCGCGCGGGCATAGTCGCCCGCGAGGATCAGCTTCTTGAACGCGGCAGAGCCGGTGACATTGGTGCGCTCGCCGACATTGACGAAACGGGCGGTGGATTGCGCGGTCATGCTTGTTCCAGCGGTTTGGCGTAGATGAAATCGTCGTAGGTGGTCGCCCCGACGGTGAAAGTGCGGGTGCCGGCGATCGCAAAGCCCTGCTTGCGATAGAAGCCCTGCGCGCGCTGGTTGTCGCGGTTGACCCCCAGCAGCATCCGCGCGGCGCCCTTGCTGGCATCAAGCACCGTATCGAACAGCGCCTTGGCCAGTCCCTGGCCCTGGCAGCGATCGAGCACGTAGATGCGCTTGAGTTCGACATCGCCGGGCTGGGTCAGATCGAAATCGGGCACGGTCAGCATGGCAAAGCCCAGCGGCGCGCGGGTGCCGGCCGCTTCGGCGATCCACACCTGCGCACCGCCGTCCAGGGCCGCTTCAAAGCCGGCCCTGCTGTTGTAGCGCTGGGCGTGGGCCAGCATGTCCTCGATGCTGGTAAGCCCCGCATAGGCCTCGAGGAACGTGGCCTGGGCAACCAGCGCCAGCGCCGCCGCATCGGCCTTGCCGGCCGGGCGGATCGACCATTGCAGAGGTCCGTGAATGCTCATCACGCGGCCATCACGAAAGGCTCGAGCCCAGCGAGGCAGGTGACTTCGACATGGCGGGGGATTTGCCGCGGCGGCAGCCCGGCGGCGGCCTTTGCGATCGCCGCGATATGCGCGGGCGTCGAACCGCAGCATCCGCCCAGCACGTTGACCAGGCCGTGTTCGGCCCATTCGCGCAGCATCGCGGCGGTCTGCTCGGGAAGCTCGTCGTACTGGCCCAGCTCGTTGGGCAGGCCGGCATTGGGATAGACCATGATCGGGCAATCGGCGATCCCCGCCAGCGAGCGCACATGCGGCCGCAGCTGGGCGGCGCCGAAGCTGCAATTGAGCCCCACGGTCAGCGGACGGGCATGGCGCAGCGCGTACCAGAACGCCTCGACCGTGTGGCCCGACAGGTTGCGACCCGAAAGATCGGTCAGCGTCATCGACAGCATCAGCGGCACCTCGCGGCCCAGCTCGCGCTCCAGCTGCTTCACCGCCATCACCGCGGCCTTGCAGTTGAGCGTGTCGAACACCGTTTCGACCAGGATGAAATCCGCCCCGCCCTCGACCAGCGCGCGCGACTGTTCAAGATAGACATCGACCAGAAAATCCCAGTCGATCTCGCGAAAGCCCGGATCGTTGACATCGGGCGAAAGCGACAGCGTCTTGTTGGTCGGGCCGACCGATCCGGCGACAAAGCGCGGGCGCCCGTCGCGGGCCTGGAATTCGTCCGCCACGCGCCGCGCGATTGCCGCGCTGTTCAGATTGATTTCGCGCACCAGGTGTTCGGCGCCATAATCGGCCTGGCTGATCCGGTTGGCCGAAAAAGTGTTGACCGAGGCAATGTCTGCCCCGGCCTCGAAATAGGCGCGGTGGATTCCTTCGGGCACATGCGGCGCGGTCAGCGCGAGGATGTCGTTGTTGCCCTTCTGGTCATGGCTCAGGCCCAGCGATCCGGCATAGTCGGCCTCGGTCAGCCCGAGCCGCTGGATCTCGGTGCCGAAACCGCCGTCATTGATCAGGATTCGCCTGGCGGCTTCGGCCAGGAAAGTATCGCGCGGGGTCATTGCTGGGCTTCCTTGGGTCGCAGGCCGAGCAGGTGGCAGATCGCATAGCTCAGCTCGGCGCGGTTGAGGGTGTAGAAATGGAAATCGCGCACGCCCCCGGCATAGAGGCGGCGGCAGAATTCGGCGCAGACGGTCGCGGCCACCAGCTGGCGGCTGGCGGGCCGGGCATCGAGCCCTTCGAACAGGCCGTCCATCCAGGCCGGGATGCTGGCCCCGCAGGCCTTCGCGAACTTGCGCGCCTGGGCAACGTTGGTGACCGGCAGGATCCCCGGATAGACCGGCGCATCGATCCCGGCCGCGGCCAATTTGTCGCGAAAGCGAAAGAAGGCCTCGGGTTCGAAGAAGAACTGGCTGATCGCGCTCGAAGCCCCGGCATCGAGCTTGCGCTTGAGATTGTCGATGTCGGCCGCGGCGTTGGCGGCATCGGGGTGGACTTCGGGATAGGCGGCAACCGAAATCTCGAACGGCGCGATCGTCTTGAGACCGGCAACCAGTTCAGCGGCATTGGCATAGCCCTGGGGGTGGGCGGCAAACGGCACACCGGGCGCACCCATGTCGCCACGCAGCGCCACGATATGGCGCACCCCGGCTTCCCAATAGCCCTCGGCCACGGCGCGGATCTCGTCCTTGGTGGCGTCGACGCAGGTAAGGTGCGCGGCGGCGGGCAGGTTCGCTTCGGCGATGATCCGCGATACGGTCGCGTGGGTCCGGTCGCGGGTCGATCCGCCAGCGCCATAGGTTACCGAAACGAACCGCGGAGCCAGCGGGGCCAGCGTCTGCACCACCTTCCACAGCTGTTCGCGCAGCTCATCGGTGGCCGGCGGAAAGAATTCGAAGCTCACCGCGATGTCGCCGGGCAGGCCCGCGAACAGCGGCGTATCGAGCGCGGTGCGCGCTTCGCGCAGGGCATCGTAGGATGGAGTCATCGCGCCTCTCCCGCATGGCTGGCCGCTGGTGCCGCCGCCATGCCCAGCCGGATTCCGGTCCAGATCTTCACAGTCAGCGGCTTGCCCGGCAGCGCAACCGGCGCTGCTGCACGGAACCCGGCCCCGGCCAGCAGCGCAAGCATCTGCTCGTCCGAAAAGCCAAGGCGGGCATGGGCGTGCTGGCTGCGCAGTTCCTCGCGGTCGTGCGCGGCGAAATCGACCACCGCGATGGTCCCGCCAGCGCGGCAAACCCGCGCGGCTTCGGCCAGCACCTGCTCGGGCGCCTGGGCATAGTGCAGCACCTGGTGGAAGACCACAGTATCGAACCCGCCATCCGCAAACGGCAGGGCGGCGAAATCGCCCTGGACCAGGTCGAGGCGGTCGGCGGGAAGCCCCTGAAGCCGCGCGCGGGCAAGCCGGAGCATTTCGGGGCTGTTGTCGAGCCCGGTGACCGAGCGGGCGCGCGGGCTGAGCAATTCGGCGATTCGGCCCGTGCCGGTGCCGACATCGAGCACCGCGCCCAGCGAGCCGCCATGCAGCGCGCTGAGCAGCGCGGCCTCGACCGGGCCATCGGCGCTGTGCAGACCGCGAAGCTCGTCCCATTCGGCGGCGTGGCGCGCGAAATAGGCTGCGGCGCTTGCCTCGCGCGCGGCGCGGATCGCGGCAAGGTGGCGGCGGTCTTCGCCGCAGCGCGCGGCGAATTGGGCATCGCCTTCCTCGGCCAGCGCCAGCAGCCGCGCGGCGGCCGCGCCCAGCGGCGGGGCGCGATGCTCGCCGATCGCGCTGCGCAGGAACACCCAGCTCCCCTCCTTGCGCCGTTCGGCAAGCCCCGCATCGCACAGGATCCGGACATGGCGCGACACGCGGGGCTGGCTTTGCCCCAAAACTTGCGCCAGTTCGCCCACGGCAAGCTCCATCGCCGCGAGCAGTCGCACGATGCGCAGCCGCGTCGGGTCCGCCAGGGCGCGAAGGGTTGGTTCGATCCGCATTGGCGCATCATATAAAGAAATCTTTATATCTGATCAACTCCCTTAGGCGGATATGTTAACATCGGTCGATTTTACCCGGTTGGCAGCCGAATCCCGCCCGGTTAAGAAGGCGATCAGTAACAGTCCGCCGCCCGGGCCGCACCCAATTCGAAAGGGATCGAAACCATGAAGAAACTCGCCGCCCTGGCATTCCTGTCGGCTGCCGCCCTGGCGCTTTCCGCCTGCGGAAGCTCGCAAAGCGCGAAGGAAGAGGCGCAGGCCGACAATGTCGAAATGCCCGCCGAAGAAGCGGTCCAGGATGTCGATGCCACCCCGGCTCCCGATGCCTCCGGCGCGGCCGGCGCCGAAAGCGCGAGCAGCCCCGCCACGAAGTAGCAGGACCCGCCGGCGAGCCGGATGGCGGGTGTTCGCCCGCCTTTTCCTTTTGCACGGCCGCGCTATCATGGCGCGATGCGCATTTTTGCCCCCATCCTGATCCCGCTGGCCCTGGCCGCCTGTTCCGACCCCAATCGCACCGCCGGCGGGGTCAGCGAAGGCGAAGCCAAGGCGCTCGACGATGCGGCGGAAATGCTTGACCGGCAAAACCCGCCCCCCGTCCAGCCGCGTGCTTCGGCCAGTCCCGCGCCGCAGGCCCCGGCCTCCAAACCGGCCGGTTGATTTTCGCCGCGGCCCCCCTAAGGCAGGCTTAAACGGTCGGTTAAATCGGGAGGATTCGCCGGATCATGGGCATGCTTGAAGGCAAGGTTGTCGCGGTTACCGGTGCGGGCCGGGGCGTGGGCCGCGAGATCGCGCTGCTCTGCGCCAGCCACGGCGCGGCGGTGGTGGTCAACGATCCAGGCGTGGGCGGCGGCGGCGAAGGCGGCGATGCCGGCCCCGCGCAGCAAACGGTGGATGACATCATCGCCGCCGGCGGCAAGGCACATGCCAACCTCGCCTCGGTTGCCGACCCTGCCGGAGCGACATCGATCGTCGAGGATGCGGTCCAGCGCTTTGGCCGGATCGACGCGGTGGTCAACAATGCCGGGATCCTGCGCGATGCGATCTGGCACAAGATGAGCTTCGAGGACTGGCGCGCGGTGATCGACGTGCACCTTCACGGCGCCTTCCTGGTGTCCAAAGCCGCCACCCCCTATTTCCGAGAGCAGCAATCGGGCAGCTTCATCCACTTCACCAGCACCAGCGGCCTGATCGGCAACATCGGCCAGGCCAATTACAGCGCGGCCAAGCTGGGCATCGTCGGCCTGTCGCAATCGATCGCGCTCGACATGGCGCGCGCCGGCGTGCGTTCAAACTGCATCGCGCCGTTCGCGTGGAGCCGGATGACCGCCTCGATCCCCGCCGAAACGCCCGAACAGAAGGAACGGGTCGAACGGCTCAAGACGATGAGCGCCGACAAGATCGCGCCGCTGGTGGTCTATCTCGCCTCGGATGCCAGCCAGGGCGTCACCAACCAGATCTTCTCGGTCCGCAAGAACGAGATCGTGCTCTACAACAAGCCGCGCCCGGTGCGTTCGATGACCAAGGTAGAGGGCTGGACCCCCGAGGCGATCGCGGACGAGCTGATCCCCTCGTTCAAGCCCAGCATGGCGCGCGGCGACGAGGTTTCGGCCCACGTCTTTCCCTACGACCCGATCTGAGGATTGCCCCGATGAGCATGGCCAACCCCGGCATGGACCCCGAAGTTTTCGAACAGTTCATCGAACAGCTGCGCCGCTATGTCCGCGAGCGGCTGATCCCGGCCGAGGACGAGGTGATCGCGCAGGACGCGATCCCCGCCGACATCCTCCAGGAAATGCGCGAAATGGGCCTGTTCGGGATCACCATCCCCGAAGAGTTCGGCGGCGCGGGGATGAACATCAGCCAGTACATCGAAACGGTGAAGCAGCTTTCCTATGCCTCGCCGGCCTACCGCTCGACCGTGTCGATCAACATCGGGATGACCGGCAGCGCGATCAAGAACTTCGGCACGGTCGAGCAGAAGGCCGAATGGCTGCCGCGCATCGCCAGCGGCGAGATCGCCTGCTTCGGGTTGACCGAACCGGGCAGCGGATCGGACAGCGCGGCGATGCAGACCACGGCCGCGCGCGATGGCAGCGGCTACCGCCTGTCGGGCACCAAGCGCTACATCACCAACAGCCCGCACGCGAAAGTGGGGCTGATCATGGCGCGCACCAGCAAGGAGGCATTGCCCAAGAACGCCCACGTATCCGCCTTCATCGTCGACATGACCACGCCGGGCATCACCATCGGCAAGCCCGACAAGAAGATGGGCCAGGCCGGTGCGCACATCGCCGACGTGATCATGGACGATGTCCGCGTGCCCGGTTCGGCGCTGGTCGGCGGCGAGGAAGGGCGCGGTTTCCAGATTGCGATGCAGAGCCTCGACAACGGCCGGCTCTCGGTCGCGGGGATGAGCGTGGGGATGGGGCGCCGCGCGCTCGACACCGCGATCCGCTATGCCACCGAACGCAAGGCCTTTGGCGAGCCGATCGCCAATTTCCAGCTGATCCAGGCCATGCTGGCCGACAGCGAGGCCGAACTCTACGCCGCCGAATGCATGGTCGCCGATGCCTGCGCCCGCGCCGATCGCGGCGAAAGCGTGATGCGCAAGGCCGCCGTCGCCAAGCTCTTCGCCAGCGAGACATGCGGCCGCGTGGTCGATCGCTGCGTGCAGGTGTTCGGCGGGGCCGGCTATCTGGCCGAATATCCCGCCGAACGGTTCTTCCGCGATGCCCGGATCCTCAGGATCTACGAAGGCACCAGCCAGATCATGCAGCTCCAGATCGCCAAGCACCTGCTGCGCGAATTCGCGACCGAAGGGGCGGTCTGGTGATTTTTCACAAGACCCCATTTGAGTCCATTCGTGCTGAGGAGGGACTGAGCGGAGCGAAGGCCCATCTCGAAGCGTCCGGTGTGGCCCTTCGAGACGCGTCTTCGCATTCGCTCAGCCGCTCCTCAGGGCGAACGGGTCGAAATTTCGTCGGAGGCGTGTGAATGTACGACCTGCTCTCCGGCCTGAAGATCGTCGAGGTCAGCTCGTTCGTCGCCTCGCCCACCGCCGGGCTCTATTGCGCGCAGATGGGCGCCGAGGTGGTGCGGATCGACCACAAGGCCGGCGGGCTTGACTATGACCGCTACATGATGACGCGCGAGGGCCGCTCGCTGTCGTGGGAGAACCTCAACCGCGCCAAGAAGAGCCTCGCGCTCGACCTGAACTGTGCCGAGGGGCGCGAACTGGCGGCGGAAATGGTGCGCGGCACCGGGCAGATGATCACCAACCTGCCGGTGAACAGCTTCCTCAACCATGAAAAGCTGGCGCAGGGGCGGCCAGACCTGGTCTCGGTGCGGATCATGGGCTGGCATGACGGACGCCAGGCGATGGACTTCACCGTCAACGCGGCGAGCGGCTATCCGCTGATGTGCGGACCCGAAGACTGGGATCCGAAAACCGCACCGCCGGTCAACCAGATCCTGCCCGCCTGGGATTTCATCACCGGAGCCTATTGCGCCTTCGCGCTGCTGGCGGGGCTGCGCCACCGCGATACGAGTGGCAAGGGCGTGGAAATGCGGGTGCCGCTGGGCGACGTGGCGATCGGCACGGCCTTCAACGCCGGGGCGGCGGCGGAAATGCTCTATCGCGGCGGCGACCGCGAGCGGCTGGGCAATGCCATCTGGGGCGCGTTCGGGCGCGATTTCCTGAGCCGCGATGGCCGGCGTTTCATGGTTGCCGCGCTGACGCCCAAGCAATGGAAAGCGACCGTCGAGGCCTTTGATCTGGGCGCACAAGTGGTGGCGCTCGAGGCCGAGCTGGACGCGGACTTCGCCGCCAGCGACCACCAGCGGTTCGTCCATCGCGAGCGCCTGTTCGAACTGTTCCAGGCAGCGGCAGAGCGTTTCGACTATGCCGAGCTGGCCGACCGGCTGGGCAAGGCCGGGGCGACCTTCGAACGCTATCGCACGATGTTCGAGATGACGCAGGACCCCGAACTCGTCACCAACAACCCGCTGTTCGGCCCCTCCCCCGCCAACCCCAGCGGGTTCGAATACCCCGCGACCCGCTCTTTCGCGAACCTTCCGGGCGAACCGGCAGGCGATCCCCGCCCCGCGCCCTACCTTGGCGAGCACAGCGAGGAAGTGCTGGCCGAACGGCTCGGCCTGTCCTCTGCCGAGATCGCCCGGCTGATCGACCGGGGCGTGGTCGCGACCTCGGACAAGGACAGGAAATGACCATCCAACTCCCGCTCAGCCCGAGCCTGTGCAAGGACCTGATTGCATGACCCATCTTCGCCGCGCCGCCATAGTCGCCCCGATCCGCACCGCCGTCGGCAAATTCGGCGGCAGCCTTGCCCCGCTCACTGCCGGGCAGCTGGGCGCGACGATCCTCAAGGCCCTGGTCGAGCGCACCGGGATCGACCCTTCCCGCGTCGACGACGTGGTGTTCAGCCAGGGCTACGGCAATGGCGAGGCGCCGTGCATCGGTCACTGGTCGTGGCTGCTGGCGGGCCTGCCCGAACATGTCCCCGGCTACCAGCTCGACCGGCGCTGCGGCTCGGGCCTGCAGGCCATCGTCAACGCGGCGATGATGGTCCAGACCGGGCATAGCGACGTGGTGGTCGCGGGCGGCTGCGAGAGCATGTCGAACGTCGAGCATTATTCCACCGAGGTGCGCAAGGGCGTGCGCGCCGGCAATCTTACGCTGCATGACCGGCTGACCCGCGGACGGGTGATGAGCCAGCCGATCGAACGCTACGGCGTGATTTCGGGGATGATCGAAACCGCCGAAAACCTGGCGAAGGACTGGAACATCAGCCGCGAGGCCTGCGACGCCTATGCCGTGCGCAGCCACCAGCGCGCCGCCGCGGCGTGGGACAAGGGCCTGTTCTCCGATGAACTGGTTCCGGTTTCGATCCCGCAGAAGAAGGGCGATCCGGTCATCTTCGCGCACGACGAGGGCTACCGTGCCGATGCCAGCATGGAAACGCTGGGCAAGCTGCGTCCGCTGGAAGGCGGGGTGGTCACCGCCGGCAACGCCAGCCAGCAGAACGACGCCGCCGCCGCCTGCCTGGTGGTGGCCGAGGACAAGCTGGAGGAACTGGGGCTTGAACCGATCGCCTTCTTCCATTCATGGGCGGCGGCGGGCTGCGATCCCAGCCGGATGGGCTTTGGCCCGGTTCCCGCGACCGAACGGCTGTTCGCGAAAAACGGTCTGTCATGGAGCGACATCGGGCTGATCGAACTGAACGAGGCCTTCGCGCCGCAAGTGCTCGCCTGCCTCAAGGGCTGGGGCTGGGCGGACGACGACAGCCGCCACGACATGCTCAACGTCAACGGTTCGGGCATTTCGCTCGGCCACCCGATCGGCGCGACCGGCGGGCGGATCCTCGCCAACCTGACCCGCGAAATGCGGCGCCGCGACGTGCGCTATGGCCTTGAAACCATGTGCATCGGCGGCGGCCAGGGCATTGCGGCGGTGTTCGAAAAGGCATGAACCTGGCGCCCTGCCTCGATGCCGCGCGCGCCTATCGCGATGCGGCGCGGGGTGCTGTCAGCGCGATCGATCCGGCGGACCAGCGCGCCCACCACGGCTTTGCCTGGATCGCCACCAGCGTCGCCGCACTGGAGGCGGTGCAGGCGTGGAGCCAGCAGGCAGGCGCGAGCGAGCTTGACCGCGCGGTGGCCTTGCTCGCCTTCGCGGAGACGGTGGGTCAACTCGTCGGCGGCTTGCCGATGGGGCAGAACGAGATCGTCCGCCCCGCCGACCTTGGGCTGGGCGCGGCGGCGCGCACTCTTGCCGATGCCTGCGCCGCCCTGCTCGATGCAGACCTGCGCCCCCACCGCGCGGCTCTGGCCGCTTCGCTGGCCGACGGTCATTGGCCCAGCGAAAGCCTCCACGACGGCGAACTCGACACGATCCGCGATCAGTTTCGCCGCTTTACCGAAGCCGAGATCCTGCCCCATGCCCACCAGTGGCATCTGGCCAACGCGCTGATCCCCGATGCCACCGTGGCCAGGATGGCCGAGCTTGGCACCTTCGGCGCCACCATCCCCGAGGAATTCGGCGGGCTTGGCCTGTCCAAGCTGGTGATGTGCCTGATCACCGAGGAGCTTTCGCGCGGGTGGATCGGCGCGGGATCGCTGGGCACCCGCAGCGAGATCGCGGGCGAACTGATCGCACATTCGGGCACGGCGGCGCAGCAGGCCGAATGGCTGCCGAGGATCGCCAGCGGCGAAGTGCTGCCCACGGCGGTATTCACCGAACCCGACACCGGATCGGACCTCGGTTCGCTCCAGACGCGCGCCAGCTTCGACGGCGCGAGCTGGACCATCGACGGCGCCAAGACCTGGATCACCCACGCGGCGCGTAGTGACCTGATGACCCTGCTGTGCCGCACGCTGCCCGAGGCAAGGGGCTATGCCGGCCTGTCGATGCTGCTGGTCCCCAAGCCGCGCGGCAGCGAAGGCGATCCCTTTCCCGCCGAGGGCATGAGCGGCAGCGAGATCGAAGTGCTCGGCTATCGCGGGATGCGCGAATATGCCCTGCAGTTCGATGGCCTGAAGGCGCCCGCCGATGCCGTTCTGGGCGGCGCGCAGGGCCAGGGCTTCAAGCAGCTGATGCGCACTTTCGAAGCCGCCCGGATCCAGACCGCCGCGCGCGCGGTGGGCGTGGCCCGGCGCGCGCTCGAGCTGGGGCTCGACTATGCCATGACCCGCAAGCAGTTCGGCCAGCCGATCGTCCGCTTCGCCCGCGTGGCCGACAAGCTGGCGATGAGCCTGGTCGATTTCGTCATGGCGCGCGAACTGACCTACATGGCCGCGCGCGCCAAGGACACCGGCAAGCGCTGCGACATCGAAGCCGGCATGGCCAAGCTGCTCGCCGCCCGCGCCGCCTGGTCCAACGCCGATGCCGCGCTGCAGATCCACGGCGGCAACGGCTATGCGCTGGAGTTCGAGATCAGCCGCGTGCTGTGCGACGCGCGGATCCTCAACATCTTCGAAGGCGCGGCCGAAATCCAGGCCCAGGTCATCGCGCGCGGTTTGCTTGAAGGACGTAACTAGAGAGCCTACTTTCCGCCCGCCTTGTCAGCCGTAGCAGGAGCCGCCGGTTCAGCCGGGGTATCTCCATCGGCTGCATCGGCATCGGCATTTTCGCTGGCATCGGCCTTGCCGCCAGCGCTCTTCGCCCCGCCATCGGCCTTGGGCGCGAGCGGGGCCTGCGACTTGACTGTATCGAGCGGGAGCATCGCATCGCTGGCCGAACCGGGCAGAATCTCGCCCTGCGCGGTGCCGCCGGTTTCCTTCTTCTGTTCGCCCTTGCAGGCGGCAAGCGCCAGGGCGAGGCAGGCGAGCAGTGCAATCCTGGTCTTCACGCCGCGTCCTTTCCGCAGGGCTCTTCGAGCGCGGCAAGGAATTGGCCGGCGCGCGCCAGCAATGCCCTATCCCATGCCTCGAAATCAATGGTGTGTCCCAGCCGCGCAAGGCTGGTCACGCCGAATTCCTCGATCCCGCAGGGGACGATCCCGCCGAAATGCGAGAGATCGGGGGCGATGTTGACCGAAAAGCCGTGCATCGTCACCCAGCGGCGGATGCGCACGCCGATCGCGCCGATCTTGGCTTCGCGCCCGTCGATATCGCGGGTCCAGATCCCCACCCGGCCGACGCTGCGCCAGCTTTCCACTCCGAAATCGGCCAGCGTGGCGATCACCCAGCCTTCCATCGCATGGACGAAACCGCGCACGTCGCGCGCGCGGCGCTTGAGGTCGAGCAGGACATAGCCGACCCGCTGCCCCGGCCCGTGATAGGTATAGCGCCCGCCGCGCCCGGCCTCGACCACGTCGAAGCGCGGATCGAGCAGTTCGTCCGCCGCCGCGCTGGTGCCGGCGGTATAGACCGGCGGATGTTCGAGCAGCCAGACCAGCTCCTTCGCGGCTGCCTCGGCAATCGCGGCGTTGCGCGCGGTCATTTCCTCCAGCGCGGCGCGATAGGGCACCTGCGCTGAATCGATGCGCCATTCGATGCTGCCGGGAAGCGCGGTATCCATCGCGCGATTGCGTGGCGGCAAATGCTGTGGTTATCAAGAGGGCATGAGCACCCAGCCCCAACGCCCGCCCTTCGACAGCAACCGCGCCTGGACCGAGGCGACCGGCCTGGTCAGCGGCAATCGCGACCTGCTGATCGCGCTGGCGGGCGTGTTCCTGGTGGTGCCGTCTTTCGCGATTTCGATGCTGCTGCCGCCGCCCGAAGCGCAGGACGGAGCCCAGCTTGAGGCGATGCTGGCGACGATGGGCGCCTATTACCGGACCAATTCGATCACCCTGATCCTGGTGGCGCTGTTCCAGATGATCGGTTCGCTGTCGATGCTGGCGCTGTTCACCGATGCGCGGCGGCCGACCGTGGGCGAGGCGATCCGCCAGGGATTTCGCTACACGCCCACCGCGATCGCGGCGCAGCTGATCCTGGGCATGGCGATCGGGGCGATGGTGCTGCTGCCGGTCACGCTGGGCGGAGCGACGAAATCGCCGGTCTTCACGGCGCTCAGCCTGATCGTCGCGGCGGGCCTGGGGATCTGGGCGATGGTCCGGCTGTCGCTGGTCGCCCCGGCGGTGGTGGTCGACCGGCTGGCCAACCCGATCCATGCCCTGCAGCGTTCGTGGCGGCTGACCGAAGGCAACGCCTTGCGGCTTCTGGCGTTCTTCGTGCTGGTGCTGATCGGCTTTGGCGTCCTGCTGCTGGTGGGCGAAGGCGCGACCCGGCTGGTGCTGACCCTGCTGGCCGGCGCCGCCACCGCGGACCTCGTGGCGCTTGCCGTGGCAACGGTTCTGCAGGCCGCGATGTCGGTCTATTTCGTCGCGATTTCCGCCGCATGCCACCGCCAGTTGGCGGGGGCTTCCGCGCAATCGGTGGTGGACAAGTTCGAATAGGGCGCGCTAGCCTTCGCCCCTCGGGAAAATATCGAGGGGGATGGACATGAATTTCAGTGGAAGCCGCGCCCTGAGCGAAGGGCTGGAGATCCTGAAGAGCCGAATCGGCGTGCTGGTCGGCACCGCGCTGATCTTCTACGTGATACTGCTGGCGGTGATGGCCGCATTCGGCGGAACGATGATGCAGGTGATGATGGTGGGCGCGGGCGGCGATCCATCGCAGGCCTTTGCCGGGATGGGGCTGACCATCTTCGTCATGTACCTGCTGATCTACGCGATCCAGTTCGCCCAGGCGCTGGCGCTGATGCGGCTGTGCAGCGATCGTCATCCGGTGTCGATCGGCGACGCCATCGCCGCCGGGTTTCGCGGCACGCCGACGATGTTCGGCGCGGTGATCCTGTTGGGCATCGTCGGCGGGATCGGCGGATTGGTGATCGGCATGGTGCTGGGCCTGCTGATGGCCGCCGCGCAATCCTCGGCAGTCAGCATTCTCATCGGCCTCGTCGGCCTGGCCGGGATGATCTACCTGATGGCCCGGCTTTCGATGCTGGCCCCGGTCATCGCCATCGATGAAGAACTGAACCCGATCAACGCGATCGCGCGCAGCTGGCGGATGACCGGCGGCGCGGCGCTGAAGATCGCGCTGGTCTATGCCGCGGCTATGGTCCTGATCTTGGTGCTGTTCTTCGTGGTCGCCGCGCTGACCATCGGGACTTCAATGTTCGGCGCGGGCGGCGGCGCGCCCAATCCGGCGGGGCTGATTGGCTTCGGGATTGGCATGCTGGTGCTGGGCCTGTCGGTCGGGCTCTATTTCAACACGCTGATCGCGGCGATCCATCGCCAGCTTTCGGGCACCACGAACAGCGCGGAAGCCTTTGCCTGAACCGGTTCGGGGCTGGAAGGACTAGTCTTTCCAGCCCCAGAACAGCTTGCACGGCAAGACGTTGAGCCATTCGAATCCGGCGTCGATCCGCTTGAAGTGGCGCGCCATGTAATCGCGCGCGCGGGCGCTGAACTGATAGACCAGGAACGCCCCGCCGGGACGCAGCACGCGGTGCGTTGCCGCCGCGATCTCTGGCCCGACCCCGTCGGGCAGGGTCGAGAACGGCAGGCCCGACAGCACGTAATCGGCATGGTCGAAGCCGTGCGCGCGGACGATCGCCTCGACATCGGCGGCCGATCCCAGCACCGGCGTGAACCGCCCGTCGCTGATCGTCGCCCTGAGGTAGTCGATATAGAGCGGGTTGGTGTCGATCACGATCAGCCGCCCGTCACGCGGCAGCCGGTCGAGCACCGGGCGGCAGAATGTGCCCACTCCGGGTCCGTATTCGACGAACAGCCTGCATTCGCTCCACCGCACCGGGCCGAGCATCTTGGCGATCGTGAAGCGCGAGGACGGGATGATCGATCCAACCATCACCGGATGTTCGATAAACCCCTGCAGGAACACGCCCCAGGGGCCCATTGCCTGCCTGATCCTGCGCTTGATCCTCTGCCCGAGGGTCGGCTCGACAAGATCGCGTGAGGTCATGGGCAGTATTAGTCCGGCTTCTGCTGAAAGAGGTTCCGGCCCATCACAAATTCGTGGCCCCATTGCAAGCGGTGTGCGACGGGACTAGCGACGAAACGATGTCGCGTGGCGATCCGCAACCCAATCCGTCCAGGGACGGCACCACTTCCAGCCTGCCGGGCTGGCGCGTGGCCTTGCTGTTCACGGTGATGCTGGTAACCGCGGCGGGCAACACCGCGATGCAATCGGTCATGCCCTCGATCGGGACCGCGCTGAAGGTCGAGGACTTCTGGATCAGCCTGGCCTATACCTGGTCGGCGCTGCTGTGGATGCTGTGCGCGCCGTGGTGGGCGCGGCGCAGCGACCGGCGCGGGCGCAAGGCGATGATGGGCATCGGCCTGCTGGGCTTCATCTTCAGCTTCGGGCTGTGCGGGCTGTCGCTGTGGCTGGGCCTCAACGGCTGGCTGGGCGGGATCGCCACGCTGCTGATGTTCGCTGCCTGCCGCTCGCTCTACGGCGGGTTCGGATCGGCCGCGCCGCCCGCGGTCCAGGCCTATGTCGCCAGCCGCACCAGCCGCGAGCAGCGCACCCAGGCGCTGTCGCTGATCTCATCAAGCTTTGGCTTGGGCACGGTGATCGGCCCGGCGCTGGCGCCCTATTTCATCCTGCCGGGACTGGGGCTGGTCGGTCCGTTCGTAGCCTTCACGCTGATCGCGGTGGTGGTGCTGGGCGCGCTGAGGTTCTGGCTGCCCGACGATACCCCGGCCTATGCCGCGCGCGGCGACGTGGTGGCCGCCCCGTTCAGCGCCAATTCGGATTCGCGGCCGCGCACCCGGCCCGACGAGGACGGCGAACACGAAGCCTATGTCGAGGTTGCCAAGGTTTCGTGGTTCGACCAGCGGATGCGGCCCTGGCTGGTGGCGGGGCTGCTGGGCGGCCATGCCCAGGCGGCGGTGATGGGGATCGTCGGCTTCCTGGTGCTTGACCGGCTGGGGCTGCGCGCCAATCCGGGCGCCGGCGCCGGGCCGACCGGGATCGTGCTGATGGCCGGCGCGATTGCCACGCTGTTCGCCCAGTGGGGCGTGATCCCCACGCTGCATCTTGGCCCGCGCGCCTCGTGCCTGTGGGGCATCGCGATCGCCGCAGGCGGAACCGCGCTGCTGTCCGTGGCCGGCAACCTGCACGCGATCACCATTGCGGTGGCGCTGATTTCGCTGGGGTTCGGGCTGTTCCGTCCGGGCTTTACCGCCGGTGCATCGCTCAGCGTCAGCCGCGCCGAACAGGGCCAGTCAGCCGGGATCGTCGCTTCGGTCAACGGGGCGGCCTATATCGTCGCGCCAGCGGTCGGCGTCTGGCTCTATGGCCACGATCCGTGGATCGGCTTTGCGGCGATCGGCGTGTTATGCGCGGCGGTTATCGTGCTGGGCGCGAGGACCATGACCAGCGACGACGAGATGCTGCACGCGCGCGGCTAGACACTGATGACATTGCATCGATTGCATTGCCCCTCCCCGTGGGGAGTGGTTGGGGAGGGGGTTCCACGCCGATGTCGAACCCCCACCCCCGACCCCTCCCCACGGGGAGGGGAGAGATCGCGTCAGACCAATGTCATCAGCCTCTAGAGGATTTCAAGCACCCTCTCCTGCGGCCGGCACAGCCGCACGCCCTTTTCGGTTTCGACCAGCGGCCGCTCGATCAGCCTGGGCTCGGCCGCCATCGCCGCCAGCACCGCATCGTCACCGGCCTGCGGCAGGCCGCGTTCCTCGGCATCTGTGCCGCGCAGGCGCAGCCCCTGCGCCGGGGAGATCCCGGCATCGCGATAGAGCTGGGCGAGCTTGTCCGCGCTGGGCGGGCTGGTCAGGTACTCGACCACGGTAAGCTCGATTCCGGGCAGATCCTCAAGCATCGCCAGCGTCTTGCGCGAGGTGCCGCAGCCCGGGTTGTGCCAGATCGTCGCTTTCATGTTTGCAGTCCTTGCCAGGCAGTCAGTGTGACGCGCGGTTAGGCGCAAATGGTTGGCGGGGCAAATTGATCCTTGTCAATGCGAACGATTCGCATTAGCGGCAACTTGTTGTTGCGAGTCATTATCAATAAAGGCTGTTCCGTGCTCAGACCTCACCATGCCGTTCCTGCTCTCTCCGCACTCGCAGCCGCGCTGCTGGTTCCCCAGGCCGCGCTGGCCGACGAGGACGAATATTTCGATGACAGCGCCCCGATCGTGGTCACCGGCGAGCGCGATCACGGTGTCGACCTATCCGCCACCAAGACCCCTACCCCGCTGCTCGATACGCCGCAAAGCGTGGTTGCGCTCGACCGCAAGCGGCTCGACGACCAGGGGGTTGAGCAGCTGGGCGATGCCTTGCGCTATGTTCCCGGCGTAACCCTGGGCCAGGGCGAAGGCCACCGCGACCAGATCATCATCCGCGGCCAGGCCAGCACCGCCGACTTCTTCCTCGACGGCCTGCGCGACGATGCGCAGTATTACCGCCCGCTGTTCAACACCCAGCAGGTCGAGGTGCTGAAGGGCGCCAATGCCCTGCTGTTCGGCCGCGGCGGCGGCGGCGGGGTGGTCAACCGGGTGTCGAAGACCGCCGATCCCTCCCGCCCCGGCGGCGAGCTGGCGGGCGCGCTCGACAGCTTCGGCGCATGGTCGCTGGCCGGCGACGCAACCCTGCCGCTGTCCGCCCGGGCCGCGCTGCGCCTCAACGCAACCTACGAGGAATTCGCCAACGACCGCGATGCCTTTGGCGGGCATTTCATCGGCCTTGCCCCGACCCTGCGGCTCGAGCCCGGCGATCGCACCCGTATCGACCTGTCCTACGAATACGATTCCGACGAGCGGGTGATCGACCGCGGCATCCCGTCACGCGGCGGCGTGCCGATCGCCGGCTACGACCGGACCTTTTTCGGCAGCCCAACGCTCAACCACGGCAAGGTCGATGCGCATATCGCCCGGGCCAGGGTCTCGCACGAACTGGCCGACGGCCTGACTTTCGACGTGACCGGCCAATTCGCCAGCTACGACAAGTACTACGCCAATGTCCTGCCGGCCTCGGCCAATGCGTCGACGGTTTCGCTCAGCGGCTATGACACCGCCAGTGGGCGCAGCAACTGGATCGGCCAGGCCAACCTGGTCTGGAAGGGCCGGACCGGCCCGATCGGCCACACCCTGCTCGCCGGGATCGAGGCGAGCACGCAGACCAGCACGGCGCTGCGCCGCAACGTCCTGTTCGCAGGCTCCGGCGGCGGGACCACGACCACCACCACGGTCGCGCTGGCGCCCGTGCTGACCCTGCCCGCGCTCAGCTGGAGCGCGCCGGCCAGTTCGAGCCGCAGCACGGTCGACAGCCGCTCGATCTATGTCCAGGACCAGGTCGAGCTTGCCCCCTGGCTGCAGGTGATCGCCGGGCTGCGCCATGACCATTTCGCCATCGATGCGATCAACCGGCTGAACAGCGCGGTCACCGGCCGCGGCGACAGCAAGTGGTCGCCGCGTTTCGGCCTGGTGGTGAAGCCGCAGGCCAACCTATCGCTCTATGCGAGCTATGCCAGGAGCTTCCTGCCGCAGTCGGGCGACCAGTTCTCGACGCTCGATCCCAGCTACCAGTCGCTCGAGCCCGAAGCGTTCCGCAATCTCGAACTTGGCGCAAAGTGGGATATCCGCCCGCATCTCAGCCTGACGCTTGCCGCGTTCCAGGTCGATCGCACCAACACCCGCGTTGCAGACCCGGCAAATCCGGGGTTCTGGGTGCTGACCGGGGCCAGCCGCGTCAAGGGCCTCGAAGCGGCGCTGGCGGGCCGGATCACGCCGCAGTGGCAGATCAGCCTGGGTTATACCTGGCAGGAGGGCAAGATCCGTTCGGCCACTTCCGCCGCCCCGGCGGGCCGCCAGCTCGACAAGCTGCCGCACCACCAGGCCTCGGCCTGGACCCGCTATGACCTGACGGGGCGTTTCGGCCTGGGGCTGGGGGTGGTCCACCAATCGGGCCAGTATGCCACGATCAGCAACGCGGTCTGGCTGCCCGCCTTCACCCGGATCGACGCGGCGGCCTATTTCGATGTCAGCGACCGCTTCAGCCTGCAACTGAATGTCGAGAACCTGGCCGACACCCGCTATTACGCCAGCGCGCATACCGACAACAACATCCAGCCGGGCGATCCGATCAACGTCCGGCTCAGCGCCAGGGTGAAGTTCTAGATTCGGATGCATAGCCCCTCCCCTTGGGGAGGGGTTGGGGTGGGGGTACCACGCCGATGTCGAACCCCCACCCCCGACCCCTCCCCAAGGGGAGGGGAGAGCCGCCTCAATCTGATCTCATCCTGCACCAGATTGAACCGTCAACCGGGGCCAAGCCCGGAGCCGCCTAGCCCCGCCGCGCTTTCAGCCAGGCCTTGTGGGTCTTTTCGACCTCGAGCAGCGATGACAGGACGGATTTTTCCGGATCGGCCTGTCCGGTTCGGCCCAGCGCATAGATCTGGCAAAAGAACCAGTACTGCGCGGCAAAGCTGTCGATCGCGCGCAGTGCCTTGATCCGCTTGAGGAACGCCAGTGCCGGCGGGAACAGCGCCAGTCCCTGTTCGGGGGCGGGCAGGCGATCGGCTCCGGCAAGCAGCCGGGCGGCGCCATCGCTCTGCGCGCAGAGCGGGCGGCCAAGCCCGATCACTTCGGCCGCGCCCTGGCGCAGCGCCTCTTCCATCGCCGCGCGGCTGCGAAAGCCGCCGGTGACCATCAGCGGAACCTTGAGCGAGGCTTTCATGGCCTTGGCGAAATCGACGAAATAGGCCTCGCGCGCCAGGGTCGATGCGGCGACGCCAGGCTGTTCAATCGGCTCCATCCCCTCGATTCCCAGCAATTTCGGCTGTTCATAGGTGCCGCCCGAAATCTCGATCAGGTCGACCCCTTCGTCCTCCAGCCAGCGGGCAACCTGCAGGCTGTCCTCGAAGGCAAAGCCGCCGCGCTGGAAATCGGCGCTGTTGAGCTTGACCGCAACCGCGAAGCCCGGCTTCACCGCCTTGCGCACCGCGCGCACCGTTTCGAGCAGGAAACGCGCCCGGTTCTCCAGGCTCCCACCCCATTTGTCATCGCGGTGGTTCGCGCGCGGCGAAAGGAACTGCGAAATCAGGTAGCCGTGCGCGGCGTGGATCTGCACGCCATCGAAGCCGCCCTCCTGGCACAGCACCGCTGCCGCGGCGAAGCGGGCAATCAGGGCTTCGATCTCCGCTCCGCTCAGTGCCACGGGCTCGCCGAACTGGCCGCCCGGCAGGCCCAGCTTGATCGCGGAAGGCGCCTTGGGGTGCGGGTTGACCGGCTTCATCGTCTGGCGCCCGGCATGGCTGACCTGCGCCCAGAACCGCGCGCCGCCGGCCTTGGCCGCAGCCGTCCAGCGGCGCATCGCCTCGATCAGCGCCACGTCGCCGGGGCGATCGACGATGACATTGCCGGGCCGTTCAAGGTGATCGGCATCGATCTGGACATTGCCCGAAAGCAGCAGGCCGCAGCCGCCCTTGCCCCAGATGCCGTAGAGCCGGTCAAGTTCGGGGGTGGGATTGCCCGCCGGGTCGGCCAGTCCTTCGGTCATCGCCGCCTTGGCAAGGCGATTGGGCAGCACCGCCCCGCACGGCAGCGTCAGTGGAGTCTCGATCATGGCTTTGCCCCTCCCAAGGCGTTGCTATTCGCTTTTCATTGCCGGCACCGCGCGGGCCGCGTCTTCGGGGGTGATCCCCGGTGCCGGGGCGGCGCTGATCGTTTCAAGCCGGCGCATCACCCGCCCGGCGCGCATGATCGCGCGGGTCAGGCGGGGATAGACCCCGCAGCGGCACAGATTGGGAACCGCGGCGGCGATGTCTTCGGCCGTCGGGTCGGAATTGCGCGCCAGCAGGGCGGCCGCCGACATGGCGATGCCGGGGGTGCAGAACCCGCACTGGATCGCCTGTTCGGCGACCAGCGCCTGCTGCACCGGGTGCGAACGGTCGGCCGACAGGCCTTCGATGGTGGTCACCTCGCGCCCCTCGGCCTCGGCCAGGGTGACCAGGCACGAACGCAGCGCCTGCCCGTCGACCAGCACCATGCAGGCGCCGCAGTCCCCCTCGCCGCAGCCATATTTGGTGCCGGTCAGGTTGGCCGCGTCGCGCAGCGCCCAGAGCAAGGGGGTCTGCGGATCGAGCTTGAAATCGACCGCCCGGCCGTTGACCGTCAGTCGCGCCACGAGCGGTCTATTCTGTCGATCTGGCGGGTCCAGGCATCGAAATCGGTGGCGCCGGGGCGGGTGCCCGGGATCGCGGCTTCGTGCAGGTCGCGGTGGTGGACCTCGACCACGGCGTCGGGGACTAGGATGGGCTTTCCTGCCGCCATCGTCGCCAGCTGGACCTCGCAGGCGCGTTGAAGCGACCAGTGGAGGATGAACACTTCGGGGATCGAACGGCCCAGGATCACCGGGCCGTGGTTGCGCAGCATCAGGATCCGCTTGTCGCCCAGGTTCTCGATCAGCCGCTGGCCTTCCTCGGCGCGCACGGTGATCCCTTCGAAGTCGTGATAGGCCAGCCGCCCGGCAAAGTTGCAGGCATAGAAATTGACCGGCTGGAGCCCGCCTTCAAGGCTGCAGACCGCCATCGTCGCGGTGGTGTGCGAATGGCAGATCGCATGGGCCCAGGGCAGGTGGCGGTGGAAATAGCCGTGCTGGGTAAACCCGGCCTTGTTGACCGGATGGGGGCTGCCATCGAGCGTGTTCCCGTCGATGTCGATCTTGACCAGGTTCGAGGCGCAGACCTCATTATAAAGCAGGCCATAGGGGTTGATCAGGAACGCCCCTTCCTCACCCGGAACCTTGACCGAAATGTGGTTGTAGACCGATTCCGACCAGCCCAGGTGATCGAAGATGCGATAGCACGCGGCCAGCTCCAGCCGGGCCTGCCATTCCGCCTCGCTGCAATCCAGGTTGCGGCTGTGCGCGCTGAGCGAAGTCGCCATGATCGTGTCTCCGTCTTGTTTCGCCGCGAACCCTAAGCGAACTAGTTTGCGATGGAAATGCGCAATCCGGCCCACAGTGTGCGCGGTGCGCCAAGGTCGATCGAGGCGCCCTGCTTGCGGGTCACCACGGTTTCGTCGGTCACATTCTCGGCGCGCAGGACCAGGCTGAATCGCCGGTCCAGCGGGATCAGCACGAAGGCGTCGAGCGTGGTCGCCGCGGTGAGCAGATCGGTCTGCAGATCGTCCTCATACTGCGCGCCGACGTGGCGTGCGGTCAGCGCAAGGCGCCAGCCGGGCCGCGGCTGCCAGGCCAGCGTCGCGCTGGCGGCGATCCGGGGAGTCTGTGCGGGGCGCATCCCGTCCAATGCGCCGAGCGCCTCGACCCTGGCGTCGGTCCAGGCGAGCGAGCCGTCCAGGCTGACCGCGCCCAGCCGCGCTTCCAGCCCCAGTTCGAGCCCGCGGGCATGGACCGCATCGACATTGCGGCGTTCGCGCAGGTTCGCGCCGATGGTGACGTTGGCCACCGCATCGCGCACCTTGTTGTCGAACGCGGTCAGCGACAGGCCGAAGTGCTCGCTCGGCTTCCAGTCGAACCCGGCCTCGAACCCGAACAGCCGTTCGTTGACCAGCGCGGCATTGGCGCGGGTGGTCACCGGGAAGACCGTGAAAGGCCGGTACAGTTCATTGAGCGTCGGCTGGCGCAGCCCCGAATAGACCGATCCGCGCAGGGTCATCCCGCCTCCCGCGGCAATCACCGCCCCACCCCGGCCCGACCAGGCCCAGCCGCTGCGATTGGCGAAGCGATTGTCGATGGTGATCGCGCCGGCGGCATTGGCCTCGCGGAAATAGCCCCGGGCGATCGACCAGCGATCGGCGCGCACCCCGCCAGTCAGCGTCAGCGCGCCCAGCGTCCAGTCATGTTCGGCATAGAAGCCAAGATCGCCGTTGCGCCCGCCCGCCGCGCGCCGCGCGGTGACAAGGCCGGTGACCGCCGACCAGGCATCCTCGAACATGGTGCCTTCGGCCACCCGCCAGTCGAAGCCGATGCGCTGGACATGATCCGCGCCCAGCGGCGGGCGCAGCTCGGCCTTGCCGCCCCAGCCGGTGGCCGGGGTGGCGCGCTGGTCCAGCGTCTTGCGAAAGCTGGTCGCGCTGATCACCACGTTGGAGAAATTGCGCGCCTGCAGATAGGCCAGCACATCGAACTGCCAGGCCCCCCGACCGACGATCCGCAGGCTGGCGTCCTGCCCGCTGCTGGTCGAATCCGCGCCTTCGAAACGCAAGGTCCGCGCATCGTCGAACAGCAGCGCGCGCGCCTGCAGCTCTATATCGGGTCCAAGCGGAGCAACCCCGCGCAGCGATGCCGACCAGCTGTCATGCGCGGCGCGGGCGCTGGCTGGCACGCGCTGGCTTTCGGGCGTGGTCCAGAACCCCTGCCCCCGGTCCCAGCGCGCGCCAAGCACGGCAAAGCCATCGCCCAGCCGCGGCGCCAGCGTGCCGGCCAGCGTGGTTTCGGCGCGGTCGTCAACCAGCGCCTCGCCCGAAAACAGGCCCAGCTGGCCGGGCGCGGCGCTTTCCAGCTCGATCGTTCCCGCCACCGCGCCGCTGCCGAATGCGCCCGATCCGCCCCCACGCGTCACCCGCGCGGAAGCCAGCCGTTCGGGCGCGATCGCGGAAAGCGGGATGTGCCCGAAGAACGGGTCGGCCATCGGCACTCCATCGAGCAGCACCAGGCTGCGGCTGGTGGCATTGCCGCCCAGCGCGCGCAAGGTGACCCCCTGCGCCGTCGGATTGGCGCTGCGGCTGTCGCTGCGGCGAAACTGCTGGAACCCCGCGACGCCCGCCAGCACGTCCTCGATCCGGCCCGAGGCGCTTGAGGCAAGCCGGTCAGCGTCGATGGCAACGCTGTCATAGGCGGGGGCGGCGGGCGGCGGGGCCAGTCCGGCGCCGGTCACCACGATCTCGGCCGCCGGGGAACCGTCATCGGCATGAGCCGCTGTTGCGGGAACGAGGAACAGCGCCGCAAGGGCAGTGGAATGGAGCGACCGGAGAGCAGAAACCATGCCCCCGGTTACCCGCCCGATCCCGCCCCTGCAACCGCACAAACGGCTGTGAAGGTCTTGGCGCGCCTAGGCCGCCGTCAGGCTGTTTAGGAAGCTTTCAAAATTTGTCTGCGTCGCCACCAGCCCATCGCGGCGGGGCAGGCGGCGGATGACCAGGCGTTCATCGCCCAGCGGGACATATTGGCAGGCCTCCCACCACGAACCGGCGGCGTCGTAATCGGCCAGGACCGGCAGGTCGAGGTGGCGGATCATGGTCATGCCGACGATCTCGCTCTCACCCTGCGGCCCCAGCAGCGGCGACAGGTCGACCAGCCGCTGGACCACGGCCTTGCCCTTGGCCCAAGCAAGCTCTCCGTCGGTTAGGCTGATGGCCCCGCAATCGGCAACAAGTTCAAGCCGGCTGTCCCGCTCGAGCAGATCGAGATGGACCTGCTGGGGATCGATCAGCAGCACCTCCTCATCCACGCGCTCGGTCTTGCCGCTTCGGGTTTCGAGGTAGGCGGGCCACCGGGCGACCACGAACGGATCGAGCAGGGCCGCGCTCGCCGGACCGAGCCGGCTGGCCACAACCGGCTCAAGGTGTTCGCCGCCCACGACCTTGTCGGCGCCCAGCAGCAGCATGGTGCGCGCCGGATCCTGCCGCGCCAGATGCACCGCGAGCAGCGCCGGAAGCAGGCCGTGGCCGTGTATCGCAAGATCGAAGCCGCGCATGGCCGCCAGCTTCCACAGCCCCGGTCGGAACGCAACCTGCCAGCATCTGTCCGCAGGCGTACCCGGCGATTCGATTCGCCCTGCCGAGTCGCGTTGCAGGCGTGCAACAATCGGTTGGTTACCCTTGATTGTTAACCATTTACAGCAAGGTTAACCGCCGCTTGGCGCGATTCCGGCCTCGATTTTTTAGTGTCGTGATTCAATAACTTCGCCGTGTCTCCGGCGGCGCCAGCGGGCCTGCAAAAAATTAACAGCCGGCCCGATTACGAATCTTCTTGGCATCCCCCCCCCTCACTTGCGTTAACTTGATGTCGAAATTCCGGAATGCCTCATCAAGCAAAACAGATGGCATCCGGATTTCGGGCCGCAGAGAAAAACTCGATTGTTCGCGTTCCGGTTGATTCCGGGAGCGGAGGAACTTGTGCGGAGTATTTTTGTGATGCTGTTTGGGCGTGGCATCTTCGGAAAGAGCATGGCGGCAACCGCGGCACTAGTCGCGGCTGTGCAGGCAGCTCCGGCCCTTGCCGATACGGCCCCGATCACAGCCTATTACCGCGATCCTGCGCTGGGCAATTATAACTATCCCGGCCCCGCCGAAGCGAAGATCTACGTCAATGTCACGGCATCGGTCGGCGGTTCCTGCGGGTTTGTTCCCGGAAGCGAACCCAACGCCACTTTCAACGTCGGCGCGATCGACACCACTGCCTGGACCCGCGACGTTCCCTTCACGGTCAACTGCACCGCCCCCTGGCGGATCGCGGTTTCCTCGCTGAACGGCGCGCTCAAGACCGCGGGCACGGCGCCGACCGGTTACCAGGTCAAGGCGCCCTACACCGTCGCGCTGACCCTGCCGTGGAACAACGGGTCCACCTCAGGCACGCTCACGCCATCCTGCCCGGTCGCACAGCTCGACCAGGCGCTGGGCACCTCGCCCTGCGCGCTCAAGGGCACCGCCAGCACCACCGTGGGCCAGCAGGTGCCGCGTTCGGTCGGGCTCGCGGGTTCGAAAGTCACCGTTTCCGCACCGGCCTATCCGGGTCCGGATATCCTGGTCGCGGGCACCTACAGCGACACGCTGATCGTCACGGTTTCACCCTCGAGTTGAGGGGAATGCGAATGCCCCGGTGCAGCTTTTCACCGGGGAGTTGAAAGAACGCCGGGGGCATTTTCCGGCAAAGAAGAGGAAGAAAGTCATGAAGAAGATTGCTCTTGTCGCGCTTCTGGCCGGCGCGGCCTTCGCCACCCCGGCGGCGGCGGCACCGGCGCCGACCTCGGTCACCGGCACCATCACCCTGACCGGTCATGTCGATGCGAAGTGCTTCGTCCAGCCGGACAACGGTAGCACGTTCAGCGACTCGGTCGACTTCACCGCGCTCGATGCCGCCGACGGCACGCTGCGCACGGGCCTGGATACCGCCTTCGGCACCAAGTCGTTCACCGTGAAGTGCACCAGTTCGAACCCGAACATTTCGGTGACCGCCAATCCGCTCGCGACCGGAAGCGGCGCCCCTGCCGCCGGCTATGACAACTCGATCGATTACAGCGCCAGCGTTGCCGTCACCACCACCACCGGCACCACCACGGTGACCGATGCCACTGGCGGCGCCGCGACGACGGGTGCGGCGGGTGCTCCGCTCAAGAACCAGGCGAGCAACGTGAACATCACCACCAGCGGCTATCACACCGATACCGCCACCGACCTGCTGGTCGCCGGCACCTACAACGGCAGCATCGTCGTCGTGATCTCGCCGGCCTGATCGCCTGAGTGACTGGAGTTGCCGCAATGCGCAAGTCTCTGATCATCGCCGCGCTGCCCGCCGTTCTGGCGGCCAGCCCGGCCCTGGCCCAGTCCGCCACGGGCACGGTCGACATCACCGGTTCGGTTGCCGGACGCTGCATGTTCACGCTTCCCAACAAGACCATTTCGCTGGGCGAGATTTCGCTCGCCAGCAATGGCAAGCTGGACGTGAGCAAGGTCAACGGCCGCAACGAGACGCTGACCGGCTGGTGCAACAACACCGCCGCGTCGATGACCGTGACCTCGACCCAGCTGACCACGCCGACCGCGGCCACCACCGGGTTCGACAACCGGGTGGACTATACCGCCACGGCCACCGCGAACTCGGTCAGCGCCACCGACACCAGCCTGACCGCTGGCGCCGGTTCGGGATCGACCGTGGGTCAGTTCTCGGGCGACATCCTGGTCACCCTGTCGGCTGCTTCCTCGCCGACGAACGGTCTGATGGTTGCCGGCAGCTATACCGGAAACGTGCAGGTCACGCTCACCCCGAGCACCTGACCGGCACCGAACAGCAAAGGATTTTGGGACCGCCCATGAAACGACTTGTCAGCCTTGCAATCCTGGCCCTGGCCCTGCCCGCCGCCCCGGCGCTGGCGCAGGACTCGGCCACGGGAACCGTCGGCATCGACGGACGGGTGACGCCGGTCTGCATCCTGGGCGATCCCGATCCCGCGCTGGTCGACCTGGGGCAGATCTCGGAATCCTCCGGGCCGCGCACCGGCAAGATCCGCACGATCTCGCCGCAAGTGGTCCGGCTTCCGGCCAGCTTCTGCAACTTCGCCGGTTCGGTGGTCCGGGTCTCGACCACGGCGCTGACCTCGAGCGATACCACGGCGCCCCAGCCCGGCTTCAGCCGCGCGGTCAACTATACCGCCACGGCAACGAACTGGGCCGCGGGAAGCAGCGCCGCGACTTCCGCCGCGCTGCGCGACGGAACCTCGCCGACGGCAAGCGGCCTGGGTTCGACCCAGCCGCTCCCCAGAATCGCGGACATCACTGTGACCCTGACCAATTTCACCACGCCGGGCGACCTGATCCTGGTTGCCGGCAATTACAGCGGAACCGTTGTCGTGACCCTGGGTCCGGCAGCGGTGCCGGATTGAGGCGCGCCATGATCAAGCGGCTCACGCTTTCCCTCGCGGCCCTGGCCCTGGCGCTTCCCGGCGCGGCGCTGGCGCAGCAGGCGGACACCAGCACCAAGCACGTCGGGGTGATCGGCACGGTCCCGCAGATGTGCTTTGGCGGCACGCTCAACGGGTCGGACACCTTCGACCTGGGCATCCTGATCGACACCACCACCGGGCAGCTGCGCAGCGACCTGAACGCATCGCCCAAGATCCTGGTCGGCTCGATGTGCACCAGCCGCAGCACCATCACGGTCACGGCCACCCCGCTGACCGCGCAGGGCTTCACCGTCGCGCCGCCGACCGGGTTCTCGAGCGCGGTGGACTATACCGCGACCGCCAGCGGCTGGACCGCAACCCCCGCCAGCTACAACACCGCCGCCGCCGCCAATGCGGCCGCCACGCAAGGCCGCGCAACGGCTTTCACCGGCGACATCACGGTGGCCATTTCGGACTTCGCCACGACCGGCGGCAATGCGCTGCGGCTGGTGGCGGACGAAGACTATCGCGGTCTGGTGACCGTAACCCTCGCGGCGGTGAACTGAGATGCGCAGCCTGACCCTTTTCACCTTCGCCTCGCTGGCGCTTGCTACTCCGGCCTTCGCCGCGACGGCCGGCGGCGAGGAAGACCCTGGCGCGTCGAGCACCGCGTCGCAGAACCTGCCGGTGATCGGCCGGGTGCCGCGCACCTGCTCGATCCTGCAGGGCCGGATCCAGCCAGGCGGGCTCAACAATATCGCCGGGCTCGATGGCGATACGCTGCGGATCATCCAGTTCACCGATCCCGCCACGCTGGCGGTGCGTTCGGCCAGCGCCTCGATCAATTTCGACGCGGTCTGCAACTTCCCGCATCAGGTCCGGATCGAAAGCCAGAACAACGGGCTGTGGCCGGTCGACGAGCGGATCAGCGACCGTCCCGCCGGCTTTGCCTATGCCGTGCCCTATACCGCCGATCTCAGCTGGGGGCCGATCACCGGCCGCTTCGCGACCACCGGCAAGGCCCGCGCGCTGTCGCAGCAGGTCTTCCCGGTCGAGAACGCGGTGGCCGGCAATCTCAGCCTGCGGATCGCGATCGAGGACGGCGCGTCCAACGTTGAAACCCGTGCGCCGCTGGTGGCCGGCACTTATGTCGACACCGTGCGCATCTACCTGGAGCCCCGCTGATGCGCGCGCTGCCGCTGATCGCCCTCGCCGCCCTGGCCGGCGCCTCTGCTGCCCAGGCGCAGCAGCCTGACCGTTCGTCGCAGAAGCTCGAGGTGCTGGGCGATGCCCCGGCCGCCTGCGTGGCCAATGCGGCCACCGCGACCAACCAGGTCAACGCGATGTTCCAGAGCAACGGCCCGACGGGCGGCGTGGTCGTGTTCCCGACCCTGGTCGACCAGACCACCGCGACCGCGCGCGCCAGCTCGATCGCGCTGTCGCTGCCGGTGGTCTGCAACACATCGCACCGCATCACACTGCGCAGCTCGAACGGCGGGCTGCAACGCGAAGGATCGAGTGCGGGGGGCAATTCCGCCGGCGGGTTCAGCGAATTCCAGTCCTATGACGTTTCGCTCGAATGGCAGGGCCAGACCGCCGCGATCGGCGCCGGTTCGAACAGCGCCGCGCTGGCGCAGGGCCAGCCGGCCAAGGGCGACATGCGGATCGACATAGCCGTGCCGCAGGGCACCCGGCCACTGGTGGCCGGCACCTATACCGACTCGGTCGTCGTCGAAATCCGGCCAGCGAACTGATTGACCCGCATGGCGGGAGGAGAATGAAGTGAAATTCAGACTGAAACACGCGTTAACCATGTTTTGTGCGGCCATCGTGCCGGTTGGCGCCGCATCCGCGATGACCGTGCAGCCGGTGGTGATCGACCTGCAGACCGCCGGACGCGGGCAGAGCCAGGTGATCACGGTCGAGAATACCTTCGCCACCCCGCTGCCGGTCGAACTGACCGTGCAGGAGCTCGAACTGGGCACCGACGGGGTCAAGCAGACCGGCAAGGACCCGGGCGACCTGCTGGTCTTCCCGCCGCAGACGATCATCCAGCCGGGCCAGACCCAGACCTTTCGCGTGCAATATGTCGGCGATCCGGCGCTGGCCCGCAGCAAGCACTATTACGTCACCGTGGCCCAGCTGCCGGTCAAGCTGCCCGAAGGCCAGTCGGCGATCCAGATCCTCTACAACTTCCAGGTTCTGATCAGCACCGGCCCGGCCGGGGTGAAGCCCAAGCTGGCGATCTCGGCGGCGGAACTCGGCAAGAATGCCGATGGCCAGCCCGTGGCCGTGCTGACCGTGACCAACGATTCCCCCGCGCATGGCTATCTTTCGAACGGCCACCTGCGCCTGGTGGAACGCGACAAGGCGGGCGCGCAGGTTTTCAACAAGACCCTGTCGGGTGCGGAAATCCAGCAGACCATGGGTTTCGGCCTGATCGGCGGCGGCCAGACCCGGCGCGTGACCGTGCCGATCGTGCTGCCCAGCGCGGATGGCACAGTGGAGGCGAGCTTCTCGCTCGACAACTGACACATGGCGAACGGGGGTAAACATCTCGGACTGCTGATCGGCGCCAGCCTGGTAGCGCTGGCCCAGCCGGCCGTGGCGGCGACCGCCGCCGAGGGCGCGGCGGCCAGCAGCGAAGACCAGGCGACGGCTCCGCAGGCGCCCGCCGCGCGCGCCGAACGGCTCAATCCGACCGGCCGGACCATCGTCCTGACCGTCCCGGCAAAGGATGGTCCGGCCTATCTCGGCGATATTCCGCTGACCATCGCGGCCGACGATTCGCTGTCATTCCCGGCGGATCGCACGCTCCAGGTGCTCGAACCGGTGCTGTCGGGCGACGTGATGACCGCTTTGCGCGCCAATCTTGCGGGCAAGCCCAATATCGGGCCGCAGGATCTTGCCGGCGTCGGCATCCAGGTCACCTATGATCCGCACACGCTGGAATTGCACTTCGAGATTCCGGTCGAAAAGCGCGCGTCGCGCAGCCTTTCGGTTTCGGCGCTCGATCACCAGGCACTTGGCGATTACGTCCAGCCGGCGAAGTTCAGCGCCTACCTCAACATCCGCGGCTCGGTCGACCTTTACGAGCAAGGCCCGACAACCGGGTTCGAATCGCCGGTCTTCCTGCTCAACGGGGCAATGCGCCTTGGCGGGCCGGTAATCGAAAGCGACGCGATCTGGTCGCCGGGCAACAACGGCGCCGATTTCCAGCGGCTCGGCAGCCGGCTGGTATTTGACGATACCAAGCATCTGGTGCGCTTTTCGGCGGGCGATCTCGATACCCAGGGCCGCGGCTTCCAGTCCGCGCCGGATATTGCCGGTCTGTCGATCTTCCGCTCCTATTCGGTGCTCAATCCGCAGCAGACGATCCGCCCGCGCGGCGACCGCACTTTCACCCTGGCGCGGCCCTCGACCGTCGAGGTCTTCGTCAACGGCCAGCAGGTCCGCCGGATCCAGCTGGGCCCGGGCAACTACAACCTGCGCGATTTCCCGTTTGCCCAGGGCGGCAACGACATTCGCCTCAACGTGCTCGACGATACCGGGCGCAGCGAAGTGCTGCGTTTCAACCTGTTCCTCGACCAGACCCAGCTGGGCAAGGGTCTGAGCGAATTCGGCCTCTATGCCGGGGTCAAGGCGCCGCTGGGCATTCATGGGCCGGTCTATTCGGATGAGTGGATCGCCTCGGGCTTCTACCGCCGCGGGCTTAGCGACCAGGTCACGCTGGGCGCCAACTTCCAGGCCGACAAAACGATCCAGATGGGCGGGCTCGAAGCGGTCTTCGCCACCGCGATCGGCACGATCGGCACCCAGGCGGCGTTCAGCCACACCCGTGGCTGGGGCGATGGCTATGCGCTGCAGGCCACCTTCCAGCGGATGCTGCAGCATGCCGGCGGCCAGGCCGATACCTTCAACCTGTTCGTCGAGCACCGCAGCCGCAAGTTCGCGCCGGTCTCGTTCTTCCTGGCCGACAACCAGTACGAATACGAACTGGGCGGCGGCTATACCCATGCCTTCAACCAGGATTTCTATGCCGGGGCCCAGGCGCGCTTTTCCAAGGGGCGCGGGATCAATCCCGACATTCACAACTACAGCCTGTCGGGCGGCTGGCGCTTCTCCCCGATCGGCAGCCTGACGGCCGAACTGCGCTATACCGAAGACAGCCGCGGCAAGGACGTTTCCGGGTTCCTCACCGTGACCGTGCGGCTTGGCAACAGCTCGAGCCTGCGCGCCGAATACGACAGCCGCGACAACCGCGAACGCGTCTCGTACCAGACGCTGCACGGCACCGGGGTGGGCAGCTACAACGTCACCGCCGATGTCGAACGGACCGATTTCGGGTCGAACGCGTCGATGAACGCCAACTATTTCGGCAACCGCGCCGAACTGGGGATCAGCCACTTCGGCAGCTTCAACGGCGATTGGGGTTCAAGCACCAGCCAGCGGACCTCGTTCCGCTTCGGCACCTCGCTGGCGATCGCCGATGGCACGATGTCGCTCGGCCGCCCGATCTATGACAGCTTCGCGCTGGTCAAGGGCCACAAAAGTCTCAAGGACGGCCAGGTCCTGGTCGATCCGTCGCCCTATGGGCTCACCGCCCGCACCGATGGCCTTGGCGCCGCGACCATGCCCAGCCTGTCGTCCTATTCGGACCGCACCATCACCGTCGATGTCGATGGCGCGCCCGCCGGCGTCGATATCGGGCAGGGTTCGTTCAAGCTGTTCCCGCCCTATCGCAGCGGCTATGTGCTGCAGGTCGGTTCGGACTATCACGTCACGGCGATGGGCACGATGCTCGACATCGATGGCCAGCCGGTCTCGCTGGTTTCGGGCAAGGCAACCCAGCTTGCCCATCCCGACCATGCGCCGGTCACCCTCTTTACCAACCGTCAGGGCCGCTTCGGCGCAACTGGTCTCGCTCCGGGACAGTGGCGAATCGAAATGCTCGACCAGAAGAATTCGGTGTATGTCATCACCATTCCGGAGGACGCCGAAGGCGTGGTCCGGCTGGGAGACATCATGCCGGCTAAGGAACGTTGAAGATGCCTAGTCTTGCCAAGAACATGCGCGGCCTTGCCCTGGTGCTCAGCACCCTGGCGGCGGGATTTGCCACCAGTGCCGAGGCCGCGTCGACCTGCGGGATCAACGGCAGCGCCACGGCGACACCGGCGGTTTACGATCCCTTCAATCCGACCGGTCTTGCGACCACCACGATCACCATGAACCTGACCCGCGTGAACACGTCGGGCGGCGGCGATACCCGCGAAGTCAACTTCTACCTCAAGGCCAATTCGGCCACGGGCACCAAGGCCGATGGGACCACGCTGAAGCCGACCGCGGTGATCGGCTCGGCATCGATCGCCGGGACTGGCCTGAACATCTTCTACGACTACAACGCGACTCCGCCGATCTACGCTCCGGCCGGCACCTTACCGAGCGGATCGAACCGCTTCCTGCATATCAATTTCACCGGCAACAATGCCGGTTCGGATACGATCCAGGTTGTTTTCCAGGTTTCGCTTCCGCCCAACCTTGATCTCAATGCCGTGCAGAGCCTGGCTTTCGACGCCTATTTTGCCTGCAACATCCAGGGCGGGCATGACAACGGCGATGAACAGACCGGCAATTTCAACAATGCCGTGGTCTTCCCGGTGACGGTGCTTTCGGCGCTGCGCACCTACTACGCCGGCACCGCGCTCGATTTCGGCGAGATCGGGACGATCGATACCACCTCGCTGACCGGAACCCCGCAAAGGACCTCGCCGTCCAACCATGTCGTGGTGCAGAGCTCGGGCGCCTATTCGGTCACGCTGTCCTCGCAGAACGCGTTCAAGCTTTCCAACGGCGGCTCGACCGCCAATGACAAGATCAACTACAGCCTGCGTTTCCTGGGGGATACCGTGGCCAATTCCGGCTTCCCGACTGCGGGCCAGATTGCAATCAACAAGACCTGCACACGCGCCGGTCTGGCGACTACCGGCAATATCCTGCCGATCCAGGCCAAGCTGCTCGAAGGCGGATCGGGCAAGAACCCGTCACCGAACTATACCGATATCCTGACGATTACGGTGACTCCGCTGATCTACAGCGATGCTGGGAGCAACCTTTGCGGATCCTACGACTTGGTCGGCTTCTGATCCGCCGCAAACACAAAGGCACCGGTCCGCTTGCGCGGGCCGGTGCCTTGCATTTCGGGCCGTGAGGAAACGCGTTCAGCGCGGTTCGATACGGAAGTTGAGGTTGCCGGTCTGGCCGTCCTTGGACAGTTCGAGCGCCAGGGTATGGTCGGCAATCGCGGCATTGTCGGACTGCGTGACCACGGTCGAGCCATCTGCCGAAAGCGGCACCACCTTGCCATCGACGATCAGCCTGGCTTCGGCCAGCGAGGCGGGATAGTCCGCCACGACGCGGTAGCCCGAGGGGCTGTTGCAGAATTCCTTGAGCATGCCCAGCGAAGTGGTTCCGGCCACCGGCGCCACCGCGTTCGCCTCGACATTGGCGCGGCAGATCACCGGCACATAGCCGATAACCCCGATCGTGAACTGCGCCGAGCCGACATCGACCGACGGAGCGAATGCGCCCGCGGGCACAACGGTAACGCACAGGCCCGCAGCGGCCAGGGCGATCTTGGTGAGCTTCATAATACGGCCTCCCGAATTTCGTCGGGATGCTCAATAAGCCGCTAACCTCAATGGCCGGTCACCCGGCAAGGTTAACGGCGATTTAGCAAAGTGGCCGTTTTTCGTGACTTTCGGCTACCGCTCCTAGGGCTCGATCGTCAGGCAAAGGTATTTCATTTCAACGTATTCATCGATTCCATAGCGCGACCCCTCGCGGCCCAGGCCCGACTGCTTGACCCCGCCGAAGGGGGCAACTTCGGTTGAGAGGATTCCCGAATTCACGCAGACCATGCCGGATTCGATCGCCTCGGCGACCCGCCAGACCCGGCTGAGGTTCTGCGAATAGAAATAGCTCGCCAGGCCGAATTCGCTGTCGTTGGCCATGCGGATCGCTTCATCCTCGGTCTCGAAGCGGATCACCGGGGCCAGCGGCCCGAAGGTCTCCTCGCTGGCAACCAGCATGTCCTGGGTGACGCCCGAGAGCACGGTCGGCTCGAAGAACGTGCCGCCCAGCGCGTGGCACTTGCCGCCCGCCAGCAGCCGGGCGCCCTTGGCAAGGGCATCGGCAACGTGTTCTTCCACCTTGGCGACGGCATTGGCATCGATCAGCGGTCCCTGCTCGGTCCCGGCGTCAAGCCCGTTGCCGACCTTGAGCGCCGCCGCGGCCTTGGCCAGCTTTTCGACGAACTGGTCATGGACCCCGGCCTGGACGTAGAGCCGGTTGGTGCAGACGCAGGTCTGACCCGAATTGCGGTACTTGGAAGCCATCGCGCCCGCCACCGCCGCATCGACATCGGCATCGTCGAAGACGATGAACGGCGCATTCCCGCCAAGCTCTAGGCTGAGCTTCTTGATCGTCTCCGCGCTCTGGCGCATCAGCAGGCGGCCGATCTCGGTCGATCCGGTGAAGCTCAACTTGCGGACCGTGGGGTTGCCGGTCATTTCCCCGCCGATCGCGCTGGCGCTGCCGGTGACCACCGAAAGCACGCCCTTGGGGATCCCGGCCTCTTCGGCCAGCGCCGCCAGCGCCAGCGCCGAAAACGGGGTCTGCGCGGCGGGCTTGATCACCATCGGGCAGCCAGCGGCAAGTGCCGGACCGGCCTTGCGGGTGATCATCGCATTGGGGAAGTTCCACGGCGTGATCGCGGCGGTCACCCCGATCGGCTGTTTCAGCACCACGATCCGCTTGTCGGCCATGTGCCCGGGGATGACATCGCCGTAGAGCCGCTTGCCCTCTTCCGCGAACCATTCGATGAAGCTGGCGCCATAGGCGATCTCGCCGCGCGCCTCGGCCAGGCTCTTGCCCTGCTCCATCGTCAGGATTCGCGCCAGTTCTTCCTGGTTGGCCATCATCAGGTCGAACCACTTGCGCAGCACGGCCGCGCGGTCCTTGGCGGTCCTGGCGCGCCAGGTCGGCAGTGCCGCTTCGGCCGCTGCGATCGCCCGGCGGGTTTCGTCCGCGCCGCAATTGGGCACGGTCCCCAGCAGTTCCCCGGTCGCCGGGTTGGTAACCTCGATGGTCTTGCCGCTGTCGGCGCCGATCCAGACACCGTCGATGTAGCATTGCTGGCGAAGCAGGGGGGAGACTGTCATGATCTTGTCCTTCACAGCGCCTGAAGCAGCGGCAGCGCCTCGTCGAGCGACTTGCGGATGATGCCGACCAGTTCGTCGATCTGGGCCGGGGTGATAATCAGCGGCGGGCACATCACGATGGTGTCGCGGATCCCGCGCACCATCAGGCCGTTCGCGATGCAGCGGTCGCGCACCACCGGGCCGGCGTTGCCCTCGGCCCCGCCCCAGCGCCGGTTGGTGCTCTTTTCGGCAACGATCTCGACCGCGCCGAGCAGGCCGATCGAACGCGCTTCGCCAACCAGCGGATGATCGGCAAGCGCGGCAAGCGCCCGGGCCAGGTACGGCCCGGTTTCGCTGCGGACCTTCTCGACCAGCCCTTCGCGCTCCATGATCTCGATGTTGCGCAGCGCCACCGCGGCGCAGACCGGATGGCCCGAATAGGTATAGCCGTGGACGAAGTCGCCGCCGGTCTTCATCACCCGGACGATCTCGTCGGAAACCGCGACCGCGCTGATCGGCAGATAGCCCGAGGACAGTCCCTTGGCCATCGCGATCACATCGGGCTTCACGCCCATCGTTTCATGGCCCCACATGTTGCCGGTGCGGCCGAACCCGGCGATCACTTCGTCGCAGACCAGCAGGATGCCGTACTTGCGGCAGATCGCCTCGACTTCCGGCCAGTAGTTGGCCGGCGGGATCACCACCCCGCCCGCGCCCTGCACCGGCTCGCCGATGAAGGCCGCGACGTTTTCGGGGCCGACTTCGAGGATCCGTTGCTCGATCGCGGCGGCGCAGGCGCTGCCGAACACTGCCGGATCCTCGCCGAAGCCTTCGCCGAACCAGTAAGGCTGGCGCACATGCTCAACCCCCGGGATCGGCAGATCGCCGATCGGGTGCATCGCCTTCATCCCGCCCAGCGAGACCCCGGCCACGGTCGAGCCGTGATAGGCGTTCCAGCGGCTGATGAAGATCTTGCGGTTCGGCTCGCCCTTGAGCTTCCAGTATTGCCGGACAAGGCGGAACACCGTGTCGTTGGCTTCGCTGCCCGAGCTGTTGAAGAACACGTGCGGCAGGCGGTTCCCGGTCAGCCCGGCGATCTTGTGCGCAAGGAGAACGGTGGGCGGTGTCGCGGTCTTGAAGAAGGAATTGTAATAGGGCAGCTCGCGCATCTGCTCCGCCGCGACCTGGACCAGCTCTTCGCGGCCATAGCCGACATTGACGCACCACAGCCCCGCCATGCCATCCAGAATGCGGTTGCCGTCGCCATCGTGGATATAGCAGCCTTCGGCATGGGTGATGATCCGGCTGCCGCCCAGATCCTCGATCTCCTGCCAGTCGGCCTGGGCAGGAAGGTGGTGGGCGAGGTCGAGGCGCTTGAGTTCGGCGATATCGTAATTGCGGGGCATGGTATTCTTCCTTGGATCGGCAAATGGGGACTGGCGTGCAAACGGGCATGCCGCCTCAGGGAGAGAAGCCGGTCCGGGCAAGGAAGCGGTTGGTGCGGGTGACGCGGGTATTCATGCTTCGCCCCGCATAGCACGGCCCAGCAAGCGGAAGAAAGCCGCGCTGTCGGGATTGGTGTCGGCGTCCCATTCGGGGTGCCACTGGACTGCAACCACCGGGGCGCCGTCGATCCGGGCGGAATAGCCTTCGACCAGCCCATCGGGGGCAAGCGCCTCCTGCGTCAAGGGATCGGCAAGCCGGCCGATCCCCTGGAAATGGACCGAATTGACCGTCATGTCGGTCTTGCCCAGCGTGCGCGCCAGCATGCCGCCCGGGGTCAGCGCAACGGGATGGAGATGTTCGAACATCCCGGCAAAGCTGGCATCATCGGGGGCGTGATGCGCGATCAGTTCGGCGCTGGCGCTGGTATCGCGCCGCAGCGTTCCGCCCAGCGCAACATTGATTTCCTGGAACCCCCGGCAGATCCCGAAGACCGGGCGCCCCCGTCCGATCATCGCCTCGACCATCGCCAGCGCGATCTCGTCGCGGCCCGGATCGAACGGGCCTTCGCCGCCCTCGTCGGCATAGTGGTGCGCTTCGACGTTCGAAGGGCTGCCGGTCAGCAGCACGCCGTCAAGCCGCGGGGCCACTTCGGCGGCGCTCATCAGGTCGGGCAGCGAGGGAATCAGCAGCGCCGCGACATCGCCGTGCCACATCGCCGCGCGGACATAGCGCTCCATCACCGCCTGCGCATGCTCGACCCCGACCGTGCGCTGGCAGGCGATGATCCCAAGGACGGGGCGCGACTTGCTCATCGCTTCGTTCCCACAGCTCGGTCCCAACCATCCAATCCGTCACCCTGAACTTGTTTCAGGGTCCATCCCCCGGTTCGCCCCGCCGCCGCGGCTCCCCACCAAATCTCACCGTCCGGTTGCCAAACAGACCCTGGGGCTTCCGGCACGATGGACCCTGAAACAAGTTCAGGGTGACGGGGATTGGTCGTGGAGAGGTGCATCCTGCTAATGCTTCATCATCACGTGGCGCGTGGTCATGTAGTGTTCCAGGCAATAGACCGACAGATCGGAACCATAGCCCGAACTCTTGACCCCGCCATGCGGCATTTCGGCGACATTGACCGAATGGGTGTTGATCCAGGTCACCCCGTATTCGAGCCGCGAGGCAAACGCCGCCGCCTTGCCGACATCGCGGGTCCAGACCGAACTGGCGAGTCCGTATTCGCAGTCATTCGCCCAGTCGAGCGCCTGGGCATCGTCATCGAAGCGGGTAACCGAAACCACCGGGCCGAACACTTCCTTCTGGACGATCTCGTCGCCGTGGCGGGCGCCGGCGATCAGGGTCGGGGCATAGTAGAAGCCCGGGCCGTCGGGCACGAAGCCGCCGGTCACCACTTCAGCCGGGGTATCGGCCTGGGCGCGGGCGACGAACCCATCGACCCGGTCGCGCTGGCGGGCGGTGATCAGCGGACCAAGCGCGGTGTCGGCGGCCAGCGGATCGCCCATCGCGATCCCTTCGACCGCGGACTGAAGCTCTGCGACCAGCCGGTCGTGCAGCGATGCATGGGCATAGACCCGGCAGGCGGCGGTGCAGTCCTGCCCGGCGTTGTAATAGCCGCCTTCGGCGATCGCCTCGACCGCGGCGGAAATGTCGGCATCGGCCAGCACGATCACCGGCGCCTTGCCGCCCAGTTCGAAATGGGTGCGCTTGATCGTCGGCGCCACGGCCTCGAGGATCTTGCGACCCGTGGCGACATCGCCGGTCAGCGAGACCATCCGCACCCTGGGATGCTGGACCAGCCGCGCGCCGACACTGGCGCCATTGCCGGTGACCACGTTGACCACGCCTTCGGGCAGGAATTCGGCGCAGACCTCAGCCAGGCGGAGCGCGCTGAGCGGGGTATGCTCGCTGGGCTTGAGCACGACCGAATTGCCCGCGGCGATCACCGGGGCGATCTTCCAGCTGGCCATCATCAGCGGGTAGTTCCACGGCGCGATGCCGACGCAGACGCCCAGCGGATCGCGCCGCAGCATGGAAGTGAAGCCGGGGCGGTATTCGCCCGCCGGAATCCCGGGCACGGTCCGCGCGGCACCGGCAAAGAAACGGAAGACATCGACCGTATTGCCGACATCGACCGCTCGGGCGGTACCGATCGGCTTGCCGCAATTGGCCGTTTCGATCCGGGCGAATTGTTCGGCCAGATCCTCGATCCGCTGGGCGATCCGCAGCATCCGCAGCGATCTTTCCCGGGGCGGCATCCGCGACCATACGGCAAACCCCGCCTCGGCGGCGGCCACCGCCGCATCGACCTGGACGCGGCTGGCGCTGGCGATCAGGCCGATCCGTTCGCCGGTGGCCGGATTGAAGACCGGCTCGGGCGCTTCCTCGCCGTCGAGCGGACGGCCGGCGATGAATTGGCCACGGGGTTCGAACATGGTGGTTTCCTGCTTGGGGTTGCCTGCCATGCCTACCCCCCGCGGCTCGGGGGGAGAAATACGAAAATGAAAGCGATGGCTATCGGAAAAGCCGATGGTCAGCTGGCGCGCGGTTCGCTGGATTGCTTCGCTGCGCTCGCAATGACGCGTTTCCGCTACTCATCCTTCGTCATTGCGAGGGGCGCTGCCCCGCGGCAATCCATTGCTCGCCACACAACACTGGATTGCTTCGCTGCGCTCGCAATGACGGCGGCGGGGGACGGGCATTCAGCTGAGCAGGATCACCGGGCTGTCCGCGCGCCAGTGCATCGACACGCGGTCGTCCCAGGTGAAGTCCTCCTGGTCGTGGCGCGAAAGGTTGGGCCGCGAAACCCGGATCATCGCGCCTGAATCAAGCTTGATCTCGAACAGGGTGATGTCGCCCAGATAGCTCATCCCCTTGATCTGGCCGCGCGCGAAATTGTGGCCATCGGGGGCATCCTGCGCGGCGGCGCGCACCGCCTTGCCCTCGCCCGGGACGTGCAGGTAGATCTTCTCGGGCCGCAGCGCGACCCAGACATCGGCATCGCGCGATCCGGTAACCCCGTGGTTGAGATAGACCCGGCCCAGCCCCGGGCAATCGACCGCCGCACGATTGGGTTCATCCAGCGTCAGCTTGCCTTCGAACAGGTTCACCGAGCCGACGAAATCCGCGACAAAGCGGTTGGCGGGAAATTCATAGAGATCGGACGGAGTGGCAAGCTGCGATACCTCGCCCTTGTTCATCACCGCGATCCGCCCGGCCATCGACAGCGCCTCGTCCTGGTCGTGAGTGACGGTGACGAAGGTGATCCCGACCTGGTCCTGCAGGTCCGAAAGCTCGAACTGCATCTGCGCGCGCAGCTTGGCATCCAGCGCCGAAAGCGGTTCGTCGAGCAGCAGCACCTTGGGCCGCATCACCAGGCTGCGGGCAAGCGCGACGCGCTGGCGCTGGCCGCCCGAAAGCTGGTCGGGCTTGCGGCTGCCCAGCCCGTCGAGCTTGACCAGCTCGAGCGCCTCGCGCACGCGGCTGCCGATCTCGGCGCCGCCGACCCCGGCAATCCTGAGGCCGTAACCGACGTTCTGCTCGACCGTCATGTGCGGAAACACGGCATAGGACTGGAACACCATGTTCACCGGCCGCTTGTTGGGCGGCACCGCGGCCATGTCCTGCCCGTCGATCAGGATCCTGCCCGCGGTCGGAATCTCGAACCCGGCGATCATCCGCAGCAGCGTGGTCTTGCCGCAGCCCGAAGGGCCCAGCAGCACGAAGAATTCGCCCGGCATGATGTCCAGGCTGACATCGTCCACCGCCGCCACCGGCGATCCGGGAAAGCGTTTGGTCACGTTCTGGATCGAAATGATCGGCGGCTTGGCTTGGGTCATGTCAGTGGCTTTCGGAAATCGCTTTGACGCCCTGGAAGCGCAGGGCGATGGCGGTCAGGACAACCGTCAGGATGATGAGAACGGTCGAAGCCGCGTTGACCACCGGCGAAACCGAGAAGCGGACCATCGAATAGACCTTGACCGGGAAAGTGATCGTATCGGGTCCGGCGGTGAAGAAGGTGATCACGAAATCGTCGAGGCTGAGCGTGAAGGCCAGCAGCGCGCCCGCCACGAGCGCCGGGCGGATGTGCGGCAGCAGCACGTCGCGGAACGCCTGCCACTCGCTCGCCCCCAGGTCCTTGGCGGCCTCTTCCTGCTCCTTGTTGAAGCTGGCGAGGCGCGAGCGGACGACCATCGTCACGAAGGGGAAACTGAAGGTGATGTGCGCGACGGTGATCGCCGAAAGGCTGAACGGCCAGGGCAGCCCATGCGGCCAGCCGACCGCCGAGAAGAAGATCAGGAAAGCCACCCCCATGCAGATCTCGGGCACGATGATCGGCAGCGACATGACCCCGTCGGTCGCGCTCTTCAGCGGAAAGCGGAACCGCCACAGCATGATCGCGGCCATTGTCCCCAGCACCAGGCTGAACAGGGTGGAAAGCCCGGCGATGGTCAGCGAATTGCCCAGCGCCTCCATCAGCGTCGAATCGTTCCACGCCTTGTCGTAATACTTGGTGGTGAACCCGCGCCAGACGACGTTGCGCTTCGAATCGTTGAAGCTGAAGGCCATCAGCACGACCAGCGGGGCATAGAGGAACACCATCACCGCGCCGACCCACGAACGCAGCCACCAGGTGCGCGAATATTCGAGCGGCGCGCGCGGGGTGCGGTTGAGCAGCGCCATCAGTGCCCCGCCGCGCCCTTGCGGCGCAGTCCCTGCAGCGCGATCAGCGCGAACATCGCATAGATCAGCATGAACGACAGCGCCGCGCCGAACGGCCAGTCGTTGGCGCGCTTGAACTGGCGCTCGATCACATTGGCGATCATCTGGCTGTCGGTCCCGCCCATCAGATCGGGGGTCAGGTAGGCGCCCAGCGCCGGGATCAGCGTGATCATCACCCCGGCGAAGATCCCCGGCATGGCCAGCGGCACGACGATCCGCATGATCGTGCGGAAATGCCCCGCGCCGAGGTCCAGGCTCGCCTCGATCAGGCTGCGGTCAAGCCGGTCGAGCGCCGAATAGAGCGGCAGGACCATGAACGGCAGGTGGACATAGACCAGCCCGAAGACCACCGCGAAGTTGTTGAACAGCAGCTGCACCGGCTCCCAGGTCGGCAAGGGTTCAAGCCCGACCAGCGTCTTGAGCCAGCTTGCCCCGCCCCACAGGCCGCCCAGCGCCTTGTTGGCATAGCCCTGTGTGCCCAGCAGCGTCATCAGCGCATAGGTGCGGATCAGGAGATTGGTCCAGAACGGCAGCATGATGCCCAGCAGCAGCCAGGGCCGCCACTTTTCGCTGGCAAAGGTGATCGCCATCGCCACCGGGAAGCCCACCACCAGGCAGATCAGCGTGACCAGCGCGGCGACCCCCAGGCTCTTGGCGAAAATCGTGAGATAGAGCCATTCGGTCGCGCGCTTGTAGTTGTCGAGCGTGCCGACCAGGTCGATTTCGGTAAGCCCCGCATTGCGTCCGAAGCTGTAGGCCCAGACGATTCCCATCGGCAACACGAAGAACACCAGCGTCCACAGCAGCGGCGCCAGCGAGGCCGCGAAGAAGCTGGACTTCTGCTCCTTCCAGTTCTGCTCGGCCATTGCCACCCTTGCCCTGGTTCAGGCCGCGCGGATGCGGGTCATGGCCTCTTCGTAAAGCGGCTGGAGCTTGGGATTGAACGCGGCGTATTCGCACTTGGCCAATTCGGCGGCGGACGGAAAGATCACCGGGTTGTTCTTGTAATCATCGCCCATCAGTGCCTTGGCCGCGGCATTGGGAGTGGGGAAGAGGATCGTTTCGGTGATCTTCTTGCCCACTTCGGCGTCGAGCAGGTTGTTGATGAAGGCATGGGCATTCTTCGGATGCTTGGCGCCCTTGGGAATGCACAGCGTATCCGAATTCAATTGGCTGCCTTCCTTGGGCAGGACGAAATCGATGTCGTCGTCTTCCTTCATCAGCTGGGCGATATCGCCGTTGTATTCGAGCACCAGGTCGACATCGCCCTTGGCCAGCAGATCCTGCCCGTCATCCTCGTGGAACTTCTTGATGTGCGGCTTCTGCTTGATCATCATCGCTTCGATGGTCTTGATGTCATCGGTGGTCAGCGCGTTGACCGACTTGCCCAGATATTTGCCATAGAGGCGGAACATATCGCCGGCTTCGGACAGCACCGCGATCCGCTGCGAATATTCGTCGCTGTCCAGCAGCACCTTCCAGCTGTCTGGCTTGGCCTTCACCTTGCTCTTGCGATAGCCGATGCCCAGCGTCAGCCAGGTGTAGGGCATCGAGAACTTGCGGCCCTTGTCATAGGGAACGTCGATGAAGCTCGGGTCGAGGTTCTTGATGTTCGGGATCTGCGCATGGTCAAGCTCCATCAGCATCCCGGCTTCGGCCATGCGTTCCACGAAATCGTTCGACGGCACGATCACGTCATAGCCGGGATTGCCGGCCTTGAACTTGGCGAACAGGACATCGTTCGAATCGAACAGGTCCATCTTCACGTCGATGCCGCTCGATGCCTTGAAATCGGCCAGCGTCGTCTCACCGATATAGGTGTCCCAGTTGTAGAAATTGAGCGCGGGTTCCTCGCCGGTGCCGCCGGTCTTGGCTCCGCTATCCGACTTGGAACAGCCGGCCAGTCCGCCAAAGCTTATCCCGATCGCGGCAACGCCCAGCCCCTGCAGCAGCGATCTGCGGCCCAGCATGTTTCGACCGTTGGTCCCGTAGCCCATAAGACACCTCCCTAGCCCCGTTGACAGGTTGCGGCGATGCTAACCGGCTTTGCGCCGGCTGCAAGCGGATCGCTGCAAGAAATACCGCTATCGCCCGCCACGCTAGTCGATTATGCAATCCGAGAGGTATCGATAAAACCGATGAACATCACTTTTCGTCAGATCCGCTACTTCATTGCCGTGGCCGAGGCGCGTTCGGTTTCGGGCGGATCAAGCGCGGTGGGGATTTCGCAGAGCGCGGTGACCGACGCGATCCGTACGCTTGAGCTGGAAACCGGGGTCACCCTGTTCCACCGCCACGCGAAAGGTGTGACGCTGACCCGCGAGGGGCACCAGTTCCTGCGCCACGCCCGCTCGATCATCGGGGCGATCGCCGACATGGCCGGCGGGGTCGGGCGCGACCAGGACCAGACCGAAGGCTCGGTGCGGATCGGCGTCACCCCGGTGGTGACCGGCTATTTCCTCTCCGATCTGCTCTCGCGCTTTCGCAAGCTGTTCCCCAGGATCGAGGTCAACCTGGTCGAGGACAAGCGCAGCTATATCGAACACATGCTGGTCGGCGGCGAGCTGGACCTGGCGCTGCTGATCGTCTCCAATCTCGAGGAACGCAGCGCGATCGACCACGAGGTGCTGCTGCGCAGCGAATGCCGCGCCTGGCTTGCCCCCAGCCACCCGCTGTCGGACGTCGATGGCCTGACCCTTGCCGAGCTTGAGAACGAGCCGGTGGTCGCATTGCAGCTCGACGAGCTTGAAGGGCTGATCGACGGGATCTGGGGCAAGTTCGACCACCCTCCGCGCGTCGCCTGGCGGACCAGCAGCATGGAAGGCGTCCGCAGTCTGGTCGGCACCGGCGCCGGCATCACCCTGCTGCCCGACCTGGTCTATCGCCCGTGGAGCCTCGATGGCGACCGGATCATCGCCAAACGCACCCGCGAATCGCTGCCCACGGTGGACATCGGCATGGCCTGGCGGCGGCTGAACCGGCACGGCGAAGCGGCCAGCCTGTTCATGGAAACGGTGCACCAGCACCGGCGATGAGCAGCGCCGCCTTCAGGCGTTCCGAAGATACCAGGCGTAGTCGAGTTCGGTCACCTCGGCCATGAAGCGCGCCATTTCCACGCCCTTGACGGTCGAATAGTGCTTCACGAACCGTTCGCCGAGGTACTGCTTCATCAGATCAGAGCTTTCGAATGCCCCGATCGCGGCGGCCCAATGGTTTGGCAGGCGGATGTCGGCGCCTTCGGCTTCATAGCCGTTGCCGACCACCGCCGGGCCGGGGTCGATCTTGTGCCTGATCCCGTGGAGCTGCGCAGCCAGCACCGCCGCCATTGCCAGATAGGGATTGGCATCCGCCCCGCAGATGCGGTGTTCGACATGGCGCGAGGCGGGCGATCCGGCGGGTACGCGCAAGGAGACCGTGCGATTGTTCACTCCCCAGGTCGCCGCGACCGGCGCATAGGAATTGGCCTTGAAGCGGCGGAACGAATTGGCGTTGGGCGCGAAAATCGCCATCGATTCTGCCAGAAGCGCCTTCATCCCGCCGATCGCATGGCGCAGCAGCGGCGTGCCTTCGGGATCCTCGCTGGCGAAGGCGTTGTTGCCTTGCGCGTCGTTCATCGAGATGTGCAGATGCATCCCGCTGCCCGCGCTTTCGGCAAAGGGCTTGGCCATGAAGGTCGCCTCAAGCCCGTGGGCCACCGCAACGCCCTTGACCAGCCGCTTGTACATGATCGCATCGTCGGTGGCGCGCAGCGCGTCGGGCTTGTGGCGCAGGGTGAATTCGAACTGCCCGGGCGCATATTCGGAAATCCCGCTTTCGAGCGGCAGACCCTGTTCATCGCAGGCGGTATAGAGATCGTCGAAGAACGGCTGGAGGTCTTCCATCTCGCGCAGACCATAGACCTGGATGTCCTGCGAACGGTGGCCGGTGACCATCCCGCGCGCCGGGACCGGTCGGCCGTCCTCAAGATCGCAGAGGTAGAATTCAAGCTCGACCGCGACCACCGGGGTCAGCCCTTCGCCGGCCAGCGCGTCGATCACCCGGCCCAGCACGTGGCGCGGATCGAGGTCGTTCGGCGTGCCGTCAAGTTCATAGAAGCTGGTCAGGAACTGGGCATGGCTTTCACCCAGCCAGGGCGCGCGGACCAGTGTGCCGGGGACCGGGTAGACATAGCGGTCGGCGTCGCCGTCTTCCCAGACCAGCCCCGTCTCCTCGCAGTCGCGCCCGGTGATGTCGACCACCAGCACCGAACCGGGCAGGAACCGCCCGCTGTTGTAGACCGCGATCACCTCATGGGCACGCAGCCGCTTGCCGCGCGGCACGCCGCACATGTTGGTGAAGATGATGTCGATCGCATCGACATCGGGATTGGCCGCGAAGAAGTCCTCGGCCTCCTGGGCCAGCGCACGGCGGTTCGAGCTTTGAATGGTCATGTCAGTCATCCGATCAGGGTCCTGAGACAGTCGTCGAGCACATTGGCCAGGCGGTCAACCTGGGCAGTGGTTGTGGCCGGGCTGACCAGGGTCATGTTGTGGAACGGCGCGATCAGCACGCCGCGGTTGATCAGGAACAGATGCAGCGCGTGTTCCAGGGGTCCGTGCATCTTGGCCCGCGCTTCGGTGCCGTTTTGCGCCGGGACGGGATCGCAGATGAATTCGCCCCGCGCGCCAAGCCGGGCAACATGCCAGTCAAGCCCGCGGCCAGCGATCACCCCGCGCGTCCTGGCGGCGAGTTCTTCGGCCAATGGCAGCATGTGCGCATAGGCCGCAGGGGTCATCACCTCGGTCAGGCAGGCGCGCATTGCCGCCAGCGCCAGGGCATTGGCCGACAGCGTGGTGCCGATCCCGGAATGGCCCTTCTCGCCCTGCTCGCGGCATTTCTCCATGCGCTGCGCCACATCGGCGGTGAAGCCATAGACCGCGCAAGGCACCCCGCCGCCGATGGGCTTGCCCAGCACGAACAGGTCGGCCAGCGGGCCGTGGGCGGCGCCATAGCCGCCGTGACCGGCCGAAATGGTGTGCGTCTCGTCCCAGACCAGCAGAGTGCCGTGGCGGGTACAGCTTTCGCGCAGCAAATCGAGGTAGCCGGGCTGCGGCATGACCATGCCGACGTTGGTCATCACCGGTTCGGCCAGGACACAGGCGATATCGCCGCGGGCCAGCGCGGCTTCGAGCGCATCGGGATCGTTGAATTCGATCACGACCGTATGTTCGCGCAGGTCATAGACCTGGCCGACCAGGCTTTTCCTCGGTTCGGGCACGCCGCCGCGCAAATCGACGAACACGTCATCGACCGCGCCGTGATAGCAGCCGTTGAACACCAGCACCTTGTCGCGCCCGGTGATCCCCCGGCACCAGCGGATCACCGCGCGGTTGGCCTCGCTGGCCGAAGCAGCGACCTGCCAGAACGGCAGCTTGAAGCACCGGGCCAACTCGTCCGCAACCGCCACCGCGTCTTCGCTCGGCAGCATCGAAGTCAGCCCCCGGCTCGCCTGCCGGGCAATCGCCGCCGCCACCGGGGCAGGCGAATGGCCGAACATCGCGCCGGTATCGCCCAGGCACAGATCATCATAGCGATGCGCATCGGCGTCCCACAGCTCGGCCCCCTGCGCGCGGTCGGCGAAGAGCGGAAACGGCGTGCCCCAATCGAGCATCCAGTGGAACGGCACGCCGCGGTGCCAGTGCCGCACCGCCGCCCGGCCGAGCGCGGCCGATTTCGGGTTGGCGGCAACGAAGCGCTCGCCTTCGGCGGCAATCATCGCGGCGATGGCGGCGTCGGCTATCACAGCCGGTCCCGCAATGCGTAATAGAGCATGCCCGCGACATAGAGCGGATGGCGCAGCCAGCGTCCGCCCGGAAAGGCCCGGCGCGGCAGGCCGGCGAACAGGTCGAAGCGTTCGGCGTGGCCGCGCATCGCCTGGGCGATCAGTTCGCCCGCCAGTGTGGTCAGCAGCACCCCGTGCCCCGACCACCCGTGGGCGTAGAAGCTGTTCCCGATCCGCCCGAATTGCGGCAACCGGTTGAGCGTGACGCCGACCAGCCCGCCCCAGGCGTGCTCGATTTCCACGCCCTTGAGCTGGGGGAAGACCTGTTCGAGATAGGGCCGCACGAAACCCGCCACATCGGCCGGCGGGCGCGGGCTGTATTTCTCCCCGCCGCCAAAGATCAGCCGATTGTCGGCGCTGAGCCGAAAGTAGTTGAGCACGAACTTGCTGTCCGCCACCGCCGCGCCCGACGGGATCAGCGCCTTTGCCGCCGCCTCGTCCAGCCTTGCGGTAGCGACATTGTAGTTGGCGACCGGCATGGTCATGCCCGCCAGTTCGGGGATCAGATCGCCCATGAAGGCATCGCAGGCCAGCACCGCATGGCGCGCGGTCACCGTCCCCCGCGCGGTGGTGACCCGGACCGGAGAGCCGTGATCGACCCGGATCGCCGCGCTTCCTTCGAAGATTTGCGCGCCGGCCGCTTCGGCCGCATCGGCAAGCCCCAGCGCATAGTTGAGCGGGTGCAGGTGCCCGCCGTTCATGTCGATCATTCCGCCGTGGTAGATCGGACTGGCAACGAAATCGCCGACATCGGCGGCGCTGACGATCGACGCGCCCTGGTAGGCGAGCAGGTCCTGCAGCAGGTCCAGCTCGCGGCGCATGTCGTCGAGATGGCCTGGCTTGGCAGCGGCATGGAAATGGCCCTGGCGCAGGTCGCAGGCGATGGCGTGGCGTTCGATCCGCTTCCTGACCATGTGTCCGGCGGTATTGGCTAGGCCGATCAGCCGCGCGGCCCGGTCGCGGCCGAATGCCTGCACCAGATCGGGCGCGGCCCAGCGCATCCCGGCGATCATCTGCCCGCCGTTGCGGCCCGAAGCGCCCCAGCCGATTCGGTGCGCTTCGAGCAAGGCGACCGAATAGCCGGCCTCGGCCGCGTGCAATGCCGCCGAAAGCCCGGTGAAGCCTCCGCCGACCACGACCACATCGACGCTCAGCGCCCCGTTCAGCGGTGCTCGTTCCGGAGAGGGATTGGCCGTGGCCGCGTACCAGGACGGCGCGTGGGGCTCCACCGTTACACCTTCAGCAACAGGTGTTCGCGCTCCCACGAGGAGATCACCGACTGGTAGGCGTAAAGCTCGGCGTCCTTGATCGCCCAGAAGATCTCGAAGAAATCCTCGCCCAGCAGCGACTTGACCGGCTTGCACTGGTAGAACCGGTCGAGCGCGGCCTCGAGCGTGCGCGGCAGGGTGCGCGCGCGGTTGTAGGCGTTGCCTTCGAGCATCTTGGGCGGGACCATCCGCTCGACCATCCCGACATAGCCGCAGATCAGCGAGGCCGCGATCGCCAGGTAGGGATTGGCATCGGCGCCCGGCAGGCGGTTTTCGACCCGGCGGTCCTTGGCTTCGGACACCGGCACGCGGAACCCGCAAGAGCGGTTGTCGCTGCCCCAGTGGACATTGATCGGCGCCGCCGTATCCGGCCGCATCCGCCGGAACGAATTCACATTGGGCGCGACCAGCGGCAGGATCTGCGGCATCAGGCGCACCAGCCCCGCGACATGGCTGCGAAACAGCGCGGTTTCCTTGCCATTGCCGGTCGAGAAGATGTTCCGGCCGGTCTCGGCGTTGAGCACCGACTGGTGGATGTGCATCGCGCTGCCGGGCTGTTCGGCCATCGGCTTGGCCATGAAGGTGGCATAGACCCCGTGTTCCAGCGCAACCTGGCGCACGATCCGCTTGAACAGCAGCACCTGGTCGGCCAGCATCAGCGGGTCGCCGTGGATGAAGTTGACCTCAAGCTGCGCGGCGCCGGCCTCGTGGATCATCGTGTCGATGTTGAGCTCGGCCTTCTCGCACCAGTCATAGATCTGCTCGATGATCTCCTCGAACTCGCCCAGCGCTTCCAGCCCGAAGGCTTCGCTGGCGGTTTCGGCGCGGCCCGATCGGCCTGGCGGCGGGGTCAGCGGGAAATCGGCGTCGAGGTTCTTGGAAACCAGATAGAACTCCGCCTCGGGCGCAATCACCGGCTGCCAGCCCCTGGCGGCGTAGAGATCGAGCACCTTCTTGAGGATCTGGCGCGGCGCGATCTCCACCGCCTTGCCGCTGGCGTGATAGGCATCGGCGATCACGTAGGCGGTCGGATTCTTGAAGCCGGGCGCCTCGCGGATGGTCGTGGCATCGGGCACCAGGATCAGGTCGGGATCGAAATCGGGCACGATGTGCTCGACGTCCTCGGGATAGCCGCCGGTCACGGTGACGATGAACACGCTGCCCGGTATGCGCAGGGTGCGATCGGCCATGCTCTTGATGAACTTGTTCGCGGGCAGCACCTTGCCGCGCTGGATCCCGTTCATGTCCGGGACAATGCACTCCACCTCGGCAATGCCGCGTTCCTTGATCCAGCTGGCGATATCGGTGGTCATGCGATGTCTCGGGTCAGGTCGATGTGCCGGAGCGGAGCTTCCGCCCCGGCACGGTTCGACGGATCAGAAGCCCCACTTGAGCGAAACCACCGCGGTTTCGCCGCCAAGGCCGGTAAAGTCATGGGCGGTATCGACATAGTCGGCCGACAGCGTCGCGCCGTTGCCCAGATCGACGCTCGCCCCGATCAGCCAGTCCTTCTTGTGATCGGCGAAAGCGCCGTTTTCATAGCCGAAGGTGCCGTGGAGCGAAAACGGCCCCTTGCCCAGCGGCAGGTCGCCCGAGACGTAGACATAGGTGTTGTCCTGGCCGCCGATGTTGTCCTGCTTGGGAGCATAGGCCGCGCCCACGCGGACTTCTGCCGCGCCGAGCTTGATGCCGATCGAGCCAAAGCCTTCGACGTAGTTGAAGTCTCCGTGGTTCATGTAGGAATAGTAGATCGCGCCAACGTCGATATTGACGTTGCCGACGTCCTTGCTGAAGCCGGCGGTCCAGTCGACCTCGACATTGTCCGCGCCGCCCAGGCCAAGGTCGACGTTCGATGCCCAGGCCGAGGCATAGAGCCCGGATTCGTGCTCGACCGTCACCGAGGCGGTCAATTCGGGATTGTGCCCCGACAGCGACAGGCCGCGAAAGCGGTAGTCGGTAAGCACGCCCACTTCGCCCGAAATCTCGAACGGGCCAGATGCTTCGTCGGCTTCTGCGGCATCGTCCTGGGCCAATGCCACGTTCGGCATGGCGGCAAGCGGAGCGATGAACGCCGCGGCGGCCAGAAAAGTCCTGAACTTCATGTCTTGTCCCTCATTGTTTTCGTTTCAACCGCAGGGAACCGGCCGCCAACCCTTGTCGGCATGCCAAAGCGGTGGCCCGCGAACCGGCGCAACTTCGCGCAATTCCCCTTCCGCATCGCACCTTGGCTGGTTTGCCAGCATAAAGCCAATGGGATTTGTTGGCGCTATGGCTATCGGCTTTTCCGATAGGACCATTGCTTGCGATCCGAATGGCATCGCCGCACCATGCCGCCTATCAGCCGTTCATAGCCGCCGAGAGACCATGTCCGAGCCCAACGACCTTTCGTCCTTCTGGATGCCGTTCACCGACAACCGCGGTTTCAAGGCCGATCCGCGGATGTTCGTCGCGGCCGAAGGCATGCACTATACCGCCGCTTCCGGACAAGAGGTGCTGGATGCAACGGGCGGCCTGTGGTGCGTCAACGCCGGGCACAACCGCCCGCGGATTGTCGAGGCGATCCGCAAGTGCGCCGGCACGCTCGATTTCGCACCGACCTTCCAGCTTGGCCATCCGCTGGTGTTTGAGGCCGCATCGCGCGTGGCGCTGCTCATGCCGGAAGGGCTGGACCGGATCTTCTTCACCAATTCGGGTTCGGAAAGCGTCGATACCGCGCTGAAGATCGCCCTCGCCTATCAGCGCGCGCGCGGACAAGGCAGCCGGACCCGCCTGATCGGGCGCGAACGCGGCTATCACGGGGTCGGCTTCGGCGGCATCTCGGTTGGCGGGATCGTCAACAATCGCCGCCAGTTCGGCACCCTGCTGGCGGGGGTCGACCATCTGCGCCACACCCACGACCTGGCCCGCAACGCCTTTTCGCGCGGGCTGCCGCGGCACGGGGCGGAGCTGGCCGATGATCTTGAACGGATCGTCGCGCTGCACGGCGCGGATACGATCGCGGCGGTGATCGTCGAGCCGGTCGCGGGCTCCACCGGGGTGCTGATCCCGCCGCAGGGCTATCTCCAGCGGCTGCGCGAAATCTGCGACCGCCACGACATCCTGCTGATCTTCGACGAGGTGATCACCGCTTTTGGCCGGGTCGGCAAGGCCACCGCCAGCGAGCGCTTTGGCGTAACCCCGGACATCATCACGCTCGCCAAGGGGCTGACCAATGCCGCGGTGCCGATGGGCGCGGTGGCGGTGCGGCGCGCGGTTCACGATACCGTGGTCAACGGCGCCGGCCCCGGGATCGAGCTGTTCCACGGCTACACCTATTCCGGCCATCCGCTTGCCGCCGCCGCCGCCATCGCCAGCCTCGACACCTATGCCGAGGAAGGGCTGTTCGAAAAGGCGATCGAGCTGGAGCAGTACTGGGAAGACGCGGTCCATTCGCTGAGGGGCACGCGCCATGTGATCGACTGCCGCAATGTCGGCCTGATCGGCGGGATCGAGCTGGAACCGCGCCCCGGCGAGCCGACGCGGCGGGCGATGGAAGCCTTCCGCCGCGCCTTCGACCAGGGCCTGCTGATCCGCGTGACCGGCGATATCATCGCGCTGTCACCCCCGCTGATCCTTGAAAAGAGCCATATCGACGAGATCTTCGGCAAGCTCGCCGAAGTGCTCGCTTCCATCGAATAGGAGCATCCCAGCATGGTCACCAACGCCGAACTCCAGGCCCGCCGCGAGACGGCTGTCCCGCGCGGCGTTTCGACCATGCATCCGCGCTTCATCACCCGCGCCGCCAATGCCGAGATGTGGGATGTCGAAGGCAACCGCTATATCGATTTCGCCAGCGGCATCGCGGTGCTCAACACCGGGCACAACCACCCGAAGGTGATCGAGGCGGTCAAGCGCCAGATGGATTGCTTCACCCACACCTCGTTCCAGGTCAATCCGTACGAGGCCTATATCGCGCTGGCCGAGCGGCTGAACGCGATTGCCCCGACCGGGCAGCCGTCAAAGGCGATCTTCGTCACCACCGGCGCCGAGGCGGTCGAAAATGCGATCAAGATCGCCCGCGCGCATACCAGGCGCAAGGCTGTGATCGCCTTCAAGGGCGGCTTCCACGGGCGGACGATGATGGGCATGGCGCTGACCGGCAAGGTCCAGCCCTACAAGGCCGGGTTCGGTCCCTTTCCCGGCGATGTCTGGCACGTGCCGTTCCCGATCGACTACCACGGGGTGAGCGAGGAACAGAGCCTCGCCGCGCTCGACAGCCTGTTCAAGGCCGATGTCGATCCCGCCGATGTCGCCGCGATCATCATCGAACCGGTCCAGGGCGAAGGCGGATTCTACCAGGCTTCGGCCAGCTTCATGGCCGCTTTGCGCGCGCTGTGCGACGAACACGGCATGCTGCTGATCGCCGACGAGATCCAGACCGGCTTCGCCCGTACCGGACGGATGTTCGGTATCGAGCATTCCGGCGTCGCGCCTGATCTGATGACGATCGCCAAGTCGATGGCCGGCGGCTTCGCCATCGCCGGGGTGATCGGCAAGGCCGAGATCATGGACGCGCCCGCCCCGGGCGGTCTTGGCGGCACCTATGGCGGCCCGCCGATGGCCTGCGCGGCGGGGCTGGCAGTGCTCGACGTGATCGCCGAGGAACGGCTGTGCGAGCGCGCCGAGGAAATCGGCGAACTGATCAAGTCGCGGCTGCTGGGCCTCAGGCGCACCAATTCGCTGTCCTGCATCGGCGACGTGCGCGGCCCCGGCGCAATGGTCGCGCTCGAACTGGTCAAGGCGGGTGACGCCGACCAGCCCGACGCCGAACTGACCAAGGCACTGGTGACCGATTGCGCGAAGGAGGGCTTGATCCTGCTGAGCTGCGGGATCCGCGGCAACGTGATCCGCTTCCTCGTTCCCCTCACCGCCGGCAACGACCTGATCGGCGAAGGGCTCGACGTGCTCGAGCGCAACCTGGTGCGGTTAGCCAGCTAGAGCAACCAGCCGTGGTGCACTTCGGCGCCCCAGCGGACAAGGCCTTCACCGCCGAGCGGATCATCCTGGAACAGCGTGAGCGCAGCCACATCGGGCGCGATCGCGTCGCTGGGCGCATCGGCTGACGGAAGCTCCATCACCGGCACGCCCTTGATCGCGTGGGACAAGGAATCGTCGATCACCGGCAACAGCTGCGGAAGGTCCATTGTCGGCGCGCCCTTCGGCGCTTCGGCCGAGGCGGTCAGGATGAAGTCGCTCGCGGTAAGCTGGCTCATCGTGATGTTGTGCAGCACGATCACGTCGCCGTTGGCCATCTGGATCGCGCCGGTGGTGCCGTCCTGATAGTAGCGCGCCTGGACCTGTGCGAAAGTCATGCCATAGGCGCTGATGTCGATCTTGTCCTGGCCGCGGACGAAATCGCCGATCACGTCGCCGCCGGTTCCCGGCTGGAAGACGAAGATATCGTTCCCGCCTTGCCCGAACAGCACGTCGTTGCCGCCCATGCCGTTGATCCGGTCATTGCCGAGCCCGCCCAGCAGCCAGTTGGCCGATGCCGATCCCGTCAGGATATTGTCGAGCTCGTTGCCGACGCCGTAGGTGGTGGTGCCCTGCAGCGTCAGGTTCTCGATATTGGCGTAGAGGTAATAGCCGTCGCCGGCCACATTGGCGAACACGGTTTCGGTGCCTTCGCCCGGCTGTTCGAACACCAGGTCGAAGCGGTTGTCGACATAGAAGGTATCGTTGCCGATGTTGCCATAGAGCCGATCGGCCTCGCCGGCGCCGTCTTCGCCATGCAGGATGTCGTTGCCGTCACCGCCGACCAGCATGTCGGCTCCGGTTCCGCCTGACAGGGTGTCGTCGTCTTCCTGGCCGTAAAGCTCGTCGTTGCCGCTGCCGCCATCCAGCGTATCGGCGCCGGTCCCCGCGACGATATAGTCGTCGTCGCCTTCGCCGAAGAGCCGGTCGTTGCCCTCCAGGCCAAAGATCCGGTCTGCCCCTGCCCCGCCATTGATCTGGTTGCCGATCGCGTTGCCGATCATGAAATCGGCGCCGCTGCCGCCGCGAGAGTTTTCGATGATCGTATCGCGCGCGATCGACAGGTTGCCGACGCTGCCGCCGATATTGGAAAAGCTTTCGGGCGTGAGGTTGATCAGCTGGTTCGATGAATAGCCCGAATAATCAAGCGTATCGATGCCGCCATTGTCGACAATCGTGACCGCGATCGACGCCAGCCCGACCGCCGCGTCATAGATCGAATGGCCCGAATTGTTGTTGAAGCCATAGGTCGTATCGCCGGTGCGGGTGGTGGTCGATCCACCGCCATAGAGAATGCGCGCGGCGATGATGTCGGCGATCATCGGAGTTTCGGCATAGACCCGGCTGAACCCGAGCCCGCCGAAATAGGTATTCTCGTTCTGGTCGAAGTACGACATCACCGTGGTTGCCCAGGCGTCGTTGATATAGGTCGCGTCCTGGGTGTAGTTCGCGGTGCTGTTGTACGGACCCGCATGGCCAAGGCCCAGCGCGTGGCCGATCTCGTGCACATAGGTCTGCAGCCAGTAGCTGCGCAGGTTGGTGGCCGGCACCGACGTCAACCAGGTGGACGAGACATTGACCGTCGACGAGGTGGTGATCCCGCCCGAGGTCGTGCTCGACGTGAAAGCCCCCGACTGGTTGTTGGTAAAGGTGATCTGCCCGCCGGTCGCGACTTCGTTGAAGGCCACGCCGATCACGTCGCGCCACAGGCTGAGCGCCTCGCGCGCCAGGTTCTGTTCGTCGGTGGACAGGGCCGTGAGGTTGACGGTGAGGCTGCCGCCCGGCTGGACATTGAAGTGCCGCTGGGTTCCGCCCCAGTAGGTGTTGGTCAGCTGCGTGGCGATCTGGTCGTAGGTGTAGAGCGACAGCGGCGGCGCGATGTCGGCGGTCAGCCGGTAGGCGCCGCTTTCGCTGTCCGCCCAGCTGCTCGCGTCGATGTAATAGGTGCCGGTGGTCGTCGCGGTGAAGCGGATCCGCGAATAGGTGCCCGAGCCATCATCGTTGTAGGCCAGCAGCTGGCCGCTGGCATCGCGCAGGAACAGGGCGGTGTCGGGATCGTTCGCCCCGCCCGTTGCCGAGGTGGTGAACAGATAGGTCTGGCCGGCCGTCAGTTGCACCGCGTACCAGTCATGGTCGCCGGTGCTGTCCAGCGTTCCGTTGACGGAGTTGCCAATGGCAATCGTGCCGGTCGTCGCAGTCGATGCGGCGATCGCGTCGGCCTGAGGCCGGCTGACCGAAAGGTAGAACGAGCCGGTGCTGGTGCTATAGCCGCCAACGTCGAGAAAGAACGTTCCCGAGCTGGTCGCGGTCCAGGTAATTTCCGACCGGTAGTATCCGTTGGTTGAATTGGCATCGTCGTTCTGGACGATCAGCGCTCCGGTTGAATCGCGCAGGGTCAGGATCGAATCGCTCAGCCCCTGCGAAAACATGGTCGAAAAGGTATAGGTCTGCCCTGCAACCACGGTGACCTGGTACCAGTCATGATCGCCCGAAGTGTCGATCGACCCGCTGACATAGCCGCCGACAGGAACCGTCACGGTCGAAGTGATGTCGCCGGGAACCGTGTCCGCCGCGCCCGGAACATTGCCGCCAGGCGCATTGTCGCCGTCCTCTGTCGCCAGGGTCAGGCTGGCGTTGCCACCCGAGCGGCGCATTCCGCCACCGAACGGCAGCGCACCGTCATCGAACAACCCGTTGTCGATCAGCCCGAGATCGGCTTGCAGCCCCGCAACCCTCATCATTCCATCTCCCGTATTCAGTCTGCGGTGCGCAACGCTTGCGCGACGTGAGCGGCAAGGCTGTCAATGTCGCGCAAGTCGAGTTCCTTGTCCATTATGTCGATGCCGATCGGCACATGTTTCGTCGCCGCCCGGCCAAGCCGCGAGGCGAACCGCGCTTCGGCATGGGCCGGCGGGCCAAGGCGAACCTCGATACTGATCCAGCGTCCCTTGCCGGCCTGCGGGGGCGTGAGAATTTCGACCAGCCTGACCCCGAGCGCCGTTTCGATGGCCCGCGCGAACCGCGCGCAGACGGCAGTCCGATCAAGCACCGGCCCGCCCTTTGCCTTGCCGGCCAGCGTGCAGTGGAACTGAACCGCCTGACGGCTGCTGGTGCCGGCTGCATCGCCATGCTGGGGCATCAACAGTGCCAAGCCTCCCCCGATTGCCGCAAGTAGCCGCAGAACCATCCTTGCGCGCTTGTCCATGCCAAATCCCCGACCGGCCACATCAGGCCGCCCGCACTGGATAGGCAGCCGGGGATTGCCGAAAAGTGAATGGAGCGCTGGGGAGAGGAGCGAATTGCTGGAGGCCCGAGCCGGAATCGAACCGGCGTAAACGGATTTGCAGTCCGGTGCGTAGCCACTCCGCCATCGGGCCTCTCTGCAAGGCTCGGGCCACTAGCCGAGGGCACGGCGCGGCGCAAGCACCATCACGCGATCCGGCTGAAGCCGACAAGCCGCCGTGCGGGATCGGCGGTATCGAGCCGGACGGTTATGCGCGCGCCCGGGTGGACGCCGTGCGCGGTGGTGCGCGCCACCACCGGCAGGTCGCACAGCTGGATGCGGGTTCCTGCCGGGTCGATATCGGTCACCACCGCGGCAAAGTGTTCCCCCTCGCGGCCAGCCAGGATCGCGGCTTCGGCCAGGTCCACCACCGCGCGTTCGACCTGGGCGGAGCGCGCGCCCGCCTTGCCCATCACGCTGCCGAGCCGGTGGAATGCCGCCTCGACCTCTGCTTCGACCGGCAGGCCATTGGCCACGCTGAGCGCGGCGCGCACCACATAGCGGTCGGCAAGGCGGCGCAGCGGCGCGGTCATGTGGCAATAGGTTGCGGCCATTGCCGCGTGCCAGGGCCGCACGCCCTCTTCGAAGGGGACATAGCTTGCGCCGTTGCCGGCCCGGCGGATCGCCAGCATGAAAGCGGCCGCGCGCGGTTCCAGCGGATCGAGCTCCTTTTCGAACTGGGCCAGGGTGGCCTGGCCCGGCCAGTTCAACCCGAATGCGCGGGCGGTGTGGCGCAGCCGCGCCACGGCGCTGTCGCTGGGCCCGGCCATGACGCGAAACAGTCCGGTCTTCGCGGCATAAAGCGCATCCGCCACCGCAAGGTTGGTGGCCAGCGAAAGCGCGGCATTGCGTCTTTCGGCAAGGGTCAGCGGGCGCAGCCGCAAGGTAAAGTGCCCGGCGGCGTCGCGCTCGACTTCCTGTTCGGGCGGATCGACCCGCGCTGCGCCGCGCGCATCGCCGGCCGCCTCGATCCGGCGGGCAAGTTCGGCAAAGCCGGGTGGAAGCTCATCCTCGCGCACCGTTTCGTAAGCCAGCTTGGCGCGGCTGCGGATCACCCCGCGTTCCACCCCTTGCAGCATGACGGCGCCGTCCGCAGCGACCCGCGTGGTAAAGATCACCGCCGGCCGCGGACCATCGGGCAAGAGGCTTGCCGCATTTTCCGACAGCACCGCCGGATGGAGCGAGGCCTTGCCGCCGGGCAGGTAGGTGGTTTCGCCCCTTGCCCAGGCTTCGGCATCGACCGGATCGCCATCGGCCACGAACCACGGCACGTCGGCGATGGCATAATGGAGCAGGAGATCGCCGCCCGCCGCCTCGATCGCGAAGGCCTGGTCGAGGTCGGTTGAACTGCCCGGATCGAGCGTGACGAAGGGCACGCTGGTGCGGTCGGCGTGATCGGCGGGAGCCCGCGCGGCGGCAGCCCTGGCCGCAGCCTCGACCGTGAGCGCGAAACCGGCGGGAATCTTGAACTGCGCGCGGATTGCGGCCAGCCCGTCGCTGAGCAGACAATCAGGATCGCGCAAGGCCTTCATAAGGATGGGCTAGCGCGGTGTTCCAGGCTTGCCAAGCCAATGCCTTTTCCGCATGGCTCCAGGCACGTTGGGAAAGAGAGAGGAACCACGTCGATGAAAACCCGCGCCGCAGTCGCTTTCGCGCCCAAGCAGCCGCTCGAGATCGTCGAAGTCGACCTCGAGGGACCGAAGGCCGGCGAAGTGCTGGTCGAAATCATGGCCACCGGCATCTGCCATACCGATGCCTATACCCTCGACGGGTTCGACAGCGAGGGAATCTTCCCCTCGATCCTTGGCCATGAAGGCGCCGGGATCGTGCGCGAAGTCGGTCCGGGGGTAACTTCGGTCAAGCCCGGTGACCACGTGATCCCGCTTTACACCCCCGAATGCCGCCAGTGCAAATCGTGCCTTTCGGGCAAGACCAACCTGTGCACCGCGATCCGCGCGACCCAGGGCCAGGGCCTGATGCCCGATGGCACCAGCCGGTTCAGCTACAAGGGCCAGACGATCTTTCACTACATGGGCTGTTCGACCTTCTCGAACTTCACCGTGCTGCCGGAAATCGCGGTCGCCAAGATCCGCGAGGACGCGCCGTTCCAGACCAGCTGCTACATCGGCTGCGGCGTGACGACCGGGGTCGGCGCGGTGATCAACACCGCGAAGGTCCAGGTTGGCGACAATGTCGTGGTCTTTGGCCTTGGCGGGATCGGGCTCAACGTCATCCAGGGCGCGAAGCTGGCCGGCGCGAACCGGATCATCGGCGTCGACATCAACGAGACCCGCGAGGAATGGGGCCGCAAGTTCGGCATGACCGACTTCCTCAATTCCAGAGGGATGAGCCGCGAGGACGTGGTGGCCAGGCTTGTCGCGATGACCGATGGCGGGGCCGACTATACCTTCGACGCCACCGGCAACACCGAAGTAATGCGCACCGCGCTGGAGGCCTGCCATCGCGGCTGGGGCACCTCGATCATCATCGGCGTGGCCGAAGCCGGCAAGGAGATCAGCACCCGCCCGTTCCAGCTGGTGACCGGGCGCAACTGGCGCGGAACCGCGTTCGGCGGCGCCAAGGGCCGCACCGACGTGCCCAAGATCGTCGACATGTACATGGCGGGCAAGATCCAGATCGACCCCATGATCACCCACGTGATGGGGCTGGAGGAGATCAACACCGCGTTCGATCTGATGCACGCGGGCAAGTCGATCCGTTCGGTCGTGGTGTTCTGAGCCGATGTTCAGCCACATCACCATCGGCGCCGACGACATCGCGACGGCCAAGCGGTTCTACGATGCCGCATTGGCTGCGCTGAGCGTGCCGCCGGGCGAAATCGACATTCGCGGGCGCCTGAACTACATCCACGCCGGCGGCCGCCTGCTGATCACCAAGCCGTTGAACGGCGAACCGACCGATGGCGGCAATGGCCACACGCTGGGCTTTCTGGCGGGTTCCCCTGCCGAGGTCGATGCCTGGCACGCGGCCGGGCTGGCGCATGGCGGGACCGCGATCGAGGATCCGCCGGGCGAGCGGCACCCGCCTGACGGGCGCGTGCTCTATCTGGCCTATCTGCGCGATCCTTCGGGCAACAAGCTTTGCGGGTTCCACCGGGTCAAATGATGAAGACCCTTTCATCCAACCGCAGTCATGGCGGCATGCAGGGTGTCTACAGCCACCTGTCGAGCGCCACCGGCACGCCCATGACTTTTTCGGTCTTCGTTCCAGGTCATGCGCCCGACGCGAAACTGCCGGTGCTGTGGTATCTTTCAGGGCTGACCTGCACCCACGCCAACGTTACCGAAAAGGGCGAGTTCCGCCAGGCTTGCGCCGAGGCCGGGGTGATCTTCGTCGCGCCCGACACCAGCCCCCGCGGCGAGGACGTTCCCGATGACGAAGGCTACGATTTCGGCAAAGGCGCGGGGTTCTACGTCGACGCCACGCAGGAGCCCTGGGCCGCCAACTTCCACATGCGCAGCTACATCGAGCAGGAATTGCCCGCGCTGATCGCCGCGCAGTTTCCGATGGCCGACATGGACCGGCAGGGCATCACCGGCCATTCGATGGGCGGCCACGGCGCGCTGACCATCGCGCTGCGCAATCCGGGCCGGTTCAGGTCGGTCAGCGCCTTTGCCCCGATCGTCAGCCCGCTCAACTGCCCGTGGGGCGAAAAGGCGCTCGGCGGCTATCTCGGACCCGACAGGCAGGCGTGGCGCGAATACGATGCCTGCGCACTGATCGAAGACGGCGCGCGCCTGCCCGACCTGCTGGTCGACCAGGGCGAGGCCGACACTTTCCTTCACGAGCAGCTCAAGACCGGCCTGCTGGTCCTGGCCTGCCGCAAGGCCGGGATTCCGGCCACTATCCGGATGCAGCCGGGCTATGACCATTCCTATTACTTCATCTCGACCTTCATGGCCGAGCATGTGAAGTGGCATGCCGAGAGGCTTGCTCCCTAGGGATCGACAAACGCGCCCTTGCGCTTTTCCATCTGGCTCATCACCGCCTCGATCTGGTTCTTCGAGCCGATCAGCGCCTGCTGTTCGACGCTTTCGGCCATCAGGATCGCTTCTTCCGAGGCGTGGAGATAATCGTTGAACAGGCGCTTTGCCGCGCGCTGGGCGTGGGGGTTGCGGTTGGCGATCTCGGCAGCGATGGCGTTGGCGCGGGCCAGCGGGTTGGCGTCGACCAGCGTCGCGAAGCCCAGTTCGCCGGCCTGCTCGCCGCTGAATTCGCGGTTGGTATAGGTCAGTTCGCGCAGCACGTCGTCGCGCACCATTCCCCGCCACAGCGCGTAGCCCGCCATATCGGGGACAAGGCCCCACTTCATCTCCATGACGGCCAGGCGCGCGTCGGGCGCGATCACGCGGATATCGGCGCCGCTGGCGATCTGCAGCCCGCCGCCGAAGCAGACCCCGTGGACCGCCGCGATCACCGGGACCGGCAGCTTGCGCCACTGCAGCGCGACCTGCTGGGCATGGTTGGCGGTGCCATAGGTCCGCTCGGTCAGCGGCACGCGGTCATGCCGGTCGGAATTGGCCATGCTGGTGAGATCGAGCCCGGCGCAGAAACTGCGCCCCTCGCCCGAGAGGACCACGCAGCGCAGACCCTTCAGCCCGTGGAGCACGCGCCCGGCGTCGACCAGCGCCGCGAACATGTCGGGATCGAGCGCGTTCATCTTGTCGGCGCGGACCAGGCGAACCTGGGCAACACCGTCGTCATCCATCGCAATGGCAACGCGTCCGGGCGGGTTCACGGGATAGTCCATCGGTCTCGAATCCTCTTTGCAGAATCAGTTTGCCAGACTGTCCTCGCCGATCCGCAGGTAGTCGTCCAGTGCCATTGGCCTGTTTGGGACGGTCCCAGATTCCAGCGCGGCCAGGCAATAGGAGCCATCGGCCAGCGTGGCGACCATGCCATCGACCCCCGATGTCCGCAGCTTTGCGCGCAGCCGGCTGACGTGAACCGCAAGGCTGTTGGTTTCGGGACGGAACGACAGCCGCCAGACATCGTAAAGCAGTTCGTTGGCGCCGACCGCCTCTCCCGGAGTTTCGGCCAGCCGCCAGAGCAGCGCGAATTCGCGCGGGTGCAGGCCCACCGCGCGCCCGGCAACATAGGCCTCGCGCGCCAGCAGATCGAGCTTGATCGCCCCGTGCAGGCGGTAGCGCGGCAGCGAATGGGCAAGCTGTTCGAGCCGCAACACCCGCGCCTCGATTTCGTCCAGCGCCGGCCCCCGCCCCAGCGCGTCGCCGAAGCCAAGCCGCAGCATGCGCGCGCGCTCGCTCGATTCGTCGACCTCGAGCATCATCATCCACTTGCGCTGGGCCGGACTTGCCGAAGCCAGGCCCATCCACTCGGCAAGCGGCAGCTTGTGCGGCAGGCCCAGCACCACATGCGCCTCGAACGGTCCCGAAGAACGCGTATCGCCCAGCAATTCCCAGCCCAGCCGGCGCAGGTCATAGGCGGCGGGAATTTGCCCACCCGAAAACCAGCGAAACAGCCGCACCACGTCCTCTCAAGGAGATCGCAAGTCACCCTTGCCCAGCCTTTCGGCTGCACAATTCCGCGGGTCCGCGCAATCGGTGAGGCAGGTTAACCGCGATCGCGCGCGGATGTTGTCCGGCCGTCAGGCAGCCGTCGTGTTGACACCCATGCTTTGCAGGTAACGACGAACGTTGCGCGCCGCCTGGCGCAGGCGCTGCTCGTTCTCGACCATTGCGATACGGACGAAGCCTTCGCCTTCCTCGCCATAGCCGACGCCCGGAGCCACCGCGACTTCGGCATGGGTCAGCAGCTGCTTGGCGAATTCGAGGCTGCCCATCTCCCTGAGCGCCGGAGGAAGCGGCGCCCAGGCGAACATCGAGGCCTTGGGACTGGGGATTTCCCAGCCGGCGCGCCCGAAACTTTCGACCAGCACATCGCGGCGCTTCTGATAGAGGTTGCGGTTCGCCTCGACGATATCCTGCGGACCGTTGAGCGCCGCGACCGTCGCCGCCTGGATCGGCGTGAAGGCCCCGTAATCGAGGTAGCTCTTGACCCGCTTGAGCGCCGCGATCAGCCGCTGGTTGCCGACCGCGAAGCCGACCCGCCAGCCGGCCATCGAGAACGTCTTGGACATCGAGGTGAATTCCACCGCCACGTCCTTGGCCCCCGGCACCTGCAGGATCGAAACGGTCGGCTTGCCGTCGAAATAAAGCTCGGAATAGGCAAGGTCCGAAAGCACCCAGACCTTGTTCTCCTTCGCCCAGGCGACCAGCCGTTCGTAAAAGGCGAGATCGACCGTTTCGGCGGTGGGATTCGAAGGATAGTTGACGATCAGGATCGAAGGACGCGGCACGGTGAAGGCCATCGCCCGTTCGAGCGCGCGCCAGTAGTTTTCGTCCGGCGTGGTCGGGACCGAGCGGATCGTAGCCCCTGCGATGATGAAGCCGAAAGTGTGGATCGGATAGCTGGGGTTGGGCGCCAGCACCACGTCGCCCGGACCGGTGATCGCGGTGGCAAGGCTGGCCAGCCCTTCCTTCGAGCCCATCGTCATGACCACTTCGGTTTCGGGATCGAGTTGGACCCCGAAGCGGCGAGCATAGTAATTGGCCTGCGCCTTGCGCACGCCGGGAATGCCCGAGCTGGCCGAATAGCCATGCGCGTCGGGCTTTTGCGCAACCTCGCACAGCTTGTCGATCACGTGGCTTGGCGGCGGCAGATCGGGGTTGCCCATGCCCAGGTCGATGATGTCCCTACCGGCGGCGCGTGCTGCGGCCCGCATGCCGTTGACTTCGGCGATGACATAGGGCGGCAGGCGCTTGATGCGGTAGAACTCTTCGGACATTGGACCTTTCCGGATTGGCGTGGCGCCGAAGGTGGCGCGAGCGGCCTTATCGGGGAAAGCCGCGGTCAGCGCCAGTGGATTTCATGTGCACGCGCACAAGAAGCCTCGCGATTGTCAGGCCAAGCGCCTATAATCCCGGCCAAAGGAGTCATTTCGATGAGCGACAAGCTGGATCCGGGCGAGGTTCTGTCTGCCATGATGCAGGCGCCGCAGCAGCTGTTCACCCAGTTCATGCCGGGCGGGGAAGACAGCCAGGCCACGGGCGATCTGACCCAGTGGACGGCCGCGGCGCAGCGGCTCCAGGCGCTGTGGCTCGATTTCCAGCGCGAACAGGCGTCTTCGTCCGGCGGCAAGCTGCCGATGCTGCTGGCCGATCCGCGCAACTTCGCCGGCATCATGCAGGGCTGGATCAAGGCGCTGCCGCTTGGCAATCCTGAAAGCCAGAAGCGGTTCTGGGAGGACAGCCTGGCGCTGTGGCAAGGTGTGCTGGGTCAGTACGGCATCGGTCCCCAGGCCGGCGAGGCAGGCGCCGAAGGCCCGCAATTGCCGCGCAAGGATCGCCGCTTCGCCGATCCCCGGTGGCGCTCGCAGCCGTTCTATGCGCTGGTCCACCAGACCTATCTGCTGCTCGCCGAACAGATCGCGGCAATGGCCGATGCGGTCGATACCGGCGATCCGGCAAAGACCGCGCAGCTGAAATTCGCCGCGCGCACGCTGGTCGAAATGCTCAGCCCGGCCAATTTCCCGCTGACCAACCCGCTGGTGGTCGAAAAGACGCTGGAGACCCGCGGCGAGAACCTGGTCAAGGGGCTGGAGCACCTGCTTCACGACCTCAGGCAGGGCCAGCTGACCCATGTCGATCCGAACGCCTTCCGCCTGGGTGAGAATATCGCCACCACGCCCGGCAAGGTGGTGCATGAAACTCCGCTGTATCAGCTGGTGCAGTACAGCCCCACGACGACAGGCGTGCTCGAGGTTCCGCTGGTGATCTTCCCGCCGTGGATCAACCGCTTCTACATCCTCGATCTCAGCCCTGAGAAAAGCTTCATCCGCTGGGCGGTGGAACAGGGGCTGACGGTTTTCGTGGTGTCGTGGAAATCAGCCGACGCCAGCATGAAGGATCTGGTCTGGGACGATTACATCCGCGCCCAGATCGATGCGATCGACCAGGTCCGTGCCCGGCTGGGGGTGCAGAGCGTCCACACCATCGGCTACTGCGTTGCCGGAACCACGCTGGCGGCGACGCTGGCGGTGCTGGCGCGGCGCGGCGAGGCAGGCCGGGTGAGGAGCGCGACCTTCTTCACCGCGCAGGTCGATTTCGAGAAATCCGGCGACCTCAAGGTCTTCATCGACGACCAGCAGCTCGAGGCGCTCGAGAAGCTTTCGGCGGATACCGGCTATCTCGATGGCCGGTACATGGCCTTCACCTTCAACCTGCTGCGCGGCCAGGATCTGATCTGGAACTACGTGGTCAAGAACTACCTGCTGGGCGAGGACTATCCGGCGTTCGACCTGCTGCACTGGAACGGCGATGTCACCAACCTGCCGGCTCGCTGGCACATGGACTACCTGCGCGATCTCTACCGCGACAACCGGCTGGTGGTGCCCGACAGCCTCAGCGCCGACGGCACGCCGATCGACCTGACCCGGATCGAAACCCCAGCCTACATCCAGGCCGGGCGCGAGGATCACATTGCCCCGGTTGCCAGTGTCTGGAAGCTGATGGATCACTTGCGCGGGGACAAGACCTTCATGCTCGCCGGATCGGGCCACATCGCCGGCGTGGTCAACCCGCCGACTGCGCGCAAGTACCAGTACTGGACCAATGACAAGCCGGTCGGCAGCCTCGATGAATTCATTGCCGGCGCGGTCGAGACCCCGGGCAGCTGGTGGCCGCACTGGATCGAGTGGATCCGCCGCCAGGACCAGGGCGAAGTGCCCGCCACGGGCAAGCGGATACCCGGCGGCAAGGGCGACACGGTGATCGAGGATGCCCCCGGGAGCTACGTCAAGGCGCGATGAGCCGCCCGACCTGTTCGGGCGTCAGCCGCTCGATCCCTTGCGCGTAATTGAGCGCGTTCATGTGGTAGAACATCGCATTGCGGCGGTTGGCGGCGGTGCTGTCGCGGGTCTTGACCAGCCGGGCCGGCGAGCCGGCGATGATCGAATGGGCCGGAAACACGCTGCCTTCCGTAACGATGGCGTGACCGGCAACGATTGATCCCTCGCCGATCACCGCGCCATCCATCACCGTCGCGCCGATGCCGATCAGGCAGCTGTCGCCAATGGTGCAGCCATGCAGCGTGGCATGATGGGTGATCGAGCAATCGGCCCCGACGATCGTGGGCGTTCCGGCGCCGACATGGATCATCACGAAATCCTGGATATTGGTCCGCTCGCCGATCACGATCTCGAACATCTCTGCCCTGAACACGGCATAGGGCCAGACCGAGGCGCCGCGGCCGATCCGGACCTTGCCGTGGATCAGCGCGGTCGGATGGATGAAGGCCGGATCGTCAAGGCTGACCTCCGGGCCCAGATGGCCAACGCTCATGTCCGGCTCCTTGCTGTCTTCCCTGTTTCTCGTGCTGCCGTGCCGAGGCGGAATTTGCAAATTCCGCGTGGTTTGCGCTTTTTTGCTGCACTGCACAAAAAGACTCTTGACTTCGCAAGTGCAATATCTATTTTGTGCACTGCAACATGAACCGGCCCGCGCTGGTTCTGTCGAAAGGATTTGTGACGATGGCTACTGCCCCGGAAACGAAAATCGATGCTGCTGCCGAAAAGGCCTATGCCGAAGCGGCCGCCAAGGTTGAAGTGAAGAGCGAGCCCAAGGTCGAAGCCAAGGCCGCTCCCGCAAAGGCTGCCCCCAAGGCCGCCGCGAAGAAGCCCGCCCCGGCCAAGAAGGCCGCTGCCCCGAAGAAGGTCGTGAAGAAGGCCGCCGCCAAGCCGGCCGCCAAGGCCCCGACCGCCGCCAAGCTCAAGGACACCATCATGACCAAGACCCAGAACGCCGCCGAAGATTTCACCGCCAAGCTCAAGGAAGCCGCCGCCGACGCGCAGGTCCGCGCCAAGGACATGCTCGAAAAGGGCCAGGCCTATGCCGCCGACTATGGCGACTTTGCCAAGGGCAATGTCGAAGCGCTGGTCGAATCGGGCAAGATCCTGGCCGCCGGCCTGCAGGAACTGGGCAAGGACTACGTTGCCGAAGGCAAGAGCGCGATCGAAACCCTGACCGCCGACGTCAAGGAACTCGCCGCCGTCAAGTCGCCGGCCGACTTCTTCAAGCTGCAGGGCGAAATCCTGCGCCGCAATTTCGACGCCGCGGTTGCTTCGGGTTCGAAGCACTCGGAAAAGGCCGTGAAGCTGGCGAACGACGCTTTCGCGCCGATCTCGACCCGCGTCAGCCTGGCTGTCGAAAAGGTCAAGCAGGCCGCCTAAGCGCGGCTGCTCCTCGCGGCGCGGCGTCCCCCTCTCCCTGCCGCTCCGCGAGCCCGATCCGGGCCGGACAGCTCAATGGCTGTCCGGCCCGTTTGGTTTTTGGGACAAGACCACTTGTCCTTTACCCTTGCGATGCGATATTTCAGCCCGATGCACTCCATGTCCGCCCTTACCGATCAGCCATTCCGCGCCGCGGAAGGCGGTGAAGGCGATTCGGGCGGACAGGGCCAGGTCGGCATCGCCACCAAGACCCGGGCCAAGCCGAAGAAGCCCAGCCAGTTCAAGGTCTTGATGCTGAACGACGATTACACCCCGATGGAATTCGTGGTGATCGCGCTGAAGCGCTTCTTCCAGATGGACATGGATCAGGCCACCCAGGTGATGCTCCACGTCCACCAGCGCGGAGTCGGCGTCTGCGGGATCTTTCCCTACGAAATCGCCGAAACCAAGGTGAACCAGGTGATGGATTTCGCCCGCCAGAACCAGCACCCGCTGCAATGTACGCTGGAAAAGGCGTGACTTTCGCCTGACCTCTATCCGACGCTGGTTCCGAACAGGCTGCCGATCGCATAGGTCGCGGCCATTGCGATCGCGCCCCAGAAGGTGACGCGCATCACGCCCTTGCCGACTGGCGCGCTGCCGGCCCGCGCGCCGACCGCGCCCAGCAGCATCAGGAAGACCAGGGCGGCGATCGTCACCCCGACCGCCAGGGTGCCGAGCGGCAGGATCAGCGCGGCGACCAGCGGCAAGGCCGCGCCCAGCGCAAAGGTCGCCGCCGAGGCGAGCGCGGCCTGCAAGGGCCGGGCGCGGTGCATGTCGGTCAGTCCCAACTCCTCGCGGGCGTGGGCGGCCAATGCGTCATGCGCGCTCAGCGCTTCGGCGACCTGCCTGGCAAGCGCCTCGTCCAGCCCGCGCTGGCGGTAGATCTGGGTCAGTTCGGCCAGCTCGAATTCGGGTTGTTCGGCCAGCTCGCGCGTCTCGCGGGCCAGGTCGGCCGTCTCGGTATCGGCCTGGCTCGAGACCGAAACGTATTCCCCCGCCGCCATCGAAAGCGCGCCGGCCACCAGACCGGCCACTCCGGCCACCAGCACTTCCTGCTTGCCCGACGCCGCCGCCGCCACGCCGACGATCAGGCTGGCGGTGGAAACGATCCCGTCGTTCGCCCCCAGCACCGCCGCGCGCAGCCAGCCAATTCGGGCGACTGCGTGGCTCTCGGCGGACTTTGCGGGACTTGACTGCATCTTGGTGCTCCTAGGTCGCCTTGAATTTGGACAGCCTAGCCGGCGCAGCCCGGTTTCGCCATGACGCAGCGCAAAGGGATTTGCGCTTTCGCCGCGCCGCCGGGACGGTTATGGCATCGGCCTGTCTCTCCCCTGACCAAGGCCAGCGTGAAATCCATCCCCGCCATCGACCGCTACATCTTCCGGCTGGTGCTGGGGCCGATGCTGGCGGTCTTCGTGATCGCCGCTTCGCTGCTGGTGCTCGACAAGATGCTCAAGCTGTTCGAGTTCGTCGGGAACGAGGGCGGACCGATCTCGGTCGTGTTCCGGATGCTGGCGAACCTGCTGCCCGAATATGCCAGCCTGGCGATCCCGCTGGGGCTGATGCTGGGTATCCTGTTCGCCTTCCGCAAGCTGGCAACCTCGAGCGAACTTGACGTGATGCGCGCGGTGGGGCTCAGCTATACGCGGCTGCTGCGGGTGCCCTATGCGATCACGCTGGTCCTGGCGGCGCTCAATTTCGGGATCGTCGGCTATCTCCAGCCCTATGCCCGCTACTGGTACGAACAGCTCGATTTCGAACTGCGCTCGGGCGCGCTGGGGGCATCGATCAAGGTGGGCGAGTTCACCACGCTTGAAGACAAGATGGCGCTCAGGATCGACCAGAGCCACGACAACGGCCGCCGCCTGATCGGGATCTTTGCGCGGTTCACCTCGCCAAGCGGCCAGGTCGCGACGATTTCGGCGCGCGAGGGGACTTTCCTGGCGCTCAAGGACAGCCCCGACACGATCGTGCTGCGCCTGACGCAGGGCCAGATCGTCCAGGACGAACCCGGCCAGCAACCCCGCGTCCTCAGCTTTTCGCGCCACGATTTGCCGATCGACCTGCCCGCGATCGAGAAGTTCCGCCAGCGCGGCGGCAAGGAACGCGAATATATCCTGCCCGAACTGCTGCGGATCGGATGGAACGACCAAACGGCCGAAAAGGTGCGCAACGAAACCCGCGCCAGCCTGAATTACCGGATGGTCGAAGTGGTAATGATGCTGCTCCTGCCGCTGCTGGCGGTGGCGCTGGCGGTGCCGCCGAAGCGGTCAACCTCGTCGCTCGGCATGTTTCTCTCGATCGTGATGGTGGTGGCCTATCACAAGGTTAACGAATACGGCCAGGCCGCGGCCGCGCAGGGGCGGTTCGATCCCTGGCTGATCCTGTGGGGGCCTTTCCTGCTCTTCGCTGCGTTGATCATGTGGATGTTCTGGCGGATCGCCTTCGTTCCCGGCGGACAGCCGATCGGGGCACTCGAGAAGTTCGCCGGCAAGCTGGGCAAGCTGGTGATGAAGCTGTTCAACCGCGACAAGAAAGCCGAGGCCGCCTGATGCTGGCCGACATGTTCCCCTCGCGGACGATCACGCTCTATCTCGCGCGGCTGTTCATCGTGCGCATCCTGGGCATCCTGCTGATGCTCGTGCTGGTGCTGCAGATGCTCGACCTGTTGAGCGAAAGCGGCGACATCCTGGCCGTGCCCGGCAACGGCGAGGCGCAACTGTGGTACTATATCTCGCTGCGCACGCCGCAACTGATCGCGCGGTTCCTGCCCTATTCGGTCCTGCTGGCAACGCTTTTCACGTTCTGGCCGCTCAACCAGAACAGCGAAGTCATCGCAATGCGCGCCGCCGGGCTCTCCGCGCACCAGATTCTGGCGCCGATGCTGCTCACCGCGGGCGTTGTCTCACTGGTCAGCTTCACTTTCAACGAGACCGTGGTGGCCCCGCGCAGCGGCATTCTCAAGCAGTGGAACCAGGCCCGCTACAAGCCGCTGCCCAAGGATACCGGGATCAGGACCAACGTCTATGTCCCCGACGGCGCAAACGTGCTGACCGCCCAGACGGTGAGCGGCGAAGGCGCGGCAACCCGGCTGGAAGGCGTGACGCTGTACCTGCGTGACAAATCGGGAATGGTGACCGAACAGCTGCGCAGCCCCCGGGCCAGCTATGCCGCGCCCGGCTGGAAGCTGGAAAGTCCGGCAAAGTTCGATGTCGCCACCACCACGCTGACCAGGCTGCCCAGCCAGGTCGTCGCCCCCGGCGTGACCCCAGCACAACTGGCGATCGGACGCGTCGATCCCGATGGCCAGAACTTCGTGGCGCTCGGCCGCTCGATCAAGGCGCTCGAAGCCTCGGGTCGGCGGGTGACCGAGCTGCAGGGCAAGTGGTGGCACAAGTTTTCGGGTCCGCTGTCGGCGCTGCTGATGCCGCTGCTCGGCTCGGTCGCCGCATTCGGGCTGGCGCGCTCGGGCAATCTGTGGATCCGCGCGGTGATCGGCATGGCGCTGGGCTTTGCCTATTTCGTGGTCGACAACGCCGCGCTGGCGATGGGCAACTTCGGCGGATATCCCCCGCTGATCGCGGCCTGGGCGCCGTTCCTGCTGTTCCTGCTGGTCGGCGAAACGGTGCTGGTCAGGACCGAGGAATAGGCACCTAGCGCCTGACCATCGTGCTGCGCGCGATCCTGGCGACCAAAGGCATCAGCCCCGGATAGCTCGCCTTTTCATAGGTCGATTGCGCCCCCAGGTGCTGGCTCAGCCGGCGGTGCGCCTCGCCCAGCGAATGGTAGGGCATCGAGGGCAACAGGTGGTGCAGCGCGTGATAGCGCAGGCCGACCGGCGCCCACAGCGGAGCAAACAGCTCGGGCGGCGGGACATTGACCGAATCGAGATACTGCGCGGTGACCGTCATCGCCTCGCCGTCATTCTGCCACAGGTGTGCGACCAGGGTGCGGATCTGGTTGAACACCGCGGTGGCCGAAACCACCGAAAGCGCGATCAGCAGCGGCTCCCAGCCCAGCCAGCGGGTGCTGGCAAGCAGCGTCCAGGCCCAGACCGAAGCGCCCAGTTCCTGCCAGAACACCATCCGCGCGAAATCGCCTTCGGGCCGGCGGCGGCGGAAATCCGGATTGATCGACAGCGAGGACGCGCGTTCCCAGACCAGCTTCCGCAGCGGCGGGATCACCGCCCCAAGCGGCACCAGCAGGGCGCAGCGGATCAGGAGACCGAAGGGCAGCAGCACCGCGATCAGGATGAAGACCGGCAGCGACCACGGCTTCATCAGCGCCAGCGGCAGGTATTCGGGATCCTCGATCGTACCGTATTTGGTGCGGGCATGATGCAGGGTGTGGACCCCTTCGTACATGAATGAAGGGGTCAGCATCGGAATGCCCACCAGCACATTCCAGACGAAGCGGAACCCCGGCAGCGCGGTGCGGTGGAGGTGGGTCAGCTCGTGGATGAACAGCAGCGCGCGGTAGAGGAAGAACACCGCCAGGATGCCGCTGGCCCAGGCCTGCCAGCCGGGCAGAAGGATCGCGCCGGCGATCCCGGCATAGCCGATCGCGGTCGAAACCAGCATGTCGGGCCAGTAGATGCCCGGCCGCGCGGCCGAAATGTCGCGGGTCAGTTCCACCGCGGCGCGCAGCATTTCCATATCGTCGGGGATCTGCGAGTTGGGCAGTGTGGTGTCGATCTTTTGCTGGGCGGTCATCAAGTCATTCCATTGCGCCGGCGCATCGCGTAGTGGCGGGGGTCATACCGGGTCGCATTGACCCCGAACAAAGGCAACATCGTGGCAGCAGCAGAAATATCCGTCACCCCGGTGACCGACAACGCCGGCCTGAAGGCCTTTATCGATCTGGGCTACCGGCTCAATCGCTCGGATCCCAATTGGGTCCCGCCGCTGCGCAGCGAAGTGGTGGAAATGCTGACCCCGGGCAAGAACCCGTTTCACGAACACGCCCGGATGCAGCTCTTCCTGGCCTGGCGCGGCGGCACGGCGGTAGGGCGGATTTCGGCCCATATCGACGAGCTGGCGCTGACCCAGCCGGCCAGCCAGGGCATGGGCCCCGGAACCGGCAACTGGGGCCTGCTCGAGGCGACCGACGAGGCGGCGGCTCATGCGCTGATCGCCCGGGCCGAGGAGTGGCTGCGCGAGCAGGGCATGACCCGGGTTCTTGCGCCGCTCAGCCTATCGGTCTGGGAAGAACCGGGCCTGCTCACCAAGGGGCACGATCATCCGCCGACGGTGATGATGGGGCACGACAATCCTGCCTACCAGGCGTGGATCGAGCATGACGGCTACAAGCTGGCCAAGAAACTCGCGACCTATGAGCTCGACATCACGCAGGAATTCCCGCCGCTGATCAAGCGCATCGTCCAGTCCGGCGAGCGCAATGAGCGGATCGTGATCCGCAACGTCGAAATCAAGCACTTCGACCGCGAGGCCAGGATCATCTGCGAGATCCTCAACGATGCCTGGTCCGACAACTGGGGTTTCGTCCCCTTCACCGAGGCGGAGATCGTCCACACCGGCAAGAAGCTGAAGCCGCTGGTGCGCGAAGATTTGATCATGATCGCCGAATACGATGGCCGGCCCGTGGCCTTCATGATGACCCTGCCCGATCTCAACGAGCCGATGAAGGCCATCGGCGGAAAGCTTTTCCCCTTCGGCTGGGCGAAGTTGCTGTGGTGGCTGAAAAAGCCGCACGGCACCACCATGCGAGTTCCGCTGATGGGCGTGCTCAAGGAATACCAGTCAAGCCGGCTCGCCAGCCAGCTGGCTTTCATGATGATCGAGAAGATCCGCGCCAATTCGGTGCGGGACTACGGCTACACGCGCGGCGAGATCGGCTGGATCCTGGAAGACAACCAGGGAATGGTCGCCATCGCCGAGGCGATCGACAGCCGGATCAACAAGGAATACACGATCTACGAAAAGGATCTGTGACGGTCGCGGACAGGCCTCCGCCTGTCCTTGCAACGCCGGCCCGCTCCCCCGGCCCGACCAACCTCTTATTCCCGGTCCACCACCGCAGTCACCGCCACGTCCATCGTCACATTGCCCAGGGTGCGCATCAGGTCGGGCAGCATTTCGACCGCGACCAGCAGCGCCAGCGGAGCGATCGGCACACCCATCGCGTTGGCGATCGGGCCGACCGAAATCACGAAACTGAGCGTTCCGGGCAGCGAGACCGAGCTTAGCGAGACGAGGAACGCCACTACCACGCCCACTGCCAGCGTCCACACCGACAGCGGCGTCCCGGTGAGGTAGGCGGCATAGATCGCCACCCCCATGTTCATCGCCGGGCTGGTGCCGCGAAAGATCGCCACGGCCAGCGGCAGCACGAAATCGGCGGTCGCCTCGCGCACGCCAAGCTTGCGGGTGGCGCCCAGCATCGCCGGCAGGCAAGCAAGCGAGCTTTGCGTCGAAAGCGCCACCGCATGGACCGGCAGCATCGCGCGCGCAAAGGCGCCCAGCGGCTGCCGGGCCAGGACCAGGGCCAGCACGTAGCCCGCGATCATCACCACCAGGCCAGCTGCGCTGACCACCAGGATGTAGTGCGCCAAGGCACCGATCGCATCGGTTCCGCTGCTTGCCGCCAGCGTTATCGCCAGCCCGAAGACGCCGATCGGGGCGATCGCCAGCACCCAGCCGATCACCACCATCATCGCCGCGGCCAGCCCTTCGAACACCGTCGCCAACGCGCGGCGCGGAACATCGGCGATCCGGGTCGCCGCCACGGCCAGCACCGAAATGAACAGCACGATCGGCAGCATCGCCCCGGCCGAAGCCGCGGCGAAGATATTCTCGGGCATCATCGCCATCAGGATTTCGCTGAAACCGGGGACCTTGCCTGCCTCGGCCGCCCCGCCGCTCAGCGCCGCGACCGCGCGCGGCGGAATCGGAAACAGTTCGAGCAAGGCCGGAACCAAAATTGCCGACATCGCGCCGGCCGCCAGCAGGAAGACAAAGAACAGCCCCACCGCGCGCCGCGCCAGTCGCCCGCCCCCGGCCGCGGCCAGGGTCTGCGAAATGCCGGTATAGACCAGTCCGACCACCAGCGGAATGATGGTCAGCTGCAGCGCGCGCAGCCAGAGCTTGCCCGCCGGGGTCGCCGCCTCGAGAATCCGGTCGAGCGTGGGGGTGCCGTGAAGCGCCACGCCCAGTGCAAAGCCCAGCACCAGCCCGGCAAAGGTCAGTCCGGCGGGAACCTTTATTTCCGGGAACTTTGCTGCCTCGCCCGCTTCTGCCACGCCATGCCCCCGAAATTTCGCTGCTTGTCCGCGTGACTTTAGCGGCGCGGCGCGACATAGCAATTCCTGAACACTTTGCAGGTTATGAGCCAGGTTATGGGACGCAGCTACTTTGGCACCGACGGGATCCGCGGCAAGACCAACGCGGGCGTGATGACCGCCGCCACCGCGATGAAGGTGGGGCAGGCGGCGGGCACGCATTTCCTGCGCGGGGCGCACAAGCACCGGGTGGTGATCGGCAAGGACACGCGGCTTTCGGGCTACATGCTGGAAAACGCGCTGGTTGCGGGCTTCACCAGCGTCGGCATGGACGTGGTGCTGACCGGGCCGCTGCCGACCCCGGCCATCGCCATGCTGACGCGCGAGCTACGCGCGGACGTGGGCGTAATGATCTCGGCCAGCCACAACCCCTATGAGGACAACGGGATCAAGCTGTTCGGCCCCGATGGCTTCAAGCTGTCGGACGAGGACGAGCTGGCGATCGAGGCGCTGCTGGGCGAGGAGCTCGCTCTTGCTCCTTCGGCCCAGATCGGCCGGGCGCGGCGGATCGACGATGTGCGCGGGCGCTATATCCACGCGGTCAAGGGCGCGCTGCCCGATCTGGTCCGGCTCGACGGGCTCAAGATCGTGGTCGATTGCGCCAATGGCGCGGCCTATCAGGTGGCGCCAAGCGCGATCTGGGAGCTGGGCGCCGAAGTGATCGCGGTTGGGGTCAACCCCAACGGCACCAATATCAACGAGCGCTGCGGCTCTACCCACCTTGCCTTGATCAAGGAAACCGTCGTCGCCAGCGGCGCCGACATCGGGATCGCGCTCGATGGCGATGCCGACCGGCTGATCGTGGTCGACGAGCGCGGCCAGACGGTCGATGGCGACCAGATCATGGCGCTGATCGGCACCCAGCTTGCGGCGCGCGGCACGCTGCGCGGCGGCGGGGTGGTGGCCACGGTCATGTCGAACCTGGGTCTTGAGCGGTTCCTTGGCGGCCAGGGCCTTACGCTTGAGCGCACCAAGGTCGGGGACCGCCATGTGCTCGAGCGGATGAAGGCCGCCGGCTACAATGTCGGCGGGGAGCAGAGCGGGCACATGATCCTGCTCGATCATGCCACCACCGGCGATGGCACGGTTGCCGCGCTGCAGGTGCTGGCCGCGCTGGTCACCTCGGGCAAGCGCGCCAGCGAATTGCTGCACCTGTTCGATCCGGTGCCGCAACTGCTCAAGAACGTGCGTTTTTTGGGCGGAAAGCCGCTTGAGGACGGCCGGGTCAAGGCGGTGATCGCCGAGGCCGAGGCAAAGCTTGCCGGCAAGGGCCGGCTGGTGATCCGCCCCTCGGGCACCGAACCGGTGATCCGCGTGATGGCCGAGGGCGACGACGCCGGCGAGGTCGAATCCGTGGTCGATGCGATCTGCGAAGCGGTGAAGGAGGCCGCGGCATGAGCCTGGAAATGCGCCCCGACTGCGAACGCTGCGGCGCCGACCTGCCCGCCGAACTGCCCGGCGCATTCATCTGCAGCTTCGAGTGCACCTTCTGCACCGAATGCGCCGACGCGCTCGACGAGCGTTGCCCCAATTGCGGCGGCGAACTGCTGGACCGGCCGACGCGGGCAAAGCATCTGCACGCCAAGCATCCGTCGAGCACGGTGCGCAAGTTCGCCGGATGACAAGGCCGATCGTCATTGCGAACGCAGCGAAGCAATCTAGGAGCCGCAATGCGCAATGCCAAGATCGCTTCGCCGCGCTCGCAATGACGAAGGCTGGGGCGCCGGCATGAGCGTCCCGCCACGCATCCTTGCCATTGCCGGGTCCGATTCGTCGGGCGGTGCGGGAATCCAGGCCGATATCAAGACGATCACCGTGCTTGGCGGCTATGCGATGACCGCAATCACCGCGATTACCGCGCAGAACACGCTGGGGGTCAGCGCGGTCGATGCCCTGTCTCCCGAGATGGTCGCGGCGCAGATCGATGCCTGCGTGAGCGACATTGGCGTCGACGCGATCAAGATCGGCATGCTCGGCTCCCCCGCGATCGCCGCGGTCGTGGCGGACCGGCTGGAAGGACTGGGAGTGCCGGTTGTCTTCGACCCAGTGATGATCGCCACCAGCGGCGCAGCGCTGGCCGACGAAGCAACCATTGCCGGGTTCGAGCGGCTGATGCGCCTGGCCGCGCTGACCACACCCAATGTGGCGGAACTGGCGGCGCTGGGGGGCCATGAGGGAATGACCGCGCGCGCCGTGCCCTACCTTGCAAAGGGCGGCGATGCGGAGGGCGAACGGGTGGAAGACCTGTTGGTTCTGCCCGGCGAAGCGCCGCACATCATGGCTGCGACCCGCATCCACACCGTCCATACGCACGGCACCGGCTGCACGCTTTCAAGCGCGATCGCGACCTACCTGGGCAAGGGCCTGCCGCTGCCCGAAGCGGTCGACCGCGCGCGCCTGTTCGTCCGCAGCGCCTTGCGCGCCGCGCCGGGTTTCGGGGCCGGGCATGGCCCGCTGGGGCATGCCGAGGCTCGGGGCTAACCGAGGTCGTAGAACTCGACCACCTTGGCCCAGGCCTCATCCGCGGTTTCGACGCGGTGGAACAGCTTGAGATCCTCGAAGTTGATCACCCCTTCCTCGGCCAGGGCCTCGAAATTCACCACCCGGCTCCAGAATTCGCCGCCGAACAGCAGGATCGGGATTGGCTTCATCTTGCCGGTCTGGACCAGGGTAAGCAGCTCGAAGAATTCGTCAAAGGTGCCGAAGCCACCGGGGAACACCGCCACCGCCTTGGCGCGCAGCAGGAAGTGCATCTTGCGCAGCGCGAAATAGTGGAACTGGAAGGCGAGGTGCGGGGTGACGTACTGGTTCGGCGCCTGCTCGTGCGGGAGCACGATGTTGAGGCCGATCGTCTCGGCCCCGGCCTCGACCGCGCCGCGGTTCGCCGCTTCCATGATCGAAGGCCCGCCGCCCGAGCAAACCACGAACTGGCGCATGCCCTTTTCGACGATCCCGCAGCTCGAGGCGATCTGCGCCAGCTTGCGGGCTTCCTCGTAGTATTTCGATTTCGCCACCAGCCGCTCGATCACCGCCTTTCGTTCGGGCGTGGTCGCGGTTGCCAGCGCCTCTTCGGCCATCTCGGGCGAAGGGATCCGGGCCGAGCCGTAACAGACCAGCGTCGAGCCGATCCGCGCCTCGTCGAGCAGCATTTCGCATTTCAGCAGTTCGAGCTGGAAGCGCACCGGGCGCAGTTCTTCGCGCAGCAGGAAATCGGTGTCGCGGAAGGCCAGGCGATAGGCCTGGTCGCGGGTCTGCGGGGTTGAGGTTACGTGCGATTCGACAAAGCCGGCTTCCTGCTCGGCCTTGTAGAAACGCCTGCGATGCAGGCGTCTTTCTTCTTCTTCAGTCATTAGCCCCTTGTCGCGCTTCGAAACTGGTTTGTCGAGTGCGGCGATGGACCTGCGGCGCCGGCCGGATGACCGGTTAGCACTGCCGCAGCGCAAGGATTGGATGCCCGACGAGGATTCGAACCTCGATTGACGGAGTCAGAGTCCGTAGTCTTACCTTTAGACGATCGGGCAACAGGCGGGTGCCTCTAGGGCCGCGCATGGCGCTCGTCAAGGTGCTGAACCATCCTTGCTTGCCCCGAAGCGGCGCAGGGTCTACCAAGGCGCCAGGTACCCGCCGCAAGGGCGGGAAAACGATAAGAGTGCGATTGCAATGGCGGACGATCTCCCGCCGGCCATGCGTGACAAGGAGGTGGCAGGAAGCGAGCGAGGACAGGGGCAGGGCCGTAAGGCCGCAACCGATCCGCTTCCCCCCCAAGGTCCGCACCGGCCCGGTGGCCGAAACAGCACTGGTTCCCCGCCCGCAGCGGCGGCGCCGTGGCACGTCGCGATCCCGCGCACATCCCCGTTTCACCGCCAGGCCTTTGCCGCGATCGACCTTGGCACCAACAATTGCCGCCTCCTGATCGCGCGCCCCGATGGCGAGCATTTTACCGTGATCGATGCCTTCAGCCGGGTCGTGCGCCTGGGCGAAGGACTGGCCCAGACCGGGCGGCTAAGCCAGTCGGCAATGGAGCGCGCGCTGGGGGCGCTGCATGTCTGTTCGGACAAGCTCAGGCGCCGCAACGTCCACCTCGCCCGCTCGGTCGCCACCGAGGCCTGCCGCCGGGCCGATAACGGCGAGGAATTCATCGCCCGGGTGGCCGAGGAAACCGGCATCCTGCTCGACATCATCAGCGCCCAGGAAGAAGCGCGTCTTGCGGTGATGGGCTGTCACCTGCTGCTCGAGGCCGGCGAAGGCCCGGCGATGATCTTCGATATCGGCGGCGGATCGACCGAACTGGTGCTGGTCGAAAGCCGGCATGGCGAAGTGCCCCGCATCCATGACTGGCAGTCGGTGCCGTGGGGCGTGGTCAGCCTTACCGAAAGCTGCGTGGGCGAGCCCGCGGATGCGGTCGGCCGCGCGCTGCGCTATGACGAGATGCGCCGCCTCGTCCGTGACAGCCTGGCCCCCTTTGCCGAACGGATTACCGGCGCGATCGAGCGTGCCGCCGGGACCCACCCGCTGCGCCTGCTGGGCACCAGCGGCACAGTGACCACGCTTGCCAGTCTGCACCTCGAACTGCCGCAGTATGATCGCCGGGCGGTCGACGGGCTGATCGTTGCAAGGCAGGACATGGCCGACCTGTGCGAACGGCTGGCCCTGATGTCGCCCGAACAGCGCCGTGCCCAGCCCTGCATCGGGCGCGAACGGGCCGATCTGGTGGTGGCCGGCTGTGCGATCCTGCAGACCATTTTCGAACTCTGGCCGGCCACCCGGCTGGGCGTGGCCGATCGCGGCATCCGCGAAGGAATCCTGCGCAGCCTGATGGCTTCGAGCAGCGCGGCGGAACTCAGCCGCCAAGCGGTGCGCCAGGCACGGCGGAACAAGGAATGAGAGGCAAGAAGGCTCCCGAACGGCTCAAGACCGCGCGCAAGCGGTCGGCAAGCTCGGCTCGCTGGCTGTCGCGCCAGCTGGCCGATCCCTATGTGCAGAAGGCCAAGGCCGAAGGCTGGCGCAGCCGCGCCGCGTTCAAGCTGATCGAGCTTGACGAGAAGTACGGCCTGCTCAAGGGCGCGCGCCGGGTCGTCGACCTGGGCATCGCGCCGGGCGGCTGGGCCCAGGTGGTAAGGAAGCGCAGCCCCAAGGCGGCAGTGGTCGGGATCGACCTCTTGCCCACCGACCCGATCGAGGGCGTGACGATCTTCGAGATGGATTTCATGGCCGACGAGGCCCCGGCGATGCTGACCGGCGCGCTGGACGGGCAGCCCGACCTGGTGATCTCCGACATGGCCGCCAACACCGTCGGCCACAAGCAGACCGATCACCTGCGCACGATGGGGCTGGTCGAGACCGCTGCCCATTTCGCGATCGAGAACCTGGCAGGCGGTGGCGGCTTCGTTGCCAAGGTGCTGGCCGGGGGCACCGATGCCGAGCTGCTGGCCCTGCTCAAGCAGCACTTCACGAGCGTGAAGCACGCCAAGCCGCCGGCGAGCCGCAAGGATTCGTCCGAATGGTATGTGATCGCGCAGGGCTTCAAGGGCTGACAAAAAGGGCGAGGCCCGCAGGCCCCGCCCCTTTGCTTGCCCGAAGGCCCGAAGGCGTTACTTCGCGGTCTTGAGATAGGCGATGACGTCAGCGCGTTCCTGCGGGTTCGACAAGCCGGCGAAGGTCATCTTGGTACCCGGCGCAAAAGTGCTCGGAGCGGTCAGCCAGGCATCGAGCGTGGCATCGTCCCACTTGCCGCCCTTGGCCTTGAGCGCATCGGAGAAGGCGAAGCCGCCCCGGCCCTGGGCCACCGCTTCGCCGTAGACGCCCGCCAGGTTCGGGCCGAGCCCGTTGGCGCCGCCCGGATTGATGGTGTGGCACGAAGCGCACTTGGCGAAGCTCTTCTGGCCCTTGGCGGCATCGCCGACCACGACCGCGGCTGCGGGTGCGGCGGCTTCCTTCTTTTCGGGAACCGGCGGCAGCGGCAGGTTAGAACCCTTCGAATTGAGGAAGACCATCACGTTGGCGCGTTCCTGGGGATCGGAAATCCCCGCGAAGCTCATCTTGGTGCCCGCGGCGAAAGCGCTCGGGCTGGTCAGCCAGGCGTTCATGCTGGCCCAGTCCCACTTGCCGCCCTTGGCCTTGAGCGCATCGGAGAAGGCGAAGCCGCCGCGGCCCTGGGCAATGGCATCACCGAAGACACCGTAGAGGTTCGGACCAAGGCCATTGGGACCGCCCTGCTCGATGGTGTGGCAGCTGGTGCACTTCTTGAAGGTGGCTTCGCCCTTGGCGATGTCGGCACTGGCCAGCAGCGCTTCGATCGGGGTTTCTTCCTTCGGAGCGGCCGCCCCTTCTTCGCCTTCGGCGGAATGTTCGACCTTGCCAGCCTGAAAATAGTGTCCACTCAGGCTCGAAAGGCCGAGTGCGACAATGCCGGAAAACAAAGTCCAGCCAGCAATGGTATTGAAGCGGTCTGCCATCCTGTTAGCCCCGTTGGGTAAAGCGCTTTGGTTTGGGCGTGGCTCTAGTGTCGGGCGGCGACGAGCGCAAGGGGCATTGCGGCGCGCCGCTTTGCGCGATAGCCATGCCGCCATGTTTTCCACCCTGCTGATTGCCAACCGCGGCGAAATCGCCTGCCGGATCATCCGCACCGCCCGTGCAATGGGGATCAGGACCGTCGCGGTCTATTCCGATGCCGATGCCCGCGCGCTGCATGTGCGCCAGGCGGACGAGGCCGTGCACATCGGCCCCAGCCCGGCGCGCGAATCGTACCTGGTGGGAGAGAAGATCATCGCCGCCGCCAGGGCCACCGGCGCGCAGGCGATCCATCCGGGCTACGGCTTCCTTTCGGAAAACGCCGAATTTGCCCAGGCGGTGATCGACGCCGGGCTGATCTGGGTTGGTCCCAAACCCGCGTCGATCACGGCAATGGGCCTCAAGGACGCGGCCAAGAAGCTGATGGCCGATGCCGGAGTGCCGGTGACCCCGGGCTACATGGGCGAGAATCAGGACGCGGCTTTCCTGGCCGGCGAGGCGGGCAAGATCGGCTATCCTGTGCTGATCAAGGCCGTGGCCGGTGGCGGCGGCAAGGGAATGCGCCTGGTCGAGCAGGCCGAGGATTTCGCCGATGCCCTCGCCAGCTGCCAGCGCGAGGCCGCAGCCAGCTTCGGCAATGCCCACGTCCTGATCGAGAAATATATCCTCTCCCCCCGCCACATCGAAGTGCAGGTGTTCGGTGACAGCCACGGCAACGTCGTCCACCTGTTCGAGCGCGATTGCAGCCTGCAGCGCCGCCACCAGAAGGTGATCGAGGAAGCCCCCGCCCCCGGCATGGACCCGGCCACCCGCGAGGCCGTCTGCGCCGCCGCAGTGCGCGCGGCCCAGGCGGTTGACTATGAAGGCGCGGGCACGATCGAATTCATCGCCGACGCCAGCGAAGGCCTCCGCGCCGACCGGATCTGGTTCATGGAAATGAACACCCGCCTGCAGGTGGAGCATCCCGTGACCGAGGAGATCACCGGGGTCGATCTGGTCGAATGGCAGCTGCGCGTCGCGGCGGGTGAGGCGATTCCGCTGAAGCAGGACCAGCTTTCCATCAACGGCTGGGCGATGGAAGCGCGGCTCTATGCCGAGGACCCGGCAAAGGGGTTCCTGCCAAGCATCGGCAGGCTGGACCTGTTCGATCTTGGTGAAGGCCCGGGCGGACGGATCGACACCGGCGTCTATGTAGGCGCGGAGATTTCCCCGTTCTACGATCCGATGATCGCGAAAGTGATCGCCGCCGGGTCGAATCGCGATGAAGCGCGCGAGCGGCTGCACGATCTGATCAACCAGAGCGCGATCTGGCCGGTGCGGACCAACGCGGCATTCCTGGCCCAGGCGCTCGAAAATCCGGCTTTCGTGGCGGGAACGGTCGATACCGGCCTGATCGCGCGCGAAGGCGATGCAATGACCGCCGATCCGCTGCCAAGCGAAGCCGGCTTGAGCGACGCCGCGTCCGAGTTGATCGCCGCAAGGCCGATGACCGGCTTTCGCCTCAACGCTTCGCCCCGAACCACGGGGTGGTTCCTGGTTGACGGAGATCCGCGGGAGATTCCGATCGCGGGCGGGTCGGACGATCCCCGAGGCTCGGTGCTGCTCAGCGAATCCGGCCAGACCTGGCTGGTTTCATCCTGGCGCGCGGCAGGTGGCGGAGGGCATCATGCCCACGACGGTGACATCCTTTCGCCCATGCCGGGCAAGGTGATCGCGGTCGAGGTCAGCGCCGGGCAGGCGGTGACCAAGGGGCAGAAGCTGCTCACGCTCGAAGCGATGAAGATGGAGCACACGCTGGTCGCGCCGTTCGACGGCGTGGTGGCCGAGCTATCCGCCACCCCCGGCGCGCAGGTCCAGGTCGAGGCGCTGCTGGCGCGGATCGAGGCGGCCGACGCCTGATAGCGGCGCGCGCCCGCAGGTCGTCATTGCGAGCGTAGCGAAGCAATCCACGGCGTTTGTGCGTGACGCCCGGGATTGCTTCGCTACGCTCGCAATGACGCGATGAGGGAATGGGGATTGATTCGAGCGTGACCTGGAAACCGGAAATCGAGGAACTGCGTGCCCGCGAGAAGCTTGCGGAGCAGATGGGCGGCGCCGACAAGGTCGCGCGCCAGCATGGGCGCGGCAAGCTCGATGCGCGGGCGCGGATCGCCGGGCTGGTCGATGCCGGATCGTTCCGCGAGATCGGCAAGATTGCCGGCAAGGGTTCCTATGACGCCGATGGCGAGCTGACCGGCCTTGCCCCGAGCAACCTGATCTTCGGGCGCGCCAACATCGAGGGCCGGCCGGTAGTGGCGAGCGCGGACGATTTCACCGTGCGCGGCGGGGCCGCCGATGCCGCAATCCGGCGCAAGTTCGAGCAGTGCGAGGCGATGGCCCACTCGCTCAGGATCCCGCTGATCCGGATGATCGATGGCACCGGCGGGGGCGGATCGGTCAAGACGCTCGAGATGATCGGCGCAACCTATGTGCCCGCGGTGCCGGGCTGGAGCGACGTGATCCGCAATCTGGAGACCGTGCCGGTGGTCGCGCTTTCGCTCGGGCCCACGGCGGGGCTTGGCGCGGCGCGGGTGGTGGCGAGCCACTATTCGGTGATGGTCAAGGGCCTGTCGCAGCTGTTCGCCGCCGGCCCCGCGGTGGTCGAGGCGATCGGCGAGGCGAGCGACAAGGAAAGCCTGGGCGGCTCGGTAATCCACACCCGCAACGGTGTGGTCGACGAGGAAGTGGGCAGCGAATACGAGGCCTTTGCCCGGGCGCGGCGGTTCCTGTCCTACCTGCCCTCCAGCGTCGGCGAGCTTGCCGCGCGGGTGCAGGTGGGCGACCCTGCCGACCGGCGCGAAGCATCGCTGATTTCCGCCGTTCCGCGCGATGCCCGCAAGGCCTATTCGATGCGCAAGATCGTCGAGGCGGTGTTCGACAAGGGCAGCGTCTTCGAGATGGGCCGGATGTGGGGCCGCGCGGCGATCACCGCCTTTGCCCGGCTCGACGGCTGGCCGGTCGCGGTGCTGGCCAGCGACCCCAGTTTCCTGGGCGGATCGTGGGAAGCCAAGACCAGCGAGAAGGCCGAACGCTTCATCAAGCTGGCCGACCAGTTCCGCCTGCCGGTGGTCCACCTGGTCGACAACCCCGGCTTCATGATCGGCAATGCCGCGGAAATGGCGGGGACGATCCGGTACGGCGTCAATGCGATGAACGCGATTTACAAGGCCACCGTGCCGCTGTGCAGCGTGGTTGTCCGCAAGGCCTATGGCATCGCGGGCTCGGCGATGAGCAATGCCGATTCCTTCCAGTACCGCTTCGCCTGGCCTTCGGGAGACTGGGGAAGCCTGCCGATCGAGGGCGGGATCGAAGTTGCCTACAAGGCCGAAATCGAGGCCGCCGAGGATCCCGCCGCCCATCTCGAGGTAATCCGAGCGCGGCTCAACCGGGTCAGAAGTCCGTTCAGGACCGCCGAGATCTTCGGAATCGAGGACATCATAGATCCGCGCGACACCCGCCCGCTGCTGTGCGAATTCGCCGAGCTGGCCTGGCGGGGATTGGGGGCTTCGACAAGCTCAGCCTGAGCGGTTTCGGACCCCGAGATTTTCCCGCTCACCCTGAGCTTGTCGAAGGGTCACTTCGCGACCTGGCCGCCCAGATATTCTTCCAGCACCCTGACCTGCGCCGCATCCAGTCGCAGCCCCAGCTTGGTTCGCCGCCAGAGGATGTCCTCGGCGCTTGCCGCCCACTCCTGCTCCCTCAGGTAGTCGACCTCGGCCTGGCTCAGCCCGGCGCCGAACAGGCGGCCGCGCGGCCGGTCCAGCCAGAGCCGGGCGCGCCTGCCATAGGCGCGGGCGATGCGATCGGCGTCGGCTTCGTCTAGGAAGGGATAGTCCGCCGCCAGCCCGGCCTTGAGCGCCTCCAATCCCTCGACCGGGAAATCCCCGCCGGGCAGCGGCGCGCGCGTGGTCCAGGCGGTGCCCGTCAGCGCCGGAAGCCGCGCGGCCAGCTGGTCGACCGCTTCCTCGGCGAGGTGGCGATAGGTGGTGATCTTGCCGCCATAGACGCTGAGCAAGGGCGCGCCCTCGCTTTCAGCCGACAGTTCGAGCCGGTAGCCGCGGGTCGCCGCCTCGGGCCGCCCCGAGCCGTCGTCGATCAGCGGGCGCACGCCCGAATAGGTCCAGACCACGTCGGCCGGAGTGACCGCCCGGGCGAAATAGCGACTGGCGCCCTCGCACAGGTAGGCGATCTCTTCCTCGCTCGCCCGGATCGGATCGCCCGGCGCGCAATCGCGGTCGGTGGTGCCGATCAGGGTGAAGTGGCGCTGGAAGGGGATCGCGAAGAAGATCCGCCCATCGGGAAGCTGGAAGAAATAGGCATAGGGATGGTCGAACAGCCCAGGCACCACGATGTGGCTGCCGCGCACCAGCCGCATCGCATAGTCGGGCGCGTCGCCCAGCAGGCCCTCGACCGCCAGGACGCCGGGGCCGGCGGCATTGACCAGCGCGCGGGCGCGGAAGGTGCCGTCGGTGGTGCGGATCAGCCACCCTTCGGCGTCCCTGCTCGCCCCCTCGACCCGCGTGTGGGTGCGCACGGCCGCGCCGCGCTCGGCGGCGTCTTTCGCGTTCAGCACCACCAGCCGCGCATCATCGACCCAGCCATCCGAATATTCGAACCCGGTGCCGAAGCCGGGCCTCAGCGGAGCGCCCGCCGGATGCTTCGCCAGGTCGACGGTGCGGGTCGGCGGCAGTTTTCTGCGCCCGCCGATATGATCGTAGAGAAACAGCCCCAGCCGCAGCAGCCAGCGCGGGCGCAGTCCCCGGACATAGGGCAGGACAAAGCGCATCGGGTGGATGATGTGCGGTGCGATCGCCCACAGGGCCTCCCGCTCGGCGAGCGATTCGCGCACCAGCGCGAATTCGTAGTGCTCAAGATAGCGCAGCCCGCCGTGGATCAGCTTGGTCGAGGCCGAGCTTGTCCCCTGGGCGAGGTCGCCCGCCTCTAGCAGCAGCACTTTCGCCCCGCGCCCGGCGGCATCGCGTGCGATCCCGGCGCCGTTGATCCCGCCGCCGATCACCGCGAGGTCGAACAGGTCGGTCATGGCGTGGGCCTGTAGGGCGGATTGGGCCGGCGGAACAGCTGCCCGCGCTCGCTGAACAGCACCAGCCCCAGCGCGATCAGCCCGCCCACCAGCAGCGCCAGCGAGATCGGCCGCGCGGTGCCGTCGAAAGCCTGACCGATCGCGATTCCCAGCAGCGAGGACAATGACGAGCGGACGAACATGTGCGCCGATGCCGCCGCGCCTGCCGTACGCCCGAACGGTTGCAGCGCGATCGAGGTGAAATTGGCCCCCATGAAGGCGATCAGGCACATCTGCGCGCCCATCAGCCCGACGAATTCCCACAAGGTTTCGCCGCCCCCGAACGAACGCCAGACCTGCAGCACGGCAACCGCGACGAACGCGAACAGCGCGCTGTGCGACACCCGCCGCGCGCCGAACCGCATGACGATGCCGGCATTGGTCAGGTTGGCAAGCGCCATGCCGCCGGCCATCAGCGCGAAGAACAGGGCAAAGCTGTCACCGGCGCCAAAATGCTCGGCGATCAGCTGCTGTGAGGAGTTGAGATAGCCGAACAGCCCGGCCCAGACCACGCCGCCGCCGATGACATAGCCGATCGCGCTGCGCTCGCTCAGCGCGCCCAGCATGTTGGTGCCGATCGTGGCAAGGTGAATGTCCTGGCGGTTTTCGGGCACCAGCGTTTCGGGCAGGCGCCACCACACCCATGCCCCGACCAGGGCAGCCAGGATCGCGGTGCCGCCGAAGATCCAGCGCCACTCGGCAAACAGCAGGATAAGCTGGCCATAGGACGGCGCGATCATCGGCACCGCCATGAAGACCAGCGTGATGGTCGACAGGAGCCGCGCCATCCGATCGCCCGAGAACCGGTCGCGCATGATCGCACCGGGCAGCACCGAAAGCCCCGCGCTGCCCAGCGCCTGGAGCGCGCGGGCGGCCAGCAGCATCTCGAAATTGCGGGCTAGCGCGCAGACCAGCGCCAGCACGATATAGCAGCCCAGCGCGCCGAACAGCACGGGTCGGCGCCCGAACCGGTCCGCCAGCGCGCCCGGCAGCAGGGCACCGATGGCCGAGCCGACGGTATAGAACCCGATCACGAACTGGCGGTGGTTGGGATCGCGCGCGCCAAGGCTGGCCGCGATCTCGTCAAGCGCGGGCAGCATCGAATCGATCGACAGCGCGACCAGCGCCATCAGCGCGGCCATCATCACGACGAATTCGCGTTCGCCGATCTCGCGGCGTGCAGGTTTGGCGGCAGCGGGCATTGCAGCGCAATGGCGTGTCGGGCGGCGCCTGACCAGTGCCTTTTCGTCATCCCCGCTTTCGCGCTATCCTGCCGGCATGAGCGGCGCCCATGACGATGAGGATGAAACCGGCGAGGAAGCGCCCGGCCTGCGCAAGGTGATCCATGTCGACATGGATGCCTTCTATGCCAGCGTCGAACAGCGCGACGATCCTTCGCTCAGGGGCAAGCCGGTGGCGGTGGGCGGCGACGGACCGCGCGGAGTGCTGACCACCTGTTCCTATGAAGCGCGCAAATTCGGCTGCCGCAGCGCGATGCCATCGGTCACGGCAAAGCGGCTGTGCCCCCAGCTGATCTTCCGCCGCCCGCGCTTCGACGCCTATAGCGCGGTGTCGCGCCAGATCCGCGAAATCTTCCTCGACTACACGCCGCACGTCGAACCGCTGAGCCTTGACGAGGCCTTCCTCGACGTGACCGAGGATCTCAGGGGAATCGGCTCTGCCACCCGCATTGCCGAGCTGATCCGCGCGCGAATCCGCGCCGAGACCGGACTCACCGCCAGCGCCGGGGTGTCCTACAACAAGTTCCTCGCCAAGATCGCCAGCGACCAGAACAAGCCCGATGGGCTTTGCGTGATCCGCCCCGGCGAAGGCGCGGCATTCGTCGCCAGCCTGCCGGTGCGGCGCTTTTTCGGGATCGGCCCGCGCGGCGCGGAGAAGATGGCCGCGCTGGGGATCGAGAGCGGCGCCGACCTTGCGCGCTGCGACATCCAGTTCCTGCGTCGCCATTTCGGCAGCCAGGCCGACTATCTCTATCGCGCCGCGCGGGGGATCGACCTGCGCCGGGTCAAGGCCAACCGGTCGCGCAAGTCGGTCGGGGCGGAGCGCACGCTCGACAAGGACATCTCCTCGGGCTCGGCGCTGCGCGAGGTGCTCGAGCGGATCATCGCGATCACCTGGCAGCGGATCGAGAGTTCGAAAAGCGAGGGCCGGACCATTACCCTCAAGCTCAAGCATGCCGATTTCAGCCAGCTTACCCGCGCCCGCTCGCTGCCCCGCCCGGTTTCGGGCAAGGCCGAATTCGCGGCGATCGGCCATGCCCTGCTCGACGAGCTGCTGCCGCTGGCCCAGCCGGTCCGCCTGGTCGGCCTGACGCTGTCCGCGCTCGAGGAAGACGAGCCGCCGCAGCCCCCGGTCGGCGGCCCCGACCAGGGCCAGCTGCCGTTCTGAACTCGCGCCCCGGCATCATATTTTGCATGTGTCGCAAGTTTCCAAGTCCCGTTCATCTTGGCCTTGCTATCAATCACAGTAGAGTGGGCGGTAACTGCCGCCCCGATCCGGAAGGATCAGACCGACGCATCGTTTCAAGTGGGCTGCCATCGACGATGCCACCAAAGGCAATGGAAACAGGGAGTACACGACATGAGGAAGTTCATCATCGGCGCCGCCGGCGCACTCGCAATGCTGGTTTCGCCGTCGCTGGCAAGCGCCAGCGACGACCTGACCTATGAGGAAGTCGCCCACTGCGCGGCGTTCAACCTGTTCGCTTCCGACATCTATGCCGGTGGCAGCGAACCGGAAAAGACCAAGGACAAGTCCGAAAAGTTCAAGAACCAGGCCGTCGCGCTGATGGTCGCCGGGGTGGCGCTGAGCAAGAAGGACGCCGAAACCGTGGTCACCGATGTCAAGGCCCGCAAGGACGTGATGTGGGGCATGATCAACGACAGCGGCAAGGTCAACAAGCTGATCGAGGACAACACCCAGAACTGCAACATGCTGGGCGAAGCCGCCGCCGAAGCGCTGGCCAAGAATTCGAAGTAACCGGCCGGCCCGTTTCGGGGGGCAGAGGAAGGGCGGATCAATCCCCTCGCCGTCACCCCGGGCTCGACCCGGGGTGACGGTTCAACTTGGCCTTATCCCCGCGCGGCCACCAGCCAGTCGGCAAACTGCGCCGCCAGCATCGGGGACAGATCGGCAGGCAGCCTGTCGGGGTCGCAGAACCGCGCTTCGATGACTTCGCGTCCATCGATGCGCAGCGCCCCTTCGGCCTGGCCAGCGACCAGGTGGACCCGGTTGGTCGTGCCATAGAGCGGCTCCTCAACCTCGGCGAAGTGGCGCGCGCCGACGAGCGCCAGCCCGGTCTCCTCCGCAAGCTCGCGCAGCGCCGCGGCCAGGGGGTCCTCGCGGTGGCCAAGCCCGCCGCCGGGCAGCATCCAGTTGCCGCTGCCATAGGAATGGCGGATCAGCAGCACCCTGCCCTGGGCATCGAAGGCAAGGACCCGGCAGCCTTGCAGGCGGACCTTGGCGATCCGCCACCAGCGCCGCCGCACGGCGTGAGCCAGCCGCAGGGCCGCGCGATGCAGCGGCGGGGGAATCAGGCGAAGCATGTCACCGGCTGATGCGCCGCGGCCAGCAGGCGCGCAACCGGAAGGTCGTTGGCGCCGGCAAGCGCGGCCTCGAACAAGGTGCGCTTGGCATCACCCCGGATCACGAACAGCAGCGCATCGCTGTCAAGCAGCGCCGGGATCGTCAGGCTGAGGCGCGCAAAGGGCGCTTCGGGCGGGAGCGGATCGGGCACGATGCGGCGCAGCGGCGCGGGATCGTCTGCCTGCGGATCGCTGCTCGGGAACAGCGAGGCGATATGACCATCGCCGCCCATCCCCAGCCAGGCCAGCGCGAAGTGCGGCGGCCGGGCATCCTGCGCCAGGGCGACGACGCGGGCGCCAAGCGGCTCGAGCGCGGCGCGAATCCGCCCGACATTGCTCGCGGGATGATCCTCGCCCACGATCCGGTCATCGCCGGGCCAGACCGCGATGCGCGCCCAGTCGAGCTTGTCGCCTTCGAGCAGCGCGAGGATCGGGAACGGGGTCGATCCGCCCGGAATCGTGATCGCGATCCCCTGGGGACTCGCGGCCAGTGCCTTTGCCAGCGTGCGTTCAAGCCAGTCCGCCACATCGGCATCGCTGGCATCGGGCAGGATCCGGGTCTTGCTCATCGCGCCGCAATAGCACCCCCGCGCCGCCGCGGGAACGCGCCTGCAATGCTATGCAAGCAGCGAGGCGAGGAACCACACCCGCTGTTCGGCCTGGTCGGTCCAGTCGTCCGCCGCGCCTTCGGTGGCATTGTCGCCCGCGGCGCCCGCGGCTGCCTTGGCTTCGCGGATCGCGTCGATCAGCTTGCGGTTGTCGGCGGCGAGTTCGGCGATCATCGCCTCGGCGGGCAGCGCGGCGTCGTCCTGATCGGCGATCCGGCTGCGCGCGGCGATTGCGCCGATCGAGGTCAGCGTGGCGGCGCCGTTCTTGCGGACCCGTTCGGCGATCAGGTCGGTCAGGGCAAACACCTCTGCCGCCTGCTCGTCGAACAGCAGATGCAGGTCGCGAAACCGCGGGCCGCGCACGTGCCAGTGGAAGTTCTTGGTCTTGAGGTAGAGCGCGAAGCAATCGGCCAGCAGGCCGTTGAGGCTGTCGGCCAGCGCCTTGGCGGAATTGTCGGTGGCGGTCATGTCGATCTCCCGTTCGGATTGAATGCAGGCAGCCTAGTCCCGACCTCAAGATCGATCCAGACGATTGAAATGCAGACCGTGATCGTGTTTTCCGATCAGAATGCCAGCCATGCCGCGATGGCGAGCAGCGCCACGCCCAGGCCGCGGCGCACGGCGCCAAGCGGCCACTGACGTAGCTCAGCAGGGAAAAGCCAGCCGGCGGCGATGGTCAGGCTGCAGCCGATGGCTCCGCCAAGCGCTGTGGCGGCGGGCAAGGTCGAAGCCGCGGCCAGCGCGAAGATCACCAGCCGCGCCGCATCGGTCAATTGCTGGGCAAGCAGCACCGCGCCGAATGCGAACAGCGATTCGGTCGGCTCGGCCGGATCCCTGAGCGGGCGGACCAGCAGCAGCTCGATCCCCGCCGCCGCCAGCACCAGGGCGACCAGCATGGCCTTTCCCGCCGGCACCAGCAGCGGCGCGGCCTTCACCCCCGCCCAGGTTGCCGCACCCGCACTCGCCGAAGCGCAGAGCAGTGCCAGCACCAGCACCACCGACCGCGCGCCCTGGCGCTTCGCCAGCCCGGCCACCAAAGCCTGATCGCGCGCGCCGATCCCGACGACCACGCTGGCAAGCAAGGCAAATAGAAATCCGGCCATAGTGCCGTGGTGGCCCGATCAGGCGATGCGGGTCAAGCCCCAGAGGGATCAATTGCCAATGCGCCGAAAAATGTATATTAGGGACCGGTCTGTATGAATGGAGGACATGCTACATGAACGCGCAGCGAGGCAAATTGGTAAGCGGAGGTCGGTTGCAGGTTCCGGCTGACATCCGGCGCGCACTTGGGCTCGCGGATGGCGACCCGGTTCTGCTGCGCATCGTCGACGGCGAGTTGCATGTGCGCCCCGTGCAAAACGCGCTTCGCCGGGTGCAGGCGCGCTTGCGAACGCATATTCCCGCCGGTGCCAGCTTGTCCGAAGAGTTGATTGCAGATCGCAGGCTTGCGTCTGAGCATGAGTGAGGTTCGCTATGTGCTCGACGCCTCGGCATTGTTGGCGGCGATGCTGGGAGAACGCGGGGCCCAGACCGTCGAAGCGCATTTCTCAGATGCCTGCATCAGCTCGGTTAACCTCTCCGAAGTTGTGGCGAAGCTGTCGGAGCGCGGGGTTCCCGATCAATCCATCCACGAGAGCCTGTCCGATCTCGACCTGGACGTGCGCCACTTCGATACGGCGCAGGCCCTGCGCGCTGGTGCCTTGCGCAACCTCACCAGATCGAAAGGCCTCTCGCTTGGCGATCGGGCTTGCCTGGCCCTCGCCGGTGAACTGGACGCAGTCGCGCTGACCACCGATGCTGCGTGGGCGGACATTGAACTTGGCATCGCGGTTGAGGTGGCGCGCTGATCGGTTGCACCACGGCCGGACCTCTTCCGGTCGCGGGGCCGCGCGAATTTGGTGCCGTAGTTAAGTGGTTTGGATGGCGGAGGCTAATCCTCGCCTTCGAGATAGCCCTGGAGCTCGCCGATCCTGCTTTGCGTCTCATTCGTGATGCAGTTCAACGTCGCCACCTGCTGTTCGGTCGGGTCGGTTGAGCTTTGCAGCCCCTGCACCTTGCAGGTCGCATCCTTACGCTTGATCCAGGCCTTCTGCTGCGGGAGCAATTGCTGGCGAACAGCCGGATCAAGCCCTTTCCATACAGCCATCAGAGCGTCGTCGGCGGACTTGCGATTGACTGATGCCTCCTCGATCGATGCGCGGCTCGCGGCGTTGACGGCATCCTGGCGCTGCTTGTCGGCCATAGCGGCATTTTCCTGATCGATCCGCTGCTTGTTTTCGAGCCCGGAACGCAGCAGCGATGCCGCTACAACTTCGCCGAAGACATCGAGCTTGGCATCGGCCGCTTCGAATTCGGCGACGACCTTCGATCCATCGTCGGTCGGCTGCACACTGTAATCGAGATCGCCTTGCAGATAGTCCGCCCCCTTCTCGATCCCGGCCGCATCGGCGGCCTGGGTAAGGGTGGAAAGCCCCGCGATCTCTCGCGCCTTGTCAGCATCGGCGAAAACCTGCGTCCCAAAGACGATCTTGATGTTGCTGGTGCAGAACTTCTTCGTGCTGTTCGGATCTTCCTTGGTGGTTCGGATATTCTCGATCACGAATTTGAGATCGGCGATAGCGGCACGGATTTTCGAAAATCCGACAATCTGATTGCCGCTGGAGTCCTTGGAACGGGCAGCTACGCTCTTTTCCAGTCCCTCACGTATCGCAGCTTCAAGGGCGGCTTTCGAAGTGTCGTCGGAACAGGTCGCCTGCGGCTTCCCGCAAGCCGATAGCGCCAGGCTAAGAGTGACGATGATCATTGCCCAAAATTTCATGCTGCTTGCCCCCAAGCGATCGGATCACAACAGAGAGTGATCGTCCAATATGCCGGGTGAGATTGCAACAGTGATGCCCGCCTCGTCAATTGGAATGCGGCTCAATAGGGTTCCCATTCTTGAACCGACCACTCATGACCGCAGCTTTCGCACTTTGGCTGATAACGATTGTGCGAATAGTTCACAGGAACCCGTTCCGTGTAGGTCTTGATGACGGTGCCGTTCTTGTCTTTGACACGCCGGGCGACATCCTTTGTAGGTCTTCGAGCAGACGGGCAATGGCGGGACCGAGCGCTGTGCGCAGCATGCGCGCGCCGCGTGCCGACCTTTGCGAATTGAGGTGTGAAGCCGCCATCGGGCCCCCGTTTCATCGGGGAGAACAGGCGCTCCCCGGCTTGGCGGTGATTAAGAGAGCCAGAAATTTGCCCGGTTCAACAGGTTTTGGTCGAGCACAGTGTGGCGTGCAAATACAGGGAAACGGCGGAGTTCCGGGGTTCTGGAAAGGCGCGGGAGCCAAGCCGGCGCCCTGAGTCGCCTACAACAGAAGCATTGCAGGCGCTTGGCATGTCCAGTTCATTGAGCTCTTGCCTACATGGACGAAATTGACCGCCATAACCGCCACGAATAGGCTTTCTGACTGCCATCGCGGTCATTGCATTGCTTTTTAACAACGCTGATGGTATTGACCGTTATGGCGGTCTAGAAATAGCTTTATGACCGCCATAACCGGCATTGAGGCTTGAATGACCGAGCACCCCCGCACCTATTCCCGCATGACTCGCGAAGCTCTGACCATGATGGGAGGGCTCATTCGTCTCGCGCGCAAACAGCGCAAGATGTCGGAGGCTGACCTGTCGGCCCGGGTCGGTATCGCACGCAGCACGCTGCAACTGATCGAAAAGGGGCACCCCAAGGTGGAAATTGGGCTGGTCTTCGAAGCCGCAACGCTGGTGGGTGTACCGCTCTTCGTTGACGAACCTTCGCGGCTTGCTCCCGAGATTTCGAGGGTCAACGACAAGCTGGCGCTCCTTCCGCAGTCGGTGCGACGTCCGCGTTCGGAGGTAAGAGATGACTTCTGATCGCCTTCAGCCCACTGCGGATTTTCGAGGTCCTGTTCCCCTGGCCACGGAAGCTTTCGTGTGGATATGGCTGCCGGGTGCCCTTGAGCCCGTGATTGCCGGACGGATCGAATTGGACGGCGGCCTCTATGTCTTCAACTATGGCCGTTCCTATCTCGAACGCGCCGATGCCATGCCGATTTATGCGGCGGAGCTGCCACTCCAGCGCGGTAGGATCTTACCCCAAGCCCCGCTCGATATGGCGGGGTGCTTGCGCGACGGTGCGCCGGACGCATGGGGACGCCGGGTCATCATCAATCGTCTGACGGGCCTTCGCGGCGAGGCCGCGCACAATGTCGAGTTCGACGAACTGACCTTCATGCTCAATTCGGGTTCGGACCGCATTGGCGCGCTCGATTTTCAGATGTCAGCCGATCGGTATCAGGCTCGCGAGCAGGACAATGCGACGCTCGAGGAATTGCTGGAAGCGGCCGAACGGGTCGAGCGAGGAGAACCCATTCCCCAGGCTCTCGACAAGGCGCTGTTCCACGGGAGTTCCATCGGCGGCGCACGTCCCAAGGCATTGATTCAGAATGGTGCGGACAAGTTCATCGCAAAATTCTCGGGCACCAGCGACACCATGGCCGTAGTGAAAGCCGAATTTGTTGCGATGCGCCTCGCGGCGGAAGTGGGTCTCGACGTCGCGCCGGTTCAACTGACGGAGGCGAGCGGCAAGGATGTCCTACTGGTGCGCCGCTTCGACCGTGCATGGAACGGCACTGGTTGGACTCGCCGGGCGATGGTCTCTGCCCTGACGATGCTCGGGCTAGGAGAAATGCAGGCCCGCTATGCGAGCTATGTCGATCTCGCCGAGATGGTGCGCGCGCGATTCACTGATCCGCAAGCGACCCTGCGCGAACTGTTCGGGCGGATGGTCTTCAACGTGCTGACGGGCAATACCGACGACCATGCCCGCAACCATGCCGCATTCTGGGATGGTGCCAATCTCACGCTCACGCCAGCCTATGATATATGTCCGCAGCCGCGCAACGGCCGGGAAGCCAATCAGGCAATGCTGGTGAATGGTGAGGACAAGCGCAGCCTGCTGGAAAGCTGCCGCCTTTCGGCGGCGAATTTCCTGCTGAGCGACCGCGACGCCCGCGATCTGATCAACGACCATATCGTCAAGATCGCCCGGCTTTGGGGCCACATCTGCGAGGAAGCCGAACTGAGCGAAGTTGATCGAGGATATCTGTGGCGCCGCCAGTTCCTCAACGACTACGCCTTCGAAGGCTATGTCGATGGAACGCCCGCTCTTTGAGGGGTACGGATGAGATGACGATCCTGCCTTGGAGAAGCGGAGAGCCGACCTATCAAAGCTGCCCATCGCGACCTTGATCTGGCGGTAGAGCGATGCCTAGCCTAGTCCGTGCGGCTATGGAGCGGGGCTAACAGTCCGCGGATGCTGGAAGATCAGTTGATCAGCTTCGTCTCGCACTTCGACGCGATCCGCGCCTTTGAAAGCGAGGTGATCGACTGCATGCTTCTTTGCGGAATCCAGGCCTTTGTCCCAAGGCGTTGCCCCAAGCTTTCGTTCCGCATGATAGAATATGATCTCATAGAACATTCACCCTCCGTCGCTTACAACCGCTGAATCACGGCCATCTTGCACATCCCAACAGCGCCTGTCCGTCGTCAGAACATTCGGCACAACTCGCGGCGTAAATTAGCGGAGTTCGGGCCTCGTCTCTTGGTTGATGTTAGGCGGCGAGCTTGCGGTGTTGCAAGCGCCGATGTTCGATGGTTTTTCGTTTGATCCTTTCACGCTGTTTGATGATGGCCGGTGCCCTGCCGAAGTAGGTATCGGCGGGCGTCACGTTGTTCAGGCTCTCGTGGTAACGCTGGTGGTTGTAGTGCTCGACGAAGGTCTCGATCTGGGCGGCAAGGTCGCCGGGCAGGAAGTAGTTTTCCAGCAGGATGCGGTTTTTCAGGGTCTGATGCCAACGCTCGATCTTTCCCTGGGTCTGGGGATGGCATGGAGCGCCGCGCACATGGCTCATCTTCCGGGCCTCGATGTATTCCGCCAGTTCGCCTGCGATGTAGCTGGGACCATTGTCCGACAGCAGCCTTGGCTTGTGCAGCACCGTGGCGCTGTCGCAGCCCGATGCGGCCAGTGCCATGTCCAGCGTGTCAGTCACGTCCTCGGCGCGCATGTTGGTGCACAGTTTCCAGGCGATGATGTAGCGTGAGAAGTCGTCGAGCACGGTCGACAGGTACATCCAGCCGCTTGTCATTGACGACGATGAGCAGATCGTAATCCGACTGGTAACCTTTGGCGGTATGCGGTTCGTCGACCCAGCCACCGCGCGCGTAGGAGCCGTAGAGCACGATCTTGAGGATGCGCCCGGCCTTCTTCCATTCGTGCTTGGCGAGCGCGAAGGCGTCCCCGAATTCCTCGAACACGAGTCCGACCACGCGCTCGAGTTCGCGCTGCTTGTTGGCCGGCAGATGATCGAGTGCGGTGCGCATGGGGAGAGCCTAGCAGAACGAAACAGGAATTGCCCAGACCCTGCGGGCCGGATGCCAGTGGAGTATCGGGGGCAAGGTGATCGGGGCGGCCATCAGTTTCTCGCGAAAGTCAGTAGGGCCGCGAAGTCATGCTTGTCGGCGGCGCGCAATGCGGTGACATATTCCGCGCGCAGGGTGCCGACATCGCGCAGCGTGCCGCCGCCCCACGTGAATGGCTCGCCGCCAAGCTCGGCAATAAGGAGGTCGGCAAGCAGTCTGGCATGGCGCCCGTTTCCATTCGGGAACGGATGGATCGCGACCAGCCCGTGATGCAGGCGCAGCGCGATGACGTCGGGCATGAACGAGCCATTGTCGATCCAATAGCGGCAATCGCGGAGCAGGCCGCCAAGCTGGACATGGATCTGCCGCGGGTCGATCCCGATGTTCTTGCCGGTGCGCCGGACTGACCCGGCCCATGTCCAGACGTCGCCGAACATCCGTCGGTGCAGTTCGAAGACGAAGCCATCGGTCAGCAGATCGGCCTTGCGCCGCCGTGCCGTCCAGGCGACCGCGGCGTCGATGTTGGCCTGTTCGGCTTCGTTGAGATCAGCACCTGTGGTGATCCAGGTCTGCAGCAGGCCTTCGCGCTCTTCGGCGTCGAGCGGGGTCGCATCGTCGGGCTGTGCGAAGAGATCGGTCATGCGCTTTCCCACAGATCGCGGTCGCGCAGCGCCGTGTCGATATAGGTCTGGATCCGCTTCTCGAAATCGCGGTCGACCTGCTGATCCTCGAGCGCCATCGAGTGCGAGACGCGTTGCAGCGCCGTCAGCGCGAGTTCGCGTGCGCGGTTCTCGACCATTTCGGTAAGGCTGGTCTCGGGAACCAGCGCATAGACCAGTACGCAGTCCATCGCCTCGGCTGCACGCCGCAGCGTATTGAGTTGGATGCGTCCCAGCGCTTCCGAGCGCTCGACGCTGACGAGCCCCTGGGCGGTCATGCCAAGCCGGTGGGCAAGCTGCGCCCCGCTCATGCCGATTGCATCGCGGATCGCCCGGATCCAGCCTTTTGGCGGTACAGCGAACTGGTCGAGCGGTTTGATCGCTGCCAGCTTGGTGTCGAGGCGCTCTCGCGCCCGTTGGCGTACTTCGGGTTTCATAAGCTCTTGCCCTTACGATCCGCATAGCGAATTCAGTTTGAGAGCTTATATCACCATCTGATTTATAAATCTATAAGTTGATACATAGATTCCTCGCATCAGCTTACAGACTGATGTCTTACGCTTCAAGGTCGGCCTTGACACTGCAAGCGGCGCGCCGTCAGCATCGAAAACAGCGCGCGAAAGCCGGTAGGCCGAGAATCAGGCCAACTCATCGCAAAATAGCTGCGAAAGCGGACTTGTCCGGATTGCGATTCATCGGGACCGCGGCAAGACAGCAATGTGATCAGCCTTGATCGCATGACCGGATGCCGATTTTCATGTCCAGGCACGCGCTAAAATCTTCGGTACACATCCCAACATGTGTCTTCAACATCCGGTCAATTTGTTTCGAAATTCCAATTTTAGATATATCCCGATTATAAAATAGCACCCTCATCATCACTCCATCATGTTTTGACTGCGACGTTGGAGTCGCGTTTTGGAAACTGAAGGAGAACGATCATGCAGAACCGTGAATTCCATGTCGATGACATCATCGACCTCGGGCAGGCCTCCACGGAAACCAAGGGCCAGGCCGTGTTCGGCATCGATCCCGACGCTGGAAAGCGGGATTACCTCGCCGGAATCGTCGAAGACTGACACCGATTGGTGACGCGCGCTTCGGCGCGCGTGACCTCGTCCCGCGATGATGCTATCCGACCGATCTAATACCGCCTGGTGCGTGATCGACGGCATTGCGGTCGGTCTAGACATTGCGGCCGATCGCTACTTCCGCCTGAATGAGGCGCAGAATGCGCAGTTCCTTGCCGACGCCTCTCCCGAAGTGTTCGACCGACCGCGTCAACCTGCCTCGTTTCCCCTTCCTCGCGACTGGGAGCTCCCGCAATCCCGGAGCGCTGCGATTGATGACGGGTCTTTCCGGCTTGGCGATGTCGCCAGATCGCTTTGGATGCAGCGACGGGTCGAACGTCGCCTGGAAACGCGAACCTTTGCGCAGGTCCTGAGCGAGGTGCGAGATACTGTCGGCGGGCGAACGGTCGAAGACATTGCTCAATCGATACAGGTGTATCGCGATATTCGCGCGTTCCAAAACGCGCGCTTGTTGCGCACTGCCGCAGACCGTTGTTTGTCACGCTCAATCGCGCTTGCGCTCTGCCTCGCCCGGCACGGGTGCCGCGCGCATGTTGTGCTGGGTGTAAAACTTGCTCCATTCGCGGCTCATTGCTGGGCGCAGAGGCACGACGAGGTCCTCAACGACGAGGTCGAAGAGGTACGGCGCTATACGCCGATTCTCGTCCTGTGATCCCGCAATCATTCCTGCTCGCCGTCCCGATCGGCTGGAAAGGCCGAGACGGCGTGGAAATGGCGGAGCACCCTGCCGAAGTCCGTTCGGCCAATCCCAGACTTTGGCTTGGGGCCGGTACTCGTTTGATGGCGCTGGAATGGGGTGCGCAGATTATCGGGCCGCTGTTCCAGCGCGGTCGGTCCGGGCTGGTCGATGCGCGCGGTGACGGTCTGCCGGCACGCGGATCACCATCCAAAATCGCGAACTGGCTGAGCCGGGAATGCTGGGGCGCCTATCTCGCGATCCTACCGGGGCACGACGACGGCGGACCCGCTATCTTCATCGATCCCTCCGGTCTTCTGCCGGTCTACCGGTTTCTCGGCCGCACGCATGTCCTGATTGCTTCGGAAGCACGCCTCTTCGCGCAGGCGGGAGCGGGTCAGCCTGCGATCGATTGGGCCACGCTTGGCGCACACCTTTGCTGGCCCGAACTGCGGCAAGCGGCGACTTGCCTCGCCGGCGTGGATGAACTGACGCCAGGCACGCTCTATCACCCGGCCTACCCGGCCAAGTCGCCTCAAGCTGTCTGGCGCCCGCAAGACTTCATGCCCGCCGGGCCCGCACCGGACTTTCGTGAGGCGGCAGGGGCGCTGCGATCTTGTTCGCAGGAGATCGTCGGCGCATGGGCTGATCTCGCCGGGCCGGTCGTCGTCGCCGCATCGGGCGGCGTCGATTCCTCGCTCATCTGCGCCGCGCTTGCCTTGGGTGGACATCCGTTCAGTTGCATTACCCTCGCTACCGCCGATCCGAGCGGTGATGAGCGGGTCTTTGTGGAAGCTCTCGCCGATCACCTCGGAGTGGCGATGGTTGCCGGCATTTACGAACCCGCCTCGGTCGATTTGACGCAGTCCGCGTCGGCCGGCCTGCCGAGCCCCAGCCGCAGAACCCTTGCGCTGGCGATCGACGCCGAACTGGACAAGGCCCGATGCGAGCTCGGAGCCAATGCCATCTTCGACGGGAACGGCGGCGACAGCCTGTTTTGCTTTCTGCATTCGGCGGCTCCTGTAGTCGATCGGCTGCAAGCCGAGGGCATGCTGGCAGCTTGGCCGACTCTTCGGGACATGTGCACAGTCACGGGCGCCGATTTGCCAACCATGTTAAAGGCAATGTGGCGGCGCATGCGGCGAAAGACCCGTCCAGATCGTTGGCCAGCCGATTGGCGAATGCTGGCGAATGTGTCTGAGAACACGCATTTGCCGTCGGCACTTACGCCATGGTTCGATGTCGATGTGGGCATCCATGGCGGAAAGCATGATCATCTGGCCCTGATCATGCGCGCACAGAACCACATCCATGGACTAGATGTCGTCAGGGTTCCTCGTTTTTCGCCGCTGATGAGCCAGCCGCTGGTCGAACTCTGTCTGAGTCTCCCGACCTGGCTGTGGTGTAGTGGAGGGATCAACCGCGCCCTGGCGCGAGCAGCTTTCGCCGATGTGCTTCCGAAAGAAGTGCTTCGGCGAACCTCCAAGGCCGGACCGGACAGTTTCCTGCGCCATCTGTTCGCCCAGAACCGAGCGCAAATCCGGGCCACGGTTCTCGACGGACATCTTGCCCGCAATGCCCTTCTCGGCCGTGAAGCGGTCGAGGCGGCGATGGCGACCGACACCCTGTCCTCCGACGCGGTCGCCTACCGGTTGCTTGATCTTTGCGAAGCCGAGGCCTGGGTGACCTCATGGATCGGGCAAGGGTGACAGACCACATACCGGATTGGCTGGTGCGCCCCTCATCTTGCGCCACCGATCGAACTGCGCCGCCTTGGCCGGGTCGCAGGTCATCCGGCCCATCAGCCAGAATTCGAACCATTCGACCGCGCGGTCGTACATCGCCAGCCGGTGCGCGGGTTGCCATTTGACATGGCCTTCGCCGGGGAGGACATAGAGTTCGAAGGGCTTGCCGCGTCGGCGAAACGCCGCCTCGACGTCAAGCCCGCCCTCGTATTCGCTGTCGCTGGTCTGGACCAGGATCGGGGCTTCGATCTTATCAACGTTTGCGACCATAGACATCGGCTTCCAGAACGCGTCCGCGTCGGGTTCGAAGAATCGATACCCTATTTCGCGCCCTTGGTTCTGAAAGCTTGGACCGGCGGATAGCGGATACGAATCCGGTCCCTCACAGCACGTACCCATCACGGCAACCTTGAAAAGCCGACTGTTGATCAACGCCCATTGCACGGTCGATGATCCGTCACTGAACCCGCTGATGCCCATCCGCTGGGGATCGACGGTTCCCGTGTCAATCGCCTTCTGCACCGCGATCTCAAGCGCGTTTTGGGTGCTGCGACGATCGACCCAGTCTTTTCGTTCTTCGCGCATAACGTCGATTTCGGCCGCTCCCTGCTTGGCAGCGGGCAGGAAGTCGGGGCGGCTGAAACTCAATACTGCAAAACCGCGCCCGGCAAGTACCTGGATCGGAAACACATCGCCTGTTCCGCCGCGCAGGAAGCCGACGCTGTTGTACTGCACCACGACCAGGGGATGGCGTTCGCCTGCGCGGTGACCAGGCGGCAGCACGAGGTCCGCGAAGCACTCGACCCCGTAGGCATTGCGGAAATGAAACCGCTGCACCGCGCCAAGGCGTAGCCGTGTCCCAAACTGCGGATTGGGGTTGTAGATCAGGCGCTCTTTGCCGGACACCGGATTGATCGCAACCAGGCGGCGCGGCGTCGTTGAACCTTCGCGCGCGCAGATCAATTCGCGCCCCGATTTGTCGCAACCGATTAGCATGTCATCGGTATCTAACACTACTCGCGGTGCCTTCTGGCCAACCTGCCAGGCGATGACGCTGGTCCGGCTTCTTGCCCAGCCGCCACGAACGACCCCATACAGCGTATGGCCATCGTCTGCCCACCAAAGCTGCGCGACGCGCGTGCACAGGCGCTCGTCGCAGGAAGACCGGCGGCCCGTCCCATCGGCCAATACGAGTTCCACCGGGCTAAGGACTTTGCTTGGGTCGATCGCCTGGGTCCAGGCCGCCACGCCCTTGGGGCCCACAGCGAACATCCTTGCTTCTGATGGCACCACCCCCGGACGTGTCGGCGTAATGAGCGCAACTTCATCGGGTCCGGCCGTGCGCTTCGTCCCGTCGCCGATGTTCCACCGCGCGTATTCGAGCGGATGAGACCGGGTCGGAAGCGGTTGATCGCCCATATCTGGGGCGAACCGCTCGTCGAACAGATACCCCTGGCTTGCTTCCCGCGCGATCGCATCGACTTCTTCGCGCAATGCAGGTCGTGTTGCGACAATGAGCGCGGCACCATCAGCCGTCCAGGCAAAGTCCTCTACATCGTCGGGCATATGGGTGGCCTGGCGAGGCGGTGCCAGTCCTGCCGCATCGACAAGCCAGACCTGCGCGGTGCCCTCGGTGCGTTTGATATAGGCGATTGTCTTGCCATCTGGTGACCAGCGCGGTTTTATGACCTGTGGCCACCCTGCGGCAATCGCTGTGAAGTTGCGCAACGGGTAGTTTTCGCGGATCAGGCTGCCGCCGCGGTCGCGTTCGACCGGGGCTTTCGACGCGTCGAGAGGCATGACCATGAGGCGTTGGCAATAGCCGTTGGCTGCCGGATTTGCCCTGCGGATAATAAAGGCGATCTGTTTGCCATCGGGCGAAATACCGAATGGACTGATCGGGTCGGACGGATCCCAACGGCCAATATCTGCCAGCTCAACGAGATCGCTGGAGGTGACAGGTCGTGTTGTCCCGGGTCCCTTGGCCTGGTCGAAGTGTGGGCAGGGATCGATCTGCTCGGTCGGGGAAGCCCCGACCGGCAGCATGTCGAAGGGCAAGCTCGCCTGGGCGAGCGCGACTGCAAGTGCAAGGCTCATTACCAGCGCCCCCGAATGCCGACCGCGATGAAACGGCCGATCGGAGAATAGTTCGTCGAATCGTAGGGCGTATCGGTCGGCCCGGTCTTCCCGATGGCATCTGGTTTGTCGTCCAGCAGGTTTACGGCAGAGAGCGAAAGCGAAAGCCGCGGCTTGCCATCGTCGCCCGCGACCAGCGTGTATTGCGCAGCGAGATCGAGAGTTACGCTTGGTGCAAGCCGCGTCGTCGTGGCGAAGCGGCGGTCCTCAAGTGCGCCGCTATAGTTGATTGTGCCCGTCAGCTGGAACAGGCGTGACTGATAACCGGCGCTTGCCCGCATTTTGAATTCAGGCGGATTGAACACGGTTCCGGCCAGCTGAACCACGGGAAGGTCCGGAGTGAGGAGCTGGCTGGTCTTGAGCCAGGTGCCGGTCAGGTCGATGTTGAAATGACGATCGCCGCCCAGGTCCTTGCGCCAGGTCAGATTTGCGTCGATCCCGTGGATTTTCTGAACCGCGACGTTGATGTTGCGGTTGTCGAGAAATGCCGCGACCTGGGCCGGATCGTAGGCCGCACCGGAGTAGTTCTCAAGCCCGTAAAGCGCACCGGCGATCAACGGGTCGAGCGTTTGCTGGTCAGGACTGTAGTCGATCAACGAGGCGTAACCGGGATCCCGGAACGCCGATGCGGGCGAGCCCGAAATCGGACGCATGACACGGTCGCGGTAGCGGACATCGAACCAGGTCGCGCTGAAGGACAGGCCCGGAATTGCGCTCGGCCGAAGGTCGAAGCCCAGCGTCCAGTTGCGCGCGTGTTCGGGCTTGAGATCGGGGTTGCCGCCGCTTGCATAGACCAGCGTGGTGCCAGCCGGACCTGCCCCGTAGCGATTGGCCGGGAGCAGGAAGACTTCGTAGCCGAGATATTGCTGGAACAGGCTGGGTGCCTTGAACGAGCGCGACCATGTTCCGCGCAGCGAGAGTCCGGAAACTGGGGCATAGACCAGTCCGATGCGCGGCGTGGCGAGCTTCGCCATGCCGGGGTAATCCTCATAACGCAGCGATGCGGAGAGGTTCAGCCGGTCGATTGCGCGGACATCGTTTGCAGGTGAAATGAAGGGCAGATTGACTTCGCCATAGGCGAAGTAGCTGTCACGCTTGACATTGAACGCGGCGCTGGGCGTGCCGCCGAGAAACCGAGTGAAATTCATCCCGTTGCTGCGATAACCGCCACCGAACGCGGCGCGGGCATCTCCTCCTGCCAGCGCGAAAAGCGGTCCTTCGAAACCAAATTCGACCGAGCTGGCGTTGTTGCAATAGCAACCGGTGTTGAGGCTCGCTGTGCCCGGCGTGGGCGTAAAGAGGGTGGAAAGATGCGTCCGGTCGCGCCCCAGAGCACCAAGCAGCCTGGCACTCCATTGCGAGCCCAAGGTGAGTTCGAGCGAAGGCGCGACTGTGAAAGACTCAACTTCAGGCCTGAACAGATAACGAGCCGTCGTGATGCCCCCGACGATCTCCGAATTGCGCTTGGAATAGAGCGCATCAACGCTTGCAGTGAGGCCTCCGCCCAGGTCCTGGTGCGCGCTCAGCGTCGCTGCGTAGTGCCGCTGGGAAGGGTAGAGCGAGCTGACGGGATCGAGCGAATTGGCATAGTCGCGCTGCTTCGCCTTGATCGCCGAATTGTGCGCATAGTCGAAGGCCACAATCATGCCGCCCCCGGACCAGCGGGCGCCGGTGACCAGATCAGCCTGCTGGCGGAAGTTGCCGCCGTCGGTGCTCGCCCCAAGCTGCGCCGAGGCTTCGATACCCGTGAAATCGCGCCGCAGGATGACATTGACCACACCCGCGACCGCATCCGAGCCATAGATCGACGATGCGCCGTCGGGCATGATCTCGACCCGGTCGAGCGCAGCGAGCGGGATCGCCGAGATGTCGACCCCGCCAAATGCAGAATCGTAGGGCAGCCGATGACCGTTGAGGAGGGTCAAGGTGGCGTCCGGCCCAAGTCCCCGCAGGTTCACGCTCGAGGCTGAATTGACGTTGGCGTTGACGAAGCCGGCGCCGTTTCCGACCCCGGGATTCTGCCCCCCGCCGAAGTTCTGCGGGAGCGCCCGCATCGCCTCGCCGAGATCGACCTGCCCCGCCGTGACGATCGCGTCGCGCGGCAGCGTCGTCACGTCGCTGGCGGCAACCGCGCCGCGAATGCGCGATCCGGTGACGACGATCGGCTGGCCCTTCGCACTATCGCCCGGATCGACCTTTGCTGTCGTGTCTTCGGTGTCTCGCGCCGCGGCCTGCGCAGCGCAGACCTGCGGGACGAGCACCAGCGCGGCGCTGGCGAGAAGGGTCGGAATTGCTTTGCTCTTAGACGACATGAACCACTCCCTTTGTCATGTCGGCCGCCTCTTCGGGCTTGGCCGATACAGGGAATGACGCAGACGCTGGCGCCTACCTTAGTTTCATTTGAAATTATTATTTCGGTCTGGCTGTAGAAGCTCCGTGCGTTGGACCGCATGGCGCAAATGGGCGAGTGCGCGCATCATGTGATATTCGACCGTTGCCAGTGAAATGCCCAGCGCCGCCTGGATTTCGCGGTAGGGCATGTCTCCGAAGCGATGCATCTCGAATACCCGCCTCGTCTTTGCAGGCAGATCTGCAAGTGCGCGGTCGACAAGAACCTGTAAGTCATCGGCTTCGATGCGGTGCTCCTGCTCGGCCTGGCTCGGTGCGTCATGCGCTTCGAAGATTGGCAGCAACTCGATCTGGCAGCGGCTCCGCCGCGCGCGATCGATCAGGAGATTATGCGCGACCCGGTAGAGAAAGCCGAGCGGATTGATGAGCTGCGTGGCCTGCGGACTGGCGGCAACGCGCAGGAAAACCTCGTGCAAGAGATCCGGCGCCGCGTCGGCTCCAGCGCGCCGGGCCAGGTAGCGGAGCAAGGCTGACCGCTCCCGGCGGTAAATCACTTCGAGGAGGGCATAGGAATCCGCGAAGCATGGGCCTGCCGGCAATTGCGGGCGCGGCAGCGTACTTGGCGCAGCGAACGGCGGTGCCGACTCGACCAGAACAAACATTGGGACATTCCGCGCGGCGCAACCGAGCCGTCCCCGCCATGACAGGGTGACTTGGCTTCCAGCGCTGCGCCGTCGTCCGGATGCGAAGCATCCTTTGTCGATACGGCCGCCGGGCCACTCGAAGACCGGCGTGTTTGATGCCTGGCGAGAATTCGGCGCAGTCTATCGCCAGCTGCAGGACTGCGTCGGAACCTTGTGGCAGCGCGGCGCGGTCCGTGCAAGACCGCGCAGGCGAGCAGAGCCTACAAATGCAGACAGTTAGCTCGAAATTGGACCTTGCTCGAGCCTGAAGACATATTCGGAAGCAAGCTCGCAGCGCCGGTCATGGTATGACACCAGCCAGCCATTGCGTTCAGCGGGACCGGCATTGTCGCGGATCATCCGGCCGAACAGTTCGATTTCCGGTTCGCATCGGGCGATCAGCTGTGGGTCGAGACATCGCACCGGGTGGAGGCGGTCGTTGAGCGCCTCCACCACCTCCCTGGTCGCTGCATTTCCCGATGCAGCCGCCACCCCTGAAAACAGCCCAGCAACTCGCTCCGGATAGGGTGGCCGTGGCTTGCTCCGGTCGATTTCCATATCGCTGGCCTCCATTGTGGCCGCGGCCCGGCCCAGCACATCCCGGTTGAACAGGAACAGGTCGCGAAGCAGGCGCTCGTTGAGGCGTGTCACCCGGTAGCCTTCCCCCGGCCAGAATTCCACCAACCGTTCACCGGCTAGGCGGTTGAGACTGTCGCGTACCGGCGTCACGCTCACCCCCAGTTCATCAGCCAGTTTCGCTGCCTCGAGGCGCATGCCCATCGGCCAGGCGCCGTTCTTGAGCCGTGCCTTGATCCCCTGATAGGTCGGCTCGATTACATGAGCGGGGCTCATAGCCCGTCGCGGCGTTCGCGCGCAAAGGCCGCGACCGCGAGTTCCTGGTCCGGTCTCAGGCTATCGGTAGCGCGCGGGTGCGAGGGGATCTCGTCGCGCAGCAGGATCGAAGGGCACTGGCCCTCATAGTTACCGAGATTGGGGCGGTGCTGGACGTAGCCAGCAAGCTCGGCCAGTTCGGGGGCGAACTGACGCGCGACCGCGGGCGGATAGGACAACCAGGGATTCTCGTAAGGCTTGAGCCAGCCAAGGCTGTAACCGATCACCACGCCGCGCCGGACGGCCTGCGATCGGTTCGGACCGGCCCCGTGGACGGTCGATCCGAGAAAGCAGATCGCCGAACCAGGCCCGCATTCGGCGGCAACTGGCGTGCCCAGATCCTCCAGGGCCTCGATCTGCTGGCGATGACTGCCCGGGTAGATGCGCGTCGCTCCGTTTTCGGCAGTGAACGGTGTAAGCGGCCACATGACATTGACCAGATATTCGTGACTGCCCTTGGCCCCCGCCCACATGTCGTGGTCACAATGCGGGAACTGCTCGATCTCACCGGGATGGATCTCGATTGCCTGCGCGACATTCAGCTGGATCCGCTCGCAGGCCGGGGCGAGGATGGTCCGGGCGAGGCTGAGGACGGTGGGCTCGAGTACTAAGCTCGCCGCGCGCGGCGATCGGCGCAGCAGGCTGCCGAAGCGTTTGGTCCGATGGCCATAGAAATCGCCGTCGCCGAACGGCGTCAAGGCGAAGTCCGCTTCAAGATCGAATTCGAGGGCGGCGATTTCGCTCACGGGCAGTAGATCCGGGATAATCGCATAGCCCGTCTCGAGCAGCCGTTCCGACCATTCAGTAGGCGACGGGCCGTTCACTGCAGGCCTCCCGCCAGCACTAGTCCGATTGCCGCGGGACGATAGATGCCCGATGCCGCGAGACTGTCGGTGGTCTGCGCGTCGATCCGGATGTGCAGTGCAATGAGGCGCTTGTCGCCAACCAGCCGGGCTTCGCCGAGCGCGCGGCAGTCCCATCCGAACCCGGCAATCTGCTCGAACCATGCCGCGCTGGCGACACCGGTGTAGTCGGTGATGCCCGAGCGCAAGGCATGATCGGCGAGCGCCGAGACCAGTTGGTTGCGCGCTTCACGTCGCCCGCGCGCCGTCAGGCAGGGTTCGAGGCAGAAGCGCGTGATCTCGCGGCAGGCTGGACCGGAAGGAACCGGCCCGTCGCACAGGTGGCCGAAAAGGTCCGCCAGGATGTGCGAGCCTTCCGTGCGCAGCAGGCGCGCCGACGCGCGATGGGCTCCCGCTTCGTCGGTCAGGATCAGGTATTCGGCACTGGCGGTGTCGAACTGATCGATCTCGAAGCGGCCGGCGAGAACCGGCACCTGCCATTTCAGGAGATCGACAAAGACGCGCTTGCGTGCCTCAAACATGGCGCGCAACGCAAGGTCGCTGCGCGACAACGCGGCCGACTGTAAATTCGAAAGCATGGCAAGTTTCCCGTCTCGTTGATCACCGGACGGTTCCAGCAGCGCAGGGATGCGAGCGATATACCAAGAAGTGGGGATGCCAAGGCAGAAGCTCGCGCCTGCACGCAGGTCAGCTCACGCGAGGTCTCCTGTCGATCGGGAAGGTGTTCGGATGGGTCCTTGCGCGCCAGCCGAAGATGTCACCGAACCCGATCAATCCGTCGTAAAGCGCATTCAGGATCAGCGATTGCCGACAATGAACGTCGTACCGCTCGCGCGCCAACTTGAGATGCTGGATGACTGTTTCCATGCTGATCCCGAGGATGATCGCTGTCTCCGACGCGGTCTTGCCACGCGCAGACCAGAGCAGGCATTCGCGCTGCCTGTCGCTCAGCGCGGCCTTCGCCGGCCGACCGCCTTTGCCGCAGATCTTGAGTGCGCTGACCAAGGCGAGCGCGCCGACCATCTCCGCTTCGATCAGCCAGGGCCCGGGCAGTTCCTGTCCCGGCGCGACTGCAAAGGAGCAGGTGCCTCGCGTGGCGCCCGGCAGGAAGCGCGGAACAGTGTAGCCATCACCGATACCGCATTCGCGCCCAACGGCCAGCATCTGGCGATCGCCCCGGGTCAAGGGGATCAGTTTCTCGATGTCCTGCCAGGAAAATCCGACCATCGACTTTTCGCAGGCCCGGCGCACCGGATCGCGACCGGCAAGATCGAAGCTGACATAGACACGGGCCCATTCATCCGGATAGTCATGGAGCAGGACAGCCGGTGCATCATCAAGGCTGGAGGGACATTCGAGTGTCAGCGCGAAATGACCGAATCCAAGCTGTTGCGTCGCCTTTGTCAGCGCCAGTTCCAGGTCTCGCTCCTGGCAAACCTCCTGCAGCTCACCCGCGAATTCTTCAACGACTTCATAACACATAAGCCTACCTACCGGTTGGCCAAGGGTCGCCCAATCCGCCCCGTGCCAACCGTCCAGCAGTGCCGGGACAATGCAGCTTCAATCCGCTGTCCCGGCGATTGACGTTGTTCTTCCCAGAGACTTCAGCCTACGCATTGTTGCAATGCCGTAGCTGTCTTCGTTCCCGGGAGCTGATGGCTATGGAAATATCAACACTCGGAATGGCGCCCCACTCTACCTATATTCGCGCAAGTTGCTTCACTCAATAGGCTGCAAAACTGGTTCTTAACTGACCGCGTTAGCGGCACACTTGCCGGAAGATCGTTCGAACTTACCCTTGAGGAGTTGGCGGTATCCACCTTGCATGAGATGGCGAGCGCTGCTTACCAGCCGCTGGGTCTGCCGCCTCTCCGACGAGCACTTCCATTCGATGGCACGCCCCAGATCGCGGCGTGGAAACAGGACAGTCTCCGCTATGGACCGCAGGGTTGGTTCCGGCGGTTCAGTCGCGTTCAGGTAATCGAGAGTCCGTAGCATCAGGATCAGGCGATGGTGCTGCGCTGAAGTCGGTTGCAGACGACCTATCCGATCACCTGAGTTCCTGCCGACGAACTGATCGAGCGCAGCGCGGCGTATCCCCCAACAGTCGTCCGGCATGATCGCGACGTGATGCCCGACGCGGTGATCCGACGACACGACCATAAGGCGGTGGATTGCCGTGCTGTCAGTCAGAACCAGGTGTCGATCACCACGATCCGAAATGTCCGACACAATCGACCGTCCGAGCAATATCGATTCAGCTGCGATGCCGATCAGACCGGGCGGTGCCGGAGCAAGGACGATGACCGTAGGAGCGACCTCCGCCAGCCAGGTCGCCGGGTTGACCTCGGCGGAAACCTGCGGGCAAATCGGGAAAGCACAGGCCCCAGTTTCGAGCCATCTCCCGGCATTGTGGCGCGAGCGGATCGAGTTCGGCCGGTTCCCCCAGAGCGGCATACTGCCGCTGGTAGTCGCGATTGCGGCGCAGAAATTCCTGGGCAAACCCGGCGAAATCGAGATGCGGACTTCGCGCGTCGCTCAGGACGGAAACGTGCATGGACTTTCTCCCGCGATCGCCGGGAGTTAGAAGCCCGCTTGCGATTGCGGGCTATTCCAAGGTCGGGGCAGGGGCCTCCCCAGAACTTGGCAGTTTCGGGAACTGCATCGATTGCGAGGGCCTCTCAACGTCGAGTGTTGTCAGCATCGCTTGCTGTCCCTGCAGGCTTTCCATGAGCTGCGACCTTGCGCCGAGTGGTCGGAGGCCTGATCCTGGATGCAGCCGTCATTGCTGATCAGGACCACAACCTTGGGGAGGCCTCCTGGGCAATCATGCAGCAAGCATCAGCCTTTGGGCCAAGCGTAGAACAGACATCAAATCGCCTGCGGGATTCGATCGGAAATCAGCTGGCGCCGCGCGATGTGCTACCAGGGTGGGGCCGTTTTTTGATGCTCACACCAATTCCGGACCCATCGCTCCGCGATGGGCCCGGTCAGCGCCGACATGCCACAACTGGCACACCACCCTGGAACATCAGGAACCGTTCTTGGATATCTTCGTCACCGTTCCGGCCTTGCCGTCCCAGTCGATCTCGAAATGAACCTTGTCGCCGACCTTGATACCGGCAAGCAGCTCCGGCTTGACAGCAAAGCCCATCGTCATTGCGGGCCAATCGAGACCGGTCATTGGACCGTGATCAAGCGTGACCGTGCCCTTGGCAGCATTGATTGCGGTGACGGTACCAGCAGACATGCCGTGCTTCATCATGCCGGTCATTGGCATGTTCGCCATGTTGCCGGACATCATGGTGGCGCTGGGTTGAAGTGCGGGCGGTTCTGCCTGCTTCTTGCAAGCGGCAAGCGATGCCACCAGCGCCAGGCTGGATACAATCGTCAGGGTCTTCTTCACTGTACTACTCCTTCGGTTTGGACTTGGGAAAGGGATTTGCGGCGCATCAGCAGATAGGCTGCGGGGATGATCAGCATCGAGAGCAGCGGTGCGGTCAGCATCCCGCCGACCATCGGCGCGGCGATCCGGCTCATCACTTCCGAGCCGGTGCCGCCGCCGACAAGGACCGGGAACAGGCCGGCGAGGATCACCGCGACGGTCATGGCCTTGGGTCGCACCCTGAGTAGCGCGCCTTCGCGCACGGCGGCGATAACGTCGCCGTCGGCCCGCACCTCCAATGCCTGCTTCAAGTAGATCAGCATCACCACGCCGAACTCGGCAGCGACGCCGGCCAGCGCAATGAACCCGACCGCGCTCGCCACCGACTGGTTGTAGCCGAGCCAGTAGAGCAGCCACAGCCCGCCAGTGAGCGCGAACGGCAACGTGCCCATGATCAGCAGCGCCTCGTCCCAACGGCGAAAGGTCAGGTAAAGCAGTGCGAAGATAATCGCGAGCGTCACCGGGATCACCAGTTTCATCCGCTCCTTGGCGCGGACGAAAAACTCGTATTGACCGGTGTAGGACACGCTGACCCCAGGCGGGAGTTGCACCTTGGCAGCGATCGCCTGGCTGATGTCGTGGACCAGCGCCTGCATGTCGCGGTCGCGGCCATCGACGTAGATCCAGGTGACCGGACGGCCGTTCTCGCTCCTGAGCATCGGCGGGCCGTCGCTGATCCGCACTGTGGCGACGGTGCCGAGCGTGATCTGTTGGCCCGACGGCGTCAGCACCGGCAGATTGGCGAGCTTGTCGGGGCTATCGCGCAGCTCGCGCGGGTAGCGCACGCTAATCGGGTAGCGCGCCAGCCCCTCGACGGTCTGCCCGATGCTCTCGCCGCCGATGGCGCCCGAGACCACCGACTGGACATCGGCGACATTGAGGCCGTAGCGACCCGCTGCGCTGCGGTTCACATCAACGTCGATATAGCGCCCGCCGGTGAGCCGTTCGGCGAGCGCTGAGGCTACACCCGGAACACCTTTCACCACCTGCTCGATCCTCCTGGCGGTGGCATCAATCTCGGCAAGGTTCGAGCCGGCGACCTTGATTCCGATAGGGCTCTTGATGCCGGTCGCCAGCATGTCGATGCGGTTGCGGATCGGCGGGATCCAGAAATTGGCAAGGCCCGGCACCTTCACCCGCGCGTCCAGTTCGTCGACCAGCTGCTCCGGTGTCATGCCAGGTCGCCATGACCCGCGCGGTTTGAAGCGGATGGTCGTCTCGAACATTTCGAGCGGCGCGGGATCGGTCGCGCTGTCGGCACGGCCTGCCTTGCCGAATACGCTCTCGACCTCGGGTACGGTCTTGATGAGCCGGTCGGTCTGCTGGAGCAATTTCCCTGCCTCGGCGGCCGAGAGGCCCGGCAGTGCCGAGGGCATATAGAGCAGGTCGCCCTCGTTCATCTGCGGCAGAAACTCGCCGCCTATCTGGTTAAGCGGCCAGAGGGTCGTCGCAAAGACCAGTGCGGCCGCGACCAGTGTGCGTTTGGGATGGACCAGCACCCAATCGATGACCGGCTGGTAGACGCGCGCCAACCAGCGATTGATCGGATTGGCCTCCTCGCTCGGGATGCGCCCCCGGATCAGCAATCCCATCAGAACCGGGATCAGCGTGATCGAGAGCAACGCGGCCGCCGCCATCGCATAGGTCTTGGTGAAAGCGAGCGGAGCGAACAGGCGGCCCTCCTGCCCCTGCAGCGTGAAGATCGGCAGGAACGAGAACGTGATGATCAGCAGGCTGAGGAACAGCGCCGGGCCGACCTCGGACGCGGCATTGGCGATCAGGCGCCAGCGCATCGACGCATCCGGCTCCCCGTCCGGATTCTCGTGGTGCCAGCGTTCGATATGCTTGTGGGCATTCTCGATCATCACCACTGCCGCATCGACCATCGCGCCGATGGCTATGGCGATGCCGCCCAAGGACAGGATGTTTGCGTTGAGCCCCTGCAGCCGCATGACGATAAAGGCGATCAGGATCCCGAGCGGCAAGGTCAGGATCGCGACCAGCGCCGAGCGCGCGTGCCAGAGGAACAGCGCGCAGACAGCCGCGACGATAATGAATTCCTCGACCAGCTTCTCCGAAAGATTATCGACCGCGCGGTCGATCAGGCCGGATCGGTCATAGGTCGGAACGATTTCGACGCCGGGTGGCAGGCTCTTCTTGAGTTCGTCGAGCTTCGCCCGAACACCTTCGATCACCGCCCGCGCATTCTGGCCCTGGCGCATGATGATGACCCCGCCCGCGACCTCGCCCTCGCCGTTGAGTTCGGCGATGCCTCGGCGCATCTCCGGGCCGACCTGGACCGTGGCGACGTCGCCCACCGTTACCGCAACGCCGCCCGCTGCCGTGCGCAATGGCACAGCGCGGAAATCGTCGAGGGTTTTGAGGTACCCGCTGGCGCGCACGGTATATTCCGCGCCGGCCATCTCGACGCTCGCTCCGCCGGTTTCCTGATTGGCGCGCTTCAGCGCTTCACCGACCTGGTCGGCGGTTATCCCGAAGGCCGCGAGTTTCTGCGGATCGACCACAACCTGATATTCTTTGACCATGCCGCCGATGCTGGCGACCTCGGCGACGCCAGGGACGGTCTTGAGTTCGAAGCGCAGGAACCAGTCCTGCAAGCTGCGCAATTGGGCGAGATCGTGTCCGCCGGTCTTGTCGACCAAGGCATATTCGTAGATCCAGCCCACGCCCGTAGCATCAGGCCCGAGCGAAGACTTGGCACCCTCGGGCAGGCGGCTTTGCACCTGGGAGAGATATTCAAGCACCCGGCTGCGCGCCCAGTAGAGATCAGTGCCGTCGTCGAATAGCACGTAGACGAAGCTGTCGCCGCTGAATGAGTAGCCCCGCACAACCCGCGCGCCGGGCACCGAAAGCATGGTCGAGGCGATCGGATAGGTGACCTGGTTCTCGACGATCCGGGGTGCCTGCCCCGGATAGGTGGTGCGGATGATGACCTGCACGTCGGACAGGTCGGGGAGCGCATCAACCGGGGTGGTCCTGACCGCCGCCACACCGATTGCGGTGAGCACCAGAGCGGCGACAAGCACCAGATTGCGCGCCCTGACCGAGGCGCGGATGATCGCAGCGATCATTTCTCACCCCCGATCGGGCGCGCGGCAATGCCAGTGAGGCTAGCCTCGGAATCGAGCAGAAACTGGCCCGAAGCGACAATCCTTTCGCCTGGGGCAAGCCCCGCGACGATCTCGGTCTTGCCGCCGCCCTCTCGGCCGGTGCGAACCTCGGCAGGGCGATAGCGGCCATCGGAGAGCGCCAGGATGACGAGCGTGCGCACGCCAGTGCGGATCACCGCCTCGCTTGGCACCAGCAGTGCCTGCCCCTGGCTGCCGCCGAAGGAGACACTGGCGAACATGCCCGGGCGCAGCCGTCCGCCGCGATTGACGAGCTCGATCCGAACAGTGAGCGTTCGGCTGTCGGCCTGCGCCGTAGGCAGGATCGCGATAACCCGCCCCGTGAATGTCTCGCCAGGAAAGGCCGCAAGCGTCGCACTGGCGCTCTGTCCGATACGGACGCTACTCGCCTGCGCCTCTGGGACGGCGGCGTTGAGCCAGACGGTGCCGATGCTGGTGACCTGCGCCAGCGTCTGACCTGGTGCCAGCGTGACCCCACTGCGCGCGTCGAGCGTCTGGATCACGCCCCCAATCGGCGAAGTGATTGTGACAACGCCGTTGGTCCGACCGGTGCGTTCTACCTGTGCGATCAAACCATCGGACATGCCCAGGAGCTTCAGCCGCTGGCGCGCGGCGGCGGTAAGCTCGGGTCTGCCGAGCCGTTTCACGGCAAGGAACTCGCCTTGCGCACCGCCCCATTCAGGCAACTGCACATCGGCAATCGGCGCGCCTGCGCCAATTACATCGCCGGGTGCACGGCCATAGACACGGGTAACGAACCCGCCCGAGCGCGCCTGGATAATCGCCACATTGCGTTGGTTGAAGTCGATCGTGCCGGTGACCGCGAGCGACGAGGGTAGCGCGCCCATCTGCGCCTCTACCACTCGCAATCCCAGGTTTTGCCGCGCGGCTGGGTCGATGCTCACACCAGGTGTAGCATTCGTAGCGGGTGCATCGTCGGCATATTTGGGAATGGTCTTCATCCCCATCGACGAAAGCGAATTCGGGTTGTCGTAGTGCTCGGCCGGCACCATCGGGTCGTACCAGTAGAGCACCTTGCGCGCCGATCCCGCTTCGCTTGCCGGGCCGCGCTGCCCGAGCCAATAACCGCCGCCGCCCGCCAGCAGCGCAACTGCCAGTACACCCGCGCCCCAGCGCGCGGTCTGTCTTGCATCCATGCTCATGGCTGCATCCCTCCGTAGGTATAGTTGATCCGGATCGCATCGCGCGCGACGTCTTCCTCCCGCGCCAACGCTTCGACCTCGGCTTCAGCCAGCGCCAGGCTCGAGAGTAGCGCGCTGCCGAGATCGAGCTTGCCTGCACGATAACTCGCGAGGTCGAGCTCGGCTCGGCGCTTGGCCAGTGGCACCAGCGTTTGCCTGGAATTGAGCAGGCGCTGCTGATGAAGGGCATAGTCGGCAAGATCGGCATCGAGTTCGGCCGTGAGGTCACGTTCGCCCGCATCGCGCATTAGCCGGGCGCGGCGCGCATCGCTTTCGCGTGCGGCAATCAGGGGGTCCTGCCGCCGCTTGCCGAACAGCGGCAGGTCGATGCTGAAGGTCACCGAAACCATGTCGCCATAGGCCGGGTCGCGCCGACCATAGGACGTTCCGACCCGCCAGTCCGGCCGTTTGTCGGCCTGGGCCAGTGCTACGTCGGCGTCGGCGGCATTGACTTGGGCATCAAGCACCTGCAGCCGGGGCAGCCCGGCGACATGCGCCCGCAAGGCCGGTCCATCGACCTCCAGTAAGGGCGGGTCGCCAACCGCATCGGCTTGCGGGTCGCCGGTGAGCCGCGCGAGCCGCGCCTGGGCTTTCGTCACTTCGGCCTGTAGCTCGGCCCGCCGGTCAGCGACAGCCGCGCGCAATTGCTCGGGTTCAAGCGCCTGGCTCGGCCGCGCGGAGCCTGACGCCAGCCGAGCCGTGACGGTGGCCTGCAGGTCGTTCAGGCTGTCGTTCAGCAGATCCAGCTGGGCGAGCCGCCGCTTGGCATAGTAGAGATCGATCCAGGCCAGCGCAGTCGCGAGCCGGACGTTCTGGGTCTCGACCGCCAGATCGGCCTCGGCGACATCGATGTTCGCCTCTGAGCGTCCGCGCTGGGCGCGGCGCTTCGCGGGATTTGTGAATTCCTGTTCGACGCCGATGCGTCCCATCGTCATGCTGTCGCGGGTGAAGCTGAAGGCCGGGGGACCCGATACGGGGAAGTTGTCGACGCCAACAGTCAGCGTCGGATCGGGGAGCTGGCCAGCGGCAACCGAAGCCGAACGGGAAGCATCGACACCCGCCGCGCTCGCTTGGAGCGAAGGGGCACTGGCCGCCGCGCGCCGGATTGCGGCATCGAAGGTCATCGGTTCGGCCAGCGCAGCTATCGGGATCGCGGCGAGCAGCGGTGCAAGAACAATCAATCGCATGGGAATCTCCTGATCGGGAGTGCCATGGCCGGTGCCAGGACAGCAGCAGGACAAACGGGCGCCGACGAAGGGGGCATACTTCGCCGGCGCCACGCGCCCGGCCGTGTTTGTTATCGGCTATCGGCCAGGCAATCGCCTTAGCCGGCCGAAGGTTTTTCAGCCTTGCCGGGCATGTTCATCATGCAGTTATCCGGACTGTCCTTCATCATCGGGCAATCGCACTTGGCGACCTGCATGTCCTTGCCGTCCTTGACCCAGACGCGGTAGGTGTCGGGAACATAGGACTTGGGGTTGTGCGTGGGACGGGTCCGCCATTCCCAGTGGCCTCCGGCAGTGTCCTGAGCCGAGGCGATGGATGCGCTGGCGAGTGCCGCCGCAACGGCGGCGAACGTGAGCATCGTCTTCATGTTGAAAATCCTTGATTGAACTTCGGGGAGGCGCCCGGCTGACACGGGTCAGCGATCGCGCCGCTTTGGTTCAGCCAAGGCGTGTGGGTGGCTCGGGCTCCGGACCGGTGTCGCGACCAACCAGCGGCGCGATCGGCAAGGCCGACGGTGTCGCCGCACCGAATTTTCCTGGAGCGGTACCCAGAAACGGCGGGATCAATGCGGGCTGAACGGCGCAGCCCATCTTCGCAACGCAATCCGGCGTCATGCCCTGGCATGGCTTGTCCGAATGGCGGCTTTCAGGCTGCGCTATCTGCTTTCCCAGCCCCATCATCTCGGCGCATTCCGCGCTCATCCGCGGCGCACTCGCGGTTTGCTCAGCTTGATTCACCGGCATGGCGCGCGCGAACGCGCTCCCCTGGCCGACCAGGCCAAGCAGTGCTCCCAGGAGCAAAAGCAGGGGAAAGAGACGTTTCACTTCCTACTGTCTCAAACTCGTTCCATCGACTATTCGGGATACATAGCGCGAATTTCGGCGAATGTCTTGATCTAACGCAAGAACCAAGATGATCATCATCAGCGCTCGAGGCTGGCGAAGAGATTGTAGAACAGGGCAAACAAGCCGCCCGCAATCAGTCCGAAGCCGAGCGACCAGCACAGGCCAACGACCAGAGCGGTCGTCGATGTCAGTTCGGCGGCGATGAACAATCGCAGGTACATATGCGTCGCAGGCCCGATAGGTAGCTGCGCGCCGAGCCAGCAGATGAAATAGAATGCAAAAGTGGTGGCCGCTGCGGCGATCGCTACCCGAACGATGCCGAGCTTGTGGGGCAAAGTGCCTGTCATGAACCCTTCTCCATTCCAGAAATCCGGCAGTTTGGCGATCATAGCTCGGCGGGCATCAGATGCATTGATTCCGATCAATCGCTGCCTGCACTCCATCACACGGCACGCTCCAACGGCCTTGCGATCGCCCTGATCGCTTTCAGACCGCTCCCGAACCGGGCAATCTGATCGCGGTGCGCTTCAAGTTCGCCGTAAGGCAAATAGGAGATGTCGAGATCTGCGATCCGGCTGAACGCGGGGCGGGCGATCTGCGCGCGGACATCCTTTTCCCTGTCGTTGGGCGCAACGAGGAACAGGCCGGCGGCGGCATGGAACCCGCCGCCGCTGAGCGCCAGGTCGAGCATCCGGACGATGCCCGAATAGATCGATGTCGAATGCTCGACCTCGAACGCGGCGGCGACCCTGGGAGCATCCTGTTCCAGCCACAATACGTCGATCAGCCGCACGGCATCGGCCCCCGGCGCGGCGGCAATTTCGGGCGGAAGGTGCTCAACGCAGCCTTTCCCCAACGGAGCGTCGCCGAACAGGCGCCCGCGATCGTTCGCGGCGATCCACACGCGGTAGCCCAGCGCCAGCCCAAGATCGCGCAGCCACGCCTGCATTTCGGTGTGGGTGCGCTCGCTTTCACCCTGGACCTGCTGCGCCTTGCTGAGTTTCGCGGCCTCCGAGCGGACCGTATCCAGGCGCGCGAACCAGTCGTTGTCTTCGGCATCGCTCGGCGGCGGCGCGGGATACCGCCCCGAACCGATATCGAAAAGCAAGCCGCCCACCGCGCCGAGATCGTTCGACAGGAGATCGCGATACTGGTCGTTGAGATCGAGAATGCCGCCGCGCATCGCCAGGAACTGCTCCCAGCTCCCCAGCTTCACTTTCGATCCCGTGAGCGCATTGTACCCATTGACGATTGCGGTGTTGAACGGAGGAATCAGCGTCGGGTGAAGAAAATAGAGCAGGTTGGCGACGGCCGGACCAAGCCCCTTGATCCTGAACGCGTCGATAGCCCGAATATGGGCAATCACGTCCTCGGCGTTGTCGCAGCAGACGCAATTGTCGAGCAGTCGGCCGAAAGCGCGCTGGTTGTGCGGGCTCTCATAAATGTCGGGGATGCGCAGCTTGGGCTTCCACAGAAAGGCATGATCGGCGCCCCTGAAGATCTGCCGCTGCTCGGCAATCGAGTGGACCACGGTTTCGAGCGATGAGCCGCGATATGCGACGCCGAAGGTCCCGGCTTCGATTTCGCCAATGACCTGCTGGATGCCTCGCCTGATCGAGCGGAAGTTCTTGAGCCTTTCGTCCCAGAGAAACCAGCCTTGATAAGTTGCGCCTTCGTCCTCGCGCCATTGCTCGATAAGTTGGCGAATCAACTGCGTCCGGTCGGTCATGAATTCAGCCTGCCGATTGTTTGCCGGTTACTGATGCCGCTGCCGGCGATCTTCGGCAAGCCGTGTGAGGATTGGGCAATCGGGGCGTGCATCGCCGCTGCATCCGTCCACCAGTTCAAGCAGGGTGCGGCGCATCGCCTCGAGGGCGGCGGTCTTGCGTGCAAGATCATCCGCATGTTCAAGGGCAATGGCCCTGACCTCGCTGCTGGCCCGCGTCCGATCGTCCCACAGGTCGAGCAGCGCGGATATCTCGCCGATCGAAAAACCGAGATCGCGGGCGTTGGCGATGAAACGCAGGCGTTCGATCGATCGGGGCGGATAATCCCGATAACCGTTGTCGCGCCGGTCGGCGGCCGGCATCAGCCCAGTGCCCTCGTAGTGACGGATCATCCGCTGCGACACGCCGGTCGCTTTCGAAACCTGACCGATGTTCACGGTTGCCGTTCCCCCGATTGCGGACCGTGGCGATGGTGGCCGCCGTGGAAAAAGTGCAAGAGCGGACAGGCGAACAGGAAGGCATATGGCAGCAAGCCGAAGAGGTGAGCGCGATGCTCCGGGTAGAACAGGAATGCCGCGATCAGCACTGCCGAGACGAGGGCCAGGATCCAGGAGCGCCTGCTGGACAGGTTCATAGCTCGATACTCCTCAGCCGCAGCGAATTGCCGATGACGCTGACCGAGGACAGCGCCATCGCCGCCGCTGCGATGATCGGTGACAGCATGAGGCCGAACAGCGGGTAGAGCGCGCCCGCCGCCACCGGGATGCCCGCGACATTGTAGGCGAAGGCGAAGAACAGGTTCTGGCGGATGTTGCCCATGGTCGCGCGGCTCAGGCGGCGCGCGCGGGCGATCGCGGTGAGATCGCCCCTGAGCAGGGTAACGCCCGCGCTTTCGATCGCGACATCGGTGCCCGTTCCCATCGCGATGCCGACATCGGCGGCGGCGAGCGCCGGCGCGTCATTGACCCCGTCCCCCGCCATGGCGACAATCCGCCCTTCACCGCGCAAACGCTTGACGATCGCGCCCTTCTGGTCGGGCAGGACATCGGCTTCGACATCGTCGATGCCAAGGCGCCGGGCGATCGCATCGGCGGTGACGCGGTTGTCGCCCGTCAGCATGATGACGTGGATGCCGGCCTCGGCCAGCGCCTTGAGCGCGTCCGGCGTGGACTGCTTGACCGGATCGGCGATGCCGATGGCGCCCGCGATCCGGCCGTCGATGCCAAGGAAGATCGCGGTCGCGCCTTCGCCGCGCAGGCGGTCGGCACGCGAAGCCAGCGACTGCGTCGCGATGCCCTGTTCGTCGAGAAAGCGGGCGTTGCCTGCAGCCAGCCGCCGTCCATCGACCATGCCGGTAATGCCCTTGCCGACCGGCTGATCGACCTCGCTCGGCTCGCTGATGGCGAGGTTCCTGGTTTCGGCGGCCTTCACGATGGCGAGCGCCAGGGGGTGTTCGCTGCTGCGTTCCAGACTGGCGGCGAGGCGCAGCACTTCACTTTCCTCGAATCCTTCGGCCGTTTCGATGGCGACCACGGCAGGCTTGCCCTCGGTAAGCGTCCCGGTCTTGTCGACGACGAGCGTGTCGACCTTCTCCATCCGTTCGAGCGCTTCGGCGTTCCGGATGAGAATGCCTGCCTGCGCACCGCGTCCGACGCCGACCATGATCGACATCGGCGTTGCAAGGCCGAGCGCGCAGGGACAGGCGATGATCAGCACCGCCACGCCCGCGATCAGGCCATAGCCCATCGCCGGGGCCGGGCCGACCAGTGACCAGACGGTAAAGGCGATTCCTGCGACCGCGATAACCACGGGCACGAACCAGCCCGAAACCGTATCGGCGAGCCGCTGGATTGGCGCGCGGCTGCGCTGGGCGTCGGCGACCATCTGAACGATCCGCGAAAGCATGGTGTCGCGCCCGATCTTCTCGGCGCGCATCGTGAGCCCGCCGGTCTGGTTGATCGTTCCGCCGATCAGCTTCGATCCTGCCTCCTTGGTGACCGGCATGGATTCGCCGGTGACCATCGATTCATCGACCGTACCGCGTCCTTCCAGCACTTCGCCATCGACCGGCACCTTCTCGCCCGGACGGACACGCAGCCTATCGCCGACCAGCACAGAATCGAGGCCGATCTCCTCATCGTCGCCATCGGCACGGACCCGGCGCGCGAGCTTGGGCGAGAGATCGAGCAGCGCGCGGATCGCGCCGCTGGTGTTCTCGCGAGCGCGCAGTTCGAGCACCTGGCCGAGCAGGACCAGCACAGTGATGACCGCGGCCGCCTCGAAATAGACCGCGACCGAACCGTCCGCCCCGCGGAACGCTGCGGGGAAAATGCCGGGCGCAAGTGCTGCGGCCATGCTGTATGTCCAGGCGACGCCGGTGCCCATGGCGATCAGCGTGAACATGTTGAGATGGCGGGTCTTGATCGAGGTCCAGCCGCGCTCGAAGAACGGCCAGCCGGCCCACAGCACGACCGGCGTCGCCAGAGCCATCTGGATCAGATTGCCGAGGCGGCCACCCAGCATATGGCTCAGACCGGTCAGATGTCCGCCCATTTCGAGCGCCACTACCGGAAGGGCCAGAACAAGGCCGATCGCGAAGCGCCGCTTCATGTCGGCATATTCGGGAGATGGCCCATCGCTGAGCGTCGGGGTCATCGGCTCCAGCGCCATGCCGCAGATCGGGCAGCTTCCCGGGCCCGGCCGTTGAACCTCCGGGTGCATCGGGCAAGTCCAGATCGCGCCTTCGGGTACGGACTCCGTCTGGTGTGGTGCGTCGCCCATGTAGCGCGCCGGATCGGCGTTGAACTTTGCGAGACAGCCCGCGCTGCAGAAATAGTGATGCGCGCCGCCATGCGTGGCAACGTGCGGCGTGGTCGCCGGATCGACGCTCATTCCGCAAACGGGATCGGTTTCCATGCCGTGTGATGCGCCGGAATGCGCACATTTGCTGTGATCGTGAGGCGACTCGGCCATTCGCTTTGCTCCTTAAGTCGCCTCACTGATCAACCTTGACATCATGTCAGGGTCAAGCGGGAAATGCCGCGTCAGAAGTCCATGTGGTGCAATCCGCCGTGCATGAAGGTTCCGCCAAGGAAACCCTGGATCAGAACCGCAAGCGTCAGCGCTCCGAGGAGGGCGACAAAAATCCTGTCGCCCGCGCGGTCTTCGTGGAACCGGCGCAATCCCGCCCAAGCGAGCAGCGGTGCGGCAACGACGATTGCCATGCCGAGATAGCGGTGCGCGGTCAGGATCAGGTTGCGGTCCCACAGATAGAACCCGCCTGCGAACCAGCCCAGCGGCATGGCCGCCACCGCACCTGCCGCGCCAATCACCAGCATGACCCGAGCCGCCGAGCGCCAGACCTTGCGTCGGCGGACTATCCCCAGCACTTCGGCCGCGAAGGCGCTGACGATCAGTGCGATCGGGAAGTGGATGACAACGGTGTGAAACTTGCCCAGCCAGATCATCAGCCGCTGGCCGAATGGTTTGTCGCTGTTGTCCTCCGCATGGTCCATGTCCATGCCGTCCATCGAACCGTGATCCATCGCCGTGGCATCGCCGGGTTCGGGCTCCGGGGTCGAGCCGTCGGCCATCATCGGCGTGGCGCCCTGGTCTGCCAGCGCCTTCATGTCCGCCTGGCTCATGCCGTCCGCGGCCTGCTCGGTTTCGGACACCCCCGGCCCCGCGCCCATTTCGCGCGGATCGTTGTGGGCCCAAAGGCTGGTTCCGCTCACCGCACCGACAAGCGCAAGGGCGAGGGCGGCGTTGCGCAGGATAGGAAGTTTCATGAGCGGATGCCTTTCTTGATTGGGAAAGGGCGCGCCGCCTCTAGGCGGCGCGCCCCGGGGCCTCACTTCACCGAGAAGGCGATCTTGCCGGTCTTGACCTCACGGTCGTCGCCCGCCGCCATCCAGCGCAGTTCGTACCCACCCGCCATCAGCGCGGTCTTGGGCATGACCATCACCGATTTGCCGTCCTTGCCCATCATCACCGAGACCGGCATGGTCATGGTGTGGCCCGCGGCCATGCCGGGCATCGAGGTCATCACCAGCTGGATGCGGGTGTTGGCCGGCCTGATCTTCTCGTTGAACACCAGGGTGATATGTGCCGGCTTCGCGACCACCGAATTGGCGGCAGGGGTCGAGGACACCAGGACCGGGTGCGCTGCGGCCAATACGGGCGCGGCCAGCGCGAGCGCGGCGAGAGCAAAGGCAAGTTTACGATTACGCATGGGGATCTCCTTGGACTGCGTGTCAGAAACGAATACGCAGCCAGTCGCTCCATCCCTCGAAATGGATGCGAAGAATTTTCGAGGGATCGTCCCCGCGCCCGCGTATAGATCGTGACAGCAATAGGAGACCTTCCGTGTCCGACCTTGACCAGATTCTAAGTCGTCTCGGCGCAGTTCCGATGCCCGACGAGCTCGCCGGAATCGATAGTGCCGTGTTTGCCGGGCTGGCTCGCAACCGCCGGGAGGCCATGGCCGCATCGCGGATGACAAGCCTGGCCGCCAGCCTTGCGCTGGTGCTGGGCGTAGCGGGTGGGGCGTTTTCCGCCAGCGCTCGGGCCGCTGCCGCGCCCTTGTCCCCATTCGCCGCAGACGCCGCGCTCGCGCCATCGACCTTGCTTGCGGTTCATCCGTGAGCTGGGGCAAGCGCCTCGCGCTGATCGCGCTTGTCGCCTTCGCGGCAGCTTTGGGCGGGACCTATCTTGGCAGAGCGATCTTTGTCGACCGCACTCCGGCGGAAACCGAATTGCACTCGCTGTTGCACCGCGAACTGAGCCTCGATGCTGCGCAGCAGACAAGGATCGACGAAATCGAACGCCGCTTCGCGGTGCGCCGCAAGGCTCTGGAGCTTGAGATGCGAGCGGCGAACGCCCATCTCGCCGCCGCGATCGATGCCGAGCATGGTTATGGTCCTGAGGTCACCGCAGCGATCGATCACACCCACATGGTCATGGGTGAGATGCAGAAGGAGACGCTCGAGCATCTCTTTGCCATGCGCGCTGTCTTGAGGCCCGACCAGGCGGCACTGTTCGACAGGAGCGTTACCAAGGCACTGACCGCCGACGCGCAGTCCGCCGCGACACGGTGAGCCTGGCGCTATCCGATTGCAGCGATGCCGACCTCGCGGCCCTGGCGCGCGGCGGGCGGCAGGAGGCCTATCGCGAGCTGCTGGCAAGGCACCGGGCGGCCGTGTTCCGCGTGGTCCGCGCCGCCACCGGCGATGGCCACGAGGCGCTCGACATCGTCCAGGAGGTGTTCATCGCCGCCTTTTCCGCGCTCGATCGCTATGATGGCGAACGCCCTTTCACGGTCTGGCTCAAGCGGATTGCGCTCAACAAATGCCGCGACTGGGCGCGGCGGCGGCGGGTGCGCGCCTTTTTCACCCGCGCCGCACCACTTGAGGAGGCCTTTGCGGTGGCGGACGATGCCGCTCCGCCTGATTCACAGGCTGAAAGTCGCGCGGAACTTGCCCGTGCCTACGCAGCGATAGCAAGGCTGCCGCTTCGGCTGCGCGAAGCTCTGGTGCTGCGGACGGTGGACGGTCTCAGCCAGGCCGAGGCGGCCGAAGTGCTCAGCGTCAGTGAGAAGACCGTCGAAACGCGGCTTTACCGCGCGCGCGCCAGACTCAAGGAACAGCTCGACGAAAATTTCGAGGGGTAGAGCCACCTGCTGCGTATGGTCCTTAACAGGTTCCTCATTCCCCCAGGTGTTCCCAATGCCTCCCATTGCCCTTGACCGCCGCTCCCTGATCCGCGCCGCCGCTGTAGGCGGAAGTGTCTATGCCTTGTCGGCGGCGCTCCCGGCCTGGGCCCGCAGTGGAACGCCGGGCCTGGCCGCACCGATGGCGACGGTATCGGGCGAGGACATCGCCCTTTCGATCGGCCATGCGATGGTCGACATTGGAGGCCGCCAAGGCCATGCCGTCGGGATCAACGGAGGCACCCCCGGACCAGTCATCCGCCTCAAGGAAGGGCAGAAGGTCCGCCTCGCCGTCAGCAACATGCTCAAGGAAGAAAGTTCGATCCATTGGCATGGCCTGCTGGTGCCGTTCCAGATGGACGGCGTTCCAGGGGTCAGTTTCCCCGGGATCGGACCAGGACAGACCTACAACTACGAGTTCGAAGTCAAGCAGTCCGGCACCTACTGGTATCACAGCCATTCGGGAATGCAGGAAGCGATGGGCATGTACGGCGCGATCGTTATCGATCCTGCCGGCCCCGATCCAGTTGCCTACGACCGCGAGCATGTGATCCTGCTCGCCGACTGGAGTTTCACCCATCCGCATGAATTGCTGCGCAAGCTCAAGGCACAGGGTGGCTACTTCAACATGCAGAAGCAGACCCTCGCCGGGCGACTGGCAGGAAAGGACATGTCCGCCGCCGACCGGCGGATGTGGGCCGGGATGCGGATGGATCCGACCGACATTTCGGACGTGACCGGCTCGACCTATCATTTCTTGGTCAACGGCCACGACACCGCCGCCAACTGGACCGGGCTGTTCGCGCCGGGCGAACGTGTGCGCCTGCGGATCATCAACGCTTCGGCAATGACCAATTTCAACGTCCGGATTCCGGGCTTGCCGATGACCGTGGTCGCCGCCGACGGCCAGAACATACAGCCAGTCGAGACCGACGAGTTTCAGATCGCCATCGCCGAAACCTACGATGTGATTGTCGAGCCCAAGGCCGAAGAAGCTTATGGTTTCATCGCCGAAGCTATCGACCGATCCGGGCAGGTCCGCGGCACATTGGCGCCGCGCCTCGGTATGGTCGCGCCGATCCCGGTTATTCGCGAGCGGCCGCTACTCACCATGAAGGATATGGGCATGGGCGACATGGACATGTCGGGCGGCGGTGACATGGCAGGGATGGACATGTCCGGTAGCGACATGGCCGGAATGGATCACGGCTCGATGAGCGGTGGTTCGATGAACATGCGCGACCCGTCCGTCGCGCCGCAGGTCAAGATGGGACCGGGGGTCGCAACTCTCTCACCGATGCCGATGGACCGGACCGGCGAACGCCCGACCGGGCTCGAGAAAGTCGATCACCGCGTGTTGACCTATCACGATCTCAAATCGCTCGCGCCCAATGCCGACACCCGCACGCCCTCACGCGAGATCGACCTCCATCTGACCGCCAACATGGAACGTTACATGTGGTCGTTCGACGGCCAGAAATTCAGCGAGAACACCGAGCCGATCCCCTTCCGGCACATGGAACGCGTGCGGGTCAATCTCATCAACGACACGATGATGCCCCACCCGATCCACCTCCACGGCCACTTCTTCGAAGTCGTAACCGGCAATCCAGGGCACCATCCTGTGAAACATACCGTCAATGTCTTGCCGGGCGGCAAGGTTTCCTTTGATCTGACTGCTGACGGTCTGGGCGACTGGGCGTTCCACTGCCACATGCTGCTCCATATGATGTCGGGCATGTTCCGCGTCGTAACGGTCCGCCGAGAGGAGGAAGGAGCATGAAATTGCTGCTCGCCTCCGTCGCTGCGCTTGCTCTCGCGTCGCCCGCCGCCGCGCAAATGAGCATGAATATGCCGGGAATGACGATGCCGGCCAAGCCGGCGGCAAAGCCGCCCGCCAAGGCCAAGGCAAAAGTAAAACCCGCTAAGCCCAAACCGAAGGCCAAACCGGCCCAGCGCCACGCGAGGGCAAAACCTGCTGGGAAGCCGACCGCGCCGCGCCATAAGGTGGCGCCACCCAGTCCGCCTCCGGCCAGCCACAACATGTCCGCCATGTCGAGGATGGATATGTCGCAGCCGGCGTCTCAAACCGCCGGTCAACCAGTTCCTGCGCCGACAGCGCCCGATCACGACATGCAGTCGATGCCCGGGATGGATATGACGAAGCCGGATGCAGGGGCCGCCCCTGCCGTGCAAACGAACCCTGACATGTCTGCCATGCCTGGCATGGAAGCGACCGACAGTTCGATCGGCAGCGCGCCAGCCCCCGCGCCGCCTGAGGACCATGCTGCCGATGCGATTTTCGATCCAGCGGTGATGGCCCGCTCGCGCGAGTCATTGCGGCGCGAGAACGGTGCCTTTAGCGGCTCAATGGTCCTGTTCGATCTTGCCGAAATCCAGCCCCGCTCGGGCGGTGACGTTTATCGCTGGGAAAGCGATGCCTGGTTCGGCGGCGATATCGACCGCCTGCAGGTCAAGACCGAGGGCGAAGGCCGCTTTGGCAAGCCCATCGAGGACTTCGAGGTTCAGGCGCTCTATTCGCGCGCGATTTCGCCGTTCTGGAATGCCCACGTTGGTCTGCGCCATGACATAGTCCCCAATCCGTCGCGCACTTACGCCGTGGTGGGTATTGAAGGCATAGCGCCCTACTGGTTCCATGTTACCGGGCAATTGTTCCTTTCGGACAAGGGTGATGTCCGTGCCCGGCTTGAGGGGAGTTACGACGAGCGAATTACACAGCGGCTCATTTTCCAGCCTCGGGTCGAATTCAATCTCGCGGCGCAGGACATGCCTGCGATCGGTGTCGGATCGGGACTGACCAGCTACGAACTGGGTGCCCGCCTGCGCTACGAATTTCGCAAGGAGTTTGCGCCCTACGTCGGAGTGGAATGGTCCGGCCAGACCGGCCAGACCGCGCGCTACACGCGTCTGGCGGGCGAAAGGCCGAGCTCGGTCAGGTTTGTCGCAGGCGTGAGGTTCTGGTTTTGAAACGCAAGCAACGGGTCCACATCTTCGCAAGCCGATTTCATAAATGGCTGTCGTTGTTCATTGGTGCGCAGGTCCTGATCTGGTTCGCGAGCGGCGCACTGATGAGCTTCCTGCCGATCGACAAGGTGCGCGGCGAGCATTTGATTGATCGTGAACGCATCGTTCCGATTCCAACCAGTCAATTGCTTGTCTCGCCCGACCGGATAGGCGCGCAGACAAGCGCGCCGGTCGAGACGATGACCTGGCACATGGTGGACGGCAAAGCCGTAGCCGAGGTAACGACAGCCAAGGGTGTGCAACTTTTCGACGCACAAACCGGACAGCCGCTCCCGCCCGTCGATGCCGCGATGGCGACACGCATTGCGAAGGCAGCCTGGAAATCGGAGACCAAGCCAGATTCCACGGCGTCGCGCGTGACCGAGGAGAGTCCGGAATACCGGGGCATGTTGCCGGCGTGGCGAATTGCTTTCGACGATCCCGATCACACAAGCGTCTTCATCGCTGCGGACACTGGCAAGATCGCCGCCACCCGCACCGGGACCTGGCGGCTCTACGATTTCTTCTGGAGCCTGCACATCATGGACTGGAAGGGCCACGAGGATTTCAATACCTGGTGGTTGCTGGCCTTCGCTATCGGCGGGCTGACATTGGGGGTCACGGGCACGATCTTGCTGTTCATGCGCTGGCCGCTGCGACGGCGGACCAGGCACAACAGGCCGCAAGCGGTGTGACCGGATCAGACTTCATGCCTGAAGCCGACCACTTGTTTTGCGCGCCATTGAATTGCGGAGATCGTGATCCGACGGTCCGAGGACCGATCGCGGCCAGCCATGCGTTCGTCGCCTCGATGAACAGGTAGATCGATCAACAATCTGGCTGCGCAACAACAGCCGGTCCCCGCCTTTCGCCAAAGCCGACCATGATTGCAGCGATGGCCGCAAATCCGGCTCCGGCGAGGAAGGTCGCTTCGGGGCCATATCGGTCCCAGAGCAGCCCTGCGATCACACTGGCGGCAAGCAGCATGACGCCGGTCACCAGGTTGAACAGTCCGAACGCGGATCCGCGCAGGGTCTTTGGCGCATGGTCGGCAATGAGCTTGGCAAGGAGTCCCTGACTGAGCGCCATGTGCAGCCCCCAGACGGCAATGCCGGCAAAAATGCCAACCAGGCCTGGCGACAAGGCCAGGAGAAGGTCGGCGGCAATCAACGCCATCAGGCTCCAGCCCAGCAGCACCCGTGCCGGCATCCGATCCGAGGCGATCCCCGCCGGATAGGCTCCCAATGCATAGACGATGTTCATGACGACGAGCACGGCAGGCGCCAGCGCGATCGGCAAGCCCGCGGCCGTGGCCCTGAGGATCAGGAAGGCTTCGCTGAACCGGGCAAGCGTGAAGATTACGCCGAGAGCGACGACCCGCCAGAAGGGTGGTTCGAGCTGTTTCAGATCAGCGAGCGTCAGCGGTATCCGTGCGGGCTTGGGCCTGTCGTGTGTTTCCGCTTCGGCGACGCCGAAGATCACGCACAGCACCGCTGCTATGCCCGGAATGACGGCGATCCAGAAAACGGGCCGCATATTGCCCGCGAAGACCGCCATCAGCACGATGGCAGCCAATGGTCCGGCAAAGGCCCCAACTGTGTCGAGCGATTGGCGCAGCCCGAACGCCCTGCCCCGAATGGCCTCGGGCGTCACATCGGCGACAAGCGCATCGCGCGGTGCGCCGCGCAATCCCTTCCCGATACGATCAGCAAATCGCGCGCCTAGCACGACGGGGGCCGAGCCGGCGAGCGCGAACAGCGGCTTGGAAGCCGCACCCAGCGCATAACCCGCCAGGATTAGCGGCTTGCGTCGGCCGATCCGGTCCGAAATATAGCCGGAAAATACCTTGGTAATTGAGGCGGTCGCCTCGGCAATGCCGTCGATCAGCCCGACCATGGCGACGCTGACGCCGAGCGTCGTCGTCAGGAATAGCGGCAACAGCGGGTGGATGATCTCGGACGAGAGATCCATGAGCAGGCTGACCACGCCCAGTGCCCAGACCGCGCGGGGGATCCTATCCACGCGGTCGCAGCGCCAGCGCATCGATGATCTTGCAGTCCGCTACCGTGCCGTGGCTGCAGGAGCCGATCACCCGGTCGAGTTCGTCACGCAACGCCGTGAGGTCGGCAATCTTCCTGTCAACTTCGATCAAATGCGTGCGGGCGATACGGTCAACCGCCTCGCAGGGTTGGCTTGCATCGTCAGCAAGCGTCAGTAGCTCGCGCACCGTATCGAGCGGAAAGCCGAGGTTCCGGCTCTGGCGGATGAACGCCAGCCGCCGCACGTCTGCGCCATCGTAGACGCGGCGACCGGAAGCCGTGCGCTGGGGAGGGGGCAATAGTCCGCCCTCTTCATAAAAGCGGATCGTATTGACCTTGGTTCCGGTCATTCGAGCCAGATCGCCAATCGCCAGTCGCGCCGCGTCCGCCATGCCAGCCTCCATATTGCAAATCATTCGCAAAAAGTTGTTGCTTCTACAGTAACTGGAGGTTGTAGCGGGAGTCCATGACCGAATCCAAATCGCAAATTTCCGTGCAAAATCGTGCAACTTTCGCGTTCGGCGGCCTGCGGCTTGTCTTGGCGAGCCTTGGGCTGGTTCTTGGCCTGGCACTGCCTGCCTACGCCGCGGGGGGCGATGAGGACGTGCAAACGGCCTGGCGGCTGCTTGACTATGTGGCGGTCGACTACCGGGGTGCTGTCGCCGACGGGCAAGTCAAAAGCGCCCAGGAATATGCCGAAATGACCGAGTTTTCAGCGGCGGTCGAGGCCAAGATTGAGGCGCTTCCAGCGACCCCCGATCGCCCCGCCCTGGTTGCAGAGGCGAAGGCGTTCAGGAGCCTGGTCGCCGGCAAGGCAGCTCCCGATGATGTGGCGAAAGCCGCGCGGGCGCTTGGCGGACACCTGTTGGCGGCATATCCTGTTCCCCTCGCCCCGACCAAAAGTCCCGACCTTGCGCGCGGCGGCGCCCTCTACGCCCGAAATTGTGCGGCTTGCCATGGCATGAACGGCGATGGTCACGGTCCTGACGCGGCCAATCTCGATCCCGCCCCGGTAGCCTTCCGGGACGCGGTCCGGGCCCGCGAGCGGAGCCCGTTTGCCCTCTATCAGGTCATCGGTCAGGGGCTTGATGGAACGGCCATGCGCAGTTTCTCCGAACTGCCCTCGCAGGACCGCTGGGACCTCGCCTTCTATGCAAGCCGTTTCGCCTTCACCGATATCGACAAGGGCGAACAGCTCTGGAAGACCGATGCCAGTATTCGCGGCCGTATTCCCGATCTTGCGGCGCTCGCCGGGCTGACCCCGGCGGCGCTCGGTCGGCAGATCGGGCAGGATAAGGCCGACGCGGTACTGGCCTACCTGCGCACGCATCCCGAGGCGCTTGCTGCTGCCAAGGCTGGTTCGCTGACGCTCGCCCGGGACAGGTTGCAGGCGAGCGTTGGAGCCTATGAGGCGGGAGACCGGGACGGAGCAAAGAAGCTCGCGCTCTCAGCCTATCTCGATGGGTTCGAGCCCGTCGAGCCCGCCCTTGCGGCGCGCGATGCGACGTTGATGGGGCGTATCGAGGCGGAGATGGGCAATCTTCGCGCCGCTATCGCTCGCGGCGAGCCGGTCGCGGCCGTAAAGGAGCGGGTCGCCGTTCTCGACACGCTGTTCGGCGATGCCGAGGAGGTGCTGTCACCCGGAGCGGCAAGCAGCACCTCGACCTTCATCGGCGCATTCACGATCCTGCTGCGCGAAGGGGTCGAGGCGCTCCTGATCGTCGTCGCGATGATCGCCTTCCTGCGCAAGGCCGGTCGCGGCGAACTGGTCCGCCACGTCCACGGCGGATGGATCGCGGCCCTTGCCGCCGGAGGCGCTACCTGGGCCGTCGCGACCTTCTTCATCGGCGTCAGCGGCGCCAGCCGCGAGCTGACCGAAGGGTTCGGCTCCTTGTTCGCGGCCTTCGTCCTGCTCACAGTAGGAATCTGGATGCACGGCAAATCGCAAGCGGGCGAGTGGCAGCGCTATATCTCCGAGACGCTCGGCAAGGCACTGTCGCGCGGCTCGGCCTGGTTCCTGTTCGGTCTCGCCTTCGTCGTCGTTTACCGGGAGGTGTTCGAAACGATCCTGTTCTATGCGGCGCTCACCGCGCAAGGAAATGGCGGCGTCATCCTCGCCGGTGCCGGGTCGGCTATCGCCGTGCTCGGGCTGATCGCATGGGCAATGCTACGGTTCAGCGCGCAATTGCCGGTCGCGACGTTCTTCAAATACAGTTCCGCGCTCATAGCCGTCCTCGCGGTGGTTCTGGCGGGCAAGGGCGTGGCCGCCCTGCAGGAAGCCGGGACGATCGACATCGCGCCGCTTGCGCAGATCCCGCGCATTCCGGTGCTGGGACTGTTCCCGACCTGGCAGTCCGTCGGCGCGCAGCTCCTGACTCTGGCGGTCGTAGCTCTGGGTGCCTGGTATAACAGCAGGCTCGCCAGCAAACCGGCCGCCGCATGAGGAGGGACCAGGACATGACGGACGATTGTTGCGGCACATGTCCTGCGGCCGCAGCGGCGACTTCGGGACCGGACCCGCAAGTCGTGGCTGCCGTGCCAGATGGCAGCAGCGTGACCCGTCTTCGGATCGCCCAGATGGACTGTCCGACCGAGGAAGCGCTTATCCGCAAGAAGCTGGGCGGAATGGGCGAGGTTCGTTCGCTCGATTTCAACCTGATGCAGCGGCTCCTCACGGTCGTCCACCAGGCCGGCACCCTGCCTGCGGTCCAGGCCGCGATCCGTGATCTCGGCATGGATGCCGAAGCACTCCAGGCCTCCGGGGATGAGGCGTCCGACAAGCCGGAGCCTACGAAGCCCTGGTGGCCGTTCGCCGTCGGCGGCGTTGCTGCGCTGGCAGCCGAAATCGTTCAGTGGGCCGGGATGCCCGAGTGGGCGGTCGCGGTGCTCGCCCTGCTCGCCGTGATGATCTGCGGGGTTGATACCTATCGCAAGGGGTGGATCGCGCTTCGGCACGGCAATCTCAACATCAACGCCCTGATGAGCATAGCTGTGACCGGTGCGATGCTGATCCGGCAATGGCCAGAGGCCGCCATGGTCATGGTGCTGTTCGCCATTGCCGAACTGATCGAGGCGCAGTCGCTCGACCGCGCCCGCAACGCCATTCGCAGCCTTGTGCAACTTGCCCCTGACTATGCCACGGTCCGTCAGCCGGACGGGTCGTGGATCGAACATCCCGTCGCGGGCGTGGCGCTCGGCGCAATTGTGCGGATCAGGCCGGGCCAGCGTGTCGCGCTCGACGGCACCATCGCGCGCGGCCATTCGACGCTCAATCAGGCGGCCATCACCGGCGAAAGCATGCCGGTCGAAAAGGGGCCAGGCGATCCCGTGTTCGCCGGTACCCTGAACGAGGCCGGGTCCTTCGAATATGAAGTTACCGCGGATGCTGGCCACTCGACCCTTGCCCGGATCATTCAGGCGGTGGAGTCCGCGCAAGGCGCGCGCGCGCCGACCCAGCGCTTCGTCGACAAGTTCGCACGGATCTACACGCCGGCCGTGTTCCTGGTCGCGGTTGCCGTCGCCCTCGTGCCGCCGCTCCTGTTCTCCGCCCATTGGCCGGACTGGATCTACAAGGCGCTGGTCCTGCTGGTCATCGCCTGCCCGTGCGCGCTGGTTATTTCGACCCCGGTCACGATCGTCAGCGGCCTCGCGGCGGCGGCGCGCCGGGGCATCCTGATCAAGGGCGGGGTCTATCTCGAGGAGGGCCACAAACTTGCGCTGCTCGCCCTCGACAAGACCGGGACGATCACGCACGGCAAGCCCGCGCTGACCGATACGGTTCAGCTCGAATCGAACGATGGCATTGACGGCCTGGGTATTGCCACCAGCCTTGCGGCACGTTCCGATCACCCTGTCTCCCTTGCCATCGCCGAGGCGGGCCGAAAGTCCGGCGCCGCGCTGCTCGATGTGACAGGCTTTGCCGCGCTGCCGGGCCGGGGCGTCAAGGGCATGATCGGCGGCGTGGAATATCTGCTCGGCAATCACCGGCTGATCCACGAGACCGGCGTATGCTCGCCCGCGATCGAGGCGCGTCTCGAAGCGCTGGAAGAGCAGGCCAAGACGGTTATAGTCCTGACAGACGGCAAAAGGCCGCTGGTTCTCTTTGCGGTCGCCGACACCATCAAGGACAGCAGTCGTCTGGCCGTAGAGGCGCTGCGCGAACTCGGCATCGAGACGGTCATGCTGACCGGTGACAACGTCCGAACGGCCGCGGCAATTGCCCGCCAGGTCGGGATCGGCGAAGCACTCGGCGATCAGCTTCCCGATGACAAGCTGCGAGTGATCGAAAGCTATATCGGCACGGGCCGGTTTGTCGGCATGGTCGGCGATGGCATCAACGACGCCCCTGCGCTCGCGCGCGCCGATATCGGCTTTGCCATGGGCGCCGCAGGCTCAGATACCGCCATTGAGACCGCCGATGTCGCCCTGATGGACGACGATCTGGGCAAGATCGCCCGCTTCGTGCAGCTGTCGCGCAAAACCCGGGCCGTGCTGGTTCAGAACATCTCCCTGGCGCTCGGCATCAAGGCCGTCTTTCTGGCGCTCACGTTGCTCGGATATGGGACCATGTGGATGGCCGTATTCGCCGACATGGGTGCCAGCCTGCTCGTCGTGGCCAATGGCCTCAGACTGGTCCGGCAATGATCGGAACCGCAGTCCTGCACGCTGCTTGGTCGTCTGAATTCGGGAAGCCGAACTGACATGGCCGCAGCTTGCCCTGCAGGCATTGATACAGGTTTTGTGACCTTGGGTTATGCCAAGGTCGCCGTCCTGGGCGTGGTGCAGGGCATTACGGAGCTTCTGCCGATCTCTTCGACGGCCCATATGCGCATCATTCCGGCCCTGCTGGGATGGAGGGATCCCGGCTCGGCGTTTTCGGCTGCGATGCAACTGGCCGCGCTTGCCGCCGTGATCAGCTATTTTTGGCATGACGTGCGCCGCCTCGCGGCCGGTTCCGCCTCGGCAATCCGCCAGCGACGGTTCGCTGATCCCGATCTGCGCCTCGCGGTCTGGATCGCTCTCGCGACCGTCCCGATCGCACTGGCGGGCGCCGTGCTGTCCACCCGCCTCAATACTTGCAACTCGCCCCTCCGAGCCTTGCCCGTGATCGGCTGGGCCTGCATTGTGATGGCGGTGCTGATGGGTCTCACGGAAGTTCTGGCCCGCCACCGCCGGCGTGTCACCGATGCGTCGCTGCTCGATGCGCTGCTGATCGGGCTGGGGCAGGTCGGAGCTCTCATTCCGGGCGTTTCGCGCTCGGGATCGACCCTGACGACGGCGCTAGCACTCGGGTTCAAGCGCGAGGAAGCGGCGCGCTTTTCGTTCCTGCTGGGCATCCCGGCGATCGCGCTCGCCGGAACGAAGGAACTCTGGGAACTGCATAAGGCCAATCTGGACCCGCACGGCTGGACAATATTGGCGCTCGGCCTGGCCGTCGCATCGCTGTCGGCCTTCGCTGCAATCTGGACGCTCATGCGCGTTCTCGAGCGCTTCTCCGCCTGGCCGTTCGTCATCTATCGCGCAACACTCGGCGTCATCATTCTCGTCGCTTCGTCACAGGCATGGCTGGCATGACTTCTGCGCCAGTAATTCCGCCTTTGGCGAAGCTCGGCAATGGCCGGATGAAGGCTTCTGGAATTGTGGCATGAGATCGAGCATTCTCATGGCAATCCGCATCCTGTCTATTGGTCAGATGCCGAGATATGCGCAGCGTTACTTGCCCATGTCGCGAAGGACTGGTAGCCGAGGCGCGATGCGGGGCCGGTTCATCTCCATGCTGCTGTTTTTTGCCATCCTGATTGGCGGCATCGTCGCGCCTGAAAGCGCGCATGCCGAGAGTCTTCTGGCTGGACATGCAACTGAAATTGTCGACGTGGATGGCCATGCCGATTCAAGCAGCAAGCAGGGCGAGTCGCAGAAGGACGGTGCGCCTTGCCATGCTGTGACCCATCATCACTGCGGCATTGCGATTGCTGCTGACCCAACTGCAAGTTCGCTTGGGCATTGGAACGCCAAATCGGCAGTCATGCCGCTTGCGGTCCGGCCCATGGCATCGCTTGCGTCGGCGCCGCCAACCGAGCCGCCTGCCGCCTGAAATCACTCGCCGGCGCCCCCGGGCGCCCCGTTTCGTGATTTTCAGGATGCACTTTCATGAAGAAATGTCTGCCGGGCGCCGCTGCGCCCGTTGCGCGACACAGCGCCGCACTGGCGGCCGTGTCGATCGTCACCACCGAATCCGCCGTCCGCATCGGCGGAGACAATTTCGTCGCAAGCCGGGCGGGGTACCACTGAAATGCGCCGGCTCCTCCTCATCGCCGCGCTGCTCGCCTCGACCGGGCAGACCGTGCTGGCGCAAGCCTCGGCAACGGGATCGCCGCACACCGTTCCCGGTGCCGACACGTCGCTGTTCACACTGGATCAGGCCCTGTCCGCGGCCGGGGCGAACGCCCCAAGCCTCCAAGCCGCGTCCGCCGAGGTTCGCGCGGCTGAAGCTGGCCGGACCGTTGCGGGCCTTCGTCCCAACCCCGAGGTCCAGGTCCAGATCGAGAATGTCGGCGGCACCGGCCCGTTCAGGGGAACGCAAAGCGCCGAGACCACAACCGGCTTCGCCATCCCGATCGAACTGGGCGGAAAACGCCCGGCGCGCATCGCCGTTGCCGATGCACAGACACGGCGGGCCCGGGTCGAGGCGGCGATCGTGGCGGCTGATCTGCGCTTGCTCGTCACAGAATCCTACATCGCCGCCGTCGCCGCTGAGAGCCGCGTCGAGATCGCGCAGATGGAGGCCGATTTTGCCGCCGTCGGCTTTCGCGCCGCAAGCGCGAGGGTCACGGCAGGCGCTGCCTCGCCGATCGAGCAGCAGCGTGCGGACGTCCTGCGGATCAATGCCGATGTCGCACTCGACCGCGCCAAGCGCGATGCAGAGATCGCTCGCGCCAATCTCGGACGGCTGATCGGTCGGCCGGTCATCGGCATGCTCGACCGAAGCTGGTTTCAACGTGTCGACGCCTTTGGTCCGGCCGCCCCGATCAGGGCCGAAGGAACGTTGGCCCTGGCTGCCGCCGAGGCCGATCTCGACATTGCTTCGGCCCAGGTGAACCTCGCCAGGTCGCAGCGTGTTCCCGACATCACGCTCAGCGCAGGCGCGCGGCGCCTTTCCGCCTCGAACGATACCGCTGCGGTGTTCGGCATCTCGGTCCCGCTCCCCCTGTTCAACAACGGCAATGCGGCGCTCGATCAGGCTACGGCGCAGGAATCCGCATCCGAAGCCCGGCGCCGCGCCGCGCTGGTCGATACCGAGCGGGCGATCGCGGCAGCTCAGGGCGAAGTGGCGAATGCTGCCGCGAGCGCACGGGCCGCTGGCGGTCCGGGTCTGGCCGCGGCCTTCGAGGCGGCACGGATCGCGGCGATCGGCTATGCCAACGGCAAATTTGGCCAGCTCGATCTGATCGAGGCACAACGCACTCTGGCCCAGACCCGCTCGGCCTATGTCGATGCGCTTATCGCTTACCACAGCGCCCAGGCGCGGCTCGCCCGCCTGATCGAGCCCGCGCCCGACCAGAGCGGCGCACAATGATCACCCCCATTCCCCATTCCCGACGCTTCGCCGCGCCGCAGCCGGCGCCGAACGGGTCGACCAATCCGGAGATTACCAATGAACTTTCATGACAAGCGTCTTGTCGCAGGGCTGGCGGGCGCGATCGCGCTCGCGGCAGGCGGCGGTTACATGGCGGCGCGCTGGACCGAGCAGCCTTCGTCCGCCTCACCCCAAATAACCGGTGCAGCCGACGAAGCGCCGCGCGGAAGCCTTGATCTGTCATCCGAGGCAATCCGCGATGCGGGCATTGGCGTCGAGGAAGTGCGCGCCGGCGGGTTCGGTGCCGAGATCGTCGCTCAAGCCATGGTCGTGCCCTCGCCTAGCGGGGAGGCGGTCTTGACCGCCCGGGCCGGAGGCGCGGTCACCCGCGTGTTCAAGCGGCTGGGCGACCCAGTACGGGCGGGAGAACCGCTGGCCGTCGTCGAAAGCCGCGATGCGGCCCAGATCGCGGCGGACCTGTCGGCCGCGGAGGCCCGCGCGACGCTGGCCCAGCGCAACCTCACCCGCGAGCGCTATCTTTACGAACAGAAGGTCTCGGCCCGGGCCGATTTCGAAGCGGCGCAGGCCGAGGCCGTCGCAGCGAATGCGGAGGCGCGGCGCGCGCGCGCCGCGCTGGGCGCGGCCAATGTCACCCGTGACGGGCGGGGAACCCTGGTCGTCAGTCCGATATCCGGCCGGGTGACGTCGGCCAAGGTGACACTTGGCGCCTTTGTCCAGCCCGAGGCCGAGCTGTTTCGGGTGGCCGATCCCCGGCAGATCCAGGTCGAAGCGGCGGTCGGACCAGCCGACATGGCGCGATTGGCCGCAGGCAACCGCGCGGTCATCGAATTGGCGGACGGCAGGACGCTCGAAGGCCGGGTTCGGTCGGTGACGCCGACGCTCAATGGCGAAACACGCGCGGCAACGGCCGTCATCGACCTTACCGGCGGAACGCTGCAGCCCGGACTTGGTGTCCGGGTGCGGCTCTATCCAAGCCTTGGCGCGCCCGGCAACGCGATTGTGGTTCCCGAAGACGCGCTCCAGTCGCTGGACGGCAGGGACGTCGTGTTCGTGCGCACCAGCAAGGGGTTCCGGGTTCAGCCGGTGACGGTTGGGCAACGCAGCGCCGGCAGAGCCGAGATTCTGTCCGGGCTGACGCCAGGCCTTCTCGTCGCCACGCGCAACGCATTCGTGCTCAAGGCCGAACTCGGCAAGGGCGCAGGCGAGGAGGAATAAGCCATGATCGCAAGTCTTATCGCGCTCTCCGTCCGCATGCGCTGGGCGGTGGTGCTGTTCTTCCTCGCCGTGGCCGGAATCGGCCTGTGGCAATTGACCCGCCTGCCGATCGATGCCGTCCCCGACATCACCAACAACCAGGTCCAGATCAACACGATCGACCCCGGTCTCTCGCCGGTTGAGATGGAAAAGCTGGTCACCTACCCGATCGAAACGGCGCTCGCAGGCATTCCCGGGCTGGAGACGACCCGCTCGCTTTCGCGCAACGGCTTCAGCCAGGTCTCCGCGATCTTTTCGGACTCGACCGATCTCTATTTCGCGCGCCAGCAGGTCGGCGAGCGCCTGACCCAGGCCCGGGAAAAGCTGCCCGCGGGCGTCCAGCCTCAGATCGGGCCGGTAACCACAGGTCTTGGCGAAGTCGTGATGTATACAGTCGGCTACGCCAATCCGGACGGCAAGGGCGCGCGCCGCATTGCCGGTCAACCCGGCTGGCAGCCCGACGGAAGCTACCTGACGCCCGAGGGACAGCCCCTCACCGACGAGGTCGCCAAGGCCGGCTACCTGCGCACGGTCCAGGACTGGATCATCGCGCCCCAGCTCAAGAGCGTAAAAGGCGTGGCCGGCGTCGATTCAATCGGTGGCTATGCCAAGACCTTCGTCGTCGAGCCCGATCCAGTGAAGCTGACCGCGTTCGGCATCTCTTACAGCGAACTCGCAAAGGCGCTGGAGGCTGCCAATCTCGCGGTTGGCGCCAACTACTTCAACCGGGGCGCCGAGGCCTATCTGGTGCGCGCCGACGCGCGCATCCGCTCGGTCGATGAAATCCGCAACGCCGTGGTCGCGACGCGCGGCGGCGTTCCGGTCACTGTCGGCCAGATCGCCAATGTCCGGATCGGCGGCGACCTGCGCACGGGCGCGGCCAGCATGAACGGCCGCGAGGCCGTTGTCGGCACGGCGCTGATGCTAATCGGCGAGAACAGCCGGATTGTGGCGCAGGGCGTGGGCGACAAGCTTGAAAAGGTCTCCAAGACGCTGCCGCCGGGTGTCAAGGTCGAGGTCGTTCTCGACCGCGCGAAGCTGGTCAATGCGACCGTCGCCACCGTCGAGCGTAATCTCGCCGAGGGCGCGATCCTGGTGGCGGCGGCCCTGTTTCTGCTGCTCGGCAACTGGCGCGCGGCGATAATCGCGGTGCTGGTCATTCCCTTCTCCTTCCTGATGATGGCGACCGGCATGAACCTGGTCGGCGTGCCCGGAAACCTGATGAGCCTCGGCGCGCTCGACTTCGGGCTGATCGTCGATGGGGCGGTGATCATCATCGAGAACTGTCTCGCCCGCCTCGCGCACCGGCAGGAGCGCCAAGGCCGGATGCTGAGCCTGCGCGAGCGTCTCGAGGAGACGATGGCGGCGAGCCAGGAGATGATCAAACCGACCGTGTTCGGCCAGGCGATCATTCTCCTCGCCTTTGCGCCGCTGCTCATGTTCACCGGGGTCGAAGGCAAGACCTTCTCGCCGATGGCGATCACGATCATGCTCGCTCTGGTCGCCGCCTTTGTTCTCGCCATCACGCTGGTTCCGGCGCTCGTCGCGCTGGTGATCCGCGGCGAGGTCGCCGAAAAGGACGTCTGGCTGATCCGCAAGGCCAAGGAGCATTATCAGCCATTGCTCGACCGCTCGCTGGAACGGCCCTGGCGTTTCATCGGCGCGGGCTTCGCCTTCTTCCTCGCCGCCGTGCCGGCATTCGCGCTACTCGGATCCGAGTTCATTCCGCAGCTGGACGAGAAAAATCTGGCGCTTGCATCAACGAGGGTGCCTTCGGTCAGTCTCGAACAATCGCTGTTGATGCAGCGCGGGGTCGAACAAGCTGTCACCAAGCTACCCGAAGTCCAGCTGATGTTTTCGAAGACCGGCACGGCCGAAGTCGCAACCGATCCCATGCCGCAGAACATCTCCGACGGCTTCGTGATCCTCAAGCCGCAGGACCAGTGGCCCGCTGGTGTGGAGAGCAAAGGCGAAGCCGTCGAGCGGGTCGAGAAGGCGGCGAACACCCAGCTCGGCCAGCTTTTTGAGGTCAGTCAGCCGATCCAGCTGCGCTTCAACGAGCTGATCGCGGGCGTGCGCGGCGACGTCGCGATCAAGCTTTACGGCGACGATCTCGACAAGATGGCGCAATCCGCCAACGAGATCGTCCGGGTGCTCCAGACGATCCCCGGGGCGTCCAGCGTCAAGGCCGACCAGACCGGCGGGGCCCCAACGCTCGACGTACGCTTCGATCGTGCGGCCATAGCCCGCTACGGCCTGACGGTCGACGAGGTGGCCGACACGGTGGCGGCCGCGATGGGCGGGCGCGAATCCGGACTGCTGTTCGAGGGAGATCGCCGGTTCGAGATCGCCGTCCGGGTACCGGACGCCACGCGCGCGAGCCTGGATGAGATCATGGCGCTCCCCGTCATGTTACCCGCGCAGGAGGGCCAGACCCGTCGTTCCGTCCCGCTGTCCCAGGTGGCGCAGATCCGCTTCACCGAAGGCCTCAACCAGATCACCCGCGAGAACGGCAAGCGCCGGGTCGTCATCCAGGCCAATCTTCAGGGCCGCGATGCCGGATCCTTCGTCGCCGAGGCCCAGGCCAAGGTGGCAAAGGTCGGACTGCCGGCCGGCTACTACCTCGAATGGGGCGGGCAGTTCCAGAACCTGCAAGCCGCCTCGCAGCGCCTCTCGATCGTCGTGCCGCTCTGCTTCGCGGCGATTTTTGTGCTGCTGTTCATGGCGCTCGGCACTCTGCGCCGAGCGTCTGCGGTATTTCTCGCGCTGCCGCTCGGCCTGGCGGGAGGGGTCTTCACCCTGGCGTTGACCGGCATTGCCTTCTCGGTCTCGGCGGCAGTCGGCTTCATCTGTCTTGCCGGCGTCGCCGTGCTTAACGGCCTGGTGGTCATGACCGCCATCCGGGAGCGGATCGAGGACGGGGCGGTGCTGAGTCAGGCGATCCGCGAAGGTATGGTGGACAAGATGCGCGCCGTCGTCATGACCGGGTTCGTTCCGGCGATCGGCTTCGTGCCGATGGCGCTTGCCCACGGTACCGGCGCCGAGGTGCAGAAGCCGCTCGCCACCACGGTCATCGGCGGACTGATCGCCGCGACCGTGCTCACGCTCCTGGTTCTCCCGGCGATCGCCAAGGTCGTGCTGGGACCTAAGGAAGGGCGGGAGCACCATGATGACGATGCGACCCATCCAATCGAAACGATAGCACAGTGAAGGAGGCCATGATGGTACAGTCTGTAAGACTTCTCCGCATCTACACCGACGAAGCCGCCTACATCGGCGACCGCAAGGTGTTCGAATATGTCGCGTCGCTGGCGCGCGAGCGAAAGCTCGCGGGTGCGACGGTGCTCGAGGCGCTGATCGGCTTCGGTCACTCGGCGCATCTCCACCGGCGGCACATCCTCGAAAGCGATCGTGCGCTGCTGATCGAGATCGTCGACCTCGAGGACCGGCTGCGAGGTTTCGCAGCCGAGCTGAAGGACGTCCCCGGGATCGGCCTGATCACGCTTGAAGCCGTTGAGATACTCAGCGGACTTGCCGGTCCTGCAGACAAGGGCACCGCGCATGCCTGACGTGGCCAGGTTCGACTCTCAGGTGAGTCGGGCGAAGGCAGGTACAGCTGGCGACGTTGCCCAGGTCGCGGCTATTGCTTTAACAGGCTGCGTGAAGCTCGTCGGGACGCATTACCCCTGCGAAGCCAGCGAGGGATGCGAATGCCGGTGATGCCGAACCTGGTCTATACGCTCGTGCCGGTCGCAGCGGTTGCGATCGGAGCAATTTATGCGGTCTGGAGGCGGCCGGATCCTCCATTGGTGAGCGGGATGCAACATCTTGCCGCCGGTGTCGTGTTCGGTGCGGCGGCATCGGAAATTCTGCCGCAGGTCAAGCATGAAGGCTCGCTTTGGGCGACATTCATCGGTGGCACCCTTGGGGTACTGACCATGTTGTTCGTGAAATCGCTCGAAGGGCGATGGAAGGGACCGATCGGAATGGTCGGGGCGATCGGCATCGACATTTTCATCGATGGCCTTGTCCTGGGCCTCGCCTTCCTCGCGGGCGAGAAGGCGGGGTTGCTGCTGACCATCGCCCTGACGCTCGAAGTCCTGTTCCTCGGTCTGACCGTAACCGCCGAGCTGGGCGAAACCATCCGCTCACGGGTCAAGATCGTGGCGGTGTCGGTTGCCCTCGCCTTACTGCTCCCACTCGGCACCCTTGCGGCAACCCCGGTAGCGTTGCTTCCTGCACCCGTTGTCGCGGGCTTCCTTACTTTCGGCCTGATCGCCTTGCTCTATCTCGTCACTGAGGAACTGCTGGTCGAAGCACACGAACAGCCCGACAGCCCGGTCATCACCGCGATGTTCTTTGTTGGCTTCCTGGGGCTGCTGATGATCGAGGAGATGCTCGGTTAGTCATCAACGCGCAGGGCACTGCGCTCGGGTCTAGAGATATTTTGCCAGCTCGGTAAGGCGCCCGAGTTTCTCCTTCGTACCCTCGGGGAGCGGCCCGACCGTTTCTTCCAGGTGATGCTCGATGTGATGCGTGACGAGGAAGGTCTTGGCCTTTTCGAGCGCACTCACGACCGCCTGAAGCTGTTGCGCGGTTTCCAGTGCGTCGCGATTGTCTTCGACCATTGCCACAATCTTGGCGAGGTGCCCGTGGGCCCGCCTGAGGCGATTCCGAAGCTGCTGGTCCGTAGCGTGGCTCATCGAGGCTCCTGATTAGATCGTGGGTAGGTGCATCAACCCGTTGACCCCGACATATAGCCCAACCAGCAGGATAATGCCCCCCGATACATAGGGCGCTCGCCGAACGATCTCGCCAAAGCCGGACCACCGGCGGGCCATGTGCCTGACGCTCAATGCGGCCACCACGCCCGATGCCACCATGGTCAACGCCAGTCCGATGCTGAAACTCAGAACGAGGACCGCGCCAAGGGCTACGCGCTGCAATTGCAGGCAAAGCATCAGAACCGTGATCGCTCCAGGGCAGGGAATCAGGCCACCCGACAATCCGAATATCGCGATCTGCCCGGTGGTGACCTCGCGGTTGGTGAAGCGGCGACGGATGTCCTCGGCATGGGCCATTTCGTGGGCATCGACATAGCCGCCGGTTGCCAATTCGATTTCACGAACCTCCTGGTCGGTCGGCTCGTGATGACCGTGATCGTGTTTGTGATCGTGCGCATAGTCGTGATCATGCCGGTGATCGTGGTGCCCCGAATGCGCATCATGGAAGCGGCTTGCCTCAAGGTGCTCCCTTCGGGCGCGCCAGAGCATCCAGACAGCCATACCTACGATGATGACCCCAGACGCAAGCTGGAAATAGGGTTCGGTGTCTTCGGCCCTGAGGCCGCTGAAGAGCCACATCCCGCCAAGGGCAACCAGCCAGACCACGACCGTATGCGACAGCGTTGCCGCAAGCCCCAGCAACACCGCCTGCCTGACGGTGCCGCGCACAGCTACGATGAAGGCGGCCATCATCGTCTTCGAATGGCCTGGTTCGAGGCCGTGCAAAGCACCCAGAAGAATGGCGCTGGGAATGAACAGCCACGCGTGCGCGCTGCCCTGCTGGAGGAATACTGTGAAGTCGAACATGGGGCCCATTATCCTCTGGGGGAGGATATTGCAAACCGAGTTTTCCTCAGCCGGTATCGAGGATATTCATGGATACCGACCGAGTGGCGATACACAGCGCCAATGAGGTGCGGTTTGTCACCGTCGGACTTCCCGCCGGGCTGGAGTAGCCCCATGGGCAAATTCCTCGGACTTGATCGAATTGCCCTCCGCTCCAGGCAGCTGCGGCAAAGAGGCATCTTCATTCTTAGCCTGCGGTTCGTCGCATGCAGCGCCCACCTTGACGTGCTTACAGTGCGATTACAGCACGAGAAGAAACAGGTTTTGTAAGCAGGCTAGGGTGCCCTTGGCATCCCGTAAGCATATGATAACGAGTTGAAAAACTGGAGCGGGCGAAGGGATTCGAACCCTCGACCCCAACCTTGGCAAGGTTGTGCTCTACCCCTGAGCTACGCCCGCTCGAACGCCTGCAGCCCTTTGCACTTGGTGCGTCCCGGGCCGGGGTGAGGCGCGCGGTTAGCACCGGGTCCCTGGCTTGCCAAGGGGAAAAGTGCGTTTATTGCGCCTGCGCGCATTATCCCTTGGCAAATGGCCGCGAAGGGCCAAATTGGGAGTTCGTCCCCGCACTTCGATTGGAGCACCGCCCGTGGCAAGCCTTGGCCTCAACCTCGACGAACAGAAGGCGGTCGACCGCTTCCGCGCCAATGTGGTCGAACCTTCGATGACCTCGCTGGTGATCCTCGATTTCTGGGCGGAATGGTGCGGCCCGTGCAAGGCGCTGACCCCGGTGCTGGAAAAGGTCGCGGCGGACTATGCTGATAAGGGCGTGGTGCTGGCCAAGGTCAATGTCGACGAGGAGCAGTTCATCGCCGCGCAGTTCCAGGTCCGCACGATCCCCACGGTCTATGCGCTGTCCCAGGGCCAGCCGGTGGCCGACCTGACCAATGCGCGGACCGAGAGCCAGCTCAGGCAGGTGCTCGACCAGCTGCTCGAGAAGCTGCCGGTCAAGCCGGGCGGAGCGCCGGCGCAGGACGTGGCCCCGCTGCTGGCGATGGGCGAGGACGTGCTGGGCCAGGGCGACGGCGGCCGCGCGGCTTCGATCTTCGCGCAGATCGTCGAGATCGATCCGCTGAACGGCGCCGCCTATGGCGGGCTTATCCGCGCGATGGTGGCGGAAGGCGCGCTCGACGAGGCCGATGCCGTGGCCGGAGCCATTCCGGCCGAGCTGGCGAAGGACGCGGATGTCGCCCGCGCCCGCGCCGCGCTGGAGCTGGCAAGGAACCGCCCCGAAGACAGCGAGCTTGCCGCGCTGAAGGCCGCGGCCACAGCGCCGGGCAACATGGCCGCGCGCCTGGCCTATGCCGAAGCCGCCTTTGCCGCGGGCGAGCGCGATGGCGCGGCCGATGCGTTGCTGGCGATGATCGGCGAGGACCGCGAATGGCAGGATGGCGCGGCGAAGGCCAAGCTGCTGCAGATCTTCGAGGCGGTCGGGCTGGAAGACCCGTGGGTTGCCGCCCAGCGCCGCCGCCTGTCGCTGCTGCTGTTCGGCTGAGCGCGCCAAGGAAGGCTGACGTGCGCATCTCGATCTTCCCGCTGACCGGCGCGATCCTGTTTCCGGGGCTGCAATTGCCGCTGCACGTGTTCGAGCCGCGCTACCGGGCGCTGGTCAAGGACGCACTGGCGCGCGACCGGCGGATCGGGATGATCCAGCCGCAGCGCAGCGAGGAAGGCGCGCCGCTCTATACTGTCGGCTGCCTGGGCAAGATCGGCGAGGTCGAGGCGCTTGACGACGGGCGGTTCAATCTTGTGCTGCAGGGCGAGGCCCGTTTCCGCCTGGTCCGCGAGCTGGAGGTGACGACCCCGTTCCGCCAGATCGAGGCCGAGCTGCTGGCCGAGGAGGAATTTCCGGCGCTTTCCCCGATCGAGCGCGCCTCGTTCGAGCGCGAGGCGCGGCGCTTTGCCGATGCCCAGGGCTATGCGGTCGATTGGGATGCGGTGACGCGGCTCGACGACGAATCGCTGATCGACGGGGTCAGCCAGATCGCCCCGTTCGACGCCGCCGCCAAACAGGCGCTGCTCGAGGCCGGGGGGCTGGGCGAGCGCTGCGAGCTCTTGGTCCAGCTGATGCAGTTCTTCGGCCGCCGCGACAGCGACGAAGGACGGGTTACCCTGCAGTAACCGCGGTCGCCACCGCCGAGCTGACCGCCTTGATCCCGTCGATCACGTATTGCGCCGCCAGCGCGGCCAGCAGCACGCCGAGCAGCCGCGTGATCACCGCCTCGACCCGCTTGCCGAGCAGCTTCATCAGCGGTCCCGCGGCGGCGAGCGAGAGGAAGGTCAGCGCCATCACCGCGCCGAGCGCGCCCAGCACCACCAGCGTCTGCTGGGTTCCCTGCGCACGCGCGGTGAGCAGCATGATCGTGGCGATCGAGCCGGGGCCGGCGATCATCGGCATGGCCATCGGGAAGACCGAGACGTCCTCCACCTCAGGGGTGCCGGCATGTTCGGCGCGGACCTTTTCGGCGCGTTCCTCGCGCCGCTGGGTGCGCTTTTCGAAGACCATGTCGAGCGCGATCACGAACAGCATGATCCCGCCCGCGACGCGGAACGAGTTGAGCTCGATATGCAGCGCGCCGAGGAGGTTTTCGCCGAACAGCGCGAAGACCACCAGGATCAGCGTGGCGATCAGGCACGCGCGCGAGGCCATTGCCACCATCTGCCGGTTGTTCGCGCCCTGGACCAGCCCGGCATAGATCGGCGCGCAGCCGGGCGGGTCGATCACCACGAACAGGGTTATGAAAGCCGAAAGGAACAGGTCGAGCATGGTCTTTCGGCCTCTATCCCAAATCCGTTCGTGGTGAGGAGGGACTGAGCCTGTCGAAGGCCCGTCTCGAACCACCCTTGCGCGCAGGTCCTTCGAGACGGCTCCTCAGCCTTCGGCTTCGCGACGCCTCCTCAGGACGAACGGTCTTGTAGTGAAGCCTGGCCAAATTCACTTCGCCGGCGCTTCGACCTGGAGATCCTGGACGGTCACCGCCTTGCCCTCGCTGGTCATGGTCACCACGAAATGGCGGCCGCCATCGGGGGTGACGGCAACATCCCAGCTCAGCGTGCCATCGAGCGAGCGCCCGGCAAGGTGCGCGGGATCGAGCGGCAGGAGCTTGCCCTTGAAGTCCCTGGGCTTGGCTGCGCGCTCGGGCCGGTAGCCGGCCGGGCAATCGGCGACTTTCGAGACGATCATTTCCGGCTCGTCGAGCGGCATCGGCAGTTCATCGCCCTGGTCGAGCACCCATTTGTAACGGCCGTCCTTCTGGCGCTGCCAGACCGTGGTGAAATAGCCGCTCTTGTCGCCGTTCTGCCAGGCGCCGCGGGTAACCGCGAGCGTGCCGTCGCAGCTCGACCAGACCTGGTGGGGTTGCCACCTGACAGCCTGCGCGGGGTTGGCCTTGCCCTTCAGATAGTCCTGCGCATAGGCCATCTGCGGCACGAACATCACCGCATCCTTGGTCGCGGTGGCGACGAACGCGGTCCACTGTCCCTTGTCCTGCGCGAGCTTGGCGAAAGCCACTTCGGCGGCGATCACCGCGCCGGGATTGGCATAGCCATGCCCGTCGCGCGGATCGTTGCGTTCGCGCGAGAGCGCGGGCGAGGCGAGCAGCGCCAGCAGCGCGGCGGCGAGAATCGGGCGGTTCATCTGCAACTGGTTAGCGCGGCGCGGGCGCGGGTGCCACATCTTCCAGCATGGTGACGTGGCGGGCGCCGTCCCGCAGCGCGATCAGCGCCTTGCGGATCAGAGCGCGCCCTCGGCCAGCGGCACGCCTGCATTGCGGTGTGCGGCGACCAGCGCGTTGCGCAGCAGCACGGCGATGGTCATCGGCCCGACCCCGCCCGGCACCGGAGTGACCGCCCCGGCGACCGCGGCCGCTTCGCCGTAGTCGACATCGCCGACCAGGCGGCCCTTGCTCTCACCCTCGGCAGGCGGGAGGCGGTTGATCCCGACGTCGATCACGGTCGCGCCGGGCTTGATCCAGCTGCCCTTGACCATTTCCGGGCGCCCCACCGCCGCGACCACGATGTCGGCGCGGCGGACGACCTCGGGCAGATCCCTGGTGCGGCTGTGCGCGATCGTCACGGTGCAGCTTTCGGCCAGCAGCAGCTGCGCCATCGGCTTGCCGACGATGTTCGAGCGCCCGATCACCACCGCGTCGAGCCCCGCAAGGCTGCCGAGCCGGTCCTTGAGCAGCATCAGGCAGCCCAGCGGCGTGCACGGCACGAAACCCGGCTGGCCAACCGCGAGCCGGCCGGCATTGGTGACGTGGAAGCCGTCAACGTCCTTGTCCGGGCTGATCGCGGAGATCACCTTCTGTTCGTCGAGGTGGCCGGGCAGCGGCAACTGGACCAGGATTCCATCGACCGCCGGATCGGCGTTGAGCGCCGCGATCCGCGCCAGCAGCGCCGCCTCGTCGCAGTCGGCGGGCAGCTTGTATTCGAAGCTGTTCATCCCGCACTCAAGCGTGGCCTTGCCCTTGCTCTTGACATAGACCTGGCTGGCCGGGTCCTCGCCCACCAGCACCACGGCAAGACCCGCCTTGCGCCCCGCGCTCTGCTCGAAAGTCGCGGCATATTCGGCGATTCTGGCGCGCAAGCCAGCCGCGAACCGCTTTCCGTCGATTACGTCGGCGGTCATGACATCGTCGCCATGTAGAGCACCTGAAGGATCCAGTTCAGAATCCACAGCCCGAACAGCAGGACCATGTAGGAAAAGTCGATCCCGTTCATCGGCGGAAGCCGCCGCCGGATCGGCGCGAGCAGCGGATCGAGGATGGTCGAGAGAAAATTCCAGATCACGCTGACCGGCTTGCTGTGGATGCTCACCACGTTGAAGGCAAGCAGAAGGTAGAGCACGAATTGCCCGATGACGATGAACCGCACCGCGGTCAGGATCAGCCCCATCGTCTGCAAGATTACCAGAAGCGCCACGACCCTTGTCTCCCTTTGTCGCCGGGGCCGAACTTGCCCCTGCCCAATCTTACGTCAAGCCCGGATCAGCGTGCCCGCCCCGCGCGAGGTGAACACTTCGAGCAGCATCGCGTGCGGCACCCGCCCGTCGAGCACCACCGCCGCCTCGCACCCGGCCTCGACCGCGTGGACGCAGGTTTCGAGCTTGGGAATCATCCCCCCGGAAATCGTGCCGTCCTGCTGCAATTCGGCGATCCGCCCCGGCGTCAGGTCGGTCAGCAGGCTGCCGGCCTTGTCGAGCACGCCGGGAACGTCGGTCAGCAGGAACAGCCGCGCCGCGCCCAGCGCCGCGGCAATCGCGCCGGCCATCGTATCGGCATTGATATTGTAGGTTTCGCCGTCCTTGCCCGGCGCGATCGGGGCGATCACCGGGATCATCCCGGCCGCGCTCGCGGTATCGATGATGCTGGTGTCGACCGCCTGCGGCTCTCCCACGAAGCCGAGATCGACCGCCTGTTCGATCTGGCTGTCCGGGTCCTTGACCGTGCGCTTCACCTTGCTGGCGGTGACCAGTCCGCCGTCCTTGCCCGAAATCCCCAGCGCCTTGCCGCCCGCGGCAGAGATCCAGCCGACCAGTTCCTTGTTGATCGCGCCCGACAGGACCATTTCGGCGACTTCGGCGGTGGCCTTGTCGGTCACGCGCAGGCCGTCGACGAAGCGGCTTTCCACGCCCAGCTTCTTGAGCATCGCGCCGATCTGCGGCCCGCCGCCGTGGACCACCACCGGATTGATCCCCACCGCTTTCAGCAGCACCACATCCTCGGCAAAGTCGCGCGCGGCTTCGGGATCGCCCATCGCGTGGCCGCCGTATTTCACCACGAAGGTCCTGCCGGCATATCGCTGCAGGTAGGGCAGCGCCTCTACCAGCGTTTCGGCCTTGGCAAGCATCGCCTGCATCTGTGCGGGATCGAGCGAATTGGGCATGGTGCGCGCGCTTTAAAGCCTTGGCCGCGGATTTGAAGCGTTTTCAGGCCGGGCGGGCATCGAGCCACTGCCCCAGCCGGACGAAAACCCAGATCAGCGGCGGGACCATGATCGTCGAAAGCACCAGCTTGGAGATGATCTGTCCTTCCATGATCGCCGCGATCGGCATCGGCTGGCCGCTGGCCTGGTCGACCACGCCGTAGAACGAGATGGTGATGAAGATCACCGTGTCGACCACTTGCGAGAGCAGGCTGGAAATCCATGCGCGCAGCATCAGCGCCTTGCCCTGTCCGCCCGCCAGCCGCGAAAACAGGTAGACGTTGAGCGTCTGCGAGGTGCCATAGGAAATCAGCCCGGCGAACTGCATCCGCACCCCCTGGCCCAGCAGCCGCTCGAAAGCGGGCTGGTCGCTCCAGAAGGGGGCCGGCGGGACCAGCCTGATCACCACGGTCAGCATGATCATCGAGACGATCAGCGGCACGAAGCCGAAGCGCACCAGGCTGTTCGCCATGCCCTGCCCGAACCGTTCGGCCACCGCGCTGGAAATGATCACCAGGAACAGGAAGGCGAAAATCCCGCTTTCCACCGCCAGATCGCCGAGCAGCGGCCAGTGCCCGAGCGAGGCGATCTTGGTCCCCATCACCCCGGCGAGAACGCATAGCCCCCCGTAAAGCAATGAAAAGACGAACAGTGAACGGGCGATCAGGGGTGGCTGGTTCTGCATCGGCAAGGCTTAACGCGCGTTTTGCGCAAGGGGAAGTGGGGGCCGATTTGACTGTGCGGACAAACCCATTACCACCCGGCGCAAGTCATTTCGGGGGAGCGCCGTTTTCATGCAGCATGTGTTGAGCCTGGTCGGGATCGCCGTGATCCTGGGGATCGCGGTCATATTGTCGGCCGATCGCGGCGCGATCCGCCTGCGCGTGGTGGCAGCCGCCTTTGCGCTCCAGGCCGGGCTGGCGGCGCTGGTACTCTATGTCCCGTGGGGCAACCGCCTGCTCCAGACGATCTCGGGCGGGGTTTCGGCGCTGCTGGGCTATGCCGGCAAGGGCACCGAGTTCCTGTTCGGCGCGCTCGCTTCGGACAAGCTGGGGCAGAATTTCGCGATCCAGGCGCTGCCGGTGATCATCTTCTTCGCGGCATTGATCTCGATCCTCTATTACCTGGGGATCATGCAGCTGGTGATCCGCTGGATCGGCGGCGGGCTGGAACGGATCACCGGGATTTCCAAGGTCGAAAGCCTGTCGGCCGCATCGAACATCTTCGTCGGCCAGTCGGAAAGCCCGCTGGTGATCCGGCCCTACCTCGCCGCGCTGACCCCGTCGCAGCTGTTCTGCCTGATGACCGTCGGCATGGCCGGGGTCGCGGGCACGATCCTGGCGGCCTATGCCAGCATGGGCATCCGGATCGACTACCTGGTTGCCGCGGCGTTCATGTCGGCGCCGGGGGGCATCCTGATGGCCAAGATCATCATGCCCGACCCCAAGGGCGAAAAGCTGAGCGAGCCCGACGAAATCGCCGCCGAGGACGAAGGGGAACGCCCCGCCAACGTGATCATGGCCGCCAGCCAGGGCGCGCAGACCGGAGTGCGGCTGGCGGTGATGGTCGGCGCGATGGTGCTGGCTTTCGTTGCGCTGGTGGCATTGGCCAACGGGATCTTCGGTGCGATCGGCGGCATTTTCGGCTACCCCGACCTCTCGTTCCAGCAGGTGCTGGGCTATGTCTTTGCCCCGGTGTTCCGCCTGCTCGGCGCGCCGGACTGGGCCGAAGCGATGCGCGCCGGCGGGCTTTTCGGGACCAAGCTGGTGCTCAACGAATTCGTCGCCTTCATCGACCTGGGCCAGGCCAGGGACCTGTCGAAGACCACCGTCGGGATCGTCACCTTCGCGCTCTGCGGGTTCGCCAATTTCAGCTCGATCGCGATCCAGATGGCGGTGACCGGTGGCCTCGCCCCCAATCAGCGCCCGGTGATCGCCCGGCTGGGACTGAAGGCGCTGGCGGCGGGCAGCCTCTCCAACCTGATGAGCGCGGCGCTGGCAGGCCTGTTCCTGAGCTTGTAGGCGCTGACGACCGGTGCGCCGCCGCGCAGACTATGGCCGTGTCCTGCCGCTCCATCAGTGGCAGGGCATCTCGCGCCGCCGCAGGATCTGGAACGCGCTGCGCTGGTGGCTGGGGGCCGCGCTGGTGGCCGGGATCGCCTGGTACTGGCTGGGCGGCGCGCAGCGGATCGGCCCGGCGAGCATGCCGCCCGGCCCGAGCGAGCGGATCGACGCGAAGTTCACCCGCTGCGGCAAGGACCGCGCTGAAGACTGCGTGGTCGATGGCGACACGATCAAGCTGGGCGCGCGCACGATCCGGATCATCGGGATCGACGCCCCTGAAATCCACCCGGCGCGCTGCGCGGACGAACAGGCCAAGGGCGATGCCGCGGTCGAATTGCTGCTGGGCATGGTCAATGCCGGGCCCTTCACCCTGGCCGGCCCCTATCCGCCGGTCCACGACCAGTACGGGCGCGAGCTGCGGCACCTGCTGCGCGCGCGGCCGGACGGTTCGGTGCAATCGATGGCCGACGACATGGTCGCCGCGGGCCTTGCACGTCCCTACTTGAACGGATCGCGCAATCCGTGGTGTTATGCGCAGTGAATAGTCAGGGAAGGAAATGACATGCTGCTGATCGAAGGCTGGATCAAACTGGGCGCGGGCGAATTCGCCAAGGTCAAGGACGAAGGACTGGCGATGGTCAAGGCGACCAACGAGGAAGCCGGCTGCCTGCACTATTCCTTTTCGCAGGACATCGCCGATCCCGACCTGCTGCGCATTTCAGAACGCTGGGAAAGCCAGGAGGCGCTTGCCGCCCATTCGGCCAGCGCGCACATGGCGTCCTTCAACAAGGCGATGGCCGGGGTGCAGCGCGAAGGTGCCGACCTGTGGCTCTACAGCGCCGAAGCCGTGCGCAAGCTGATCTGATCAGATCCCCGCATACCACTGGTAGCCGCGCCGGTCTTCCCAGTGTCCGCCCTGGCCGCCGTAGAGGCCGGCCAGGGTCGGGGTAACCTCGATCCGCATCACGTACTTGGCGTGCTTGTAGCCAAGTTGGCGCTCGACCCGCAGGCGGATCGGCGCGCCGTGGCCTTCGCTCAGCGGCGTGTCGTTCATCCGCCAGGCCAGGATCGTCTGCGCGTGGAAGGCATCGACCAGGTCGATCGATTCGTAATAGGGCAGGCCATCGAGCACGTCGGCGCAGTGGAACACCACGTAGCGCGCGGCGGGGAGCAGCCCGGCCTGGGCAAGGATCGCGCCAAGCTGCGGCCCCTGCCACTTGCCGATCGCGCTCCACCCCTCGACGCAGTCGTGCCGGGTGATCTGCGCGCGCTGCGGCATGGCTTTGAGCGCATCGAGCGTCAGCGCAAGCGGGCGGTGGACCAGCCCGCCGACCTGCAGCGTCCATCCGGCAAAGCCACTGGCCAGCAGGCGGCGATAGGCGCTGTCTTCCACCCGGCTCGATCCGTTGACCCGGAAGTTGGGCGACATTTCCGCCGCGCTGAACTCGCGCGCCAGGCTGTCACCCATCAGCAGGCGCTGCGCGCGCATGGTCAGGCTTTCGGCACCGGCCAGCCCGCCGCGCACGCTTTCGCTCTGGTTGAGCCGGTCGCAGCCCGACAGCAGCAGGCCGCCCGCCCCCGCCGCGCCCATGCCCAGCAGCTTGCGGCGCGAGACGATCATGCCCTGTCCCCTCGCACGGGCGGCAGGCGATACCAGCCGCTCAACATCGCGCGCACCTCGTTCACCGGGCCGGCCAGCAGCACCATCGCCACATGGACCAGGAAGAACAGCACCAGCGCGCCGGCGCACAGGAAATGCAGGCTGCGCGCACTCTGGCGTCCGGCAAGCAGGTCGACCAGCCAGGGAAAGGCGGCGTCGATCGCGGGCGACATGGCCAGCCCGGTCAGGACCATCGCGGGCAGCAGCACCAGCAGCACCGCGCCATAGGCCAGCTTCTGCAAGGTGTTGTAGTGCTGCGCCGCCGCGCCGCGAGGAAAGCGCAGGCGCGCATGGTCGCGCAGGTCATGCCACAGGTGCGTCGGGGCCAGTTCGCCGCGGGCCGGCAGGATGCCGCGCCGCAGGTGCCCGCTCAACAGCGCCCAGCCAAGATAGCCGAACAGACCCGCCGCCAGCGGCCAGGCAAACGCCAGGTGCCATAACCGCGCGTCGGCCAGGCTGTAGGTGGACGGCAGGGTGATCCAGCCCGGAAAGGGAATGCCGTTGTTGACCTTTTCGAGATCAAGCCAGGCCGGATCGGGATTGGCGCCATAACGCCCCCAGTAGAGCCGGGGATGGGCGTTGAAGATCATCAGCCCGCTCATCAGCATCACCGCCACGACCAGCGCGTTGAGCCAGTGCCACACGCGGGTCGGCCAACGGTGGCGCAGCACCTTGTCCGCGCCTCCTGGCGGCGGTGCGGTCTTAGGGAGTGACGATGCCGTGCTCTCCATGCGGCCGCGAGGGTAGCCCTGAATGCGGCTTGCGGCAAATCGCGCGGCAGCCGGCCTTGCGCTGCTTCCGGCGCTCCCCTACCCCCACAGGACGGGGAGATTGCGTGTGCCGAGCGGCCAGCCACGAGAGCACCATCATATGATGCCGTTCCTGGCCGTGGCCGCCGGGATCGCCAGCTTTTCGGTGATGGACGCGCTGATGAAGGGCGCCAGCCTGGCGGTCGGCGCCTATAACGCGATGTTCTGGCGCTCGCTGATCGGGGTCGTGCTGATGCTGCCGTTGTGGCGGCTGGGCGGCGGACAATGGCCGCGCGGCGAAGCATTGCGGCTCCATGCCCAGCGCGGGCTGACCAGTGCCTTCATGGCCACGACCTTCTTCTATGGGCTGAAGTACCTGCCGCTGGCCGAAGGTATGGCGATCTCGTTCATTGCGCCGCTGATCGCGCTGTTCCTGGCCGCGATCCTGCTGGACGAACAGATCGGCCGGCGCGCAATCCTTGCCTCACTGCTGGGACTGGGCGGAGTGGTGGTGATCGCCGCCGGGCGTCTCGGCGGGGGCGGCTATAGCGCCGATGCGGCCTGGGGGATCGCCGCGATCCTGACCTCGGCGGTGCTCTATGCCTGGAACCTGATCCTCCAGCGCCGCCAGGCCCTGATGGCGCCCCCGCGCGAGGTGGCGGCGTTCCAGGCACTGTTTACCAGCCTGTTCCTGCTGCTTGCCGCGCCGTGGCTGGCTCAGCTTCCCGCGCTGGCGGTCTTGGGGCATGTCGCCGCTTCGGCGGTGCTTGCGGCGATTTCCCTGATGATGATTTCGTGGGGCTATGGCCGCGAGGAAACCCAGGTGCTGCTGCCGCTCGAATACAGCGCCTTCATCTGGGCCGCGCTGTTCGGCTGGCTGATGTTCGACGAAGCACTGACCGCGCCGACGGTCGCCGGGGCCGTGTTGATCGTGATCGGCTGCTGGATCGCGGCGCGCGGGCACGTCGAGGCGACGGCGGTTTGACGGCGATGGGCTTCGACAGGCTCAGCCCGAGCGGGAATTGAATGGCGTTCGGGCCGAGCTTGCCGAAGGGCGGGCAGATTCAGCGCCATTTTCGCCCGGCTCCCCCTTGACCTGACCCCAATTCGCGCGCATCGGCGGCGCCGACAGACGGCCTTGCTGCATCCGCGAAAAGGGGCGCGCGCGGTAAGGCCTCCACATTCAGGAGGCAGTATCGCATGACCCAGGTCGGACAGGACACGCTCGGCACCCGTTCCACGCTTTCCGTTGGCGGCAAGGAATTCGCCTATTATTCGCTGAACAAGGCCGCGGCCAAGCTGGGCGACATCAGCCGCCTGCCGTTCTCGATGAAGGTCCTGCTCGAAAACCTGCTGCGCTTCGAGGACGGCGGCTTCACCGTTTCGACCGACGATGTGAAGGCGGTGGTCGACTGGCAGAAGAACCCGGCCGAATCGACCAACGAGATCCAGTATCGCCCCGCCCGTGTGCTGCTTCAGGATTTCACCGGCGTTCCCTGCGTGGTCGACCTGGCGGCGATGCGCGATGCGATCGCCAAGCTGGGCGGCGACACCAGCCGGATCAACCCGCTGGTTCCGGTCAACCTGGTGATCGACCACTCGGTGATGGTCGATGAATTCGGCCACCCCAAGGCGTTCGAGGAAAACGTCGAGATCGAATACCACCGCAACATGGAACGCTATGACTTCCTCAAGTGGGGTTCCAAGTCGCTCAACAATTTCTACGCCGTGCCGCCGGGCACCGGCATCTGCCACCAGGTCAACCTGGAAAACATCGCCCAGGCGGTGTGGACCAGCCAGGACCAGAACGGCGTCACCGTCGCCTATCCCGACACCTGCGTCGGCACCGACAGCCACACCACGATGATCAACGGCCTTGGCGTGCTGGGCTGGGGCGTCGGCGGGATCGAGGCCGAAGCCGCGATGCTTGGCCAGCCGGTCTCGATGCTGATCCCCGAAGTGGTCGGCTTCAAGCTGACCGGCGAACTGAAGGAAGGCGTCACCGCGACCGACCTGGTGCTGACCTGCACCAACATGCTGCGCAAGCATGGGGTGGTCGGCCGCTTCGTCGAATATTTCGGCCCGGGCCTTGCCGGCCTGTCGCTGGCCGACCGCGCCACGCTGGCCAACATGGCCCCCGAATACGGCGCGACCTGCGGCTTCTTCGGGATCGACGACAAGACGCTGGACTATCTGCGCCTGACCGGCCGCGAAGAAAGCCAGATCGCATTGGTCGAAGCCTATGCCCGCGAACAGGGCTTCTGGATCGACCCCTCGGTTGAACCGGTGTTCTCCTCGACGCTCGAGCTGGACCTTGCCAGCGTGGTGCCCTCGCTCGCCGGGCCCAAGCGCCCGCAGGACCGGGTCGACCTTCCCGAAGTCGACGATGTTTTCGCGCGCGACATGGCCGAAACCTACAAGAAGACCGCGACCCGCGTTCCGGTCGAAGGCAAGGACTTCACCGTCGGCGACGGCGACGTGATGATCGCCGCGATCACCAGCTGCACCAACACCAGCAACCCCGGCGTGCTCGTCGCCGCCGGTCTTGTCGCCAAGAAGGCCGATGAACTCGGCCTCAAGCCCAAGCCGTGGGTCAAGACCTCGCTCGCGCCCGGATCGCAGGTCGTCACCGACTATCTCGAGAAGGCCGGGCTCCAGCCGCACCTCGACAATATCGGCTTCAACCTCGTCGGCTATGGCTGCACCACCTGCATCGGCAACTCCGGTCCGCTGGCCGAACCGATCAGCAAGGCGATCAACGACAACGGCCTGGTCGCCGCCGCGGTGATCTCGGGCAACCGCAACTTCGAAGGCCGCGTTTCGCCCGACGTGCGCGCCAACTTCCTCGCCAGCCCGCCGCTGGTCGTGGCCTATGCGCTCAAGGGCACGGTGATCGACGATTTCGTCACCACCCCGATCGGCACCGGCAAGGATGGTCAGCAGGTGTTCCTCAAGGACATCTGGCCCACCAACCAGGAAGTCGCCAGCACGATGGCCGCCTGCGTCACCCGCGACATGTTCCGGGCGCGCTATGCCGATGTCTACAAGGGCGATGCGCACTGGCAGGCGATCAACGTTACCGGCAGCGAAACCTACCAGTGGCGCGCGGGCAGCACCTATGTCGCCAATCCGCCCTATTTCGAGGGCATGACCATGACCCCGGCGCCGGTCACCGACATCGTCGATGCCAAGCCGCTGCTGATCCTGGGCGATTCGATCACCACCGACCACATCAGCCCCGCCGGCAACATCAAGGCGGACAGCCCGGCCGGCCAGTGGCTGATGGAGCACCAGGTCGCCAAGGCCGATTTCAACTCATACGGCGCGCGCCGCGGCCACCACGAAGTGATGATGCGCGGCACTTTCGCCAACATCCGCATCCGCAACGAGATGGTCCCCGGGGTCGAAGGCGGGATGAGCCGCTACGAAGGCGAAGTGCTGCCGGTCTATGACGTGGCGATGAAGCACAAGGCCGCGGGCACGCCGATGGTGGTGGTCGCCGGCAAGGAATACGGCACCGGCTCCAGCCGTGACTGGGCGGCCAAGGGCACCAACCTGCTGGGCGTGCGCGCGGTGATCGTCGAAAGCTTCGAACGCATCCACCGTTCCAACCTGGTCGGCATGGGCGTGCTGCCGCTGCAGTTCAAGGACGGCGAAAGCCGCACCTCGCTGGGCCTCGATGGCGATTGCACCTATACGATCGAAGGCGTCGCCAGCCTGACCCCGCGCCAGGATGTCGAGGTCAAGGTGACCCGCAAGGACGGCAGCCAGTTCAGCTTCACCGCGCTGTGCCGGATCGATACCGCCAACGAAGTCGAATACTTCATGAACGGCGGCATCCTGCACTACGTGCTGCGCAAGCTGGCAAGCTGAACGCCGGCCTGACGGACAAGCAAAGGGCGGCTTCGCAAAGCCGCCCTTGCCCCCGTTGGAGACGTGAAAGGTTCAGTCGGCCTTGCGGGCCAGGCGCTTGCGCCCGAACGCGGTCGCCGCGGCGGCGCCGAACAGCAGCAGCATCGGCGGAGCCGGCACGTCGTGGCCGCCCGTGGTCGACGAGGAACTGCTGGTCGAGCTTGACGAGGACGTCGAAGACGAGGTCGAGCTTGACGAGGAGACATTGCCCGAAGTCGACGAGGAGCTGCTGGTCGAGGTCGACGAGCTGACGTTGCCCGAAGTCGAGGTCGACGAGGAAACGTTGCCCGAGGACGACGAGGAGGTCGACGAATAGTTCCCGGTGCTGGTCGAGACGTTGCCCGAAGTGGTCGTGCTCGAAACCCCGCCGGTCGAGGTGGACACGCCGCCCGTCGAAGTCGAGACCCCGCCGGTCGAAGTGGAGACACCGCCGGTCGACGTGGTCGAGCTCGAGGTAATTCCGCCGGTGGTGGTGGTGCTGGTCAGCCCGCCGGTCGAGCTTGAGGTCGAGCCACCCGAGGTCGAGGTCGAACCGCCCGAGCTGGAGCTGGAGGTCGAACCGGTGGTGGTCGAGGTGACCACGACGCTGCCGCCGCCGCTGCTGCTCGACCCGCCGAAGAAGCCGCCGAAGAAGCCGCCGCCATAGCCGAAACCGCCGCTGCCGCCGACGATCACCGTCTGGCCGCCGCTGCCGCCTTCGGGCATCGGCTGGGGCGGAAGTTGCGGCATCATCGGCACCATCGCCATCTGCTGCTGCGGCTGGGGAGCGCAGGCAACCGAACGGGTGACGACGCGGCGGATCTTGCGCTGCTGGCGCGGCTGGGCCGCCGCCATGCGGACGGCTTTGCGCTTGGTCTTGGTGACAGCCACGCGCTTGGCGTGCTTCACATAGGTCACTTCCTTGGCCGGAGCCTCGGCCACGTGAACCGCGCCGCCGCCAACCACTGCACCGCCCGCAGCCAGTGCCGCCAGTTTCACAAGTGCCATCCGAGCCGACATAACAATCGCTTTCTCTTCCTGCGGGAGCCCCGTCTGCGGTGCGCCACACGGCCCACTGCACGTCCCGATAGCGGCAAAGGACATCAGGAAAGTTAAGCCGACAATCGCGTTAACCGTGTTTTGGCTGGCTCATTCGGGGAAAAGTGCATTTCCTGTGCAGCCGCGCCGCGACCTGTCCCATTCTGGAACCGAAATCGCCGGAAATACGAACGAAGTTAAGGCGCTGCGCCTATTTGGCGCCCGGATCGCCCGAGCCGAACAGCCCCTGCTGCACACCCGATGGCGGGGTGATTCCCAGGTGCTGCCAACCACGATCGTTGAGGCAGCGCCCGCGCGCGGTTCGCGCCACCAGCCCCAGCTGGATCAGGTAGGGTTCGATCACTTCCTCGACCGTATCGCGCGGCTCGGACAGGCCCGCGGCCAGCGTTTCGACCCCGACCGGGCCGCCCTTGTAGATGTCGGCGATCATCGTCAGATAGCGCCGGTCCATCGCATCGAGGCCCAGGCCGTCAACCTCGAGCCGGGTCAGCGAGGCATCGGCGATTTCCCGGCTGATCGCGCGGTCCCCCGCGACATGCGCGAAATCACGCACTCGCCGCAGCAGACGCCCGGCAACCCGCGGCGTGCCGCGTGCGCGCCGCGCAATTTCGCGCGCGCCATCGCTTTCGATCCCGATGCCGAGCAGGCCGGCACCGCGCGTTACCACGCGCTCCAGCTCGTCGATGGTATAGAAGTTGAGCCGCACCGGGATCCCGAAGCGGTCGCGCAAGGGGGTGGTAAGCAGCCCCTGACGGGTGGTCGCGCCGACCAGCGTGAAAGGCGGCAGATCGATCCGCACCGAACGGGCGGAGGGGCCTTCACCGATGATCAGATCGAGCGCGCGGTCTTCCATCGCCGGATAGAGCACTTCCTCGACCACCGGATTGAGCCGGTGGATCTCGTCGATGAACAGGACGTCGCCCTCTTCCAGGTTGGTGAGCAGCGCCGCGAGATCGCCCGACCTGGCGATCACCGGACCCGAAGTGGCGCGAAAGCCCACCCCCAGCTCGCGCGCGACGATCTGCGCCAGCGTGGTCTTGCCCAGCCCCGGCGGGCCATAGAACAGCACATGGTCCATCGCCTCGCCCCGCGAGCGGGCGCTTTCGATGAACACCCGCAGGTTCTCCTTCGCCGCCGCCTGCCCGACGAATTCGGCCAGCGATTTCGGCCGCAGCGCCGCATCGGCGTCTTCCGGCTGGCGCTGGGAGGAGAGGAGGGGGTTATCGGTCATGGCAGATGCCGGGGCACATCGCGTGAATGGTGAAGGATTCGGGCAACCACCACAAAGTCCATATCGATTTTGTAGAGAATGCGGTGGCTCTTGTGAACAATGCAACGGATGCCGTCACCGTAATCGGATCGCGCTTCGCCCAGCATTGGAAAATCTTCGAGCTGCTTGAGAACCTTGGCAATCGCGCGTTGGTAGGCTTCGGCCGCATCGCCACCGAATCGTTCCGCGCCGAACGCATCAATTTCGACCAGATCGAGCCGCGCGTCCCGGGTAAGCCGAACTTCAACCACGCCGCGCGCGGCGTTCGGCGATGATTTCCTCGATAACCTCGCCGGGATCCTTGTCGATGATCCCCGAGGCCAGGCCCTTGGCGACTTCCGAGCGAACCCACGCAGCATCCGCCGCTTCCCCAAGATCGCGGCGCACCAGTTCGGTGAGATATTCGCCCGCATCGGCATAGTGCCCATCGGCGAGGCGCGATTTGAGAGCCCCGGCAAGGTCATCGGGAAGTGAAAAGCTCAGATCGGTCATGGCGTGATTATCCTCCAACTTTGTTGGGGCGGCAAGAGGGATGGGGGAGCGCGTCGGCGGCGCTTTTTGGCTGGTGCTGGGAGGATAGGAGGGATGCTGAAACAAGTTCAGCATGACGGAGATGGTTTGAGCGGATCGCAGAATGCTCCAAACCCAGCCCAACATCGTCACCCTGAACTTGTTTCAGGGTCCATTTCGCCGCACACCCCACCCCATGCGGCAGGAACGCCTTCCTTGCGTCTATATCCTGGCAAGCGGGCAATACGGTACGCTCTACATCGGCGTCACGTCCGATCTGATCGCGCGGCTTTGGCAGCATCGCAACAACGCGCTTCCGGGCTTCACCTCGCGCCATACGGTCCACCGGCTGGTTCACTACGAACTGTTCGGCGAGATGGAACCGGCCATCCTGCGCGAAAAGCAGCTTAAACGCTGGCACCGGCAGTGGAAGATAAACCTGATCAACGAGGGCAACCCGCAGTGGATCGACCTCGCCGTAGGTCTGGGTCTGCCCCCGCTTGCTTTGGGCAAGACGAGGAATGGACCCTGAAACAAGTTCAGGGTGACGGGCTTGGGGGGTAGTGCGCGCGGTCACCCCGTCGCCCTCTTCAAGCCCGTGCGGATCAGCGCATCCAGTCCCGCGTCCTCGCCCAGTTCCTCGATCGCGCGGGCGACGGCGGCGGTGGCGACGTTTGGCTTGAACCCCAGGTTCTGCAGCGCCGAGACCGCGTCCGCGCTGGCGGAGCCTGCCGGAGCTGCCGCCACGGCCACGCCGCCGGCCGAGGGCAGCGCGCCGGCCTTGTCCTTGAGTTCGTTGACGATCCGCCCGGCAAGCTTCGGCCCCACACCCTGCGCCCGCGCCACCATCGCGGCGTCACCGCCGGCGCAGGCGCGCTGGAGATCGTCTGCCGCCAGCGCTGAAAGCACCGCCAACGCCATCTTGCTGCCCACCCCCTGAACCCCGGTGAGCAGGCGGAACCATTCGCGCTCTGCCCCGCTGGCAAAGCCGATCAGGCGCATGTCGTTTTCGGAGACCTGCAGTTCGGTGTGGACCGTCACCCGCTCTCCCCGCACCCCCAGCGCGTCGAGCGTCTTGGCGCTGCAATGGACGAGGTAGCCGACGCCCGAAACGTCGATCACCGCCCAGTCGGGGCCGAAATCATCGAGCATGCCGGTGAGCTTCGCGATCATGGTTTGTTCTATTGCACAGCGCGAATCGACGGCAAAGCAAAAACCGCGCCGACGGTGACAAGCGCATGGGCGCTGGCTAGAACCGCGGCATGGGGGGAATGCGCCGCAGCGAGAACCTGGTCCTGGCGGGGGTGGTGCTTGCCGCGCTGGTGCTGCGCTGGTTCGCTTTCGCGCCCTTCGACATCAGCCATGCCGATGAAATCATGCAGTATCTCGAACAGGGCAAGCGGCTGGCGATCGGCGTTGGGATCGTGCCGTGGGAGTACCAGTTCGGCGCGCGCAACAGCCTGATCCCGCAATTGCTGGCCGGGCCGTTCTGGCTGGGACGCAGCCTCGCTGGCGAGAGCCTGGCGGGGATGCTGGCGGCGCGCTGGACTTTCCTTGCCGCCGGACTGGTCGCCCTTCCCGCAGCCTGGAAGCTCGGCGCGCTGAGCGGGCGGGGCCATGCGTTCATGGCCCTGCTGGTGGCCTCCGTGTGGTACGAATGCGTGCTGTTTTCCACGCTGCTGCTGTCCGAAGTGCTGGCCAGCGGGCTGATCGCGCTGGCCGCCGCGCTGCTGCTGGCCGACCGCCCATCGCGCGCTGCACTGCGGTCGGCCGGGCTGCTGCTGGGGCTGGGGGTACTGGTTCGGCTGCAGTATGCGCCCTTCGCCGCGGTGCTGGTGCTGGCCCGGCTGCGGCTTGACCGCGCGATGTGGATCCAGCTGATCCTGGGCGGACTTGCCGCAGGGGCAATCGGCGCGCTGAGCGATCTTGCCGCCGGGCAGGTTCCGTTCCGCTGGATCTGGGTCAACTTCGCCTACAACATGAGCGAAGGGCGCGCCGCGCGGTTCGGCGAAAGCGGGCCGCTGCAATATGCGCGGTGGCTGCTGATCCACCTCGGCCCGCTCGCGCCGCTGATCCTTGCCGGCGCGCTGCTCGGCCCGCGCCGCTATCGTCCGCTGGTCTGGGCGCTGATCGCCAACCTGCTGTTCCATTCGCTGATCGCCCACAAGGAATACCGCTTCGTCTGGCTTTCGACCTGGTCGATCGTGGTGCTCGCGGCGATCGCTTCGGCCGAGCTGGCGCGGCGCCTCGCGCAGCGCCGCGGGCAAGGCCTGAACCCGCTGCTGCTCGGCGCGCTCGGCGCGCTGTGGCTCGGAGCAAGTCTACTGGCCGAGGAACAATCGGGTGGTGCACGGACCTTGCGCGGCGGCGGCCCGATCCCGCTGGCGGCGCTGGACGCGGTCGAACGGGGCCGGCCCTGCGGCATTGCCCTGCCCGACCAATGGCGCGCGCACCTGGTTCCCGCGCTGCTGCCGCGCGAAGTGCCGCTGTTCGTTGCCCCGGAGGCGGTCCTGGCGAGCAGCGAGCCGCTTCCGGCGGCGCTGGTCGCATCGGCCGACGTACTGATCTTCCCCGCCCGGCCCGCCGGCGCGGAGGTCTACCGCGAACTTGCCTGCCGGGGGAACGGCACGCTCAAGGCCTGCGCCTTTGTCCGTCCAGGCGCCTGCCGGCCCGATCCCTATTGGACTTATCAGGCGGCGCTGGAGCGTGAAGGACTTTAGGTTGTGATGTGCTCGCGCTGACCAGCCCGCTTTGCTGATGCGGCGAGGTTGCGCTAGTTTTGGTTCACGCAGGGAACGCAGAGAAGAAAGAAGAGGCGCAGAGATGCTGGTCGAAGCCGCAGGCTTCCTTCAAGAATCCCAGGTTTCGGCAAACGGGGCCTTCCTTGTTTAGAGCGGCTTCGCCGCAGGAACGACGCCTCTGCGCCTCCTTTTTCTTCTCTGCGTCCCCTGCGTGAACCCCAACCAAACCGAACATCGCAACCCAAACCGCCAGAATTTGGCCGATACAACCTAAGACCGGCCGATCGGGATGTTGGCGCCCAGCTTGCAGGCCAGCATCGCCGCGCCGGTCTGGACCAGGACTTCGCCATCGTTGACCGAACCCGCGACGCGCACCAGGTCGCCCACGGTCAGCGGTCCATCGCTGCGGTAATAGCGCGCCGCATCGGCCAGCCGGTCGACCTGGCCGACCGATAGGTGTCCGCGCAGGAATTCCGCCGCGCAGCTCGCCTGGTTGTGATCGAGGCCATAGCGCATCAGCGCATCGGAAATCTGGTAGCGGCTGGCCATGCAGCCCGACAGAGCGAGCGCGGTCACGGCGATCAAGGTCAAACGCTTCATTGGCGACTCTGCTTTGGCCCCCGGCTGCGGCTTGTCGCGCAAGGAAACTGAACCGCGCCTTGCTGGTTATCGCAGGATCCGCCTTCGACAGGCTCAGGCTGAGCGATGTTCTTCAATTTCCGCTCAGGCTGAGCCTGTCGAAGCCCGCACCAGATGCGCGTGGGCGATCGCCACCGCCAGCGCATCGGCGGCATCGGCGCCGGCCAGCTTCACGCCCGGCAGCAGCACGCCCAGCATCGCCTGGACCTGCGCCTTTTCCGCTCCGCCGGTGCCGACCACGGCCTGCTTGACCAGCCGGGTGGCATATTCCGCCACCGGCAGCCCGGCCCGCGCCGCGGCGAGCAGGCAGACGCCGCGCGCCTGGCCCAGCTTGAGCGTCGATTGCGGGTTCTTGTTGACGAAAACCTCTTCGACCGCGGCCTGGTCGGGGCGGTGGCGGGCGATCACCTCGGCAAGGGTGCGGTCCAGCGTGACCAGCCGCTCGGCCAGCGGCGCCTTGGGATCGGTCCTGAACTGGCCGTTGGCGATATGGGTCAGCCGGTTGCCGCTTTTCGCAACGATCCCCCAGCCAGTGCACGACAGCGAGGGATCGAGGCCGAGGATCAGCATGGCACTACGCTGCCCGCGGCCAGCCCGGCATCAGCCCAGCTTTGCCATCACGGCGTCCGAGATCTCGTAATTGCCCCAGACGGTCTGGACGTCATCGTCATCGTCGAGCGTATCGATCAGCTTGAGCAGGGTCCGGGCGGTGTCCTCGTCGACATCGACCTTGAGGCTGGGCCGCCAGGCCAGCTTGACGCCTTCGGCCTCGCCCAGCGGGCCTTCGAGCGCCTTGGCCACTTCGTGCAGCGCATCGACGCTGGTCCAGATCGAGTGGCCGCCTTCTTCGCCGGCTTCGCTTTCGACATCGTCCGCGCCGGCCTCGATCGCGGCTTCGAGCACCTTGTCCTCGTCTCCGGCCTTGATTCCGTATTCGATCAGGCCCAGCCGGTCGAACCCGTGGCTGACCGCGCCCGAAGCGCCCAGGTTGCCGCCGTTCTTGCTGAAGGCGGTGCGCACGTTGGTGGCGGTGCGGTTGCGATTGTCGGTCAGCGCCTCGATGATCAGCGCGACGCCGCCCGGGCCATAGCCCTCATAGCGCACTTCCTCGTAGTTCTCAGCATCGCCCTTCGATGCCTTGTCGATCGCGCGCTGGATATTGTCCTTGGGCATCGACTGCGCCTTGGCCGCGTTGACCGCGGCGCGCAGGCGCGGGTTCATGTCGGGATCGGGCATACCCATCTTCGCCGCGACGGTGATTTCGCGCGACAGCTTGGAAAACTGGGCAGAGCGCTTCTTGTCCTGCGCGCCCTTGCGATGCATGATATTCTTGAATTTGGAATGGCCTGCCATGGGTATGCCGTCAGCTTGGGGTGGGATTGCGCCCGCCCCTAGCCGAGACTTGGCGATCAGACAACCACGGCGGTGCCCGAGCAGCTGACCATCAGCATCGATCCGTTCGAGCCGAGCACTTCGTAATCGAGATCGACCCCGACCACCGCGTTGCCGCCCAGTTTCTGGGCTTCGGCCTCCATTTCGGCGATGGCCTGGCGGCGGGCATCGGCCAGCACGGTCTCGTACGAACCCGAACGCCCGCCAACGATGTCGCGGATTCCGGCGAACAGGTCGCGGAAGATGTTCGCGCCGACGATCACTTCGCCGGTAACGATACCCAGGTAACGCTGGATCGGACGGCCTTCGATCTGCGGGGTGGTGGTGGAGATCATCGGTTGGCTCCCTTTCGGTTGGATCACCAACAGATAGGGCCTGCGACCCGCAGATCAACCAAGGCCAAGCGCCGCCTTGTAGGTATCAAGGATCGCTTCCATCTCGGCCCGGTCATCGGGCTTCATCTTCCTGAGGCGAACGATCTGGCGCATGATCTTGACGTCATAGCCAACCGCCTTGGCCTCGGCGTAGACGTCCTTCACATCGTCGGCGATGCCCTTCTTTTCCTCTTCAAGGCGTTCGATGCGCTCGATCAGCAGGCGCAGGCGGTCGTCGGTGGCATTGGCCATTGGAAAGCTCCGGTAGGATTTGAAGAATCGGTTCGCGCCGCTCTTAGTGGCCGGGTGCGTTCTTCTTCAAGCTCTCGGCCATGGCTTCGAGCTGTGCCGGTGTGGCTTCCCTGTGGAAACGTTGCTTCCATTCCGCGCTGGGCATGCCGTGGATCACTTCGCGCGCGCCTTCCTTGTCATAAGGCGCACCGGCTTCGCGGATCCAGTCGGCCAGGCAGTTGCGGCAGAAGCCCGAAAGCACCATCAGCTCGATATTCTGGGCGTCATGGCGGTGGCGCAGGTGCCGCACCAGCCGACGAAACGCGGCGGCGGCCACCGCATCATCCAGCGATTCGAGGGGATCGGCGGGGCTCGCATTCGTATTTTCGGAACAGCTCATGGGCTCACCCTTGGGTTTTCGGCGCCGCTTTGCCATAGGGAGAGCGACAAGAGGAAGGAATAATCCGTGGCAAAATTCGATCCGCGCGGCCGCAAGGTCAAGATCCTGGCGACGCTGGGTCCGGCCAGCCGCAGCCCCGAGATGATCGAGAAGCTGCTGCGCGCCGGGGCAGATGCCTTCCGCGTCAACATGAGCCACGGCGACCATCAGACCCACGCCGCCACCATCGCCGCGATCCGCGAGGTCGAAAAGACGGTCGGACGCCCCATCGCGGTGCTGTGCGACCTGCAGGGGCCCAAGCTGCGCGTGGGGCAGTTCAAGGACGGCAAGGCGGTGATCCGCCATTCGGGCCATTTCACCTTTGATCGCGATCCCGCCCTGGGCGACGACACCCGCGTCTGCCTGCCGCATCCCGAACTGTTCGGGGTGCTGCAAAAGGGCCAGCGGCTGCTGATCGACGATGGCAAGCTGCGCCTCAAGGTGATCGAGGCGGGGCCGGACCGGATCCACTGCTCGGCCGAAGTCGGCGGAGTGATCTCGGACCGCAAGGGGGTCAACGTCCCCGATGCGGTGGTGCCGATCCCGGCGCTGACCGAGAAGGACCGCCGCGACCTGGCTTTCGCGCTCGACCAGGGGGCGGACTGGATCGCGCTGTCGTTCGTCCAGCGGCCCGAGGACGTGGCCGAAGCCCGCAAGCTGATGGGCGGCCAGAAATCGGCTGCGGGCACCGCGCTGATGGCCAAGATCGAAAAGCCCGCGGCAATCCACCGGCTCGACGAGATCATCGAACTGGCCGACGGGATCATGGTCGCGCGCGGCGACCTGGGGGTCGAGCTCAACCCCGAGGAAGTGCCCCCGCTGCAGAAGCGCATCGTTGCCACCACCCGCCGTTCGGGCAAGCCCGTGGTGGTCGCCACGCAGATGCTCGAATCGATGATCGAAAGCCCCGCCCCGACCCGCGCCGAAGTGTCCGACGTGGCCAACGCGGTCTATGATGGCGCCGACGCGGTGATGCTTTCGGCCGAAACCGCCAGCGGCGCCTGGCCGGTCGAGGCGGTGACGATCATGCACCGGATCGCCGGGCAGGTCGAAAACGATCCGCTCTATGGCGAACGGGTCCATTTCACCGAGGTGCGCCCCGATGCGACCACCGCCGATGCGCTGGCGCTGGCCAGCGCGCGGATCGCCGAAACGGTCAACGTCGCCGGGATCATCGTCTTTACCGGATCGGGATCGACCGCGCGGCGCGTGGCGCGCGAACGGCCCGGGGTGCCGATGCTGGTGCTGACCCCGTCGCAGCGGATCGCGCGGCGCCTGGCGCTGCTGTGGGGCACCCACGCGGTCAGCACCAAGGACATCGGCAGCTTCGAGGAAATGATCGCGAAGGGCAAGCGCATGGCGCTGCGCAACGGCTTCGGCCAGGCCGGATCGAAGCTGGTAGCGCTGGCCGGGGTGCCGTTCGGCACGCCGGGATCGACCAATCTGCTGCACGTCGTCACTGTCCAGGGCGACGAACTGAAGGGGCGCGACGGCTAGCCTCGCGCGCCGAACAGCGCCGATCCGACCCGAACGTGGGTCGCGCCGAGCAGAATCGCGGTCTCGAAATCGTCGCTCATTCCCATCGAGCGGCCAGCCAGGCCGTGATCAGCGGCCAGCTTGTCGGCCAGCGCGAAGAACGGCGCGGGTTCGATCCCCAGCGGGGGGACGCACATCAGCCCGATGACCGGAAGGTCCGCCGCGCGCGCCTCGGCCAGCAGGCCGGGCAGCGCGGCAATCGCGCAGCCGCCCTTCTGGTCCTCCGCGCCGATATTGACCTGAACGAAGCAGGGCACGCGCCGGCCCGTCTTGTCCATCGCTTTCGCCAGCGCCGAAACCAGGCTGGGCCGGTCAAGCGAATGGATGCAGTCGAACAGGAGGACCGCCTCTTCGGCCTTGTTCGACTGGAGCTGGCCAACGAGGTGCAGTTCGATCCCGCCATGCGCCTCGCGCAGCGCGGGCCACTTGGCCTGGGCTTCCTGCACCCGGTTTTCGCCGAACACCCGCTGCCCGGCGGCGATCAGCGGCGCGATCGCCTCTGCCGGGTGGGTCTTGCTGACCGCGACCAGCGTGATCTCTGCCGCCTGGCGCCCGGCGATCCGGGCGGCATGGGCGATACGGTCGTTGACGCGGGCAAGGGCTGAGGCTGGATCGGTCATGGCGCGCTGCTATAGCGGCGCGATGCCGCGTTTGAAGCCCCTCCCTGCAATCTGGCTGGTCAGCGACGCGCGCAACGACGCCGTGCTGGAAGCGGCGCTGCGCAAGCTGCCGCGCGGGAGCGGGTTCGTGTTCCGGCACCGGCACCTGCCGCCCGCGCAGCGGCACGAGCGGTTCGCGCGGCTGGCGCGGATCGCCCGTTCGCACGGGCATCTGGTAGCTCTGGCGGGAAGCCGGGCCGAGGCGCGGCGCTGGGGCGCGGACATTGCCTATGGTCCGGGCGGGCAGCTTGCGCCGGTGCATGACCTCAGCGAAATCGGCCGCGCCGGCGGGGCCAAGGCCGTGCTGCTGTCTCCCGTCTTCCCGACGCGTTCGCATCCCGGCGCCAGCGCGCTCGGCCCGCTGCGCTTCCGCCTGCTGGCGGCGCGGGCCAAAGTGCCGGTCATCGCGCTGGGCGGGATGACCCCTGGCACCGCCCGGCGGATCAGGTGGCCGCGCTGGGCCGGGATCGACGCTTTCCTGCGGTGAGGCGACCGCAAGTCAGCGGGATTCTTGACGGGGAGTCGCCCACAGGCGCATAGAGTCTTTCCAGACCCCAGGGGAGCACTATGGCAACACGTCCGGCATCGGCCAGCCATCGCGGCGCGCGCGTCGATTGGCGTGCGGCGCTGAAACGCGCGGCACGGCGCAGCGCGGAGATCGGCGGCGCATTGCTGCTGCTGGGCGCGATGGTGTTCCTGGCAGGCTCGCTCGCATCCTACCACCAGACCGATCCCTCGATCTCGACCGCGGCCGGCGGGCCGGTGCAGAACTGGATGGGCACCCCCGGAGCCTGGGTGGCGGAGCGCGCGCTGTTCCTGTTCGGTTGGACCTCGGTGCTGCTCTTGCCGATGCTTTATGTGATGGCGCGCGGGCTATGGACGCTGGTCGAGGAAGAAGACCAGGACCTGCCCCACGCGGGCCATGCCTGGTGGCGCCCGATGGCCCTGCTGGCGCTGGCAATGGGGCTGATCGGGACCACGCTGGCGCTGGCGATCGGCGGCGGCGACGATGCCTATCCGGCCGGATGGGGCGGGATTGCCGGATTGCTGGGCGCGAAGCTGACCCATCTGCTGGCCGCGCTGCTGCCCGAAGGCGGGCAATGGATCGCCGCGGTGCTGACCGGCCTTGCCACGCTGACCGCGGGCGCGGTGATTGCCGGCCGGGTCTTTGCGATCGACTGGGGCAGCCTGCTGACCCTGCCCGGATTCCTGCGCCGCGAACGCCGCGTTGCGGTTGACGGCGAGGCGCCGTTCATTTCGGTCAAGGCCAAGACGGCGCGCGAACCGCGCTCCCAGGGCGAACCGCTCGCCGCGCCGCGCAAGGCGCCTGAAATCAGCGATCCGGCGCGCGCCGCCAAGCCGGCATCGCTTTCCGCCACCAGCCGCCAGGGCGACCTGTTCGACACGTTCGAGCTGCCCAAGCTCGACCTGCTCAACGATCCGCCGCCGGGTTCGGCACCGAAGATCGACAAGCTGGCGCTGGAACGCAACGCGCGGCTGCTGGAAACCGTGCTCGACGATTTCAACGTCAAGGGCACGATCGACGCGGTGCGCACCGGGCCGGTGGTGACGATGTACGAGCTGGAGCCCGCACCCGGCATCAAGGCCAGCCGGGTAATCGGCCTGGCCGACGACATCGCCCGCAACATGAGCGCGATCTCGGCGCGCGTCTCGTCGATCCCCGGCCGGACGGTGATGGGGATCGAACTGCCCAACGCCGACCGTCAGGTGGTCAGCTTCAAGGAACTCGTCGCCTGCGAGAAATTCGCCGCGAGCAAGGCCGCGCTGCCGATCATCCTGGGCAAGGACATCGCCGGCGAACCGGTGGTGGCCGACCTTGCCACCATGCCGCACCTGCTGGTCGCGGGGACGACCGGTTCGGGCAAGTCGGTCGGGCTCAACTGCATCCTGCTGTCGCTGCTCTACCGCCTGACTCCGGCGCAGTGCCGGCTGATCCTGGTCGATCCCAAGGTGCTCGAGCTCAAGAGCTATGACGACATCCCGCACCTGCTTTCGCCGGTGGTGACCGAACCCGCCAAGGCGGTGCGCGCGCTGAAGTGGGCGGTCGAGGAAATGGAGCGGCGCTATCGCCAGATGAGCGAGCTTTCGGTGCGCAACCTGTCGGGCTTCAATGACAAGGTCACCGCCGCGATCGCCAAGGGCAAGCCGCTGGGCCGGCGCATCCAGATCGGCTTCGATCCCGAAACCGGCGAGGAACTCTACGAGGAACACCAGCTCGATTACCAGGTGATGCCGCAGATCGTGGTGATCGTCGACGAACTTGCCGATCTGATGGTCACGGTGGGCAAGGAAGTCGAAGTGCTGATCCAGCGCCTTTCGCAGAAAAGCCGCGCGGCGGGGATCCACCTGATCATGGCCACGCAGCGCCCCTCGGTCGACGTCATCACCGGGGTGATCAAGGCCAACCTGCCGACCCGCATCAGCTTTGCCGTCACCAGCCGGATCGACAGCCGCACGATCCTGGGCGAGCAGGGCGCCGAGCAGCTGCTGGGCAAGGGCGACATGCTCTACAAGCCCAACACCGACCCGATCCGCCGCGTCCACGGCCCGTTCGTTTCGGACGAGGAGGTTGAACGGATCGCCGATTACTGGCGCGGCCAGGGCAGCCCCGAATATGTCGACAGCGTCACCGAGGAACCCGAAGAGGGCAGCTTCGGCTTCGACGACCTTGACGCCACCGCAAGCGACAGCCCGGAAGAGCGCAAGTACCGCCAGGCCTGCCAGATCGTGTTCGAAAGCCAGAAGGCCAGCGCCAGCTGGCTCCAGCGCCAGCTTGGCGTGGGCTACAACACCGCGGCGAAATGGGTCGAGCGGATGGAGGCCGACGGCTTCGTCGGCCCGGCCAACCACGTCGGCCGCCGCGAGATCTACCGCGACAAGGACGGCAGCCCGCTTTAGCGCGCTACCGTCCAGTCAAACGGTTCAGTCAAAGGTGTTTGTGAAATCATCTCCAAGCGGATCGGAGCCATACTCGTTCGGTCCCACCGTGCCGCGGCTGCAGAACCAGACGATCAGAACTAGGCCGGCCAGCGGGACCAGAGCCAACCAATACCACCAGCCCGAATGGTTCGTATCATGGAGGCGGCGCACCATGACCGCGAGATTGGGAAGGAAGAGCGCCAGCACGGTCAAGAGGTAGAACCAGCCATCGCCGGTATAAGGGTTTTCGGTCTTGAACGACGTGCCAAGAATTGAATCGAGAATGACTGCGCTGACCGTGCATAGAAAGCTGAACAGGACGAAGTACCAATATTCCGACCGCGAAGCCCGGCCTTGCCACGTCGTTGCCTTGGAAATGCAAGTACGAATTGCGTCACCGAATGTCATGAAAAGCCCCCTCTATAAGCCTCAGGTGGCAAAGTAGATCACGGAACCAACGGCCAATCAAGCGGGACAATGCCCTGAACTATCAGATGTTCATCGAACTTGATGCGATCGTCCGGTCTGCATCTAGCCGCACCACCAGATCGGCGCGGGCGGGCATCTCCTGGAGGATCCAGCGGGTCAGGCGTTCGTAGTGCTGGATGAAGCGGCGCAGATCAGCGGGGGTCATTGCCCGCGGGGCGCCAGCGGCGCGAAGCTCTGCTTCCTGTTGTTCGCGCCAGGTTTCGACCACTTGCCACCCCGGCGCGGCGAGCAGCGCCAGCAGGTCTATCCGCGCCCATAGCTGCTGATAGGCGCCGGCCAGCGCGGTGTTGGCATGGGTGCGCCAGATGCCTTCGCGGTCTTCTTCCGCTTCCAGCGCATTGACCGGATCGGCAAGTGCCGCTGCATCCTGCGCCCGCGCCCCAAGGCACCAGCCTTCGAGCAGCACGACCCTGGTCGCGGCAGGCGCGGCGGGCCAGTTTTCGCGCGGCGCGCGGTCATCGAGGCCCTTGTCGAAGCGCGGCAGCGCGGCAGGCTCTCCCCGGGCGAGCGCATCGAGGACTTCCAGACCGAGCGCCACATCGTGCGTGCCCGGAACTCCCCGGGTCTCCAGCAGCGGATGGACCTGCCGGGCCAGCGCCTGCCGTTCGGCCCGGGTCAGGTAGAGATCGTCGAGCGAAAGCGTCGCGGCGGCGATCCCTTCACCTCCCAGCGCCTTGGCCAGCGCCGCGACCAGAGTGGTCTTGCCCGAACCCTGCGCGCCGCAGATGCCCACCACCAGCACCGACGCTCCGAGCCGTGCGCGGATGGCATTGAGCAGAGTTTCCAGCAGTTCGGCGTCGGGCATGGCTGCGCTGTAGCACGATTTTGCGCCAGGGCAGCCCTGCACCGCCCCTGCACACAAAGTCCACCGCATTGCCAAGGGCTTGCCGCAACGGCCTCCATCCGTCCGCGCGATCAGGCCGGGCAACAGGGAGACGCGAAATGCACCTACTTTCAAGACTGCGCTGGGACGGAGCCTTCATGCTCAAGCTGGGTGTGACCGCGCTGGCCGTGCTGCTGGGCGATTACGTGTTCTGGGAAAGGCAGCAGGCACTGGGGGTCCAGGGCCTGTTCGGCCTTGCGCTGGTCGCCGCGCTTGCGGCGGCGCGCCCGGCGGTGCGGCGCGATCCGCGCGCGCTGATCGCGCTGGCCTTTGCCGTGCTCTATGCCCTTGCCCAGCTGTGGGATCCCAGCCCGCTGGCCTTCATGCTGTTCTGGGTGGCGATCGGACTGGCCACGCTGCTGCCGGGAACCGCGCGGTTCGACGATGGCTGGCGCTGGGCGCAGCGCCTCTTCGTTCACGGTTTCAAATCGCTGTTCGGCCCGCTGATCGACTTTGGCAAGCTGGACCGGCTGCGCCGCCGCCGGCCCGCACGGCCGATGGGACTGCGCCGGGCGGCGGGCATGCTGGTGCTGCCGCTGCTGGGCTCTGCGCTGTTCCTGTGGCTGTTCGCCGCCGCCAACCCGGTGATCGAACGCTTCTTCGCGCTGCTCACCCCGCCCGATTTCGACTGGATGTTCCTGCCGCACCTGATCGTGCTGGGCTGCCTTGCGCTGATCACCTGGGGCGTACTGCGCCCGCGCCCGCCACGCCGCACCTTCGGAACTTTCGACGGCAGCGGCGATCTGGCCCTGCCCGGCTTCTCGCCGGCATCGGTCACGCTGGCGCTGGTCGCCTTCAACCTGCTGTTCGCGGCCCAGAACGCGATGGACCTTGCCTATCTTTCGGGCCTGGCGCGCCTGCCCGAAGGCATCGTCCTTTCCGAATATGCCCACCGCGGCGCCTATCCGCTGGTGGCGACCGCGCTGCTGGCCGCGCTGTTCGTGCTTATCGCGCTGCGCCCGGGTTCGACCACCGCGCAAAACCCGAAGACGCGCGGTCTGGTCACGCTGTGGATCGCGCAGAACCTGGTGCTGGTGGCCAGCGCCGCCTGGCGGACCTGGGACTATGTGGTGTCCTACGATCTCACCCGCCTGCGCATCGCGGCGCTGCTGTGGATGGCGCTGGTCGCGGCGGGACTGGTGCTGGTGCTGTGGCGGATGCTCAGGGAAAAGAGCGCAAGCTGGCTGATCAACGCCAACCTGGTGTCCTCGGGCCTGCTGCTCAGCGCGGTCTGCTTCGTCGATCTGGGCGCGGTGGCGGCAAGCTGGAACGTGCGCCATGCCCGCGAGATCGACGGCAAGGGCGCAGCGCTTGACCTGTGCTATCTTTCCGGCCTGGGCGGCTCGGCGCTGCTGCCGCTGATCGAGCTTGAACAGCGCGAGCTTCCCGAAGGCCTGCACCAACAGGCCCGGTCCGCCCGCATCGCCCTGATGCAGGAGCTGACCCACCAGAGCAATGACGGCGGCTGGTCGCTGCTGCTCGACCGGCGGCTTGCCCGTGCGGGCGAACTGGTCGGGCCGCAGACCCCGCCTCCTGTCATCGAAGGACCGTGCCATGAACGCCATGACGATTGACGCGCCCGCCCCAACCGCGCCATCTATCCCCATGACCCGCCGTGTTCTTCTGGTCGACGACGACCCGCACATCCGCGAACTGCTGGCCTTCGCCTTCGACAAGGCCGGGATGGAAGTGTGCGAGGCCGGCGACGGCGAGGAAGCCCTGGCCGAGGTGGCGCGCCGCGCGCCCGACCTGGTAGTGCTCGACATCAACATGCCGCGGATGGACGGGCTCGAGGTTTGCCGCCGCCTGCGCAGCCAGGGCGATATCCCGGTGCTGTTCCTTTCCAGCCGCGATGATGAGTTCGACCGGGTTCTGGGGATCGAACTGGGGGCCGACGACTATGTGGTGAAGCCGTTTTCCCCGCGCGAGGTGGTGGCCCGCGCCAACGCGATCCTGCGCCGCTCCGCACCGCGCGAAAGCACCCCCGCGCCTGCCGCCAGGCTGGCCCACGGCCTACTTGCCCTCGATATCGAAGGGTGGGTCGCGCGCTGGGACGGTGCCGAGGTTGCGCTGACCGTCAGCGAATTCAACCTGATCCGCGCGCTGATGGGCGCTCCGGGGCGGATCCTCAACCGCGACCAGCTGATCGACCAGCTTCACGGCCCCGGCTTCGCGATCACCGACCGCACGATCGACAGCCATATCCGCAATTTGCGGCGGAAGTTCGCCGAAGCCGGCGGGCTTGACGTGATCGAGACCCGCGCCGGTGTCGGCTACAGGCTGGGGCCCTGCATGGGGACGGCGCGATCCGGCGGCTGATTGCCATTCTGCGGCGCTGGGCGCGGCGGCTGTGGCCGGTGCCGCGGCTGCGCTGGCTGCTGCTGTCGGTGCTGCTGTTCGCGGCCGCGCTGCCCGGGATCGCCGCACTGGGTCTCAGGGTCTATGAAAACGCGCTGGTCCGCCGCACCGAGGCCGAGGTCAGCGCCCAGGCCGCCGCGCTGTCCGCCGCCGCCGCGCTGCTCTGGCCCGGCGCGCCGCCTGCGGCAACCGTGCCCGAAACCCCGGTGCAGGAAATGTCGCGGCTCGATCCCTATGCCGCCGCGATCACCACCGGTATCGACCTGCGCTCAACCCCGATCCTGCCCGAGCGTCCGCCCGCCCAGCGCGCCGCCAGTCCGCCCGATCCCGCCGCGCTCGAGGCCGCGCGGCGGATCGCCCCGGCGCTTGCCGAAACCAAGGCCGCGACGCTCGCTTCGATCGTGCTGCTCGACCGCGAAGGGACCATGGTCAGCGGGCGCGAAGTCGGCCTGTCGCTGGGAAGCCTGACCGAAGTGCGCGCCGCGCTGGCCGGCGGATCGCAGACGGTGATGCGCTACAACACCAGCTACCGGCGCGGCTGGCTGCTACACTGGCTGAGCCCCGCAACCGACATCCGCCTGCACCACGCCCGCGCGATCATGGTGGGCGGGCAGGTGGTCGGCGTGGTGCTGGTCTCGCGCTCGCCCTCGGCGCTGTTCCGGGGAATGTGGGAGGACTGGGGCAAGATCCTGCTGGGCGTGGTGGTGATCTTCGGCCTGCTGCTGGGCATTGCCGCGGTGCTGGCCCGCGCGATCGTGGTCCCGGTCGAGCGGCTATCGGCCGCCACCCGCGCGCTGGCGCAGGGCCGTTCGGCCAGCCTGCGCAGCCCCACGCTGGAAGTGCGCGAGATTCGCGGCCTCAACGCCGACTTCGCCTTGATGGCCGAGGCGATCAATCGCCGCAGCCGCTACCTGCGCGATTTCGCCGCCAGCCTCAGCCACGAGTTCAAGACCCCGCTGGCCGGGATTCGCGGCGGAATCGAGCTGCTGCAGGACCACGGCGAAGGCATGGACAAGGACCGGCGCGCGCGCTTCCTTTCCAACATGGAAGGCGATGCAGACCGGCTGTCGCGGCTGGTCAGCCGATTGATGGAACTGGCCCAGGCCGACATGGCCCAGGGCGATGCCGAAGCGCGCGGCGAAGTCGGCCCCGTGCTGGCCCGGCTGGCCGACGCGCATTCCGCCCCCGGCTTTGCGGTGACCTATACGATCGAGCCGGACTATCCCGCGCTGGCAATCGCCGAGGAAGCGCTGGAAACCGTGCTCGCCACCCTGATCGAGAACGCGCGGCAGGCCGGGGCCAGCGCGCTGGCGATAACCACCGGCCACCGCGGCAGGTTCGCCAGCCTCGCGCTCAGCGATAACGGCCCCGGCGTGCCCGAAGCCGACCGCGTGCGGGTGTTCGACCCGTTCTTCACCTCGAAGCGCGACACCGGCGGCACCGGCCTGGGCCTGCCGATCGCCCGCGCGCTGGCCGAAAGCCGGGGCGGCTCGCTCGAACTGGGTGAAGGCGGCGGCGGGGCCTGCTTCGTGCTGACCCTGCCGGTGGCGGGCTGATCGGTGCGCGCCGCGCTTGCCGCTTTCGCCTTGAGCAGCCTCGCAGTCTCCGGGTGCGATGACCTTTGCACCAACACCCTCAAGGAAAGGATCACCGCACCTGATTCAAGCAAGGACGCAGTTGTTTTCGAGCGGGACTGCGGGGCAACCACGGCGCTTTCATTGCAGCTGTCCATTGTCGATCCGGGTGAGCTGCCCTCAGGCAGTGGGAACGCACTGACCACCGAACTTCTGGTCGACCGGAAATCGATCGGCATAACCTGGGTGGCAGCCGATCGCTTGCTGGTTACAATACCGAATGATGCCGAACTGTTTGAGCAGGAGACCACGGTCTCTGGCGTGAAGATCGAATACCGAAAGGGAGACTGGAGTCATGCCCCAACCCCCGCTCAGCTGGCAGATCGGCGCAGTCACGGTTACCCGGATCGTCGAAATGATGCTGCCGCTGAAGGCCGGCGAACCGGGCACCTTCCTGCCCCAGGCCACGTCCGAGGCACTGCGCCGGCATCCCTGGCTCTATCCGCACTTTGTCACCGAAGACGACATGCTGCTGCTCTCGATCCATGCGCTGCTGGTTGACGCACCGGGGCTTCGCCTGGTGGTCGATACCTGCATCGGCAACGACAAGCCGCGCGAACTGCTGAGGGGCGCCGCGCTATCGACCCGCTTTCTCGATCACATGGCCGCGGCCGGGTGGAGCCGCGAAAGCGTCGATGCGGTGGTCTGCACCCACATGCATGTCGATCATGTCGGCTGGAACACCATGCGCCAGGGCGATGCCTGGGTGCCCACGTTTCCCCGGGCGCGCTATCTCTTCGCCCAGGCCGAATTCGATCACTGGGACGCGTTCGACGAGGACAACCAGCGCCAGATCATGGCGGATTCGGTCCAGCCGGTGATCGACGCCGGATTGGCCGAGTTCGTCGCGCTCGACCACCGGATCTCGGATGAACTGCGGCTGATCCCCACCCTGGGCCACACTCCGGGCCACGTCAGCGTGATGATCGATTCCGGGGGCCAGCGCGCCGCGATCACCGGAGACATGAGCCATCACCCCTGCCAGATGCCCCATCCCGACTGGTCCCCCGCTTTCGACAGCGACCCGCGCGAAGCCGCCGCAACGCGGGCGCGGATGTTCGGCGAGTGGGCGGACCGCGAAGTGCTGGTAATCGGCACGCATTATGCGGGGCCGACCGCGGGGCATGTCAGGCGCGAAGGGGATGCGTTCCGCTTTGAATTCTAACCTTGCACCGGATAGCCGCGCCAGCGCTTGATCCGGCGGATCGCGAAGGCCGAGCGCATCGAGGAGACGCCGGGGAGCGCGGCAAGGCAATCGCGGTGGATGCGGTCGTACTGTTCGAGATCGCGCGCCGCGACGCGCAGCAGGTAGTCGGCCTGTCCCGCCATCAGGTGACAGTCGAGAATCTCGTCGAAATCAGCCACGGCGCGTTCGAACCGCTCCATCGCCTCGCGGCTCTGGCTGGTCAGCGTGATCTCGACGAAGGCCTGGAGCTTGAGCCCCAGCGCCTGCGGATCGACCTGCGCGCCGTAGCCGGTAATCACCCCGCTTGCCTCGAGCGCGCGGATCCGGCGGTGGCAGGCCGAAGGCGAGACGCCCACGGCCTCGGCCAGATCGGCGATCGAGCGCGAGCTGTCCTGCTGGAGCGCCTCGAGGATCAGGATATCGTTGCGATCCACGGTGAGTTTTCCCGGCAATTGATAGGTTTGCGGGAAATATCACCGATCAGGCCGCGCGCAAAGGCGGATTCTGGTGAAACATTCGCGGCAGATCGGCGTATCTTCCGCGCCGATCCAGCAGCCAGGAGAGGCTCCATGCGCGTCGGCACCGTCAAGGAAATCAAGAACCACGAATACCGCGTCGGTCTGACCCCCGAAAGCGTCAGCGAACTGGTCGCCCACGGGCACGAAGTCTGGGTCGAAAGCGCGGCCGGGAGCGGGATCGGCGCCTCGGACGCGGACTATCTGGCCGCCGGCGCCGTGATCAAGGCCACTGCCGCCGAGATCGTCGCCGAATGCGAGATGGTGGTGAAGGTCAAGGAACCCCAGGCGGTCGAGCGCGCGCGGCTGCGCAAGGGCCAGGTGCTCTACACCTACCTCCACCTCGCCCCCGATCCCGAACAGACCGCCGACCTCGTCAAGTCGGGCGTCACCGCGATCGCCTATGAAACCGTGACCGGCCCCGACAATTCGCTACCGCTGCTCAAGCCGATGAGCCAGGTCGCGGGGCGCATGTCGATCCAGGCGGGCGCTTCGGCGCTCGAAAAGGCGCATGGCGGGCGCGGGGTGCTGCTCGGCGGGGTGCCCGGAGTGCTGCCGGCCAAGGTGGTGGTGATCGGCGGCGGCGTGGTCGGGTTCAATGCCGCGCAGATGGCCGTCGGTCTTGGCGCCGATGTGACCATCCTTGACCGCGATCCGGCAGTGCTGGAGCGCCTTGACAACCATTTCGAAGGCCGTGCGCGCACGCTTTATTCGGGCAAGGCGAGCCTGGCGGCGCAGGTCGCCGAGGCCGACCTGGTGATCGGCGCGGTGCTGATTCCCGGCGCCGCCGCGCCGAAACTGGTCACCCGCGCGATGCTGGGAACCATGAAGCCCGGCGCGGTGCTGGTCGACGTGGCGATCGACCAGGGCGGCTGCTTCGAAACCAGCCATGCCACTACCCATGCCGACCCGACCTATGTGGTCGACGGGATCGTTCATTACTGCGTCGCCAACATGCCCGGCGCGGTGGCGCGGACCAGCACCTATGCGCTGAACAACGTGACCCTGCCGCATGCGCTGAGGATCGCGGACCTGGGCTGGAAAGCCGCGCTGAAAGCCAATCCGCATCTTGCCGCCGGTCTCAATGTCCACGAAGGCAAGGTGACTTATGAAGCGGTGGCCCACGACCTGGGCTATGACTATGCGCCGGTCGCCGAGGTGCTGGGGTAAGGGCAAACCACCTCCAACTCCCGTCACCCTGAACTTGTTTCAGGGTCCATTTCCCGGCTCGGACCAGATCGCTTTTGGGCAGCGAGGCCGCGCCGTTTGATCGCTGTCGGCAACCGCCGGGCATGCCGCGCGATGGACCCTGAAACGAGTTCAGGGTGACGAGGAAGGGATAGTGGAAGGGGTCAGCCTTCGTCGGCGAAAGGCCGGAACGGCGCGGTAACGTCTTCGCGCACGCGGGCCAGTCGACCGCTCTCGCGCTCGAGCATCGCCCAGGTGGTGTTCGCGCTGACGATCACCTTGCCCGCGGCATCGCGGAAATCGACCCGCCGGTCGAACCGCGCGCCGGTGGGGCCGCGGGGGATGAAGGTTTCCGCCGTTACCGTTTCTCCCGGCCCCACATTGCCGCGATAGTCGATCTCGTGCCGGGTAACGACCCAGATGTAACGCGCCTGGTGCTCGTCGCTGGCGACGTTTGACCAGTGCGCGGTGGCGACCTGCTGGATCCAGTCGACCCAGACCGCGTTGTTGACATGGCCCAGTTCGTCGATGTGCTCGGGCCGGGCTACAAACTTCCGAGTGAATCGAGGCGTGCTCAAGACCCCCCTCCCGCCTGCGGGAGGGGTTGGGGGAGGGTCTGTTGGCGAAGTTGGCGTAGCGAGGTCATGGCGAAGTGAACATGCCCTCCCCTTGCCCCTCCCGCAAGCGGAAGGGGTTTGCAGTCAGCCTGCCTGCGGCGGCTCATCGTCTGCAATACCAAGCTGCCACAGGATGAAGGCGAATTCCTCCGCCGTTTCGCGCAGGCTCTCGAACCGTCCGCTCTTGCCGCCGTGGCCTGCGCCCATGTTGGTCTTGAGCAGCAGTTCGTTGCTGTCGGTCTTCATCTCGCGCAACCGGGCGACCCATTTGGCCGGTTCCCAATAGGTTACGCGCGGATCGTTGAGCCCGGCGGTGACCAGCACCGGTGGATAGGCTTGGCGCTTGACCTGATCGTAGGGCGAATAGCTGCGGATCAGCTCGAACGCGGCCTTGTCCTCGATCGGGTTGCCCCATTCGGGCCATTCGCCCGGGGTGAGCGGCAGGCTGGCGTCGAGCATGGTGTTCAGCACATCGACGAACGGCACGTGCGCCGCCACCGCGCCCCATAGCTGGGGGTCGGAGTTGACCACCGCGCCCATCAGCTCGCCGCCCGCCGATCCGCCGGCGATCGCGATCCGGCCGGCAGCGGTATGGCCGCGCTCGATCAGCCCCTTCGCCACATCGACGAAATCGGTGAAAGTGTTGGTCCGCCGCTCCAGCTTGCCGGCCTTGTACCAGGCCCGGCCCAGATCATCGCCGCCACGGATATGCGCGATGGCATAGGCAAAGCCGCGGTCGACCAGGCTGAGCCGCGTGGTCGAAAATCCAGGATCGATTGCGATGCCATAGGCGCCGTAGCCATAAAGGTAGAGCGGTCCTGGGCCGGTGCGATCACGGCGATAGACGATCGAGACCGGAATCGCCGTCCCATCGCGCGCCGCGATCTCGAGCCGCTCGGTACGATAGAGCGAGGCGTCATAGCCCGAGGGGATTTCCTGGACCTTGAGCGTGGTCATGGTCCGCGCCGCGACGTCATAGTCGATCGCGCTGGCAGGGCTGACCATGCTTTCGTAGCTGAGCCGCAGCACGTCCATCGCCCATTCCGGATTGTCGCCCAGACCGGCGCTGAAGCTTGCCTCGGGAAAGCGGACCGGTTCGACCCGGTCGGGCTCGCCATAATAGCGCACCTCGATCGTATCGAGCCCGCGCACGCGCCCGCTGGTGACGAAGAAATCGCGGAACAGGTCGACCCCGGTCAGGTAATAGTCATCCGATCCGGCGATCAGCGTGGTCCATTCCTCAGGCGCCGAAAGCGGCGCGGTGGCGAGACGGAAATTTTCGTGATCGTCGTTGGTGTGGATGTAGAGCGTGCCGCCGCGCTCATCGACATCGTATTCGATTCCCGCCCTGCGTTCGCGCACCAGCAACGGCGCGGCAAGCGGGTCGGCGGCGGGGATCAGGCGGGCCTCGCTGGTTTCGTGATCGCCGGCCGAAAGGACCAGCCACTGCTCATTGGCGGAAAGCCCGGCGCTGACCCGGAAGCCCTCGTCGGTCTCGCGGTAGAGCTGCATATCGCTTTCCGCCGGCTGGCCCAGCCAGTGCAGGCAGGCGCGGTCGGTGCGCCATTGTTCGTTGGCCGGGGTATAGACCAGGCCCCTTGCGCCATCGCCCTCGCCGACCCAGACCAGCGCGCCCAGCGTCCCGGTGATCTCGTCGGGCAACAGCTCGCCGCTGGCGAGATCCTTGATCCTTGCGGTGTAGCGTTCCGAGCCGTTGTCGTCGGTCGAGAAGGCGAGCAGGCGGCCGTCGCTCGACACCGAAAAGGCCTCGAGCCGGAAATAGTCCTTGCCTTCGGCCAGCGCGACCTCATCGAGGATCAGTTGGTCCGCGCCCGAATCCTCCCTGGCCGCAACCGGGCGGCGCCACCACTTCTTGTATTCGGCGCCCTCTTCATATTCGATCCAATAAAGGTATTCGCCGTCCTTCTGCGGGACCGACCTGTCGGCCTCCTTGATCCGTCCGCGCATTTCCTTGAACAATGCCTCGATCCGGCCTTGCCGAGGCGCCATGCGCGCCTCGAACCAGGCATTCTCTGCCACAAGATGGGCAAGGATGGCCGGGTCGGTCACTTCGGGATAGCCGGGATCGCGCAGCCAGGCGTAATCGTCGCGAATCTCGACGCCGTGATGGGTTTCGATGTGCGGCTTCCTGGCGGCGACGGGGGGAGTGGCAATGCTCATGCCCTGGCTCTATGGTGGCGGCAGAAGGACTGCAACACCATGCTGATGAACACCCACGAAGCGCGGCTCGATGCCCTGCGCAAGGAACTGAAGTCTCGCGAGCTCGACGGGTTCGTGATTCCGATCTCTGACGAGCACATGAGCGAATATGTCGGCGCCTATGCCCAGCGCCTCGGCTGGCTGACCGGGTTCGGCGGTTCGGCCGGGACCGCCGCGGTGCTGGCCGACAAGGCCGCGATCTTCGTTGACGGGCGCTATACCCTGCAGGTGCGCGAACAGGTCGATGGGCGCCTGTTCGAATACCAGTCGGTTCCGGCCACCTCGGTTTCGGACTGGCTCGCCGCGAACGCGCCCAAGGGCGGCAGGATCGGGTTCGATCCCTGGCTTCACGGCAAGCCGTGGGTCGATTCGGTCAACAAGGCCCTGCGCGAAAAGGGCGCCGCGCTCGAACCGGTCGAAGGCAACCCGATCGACGCGATCTGGGCCGACCAGCCGGTCCGCTCGCTTGCCCCCGCGCTGGTCCACGGCAACGAGTTCACCGGCAAGCCCAGCGAGGCGAAGCGCAGCGAAGTGGCCGAATGGCTGGCCGCGCGCGGGCTCGATGCCGCCGTGGTCTCGGCGCTTGACGGGGTCGCCTGGCTGCTCAACCTGCGCGGCACCGACGTAAGCTGCACCCCGGTGGCGCTCAGCTTCGTGCTGGCCCACGCCGATGGCACCGCCGAACTGTTCATCGCCGAGGAAAAGGTCTCGCCCGAACTGCGCGCGCACCTGGGCAATGCCGTCACCATCCGCCCGCGCGAGGCCTTCGTGCCGCAATTGCAGGCGCTGGCGGGCAAGAAGGTTGCGGTCGATCCCGAACGCTCTGTCCAGGCCGTCTTCGCGGCGCTGGAAGGCGCGGGGGCATCGGTGGTCGAGCTGACCGATCCGACCGTGCTGGCAAAAGCGGTCAAGAACCCGGTCGAGCAGGCCGGACAGCGCGCCGCGCAGTCGCGCGACGGAGCGGCGATCGCCAAATTCCTCCACTGGCTGAGCGTCGAAGCCCCCAAGGGCGGGCAGGACGAGCTTTCCGCCGCGGCCCGGCTGCAGGCCTTCCGCGAGGAAAGCGACCTGCTGCGCGACATGAGCTTCGACACGATCTCTGCCGCCGGCCCGCACGCCGCCAGCCCGCACTACAAGGTGGACGAACAGTCGAACATTCCGATCGATCCATCGTCGGTCTACCTAGTCGATTCGGGCGGACAGTATCTCGACGGGACCACCGACATTACCCGCACCGTCTGGATCGGGCCGGGCGAGCCGACCGCCGAACACAAGGACCGGTTCACCCGCGTCCTCAAGGGACACATCATGCTGGCCCAGGCGGTATTCCCCAGGGGGACGGTTGGCAGCCAGCTCGACACGCTGGCGCGCCATGCGCTGTGGCAGGCCGGGGTCGACTATGCCCACGGCACCGGGCACGGCGTGGGCAGTTTCCTGTCGGTCCACGAAGGCCCGCAGCGGATCGCCAAGGCAGCCGGAGGCCAGGCCGGAACCGGGCAGGAACTGCTTCCCGGCATGATCCTCTCGAACGAGCCCGGCTATTACAAGGCCGGCGCGTTCGGGATCCGCACCGAAAACCTGGTGCTGGTCGAACCCCGCGAAATTCCGGGAATGGAAGGCGAATGGCTGGGCTTCGAAACCCTGACCTTTGCCCCGATCGACGCCGCATTGGTCGATACCGCGCTGTTGACCCGCGATGAGCTCAAGTGGTGGGACGATTATCACGCCCGCGTGCTGGATGTGCTTGCGCCGCAGCTTGAAGGCGATGCGCTTGCCTGGCTCAAGGCCGCTTGCGCACCCTTGCCGGCGCACTGATGTTCACGTAACGTTCCATCGCGACTCGAAGGGAGACAGCAATGATCGGATATGTGACCGTCGGCACCAACGACCTGCCGCGCGCCGCCAGGTTCTACGATGCCCTCGCCGCCGAAATGGGCACCGGGCGGATGATGGAGTTCGATACTTTCATCGCCTGGGGCACGCCTGGCGGCGGCGCCGGGATCGCGGCGACCAAGCCGTTTGACGGCAATGCCGCCACGGTCGGCAACGGCGTGATGGTGGCGATCGAAGCGCGCGATGCCGCGCAGGTTGACCGGCTTCATGCCATTGCGCTCGAACACGGCGGCAGCGATGAAGGCGCTCCCGGACCGCGCGGCGAGGGGTTCTATGCGGGCTACTTCCGCGATCCCGATGGCAACAAGCTCAACGCCTTCGTCATGGGTTGAGACTGGCGCGCAGCGCCTGGGCAAGTGGCTAAACCGTTGATGAACGGCCTTGCCCGGGCGCGACAAATTGCGACAAATTCCCTTGCATCGGGCATAATCGCGCGACACGCTGGCCTTAGAAGAAGCGCCAGGAAGTCGCGCGGCCCAGCCAGTCCCCCTCCCCTCCCGGGCCGCGCGACTTCACCCTCTTTGCAAGAACGGGAGTTCGCACATGAAGAAGTTTACCCTTGGCCTGTCGCTGCTGGCGCTGGCCGCTGCCGGAACCGCCATCGCGGCGCAGCGCGGCCCCGGCATGGATCCGCTGGGCGACAAGGACATCACCAGGGCCGAATTCGTCGCCAAGCATGGCGAAATGTTCGACAAGATGGACGCCAACAAGGACGGCAAGCTCAACGAGGCCGACCGCGGCGCGCACATGGGCATGATGTTCGATACGATCGATACCGACAAGAACGGCTCGATCTCGCGCGCCGAATTCACCGCCGCCCACCAGAAGGGTCCGGGCGGCCACGAAGGTCACGATGGCATGAAGGCCGAACGCGGCGAACATGGCGGCGGCAAGATGGGCATGATGATGATGCGCATGGCCGATGCCGACAAGGATGGCAGCATCACCCGCGACGAACTTGCCGCCCATGCCGCCAAGCATTTCGACATGATGGACACCAACAAGGACGGCAAGCTGACCAAGGCCGAACGCCAGGCCGCGCGCCAGAAGATGCGCGGCATGATGGGCGGCAAGCGCGGCGGCCATGCCGGGCACCAGATGGGCGACACGCCGCCCCCGCCGCCGCCACCGGCCGGCTGACGCCCCGCTGCAGACAGCCGCGATGGATCAGACCGCGCCTACCCGTCTGCTGCTGGTCGATGACGAACCAGCCCTGCGCGAACCCCTGGCCGAGTATCTCTCGCGCCAGGGGTTTGCCGTTACCCAGGCCGCCAGCGCCGCCGAGGCGCGCAGCCAGCTGAAGAACGCGCTGCCCGAACTGGTCCTGCTCGACATCATGATGCCGGGCGAGGACGGGCTGTCGCTGTGCCGGCACCTTGCCGATGCGCATGCCGTGCCGACCATCCTGCTCACCGCCAAGGGCGAGCCGATGGACCGGATCGTCGGGCTGGAGATCGGCGCCGACGACTATGTGGTCAAGCCCTTCGAGCCGCGCGAGCTGGTCGCCAGGATCCGCTCGGTCCTGCGCCGCAGCGCCAAGGGCGGGCCTGCGCCCGCCGAAGACGAGCTGTTCGAATTCGAAGGCTGGCGCCTGGATCCGCTCAAGCGGCGGCTGACCGATCCCGAAGGCGCGATGGTCTCGATCTCGTCGGCCGAATTCCGCCTGCTGATGGCCTTCCTCGAACACCCCCGCCAGGTGCTCGATCGCGACCGGCTGCTCGACATGGTCCAGGGCCGCGAAGCCCACCTGTTCGACCGCGCGGTCGACAACCAGGTCAGCCGCCTGCGCCGCAAGATCGAAGTCGACAGCAAGAACCCCGCCCTGATCCAGACCGTCTGGGGCGGCGGCTACATGCTTGCCGCCGATGTCAGCCGGGTGCGGCCGGGCGCAAACTGATGAAGCGCCTGCTGGGTGGCATCTGGCCAAGGAGTCTGCAGGGGCAGCTGCTGCTGGCAGTGGCGCTTGCCCTGCTTCTGGCACAGGGCCTGAGCGCGGCGCTGCTTTACAACGCGCAGCTCGAACGGCGCGAGGCGGCGCTGGTCCATGCCGCCGCGATCCGCCTGTTCGCGGCCAACCGCGAAGGCGGGCTGCCCGGACGCCATCCGCCCGAGGCGCTGGAGGCCGCGCGCCAACTGAAAGTCGACCGGTCCGACAAATCACCCCTCGACCAGAGCGACACGCGGCTCGACAAGGCCGAATCCGAATTGCAGGACATCCTTGCCGGACAAGGGCTGGCGACCACCAGCGTGGTGGTGTTCCACCGCCCGATGGAGCATGACTCCCACCTGGCGCGTCGGATAGCAAGGCGCAGCGCCGCGCTGGGAGACCATGCCCCGCCGCTGCCGCGCGAACTGATGGTCGCCGCGGTCCAGTTGCCCGACGACGCCGGCTGGATGGTGGTCCGCATGCCGGTGCCGCGCCCCGAACGCGGACTGCTGCTGACCCTGATCGGCCAGACCCTGCTGCTCTATGCGCTGCTTTTCGGCGCCATTGCGCTGATCCTGCGCCAGATCACCAAGCCCCTGAAGGCGCTGACCGGGCGGCTCGAGCAATTCGCCGCGACCCGCGATGCCGGAGGCCAGCTCGAACCCGAAGGGCCCGACGACGTGCGCCGCCTGATCCAGGCGCACAACGCGATGGAGGCCCGCCTTGCCGCGCTGCTCGACGAAAAGGACGTGATGCTCGGCGCGATCGGACACGATCTCAAGACCCCGCTCGCCGCGCTGCGCGTGCGGATCGAATCGGTCGAGGACGAGACCGAGCGCGGGCGCATGGCCCGCACGATCGAGGATATTACCCGCAGCCTCGACGATATCCTCAGCCTGGCGCGGGTCGGCCGGCCCAGCGATCCGCTCGAGCCGGCCGAGCTGGGGGCGCTGGTCGCGCAGGTTGCCGAGGAATTCGAGGATATGGGCGAACCGGTGACCTTCGACGGGTCAGAACGGATCGTCCTTCCGCTGCGCGTCACCTGGCTGCGCCGCGCGGTGCGCAACCTGGTGGTCAACGCGCTGCGCTATGGCCGGACGGCGCGCATCGCCGTGACCCGCGAGCAAGGCGAGGCGGTGATCCGCATCGATGACGATGGCCCCGGCATTCCCGACGATCAGATCGCGCTGATGCTCGAACCGTTCACCCGCGGCGAACCATCGCGCAACAGCGAGACCGGGGGCGCCGGGCTGGGCCTGACCCTGGCCCGCGCGATCGCCGACCAGCACGGCGGCAGCCTCCACCTTGCCAATCGCCTCGGGGCGGATGGTTCGGTGGCGGGCCTGACCGCGACGCTGCGCCTGCCGCTTACCTGACTTTCGCCAGTTCGGCCGAAAGTTCGGCGCCGCGCTTGTCCTTCAGCACCCCGCAAGAACGGACCCGCTCAATCGTCCGCTCCAGTTCGAGCGCGCCGGTCTTGCCCTTGAGTCTTGGCCGCAGCAGTTCGGCGATTTCCTCGGACCGCTCGACCGAGCAGAACCCGCTGAGCACCGCGGGCAGCCGCGCGGCGGAGAAAATCCCGCCGCCGCCGCTGGTCAGCTTGTCGAAGTTGGCCTTGAGCCAGACAAAGCCGAGGTCGCGGGTCTCGCGGGTGAAAATCACCGTGCGAACCATGTCGAGCCGCTCGCTCTTGCGCAGCCGGTCATCGGTGAAGCCGTCGAGCACCCAGTTCGCGATCTCCGCCTTGCCCGACGAAGCCACCGCGCCAAGCGCCTCGGGCCGGAACAGCGGATCCTGCGAGGCGAGCGCCTTGTCCGCCAGCTCCTTCGCCGCCGCCATTCCGCCCTGATCGACCGCCACGGCAAAGGCCATGCCGAACCATGCCGGATCGAGCGCCGCCTTGTCTCCGGCAAGGTAGGCTTGCGCCGCCGCGCCAAGCTGCTGGCGCAGCGCCGGATCCTTCGCGATCAGCGCGAGGTTTTCGACGACCTGGCGGCGCTGTTCGGACTTTTCCGGATCCTCCGCAGCATAGACGCCATCGCGCGGATCGAAACCCATCGCCGCGAGGCGCGGACGGTTGATCTGCTCGACCAGGCGGCGATAGCCGGCCTCGCCATCGGCGCTGAGCATGCCGCTTCGCGCCAGCGCGGCGATCGAGCCGATCCCAGCTTCGCTGGCATAGGAATCCCGGTTGCGCGCGAGGCTGCGCGCCGAAGCGACAAGCTGCGCCGGAGTGGCGCGTCCGGCGAGAAAGCTGGCGTAGAGCGAATCGTCGAGCGCCAGCGCCTCGCCGCCCGGCAGGCGGTCGCCCAGCGCGATCAGCGCGTCCCAGTCGCCGGCCGGCAGCTCGAAGCGGTAATAGCCGGTGCCGCCGGCATTCGGGACGATCGGCCCCTTGCCGGCCAGGCGCACCGTGCCGTTCTCTTCGGTCAGGAGCTGGCACTGCTGCAGGCCGGTGCTGCGCCGCACGCACAGCGGCACGCCCCAGCGCGTTGCCGGTGCCTGGGTGCCGAGCCGGACGTAGCGGCTCTGCCGGACCGAATAGCCGCCCTTGCCATCGCTGGCGAAAGTCACCAGCGGAACGCCTTGCTGGTCGGTAAAGCTCTGCATCGCCGGGACGATCTGCGGATTGCCGGCAGCCTGGGCCATCGCCGCGAAGAAATCGGTGCTGGTCGCATTGCCGTAGCGATGGCTGGCCATGTATCCGCGCACCCCGGCCTGGAACTTGGCATCGCCCATGTAGCCTGCGATCATCGCCACCACGTGGCCGCCCTTGCCATAGGTGATCGAATCGAAGGCCTCGTCGATCTGGGCGTTGGTCGTGATCGGTTGGTGGATCGGGCGCCCGGCCAGCAACGCGTCGGTGTTCATCGCGTTGAAGCCTTCGGCCAATGCGCCAGCCCGGATGTTGAGATCGGGCCGCCACTCATCCCCGATGCGGTAGCCCATCCAGTTGGCGAAACTTTCGTTGAGCCAGATGTCGTCCCACCAGGCCGGGGTAACCAGATCGCCGAACCACTGGTGCGCCAGCTCGTGGCTGACCACCATGCCGAAAGTGCGCTTCTGCGCGGTGGTGGCCTTTTCATCCATGATCAGGATCGGATCGGCATAGAGATCCGCGCCGGCATTCTCCATCGCGCCGGGCAGGATCGGCGTGGTGATCTGATCAAGCTTGGGATAGGGGAAGCCCTGGCCGAAATAGCGCTCGAGGTGGGTGACGACCCCCTTGGTGCCGCCAAGCGCGAAGGCCATCTGCCCGGCATTTTCCTTGGTGGTGACAATCCGGATCGGCAGCGGCGTCTTGCGCTGGGGGGTGGGCGGAACCTTGCCTTCGGCCACCGCGAACGGCCCGACCATCATCGCCACCAGGTAGGTCGGCAGCGGCAGGGTCGGGGCAAAGCGGTGGACCGTCCAGTCGCCTTCGCTCGTCGTGCTCGTCTCGGGCGCATTGCTGACCGCGGTTTGCCCCTTGCGGGTGCGCAGGGTGACAGCGAAGGGCACCTTGAAGCCCGGTTCGTCGAATCCGGGAAAGGCGGCGCGGGCATCGATCGATTCGAACTGGGTCCAGCTGTACCAGTCATCGCCCACCTTGACGCGGAACATGCCCGACGGCCCGTGCTGGAACGGGGCATCGTAATCGAAGCTGAAAGTCACCGCCCCGGCGGGGAGCTTTTCGTCGAAGACCAGCCGGGCAACACCGGTGGGATCGAGTTCGAACCAGCGGCCAACATAGGTCTTGCCGCCGGCGCTCGCCGTGGCGCGGCTCATTCTGAGGTCGCGTCCGTGCAGATCGACGAAGCTGCTGGCCGATTTCAGCGCGGCGTCGATCTCGACATGACCGGAAAACCGCTCTTGCGCGGGATCGACCGTCAGGTCGAGCCGATAGGCCAGCGGGCGCGCCGCGTCGGTCAGCTTGCCCGGCGGCACGGGGGCCAAGGCGGCGGCGGCGCTGGCGGCCGGATCGGCCGCGGGTGCGTCGGCCAGCGCCGGCGCGGCGCAGGCAAGCGAGATTACGGAAACGGCAAGCAGCAACGAGCGCATGGATTATCCCTGACGGCCAAAGAGGTTAGTCGCCACTGAGCCCAGAGCGGCACCCTTGGCAATAACCCGCTTCGACCAAGGGCGCTTGCGGCCCGATAAGCGTCAGCGCAGCAGCGATCCCAGCAGCCCGCGCGCGAACCGGCCAAGGATCGAACCGCCCAGCTGGGTGCCGATCGCCCCCGCAGCGGCGCTGGCCGCCGACGCCATCGGCGAGCTCGAGGTGCGCCGCCCGGTCATCTTGCGCGCAAGGATCGTCCCCGCCGATGCCGCCGCCGCGCCGAACGCGGCCTTGCCCGCCTTTTCCCACATCGTGGGCGTGGCGCGCGGCTGGGCGCGCTGGACCTCTTCGCCCTGCTCTGCAACCACCTGCGCGGCCTGCGCGGCGTCGTGCGCCTTCTGCGTCAGCACTTCCTCGGCGCTCTCGCGGTCGACCAGCGTATCGTACTTGCCGTCGAACGGGCTGATCGACTGGATGATCGCGCGTTCCTTGGGCGTGATGGGCCCGAGGCGGCTGCGCGGCGGCGCGATGAGGGTGCGCTGGACGATGGTCGGCGCGCCATCCTCGTCGAGCGTGGAAACGAGCGCTTCGCCGACCTTGAGCTCGGTGATCGCGGTTTCGACATCGAGGTCGGGGTTGATCCGGAAGGTATCGGCCGCGGCCTTGATTGCCTTCTGATCGCGCGGGGTAAAGGCTCGCAGCGCGTGCTGCACGCGGTTGCCCAATTGTCCGGCGATCTTTTCGGGAATGTCGATCGGGTTCTGGGTGACGAAATAGACCCCGACGCCCTTTGACCGGATCAGCCGCACCACCTGCTCGACCTTGTCGAACAGCGCCTGGGGCGCATCGTCGAACAGCAGGTGCGCTTCGTCGAAGAAGAACACCAGGTTGGGCTTTTCCGGATCGCCCACTTCGGGCAGCGCCTCGAACAGTTCCGAAAGCAGCCACAGCAGGAAGGTCGCGTAGAGCTTGGGGCTCTGCATCAGCTTTTCGGCGGACAGGACGTTGATCACGCCCTTGCCGCTTTCATCGCAGCGGATGAAGTCGTTGATCTCGAACGCCGGCTCGCCAAAGAACTTGTCCGCGCCCTGGCTTTCGAAGGCCAACAGCTGGCGCTGGATCGTGCCGACCGATGCCTTGGAAATGTTGCCATAGGTGGTCGCCAGTTCGCTCGCCTGTTCGGCGCAGGCGATCAGGGTCTGCTGCAGGTCGTCCATGTCGAGCAGCAGCAGGCCGTTGTCGTCGGCCCACTTGAAGGCGATGGTCAGCACGCCTTCCTGCGTTTCGTTGAGGCCCATCAGCCGGCTGAGCAGCAGCGGCCCCATTTCCGAGATGGTGGTGCGGATCGGGTGGCCCTGTTCGCCGTAGAGATCCCAAAAAACCGCCGGGTTGTCCTTGTACTCGAACGGATCGATGCCCAGCTCCCTGGCCCGCCCTTCGATCGAGTCGGCATGCTTGAAATCGTGGCTGCCGGCCATCGAAATGCCCGCAAGGTCGCCCTTGACGTCGGCCATGAACACCGGAACCCCGGCGGCAGAGAACTGTTCGGCAAGCGACTGCAGGGTCACGGTCTTGCCGGTGCCGGTGGCGCCCGCGATCAGCCCGTGCCGGTTCGCCCGGCCAAGCACGAGGTTCTGGCGTTCGCCATTGGCGGCAAGGCCGATGTAGATCTGGTCCATATGGGGGAGCACTCCGGCTTTCGAGTCTATCCGTTGCCAGACAGATAGAGCGCACCAAGCACTTGTGCGAGGGGCTTTTTGCAAGTCGGGAAAAGCGCGGCTAGAAGCGCGACAAATGCCCGATCCTTTCATCCTGCTTGACGATGCCCGTCCCGAAGGCGCCAGCCCCGCGCGCCTGTATCAATCGCCGCGCGAGGTGGTGATCGCCCGCCGGGTTGACGAAGTCCTGCCCGCGCTTGAGCGGATCGCGGCGTTGCAGGCCGAAGGCGCACAGCTGGCGGGCTATTTCGCCTATGAGGCGGGACTTGCGCTGGAAGAACGGCTCGCTCCGCTGGCCGCGGCGCGCAGCGGAGGGGCCGGGCCGCTGGTCTGGTTCGGGGCGTTCGACGGCTACCGCGAAATACCGGCAGCGCAAGTGCCTGCCTGGCTGGCGGAAACCGGCGAGGCAGGCCGGGCGCAGATCGGCCCGATCGACCCGCAACTGTCGGCCGGCGGCTATGCAAAGGCCTTTGCCGAGCTTCAGGAGCGGATCGCGGCGGGAGACATCTATCAGGCCAACCTGACTTTCCCGCTCGCCGGATCGTATCGCGGTGATCCGCTCGCGCTCTACGGCGCGGCACGCCCGGCGGCGGGGGCCGGTTATGGCGGGGTGCTGTTCGACGGAACGCACTGGCTGCTCAGCTTTTCGCCCGAACTGTTCTTTGCCGAGCGCGACGGCGCGGCGCTGGTCAAGCCGATGAAAGGCACCCGTCCGCGCGGCCGCGATGCGGCAGAGGACGCGCGGTTGAAGGACGAACTGGCCGCCTCGATCAAGGACCGGGCGGAAAACCTGATGATCGTCGACCTCTTGCGCAACGATCTCAGCCGGGTGGCCGAAGCGGGCAGCGTCAAGGTTGATCACCCGTTCGCGGTCGAAAGCTATCCCACCGTGCACCAGATGGTCACCACGGTGCGGGCCCGGCTCCAGCCAGGCAAGGGCGCGGTCGATATGCTGCGGGCCCTGTTCCCCTGCGGCTCGATCACCGGCGCACCCAAGATCCGCGCGATGGAGCTTATCGACGCCGTCGAACGCGATGCGCGCGGACCCTATTGCGGAGCGATCGGACGGATCGACGCGGGCGGAGAAGCCGCGTTCAACGTCGCGATCCGCACCTTGCGGCTCACCCCGGGAGAGAACCGGCGCGGCCAGGCCGTGCTTGGCGTCGGTTCGGCGATCGTTGCCGACAGCGAGGTCATGACCGAATGGCGCGAATGCCTGGTCAAGGGTGGTTTCGTGAGGATGAGCGCAGGCGGCGCCGACCTGATCGAAACGATGCGCTTCACCCCCGAAGGTGGGATCCCGCTGCTCGAGCTGCACCTCGAGCGGATCAAGGCCAGCGCGGCCGAACTGGGCTTCGTGTTCGATCGCCACGCGGTGCGCAACGCAATCCAGGCGCTGTGTTTCGAGGCCGATGCTCCGGCGCGCCTGCGCCTGCTGGTGTCGCGCGGCGGGGCCTACAGCCTCGAGCTGGGTGCCTTGCCCGCGCCCATCGATGAGCCGCTGGCCTGCGCGGTGCTGCGCCTGCCGGTCGATTCGGGGGACTGGCGGCTGCGCCACAAGAGCAGCGACCGCGGCTTCTACGATGATGGGCTGACGGCGGCGCGGGATGCCGGCGCAAGCGAGGCGCTGTTCCTGCGCGACGATGGCCTGCTTACCGAAGGCTGTTTCACCAACCTGTTCGTCGAGCGCGAGGGAAAACTGCTGACCCCGCCAGCGCGGCTCGGCCTGCTGCCCGGTGTGCTGCGGCGTTCGCTGCTTGACGATGGCCATGCGGTGGAGGCCGAACTGACGCTCGATGATCTGAAGGACGGGTTCCTGGTGGGCAATGCCCTGCGCGGGCTGATGAAGGCGAAGCTGCTGTGAAACTGAGCCAGGCCCTGTCGCGTATCGCGCCTTCGAGCACCGCGGCGATGAGCGACCGCGCCACCGAACTGCGCGCCGCGGGCAAGGACATCATTTCGCTTTCGGTGGGCGAACCCGATTTTGCCACCCCGGGCCACGTGATCGAAGCGGCCAAGGCCTCGCTCGACCGCGGCGACACCAGGTACACTCCGGTCACCGGGACGCTGGCGGTCCGGGAAGCGGCAGCGCTTCATTTCGAGCGCGACCTGGGCATCAAGGCTGCGCCTTCACAGGTGATCGTCAGCGCCGGGGGGAAGCAGGCGATCTTCCACGCGCTGTGCGCCACGCTCGATCCCGGCGACGAGGTGCTGATCCCATCGCCCTGGTGGGTCAGCTATCCCGAGATCGTGCGCTTTGCCGGCGGCACGGTGGTGCCGCTTGAGACGACTCCGGCCACCGGCTACCGGATCACGCCCGCGCAGCTTGACGCCGCGATCACGGCGAACACGCGCTGGCTGCTGCTCAACAGTCCGGGCAACCCCACCGGCGCGGTCTATCCCGCGAGCGAGCTGGAAGCACTGGCAGATGTGCTGCTGCGGCACCCGCAGGTCATGGTGCTGTCCGACGATATCTACGCGCCGCTGCGCTTTGTCGAAGGCCGCCATGCCACGCTCGCCGCGCTGTGCCCGGCGCTGGCCGATCGCATCCTGACCGTTTCGGGGCTGAGCAAGAGCCACGCGATGACCGGCTTTCGGGTCGGGCTGGCTGCGGGGCCGGAATGGCTGGTCAGGGCGATGGGCAAGCTCCAGTCGCATTCAATGGGCAGCCCTTCGACCACCAGCCAGGCCGCCGCGGTGGCCGCGCTGGAAGGCCCGCAGGATTTCCTGGTCGAATGGTGCGAGATAATGCGCGAGCGGCGCGATATGGTTGTCGACGCGATCAACGCGATTCCGGGACTTTCGACGCCTTCGCCAGACGGCGCGTTCTACTGCATGGTCGATGCCGCGCCGCATATCGCGCGGTTTGGGAGTGATCAGGCGCTGTGCCTGCATTTGCTCGACCACGGGGTCGCGGTGGTTCCGGCCTCGGCCTTCGGCGGCAACGACGGGTTCCGGATCAGCTTTGCCGCGGCTGACGCTGCGCTGGCCGAGGCGGTCCGGCGCATCGCGAAAGCATTGGCATGAGCGCAATTCCGATCCTGTTCGAAGACGGCGAGGCGCTGGTGATCGACAAGCCGGCAGGCCTGCCGATCGAGCGTCCGCGCGCCGGTGGTGCCAGCCTCGAGGACCATCTCGAGGAGCTCAAGCTGGGGTTCCAGCGTGCGCCCGTGCCGGTCCACCGGATCGATACCGATACCTCGGGTTGCCTCGTGCTGGCGCGCAATCCCAAGGCGTTGAAACGCTTCGCCGCCGCATTCGAGGCGCGGCAGGTGGACAAGCTTTACCTCGGGGTGATCGCGGGCGAGCTGGATGCGAACGAAGGCACGATCGAGCTTGCCTTGAGCAAGATCTCCAGCGCCGAAAAGGGCTGGCGGATGATCGCCGCGAAGAAGGGCAAGCCGGCGGTAACCCACTGGCGCAAGCTGGCGGCACGCGGCGGAATGACGCTGGTCGAGTTCCGCCCGGAAACCGGCCGCACGCACCAAATCCGCGTCCATGCGCTGCTCGGTCTGGGCCAGCCGCTGCTGGGCGATCCGGTCTATGGCAGCAAGGGCGGCGCGCCGCGCACGATGCTCCACGCCCGGGCGATCACGATCCACCGCGAAGGCAAGCCGCCGGTGAGCGCGGTCGCTCCGCTGCCGCAGGATTTTCGCGCGCTGGGCTTCGGCGACGATGACCTTGGCGCATGATACGATCGCCCGCGCGCTGAGCCTGGCGAGCGAGAGCTTCGTCACCGCCTCGGGCCCCGGCGGGCAGAATGTCAACAAGGTCGCAACCGCGGTGCAGCTCAGGCTTGATGTCTATGCGCTGCGCCTGCCGGTCGAGGTGTTCAAGCGGCTGAGGCAGCTGGCCGGCAGCCGGATCACCGGCAAGGGCGAATTGCTGCTGATTGCCCAGCGCCACCGCACCCAGGAAGCGAACCGGCAGGACGCGCGCCAGCGCCTTTCGGACCTGATCGAGGACGCTTTCAACCTCCCCGAAAAGCGCGCCAAGAGCCGGCTCAACCGCGTGGGCAAGACCCAGCGGCTGGAAGGCAAAAAGAAGCGCGGTGTGGTCAAGGCAGCGCGGGGAAAGGTGCGGCTGGATTAGAGCGAAGCATCGGCCCCATAGTCCGTCGATGCTGAGCTTGTCGAAGCACTGTCCTTTGCTTGGTCAGGCAATCCTTCGACAAGCTCAGGACGAGCGGGGTTGGGGTGGAAATGACTCTAGCGCGCCGAAGCGCTGGCCACCTGCCGGCCATCGGCGGCGAAGGCGGCAAGTTCCCACCCGGCATCGGCCTGGCGCATGACCAGATGCAATTCCTCGCCGCAGATCGCCGGCGACATGCCCCTGAACGCAAAAGCCCGCAGCGCATTATCGCCAAGCTCGCGCTGCGCGAGGTCGAGCAGCAGCGTCGCGGTCAACGGGCCGTGGACCACCAGCCCACGATAACGTTCGGTGTTCTGGGCATAGGGCAGGTCGTAGTGGATCCGGTGCGAATTGAAGGTCAGCGCGGAGTAGCGGAACAGCAGCGCCTCGCTCGGCACGACCAGCCGGTGCGCCCGCCATCCGGCGGAATCGAAGCGGCCTTTGCCCGGCGGCGGCGCAAGCGGCGCATCACTTGCGGCGGCCGCGCGGTAGACCAGCGATTGTTCTTCGCGCACCGCCAGCGCACCGTCGGCCAGCGTTTCGTGCCGGAGCGTCACGAAGACCAGTTCACCGCTGCCCCCGCGCTTGGCCTCGATTGCCTGCACGGTGGTGCGCCGTTCGATTTCCGCGCCAAGCCGGATCGGAGACAGGAATTCGACCTTGCTCGATGCCCACATCCGCCTCGGCAGGTGCGGCAGCGGGGGGAGCAGGCTGGCGGGCGATTCGCCGCGCAAGGGATGCCCGTCCGCGCCCAGGCTGGCCGTGGGCGCATCGGGCAGGCACAGGCACCAGTGGAAGCCCTGCGGCATCGCTTCACCCGGCATGGCGCGATCAAGCATGGCCAGCCAGCGCTGCGCATGGCCGGCATTCACGGTGTCGCTGCGAACTTCGCCGCAGCCCAGCCATGCGCCCCACTCGCTCACAGCAGATGCCCCGTGCGGTCGCGCTTGGTGTCGAGATAGCGCGCGTTGTGCGGATTGGGCGGAAGCTGGTGCGGTACGCGCTCGGCCACTTCGACGCCGGCTCCGCGCAGCGCCTCGACCTTGGCGGGGTTGTTGGTCATCAGCCGGATCGGCCCCACGCCAAGCAGCGCCAGCATCCGCGCCGCGACCGGGAAATCGCGTGCTTCGGTGGGCAGTCCCAGCCGGTTGTTGGCGTCCACCGTGTCAAAGCCCTGGTCCTGCAACTGATAGGCGCGCAGCTTGTTGATCAGGCCGATCCCGCGCCCTTCCTGGCGCAGGTAGAGCAGCACGCCCCAGCCGCCCTGCCTCGCCTCGTCGGCCATCGCCCTGAGCGCGGCATCGAGCTGCGGCCCGCAATCGCACTTGAGACTGCCCAGGATGTCCCCCGTCAGGCATTCGGAATGCAGCCGGACCAGCGGCGCACGGTCTCCGCTTTGCAGGCCGATCACCAGCGCGACATGCTCGCGCAGGTCATCGGCCGAACGGAAGGCGACGATTTCGGCATCTTCGGCCGCGGCGACAGGCAGGCGGGCGCGGCTGGCCACCTTGATTGCCTGCGGATCGGCGAATGCCGCCATGTCGCTTGCCCTGACCTCCTGCGCCTCGGCGGCGGGCTGCGGATCGACGAGGAAGGCGGGGAGGATCCCGGCAAGCCGCGCCAGCGTCATCGCCGCGGTGGCGGCTGCGTGATCGCCGATCGGCTCGGCCAGGAACGGACCCTTGAGCGGATTGGCAAGATCGAGCGCCGGATCGGCCAGCGCGCGCGCGGCGGCAAGATCGAAGCTGTCGGCACCGCGGATCAGCACCGGCGCCTCAGGCACGGCGGCTTCGCGCTGATTGGCAAGCTTGAGCGTGACCGCGCGCGCAGCCGAAATCAGCATGTGCCGCGAGCGCGCACTCTCTCCAAAACCGGTCTCGGCCGGCAGCAGGGTAAAGGCATCGTCGACCCGGATCGGCCAGCCGTGGCGCAAGGCGTCGATCGCCAGCGCAGCGCGGCGCGCCGGGCTGGTCACAGGGCAATGTCCGTGATCAGCGGCACGTGGTCGGAGCACTGTTCCCAGTGGCGGGTTTCCTCGATCACGCGGTGGTCCGTCGATTGCGCGGCGACCTGCGGCGAGGCCCACATGTGATCGAGTCGGCGGCCGCGATCCTTGCCTTGCCAGAAGGTGCGGTAGGACCACCACGACCAGTTCCGTTCAGGCGCGGGAATATGCTTGCGGCCCAGGTCGACCCAGCCATGCGCATCGCCAAGGCGCCCCAGCGTCTCAACCTCAAGCGGAGTATGGCTGACCACCTTGAGCAGCGCCTTGTGATCGTAGACATCGCAATCGAGCGGCGCGATGTTGAAATCGCCGACCAGCAGGGTGGGCTTGTCCAGCGCCTCGGCCCAGCGGGTCATGCGTTCGAGGAAGTCGAGCTTCTGGCCGAACTTGGGATTGACCTCGCGGTCGGGAATATCGCCGCCGGCGGGGATATAGACGTTTTCGAGCACCAGCCCCTGCCCCGGCCCGAGCAGCTCGACCCCGACATGGCGCGCCTCGCCATTGGCCTGCCAGTCATGCCGCGTCAGCTCGCGCATCGGGATCCGGCTGATGGTGGCGACCCCGTGATAGCCCTTCTGCCCATGCACCGCGCGATAGGTGTAGCCGGCATCCTCGAAAGCCTGGTGCGGGAACAGATTCTCAAGCGTCTTGATCTCCTGCAGGCACAGCACGTCGGGCTGCTGCTCCTCAAGAAAGCGCAAGACCTGATCGACGCGCAGGCGGACCGAATTGATGTTCCAGGTGGCGATAGAGACCATGCCGGTGGCTTTAGGTGGCATGGCGCGGTGCGGCAAGACCGACTTGGGGCGGGCTTGGGGCCGCAAAAAACCCTCGGTCCGGGGGCATTGGACCGAGGGTTCGTTTGTGCGTTCGTCACGCTTGACAGTTCGGCCTGTCAGGAGGCTCGGGCAACAGGGGGGAAACCCGCCTCAGGCCGCGCTGTCATTTGCGGTTTTAGGACTTTTTGCCTTTCGCTGTCATGAACAATCGCAAGGCCGGTGTCGCAAATTGTCGCAGGTCAGGCACAGTCCACGACGGGCCGTTTTCCCTTATCGACGAGTGGGAGTGCGCGGGTCGTTGTAGCGGAAGGTATTGTCCGGCACCGCAACCCCGTACTGCTGATTCGACAGCGACACCACGGTTCGGGTGTTCTGCGAGTCGAGCGTGGCCCAGCTGGACAGTTCCAGCCCGCCCGGCGCTCCGGCCTTGCGGACGAAGACCATCGTGATCACGCCGTATTCCGGATGCTTCTTGTCGCGCACCTCGACGCTGACGATCGAACCATTGGTGGCCGGGGTCAGCTTGCCGAACTGCATCACGTCCTTGCTGGGATCGAGCAGCGCACCCAGCGGACTGCCGCCAATCGGCCAGCGCTGGACCTGACGCACCGAGTAGTCGATGAAGGTCAGCGCCTTGCCGTCGGAAACGATCAGGATCGGCACGCCCTTCTGGTACTGGAAGCGGATCTTGCCGGGGCGCTTGAGGGTCAGCACGCCGGTAACGCGCTGGCCGCGAATGTCGGTCTGCACGAAATCGGCGCGCATCGTCGAGATCGCGCGCAGCGCGGTTACCGCATTGGCAAGATCGCCGGATTGGGTCTGGGCGGCGGCAGCGCCCGGGGCAAGCAATGCCAGCGGCGCAGAAACGCCAAACGCCGCCAGAGCGGCGGCGCCTGCGATCGATCGGAAGAAAGGTTTCGTCGGGTTCATGGCCTGCCTGCTAGCGCCGCCGGCTTGAACTCGCAATGAACCCTTACTTGATCTTGGCTTCCTTGAATTCGACGTGCTTGCGCACGACCGGATCGTACTTGCGGAAGCTCATCTTCTCGGTCTGGTTGCGCGGGTTCTTCTTGGTGACATAGAAGAATCCGGTGTCGGCGGTCGACACGAGGCGGATCTTGACGGTTGCGGGCTTCGCCATTGCTCTGGTCCTGAACTCTTGATTCGGGCGCGAAGGCCCCTGAAACTGTGCTGTAATGCCTTGGGGCGGCACGCAAGCGCCGCCCCGGAAGGCCGCGCCAATGCGTCAGAAGCAGAGCGAAGTCAAGGGTTGTAGGGATTCTTGTTTGGTGCGTTCGGCCCATCCGGGCCTCCCGGGCAACACCGGCCCGCTCCCCCGGCCCGACCACCCATGCATGGTATCCTGTGGGTGGTCGGGCCGGGGAGCGGGCCGGTGTTGCAAGCCAAACGCGGAGGCGTTTGGCGCAACTAGCCAAATGGCTTGATAGGCTTCAGCACCGTATAGCCTTCGACCGAGGGTTCATGACCCAGCGGGGTGAATTCGATCTCCTCGGGATCGACTTTGGTATCGGGCAAGCGGTCAAGCAGGTCGCGGATCAGGGTCAGCCGGCCGCGGCGCTGGTCGTTGAAATCGACCAGGGTCCAGGGCGCCGTATCGGTATGGGTGGCCTTGAGCATCTCCTCGCGCGCGAGGGTATAGGCATCGTACTTGTCGCGCGCGGCAAGATCGACCGGCGAGAGCTTCCAGCGCTTGAGCGGATCGTCGAGCCGCTCCCTGAAGCGCTTTTCCTGATTGGCCTGATCGGTGGTCAGCCAGTATTTGAACAGCAGGATCCCGTCGTCGACCAGTTGCTGCTCGAACAGCGGCGCCGCCTTGAGGAAAGCATCGACCTGCTCATCCGTGGCAAAGCCCATGACCTTTTCGACCCCGGCGCGGTTGTACCAGCTGCGGTCGAACAGTACCACTTCGCCAGCCGCCGGCAGGTGCTGGACATAGCGCTGGAAGTACCACTGGGTCTTTTCGCGGTCGGTCGGCCTTGGCAGGGCGACGATCCGGCACTGGCGCGGGTTGAGCGGGCGCGCGACAGCCTGGATCGCGCCGCCCTTGCCCGCGGTGTCGCGCCCTTCGAACAGCACCAGCACCCGCGCTCCGGTCTTGGCCGCCCAGCGGGCCATCGCCACCAGTTCTTCCTCGAGCGGGGCATAGAGCCGTTCGAACTTCTTGCGCTTCAATGTCTTCATCGCGCCGCACAATGCGCTTCGCCGCACTTGGCGGCAAGACACCAAGATTCCATTGCCGTCCCGTTTCGGCAAAGTTACAATTGCAACCATGTCGGACCCTGATTTCACCCGCTTGCCCGAAATGGGCGCAGGCCTGTTCACCGCCCCGCTCAAACGTCCGGCTCATGTCGGCGAGGATTGGCTGGAGCCCGCCCAGCATGCCTACACCGCTGGCGAGAACGCGATCTGGGACGAGCTCTACGCCCGACAGATGCAGGTCCTGCCCGGACGCGCGGCAAGCGCGTTCCTGGCCGGGCTCGACAAGCTTGACCTGGGCCGCGGCGGGGTGCCCGAATTTGCCCGCCTGTCCCAGGAACTGGGCGCGCTGACCGGGTGGTCGGTGGTCCCGGTGCCGATGCTGATCCCCGACCACGTGTTCTTCTGGCATCTCGCCAATCGGCGGTTTCCGGCGGGCAACTTCATCCGCACCCGCGAGACGTTCGACTATATCCAGGAACCCGACGTGTTCCACGATGTCTTCGGACACGTGCCGATGCTCGCCGATTCGACCTATGCCGACTACATGCAGGAATATGGCCGCGCCGGGTGGAAGGCGATGGGCTATAACCGGCTCAAGGCGCTGGGCGCGCTTTACTGGTATACGGTCGAGTTCGGATTGATCCAGGAAGCGGAGGGGCTGCGCGCCTATGGTGCGGGGATCCTCTCCGGTCCCACCGAGGCGGTGTTCTGCCTCGAGGCGGAAAGCCCCAACCGGATCATGCTGAACGTCGACCGGGTGATGCGCACCGACTATGTGATCGACGACCTGCAGCCGACCTACTTCGTGATCGAAAGCTTTGCCGAGCTTTATCACGACACCGTCGATCGCGATTTCGACCGGCTTTACCGCTCGCTCGGCCCGGGGTTCACCTATGCCAACACCGCGGTGATCGACATCGACGACGTGCTGCATCGGGGCACGCAGGAATACTACCTGCGCGGCGGACGCGGCAGCGGGGCGAAACCGGTCTAGCGAGTCAGGAAGAACAGCGCCGCGGCGCCGGCGACGATCCGGTACCAGGCGAACGGCGCAAAGCCGGCGCGGCTGACATAGGCCACGAACAGCTTGATCACCGCCAGCGCGACAACGAAGCTGACCGCAAAGCCGACCGCGATCTCGTTCCAGCCCACCGGGCCGGTGCCCGCCAGCAGCTCGGCGCGGGTATCCCACAGTTCCAGCGCGGTTGCTCCCATCATCGTCGGGATGGCGAGGAAGAAGCTGAACTCGGCGGCGGTGCGGCGCTCGATCCCCATCGCCAGCGCGCCCATGATCGTCGCGCCGCTGCGGCTCACGCCGGGAACCATCGCTAGGCACTGGACCAGCCCGACCCCCAGCGCCTGGCGCGCGGGAAGCTGGGCAACGCCGCTTGCCGGGCCGGGCCGGGCGCGGCGCTCGATCACCAAGATCGCAAGTCCGCCGGCGATCAGCGCCCAGGCCACCACCTGCGGACTGCCGAGCAGCACGTCGATATAGTCCTTGAGCGCCAGCCCGATGACAGCCGATGGCAGGAAACCCAGCAGGATATTGCGCACGAAGACCAGGCTTTCGGCCCGCCACTTCAAGAGCCCCATGCCGACCGCCCAGAAGGTGCGCCAGTATTGCACCACCACTGCCAGGATCGCGCCCAGCTGGATCACCACGTTGAACGCCGCCCAGACGTGGGCGTCATAGCCGAAGATCTCGGTCGCGAGGATCAGGTGCCCGGTCGATGAAACCGGAATGAATTCGGTCACGCCCTCGACGATGCCAAGCAGGATCGCGGTGAGGATCGGGTCCATCAGCGCCCTTCCTGCGCGGCAAAGGCGGCATCATCGAACTGCAGCGCGGCCAGCCGGGCGTAAAGCCCCTTGGCGCGGGTCAGCTGGTCATGCGTGCCGCCTTCGACGATCCGGCCCTTGTCCATCACCACGATCCGGTCGGCCCCGCGCACGGTGGCGAGACGGTGGGCGATGACCAGCGTGGTGCGGCTCTGCATCAGCCGGTCGAGCGCGTCCTGCACCAGTTTCTCGCTTTCGGCGTCGAGCGCGCTGGTCGCTTCGTCGAGCAGCAGGATCGGAGCCTCGCGCAGCACCGCGCGGGCAATCGCGATGCGCTGGCGCTGGCCGCCCGACAGCCGCGCGCCGCCTTCGCCCAGGAAGGTATCGAGCCCATCGGGCAGTTCGCGCAGGAACTGTTCGGCATTGGCGGCGCGGGCGGCCTCCCAGATCTGCTCGTCGCTGGCCTCCCAGTTGCCATAGCGCAGGTTGTCGCGGGCATTGGCGGCAAAGAGGGTCCCTTCCTGCGGCACCAGGGCCATCCGGCGGCGCACATCGGCGGGATCGACCGCGGTCAGCGGCACGCCATCGAGCTTGATCGTCCCGGCCTGCGGATCGTAGAACCGCTCGGCCAGCAGGAACAGCGTGCTCTTGCCAGCGCCCGAGGGGCCGACGATCGCCACCGTCTCGCCCGGCTCGACCGTCAGCGAAAAGTCCGCCAGCGCGGCTGTTTCAAGCCGGGTGGGATAACGGAACGAGACGTTCTCGAAGCTCAATTTGCCGTGCGCCGGGCTGGGCAGCGCCAGCGGCCGCGCCGGCGGGGCGATCGCCGGCTCTTCGCTGAGCAATTCGTTGAGCCGGCTGGCCGCGCCCGCCCCGCGCAGGAGATCGCCATAGACTTCGGTCAGCGAACCGAACGAGCCGGCGACAATCCCGCCGGTCAGCACGAAACCGGCGATCGTCCCGCCCGACAGTGTCCCGTCGGCAACGTTGAGCGCGCCCTGCCACATCAGCGCGACGATGCCGCCCAGCAGCAGGACAATGACCACCGTGGTCATCGCCGCGCGGATCGTGATGCGCCGCTTGGCCGTGGCGAAATTGCTTTCGACCACCTGCGAGAATTCGGCGCGTTCGTGATCTTCCTGGTTGAAGGCCTGGACCACCCGCATCGCGCCGAGCACTTCGGCGGTGCGCGCGCCGATGTCGGCCACGCGGTCCTGGCTGGTGCGCGAGATGTTGCGCAGGCGCGAACCGAACCAGGTGATCGGCAGGATCACCAGCGGGATCCCCAGCAAGAGCCCTGCGGTCAGCCTGGGGGCCAGGAAGAACAGGTAGATCACCCCGCCGATCGCGGTGATCAGGTTGCGCAGCGCCACCGATACCGTGGTGCCCACCACCTGTTCGATGATCGCCGTGTCCGACGTCATGCGCGAAGCGATTTCCTTGGGGCTGTTCGCTTCGAAGAAACTGGGCGGCAGCCGCAGCAGGTTGGACTGCACCTTGTAGCGGATATCGCCGATCACCCGTTCGCCCAGCCAAGAGACGAAATAGAACCGGAAGGCCGTGCCGATCCCCAGGACCAGCACGATCATCAGCAGATAGCGGAAAGAATCGTTGATTACCGCGACGCTGGCGCCGGTGCCAAAGGCGTCGTCGATGATGGTCTTGAACCGGGCGGGAATGGCGATTGTCGCCGACGAGGTGGTCAGCAGCGCCGCCAGGGCAATGAGCACCTGCCGGGGATATTTCGCGGTCTCGCGGAATACCATGCGCAGCGGCCCGAGCGAGCGCGCGGGCTTCGGCTCATCGGCCAGGGCGGTTTCGATCGGGGCTTCGGGCGCGACGCCGTCGGGGGCGGAACTCATGGCGCGCGCTCCTAGCACAGATGCGCCGCGGCGTAAGCGATTAAGTGCCGTTGTGCGCCGCAACCGGAAATTGTGCATTGCACAATGGCGCAATTGCCGCCACCATGCCGCGCAAACGGATCGCCAGGGGGTTCAAACCAGTGCTCTATACCGCTTACGAAATGCAGCGTTCGTGGCTCAACATGGCCAGCACCTGGGCCTCGGTGGGCGCGCAGATGCTTGGCAATCCGGCGCTGCCGTTCGGATATTCGGGGCTCGGCCCGATCATGGCTTCGGCGCTCGATGTCTTCGCCCACGCCAGCGCCAACTATGGCAAGCCGGCCTTCGACATCGAGGAAGTCAGCGTCGACGGCCAGACCCATCCGGTTACCGAGGCGATCGTGCTGCACCGCCCCTGGGGCAACCTGCTGCACTTCAGCCACCCAGGCCTTGCCGAGGACGCGCCGCGGCTGCTGGTGGTGGCGCCGATGAGCGGCCATTACGCGACGCTGCTGCGCGGCACGGTGGCGCGGATGCTCGAGCGGTGCCACGTCTTCGTCACCGACTGGGCCGACGCGCGGATGGTGCCGCTGAGCGAGGGCGAGTTCGATCTGGACGATTACATCGACTATCTGATCGGCTTTCTCGAGCATGTCGGGCCGGGAGCGCACATGCTGGCGGTGTGCCAGCCGTCAGTCCCGGCACTGGCCGCGACCGCGATCATGGCCGAGGCCCGGCATCCCTGCCGCCCGCTGACCCTGACCATGATGGGCGGCCCGATCGACACGCGCGAGGCGCCGACCAGCGTCAACGACCTGGCCATGCAGCGTCCGATCGAATGGTTCCGCCACACCGTGATCGCATCGGTGCCGCTGCAGTATCCGGGCGCGGGACGGCAGGTCTATCCAGGCTTCATGCAGCTCGCGGGGTTCATGTCGATGAACCTGGGCAACCACATGCTAAGCCACTACCACATGTTCAAGCACATGGTTGACGGTGACGGCGAAAGCGCCGAGGCGACCAAGGACTTCTACGAGGAATACCGCGCGGTCTGCGATCTCAACGCGGCCTATTACCTGCAAACGGTGGCTGAAGTCTTCCAAAAGCATTCGCTGCCCAACGGAACTTTCGTCCATCGCGGCAAGACTGTTGACCTTGCCCGGATCAAGGACACCGCGCTTCTCGCGATCGAGGGTGAGCGCGATGACATTTCAGGAATCGGCCAGACCAAAGCGGCGCTGACGCTGACCACCGGGCTGGCGCAGTCGCGCAAGAAGTATCACCTCGCTCCCGAAGTCGGCCACTATGGCATCTTTAACGGCAGCAAGTGGCGCGAGAGCATCGCTCCGATCCTCGAGGACTGGATCGCCCGGCACGACCAGGCACGGTTGAAGGTCGTCGCCTAAGGTTGGGCCATTTCCGGCTGGACCCTCAGGAAGATGCGCCTGAGCACCCGCCAGGCGGTCACCAGCAGCACCACGGCCAGCACCAGCAGCACCGCCGCGACCGCTCCGGCGGCAACGGGATGGCTGTAGGCGAGGTACAGCAGCCCGGTCGTGGCGACATCCTCCACCGTCGAGACCGCGATGTTCGAGAACGGCTCCGGGCTGGTATTGACCACCGCACGGGCGCTGGCCTTGCCGCCGTGGGCCAGCAGGCTGGCGCCGCCGCCAAGGATGAAGGCGATCGCCTGCGTGGCCGGATCACCGGGATCGACCACCGCCAGCGTCAGCAGCGCGCCGCCGACCGGACGGATCAGCGTGTGCATCGTATCCCAGATCGAATCGAGCCAGATGATCTTGTCGGCGAAGAATTCCATGAAGGCCGCCAGCCCCGCAACGCCCATCACCCAGGGGTTGGCCAGAACCTGCAGCGCCTTGAGGTGTTCGGGCAGCGGCAGCACGTTGTAGTGCATGGCCAGCCCGGTGGCGAGGACGGTCAGGTAGAGCCGCCAGCCCGACAGCAGGCTGACCGAACCCGCGATCCCCAGAATCTCAACGATACCAAGATGTTCGCCCATCGCCGCCGCTCCCCTTCGCGCACCCTCATGGGAGCATGAGGATGCGCCGTGCAGGGCCGGTTGGCAAGCTCAGCGACGATCGAGCGCGGGATTCAGCTCCTGCCCGGGATCGAGCTGCACGCCGAAACTGTTCAGCATCATCGAGACCTGGGTGTACTGACCCACGGTCATCACCAGGTCCATCTTCTGCTTGTCGGTCATGGAAGCCAGCGCCGCCCAGCTGGCGTCGCTGACGTGAAAATCGCGGGTCAGATCGTCGGCCGCGCGCAGCATGGCGCGGTCGGTCTCGTTCCAGGAAGGATCGTCTGGCCCGGCGATGATCGCGGCGATCTCCGCCTCGCTCAGGCCGGCGTCGAGGCCGATCCGGGTGTGCTGGGTGAATTCATAGCCCGAACCGCAATTGAACCCGGCGCGCAGGATCACCAGTTCGCGGTCACGCTTCGACAGGCTGTTGCGCCGCGAGAGGATGTAGTTGCCCCAGGCGAGGAACGCGGTCAGCGCCCGGGGAGCATGGGCCAGCGTGCGAAAGATGTTGAGGACTGTCCCTTCGGACCGGACCGCATCGCGCGCGCCGCCGGAAAAGACCGCCAGCGCCTCGCGTTGCTCGTCATCGATCGTGGCAAGATCGACCGGGGCAATGCGAGGCGCCGACAGCCGCATGGGTCAGAGCACCTCGAACAGGCCGGCAGCACCCTGGCCGCCGCCGATGCACATGGTCACGACCACGTACTTCGCGCCGCGGCGCTTGCCTTCGATCAGCGCATGGCCGGTGCAGCGCGCGCCGGTCATGCCGAAGGGGTGGCCGATCGAGATCGAGCCGCCGTTGACGTTGAGCAGTTCATCGGGAATGCCCAGCTTGTCGCGGCAGTAGAGAACCTGCACGGCGAACGCCTCGTTGAGTTCCCACAGGCCGATGTCGTCCATCTTGAGGCCGGTGCGCTCGAGCAGCTTGGGGATCGTGAAGACCGGGCCGATGCCCATTTCGTCGGGTTCGGTGCCGGCGACCGCCATGCCGACATAGCGGCCCAGCGGGGTCAGGCCGCGCTTTTCGGCTACCTTGGCTTCCATCACCACGCAGGCCGACGAGCCGTCGGAAAGCTGGCTGGCGTTGCCGGCGGTGATGCTGTTGCCTTCGCCCATCACCGGCTTGAGGCTGGCCAGCCCTTCCAGCGTGGTGTCGGGGCGGTTGCAATCGTCGCGGTCGGCGGTGACCTGCTTGAAGGAGACTTCCTTGGTTTCCTTGTCGACCACCGCCATGGTGGCCTCGCAAGGCACGATTTCGTCGTCGAACTTGCCGGCGGCCTGGGCGGCGGCGGTGCGCTGCTGTGACTGGAGCGAATAGGCGTCCTGCGCTTCGCGGCTGATGTTGTAGCGCTTGGCGACAACCTCGGCGGTGCCGATCATCGGCATGTAGATGTGCGGATGCATTTCGAGCAGTTCGCGGTCTGGCTCGACAAACATCTTGCCGCTGCCGACCACCTTGGAAATGCTTTCGAGACCGCCGGCCACGCAGATGTCCATGTTATCGACGATGATCTGCTTGGCGGCGGTGGCGATGCTCATCAGGCCCGACGAGCACTGGCGGTCAATCGTCATCGCCGGAACCGAAACCGGCAGGCCGGCGCGCAGCGCGGCAAGGCGCGCGACATTGCCGCCGGTCGAGCCCTGCTGGACCGCGGTGCCCATCAGCACGTCGTCGACTTCCGCCCCGGCGATCCCGGCGCGTTCGACCGCGGCGCGGATCGAGAAGGCCCCCAGCGTCGCGCCGGTGGTGTTGTTGAAAGCACCGCGCGCCGCCTTGGTCAGCGGGGTGCGGGCGGTGGAAACGATGACTGCGTCACGTGACATGGGCAATTCCTTGGTCTTTCGGTCGCGCCGGGCTTCGACAAACTCGGCCTCAGCGGATGTTGGGTTCAAGTACTTTGTCCCGCCCGGCCCGAAACCTGTAAGGCCGCGCGAAACGTTAGTCCCTGGGGAAGACTTAGACGAAGAACATCGTGATCCATTCGCAGATCAGCGCGGGCTTGTCCTCGCCCTCGATCTCGATGGTCACTTCGTTGGTCTGCTGCCACTGGCCGGGGCGCTTCTCGACCAGTTCGAGCAGCTTGGTGTGGCTGCGCACGCGCTTGCCGGCGCGCACCGGGCTGATGAAGCGGGTCTTGTTGCCGCCGTAGTTGACGGCCATCTTGATCCCGTCGACCCGCGCGCCTTCGGTCATCGCGCCCAGCACGGGCAGCAGCGAAAGCGTGAAGAAGCCGTGGGCGATGGTTCCGCCGAACGGGGTCAGCTTGGCCTTTTCCTCGTCCACGTGGATGAACTGGTGGTCGCCGGTGGCATCGGCGAACAGGTTGATGCGTTCCTGGGTCACGTGGAACCAGTCCGAAACGCCGATCACTTCGCCGGTCTTGGCCTGCACTTCTTGGGGGGTCATCACGCCTCTCCTATCCTCGGAAAGGCGCAGTCATGGCCCAACCCGCGCTGCAGTGCAACAAGCGCTATGATGCCGCTACGGCATTGCCGCCGCGCAGCGCCGGTTTGCGGAACTGTGGGGCTCCGGCCGGCGAATCGACTCGCTTGAGGTAGGACCACAGTCCGCATTGCAGCCCGATCAGCATGTAGCAGAACGGCTGGTAGGCGATCCCCACGAAGGCCGATCCCAGCATGTAGACGATCAGCGACTGCTGCAGCGCATTGGCCAGCGGCGCCTGCCAGGTTTCGCCCGGCGCGGTGCGCTTTTTCCAGCGCGAACGAACCTTCTCCATCTGCCACAGCCCCGACAGCAGCAGCCACAGCCACAGCACCAGCCCCGGCCAGCCCTGTTCGCCCAGCATCTCGAAATAGCTCGAGTGATAGGCGCGCGACTGTTCGACCACTTCGGTGACGTCGCGCGAGGTGTTGTTGCCCTCGCCCTCGACCGTGACCAGCTCGACCTTGACCTTGTTGCTGCGGTAGGCATCGAACCCGCCGCCAAGCGGGTGATCCCTGGCATAGTCCAGCGTCCACATCCACACCGCCATGCGGGTCGAGGCGGACTGGTCGGCCTTGTGGTTCTCGATGGTGTTCATCCGCTTGGTATAGCTTTCGGGCAGCAGCGGCACCGCGACCGCCGCCAGCGCGGCCATGACCCCCAGGTAGAGGAACCGCCGCTTGACCGTGCGCAGCGCCATGACCGCGAGCAGCGCCAGGCAGACCAGCCCGGTACGCGCCTGGGTGCCCACCGGGATCAGCGCGCAGGCAAAGATCAGCGCCGCTCCGAACATCCTGACCCGCCAGTCGGGCGGAAAGATCGTGCCGTGCTTCATCAGCCAGACGATCAGCGGGATCACCGCGATCGCCACCGAGGATATGATCGAGCCTTCGTAGAGCCCGACATTGTCGTTGATGAACAGGTGCAGCGTGCCATAGCCGCCACCGCCGCCCACCGTCTTGATCCCGCCATCGATGATGATCGCCCCGATCGACAGCACCATGACCAGCGCCGCGGCCTCGATCCGCAGCCGTGTGCGCAGGGTCAGCGGCAGGAAGATCGCGAAGACCAGCGCCTTCCAGACCCACGACCACTTGTCCATCGCCTCGACCGGGAAGTCGGCGAACATCGTGGTCACGCCGCAATAGACCAGCAGCACCGCGATGATCCCCTGGCGCATGGTGAAGCGGCTGTCGCGCTTGTCGTCGAGCACCAGCCAGCCGCCGAAGGCCAGCACGAAGGCAACCAGCGAAATCGACATCGAGGCGAGCAGGTGGTACGAGATCTTCTGCGGGCCGAGCGTGTCGATATAGAGGTAGGCGAGCACCCACAGGAAGGGCTTGCGGAAGCCCAGGGCCAGGAAGGCCAGGGTGAAACCGGTGATCGCCAGGTCAAGCACGCGGCTCGTCCATTCCGGCTTCGGAATCGAGATCGCCGCGCAGCAAGAGGCGCCAGCAGGCAAGCGCCAGCAGGCCGTGGGTCAGCGCCAGGGCGAAATAGTCGATCATTGCGCCGCAGGGCCTAACAGGTGCGGGTTGACGCGCCGTTAAGCAGTACTGGCCTAGGAAGACGGGCCATGACCCGCATCCTTCACGTGCTTGACCATTCGCTGCCGCTGCACAGCGGCTATACCTTTCGCACGCGTGCAATCCTCAAGGCGCAGCAGGCGATGGGGCTGGAGGTGCGCGGGATCACGGGGCTGCGCCATTACCAGGGCGGACCCGATATGGAGGCGGCCGACGGAATCCTGTTCCATCGCAGCCGCGGCGAAGCGGCGGGACCGGCGGGCCTGCGCGAATGGCGCGAGATCAACGTGCTGGCCGATGCGATCATCGCGCTGGCCGAAACCTGGCGTCCCGACCTGCTTCATGCCCATTCGCCCGCGCTTTGCGGCAAGGCCGCGCTGATCGCGGGAAAGTGGCTGGGTATTCCCGTGGTCTACGAAATCCGCGCCTTCTGGGAGGACGCCGCGGTGTCCAACGGCACCGGCAGCGAAGGTAACATCAAATACCGGCTGACCCGCGCGCTTGAAAGCCACGTGGTGGCCGGGGCCGACGCCGTGGTGACGATCTGCCGGGGCCTGAAGGACGATCTGGTGGCGCGCGGCATCCGGGCGGACAAGATCACGATCAGCCCCAACGGCGTCGACCTGGCGCTGTTCGGCGAAACCGCGCGCCCCGATCCCGGGCTTGCCGCTCAGCTTGGCCTGGGGACGGGTCCGGTGATCGGCTTCATCGGCAGCTTCTATGACTACGAGGGGCTCGACGACCTGATCGCGGCGATGCCGATGCTGGCCGCGCAGGTTCCCGCTGCCCGGCTGCTGCTGGTCGGCGGCGGGCCGATGGAAGCGCAGCTTAAGGCCCAGGCCGAGGCGAGCCCCGCCGCCGCCGCGATCCGCTTTGTCGGCCGCGTTCCGCACAGCGAGGTCGAACGCTATTACGCGCTGGTCGATGTCATGGCCTATCCGCGCAAGAAGAGCCGCCTGACCGATCTGGTCACGCCGCTCAAGCCGCTCGAGGCAATGGCCCAGCACAAGCTGGTTGCCGCGTCGGATGTCGGCGGGCACCGTGAACTGATCGTCGCCAGCACCGGAGTGCTGTTCGCTCCCGACGATCCGGTGGCTTGCGCCGAAGCGCTGGCGGCGCTGCTCGAAAACCGGGCGGACTGGGATGCGATGCGCAAGGCCGGGCTGGAGCATGTTCGCACCAGCCACGACTGGTCGCGCAACATCTATCGTTATCGGGATGTTTACCAAAGGCTGTTAGCCCGGCCCATGGATTGCCGCCTCCCCGCCGCCGCCTGAGGCTGCGGGAAGCGGCCAAGGGAACGACTGACAGGGGTTTCAGACAGGTGGCCAAGCACAAGCGCAGAGCGCCCAATGGCAAGCCGATCACCAGCCACCGGCTGTTTCCCGCCGTGGTGGCGCTGTGGTTCGGGGCGCTGTTCGGCCTTGGCAGCCTGGCGGTTCGCCCCTCGCTGCTCGAAGGCCTGGTGCTCAAGAGCCATCTCGACCTTGTGCTGCCCGCCGCCGCGCCGCCGCTTGGCGCAACCGCGCGGGTTCTCGTCGCTCTGGTCATGGCGGCGCTGGGGGGCCTGATCGGCCTTGTGATCGCTCGCCGGCTGGGTCCGCCGCGTTCTGCCGCAGCGCAGCGCGCGGGACAGGAGCAGGCCCGCGACGAATCTCCTGACGCGGATCGCGCCGATATTTCGGACGCCGACGAAGTCGACAGTCCCGGAGGCGTGCTTGCGGCGCGGCGCTGGACGCTGGAGACCGATCACGGCGAAGCACCGTTCGTTCCTTACGACATGGCTCCGCTGCCGGGCGGCAACCCGCAGGTCTTCGACATTTCCGAACTTGGCATGGACGTGTCCCTGCCGCTGACGGAAGAGGCCGCGACGCCTGCCAGCGAGGCTGAGCGCCAGGTGTTCCAGGCCAGTCCCTGCCCCGCCAGCGAAGCCGCGCATGCCGATGGCCGCCAGGTCTTCGGGATGCGTCCGCACGCGGCAAAGCCCGAATCCGAACGCCAGATCTTCGGCGCTGTGGCGACGGACACCGAACCGCTCGAATTGCCCGCGGCCAGCCAGGAGCCCCTGCCCGACCTCGCCTCGCTCGGCATGACCGAGCTTGCCGAACGCCTGACCGATGCGATGCGCCGCCGCCGTGCTGCCCGCGTTGATGTGGGCACCGAGATCGAACCGGTGGTGATCTTTCCCGGCCAGCCGGCAGTCCCGGCTCCTGCAAGCCAGGTCCAGCCGGTGATCGCCGCCCCTGCCCCCGCGATCGATAGCGACAAGGCCGAGCGTGCGCTGCAAACGGCGCTTTCCAATCTGCAGCGGCTGAGCGGCGCGGCCTGAGCCGCCGCGCGATTCTCCCTACAATCCTATTCATCACGGGGCTTGGCCGCGGCAAGGCCCCTGCTGTTCCTTTCGCAGTTGCAAAAACAGCTTCGTGTCGTCATGGGGAGGCATGGCGCAATTTTCGCTGCTTTGCGCGGCGGGGTTGGTTGCGCTTAATTGCTGGAAATCGGGGATTTGCGCGTCCGCGTGCGCGAATCGCCGCGGTTCGGCGCCGAACAGGATGGATTTGAGATGACGCTTCCAAAGCCGCAAGGGCTGTACGATCCGGGGAACGAGCACGACGCGTGCGGGGTGGGCTTTGTCGCCCATATCAAGGGCGCGAAGAGCCACGGAATCATTACCCAGGCGCTGGAAATCCTCAAAAACCTCGACCATCGCGGTGCGGTCGGGGCGGATCCGCTGCTGGGCGACGGCGCGGGCATCCTGATCCAGATCCCCGATGCGCTGTACCGCGAATGGGCCGGCGCTGCCGGGCTGAGCCTGCCGGCCGAAGGCGACTATGCGGTGGCCATGTGCTTCCTGCCGCAGGATGAAACCGCGCGCAGCTTCGTGATCGGCACGTTCGAGAAGTTCATCGCCAAGGAAGGCCAGCGCCTGATCGGCTGGCGCGACGTTCCGGTGAACCCCGAAGGCCTGGGCAAGGCCGTCCTTGCCGAAATGCCGGTGATCCGCCAGTGCTTCGTCGCCCGCGGCGAGAACTGCGCCGACCAGGAAGCTTTCGAGCGCAAGATCCTGACGATCCGCAAGCAGACCCAGAACCCGCTGGCGGCGCTGGCCGCAAAGCACGGCATGCCCGGCCTGACCGAACTGTACATGCCCAGCTTCTCGACCCGCACGGTGGTCTACAAGGGGCTGCTGCTGGCGACCCAGGTGGGCAGTTTCTACAAGGATCTTGAGGACCCGCGCTGCGTTTCGGCGTTGGGGCTGGTCCACCAGCGGTTCTCGACCAACACCTTCCCCAGCTGGAAGCTGGCGCACCCCTACCGCTTCATCGCCCACAACGGCGAGATCAACACCGTGCGCGGCAACGTCAACTGGATGAACGCCCGGCGCCGCACGATGGAAAGCGAGTTGCTCGGCCCGGATCTCGACAAGATGTGGCCGATCATCCCGCACGGGCAATCGGATACCGCCTGCCTCGACAACGCGCTCGAACTGCTGCTCGCGGGGGGTTACAGCCTTGCCCACGCGGTGATGATGCTGATTCCCGAGGCCTGGGCCGGCAATCCGCTGATGGATGCCGGGCGCCGCGCCTTCTACGAATACCACGCCGCGCTGATGGAGCCGTGGGACGGCCCCGCCGCCGTGGCCTTTACCGATGGGCGCCAGATCGGCGCGACGCTCGATCGCAACGGCCTGCGGCCCGCGCGCTTCTGCGTGACCGACGACGACCTGGTGGTGATGGCGTCGGAAAGCGGCGTGCTGCCGATCAAGGAAGACAACATCGTGCGCAAGTGGCGGCTCCAGCCGGGGCGCATGCTGCTGATCGACTTCGCCGAAGGGCGGATCATCGAGGACGAGGAACTCAAGGCCCAGCTGGCCGGCGAGCTGCCCTACGAGGACTGGCTGGCCCAGGCCCAGTACAAGCTCAAGGATCTTGACCTGATCGAGCCGGAACTGGCCGCGCTGCCGGTCGAGACGACCAGCCTGCTCGATCGCCAGCAGGCCTTCGGCTATACCCAGGAAGACCTTTCGCGCTTCCTTGAGCCGATGGCGGTGAACGCCGACGATCCGCTGGGCTCGATGGGCACCGACACCCCGATTGCCGTGCTGTCCAGCCGCAGCCGCCTGCTGTTCGACTATTTCAAGCAGAACTTCGCGCAGGTCACCAATCCGCCGATCGATCCGATCCGCGAGGAACTGGTGATGAGCCTGGTCAGCATGATCGGCCCGCGCCCCAACATGCTGGGCCGCGAGGCCGGAACCCACAAGCGGCTCGAGGTCGACCAGCCGATCCTGACCAATGCCGAAGTCGCCAAGATCCGCTCGGTCGAGGCCGCGCTCGATGGCGCCTTCCGCACCGAGACGATCGACATCACCTGGGATGCCGCCAGCGGGGCGGCGGGCCTGGAAATGGCGCTCAAGGAAATGTGCTGGGCCGCGACCGAGGCGGTGCTGCAGGACCGCAACATCCTGATCCTGTCCGACCGCGCCCAGGGACCGGACCGGATCGCCATGCCGGCCCTGCTTGCCACGGCTGCGGTGCACCATCATCTGGTCCGCCAGGGGCTGAGGATGCAGACCGGGCTGGTCGTCGAAACCGGCGAGGCGCGCGAGGTGCACCACTTCTGCGTGCTCGCGGGCTACGGCGCCGAGGCGATCAATCCCTATGTCGCGTTCGAGACGCTTGAAGACATCCGCCTGCGCAAGAACCTGCCGCTTGATGCCAAGCAGGTGCAGAAGAACTACATCAAGGCGGTCGGCAAGGGGATCCTCAAGGTCATGTCCAAGATGGGCATTTCGACCTACCAGTCCTATTGCGGCGCGCAGATCTTCGATGCGGTCGGCCTGTCGAGCGCGTTCATCGAGCGCTATTTCACCGGCACCGCCACCACGATCGAGGGCGTCGGCCTGGCCGAAGTGGCCGAGGAAACGGTGCGCCGGCACCGCTCTGCCTATGGCGACAACCCGATCTACAAGTCGATGCTCGATGTGGGCGGGATCTATGGCCTGCGCCTGCGCGGCGAGGAACACGCCTGGACCGCCGACAACATCGCCAACCTGCAACATGCGGTGCGCGGCAACACGCCGGCCAAGTACCAGGCCTTCGCGCAGTCGATCAACGATCAGTCGAGCCGAATGCTGACCATCCGCGGGCTGATGGAGCTGAAGAAGAGCGACCGCCCGCTCGACATTTCCGAGGTCGAACCCGCGAGCGAAATCGTCAAGCGCTTTGCCACCGGCGCGATGAGCTATGGCTCGATCTCGTGGGAAGCGCATACCACGCTGGCAGCGGCGATGAACGCGATCGGCGGCAAGTCGAACACCGGCGAAGGCGGCGAGGATCCCGCCCGCTTCAAGCCGATGCCCGATGGCCGCAATCTGCGCAGCGCGATCAAGCAGGTCGCCTCGGGCCGGTTCGGCGTGACCACCGAATACCTCGTCAATGCCGACGACATCCAGATCAAGATGGCCCAGGGCGCCAAGCCCGGCGAAGGCGGGCAGCTGCCCGGCCACAAGGTCGACAAGACGATCGGCGCGACCCGCCATTCGACCCCCGGCGTCGGCCTGATCAGCCCCCCGCCGCACCACGACATCTATTCGATCGAGGACCTGGCCCAGCTGATCCACGATCTGAAGAACGTCAGCGGCGGCGCGCGCATTTCGGTCAAGCTGGTCTCGGAAGTCGGCGTCGGCACGGTCGCCGCGGGCGTATCCAAGGCGCGGGCCGATCATGTCACCATTTCGGGCTACGAGGGCGGGACCGGCGCTTCGCCGCTGACCAGTCTGACCCACGCCGGCAGCCCGTGGGAAATCGGCCTTGCCGAAACCCAGCAGACCCTGCTGCTCAACAACCTGCGCAGCCGGATCTGTGTCCAGGCCGATGGCGGCCTGCGCACCGGCCGCGACGTGGCGGTGGCGGCGCTGCTTGGCGCGGACGAGTTCGGCTTTGCCACCGCGCCGCTGATCGCGGCGGGCTGCATCATGATGCGCAAGTGCCACCTCAACACCTGCCCGGTTGGCGTCGCCACCCAGGACCCGGTGCTGCGCGCGCGCTTCACCGGCCAGCCGGAGCATGTGATCAACTACTTCTTCTTCGTTGCCGAGGAACTGCGCGCGATCATGGCCGAGATGGGCTTTCGCACCGTTGCGGAAATGGTCGGCCGGGTCGACCGGCTGGATACCCGCCAGGCGATCGACCACTGGAAGGCCCGCGGCGTCGATCTTGGCCGGATCCTCTACCAGGCGCCGCTGGGTGACAGCCCCTCGCTGGGCTGGTCCGGCACCCAGGACCACGGGCTCGACAAGGCGCTCGACAACGAACTGATCGCCGCCGCCGCCGATGCACTGGACAAGCAGAGCCCGGTGCTGATCGAACGCAAGGTGATCAACGTCAACCGCACTGTCGGCGCCATGCTTTCGGGCGAGGTGGCGCGGCGCTATGGCCATGCCGGCCTGCCGGATAACACCATCCGCATCGCGCTGACCGGGGTTGCCGGGCAAAGCTTCGGCGCGTGGCTGGCGCACGGGGTGACGCTGGAGCTGACCGGCGATGCCAACGACTATGTCGGCAAGGGCCTGTCGGGCGGGCGGGTGATCGTTCGCCAGCCCGGCCATGTCGAGCGCGAGGCGGCCGAAAACATCATCGTCGGCAACACCGTGCTTTACGGCGCGATCGCCGGTGAGGCCTTCTTCAACGGCGTGGCCGGCGAACGCTTCGCGGTGCGCAATTCGGGCGCGGTCGCGGTGGTCGAAGGCTGCGGCGATCATGGCTGCGAATACATGACCGGCGGGGTCGTGGCAGTGCTGGGCAGGACCGGGCGCAATTTCGCCGCGGGCATGTCGGGCGGGATCGCCTATGTCTATGATCCAGACGGCCAATTTGCCGCGCTGTGCAACCAGGCCCAGGTCGACCTGCTGCCGATCAGCCCCGAACGCGACGATGACGATGGCGCCGGGCGCCCGCAGCAACGCACCGTCAGCGCCACCAACCCCGGCATGGGCGACATGCTGCGCCACGATGCCGAACGGCTGAAAGTGCTGCTCGAGCGTCACCATCTCCACACCGGATCAAGGCGCGCGCGCGCGCTACTTGACGACTGGGCGGCGGCGCTGGGCAAATTCGTCAAGGTGATGCCGCGCGACTATGCGAAGGCGTTGAAGCAACTCGAGGCCGAGCGGCTTGAAGCCGCCACGGTCGCCGCGGAATGATCCGCCTTCTCCGTCATTGCGAGCGGAGCGAAGCAATCCAGCTGCGCGGCGAACTGCCGCCCCTGGATTGCTTCGTCGCTACGCTCCTCGCAATGACGAATTTGGGAACTGACTGATATGGGCAAGGAAACCGGCTTTCTCGAAGTCGAACGCCAGGATCGCACCTATGCCGATCCGGATGAGCGCGTGGGCCATTACCGCGAATTCGTGATCCCGCACGAGGCACCGGCGCTGCAGGCGCAGGCCAGCCGCTGCATGAACTGCGGGATCCCCTATTGTCACAACGGCTGTCCGGTGAACAACATCATCCCGGACTGGAACCACCTGGTCTACGAGGGTGACTGGCGCGCCGCGCTTGACGTGCTGCATTCGACCAACAATTTCCCCGAATTCACCGGGCGGATCTGCCCCGCCCCGTGCGAGGCGAGCTGCACGCTGAACATCACCGACCAGCCGGTGACGATCAAGTCGATCGAATGCGCGATCGTCGACAAGGGCTGGGAGGAAGGCTGGATCCAGCCGCAGCTTCCCACCCGCCACACCGGCAAGTCGGTCGCGGTGGTCGGCTCTGGCCCGGCGGGCATGGCCTGCGCCCAGCAGCTTGCCCGCGCCGGGCATTCGGTGGTCCTGTTCGAAAAGAGCGACCGCGTCGGCGGCCTGCTGCGCTATGGCATCCCCGACTTCAAGCTCGACAAGCATTTCATCCAGCAGCGGCTGGTGCAGATGATGGCCGAAGGGGTCGAATTCCGCACCTCGACCGAGGTCGGCGTGACCGTTTCGGTGGCGAGCCTGAAGGACAATTTCGATGCGATCGTGATGGCCGGCGGGGCGGAAGAGCCGCGCCCCTTGCTGATCCCCGGCTTCGAGCTGCCGGGGGTGCGCTTCGCGATGGAATTCCTGACCCAGCAGAACAAGCGCAACGCCGGCGACGATGAAGTGCGCGCCGCGCCGCGCGGCTCGCTCACCGCAACGGGCAAGCACGTGGTGGTGATCGGCGGGGGCGATACCGGCAGCGACTGCGTCGGCACTTCGATCCGTCAGGGCGCAGCCTCGGTCACCCAGATCGAGATCATGCCGAAGCCTCCCGCCAAGGAAGACAAGGCGCTGACCTGGCCCGACTGGCCGATGAAGCTGCGCACTTCGACCAGCCACGAGGAAGGGGCCAGCCGCGACTGGGCGATCCTGACCAAGCGCGTGGTCGGCAAGAACAGCCAGGTCACCGGCCTCGAATGCGTCCGGGTCGAATGGGTCGGCGGGCAGATGCAGGAAATCGCCGGCAGCGAATTCACGCTGCAGGCCGACCTGATCCTGCTGGCGATGGGCTTTACCGGGCCCAAGAAGCAGGGGCTGGTCGACCAGGCCAAGGTCGCGCTCGACGCGCGCGGCAATGTCGCGGCGAACGTGATCGACTACCAGACCAGCGATCCCAGGATCTTCGCCTGCGGCGACATGCGGCGCGGGCAGAGCCTGGTGGTCTGGGCGATCCGCGAAGGCCGCCACGCGGCCCGCGCGGTCGACGAGATGCTGATGGGGTCGAGCGAACTGCCGCGCTGACCCGGGGCGCGGCACGGCCGGTGCGCCCGGCCTTGCCCGCAACCCCTGGCGTGGACTATCGCGCACCAGCATTTGCGCGGGAGCCCTTACCCTTGCCGAGAATAGCCTTCCTAGCCTGCCCGGCCACGCTGCCCGGGTCCCCGACCCGCCGCCCCGACGCCTTCGAGCACGACCTGCTGTTCGATGCGATCGCCGCCGGGCTGGCGGGCCGCGCCGAGCTGGTCGGGACCGACTGGCGCGCGCCGCTGGACGAGCTTGCCCGCTTCGACTTGGCCTATCTCGGCACGCCGTGGGACTATACCGAAGCGAAGGACGAATTTCTCGAGCGGCTCGCGGCGCTGGAAGGCGCGGGTGTCGTGGTCTGCAACCCGGTCGAGGTGATCCGCTGGAACTCGGACAAGCTCTACCTCCGGGAACTGGAGCAGCGCGGCGCGGTGTCGATCCCGACGCTGTGGCCCGAATGCGCGGGCGCGGCAGAGGTGCAGGCCGCCTTCGACCATTTCGGCTGCGACCGGGTGGTGGTGAAGCGGCGGGTCGGCGCCGGCGCGATCGGGCAGGACAGCTTCAGCCGCGACAATCCGCCGCCCGCCGGCTGGCGAATCGACCAGCCGGCGATGATCCAGCCATTCCTCGGCGCGATCCAGAGCGAGGGCGAACACAGCTTCATCTTCGTCGATGGCCGGTTCAGCCACGGCCTGATCAAGCAGGCGACCGGCGGCGACTACCGCATCCAGTCGCTCTATGGCGGGGTCGAGGTGGCGGTCGAACCCGCTGCTCCCGACCGCGCCGCCGCCGAAGCGGTGATGGCCATGCTGCCCTTTGCCAGCCCTCCGCTCTACGCGCGGATCGATATGGTCCGGCTCGCCGATGGCCGTCTCGCGGTGATCGAGGCCGAGGTGATCGAGCCTTACCTCTACCCCGAGCAGGGGCCGGAATTCGGCGGGCGAATGGCGGATGCGATGCTTGAACGGCTTGCCAAGCGCGATTGACCTGCCATGCTGAAAACCATGACCGATCTTGAATCCTTCCGCGCCGAAGTGCGCCAGTTCCTTGCCGAAAACCTCGACGAGGAGATGGCCCGCGCCGGACGGCGGCAGACCAGCGTGTTTTCCGAGCCCGAGCATTCGATGCCCTGGCAGGCCAGGCTCAACGCGCGCGGCTGGGCGGCGATCGACTGGCCGGTGGAATACGGCGGGCCGGGCTGGAGCCCGATGCAGAAATACATCTTCGCCGCCGAATGCGCGCGGGCGGGCACGCCCAGCCTGATGCCCCAGGGGCTCAAGATGGTCGCCCCGGTGCTGATGCATTACGGCACCCAGGCGCAGAAGGACTATTTCCTGCCCCGGATCCTGTCGGGCGAGCATTACTGGTGCCAGGGCTTTTCCGAACCGGGGTCGGGATCGGACCTTGCCAGCCTCAAGCTCAAAGCGGAGCGCGATGGCGATCACTATGTCCTCAACGGCTCGAAGATCTGGACCACCCATGCCCACCACGCCAACTGGATGTTCGCGCTGGTCCGCACCAGCACCGAGGGCAAGCCGCAGGCCGGGATCAGCTTTCTGCTGATCGACATGGCCACCCCGGGGCTGAAGGTCGATCCGATCATCAGCCTGGCGGGCGAGCATGAGCTTAACCAGGTGTTCTTCGACAATGTCCGCGTGCCCGTGGCCAACCGCCTGGGCGAAGAGAACGACGGCTGGTCGGTCGCCAAGTACCTGCTGACCTTCGAGCGCGGCGGACGCTATGCCCCGACGCTGTTCGCGGCGCTCGGCAAGCTGCGCGACGAAGCCGGGAGCGACCCGATCCTGCAGGAACGGATCCGCCGCGAAGCGGTGACGGTCGAGGCACTGGAAGCGATCGAGATGAAGTCGATCGGCGCCACCGGGGCCGCGGCGGCGCTCTATGCCTCGGTGCTGAAAGTCCAGGGAACCGAAGCCGAACAGCGCATCGCGGTGCTGGCCTGCGATATCGCCGGACCCGAAGCCTGGTGCATCCCCGACGGCCAGTCGAGCGACCGCCTGGCGACCGCCGTGCCGCGCTATCTTAACGGCCGCGCGGCGACGATCTATGCCGGCTCGAACGAAATCCAGCGGGATCTGATCGCGCGGGTTTCCTTGGGTTAGGGATTGGGTTGCGTATGGGCTTCGACAGGCTCAGCCTGAGCGGTTCTTTGCTTGATCTTCAAAAGGTTGCGGTTTGCACCCTGTCCCGCTCAGGCTGAGCTTGTCGAAGCCCGCACCCGGCACTAGCCTCGATCCATGACCTTCTACGCCTATATGCTGCGCTGCAGCGATGGCAGCTATTACATCGGCCATACCGACGACCTGGACTATCGCCTGGCCCAGCACCAGGCGGGAACACTTGGCGGCTACACTTCAAAGCGCAGGCCGGTAACGCTGGTCTGGTGCGACACCTTCATGGAGCGTGACCAGGCATTCTGGGTCGAGCGCAAGCTGAAGGGCTGGGGGCGCGCCAAGAAGGAAGCGCTGATTGCGGGGGATTGGGATCTGATCCGGGTGCTGGCGAAGAACCGCCAACAGGATTAGGATTTGGCGCGGGCGTTGCTTGCGGGCTTCGACAGGCTCAGCCTGAGCGGGGTATGGGTATGACCAGAGTACTGTCGAGCCATATCCTACACCCGCTCAGGCTGAGCTTGTCGAAGCCGGGTTTGCAGACGCTCCGGCGCCGCCCTACCCCACCGTCTCGGCATGCCGCGCCAGATAGGCGGTTCGGGGTCCGAAGCCGGCGATGATCGTCAGGCCGCGCTTGAACTGGCCGCCGAGGTCGAGTTCCTCGGTCACGCCCATCCCGCCGTGCAGCTGGACCGCGCTTTCGCCGACCAGGCGGACCGCGTCGATCGTCTCGACCGCGGCGGCGCTGACGGCGTGATCCCAGCCGGGCGAGTCTTCCGCCAGAATGGCGCGTTCGGTCAGCGAGGTAGCCTTGAGCAGCGCCATGTGCATGTCGGCAATCCGGTGGCGCAGCACCTGGAAACGGGCGATCGGCTGGCCGAACTGTTCGCGCTGGTTGAGGTAGGCGGCGGTATCGGCATGCATCCGCGCCATCAGTCCGGCGCATTCCGCCATGCGGGCGGTGAGCAGGGCATTGCTGGCCCAGCGATAGGGCCCGTCGCCCTCGGCCAGAACGTCGCCCGCAGTGGCGGGAACCGAGATGTCGGCGGTTTCGGTGGTGTCGAACATCGCCCGCACCCGGCGCTCGCAGGCGCTTGCCGCGACCAGCCGCACCCCGACCGGGGTGGCAAGCAGCAGCCAGTCGGCCCGGGCTCCGCCCTGCACTTGCGCAAGATCGGTTCCGCCATTGCCCAGCGCCAGCGCGATCCGCTGGCTGCCCGCGGCAAGTTCGGCGAGCAGCGCGTGGCCCGGCGCCAGCCGCGCCAGCAAAGCCGCCGCAACGCTGTGCGAAAGCCAGTCCGATCCGGCCAGCGCGGGGCCAAGCGCTTCGGCCACCACCGCGCGTTCGATCGCGCCGCCGCCGGTGCCGCCGCTGGCCTCCGGAATGCCGATCCCCATCAGGCCAAGCTCGCCAGCCAGTCCCTGCCAGTCGGGCTTCGGATTGTCGGCCAGGTAGCGCTGGAGGGCATCGCGCAGCAGCGCGGCTTCATCGGTCAGGGGAAGGTCAAGTGCCATGCCCCGACCCTAGACACGATCATAGCCGCCAGTCCACTCCCCCACGCGCCCTGGCCTCGAGAAATGCATTGGCCTGGCTGAAATGACGGCAGCCGAGAAAGCCCGAATGCGCCGACAGCGGACTGGGGTGCGGGGCGGTGAGCACAAGGTGGTGGCTGCCAGCCAGCCCCGGCACGCTCAGCGCCTTCTTGCGGGCATGGCTACCCCACAGCAGGAACACGCAAGGGTCCGCCTTGGCGGCGACCGCGGCAACCACCGCATCGGTAATCTCTTCCCAGCCGCGCCCCTGGTGCGATGCCGGTTTGCCATCCTCGACGGTGAGCGCGGAGTTGAGCAGCAGCACGCCCTGCCTGGCCCAGCGCGAAAGATCGCCGTGCGCCGGGCGCGGCAGGCCGAGATCGCTTTCCAGTTCCTTGTAGATGTTGACCAGGCTGGGCGGCACCCGCACCCCGTCCCGCGCCGAAAAGCTCAGCCCGTGGGCCTGGCCGGGGCCGTGATAGGGGTCCTGCCCCAGGATCACCACCTTGACCGCGTCGAGCGGAGTCAGCTCGAGCGCCGCCAACCGGGCGCCGCGCGGCGGGTAGATCGCCTTTCCGGCGGCCTCCTCTGCCTTGAGGAACCCGCCCAGCGCGCGCGACTTCGCGCTGGAAAGCACCGGACCAAGCGCGCCGCGCCAGCTTTCGGGAACTGCATCGCTGTTTGCCATCGCCGCCGTTGTTGGCGGCAAAAGGGTGCTGAAACAAGTTCGCCATGACAATCGAGGGGGAAAGCAGGGCTTTTCACCCTGCGCCAATCGGCCTAAGCATCCTGCGCATATGGCTGTCTATCTCCACGAAGAAGATCTTCCCGCAGGCGTGCTCGCCCCCGGCCCGGTTGCGGTCGACACCGAGACGATGGGCCTGATCACCCCGCGCGACCGGCTGTGCCTGGTCCAGATTTCCGACGGCCAGGGCGATGAGCACCTGGTGCGCTTCGGCCCCGGCTCCAGCTATGACGCGCCCAATCTCAAGGCGGTGCTGGCCGATCCGGCGCGGGTCAAGCTGTATCATTTCGCCCGGTTCGATCTTGCCGCGATCGAGCATTACCTGGGCGTTGTCGCCGCGCCGGTGTTCTGCACCAAGATCGCCAGCAAGCTGACCCGGACCTATACCGACCGCCACGGCCTCAAGGATCTGGTGCGCGAGCTGCTGGGCAAGGAAATCTCGAAGCAGCAGCAGTCGAGCGACTGGGGCGGGGCCGAACTTTCCGAAGCGCAGCGCGAATATGCCGCCAGCGACGTGCGATATCTGCACGCGATGCAGGCAATTCTGGCCGAGCGGCTGGCGCGCGAGCATCGCAGCGATGCGGCCCAGGCAGCCTTCGATTACCTGCCGCACCGCGCCCGGCTTGACCTGATGGGCTGGGCCGACAAAGACATCTTCAGCCACGAATCGTGAGCCACCAAGCCGACATCGTCCGCGACAAGCGCCAGCACTGGGCCGCGCCCGACAGCCCGCGCGATCGGCGGATCAGGTTGCTGGCGGTGGTGCTGCCGGGGCTGGTCGGGGTGGTTACCGCGGCGATGGTGGTCGGCCCGCTGTTCGCGCGGGGCGAGATCTCGTTCCTGCTCGACCGGACCAAGGTGGCGATGACCAGGGAACGCGTGCGCGTGGCCGATGCGATGTACCGCGGCGAAGACAACCAGGGCCGGCCGTTCACCGTTACCGCCGGCAATGCCGTGCAGGTTTCGATCAAGGAACCGGTGATCCGGATGGACCAGCTGGCCGCGCGCATCCGCCTGAGCGATGGTCCGGCGGAACTGACCGCGGCGCGCGGCGCCTACAATTACGATACCGAACAGGTCAGCGCCGAAGGGCCGGTCAGCTTTTCGGCCGCCGATGGCTACCGGATGACCACGCAGAACGTCACGATCGACCTCAAGACCCGCCGGGCAAGCGGGACCGGCGGGGTCAGCGGGGCGATACCGTCTGGCACTTTCAGCGCCGACCGGGTAAGCGCCGACCTTGACAGCCGCGCGCTCTATCTCGACGGCAATGTCCACCTGCTGATCCAGCAACACTCGTTCAGGATGCCGCGATGACCCGTTCGATCATGACCCCGCTCGGCCGGACCATGCTGCGCTCGGCGCTGGGCGGCTTCGCGATCGGCACCGCGGTGCTCTTGGCGCTGGCGCCGAGCCAGGCGCAGGTCTTCGGCGGGCACGACAGCGAAGCCCCGGTCAGCGTGGCGGCCGATCACGGCGAGTTGCTGGGGCGGCAGGATCGCGCGACGCTCGCCGGCAACGTGGTGATCAGCCAGGGCAACCTGACCCTGCGCGCGGCGCGCACGACGCTGGCCTTTTCAAGCGACGCCGGCAGCTTCAAGATCCACCGCCTCGATGCAACCGGCGGGGTCACCGTGACCAAGGGCGACCAGAGCGCCAGCGGCGAAGTGGCGATCTACGATTTCGACCGCCGGATCATCACGATGGCGGGCGGCGTGGTGCTGAAGCGCGGCGGCGACCGGCTGAACGGCGGACGGCTGGTGATCGATCTCAACACCGGCATCTCGACCGTCGACGGCAGCGCCGGCGGTGGTTCATCGGCGCTCGGCACGCCTTCGGGCAACCGCAGCGGCGGGCGTATCACCGGCACTTTCACTGTCCCCAAGAAGAACAACTGAGCCAAAAGATGGGTCTCCCCGCGCTGCGGCGCAGCCTGTTGGCGCTGGCCGGATCGGGAACGGTGCCGCGGCTCGACGCGGCGGGCTGGCAGACGCTGAACCGGCTCGCCGCGATTCACCGGCTTCAACCGCTGCTCCACGCCGAACGCGGACATGATCCGGCGATCCCGGCCGAGGTGCGCGAGAACTGGAAGACAGCGCACCGCCTTTGCGCGATCCAGGCGCTGGCGATCCGCGCGGCGCTCGAGGAATGTCATGCGCTGCTCGAACGTGCCGGGCACCAACCGATCGCCCTCAAGGGGGCCTGGCTGACGCGGCATGCCTATCCCCAGGCGGCGATGCGGCCGATGCGCGATGTCGATATCTGGGTGCCGGCCGAACAGGTGATGGATGCCTTTCAGGCGCTGCGCGGCGCCGGATATGTCGAACTGGAACCCGCGGAAATGACACTGGCGGACAGCGTCCGGCTAGACAAGCACTTGCCAGCTCTGCTCTCGCCGCGCGGGGTGCCGGTCGAACTGCACCACCGCCTGTGGGAACCGCACGGCCGGCTCGACCATGCCAGCCCCCGCGCCGATGAAACGGCAATCCGCAACCGCGCGGTATTGGATGAAGGCGGTATCCGCATGCTCGCCCCGCGCGACACGCTGGCGCACCTGGTGGTCCACGCGGTCTATTCGCACCGGTTCGATTGCGGGCCCTTGCTGTTGAGCGACATCGATTTCCTGTGCCGCGCCGCTTCGATCGACTGGCCGCAATTCTGGGCGGAAGCCGAAGCCGGGCGCTGGCAGGCCGGGGCCCGGCTGGCGTTCGAACTGGTCCGGCACTGGCGTCCGCAAGCGCGGATCGAGCTGGCCGGCGATCCGGTTCCGCCCGAGCTGGCTGGCGCCGCCTGCGACCTGCTGCTGCAGGACCTGGGCACCCGGCAGAGCGCCCAGCTTGCCGCGGCAACGCTCAAGGGCGGTGCGGCCCGCCTGCTCCAGCGTTCGCGCGGACGCCGGAGCGCGAAAGGCGAGGCACCGGCAAGGCGCGACATGAGCCACGCAGGCGGCGCGCTCGGCTGGGCGTTTTCGCGCGGCTGGCGCAGCGTCAGCCAGCTTGCCCGGCTCGATGTCCGCCGTCAGTCGCGCCAGCTTGCCGCGCTAAGCATCTGGCTCGACAGCCTTCAATCCTTGGCCCAGGGCGACTTGTGGTGAGCATTGGCCTGCGCCGCCTTGCCGATTTCATGCTGGCGCGCGGCGTCGGCCATCGGCACCGTGCAATAGGCGGTAAGCAGGATTCCTAGCGACCAGGTCACGGCTTTCCACCGGCTCCTGAAGACCTGGTTGATGCGGGTGCCAAAACCGAACATGCAGCGAAAGATAGCGCAGGAGGGTTAAGGAAGCTTTCCGGCCTCGCGTTTGAGTTCATAGATCAGCTCAAGCGCCTCGCGCGGGCTGAGGGCGTCGACATCGAGCGCCGTGAGCCGCTCGCGCAGGTGATCGACAACCTCCTCCTGGCTCTCTGCCGCGGCGGCAAACAGCGGCAGGTCGCCCAGCCCGGCCGCGATCCCCCCGGTTTCGGCCCTGCCCTTCTCGAGCCGGTCGAGCACTGCCCTGGCCCGCGCCACCACCGGAGCCGGAACCCCGGCAAGCTTGGCCACGGCAAGGCCGTAGGACCGGTCGGCCGGGCCGGCGGCCAGTTCGTGCAGCAGCACCAGCTCTCCCTGCCATTCGCGCGCGCGAACGTGGTGCAGCGAAAGCGCCTCGCAGCTTTCGGCAAGCCGGGCGAGTTCGTGGTAATGCGTGGCGAACAGGCAGCGGCACCGGTTGACCCCGTGCACCGCCTCGACCACCGCCCAGGCCAGCGCCAGGCCGTCGTAGGTCGACGTGCCCCGCCCGACCTCGTCGAGGATCACGAAGCTGCGCGTGCTCGCCTGGGCCAGGATCGCGGCGGTTTCGACCATCTCGACCATGAAGGTCGAACGGCCCCGCGCCAGGTTGTCCGACGCGCCGACCCGGCTGAACAGGCGGTCGACCAGCCCGATCCGCGCCCGGCTGGCCGGGACAAATCCGCCGGCCTGGGCAAGCAGCACGATCAGCGCGTTCTGGCGCAGGAAAGTGCTCTTGCCGCCCATGTTTGGGCCGCCGACCAGCCACAGCCGGTCATCGGCCGCAAGCCGGCAATCGTTGGCGACGAAGCGTTCGCCCCGGACGGCCAGCGCGGCCTCGACCACCGGGTGCCGGCCGCCTTCGATGTCGAGCAAAAGGTCTTCATCGATCTCGGGCCGGCACCAGCCGCCTTCGGCCGCGCGCTCCGCCTGGCCGGCGGCAACGTCGAGCCGGGCCAGCGCTGCCGCCGTGGCGGCGATGGCCTGGCGCGCCGCCACGGCCTGGGCGATCAGATCCTCGAAATGAGCCTCTTCCGCCGCCAGTGCGTGCCCGCCGGCCTGGGCGATGCGGCTCGCCTCCTCGTGCAGCGCAAGCGCGTTGAAACGCACCGCGCCGGCCATTGTCTGGCGGTGGGTAAAGCCGCTGTCGGGCGCCATCAGCGCATCGGCGTGCCGCGCCGGAACCTCGACGAAATAGCCGAGCACCCCGTTGTGCCGGATCTTGAGCGCGGCGATGCCGGTATCGGCGCGGTATTTCGCCTCGAGCGCGGCGATCGCGCGGCGGGCATCGCCCGATATCCGCCGCAGTTCGTCAAGCGCGTGGTCATAGCCTTCGGCGATGAAGCCGCCCTGGCCGCGCTCGGTCGGCGGGGCGGGAACCAATGCCCGGGCATAGAGATCGGTCAGGGCGCCGTGGCCGGTCAGGCTGGGCAGCAACGCGTCGAGCAGCGCCGGACGCTCGGGCTGCTTGCCGAGATAGTCGTAAATCCGCCGTGCTTCCGACAGGCCATCGCGCAATTGCCCAAGATCGCGCGGCGAGCCCCGCCCGGCGACCACCCGGCCCAGCGCGCGGCCCAGATCGGGGATCGCGCGCATCACGCCGCGCAGATCCCCGCGCAGCAGCGGATCGGCATGAAGCCAGGCGACCAGCGCAAGCCGCGCTTCGATCAGGGTCCGGTCGGTCAGCGGAGCCGACAGGTCATCGGCGAGCTGGCGCGCACCGGCACCGGTCACGCAGCGATCGACCGCCTCGACCAGACTGCCCCGGCGTCCGCCCTGGCTCGATGCCAGCACTTCAAGACTGGCGCGAGTCGCCTCGTCCATCGCGAGATGGGCTTCGCCAGTGCGGGCAACAGGAGGCAGCAGCAGGGGCAGACGGCCGCGTCCGACATGGTCGAGATAGCCGATCAGCCCAGCGGCCGCGGCCAGCATCGGCCGGGAGAAGCTTCCGAAGCCATCGAGCGTCGCCACTTCGTGCAGCGCTTTCAGCCGCGCCTCTCCTCCATCGCTGGAGAATTCGCGCGGCGGGCGGGCGATCACCTCGCACGGCAGGTCGCCGTGGCCTTCGGGCGCGACCACTTCGCTTGCCCCCAGCCGCGCCAGCGCCGCGCCAAGCCGGTCGGCGGGGCAATCCTCGAGCTCCATGCGCCCGGTCGAGATGTCGCAGGCGGCAACCCCGAAATGGCCGCGCACCTCGCACACCGCGGCGAGGACATTGGCCCGGCGCGGTTCGAGCAGGGCTTCCTCGGTCAGTGTGCCGGCGGTGACGAAGCGCACGATATCGCGCGCCACCAGCGCTTTCGATCCGCCGCGTTTCTTCGCTTCCTCGGGCGTTTCGGTCTGATCCGCGATCGCCACCCGGCAGCCGGCCTTGATCAGCCGCGCCAGGTAACCTTCGGCCGAGTGCGCGGGAACGCCGCACATCGGGATCGGCGCGCCCTGGTGTTCGCCCCGGCTGGTCAGCGCGATGTCGAGGATCTGGGCGGCGCGGCGGGCATCATCGAAGAACAGTTCGAAGAAATCACCCATCCGGTAGAACAGCAGGCAATCCCCCGCCTCGGCCTTGAGCGCAAGATATTGCGCCATCATCGGGGTGGGAGCGGCCGAACCGTGCATCCCGGATGCCTAGCGCCGGTCGAGCCGATTCGGGAGGCTTGGCGCCCAACCTTTCCCCTATCGCGTTGCGCAAGGCTGGGTTAGGGCATTGCTGACTTCAGGAGCCAACATGTCCGACGAAACCAACGTCCGCTTCACCGAGCGCGAAGCGCTGTTCTATCACAAGACGATCCGCCCCGGTAAGATCGAGATCATCGCATCGAAGCCGATGGCCACCCAGCGCGACCTGAGCCTGGCCTATTCGCCGGGCGTGGCGGTCCCGGTCCAGGCGATCGCCGACAATCCCGCCGATGCCTATGAATACACCGCCAAGGGCAACCTGGTGGCGGTGATTTCCAACGGCACCGCGATCCTGGGCATGGGCAACCTGGGCGCGCTGGCGTCCAAGCCGGTGATGGAAGGCAAGGCGGTGCTGTTCAAGCGCTTTGCCGACGTCGATTCGATCGACATCGAGCTTGCCACCGAAGATCCCGATGCCTTCATCGAGGCGGTGGCGTTGATGGAACCGAGCTTCGGCGGAATCAACCTGGAAGACATCAAGGCGCCCGAATGCTTCGTCATCGAGCAGGCGCTGCGCGAACGGATGAAGATCCCGGTGATGCACGATGACCAGCACGGCACGGCGATCATCGCCGCTGCCGGCCTGGTCAACGCCTGCCATCTGACCGGCCGCAGGTTCGAGGACGTCAAAGTGGTGGTCAACGGCGCGGGCGCCTCGGCGCTCGCCTGCACCGCGCTGATCAAGTCGATGGGCGTGCGGCACGAAAACGTCACCGTCTGCGACACCAAGGGCGTGATCTATATCGGACGCGAGGGCGTTGACCAGTTCAAGTCGGCGCATGCGATTGCCACCGAAAAGCGCACGCTGAAGGAAGCCCTGGCCGGTGCCGACATCTTCCTGGGGCTTTCGGCCGCCGGCGCGGTGACGCAGGACATGGTCAAGGACATGGCGTCCCAGCCGATCATCTTCGCGATGGCCAATCCCGATCCCGAGATCACCCCGCCCGATGCCAAGGCGGTGCGCCCCGACGCAATCGTCGCCACCGGGCGCAGCGACTATCCCAACCAGGTCAACAACGTGCTGGGCTTTCCGTTCATCTTCCGCGGCGCGCTCGACGTTCACGCCACCGCGATCAACGAGGAGATGAAGATCGCCGCCGCGCGGGCAATCGCCGAGCTGGCGCGCGAAACCGTGCCCGAGGAAGTGGCCGCGGCCTATGGCAAGAAGCACCACTTCGGCCCCGAATACATCATCCCCGCGCCGTTCGATCCGCGGTTGATGGAGGTCGTGTCCTCGGCCGTGGCCAAGGCGGCGATGGATACCGGCGTGGCGCAGAAGCCGATCGAGGATTTCGACGCCTACCGCACCAGCCTGAAGGCGCGGCTCAACCCGACCACCTCGGTTCTTACCCAGGTTTACGAAGCGGTGAAGGCCAATCCCCGGCGGATGATCTTTGCCGAGGCCGAGAACGAGATCGTGCTGCGCGCGGCGATCCAGTACCGCGATTTCGGCTATGGCGAGCCGGTGCTGGTCGGCCGCACCGAAGCGGTCAAGGCCAAGCTCGCCGAACTGGGGGTCGAGAATCCCGACCGCTACCAGATCGAGAATTCGGCGATCAGCGCGCATGTCCCGGCGATGGTCGAACTGCTCTACGAGCGGCTCCAGCGCCGCGGCTTCCTCGAGCGCGACGTGCGGCGGATGGTCAACCAGGACCGCAACGTCTTTGCCTCCCTGCTGCTCAAGCTGGGCGTCGGCGATGCGATGGTAACCGGCATGACCCGCACCTTTGCCCAGACCATGCGCGAAGTGCGCCAGGTGCTGGAGCCGAAGGAAGGCCACCTGCCCTTCGGCATCCACCTGATGATCGGCAAGAACTATACCACCTTCCTGGCCGACACGACCGTAAACGAACGGCCAAGCGCCCACGACCTGGCGGTGATCGCCAAGGAAACCGCCGCGGTCGCGCGGCGCCTGGGCCATGAACCGCGGGTCGCCTTCCTGTCCTATTCGACCTTCGGCAATCCGCCGGGCCGCTGGCTGGAAGGAATCCGCGAGGCGGTGGCAATCCTCGATGCCGAAAATCCCGGCTTCGAATACGAAGGCGAACTGGCCCCCGATGCCGCGCTCAACCCCACGGTGATGGCCAACTATCCGTTCTGCCGCCTCTCCGCGCCGGCCAACGTGCTGATCATGCCCGGGCTGCAATCGGCCAACATCTCGGCCAAGCTGCTGCGCGAACTGGGCGGCCAGGCCACCATCGGGCCGATGCTGCTGGGCATGGAAAAGCCGGTCCAGATCGCGCCGATGACCGCGATCGCGCCCGACGTGCTGACCCTGGCGGTACTGGCGGCGGCGGGCGTCTGCGGATGAGCAGCCCGCGTCCGCGCCGTTCGGTGCTCTACCTGCCCGCGTCGAACGCCAAGGCACTGGCCAAGGCGCGCGAGCTGCCCTGCGATGTGGTGATCCTCGACCTCGAGGACGCGGTCGCGCCAGAGCACAAGGCCGAGGCCCGCGCCGGCGCCGTCGCGGCGGTGCGCGAGGGCGGATGGGGCCGGCGCGAACTGGTGGTCAGGGTCAACGGGCTCGATACCGCGCAGGGCGCGGACGATCTGGCCGCGATTGCGCCGACCGGACCCGATGCCGTGCTGGTGCCCAAGGTCAGCTCGGCCGACGATGTGCTGTCCTACAACGCTGCACTAAACGCCGCGCCCGCGCATACGCGGCTGTGGATCATGGTCGAAACCTGCGCGCTGATCCCGCGCCTGGACGAGGTAGCGGCGCTCGCCGGATCGACCCGGCTGGCCGGATTTGCCCTTGGCACCAACGATCTTGCCAAGGAAATGCGCGCCCAGCTGCGCCCGGGCCGCGCGCCGTTCCTGCCGATCCTGACCCAGACGGTCTGCGCCGCGCGGGCCAACGGGCTGGCGGTGATCGACGGGGTCTGCAACGAATTCCGCGAGCTGGCTCCCTTTCGCGCCGAATGCGAACAGGGCCTTGAATTCGGGTTCGACGGCAAGAGCCTGATCCATCCCGATCAGGTCGAACCCTGCAATGCGGTCTTTTCACCGAGTGAGGCCGATCTGGCCTGGGCCCGCGCGGTCGTCGCCGCGTTCGAACTGCCCGAAAACCAGGGCAAGGGTGCGATCCGGGTCGAAGGCCGGATGGCCGAGCTGCTTCACCTGGACCAGGCGCGGCGCCTGCTGGCAATCGCGGCGGCGATTGGTTGATTGCGGGTCGGCGGTTCTGGTTGCGAGGTTTGGTTTGGATGGGGTTCACGCAGAGGGCGCAGAGAAGAAAAGAGAGGCGCAGAGGCGTCGTGCCTGCGGCGAAGCCGCTCTAAACATGGACGGTCCCGTTTGCCGAAACCTGGGATTCTTGAAGGAAGCCTGCGGCTTCACACAGCATCTCTGCGCCTCTTCTTTCTTCTCTGCGTTCCCTGCGTGAACCAAAATCAACACAACCTCGCCGCATAAGCGACACCCGAAAGCTACCCCCAGGCGCGGTAGACGCCGTAGAGGCTGGTCAGGGTAAGCACGGTGCCGACCAGCACCAGCATGGTCCTGGGATTGAAGTGCTTGGCCGCCCAGGCGCCGATCGGCGCGGCCAGCAGTCCGCCGATCAGCAGGCCCAGCGTCGCCCCGGCAAGGTCCGCGATGCCGAGGTGCCAGATGAAGGCTGCCGAAACGGTCAGTGTCAGGAAGAATTCGACCGCGTTGACGGTGCCCACCACCAGCCTTGGATCCGCGCCCTGGATCAGGAGGTTCGAGGTGACCACCGGTCCCCAGCCGCCCCCACCGGCGGCGTCCAGGAACCCGCCGACCAGCCCCAGCGGCTCGATCAGCTTGGCTTGCTTGAGCCTCGGCGGCCAGAATGTCCCGCGCACCAGCAGGTAGATTCCGATGCCGGTCAGGTAAAGCAGCACAAACGGTCTTACCACGCCTGCATCGAGACTGGCGAGGACATAGGCTCCCAGAACTCCGCCGAGCATTCCGGGCAGCAACAGCCGCAGGAACAGCCGCTTGTCGATATTGCCGTGCAGCAGGTGGCTGATCCCCGAAGTCGCGGTGGTGAAGCATTCGACCACGTGGACCCGCTGCGAGGCCAGCGCCGGCGGCACGCCCATCACCGCGACCAGCAGGGTGTTCGAGATGACCCCGAACGCCATGCCCAGCGCGCCGTCGACCAGCTGCGCGGCAAAGCCGACCGCGATGAACGGGAGCAGCGCCATCAGATCAAAGTGGGACAGGTCCATCGCATGGCACTCCGCTCGGTCTTGTTTGTCGACCAATCAGCTAGAGTTAAATGGATGAGCCTCCCACAAAGAAAAAGTGGGCCGGGCCGAAGCGAATGCTTTCTGCGCCGGATCGCCGCTCAGCCGAGGGCCGTCACGCTTTTCTTCCGGAAGCGGAAATACCACACCTCGTGCCCATAGACGGTGCGGGCCTTGTGTTCATAGCGAGTCTCGGGCCAGCCGCCGGGACGTTGCTGGAAATCTTCGGGGCCTTCGATCAGCCAGTCGAATTGATGGCGATGCCGCCGCATGACCATCAGCGCGTGGCGGACATAGACCGGGTGATCGGTGCCGAAACGGAATTCGCCGCCCGCCTTCAACTTGGCCGCGAACAGATCGACCGGCCCGTCGTTCATCATCCGGCGCTTGGCGTGGCGCGCCTTGGGCCAGGGATCGGGATGGAGCAGGTAGAGAAAGCTCAGCGCGCCATCGGGAATGCGCCGCAGCACGTCGAGCGCATCGCCGTGGAAGATCCGCACATTGCCGAGCGGCGGATGCGCCCCGTGATCGCCCGAAACGTGGACCAGCGCCTGCGCCACCCCGTTGATGAACGGTTCGGCCCCGATGAAGCCGTGGTCGGGCAGCATGTCGGCCCGCGCGGCCATGTGCTCACCCCCGCCGAAGCCGATCTCGAAATGGAGCGGGCAAGGCTGGCCGAACAGCCGCTCGGCGGTCACCTCGCCATCGGCCGGAACCGCGATCTGCGGCAACAGGTTGTCGACCAGGTCCTGCTGGCCGGCGCGCAGCGGCTTGCCCTTGGCGCGGCCATAGAGGCGGTTGATCGTGGTCGGATCGCCGGATTTGTGCGCACTCATGATCGGCCCGCGTTGGCAGCGCGGCGGGCATTGGTCAATCCGTGCGTCAGCGGGTCGAGCGGCCTTGCCAGCCTCAAACCGAAACGGCCCGCCGGTAGGGGCGGGCCGCCTGGCGACGAACGGGGAAGTCTTGTCAGATGCGCGCGGTCAGGCCGCCTGCGCCTCTTCGCCCGGATCGCGCAGCACATAGCCGCGGCCCCAGACGGTTTCGATGTAGTTTTCACCGCCGCAGGCATGCGCCAGTTTCTTGCGCAGCTTGCAGATGAACACGTCGATGATCTTGAGTTCGGGTTCGTCCATCCCGCCATAAAGGTGGTTGAGGAACATTTCCTTGGTCAGCGTGGTGCCCTTGCGCAGCGACAGCAGCTCGAGCATCGCATATTCCTTGCCGGTCAGATGGACGCGCGCGCCATCGACCTCTACCGTTTTGGCATCAAGGTTGACCGCCAGCTTGCCGGTGCGGATGACCGACTGCGAATGGCCCTTCGAGCGGCGCACCACGGCGTGGATGCGGGCGACCAGTTCTTCGCGGTGAAACGGCTTGGTGACGTAATCGTCGGCGCCGAAACCGAAGCTGCGGACCTTCGAATCCATCTCCGAAATGCCCGAAAGGATCAGCACCGGGGTCTGGACCTTGGCGACGCGAAGCTTCTTGAGCACGTCGTAACCATGCATGTCGGGCAGGTTCAGGTCGAGGAGGATGATGTCGTAATCGTAGAGCTTGCCCAGATCCAGGCCTTCTTCGCCCAGGTCGGTCGAATAGACGTTGAAGCCTTCGGTGGTCAGCATCAGTTCGATGGCCCGTGCCGTGGTCGGCTCGTCCTCGATCAGCAGTACGCGCATGGGTGGTCCCCTTTTGCCCCGTTTCCCTGGCCAATAACCCCTCGGTAAGGGTCATTGCCCGCCATTAACCATATGACCAATGAAGATGAAAGGTTAATTTCTCGTAAACGGCGGAATCCCGGCGAGTCGCGTTCCTGCTCGGTGCGCTATTCGCCTCCGCGAATAGCTTGCCTGGCCGGCCCGCTCCCCCGGCCCGACCACCCGTGACATGGTACCCTGTGGGTGGTCGGGCCGGGGGAGCGGGCCGGCCAGGCAGGACAAGGCGGATGCCTTGTCCGCACCTCTTCAACCCCCAACAATCACGCTTGCCGGATGATGCTTGTCGAGATGCCTGCGCACGATCTTCAGGTTCCTGCTGTTCGAGCGATAGACAAAGTCGAACAGATCCCCGGCCACCGGCACCGCGCCCAGCAGGGTATCGATCCCGACTTTGCCGATCATGCGCCACAGCTGCCATCGCGGCATGCCCAGGTTGCGGGCTTCCCAAACCAGATAGAGGCCCAGCGCGCCGGTGATCACGTCGCCGCCGACCGGCACCAGCCCGAGCAGGCCATCGAGCCCGACCTTGCGGCCGACCAATGGCACGTCGATCAGGCCTTCGAGCAGGCGTTCAAGCCCTTCGATCCGGCGGCGGACCGACAGTGCGTCGGTGCCCAGCGGCAGGTCGGCGGTCATCCGCCGCGGCTTTTCGTGCAGTTCCATCCGGGCCTCCTGGCCACGCGGGACGAACCTGCCCGCTTTCCCTACTTGGGGAGGCGGGCCAGCGGCATCAAGGGATGGACCCCCAGCCGGTTGACCGCGAAGCCGCTGGTGCCGCCCGCAACCAGCGACCAGCGGATCGGCACGCCGAAGGGAATATAGCTGTTGGCCTGGGTCAGCTGCGCCTCGGCATCGCCCAGCAGGTCCGCGCGTTTGACCGGGTCCGGTTCGGCTTCGGCCTTGGCGAACAGGGCATCGGCGCTGGCGCTGCACAGCGCCCGGGCGTTGGCGCAGCTCAGCTGGTTGAAGAACCAGGCGGGCCGGGCATAGCGCGCCACGGTATCGACCAGCCTGAGGTCGGCATCGGCCGCCAGCGGCACGCGCCGGGCGGTAATTCCGATGGCCTTCAGGTCTTCCGCCAAGCGGTTGAACAGCAGGTCCGCGCCCGGTCCGCCGGGCAGCGCGATGCGCAAGGCCAGTTCGCCGCCCCTGGCGCCTTTCCACTTCGCCACCCGCGCTGCCGCGGCTGTCCTTCGGTCCTCGATCCCGCGCCCCGCCCAGCGTTCGCCGATCGCGCCGCTGTCGCCATCGAGTCCGGGATTGATCACGCGCGTCGTCGCGGTCCAGCCGTTGAGATTGACCGCGCCGATCAGCGCATCGCGGTCGATCGCCATGGCGATCGCTTCGCGGTTGGCGCTGTCGGCCAGGAACCCGTCGTCCTGGATCACGGCGAGGCCGAACAGTCCGGCGACCTGGTCGAAACGGATCGCTCCGCCCGAAACCGAAGCCGCGCCCAGCCGTGGATAGTCGATGAACGAACCGCCCAGGACGACCTCGGCCTCGCCGGCGTTGAACAGTTCGATCGCCTTTGCCGCGGGAACCGCCGAAAGCTGCACCGGCTGGACGCGGCGGGACCATCCCTCCTCGGGCGGCAGACCGCGGTCTTCGGGAGCGATCGGTTTCAGCATGACCCCGGACAGCCCCAGTTCCTTGTCGCTGCTGCGGGTGGATTTCATCGGTCCGGCGCCGCGGCCACCACGCAGCAGGCCAAGCTCGGGCTGGGCCAGCAGCTGGAGCATGTCGGGCATCTGCCGCTTGAGCCGGATCTCGATGACCCGGCCGGCCATTGCCCGGACCTCGTCGATCACCGAAAGGTCGGCGCCCAGCGGCTGATCGCGCTGCTGCGCGATCGCCTGGCCGAGCGCGGCCTGGGCGCTTTCGGCGGTGATCGGGCTGCCCCCCGGCCAGGTGCCGTCGCGCAGGCGGAAGATATAGCTGAGGCCGTCGTCGGTAACGATCCAGCGATCGGCCAGCGCCGGGACCACCCGGCCCTGTTCGTCAAATGCGACCAGCCCTTCGAACGAGGCCGCGCGCAGCGCCTGGGCCGCGAGCGGCAGGCGCGCTCCGCCCGCAAAGGTCGAACCGGGATCGCCGATCACCAGCACCCGGACCGGGCGGTCGTCTCCGCCCAGGCAGCCGCCCAATGCCAGCAGCATTGCCGCAAGGGGCAGAAGGGAAAGGGGCCGCGGGCGCATGATGCGCCTTCCTAACGGAATTGGGGGGGCGCTGCCAATGCCTGCGGCGCGACTGGACTTCAGATCTTGCGCAGGGCGGTCGGATCGAGCCCGGCCAGCGGCGGACGGACATGGCGCGGCGTGGTGGCACCGGCGGCGACCGGAGCGCGGGCAAGGCGCGGATCGATCTCCTCGCCGAAGGCAATGCCGAAACGATTGTCCTGAACCCAGGCGACCGATCCCTCGACCCAGCCGATGTTGCGCAGATTTACCCAGGCGAGCTGGCCGCGCTGAACCTTCAGCGGAACCTCGGCCATCAGGCCGCCGGAGGACAGATTGCGCACCCGGATGCGGTGCTCGCCCTCGATCCCGTCGATTCGCAGATCAGCCATGACGAACAGGCTGTCGCGCGCGATCTGCCGATGTTCGTTGCCAGTCATTGCTGCTCGTTAAACTCCTGCGCTAAGTGCCTGGCCTGAATCTAGCTGGCCCAGCATCGCCGAAAGCTAAACCGGAATGCCGAAAAAGCGGTTAACGCGGTGAAGTGTTTCAATCGTCGCGCGAAATTTTTTCGCGGCGTTCGTGCGCTTCCTGCGCCTCGACGGTCATCGTCGCGATCGGGCGGGCGGAAAGCCGGCCCAGGCCGATCGGTTCGCCGGTAACCTCGCAATAGCCGTATTCGCCTTCCTCGATCCGGCGCAGCGCGGAATCGATCTTGGCGATCAGCTTGCGCTGGCGGTCGCGGGTGCGCAGCTCGATCCCCCAGTCGGTCTCGCTCGACGCGCGATCGTTGAGGTCGGGTTCGCGGATCGGCCCGTCCTGCAGCGATTGCAGCGTGTCCTGCGCGGCCGAGAGGATCAGTTTCTTCCATTCGAGCAGCAGCCGGCGGTAATAATCAAGCTGCGGCTCGGCCATGTAGGCTTCGTCTTCACTGGGGGCGTAGTCGCCCGCAATCGCCCGCTTGGCCTTGGCCAGGACGTCAATTTCTTCGCCGACAACCGTTGCCATAAACTCTCCACACCAAAGCAGCCGGTCAGCACGTCCTGACGGCTTCGGGTGCTCCCGATTGCCCCACTATGCCGGTCCGAGCGCGCCTATAGGCTCCCGCAGAATCCCATACAAGCGCCAATCCGCGCAGCCCGTAGAATGCTGTAGATTAGGAGGCGATGAACAGCGATCCGGGCCACCCGAAGCATCCCCGCCAAACCCTAAGATCGCGCTTACAAAACAAAATGAAGCGGCCGTTAACCATTTGTTGAGCATGTTCGGGAAATTTCCCCCTGTCGGCGGAGCCACGCATCCGTCCAACAGGGGGTTTGAAAGATGAGCACAGCCTGGTTCCACAGCGGCAAGGTTTCCCTTGCCGACGAACGCGCCGAAGACCTGCTGGTCGCGAGTTGCCTGGCCGCCGCCGCACAAGGCGACATCAGCGCCTATTACGACCTCGGCGTCGCCTATTCGACCGGCAGCCACGGGGTCGACTGCGACCTGATCGAAGCGCACAAGTGGTTCAACCTCGCGGCCGTAAACGGCCATGCCGAGGCCCAGATGTGCCGCGCCGACATCAGCGACGAAATGACCGCCCGCGAGATCGCCGAAGCCCAGCGCCGCGCCCGCGAATGGATCGCCGCGTCGAGCCGCAAGGCCGCCTAAAGCCTGATAATCAGGCTCTACCCTTCCTGAACGGCGTTCGCGCCTCGAGATGGTTGCGATCCGCCGTAACGCCGGCACCCTCGCGCTCGAGGAAATCGGCGACCGCTTCGCGAAAACCGGGATGGGCGATCCAGTGGGCCGAAACCGTTTCGACCGGTTCGTAACCCCGCGCCAGCTTGTGCCCGCCTTGCGCCCCCGCCTCGACCCGCTTCAGGCCAAGCCGGATCGCGGCGTCGATCGCCTGATAGTAGCACAGCTCGAAATGCAGGAACGGTTTGTCGACGACAGACCCCCAGTAGCGGCCGTAGAGAACATCCGGCCCGACGAAGTTGAGCGCGCCCGCCACCGGCTGCCCGCCGACATAGGCCAGGATCAGCAGAATCCGATCGGCCATGCGCTGACCAAACAGGCTGAACGCTTCGCGTGTGAGGTAGGGCTGCCCCCATTTGCGCGATCCGGTGTCCTGGTAGAATGTCCAGAACGCATCCCAGTGTTCTTCGTTAAGCTCCGACCCGGTCAGCGCATGAATTTCCACCCCTTCCCGGGCGGCCGCGCGTTCCTTGCGGATGTCCTTGCGCTTGCGCGAGGATAGCTGGCCGAGGAATTCCTCGAAGCTGGCGTATTCGCGGTTTTCCCAGTGGAACTGGATGTCGCGGCGCAGCAGCCAGCCGGCCTTCTCGAACAGCGGCACCTGCCCTGGCGCGATGAAGGTTGCGTGGGCCGAGGACAGGCCATTGCCCGCACAGACCTGCTGCGCCGCCCCGAGCAGCGGCAAGGCCAGCGCCGGATCGGCCAGCAGCAAGCGCGGCCCGGTTGCAGGCGTGAACGGCGCGGCGATCTGCAGCTTGGGATAGTAATTCCCACCAGCGCGGTGCCAGGCATCGGCCCAGGCGTGATCGAAGACATATTCGCCCTGGCTGTGCGCCTTGAGGTAGGCGGGCAGCGCGGCGATCAGCCGGCCGGCACTGTCGGCAATCGTGATCGGCGCGGGCGACCAGCCGGTCCCCGGACCGACCGAACCCGAATCCTCCAGCGCGGAAAGAAAGGCATGGCTGACAAACGGATTTCCCCCGGCCAGCGCATCCCATTCGGCGGCGGGCAAGTCTCCCACCGCGGAGGCGACGCGGGCCTCGATCACGCCACGCCCGCGCCCTCGGCGATCGGCGCGTCGGTGTACTCCTCTGCCCGCTCGCGATGCTCGGCGCTGCGCACGGTCCAGGTCAGCAAGGGCAGCCCGCGCCGGCGCTGCCCCAGCGGGAAGCGGCTGGGCAGGTCGCGAATGTCATAGGCCAGGAAATCGGGCCGGGCATGCCACAGGCTGAGCCGGCGGCGGATCATCCCGCCCAGCGCCTTGGCATGTTCCTCGGTCACCACCAGGCCGCGCACGGTCATCGGCGAATGGTCGGCGAACCAGCGGACCACGCGCGGATCGAAGCTCATCACCGCGGCATGTCCCTGGTAGCCTTCAAGCTCGCGCCGCACCGCCAGGCACAGCGAGGAAACCCGCCCGCGCGAACCGCCCTTGCTGCGTGCCGATTTCACCTCGATCAGCACCGGCACCTTGCCGCCGATCTGGTCGAGCATCTGGCGCAGGCTGGGGATGGTATCGGTTCCGCCGGTCAGAGTGATTGTGCCGAGTTCGGCGGCCCCACGCTCGTCAAGCCGGCCGCTTGCCGCGGTCATCCGCTCAAGCGTGGCATCGTGGAACACCATCGCCCGCCCGTCCTGCGAGCGCTGGACATCGCATTCGATGCCCATGCCCCGGCCCATTGCCGCCGCGAAGGCAGCTGGTGAATTCTCGGGAAAGCCCGGACCGTGGAGGCCGCGGTGGGCATAGCTCCACGCGCCCAGCCAGCTTACCTTGTCCGGCCTGGGCGGGGGGCTAAGCCAGCGATCAAGCAGGGCGAACGGCAACGATGGCGTCCACTTCCACGGCGACCCCCAGCGGCAGGCTGGGCACGCCCACCGCGGCGCGGGCATGCTTGCCGGCATCGCCGAACACCGCGACCATCAGTTCGGAAGCGCCGTTGGCTACCTTTGGCTGGTCGGTGAAATCGGCGGTGGAATTGACGAAGCAGCCCAGCTTGACCACCCGGTCGACCCGGTCGAGCGAACCCAGCGCGGCCTTGAGCTGCGCCAGGATCATCAGCGCGCAGCCCTGCGCGGCTTCGATTCCCTGCTCAAGCGAAACGTCCTCGCCCAGCCGCCCCTTGCGCAGCGCGCCATCGACGAACGAGACCTGCCCCGAAACGTGGGCAAGCCCCCCGGCAATGACGACGGGGACATAGGCCGCGACCGGGGCGGCGGCTTCGGGCAGCGTGATGCCGAGTTCGGCAAGTCTGGCTTCAATGCTCATGAATTCTCCTCAAGGCGGGACAGCAGCCACGGCAGCGCGTGGTCCCAGGTGTCGATCCGGGCATGGGCGTGCCCTGCCTCGAACCCGCAGGTAATATGCGGCGCCAGGCTGGGCTCGCCGCACAGGTGCAACCGGTCGATATGCGGCACATGCTCCATCGCCGAACCGTGGTGCTGCGCCAGGTCATCGATGAAGATCGCCTTCGACGGCTGATAGCGGTCAAGGATCGCCTGCAGCGCCGGACCCTTTGGCCCCTGGTTGGTGAAGACCGGAAAATCGATTCCGTGCGCCAGCAGCTGCTGGCGGCGCGGCTCGTTGTGGCGATCGGTCAGGTTGGTCAGGATCACCACGTCGGCGTGCTCGGCAAGGGCATTGATCGCCCCCACCGCGCCCGCGATCGGGGTCTGGCGGTGCATCTCGCCATCGAAGAACAGGCCCAGCAGCCGCCAGATCTCTTCCGGCGAAACCGGCTCTCCGGTCACCTTGTCGCGGATCGCCTTGCCGAAATCGTTGCCGACCAGCTTGAACGAGACCGGCTGGGTCTCCTCCAGCCATTGGCCGAAGGGGACGATCATGTGCAGCAGCACTTCGTCGCAGTCACTGATGATCAGGGGGCGCGCCATGAACCTACAACTTCTCCTTCGCGGCCATCAGTTCGGCCGGCTCGACCCCCAGGTGCGCCGCCGCCGCAAGCAGGTCGGGCTCATGGCTGGCGAGGAATTCCAGCACCGCGCCCAGCATGGCCGGATCGCCAAGTCCTTTGCGCAGGGCATCGGCGTCAAGCCCGGTCAGCGCCAGCAGCCGGCCCGCGCGGTCCTCGTCGCCCAGCACCCAGCCAAGCGCACCCAGCGCCAGCGCCTGGGGATCATGGACCGGGGATTTGGGTTCGCGCAACACTGGTCAGCACCTTCGTTTTGCCGCTAGATACGGCGATTGGCCGGTTACTCCATAACCGTTCGTGGCCACGCCCGTTGGAAACAGTCTGGAGCCGTAAATGGCAAAGCGTATCCTTGTTGTCGAGGACAACGACCTCAACCGCAAGTTGTTCTGCGACGTGCTGAAGAGCCAGGGCTATGCGGTGGAACCCTGTGCCGACGGGCTGGAGGCGCTGGGCAAGGCGCGCGATTTCGTTCCCAACCTGATCATCATGGACATCCAGCTTCCCAACGTCTCGGGCCTCGACCTGATCGAGGCCGCCAAGAAGGATGCCGCCCTGCGGGCAATCCCGGTGCTGGCCGTCACCGCCTATGCCGGCAAGGGCGACGAAGAGCGGATCAGGGATGCGGGCGCCGAAGGCTATCTGGCCAAACCGGTCTCGATCGGGCCGTTCATGGCCGCGGTGAAGGGGCTGGTGGAAAAGCCTGCCTGACAGCGCTCACCTGATCCGGCGCACCGATGCGATGGTGTCGTTCCAGTCCACCGCGATCAGGTCTGACGCATCGCGCGTGATCTTCTGGCATCTTCCGCGGTAGTGCGGTTCCTGGCAAACCAGCCAGGCGCCGCCCACAACCTCGAGCGACGATGCCAGCTTGCCGAACTCGACCACGCCAAGATCGGGCGTATTCTGTTCGATCAGGATCGATCGTCCGCCGAACTGCGTGTCCTCGTAAAGTGCCAGTCCCGGCCGTTGCTCGCCCGGAACATCGATCCGCCGGGCCGACGAGGCAACATCGTTGAAATCGGGCACGGTGATGAAGATCGGCATGTCGCGCTTGAGCTTGATGCAATGGCCGCCAAAGCGCGCGTTTTCGCACAGTTCCCATGTCCCCGCGATCACCCTGGCCGAACTTGCCGCGTCGGCGAACTGACGCCAGGCGAGGTCCGGCTCGTCAAACCGGATGGTGATGCTCGGGCCTTGAAAGTTGACATCGCGATAAAGGATAAGGCCATCGCCGCGCTTGCTGGCGGGCGGCTGGGAGCCTCCGAAATCGCTGTCCCAGTCGTCATCGTCGTCACGGTCCGGCGCTGCCGCGCTGCCGTACCCGACATTGAGATTGCCCATTTTTCCGAAATCGACATTCGCCCCGCCGCGCGGAATGGGGCCGACGGGCATCGTGACCGAGGAGCTGGTCGACGAGCCGCCGGAACTGCTGGTCGAGGAGCTGCTCGACTGGGTGCGCGTCGTGCTTGAACTGGTGTGGAAGACGGGGTCGGACTGGGTGGTCGTCGTGGTCGTCGAGGTGCCGTTTGCAGTGGTCTGGCCAGTCGACCGGGAATTGGTGCTGGTCTGGGTCTGGGTGCCCGTCTGGGCTAGCGCGGCGGTGCTGAACAGCAAGGCACAGGCCGCAAAGGTCCGATTACGCATCCGGATTCTCCCCCTCGGATTGCCGATAGTCTTCTATCGTCTCGCACTTGACCGCGATTGAACCACGGCAGCGCCCCGCCGGCAAGATCAATCCTTGTGCAAGAACGCGAATCGGCGGCTTTCCTGGATTGGAAAGTCCTGCCACAATCAGACCTGTCGGGCGCCCTTCCTGCCCCTTTTCCGCCCCATTCATCGGCCAGAGCGCCGCCAAGCAATTTACTGGAGCTGATTTATCCATGGACCGCGCCGCAACCGCCGCAAAGATCGCCGCTTTGATCGAGCCGTTCAACAAGAAGGAAGTGGCGATCACCGACGCCACCACCTTTGCCGGCGACCTTGAATTCGACAGCCTGACGGTGATGGATTTCGTCGCCGCGATCGAGGACGAATTCGACATCATCATTTCCATGAACCAACAGGCCGAGATCGAGAATTACGGCCAGCTGGTCGATGCCGTGGTGAAGCTGCAGGGGTAATGTCTCCCGCCCGCTCAGCCTGAGCTTGTCGAAGGCCCCGCGGGACTTGCCGGGGCTTCGACAGGCTCAGCCCGAGCGGCGCGAATGTGAAATCCGACTATCGGGGACCTAAGAATGACCGATCTCTTTTCCAAGTTCGATCCGCTGATCGAGATGCGCGCCAACCTGCTGGCCTCGGGGGTCGAGGACCCGTTCTCGCTGGTGATGGAAAAGGTGCTTTCGCCCACCGTGGCGATCTGCAACGGGCGCGAAACGATCCTGCTTGGCACCTACAATTACATGGGCATGACCTTCGATCCCGACGTGATCGCGGCGGGCAAGCTGGCGCTCGACGAGTTCGGATCGGGCACCACCGGAAGCCGCGTGCTCAACGGCACCTATGCCGGGCACCGCGCGGTCGAGGATGCGCTCAAGGAATTCTACGGGATGGACCACGCGATGGTCTTTTCCACCGGCTACCAAGCCAACCTCGGAATCATCAGCACCGTCGCCGGCAAGGGCGACTACATCGTGCTCGACATCGACAGCCACGCCTCGATCTGGGACGGCTGCAAGATGGGCGACGCCGAAGTGGTGCCCTTCAGGCACAACGATATCGAGGCGATGGAAAAGCGGCTCAAGCGGATCCCCGAGGGCGCGGGCAAGCTGGTGGTGCTCGAAGGCGTCTACTCGATGCTCGGCGATATCGCCCCGCTCAAGGAAATGATCCGCATCGCCAAGAAAAACGGCGCGATGGTGCTGGTCGACGAGGCGCATTCGATGGGCTTCATCGGTCCCAACGGGCGCGGCGTGGCCGAGGAGCAGGGCGTGCTCGACCAGGTCGACTTCGTGATCGGCACCTTTTCCAAGTCGGTCGGCACGGTCGGGGGCTTCTGCGTTTCCAACCACCCCAAGTTCGAGATCCTGCGCCTGGTCTGCCGGCCCTATGTCTTCACCGCCAGCCTGCCGCCCAGCGTGGTCCACACCGCCGCGACCTCGATCCGCAAGCTGATGCACGCCGGCAACAAGCGCGCGCACCTGTGGGAAAACAGCCGCGTGCTGCACAAGGGGCTGCGCGATGCGGGGTTCCAGCTGGGCACGGACGAGCCGCAGAGCGCGATCATCTCGGTGATCATGCCCGACCTCGAACGCGGCGCAGCGATGTGGGAGGCGCTGCTGCACGAAGGCCTCTACGTCAACCTGGCGCGCCCCCCGGCAACTCCGGCGAACATGACGCTGCTGCGCTGCTCGCTGTGCGCGGAGCATACCGCCGAGCAGGTCCAGACCATCATCGGCATGTTCAAGCGCGCCGGTGCGAAAGCCGGGATTCTTGGCTAGGTGGAAACCGGCCGCGCTTGCGCTGGCCCTGACGGCGGTCCCGGCCGTGGCTGAAGATCCGGCCACTGCCTATCCGCCGCCCGGGATGAGCGAAGCGGCCTGCCCTGCCAGCCGCGAGGGCCTGTGGGCGCTTGACCCCAGGGTGCTGCACAGCGACTGGGCCTGGCAGTGCCGCTACCGCGCCGAAAATGCCGCGATCGATCCGGCCCATGCGCCAAACGTGGTGTTCATCGGCGATTCGATCACCGAGGGCTGGCTCGCCGCCGATCCCGATTTCTTTGCCCGCGGCAACCTTGACCGGGGCATCGCAGGCCAGACCAGCCCGCAGCTGGTGGTGCGTTTCTGGCAGGATGTGGTCGCGCTGGGTCCGCGGATCGTGCACATCATGGTCGGCACCAACGACATTGCCGGCAACACCGGTCCGACCACGCCCGAAGCCTACAGGAATGCGATCCGCTCGATGGTCAGCCTAGCCCGCGACAACCACATCGTGGTCATCCTCGGCTCGATCCCGCCGGCCGACCGGTTCGGCTGGGCGCCCCGGCTGACGCCTGCGCCGCAGGTCGCCGCGCTCAACCAGTGGCTAAAGGACTATGCGGCGTCGCAGGGTCTGGTCTATGCCGACTATCACGGCGCCCTCGCCGGGCCGGGCGGCGAGTTTCCCGCCGCGCTCGCGCCCGACGGGGTGCATCCCAACAAGGCCGGCTATGCCGCGATGCGCCCGATTGCCGAACGCGCGATCGCCGAGGCCGAAGTGCTGGCCGATCGCCGCCAGGTGGAGAAGCACAATGACTGACGTGATCCTTGGCCGCCTTTCGGGCAAGCACGCGCTGGTGACCGGCGCCGCGCAGGGGATCGGCAAGGCGATCGCCGCGGCTTTCGTGGCCGAAGGCGCCGAGATGCTGCTGGTCGACCGCGACGCCGCCCGGCTTGCGGCCACGGCCGCCGAGTTGTGCCAGGAAGGGCTTGTCGCCGACCTTTCCCGCAAGGCCGAGATCGAGCGGGTCTTCGCGCGCGTGGCCGAGCGCTGGGGCGGACTCGACGTGCTGGTCAACAACGCCGGGGTTACCCATGCCGCCGAACTGGACGAGCTGACCGAGGAAGATTTCGACCGGGTCATGGCGATCAATCTCAAGGCCGCGCTGTGGGGAACCCAGGCCGCGGCGCGGCTGATGCCGCCGGGCGGTGCGGTGATCAACATGAGCAGCGTCAATGCGGTGCTCGCGATTCCCAACCAGATCCCCTACGCACTATCCAAAGGCGCACTGAAACAGCTGACCAATGTAACCGCATTGGCACTTGCGCCCAAAGGCATCCGCGTCAACGCAATCGGTCCCGGATCGATCATGACCGAGATGCTGCAAGGCATCATGAACGACCGCGCCGCCGAGGAGAAGATCCTGAGCCGCACCCCGCTGGGCCGCTGCGGCGCGCCCGAGGAGGTCGCGGCGGTGGCGGTATTCCTTGCGGGAAGCGAGAGCAGTTACGTCACCGGGCAGACGATCTACCCCGATGGCGGGCGGCTGGGGCTGAACTATACGGTTCCGGTGAACCGCTAGAACCTGATGACATTGCACATCGCATAGCCCCTCCCCAAGGTGAGGGGAGAGACCGCGTCGACTTCACCCCACTCAAGGACAGGAACTTTCGCGCACGGGCAGCGGTTGAGCGCCACGGGGCAGAAAGGCTGCACCTATGGTCAACCCCCGCTCTACCGCCCGGATCGGCGGTCATCCGCTCCACCCGATGCTGGTGCCGCTGCCGATCGGTTTCCTGGTCGCGGCGTTCGTGTTCGATCTGGCCTACTGGCTGTGCGAATGGGCGATGGGGGCCTATCTGGCGGCATGGATGATCGCCGCCGGGATCGCCAGTGCGCTGCTGGCGGCGCTGGCCGGGCTGACCGACTTCCTGGGCGAGCCGCGCATCCGCGCGCTGCGCCAGGCCTGGTATCACATGCTCGCCAACCTGACCGCGGTCGCGCTGTCTGTCGCCAATCTGGTGGTCCACATGCGCGACGGCGCGGCGGCCGTGCTGCCTGCCGGGATCGTCCTTTCGGGGCTGGTCGCCGCGCTGCTGCTGTTCAGCGGCTGGATGGGCGGCGAAATGGTCTATCGCCACCATGTCGCGGTGATCGACGCGGATGAGCCCGGCTGATGCGGCGCGGCAAATCACTCGCGCTCGCGCTGGCGCTGGCGGCCTGCTCGAAAGGCGCGCAATTGCCCGATAGCGCCGGCTATGGCCCCGATCCGGTGATTCCCAGGCCGGACTATGGCCTGGCGCCGATCCTCATTCCCAAGCCGCTTGGCTGGCACGGCGGGGCGATGCCGCAGGCGGCGGCGGGACTGCGGGTGCAGCCCTTCGCAACCGGTCTGATCCATCCGCGCTGGCTGCTGGCGCTGCCCAACGGCGACGTGCTGGTTGCCGAAAGCGATGCCACCGGCGAACCGGTGAAGCGCCCCAAGGACCTGTTCATGCTCGCGGCGATGGCCCGCGCCACCGCCGCGGTGCGTCCGCCCAACCGGATCAGCCTGCTGCGTGACGCCGATCATGACGGCCGCGCCGACAGCCGCACGACGCTGATCGACGGGCTGGAAGCCCCGATCGGAATGGCGCTGGTCGGCGACCAGCTCTACGTCGCCGATACCCAGGCGCTGCTGCGCTATCGCTATCGCCTGGGCGCGGGTCGGACCGATGGTCCGGGCCAGCTTGTCACCCGCCTCCCCGGAGGAGCGATCAACCACCACTGGACCAAGACCCTGCTCGCCTCGCCCGGCGGCAAGCGGCTCTACGTAGGGGTCGGATCGAACAGCAATGTCGGCGAGAACGGCCTCGAGAATGAACGCGAGCGCGCCGCGATCCTCGAAATCGATCCGGCCAGCGGACAGCACCGCGTCTTCGCCAGCGGGCTGCGCAACCCGGTCGGGATGGACTGGAACCCGCAGACCGGCGCGCTGTGGGTGGTGGTCAACGAACGCGACGAAATCGGCGACAATGCCTCGCCCGATTACATCACCTCGGTGCGGCCGGGCGGCTTCTATGGCTGGCCGTGGTCCTACTGGGGCCAGCACGAGGATCGCCGCGCCTGGCCCCGCAACCCGGCGATGGTCGCGCGGGCGATCAAGCCCGATTACGGCATCGGATCGCACGGCGGCTCGCTGGGGCTGGCCTTTGCCCCCGGACCGACGCTTGGCCCCGAATTCGGCGAGGGTGCCTTTGTCGGCCAGCACGGATCGTGGAACCGCACCCGCCCGTTCGGCTACCGCGTGATCTTCGTGCCGTTCAGCGGCGGCAGGCCATCGGGAATGCCGCGCGTGGTGCTGGGCGGGTTCCTGGGCGCGGAGGGCTTCCACGGCCGGCCCGTGGGGCTGGCCTTCGACAGTAGCGGCGCGCTGCTGGTGGCGGACGACATGGGCAACACGGTCTGGCGCGTCACTGCCAGTCGGCCGAACCCCCCGCCTGGAGCTGCTTCGCCCGGACAAAGCCCTCGCGCGCGCTGAGCCGGTCGAGATAGGCGCGCATGCCCGGCGTCACCTGCTGTTCCAGCCCGATGCTGAGCGCCAGCATCACGGCATAGCCAAGCGAAATGTCGGCCATCGTGAAGCGTCCGGCGCAGGCATGGTCGCCTTCCAGCATCGTTTCGGCGTTGCGCAGGCGCGAGCCGAACCACTGGGCATAGTCCTCTGCCGCCTGCGCGACCCGGCGCTCGGGCGGTTCGAGCCGGGTGTAGCGCAGGTGGATCGTCTGCGGGAACGTCAGCGTTGCCTCACCCATGAACAGGAAGTTCATGTAGGCCATGTAGCCAGGCTCGTCGGGCGCGACTGCCAGGCTTGAAGGCCCGAAGCGGGTCGCCAGGACATGCGGGATCGCGGCGCTTTCGGTCATCAGCACGCCGTCGATGAAACAAGCCGGCACGGTGCCCAGCGGGTTCAGCTCGCGGTAGCCCTCGACCCGCAGGCGCGGCGGGAACGGCATGACCTCAAGCTCGTAGGGCAGGCCCAGTTCCTCGAGCGCCCAGAGCGCCCGGAACGAGCGCGCATCGGCGCAGTGGTAAAGCCTGATCGCGGCGCTCATCGCGCGGCCTCGATCTGGGCGGCCGCTTCGCACTTGTGCCCGCCCTGCCCGGAATCGCCGCCGAGCAGCGAGATCGCCGCGAAGCCGGCGAGGACGAAGACCACGAAGCCCGCGGTGGCAAGGCCCAGGTACTTGTCGATGAAGGCCTTGATCGGCGCACCGAACAGGCGGAACAGCGTGCCCACGATCAGGAAGCTGATCGAGCGCGAGACAAACGAGCCGGCAATGAAGCGCAGCAAGTCCATGCCGATGAACCCGGCGGTGATCGTCAGCAGCTTGAACGGGATCGGAGTCGCACCCTTGGCAACGAAGATCCAGAACCCGTATTCGTTGAGATAGCAGGCGGCCTTGGGGAAGCTTTCGGTCAGGCCCAGCAGGTCGAGGATCTGGGTGCCGAGCGTGTCGTACAGCCCCCAGCCGATCGCATAGCCCAGCATCCCGCCCGCGACCGAGCCGAGCATGGCGATGGTCGAGAAGCGGATCGCCTTCTTCGGTTCGGCCAGGCACATGATCCCCAGCAGCGGATGCGGCGGGATCGGGAAGAAGCTCGCCTCGACGAAGGCGAACAGCGCCAGCCACCATTCGGCATGGGGGTGGACCGCCTTGGCCATGGTCCAGTCATAGAGGCGGCGCAGCATGGATTCCCCTTTGCACGGGCGTTTGGTGCGGCGTGCTTAACCAGCCGTGCGCCGCCGGGCAAGTGGCGCATGCTGTGCGGCTCGAATAACCCATATGGTTCTTTGTTCTTGACATTGTCACGCTATTATGGCACAAATCGGGAACATCGCGATAGCCCGATTCGCCGCCCGGCGCTTCGGCCCGCACCCTTCCATCAGGAGCATGTCCATGACCACGGCCCCCAAGGAGCCGAAGACCAGCGCGCGTGCCCGCAAGGCCCGCGGCAAGAGCACGTCGCTGAAGGCGACGCAGCAGATGCGCGAGGAGGGCGACAATCCGGGCGATCGCCACTGGCGGACCCGCTTTCTCGATCACCTGGTTGCCACATCGAATATCGCGGCTTCGGCGCGGCAGGCCAATGTTTCGCCCGGCCGGGCCTATCGCACCCGCCACAACGATCCCGAATTCGCCGCGAAATGGCAGGCGGCCTTGGCCGAAGGGTACATGAACCTTGAGATGGAGCTGCTTTGCTACCTGCGCAGCCCCAATCCCGAGCAGAAGATGGATGTTGCCAATGCGATCCGCCTCCTCACCCTGCACCGCCAGAGCGTGGCGCAGCGCCGCGCCCAGGTCGACGATCGCAGCGAGCAGGAAGTGCTCGATTCGATCGACGCGATGATCGACGAGATGCGGACCCGCGCCGCTGCCAATGCGGCGCTGGACGACGAGCCGGATGAGCAAGCGTAGCGACAGCCGCGCCGCCTGGCTGCTTACCCTGCCGGCCAGGAAATGCCGCGCGCTGCTCGAAGAGATGAGCGAGCGCGAGCGGCATGCGCTGCGCAGCCACTGGCGGCTGTGGGCGCATCAGGGCCAGCTGCCGCCCGATGGCGACTGGCTGGGCTGGCTGATCCTGGCGGGGCGCGGCTTCGGCAAGACCCGCGCCGGGGCCGAATGGGTCCGCGCGATCGCCGAAAGCGATGGCAAGGCGCGGATCGCCCTGGTCGGGGCATCGCTGGGCGAGGCGCGCGCGGTGATGGTCGAGGGGGGCAGCGGATTGATCGCGATCGCTCCCCACGGCAGGCGCCCCCGGTTCGAGCCTTCGAAGCGAAGGCTGCTCTGGCCGAGCGGCGCGCAGGCCACGCTCTATTCGGCGGGCGAGCCGGAAAGCCTGCGCGGGCCGCAGCACAGCCACGCCTGCCGGCCAGGCGCAGAAGGAAGGCTTCGTCAACGAGATCGCCGCCCGAATTGACGGTCTGCTCCATTGCGTGATCGAGGCGCAACAGGCCGCGCCGCCGGCTGCTCCCGCAGAGGGTCAGGCCTGGCTGGTTGCCACCGGCGCAAGCGGTGCGTGGAGCGGCAAGGCCGGTCAGATTGCCATGCGCCAGGCCGGGAACTGGCTGTTTGCCGCGCCGAGCGACGGGATGCGCCTGCTCAACCGCGCGACAGGTCAGGAGATTCGCTACAATGCCGGCTGGCACGCCGCGAGCCGTCCTGCCCCGCCGACCGGAGGAGCCAACGTCGACAGCGAAGCCCGGTCGGCCATCTCGGCCCTGATCGAGTGCCTGGTCACAGCGGGAATCATTCCGGCCAGCTAGGCTGCGGGATCGCCGATTTAGCAAGGCAACCGATTCTTCGAGCCGGTCGGCGCAATTTCCTGTCGTTTCGTGCGATTGGCACACGAAAACGCGACATTATTGCAACAGTTAGGCGCTTTGCCCGCTTGCGTGCGCAAAACGTTGCAGTTAGACATTTCCCCACTCGGTGGCTCAATCCTATCAAAAAGGGGAAAACACTAATGCGCAAACTCATCCTTGGGATGGCGCTGGCCTCCACGGCCCTAGCGACGCCTGCCCTGGCTCGCGACGATACCTGGTACGTCGAGTTCGACGCCGGCGGCATGATCGTCGAAGACTCACACGCAGTCGACAGCAACAGCGGTGTTGAAGTTGGCGTTGCCAACTGGAAGACCGGTTACGATGTGGGCGGCATTGTCGGCTACGACTTCGGCGGTTTCCGCCTCGAAGGCGAAGTCGGCTATCGCCGCGCTGGTCTCGACACCATCGTCGCCAACACGGTGAACATCACCCCCGTTGACGGCCACACCAGCGACCTCAGCTTCATGCTCAACGGTCTGCTCGATTTCGGCGATGACGATGGCCTTCAGGGCTTCGTCGGCGGCGGCGTCGGCGTCGGCCGCGCCAAGCTCTACTCGGCTGGCGCTCAGTTCGACGATTCGGACAGCGGCTTCGCCTGGCAGGCACTGGCCGGTATCCGCTATCCGGTGACCGACAATGTCGACCTGGGCCTGAAGTATCGCTTCTTCAACCAGGACAATGTGAACCTGGCCGGCAGCCAGCGGCTTCCGATCGATACCCGCTTCCGTTCGCACTCGCTGATGCTGACGCTGGGCTACAACTTCGGCAGCGCTCCGCCGCCGCCGCCGCCGCCGGCTCCGCCGCCGCCGCCCCCGCCGCCGCCGCCGGCTCCGGAGCCCGCTCCGCCGCCGCCGCCGCCGCCGTGCAACAAGGGCCCGTACATCGTGTTCTTCGACTGGGATAAGTCGGACATCACGCCTGAAGCGGCTTCGATCCTCGACAGCGCGGTCACTGCCTATGGCAACTGCGCCAACGTTCCGATCATGCTGGCCGGTTATGCCGACCGTTCGGGCAAGCCCACCTACAACCAGGGTCTGTCGGAACGCCGCAACGCTTCGGTCCAGGCTTACCTGACCTCGCACGGCGTCCAGGCCGGCGCGATCAGCAGCCAGGGCTTCGGCGAAAACAACCCGCGCGTTCCGACCGCCGATGGCGTTCGCGAACTCCAGAACCGTCGGGTGGAAATCACCTACGGTCCGGGCTCGGGCATGTAAGCCAAGGCCTTTACTGGCAAAACGATTGGGGGGCCGGAGCAATCCGGCCCCTTTTTCGTTATCCTCGGCAGCGAATCACGAACCGGGAGCCGTCATGAAGATTGCCGCAGGAATCATTCTCGCTTCAGCCTGCGCATTGGCGGCAGGTTGCGTTTCCCTCGGCGAGATGCCGGACCACAAGCTGGCAACCGCAACGCTGCATCAGGCAAACGGCGCTCCGGCGGGAACGGCAATCATCACCGCCACCGATGACCGCGTCACCTTGTCGATCGCGATCGCGGGACTGCCGCAGGGCCAGCACGGAATGCACCTTCATACCGTGGGCAAGTGCGAGGCTCCCGGCTTTTCCTCGGCCGGGCCGCACCTCAATCCGCACGGCGTGCAGCATGGCACAGCCAACCCGGCCGGCAGCCACCTGGGTGACCTGCCCAGCATCACCGCAAGCTCGATCGGAACCGGAACCCTGACGGCGCAGCTGCGCGGAACCCGCGCTGAAATCGAGGCGGCGCTGTTCGATGCGGATGGCACCGCGATCGTCATCCATGCCGATCCCGATGACAACCGCACCGATCCCAGCGGGAACAGCGGCGCTCGGATCGCCTGCGGCGTACTTACGCGCTAGTCCGCCTCGCCCGCGCGGGCGCTTCGGCTCGCCTCGGCGGCGGGAACCGCACGGTAGGCATAGACCAGCAGCGCGAGCGCCACGGGCGCAGTGGCCAGCAGCGCGAGGATCCCGGCGCGCAGGTTGCCCTGCGACTTCCCATCAATCATGGTTCCCGTCAGATCCGAGATCTGGCCCACGAAATAGGGCCCGAAGGACAGGCCAACCAGAGTGGTGCCGAGGAAGAAGGCAGCCGTCGCGGTGCCGCGCATGCGGGTCAGCACGAGGTCCTGCGTCGTCGCCGCCGCTGCCCCAAGGGCGGCAGCACCGCATAGCCCGGCGATGAAGGACATCGTGTAGAATTCGAACCGGTCCGCGGTCGTGAAGCCCAGCCAGATCGGGACGATCGGCGCGACCACGCCGAACATCACGACCAGGATCCGGCCAGCCGGATTGCGCTGCCTCAGCGCATCGGCAATCCTGCCGCCGGCGATTACCCCCAGAAAACCGGAAATCGCGCCGTTGGCGCCGAGCACCCAGGCAAGCTCCTGCTTGGGGATCCTGAGCACCAATTCGGCATAGGGGGCCGACCAGAACGACAGGGCATAGGCCACGAAGGATACCAGGCCATAGCCAAGCGTGGTGCAGATGAAGGCCGGGGTTCCCCAGATCAGGCGGAATGTCGCGCGGTCCCTGGCGCGCAGGTCGCTTGCCCAGGAAAAGACCGCGTAATAGCCGAAACCGACGGCCGACCATTGCGGCACGTTGCGGGTCAGGCCGATCATCGCCCAGCTGAACAGGAACAGGCCCAGCGCCACGCCAAGATTGATCGCGAGCGCGGCCGGGCCGCGCCGCCAGGCGCCCAGCACCGTGAACGGCGGCACGATTGCCGATAGATCCTGGAGGAACAGCGCGAATGGCCGCGCTGGCAGGCTTCGCGCCTCGCCGTCCATCGCGCCGCGCGCCGGTTCGCGAAGGCTCGCCACCCACAGCGCCATCATCAAGCCGGGCAGGCCGACGGCCAGGAATGCCGCCTGCCATCCCACCAGACCGAGCGGAGCGCCGGCGGGATAGGCATGGTTCCAGGCCTGCATGATCCAGGCGCCGATGAACAGCGACACGCCCCCGCCCAGGTAGAGACCCGACGAATAGATCGCCAGCGCGGTGGCACGCTGGTGTTTGGGGAAATAGTCCGAGATCAGCGAATAGGCGGTCGGGCTGGCGGTCGCCTCGCCCACGCCGACGCCCATCCTCGCCAGGGTCAGCGTCCAGCGGTTGTTCGCAAAGCCCGACATTGCCGTCATCGCCGACCACAGCGCGAGGCCAGCGCTCAGCAAGCGGACCCGGTGCCAGTTATCGGCCAGGCGCCCCAGCGGGATCCCGAACAGGGCATAGAACACGGCAAAGGCCGCCCCGCCCAAAAAGCCCATTTCGCTGTCGCTCAGTTGCAGGTCGCGCTTGATGTCGACCGCCAGGATGCTGACGATCTGCCGGTCGATGAAATTGAGCACATAGACCAGCACCAGGATCCCCAGCACATACCAGCTGTACCCGCTGGCCCGGCCTCTTGCGCCGGCAAGCTCCTGCTTGTCCAAATTCCTTCTCCCCGAAATCAGGCCGCGTAGCGGGTCGGATCGACCAGCCCTGCCTTTGCAAATCCTTCCTTGCGCAGGCGGCAGCTGTCGCACAGCCCGCAGGCCGAACCATCATCCTGCGGATCGTAGCACGACCAGCTCATCCCCGCATCGAGCCCGAGGCGCGCCGCTTCGCGGGCGATGTCAGCCTTGCCAAGGAATTGCAGCGGGGCATGGATGGCAAAAGTCCCGCCTTCCGCTCCGGCCTTGGTCGCCAGCTTGGCAAGATCGGCAAAGGCGGCGATGAATTCGGGCCGGCAATCGGGATAACCCGAGTAGTCGAGCGCGTTGACCCCGATGAAGACGTCGCTTGCGCCCAGCGCCTCGGCCCAGGCCAGCGTCAGCGACAGGAACACCAGATTGCGCGCCGGAACGTAAGTGACCGGGATCTCCTCGCCGATGCCCTGCTTGGGCACCGCGATATCCGCCGTCAGCGCCGAACCGCCAAACTGGCTGAGATCGAGCGGCAGGATCACATGGCGCTCGGCCCCAAGTTCGTGGGCGATTGTGCGCGCGGCTTCGATCTCGCGGCGATGGCGCTGGTTGTAGTCGATCGTCAGCGCCTGGATGGCGAAGCCGGCCTCGCGCGCCAGGCCGGCGCAGACCATCGAATCCAGTCCCCCCGAAAGCAGGACGACTGCCTTGCGGCGGGCTGCGGTTCTGGCTGTCGGCATGGTCCCGAGCTAGCCGCTGCCCGCGGCCGTGGCAATGCCTTCAAGCGCCGGTGCAATCACCGATGCGGCGGGCTTCGGCCGTGATCACGAAGGGCAGGCCATCGGCGATGCCCTGGCTCTGGACCTGGACCAGCCGGTTGGTTTCCTTGCGGATCTCGGTCCGGCCATAACCCTTGCCGCGGCAGGTGTATTGCACCACCACCGCCCCGGGCCCATCGCTGACGACATAGCTGTCGCAGGTGAGGCCCGGATGGCGCAGCTGGATCAGGCGGCGGCCGTTCTGCAGGCAGACGCGCTGAGCAGCGCCGCCGGCACGCTCGCGCAGTTCCCAGCGGCCGCTTTCCAGCTGGTCGAGCATGGCGAGCGTCGGCCCGCCACCGAATGCCGGAGCGGCAAGAGCCACCAGGCACGCGGCCGCGGCCTTGGCCAATCGCAGCTTGATCTTCCCCACCTGCTTTTTTCCTTCGAGCGAAACGCCGAACCAATTTGTCCATCGCCGCGCCGCGCCGCTTGTATCACAGCGCCACGCATCGGCGAACCGTGCATCAATAGCGGCGAAACGATTAATCTAAGCTGAAATCTCGAACAGCCTGGAACAGAACGCGCAGTCAACCACGATCAGGCCCTGTTCGTTGCGCATTTCGGCGCGGTCTTGCTCGGGGAACTTGGCGATCACGCTTTCGTAGTGCGCGATGCTGCACCGGCATCCGCGGCTGAGCGGAGTGCCAAGCTCGAAGCGGACTTCCTGCTCATCATGGAACAGGCGCCAGACCAGCGCCTCGAGCGACAGGTCGGGATCGACCAGCTCGTCGTGCCGGGTCGATCCGGCCAGCGCCGCGACATGCTCCCACTCCGGGTGATCGAGCCGCACATGGAGCCGCTCGCGCCCTTCCTCGCCTTCGGGCAGATGCTGGACCAGCAGGCCGCCGGCGATGCAGCCCGCGCTGTCGCTGCGAACCGCCACCCGGATCAGCGTGGGCACCTGCTCCGACTGGAAGAAATAGGACTGGCAGGCCTCGGCCAGCGAGCTGCCCTCGAGCGGGACGATCCCCTGATAGCGCTGCCCGGTCGCCGCGAGATCGAAAGTGATCGCCAGATAGCCTTTTCCGAACAGCGCGAAGAGCGATGGATTGGCGCCCAGGCTGGCCAGCCGTTCGGCATCATGGCGGACATAGCCGCGCAGCTCGCCGCCGCGATAGTCGCAGACCAGCAGGTCGACGATCCCGCCCTCGGTCTGGGCCTGCATGGTCAGCTGCCCCTCGCCGTCCTTCATCAGCGAGCCGATCAGCGCGGTTACCGTCAAGGCTTCGGCCAGCAGGTGCCGGATCGCCGGCGGATAGGCATGCGCGCCGAGGATCGTATCCAGCACCGGCCCCAGCCGCACCACCCGCCCGCGGACATCGCGCGCGGGGATGGTGAAGCTCATCACCCGGTCATAGCCGGTTTCGCCCGGTTCGATGTGCTGCGTCGCGCTCACAACTGGCCGAAGACCCAGCGCAGGATGCTCTTCTGCGCGTGAATCCGGTTCTCGGCCTCGTCCCACACCACCGAACGCGGGCCATCGATCACCGCGTCGCTCACTTCCTCGCCGCGGTGCGCGGGGAGACAGTGGAGGAACAGCGCATCGGCGGCGGCATGCGCCATCAGCGCCTCGTTCACCTGGTAGGGCGTCATCGCCGCGATCTTCGCATCGCTGTCGGCCTGGCCCATCGAGATCCAGGTATCGGTGACGACCACCGCGGCCCCGGCCACCGCTTCCTGCGGATTGCGGGTCAGCGTGATGCGCGCGCCCTGGGCGCGCGCGCGCTCGATATAGCGCGGGTCCGGATCGAAACCCTCGGGCACGGCGATCCTGACGTTGAACTTCATCAGCCCCGCCGCCTCGACGATCGAGCTCAACACATTGTTGCCATCACCCAGCCACGCCAGTTCAAGCCCGGGGAGCGGCTTGCCATGCTCGACCAGGGTCTGCAGGTCGGCAACGATCTGGCAGGGGTGCGACTGGTCGGTCAGGCCGTTGATCACCGGAACCTCGGCGTGATGGGCCAGCTCCTCGATCTTGGCGTGATCGTTGGTGCGGATCATGATCGCATCGACCATCCGGCTGAGCACGCGGGCGGTATCGGCGATGGTCTCGCCCCGGCCGAGCTGGGTGCTCCCGGCCTCGAGCACCAGCGCGCTGCCGCCAAGCTGGCGCATCGCCATGTCGAACGAAACGCGCGTGCGGGTCGAGGCCTTTTCGAAGACCATCGCCAGCACGCGCCCGGCCAGCGGCGCATCGGCATCCGGCTGGCCCTTGGGCCAGGCGGCCCGCGCGGCCTTGCGTTCCATCGCGTCGTTGATCATCGCCGCCAGCGCGTCGCCGCCGGCATCCGAAAGGTCGAGGAAATGCCGGGTCATGACGCACCTGCCGACGATTGAAAGCTCGCGGCGCCGGCCGAAAGCTTGTCGAAGAATTCGTCGATGTGGCTGTCATCGATCACCAGCGGCGGCACCAGCCGCAGCGTCTGGTCACCTGCCGCCACGGTCAGCAGCTGGTGATTGTCGCGCAGGTGCCCCACGAATTCGCGCGGTTCGAACTTCATCCTGATCCCCAGCATCAGCCCCTTGCCGCGAACCAGTTCGAACAGCTCGGGATAGTTGCCGATGAACTGTTCCAGCCGGGTGCGCAGCCGTTCGGAGGTCGCGCGGACCTGGGCCAGGAATTCGTCGTTGGCGACGGCGTCGAGCACCGCTTCGCCCGCCGCCATCGCCAGCGGATTGCCGCCATAGGTCGAACCGTGGGTGCCGATCACCATGCCGCGCGCGGCCCTTTCGGTGGCGAGGCAAGCCCCGATCGGGAAGCCGCCGCCCAGCCCCTTGGCGCTGGCCATCACGTCGGGCTCGATCCCGAATTGTTCATAGGCATAGAGCGTGCCCGAGCGGGCCACGCCGCACTGCACCTCGTCGAGCGCGAGCAGCAGGTCATGCTCGTCCGCCAGCGCGCGCAGTCCGGCCATGAACTCCTGGCTGGCCGGACGGATCCCGCCTTCGCCCTGCACTGGTTCGACCAGGAAGCCCGCGGTGTTCGGCCCGACCGCCGCCCGCGCGCCTTCAAGATCATCGAAATCGACATACTTGAAGCCTTCGAGCAGGGGATAGAAGCCCTTGTGCATCTTCTCCTGGCTGGAGGCGCTGATCGTCGCCAGGGTCCGGCCGTGGAAGGCATTCCTGAAAGTGATGATCTCATACTTGTGATCATTGCCGACGTGCTGGTGATAGGCGCGCACGGTCTTGATCGCGCATTCCACCGCCTCGACCCCCGAATTGGTGAAGAACACCGTGTCGGCAAAGGTCAGGTCGACCAGCCGCTGGGCGAGGTGTTCGCCCTGCGGGCTGCCATAGAGGTTGGAGACGTGCATCAGCGTCGCGGCCTGGCGCTGGATCGCGCCGATCAGCCCTTCGTGGCTGTGGCCCAGCAGGTTGACGGCGATCCCGGCCGCGAAATCGAGATAGCGGCGGCCGTCTTCCCCGATCAGGTGGCAGTGTTCGCCGCGCACCGGGCGAAAGCCGCAGCGGGGATAGACTGGCATCAGCGGGGTAATGGACATCGCAATTTCCTTCTCGGCATGTAATTGAGGCAATTCGGAAACGACAAATGGCGGCCCCGGCAGGACCGCCATTTGCGCTTGTCTAGTGCTTCATCCGGCCCGGGACAACCCCGGCCACGGACGAAGGCAATCAACCCTGAAGCGGCACCAGGTTGACCGCCGAGTACTTGCCTCGTCGATCGACTTCGATGTCGAATTCAAGCCGGTCGCCTTCGTTGAGGCCCGACATCCCCGAACGTTCGACCGCGCTGATATGCACGAAGGCATCAGGCTGGCCGTCGTCGCGGGTGATGAAGCCGAAGCCCTTCATTCCGTTGAAGAACTTGACCGTGCCGGTGGCGCGTTCGCCGGTCAGCTGACGCTGCGGCGCTTCGCGCTTCTGCACGGCGATCACATCGCCGACCACTTCGAGGTCGCTGGCGGAAACCTTGCCGCCGCGATCGACCAGCTGGAACTTCAGCTGCTGGCCTTCGGCCAGGCCTTCAAGCCCGGCGCGCTCAACCGCGCTGATGTGAACGAACACGTCTTCGCCGCCGGCATCCTGCTGGATGAAGCCGAAGCCCTTGCCGGCGTTGAAGAACTTGACCGTGCCGGTGCCTTCGCCGACGACCTGGGCGGGCATTCCGCCGCCACCGCCGCCGCGCGGACCGCCGCCGAAGCCGCCACCGCCGCCGCCACGCGGGCCGCCGCCAAAGCCGCCGCGATCACCGCCGCCGAAGCCGCCACGATCGCCGCCACCGAAGCCGCGTCCACCACCGCCGCCGCCGCCGAAACGGTCACCGCCGCCTCCGCCGCCCGCGAAAGGATCGAAACTGTCTTCGCCGAAACCGTCCCGCTTGTCGCGGCCACGCCCGCGACGCCCTCTATCAAAACCCATAAATTCGCTACTTACCTTCGTTTCGCCCCATTTCAGATCCCCGATGGCGCGGACGAATCGCACCGGGCGACAAGGAGAACGCGGCAAGGCCTTCTCCTCTGCACTTTTCCACATACCCGAATCGCTTTCGAATGGCGAACGGAATCAGCGAAACGCGGTGAACCCGTGTCAACTGTGACATTTCTGCACGCAATATTGCTTCGTTCTGCGCCGCTGGCGCGAATCTTTGCTGCGCGCGGCGGCACCATGCTTGCAAGGGGGGCGCGGGCTTGGCAGCATGGCGAAGCAGGAGGGTGCTTGCCGTGTTCCACCAACTCGATGACCGTGTTTATGCCAGCCCGCAGATTTCGCTGACCGATATTTCCGTGGCCGCGCAAGCCGGGATCGGCATGGTCATCAACAACCGCCCCGAAGGCGAAAGCGACGACCAGACCCCCGGCGCCGAGATCGAAGCCGCGGCGCGGGCCGCGGGGATGGACTATGTGGCGATTCCGGTCACCCATGCGGGATTTTCGGAAAGCCAGGTCAAGGCGATGGCCGCCGCGCTGGCTGCAAGCGAACGGCCGGTGCTCGCCTATTGCCGTTCGGGAACCCGCTCGACCCTGCTCTGGGCGCTGGCCGAAGCCAGCCACGGGAAGAGCCCGCACGCGCTGGCCGCCGCGGCGGCCGGGGCCGGCTACGACGTCACCCCGGTCAGGGCGCTGATGGACATGCTGGCGGCGCGGGAGGGATGAGGCGATGATGGGACAATTGATCCAGCTGGGCGCCTCGATCCTGGGGGTGCTGCTGCTTGGCCTGGTCTGCGCCCGGCTGAAGCTGGGCGAGGACGTGCGGATCACGTCGGAGGACGACGCGCGGCGGCTGGCGCGCGAGGCGCTGTGCGGGTTCGAACCGGTCGACCTGGCGCTCGACCGCGCCGGGATCGGGGCGCTGCTGCGCGATGCGCAAGGCCGGGTGATGCTGCTGCGCCGCCACGGCGCGATGTTCGCCTCGCGCCTGCTCGACAGCCACGCCTTTGCCCGGCTCGACCGCAATTTCCTGACCATCGGGACCGGCGAAGAGACCTTTGGCCGGATCACTCTGGACCTTGGCGACAAGGCCCAGGTCTGGGCCGGCAGCCTGCGCCATGTCGGGCGAGGTTCGCATGCCTGAGTTCAACCCCGTCGACTATGCGGTGCCCGGTTTCATCGCGCTGGTCCTGGCCGAAATGATCTGGGCCTGGCGCAATGCCCCCGAAAAGTACGAAGCGCGCGATACGCTGGTCTCGCTGGGGATGGGTGTGGGATCGACCGTGGCGGGGCTGCTCACCGGCGGGCTGGTCGCAGCGCTCTACTTCGCGATCTATCCCTATCGCCTGGTGGAGATCGGCTGGCAGTGGTGGGCCTGGCTGGCCTGCTTCATCCTCGACGACATGGCCTATTACTGGTTCCACCGTTTTGCCCACCGGGTCCGCTGGATGTGGGCCAGCCACGTCAACCACCATTCGAGCCAGCACTACAACCTGTCGACCGCGCTGCGCCAGACCTGGACCGGCACGATCGCGCTGGGTTTCCTGTTCCGCATGCCCTTGGTGCTGATCGGCTTCCATCCGGCGATGATCTTCTTCTGCGGCGGGCTCAACCTGATCTACCAGTTCTGGTTCCACACCGAAGCGATCGACAAGTGCCCGCGCTGGTTCGAGGCGGTGATGAACACGCCCAGCCACCACCGCGTCCACCATGCCACCAACCCGCTCTATCTCGACCGGAACTATGCCGGGGTGTTCATCGTCTGGGACCGGATGTTCGGCACTTTCCAGCCCGAACTTGCGGATCAGCGGATCCATTACGGGATCGTGAAGCAGCTGGGCAGCTTCAACCTGCTGTGGGTTTCGTTCCACGAATGGATCGGCATCGCGAGAGACGTCTGGGCCGCGCCGTGGCGGCACAAGCTGGGCTATTGCTGGCGCCCACCGGGCTGGAGCCATGATGACAGCCGCGACACCTCCGACGCGATCCGCGAACGCTGGCTGCGCCTGCACGCCGCGCCGCAAGACCAGGTTGCCGCCGAATAGGATTGCACTCGTTTAATCGCGCGCTTAACTGCTTCGCGGGAAGAGCAGGGGAGCAGCGAGCATGGATCAGTTCGACGTCATCGTGATCGGCGGCGGCAGCGCGGGCAGCGCGGCGGCGGCGCGGCTGGCGGCGGATGGCAGGCTGCGCGTCTGCCTGCTCGAAGCCGGCGGCGCGAACACCGGGATGCCGATCCGCACCCCCGGCCTGCTCGGTTTCCTGCCCGAAAGTTCCAACTGGGCCTTCGATACCGAACCGATGGACGGTCTGGGCGGACGCATCGGCTATCAGCCGCGCGGGCGCGGCATGGGCGGATCGAGCGCGATCAACGGGATGGTCTATATCCGCGGCAACGCCTGGGACTATGACAACTGGGCGGCGCTGGGCTGCACCGGCTGGGCCTGGGATGACGTGCTGCCGGTGTTCCGCCGCCAGGAAGACAACCAGCGCGGCGCAAACGATCATCACGGCGCGGGCGGGCCGCTCCACGTTTCGGACCAGATCTCGCCCAGCCCGGTCGGGCAGGCTTTCGTCGAGGCGGCAAGCCGGCTGCAATTGCCGCTGACCGACGATTTCAACGGCCCGCGCCAGGACGGCTTCGGCATGTACCAGGTGACCCAGTACAAGGGCGAACGGTGGAGCGCCGCGCGCGCCTTCATCGATCCGCTGGCGGGCAAGCCCAACCTTGCGGTCAGGACCGGCGCCACGGTCGAACGGATCGTGATCGAGGACGGCCGCGCCGTCGGCGTGGCGGTGCGGATCGGCGGGCGGCAGGAAGTGATCCGGGCCAGCGGCGGCGTGGTGCTGTCAGCCGGAGCCTTTGGCAGCCCGCAGATCCTGATGCTGTCGGGCATCGGGGCGGGCGCGCACCTGCGCGAACACGGCATCGAGGTTTTGCTCGACAAGGCGGCGGTCGGCGCGGACCTGCAGGATCACTGCGACTACCTGGTCGGCTATGAGCTCGACGATCTCAGCCTGTTCGGCGGATCGCTGCGCGGGCTGTTCAAGGTGGCCGCCGCCTTTATCGAGCACCGTCTGAAGCGCACCGGGATGCTCACCACCAATTTCGCGGAAAGCGGCGGATTCGTGAAGATCCGCCCCGATGCTCCGGCGCCCGACATCCAGTACCACTTTGTCCGCGCGATCATCCAGAACCACGGCCGCGACCGGCTGAAGCAGCACGGCTTCTCGCTCCACGCCTGCGTGCTGCGCCCCGAAAGCCGCGGCTGGGTGAAGCTCAGGTCAGCCGATCCCTCGGCGGCCCCGGCGATCAATCCCAACTTCCTGTCCGACGAGCGCGACCTGGCGCTGCTGCGCGATGCTTCGCGGCTGATGTACCGGATCGCCGAAACTCCGCCGCTGTCGGAGCTTGGCGCGCGCGAGCGCAATCCGATCGACTGGCACGACGACGCGGCGCTCGAAGCCCGAATCCGCGAGGTTTCGGATACCATCTACCACCCGGTCGGCACCTGCCGGATGGGCGCCGATGAAGATGCGGTGGTCGACCCCCGGCTCAAGGCGCGCGGGATCGAGGGCCTGTGGGTCGCCGACGCCAGCATCATGCCGCGGCTGGTCTCGGGCAACACCAATGCCCCTTCGATCATGATCGGCGAACGGGCCGGAGACTTCGTGCGCGAGGCGCTGGCCTGAAACGTCGATCCAAAAGCCTAAATCCCCCAAACCCCGCTTATCCTGAGCCTGTCGAAGGACCGTCCTTTCTTCAGAGAGGAAGGCAGCGCTTCGACAAGCTCAGCATGAACGGGGATTGGATTGGAGGAATGTGGTTCGGCCTAGTGCCGGCAGGCAAGCGCCTCGACCACATCCTCAACCCGGGCCGGATCGCCCAGCGCCAGCACGTGGCCTGAACTCGCCGCGTGGAGCGGATCGCCGTTCCAGTCGCACATCACCCCGCCCGCGCCTTCGACCACCGGGATCAGCGCGGCATAGTCGTGCAGCTTGAGGTTGGCCTCGCACACGATGTCGAGCTGCCCCAGGGCAAGCATGGCATAGTTGTAGCAGTCGCCGCCCATGACCATGTGCTTGTGATCGGTCCGCGCGGCAAGGGCCATGAAGTGTTCGCCGTCATGGTCGTCGAAGTAGTGCGGACCGGTGGTCGCCAGCGCGGCTTCGGCAAGGGCTGGACAGCTTCTGGTCCGCGCTAGGCCGCCGTTGAACGTCGTAGGCTGCCCTGTAATTCCCACCCAGCGCTCGTCCAGGATCGCCTGGTCGATCACCCCCAGCACCGGCCAGCCTTCCTGGACCAGCGCGATCAGCGTGCCGAAAATCGGGCGTCCGGCCATGAAGGCGGTGGTCCCGTCGATAGGGTCGAGCACCCAGGTCCGCCCCGAATTGCCGGCTTCCGCCCCGAACTCCTCGCCGTGGATCGCATCGCGCGGAAACTCGGCCTTGATCAGCCGCCGCATCGCCTCTTCGGCGGCGCGGTCGGCCTCGGTCACGGGCGACCGGTCGGCCTTGCGCTCGCTGCCGATCGCGGTGCGGAACAGCGGCCGGATAGCCTCGCGCGCGGCATCGGCCAGGCGGTGGGCAAGCGCCAGTTCCGCGTCGAGCGCCATCAGTCGAACAGGCTCGAAACCGAGCTTTCCTCGGCGATGCGGTGGATCGCCTCGCCGACCAGCGGGGCGATCGACAGCAGCCGGATCTTGCTCGCGGCCTGGGTCGCTTCGGTCGGCTGGATCGAATCGGTGATCACCAGTTCCTTGAGCGCGGAATTCTGCACCCGCTCGGCTGCCTTGCCCGACAGGACCCCGTGGGTCAGGTAGGCGGTGACGCTGTTCGCGCCGGCTTCCATCAGCGCCCCCGCGGCATTGCACAGGGTGCCGCCCGAATCGATGATGTCGTCGATCAGGATGCAGTCCCAGCCCTTCACGTCGCCGATGATGTTCATCACTTCCGAAACGCCCGGCTTGTCGCGGCGCTTGTCGACGATCGAGAGCGGCGCATTGCCGATCCGCCGGGCGAGCGCGCGGGCGCGGACAACGCCGCCGACATCGGGCGAGACGACCATCAGGTTCTCGCCCCCGGTGCGCTCGAGGATATCGGCGGCCATCACCGGCGCACCATAGAGGTTGTCGGTGGGAATATCGAAGAAGCCCTGGATCTGCCCGGCGTGAAGATCCACCGCCAGCACGCGGTCGGCGCCGGCCTGGGTGATCAGGTTGGCGACCAGCTTGGCCGAGATCGGGGTGCGCGGACCCGGCTTGCGGTCCTGCCGGGCATAGCCGAAATAGGGCGTAACCGCGGTGATCCGCGCGGCCGAGGCGCGGCGCAGCGCATCGATGCAGATCAGCAGTTCCATCAGGTTGTCGTTGGCCGGCGCGCTGGTCGACTGGATCACGAAAACATCTTCGCCGCGCACGTTTTCGTGGATCTCGACGAAGACTTCGTCATCGGCGAAACGGCGCACGTCGGCCTTGGTCAGCGGCAGCTTGAGATAGTCCGCAATCGCCCGTGCCAGCGGCAGGTTGGAGTTTCCGGCCAGCAGTTTCATTCGAGTCGCCCTTCCCCGCGCAAATCAGCCCTTCGCGCGCCTTAGCGGGCCGAAGGGGGATTGCAACGGGGCAGGCGATGAACTGTGTGGATCAGCTCTTGTTGCGATGTTCGCCGCTGACCCAGCGGACCGTGCCCGAACTGGCCCGCATCACCACCGAATTGGTGGTGACCAGCCCGTGCGGCATCCGCTTGACGCCCTTGAGCAGCGAGCCGTCGGTCACCCCGGTGGCGGCGAAGATGCAATCGCCCTTGGCCAGCTCGTCGCGGGTGTAGATCTTGTTGAGATCCTCGATCCCCCACTTGCGGGCGCGGCCGCGCTCATCGTCGTTGCGGAACAGCAGGCGGCCGTTGAACTGCCCGCCCACGCAGCGCAGCGCGGCAGCGGCCAGCACGCCCTCGGGTGCGCCGCCCGACCCCATGTAGAGGTCGATCGTGGTGTCGGGATTGGTCACCGCGATCACCCCGGCAACGTCGCCGTCGCCGATCAGCACCACCCCGCAGCCAAGCCCGCGCAGTTCGGCGATCAGATCGGCATGACGCGGCCGGTCGAGCACGCAGACGATGATATCGGCCGGCGCGACACCCTTGGCCGCGGCCACCGCCTTGACGTTTTCGGTCGGGCTCTTGGCAAGGTCGATGATCCCTTCGGGATAGCCCGGACCAACCGCCAGCTTGTCCATGTAGACATCGGGAGCGTTGAGCAGGTTGCCTTCCTCGGCCACCGCCAGCACGGCAAGCGCGTTGGGGCCGGCCTTGGCGGTGATGGTCGTGCCCTCAAGCGGATCGAGCGCGATGTCGATCTTCGGGCCGCTGCCCTGCGCCGAGCCGACCTTTTCGCCGATGAACAGCATCGGCGCCTCGTCGCGCTCGCCCTCGCCGATCACCACGGTGCCGTCGATCGCCAGCTCGTTGAGCGCGGCCCGCATCGCCTCGACCGCGGCATGGTCTGCCGCCTTCTCGTCGCCGCGGCCGATCAGCTTCGAAGCGCCGATCGCGGCGGCTTCGGTGACGCGGACCATTTCGAGGACGAGGACGCGGTCGAGGACCTGGGACGCGGGGGTTTGGCTCATGGTGTCTTCCGGGCTTTCTGCATAGGTATGTAGCGGGGCGCTTAGCCGGGCAGGCCTGCGCTGTCGAGAGGGGCGGCGTTCAGCGGCGATTAAGCGCCGCTGCGCTCCCACCGCGACCAATGACGGGAGTGGCGATGCTGCGCAAGGCTTTGGTATTGCTTGCCGGACTGGCCCTGGCCGGCACGCAGGCGCATGCCCAGAGCGCCGACGACGAACTCGACCGCAAGGTCGCCGAACGGTTCGAGCAGGCCCAGGCGAAGTTCGGAGCGGTGCGCAGGAAGGCGCGCTGCCAGCCCGCCGAACCCGGCGAGATCGTGGTCTGCGCCGATGACGGCGGCGACCAGCGGGTGCCCTCGACCGCCGAGAGCGATCCCAACTCGCGCGAGGCGCGCCGCGCGCTGGATGGAAACCTGCCAAGCGCCCCTGACGTTTCTTCCATCAAGTGCCGCCGCGGCGCTGACGGCGTCTGCCGCGGCAACTTCGGCGGAGTACCGCCGCCGGTCTATTATGTCGATGTCAGCGCGCTGCCGCAGGCGCCCGAGGGATCGGAAGCGGACAGAATTGCCAAAGGCGAAGCCCCAGCCCCCTAATCCCCCAGGATATGCAGCACCAGCGGCGGTTCGGTCAGGCTGGGTGAGCCTTCGAGCAGGCGCAGCGCTTCGCTGACCGCGCTTTCGGGGCCTTCGTGGGAGACCATCGCCACCATCACCTCGCCCGCGTCGAGCGCACGGCCCTTCTGGATCAGGCTTTCGATCGAGACGCCGGCATCGCGCAGCGCGGCGGTGATCTCGGCCAGCACGCCGGGCCGGTCGGCCACCAGGAAACGGATGTAGGCGCGGCTCTGGCGGTGCCCGGTCGCGGCGGGGGCCAGCGCTTCGAGTTCGGCGACCGGCATCGAGAAGGCCGGACCCAGTTCGCCGCGCGCGATGTCGATCAAATCGGCCACCACCGCGCTGGCCGTCGGGCCATCGCCCGCGCCCGCGCCCTGGAACAGCAGCCGGCCCGAGAAATTGCCCTCGGCGACCACCGCGTTGGTCGCTCCGTCGACATGGGCGAGCGGATGATCGAACGGCACCAGGTGCGGCTGGACCCGCTGGAACAGACCCTCGGCCCCGGCTTCGGCCATGCCGATCAGGCGGATGACGTAGCCCAGCGAATCCGCCTGGGCGATATCGGCGGCGCGCAGCCGGGTGATCCCCGATGCGGCGACCCCGGCGAAATCGACCTTTGTCCCGAACGCGATGGCCGCCAGGATCGAAAGCTTGTGCGCCGCATCGATCCCCTCGACGTCGAAGGTCGGATCGGCCTCGGCATAGCCCAGCGCCTGGGCCTCGGCGAGGACATCGGCGAAATCGCGGCCGGTATCCTCCATCGTCGAGAGGATATAGTTGCAGGTGCCGTTGAGGATTCCGTAGACCCGCTCGATCGCATTGGCGGCGGCGCCTTCGCGCAGCGCCTTGATCACCGGGATGCCGCCGGCCACCGCGGCTTCGAACTTCAGCGCGACCCGCTTGTCCTCGGCCTTGGCGGCCAGTTCCAGCCCGTGGTGCGCGATCATCGCCTTGTTGGCGGTGACCAGCGCCTTGCCCGCCTCGATCGTGGTGCGGGCCAGCGCCAGCGCCGGACCATCGGCCCCGCCGACCATCTCCACCACCACGTCGACATCCTCGCGCTCGCCCAGGATGACCATGTCGTCTTCCCAGGCATAGGGTGCAAGATCGACCCCGCGGTCCTTGCGGCGATCGCGCGCGGAAACCACGGTGATCTGGATCGGGCGGCCCGCGCGGCGCTCGATCAGGGCGCGGTTGGCCTCGACCAGGCGAATGACTCCCGCCCCGACGGTGCCCAGACCGGCCAATGCGATTTTGAGTGGTTGTGCCATCGTGCTCCCTTCCGGTGCCCGCGCCTTAGGCAGCGCGCGGGCTGGGGGCAAGGCGCAAGCTTAGGCGGCGTGGACAAGTTCCGCGCGGATCACGGTTGACCTGTCAAAGGCCCCGGCAAGGTTGTCCACGCCGCCTAGCGGCGGGTCCGCGGACAGGCGCCCAGTTCGGCAAGGACCAGGGCATAGTCCTCGAGCGTGCGCGCCTGGTCGGCTCGGCGGCTCGAGATATTGGCCGCCGCCGGCAGTTCGCGCGGGAGGAAGCAGGCGAGCCGGTACCAGCCCAGGCTCTCGCGCCGCGGCGCGCTGTCGCTGGCGACCAGTTCCGAGAACGACACGCCCCAGCGCGGCGGCTGCCCCGGCATGCGGCTGACCGTGATTGCCGCCGGTTCGCCGTTCGCGGCGGTCAGGAAGATCTGGGTCTCGCCCTCTCCGGCAAGCTCGCCGCTGACGTGGATCGCCTCGCGAACGCCGGTGATCCGGGGCGGAGCGCCGGATGCATAGAATTCCGCCAGCACGCCCTTGATCCGCGTTTCAAGCACCGGATCCCACAAAAGCTGCGCATCGGGCGCGACCAGCTGGAGTTCGCCGGGATGCCCCGGCACGGCGCGCGCGAACAGCACCACGCTCTTCTTCTTGATCGCCGGCGGCTTGCCCTTGGCGTCGAGCGGCAGGTCGACGAGGTAGGCCAGCGCGCCGCCCAATGGCGCGGTTCCCGCGATCAGCGCCTCGGTCTTCGCCTCGATGTAGAAGCGCCCCCAGCCCGCGCGCACGCCGGGCGCCCGCACCGGCTCGACCGCGACGATCTTGCGCGGCTGGGCCCGGATGACCAGCGGCGCGCCATCGGCGAGGTCCGCCAGATCGGCATAGCTGGGCGGCGGCGGCGGCGGGGTCTTGGGCTGCGAATCGGCCCAAACCGGTGCGGCCAGAACAGTGGCGAACAGGGCAAGTGCTGCCGGTCCGCTGCGAATCACCCAATTCATCGTCCAAGCTCCTGTCAGCCGCCGTGTCCTGTCGCCACCCGTGTCGAAGCGCGGGATTCTGTGCGATTATCAGGCCTCTTGATCTTAACATGCGTGAATCGCAAGTTAACCGATAAAGCGTTGCGCGGCGGCTTGCTCGGAGCTAAAGCTGCCCAAAACCGGGCCAAACAAAAACAAAGGCCCGCGATCTGGCTTTTGGGAGCGTCGGGCGCTCGCAAGGTTTTCCGGATTGACCCGCAGGGTGGAAGTTAACAATTTGGGCGTCCGGCTCCTCTCGGGGATTCGGGCGTCGGGACCGGGTTTCGGCCCGGAGGGACTGTTATGGAGTGATGCGTCTGAATGGCTTACGCTGACCAAGAGATGAGCGGTAACCGGATTGCCGCCTTTGTCGTCGTTGCCTTGCTTCACCTGGCCCTGGGCTATGCGCTGGTTACCGGCCTGGCCTATGAGGGACTCAAGCAGGTGATGAAGAAGGTGACTACCGTCGACATCAAGAAAGAAGAGAAGAAGGAGGAGAAACCCCCGCCACCCAAGAAGGTCGCGGCTCCGCCGCCGATCGTGGCGCCTCCGCCGAAGCTCAACATCAACGTCGCGCCGCCGCCGGTTTCGGTGGTGACCACTCCGCCGCCGCCGGTGCCGGTCGTGGTTCCGGTTGCCGTTCCGGCGCCGCCGGCCGCCCCGCCCGCGCCTCGCGCGCCGGTCAAGGCGCTGACCCCCAAGGGCAATCCCGCCAACTGGGTGACCAACAACGACTACCCGACCCGCGCACTGCGTGAAAACCGCAGCGGCGTCACGGGCTTCCGCCTGTCGGTCGGTGCCGATGGCCGCCCGACCGGGTGTGACATCACCTCTTCGAGCGGCAGCCCCGATCTCGATTCGACCGCTTGCTCGCTGCTGATGCGGCGCGCCAAGTTCCAGCCGGGCCAGGATGCCGAAGGCAACCCGACCGGCGGTGTCTACAGCAGTCGTTTCCGCTGGGTCATCCCCGAAGAGTAAGCGTTTCAGGGTCTCCGGACCCCAGGTTTTTGGTTATCAATTTTCTTCTTGAGAGGACTATCGCATGGTTTTTGAACTTCTTTCGGCTGCGGCAAGCGCGGCTCCCCAGAACAAGTTCGGCTTCGCCGAAGCGCTGCAGCAGGGCGGTTTCATCGCTTATGCCACCGTCATCATCCTGGGCATCATGTCGTTCGGCTCGTTCTTCATCCTGATCACCAAGTGGATCGAACAGAACAAGCTGATGCGCCAGTACAAGGATCTGCGCGCAAGCTTCTGGCGCGCTCCTTCGCTCAAGGAAGGCGCTGCCAAGCTCGACAAGAACAGCGCATGGCGCCAGATCGTCGACGACGGTCTTGCCGCTGAAGACCAGCACGGCAAGATGGTCAACGAAACCGACGCCCATGACTGGCTGCACGGTTCGCTCGCCAGCTCGGTCGCTTCGGTCAACTCGAAGCTCGCCGGCGGCCTGCCGTTCCTCGCGACCGTCGGTGCGACCGCGCCGTTCATCGGTCTGTTCGGGACCGTGGTCGGCATCTACCGCGCGCTGATCGCGATCGGTATCGCCGGTTCGGCTTCGATCGACAAGGTCGCGGGTCCGGTCGGTGAAGCGCTGATCATGACCGCGCTCGGTCTGCTCGTCGCGGTTCCCGCGGTGCTTGCCTACAACTACCTCCAGGCCCGCAACAAGAGCATCGGCGAACAGCTCAACGGCTTCTCGACCGACGTTCTGGCGAACATCAACTCGAAGGGTGCGGTGAAGCCGGCCACGGCCGCCGCTCCGGCTGCCAAGCCCGCTGCTGCCGCTCCGGCTGCCAAGCAGTAAGCCTGTCCGATCGACCGGGCGGCCAATCCGCCCGGTCGTCGGCAACAGCCGGATCGCCAGCCAGCTGGCGCAAGCGCGATCCGGGGCAACGCATTAGGATAGGATGTAACCATGGCGATTTCGATGGGCGGCGGAGGCGATACGAAGCCGATGTCAGACATCAACACCACGCCCCTCGTGGACGTGATGCTGGTGCTTCTGATCATCTTTCTGATCGCGGTTCCGGTCGCGATCCAGACCATCCAGAAGCTGAAAATTCCGGTCATCGCTTCGCAGGAATCGAAGGACAAGGTCGAAAACCTGCTGCTGACTGTCAGCACTTCGGATGCTGGCGGACGCAGCGCGGGTGATCCGGGCTTCGAAGGCGCATCGCTGGGCGGTGAATGCCGGGTCTATTTCAACAATATCACCCCGGTCGATTCGAACGAGCTGCTCAAGCTCTCGTACGAACGCCTGGACAGGATCGTGAAGCGCGCAGGCGGACCGGACGCTCTCAAGAACAATCCGGACCTGGTCCCGCAGGTGCACATTCGCGGCGACGTCAACGCCCCGTGGCGCTGCGTGGCGGGCGCGATCTACAACGTCCAGATGGCTGGCTATCCGACGGTCGGATTCATTTCGAACCCGGTCGATCCGAACGCCTAAGCCGGCTGCGACTGCAACTTTTCAGGAGTAAACCACCATGGCAATGTCAGGCGGCAAGGACGATGGCGAGCCGATGATGGAAATGAACACGACGCCGCTTATCGACGTCATGCTCGTTCTTCTCATCATGTTCATCATCACCATTCCCGTGGCTACCCACGCCGTGAGCATCGACCTGCCCAATCCCAACACGCCGCCGCCGGACGCGGTGATCAAACGTGACAAGAACAAGGTCGTGATCATGCCCAACAACGACATCCAGTGGAACGGGACGTCGTTGACCGTGGGGCAGCTGCGCGGCGCGCTGAACGCGACGCTGGCGATCAAGCCCGAGCCGGAACTGCAGTTCCAGCCGGACGGCCAGGCCCCGTATGAGACCACCGCGCTGGTGCTCAACGTGATCAAGGGCTCGGGTGTCTCGGCCTTCGGCTTCGTCGGCAACGAGATGTACGGTACCTTCGGCAAGGCGCCGAACGCACCGCCGGCCAAGTAAGGCTGACGGTCACCAACCGATCGAGGGGGCGGAGCGATCCGCCCCCTTTTTCGTTGCCCGCCGCGCGTTGAGGCATCAGCTCCGGGTCATTCGCCATCGGCGGCAGGAGCGGGATCGCCGCGCATCGCCGCGCCAGCCAGTCCTTCGGCCTCGAACAGCAGCTTGTCGTCGGCCATGCCCTGCGGCAGGCTCTCGCGCCCGATCATGACCAGCACCGGCACGGCCAGCGGGCTGACCCGGTCGAGCCGCACATACCGCACTTCGCGCGCCGCGCGGTCGAGCAGGTCGGCCAGCCGCCCGACATCGGTCATCCGCGCCCGGGCATCCGCCCAGGCCGCCTCGATCAGGACATGATCCGGCTCGTACTTGCGCAGCACATCGTAGATCAGGTCGGTCGAAAACGTCACCTGCCGCCCGGTCTTGCGCTTGCCAGGATGCTGGCGTTCGACCAGCCCCGAGATTACCGCCACCTCGCGAAAGGCGCGGCGCAGCAGATAGCTGTCCTGGACCCATTCGGCGAATTCGTGCGTAAGGATATCGGCCGAAAGCAGCGCCGCGGGATCATCGACCGCGCGCAGACCCCAAACCGCCAGCGCATAATCGTTGGCGACGAAGCCCAGCGGCATCAGCCCGCGCTCTTCCATCCGCCGGGTAATCAGCATCCCCAGTGACTGGTTCGCCGGCCAGCCTTCAAAGGTGTAATAGGCGGTGAAATGCTTGCCTTCGTGGGGGAAGCTTTCGACCAGCAGCATCCCGGGCTCGGGCAACTGCGAGCGCCAGTCCTGCATTTCCAGCCATTCGCGCACATCATCGGGAAACCGCGCCCAGCCCGCGCGATCGGCCAAGAGGCTCTGCACCCGCTGCGAGAGGTGCGTGGTCATCGCCATGCGCTGGCCCATGTAACTGGGGATCTGGCCCGGCTTCTTCGCGGCGCGCACCACCAGTTCCGTCTCGCGCATCGCTTCGACTTCGAGGTCGAGCCCGGCGAAACGGATCGTCTCGCCCGGCCTGAGGCTCGCGGCGAAGCTCTCCTCGACCCGGCCGAGCGAACGGCCGTTGCGGAAGATCACCTCGACCATTTCGCTGTCGACGATGATCCCGGCATTGAGGCGAAAGCGCGCGGCATGTTCGGGATGGGTCAGCCGCCACAGCCCGTCCCGCCCGCGCACGATCCGCCGGAAGCGGTCATAGGCCCTCAGCGCATAGCCGCCGGTCGCGACGAATTCGAGCACGCGCTCCCACTGCTCGCCCGTCAGCCAGGCATAGGCGGAGGAGGAGCGCACCTCCTCGAGCAACGCTGCGCCATCGAACGGTCCGGCGCAGGCCCGGGCGATGACGTGCTGGGCCAGCACGTCGAGCCCGCCGGGGCGGAACGCCTCACCATCGCGCTGCCCTTCCTCGACCGCCTGCTGCGCCGCGGTGGCTTCGAGGAATTCGAACCGGTTGCCGGGCACCAGCAAGGCGCGGCTCGGCTGATCGAGCCGGTGATTGGCCCGGCCGATGCGCTGGAGCAGCCGCGACGAGCCCTTGGGCGCGCCCATCTGCACCACCAGGTCGATATCGCCCCAATCGACCCCGAGGTCGAGCGAAGCGGTGGCGACCAGCGCGCGCAGCTCGCCCCGCGCCATCGCCCCTTCAACCTTGCGCCGCGCTTCCTTCGACAGCGAGCCGTGGTGGATCCCGATCGCGAGGTTGCCTTCGTTTGCCTCCCACAGCTTCTGGAAGATGAATTCGGCAAGAAACCGGGTGTTGCAGAACACCAGCGTGGTGCGGTTGGCGCGAATGGCCTCGATCAGTTGCGGCACCGCCCAGGCAGCGGCGTGCCCGCCCCACGGCACCCGCGCATCTTCGGGCAGGAGGATCGAAAGGTCCGGCTCTGTCCCGGCCTCGCCTTCGACCAGCGCCACGCTGTCCAGTTCTCCGCGCGGCGCCAGCCAACCGCGAAAGGCGTCGGGATCGGCCAAGGTCGCCGAAAGCGCGACCCGCTGCAGCCCCGGCGAAAGCGCCTGCAGCCGGCTCAGCGCCAGCGCCAGCAGATCGCCGCGCTTGGTCGGCGCAAAGGCATGGACTTCATCGATCACCACGCGCTTCAGCGCCGCGAACAGCGTGTCGGCTTCGGGATAGGAGAGCAGCAGCGAGAGCGATTCGGGCGTGGTCAGCAGGACGTGCGGCGGGCGCACCCGCTGGCGGGCCTTGCGCTCGGACGGGGTATCGCCGCTGCGCACCTCGATCCGCATGGCCAGGCCAAGCTCTGCAACCGGGGTCAGCAGATTGCGCTGGACATCGTGCGCCAGCGCCTTGAGCGGCGAGACATAGAGCGTGTGGAGCCCCTCTTCCGGCGCGCGGCCGGAAAGCCGCGATGGGCAGAAGTCGGCCAGCGTCGGCAGGAACCCGCCAAGCGTCTTGCCCGCGCCGGTATCGGCCACCAGCAGCGCATGACGGCCCCCGGCAGCCACGTCGAGCATTTCCGACTGATGGCGCCGCACCCGCCAGCCGCGAGCGGCAAACCAATCCGCCAGTTCGGGGGGAAGCGTGCTCATCGCAGGCGACTGTAGCAGCCCCCGCCCTGCCGCAAAGCCTTCCGCGCCCAACGCACCCTTTCCACGCGCGCCGCGCTCTGCAATCATGGCGCCGTGACTGCCGCAACGATCATCGGCCAGGATGCGCTGGCAGGAACCGGACTGGCGCTGGCGCTGGGCCTCCTGGTCGGAGTGCAGCGCGGCTGGGTCCAGCGCAAGGAAGCGGCGGGGCAGCGCTTTGCCGGGATTCGCACCTATGGCCTGCTGGGCCTGGCGGGCGGGATCGCCGGGGCGCTGCAGACCCAGGCGTCAGAGCTGGCCTTCGTGCTGCTGCTGGCCACGGCGGCGCTGGTCCTGCTTGGCTATTGGCGTTCTACCCAGAAGGGCACTTCGATCAGCGGCACCGCCAGCCTCGCCGGACTGATCACGCTGGCCGCCGGCTACCTTGCCGGGACCGGGGCCTATGCCCTGGCCAGCGCGCTGGCCGGCAGCATGGTGCTGGTGCTGTCGCAGCGCAGCCGCCTGCACCACCTGCTGCGCCACATCGACGAGGCCGAGATGATCGCGATCGCCCGCTTTGCGCTGATCGCGCTGGTGATCCTGCCGCTGCTGCCCGACACGCCGATGGGACCGCTGGGCGCCTGGCGGCCGCGCCAGCTGTGGCTGGTGGTCGTGCTGGTTTCGGGCTTTTCCTTCGCCGGTTATGCCGGGGTCAAGCTGCTCGGCCCCTCGCGCGGGGTCTTGGCGACCGCTGCGGCGGGGGCGATGGTTTCTTCCACCGCCGTTACCGCGTCGCTTGGCGGAAAGCTGCGCGATGGGACGGACGACGAGGCCCTGCTCAACGCCGGGATCGCGCTGGCCAGCGCGGTGATGTTCCTGCGCGTCATGCTGCTGACCGCTGTTCTCGCTCCCTTTGCCCTGCGCGGTTTCGCAGTCCTGGCGGTGCCGGGCATGGTGGCAAGTCTTGCCGCGACAGGCCTGTTGCTGCGCCGCCGCAAGGAAGCCGAGGCGGGCGAGGGGATTGTGGATGTGCACAATCCCTTCGACCTCAAACCGGCTCTGCTGCTGATGCTGCTGACGATGGCGCTGACCGTCGCCGCGCGCTGGGTGCTGGTGCGTTTCGGCAATGCGGGACTGGCGACGGTGCTGGCGATCTCGGGCACGGTGGACGTCGATTCGGCGGTGATCACGATGGGCAACCTCCCCGCCGGCACGCTCGGCCCCGCGACCGCCGGGCTGGTCCTGCTGGCGCCGGTCGCGCTCAATTCGCTGTTCAAGACCGCAACGCTGATCGGCCTGGCCGGATGGCGGAAGGGCAAGGGCGGCGCCCTGGCGATGGTGGCAAGCGTGGTTGCCACATGCGCGGCGGTGCCGTTGCTGTTGTAACGGGCGCGCGCGGGGAGGGAGCGGCCCTGACGGAGATGCCGGAATGCGACTTCTCGATTAGTGGCCCGCCTGTGGCCCGCGCTTCAGCCCGCTTGCCGCAAGCTGCGCATCGACTTCGGCCATCAGCCGGTCGAGCCCCGCCTGGTCGGTGCTTTCGGCGCGGGCGACGAGCACGTCCTGGGTGTTCGAGGCGCGCAGCAGCCACCAGCCGTCGGGGGTTGAGACGCGCACGCCGTCGATGCCATTGACTTCGGCGCCCGAGGCTTCGAGCCGTGCCTTGACCTCGTCGATCACGGCGAACTTGCGGCTTTCGTCCACCTGGAAGCGCAGTTCGGGCGTGTTGACCAGCGCCGGCATTTCGCCGCGCAGCTCGGTGACCGTTTTGCCCAGCCGCGCCGAGGCGGCGATCAGCCTGACCGCCGCATAGAGCGCGTCGTCGAAACCATAGTATTGATGCGCAAAGAAGATGTGCCCGCTCATCTCTCCGGCCAGCGGAGCACCGATTTCCTTCATCTTGGACTTGATCAGGCTGTGCCCGGTCTTCCACATGATGGGCCGTCCACCCTGCGCCGTAACCTGGTCGAACAGCGCGCGCGATGCCTTCACATCGGCGATGATTGCCGATCCGGGCTCCATCTTCAGGAGGTCTTCGGCGTAGATCATCAGCAACTGGTCGCCCCAGATCACCCGGCCCTGGCCATCGACCGCGCCGATCCGGTCGCCGTCGCCATCGAAGGCCACGCCGAAGTCGAGCTTCTCGCGCGCGACCAGCGCCTTCAGATCGGCCAGGTTCTTCTCCTCGGTGGGATCCGGATGATGGTTCGGGAAAGTCCCATCAACCTCGGTAAAGAGAACATGGTGCCTGCCGGGAAGCTTGCGGACCAGCTTTTCAAGCGCGGGGCCCGCGGCGCCGTTGCCGGCGTCCCAGCCGATGGCGAGCCGATCGAGCTGCGCGCGATCGATCCCGGCGAGCCCCTGGACCAGGCGGTCGATATATTCGTCGAGGATCGGGCGGTTGACGCTGGTCCCGCTGCCCTTGTCCCAATCGCCACTGGCAGCCATTTGCCCGAGCCGCTGGATATCGGCGCCAAAGAACGGGCGGCCCCGAAATACCATCTTGAAGCCATTGTAATTGGCGGGATTGTGGCTGCCGGTAATCTGAATGCCGCCCTGCACTTCCTCAAGCGAAGCCTCGGCATAATAGAGCATCGGGGTTGGCCCCAATCCCACGCGCACCGCATCGAGGCCGGCATCGTTGATCCCGCGAACCAGCGCTTCTTCCAGCATCGGCGAGGAAGTCCGCCCGTCATAGCCCACCGCCACGGCGCGCCCGCCATCGCGGCCCAGCAGGGTCGCAAAGCCGCGCCCGATCGCATAGGCATCGCCCTCGCCCAGGGTTTCTCCGATGATCCCGCGAATGTCGTATTCGCGAAGCACGGTGGAATTGAACTGGTGGCTCATTGTCTTCCTGCCTCGATTCGGTCGACCCGCGCGAGCAGAACGTCGCGCGCGGCATTGGCGGCATGGACCGCCTCGTTGGTTCCGCCCCGGTCGGGATGAACCCGGGCCAGCAGGCGCCGGTGCGCCTCGGTTATATCCTGGCGGGTAGCCTGCCGACCAAGCCCGAGCAAGGCCCTAGCCTGGGCTTCCTTTTGCGATTGTTCGCTTTTTTGCCACAACTCCCACGGCCACGAACCGCTCAATGCGCGGCACACCAGCGCGCCGAGCAGCAGAAGGGTGACCAGTTTTCCCACGCGGCGGTCTTAACTCGCCGCGTCGAGCGCCAGTTCCGGCGCGCGAGTGGCCGGCATCGGCAGGCCGAGTGCCGCGATCAGCGCGCGCAGTTCCTGGCGGGCGACGAGGTGGCTGGTGCCAAGCTCGCCAAGGTGGCCCTTGTCGAGCAGGGTCAGCCCCGAAGGAAACAGCTCGCGGTAGATCACGCGTTCGGAAAGGCCGCTGGCGATGCGGAAGCCGACCCGCTTCGACAGCTCGGTCAAGGCCTGGTCGAGGCGGCGCATGTTGCGCGCCTCGGTATGCTGGGTGCGGTTGCGGACCACCACCCAGTCCATCTCGCGGCGGCGGTCCTTGATCGTCGCCATTGCCCTCTTCTTGCGCGCTTCCCAGATCAGCTCGGCGTAGAAGGACAGCTTGCGGACCTTGAACGTCTCGGCATCGACCTGGCCGATCAGGTCGAAGTCGACAAAACTGTCGTTGAGCGGGGTGACCAGGGTGTCCGCCTCGGTCGCGACATGGCGGGCGAAGGGATCGTCGCGCCCGGGGGTATCGAAGATCAGGAAATCGGCGCCTTCGCCCATTTCGCCAGTGAGCGCGTCGAGTTCTTCGATGCTTTCGCCCTTGAACACCGCGAAGCGCGCGTTGGGCAGGGTGACCTCGCGGCGGCGCTCGGTCTCGCTGCGGTTCTCGAGGTAGCGATGGAGCGTGCGCTGGCGCGGATCGAGATCGATCGCCGCAACCCGCGCGCCCTGATAGGCTAGCGCGATCGCGACATGGACCGCGGTGGTCGACTTGCCCGTCCCCCCCTTCTCATTGGCGAAGACGATACGATGGGGACCGGAATGCACAGACACTTTGCTTGATCGACCTGTATTGTATGTTGCCGCATGCTGCAGTGCAGCGTAATGCGGGCGGGCTCTTGCCGCCATGCGGTCTTAGTCCAAGGGGTGTCGACCGTGCAAATCGTGCGTCAGCTTGATCCACTGCGCAGTGCGGTGAACGCGCTCAGATCCGCGGGAACGCTGGCGCTGGTCCCGACGATGGGGGCGCTGCACGAAGGCCACCTGACGCTGGTCAGGGAAGCGCGGGCCAGGGCCGACCACGTGGCGGTTTCGATCTTCGTCAATCCGCGCCAGTTCGGCCCGAACGAGGATCTTGCCAAGTACCCCCGCCAGTTCGAGCGCGATTGCGAGCTGCTGGAGGCCGAGGGAACCACCCTGGTCTGGGCGCCCGACGCGGCGGCGATGTATCCCGAAGGCTATGCCACCACCGTGTCGGTAACCGGGGTCAGCGACGGCCTGTGCGGCGCGGCGCGGCCCGGACATTTCGACGGGGTGGCGACCGTGGTGGCGAAGCTGTTCAACCAGGTCCGTCCCGACATTGCCCTGTTCGGCGAGAAGGACTGGCAGCAGCTTGCGGTGATTCGCCGCATGGCCCGCGATCTCGATCTGCTGCTGCCCCATGCCGATGCGATTGTTGCGGTGCCGACGGTGCGCGAGGCGGATGGTCTGGCGCTGTCCTCGCGCAATGCCTACCTTTCGCCCGAAGACCGCAAGGCCGCCGCAGCCCTGCCCGAAGGCATGAAGGCGGCATTGGCCGCGATCCGCGGCGGCACCGCGATTGGCGAAGCAACCGCCGCGCTGAAGTGCTCGCTTCTGGCTGCCGGGTTCGCCTCGGTCGACTATGCCGAGCTTTGCGATGCGGCCTCGATCGAGCCGGTCGAAGCGCCTGGAAGCGCCCCGGCCCGCCTGTTCGTCGCCGCGCGGATCGGCGGCACCCGGCTGATCGACAATATGCCGTTGTGACTGTCGATTTCGTGCAAGTCCTCGCGCCGCGAATCTGACAGCTTGGCATCAGGCGGTGCTCCCTCCCGCGCCGCCGGGGGCTGGGCGGACTTGCTGCGGCAGGTCCGCCCCTTATTTTCCGGCTACCGCCCGGGCATAGTCGCCCTGCGCCAGCATCATCGCTCCCAGCGCCAGCAGACACGGCAGCGGCAACAGCTTGAGCGCGATAAGCAGGTTGCTGTGATCGGAAATCCACCCGGTCGCGAGCGGCCCCGGCGCAAGGCCAAACAGGTTGTTGGCGAGCGCCAGCAGCGCCATCGCGGTGCCGTGGACCGCGCGCGGGGTCAGGTTGGCGATCATCGCGCCGCAGATCCCCGCGACACCGGCAACCGTCAGCAGGCCCAGCGCGAGCAATCCCATCTGCACCATGCCGGGCGGCGCGGCGAAGGCTCCGGTGAAGGCCAGCGCGGTGAAGGCCGAAAAGCCCATTGCCACCCTGGGCTTGATCTGGGGCCTTTCGCGCGCCAGCCGATCGCTCAGGATGCCGCAGCTGACCATGCCCACCGCGCAGACCAGCAGGAACATGGCGGTGGTCTTGCCGGCCCGGTCGACCGGCATGGCATAATAGCGGGTCAGCAGCAGCGGCAGGAACACGGTGAGCGCGCCCGTGCAGTAGAGCTGGATCCCGCTGGCGAAATAGGTGAGCCACAGCACGCGGTGACCCAGGAGCTGGCGGGCCAGCTGCCGCCAGTCCAGCTTCTGGGGAAGCATCGCCGCGCCCAGCCGCGCCTCGCGGACCACCAGCGGATAGAGCACGGCCAGCACCAGCCCGCCGATCCCGATGATCTGGAACGCCATACGCCAGCCATGCGCGGCAGCCACCTGGCCGCCGATCGCCACGCCCAGCATCTGCCCGACCACCGAGCCGGCGAGGAACGAGGATGACAGGGTCGAGCGCAAGTGCACCGGGAACACCGCCAGTACCACCGCGATCCCTACGCTGCCATAGGCCGCCTCACCGACTCCGACCATCAGCCGCGCGGCAAGCATCTGCGGATAGCTTTGCGCAAAGGAGCCGGCGAGCGTGGCGAGACTCCACAAGGCCGCCATCGCGAACAGGCTCCTGACCCGGCCATAGCGATCCGCGGCGAGCGAAAGCGGGAAGGTCAGCAGCCCCACCGCCAGCGCGACGATGCTCGAGAGCGAGGCGAGTTCGGCATCGGCAAGGTGCCATTCGACCTTGAGCAGCGGGCCGACGGCATTGAGCACCTGGCGCGCCATGTGGTCGCTCATCAGCAGCCCGAAACTCAGCGCGAAGACCGCCCAGCCATAAGGCGTGGCGCGCGCCGGGCCGGGCTTGTCGGAAATCACGACCGGTCCCGCCACCTAGAACATCCCCCCGTTGGGGCTGATCACCTGCCCGGCGAGGTAATGGTTGTCCCCCGCCAGGTAGAGCGCCAGGCCCGCATATTCTTCCATCGTCCCCAGCCGACCGGCGGGCACGAACTGGAACATGCGGTTCCGCGCTTCCTCGTCAAGCCGGGAAAGGTAATCCTCGAACATCGGCGTCGCCACGCCGCCCGGCGCGATCGCGTTGACGAATACGTTGGCGCCCGCGACTTCCATTCCGACCGAACGGGTGAAAGCGATCACCGCGCCCTTGGTGGCGGAATAGTGCGGGCTGTGGGCGCTGAAATTCGACAGGCCGGCGATCGAGGCGATGTTGACGATCCGGCCATAGCCGCGCGGTTCCATCTGGCGCAGCGCGGCGCGGGTGCAATAGAACAGGCCGTGGACGTTGACATCCCAGTATTTCAGCCATTCCTCGTCGCTCATCGCGCTGGTGAACCCCAGGCTGCCGCGCGGCTGGGGGGTGGTGATATAGGCGTAATGCCGGCTGCGCCGCGCTTCATCTTCAAGGCCACCTGGCACCCGTGCTGCGTTGTTGACGAGCACTTCAACCGGACCGAGCCGGGCTTCAACAGCTGCGAAAAATGCGTCGACCGCGGCGCTGTCCGATACATCGCAACACGCCGCGTAGACCTCCACGCCGCGCCCGCGCAATTCTGCGGCCGTGGCCTCAAGCTCGGCCTCGAGCACGTCGCAGATGGCAAGGCGACCGCCGGCCGCGCCAAGCGCAGCGGCGATCGCCTGCCCGAGCCCGCGCGCGCCACCGGTGACGACGCAGACCCTCCCCTCAACTCCGCTCACGCGTATTCCCAGCGGGGAACACCGCGTTGGCCCGGCTGGCGGTTGGGCGGATAGCCCAGCTTGCGCAGCGTCTCGTCGGTCGACTGATAGAACGTGCCGATCTGGTAGATCGCCTTGGCTTCCGGCCCGCTGGCAACATCGCGGTGCAGTTCGTTCGCGATCCGCACCATCTGCTCGACCTGCTGGACCGAGGTCATCCGCTCGCCCTTGCGGCTCCACAGGTTGTCCTCGATCCCGCAGCGCACGTGCAGCCCCAGCGCGATCGCCATTGCGCTGAACGGAGCGACGTTGCGCATCACCGTTTCGATCGTCAGCACCGCGCCATCGGGCACGCGGCGGGCGAAATCGACGAGGTCGGCCGGATGGACCCCCGCCGCGCCGCTGCCGATCGCGACATAGTTCAGCACCAGCGGGCCGTTGTAATGGCCCTTGCGGATCAGCCGCTCGACCGTTTCAAGCTGGCTCATGTCGCCGACCATGAAGTGCGGCTGGATGCCATTGGCGACCAGGCGCCTGAGGTGTTCTTCCATGAACACCGGGCCGCATTCGAAATACATGTTGCGATAGGCCTCGAACATCGCCGGGTTGGTCAGCGAGGTGCCCTCGACATCGTCGGCGCTCATCAGCGCGGAAATGTCCATCTGGTTGGTGTTGACCGCGATGGTCACCTGGTCGGGCTTGGGCTTCAGCTCGGCCAGCATGTGGCGGGTGTCGTCCGACAGCCACTTGGCCTCGGCACCCGCGCCTTCGGGGGCAAAGCTGATCGAGCCGCCGACCTGGATCAGCATGTCGGGACAGGCGGTGCGGATCCGGTCGATCATCTCGTTGAACATCGAGAGGCGCTTCGAGCCCGATCCGTCCGCCTCGCGGCAATGGAGGTGCAGCACCGTGGCCCCGGCGTTGTAGCAATCGGCCGCCTTCTGGACCTGGTCGGCCATCGACACCGGAATGTCTTCGGGAAAATCGCCCGGCAGCCACTGCGGGCCATAGGGGGCGACCTGGATCACCAGCTTTTCCTGGTTTTCGGGCAGCAGGCTATCGTCAAGGAAGTGCATTGTCAGGACTCCTTCGGTTCGGGCACGGCGATCCCGCGCGCGTTCATTTCATCGACCAGATGCGGGGTGCCCAGCGCGACCGAGTGGATCCCCAGCACCGCCACCAGTTGCAGCACGGCCATGATCTCTTCCGGGGTCGCGCCCAGATCGAGCGCCTTTGCGATGTGCCGCTTGACCCCGGGCGAATACATGTGGGTGCAGCTGGCATCGACCGCGATGGCCAGGAATTCGTAGGTCTTGGGATCGATGATCCCCTTGCGGACCGAATGGGTTCCCATGTCGAGGAACTTTTCCATCCATTCTGCATCGAAGGCGGCAGCCTGATCCCAGGCCTTGTTCCACCCGCCGCTGGCGCGCGCGGTATCGCTGATCGGCGTGGCGGTCACTTCGTTCTCCCCTTTGTCTTCTTGCTGTTCATCTGGCGCATAACGCGCTTGCGCGCTTTTCAATTTGCGCCATATTCTTTCGAATATGAGCCAAGGCAGAGGCCTGACCGTGCGCGCCGCCGCCCTGACCGGGCTGGGCGCGCTGTGCCGGACCTACGGCGTCGATGCCGTGCGCGTGCTGCGCGAGGCCGGCCTTCCCGCCAGTGCCGAAAGCCAGCCCGACCGCCGCCTGCCGGTCACCGCGGTCAACCAGGCCTTCGAACTGGCCGCGCAGGCGACCGGGCGCGACGATTTCGGGCTGCGGCTGGCCGAGCTGCGCGGGCTGTCCAACCTGGGTCCGATCGGGCTGATCGCGCGCGACGAGCCCAGCGTCGGCGAAGCCTTTGGCGTGATCGAGGCCTATCTGCCGCTGCACAACGACGCCCTTGCGATCAGCCGCGAGCGCTTCGGTGATCTGCTGGTGCTGCGCTCCGAAATCCTGGCGCCGGGCCGCAAGGTCCAGGCCAGCGACATCGCGGTGGCGATGCAGCACCGGATCCTGCGCCAGCTGGCGGGTCCCGGCTGGGCGGCCGAGGAAGTCTGCCTGACCCGCGGCGAACCGGCCGATCCCGCGCGGTTCCGCCAGGCCCTGGGACCGCACCTGCGCTTCAATGCCGAATTCGACGGAATCGTGATCCGCGCCGATCTGTTCGCCCGGCCCAACCCGCTGGCCGACGCCGCCTTTCGCCCCTACGCCGGGCAGCTGCTCCGGTCCGCCGCGCCGGGCGCCAGCGAGAGCATGACCGAGCGGGTGCGCCGCGTGCTGGGGCTGCTGCTGGCCAGCGGACGCTGCACCGCCGGGCATGTCGCCGCGCAGCTGGGAATTTCGCGCCGCACGCTGACCCGCGCGCTCGAAGCCGAGGGAACGCGGTTCCTGGCGTTGCACGACGATGCCCGCAGCGAGGTCGCCCAGCGCCACCTCGCCGGCCGCGCCCGCAATCTGGCCGAAGTGTCGGACCTGCTCGGCTTCTCCAGTCCCGCCGCCTTCACCACCTGGTTCCGCCGCCGCCACGGCATCTCTCCCAGCGAATGGCGGCGGCGAAATGGCTAGAGCCGCGCGATCAGGGCGGCGGCTTGCGGCCAGGGTCCGAACCCGGCGGGCGGGTTGAGGTGGCCCACCTGCCCTGCGTCGAACAGTTCGGCGCGCCATGCGCCGGCCAGCTCGGCCATCTTGGCGAAATCCGCGAGCGGATCATTGCGGCTGGCGGCGACGATCGCCGGGAACGGCAAGGGCGCGCGCGGGATCGGCAGCCAGCCGCCCGCGTCAAGTTCCTCCAGCGAGGGATAGCCCGGCGGCAAGGGATTCTCGACATCGGCCGGAGTGGCGAGCAGCGCGCCCCTGACCTTACGCGTCGGGCTTTGCGCCCAGACGGCAACCATCAGGCATCCGGCGGAATGCGCGGCAATCACCACTTCCCCCGCAATCGCGTTCAGCGCCGCATCGAGCGCCGCCACCCGCGCGGCAAGCGAAAGCCGGTCTTCAATTAGCGGCTCGACCGTCATCGACCCGGGCAAGGCCCGGGCCGCGTGACTTTGCCAATGGTCCTCGACATGGCCGCGCAGCCCGGGGACGAATAGGATGGTGGGCTGGGTCATGCCGAATGCTCCGTCATTGCGAGGAGGCGAAGCCGACGAAGCAATCCAGTAGCGGCGAAAACCGCCCTGGATTGCTTCGGCCCTCGGCCTTGCAATGACGCGTCGCTTATGCCGCGGCGCTGAGCTGAGGCGAACGGCGACCGGGGCGCGGGCCGGGCAGCCAGCCGTTCTTTTCCAGCGTTTCCTCGACGCTCGAATAGAAGGTGCCGATCTGGTAGATCGCCTTGGCTTCCTTGCCGCTGGCGATCGGGCGCCACAGTTCCTCGGAAATCCGCACCGCCTTCTCGATCTGCTGGACCGAGGTGGCGCGTTCGCCCTTGCGGCCCCACAGGTTGTCTTCCTGGCCGACGCGGACGTGCAGCCCCATCGCGATCCCCATCGTGATCAGCGGATACATGCTGCGCATCAGCCCTTCGACCGTGCAGACCGCGTTCTGCGGCAAGCGGTTGATGAATTCCATCAGGTTGCGCGGGTTGGGGCCATCATGCCCGCCGCCGATCGCCACCCAGTTGCAGACCAGCGGCCCCATGTAGTGGCCATTCCTGACCAGCCGCTCGACCGTTTCGAGATCGCGCGCGCAGCCGATCTGGAAATGGGTCTGGATGCCGTTCGCGGTGAGCCGCTTCATGTGTTCCTTCATGAAGGCCGGGCCGGCGTCATAGTACATTTCGGTATAGGCCTCGCGGTAGACGTCCCACATCGTGGTGCCGGCCGCGTCTTCCTCGGTGATCAGTTCCATCACGTTCATCTGGTTGGTGTTGACCGCCAGCGTGACCTGATCGGGGGTGGGCTTGAGATCGGCCAGCATGTGGCGCGTATCTTCCGAAAGCCAGGCCGCCGCGGCTTCCTCGGTCTTCGGCGCGAAGCTGATCGAACCGCCGACCTGAAGCACCATGTCGGGCACCGCGGTGCGCAGCCGGTCGAGCATTTCGTTGAACCGGTCGAGATCCTTCGAGCCCTGGCCATCGGGTTCGCGAACGTGGAGATGCAGCACGGTCGCCCCGGCGTTGTAGCAATCGACCGCCTTCTGGACCTGTTCGGCAAACGAGACGGGGATATCGTCGCTGTCCTGGGGCATGAAGCTGGGCGCATAGGGCGCGACCTGGATCACCAGCGGATCCTGGTTTTCGGGAAGCAGGCTTTCGTCGAAGAATTGCATGGACTTTCTCCTCAGGCTCAATCCTTGGTCCGTTCGTGTCGAGCGAAGTCGAGACACTTCGCGCACCGTGTCTCGACTTCGCTCGACACGAACCGGGGTGGGTTCACTCATTCAATAGGGCTTGTCGCCAATGATCCCGGCGCGCTCCATCTGGCGCACGCAGGGGGGGTAATCCGCAACCGCGTAATGCTGGGTGCAGCGGTTGTCCCAGATCGCCATCGAATTGGGCTTCCAGCGCCAGCGCACCTGGTATTCGGGGATCTGCGCGCGGCCGATCAGGTAGTGCAGCAGCGCCGCGCCGCCGGGGGCATAGTCCTGGCCGTAGCGAACATTGGCGCTGGTGTGGAAATTGGTGAAATGGGTGGTGAAGCCGCAGACATAGAGGCTCTTGCGCCCGGTTTCGGGATGCGTGCGGACCACCGGGTGTTCGGCATCGGGGAACCGGGCCTTGAGCGCGGCGCGCGCCTCGTCGCTCATCCGCGCGCCGAAGCTCGCCTCGATCGAATGGCGCGCCTTGAGGTTCGCGATCGTTTCCTTGATGTGATCGGGCAGGTCATCATAGGCCCGCTCCATGTTGGCCCACATCGTGTCGCCCCCCACCGGCGGGCAGGCCACGCAGCGCAGCACCGCGCCCATCTGGGGCGCCTCGCGCCAGGTCGTGTCGGCATGCCACGAATTCTCATAGAAATCGGGCGGCGAATTCTCGTCCTTGTAGATCCGCACCAGACCGGGATGGTCGGGATCGCTGCCCGCCACCGGGTGATCCTCAAGCCGGCCGAAACGCTCGGCAAAGGCGACGTGATCGGCGCGGGTGATGTCCTGATCGCGCAGGAACAGTACCTTGTGCTCGAGCAGCGCGGCCTTGATCGCGCCGAACAGGTCATCGTTGCGCGCCGCCTCGGCAAGGTTCACCCCGCTGATTTCGGCACCGATGTTCTGGGTCAGTTTCTCGATCTGCATGGCTTGCCTCACATGACGAAGATGGACGAACCGATGGTCTTGCCGGCCTCGAGCTCGGCATGCGCGCGGACGCAGTCGGCGAGCGCATAGCGCTGGCCGATCTCGACCCTGATCCGCCCCGCCGACAGGTTGTCGAACCAGAAGCTGGCAAGTTCGGCGCGCTCGGCTGGGTCGGCATAGAAATCGGCAAAGGCCGGGCGGATGAAATAGACCGATCCCTGCAGCATCAGCTGGAAGGCATCGATCGGCGGAAACGGACCCGATGCCGTGCCGCAGCCAACCAGCACCCCGCGCCGGCGCAGCGACTTGAGCGAGCCTTCGAAGGTATCCGCCCCAACCGAATCGAACACCGTCTGCACGCCCTCGCCCCCGGTCAGTTCCCTGACCCGCGCGGGCACGTCCTCGCGGCGGTAGAAGATGATCTCGTCGCAGCCAAGTTCGCGCGCCTTGGCGGCCTTTTCCTCGCTGGAGACGGTACCGATGACCCGCAGGCCAAGCAGCTTGGCGATCTGCACCGCAAGCAGCCCGACGCCTCCGGCCGCGGCGTGGAGCAGGATCGTGTCCCCGGCCTTGAGCCGCGGGTCGGCCTTCATCAGCCAGTAGCAGGCCGACAGCCCCCGCATGGTCGAGGCCGCGGCGACTTCGAACGAGACCGAATCCGGCAGCTTGAACAGCGGCGCGGCGGGCATCACCCGTTCGGTCGCATAGGCGCCCAGCGGGCCGCCGTTGTAGCTGACCCGGTCGCCCGGCGCGACCGCGCTGACGCCCTCGCCCACCGCCAGAACCTCGCCCGCGCCTTCGACGCCGATTCCGCACGGCGGCTGGACGGGGTAATAGCCCGAGCGGAAATAGGTGTCGGCGAAATTGCAGCCGACCGCGCGGTGGCGGATCAGCACTTCGCCCGGGCCGGGCTGGCCGACCTCGACCTGCTCGAGGCGGAGGACTTCGGGTCCGCCGGTCTGGTGGAATCGGACAGCCGTGGCCATCGCTCTCTTCTCCCGTTTGCTTATGCGACCGGAATAGCCACGCCCGGGATTGAAGTTTTCACATCTCATGCCATAGTTTTTGCATTTGATGCCAACTTGCGGGGAGGACGGCATTGACCCAGCTGGTTCGCGCCGCTTCGCTCAGCGGCTATCTCGATTGCATGGCGGCGCTCGGGCTCGATCCCGGGCCGCTGCTGCGCGAACAGGGGCTCGATCGCCGGGCGCTGGCGATTGCCGACCGGCCGGTCGCGGCGCAGGCCGCGGTCAGGCTGCTCGAGCGCAGTGCGGCCGAAAGCGGCTGCCGCACGCTGGGGCTGCGGATGGCCGAGGGACGGCTGCTCGCCAACCTGGGGTCGGCCAGCCTTGCGATCGTCCATCAGCCGACGCTGCGCCGCGCGCTGGCGGCGCTGGGCGAGTTCCGCGGCCGGATCAACTCCACGCTGGTGCTGACCCTGACCGAGGAGGGCGGCGAGGCGATCCTGCGCGAGGACCTGGCGCTGGCCGCGCCCGAGCCGGCGCAGCAGTCGATCGAGCTGGCCCTGGGGGTGATGGTGCGATTGTGCCGGGCCATGCTGGGCGACACCTGGTCGCCCCGCCTCGCCTGCCTCACCGCGCCGGCGCCATCACCCGCGGACCTCGCGGTCTATCGCCGGCTGCTCAGCGGCGAGATGCAGTTCGACGCCGAATTCAACGCGCTGGTGATCGCGGCGGAGGACCTTGACCGACCAGGCCTGCTCGCCGATGCCGGCATGGCCGAGCATGCCCGCGAATTGCTCGACGCCGTGGGCAAGGGCGCCGCGCGCGGCATCCGCGAGCAGGTCGAGGGGCTGATCTTCCTGCAATTGCCGTCCGGGCGCGCGACGATCCAGTCCTGCGCCGCCTCGCTCGGGCTCACCGTGCGCACGTTGCAGCGGCGGCTGGAGGAGGAAGGCGCGCTGTTCACCACCCTGCTCGACCGCGCGCGCAAGCAGCTCGCCACCCAATACCTCGCCAATCCGCGCCTCAGGATCACCGATGTCGCCGCGATGCTCGGTTACGGCTCGATCGGCGCCTTCAGCCGCTGGCACACCGCCGCCTTCGGCCAGACAGCAAGCACGCGGCGCAGGGGAAATCGATGATCAGGCTAGCCGCGCAGTGCGTAGCCCGCCGCCGCCAGCAGCACGGCGCCCGCAACGAAGCCCGCCGTCTTGCCAAGCTTCACCGCAATGCTTCCGCCAACAAGACCAAGGACCAGCAGCAGCGAAATGCGCGGATCGATGGGAAGGGCAATTGCCAGCACGCACAGGGCAAGTATGACGGCAAAGGACTTCACGCGGATTTGAACCTTTTTCTTTGAAAGACACTCGCTGGGCTAATCGTCACGCCTGGCCTTGGCAAGGACACCCAAATGGAAAGCCTTCGGGTATTGAGCCGGTCCGAACTGACCGAGCGGATCGAGCGCCTGGCGATTTCGGCCGATGCCAAGGTGCTGCTTGGCCGCATCGCGGAAACCACCGCGCGGGTCGGGCAGGGCGTGATCCTGATCGGCCGCCAGGTGCTCAGCTTCGTGTTCGATCTCTTGCGGCAATTTCCCAACACTGCGTTCGGAGTGATCGTGGGCACGGTGCTGACCATGCTGGTCGCCTCGATCCCCTTCGTCGGCGCGGCGCTGGGCGCACTTCTGGGACCGCTGCTGATCGCGCTGGGGCTGGCGAAAGGAGCGCTGGCCGATCTTCAGAACCAGGCGATGTCGGTGCGCATTTCGGCTTTCGAGAGCGAACTGCGCATGATCGAGGCGCGGGGCAGGGCGTGAGCGAACCGCTTGATCCCAGCGCCCGCTTCGCCGGGGTCGATCGCGTCGTCGCCGATCCGCTGCGCTTCAAGCTGCGGCTCGGGATCGGCGAGGATGCCTATGCCACGCTGCGCCTGCGCAAGACCCTGCAGGAGCTGTGGGACGTGGGCGGGATGGCGGCGACGGGCGCCACGGCGGCCGCTTCGCCGCTAGTTGCAACGACCTTCTTTTCCTCGACCGCGACCGGCGGCCTGCTCTCGCTGCTGGGCCTCGGGACCGCGGCGGCGACGCCGGTGGGCTGGGTGGCCGCCGCCGCCGTCGCATCGGGCGGGGCCTATTACGGGGTGACCCGGCTTGCCCGCAGCTGGACCGGAGCCTGCGTCGATACCATCCCGAAGTTCCTCAACACCCCGATCGACCTGCTGGCCGCCAGCCTGCTTGACCTGGTGGGCGCGCTGGCGCTGCGGGTTGCGGCGATCGACGGCCAGATCGCCGAGACCGAGCGCGCGGCGATCGAGCGGCATTTCGTGGCCGACTGGGGGCTCGATCCCGGCTATGTCAGCGCCGCGCTCGACCTCATCACGCGGTCGGTCGAGCAGGGGCGGGTCAAGGACCTCGCCCGCGCGCTGGCTTCGTTCCAGGCGGAAAACCCGGACTGCAACCCCGCGGCGATGCAGGCGGAACTGATGCAGTTCCTGCGCGATGTCGTTGCCGCCGATGGCATGATCGACGAACATGAGGAGCTGGCGCTGGACGCGATCGAACGCGTGCTGCGCGAGGAAACCGAATTCTCCTTCACCCGCGCCGGCCGCCAGTTGGCGGGCTGGACCCGCGATGCCGCCGGATCGGTCGCGGGACTTGCCGGCCGCTTGCCGAAGCTGGGCAGAGACCCGGGCCGGGAGTAACGGAATTGTCGGATGTGAGGCCTTGTTGAGCAATGCCCGGCCCAGTCAGGCAACCCCGGGGCGAAACATAGCTGTCGATGCGCCGCAGCGGCGTCTCTCTCCAGCTGACGTTCACGGCCCGCGGCTTCGGGAAGAAACAGAGGCCTGAACAGGACAGGGCGGAAACGGTGGCTGGCTGCTTCATGGTCAGAACGATACGACGATCGCGATATCCTTGCGGCCCGCCGCGTTCAGGGTCGCGCGGGTGTTCCGCAGCACCGCGTTCAGTGCCTGTTTTGCCGCCGCCTGGACCAGCCACCGCTGTTTCGCAGTCTCTTTCAGCTGCTGGACCGCCTTCACGTTGTTGCGTTCGACCAATCGCTTGTCAGCGTCCGACAGATCGGACCACATGCCTTGATTGATGATCTCGACCCGGCGCGTATCGACGTTGGGCCGCTCGATCATCAGTGGCGGAAGCTTGATTCGCAGGGTGTTGCCTTCGAGCCTGACGGAACCGGGGCCGAGCTTTTCGAGATCCACGTAGTAGTTGACGAAGGCCGGGGTAATCATCACCTGCCGCGAACTGATCACACCGCCGATCATGTCCTCATCGGTCCTGGAAACCACCGTCAGGTAAGCCTGGAAGACCGTCAACCGGTTGAGCTGGCGGATTTCGTCGACGACTTCCCCGACCGCCACGCTGGTCGTGCGGCGAAGGAAGTTGCCATGCGTTTCGACGCGCGGGTCCGCGGTGTGCGTGGCCCACCAGTAACCACCGCCTGCAAGCAGGAGCCCAAGCACAGTTCCGAGCAGTATCTTCTTCACGCGTGCAACTCCTTGTCGCCGACACTTTCTCTTGCGGCAGGATTGGAACCGATTTGCGACAATTCCGGTCGCTCTTGCCGCTTCATCACACCGACCCCGGCGCCAGCAGGACGCGTTCGCGCATCACGTCGCGCAAGGCCTCGGGGGCTTCGATTCGCACGCGGTCGAGCTTGGCCATGCGCGCTGCCACTTGCCCCTCCGTTACGCATTGAAATCAGATCACAGTATTAAGCCGGACCGAAGATACGGAAAGGACAAAGTCCGCGCTGATCGCTCAATTTTGGTGCATTCTTTCCTATTCATCGTCGCGCCGCTGCCACGCCACGATGTCCCAATCGGCTTCACCTTCGGGCCAGAGCTCCCAGCGCCAGTCCGAAGCCTTGCAGGGTTGATGTTCGGACGGGAGTGGACGTCTATGAACGAGAATGAATGGGGAAATGGAGCGGGTAGCGGGAATCGAACCCGCATAGCCAGCTTGGAAGGCTGGAGCTTTACCACTAAGCTATACCCGCCCGGGCAGAGTGGCTGCGCGCCCTATGGGGCAGAGCCGCGCCCGGGTCAATCCGCCTCGCGCGCGCAAAGGAAAACCCCCGGAACCTTGCGGCGCCGGGGGTCTTGCTTGGCTGGATCAGCGCAAAGGGATCAGTGACCCTTCTTTTCCGCCCAGATGTTGCGGTAAGACATGTAGGCCAGCGTCGTGGCGAACAGCAGGAACAGGACCCACCATGCCCCGGTCTGGTGGCGCTGCTCGAGCTCGGGCTCGGCGGTCCAGACGAGGAAGGCGGAGACGTCCTGCGCCATCTGGTCAACCGTGGCCTTGGTCCCGTCGGAATAGGTCACCTGGCCTTCGCTGGTCAGCGGCGCGGGCATCGCGATGTTGAGATTGGCGAAATAGGGGTTGTAGAACAGCCCCTCGCCCGGCTGGTTTTCCTTGGGCAGGTTAGCCGGCGGGTTCTGATAGCCGGTCAGCAGCGCGTGGACATAGGCCGCCCCGCCATGCCGCGCCTTGGTGATCAGCGACAGGTCGGGCGGGTTGCCCTTGCCGGCATAGACCACCGGCGGGAACTTGTCCGAAGGCTGGCCCGGACGGTCCTTCATCTCGCCGGTCAGCGGATCCTTGGCATTGATCGTCGCCTTGGCCGCGAAGTCCTTCACTTCCTTCTCGGTCAGGCCGACGTGGACGAGGTTGCGGTAGGCAACCTGCTTGATCGAATGGCAGCTCGCGCAGACGCCGGAATAGACCTCGAAGCCGCGCTTGAGCTGGGCCTTGTCGAACTTGCCGAGCGGGCCGTCGCTGGCCAGCGAGAGGTGCCCGGGATGCTTGCCGAAGGTCGCCTCGACCTTCGCGGCCGGCGGATCGGTGATGAAGTTATACGCACCGGTGCCGAAGCCCAGGAGCAGCGCCAGGGTGAAGAACGCCCCGACGAGGATGGAGAAGATGCGGATCATAGGTCTCTCTAGTCCCTCGCTGGAGTTCAGTCCTTGGCGCCGAGCGCCGCTTTCCCGTCATGGCCGAGCACCGATTCGGTGATCGAGAAGGGCTGCGGATCGGGCCGTTCGATCGAAGAGACGATCGGAACGATGATCAGGAAGTGGGCGAAGTAATACAGCGCCGCGATCTGGCTCAGCATCACGTAGGGCTCTTCAGCCGGAGCGCCGCCGCAGTAGAACAGCACCGCCATTGCCGGGATCAGGCCGAACCAGAAGAACTTGCGATAGAGCGGCCGGTAGTTCGCCGACTTGACCGGCGACTGGTCGAGCCAGGGCAGGAAGAACCAGATCAGGATCGCGGCGAACATCGCCAGCACGCCCATCAGCTTCGCCGGAACGATGAAGAAATCGACCGTGAAGGCGCGCAGGATCGCGTAGAACGGCCAGAAGTACCATTCGGGCACGATATGCGCCGGGGTCTGCATCGGGTTGGCCGGGATATAGTTGTCCGGGTGGCCCAGCGCGTTCGGCATGTAGAAGACGAGCACGCTGTAGGCGATCATGAACAGGCCGATCGTCCAGCCGTCCTTGCCGACGTAGTAGGGATAGAACGGAACCGTATCGCTTTCGCTCTTCACCTCGACGCCGGTCGGGTTCGACGAGCCCGGGATGTGCAGCGACCAGATGTGGAGGATGACCACGCCCAGGATCACGAAGGGCAGCAGGAAGTGGAGCGAGAAGAAGCGGTTCAGCGTGGCATTGTCGGGCGAGAAGCCGCCCAGCAGCCATTCGCGGATCGGCTCGCCGACCAGCGGGATCGCGCCGAACAGGCCGGTGATGACCTGCGCGCCCCAGAACGACATCTGGCCCCAGGGCAGGACATAGCCCATGAAGGCGGTGGCCATCATCAGCAGGAAGATCACCACGCCGAGCAGCCAGATCATCTCGCGCGGGGCCTTGTACGAGCCGTAGTAGAAGCCGCGGAAGATGTGCAGGTAGACCACCACGAAGAAGGCCGAGGCGCCGTTGGCGTGGCCATAACGCAGCATCCAGCCCCAGTTGACGTCGCGCATGATGTGCTCGGTCGAATCGAAGGCCACCTTGGTGTCGCCGCCGTAATGCATCGCCAGCACCACGCCGGTGACGATCTGGATCACCAGGCACAGCCCGGCGAGGAACCCGAAGTTCCAGAAATAGTTGAGGTTGCGCGGCACTTCATAGCCGCCGCCGACCGCGTTGTAGACCAGCCGGGGAAGCGGCAGTTTTTCGTCAAGCCAGACCATCAGCGGGTGGCTGGGCGTATATTCCTTGGACCAGGGAAAGCTCATGTTGGTCTACCTCAGCCGATCTTGACGACAGTGTCGGAGGTGAATTCATATTCCGGAACCACCAGGTTCTTCGGAGCGGGACCCTTGCGGATGCGCGCGGCGACATCGTAGTGCGAGCCGTGGCAGGGGCAGAAATAGCCGCCGAATTCGCCCTTCACCTCGCCTTCGCCGACGCCCTGGGGGATGCAGCCGAGGTGGGTGCAGACCCCCATCGTGATCACCCACTGTTCGTGGCCCGGCTTGGTGCGGTCGGCCAGGGTCTGCGGATCGCGCAGGGTCGAGATGTCGACCTTGTTGGCGGTGTCGATTTCGGCCTGGGTCAGGTGGCGCACGAAAACCGGTTGCTTGCGGAAGATCGTCTTGATCGCCTGGCCGGGCTGGACCTGCGAAATGTCGACTTCGGTCGAGCTTTCGGCGAGCACGTCGGCCGATGCCGACATCTGGCTGACCAGCGGATAGACCAGCGCCACGCCGCCGACTCCCGCCGCGCTGACCGCTGCGATATTGATGAAATCGCGCCGCCGCACGCCTTCGCCGTCCTTGCCGGCAGGCGTGTCGATTGCCGCTTCTTTTGCCATGGTCAAACCGATCCTGTTCCTGCTGGCCGCACCAACGGCGCCTTGTCGCGCCCCTGGTTAGACCCTTGCCTGTTTTCCTGCCTTCAGGAAGCCCCTATTCGAACCGCCCGCGCACCGCAAGATGCCGCCGCGCCAGACGGTTTGGCGCGCCTGATAGACTCGATGGCAAGCGCTGCCAACAGCCAATTTGCCGATGGGGGGAGCGGCGCGGGACGCTCAGGCCAGTCCGATCAGCGATATCTGGCGGCCATAATCGGGCTCCGCGCGGTGGGTCGCGCGGCGAAACGAGAAGAACCGCGCCTCCTCGCCATAGGTATCGAGCGACAGGCGCTCGATCGCGCCGATCCCGGCAGCTTCGAGCCGCCCGGCCACGTAGCGCTCGAGGTCGAACTGGTGATGGCCCGCGCGGCCCGGCGCGAAGCAGCGCGCATTGGCGGCGTCCAGTCCGACGAGCTGATCGAAGAAGCGCTGGTCGACCTCGTAGCTGGCTTGCGCGATGCAGGGGCCGATCGCGGCGCGGATCCGCTCGCGCCGGGCGCCCAGCCGCTCCATCGCGGCGATCGCGCTGTCGGTCACCCCGGCAACCGCGCCTTTCCAGCCGGCATGGGCCGCGCCGACCACGCCTGCTTCGGAATCGGCCAGCAGCACTGGCGCGCAATCGGCGGTGAGGATCCCGAGCAGCATGCCGGGCCGGTCGGTAACCAGCGCATCGGCGTGGGGCCGCGTGGCCTCCTCCCAATCGCCGGCAATCACGCAGTCGGCGCCGTGGACCTGATAGACCCCGACCAGCCGCGCCCCCGGCAGCACCGCCGCGGCGGCGCGGCGGCGGTTTTCATGAACCGCCGCAAGCGCGGGATCGTCCGCCGCCATGCCGCGCAGCCCGGTGTCTAGCCCCGCGACCAGGCCTTCGGATATGCCGCCGCGCCGGCCCAGAAAGCCGTGCGGAACACCCGCCAGCACCCCGGCGGTGATGACTTCGACGCTGTCAGCCAAGGCTCTTGCTCGCCTGCTCGAAAGTATCCCGCGACAGCCCCGGCTGCGCCACGATCCTTTCAAGCGCGGCGCGCATCAGCGCGGCGCGGGCCGGCTCGATCCGCCGCCAGCGGCCAAGCGGCGCGACAAACCGCGCCGCGGTCTGCGCATTGACCGGGTCGAGCGCCAGGATCAGGTCGGCGATCAGGCCATAGCCCTCGCCGCCCGGCGCATGGAACACCCCGGCGTTCATCGCCGCGGCCATGTAGAGCGCGCGCACCCGGTTGGGATTGGTCAGGGTGAAATCGGGATGCCCGGCAAGCGCCTTGACCTGATCCAGCGCGGCGGGGTGGAGCGACCCGGCCTGGAGCGCGAACCACTTGTCGATCACCAGCGCATCGCCGGCATGACGGGCGTGGAACGCGGCAAGCTTTTCGGCGCGCAGCGGATTGTCCAGCCCGCACAGCACGCCCAGCGCGCCCTGCCGGTCGGTCATGTTGTCGGCGGCGTCGAACTGCGCGGCGGCGAGCTGCGCGGCAAGCGCGGGATGCGCCGCGGCCAGCAGCACCAGCGCCTGGGTCTTGACCTTGCGCGCGCCCTTGCCCTCGGCCGAAAGGCTGTAGGGCACCGCCGAAACGCGGGCGTGAAGCGCCGCCAGATCGCCTTCCAGCACTGCCCCCAGCCAGGCTTTCAATGCCTCGCGCGCATCGCGGATCGCGCCGGGATCGGCCGCTTCGAACTGCTCGGCCAGATAGGCTTCGCCCGGCAGGATCATCAGCTCGCCGCGCATCAGGTCATCGAGCCCGGGATCCTTGAGCACCTTGCCCAGCGCGTCGCGGATCGCGGCGCGTCCCTCATCGTCCTGCTTGCCAGCCGTCGCCGCGACCAGGTGCTGCACCGCCAGTTGCTGAAGCGCTTCATAGCGGGCGAAGGGATCATCATCGTTGACCGCCAGGAACATCAGGTCTTCGCGCGTGGTGCCGGCATCGATCGTCACCGGCGCGGAAAAGCCGCGGTTGAGCGAGAGCACCGGGCGCGCCGCGAAACCGGGGAAGGCGAATTCCATCTCCGCGCGGTCGAGCACGACCAGTTGCTCGCCGTGGTGGCGGCCGGTCAGCGAATCGAACAGCGCCAGTTGCAGCGGGATGACCATCGGCTGCTTTTCGGCCTGGCCGGGGGTGGCGGGCACATCCTGCCGCAGGGTCAGGGTGGCGACGTTGTCCTCGTGATCGAGGTGCGCGGTGACCTTGGGCGTTCCGGCCTGCGCATACCACAGGCGGAACTGCGCCAGGTCGATCCCGGCCCCGTCCTCGATCGCCTTGACGAAGTCCTCGCAGGTCGCCGCCTCGCCGTCGTGGCGCGCGAAGTAGAGATCGCAGCCGGCCCGGAACCGTTCGGGGCCGACCAGCGTGCGCATCATCCGGATGACTTCGGCACCCTTGTTGTAGACCGTCGCGGTGTAGAAGTTCGAGATTTCCTGATAGGAATCAGGCCGGATCGGGTGCGCCAGCGGACCCGAATCCTCGGGAAACTGGGCGGCGCGCAGCACCCGCACGTCCTCGATCCGCTTGACCGCGGCGCTGCCCATGTCCTGGCTGAACAGCTGGTCGCGCAGCACCGTGAAGCCTTCCTTGAGCGAAAGCTGGAACCAGTCACGGCAGGTCACCCGGTTGCCCGACCAGTTGTGGAAATATTCGTGCGCGACCACGCTTTCGATCCCGTCATAATCGGCATCGGTGGCGGTATCGGGATCGGCCAGGATGTAGCGGGTGTTGAACACGTTCAGCCCCTTGTTCTCCATCGCCCCCATGTTGAAATCCGACACGGCGACCACGTTGAACAGGTCGAGGTCGTATTCGCGCCCGAAGGTCTCCTCGTCCCACTTCATCGAATGCTTGAGCGCCTGCATCGCGTGGCCGGTGCGATCCTGATCGCCTTCGCGGACCCAGATGTTGAGATCGACCGTGCGGCCCGAACAGGTGGTGAAGGTATCGTGGTTGGCCACCAGATCGCCCGCGACAAGCGCGAACAGATAGCTCGGCTTGGGCCAGGGATCGTGCCATTCGGCCCAGTGCGCGCCGCTTTCGCCCTCGCCGCGCGCGGTGCAGTTGCCGTTGGCCAGCAGCACCGGGAACAGGGCCTTGTCCCCGCTCATCCGCACCCGGTAGGTCGAAAGCACATCGGGCCGATCGGGGAAGAAGGTGATCCGGCGGAACCCTTCGGCCTCGCACTGGGTGCAGAGCATCCCATTCGAGGCGTAGAGACCCATCAGCTGGGTGTTGGCGGCAGGGGCGATCCGGGTCTCGATCCCGATCTCGTGCGCTTCGCCGGGCAGGTCGACCAGCAGGTCGCCATCGTCCATCCGCCAGGCATTGGTGGGAACGCCATCGACCGTGACCGCCTCGGCCTTGAGCGCATCGCCCTTGAGCCGGATGGTCGGCGATGCGCCGTTGCGGCGCACCTGCAGCGCCGCCTTGACCACGGTGCTCTCGAGCCCGAGCGCGAAATCGAGCGACACTTCGGGAACCAGCCATTCGGGCGGCAGGTAATCGCCGCGATGGGTGATCGTGGGGGCGGGGGGCGCTGAAGATATGTCCATGATCCCTATCTAGCCATGCCGCTTCCGATTGCCAGCGCCCCCGCCTATGGAAATGCACATGCCGCGTCTTTTCATATTCGGCCTTGGCTATACTGCCTCGCGCATCGCTCATTCTGCCGAAGGCGCGGGCTGGGAGGTGGTCTCGACCGGACGGGTCGGAACCCTCTCGTTCGACGATGCCGGATCGGTTCGGGCTGCATTGGCCGATTCCGACCAGGTGTTGAGCTCGGTCCCGCCCGCCGCCGATGGCGATCCCGTGCTGGAACGCTTCGGCGATGGCTTGCTGGGCAGGCGGCTGACCTATCTGTCCTCCACTGGAGTCTATGGCGACACGGGCGGCGCCTGGGTAGACGAGAGCGCCCCCATCGGCACAGGTCGCCGCACCGCGCGCAGCGAGGCCGATGGCGCGTGGCTGGCGCTTGGCGCGCGGGTACTGCGCCTGCCGGGGATCTACGGCCCCGGCCGCTCCGCGCTGGAGCGGGTGCGCGAAGGCACCGCGCGGCGGATCGATCTGCCGGGGCAGGTGTTCAGCCGGATCCATGTCGACGATGTGGTCAGCGGCACAATGCTGGCGCTGGGCGCCGCGCCGGGGGCCTACAACCTTGCCGATGATCTGCCCTGCAGCCAGAATGCGGTGATCGAACATGCCTGCCGCCTGCTCGGCGCGCCGCTGCCGCCGTTGCAGGGCCCTGATGAGGCTGGCCTCAGCCCGCAGGCCCGCGCCTTTTACGCCGAAAACCGCCGGGTTTCGAACCGCAAGGCCAGGCGCGAACTGGGCTGGGCGCCGCGCTATCCCAGCTACCGCGAAGGGCTGGCCATGCTACTTGCGGCCACCTAGCGCCACGATCAGCCCGATCACCGCCAGCGCCGCGCCGCTCGCGGCCAGTCCGGTCCAGCGATAGCCCTCGAACAGCGTCGACAGCGCCATCGCCACGACCGGGATCAGCACCCCGTTGTAGGCGGCGCGCCCCGGCCCCCATTCGCGCAGCAGCATGGCATAGAGCGGAAAGGTCAGCACCGAGCCGATCAGGCCAAGATAGGCGACCCCGGCCAGATAGCGCGGCGACAGGTCGATCACCGGCGGCCCGGTCATGATCCAGGCCCAGGCGGCATCTGCCAGGCTTCCCGCCAGCATCGCCCAGGCCAGCAGCGCCACGATGCTGGTGGCGCGGGCCTGCCTTCCCGCCTGCAGGACATTGGCGATCGAGGCGCTGAGCAGCGCTCCGCCGGTCAGCGCGAGGCCGACCAGGATCGAGGAACTGGCCGCGGCGCTGCGGTATTCGTGCAGGATCAGCAAGGCGATCCCGCCGATGGCAATGGCCGATCCGGCGGCAAACCGCGCGGTGATCCGGGTGCCGAGGAAACTTCGCGCAAGAACCGCGTTGGGCACGATCAGCAGGGCGAACAGCACCGCCACCAGCCCCGAGGTGAGGTAGCGTTCGGCCTGGTAGACCATCTGGAAGTTGAGGAAGAACTGGAAGAACCCCACCGCCCCGGCGACAGGCCAGGCCCGGCGGTCTGGCCGCAGATTCTCGCGCCGGATCAGGGCGAGCGCGAACATTCCCAGCGCGGCCAGGGCGAAACGCCAGGTTACCGACCACTGCGGCGGCACCGCGCCAAGCTGGTCCTTGATCGCCAGCCAGGTCGATCCCCAGACCAGCGTGGTCAGCCCAAAGGCCAGGTAGCCTGCCCTGGCAGCAGGCGCGGAAGCCTGTTCGGGCGCGCTCACAATACGCGGATTGCAGCGGCCAGCGCGGCGACGTGGCCGGGATCGCTGTTCCACGCGGTGACGAACCGCGCGGCATCGCTGCCCCAGTCGTAGAAGGCGAAGCCTTGAGCGCGCAGCTCCGCGCGTTCCTGCGCGGTGAGCCTGACGAACACCTCGTTCGCCTCAACCGGCGTCAGCAGGCGATCCTTCCCCGCCGCGGCGAGTTCCTGCGCGGTACCATTGGCGGCGCGGGCATTGGCGAGCCACAGGTCATCCTCAAGCATCGCCAGCAGCTGCGCGGCAAGGAAGCGGCCCTTCGATTGCAGGTGTCCGGCGCGCTTGCGGCGGATCTTCGCCACTTCGGCGAGGGCGGGATCGAAAAACACCAGCGCTTCGGCGCTCATCGCGCCGTTCTTGATGCAGCCGAACGAAAGCGCATCGGCCCCGGCGCAAGCCTCCCACGGGGTTACGCCCAGAAAGGCCACGGCATTGGCAAAGCGCGCGCCATCGACATGCAGCCGAAGGCCAAACCGCTGGCAACTATCGGAAATCGCGGCCAGTTCGGCGGGGCGATAGGTGCAGCCAAGTTCGCTGGTCTGCGAGATCGAGACCGCCTGGGGCTGGACTTCGTGAACGTCCTTGCCGATTCCATTCCAGATCCGCTCGATCTCTGCCGCGTCGATTTTCGATCCCGCGCCCTGCCCCAGGATCAGCTTGGCCCCGTGGGTGAAAAAGCCCGGCGCGCCGCCCTCGTGATGCTCGATATGGGCCTGTGCGTGGCAGATCACGCCGCCATGCGGCTGGACCATCGCGGCCAGCGCAAGGCAGTTGGCGGCGGTTCCCGATGCCACCCACAAGGCCGCACAAGGCCGCCCGAACACCTGCGAGAACGCGTGATCGAGACCGGCGCTCAACGCGTCGTTGTCATACGGCAGGTCGATCGCATCGGCGCTACGCATCGCCTCCCACACCCGGGGGTGGACGCTGGCGGCATTGTCGGACAGGAATTGCATCGCCATGTTGCATGGCAAGGAGGCAGTGCCTCCGTCAAGCGAGGAGACGGCTTTGGACCAGGTCAGCATTACCCGTCATGGCGACGGCCGGCGCGGCGAATATCATGCCCACGTTGCGGGCCAGCAGGCGATCGGGCGGCTGACCTGGAAGGCCAGCGGCAATGTCCGCGTGGCCGATCACACGCTGGTGCCCAAGGAGATCGGCGGGCGCGGGGTGGCGCTGAAACTGGTCGAGGCGCTGATCGCCGATGCGCGCGAACAGGGCTTCCGGATCGAGCCGCAGTGTTCCTATATCGCCGCGCAGTTCGATCGGCATCCCGAGTGGGCAAACCTGCGCGCAGGGTAAAAACGCGGTTAATATGCCTTAGGCTTTCCCCGTTACGCTTGCTTCAATGCCTTGCCTTCACATTGGCGCCCGACCAGGGACAGGCGCCAGTGGAGTCGCACCATGCGTTATGTCTTCTTAGCCTTTGCCGGGCTGGCCGTGGCCATTGCCCTGGCCAACAACAGTTCAAAGGGCCGGCAGATCAAGCGGCAGCTGATGGAGCGCCCGGTGGAGCCGGCGCGGCTTTACTGAAATCACCCCAGGATTCCCGGCAGGTCCAGTCCCTTCTCGCGCGCGCAGTCGATCGCGATGGCATAGCCCGCATCGGCATGGCGCATGACGCCGGTGGCGGGATCGTTCCACAGCACCCGTTCAAGCCGCCGCGCCGCTTCGTGCGTGCCATCGGCGACGATCACCATCCCCGAATGCTGCGAATAGCCCATGCCAACCCCGCCGCCGTGGTGCAGCGACACCCAGGTGGCGCCGCTGGCGCAGTTGAGCAGCGCGTTGAGCAGCGGCCAGTCGGACACCGCATCGGTGCCGTCCTTCATCGCTTCGGTTTCGCGGTTGGGCGAGGCGACCGAGCCCGAATCGAGATGGTCGCGCCCGATCACCACCGGGGCCTTGAGCTCGCCCGAGGCGACCATTTCGTTGAAGGCCAGGCCCAGCCGGTGCCGATCGCCCAGCCCAACCCAGCAGATCCGCGCGGGCAACCCCTGGAAGTGGATCCGCTCGCGCGCCATGTCGAGCCAGCGGTGGAGATGCGGATCGTCGGGGATCAGTTCCTTCACCTTGGCGTCGGTCTTATAGATGTCCTCGGGATCGCCCGACAGCGCGGCCCAGCGGAACGGGCCGATCCCCCGGCAGAACAGCGGGCGGATATAGGCCGGGACGAAACCGGGAAAGGCGAAGGCATCCGCGACGCCCTCGTCGAAGGCGACCTGGCGGATGTTGTTGCCATAGTCGGTGGTCGGCACCCCGCGCTTCTGGAATTCGAGCATCGCCTCGACATGGCGGGCCATACTGGCCTTGGCGGCTTTCGCCACAACCTCTGGCTCGCGCTCGCGCTTGTCGATCCATTCGGCGACGCTCCACCCGGCGGGGAGATAGCCGTTGACCGGATCGTGCGCGCTGGTCTGGTCGGTCAGCAGGTCGGGCCTGATGCCCTTTTCGAGCATCTCGGGAAGCAGTTCGGCGGCATTGCCCAGGAGGCCGACCGAAATCGCGCGCTTTTCGCCGCAGGCCGCGTTGATCAGGGCCATCGCCTGATCGAGCGTTTCGGCCATGTGATCGACATAGCCGGTGCGCAGGCGCATCTCGATCCGGCTGCGCTGGCATTCGATCGCGAGGCACGATGCGCCCGCCATCGTCGCCGCCAGCGGCTGCGCGCCGCCCATCCCGCCAAGCCCGGCGGTGAGCAGCCACTTGCCCGAAAGGTCGCCGCCGTAATGCTGCCGGCCCATCTCGACAAAGGTCTCGTAAGTCCCCTGCACGATCCCCTGGCTGCCGATGTAGATCCAGCTGCCGGCGGTCATCTGGCCGTACATCGCAAGGCCCTTGCGGTCCAATTCGTTGAAGTGTTCCCAGGTCGCCCACTTGGGCACCAGGTTCGAATTGGCGAGCAGGACGCGCGGGGCATCGGCATGGGTCTGGAACACGCCCACCGGCTTGCCCGACTGGACCAGCAGGGTCTGGTCGTCCTTCAGCCGGCGCAGGGTCTCGACGATCTTGTCATAGCTTTCCCAGTCGCGCGCGGCGCGGCCGATCCCGCCATAGACCACCAGTTCCTCGGGCCGCTCGGCCACGTCGGGATGCAGGTTGTTCATCAGCATCCGCAAGGGCGCTTCGGTCAGCCAGCTGCCGGCGGTGCGTTCGCTTCCCGTGGCCGGGCGGATCACGCGGCTGTTGTCGAGACGGGTCATCGTCATCCTTTCGCAAAGGTCAGGCAGGCGCCGATCAGCGCGCGCAAGGTGGGGAGTATCGCGGGTTCGGCCGCCAGCGGCGGGGGCCAGTTCGCCTCGTCCGGGACAGCCGGCTCATCAAGGTAGCCGCGCATCGCCAGTTCCATCTGCACCGCGTGGACGCCTGTTTCGGGCGTGCCATAGTGCCGGGTGGTCCAGCCGCCCTTGAAGCGGCCGTTGGCGACCCACGACTGGCCCGATCCGGCGCAGACCTGGGCAAGCGCGGCCTGCAGCGCGCCGTCGCAAGAGGCGCCATCGTTGGTGCCGAGGTTGAATTGCGGCAACTCACCTTCGAACAGGCGTGGAATGCGGCTGCGGATCGAGTGTGCGTCATAAAGCACCAGCCGCGGATGCATGGCGCGCAGGCGCTCGATTTCCGCACCCAGCGCGGCGTGATAGGGATCGAAGAATGTCCGCCGCCGCCAGTCGATCTCGTCCTCTTCGGGATCGTAGGCGCGGTAGAGCCGTTCCCCGTCGAAGGTCGTGGTCGGGCACAGTTCGGTGGTCGCCATGCCGGGATAGAGCGACACGCCCGAAGGATCGCGGTTGACGTCGATCACGCTGCGGCTGACCTCGGTCGCGATCGTGGTTGCGCCCAGCTCGCGCGCAAAACCGTAAAGCTCGGCGATCCACCAGTCGGCATCGCGGCGCGCCAGCCACGGCGAAACGAAGCGCGGCTCCACCCCGCCAAGCCCTGTCCCGCCATGCGGGAAGGCGATAATCAGGGGCACATCGCCGCGGTGGATGTGGAGCCAATCGGTCATGACCCTAATACCCCCTCACCGTTCGTCCCGAGCGAAGTCGAGGGACCGCGACCATTCACCACCTCCGTTCGTGTCGAGCGAAGTCGAGACACAGCGCGGCATCTCGACTTCGCTCGATGCGAACGGGGTTTGGTGGGCTGTCCCAGGCGAACGGATTGGAGTGCGGGTCATTGCTCAACCCCCGGCAGCTCCTGTCCGGCCGCATGCACCAGCGCGCCCGAGCGGACCAGCGCATTGGCGCTTTCCATGTCCGGGTGGAAATGGCGGTCCTCGTCAAGCGCCGGAACTTCGCCACGCAGGAGCTTGCGCGCCGATTCGAGCGGCGCGGAGGACATCAGCGGCGCGTGGAATTCGCAGCCCTGGACCGCGGCGAGCAGTTCGATCCCCAGCACGGCTTCGGCATTGCGGACCATCCCCGCCAGCCGCCGCGCGCCGTGCGCCGCCATCGACACGTGGTCTTCCTGGTTGGCCGAAGTCGGGATCGAATCGACCGAGGCGGGATAGGCCATCTGCTTGTTTTCGCTGACCAGCGCGGCGGCGGTGACCTGCGGGATCATGAATCCCGAATTGAGCCCCGGCCGGGGCGTGAGGAAAGCCGGCAGGCCCGACAGCGCCGGGTCGACCAGCATCGCGATCCGGCGTTCGGCGATCGAGCCGATTTCGCACACCGCCAGCGCGATCATGTCGGCGGCGAAAGCAACCGGTTCGGCATGGAAATTGCCGCCCGACAGCGCGGTGTCATCCTCGGCGAAGATCAGGGGGTTGTCCGATACGCCGTTCGCCTCGGTCAGCAGGGTCGCGGCGGCCTGGCGTAGCACGTCGAGCGCGGCGCCCATCACTTGCGGCTGGCAGCGCAGGCAATAGGGATCCTGCACGCGCGGATCGTCCTCGGCATGGCTGGCGCGGATCGCGCTGCCCGCCATCAGCGCGCGCAGGGCGGCGGCGGTTTCGATCTGGCCCTTGTGGCGGCGCAGCGCATGGATGCGCGGATCGAACGGGGTATCCGATCCCTTGGCGGCCTCGGTCGAGAGCGCGCCGGTGACCAGCGCCGAGCGATAGAGGCGTTCGGCGGCGAACAGCCCGGCCAGCGCATTGGCGGTAGAAAACTGGGTGCCGTTGAGCAGCGCCAGCCCTTCCTTGGGGCCCAGCACCAGCGGCGCGAGCCCGGCCCTTGCCAGTGCCTCGGCGGCGGGCAGGCGATCACCCGCACAGTCGATCTGCCCCACCCCGATTATCGCCGCGGTCATATGGCTGAGCGGAGCAAGATCGCCGCTGGCGCCGACCGAGCCCTGGCACGGCACCACCGGGGTCAGGCCCTTTGCCAGCATCGCCTCGAGCAGCGCCACCGTTTCCGGCCGGACCCCGCTGGCGCCCTGGGCGAGGCTCGCCAGCTTGAGCGCCATCATCAGCCGCACCACCGCCACCGGCGAGGGATCGCCGGTTCCCGCCGCATGGCTAAGCACGATATTGCGCTGGAGGGTGGCCAGCTCATCATCGGCGATGCGCACCGAGGCGAGCTTACCGAAGCCAGTGTTGATCCCGTAGACCGGATCGCCCTTGGCCAGGATGCGCGCCACGGCGGCGGCGCTTTCGGCTATGCGCGGGGCGCAGGCGGGATCGAGCCTGACGGCGGCGCCGCCGTGGATCGCCTGCCAATCGGCATAGGTCGCTTCGCCGGGACGAAGGGTAATCATTGTCCTCTCCATACGCGGGCATGGAGCGGATTGGCCCCGATGCGGTAAACAAGTTCGGCCGGTTCGGCCACGTTCCAGATCGCCAGATCGCAGCTCTTGCCCGCTTCGAGGCTGCCGCATTCGCCTGCCAGGCCCAGCGCGCGGGCGGCATTCAATGTTACTCCGGCAAGGCATTCGGCCACGGTCAGGCGAAAGCAGGTCGCGGCCATGTTCATCGCCAGCAGCAGCGAGGTGAGCGGGCTGGTGCCTGGGTTGCAATCGGTCGCGAGAGCAAGCGGAACCCCGGCCTCGCGCAGCAGGGGAACCGGCGGCTGATGGCTTTCGCGGCAGAAGTAATAGGCGCCGGGCAGCAGCATGGCGACGGTGCCCGCGCGGGCCATCGCGGCAACGCCTTCAGCGTCGAGGTGTTCGAGATGATCGGCGGACAATGCGCCAAAGCGCGCCGCCAGCCGCGCGCCGTGGAGGTTCGAAAGCTGCTCGGCGTGGAGCTTGACCGGCAGGCCCAGTTCGCGCGCGCGCACGAAAACCCGCTCGACCTGCGCGGGCGAAAAGCCGATCCCCTCGCAGAAGGCGTCAACCGCATCGGCCAGCCCTTCGGCGGCAACCGCGGGCAGCATTTCATTGCAGACCAGGTCGATATAGCCATCGGGATTGCCGGCAAATTCGGGGGGCAGCGCGTGGGCTCCCAGGAAGGTCGTGACCACGCGAACCGGGCGCACCTCGCCCAGCCGCCGCGCGGCGCGCAGCATGTTGAGTTCTGCTTCGGTCTTCAGCCCGTAGCCGCTCTTGATCTCGATCGTGCCCAGCCCCTCGGCGATCAGCTGGTCGAGCCGGGGCAGTGCAGCCTCGACCATTTGCGCGGGCGAAGCGGCGCGGGTCGCGCGCATGGTCGAGACGATCCCGCCCCCGGCCCGCGCGATTTCTTCATAGCTTGCGCCCTCGAGCCGCATTTCGAACTCGCGCGCGCGGCTGCCCATGTGGACGAGGTGGGTGTGCGCGTCGATCAGCGCCGGAGTGATCAGGCGGCCCGCGCAGTCGATGGTTTCGCCGCCATCGAACGCCGGGGCCGCGTCGGCCGGCCCGGCCCAGGCGATCCGCCCGCCGCGCACCGCCACCACGCCGCGCTCCACCGGCGCGGCGCCGGGGGCCTGCGTCAGCAACCTGGCATTGGTCCAGACCCTGTCGACCTGCATTGCTTCTCCTGTGGAGTCGTGAATATGTATAGACATATTGGCGCGGCTGTATAGAGTGATTTGCAGCCGCACCTTCACTGCCGCCCCGGACCTGATCCGGGTTGATAGGAGCGGAGAAGACCAGGAAGTCGTGACCATGACCCGGACGCTGCATTTTACCGAAGCCCTGCTGCCCACCGGCTGGGCGCGCGACGTGCGGATCGAATTGGACGAGGGCCGCTTTGCCAGCATCGCGGCAGGGGCAGCCCCCCGGAGCGGAGACGAGCGCCACGCGGTTGCCCTGCCGGGCCTGCCCAATGTCCATAGCCATGCCTTCCAGCGCGGCATGGCGGGGATGGCCGAACGGCGCGGGGAAAGCAGCGACAGCTTCTGGACCTGGCGCGAGGCGATGTACCACTTCCTTGACCGGATGAGCCCCGACGATGTCATGGCACTGGCGGCGATGGCCTATGCCGAAATGCTTGAAAGCGGCTTCACCCGCGTCGGCGAATTCCACTACCTGCACCACGATCCGGCCGGCCAGCCCTATGCCGGCGCGGCAATGGCCGAAGCCGTGGCCGAGGCCGCGCGGGAGGCAGGCATCGCGATGACGCTGCTGCCGGTGTTCTATGCCCACGCCGATTTCGGCGGCGCACCGCCCAGGCCCGGCCAGCGGCGCTTCATCTGCACCCTCGATTCGTTTGCCGCGCTGCACGAGGCCTGCGGCGCGGCGATTGCCGATTTGCAGGATTCGGTACTGGGCCTTGCCCCGCATTCGCTGCGCGCCGTCACCGCCGAGGAGCTGGCCGCGTTGCTGGCCCTGCATCCGGCCGGCCCGGTGCACATCCACGCCGCCGAGCAGCAGGGCGAGGTTGACGCCAGCCTTGCGTGGAGCGGCCAGCGTCCGGTCGAATGGCTGCTCGATCACGCGCCGCTCGATCCGCGCTGGTGCCTGATCCACGCCACCCACGCCACCCGGGCCGAAGCCAGCGGCATGGCCCGGCGCGGGGTGACAGCGGGGCTCTGCCCGGTGACCGAGGCCAACCTGGGCGACGGGATCTTCCCGCTTGTCCACTACCGCGGCGAAGGCGGCGCGTTTGCCCTGGGGACCGATTCGAACGTCCTGATCGATGCCGCCGAGGAGCTGCGCTGGCTCGAATATGTCCAGCGCCTGGCCCATCAACGCCGCAACCTGCTGGCCTCGACCCGCAACGCCAGCACCGGCGGCGACCTGCTGCGCGGCGCGCTGGCGGGGGGATCGCGGGCGCTGGGTGCAAGTGGGGGGCTGGAAGTGGGGCTGCCGGCGGATTTCGTCACGCTCGATGCCGCGCACCCGGCGCTGATCGGCGCGGCGGGCGATGGCTGGATCGACCGCTGGGTCTTTGCCGCGCGCGGCGGGGCAGTGGACGGGGTCTGGCGCGCCGGGCGGCAGGTGGTCAGCGGCGGACGGCATGTCGCGCGCGAACCAATCGCCGCGCGCTACCGCGCCGCCATGACGCGCCTGCTGTCATGACCCTGCCGATCAGCGAGACGATCCGCCGCGCCATCGAAAGCCGGATCCTTTCGGGTGCCTGGGAGCCGGGGCGCAAGCTCCCTTCCGAGACCGACTTGGCCGCCGAATACGGCTGCGCGCGGATGACCGCCAACAAGGCGCTGACCGCGCTGGCCGAAGCCGGCCTGATCGAACGCCGCCGCCGCGCCGGCAGCTTTGTCGCGCGGCCGCGCAGCCAGGCGCTGGTGCTCGAGATCGCCGATCTTGCCCGCGAAGTTGCGGCGCGCGGCGAAGCCTACCGCTGGGAGCTGGTCTCGCGCCGCGAACGTCGCTCAAATGCGCTTGGCCCGATGCTGCCGCTGCTCGAGGTCGAAGGGGTGCATTTCGCCGCGGGAACGCCGCTCGCCTTCGAGCGCCGGCTGGTCAACCTGGGCGAAGTCCCCGCGATCGCCGAGGCCGATCTTGCGGGAGAAGCCCCCGGCAGCTGGCTGCTGGCCCATGCCCCCTGGACCGAGGCCGAACACCGCATCACCGCCGAGGGCGCCGATCCCGCGCTGGCCCGCCGGCTCGCCTGCCCGGTTGGCAGCGCCTGCCTTGCGGTTCACCGCCGCACCTGGCGCGGCGACGCGCCGGTAACCTCGGTCGTCCAGCATTTCGCCCCCGGACGCCAGGAACTGGTGGCAAGGTTCGGCGCGCGGAGCTGAAATCCGCAAAGGGATTGAACCCGGCACCATCGATGTGCGACCACCTGGCGGCGCAGACGGAAGGAAACGGCGGTGGCAGAACTGATCGGGGCAATCGAGGCTGGCGGGACCAAGTTCATCGCGGCGCTGGCCCGCGCCGATGGAACGGTGCTTGCCAAAACCCGGATCGCCACCCGCACTCCTGCCGAATGCTTTCCCGATCTCGCCGCGTTCTTCGATTCCGCCAGCGCCGCGCACGGGCCGATCGCCGCCTTCGGGGTGGCGAGCTTCGGTCCGATCGACATCGACCCCGCTTCGCCGGCCTATGGCACTTTCACCACCACCCCCAAGCCGGGCTGGGCCGGCGCGCGGTTTCACGATGCGCTGGGCCGGTTCGGCGCACCGATCGTGGTCGACAGCGATGTGAACGGCGCGGCGCTGGGCGAGTGGGAGGGCGGTGCCGGGCAGGGCTGCCGCACGCTGGCCTATACCACCGTCGGCACCGGGATCGGCAGCGGCGTGCTGCGCGATGGCCAGTCGCTGATGGGTTTTTCGCACTACGAAAGCGGCCACATTCCGGTCGCGCACGATCGCGCGCTCGATCCCTATGCGGGATTCTGCCCGTTCCACGGCGATTGCCTCGAAGGGCTGGCCGCCGGCCCGGCGATCGAGCGGCGCTGGGGCCAGAGCCTGTCGCAGCTTGCGGACCCCGCCGGCAAGATCGAGCTGATCGCCGGGTATCTTTCCCAGCTCGCGGTCAGCCTGGTGCTGCTCCACATGCCCGACCGGCTGGTCTTCGGCGGCGGGGTGATGAAGACCCCCGGCCTGATCCCGGCGCTGCGCAAGGCAACCGAAGCGCGCCTTGCCGGCTATATCAGGGCGCCCCAGCTCGATCCCGGCCTGGCAAGCTACATCGTGCCGCCCGGCCTTGGCGACGAGGCCGGGATCACCGGGGCGATTGCCCTGGGGCGAAAGGTGCTGGTCTAGGTTGTATCGACATTCAGTTAAGGGTGACGTTCGGTTTGGATGGGGTTCACGCAGGGAACGCAGAGAAGAAAGTAGAGGCGCAGAGGCGTCGTGCTTGCGGCGAAGCCGCTCTTATCAACGGCGGTCCCGTTTCGCGGAAGCCAGGATTCTTGGAAGAAGCCTGCGGCTTCGCACAACATCTCTGCGCCTCTACTTTCTTCTCTGCGTTCCCTGCGTGAACCAAAACTAGCGCAACCTCGCCGCATAAGCAGAATTCGAAAGCTAGCTTGTATCGAATCGCATTGCCCCTCCCCTTGGGAAGGGGAGAGACCGCGTCAATCCAAAGGCGCCACGCGCTAGGTTCCAACCGTTCCTCGCCGGTTCGAACCGCGGATCAGGCGCGGGGACTGGCCGAATTGCTGCCGCACGAACCGGCTGAGCGCGCTGGTTTCCGAAAACCGGAGAATTTCCGCGATCTCGCCCACGGTCAGGGTTGATTCGCGCAGGTAAGTCATCGCCAGTCCTGCCCGGACCCGCGTCACCAGGCCTTCGAAGCTGGCTCCCTGCGCGGCGAGGCGGCGCTGCAGAGTGCGGCGCGAGTGGCGCAGCAGCCGGGCGGCGACGGCCAGGTTGACCGGCGCAAAGGGCAGCATCGCGCGGACCAGCGCCTCGGTGCGTAGCGCCAGCATCCCTTCCGCCTCGCGCGCCGCGGCGCCGTATTGCCGCACCAGCTGGCCGTGGAGCGATGGGTCGGCCCGGGCGATGCGGCAGCTCAGCAGTTCGTTGTCGAGCAGCAATGCGTTGCGATCGGCGTTGAAGATCACGTTTTCTCCCATCAGCCGGCGGTGCATCGCGCGCTGCGGCGGCGGGGCGTGGCGCAGGGTGACGGCGAGCGGTACCCAATCGCGGTAATGGCGCCGCAGTTCGCGCAGCATCACGCCAAACCCCAGCTCGATCACCTGACGCTGCTGGTTGCCGACCTCGGCGGCAAGCTCGTAGGTCATCAGCATGCCGTCCTCGCTCCGCTCGAGCCCGACGATCGCGCCCTGGGTGTGAAGCGGAAAGAAGTCCGCCAGGTCCCGGACCATCTCGCCGACAGTGGCGGCGTTGCCGAAGAGCTGCGCCATCGGGCCGAACAGCGCGAGATTCTGGCGCTGGCCCAGCATCAGGCCGAAGCCCGGTTCATTGAGCCGCCCGGCGGCCATTTCCAGGAACACCACAAAGCGATCGACCCGAACCGGAAGATCGGGGTTGGCCAGCGGACGAAGCGGCACTCCTGCCGCCTTCGCCAGTTCGCCAAAGCTGCCGCCCAGTTCGGCCACCAGTTCCGGCGCTCCGGCCATGACTCCGCTGCGAACCCACCTGACCATCGCCGCAGCAAAGCATTTTGGCGCCCAAAGTCAACTTTGCTGTCCTTGCGGTGCTAGTCCCTTCGCCCGGAACAATGGGAGGGAAATGCCAATGACCATGCCCGCTCGGCCGGCCTCGGCCCGGCTGCTTGCCGTCTTGCTGCTGATCCTGGCGCTGCTGATCGGCTATGTCGGGCTCAGCGCCAACGGCTATCTGGTGCCCGCCGTGGCCGCGCTGGCGATGGCCGCGCTGCTCTGGTTCGGAAAGGCGCGGCGGCTGTTCAAGGCGGTTACGCTGGTCAATCTGGTGAGCGGCTCCCTGCTGGTGCTGGTGCTGGCGTTTGGCGACTTCCTGGGCGATCGCAAGCTCGACGTTTCGGGGGTCTCGCTGCTGGTCAACCTGGTCACCGGCGGTCCCGCGGTGGCGCTGATCGCGCCGGCCCTGCTGCTGGGCCTGCGCCGCGGCAAGCCGCTTCACGCCTGGTTCGAACAAGCCGCCGCAGCGGCCTGAGGGAGCATCCGCCATGAGGAAGACCGCCACCACTTTCGCCGCGATCGCCGCCATGCTCCAGCCGGCCCTGGCCGAGGCAGCCTCGTTCAGCGGCAAGGTCACCCTGCCCGATGGCCGGCCCGCCTATGGCGCGATGGTCACCGTGTTCGACGCCGACGGTGAACGCCGCCAGACCGTCTATACCGCCGCCGACGGTTCCTATGCGATCCGCACCCCCTATGCCGGCAAGGTCAAGGTCCGGGTCCGCCTGTCGGGCTTTCAGGACGCGGCCCGCGAACAGCAGGCAAGCGCCGCCGGCTCGGCCCGGCTCGACCTTGCGCTGGGCACTTTCGCCGATCTCGGGGCGATGAACGAAACGCTGTCCGCATCCGCGTTCAATGCCCGCCTGGCCTGGCCCAACCTCAAGCGCGACCGGCCGGCCTTTGTCAGCCAGTGCAACTATTGCCACCAGGTCGGCAACAGCTGGACCCGCATCCCGCGCGACCACGAGCAGTGGATCGCCGAGGTCGACAAGATGGAAAACATGCTGGCGATGCCCAGCAAGTCCGAAGGCCGGACGATCGCCAAGGTGCTGTGGAAGGGGTTCGACGGCAAGCCGTTCCAGGCCAGCCAGAACTATGGCGCAAGCCCCGAACTTGCCCGCGCCAAAGTGCGCGAGTGGCTGGTTGGCGATGGCTATACCTTCATCCACGACGCGGATGTCGGCCAGGACGGGCTGCTCTATGGCACCGATGAAGGCGCCGACGTCCTGTGGGTGCTCAACCGCGACACGGGCAAGGTCGAAAAGTACAAGCTGCCCGCGACCAGCCTGCCGCGCGGCGGGCTGTTTTCGGGGATGAAGCTGCCGATCGGCCAGTTCACCGGCCAGCACGGCCCGCATTCGATGGCCCAGACCAGCGACGGGCGGATCTGGATCACCAACGCGCTGTCGAGCACGCTGATGAGCTTCGATCCGAAGACCAAGCAGTTCAAGACCTACCCGGTCGGGCACGATGCGCTCTATCCGCACACGATCCGGGTCGACCGCAACGACATCGTCTGGTTCACGATCGTCGCGTCCAACCAGATCGGCCGGTTCGATCCCAGGACCGAGCAGATGACCGTGATGCGGCTGCCCTCGAACGGGCTGCTGCGCTGGACCACCGATATGCTGTTCCCCACGCTGATGCGGATCGGCAGCTGGTTTCCCGACCAGGCGGTGCATCTGAACCTTTCGACGCACCGCTTCTTCGGCGAACAGACCGGGGCAAACATCGTGTTCCTGCTCACGGCATGGCTCCAGGCATTGATTGGAGGGGGGGGGGGGTACGATGAAGGCTGTTGTTTGCCAGAATGGAGAACTGAGGGTCGAGGACCTGCCCGAACCGGTGCCGCAGCAGGGCCATGCCTTGCTCAAGGTGCTGCGCTGCGGGATCTGCGGGTCGGACCTGCACATGCGCCACCACTGCGACGAGCTCAAGGCGGTCAACGACCGGGTCGGTTATCCGGCGTTGCCGTCCGCGCACGATGCCTTTGTCTTCGGCCACGAGATCTGCGCCGAGGTGCTCGATTACGGGCCCAATTCGAAGCGCCGACTCAAGCCCGGCACACGGGTCGTCGCGCCGCCCATCGTGCGGTGGGGGCGGGAAATCGACATGGCCGGACTCTCCGCCCGATCGAACGGCGGCTATGCAGAGCGCATGCTGCTCGACAAGCTGGTGCTCATGCCGGTCCCCAACGGCCTTTCATCCGATCTTGCCGCGCTGAGCGAACCGATGGCGGTGGCCTGGCATGCCGTGCGGCGCAGCGAGGTCAGGAAGAAGGATGTCGCCGTGGTCATCGGGTGCGGACCGGTGGGCCTGGGCGTAATCGCGATCCTCAAGGCGCGCGGCGTCGGCACGGTAATCGCGAGCGACTTTTCGCCCGGCCGCCGCGCGCTTGCCAGCGCCTGCGGAGCCGACGTGGTGATCGATCCGCGCGAGCATTCTCCCTATGCCAGCTGGGAACAATACGGCTGGATCACCAGCTTCGGCGGGCTGCTCGAACTGGCGGTCGAAACGCGCGAGGCACTGGAAAAGGCGCCCGTGCCGTGGTGGACGGCCTGGCGGGTCGCCGAGGCGATGAGCGGCGGCCCCCAGCGCCCGGTGGTGTTCGAATGCGTCGGGGTTCCCGGCGTGTTGAACCAGATCGTGTCGGGTGCGCCGCTGTTCTCGCGGGTGATGGTGGTCGGGGTCTGCATGCAGCAGGATAGCATCGAGCCCGCAATCGCCATCCAGAAGGAAATCGACCTGCGTTTCGTATTCGGCCACTCACCGCTGGAATACCGCGATGCCTTGCACATGATCGCCGACGGCAAGGTGCAATGCGCGGCGATGATTACAGGCGTGGTCGGACTGGACGGGGTTGAAGGCGCCTTTGCCGCATTGGGCGATCCCGAACGGCACGCCAAGATCCTGGTGGATCCGGCAAGCAGCGTTTCGATCGATTGAATTCGCTACCCTGAAACGACAATCGGGCCGGCGGATTGCCGCCGGCCCGATCGTGTTTACCCGGACTGCGCGTCAGAAGTTGATGCGCACCCCGCCGTTGACGCCGTGGCTGTCGAGATCGTTGCGGAACGATCCCTGGTAGCCGACGAACAGGCTGGCCGTCGAGCCGACCTTCGCGCTGATCCCGGCATCGGCTTCGACCACCGAACGGCCCGATCCGATCGTCGAGACCGTGAACGGCGCCGCGGCCACTCCGTTGAAGTAGGCGGTGACGCTGCCCGGGTTGTCGTTCAGGTCATAGCGGTAGGCCGCATTGGCATAGAACGAGACCGCACCCATCGGCGCCGCCACCCGGGCGCCGACCACCAGATCGGTGCGATCGGCCTTGATTTCACCCACGGTCAGGTTGAGCACGCCCATCCCGGTTTCGGTGAAGCCATTGACGTGGCCCGACGCGAAGTCGATCCCGGCATAGGGTTCGAAGGTGAACTTCTCGCCGCCCATGTCATAGCCGACGGTCAGCACGCCCTTGAACAGGCTGGCATTGGTCGAAGCCGCGGCCGTACCCTGGATCAGGGTCAGTCCGCTGCCCGCCGCGACCGACTTCAGAGCGGTGATGTCGCTCGAAATGTAGGCCAGCTGGGCATCGACGTGCAGCTTGTCGGCGCCGTAACCGGCATAGCCGCCAACCTGCCACGACTTGCTCTTGCCGTTCGAATTGCCGCCAAGGTAGGTGACCTTGTCTTCCGAATAGCCGCCCGCCACGCCGAAACGCAGCGACCCGTTGCTCATGTCGACCCCGATCGCGCCGCCGGTGGTCGAGTGGTCGTTGCCCACCCGATAGTCACCGCGATCCTTGCCGTTGGCCCAGCTGCCATAGGCATTGATCCACAGGCCGGTCTTGCCGTCTTCGCCGCGATTGTCGGCGATGCGCTGCGCGACCTGGCGGGTGAACAGCTCACCCTGGTCCTGCAGCGCGGTGGCATAGGCGCCGTAGGGTTCCGGGCTGGCGCTATCGAACAGCGCCTGGGCCTGGGCGGCGGTCATGTTGTCGATCTGAGTGACGGTCGAAGCCGCGCCGCCGCTGCCGATCATCCCGGTCAGGCCATTGGCCACAGCCACCTGGTTGGGATTGGTCGCCACGGTGTTGTAGGCGCTGCGCACCACGACCAGCCGGTAGTTGTTGCCGACCACCCCGCCGCCGTTCGCCGCCGCGTTCGACAGCGTCAGGAACGGCGAGATCACGTTGCCGGTCACGGTCGTGAAATTGCCGGTGATCCCGCCGGTGGTGGTGATGATGTCGTAGTTGGTTCCCGCGACATAGAGCAGGTTGTTCCGCGTCACCGCCAGCGTGCCCGCCAGCGTTGCCGTGCCGGGCGCGCCCGAAACCGCGATCCGGTCGAAGTTGACGCCCGCGGTCACCGTGCTGGTGCCGTTGGCGAGGACTTCGGCGGCATAGGTGCCGCTCGAACCCTGGGTGTAGGACCCGCTGATCGCGATAATCCCCGGGCTGTGACCCGGTGAGACCGTGCCATTGTTGGTCACCGCACCGACGATGTTGCCCGGCGTGGTGCCAACTCCGCCGACCAGGCGGCCGCCCGAAGCGACGGTCACCGTGGGCGAGGTCAGCGTGCCGTCGACCGAAAGCGTCGCGCCGGTGTTCACCACCGTGCTGGCATCGGTCAGCGTGCCGGTGAGCGACAGCGTGCCGCCGTTCACCGTCAGCGCGCCGGTCAGCACGCTGCCGGTGCCCGACAGGGTCTGCGTTCCGGTCCCGATCTTGGTGACGTTGACGCTCGACGAACCCCAGAAACCGCCCGTGCCGAACTGGCCCGAGAAGTTGGTCGAGGTGTTGTCGTTGCCGATGTTCAGCGTGCCGTTGGCCACGACCAATCCGCTGCCGGCGAGGCTGCCGATCGTGTTGGCATGGACGGATGATCCCTGGGTCAGGATGCCATTGACGATGAACGCCGAATTCGGGCTGAGCGAAGTGGGATCGAAACCATCAAGTTCGGCCCCGGCATCGATCGTGGTCGAACCCGAATAGGTGTTGGTCCCGCTAATGAAGCCCATGATCGTATTCGGATCGGGCGCGTGGTTGAAGATCACGACATTGCCGGTGCCGGACATGCTGCCTGTGTAGGTGTTGAGATTCCCCCACAACATCACCGTGGCATTGTTCACCACGTCGCCCTGGATACCGACGCCCGCACGGCCTTGCAGCGTCCCGGCCGAAACCGTCGTACCGCCGGTGTAGGAGCTGATACCGTCCAGCACCAGCGTGCCGGTGCCGATCTTGAGCAGCGCGCCGCCGCCCGCAACGCCGCCGGTCAGGGTCAGCGTGGTGCCCGCATCGGTGTTGAAGGTGCCGCCGCCGCCGGTGGTCTGCAGCGAAACGGCATTGGCCAGAGTCATCGTCGCGGTGTTGCGCAGCACGCCGTCATAGAACTGCAACGTGCCGGTGCCGATGTTGCTGGCGCTGCCGATCGCCACGGTCCCGCCGTGACCGATCGTGCTCGACCCGAACCCGAAGGTGGTGGTCCCGGCAAATCCGGTGTTGTTGCCGGTCAGCGTCACCGTGGTGGAACTGTTGCCGCCGAACTGCATGTATGCGCTCGCCCCGCCGGTGACGTTGCCGGCATAGGTGCCGCTCTGCGGGCCACTGGCCGGCAGCAGCTGGTTGAAGGTCAGGAAGGCCCCGTTGTTGAGCGTGTAATCGCCGGTGATCGAAGCCCCGGTGCCGACAAAGCCCATCAACGCGCCATCGTTGACCGTGGTGCCGCCGGTATAGGTGTTGGCGCCGGTCAGGGTCAGAATCCCGGTTCCGTCCTTCACCAGCGCGCCCGAACCGGCGATCTTGCCGGCAAAGCCGGTGCTGGTGTTGAGGCCGCCGACAGCCAGCGTCGCGCCGCTCGAGATGTTGACCTGCGCGTTGGCGCCGGTGCCCGCGAGCGAACCGACGGTCTCGCTGTTGAGGATGTTGAGAACGCCAGTGGTCGTCGCGGTCGAATTGACCCGCACCGCGACTGACGATCCGAGCGCCCCATTGTTGTCATCGACGATTCCGTTGTTGATGATCAGTGCGCCCGGCGCGATCTGATCGGCGCCGTCGAGCAGAAGGGTGCCTGTCGAGTACTTGATCAAGTCGCCGGGTCCGTTAATGACGCCGCCGTTATCACCGAAGTTCCCGCCAGCCACGGACAGGGAAGCTCCCGCCGAGATATTCACAATGCTGGTATTTGGCCCAAAGTAGTCAAATAGATTTTTAACAGTATTATTGGAATTAACGTTGAGCGTACCATTGTACATGTACATGTCTGAAGCCGCCGACAACGCACCGTTACTGTTTGCGTTGAGAATGCCTCCAGTATAAATATAGGTTAGTCCAGTATAAGTATTTGTTCCCGTCAATGTGGTTGCATTGGCGCCGGTGACACCGACCGTACCGGCCCCATCGATGTTTCCTGCGAAGGTCCCAGCGGCAGTCCCATTGAAGATTAGACCGCCAATTCCGCCGCCACTTGTGTTGTTATGCACGGTGGTGGCGCTTGAGCCCAGGAAAGACGCATTGTCGACCGACAGAACGCCAGCATTGTTATTGACCGTGGTCAGCTTGCCGGCGTTGCCATCAAGAGTGTTCTTGATCGTCCAGGTGCCGCTGTCGTTCTTGTTGACCACGCCGAAGTTGAGAATGGTCGTTCCGACCTGCAGCGTGCTCGATCCGGTGCCGTTGAGGTTCAGCGTATTGTTGGCCGCATTGGCGGCCAGCCCGGTCAGCGTGCCGGTTACAGTGCCGGTGGGATTGCCCGAACCATCGATTTGCGATCCGGGCAGACGCAGGCCGTTGTCACCCGCGGAGCCACTCGATCCGGCATTGAAGACATTGGATCCGGTGCCGTTCATGGTGACGTTGCCGGTGATCGTGCCATCGTTGGTGATGGTGTTGTTGCGGTCGGCCATGGTCACGCTGCCCATGATCGTGGCATTGCCGCCAGCCTGGCTGCCGTTGGTCAGCGATGAGCTGCCGGTGGCGCCGGTGCCAAGCGTGACATTGCCCCTGATCAGGCCGCCCATGATGTTGCCACCGCCGTGGTTGACCAGGGTGGTGTTGCCCGCCGTGGTAACCGCGTTCCCGCCAATTCCCCAGAGGACGCCGTTCTGGTAGCTATAGCCACCCACAGCAGCCGAAACCCAGCCGCCATCCATGCCGTTGTTGATCGCGACCGTGCCGGCGCCGGTCTGCGTGACCGCGCTGTCGACCAGCCCGCCGTTGTTGAAGGTGAAGTTCCCCTGGGCGCTGATATTGCCGAAGATGTAGCCGATCAGGTTGGTGCTGCCGCTCGCCGAATAGTTGTTGTTGAGCACGTTGACCGCGGCGCCGGTGGCATTGCCGAAAGTGACCGTTCCCTGGATCTCCGCGTTCGAGGCGTTGGTAACGATCGAGCCGCCGCCAACGCTGATCGCCGCCGCTGTGTTGGATCCGGCGTTGATGCCGAAATTGGGAGCCCAGCTGTTGTTGAAATTGCCTGCGGCGTTGATCACCGCGCTGTTGGCGCCGGTGCTGATCACCGCGGGGCCGCCGACATTGGTGGTGACGTTCGAGCCGGCATTGACCGTCACGACGATTCCGTTGGTCGCCGAGCCGTTCCAGCCGCCGGTGCCGGGGTTGTCGCAAACGACCTGGTTGGGATTGACCGGAGCCTGCGAAACGCAATCCGCCCAGGCGGCATTGGCCCAGAACGCGCTGGAAAGGGCCGTGGCAGTGACCAGGCCGTTACGGAATGACTTCATCTGCATTATCTACCTCCGGTTGAGTTCCCTCACCGGGCAAGCATGCGACCGCTTGTTCTCAGGTAGTGTTTTTAGAAATGCTGTACCCTGTGATTACCCCGTTAATGTGGTCGAGGCCCGATCAATCGCCGGGAAAACCCTCGTTTTCCAACCAGTCGAGACTAGGCCGAGCGGCGGCTATTGACAATAGTTAAGGTAAACCACGCCAACTCGGCTCGTCGCGCGCCAGCCACGCTTCGGCGGCGGCGCTGAGTGTGCGGCAACCGGCGCGGCACGCGCCTTCATGTCCCGTCGAATAATTGGAAAGGGGGAATGGTTAATTAGAAAGGAGGAATGGTGCTGCTGGGGAGGATTGAAGTTTGAAAAGACGGAAATCCAACCCACAGAAATAGAACAACTTATTGTAAAAGCGTCACCTTCCGCGGGACACCTGCTACAAGATGATGCTACAGATGCGATTGATGAACCACCTACGAAAAGCAAGTGACGGACAATGGGAAGTTCGCATTGTTGTCCCGGCTGATTGCCGTGAACGCATCGGAAAATCCAATCTGACAAGAAGGCTGGGAACTGCCTCGAAATCCGAAGCCAATCGGATGGCACCGAGCATTATCGACGAGTTCAAAGCACAGATCGAGCGCGCGCGGAGGCCGATTCCGCCGCCAGTCTCGCTTAGTCCACACAGCGCAATCGCAGCACTTGGCCGATGGCGAGATTCTGAAATCGCGAGATTCCGATCGCAACGATTCAACTCGCCCAGAGACCGATTCCCCTCCGAGCCAGATCAGATCGCAGCATGGCTCGATCGCAACGGGGAGCAAGGAGCGAAGCGCGATCGGCTTCGCCAAAAGTTGTCGTCAGGCATGCTACCACGCGAACACGACGCTACCATCCTGAGCGTGCTGGCGGACAATGGGATGGAGATCGAGGCCACACATCCCGCAATGGAGATGTTGCGTAGCAACTTCGCGCAGATGCTGCTTGCCATACTGGATGCGGATGAAGCGGCCCAGTTTGGCGACTTTGGCGCAATCCCAGTCGAGGTCGCTCCGTATAACGCGTCTGGCTCCCACCAAAAGGTCAGCACCACCGATCTGCTGGATGGGTATGCTGCCGAACGAAAACCACCGTCCGCAACGCTTGCGCGGTGGAAACGAGTGATGGCGGCATTGGCCGGACATGTCGGCCACGACGATGCGACCCGCATCACGCCCGATCACATCGTGGCTTGGAAGACCAAACTTCTGTCCCAGAACCTCAGTGCCGAAACGGTGAAGAATACCTATCTGGCTGGTGTGAAGACGGTCTTTGGCTGGGGTGTTGCGAACCGCAAAATCACAACCAATCCTGCGTCGAATATTTCCGTGGCAGTCCCGAGAAAGACCAAGGTTCGCGAAAAGGGATTCACGCCAGACGAGGCCACCAAGATTCTGCGGGCTGCTTCAATTTATTCGAGCACAAAAGCCACGCCGCTCGGAGTGCGCGCAAGGTGTTGGGTGCCTTGGCTGTGCGCCTATACCGGGGCGCGGGTTGGAGAAATCGCGCAGCTTCGGGGGTGTGATGTTGAGAAGATTCAAGGACATTGGGTAATCCGCATCACGCCCGAAGCCGGGACGGTGAAGACCCGTGAAGCGCGGTTGGTGCCGATTCACAGTCACCTCATCGAGACTGGATTCGTCAAAATGATTGAGGCCGCTGGCAAAGGACCGTTGTTCTATGAAGCGGGCTGCAAGCCTACCGTTGTTGCCGATCGCGTCGGCTCATGGGTTCGCGACGAATGTGGTATTACGGACCAGTCAGTTCGGCCCAATCACGCTTGGCGGCACCTCTGGAAGACACGGGCAAGATCGGCAGGGATCGAAGCTGATGTCAGAGACGCCATTCAAGGTCACGCAACGCGCACGGAGGGCGAAGAGTATGGCGAGTGGGCGGTCAAGGCGCTCGCCAAGGCCATGGCCAAGTTTCCGCGCTTTGAAGTTTGATTCAGCCCGGGCGGCATTCACCCATGTTCAGTGCTCATAGGGGTCGCACTGGCGCGCAGGATCAAGTCTCGACACGATAGTAATCGACTTGCCGAGCATAGATCGACCTCTCCGGGCCATCGCCAATCGCGCCGGTTGCTCTCAGGTATTGGTCATGGATGCGCCGTCCGACTTCTCGGATTCGCGAGGTTTCGAGGCATGCAGTAAGGTCGGAATGGCCAGAGCGGAGCATCGTCAGCCATGCCCGCGATTTCCTGCCGCCCTCGACCTGCAATGCAATGCCCGGGACTTCGATCGTGATCGTTTGCCTGAGGTTGCAAGCGCGGAGCATCAGGCAACTGAGCCCGACTGCATCGTGCGGTGCAATGCGGCAAGTGACCGAAGGTCCGGTCTCGGGCTTGAAGGTCAGGATGATCCTTTCACCGTCAGAGCCGATTTCGATCATTTCCGCCTTAGCCTCCCTCCACCGATCGATCGCATCTGCGCATCAGTTCAAGCTCCGAGGGCGCGCAACTTCGATTCAATTTTGGCAGCCCTAGCTTTTGCACTGCCCGCGTTGAATGCATCACCATCGCGATCATAGAAGGCAGCGGATCGTAGTTCCCTGTTGAGATCGTCCTGCAACTCAGCGATCTTATTCTTCTTGGCGCGTTCATCCTCAGCATCCCGCGAATGGATGTGAGGGGCCGCATGGTCATCGCGGAAATCTGACCGAATACCTTGCCCACGCAGATCGGCAATCTGACGCTCAAGCGCATCCACTTTCCGGCTCAAGTCGGCAAGCGCCTCGCGACTAGCACCTCTGCTTATCTCATAGGATCGGAGTTCAAGGCTGTCGAAGAGCCCGGGATGTTTAGCGAACAGAGGACTAGCGGGCAAAGAACCTCCGTCGACGATCATGTTCAATGCAATATCATCGTCGGAAACCATAAACTGGGCCAGTGAAGTCTCCGGGCCTGCTTCCACTTCCTTTTTCAAGGTCAGAAAAATCGCAATGACATGTTTCCAAAGGTCCTCGTCTCTGACGAGGGAGGACCATTCGTCATAAGACACCGGCTCCTTGCCCTCGGGGCGAGGGTCAAGAAATTGTTCAAGGCTAGTTTGGAGATGGTCACTCTCCGTTTCGCGATAGACTTTCCTTCGGATGAGTTCGATGAGGCCGGGATTGAGCCGTTGAAAGTCGCACTCTGGCATGAGGCCAGCAGCGCGCAGATTCGCGAGCAAGAACGCTACTTCCAGCGGACTAGTCATCCCCGATTCTCGACATGCTGACCTCCGAGGTGCCGATCTCTGGCCAAGGCCCATCGCAGCCCGCCCAAGCGATTCAATCAGCATGAGTGGCGTGAGGTTAGACCGAGCCAAGTCACAAAATATGCGAAAAATGCATATGCGATAATCGCATGTAGTCAACCTGAATGCCTAAGTCCGCATTCACGGATGCACACCGCGTTTTGGTGAGTGCGCTTGCCCAGACGAGGCGGGATCACGGATTGCAGCAGACGGAATTAGCCGCTCGGCTTGGCAAGGATCAGTCCTATATCAGCAACATCGAACGCGGCCAAAGGCGGGTGGATGTCGTAGAGTTCTACGCGATCGCACGGGCAATCGGCCTCGATCCGGTTGAGTGGTTCTCTGGGATCGTGAAGGACTTCCCCGCGACTGTAGATGTTTGAACGACTGGCAGGGCATCCGCCCGCCAGAGCGCTCAGCGAGAGGCGCGGCGGTAGTTGTTCGCGGAGATCACAGCGCGGCAATCAGCCAAAGCAGATGCACGAAACATGGCAGCATCGAGCACCGACTCAAACCCCATCACGATTTTCCCCCGGACGCCCCGCACCGTCTGCTTCCACCGTCCATTGCTATGACGGCGGCACCAGAGGCGAAGCTCGTCGCCAAGCTCCTCGGGGCATTCGTCATTTCGGATCACGAGCGTTTCGGAATACTTGGGTGTGAAATCGCGATTGAAGCGAGAGGCGAGGCGCGCGAGTGCGGCGGGTGAGAGTGGATGTTCCATTTGGTATTTAGCCACCGCCCAGTGCGGTGGCGCGCATCAGTCTCTAAGCGCGGATTCGCCGTCATCCATGCCCGCCAGCCACGCGGTGAACTCTTCCCGGGTCACGGTAATCCGCGCCCCTGCCGCTGCCGCTACCAAGCCCACAGCGAAATCGACCGGGTAATCGCCCGTGCAAAGGCGGCAGTCATCGCTGGCGTCGCCACGGCAGTCCTGCGTCAAAACCATCGATCCACCTCCCGATTCCCGTGAACTTCAAATGCCTGTCGTTGCAGCTTTCGCCCTCGTTCCATAAAGATGCCGCTACGATGATGCCAACATACCCCATGCGTGCGGGTTTGGCGCGGGGGATTGATGGCCAAGTTGACGCAAGCGGAACTGGAACGACACCTTTGGGGCGCGGCGGATATCCTTCGCGGCACCGTCGATGCTGGCGACTACAAGCAATATATCTTCGGCCTGCTGTTTTATAAACGGCTCTGCGATGTCTGGGACGAGGAGTTCGAGATACTCCTCGCCGAAACGGGCGACCGCGAGGAAGCCGCCGATCCCGATGAACACCGCTTCCACATCCCGCCAGAGCATCGCTGGGATGCCGTGCGCAAGCAGTCCACCCAGATCGGGCAGCGGCTGAACAATGCGCTGGCGGCGATCGAAGATGCCAACCTGCGGCTGCGCGGCGTGTTCGGCGATGTCGATTTCGCCAATCAGGATCGCTTCACCGATGCGCTGCTGGAAAAGCTGCTCAGCCACTTCGAGATTCACCGGCTGCGCAACGCCGATGTCCCTGCCGACATGCTGGGCGATGCCTACCTCTACCTGATCAAGATGTTCGCGGAAGGTGCGGGCAAGAAGGGCGGCGAGTTCTACACGCCGCGCTCGATCGTGCGGCTGATGGTCGAGATCATCGAACCGCGCCCCGGCATGTCGATCTACGATCCCACCTGCGGCTCGGCGGGCATGCTGCTCGAAGCGGTGCAGTATGTGAAGGACCGGGGCGAGGATTCGCGCAGCCTGTCGCTCTATGGGCAGGAAAAGAACTTCGGCACATGGGGCATCGCCCAGATCAACCTGTTCCTCCACGATGTCGATGACGCCTTCATCGCCAAGGGCGACACGATCCTTTCACCCAAGCGCTACGATCCCAAGGCGCGCGAGTTCGTGGAAGGGATCGGAGCCTATGACCGGGTGCTGGCCAACCCTCCGTTCTCGGAAAAGGTCTGGGGTTACGAGGTTTGGCAGAACGGCGATCCGTTCGGGCGGGATGAATATGGCTGCCCGCCCAAGGGCTATGGCGATCTTGCCTTCGTCCAGCACATGCTGGCCAGCCTGAAAGATGGCGGAATGCTCGCCGTGGTCGTGCCGCATGGCGTGCTGTTCCGGGGCGGAGCGGAGGGCCGGATTCGCGAGGCGATGCTGAATGCCGATGTGATCGAGGCGGTGGTCGGCCTTGCCCCCAACCTGTTCTACGGCGCAGGCATCCCTGCCGCGCTGTTGATCTGCCGCAAGGCCAAGCCGCAGGATCGGCGCGGCAAGGTGCTGATCGTCAACGGCGATGCCACCTTCCAACCCGGCAAGGCACAGAACTTCCTGACCGATGCCCATGTCACGCTGCTGGCCGATACCGTCCACGCCTTCGCCGATGTCGATAAGCTGGCCCGCGTGGTGCCGGTGGAAGAGATCGCCGCCAACGGCCACAACCTCAACATCAGCCGCTATGTCCAGACCGGCGCGGATGCCGAGGTGGTCGATGTCGCGGCGGAAGTGGCCAAGCTGCAAGACCTGATCGCCAAGCGCAACGAGGCAGAAGCCGTGATGTTCGGCCACCTGCGGAGGCTTGGCTATGTCGGGTGAGATGATCCTCTACAACACCGAGGATGGCGTCACCGTTGTCCAGCTAAAGGCGCGGGACGGCTCGGCGTGGCTCAGTCAGGCCCAGATCGCCGAACTGTTCGAGGTGACACCGCAGGCCGTGACCCAGCATGTGCGGGCCATCTATGAGGATGACGAACTGGACGAGGAGGCAACTTGTAAGGAGTTCTTACAAGTTCGAACCGAAGGGAATCGTGAGGTTTCCCGCCAGATTGCGCACTACAGCCTGCCCATGATTCTCGCCATCGGGTTCCGTGTCCGGTCCCCGCGCGGCAACCAGTTCCGGCGTTGGGCGGCGACCAGCCTGTCGGAGTATCTGGTGAAGGGCTTCGTCATGGACGACGCCCGCCTGAAAGAGCCGGAGACGGACTACTTCGAAGAACTGCTGGCCCGGATTCGCGACATCCGGTCGTCGGAGCGGATGTTCTACCAGAAGGTCTTGGACATCTACGGCACCAGCGTGGACTATGATCGCAGTGCCGAGGCCACCCAGCTTTTCTTCCAGACCGTGCAGAACAAGATGCACTGGGCCGCGCATGGCCACACCGCTGCCGAAGTGATCACGGCGCGAGCGGATTCGCGCAAGGATCACATGGGGCTGACCTCATGGGCTAACCAGTCGAAGGGCGGCCCCCCGCGCAAGTCCGATGTCGCGGTGGCCAAGAACTACCTTGGCGAGGAGGAGATTCAGGCGCTCAACCGCATTGTCACCGCCTATCTTGAGTTTGCCGAATTGCAGGCCATGAGCCGCAAGCCGATGACCATGAAGGACTGGATCACCAAGCTGGACGACTTCCTGAGGCTCGGCGATCGCGACATCCTGACTCACGCGGGCAAGGTGACGGCGGATGCCGCCAAAGCCAAGGCGCAGGCCGAATATGACAAGTGGCACGCCGAGCAGTTGAACGCCCCCAGCGCGGTGGAAGGGCACTTCATCGAAGCGACCGCGAAGGCCAAGAAGATCGGCGCGACCCGGCCCAAGGCAAAGCCGAAGGGTAAGGGCAAATGAGCCTGAGTGTGCCCGATGGATGGACGATTCGGTCAATTGGCGAGATTGCCGCCATCACCATGGGTCAGTCCCCGCCATCTTCGGTCGTTAATAGCGATGGAATGGGATTGCCGTTCATCCAAGGCAACGCAGAGTTCGGGGCTCGATATCCAAAGCCTCGACAGTTTGCGGCTGAATGCCCGAAGGTTGTCGATGCCGGTGACATCCTGCTGAGCGTTCGTGCGCCAGTAGGAGAGGTGAATGTTGCCCCAGATCGGCTTTGCATTGGTCGAGGGCTGGCTGGTCTACGCCCCATCGAGGGTGACCACGATTTCCTCTACTTCGCCCTTGGGGGCTTAGCCCCAGTATTTGCTCGCCTGTCACAGGGCAGCACCTTCGACGCTATCAACGGCAAAGATTTGCGATCCATTCGCTTGCTTGTGCCACCTCTCGACGAGCAGCGGCGGATCGCCGAGGTGCTGCGGTCGGTGGATGAGACGATAGGGACATCGCAGGAAGCCCTCGGACAATCCCGCGTCGTCCAGTCTTCTCTGATAACCGACCTATGCTTCGGCCATGGCTATCCGATGGTCAGCCTCGGCCAGATTCTTGATGACATTCGATACGGGACTTCCGCCAAATGTGCTGCCGGTGAGGAGAATGGCCAGCCCGTCTTGCGAATACCCAATGTGGTCAATGGTCGCGTCGAAGCTGACGATCTCAAATACGCGGTCGTTTCGGATGCAGATAGGCAACGATACAGCCTGCATCCGGGCGACATTGTGGTTGTGCGAACCAACGGGAACCCTGCCTATATCGGGCGGAGTGCTCTGATCGCCGTTGATGCCGAGGCTTACCTGTTCGCATCTTATCTGATCAGAATGCGCTTTGACGGCAATGTGGCATGGCCACCCTATGTCTACGCCGCGCTGAACTCACAACCTGTGCGCGAATTGCTCCTAAAGGCAGCGACGACTTCCGCAGGCAACTACAACATCAATACCGCGAGCTTGAAGAGGATCACGATTCCTCTGCCTGACCTGACGACACAGCATCAGATCAGTGAAGCTATCCGAGGTGCAACAGACGCCGTAAATGCTGACGAATATGAAGTTGAAAGCCTGCTGAGGACGAAGGCGATGCTGATGTCCGACCTCCTCTCCGGTCGCGTGCGGGTGCCAGTGGGGTCGGTTCCAGCGTCGAGCAATGTCCCGCCTGCTTTTAAACGGGCTGTCTTCGCGGCAGAAATCGTCCACCAACTTCACGACGACAACCGCTTCGGATCGGTCAAGCACGAGAAGATCGTCCACCTCTGCGAACTGCATCTCGATCTGCATGCCGACCTCGACCGTCACGCCTACAAGGAGGCGGCAGGACCTTACGATCCAACAGCGCGGCGGTCGGTCGAAGGCATCTTCGCAAAGCAGAAATGGTTCAAGGCGCATAAGCCTGATGGGAAGCGGGTCGTCTATTCTCCACTCGAAAAGAGCGGCGCGCACAAGGTCTGTTTCGACCGCTACTTCGGTAGTCGCCAGTCCGCGATTCAGGCGATTGTCGATCTGATGCGCCCGCTCGACACGCAACAGTGTGAGATCGTCGCAACGCTCTACGCGGTCTGGAACGACTTTCTGATCGACGGCACCGAGCCTACCGACGACGCCATCGTCGCATCAGTCTTGGAGTGGCATCCCAAGAAGGCAACCATTACGAAGGATCGATGGCTCCGGGCTTTGCCATGGATGCGCAACCATGGATTGATTCCCACCGGCAAGGGCGAGAAGACTCGCGTCACCGTCACATGAGCGAATACCGCCTCGCCGAAAAGCCCGCGCTGGATGTGCTGGCGGGGCTGGGCTGGCAGGTGCTGTCGCCCGATGCGGCCTTGGCGATGCGGGTGGAAGAAAACCGCGTCATCCTGAAAGATGTGCTGGTGGATTCGCTGCGCGCGCTGAACGGCATCGGTGCGGAGGATGCCGAGGCGATCTACAGTGATCTCGCCACCCTGTCCGACAACGAAGATTGGCAGCGCAAGCTGCGCGGCGGCTATTCGCGGCGGCTGACCGGCGAGAACCGCGACCGGCCCATCGCGCTGATCGACTTCAAGCACCCGGCCAACAACCGCTTCCATGTCGTCAGCCAGTTCCGCGTCGCCGCCCAGCGCCCCCGGATTCCCGACATCGTGCTGTTCGTGAACGGCCTGCCGCTGGTGGTGATCGAGGCCAAATCCCCGCTCAAGACCACGGCCAAGGCCGAGGAAGCTTTCGAACAGATCAAGCAGTATGAGCGGGACATCCCCCGCCTGTTCGCGCCCAACGCCTTCAACATCATCACCGATGGCATCGTCACGCTATATGGCGCGACCGGTGCGCCATCGCAGTTCTATGCCCCGTGGCCAGTGCCCTGGCCACGCACCCGCGCCGAGTTCCCCGACGATCTGGCCAAAGACCTGTGGTGCCTGTGCGAGCCCGCCCGCCTGCTCGATCTGCTGGCCCATTTCATCGTGTTCGAGACCGATCCCGAGACGGGTCGCAAGATCAAGAAGGTCTGCCGCTACCAGCAGTTCCGTGCGGTCAACAAGGCGGTCGAGCGGGTGGCCAATGGCGAGCACCGCAAGGGCCTGATCTGGCATACGCAAGGTTCGGGCAAGAGCCTGACCATGGTGTTCTTGGCGCTCAAGCTGAAAACCCACCTGACGCTCGATGCACCGACGCTGGCCAATCCGAACATCCTTGTCCTGACCGACCGGATCGACCTCGACGATCAGATCAGCAAGACCTTCGTCGCCTGCGGCCTGCCCAATCCCAAACAGGCCGGATCGGTGGCCGATCTGCGCGACGCCGTCGCCCGTTCTGGCAACGGGCAAATCTTGCTCTCGACGATCTTCAAGTTCGCCGGGTCGAAACAGCCGATTCCCGGTTCTGACAACTGGATCGTGCTGGTGGACGAATGCCACCGCACGCAGGAAAAAGACCTCGGCGCGTTCTTGGCCGCGACTCTGCCCGATGCCCATTTCTACGGATTCACCGGCACCCCGATCAAATCGACCGACAAGGACACCTACGCCCGGTTCAGCGTGGCCGGGGAAGGCTACCTCGACAAATACGGCATCGACGACGCCGTGCGCGACGGCGCGACCGTGCCGATCCTCTACGAAGGCCGGAAGACCGACTGGGCTATCAACGAGGCGGAAATCGACATCCTGTTCGACCGCTGGTTCGTTGATCTGCCCGATGACAAGCGCGAGGAATTGAAGCGCAAGGGCCTGACGCTGGCGACCATCGCCAAGCACCCGGAGCGGATTCGCCTGATCGCGCTGGATGTGTGGGAGCACTTTAAGCAGGTCTGCCAGCCCGATGGCTACAAGGCCCAGATCGTTGCCGTCGATCGCGAGGCGGTGATCCTTTACCGCGCGGCGCTCTCCACCATCATCGCCGACGATCTGGTGAAGGGCGGCATGGTGCAAGATGAAGCGGCGGCGCAGGCCGATGCCATGATCGCCTGCGTCTATTCGAAGAGTCAGGAAGACAACAAACCGTCAGAGATTCCCGAGGTGGCGGCACTGCGCGATGCGCTCGAACGCCATTACCTCGATGCCGGTGCGGAGAAGGACGCCAAGAAGACCTTCAAGGTCATCGGCAAGCAGCCCAGCTTCCTGATCGTCTGCGACAAGCTGCTCACCGGATTCGACGCGCCGATCGAGGCGGTGATGTATCTCGACAAGCCATTGAAGGAACACAACCTGTTGCAGGCCATCGCCCGCACCAACCGCACCTGCACCTTGAAGCGCGCCGATGGCAGCGAGATCGAGAAGCCGCATGGCCGGATCGTCGATTACATCGGCGTGACCAATCACCTCGACGAGGCGCTCAAGAGCTACCGATCCGAGGATGTCGAACACGCGATGCGCGACATCGCGATTCTGCGCAACGACCTCAAGGAAGCCCACGCCCGTTACCGCGTGCAGAAGCGGGCGATGGGGCTGGAAGGGCTGGATGAAAAAGCTGCGGCCTATGCGGTGGGCAAGCTCGCCGCAGACGGGCAGGAAGATGACTGGTTCGACCTCCAACGCCTCGCCCGGCTGTTTATCAAGACCTACGGCGACTTGTCACCCGACCCGGCGATTCTCGATTTCACCGCCGAGGTGAAGTGGGCAGCGGCGTTCCTCCGCCTCGCCACGCAGGTGATCGCCAAGGACGAAAGCCTCGATCACCGCAGCTATAGCGGCAAGATCAGGGACATGCTGGAAGCCCATGTTCATGTCACCGGCCTCTCGACCACGATTCGCCTGCGCAACATCACCGACCCGAACTTCGCCGATGACTTTGCCACAGATGAAAAGTCCGAGGCTGAATTACAGGAAGCTTTCGTCCGCAAATCTGCCGAACTGCGCCGGGTAACCCGCGAACTGGTGGATAAGAACCCCGCGCAATATGGCCGATTCTCCGAACGCGTGCTGGAAATCATCCGTCGCTTCGAAGAGGGCCAGATCGCCGCCGCCGATGGCCTGCGCGATTTCGAAGACCTGACGAACGGCATCAACGCCGAGCAGGGCGCGCATGCCGAGCTTGGCATGGATGAAAACGCCTTCTCGATTCTGCGCATCATCGAGGCGATCGTTCCCGACATCGACCACACCACGCTGCAATCGGCGGCAATGGCGATCGGCGGGGTCTATGCCGATGCGCAGCGTAGCCAGCCTGCGTTCGGCCACATGCCCGAGTATCTGCGGACCTTGCGTCAGCAGGTGCGGCGCATCCTGACCGAACATGAGATCGGCGAAACGAAGGCGATCCGCGATGCCGTCGAGGACTTCGCGATTCACACCTATGGCGGGGGAACCTGATGCCCACCCTCGCCATCGGACGGACCCAGATTGACTATGAACTGCGCCGGTCGGCGTCAGCATCGGAACGCCGCATCACGGTGACGCCCGACCGGGTTGAGGTGCTGGCGCTCACCAGCGACGACGATGATGCAATCGCCGGATTCCTCGATCGGAAGCGGCAATGGCTGCTCGATACTGTGCGCGAAGTTGAACAGATCGCCGCGCGCCGTCATGCCGTCCCGCGATTCATGTCGGGCTCTAAGATTCCCTTTCGGGGACGACGCATGCCGCTTACCGTGCGGCGGAGCGATGCCGAACGGATGGAGATCACCTACCGCAACGGTTTCGTGATCGATCTGCCCGCCTGGGCGGGCGACGATACCGATGCCCTTGTCGCAGGCGAATTGAAGCTCTGGCTGCGGCAGCGCGCGCGGAAGGATGTCGCAGATATAGCCAGACATTACGGCGCGCGATTCAGCCTTTCGCCGCGGTCGATCCGGGTTGCCGATTTCGTGACCGGGTGGGGTTCGTGTGGGCCGGAAGGCAACATAACGATCAACTGGCACCTCGTGTTCGCGCCGAAGAAGGTGCTGGAATATGTCGTCGCCCACGAACTGGCCCATCTGCGGCACAGGACGCACGGTAAGGATTTCTGGGATTTCCTTGGATCGATGGTGCCGGATTATCAGGCATCGAAGGCGTGGCTCGACAAACATCAGGCCGAGTTGTCGGCTGATTTCCTGACGCTGTAATCAAGTGCCCCGGAGGGATTCAGCGATGATGTGCAGGTTTCAGACGGGATGGCGATACTGGCTTGGGAAGTTGCTTCAACGCATGTTCTGATGCCTCATCGGGTTGTCCCTCGTCCGAATGACATTCCATCGACGGCTTCGCGGATCAGGCCCTCGACAAATAAGTCGGCCTCAGGGTTCCGATCGCGAGGTGGCGGGATATCCATCATGTGAACTGCAAAATCGCAGTCGGAGAGATAACCGAACCCCGTGTTGAAGCTCAGGCAGGATTCTGAAAATCGTGGCTCAAGCCCTGCGGCCAACAGCAACATGCCCCTGTCTTCGAGCAGCCGATTCAGATCGAACAAGGCGTCCCGAAGAGTGTGGCGATCCTCGCCAGCAACCAGTTTGCCGTCATGCAGGTGGATTCGCACAAAAAAGCCATAAAAGACCCTTTGCTTCCCAGTGGCAATTTGCCCGATCTCAAAGGGGCAGGTGTAAGAATATTTGCCTTCGATGACGCAGGTATTCCCTGTCACCCAAGACTCGTAATACCGCCAGTTCATCGTTCATCCTTCTCCATTCTGCCCGTATTTATCATTTGAACAGAGGGGAGAAGGTTAGAGGCCGAGCTAACGCTCGTCCTGCTGCGTCCAGTTCGAGACCGCCAAGGGCGGCCCCTCACTGTCGCTGCGAAGGAAAAATGAAATGGGCTCAAAACCTTGAATGCATCATCCTGTAGGCTGGCAATGATTTTATCCCCCCGCTTGATAACCTGCCAAATAGATGGCGAGACAGAATTGTCAGCGGTTACCAAGCGGGGGGAAAGAACATCATCCTGTGAGTATGTTTAATGGCCTTGTTGTAGCGTCAGCGTTTATAGCCAGAAGGTGGTCGCCCGAGACCCTTCGTTACTACCCTTTCCAGATCGTCTCCGATCTCGACGGTTATCCTTGCGGAAGCCTCTGACCCAAGCCACAAAACTTGACCCGGATCAGAGCGGGAGTTGTCATCCAACGGACATTGCTCCCATCTTTTCGTTGTCTCTTGTTCTCGCCCGAAGCGAAACCGGCAACAACCACCCCGGTCGGCTATCCCACCTAACACCTGCCCGGAACACGGCCCCTAAGCGCCTGCAAAGTCCATCGGGTGCGTCCTTGATTCAGGTCTCAGCGACCCTCGGATACATGTTGAGCCCTTATACCCTATTCGGTTGGACCATGCGTATATTTATCTTCGCGCCACGAGTATTTTCGCCCCCTCCCCCTTTTCCGCAAACCGCACGGCAAAGGGCTCGAAATTGTCGGAAGGCCGTCATTGGCGAACGAACCCTCGGACCTTTCGAAGGTTGGATGTCTTGGGAATTGCTCCGCTTACTATGGGTGCCTAGTATCAGGGCATTATGATGCACGGCCCAACCGACATGTGGAACCCTGACAATGCCATCTACGATGATGGCGAATGGATCACTTGGACGGAGATCAACTCGCATCTGGAACGGTTGGAGTTCGAAGCCCGATTCCCGGACCTCGATGTCGATCTGGTGCCGATCTTCCAAGACCTGCTCGCAGTGGCGCAAAATTATCATTACCTCACCGGTAGCCATCTACAGGTCTATGGCGATCTCGGTGAACTCTACGGTGCGATCGCCCATGGGCTAAAGCTGCACCGAAATTACGCGCAAGGGTCGGACGGCAAGATCGGCAATCATTTCGTCGAGGTGAAGACTATCACACCCTTCAAGGCAAGGGACACGATCACGCTCAACCTCAAGCGCAACTTTAGCAAGGTTCTGATCGTGAAGATCGATGCCGACTTCGAGGTGCAAAGTAGGCTGATCAATCGCAAGGCCCTTCCCAAGGTGAAGGGTGACAAGATCACTCTTAACTGGGCTGATTTCGCCTCAGAAGGGTAAACCTTCGGGCACAGTCGGGATGTGACAGGAACGGCTGTTACAATAGGATTATGTTGCGCATTTCGGAACATGTGAGAGTCTGGGTCTAGAACCTATTGTTACAGGAAGCTTATGCTGATCGGTTACGCGCGCTGCTCGTCAGTCACCCAATCGCTCGACATCCAACTCGATGCCCTTGTCCAAGCCGGGTGCGAGAAGATTTTCAGCGAGAAGGTGTCGGGACGCTCGACCACCAACCGGGAACAACTCGCCATGGCATTGGACTTCGCGCGGGACGGTGACACGCTGATCGTGACCCGGCTCGATCGACTGGCAAGGTCAGTGGGCGATCTTCATCGGATCGTCGAGCGCCTGACCGACAAGAAGGTCGCGTTCCGATGCATCAACCAGTCGGGCGTCGATACCGATTCCAGCAGCGGACGATTGATGATGTCGATTCTCTCGGCCATGAGTCAGTTCGAGTCTGACATCCGTGCGGAACGCCAGCGCGAAGGGATCGAGAAGGCGAAATCCGAAAATCGGTATCTCGGTCGCAAGCCCAGCGTCGATACCACCAAGGTCTCTGAGCTTCATGCCAATGGGCTGGGACCGTCGCAGATCGCCCGGGAACTCAAGATCAGCCGCACGAGCGTATACCGGGCTTTGGCGGCATGAACGACGAAGAGGATAGCAGCGCGGGGGCCGTTCAATCTCGCCGCTTTTCCACTTTCTCACATTGGACCGCAGACTATATCAGAAAGTCGGCCACTTTCTGATATAGCGCTTGCGTTTGGATGCGCTCCTGACATAAGCAAAAACATATTGCAGAATCGTGGGGGGTTTCTGAACTATGAACCTAGCTGACTATCGGGCAGGCGGACTGGAAGAGCGATACGAATATCGCGCATTTCTGCCGCAGACGATCCATCACCCTTGGGTCATTTCCGATCCCGAACTGCTGCAACTGCTGGGGCAAGCCGATCGCGCGCTGGGTGAACTCAACGCATTTTCGCAGCTAATCCCCGACATCGCCTTCTTCATCCGCATGCATGTCGCGAAAGAGGCAACGCAATCGAGCCGGATCGAAGGCACACAGACGAACATTGAGGATGCATTCAAGAGCGCCGACGATCTCGACCCCGAAGAGCGCGACGACTGGGGTGAGGTTCAGAACTACATTCAGGCGATCAATCACTCGATCGATCGCTTGGCCGAGCTACCGTTGTCGAACCGCCTGCTGCGCGAAACCCACGCCATCCTGATGCAAGGGGTGCGCGGGGAGCAGAAGATGCCCGGTGAGTTCCGAGTGAGCCAGAACTGGATCGGCGTGAGCCTCAAGAACGCCGCCTTCGTGCCGCCCCATCACGATCATGTGCTCGACCTGATGAGCGATATGGAGAAGTTCCTCCATGACAAGGCGATCATGGTGCCGCCGCTAATCAAGATTGCCATCGCCCACTACCAGTTCGAGACGATTCACCCGTTTCTCGACGGTAACGGTCGTTTGGGGCGGCTTATGATCTCGCTCTACCTCGCCAGCGAGGGACTGCTGCACCAGCCCGCGCTTTACCTCTCCGACTATTTTGAGCGCAACAAGACCGCCTATGTCGATCACCTGATGGCTGTGCGACAGGGTAACCACATGCGCGAATGGCTGATTTTCTTCCTCTATGGTGTCGAAGAGACTGCGCGCGCGTCGGCGGAAGTGTTTCGGTCCATCCTTGCCTTGAAGGAGCGGATCGAGCGCGAGGTCATGCCGCGATTCAGTGCGCGTCGGCAGGACAACGCACATGCGCTGATGCGCAATCTCTATGCGCGTCCGCTCGTTGATGTGAAGTCCGTCACGGCCATCACGGGAAGTTCAACGAACACTGCGGCTGACCTCATCAACGATCTGGTTAGCCATGGGGTTCTCGTCGAACTGACCGGTCAGCGACGCAATCGTCTGTTCGCGTTCGACGAATACATCTCATTGTTCAGAAGATAGCGATGACCACATCCAAGCCGAACCGGAAGCGCCCTGACGATCACAAGATGTGATTGCTCGTTCGACAGGATTCGGATCGCCGTTGCCGTCAGATTCGCCTGCCCATGGACGGCAAATCAGCGCTTCAAAAAGCTGCTACAAAGTGCTAAAAAGCGCCCCTGTAAAAGGGACGCTTTTTCAGCTATTTAGCCGTTGTGAAATGGTGCTGCTGGGGAGGATTGAACTCCCGACCTCAGCCTTACCAAGGATGCGCTCTACCACTGAGCTACAGCAGCACACCATTCCGCAAGCGCCCCGTGGGGCAGGCGCGCGCTATTGGCCGCGACCCCTTGCTTTGTCAAGCCGCAGGCTCGATAGCGCGCAACAATTGCCGATGCGTGAAAAAGACCCCCTGCCCAGCCGCGAGGAACGCCTTGCCGCCAAGCTGCGCGAAAACCTGCGGCGGCGAAAGCAGCAGGCGCGCGCGGCAGCTTCCCAAAGCGATGCCAAGCCGCTAGGGGGCGATGCTCCTGACAGCTGAGGGGGCCCTTACCTTGCCGCGTCTCATTCTCGTTCGCCACGGCCAGAGCCAGTGGAACCTGGAAAACCGCTTTACCGGCTGGTGGGATGTCGACCTGACCGACAAGGGAGTGGCCGAAGCCCGCGCCGCGGGCGAACTGCTCAAGGCCAGCGGGATGCTGCCGACCACGGCATTCACCAGCTTCCAGACCCGCGCGATCAAGACGCTGCATCTGGCGCTTGAAGCGGCCGGGCGGCTGTGGATCCCCGAGGTCAAGGACTGGCGCCTCAACGAGCGGCACTATGGCGGGCTGACCGGGCTCGACAAGGCCGAGACCGCGGCCAGGCATGGCGACGAGCAGGTGAGGATCTGGCGCCGCAGCTTCGATACGCCGCCGCCCGTCCTCGAAGACGGCAGCGCGTTCGATCTCAAGGCCGATGCGCGTTATGCCGGGATCGCGATCCCTTCGACCGAAAGCCTCAAGGACACCATTGCCCGGGTGCTGCCGTATTATGAAAGCGCGATCGTCCCGGCGCTGAAGGCCGGGGAAACCGTGCTGGTTGCCGCCCACGGCAATTCGCTGCGCGCGCTGGTCAAGCACCTGTCGGGCATTTCGGACGCCGAAATCACCGGTCTTGAAATCCCCACCGGCCAGCCGATCGTCTACGAACTCGACGCCGAGCTGAACGCGGCCGAACGCTATTACCTGTCGGAGCGCCAGGGATGAGCGCGCCGGTCGCCATCGTCATGGGCAGCCAGTCGGACTGGGCGACCATGCGCTGCGCCGCCGAAGCGCTCGACAAGCTGGGCGTTGCGCATGACGCGCGGATCGTATCGGCGCACCGCACGCCCGGACGGCTGGTCAGCTTCGCCGAAGGTGCCGCCGCCGAAGGCTTCAAGGTGATCATCGCCGGGGCCGGCGGCGCGGCGCACCTGCCCGGCATGGTCGCCAGCATGACCCACCTGCCGGTGCTGGGCGTGCCGGTGCAATCGAAGGCGCTGAGCGGGCAGGACAGCCTGCTTTCGATCGTGCAGATGCCTGCCGGCGTTCCGGTCGGCACTCTGGCGATCGGCGAGGCGGGGGCAACCAACGCCGGGCTGCTCGCCGCGTCGATCCTCGCCCTGCAGGATCCGGCACTGGCCGAGCGGATCAAGGCGTTCCGCGCCGCGCAGACCGATTCGGTTGCCGAGCGGCCGAGCTGAGGCAACCGGCTTCGACAGGCTCAGCCCGAGCGGGGCTGGGGCCGATCGGATTGGGGTTTTTCGCAAGACCGCTCAGCCTGAGCTTGTCGAAGGCCCTGCACATGGCTAGCTCCGCGGCATGATTCCTCCAGGCGAAACGATCGGCATCCTTGGCGGCGGGCAGCTTGGGCGAATGCTGGCCAAGGCGGCCGCGCAGCTTGGCTATCGCTGCCACGTCTATGCTCCCGAAGCCGATAGCGTCGCCGCCGAGGTCTGCGCCGCGCACACCCAGGCCGCCTGGGATGACAGCGCGGCGATGGCAGCCTTTGCCGCCGATTGCGCGGTAATGACCTACGAGTTCGAGAACGTGCCCGTCGGCCCGCTCAAGGCCCTGGGCGCCGTGCCGCTCCTGCCCGGCGCCCGCGCGCTCGAGGTGGCGCAGGACCGTCTCAACGAAAAGCAGTTCGTCGCAGGGCTCGGCGGGCGGACCGCGCCGTTCGTGGCGGTCGATACTGCCGAGGATCTTGAGCGGGCGCTGACCACGATCGGCTCGCCGGGCATCCTCAAGACCCGGCGCGAGGGTTACGACGGCAAGGGTCAGTACCGGATCATGGCCGATCACGAGGCCGAGGGGATTGCGCTGACCGGCCAGGCGATGATCTTTGAGGGACTGGTGCGCTTCAGCGCCGAATTCAGCGTGATCCTGTGCCGCGCACAGGACGGCGCCACGGTTTTCTGGGACAGCGCCGAGAACGTGCACGAACACGGCATACTTGCCCGCTCGACCGTTCCGGCTTCGCCCGCCGCGCAGGCCCAGGTCGGCGAAGCGCGCGCGCTGGCGCAAAAGGTGGCCGATGCGCTCGACTATGTCGGCGTGGCGGCGTTCGAATTCTTCGCCACCGAGGACGGGCCGGTGTTCAACGAAATGGCCCCGCGGGTCCACAATTCGGGCCACTGGACGATCGAGGGCGCGCTGACCAGCCAGTTCGAGAACCACATCCGCGCGATCTGCGACCTGCCGCTGGGCGACACGCGGCTTGCGGCGCGCGAGGTCGAGATGCGCAACATCGTGGGCGATGCGGCCGAGGACTGGGCCGCGATCCTTTCCGATCCCGCCAACCACCTGCACCTCTATGGCAAGGCCGCCGCGCGCCCGGGTCGCAAGATGGGCCACGTCACGCGGCTGGTGCTGTGATGGCGCCCACGCGGCCGGGCGGCATGAACCGGCCCGAGATATTCCTGGTCGTCGCGGTGGCCGACAACGGGGTGATCGGCATCGGCGGGGGCATGCCCTGGCACCTTTCGGCCGATTTCCGGCGGGTCAAGGCGCTGACCATCGGCAAGCCGCTGGTGATGGGCCGCAAGACTTTCGATTCGCTGCCCGGCGTGCTGCCCGGCCGCCGCCACATCGTGATCACCCGCGATCCCGACTGGCGCGCCGAGGGGGCCGAAGTCGTCCATTCGCTGGACGAGGCATTGAAGCTGGCCAATGCCCCACAGATCGCCATTTTCGGCGGGGCGGAGATCTACCGGGCGGCGCTGCCGCTGGCCGACCGGATCGAGCTGACCGAAGTCCACGCCCGGCCCGCAGGCGATACCGTGTTTCCCGCCTTTGACCGCAGCGAGTGGCGCGAGACCTTTCGCGAGGCGCACGGCGCGGAAGGACGCAACCCGGCCTTTGACTTCGTCAGCATGGTGCGTAAAGCGTAGCCGCAACGGGGGACGATGATGCGCAAACGCTTTCTGATACCGCTGGTCACGATCGCCTTCGCCGCGCTGCTGTTCTTCCGCGTGCTGCCGGGCTACATGGAATCGACGATGAACCGGATCGACGGGCAGCCGCTGATCGAGGTCGGGCCCGAAGCCAAGGCATTGCACCAGAGCCTCAACGTGGTCGACCTGCATTCCGACACCCTGATGTGGGACCGCGAACTGACCGAGCCGAGCAATCGCGGGCACGAGGACCTGCCCCGGCTGATCGCGGGCAATGTCGCGCTGCAGGTCTTCTCCTCGGTCACCAAGACGCCCAAGGGGCTGAACTACGACGCCAACGATTCGCATTCGGACGTGCTGCCCGCGCTGCTGATGGCGCAGGGCCAGCCGCGGCGAACCTGGTTCGGCCTGCTTGAGCGGTCGCTGTTCCACGCCCACAAGCTCGACGTCTCGGTCTCGCTTTCGAACGGCATGCTGCGCAAGGTTACCGACCGGTACGGGCTGGACCAGCTGCTTGCCGCACGCGCCACTCCGGGTGGGCCGGTCGGGGCGCTGCTGTCGATCGAGGGGCTGCAGAACCTCGAGGGCAAAATCGGCAATCTCGACAAGCTCTACGATGCCGGCTTCCGCATGGCGGGTCTGACCCACTTCTTCGACAACGAGCTGGCCGGATCGATGCACGGGATGACCAAGGGCGGGCTGACCCCCTTCGGGCGCGAGGTCGTGCGGCGGATGGAAGACATCGGGATGATCGTCGACGTGGCTCATTGCAGCCACGCCTGCGTTGCCGATGTGCTCAAGATCGCGCGGCGCCCGGTGGTTTCCAGCCACGGCGGGGTCCAGGCGATGTGCAAGATCAACCGCAACCTCACCGACGCGGAGATTCGCGGAATTTCGCGCACCGGCGGGGTGATCGCGATCGGGTACTGGGACGCCGCGGTCTGCGATACCAGCCCGCGCGCCATCGCCCGTTCGATCAAGTACGTGCGCGACCTGGTGGGGATCGATTTCGTCGCGCTGGGCAGCGATTACGACGGCGCGACCACGGTGCGCTTCGATACCTCGCACCTTGCCCAGATCACCCAGGCGCTGCTTGACGAAGGGTTCCGCCCCGAGGAAATCCGGGCCGTGATGGGCGGCAATGCGCTGCGCGTGATCCGCCAGGGCATGCTGCCCTATGCCGAATGGCGCAAGGACTACAAGCGCGGCTGACATGGGCGATTGCTGATGGGAATTGTCAGGCTCGATGCGCGCGAAGCGATGCCGCCGGGGCTGCGCGGCGCGATCGTTGCGCTGGGCAATTTCGACGGCTTCCACCTGGGCCACCAGGCGGTGGTGGGCGAGGCGCTGGCCTGGGCCAAGGCCGAAGGGCGGCCCGCGCTGGTCGCCACTTTCGATCCGCATCCGGTGCATTTCTTCGCGCCGCAGGCCGCGCCGTTCCGCCTGACCACGCTTGACCAGCGGCTCGAGCTGTTCGGCGCGGCCGGGGCCGATGCCATGCTGGTCTTCCACTTCGACGCCCGGCTCGCCGCGACCACGGCGGAACACTTCGTCGAACTGCTTGGCAGGCGGCTCGGCGTGGCCGGGGTGGTGACCGGCGAGGATTTCACCTTCGGCAAGGGCCGCACGGGCAATGTTGACGTGCTCAAGACGCTGGGCGCCGAACACGGCCTTTCCGCCCGCGCGGTCGGCCCGGTCAGCGAGCGCGGCGAGGTCGTCTCCTCCAGCCGGATCCGCGAAGCGCTGCGCGATGGCGATTGCGCCGCCGCAAGCCATCTTCTGACCCGGCCCTTCGCGATCAGGGGCACGGTGATCCACGGAGCCCGGCTGGGGCGCACGATCGGCTTTCCCACCGCCAATCTCGAACTTGGCGAATATCTGCGCCCGCGCTACGGGATCTACGCCGTCAGCGCGGTGCTGCCCGGCGGGCATGTCGCGCACGGCGCCGCCAACCTGGGGATCCGCCCCAGCTTCGACCCTCCGGTCGAGCTGCTCGAACCCTATTTCTTCGACTGGTCGGGCGATCTCTATGGCCAGGAAATCGAGGTTTCGCTGCACCACCACCTGCGCGACGAGGCGAAGTTCGACACGCTCGAGGCGCTGACCGCCCAGATCGAGCGCGATTGCGCCGCGGCGCGGGAGCTGCTGGCGCGATGAAGATGAAGTGGTTCAAACGCGCCGCGCTGGTGCTGGCGCTGGCTTTCCTTGCCTCGACCTTCGTCAACGCCAGCTGGCTGGCTGACAGCCCGCGCGGCTATATCAGGCTGATCGCGCATCACGGTGCGCACCAGCTTGTTGCCCAGCCGGGGTCCGGCAAGGACTCCTGCACCGCCAGCCGGATCGAACCGCCGGTCCACGACTATCTCGCCAACACGCTGGGCGGGATGGGCCAGGCGGTGCGTTCGGGCGCGCAGATGATCGAGCTTGATCTCGCCCCGACCCGCGACGGCAAACTTGCGGTGTTTTCCGATCCCGCGCTCGATTGCCGCACCGATGGCAAGGGCGCGGTCCGCGACCATACGATGGCCGAACTGAAGACGCTCGACGCGGGCTATGGCTTTAGCGCCGATGGCGGCAAGACCTTTCCCTTCCGGGGCAGGGGCATTGGCCAGATCCCCGAACTGCCCGAAGTGCTCGCCGCCTTTCCCGACCGGCCACTGCTGTTCAGGTTCGTCGGTACGGACGCATCGGAGGCCGATCTGCTGCTTGCCGCGATGAAGGCCGCCGGGCGCGATCCGGTGGCGCGCGGCGACGGGTTTACCGGAAACGGAGAAGCCGGGCCGGTCGCGCGGATTCGCCAGCTGCTGCCCGGCGCCTGGGTGTTCAGCAACGAAAGCGCCGCGGACTGCACCAGCGCCTATGCCTGGCAGGGCTGGCTGGCGCTGACCCCGGCGGCCTGCCGCAACGGCACGCTGATCGTTCCGCTCGGCCGGCAATGGGCTTTCGCCGGCTGGCCAAACCGCCTGACCCAGCGCATGAACGCGGTCGGCGCGCGGATCATCCTTGCCGGGCCGGATGACAAGGGGCTCGACCTGCCCGAACAGGTCCGCGAGGTTCCCGCCTCGTTCACCGGCCATGTCTGGGTCGAGGATATCTGGTCGGTCGGCCCGGCGGTGCGCCCCGGCTTCAACAAGCGCAATGCGCGCGAGGAGGCCGAATTGCAGGCGGCATTGGAGAAACGGCGCGCGGCCCGCGACTAGGACGGCGCGAGGCCTCGCGAACCAAAAAATTGCGCTGGCCCGCCGCCCCGGCTAAGGCCCGCCGGTCATGACTGAGAAGCGCGATTACCGAGACACCGTCTTCCTTCCGAAGACCGAGTTCCCCATGAAGGCCGGCCTCCCCCAGAAGGAGCCGGGAATCGCCGCGCGCTGGGAAGCCGAGCGGCTTTACGAGCAGCTGCGCGATGCGCGCCGGGGCCGCGAAAAGTTCATGTACCATGACGGCCCGCCCTATGCGAACGGCGACATGCACATCGGCCACGCGCTGAACCACACGATCAAGGACATGGTCTGCCGCACCCAGAACCTGCTGGGCAAGAACGCGCCCTATGTTCCGGGCTGGGATTGCCACGGCCTGCCGATCGAATGGAAGGTCGAGGAGCAATACCGCAAGGCGAAGAAGAACAAGGACGAAGTGCCGCTGCTCGAATTCCGGGCCGAATGCCGCGCCTATGCGCAGCACTGGGTCGACGTGCAGCGCGGCCAGCTGAAGCGCCTCGGCATCATGGCCGATTGGGACAACCCCTACCTTACCATGCAGGCCGAGAGCGAGGCGACAATCGTTGCCGAACTGCTGAAGTTCGCGACCAGCGGCCAGCTCTATCGCGGGGCCAAGCCGGTGATGTGGTCCCCGGTCGAAAAGACCGCGCTGGCCGAGGCCGAGGTCGAGTACGAGGACATCACCTCGACCCAGATCGACGTGGCGTTCGAGATCGTCGAAAGCCCGATCCCCGAACTGGTCGGCGCGCATGCGGTGATCTGGACCACCACGCCGTGGACGATCCCGGTGAACCAGGCTTTGGCCTATGGGCCGGAGGTTGAGTACGTCCTTCTGGAGACAAGCTTTTATGCCCCCGAAAATGGGGCGAGTCCCGCAGACGGCGCGATGAATTTCCGTCTTCTTGTGGCCGAAGCGCTGCGCGAGCAATTCCTGGCGCGCAACACCAGAAACGGGCTTGTGGCAGAAGTCTCGGAACTCTGGCGCGGCAAAGGCTCCGTTCTTGCCGGAACCATCGCCCGCCACCCGATGCATGCGCTAGGCGGGTTCTTTGCCGAGCCGCGGCCGCTGCTCCCCGGCGATTTCGTCACCACCGACAGCGGCACGGGCCTCGTCCATATGGCGCCCGATCACGGCGAGGACGATTTCGAGCTGTGCAAGGCACACGGCATCAATCCCAGGTTCGCGGTCGAGGGCGATGGCAAGTACCGCGAGGACTGGCCGTGGCTCGGCGGGCAGGGATCGGTGATCAATCCCAAGTTCAACGCGCCCGACGGGCCAATCTGTTCGGATCTGAGCGAGGCAGGCGCATTGCTGGCGGCTTCGGCCGATTACCAGCACAGCTACCCGCACTCGTGGCGCTCGAAGGCCAAGGTGATCTACCGCTGCACCCCGCAGTGGTTCGTGCCGATGGACAAGCCGATTGCGCCGCGCGAGGACATTGCCTTGTGCGCGCACGAGCTTGAGGCGCGGGCCGAAGTGCAGGCCTTTCGACAAGCTCAGGGCGAGCGGGATAGTGGCACCAGCCCCGTTCAGGCTGAGCCTGTCGAAGCCCCCGCCGGCAAGACCCTGCGCGAAATCGCCCTCGCCGAAATCGAGCGCGTCCAGTTCACCCCCGACAAGGGCCGCAACCGGATCGGCAGCATGGTCGCGGGCCGTCCCGACTGGGTACTCAGCCGCCAGCGCGCCTGGGGCGTGCCGATCACGCTGTTCGTCAACCGCAAGAGCGGCGAATACCTGGTCGACGCCGAGGTCAACGCCGCAATCGTCGCCGCGGTGCGCGAACAGGGGATCGACGCCTGGACGCCCGATACCGCGCACCGTTTCCTGGGGGACAGGTACGATCACGCCGAATGGGAAGCGGTGAGCGACATCCTTGACGTGTGGTTCGATTCGGGCACCAGCCACGCCTATGTGCTCGACAGCGGGCGCTGGCCCGACCTGTCGTGGCCGGCCGACATCTATGTCGAAGGCTCAGACCAGCATCGCGGCTGGTTCCAGTCCTCGCTCCTCGAAAGCTGCGCCACGCGTGGCCGCGCGCCCTATGACCGGATCCTGACCCACGGCTTCACGATGGACGCCAAGGGCATGAAAATGTCCAAGTCGCTCGGCAACACGGTCGATCCCAACAAGGTGATGGAAGTCTACGGCGCCGACATCATCCGGCTGTGGGCACTGAGCGTCGACTTCACCGAGGACCACCGCATCGGCGATGAAATCCTCAAGGGGGTATCCGACCAGTACCGCAAGCTGCGCAACACCTTCCGCTACCTGCTCGGCGCGCTCGACGGGTTCAGCGAGGCCGAGCGGGTTGACGTGGCCGAGATGCCCGAGCTGGAACGCTATGTCCTCGCGCTGCTGGCACAGATGGATGCAACGCTGCGCCAGGCGGTCGATAGCTTTGATTTCAACAGCTATGTCCGCACGCTGAGCGACTTCTGCAACGAGGACCTGTCGGCGTTCTTCTTCGACGTGCGCAAGGACTGCCTCTATTGCGATGCCGTCAGCGATCCGAAGCGCATGGCCTACCGCACCGTGCTCGACACGCTGTTCCACGCACTGGTCCGCTGGGCGGCGCCGGTGCTGGTGTTCACCAGCGAAGAGGTGTGGGGAACGCGCTATCCTGATGCGGGCAGCGTGCATTTGCTCGAGTGGCCCGAGGTTCCTGGTAGCGAAGTCGACATGGCGAAGTGGGACGCACTGCGCACCGCTCGCGTCGCCGTGAACGAAGCAATCGAGCCAATGCGCCGGGAAAAGGTGATCGGATCGAGTCTTGAGGCTGCCGTGACCTTTGCCGGCGATTTTGGCGATGCCGATCTGGCAGAACTGTTCATCGTCTCCTCGGTCAGCAAAGGTGATGCGCTCGAAGTGACCCGCACCCAGCACCACAAGTGCGGCCGCTGCTGGCGCCACCTGCCCGAGGTGGAGGAAGACGGCGCGCTCTGTTCACGCTGCGATCAGGTTGTGAGCGGCAAGGACGCTGCGTCATGACGCCGACCGCCCGCAACCGCCTGACCGGCCTGGCTCTCGCCATGCTGGTCTTCATCGCGGACCAGGTGTCGAAGTGGTGGGTGACCGGGCCGCTGGGGCTGGTCAACGAGAACGACCAGATCGTCCTGACCGGGTTCTTCAACCTGACCCGCACATCGAACTACGGCGTGTCGATGGGCTTTCTTACCGCCGATTCGATCGAGATGCGCTGGGGGCTGGTGGCCATGACCGCGGCCATCGCGCTGGTCGTCTTCGTGTGGATGCTGCGCGAAAAGGTGCTGGGCGAGATCCTGCCGCTTGGCCTGATCCTGGGCGGGGCGCTGGGCAATATCCTCGATCGCTACAAGCTGGGCCACGTGGTCGATTTTGCCGATTTCCACCTCGGCGCGTGGCACTTCTACATCTTCAACCTGGCCGACGCCGCGATCTCGATCGGCGTAGTGATAATCCTTGCCCGCAGCTTCCTTATCCGCGAAAAGCAAGCGACAGATGCGGGCCTGCCCGCGACGGAGACCTGAATATGCGTAAGACCACCGGCGTGATCCTTGTTACCGCTTCGGCGCTGCTGCTGGCAGGCTGCGGCGGCGGTGGGCTGTTCAACCGTGCGCGCCCCGATGAATTCGCCGTGCAGCGCCAGGCGCCGCTGGTGATTCCGCCCGATTTCGGGCTGGTCCCGCCCGCCCCCGGCGCTCCGCGCCCGACCGACACCAGCACCGCGCAGCAGGCGCAGAGCGCGCTGTTCGGCGCGCCGCAGCCGCGCTCCGGCGTCGAAAGCAGCATCAATTCGAAGGCCGGCAGCGCGGCGCAGGCGATCCGCTCGACGGTCGGCGATCCGGGCACCAACACCGTCGACAAGGGCGAAGTGGCCCGCGACATTGTTGCCGCCCCCGAAGGCGACGGGCGCGAGGCATCGACTTCGGTCACCCCCGGCTGATCTTGCCCGCTCTGGATAGGCACGAAGGGCTCGCCGGTTGGCGGGCCTTTTTGCTATTCGGCCTCGCCGGCGCCCGCTTCGCGGCTTGCCAGCAGCTTGTCGATCTTGCGTCCGTCCATGTCGACCACTTCGAAGCGCCAGCCCTGTTCGTGGAAATGCTCGCCCTCGCGCGGGAGCTTCTTGAACACCGACAGCGCAAAGCCCGCCGCCGTGGCGAAATCGCGGTCGTCGGCAAGTTCGAGCCCGAGCTGATCGATCAGCGCATCGGCCGGCAGCGCGCCCGAAAGCAGCAATGAGCCGTCCTCGCGCGTGACCAGCAGCGGCTCGTCGCCTTCGTCCTGGTGGCTGGCGAAGTTGCCGACGATTGCCGAAAGCAGATCGGCCGGGGTCACCACCCCTTCAAGGTGGCCGTATTCATCGTGGACCAGCGCCATCGCGACATCGCTTTGCTGCAGCAGCCGCAGCGCGTCCATCGCGTCGAGCTGGTCGGGGATCACCTCGGCCTTGCGCATCAGCCGGGCGAGGTTCGGCTTCTTGCCCGCGAGCAGCACCGCCAGCACGTCCTTGACCTTGACCACGCCGACGATGTTGTCGGGGCTGCCGTCGGCAACCGGCAGCAGCGAATGGGGGCTGTCCTTGATGGCGGCGCGCACTTCGGCCTCGGCGGCCTTGCGGTCGATCGTGTCGAGTTCGGTGCGCGGGGTCATCAGTTCGCGCACCGGGCGATCGGCAAGGCGCATGATCCCGGTCATGATCTGGCGTTCGTCCTCCTCGATCACCCCCGATCGGCAGGCCTCGGCAAAGATGATCTGCAACTCCTCGGCCGAAAGCGCGTGCTGCCCCTTGTGGGTAATCCCGGTGAGGCGAAGCAGCACCGCCGAGGAACGGTCGAGCAGCCAGACCATCGGCGCGGTAACGCGCGAAAGCAGCGCCATCGGCCTCGCCGAATGGACCGCGATCGTTTCCGACGCGCGCAGCGCCAGCTGCTTGGGCACCAGTTCGCCCACCACCAGGCTGAAATAGGTGGTCATCACGATCGCCAGGGCAAAGCCGGCCTGGCCGGCCCAGCGTTCGGGCAGGCCCAGCGCCTGCAGCCGCTCGCCCAGCGGAGTCCCCAGACTCGCGCCCGAAAAGGCGCCGGCGATGATCCCGATCAGGGTGATCCCGGTCTGCGCCGTGGACAGCAGCTTGCCCGGATCGGCCGACAGCTCGAGCGCCAGCGCGGCCCCCGAATTGCCGCGTTCGGCCAGAACCCTGAGCCGCGCCGGGCGCGCCGAGACAATCGCCAGTTCGGACATGGCGAACAGGCCGTTGAGCAGGATCAGTCCTGCGATGACAAACACTTCGGTCCAGGGAAACGGGGTCACGCCTTGTCCGATAGCAGAAACGGCCCACAAGGCCAAAGCGTGGTTGTGATTGACAGAAGGGCCGTCTAGCTCCCATTCAGCTTCAAGGGTTTAGGGTATTAGTTAACATGTCCAGACATAGGGGACTGACGATGAAGAAGACCCGCTTTCTCACTTCCGCAATGGCCGCAACCGCCCTTCTGGCGACCTCGGCCTGCGTAACCGACCCCAATACCGGCGAAAAGAAGGTGTCGCGCACCGCGATCGGCGGGGTTGGCGGCGCGGTGGTTGGCGGCCTGCTTGGCGGGCTGATCGGCGGCAAGACCGGACGCATCGTCGGGGCCGGCATCGGCGGCGTGGCCGGCGGCGTGGTCGGCTACAAGATGGACCAGCAGATCAAGCAGCTGAAGGAACAGACCGCCGGTTCGGGGGTCGACGTGACCGAGACCGACGGCGGCAAGGCGATCCTGGTCAACCTGCCCGACGGGGTGACCTTCGACGTGGGTTCCTACACGCTCAAGCCCGAATTCCGCGCGACGCTGGACCAGGTGGCGCAGAGCCTGATCGACTATCCCAACAGCCTGATCGACGTCTATGGCCACACCGATTCGACCGGGAGCGACAGCTACAACCAGACGCTTTCGGAAAACCGCGCGCGCACCGTGATGAATTACCTGGCCTCGCGCGGGGTGCCGGCTTCGCGGCTGCGCAGCCAGGGCTTCGGCGAAACCATGCCGGTGGCCAGCAACGATACGCCCGAAGGCCGCACCAAGAACCGCCGGGTCGAGATCAAGATCGTCCCGATCACCCAGGAAGAAGTGCAGGCCGCGCGCTCGGGAACCTGAGCCAGACCGCATGGGAAAAGCAGGGCTCGTCCGCAAGGACGGGCCCTTCTTCTATGTGCCGGCCAGTTCCCGTGCCCGGCCCGCGAGCCGCTCCACCGCCGCCGCGTGGATCGCGGGGCTGGACACCAGCACGCCGAAAGCGCGCGGATCGCGCTTGTTATAGGCCAGCGGCTGGCCGAAGACATCGGTGACGGCGGCCCCGGCCTCGCGCGCGATCAGCGCGGCGGCGCCGATGTCCCATTCGTAGCCCCAGCGCAGCGTCGCCACCAGATCGGCCTCGTCCGCGGCGACCATCGCGATCCTGAGCGCGATAGAATTGGGCTGGTCGACCGGGGTCAAGTCGTGGTCCGCCTTGGGCAGGGCCTGGGCCGGCACGCGCGCGCCGGGCAGTTCGCGGCGCAGCGAAGCGGCCAGCCGCACGCCGTTGCGCCACGATCCCCGGCCGGCCTCGCCGCTCCAGAACTCGCCCCGCGCCGGAGCGTCGAGGATGCCGAGCAGCGGACGCCCGGCGCTGATCAGCGCGACCGAGACCGCCCATCCGGTCCGCCCGCGGATGAAATCGCGGGTGCCGTCGATCGGGTCGACCAGCCAGATCAGCCCACCCTCGAGCCGCTCGGGCGCGTCGACGGTTTCTTCCGAAAGCCAGCCCGCCGCGGGCAGCAGCGCCGAAAGCTCGCGCTTGAGGAAATGGTCGACCGCCAGGTCCGCCGCGCTGACCGGACTGCCGGCATCCTTCTCCCAGCTTTCCAGTGCGTGCCCGTGCCCCGGCCAGGTTGCCAGCGCGATCCTCCCGGCCTCGCGCACGATGGCTTCAAGGCGCGAGCGGTCGATCAAGCGGCCGAAAACCGAATTGTTGAGAATGACTCGCAACTGGCGTTCATATTTCTATCCTAGGGGGCCTTTCGGGGTCTTTTCAAGCCTTGCCTGCTGTGCTTAGGCGGCGGCGCACAAGGGGCCTCGGGCCCTCCTCCCCCAAGGCTGGAGACATTCGGCATGAACATCCACGAGTACCAGGGCAAGGAACTGCTCGCCAAGTTCGGCATCGCGATCCCCAAGGGCATCCCGGCGATGAGCGTCGAGGAAGCAGTCGAAGCCGCCAGGCAGCTTCCCGGGCCGCTCTACGTCGTGAAGAGCCAGATCCACGCCGGCGGGCGCGGCAAGGGCAAGTTCAAGGAACTCGGCCCCGATGCCAAGGGCGGCGTTCGCCTTGCCAAGAGCATCGATGAAGTCGAGGCCCACGCCCGCGAAATGCTGGGCAACACGCTGGTGACGATCCAGACCGGCGATGCCGGCAAGCAGGTCAACCGGCTCTACATCACCGACGGGGTCGATATCGGCAAGGAATACTACCTGTCGATGCTGGTCGATCGCGCCACCGGGCGGGTCGCGATGATCGCCAGCACCGAAGGCGGGATGAGCATCGAGGATGTCGCCCACGACACGCCCGAAAAGATCGTGACGATCACCATCGATCCGGCGCAGGGCTTCATGCCGCACCACGGCCGCGCGCTGGCCTTCGGGCTCAAGCTCAAGGGCGACCTTGCCAAGCAGGCGCAGGTGCTGGGCAAGCAGCTCTACGACGCCTTCCTGGCGCTTGACTGCGCGATGATCGAAATCAACCCGCTGGCCGAATGCGGCGGCCAGCTGCTGGTGCTCGACACCAAGATGAGCTTCGATTCGAACGCGCTCTACCGCCACCCCGAAGTGATGGCGCTGCGCGACGAAACCGAGGAAGACCCGGCCGAGATCGAAGCGAGCAAGTACGACCTCGCCTACATCAAGCTCGATGGCAACATCGGCTGCATGGTCAATGGCGCCGGCCTCGCGATGGCGACGATGGACATCATCAAGCTGAACGGCGAATTCCCGGCCAACTTCCTCGACGTCGGCGGCGGCGCTTCGAAGGAAAAGGTGACCGCGGCGTTCAAGATCATCCTCCAGGATCCGGCGGTGAAGGGCATTCTCGTCAACATCTTCGGCGGGATCATGAAGTGCGACATCATCGCCGAAGGGATCGTCGCCGCGGCCAAGGAAGTGAACCTTTCGGTTCCGCTGGTGGTCCGCCTCGAAGGCACCAACGTCGAACTTGGCAAGCAGATCCTCGAAGGCAGCGGCCTGCCGATCGTTTCGGCCAGCGATCTGGGCGATGCTGCGAAGAAGATCGTTGCGGAAGTGCGCAAGGCGGCCTGATCGCCAAGCGCCCCTCAAGGCAAACAGAAAGGGCCGGCCCGCGCAGGGCTGGCCCTTTTGCTTTGGCGCGGCCGACCTTCGGCAAATTTGCTGCAAGGCATCAGCAAACTTGTCTTGACCCGCTGCTTCCGCGCGGCAATGGCGGTCGGCGTCATCAGGTCAACCGGACGATTAATTGCTTGATCGCAGGGTTGACGTTTACGTAAACGACAATTATGCCGCAGTGCAGCAATTGCTGGGAAAGGTCCGATAACCGATGAAAGCCCTGGTCTGCGTGAAGCGTGTGATCGATTACAACGTGAAGCCTCGGGTCAAGTCCGACGGCACGGGCGTCGATCTCGCCAATGTGAAGATGAGCATGAACCCCTTCGACGAAATCGCCGTCGAAGAGGCGATCCGTCTCAAGGAAAAGGGCGTCGTGACCGAGATCGTCGCGCTGTCGGTCGGCCCGGCGAAGGCCCAGGAAACGCTGCGCACCGCGCTGGCGATGGGCGCTGACCGCGCCGTGCTGGTCCAGGTGGGCGACAACGACGAGGTCGAGCCGCTCGCGGTCGCCAAGCTGGTCAAGGGCGTCGCCGAGGAAGAAGGCGCTTCGCTGATCATCACCGGCAAGCAGGCGATCGACGACGATTCGAACCAGGTCGGCCAGATGGTCGCCGCGCTGATGGGGCGTCCGCAGGGCACCTTCGCCAACGAAGTCTCGGTTGAAGGCGACAGCGTGGTGGTGAAGCGCGAAGTCGACGGCGGTCTGGAAACGGTCAAGCTGGCGCTGCCCGCGATTGTGACCACCGACCTGCGCCTCAACGAGCCGCGCTATGCCTCGCTGCCGAACATCATGAAGGCCAAGTCGAAGCCGCTCGCCACCAAGGCGCCGGGTGACTACGGGGTCGACATTGCCCCGCGGCTCAAGACCCTCAAGGTCAGCGAACCGCCGGTGCGCAGCGCCGGGATCAAGGTGGCCGACGTGGACGCGCTGGTCGCCAAGCTCAAGGAAATGGGCGTAGCTTAACGGGCGCATCCCAATCCCCGTCCGTGCTGAGCTTGTCGAAGCACCGTCCTTGTTCTTGAGGTCACGGTTGAGGCACGAAGAAAAAACAGCCCTTCGACAAGCTCAGGGCAGACGGATTTTTGGGGGAAATTCCCCCGGAGGAACAGAGATATGAAAACTCTCGTTTGGGTCGAACACGACAATACCTCGGTCAAGGACGCCACGCTGGCCGCCGTGACCGCCGCTTCACAGCTTGGTGAAGTGCACCTGCTGGTCGCCGGATCGGGCTGTGCCGGCGTCGCCGCCGAAGCCGCGAAGATCGCGGGCGTGGGCAAGGTCCACCTTGCCGACGATGCCGCCTATGCCAACGCGCTGGCCGAAAACGTCGCGCCGCTGGTTGCCGATCTGATGGGCCACCACGATGCCTTCGTCGCGCCCGCGACCACCACCGGCAAGAACATCGCGCCGCGCGTCGCCGCGCTGCTCGACGTGATGCAGATTTCGGACATCCTCTCGGTCGAAGGCCCGAAAACCTTCACCCGTCCGATCTACGCCGGCAACGCCATCGCCACGGTCGAAAGCGCCGATGCCAAGCTGGTGATCACCGTGCGCGGCACCGCTTTCGCCAAGGCCGAGGCCAGCGGCGGTTCGGGCACTGTCGAGGCGGTTTCCGGGCCCGGCGATGCCGGCACCAGCAGCTTCGTCGGTTCGGAAATCGCCAAGAGCGAACGTCCCGAACTGACCAGCGCCAAGATCATCGTTTCGGGCGGCCGCGCGCTCAAGGACGCGGACACCTTCAAGGCCACCATCTTCCCGCTGGCCGACAAGCTTGGCGCGGCAATCGGCGCGAGCCGCGCGGCGGTCGATGCGGGCTATGTCCCCAACGACTTCCAGGTCGGCCAGACCGGCAAGATCGTCGCTCCCGAAGTCTATATCGCGGTGGGCATCTCGGGCGCGATCCAGCACCTGGCGGGCATGAAGGATTCCAAGACCATCATCGCCATCAACAAGGACGAGGACGCGCCGATCTTCCAGGTTGCCGACATCGGCCTGGTCGCGGACCTGTTCAACGCCGTGCCGGAACTGACCGGCAAGCTCTGAACCAGGGCGCGGCGAACAAGACAAAGGCCCTGCTTCGGCGGGGCCTTTTCTTTTGTGCTACCAGCGGTTGTGGACCTTTTCGGCAAAGCCGGTCAGATCGGAAATCTCCAGCAGCGAACCGTCGTCGCAGATGGCCTGCCCCGAAAAGCGCCCGAAAACCTGGTGCTGAAGCGTGTGGAACGGCCCCAGATCGACCCTGTCATAGCGATCCACGATCGGATCGAACCGCAGGTCCAGTCGGCCGTCACCGCTGACGAGCCGCCACGCCCCCGAATCGGGTCGGCCCGGCGGCAGCTCGAAGCGCACCTCGCCCAGCTTGTGGGCGCGCCCGTCAAGAAACAGCATGTTCTCGCTCGCCGCCGAAGTATCACCGAATCCGCAGCCCAGGTTGAACCCGAAGCGCCTGGCGCCGAGCACGCCGGAAGCCGAGGCCCAGTACCAGGTGTTGTCATAGGTCCATACGCCGCGCCCCCAATCGAGCACGCCGAAAGCCGAAGCGGGATCGAACCGGAAGACCTCCCCGGCGACCATGACCTCGCCGCTGGCGGGCATACAATTGACCTTCTGGTTGTAGTAGAAGGCCTTCGGCGCGTCGGTGAACGGCGTGGCGATCACCATGCGGTCGTCACCCGGTTGTTCGAGCCGGATCGCGCCGGAAAGCCCCTTGCCGCCGGCAAAGTCCGGCGCCTCGACCCGCAGCTGCCGCGCGCCCGGTTCGAGCTTGAATGAAAGGTGCAGCTTGCCCCGGCGCTGGTCGATTTCACCGCTGTCGGCACTGGCCGGCATCCGCATGCGGCCAAACGGGAAGGGCCGCACCGCGCCGTGGTTGATCGCCGTCCGGGCTTCCAGATCGATCCACGACACGCCCAGAAAGCCAAGATAGCCGTTGTCGGCCACGGTCAGCGCCAGCGCATGGGCATCGGTGGCTATGCAGTAGTAGTCCCACTCCTTGATCCGCCAGCCGCTGGCGCGGATTGCGCGGCGATCATAGCGGCGCACCTCGGCGCTGGCCCAGCCGCGTTCGATCAGACTTCCGCTCGCGTCAAGCAGGTCGCCGGTTCCCATGCGGTGTTGCACGCCCCGCTCCCTTATGCCTGTGGCATCCGCTGATAGAGGATCAGCGCCGCCCCTGCCTCCGGCTCATGCCGCGCGTAAGGCACAAAGCCGAGCCTTCTTGCCAGCGCATCCGAAGCCTTGTGGCCGTCCTCGATCATGCAGGCGATGCGCTGGCCTCCGTGGATGTCGTCGAACCAGGCCAGCGCCGCTTCCATCGCCTCGCGGGCGATCCCCTCGCCCCAGTGGTCCTTGTGGACGATCCAGCCCGCTTCGGCGACATCGTCCAGTCCTGCCTTACCGCCGAAGCCGCGGTGGCTGCGAAACACGCCGCAGTTGGCGATGATCCGGTCCTGCCCCCTGAGACGGATCATGAAGGTGCCATAGCCGTGCAGCGCCCAGGATCCGGCATTGCGGTGCAGGCGGTTGAAGGCGTCCATCTCGCTCGGCACGAAAGAGCCTAGGAAATGGCGGGTTTCATCGTCGAGAGTCAACGCGAATAGGTCGGGCAAATCACGCAAGGCGGGCTGCCACAGGTCAAGTCGATCGGTGGTGAGCGTAGGCTCCGTCCTGGCATTCATGGCGCAGCTGATCTCCGTTCGCTTGGTGAGGCATGCACCGCGACATAGGAAAAGAACAGCCCTTCGACAGGCTCAGGACGAACGGGGGCGGGCGGGGCCGTTACAGCAGCACGTCCACCGCGTGGATCGCCAGGCCCACCAGGCCGCCGACCAGCGTGCCGTTGATCCGGATGAATTGCAGGTCACGGCCCACCGCGCCCTCGATCCGTTCGGTCACCGTCGCGGCATCCCAGCGCTTCACCGTTTCGGAGACCAGCCGGACGATCTGATCGCCATAGCGCACCGAAATGCCGACCAGCGTGCGCCGCGCAAAGCGGTTGATCTGGAGCTGCAGCGCGGGATCATCGCGCAGGTGCTTGCCAAGTTCGGTCAGCGCCTCGGCAAGCTGCCCGCTGCTTTCGCCGGCCGGGCGGCGCAGGCGGGTGAGCATCCCGGTGCGCATCCGTTCCCACACCCCCTGCCACCACTTCGCCACCGCCGGATTGGCGATCAGGTCGGCCTTGAGCCGTTCGACCTTGCCGCGCAGTTCGGGATCGTGCTGCAGGTCGCTGGCCAGCTTGCCAAGGCCTTCCTCGATCTTGCCGCGCAGCGGATGGTCGGGATCGACGATCACTTCGGCCAGCAGCTTGTAGAGCCCGTCGAGCACCGAGTTGGCCACGGTTTCGTCCAGCCCGGTCCAGCGCAGCACGGCATTGGCGCGGCGATGGATCAGGTCGCGGATCAGTTCCTCGTTGTCCTCCAGCGTCAGCCCGGCCCAGCGCACCAGCGATTCGATCACCGGCATGTGCCGCCGGTCGGCGATCGCGGTGGTCAGCATCTGGCCGATCAGCGGCGAAACCTCGAGCTTTTCGAGCTGACGGAACAATCCGCCGCGCACCTGCGTGCCGAGCCGTTCGGGGTCGAGCGATTCGAGGACCTGGGCGGCAAGTTCGGCCGCCCCGTCGCGCAGCCGGGTCGAGCCGCCCTTGGCTGGATCAGCCAGCCAATCGCCGGCGGCGGCGGCCAGGTTCATGTTGCGCAGCCGCCGCGCCACCACCGGCGGGATGAGGAAATTGTCGCGCAGGAACTGCGCCATCGTATCGGCGATGCGGTCCTTGTTCTCGGGAATGATCGCGGTGTGCGGGATCGGCACGCCCAGCGGGTGGCGGAACAGCGCCGTCACCGCGAACCAGTCAGCCATCCCGCCGACCATTCCGGCCTCGGCGAAGGACAGCACCCAGCCCCAGGCCGGATGCGTGCCCAGAAGCCAGCGCGCGACGAAGAACAGCAGCGCCATCGCCACCAGCAGCCCGGTGGCCATCCGGCGCATGGTGCGCGCCCGGTCGGGATTTGCGGCCGCGACCGGGCGGCGCCAGCGCGGGCGAGGCGCGGCCTGGTTCACTCCGCGGGCAGCGCGGCGGGTTTCGCGGGCGGCTCGCCGTGATCCTCGGGCCGATAGGTCAGGAACAGCTTGCGCAGCCTTGGCCCAAGCCGCGTTTCGAGGCCGTTGGCCAGGCTGAAGCCGGCCGGGACGATCAGCAGCGTAAGCAGCGTCGAAAGGATCAGGCCGCCCATCACCACCGTGCCCATCGGCGCGCGCCAGGCGCTGTCACCGGCCAGCGAAAGCGCGGTCGGCACCATGCCGGCGGTCATCGCGACCGTGGTCATCACGATCGGCTGGGCGCGCTTGTGCCCGGCCTCGATGATCGCCTCGAAGCGCGACGCGCCGTGCGCCATCTCGTCGATCGCGAAGTCGATCAGCAGGATCGAGTTCTTGGCGACGATCCCGAACAGCATCAGCACCCCGATGAACACCGGCAGCGAGATCGGCTGGCCAAGCACGAACAGCAGCAACAGGCCGCCCAGCGGCGCCAGCAGCAGCGAGCCCATGTTGACCAGCGGCGAAACGAAGCGGTGATAGAGCAGCACCAGCACACCGAACACCAGCAGCACCGCGCTGCCCAGCGCGATGGTGAAGCTGTTGATCAGCTCGGCAAAGATCTCGTCCTCGCCGAACGGCTTGTTGCTGACCCCTTGCGGCAGGTTGGTCATTATCGGCAGCTTGTTGACCTCGTTCATGACCGTGCCCTTCTGGACATTGGGGCCAAGATCGGCGCCGACGAAGACACGCCGTTCCTGGTTGTACCGGCGGATCGATACGGGGCCGGATCCGAAGCTGATTTCGGCGATGCGCGAAAGCGGAACCGAGCCGCCGCTGGCGGTCTGCACCGGCAGGTTCTCGATCACCGAAATGTCGCGCCGGGCATCTTCGGAAAGCCGCACCCGGATCGGGATCTGGCGGTCGGAAAGCGAGAACTTGGCCGCGTTCTGATCGATGTCGCCGATCGTCGCGATACGGATCGTCTGGCTCAGCGCGGCGGTGGTCACCCCCAGGCTGGCGGCCAGCTCCTGGCGGGGCTTGATGATCAGTTCGGGACGGCGCGTATCGGCGGCGATGCGCGGGGCAACCAGACCCTTCACGCCCTTCATCTGCTCGACCAGCGTGGCTGCGGCCTTTTCCAGCTCCTCGGAGTCCGAGCCGGTGAGCATCACCGAGATCGGCCGGCCGATCCCGCCCGGACCCACGCCGTTGAACGACTGGAACGTGACCCGGGCATCGGGAATCTGTTGCAGCACCGGGGTCAGCTCGCGCTCGAATTCCTGGCTGGTCTTCTTGCGGTCCTTCTTGAGCGAGATGAACAGCCGACCATTGCCTTCGCGCACGCGCTGCTGGATCTGCTTGACCTCGGGCCGATTGACCACCAGCGCCGACACCGCATCGACCACCGCCTCGGTCTGCTTGAGCGTGGTGCCCGGAACCATTTCGATCGCGACCTGGCTGGTTTCCTCGTTGACGTCGGGGAACAGCTGGGCGGGAATATTGACCGCCAGCACGCCCGAAAGGATCAGCGAAAGGAACCCGATCCCGAGCATCCAGATGCGGTGATCGAACAGCCGCGCCTGCAAGCGGCGCATCCACATCCGGCACCAGGCGAAGAAGCCGGTTTCGTATTTCGGAAGCGCCAGCCCGATCAGCGCGCCGAACGCCGTGGTGAGGAGAAAAACCAGTCCGAAAATGATCGGCATGCCGATGAAGATCACCGCCAGCCAGGCGAGCGGTCCCGGTCCGGTGGCAACCTGGCCCTCGACGGTTTCGGAACTGCCGAACATCATCCGCGCCGGCAGCGCCAGCGCGGCCAGCGCCGGCAGGATCACGAACAGCGGATGGCCGGGCACACGCTTCACCAGCGCGCGGCGCGCCTTGGCCTTGGCGGTGTCGAGTGACCAGTGGAGCACCTTGAGATAGCGGTCCATCCACGGCCCGCCGCCATGTTCGGCAATGCCGTGGGCCTTGAGGAAATAGGCCGCGATCATCGGAGTGATCATGCGCGCCACCGCAAGGCTCATCAGCACCGAGGCGACCACGGTCCAGCCGAAGTTCTTGAAGAACTGACCCGGAATCCCCGGCATCAGCCCCACCGGGAGGAACACCGCGACGATCGAGAAAGTGGTGGCGACGACCGCCAGCCCGATCTCGTCGGCGGCGTCGATCGAGGCCTGATAGGCGCTCTTGCCCATGCGCATGTGGCGCACGATGTTCTCGACCTCGACGATCGCGTCGTCGACCAGCACGCCTGCGACCAGGCCGAGCGCGAGCAGCGACATCTGGTTGAGCGTGAAGCCCATCATCGAGATGAACCAGAAGCTGGGAATCGCCGAAAGCGGGATCGCGATCGCCGAAATCACCGTGGCGCGCCAGTCGCGCAGGAAGAAGAACACCACCACGACCGCGAGGATCGCGCCTTCGACCATCGCGGCGATCGAGCTTTCGTACTGCGCCTTGACGTAGTCGACCGTGGTGAACAGCTTGTTGACGTGGATCCCGGGGGTCTGCTTTTCCAGCTGCTCGAGCTTGGCCACCGCGCCGTCATAGACCGAAACGTCGGATTCGCCGCGCGATCGCGCGACCGAGAAAGTCACGACCGGCTTGCCGTCGGTCTTGCCGATCGAGGTGATTTCACCAAAGCTGTCGGATACATGGGCCACGTCGGCCAGCTTGATCGTGCGGCCCCCGCCCAGTGCGATTTCGGCCTGCGACAGCTCGAACGCGGTGGTGGCGTTGCCCAGCACGCGGACCGACTGGCGCGATCCGGCGATTTCCGCGCGCCCGCCCGCGGCATTGAGGTTGAGCTGGCGCAGCGCGCCGTTGATCTGGCTGGCGGTAACCCCCAGCGACTGCATCCGGCCTGGATCGAGCACCACCAGGATTTCGCGCTCGACCCCGCCGGCGCGTTCGACCGCGGCCATGCCCGGCACCGCCAGCAGGCGCTTGGTCACGGTATCGTCGACGAACCACGAAAGCTGTTCGATCGTCATGTCGTCGGCGGAAATCGAGAAATAGCCGATCGGATCGGACGAGGTTTCGATCTTGAACACCTGCGGCTCGAGAATCCCGTCGGGCAGGCTGCCGCGGGCCTGGTCGACCTGATTCTTGACGTCGTTGAGCGCCTCGATGATGTTGGTGCCGATCTGGAATTCGACCACCGTTTCGCTGCCGCCTTCGCGCGCGGTCGAGGAAATCGTCTGCACCCCCTGGATCGAGCGCAGCGAGGCTTCAATCTTCTGGGTGATCTGGTTCTCGATTTCCGCCGGAGCCGCGCCGGGCTGGCTGATCACCACGACCACGCCCGGGAACTCGATGTCCGGGTCGTTCTGGACCTTCATGTTCGAGAAGGCGACCATGCCGGCCAGCATCAGCCCGATGAACAGGACCAGCGGGACCACCGGGTTGCGGATGCACCAGGCCGAGATATTGCGGAAATTCATGCGCTTGCTCCTGCCGCGAACGGCATCACGGCTTGGGGGCGACCGGCTTGATCGTTTCGCCGGGCTGGAGGAACCCGCCGGCGCGCAGCACGACCCGTTCGGAGCCGTCGAGGCCTTCGACGATCACGATCCCCTGCGGGGTGATCCGCCCCTGTTTGACCGCCCGGCGGGTCACCTTGTTGTCCTTGCCGACGACATAGACATAGCTGCCCTGGTTGTCCGACAGCACCGCCGATTCGGGCAGCAGCGGCGCAACCATCGTGCCGGACTTGATCGTTGCCGTGGCAAACCCGCCAGGACGCAGTTCGGGCGCATAGGATAGCGCGATTCGCGCAATTCCCTGGCGATTCGACGGATCGATCACCGGCGCGATCTGCCAGACCGAGCCGGTAAAGCTCTTGTCGGTCCCGACCGGAGTGACCTCGGCGCTGACCCCCGGGTTAAGCGAAGCAAGATCGGTTTCGCCCAGCTGGGCCTTCATTTCGATCTCGCCGCCCTTGGCAAGGCGGAACAAGACGCCCGATCCGGCGCTGACCACCTGGCCCGGCTCGATCCGGCGCTCAAGCACCAGTCCGGCGGCGGGGGCCACGACATTGAGGCGGCGGCTTTGCGCCTGGAGCACACCAAGCTGAGCCCCGGCAACCTTGACCTGGGCCACCGCGGCATCGCGCTGGGCGCGCAGGCGATCGACCTCGGCCTTCGAGATGAAGCCCTTGCCGACCAGTTGCTGGGCGCGCTGATAGTTGGATTCGGCAAGTTCGGCATTGGCCTGGGCGGCCTGGATCTGCGCCGCCTGGCTGACCTGCTGCTGGACCTGGACCGAACGGTCGATCACCGCCAGCACCTGTCCCTGGCGGACCCACTGCCCGGGCTCGACCAGCACCGAGATGACCTGGCCGCCTTCGCCGGCGATCCCGACCGGCATTTCGCGCCGCGCGGCAAGCGTGCCGGTGGCATTGATCGTGCCTTCGATCGTGGTCCGACCCGGAGCCACCACGGTAACCACCGGTGCCTGGTCCTTCTTTTCGGTATCACCGGCTTCACCGGCACCGCGGTGGATCAGGAACCAGATCACGACAATGACCGCCAGCAGCACCAGGCCGCCGATGATCAGCTTGCGGCGACCGGCGCCATCGCCGCCATCGTCGAGCAAGGGGTTCGCCTCAGCCAGCCCTTCGGATTCAATCCTCGAATCGAAATTCATTGTCTTGCCAAGCCCTTGTCACCGATCCGCAGCCGCCGGCAGGATTCTCCCCACCCGTTTCAGCCACTGTATTACTACGCTAAATCACCTCCGGCAAGCCCTGTTGCAAGGGGTCGCGGCTGCCCGATCAGCAGCGGTCCGGCATAGGCGCAGCAGAAAGTCCTCGCAACGGCTTGCTCTGCAAACCACCGTGGCGACTCTGCCAACACCACGATTCGCGCGGAACTGCAGCTTCCCGGCCACAGCCGAAAAGGCCGGCGCGGGCTAGCCCGGCCGGCCTGTTCCTGCCCATAATGGGCGTGATAGTCAGTACTTGAGCTGGCGCTCGTAGAGGTCGCGGTAGTGCTGGATCCGCGTGACCCTGAGGCCCTGCATCCCCGAACGATCGACCGCCCGCTGCCAGGATGCGAATTCCTCGAGCGTCAGGTTGTAGCGCTCGCAGACCTCGTCAATCGTCAGCAGGCCGCCGTTGACCGCAGCGACCACTTCGGCCTTGCGGCGCACCACCCAGCGGGTCGTATCGGGCGAAGGCAGCGAATCAAGCGTCAGCGGCTCGCCGAGCGGGCCGATGACCATTGCCGGCCTGATTTTCTGGTTCTCGATCATCATTGTCCTCGGCCACCGGCCATGTCTTGTCCGGCGATGACCTCAGCTATGGCGTGAGGGCCTTTGCCATCTGTTGAATCAGCAGGGTTAACGGCGCATTCGCCATTCTCGCGGAAGTCGACGGTATGCGACCAGTCGGCAAACCCGCCATCGAGCAGAAAGGTCCGCGATTCGCTGCGTGCCAGCTCGGCGCGCGCGGCATGGGCCGCGACCAGGCGGGCGTGCAGCCCGGGCCAGTCCAATCCGGTATTTCCGGTGCCATCCGCTTCCGGAGAAAGGCGGCTGCGCAGCGCGGCCATGAGGTCGTTGGCAAATTCCATGCGCGCCTTCTAGCGCGGCTATGGTCAAGATCGGGTAAAGCCGGGTTTTACCTCGCGGTCACAATCCTTACCGAATTGAACATGGCCCTGGCGGTTCCCGCCGTGTAAGGGGCGCACCGCATGACCGATACCGCGCTGTCCCTGCCCGATCCCGCCGAGCTGTTCCAGCTTGATGCCCCGCTGGCGGGCAAGCGGATCGTCGTCGCCATGTCGGGCGGGGTCGATTCGTCGGTGGTCGCCGCGCTGGCCGCGCGCAGCGGGGCCGAAACCATCGGGATCACGCTGCAGCTTTACGATTCTGGCGCGGCAAGCGGCCGCAAGGGCGCCTGCTGCGCGGGCGACGATATCCGCGATGCCCGCAGCGTCGCCGACCGGCTGGGTATCGCCCACTACGTCGTCGACCACGAAAGCCTGTTCCGCGAGGAAGTGGTCGAACGCTTTGCCGACGATTACCTCGCCGGGCGCACGCCGATCCCCTGCATCCGCTGCAACATGGGGCCCAAGTTCACCGACCTGTTCAGGATCGCGCGCGAGCTGGGCGCCGATTGCCTGGCCACCGGGCACTATGTGCGCCGCGTTGTCGGCCCGGCAGGACCGGAACTGCACCGCGCCGCGGACCCGGCGCGCGATCAGTCCTATTTCCTCTACGCCACCACCGAAGCGCAGCTCGACTATCTGCGCTTTCCGCTGGGCGGCCTGCCCAAGCCGGCCGTGCGCCAGATTGCCGAGGCCGAAGGGCTGCGCGTCGCCGCCAAGCCCGACAGCCAGGACATCTGCTTCGTTCCCGATGGCGACTATGCCAGCATCGTCCGCGCGATCCGCCCCGCCGGCGCCGAGGAGGGCGAGATCGTCCATGCCGAGACCGGCGCGGTGATGGGCCGGCACAAGGGCATCATCCACTACACCGTCGGGCAGCGCCGCGGGATCGAGATCGGCGGGCAGGCAGAGCCGCTCTACGTCACCGCGATCGATGCTGCCACGCGCCGCGTGCTGGTCGGCCCGCGCCGGCTGCTGGCGGTCAGCGCCGCGCGGATTGTCGAAACCAACCGGATCGGGCCGATGCCAACCGAACCGCTCAGCGCCAAGGTTCGTTCGCTGGCGCGGCCGGTCCCGGTGCGGATCGAAGGCGTGCTGGGCCAGGGCGCGGAGTGCAGGCTGCTGTTCGAAAGCCCCGAATACGGCGTGGCGCCGGGCCAGGCCGCGGTGATCTATGCCGGCGACCGGGTGGTCGGCGGCGGCTGGATCGATTCGACCACCTCTGCCTAACCGCAGGGCTGCGCGATCAGGCAGCGCCCAGCGCTTCCCACCTCGAGAATATCGCGCGCCAGCGCACATTCGCCCGCGGCAATTTCGGCATCGCCGACCCTGGCGACACCGTCGAGCGGGATCACCAGCAGCGGTCCGGCATAGCGCGCCGCGGTCACCGCATCGACCGCGCCGTCGAAGCGGTCGAGCCGGAAGTGCGGACCGGCAACCAGCTGTTCGTTGCCCTGGGCGGGCACATGGCGATGGAGGCGCGGCGGATACTGCTCCCCACGTGCCACCGCCATCCCTTCGTCAAGATGCAGTTCGCGCGGGCGGCCATAATCATAGAGCCGATAGGTCACGTCGCTGTTCTGCTGGACTTCGATCAGCGACAGTCCCGGGCCGATCGCGTGGACCGTTCCCGCCGGGATGTAGAAGAAATCGCCGGGCGCGGCGAGATGCCATTCGAGCAGGTCCTCGATGCTGCCGTCGAGCGCTGCGGCGCGCATCTGGTCGGCATCGAGGCTCTGGCGGAACCCGATCCCGAGCCGGGCATCGGCTTCGGCGGCGATCACGTACCAGCATTCCTCCTTGCCGCGATTGCCCGGCGGGGCCTGCGCATCGGAGGGATGGACCTGGACCGACAGGGCCTGGCTGGTGAAGATGTATTTGACCAGCAGCGCATCGAGCGCGGCAGGCGGTTCGAACCAGACCTCGCCGATCCGCTCGCCCCGCGGCGCGGTGAATGGCGCGGGCAGACGCTCGCGTCCCCAGGGCCGCTCGACCATCCGGGTGGCGAGCCGGACCGTCACTGCCTGACCGCGCCTTCCAGCTTGCCGACCAGCTGCGCGCCGGCCCGCGTGGTCACCAGCACTTCATCGCCATCGACAACCACGATCACATCCTCCAGCCCGATCACCGAAACGCGCGGGCCATCGCTTTCGACCAGAACGTTGCGGCAATCGATCAGTTCCACCCGGCCGCTTGTGCTGCAGCCCAGATCATCGCGCATGCGGGCGGCCAGCAGGGCGTCCCAGTTGCCGATGTCGGACCAGCCCATGCCGGCCGGGACCATCGCCGCATGCGCGGTGTTTTCCATCACCGCATAGTCGACCGATTCGCTTTCGATCGCGGCGAATTCCTTCGCGCCCGGGTGGAAGCGGTGGCCTTCTGCCTGGCCCGCCGCCACCGCCGCGCGCGCCAGGGCCAGGATCGCCGGACGGTGCGCGCCCAGCTCGGCCAGGAAGGTGCCGGCGCGAAAAGCGAAGATTCCGCCGTTCCAGGCATAGCCGCCATCGGCCAGAAAGGCCCTGGCGCGCTCCAGGTCGGGCTTTTCGACGAACCGCGCCACCTGGAACCCCAGATCGCCGATCGGCTCGCCGCGCTGGAGATAGCCGAAGCCGGTTTCCGGCGTGGTCGCCTCGATCCCGAACGAGACCAGCCAGCCCTGCCGGGCTAGCGCCGCGGCCTTGCGCGCCGCGGCCTGGAATGCCCGCACATCGGCGATGTGATGATCGCTGGGGCAGACCAGCATGATCGCGTCTTCATCCAGCCGCAGCGCGGCAAGCGCGATCGCGGCGGCGGTATTGCGCGCCATCGGCTCGATGATCACCTGCGCGCCGGCCGCATCGCCCAGCTGCGCCTCGACATGATCGAGGTGCGCGGCGCCGGTGACGACGATCGGCCCGGCAAAGCCGGCCTCGGCGGCGCAGCGCGCGACGGTGGCCTCGAACAGGGTGCCGTCTCCCACCAGCGGCAGGAACGGCTTGGGCTTTGCCGCGCGGCTGCGGGGCCACAGCCGGGTGCCGCTGCCGCCGCACAGGATCACGGGATGGATCAAAGAATCGCTCATCTTGGGGCGCTCCGGCACATCATTGCGGGATCAGGGATCAGCCCTGCCAGGGCTCAAGCTGGCAGCCCAGACCCGGGCGATAGGTCGCGGTTTCGCTGGCAAGGCCGGGAAAGCGGGCCGTGACGCTTTTTGCCTGAGCGTCCTCGGACAGCATGACCAGTTCCATTCCCGATTCGAAATCCTTCCGGCAATCGCCCAGTTCGCGTCCGCCGACGAAGCGGCACGAGCAGGCGAACCGCGCGCCAAATGCCGCGCCAGTGCGGGCATAGGCATTCAGCGGCCCCCAGAACCAGGCGAGCAGGGCGCCCAGCAGCGCCAGACCCAGCAGCAAGGCGCGCCGGCGCAGGCGGCTTTGCGAATCTGTTGCTGGGTTAACGGTTGCCATTGGCCTGCCTTTGAGCGAGTGACTGCGCGATGCCCGCGCGCCCATTGTCCCTTATCCTGCCGCTGCTTGCGCTGCCAGCCCTGATCGGCTGCTCGGGCGAAAAGACCCCGCAGCCGTTGCCGCCGATCGGCGATGCCGCGCTGAAGGCGGTGGCCGAAAAACCGGGGGTCAATCGCGAACGACTGGCCCGCGCGGTCGATGCCCTGTTCACCGACGGCGACATGGCGGAAACCCGCGCCGTGCTGGTGCTCAAGGACGGGCGGATCGTCGCCGAGCGCTATGCTCCGGGCTATCACGAGAACACGCGCTTCGTCTCGTGGTCGATGGCCAAGACGGTGACCGGCGTGATGATCGGGATGCTGGTGGCCGATGGCCGGCTTCGGCTTGATGAAGGGGTGCCGATCCCCGCCTGGCAGCGCCCCGGCGATCCGCGCGGCGAGATCACCTTGCGCCACCTGATGCAGATGCGCTCGGGGCTGCGGCATGTCGAAACCAGCGATCCGGCCTATGAGGCCGATACGGTGCGGATGCTGTTCCTCGATGGGCGCGACAACATGGCCGCCTATGCCGAGGCCCAGCCGCTGGAGGCGGAGCCCGGCAAGCAGTGGGAGTATTCCTCGGCAACCAGCGTCATCCTGGCCGACCTTGCCGCGCGGGTTCTGACCACCAGCCAGGACCCGGCCGAGCGCGCCCGGGTGGTCAGCGACTATCTCAAGACGCGGATTTTCGAGCCGCTGGGGATGAAGAGCATGGTCGCCGAGTTCGATGCCGCCGGCACCCTGATCGGCGGCAGCCTGATCCATGGCACCCTGCGCGACTGGGGCCGGTTTGGCGAGTTCCTGCGCGAGGGCGGCGCGGTCAGGGGGGCGCAGCTGGTCCCGTCGGCATGGATCGATTTCATGACCGAACCGAGCCCCGGCAACCGGGGTTATGGCGCGCAGCTCTGGCTCAACCGGCCGCAGCCCGATGGGCCTGCGCTGTGGGCGGGGCTGGGGCCGCAAGTCTTCTCGATGAACGGTCATGTCGGCCAGTTCGTGGTCGTCGACCGGCAAAGCGGGGTGATCGTGGTGCGCCTGGGCAAGACCGACGATGCCGGACATGATCCCGTCCGCGCCGGAATCGTGCGGATCATCCAGCTTTACCGCTAAAGCCTCAGCCAATCACCTTGTCGGCGGCGACCTGGGCATCGATCCAGGCATAGGTCTTGGCCAGGCCATCGCGCAGCGGTTCGCCGGGCCGCCAGCCGAGTTCGGCTTCGATCAGCCGGTTGTCGCTGTTGCGCCCGCGCACGCCGGTCGGCCCGGGGACATAGCGCTTGCCGACCGGCTTGCCGGCAATGGCGGAGACCATGTCGACCAGCTGCGAAATCGTCACCATTTCGTCCGAACCGATGTTGTAGGGGCCGGTCCGGTCCGATCGGGTCAGGCGCAAGGTGCCTTCGACGCATTCGTCGATGTAGAGGAACGAGCGGGTCTGCTGCCCGTCGCCCCAGATCTCCACCTCGCCGCCGCTCTGCGCCATGGCAACCTTGCGGCAGACCGCCGCAGGCGCCTTTTCCTTGCCGCCCTGCCAGGTTCCTTCGGGGCCGAAGATGTTGTGGTAGCGCGCAATGTGCACTTTCATCCCGTAATTGCGCGCGTAGGACGGATAGAGCCGTTCCGAGAACAGCTTTTCCCAGCCGTATTCGCTGTCCGGCTCGGCCGGATAGGCGCTCGCTTCCTCGCAATTGGGATTGTCGGGATCGAGCTGGTTGTAGGCAGGATACATGCAGGCCGACGAGGAATAGAACAGCGCGCCAACGCCCTTGCGGTTGGCCTGGTCCGCCACGTTGAGATTGATGCTGGCGGAATTGTGCATGATGTCGGCATCATGTTCGCCGGTGAAGATATAGCCGGCCCCGCCCATGTCGGCGGCAAGCTGGTAAACCTCGTCGAAATGGCGGTCATAGATGGTGCGGACCACGTCCTGTTCGCGCAGGTCGCCGATCACGAATTCATCTGCCGCGCTGGCGCCGAATTCGGGGTGCTTGAGATCAACCCCGCGAACAAAGAAGCCTTCGGCCTTGAGCCGCTTGGCCAGGTGGCTGCCAATGAACCCGCCGGCGCCAAGAACCAGGGCTGTCTTCACGTGGGCGGTCTCCATCCATTGGTATCAGGCAATCACGGCCAGGAAGCATTCGCCAATATTTTCAATGTCAAAGGCGCGCAAGGCATATTTGCGGGCGTTTTCGCCCATCCTTTGGCGTAGCGCCTCGTCGCCCACCAGGCGGTGGGCCTTGGCAAGGAAATCGGCCGTATCGTGGCAGTCGCTGACCAGTCCCGCCTGTTCGCGCTCGAGCAGCCGGCTGGCCAGGTTCTCGCGCGGCATGGCACCCAGCACCGGACGTCCGGCGGAGAGGTAGGAGAGGACTTTCGAGGGCACCGAATAGATCCCGGCCTCTGGCTCGATGAATGCCACGACCACATCGGCGCCGCCGAGCAGCATCGGCAGGTCGGCAAAGGGCACCCACGGCTTTACCGCCAGGTTGCCCAGCCCCTCGGCGCGGGCCTGCGCGGCCAGTGCATCGGCGACTTCACCCTGCGAGGTGACGCAAACTTCGGCCGTGGGAAAGGTCCGGGCAAGCGCCAGAAGCCAGTGCGGGTTGTGCTTGTAGCCCAGCGTTCCGGAATAGACGAAACGCAAGGGCAAGCCCTGGAAATAGGCCTTAGCCCAGCTACTGCCGCGCGGCATCGGCGGAATTTCATCGAGCGGGGCCCAGTTCTCGATCACCGCGATTCGCGCATCGGCCACCCCGGCGCCGACCAGGATCGGACGGAAATCCTCGGTGATCGCCACCACCCGGTCGCTCTTGCGCAGCATTGCGAATTCAAGGTGCCGATACCAGCCGGCGATCAGGTGCCCGACGACGGGGAACTTGCGCTCCACCACCGATGCGATGCCGCGGCTGTAGATGTCCTGCAGCCAGAAGACGAATTTCGCGCCGATCCGCCGCGCGGCGCGCTGGATATGGCGCTGGGTGTCAAGCGGGGCATTGGAAGAGATGACCACGTCGGGGCGCAGCGCCGTGATCCGTGCGGCGATCCGCGCGCCCACCTGATTCTCCTGCCGCCAGCGCGCCACGAAAGTGCTCTTGGCGAAAGGCTTCTCAAGCAGGATCGCTTCGAAAGCCAGGCCCGCGGGATCGCCGGGCCGCAGCGCAAGATCGCCCTTGGGGGTCTGGAAACCGGCAAAATGCAGGTGCGTCACGCGGTGCCCACGCCGCGCCAGCTCGCGGCTGAGCTGGGCCTGGAAAGGATGGCCCGAATAGTCCGAAATCAGGATATGCACTGTTGCTCCCCCCCGTGGCCCGGTCTATCCGCTGCGTTGGTGGGCTGACTGGACATCGGCCAGCAAGTCCACGGCCGCGGCGCCGGTTTCATTGACCAGGCCTTCGGGATCGGGATGGATCAGGATCTCGAGACCTGGGAAGTCCTTCTGCAGGATCGCCTCGATCTCGTCCATCACGACGTGGGCCTGGCGCACGGTCATGTCGGCATCGATCGCCAGGTGGAACTGCACGAAGTCGCGGTTACCCGAGGTGCGGGTGCGCAAATCGTGCAGGCCCTTGATCTCGGGATGGCGCGAGACCGCTTCGAGGAAGGCATCCTTGCGGGCATCCGGCCACTCGTGGTCCATCAATTGCTCGATCGCGTCCTGCGAAGCCTGCCAGGCGCCCCAGCCCAGCCACAGCGCGATCCCAAGGCCGAACAGCGCATCGGCCCCGCCGATCCCGGCATACTGGTCCAGCCCCAGCGCGGCGATCACCGCGAGATTGAGCGCAAGGTCGCTCTTGTAGTGCAGATGGTCGGTCGAAATCGCGATCGATCCGGTCTGGGCGATCACCCGGCGCTGCCAGGCGATGAGGCCGAGTGTCGCCAGCATGGCGATCGCCGAAACCGCGATTCCGTCTTCGGCGCCCTGCGGACGCGCGCCCAGAAACCATTGGCTGATCGAGCGAAATGCTAGGCTGAGCGCCGAAATCGAGATCAGCACCACCTGGAACATCGCCGCCAGCGCCTCGGCCTTGCCATGCCCGAAGCGGTGGTTGTCATCGTCGGGCTGGGCGGCAACCCAGACGCCGAGCAGCGTTGCCATGCTCGCGATCAGGTCAAGCGCGGTATCCGCAAGGCTGCCGAGCATGGCGGTCGATCCGGTCGACCAGACCGCCCAGGTCTTGAGCGCAAGCAGCAGCGCAGCAACGCCGATCGAGGCGAAAGCCGCGCTGCGGTTGAGGCTGCCACTGTCGCTCATGGATAAAGCAGCGTGCTGGTCCAGCCGCCGTCGGCGCGTTCGAAGCGGCGGCGTTCGTGGAGGCGGAAGGGCCGGTCCATCCAGAATTCCATTGCGCTGGGGACCAGGCGGAACCCGGTCCAGTGCGGCGGGCGCGGAACCTGCCCCACCAGGTAGCGCGCGCCGGTGCGCGCGATCCGGGCCAGGAATTCGGCGCGCGAGCCCAGCGGCGCGGACTGGTCGCTGGCATGGGCGCCGATCTGCGAATCGCGGCCACGGCTGGCGAAATAGGCATCGGCCATTTCCGGGGAAACTTCCTCGATCCGCCCCTCGATCCGCACCTGGCGGCGCAGGCTTTTCCAGTGGAACAGCATCGCCGCCTGGGGATTGGCGTGAAGCTCGCCGCCCTTGCGGCTGTGGCCATTGGTGTAAAACACGAAGCCTTCCGGCCCCCAGTCCTTCATCAGCACCATCCGCACCGAAGGCGCCGCATCGGGCGTCGCGGTGGCCAGCGCCACGGCCTCGGGATCGTTGGGTTCCTTGTCGCGCGCGGCGGCAAACCACGCGCCGAACAGGGCAAAGGGCTCTTCCGCCGGGATTGCGTCTTGCTGCTGCTCTTCCATCGTGCCCGGCGCATAGCGCGTCGCGGCCAGAGGGGGAAGCGCAAGCGTTTCGCAAAAGGCTTTGAAACCTTGCCGTTTGCGCTTGCGGCTCCTAGCTAGCGGTCATGGCCGATCCCTATTCGATCCTGGGTGTAGCGCGCAGCGCGAGCGAGAAGGACGTCAAGTCCGCCTATCGCAAGCTGGCGAAGGAGCTCCACCCGGACCGCAACAAGGACAACCCGAACGCGGCGGAGCGCTTTTCCGAAGTGACCCGCGCCTATGACCTGCTGTCCGACAAGGACAAGCGTGCCCGCTTCGACCGGGGCGAAATCGACATCGACGGCAATCCGCTAGGCTTCGGTTATGGCGGCGGCGCGGGCGGGTTCGGCGGCAGCGCGCAGCGCGGCTTCCGGGCCGATGGCTTCGAAGGGTTCGGCGGCGGCGAAGGGATCGACCTGGGCGACATCTTCGATGGCCTGTTCGGTGGACGCGGCGGCATGGGCGGCGGGTTCGGCGGCGGAGCCGGACGCCAGCGCGCGGCGCCGCGCGGCGCGAACGTGGCCTACAAGCTGGGCGTCTCCTTGACCGACGCGGCGATCCTGGCGACGCAGCGGATCACCCTGGCCGATGGCAAGACGATCGACCTCAAGCTTCCCGCCGGGGTCGAGGACGGCACGCAGATGCGGCTTGCCGGCAAGGGCGAGCCGGGGCCGGGCGGCAATGGCGATGCCACGGTCACCATCACCTTGCAGCCGCACCCCTTCTTCCGCCGCGATGGCGACAATCTGCGGCTCGACCTGCCGATCAGCCTTGATGAGGCGGTGAACGGGGCCAAGATCAAGGTTCCGACCGCCGAGGGCGCGGTGATGCTGACGATCGCGCCGGGGACCAGTTCGGGCAAGACGCTGCGGCTCAAGGGCAAGGGCTTTTCGCGCAAGGACGGCAGCCACGGCGACCAGCTGGTGACGATCGAGATCCAGGTTCCCGAAGGCGACGCCGATCTTGCCGCGCGGCTCGAAGGCTGGCGCGACACGCGCAACCTGCGGGCGCGGCTGGGGGTTTGACGCTTCCTCATGGAAGAACGCGAACTCGACGAAGCGCACCTGCCGCCCCTTACCGTACCCGATCTTTCGCCCGAAGCCCGCCGCAAGCGCGCGCGCCGGCTGCGCGATCACTATGACGAACAGGTCGGGCCGAATGGCCGGTTCTGGCACAGCCGGCTGTTCCGGGTGATCGCCCGGGTCTGGGCCGGGGCCTACAACGACGGCTTCATCCATGCCGGCAATTTCGCCTACATGTCGATCCTGGCGCTGTTCCCGTTCTGCGTGACTGTTGCCGCAGTGTTCACGCTGGTTGGCGAGCAGGCGCAGCGCGAGGCTTCGGTCCATGCCTTCCTGATGGCCCTGCCGCCGGTCGCCGCCACCGCGCTCGAACCGGTGGCCCGCGATGTCATGGCCGCGCGCAGCGGCTGGCTGCTGTGGGCCGGCGGGCTGGTCGGGCTGTGGACCGTGGGCAGTCTGGTCGAGACGATCCGCGACATCCTGCAGCGCGCCTATGGCACCAGACCGGCCCATGCCTTCTGGCGCTACCGCCTGGTTTCGACCGGGGTGATCATCGTCGCGGTGATCGCGCTGCTCAGCGCGCTGCTGGTCCAGGTGGCGATCGGTGCGGCGCAGGAAGTGATCGACGCCTGGTTCCCCCGCTTGCACGGGCTGGCCGATGCCCTGACCACTTCCAGCCTGCTGCCGCCGGTGATCATCTATGCCTCGCTGTTCCTGCTGTTTTTCACGCTGACCCCGGCGGCCTACCGCAAGAAGCGCTATCCCAAGTGGCCCGGCGCGCTGCTGGTCACGGTCTGGTGGGTCGGGGTCAGCACGGCGCTGCCGTGGCTGCTGCACCGCTTCTTCACCTATGATCTGACCTATGGCAGCCTGGCCGGAGTGATGATCTCGCTTTTCTTTTTCTGGCTGGTCGGCTTAGGGATGGTGGTGGGTGCGGAACTCAACGCCGCGCTGGCCGAAACGCCCGAGGAACGGGATCTGCTTGGCCAGAGCGACAATCGCAAGCGCGCCACGGCCGCTGACCAGTAAGGATTGGGAACATAGGCATGACCGGATTGATGCAGGGCAAGCGCGGGCTGATCATGGGCCTGGCGAACGACAAGTCGCTGGCCTGGGGAATCGCCCAGAAGCTGAGCGAGGCGGGCGCGGAGCTGGCCTTTTCATACCAGGGCGAAGTGATGGAGAAGCGGGTGCGCCCGCTTGCCGAAAGCCTTGGCGCCGATGTCCTGATCGATTGCGACGTGTCCGACATGGCCGCGCTCGATGCGGCCTTCGCTGCGCTCGCGGCCAAGTGGCCGACAATCGACTTCGTGGTCCACGCGATCGGCTTCTCCGACAAGAACGAATTGCGCGGCCGGTATTATGATACCAGTCTGGACAACTTCCTGATGACCATGAACATTTCGGCCTATTCGCTGGTCGCGGTGACCAGGCGGGCAATGGCAATGATGCCGGATGGCGGATCGATCCTGACCCTGTCCTATTACGGCGCCGAGAAGGTCGTGCCGCATTACAACGTCATGGGCGTGGCCAAGGCGGCGCTCGAAACCAGCGTCCGTTACCTCGCCAATGACCTTGGGCCGCGGAACGTGCGGGTCAATGCGATCTCGGCCGGGCCGATCCGCACCCTGGCGGCAAGCGGGATCGGCGACTTCCGCTATGTCCTCAAGTGGAACGAGCTCAATTCGCCGCTGCGCCGCAATGTCACGATCGAGGATGTCGGCGGCTCGGCGCTCTATTTCCTGTCCGACCTGTCATCGGGGGTCACCGGCGAGGTTCACCATGTCGACGCCGGCTATCACCTGGTCGGCATGAAGCAGGAAGACGCGCCCGATATCGCGCTGAGCTGAAAAACCGGACTTACTTCGGGGGCGGCGGGGTTTCGGCGGGCGCGGCTTCGCCCGAAGCCTGCTGTTCCAGCTTGCGCCGTGCGATGACCTGTTCTTCCTGCTGCTCGACCGCGGCCTGGGTTTGCGCGGCATCGGCATCGACCGTCGAAAGCCGCTTGGCGCGTTCCTCGGCGATCAGCTGGCCGGCGCGGATGCTGGGATCGGTCTTCTTTTCGGCATAGGCTTCGTTGATCAGCTTGCTCGAGCAGCCGGTCCAGCCGCCGGCCCCCACCGGCGAGCAGCTCTGCGTGCCGGTCCGGGTGACGGTTTCATAGGCGCGGACCTTCTGGTTCCAGGCTTCGTTCTGCGGGCTGGGATGTTCGCGCAGCGTTTCGGGGATGCGAAACCGCTCGCCCTCGTCCTTGCGCGCGCAGACGGTGATCGTGTCGGGATCGGAGACCGGGCATTTGTCCTCGCCGAAGACGATGACCATGTTGACCTTCGGCTCGTTCGCCTGCTGGGCGCTGGCCGGGGCGGCCAGGCCAAGACCAAGGACCAGGGCGCCAAGCGCGGCATGGATCGGACGCATCGTCGAACTCCTGAATCTAGCGGTTCCGATATAGGAACCCGTGCACTGAATATCAGATGAAGGGCGGCGCGCCTTGTTCGGTATCAAATCCGTTCGGCCAGGCGGATCGCGATCCGGCAGCCAAGGCGGATCGCGCCAGCAAGGACGGGATAGCCCGGCGCCTGTTCGGCCCCGGCGGCAAGCGCCGCATCGCGGTGGGCGCGCTCGTCCTCGCGAAACTCCTCGATCAGGCCGGAAAGTTCGGGATCGCTGGAGCCCAGCTCGTCAAGCTGCTGGGTATAGTGGCGGTCGATCTCTTCCTCGACTGCGGCGGTGCAGGCCATCGCCGCCTTGGGCCCGATCAGCGCGGTCGCCGCGCCCAGGGCAAAGCCCGCGACGTGCCAGAACGGCTGGAGCGCGGTGGGCCGCACGCCGCGTTCGGCAATCAGGGCGTCGAACTTCGCGCGGTGGGCCATTTCCTGCTCGGCCATGTGGCGGATCTCGCCCGAATGCGGCGCGCGGTCACCCATCACCGCAAGCTGTCCGGCATAGATCCGCGTCGCGCCGTATTCGCCGGCCTGGTCGACCCGCAGCATCCGCCGGGCATCGCGCGCGCTCATGCCCGTGCGTCCCTGGCCCGGCCCAGCAGCGCGAAGACGAGCAGCGCCGCGGGGACCGAAATCAGGAAATTGAACCCCGCCAGCGAAATCCCGAACAGCTCCCACTGGACCTGATCGCAGCGGACCATCGGGGCGCTGAGGATGTCCTTGAGCGGATCGCCGGAAAACACCACTTCGCTGGTGCAGGCGGTGAAGCCCTTCCACCAGCCGTATTCGACCCCGGCGTGATAGGCGCCGAGCAGTCCGCCGACCAGGATCGCCGCGCCCGCCAGTCGCACCAGCAACGCAGCCGGCGGACGGATCAAAGCCAGCGCGGCAAAGGCCAGCGCGGCGAAATGGGCATAGCGCTGCCACCAGCACATCTCGCACGGCCAGAGCCCGAAGACATACTGGCTGATATAGGCCCCGCCCAGCAAGGCGGCGGGCACCGCAAGCGCCAGCAGCAGCGCGGCGCGCGAAGCCGCGGCTCCGGTCGGCAGCGCGCCCATCAGCGCTTCACCGCCGCGGTGCGGTGCACGGTCTGGATCGCATAGAACATCTGGAAGTCCTTGATCCCCTTGGCTTTCAGGGTATCCGGCGTTTCCTTGAAGTGCGGATCGGCCTGGCGATCGCTTTCCAGCTTCTTGTCGTCCATCGCCGCTTCGTTGACGAGGTGGCGGCGCAGATCGCTTTCGCGCGCGGTCAGTTCGCTGCGCCGCGCGGCATCGGGATCGCTCAGCTGCGGCACGCGGATGTCGGGATCGATCCCGCCTTCCTGCACCGACCGGCCCGAGGGCGTGTAGTAGCGCGCGGTGGTGAACTTGACCCCGCTGGAGCGCGAACGGTCGAAATAGAACAGCGACTGGACCGAACCCTTGCCGAAGCTGCGCTGACCCATGATCAGCGCACGGTGCTGGTCCTGCAGCGCGCCGGCGACGATTTCCGAGGCCGAGGCCGAGCCTTCGTCGATCAGCACGATCAGCGGCAGGCCCTTGGCAAGATCGCCGGGGAACATCGTCTCGGCCCGGAAATACTGGTCTTCGCGGCTGTTGCGGCCGCGCTGCGAGACGATATCGCCCTTGGTCAGAAAGACATCCGAGAGCGCCACCGCCTCTTCCAGCTCGCCCCCCGGGTTCTGCCGCAGGTCGAGCACCAGCCCTTCGAGCTTGCCGCCCGACTTGAGCTTGAGGTCGGCAATTCCCTTGGCGACCGATTCGCCGACATCCTTGCCGAATTCGTTGACCGTGATGACCCCGACATTGTCCTTGAGTTCCCAGGTCACCGGCTCGAGCTTGATCACCCCGCGGGTGACGGTAACGTCGAAGGGCTGTTCGCGGCCAGAACGGAAGATGGTCAGGCGGATCTTGGTTCCGGCCGGACCGCGCATCTGGGCCACGGCATCGTCAAGCTCGCCGCCATAGATCAGCTTGCCGTCGATATGGGTGATATAGTCCCCGGCCTTGATCCCCGCCGCCTCGCCGGGGCTGCCGCGCATCGGCGCGACGACCTTGACCGCGCCGTCGTCCATCACCACCGACAGGCCCAGGCCCTGGTATTCCCCGTCGATCATGTTGTTGAGCCGCTGGATCGACGCGCCTGAAAGGTACGAGGAATGCGGATCGAGCGAGGAAAGCATGCCCTCGATCGCCCCGTCCTCGAGCTTGCCGTCCTCGGTCGGCTCGACATAGTAGGCCTTGAGCCAGGCATAGACCAGCTCGAGCCGCGAAAACTGTTCGGACGAACGGCCGTCGACCGCGGCCAGCCCGGCGGTGGTCGCCGGGATCAGCGACACCGCGCCAAGCAGCAGGGCGGAATGCAGCATGGAAACAAGTTTCATCGGGCAGCAGCCTCTCGCAATTCGATGCGCCTCTTATCGCGCGGGGAATCTTAACGCCAGATGGTGCGTCATCAGCGCACGAAATCGAGCGGATTGACCGGTTCGCCCGAGCGGCGCAGTTCGAAACCCAGAACCTGGCGTCCCGGGCCCATCCGGCCCAGCGAACTGCCGGCCACGAGGCTATCGCCGACCCGGCAGTCAAGCTCGGCAAGGCCGGTGACGAGCGAGGTCCAGCCGCCGCCGTGTTCGATGATCGCGATCAGGCCATAGCCTTGGTATGGCCCGGCAAAGACCACTCGGCCGGCGCCCGGCGCAACGACCTGCGCGCCGCCCGCGAGCAGGATGGAAAGCCCGCGCGATTGCGGCTGGCTGGGCCGGGCCTCGCCGAACCCGGCCACCAGCCGTCCGGCCGCGGGCAGCAGATAGCGCGAGGGCGCCCCGGTTGGCGCGGCGGGTGGCGCCGCAGGTCCGGGCGCCTGCGCGGACAGCGGCTGCGCCGGGCGCAGGATCGGACCGGGCAGGACGGCAAGCTGATCGCGCAGCGCGCCTGCCTTGGCGAGATCGACCACCAGCGCGGAGAGGTCGCGCGCTTCCTCGGCCAGCGCCAGCGCGTGTTCGCTCTCGCGGTCCGCCGATACGCTTGCCGCGCGCGAGGCCAGCCTCTGGCGCGCCTCGAGCGCCGCCAGTTCGCCGCGGCGGCGGGCCAGCTCGGCCTGGCCGGAACGCAGCGCGTCGTTGGCCTGGCGGGCCTTGTCCTGCAACGCCTTGCCGCGTTCGATCGCCTGCCTCAGCCCCGCGGTTCGCCGGGTGATTTCGGGAAGCAGGCTGTCGAGCACGGCGCGCAGATAGACCGTTTCGTTGAGCGAGCCCGGTCGCAGCAGCGAAAGCAGTGGCGGCCGGCGCGACAGACGCTGGAGCGCGGCGGTCAGCTCGACCAGCGGGCGCTGCTTTTCCGCCAGTTCGGCGCGCAGCAGCGCCTGCTCGCGCCCGATCAGGCGGATCTGCGCTTCATTGGCGGCGATCTGGGCTTCGGCTTCCTGGACCCGCGCGGCGAGCGCGGCGGCCTGCTGCGCGGTGCGGTCCGCTTCGGCCGTGGCCCTGGCGGCAGTGGCCTCGAGCGCCTCGGCGCGGCTGCGCGCCGCGCCGCCCTGCTGGCGGGCGCGGGCCAGCGCGGCCGCGGCATCCTCGGCATTCTCGATCGGCGTGGCGGTCTGCTGCTGCGCGCCCAGCCCCACCGCGCCAAGCACGGCAAGCGGGGCAAGCAGCAGGGGCCAGCGCAGTCGCATCACCATCCTTATCCCGAACGATGATAGGGATGGCCAGCCAGAATGCTGGTGGCGCGGTACAATTGTTCGGCCAGCATCGCGCGGGCCATCAGGTGCGGCCAGGTCATCGCCCCGAAAGCGATCAGGAGATCGGCAGACTCGCGCGCCTTGTCGCCGTGCCCGTCGGCGGCGCCGATCATGAACCGCGCCTCGCGCACGCCTTCGTCGCGCCACTTGCCGAGGATCGCCGCAAACTCTTCGGAAGTCAGCTGCCTGCCGCGCTCGTCGAGCAGCACGGTGCGGCACTGTGGGGGGGCTTCGGGCATGGTGCCGCCCTGGTCGGGCAGTTCGGTCAGCTTGAGCGGCCAGGCAATCCGCCTGGCATAGCGCGCGACCAGCTCGGCTTCGGGCGAGCGGGCGATCTTGCCGCGCGCGATCACATGCAGGTGCATCGGCGCGCGCTCAGGCCGCGCCGGCGCTGTCCCCGAAGGCCCACATGCGTTCCAGGTTGTAGAAGCTGCGCACTTCGGGGCGGAACAGGTGGACCACCACGTCGCCGGCGTCGATCAGCACCCAGTCGGCAGCGGGCAGGCCTTCGATCCGGGCGTGGCCAAAGCCGCCCTGCTTGATCCGTTCGGCAAGCTTCTGAGCCATCGCCGCCACCTGGCGGGTCGAGCGGCCGCTGGCGATCACCATGTGATCGGCGATCGAGCTTTTCCCTTCGAGCGGGATGGAAACCAGTTCCTGCGCCTGGTCGTCGTCAAGCGACTTCAGCACCAGTTCGTGGAGCGAGCCCGGCTCCGAAGCGGGAAGCGGGGCGGGGATTGCGGCGGCGGGGGCCGCAGTGGGCTGGGCAGGCGTCATCTAAGCGGGAACGGCTCCTCTGGGCGGGCGTCGCGAGGCAATCATGCGATGTCGGGATCGACCGGATGGTGCGTCAAGGGATCACGCAGGGCCTTGCCCTGATAGCGCAGGGCCCAGTCGGGATCGGCGCGGCGAACGGCGGTCGCCGAGCGCGGATCGGGATCAAAACGCAGTTCTATCAGCGCGGGTGCGCTCCATCCTGCCCGGTTGCTCAAGCTGGCGGAAGACCGCCGGTAACGGCCAAGCCAGGCCCGAGCGGGGCTCGCCCAGGCGGCGCCATCATAGCCCGGACGCGCGATAACCGCAATCGGCATGGCGCGGGCGATGCGGCGCCAGTCCTTCCAGCGATGGAACTGGGCAAGATTGTCGCTTCCCATCAGCCAGACGAAGCGGACTTTCGGGTAGCGCCGCGCCAGCCTTGCCAGGGTATCGACGGTATAGCGCGTGCCCAGTTCGCGCTCGATCGCGGTAGGCCTGATCCGGGCGCCTTTCGCCCGCTTCACCGCCGATGCGAGCCGCACCGCCAGCGGGGCCATGCCGTCCTTCGGCTTGAGCGGATTGCCCGGCGAGACCAGCCACCAGACCTCGTCCAGCCCAAGCGCATCGAGGGCAAATTGGCTGATCCGGCGATGGCCTCCATGCGCGGGATTGAACGACCCGCCCAGCAAGCCGACCTTCATGCCCGGCCGGTCCCGCGGGTGCTGCGGATCAAGGCCGCACCTGCCCGGTGCCGCGCGCCAGCCATTTGTAGGTGGTCAGCCCCTCAAGCGCGACGGGCCCGCGCGCGTGAAGCCGCCCGGTGGCGATGCCGATTTCCGCGCCGAGCCCGAATTCGCCGCCATCGGCAAACTGGGTCGAGGCATTGGCCATGACGATCGCGCTGTCGACTTCGGCCAGGAAGCGTTCGCACACCGCTTCATCCTCGCTGACGATCGCGTCGGTGTGGTGCGAGCTGTGCCGGTCGATGTGCCCGAGCGCCGCGTCGAGCCCGTCGACCACCGCGACCGAGAGGATCGCATCGAGGTATTCGGTATCCCAATCCTGCGCGCTGGCCGGGCCGATCCGCGCATCGAGCGCGCAGGCGCGGGCATCGCCGCGCAGTTCGCAGCCCGAATCGAGCAGCGCCGCCACCACCCTTTGTGAGGCGGGAAACTGCGCATCGAGCAGCAGCGTCTCCATCGATCCGCAGATCCCGGTGCGGCGCAGCTTGGCGTTGAGCGCGATACGCTCGGCCTTGGCGGGATCGGCGGCGGAGTGGACGTAGGTGTGGCAGATCCCGTCGAGATGGGCGAGCACCGGCACCCGCGCATCGGCCTGCACGCGGGCGACCAGGCTCTTGCCGCCGCGCGGCACGATCATGTCGATCAGCCCGGCGGCGGTCAGCATCGCGCCCACCGCGGCGCGGTCCTGGGTCGGGACCAGCTGCACCGCTGCGGCAGGAATGCCTTCGGATTCGAGCCCCTCGACCAGCGCCGCCAGGATCGCCCGGTTCGAATGGACCGCCTCGCTGCCGCCGCGCAGCAGCGCCGCATTGCCCGAACGCAGGCACAGCGCGGCGGCATCGGCGGTGACGTTCGGGCGGCTTTCATAGATGATCCCGATCAGCCCGATCGGAATCCGCACCCGGCTGAGCGCAAGGCCATTGGCCGGGGTGGAGCGGTCGATCACCTGCCCCACCGGATCGGGCAGGTCGGCGACCTGATCGACGGCATCGGCAATGGCCGCCAGCCGCGCCGGATCGAGCCTCAGCCGGTCGAGCATCGCCGGGGTCAGCCCGCTTGCCTCGCCCGCCGCGATGTCGCGGGCATTGGCGGCGAGAATCCCTGTTTCCGCGGCGCGAAGGGCGGCGGCGGCAGCGTGCAAAGCGCGCGCCTTTGCAGCCGAATCGAGCCGCGCCAGGATGCGCTGCGCGGCGCGGCCGGAGCGGGCCAGGCGCTCGATCAGGACCTCGGCGCTTTCGGTGGTGTCGGCTTGGGCTTTCATCGCGGCTTTGCGCCTAACACCGCGCAGGGCGAATGTCACCGTTCGGGGCGTTAACCACCCGGCTAACGTTTCACCGCGCGAGTCATTCGATTCGGCGAGTCCGGGCCATTGCGGATTCGCGCTTGCCGCCGCGACCTGCTAGCGGCGCCGGGCAAGGGTAAGAAGGGACTCGGGGTCGTCTTGACAAAACAAGCCGTTGGCGGCGCCTTGGCCCGCCTGCGGAGCTGGTTTCCGGATCGCGAATTCTTCATGCGATCCGAAGGCCAGGTCCGTTTCATCAGGATTTCGTCACGCACGCAGATGATCGCTGCCGGCGCCGCCGCTGCGCTGCTGCTGGTCTGGGCGGTGACCATGGCGGCGATGGCGCTGTCGAGCTATCTTTCGCACCGCGACCGGGTTTCGCTGCTTGAGCGCGAGGCCAAGGTGGCCAGCTCGGAAAACCGCCTCAATGCCTATGGCGACGATATCGGCAAGGTCGCCGACGACCTCAAGCGGCGCCAGGAATTCATCGAGAAGACCAGCGAAGCGGTGCTGGGCGACCTGCCCCGCGACGCCAAGACGGGCGAAACCGTATCGGACAGCTCGAGCGAAGCCGCGAAGACGGTGAAGAAGGTCTCGCTGGCCTTCCCCCAGGCCGCGGCGCTCGCCGAAATCGAGGCGCGCCAGCTGGCCTATATCGAAGGCCTGACCCGCCTGGCCGACCGCCGTTCGGCGATCGCCGAAGCCCGGCTCGCCAGCCTCGGCCTCAACCCGCAGGCCATGCTCGCCTCGCTGGGCGATCGCAGCGCGCAGGGCGGCCCGCTGATCGTCATGGCCACTTCGGCCGATGGCTCGATCGACCCGCGCTTCCAGCGCTTTGCCCTGTCGCTGGCGCGGATGGACGCGCTGGAACGCAGCGTGGCCGGCCTGCCGCAGGCGCTGCCGGCGGATTTCCAGTACATCTCCTCGGGCTTCGGCTTCCGTCCCAACCCCTTCACCGGCGGCGGCGGGGAATTCCATCCCGGGCTTGACTTCAAGGGCCCCTATGGCGCCCCGATCTTTGCCGCCGCGCGCGGCGTGGTCAGCTTTGTCGGCCAGCGTTCGGGCTATGGCAACTGCGTCGAGATCGACCACGGCAACGGGCTGATCACGCGCTATGCCCACATGTCGGGCTTCCGCACCCAGCTGGGCAAGCAGGTCGTGCCCGGCGAGCAGATCGGCATGATCGGCAGCACCGGCCGCTCGACCGGGCCGCATCTCCATTTCGAAGTCCGGATCGGCGATCGACCGGTCAATCCCCGCCCCTTCCTCGAGGCAGCAACCCATGTTCAACAAGAAGCCGGCCCGAACGGGGCTGCTCGCACCGCAAGGTAGCTTTATGGCCAATTCGACCTTTTCCGTGTTCGGCACCGACATCCGCATCAAGGGCAATGTCACCGCCTCAGCCGATCTCCACATCGACGGCAAGGTCGAGGGCGACGTGGCCTGCAGTTCGCTTGTCCAGGGCGAAAGCGGCGAGATCGTCGGCGCGGTCAAGGCCGAAAGCGCGCGGCTGGCTGGAACGGTGCGCGGCACGATCAACGTGCGCGAACTGGTCGTGCTCAAGTCGGCCCGGATCCACGGCGATGTCCACTACGATACCCTGACCATCGAGCAGGGCGCGCAAGTCGATGGCCGCTTCGCCCCGCGCGCGGCGCACGGCGTGGACGAAGGCGCCGAAGTGGTAGCGCTGGCGGCGAGCTAGCCTTCGAAGACATTGCATCGAACCGCATAGCCCCTCCCCGTCGGGGCCTGTTGCGTAAAGGTTCGAGACATGATTCCCTGTCTTTGAGCAGGGAGTGTTGCGATGGCGATCAAGCAGGTTGGGCAGGCTGGGTTTGGGGACGGTTGGCTGGCTCCTGGAGCTGGGGTCAACATGCAGCTTGAGCGGCTTGACGCCCTGGTGAAATGGTACCGGTTCGAGAAGCTGGTGAGCCATTTGCGCGATGGTGCGGGACCGGGGCGGCCCGGGTATCCGGCGCTGCTGCTGGTCAAGGCGTTGCTGCTGCAGGCGATGTACGGTCTTTCCGACCGGGAATTGGAGGAGGCGCTGTCGGATCGGCTGTCATTCCGGCGCTTTGTCGGGTTGTCGCTGGCCGATGCGGTGCCCGATCACACGGTGCTGAACCGTTTCCGGGGGCGGCTGTTGGCCGAAGGAATCGAAACGAAGCTGTTTGCCGAACTCGACCGCCAGCTCGACAAGGCAGGGGTGATGCTCAAGCGCGGGACGATGCTCGATGCAACGCTGATCCCGGCGGTGACCGCGCCTCCCCGGGACCGGGGCGGCCACCAGCGCTCGACGCTCGATCCCGATGCGGCCTTCGCCCGGCGCGAGGGACGCAGCGGGTCGGTCTTCGGCTACAAGGCGCATGTCGGGGTGGACCAGGGCAGCGGCCTGATCCGCACGGTGCTGACCACACCAGCCAACGTCAACGACACGACGCCGGCCGACGCGCTCGTGCGCGGGGACGAAGGGGCGGTCTACGCCGACAGGGCCTATGCCAAGCGGGCCCGCAGCGCAGCGCTCAAGGCGCGGGGGATCAAGCCCCGGATCATGCACAAGAGCTGGGGTGGCGGCCCGACGCTGACCCGCTGGCAGATGCGGCACAACCGCCTGATCGCCCCGATCCGGGCGGGGGTGGAAACGACCTTCGCCACGCTCAAGCAGCGCATGGGCCTGAACCGGATCCGCTACCGCGGCCTCGCCAAGGCTGGCGCACAGGTCGTCCTTGCCGCAATCGCCTTCAACCTGCGCCGATGGGCACGGCTTGCGCCAGCATAACTGCGCCCGAAATCCGCCTAAGCCCCCCGAAAACCACCGATCGGACACAAAATCCCGATACCACTGCCCACGATGCGCCCAAAGGTGCAAAAATCCACGGCAGAGCCAGTTACGCAACAGGCCCCGCCGGGGAGGGGAGAGCCCGCGTCGGTTTAGGTCATTCCAATCTAAAGCCCCAGTTCGGCCCTGAGCGCCTTGCGGTCGAGCTTGCCGACCATTGTCTTGGGCAGCTCCTCGCGGATCACCACCTGATCGACCCGCTCATGCTTGCCGATCCGGGAATTGAGCCAGTCCTTCAGCTCATCGCCGGTGGCTGACTGGTCCTCGGCCAATGTCACGAAGGCGCGCGGGGCTTCGCCGCGGTAGTCGTCGGGCACGCCGATTACCAAAGCTTCCTTGACCGCCGGATGCTGCAGCAGCACCGCCTCGACCTGGCTGGGAAAGACCTTGAATCCGCCCACCGCGATCATGTCCTTGATCCGGTCGACGATCTTCACATAGCCCTCGGCATCGATCGCCGCGACATCGCCGGTGCGCAGCCAGCGCCCGTCCTCGCGCGTGGCAAAGGCTCCCGCCGCCGCTTCGGGACGCTGCCAGTAGCCCTGCATCACCTGCGGTCCCTGGATCGCCAGTTCGCCCGGCTCACCAGCCGGCGCATCGCGTTCGGGATCTTCGCGGTCGAGCAGGCGGATCCGGGTTGCCGGGAGCGGCTGGCCGATCGTGCCGATCCGCTCCTCGCCCTCATAGGGATTGGTCGATACCACGCCGGCGCTTTCGGTCAGGCCGTAGCCTTCGACCACCCGCGCCTTCGATGCCGCCTCGAACCGAGCCTTCAGGGGCAGCGGCAGCGGAGCGCCGCCCGAGATGCAGATCCTGAGCGACGAAAAGTCGGTCTTCGCGATGGCCGGATGGTCGAGCAGCGCCTGGAACATGGTCGGCACGCCGGGCAGCGCGGTCGCCCTGACCCGCTCAAGCGTCTGCAGCGCCTGCCCGGCATCGAAGCGCGGGAGCATCGCGATGCATCCGCCGTTCGCCACCGTGCGGTTGAGCACGCAGGTATTGGCGAAGACGTGGAACAGCGGCAGCACGCCCAGGATCATGTCGCGCTCGCCGGCATGGGGATCGATCGCCTCGACCTGGCGGGCGTTGGCGGTCATGTTCTGGTGGGTCAGCATGGCCCCCTTGGGCGTGCCGGTGGTCCCGCCGGTATATTGCAGCAGCGCAAGATCGCGTTCGGGGTCGATCGCCACCGGATCGGGCGCCGCGGGCACGCAGATCCGCTCCCATGCGATCACATCGGCCCTCGCCGGGATCGGCGCCAGCGCCTTGCGCCCCGCCACGGCGAGCAGCACCCGCTTGGTCCAGGGCAGCATCGAGCCGAGCGAGCCGACCACCAGGCGGTCGAGCGCGGTGGCATCGAGCACCTTGAGCGCATTGGGCAGCAGCGCCGCGGAATTGAGCGTGACCAGCAGGCTGGTGCCCGAATCCGCGACCTGCGCGGACAGTTCATCGACCGTGTAGAGCGGGCTGAAGTTGACCAGCGTCGCCCCGGCCAGCGCGGCCCCGTAATAGGCCGAGACATAGATCGGCACATTGGGCAGGTAGAGCCCGACGCGCGCGCCCTTGGCCAGGCCAAGCCGCTGCAAACCGGCGGCAAAGCTGCGCGCTTCGGCTTCCAGCATGCCATAGCTGAAGCGCCGACCGAGGAAATCGACCAGCGGCCGGTCGCGATTGGCCACAACCGCGCGGGCGAAGAAATCCGGCAGCGACAGCGGCGGCAGGTCGATCGCCCAATCGGCGGCATGCGCGTAGTGGCTGCGCCAGGGATCGGCGCCGATGCTATTGACACTCATGTCAACGGCTTACCCGTTCCGGGCGGAAAAGCTAGCCGCCAAGTGAGGCCCAGGTTCAGGAGCTAGGCTGTATCGACATTCAGTCCAGAGTGAGCCGAAAATGGTGGTCTTGCGTGACCCGGAGCGCAGCGACCTTGATGGTCGTGAGCACCGGAAGCACGCAAGAGCGCCATTTGCAGGCCGCTATGGGCTGAATGTCGATGCAGCCTAGTCCTCGCCCGCCGCTTCGGCCGCACGCTTTGCCTCAAGCCAGGCCGCGGCTTCGGCTTCCTGCGCGGCTTCGCCCGCCGCCTTGACCTGGGCTTCGCGCTCGGCGCGCAGCTCCTCGATCAGCGCCTCGCGGTCATCGCCCAGCCGCGCATCGTCGCCCGCCTCATCAGCCAGGCCCGCCTTCTTGGCGGCCTTGGCAACGATCGCGTCCAGCTCGCGCTGGCTGCACAGGCCCAGGGTCACCGGGTCCTTGGGCTGGATGTTGCCGATGTTCCAGTGGGTGCGGTCGCGGATCGCCGCGATGGTGTTGCGGGTGGTGCCGATCAGCTTGCCGATCTGCGCATCCGAAATCTCGGGGTGGGCGCGCAGGATCCAGGCGATCCCGTCGGGCTTGTCCTGGCGCTTCGATACCGGCGTATAACGCGGGCCCTTGGTGCGGCTGACCGTGACCGGCGCCTTCTGCATCTTGAGCGCATAGGCGGGATCGGCCTGGCCCTTCTCGATTTCGGCCATCGTCAGTTCGCCCGAGCGCACCGGATCGCGCCCGGTGTACTTCGAACTGGCCAGATCGTCGGCCATCGCCTGGACTTCGAGGATGTGCAGGCCGCAGAATTCGGCGATCTGTTCGAAGCTCAGCGCGGTGTTGTCGACCAGCCATGAGGCGGTCGCATGCGGCATCAGCGGGGTCGGCTGGGACACGGGGATTCTCCGTTCAAAATAGATAGGGCCGCCCCTTGCGGAGCGGCCGTTCGCCTGAGCCACTAGGCCGATTCTTGCCCGAGGGCAAGATTCATCCCACTTCGAGGACGATCTTGCCGATATGGCTGCCGGCCTCCATCCGGGCGTGGGCTTCGGCGGCATCGGCGAGAGGGAAGGCGCGGTCCATCACCGGGCGCAGTTGCCCCGTTTCGACCAGCGGCCAGGCCAGTTGCCGGATTTCCTGGGCGAGCAGCGCCTTGAACTGGTTCGAGCGCGGACGCAGCGTGGAACCGGTCAGCGTCAGGCGGCGGCGCATGACTTCGGCCATGTTGATCGTCGCCTGCAGGCCGCCCTGCACCGCGATGGTCACATGACGGCCATCGTCGGCCAGGCACTTGAGATTGCGCGCCACATAGTCACCCGCGACCATGTCGAGCACCAGCTCCACGCCCTTGCCGCCGGTGATCCGCGCCACTTCCTCGACGAAATCGCCGGCCTTGTAGTCGATCGCGTGATCGGCGCCGATTTCCAGCACCGCCGCGCACTTGTCCGCCCCGCCGCAGGTGACGATCACGGTAAGTCCGAACAGCTTGCCCAGCATGATCGCCATCGATCCGATCCCGCTGGTGCCGCCGTGGACCAGCAGCGTCTCGTCCTCTTTGGCCCAGCCGCGTTCGAACACGTTGTGCCACACGGTGAACAGCGTTTCGGGCAGGGCCGCGGCCTGATCGAGCGGCAGGCCCGGCGGCACGGGCAGGCAGTGATCGGCGGGAACCAGGCAATATTCGGCATAGCCGCCGCCCGGGGTCAGCGCGCAGACCGGATCGCCCTGACGCCACGCAGTAACACCTTCGCCCAGCGCCGCGATCGTTCCCGAAACTTCGAGACCAAGCAGCGGCGAGGCGCCTGGCGGGGGCGGATAGAAGCCCTGGCGCTGGATCACGTCGGGCCGGTTGACCCCGGCAAAGGCGACCTTGACCAGCACCTCACCCGGCCCGGGCCGGGGCGTCGGCAGCGTCTGGAGCCGCAGGACAGCGGGCGCGCCGGGTGTTTCATAATGCACCGCTTTCATGGTTTCAGCAATTGAATCAGGCATTTAGCTGGTCCCTGTTGCATGACTGCCACGTTTTGCCCGCCCTAGACCGGCATCGTGTTGACAGCAAGGCCGCATGGTCCGATTCTGCCGTGGCAATGGACGAAGACCTGCCTCGGCCCAAGGGCGATATGGCCAGCGCGCTGGCGAAGGAGGCGCTCGATCCCTATTCGCAGGAAGAGCTGGCCGAACGGATCGCCCTGCTCGAGGCCGAGATCGCGCGGGTCAAGGCCCACCGCGACAAGGCCGCCGCGCACCGCCATGCCGCCGATGCCCTGTTCAGGCCGCGACCGGGCTCGTGACCGGCCCCGCTCTTTTATTGCCGCGCGGAGCCTCCCATATAGGCTTGGTTAACCCTGTTCCTTCAGACTCTGCGGCAGTGCCAAATTCACCGTCCGGGGTTCAAGTCCTCCATCGGAGACCATGCTGATGCCCAGTTTCGCCCAGAGCCTCGAAAAGACGCTCCATGCCGCGCTCGCCAATGCGTCGGAGCGCAGCCACGAATATGCGACGCTGGAGCATCTGCTGCTGGCGCTGATCGAGGATGGCGATGCCCAGCAGGTGATGCAGGCCTGCGGGGTCGACCTGGCTGAACTGGCCGAAGTGGTGAAGCAGTACCTCGACCAGGAATACCAGTCGCTCAAGACGCAGGAAAAGGGCGAACCTTCGCCGACCGCCGGGTTCCAGCGCGTGATCCAGCGCGCGATCCTGCACGTCCAGTCGTCGGGCAAGGATACCGTGACCGGCGCCAACGTGCTGGTCGCCCTGTTTTCCGAGCGCGACAGCTATGCGGTCTATTTCCTGCAGCAGCAGGACATGACGCGGCTCGACGCGGTCAGCTTCATCAGCCACGGGATCGGCAAGGGCGGCAAGCGGATCGAGGACCGGACCCCCAAGGGAGCCGAGAGCCCCGAAGCCCCGCAGCAGGAAGAAAAGGGTGCCGCGAAGGACGGCAAGAAGGATTCCGCGCTCGATCAGTTCTGCGTGAACCTCAACGAAAAGGCCCAGGCCGGCAAGGTCGACCCGCTGATCGGGCGCGGGCCTGAGGTTGACCGCACGATCCAGATCCTGTGCCGCCGCAGCAAGAACAACCCGCTCTATGTCGGCGATCCCGGGGTCGGCAAGACCGCGATCGCCGAAGGCCTCGCGCGCAAGATCATCGAAGGCGAAGTGCCCGAGGTGCTGCAGGACGCGGTGATCTATTCGCTCGACATGGGCGCGCTGCTCGCGGGAACGCGCTATCGCGGCGATTTCGAGGAGCGGCTCAAGCAGGTGGTGAACGAGCTTGAGAAGATGCCCGATGCGGTGCTGTTCATCGACGAGATCCACACCGTGATTGGCGCGGGCGCAACCAGCGGCGGGGCGATGGACGCGTCGAACCTGCTGAAGCCGGCGCTGTCCTCGGGGGCGATCCGCTGCATCGGATCGACCACCTACAAGGAATTCCGCAACCACTTCGAAAAGGACCGCGCCTTGCTGCGCCGGTTCCAGAAGATCGACGTCAACGAACCGACGGTTGAGGACACCATCAAGATCCTCAAGGGCCTGCGCACGGCATTCGAGGAGCATCACAAGGTCCGCTACACCCCCGAGGCGATCAAGACCGCGGTCGAACTGTCAGCCCGCTACATCAATGATCGCAAATTGCCCGACAAGGCGATCGACGTGATCGACGAGGTCGGCGCGATGCAGATGCTGGTGCCGCCCAGCCGCCGCAAGAAGACCATCGGCCCGCGCGAGATCGAGGCGGTGATCGCGACGATGGCGCGGATCCCTCCCAAGAACGTTTCAACCGACGATAGGCAGGCGCTCGAGCACCTTGAGCGGGATCTCAAGCGCGTTGTGTTCGGCCAGGATCAGGCGATCGAGGTGCTGTCCAGCGCGATGAAGCTGTCGCGCGCCGGACTGCGCGATCCGGAAAAGCCGATCGGCTCGTTCCTCTTCTCGGGCCCCACCGGTGTCGGCAAGACCGAAGTTTCCAAGCAGCTAGCCGCGATTCTCGGCATCCCGATCCAGCGCTTCGACATGTCCGAATACATGGAGCGGCATTCGGTCAGCCGCCTGATCGGCGCCCCTCCGGGCTATGTCGGGTTCGACCAGGGCGGCCTCCTGACCGATGCCGTCGACCAGCAGCCGCACTGCGTCCTGCTCCTCGACGAAATCGAAAAGGCGCACCCGGACCTGTTCAACATCCTGCTCCAGGTGATGGACAACGGACGGCTCACCGACCACCACGGCAAGACGGTCGATTTCCGCAATGTCGTGCTGATCATGACCACCAACGCCGGCGCCGCCGACATGGCACGCCAGGGGATCGGCTTCGGCGACGTGTCCAAGGCAGATGCGGGCGACGAGGCGGTCAAGCGGATGTTCAGCCCGGAGTTCCGCAACCGGCTCGATGCGATCGTGCCCTTTGCCTACCTCGGCAAGGAAGTGGTCGGCCGGGTGGTCGAGAAATTCGTGCTCCAGCTCGAACTGCAACTGGCCGAACAGAACGTCCACATCCAGTTTGACGGGACGGCGCGCGAATGGCTGGGCGACCGGGGCTATGACCGGCTCTACGGCGCGCGGCCGATGGCCCGGCTGATCCAGGAAAAGGTCAAGCAGCCGCTGGCCGAGGAACTGCTGTTCGGCAAGCTGCGCCACGGCGGCGAGGTCCACGTTTCGGTCAAGGACGGGGCCCTGGCCTTCGAGCTGACCCCGGCCCCGCCCAAGCTCGACAAGAAGGCGAAAAAGGCCGCCGAGCCGGCCGAAGCCAAGCCGAAGCCGAAGCGCAAGCCCAAGGCGGCAAGCGAGCCAAGCGGCGACCAGGACTGATTGACCCGCGTCAATGGGCCTTGCGCCTTGCCGGGCTAGGGCAAGGATGCAGACCTGTATCCCGGAGAAAGCGCACGTGAACCAAGCCGCCACCGCCGAAGCAGCCACGCAGACCCCGTTTGCGCGCGTCGGCGGACATCCGGTGCTGCAGGCAATCTGCGACCGCTTCTATGACCTGATGGACCAGGATCCGGCCTATGCCGAACTGCGCGCGATGCACGCCGACGATCTCGGTTTCATGCGCGCGGCCTTGCCGCAATTCCTGGCGGGCTGGGCCGGCGGCCCACGCGACTGGTTCGAGGCCAATCCCGGCAAATGCATGATGTCGATGCACGCGCCCTTCCCGATCGACCGGCAGACCGCGACGCAATGGGCCGAAGCCATGACCCGCGCGGTCGCCGACACCGAAGTCGCCGACCGCACGGTGGCCGATGCAATGGCCGAAGTGCTGAGCCGGATGGCACGCGGCATGGCGCGCGGCTGACCTCGCCAAGGCGAGATCGACCTGCTAGTTGGGGCCATGCAACCCAAATTGCTGATCGTCCTGAAGGAAGGATACGGCGCTGCGCTGCTGCGTGCCGACCTGCTTGCCGGACTTACCGTGGCAATCGTCGCGCTGCCCCTGGCAATGGCTCTGGGGATCGCCAGCGGCGCTTCGCCCGACAAGGGGCTGGTCACCGCGGTCGTCGCGGGGTTCGTGATATCGGCGCTTGGCGGAAGCCGGGTCCAGGTTGGCGGACCGACCGGGGCTTTCGTGGTGGTGGTTGCCGGCGTCATCGCCGCGCACGGCTATGCCGGGCTGGTGCTGGCCACGGCGCTGGCCGGCATCATCCTGGTCGTCGCGGGCTATGCCGGGCTTGGCAAGCTGATGCGGTTCGTTCCGATGCCGGTGGTCACCGGCTTCACCGCCGGGATCGCGGTCATCATCGCGTCCAGCCAGATCGGCGACTTCCTGGGCCTGAAGGCCGGGAAGGTTCCGGCCGAATTCCTCGGCAAATGGGAAAGCTATCTTGCCGCCATCGGCACGGTTTCGTGGCCGACGCTGGCTGTTGGCGGGGGCAGCCTGGCGCTGATCTTGCTGCTGCGGCGGATCTCGCCTCGGCTGCCCGGATACCTGATCGCGGTGGCAGCTGCATCGGCAGCGGTGGCCCTGCTTGACCTTCCGGTCGAGACGGTCGGCGCCCGGTTCCCGGCGATGCCGACCACGCTGCCCGCGCCCCAGTTGCCCGCTTTCTCGCTGGCCATGCTGCGCGAAGTGATGCCGTCGGCCTTCACCATCGCCTTTCTCGCCGGGATCGAGGCTCTGCTTTCGGCGGTGGTTGCCGATGGAATGACCGGGTTCAAGCACCGTCCCGGGCAGGAGCTGATCGGGCAGGGGGTTGCCAATCTGGCCTCGGCGCTGTTTGGCGGACTTCCCGCAACCGGGGCAATCGCGCGCACCGCCACCAACATCCGCGCCGGGGCAAAGACCCCCGTGGCGGGGATGGCGCACGCGGCGTTCCTGCTGGTGGTCCTGCTCGCGGCCGGGAACCTGGTGGCCTACGTGCCGATGGCCACGCTCGCCGCGATCCTCCTGATCGTGGCCTGGGGGATGAGCGAAATCGAACGGTTTCGCGCCCTGCTCAGGATGGATGCGGGCGAACGCGCGCTGCTGCTGCTGACTTTCGGCCTGACGGTGCTGGTCGACCTCACCGTGGCCATCGGGGTTGGCGTCACGCTCGCTTCGCTCTTGTTCATGGCGCGGATGAGCGAATCGACCGGTGTCCTGTCCGACGACCAGAGCGTCGAGGATCCTGACCAGCGCGCCGCGCTGCCGCCGGGCGTCGAGGTGTTCCGCATCGCCGGGCCGATGTTCTTCGGGGTGGCGAGCGAAATGCTCGAGGCGCTGGGGCGAATCGGACGCAGCCCCACGGCGATGATCCTGCGGCTCGACCGGGTTCCCTATATCGATTCGACCGGTGTTGGCGTGCTCGAGACCTTTGTCCGCCAGGCCAGGGCGGCCGGGACGAGGGTCATTCTTTGCGACATGCCGCCCCAGGTATGGGAAACGCTGGCCCGGTCGCACCCCCGGTTTGCCGGAGCCGAACGCGTCCAGAGCTTTGCCGCTGCGCTGAAACGGGCCCAGCAGAGCGAGAATCAGCCAAGCTGAACCAGCTTGTCGCGCCCGGTTGCGCCGCGCAACAAGCGAAGCCGTGACGTCGACAGTCCCAGCGCCGCGGCCAGCAGTTCCAGCACCGCATCATTGGCCTTGCCGTCCTGCGGCTTGGTCCGCATCTTGATCAGGACCACGCCCTCGCCCAGCTCGACGCTTTCGGTGCGGGCGCCGGGCGTGACGCGCAGCGCCAGGCGGCCTTCTCCATCGGCAAGCGCGCGGATCGCCGCGGCGGGCGGAAATTCAGTCTTCGCTCGTGCCATTGTAGAGCGCCGCGTGGACCCTGGCGTTTTCGACGTAATGCGCCACGCCCATCTGCAACCCGGCGATCGCGCGGTCATCAAGCTCGCGCATGAAGCTTGCGGGACGCCCGGCCCAGAGCTGGCGCGCGGGAATCCGCTTGCCCGGTGAAAGCAGCGCGCCGGCCGCAAGCATGCCCTCGCGCTCGATCACGCAGCCGTTCATGGTCTGCGCGGCAAAGCCGACGAATCCCTTGTCCTCGATCCTGGTGCCGTGGATCATCGCCATGTGGCCGATCAGCACATCGTCCCCGATCAGCGTCGGGAAGCCATCGGGCGAGCCGGGCGCGGCGCCATCGCAATGGATCACCGAGCCGTCCTGGACATTGGTCCGCGCCCCGATCACGATCCGGCTGACATCGCCGCGCAGCACGCAATTGTACCAGATCGACGCGTCGGGTCCGATCTCGACATCGCCGATGATCCGGCAGCCCGGGGCGATGAAGGCGCTTTCGTGGATGCGCGGGGTCTTGCCATTGATGGCGATGATCGTGGTGTCGGGTCGGTTCACGGCAGTTCGATTCCCAGAAAGGTGGTCCAGGTGACATAGGGCAGCACCGAGGCGTGGTCGTCGCGCCACACCGCCGGAGCCGCCCGGCCCGGCGCGCGCCATTCGTATTGCGGCGACAGGCGGCGAATCGCCGCGATCTGCGCCGGATCGCGGCTGACTGCAACCCACTCCGATGCAAATTGCTCGCTTCCCGCTTCGGGATGGTCGAGGCGCATCGCCGCGGCCAGTCCGCGCGCCCGGATTTCGGCGGCCAGGGCCGGCTCAAGATCGATGTAGTTGTTCGAGATGTGGACCATCATCACCCCGCGCGGCGCAAGCGCGTCGAGATAGACGCCGAAGGCCTCGTGGGTGAACAGGTGCAGCGGCACCGAATCCGACGAAAAGGCATCGATCGCCAGGAAATCGAAACTGCCCCGCGGTTCGCGTTCGAGCTTGAGCCGGGCATCGCCCAGCACCACCCGCGCCTGCGGGGTGCATTCGCGCAGATAGGTAAAGCTGCCATCCTGCGAGAGGCGCAGCACCGCCCGGTCGATCTCGAAGAAGGTCCAGCTCTGTCCGGGGCTGGCAAGGCAGGCCAGGGTGCCGGTACCCAGCCCCAGCACCCCGATCCGGGCCTGCCGGCCCAGCAGGGCAGGCGCCTGGTCCATCACGATCGCCACGCCCGATCCCGCGCCGTAATAGGCCAGCGGGATGCGGCGGCGGGCCGGATCGGTCGCCTGCTCGCCGTGCAGGGTGGTGCCGTGGAGCAGCGTGCGGATGTGCCGATCGGGATAGTCGCGCACGGTGTAGATCCCGAAATAGCTGCGGGTGCGGATGCCGGCCCGGCTGTCTTCCAGGGTTTCGAGCCCGCCCTGGGCCAGGATCACCACGCCGAGCGCGCCAACCGCCAGGACGCGCCAGGGCACCAGTCCCAGCGCCGCGATGACCAGCAGCGCCGTCAGCGGCCAGCGCTGCCACAGCGTTTCCACGTACTTGTCGGCATCGAAGATCATCCACGCCAGGACCAGCACGGCGATCACCAGTCCCGCCAAAGCCAGCCGCCGCAGGGCAGGGTCGAGCGATGCCGCATGACGCCAGTCGGGCAGGGCGCCGCGCGGCAGCAGCATGGCGGCGGCAAGGACCAGCAGCGGGTATTCCCACACCCAGTCGAACACCAGCGGCGCGACCAGCGCGGTGAACAGCCCGCCCAATGCGCCGCCCAGCGACATCGCGAGGTAGAACGCGGTGAGCTGGTCCGCCGGGGGCCGCAGATCATAGAGCCGGGCATGGAGCGCGGTGCACAGCAGGAACAGCAGCACCACGCTGCACAGCAGCGGGACGATCCCGGTCCAGCCATAGGACACCGCCGCCATCCCGCCGAGCGCGAACAGCGCGGCCCAGGCCAGCGCCGAAAGCCACCGCGCCGGCCCGCGCCGATCGGCAAAGGCGATCGAGAAGCTCAGCAGGTAGAGCCCCAGCGGCACCACCCACAACAAGGGCATGGCGAAGATATCAGTCGTGATGTGGGTGGTGGTGGAAAGCATCAACCCCGATGGAACCGCCGCCAGAATCACCCAGTGTGCCAGCCTTTTTCGCGAGATTTCAGCCGGTTTGGCGCCTTGAGGTAGAATGTTACCTTGCGGTTCGGGGCTGTCCCGGCGCGTGCGGGCAACCAGCGCGACAAGCACCAAGAGCAGCAGATAGCCCGCGCTCCACCCCCAGGCCTGTGCCTTCAGCGGCAGCAGCGGTTCGACCAGCAGCGGATAGGCGATCAGGCCGCCGAAGCTGCCCAGGTTCGACGCGGCATAGAGCGCCCAAGGCTCACCGGCCCGGGGATCGAGCGCGTACCAGCGCTGCATCAGCGGCGCCTGTGCCGAAACCACGAAGAATACCGGCCCGATGCTCAGCACGAAGAGCAGCGGCACCCAGAACACTTCGAACCCGGGAGCAGAGGGCGCAATATCCGCAAGGGCAATGGGGAGAGTCAGCGCGGCCAGCGCGAACAAGGCGAGATGCACCTGTGCCTGGCGTCTGAACGGCCGGCGCGACAGCCAGTGGGCATAGGCATAGCCGCCCAGCAGCAGCGCCTGGTAGACCAGCATGGCGCTGTTCCAGACATTGGGCGCGCCGCCCAGCCGCGGCAGGGCCATGCGCGCCACCATCGGCTGGATCAGGAACAGCAGAAAGCTTCCGGCAAGGACCGTCGCCGTGAACAGGCCGCGGGTCTGGCGGCCTGCAGCGTTCACGCGCGGGCCCATCCGGCGCGCGGCAGGCAATAGGCCACGTGGGGACGCAGCGGATCGTCGTCACCAAGGCGCGGGTGCGCGAAATCGAGTTCGGGGCGATGGCGCATCCCCAATCGCTCCATCACTGCGCGGCTGCGGACATTGCCGGTGTGGGTGATCGCCCAGGCGGCATCGTCCGGCAGATTGGCGAAAGTCCAGTCGAGGGCGCCGCGTGCCGCCTCGCTGGCATAGCCCTGGCCCCAGCAATCGCTGGCCAAGCGCCAGCCGAGTTCGGCCTTGCCCGCTACCGGGCCGTCAATCCCGCGAATCACTCCGCACCAGCCGATCAGCCGCGCGTCCCCCTTGCGTTCGAGCGCCCAGAAGGTGTGACCATGCTCGGCCTCGCGCGCCGTGACGCGCTCGATCAGGGCGGCGGTCTGCGCACGGTCCATGACCGGGCCAAGCGTGGCCATGACCAGCGGATCGGCGCAGATCGCGTGGAATGGCGCAAGGTCATCCTCGCGCCACGACCGCATCCGCAAGCGCGCGGTTTCGATCACGCGCCCAACAGGCGCGCCGCGTGGGCCGCGTGATAGGTCAGCACGCCGCTGCAGCCCGCGCGCTTGAAGGCCAGCAGGGTTTCAAGCACCAGCGCGTCACGCTCGCCCGCGCCGGCGGCGGCGGCGTGTTCGATCATCGCATATTCGCCGCTGACCTGGTAGGCGAAGACCGGAACCTCGAAGGTCTCCTTCACGCGGCGGACAATGTCGAGATAGGGCAGGCCGGGCTTGACCATCACGCTGTCGGCGCCCTCGGCCAGGTCCATCTCGACCTCGCGCAGCGCTTCTTCGCTGTTGGCGGGATCCATCTGGTAGGTCTTCTTGTCGCCCTTGAGCAGCCCGCGCGAGCCGACCGCATCGCGGAACGGACCATAGAACGCGCTCGCATACTTGGCGGCATAGGACATGATCTGGACATTGGCATGGGCGGCATCTTCCAGCGCATCGCGGATCGCGCCGATCCGGCCGTCCATCATGTCGCTCGGCGCAATCACATCGGCCCCGGCGGCGGCCTGGTTGAGGCTCTGCCCGACCAGCACATCGACCGTGGCATCGTTGATGACATAGCCCGCGCCATCGACCAGACCGTCCTGGCCGTGGCTGGTGTAGGGGTCGAGCGCGACATCGGTCAGCACCCCGATTTCATCGCCGCAGGCATCCTTGATCGCCTTGATCGCGCGGCACATCAGGTTGTCGGGATTGAGCGCCTCGGCGCCGTCATCGCTGCGCCGGTCGGCCTGGGTATTGGGAAACAGGGCGAGGCAGGGAATCCCCAGCATCACCGCTTCCTTGGCGCGGCTGACGATCAGATCGACCGACCAGCGCGATACGCCCGGCAGCGATCCGATCGGTTCTTCAACGCCGGTGCCCTCGGTCACGAACAGCGGCCAGATCAGGTCGGCGGGGGTCAGCACTGTTTCGCGAAAAAGCGCGCGGCTCCAGGCGGTGGCGCGGCTGCGGCGCAGGCGGGTGGCGGGGAATTGTCCGATCATGCGGAACCCTTAGGCTCCGATGACCTTTCCTTCAATTGCCAAGCTTGTCGATTTCGCGGCGCTGCACGCCTGGCCCGACGCTGGCCTGGCGCGGGGCCAGGCTTTGCATCGCCGCACCCGGTTTCACGGTCTTCAATTGCGCCATCCGGGCCTTGTAGGCCGCAAGCTCGCCCGGATCGACCTGCTGGGTTACCGTGAAGCTGACCGTCAGGGGATTGACCGGCGTACCGTTGCGGTAAAGTTCATAGTGAAGATGCGGCCCGGTCGACAGGCCGGTCGAGCCGACATAGCCGATCACCTGCCCGGCCCGGACATGCCCGCCCGCGCCCACCGCGATCCGGCTCATGTGGCCATAGCCGGTCGCGAACCCGCCGCCGTGGTCGAGCTTCACGTAATTGCCGTGCCCGCCGTGCCAGCCCGAAAAGATCACGTTGCCATCGCTGACCGCATAGATCGGCGAGCCATAGGCAGCGCCGAAATCGATCCCGGCATGCATTCGGGTGTAGCCAAGGATCGGGTGCCGGCGCGCGCCGAAGTTGGAGGTGATCCGTCCGCCGACCACCGGCATGATCAGCCCCGAACGCTGCTGGCCCATGCCCGATGCCTCGAAGAACTGGCCTTCCTTGCCCCACCGCAGCAGCTGCGCCTTGAGCTGTCCGCCATGTTCAAGCCCAGCGAACAGCAGCTCGCCAACCTGGGTCTCGCCGCTCGAGGCGCGGCGGTAGGAAACGATGATGTCGAAGGTGTCGCCCGGCTCGATCGCGCTGTCGAGGCTCATGTGCTGGTCGAGCACGGAAAGGTATTCCTGGATCGCCTCGATCGGCGCCCCGGCCGCGCGGGCTGACATGTAGAGGCTGGTGCCCACCGTGCCGCGAATCCGCAGCGGCGTGGTATCGACCGTGATCGGATGGCTTTGCAGCGCCAGCTGTCCGCCGCTCCGGCTGACCGACAGATCAAGGTCGAACCGCGCCCGGAAGTCGAGGCGGTCGAGCTGGCGCTGGCCGGTTTCAGAGGTGCCGAGCGCAATGTCGAACTGCGTTCCGGGCTGGATCTGGTCGAGCGGGATCGCTCCGGCGACCAGCCGGCCGACCGCCGCCGCATCCTCCGCGCCAAGCCCCGCGCGGGCCAGCATGCGCTCGAAGCTGTCGCCCTGGCCCAGCGTCGCGGTGAATTTGAGGGCATTGCGCACCGGCACGCCGGCTGAGGGAACCGCCGCCAGGGTAGCCCCCATGCGCCGCCCGGTATCGCCGCCCAGCGCCAGCGGCTGGATCATCTGGCTGCGGAACTCCTCGCGGGCGTTGGCATCGAGCGGCATGGCCGGCGGGGCGGCCACGGCCTGGAAATCGGGGCCGAGCGCAATTCCCGCCAGCACAAGCCCAACCAGGGTGCCAAGCCCCCGGAACCAGCGGGCCGAGCCGATTTCTTCGGCAAGGTCCGGCGCCCAGTTGCTGCTGTTGAGGTGATCGAACAGGTTCCCGGCAAGGCCTGCCAGCGCTGCCAGCCGCCCCGATGCCGGATCGGCCTGCGCCGGCGCGAGGACAGCCGCGCTTGCCCCGGCCCTTGCGGTCCCGAATTGCGGCAACTGGCGCGGTTCGAACACTGGCGTCCCCTCGTCCGGACTGGACGGGACCTTCCTGCACCCGGCGTGGTTAATCTTCGCCTAAGATGCGGGGGATGAGCACGGCGGCCCGGCTTGCGAAGGACAGGCCCCATCGCCACATTGGATGCACCATGTCCCGGCAATCCGCTTCCGCCCGGTCGTCGCGCCTCAAGGCGGTGCTCGGACCAACCAACACCGGCAAGACCCATCTCGCGATCGAGCGGCTTTGCGCGCACTCGTCGGGCGCGATCGGTTTCCCGCTGCGGCTGCTGGCCCGCGAGGTCTATGACAAGGTCTGCACGATCAAGGGCGCGGACAAGGTCGCGCTGATTACCGGCGAAGAGCGGATCGAGCCTAAACACGCGCGCTATCTGCTGTGCACCGCAGAAGCGATGCCGGTGGACGCCGACCTGGCCTTTGTCGCGCTCGACGAGGCTCAGCTCGGCGCCGACCGCGAGCGCGGGCACCTCTTCACCGACCGGCTGCTGCATGCCCGCGGCCGCGAGGAGACCATGCTGCTGGGTTCGGGCGTGCTTGAACCGCTGGTCAAGGCCTTGCTGCCCGAGGCCGAGATCGTCTCGCGCCCGCGCTTTTCTACGCTGAGCCATGCCGGGGCGAAGAAGCTGAGCCGGATTCCGCCGCGCAGCGCGATCGTCGCCTTCTCGGCCGAGCAGGTCTATGCCGTTGCCGAAATGCTCCGCCGGTTCCGCGGCGGCGCGGCGGTGGTGATGGGCGCGCTGAGCCCCGAAACCCGCAACCGGCAGGTAGCATTGTACCAGTCGGGCGAAGTCGACTACCTGGTTGCAACCGATGCGATCGGGATGGGGCTCAATCTCGATATCGACCACGTCGCCTTTGCCGGATTGTCGAAATTCGACGGCCAGCGCCAGCGGCGGCTGACCGCGACCGAGATCGCGCAGATCGCCGGACGAGCCGGACGCCACCAGCGCGACGGCACTTTCGGCACGCTGGCCGGGAGCGGCAGCCACGATGCGCAGTTCACCCCGGAAGAAGTCTATGCCGTGGAGGAACACCGTTTTCCACCGCTTTCGCGCCTGTTCTGGCGCGAGCCCGAACCCGATTGCTCGTCGCTGGCCAGCCTGATCGCCGACCTGTCGCGCCCGCCCGAGCGGCCCGAACTGGCGCCCGCTCCCGAAGCGATCGATCTTGCCGTGCTGCGCCGCCTGGCCGAAGAACCCGAAATTGCCGCGCAAGTGCGTGGATCCGCCCTGGTCGGCCGCTTCTGGCAAGTCTGCTCGCTGCCCGATTTCCGCCAGTACGGCGCGGAAAACCACGCTCGCTTCGTTGCGCGCCTGTGGGAAGACCTGCGCCAGGGCACGCTCGGCAGCGATTTCGTTGCCCGTTCGATCGCCGAACTCGACAATCCGGCAGGCGATATCGACACGCTGCAGATGCGCATCGCCGCGATCCGCAGCTGGGCCTACATCGCCCAGCGCCCCGACTGGGTGCTGGCGCGAGAGGAAATGGCCGCGCGGGCACGTGCTGCCGAAGCCCGGCTGTCGGACGCGCTCCACGCGCGGCTGACCGAGCGCTTCGTCAATCGCCGCACTTCGGTGCTGATGAAGAAGCTCGGCGCCGATGCCGCGCTGCTGCCGGTGCGGCTGGAAGGCGACGAAGTGCAGGTCGATGGCGAACCGATCGGGCACCTTGCGGGCTTCCGCTTCCGCGTCGATCCGCAAGCGCGGCTGGCCGATCGCAAGCTGCTGCTCGCCGCGGCAGAGCGGCACCTGCCGGAACTGCGCGCGGCCCGCGCGGCTGCGCTGCTCGCCGCAGTCGAGCAGGATGCGGCCGTGCTGACGCTGAGCGGCGCGGCGCTTGCCTGGGACGGCGAGGAAGTTGCGCGGCTGATCGGCGGGCGCTCGCTGCTGGCCCCCCGGATCAGGCTCGATCCCGCGCTCGACGGGCTGGGATCGGCGCAGCGCCAGGCGCTCGAGACGGCGCTTGAACGCTGGCTTGGTCAGGCGCTCGGGGCGCTGGCGCCGCTGCGACGGATCGAGGCGGCAAGCAGCGATCCCGGGGCCGGAGCAGAACTGCGCGCGCTTCTGATCCGGCTGGTCGAGGCCGGCGGGCTGCTGGTTCGCGCGAAATCGGGGATCGAACACCTTTCGGCGCAGCAGCGAAAGGGCCTGGCGCGGCTGGGGGTCAGGGTCGGCGCGCTCGATCTCTACGTGCCCGAGATGCTCAGGTTCGCTGCGCTGACGGCATGGCGGACGCTGCTGGCGGCGCGAGGTGTGCATCTTCACGCTCCGGTTCCGGGCATGCCGCCGGTCATCGCCCTGCCCGGCAAGGCGCAGCTGCCGCCCGGTTACCGGCAGCTTGGCCGGCAGGGGTTGCGGCTCGACATGGCGGACAAATTGCTCCGCGCGGCGCATGAGGTGCGGCTCAAGGCGGGCGGCAAGAGCTTTGTTCTCGATCCCGCGCTGGCGATCTCGACCGGGCTTTCAACCGCAGCCTATGCGCTGCTCCTGAAGCAAGGAGGGTTTGTGGTCAGCATGCCGCGGCCGCTGGCCGAAGGCGAGTTTGGCCCGCCCCGGCCGCCGCGCTGGCGCTGGAAACCGGTTCGCAAGGAAGCCCATCCAGCCATGCCCAGATTCGAGCCGCGCCCCGGCAACGCCTTTGCCGCTCTCGCGGAGATCCTGCGGTGATGCGGATCGACAAGCTGCTGTGGTTCCTGCGCCTCGCGGCCAGCCGCGGCTTCGCCCAGCAATGGGTCCTGGCGGGCCATATCCGGCTGAACGGGCGGCGGATCGAGAAGCCTGGAGCCACTGTCAGAGTGGGAGACGTATTGACCCTGCCGATGCGCAGAGGGGTCAAGGTGATCGAGGTTCTGGCCCTGCCGTCGCGCCGGGGTCCGGCCAGCGAAGCGCAAACTTGCTACCTGACGCTTGACGAGCCTGCGCCTAATCCCATAGCAGATGAAGCAGAGAGCCAATTCTCAGGGGACACGTTACCATGACCTATGTCGTTACCGACGCCTGCATCAAGTGCAAGTACACGGACTGCGTCGAGGTCTGCCCGGTCGATTGCTTCTACGAGGGCGAGAACATGCTCGTCATCAACCCCAGCGAATGCATCGATTGCGGGGTTTGCGAACCTGAGTGTCCGGCCGAAGCGATCCTGCCCGATACCGAAAGCGGGCTTGAACAGTGGCTTGAGCTGAACGCCCAGTACTCTGCCGAATGGCCCAATATCACCACCAAGCGCGAACCGCCCGCCGACGCCGACGAGCACAAGGGTGAAGAAGGCAAGTTCGACAAGTTCTTCTCGGCCGCACCCGGCGAAGGCGAATAGGGCCGACCTTTCCCGCCCTTTCGGGGATGCTCAAGATGCATCCGGGCGCTACCGCCCGGACCTGATCGGCGCTGCCGATTGGCCACGGACTCTCGGGTCTGGCAATTTTGTTGCGGATATGCTATATAATCGCCAACCGGCGCAGGATGTCTCACTCCTGCGGCGAAGACGCATCGTGAAAGGCGGGACACGAAACAGCGGATGGTGGCAGCAACGGACCGGGTGAACCTCGGGGTCCGAAGGGTCTGGGCAGCACGCCTTTCGCCCGCGCCATGTTTCGCTAGCTCCCGCAAATGAAAGGACGATTGGTAATGACCAAGGCGCAGGCCTTCGATGTTGGCGACTATGTTGTCTATCCCAAGCACGGCGTTGGCCGGGTGGTCGAACTGCTCGAGCAGGAAATCGCCGGAATGCAGCTTGAGCTGTACGTGCTGCGCTTCGAAAAGGAACGCATGACGCTGCGCGTGCCCGTGAACAAGATCGAATCGATCGGGATGCGCAAGCTTTCCAGCGACAAGACGCTGCGCGAAGCGCTCGATACGCTGAAGGGCAAGCCCAAGGTCAAGCGCACCATGTGGTCGCGCCGGGCCCAGGAATACGAAGCCAAGATCAACTCGGGCGATCTGGTTTCGATCGCCGAGGTGACCCGCGATCTGTTCCGCGCCGACGATCAGCCCGAACAGTCCTATTCCGAACGCCAGATCTTCGAAGCGGCCAGCTCGCGCCTGGCCCGCGAACTCGCGGCGATGGAAAAGACCGACGAGCCTTCGGCGCTCAAGAAGATCCTCGCGATCCTCAACGAGCATGCGCCGAAATATTATGCGGAGCAGGCCACAGCCTGACACCCGATACCAGGCGATTCGCAAAGGGCCGTCCCGCCGGGGCGGCCCTTTTCGTTTCAGGCTTGAAGGCCGTGCCTTGCCGTATTATATCGATAATACACAAGCATGGAGACTCGGCATGAAGTTCGCTCATTTCCTCAAGGCACTCGCCCCGGTCCTGGCGGTCGCAATGGCGACCGGCGTCTCGGGCTGCAACGGCAAGATCACGATCAACGGCGAAGAGGGCAAGAAGCTGTCGGAAATCGACATGAGCGGCCCCGCCCCGCATGAGCTTGTGCTGCTCGGCCCCGACGAGGTTCAGGTCACCACCGGCGACAAGCTGGCGATCACGGTCGATGGCGATCCCGATGCCGTCGCCAAGATGCGCTTTTCGCTGAAGGACGGGACGCTGGCGATCCTGCGCGAGGACAAGGTCTTTTCGAGCGGCGACAAGCTGGCCGTTGTCCATGTCACCATGCCCGCCCCCACCGAGGTGACAATGGCCGGGTCGGGCAAGATCAATGCCGCGACGCTTGCTCCCGATGCCAAGGTCGTGGTCGCCGGGTCGGGCCGGATCGATTCGCAAAACGTTTCGGGCAGCAAGCTTGAAGTGACGCTGCCGGGTTCGGGCTCGTTCCGCGCGGCGGGCAATGTCGACAGCCTCGAGCTGACCATCCTGGGCAGCGGCTCGGCCGAACTCGATGCGGTCAAGGCCGGCAAGGCCAAGGTGACGATCGCCGGATCGGGCGGCGCGGCCTTTGCCTCGGACGGCGAAGTCGAAGCCTCGATCATGGGCTCGGGCTCGGTCAAGGTGACGGGCCGCGCGCGCTGCAAGGTCAGCGCGATGGGATCGGGCACCCTGGTCTGCGAGAACGGCGTGACCAAGACCGACGACAAGGATGCGCCCGAAGCGCCCGCGACCTAATCTGCAGCGCGGCGCAGCCGATCGTTCAGCGCCGCACCGATCCCCGTTTCGGGAATCCGCGCCACGGCCACTTTCGGCTGCGGCGCGGATGCGGCCTGGTGCAAGCAGGCATAGAGCCGGGCCGCCGCCTCGGAAAGGTTGCCCGCCGGGCTGAGATTCACGGCACCCGTGATGCTTCCAAAGCCGATCATGAACTCGTCCGCCTCGGCACTTTCGGCGTTGAGCCGCACCGGCTTGCCCGGCGAATAGTGGCTGGCCAGCTGCCCGGGCGCCTCGATCCGGGGATGGGTCATGGCGTCAGGCTCGCTGCCGAGAAGCGCGGCAATCCGCGCCTCCTCGATCGGGCCCTGGCGGAGCAATTGCCACGATCCATCGTCTCGCAAGGCAACGATCGTGCTTTCAAGCCCCGCCGCGCAGGCTCCGCCGTCGAGCACCAGCGGGATTCGTCCGGCCAGCGATGCGGCGACATGCTGCGCGGTGGTGGGACTGACCCCGCCCGAGCGATTCGCCGATGGTGCGGCAAGCGGCAGGCCGGTCTGTTCCAGCAGCGCGCGCATCGCGGGGTGGGCTGGTGAGCGCAGCGCGATGGTCGCAAGTCCCGCGGTCACGGCCGGGGCAATTCGCGCCTGCTCGTTCAGCGGCAGCACCAGCGTCAGCGGGCCGGGCCAGAACTCCTGCGCCAGCTTGCGGGCACGCGCATCGAAACAGGCGATTTCCTCGCCCTGCTCCACCCCCGAGACGTGAACGATCAGCGGGTTGAAGCTAGGCCGGCCCTTGGCGCGGTAGATTGCCGCTACGGCATCCGCGCTGTCGGCGCGGGCGGCGAGGCCGTAGACAGTCTCGGTCGGCACCGCGACGAGTTCGCCGCCGCGCAGCAGCCGCGCCGCGGCCGCGATTGCGGCGGCATCGGGTTTGCGCAGCTCTGGTCCTGAAAGCTTGCCCGGCATGCGCTCGCGCTATAGGCGATAGGGCGCAATGCCAAGGAAAAGCGCGCAATGACAGACTTTACCGCTCCTACCGCCGATCAGGTCCTGGCGATCCGGGTCAATGCCGGGATCGAGGAACTGGCCAGCCACGACCGCTTCGCCGCCGCCAGCGCGGATATGGTCGAGGCGATTGTCGAGGGAATCGGGCAATTCGCGGCCGGCGAATGGGCTCCGCTCAACCGCAAGGGCGACCTTGAGGGCGCGAGGCTGGCGAACGGCACGGTTTCGCTTCCGGCCGGTTTTGCCGAGGCCTATCAAGCCTATGTCGAACAGGGCTGGAACGCGATTTCGGGCGATCCGGATTTCGGCGGCCAGGGCCTGCCCTTTACCCTGGCCAGCAACGTGATCGAGAATCTGGGCAGCGCCAACATGGCTTTCACGCTGCTGCCGCTGCTGACCGTGGGCGCGATCGAGGCAATCAGCCACCACGGCAGCGACGCGCAGAAGGAAACCTACCTGGCGCGCCTGATCGGCGGCGAATGGTCGGGAACGATGAACCTGACCGAACCCCAGGCCGGCAGCGACGTCGGCGCGCTGCGCACCACGGCGGTTCCGGCGGCGGACGGCAAGTGGCTGATCAAGGGCACCAAGATCTTCATCACCTGGGGCGAGCATGACCTGGCGCGAAACGTGATCCACCTGGTGCTGGCGCGCACTCCCGGCGCCCCGGCCGGAACGCGCGGGATCAGCTTGTTCATCGTTCCCAAGTACCATGTTCTTGCCGATGGCAGCCCGGGTCCGCGCAACGATCTTCGCTGCGTCAGCCTCGAACACAAGCTGGGGATCATGGCCAGCCCGACCTGCGTGATGAGCTTTGGCGACAACGACGAATGCCTGGGCGAAATGATCGGCGCCGAGAACGAGGGCATCAAGGCGATGTTCACGATGATGAATTCGGCGCGGATCAATGTCGGCAACCAGGGCGTGCAGATTGCCGAGCGGGCGCTGCAGCAGGCCCGCCGCTATGCACGCGAGCGGATCCAGTCGACCCGGGCCGGTTCGGCCAGCAAGGACCCGGTGGCGATCGTCGAGCATCCCGACGTGCGGCGCATGCTGCTGCGGATGCGGGCGCTGACCGAAGGGGCGCGGGCGCTGCTCTATTACACCGCCGGGCAGGTCGATCGCGGCGCGCTCGGCCTGCCGGGCGCGCAGGCGCGGGCCGATTGCCTGGTGCCGATGCTCAAGGCCTGGGGCACCGACGTGGGCTGCGAGGTCGCCAGCCTAGGCGTCCAGGTCCACGGCGGGATGGGCTTCATCGAGGAGACCGGCGCGGCGCAGCACTACCGCGATGCCCGGATCGCCCCGATCTATGAAGGGACCAACGGGATCCAGGCCGCCGATCTCGTCACGCGCAAGCTTGGCTACGAGAGCGGAGGCGTTCTGGCGTCACTTTTTGCCGAGATCGAGCGCGATTGCGGCGATGCGCCAGAGCTGGCCGAACTCGCCGCGACCTGCGCCGGGATCGCGCGCTGGATGGCGCAGGACGCCAGCCTTGATGACAAGCTGGCCGGTTCAACCGCGTTCTGCACGATGAGCGCGGTGGCGGTGGCCGGCTGGCAGCTCCAGCGGCAGGCACGCGACGGTGCGGGGGGCGAGGCCAAGAGCGTTGTCGCGCGGTTCTTTGCCCAGCAGATCGCCACCGAAGCCCTCGGGCTCAAGACCGCGGCCACGGCCGGGGCAAGCCTGCTCTATGCCCTCGATGCCGAGGCGCTGGCGGGGTGAAAGACGAACTTGCCCGGATTGCCGAGGCGCTCGAACGCCTGACCCGCGCCGCGCCGGCAGGGGGCGACTGGGCGGCGGCGCCGGCCTATGTTTGGGACGGCGGTGCCCGCGCTGTCGGTGCGATCAGCGCTCCCCCGCTCGACCTGCTCAGGGGGATCGACGCGCAGAAAGAGATCGTCAGCACCAATGTCGCGCGGCTCGCAGCGGGCCATGCGGCGCATGACATGCTGCTGTGGGGCGCGCGCGGGATGGGCAAGTCGGCGCTGCTGCGCGCTGCGGTGCTGACCGCACAGGAACACGATCCCGCAGCCATTGCGCTGGTGCAGGTTGCACCCGAGGCGCTGGCGACGCTTCCGGCGCTGTTCGCCGCGCTGGCAGGGCAGCAGCGCCGCTTTCTCGTCTATATCGACGACCTTGGCTTCGAGGATGGCGACAGCGCCGGACCGCGTGCGCTGCGCTCGTGGCTTGAGGGCGGGGTCGAGGCGCGGCCGGGCAACGTCCGCCTGGCGGTCACCTCCAACCGCCGCGCGATCGTGCCGCGGCATCTGTCCGAACAGGACGATCCGATCAACCCGCGCGATGCGGTGGACGACAAGCTGGCGCTGGCGGACCGTTTCGGGCTTTCGGTGGGCTTCCATAACTGCGGCCAGGACGATTACCTGGCGATCATCGCGGGCTATTGCGCGGCCCACGATCTGGCCTGGGATGCGCACGACGCGCTCGAATGGTCGAAGCGCCGCGGCGCGCGTTCGGGACGCGTGGCGTGGCAGTACGTTACCGAACTTGCCGGCCGGGCCGGCCAGGCGCTCTGACCCTTACTGCTCCTTCACCGTCGAATCGGCGCCGAGCTTTGCCTTGTACTGGGAGTTGGAATCGGAGTTGAGGCTGCGCTGCGGCGGCATGTGGCCGGTGGATACTTCCTTGTGCATCGGCGTCGGCGCCGCGCCCGGCGCGATCACGCGCCAGATGATCCCGGCGGTGTCGTCGCTGACCAGGAGCGCCCCGTCCTTCGCCCAGGCAAGCCAGGTCGGGCGACCATGCGTGGTTCCCTTGCCGGTGAGGAAGCCGGTGAGCAGCGGCAGCGGCAGTCCGGTGGGATTGCCGTTGGCATCGAACTTCACGAAGACCACGTCATAGCCCGAAAGCGGGGTGCGGTTCCACGATCCGTGCCGCGCAATGACCGCGCCGTTGCTGAACTCCGCACCCAGCCGCTGCCCGCCGGTCACGAACAGCAGCCCCAGCGGCGCCACGTGTGCGCCCAGGGCATATTCGGGCTTGCGCACGAAATCGTCGAAGTATTCGGGCGGCGCGGCGGTCACCCGGTCATCGTCGTGCTTCTTCCACCATACCCAGGGCCAGCCATAATGCGCGCCCACCGGGACATTGGTGAGATAGTCGGGCACCAGGTCGGGGCCAAGCTGGTCGCGCTCATTCACCACGACCCAAAGCTCGCCGCTGTGCGGGTTCCAGGCCATGCCGTTGGGATTGCGCATCCCTTGCGCATACTGGCGGGCATTTCCGTCCTTGGTCAGGTCCTTTTCCCAGATCGCGGCGCGGCCCGCTTCGATGTCCATCCCGCGCTCGCCTATGTTCGAGGCCGAACCGACCGCGACATAGAGCCGGTTGGTGTCCGCGCTCAGCAGGATGTTGCGCATCCAGTGATTGCCCCCGGCGGGCAGGTCCATGACCTTGCGCGGATCGCCTTTCAGCGCCGTTTCGCCCAGCTTGTAGTCGAACACGATCACCGCATCGTGGTTGGCGACATAGAGCCGGTCATCCGCCCAGGCGAGGCCCGAAGGCGAGGCGAGATGCTTGTCCGCCAGCAGGGTGAACTTCTGCTCGGCCGTGCCATCGCCGTTGCCATCGCGCAGCAGCACCAGCGTATCGGGCGAAACCCCGCGCGCGCCGGCGCGCTTCATCAACCGGTTGGCGACCAGCGCGGTCAGCCCGGTCCCCGTCGACTGGCCCGGCGCATCGGCTTCGGCGGCGATCACATCGCCGTTGGGCAGGGTGTAGATCACCCGTGGGTGATCCAGTCCTTCGGCAAACCGCGTGACCTGCAGACCCTTGGCGGCGGTCGGCGCTTCATTCGGAGCCCAGCCTATGGGCTTTGCGATCGCGACCGACGGAATATTCTCGGGCTTGGGCTCGACCAGCACCGGGTCCTTGCCCGACAGTTCGTCAAGCGTGTGTTTGGCCGGAGTGCCGCGCCAGATCCAGTAGGAGAAGGCGCCCAGGACCAGCAGGACCACGGCGAGGGCGACAAGCAGCTTGCGTTTGGTCGACATGGTGCGAGAGATAGGACCAAGCCGCGCGCACGGCAACTGCTGAGACGAGACGATGTATCACTTTGCCCCCGACCCCAGCCAGCCCAAGAGCGAACTCTATGCCGAGTTGGCCGAAGCCGCGAGCGCAGTGGTCGCGGGCGAACGCGATGCGGTGGCCAACATGGCCAACCTCGCGGCGCTGATCTGGCAATTCGTGCCCCGGCTCAACTGGGCGGGCTTCTACCGGATGGTCGATGGCGAACTGGTGCTGGGCCCGTTCCAGGGCAAGCCCGCGTGCATCAGGATTCCGCTGGGCAAGGGCGTTTGCGGCGCGGCAGCGGCGAGCGGCAAGACCCAGCTGGTCGAGGACGTGCACGCCTTTCCCGGGCATATCGCCTGCGATGCCGCCAGCCGCAGCGAGCTGGTGGTGCCGGTGATCGCGAACGGGCGGGTGCTCGCGGTGATCGATCTCGACAGCCCGGAGCCGGCGCGCTTCGACGGCGATGATGCCGCCGGGATCGAACGAATCGCCGCGCTGGCGGCAGGATTGCTCTGAGGACCAATCCGCACCGTTTCGGGACACGCGCCAAACCGCCGGGCCCGCGCGCTTGGAATCCCGCGCCTGCTGATGCTAAATTCCGGGTTAACGCCGGAATCGCCCGGCTTGTCAGGGGATTGCCATGAAGTTTCGACGTCTCAGCCTGCCGCTGCTCGGTGCGCTGTCGATCGCCTGCGCCGCGCCTGCGCTGGCCCAGCCGGCCGGGGCGCCGGTTCCCGATACGCGTCCCGAATGGCCCGGCGGGCCGGCTGCGACTCCGCCCGGCTATGACCAGGCTGCCTATGAACAGGCCCGGGCCGACTGGCTGACCGAATGCCGCGCCAATCGCGGCAATGGCAAGACGGTCGGCGGCGCGGTGCTGGGCGGGCTTGTTGGCGGGGTGATCGGCAACCAGGTCGCGGGGCGCGGCAATCGCGCCGTCGGCACCGTGGTTGGCGGGGTTGCCGGGGCGGTGGCGGGCGGAGCGATCGGCAGCGCCGCCGATCGCCGCGACGCGCGCGACTACTGCGAGGCCTATCTCGATCGCTACACCAGCCATCCGGGCTACGCCATGCCGGGCTATGGCCAGCCGGTGAGCTGGGGCTATGCGCCGATGATGGTGATGATGCCGGTGGCGATGGTGCCGGTCGCCATGCCCGCGCCGCGCCAACAGGGCGATTGCAAGGAAACCGTGGTGACCGAGGAATGGGTGACCGTCCCCAGCCGGCCGCACTACCGCACCATCCCGCGCCGCGCGCCGGACAAGCGGGTCAGGATCGTTCCCGACAAGCGGGTGCGGGTCAACTGACGGGAAAGGGGGCCTTCGCGGCCCCCTTTTTCATTACAGCTTGCGGCCGATCAGTTCCTTCATGATCTCGTTCGTGCCGCCGAAGATCCGGGTAACCCGCGCGCCGCGCCACATCCGGGCGATCGGATATTCGTTCATGTAGCCCGCGCCGCCGAACAGCTGCAGGCACTTGTCCATCGTTTCCCATTGCAGGTCGGTGTGCCACAGCTTGGCCGCGGCGCCCTCTTCCGGGGTCAGTTCCTTCTTCATGTGCCGCGCCAGCGCCCAGTCGAGGTGCGCCCAGCCGACCTGGAGCTTGGCCTTGAGATCGGCCAGCACGAAGCGGCTGTTCTGGAAATCGAGGATCGGCTTGCCGAAGGCCTTGCGGTCGCGCGTGTATTCGACCGTCATGTCGAAGGCGCGCTGGGCGCTGGCCTGGGCCGAAACCGCGATCGACAGGCGTTCCTGCGGCAGCTCGCTCATCAGGTAGATGAAGCCCATTCCTTCCTGGCCAAGGCAATTGGTGATCGGCACGCGCACGTCCTCGAAGAACAGTTCCGAGGTATCGGCTTCATCCTGGCCGATCTTGTCGAGGTTGCGGCCGCGCTTGAAGCCTTCGCGGTGGGCCTCGACCAGCACGATCGAGATGCCCTTGTAGGCCGGCTGCACTTCGGTGTCGGTCTTGCAGCAGACCAGGATCAGGTCGGCATTCTGGCCATTGGTGATGTAGGTCTTCGACCCGTTGATCACATAGTGGTTACCGTCCTTCTTCGCGGTGGTGCGCATGCCCTGAAGATCGGAGCCGGTGCCCGGTTCGGTCATCGCGATCGCGGTGACGACCTCGCCGGCGACCATCCTGGGCAGCCATTCCTTCTTCTGCTCTTCCGAGCCGTGGGCGATGATGTAGTTGGCGACGATGTCCGACTGGAGCGAAAATCCGGTGGTGACCCCGCCGTGATAGGCGCTTTCTTCGTCGACGATCGCGTTATAGCCGAAGTCCAGCCCCAGCCCGCCATAGGCCTCGGGCACGGTCGGGCACAGCAGGCCCAGTTCGCCGGCCTTGGGCCAGATCGACTTGGGGACGATCCCGGCTTCGGCCCATTCGGCCTGGTGCGGGGCAATCTCTTCCTGCACGAAGCGGCGCACGGTCTGGCGGAACGCTTCGTGATCCTCGGTATAGGCGGTGCGCGCCAGCGAATCCATCGACATGGGGGAGTCCTCTCTGCAAGGGTTGCTTGCCAAAGGGCCTATCCCCCGCCCCGCCCTGCGGTCAACCGCTATTTAATCGGGCGATTAAGGGCTGCGCGCAATCGGTGGGGACACGGATCCGGCGGCCGGAACCGGGGCAAGCCTGATCCGGCCAAGTCGCTGCGAAGGATGCGCCTTGCCGATCTCCAGTGTGCCGCCCACATCGCCAGCCAGCCCCAGCGCGCCCGCGCTCGCCTTGCCCAGTCTCAGCCGGTACTGGCCGTAGGGGACGCTGTCGAACAGCACATAGCCGTCGAAATCGCTGGTGGTCCTGAACGCCGCCGTGCCGGCCGCGTCGACCAGCTCGACCGTTGCTCCGGCCACGGCCTCGCCATCGGGGCCGAGCAGGTAGGCCTCGACCTCGCCGGTCGGCGCCAGCGGCAGCAGCACCTTCGCCGCCACCCCCGGACGCGGGACCACCACCATGCCGCGCCCTTTCGGGCGCAGCAGCGGGTCGGCCAGCTTGCCCTCGTCGATCGAGACCAGCACCGGCACATAGGGGATCAGCCCGTCGATCACGGTCCGGCCCGATCCGTTGGTCGCCGCGTCGGCGTGGCGGAAGCCGGCCTCGACATTCACGCCTTCGACCCCGGGCTCGCCCGCCTGGCGATAGCCGTCGCCATTGTCGTCGCGAAACACCTCGACCGCGGCCTGGCCCTGTTCGGCGAGCCTATCGCGCGACACGCGCCAGCCGCCGTCGACCGGGTTCGGCCCCATGCTGAACGCCAGGGTCAGCCCCATTGTCACGGCGCCGCGGTTGTCGACCGAACCTTCACCGCGCAGTGCGAAGTGCTTGAACTGATGGACATAACCCAGCGACAGGGTCCGCCGGTCAGAGGGCGCGTCGATCTCGTAGGCCCCGCGCAGGCTCGACTGTTCGCCGATCGGGGCGTCGACCACCAGCTGCGCCTGCTGGAACCCGGTATGGTTGCCATCCAGCCCGAACCGCGCCTGGCCGCGCAGCTGGACCCGCCCGATCCGCGTATTGCCGACCAGCGAGAGCATGTTGCCATGATCCTCGTGCGCGATAAGGACCGGATCGCCCGAAACCGCGCGGTGCAGCAGCTCGACCGTCAGGCTGGCGCGGCCGACGCGGAAGGAACCGTGCGTTAACAGTTCGGTAATCTTTACCCCGTTGCGGCCGACCGTCTGGCGCGCGCCGGCCTCGACCGGCAGGCGCCAGGTGCCAAGCCGAAGCGTGCCGCCCAGCCGCAGGTCGAATTCGCGCCGCTGCGAGAGCGAGACGAGGTCGCTGTCGAACGCGCCATCGACCCACAGGGCATGGCCTGAAAAGTTCACGCCGCCCGCCTGCCCGATCACCTCGCCGCGCAGCGCCCGCCCGGCGCCCAGCTGCTGGGCAGCCGACAGCTCGACCAGCGCCGGCCCGATCGAGCGGCGGGCCACCATTTCGAGATAGTGATTGCGGCGGCCGGTGAGCACCTGGCTGGTGTACGCGGCGCCAAGCGTGGTTCGTCGATCGATCCCGCGCTCGACGCCGACTCCCCAGCGCCAGCCGGTCAGCGGATCGGACAAGCCTTGCGAGGTGCCGATCAGATCGTGGCCCTGTTCGACCACCCCGGCCCAGTACCAGGTCTTGCCCGCAGGCAGGCTTTCCGCGCCGACCGGATAGGACGAGCGCTGGTGCCGGATCTGGCCTTGCGGGCCATAAAGCACCACGTCGAACTCGTTCTGGCCGAAAACCAGCTCGATTTCGCCGAATTCATAGCGCCCGTCGCCGCGATCGGCCTGGTAGGCGCGCAGCTCGCCGTTGCGGTAGAGCTCGGCATCCCAGCCCGCGGGCAATTCGCCGCGCAGCGTGGCCGTGCCGAACCGCGAGGGCAGGTTGAGCGGGCGGTTGGTGATGAATGCGCCGCGGCCATAGGAACTCTGCGCGCTGAGCGCGGTCTGCGGCGTATCGACGTCACCCACGGCGATGCGGGTCGCCCGCAGCGGGCCAAGCATGCCGCCGTCGGGATCGTTGCGATAGAGCCGGAAACGCAGCGAATCCGGGGCCAGGCTATTAGCCCCGGCAAGCCGCGCCGAATAGCTCATCCCCAGCACTTCGCCGCTCGCCAGGCCCTCGTATTGCACCGTTGCCGTTCCCCGGCTGCTCCAGCGGCCCTGGACCTGGACATCGACCGATGGCGTGCGCCAGCTCTGGTAGGGTGCATCGGCGCGCGGCAGGCTGGCGAGGTTGAACTGCGTGTCCTCGGGCTTGCGAAGTCGCGCCGCGCGACTTTTGCGCTCGATCGCCTCGAGGAACGGCAACTTGCGGTCGCTCTCGAGCTTGATCGCGAGATTTCCGAGATCCGGGGTGAACCGCACGCCCATCCAGCCCGACAGCGCAGCCAGGTCCATGCACCAGCCCTCGGGCGTGTCGCGGATCGCATTATCGGGTATTTGCGCGCGACCGTTCACGGTTTGTACCGTATTTGAATCGCGGTCGATGGTGATCCGCTGGTCCTCCGCGAAGAGCCAGCCAGTTGCGCGGCGCGACTTCTTGTCGAGCCGCACCGGCAGGTCGAGCGTCTGGATCACATCGGCGAAATCGACGCAAACGCCCTGCGGGGTCTGGTAGCCGCGAATCGTGTCGCCGATCTTGTACGAGCGGGTGTGCAGCGCGAGCAGCAGCGCATCGTCCTCATTAGCGCTCCAGCCCTGGGCCAGGACGGGAACGGACCATGCGGCCAAAGCCGCCGCACCCAGTGCGACGGCCTGCCTGATCGGTCCGATCCCGCGTATCATGACGTCAGAGTCCGGCTAAGCCATTGCGATTACGGGAAAACCGCCGATGTTTCGGCGAGCAGCGCGCCGCCGTTTTCGGCCAGCTCGCGGTACTCGATCCTGACCGGGCCTTTCAGCTTGGCCAGCGCCTCGGGCGGGACCGGGATCTGCACCTTGCGGTGGCTGATCTCGGCATAGATCGCGATTCCCTTGAGCTCGAACAGCACCTCGCCATGCGCGTTCTTGCCGATCAGCGCGCCATAGACCGAGCGCTGGCCGGTGCGGTTCATGTCAAGCTCGACAAAGCTCCCGTGGGTCGTCGACAGAAGATGCGGATTGGCCAGGCTCGCCCCGCCTTCCAGACGGCCCCGGCGCAGGAACACCGGGATGGTGATGCCATAGACCGGCACCAGCCTGATCGACAGCCCGGCCGCTTCGTCGGCGGTAGCCGCCTCGGGCGCCGGCGCCGGCGGAACCGCCCGGAAATTCATGTGGACGCGGTATTCCCCGTCAGCCAGGCCTTCGGGCGGGCGCACCGCGATCCGCACCGACTGGGGCTGCCCCGGCAGCAAGGTGATTCGCCGCGGGGCGAAAGTGACCATTGCCAGCGCCGCCTGTTCGGCCGGATTGGCATCGGCTTCCTTGACTTCGGCAAAGTCGCCGTCCTCGTCCATCCGGCGCAGTTCGGCGGAAATGCGGTAGGTGGCGGGCTGACTGCCGATATTGCTGAGCACCACTTCGGCGCTGCCGGCGTTGTTGATGATCACGCGGGTGGGTGCGACCAGCAGATCGCCCTGGGCCTGAGCGGGAGCCGCGCCAAGCGTGGCAAGGGCGGAAAAGGCGGCTCCTGCGGCAAGCAGGCGGCGCAGCGGCGAAATCGGCGACATCACGAATCCCTTGATGGTTACCGCAAGGTGCAGGGGCGCACTGCGGAATTCACCTAGGGGCTTAGGCAAACAGGGTTAATTTTCGGCTAAGCATGATGATCCAGCACTCGCCGGCACCGCCATGCGAAAGGGCCGCACCCGCGCCTGGCGGATGCGGCCCCTTTTGCTTCACGCCCGCGTTGGGGCGAAGAAAGGCTTACTGATATTCAACCGAGACGTTGAAGGTACCCGAATAGAGGCCCGCAACCTGGTTGGCGGCAACCGCCAGCGTACCGCCAACGTTGAAAGTGGCCGAGCCGGTGGTCGAGCCCAGCTGGAAGGCACCGGTCGGGCTGGCGGTGAAGCCGCTCAGCGTCATGGTATCGCTGCCGCCCGAACGGGTCAGGTTGACCGCCGCGCTGGGCAGGGTCAGGACCACGGTGGCGCCATTGCTGCCGGTCACGGTAAAGCCGGCCGGAGCGCGGGTCCCCGTCCAGACAAGGCCGCCGGTCTGCGCAACGGTGCTGTCGGCGTGAACCGTGACGGTGCCGCCGGTGTTCGGAGCGATCTGGCCGAAGTCGAGCGCCGAATCGGCAGTCAGCGTCAGCGAGCTGAGGACTTCCGCGGTCGCGGTGGCGGTGGCGCTGGCAGCGGCCGAAGCCGAGGTAGCGAACGAAGCCGCGGCGAGTGCAACACCGACAGCAGCAAGACGAAGCGAAGTGCGCATGTTATTCTGGTCCCTTCAAATATGCCGGCAGCCGCGCAGGCTGCCCGGAATGGCTGGCAATCCCCCCATTCGCAGCGCCATAAGTAGGAACACGGGGTTCAACCTTTGCTACCCGGTATGGTTAACAGGTCGGGACCCAAAATTAACCATTGCCTCCAGAAAATATCTATATTCCACCGCCCGTTAGCCGCTGGCAAATGAGATCGAGCTGGTCGAGCGTGCGGTAGCGAATCGTCACCGCGCCCGAGCGCGGATCGGCATCGGTATTGATCCGCACCGACAGGCCGAGGAACTCCTCAAGATGGCTCTGGACCGCCGCGATATCCGCCGCCGCGCCGGTTTCGCGCTCACCGCGCGCGCGGCGCGGGGTGCTGGCGGGACCATTGCCGCGCCGGGCAAGACGCTCCACTTCGCGAACCGACAGCCGGCGCGCCACGGCCTGGCTCGCGATCTCTAGCGCGTCATCCACCCCGATCAGGGCGCGGGCGTGCCCCATCGACAGCCTGCCTTCCTCGACCAGTTCGATCACCGGTTCGGGCAGCGCCAGCAGCCGCTGAAGATTGGCGACGTGGCTGCGGCTCTTCTCGACCAGCCGCGCGATCTCCGCCTGGGTCAGTCCTTCGTCTTCGGCGAGGCGGTGATAGGCGCGGGCTTCCTCGATCGGATTGAGATCCTCGCGCTGCAGGTTCTCGATCAGGGCCAGCGCGGTGATCTCGCGATCGTCGAGATCGCGGATTATCGCTGGAATTTCATGCAGTTGCGCGCGCTGGGCAGCACGCCACCGGCGTTCGCCGGCAACCAGCCGCCAGCGCCCTGCCCCATGCGGCGTCACGATGACCGGCTGGATCACGCCCCGCGCCGCGATCGATGCGGCCAGTTCGGCAAGCGCGGCTTCCTCGAATCGGCGGCGCGGCTGGCCGGGGTGCGGCTCGATGTCGGATACCGCCAGCATCGCCATGCCCGAGGCTGGCCGCGCGCCTGCCGCGGCGGACGTGCCTGCCGGCGGCGTGACCAGCGGCTCCTCGCGGCGGGTTTCGCCCAGCAGCGCGCCCAGCCCCCTGCCCAACGCCGGACGCTTGGCGCCGCCTTCGGCCCGGGGAACGGAAATTCGGATTACCGGATCGTCGCTCATGCGGCTTTCCTCTGCTTGGGGAGACGCGAAATCAGCTCGCGCGCCAGGGCCATGTAGGCGCGGCTGCCCGAGCAGGTGTGATCGTAGACCAGCGCCGGAAGCCCGTGGCTTGGCGCTTCGGACAGGCGGACATTGCGCGGGATCACCGCATCGAAGACCAGGTTGCCCAGGCATGAGCGGACATCGTCGGCAACCTGGTCGGTCAGGCGGTTGCGCCGGTCGAACATGGTCAGCGCCACGCCGACAATGCCCAGATCGGGATTGAAGCGCTGCTGGATCCGCTCGACCGTTTGGAGCAGCTGCGACAGCCCTTCGAGCGCGAAGAATTCGCACTGCAGCGGCACCAGCAAGGTATCGGCGGCGCACAGCGCGTTGAGCGTCAGCAGTCCCAGCGATGGCGGACAGTCAATAAAGACAATGTCATAGCCATGTTCGCCCTTGAGCGCATCGCGCAGCCGATCAGTGCGATTTTCCACTCCGACCAGCTCAATCTCGGCACCTGAAAGATCGACGGTCGCCGGCACGACGTCGAGCCCGGGGATCCGCGAGGCAATCACGCAGTCCTTGAGCGGAACCTGATCGACCAGCAGGTCATAGGATGACGACGTGCGATCGGCCGCCGCGATCCCGATCCCGGTCGAGGCGTTGCCCTGGGGATCGAGATCGATCAGCAAGGTCTTCCAGCCGGTCGCGGCCATCGCCGTGGCGATGTTGATCGCTGTGGTGGTCTTGCCCACCCCGCCTTTCTGGTTGGCGATCGCAACGCGAATCACGGCTTTTTCCCTTTCTTGCCCGATCTTCCGGCCAGAGTGCCGACTATCACCCCGGCTTCCGGGTCGGTCAGCGATTGTTCCACGTGGAACATATGGTTCCAGCCGGTCAGGTCCAGCAATTCCTGCCGGGCAGACCGCCCCTTGGGCAACAGCCAGACTGTCTCCGCTGTGGAGAATCTTGCGGAAAGATCCAGCAATCTGGGCAAGGGTGCAAAGGCCCGTGCCGAAATGGCGCGGAATTTGCGCGCTTCGAGCGCTTCCAGCCGGCAGCCCGCGACACTGGCGTTGGCAAGCTGCAACTTCTCCGCCGCGCGGCGGAGCCAATCAATTCGGCGGGTGCGCGATTCGACCATCACCACTTCGCATTCGGGGCGAAGAATTGCGATCACCAGCCCCGGAAACCCCGCGCCGCTGCCAAGGTCGAGCCAGGGCGAACATGTTTCACGTGGAGCATGCGCCAGCAATTGCGCCGAATCGGCAAAGTGCCGCACCCACAGCGCAGACAGGCTCGATTCGGCGACAAGGTTCTGCACCTGGTTCTCGGCGGACAGCATCGCCGCGAGGACAGCCAGACGGTGCGCGGCTGCATCGTTCCATTCGGGCAGCGCCTCGAACCAGGTTCGAGCTTCGGCCTCGTCATGCAGGATCATGCCGCCCTCCGCCGGGCGTGGACGAGCAATGCCGCAAGCGCCGCGGGGGTAATTCCCGGAACCCGGCCCGCCGCCGCCAATGTTGCGGGACGCGCCTTGCTCAGTCGCTCGACCATCTCGCGCGAGAGACCTGGAATTGCGGCATAGGGAAAATCATCGCCCAGCGGCAGCGCCTCGCCCGCGCGCAGATCGCGCAGCTCGCTTTCCTGGCGGGCGAGATAGGGCGCATAGGCGGCGTCCTCCTCGATCTCGGCGAGCAGTTCAGCGTCCTCGGGCAGTTCCTCGTCCAGCCACGGAACGAGATCGGCGAGCCCGATCCCGCCGAAGCGCAGCCATTCGCGCAAGGGCAGGCGCCCCGTGTCCGCGCGCACCGGCAGGCCGGCGCTGGCCAGCGCATTGCTGGTCGCGGCCTGATCGAGCGCCGCGTCGATCCGCGCCAGCTCGGCCTCGCGCCGGGCGAACCAGTCGGCGCGCTCGGCGCCGATGCAGCCCACTTGCAGCCCCAGCGGGGTCAGCCGCGTTGCCGCGTTGTTGGCCCGCAGCCGCAGCCGGTATTCGGCCCGCGCGGTGAGCATACGGTAGGGTTCGGTCACCCCGTGCAGCGTGAGGTCGTCGATCATCACCGCCATGTAGCTGTTCGCCCGGTCGAGCGCGGGCGGATCGCGGCCCAGTACCTGCGCGGCGGCATGAAGCCCGGCGACCAGTCCCTGTGCGGCGGCCTCCTCATAGCCGGTGGTGCCATTGATCTGCCCGGCACAATAAAGCCCCGGGATGCTGCGCAGTTCAAGGCTCTGGCGCAGTGCGCGGGGATCGATGTGGTCGTATTCCACGGCATAGCCGGGCACTTCCATCGCCACTTGCTCAAGACCCTCCATCGTCCGCAGCATAGTAAGCTGGACATCGGCGGGCAGCGATGTGCTGATGCCGTTGGGATAGACCAGGTGGCTGTCGAGACCTTCGGGCTCGAGGAAGACCTGGTGCCCGTCGCGATCGGCGAAGCGGTGGATCTTGTCCTCGATCGAGGGGCAATACCGCGGCCCCGAGGCGCCGATCGCGCCGGAGAACAGCGGGGAACGGCTCAGGTTGGCGCGAATGACATCGTGGCTGCGGGCGTTGGTGCGGGTGATCGCGCAGAACACCTGCGGCAGCACCCGCCCCGATCCGAGCGGCGACATGGTCCAGTGATCGGCGTCCGAAGGCTGCTCCTCGAGCCGGGCCCAGTCGATCGTGCGGCCGTCGAGCCGCGGCGGCGTGCCAGTCTTGAGCCGGGCCATCGGCAGGTCGGCATCGCGCAGCTGCGCGGCAAGCCGCTGCGCCGAAGCCTCGCCGATCCGCCCCCCTTCCAGCCGCTCCTCGCCGCGATAGAGAATCCCGCCCAGGAAAGTCCCGGTACACAGCACCACCGCCGGAGCTTCGAGCGCCGTGCCGTCGGCGAGATCGACGCCCTGGACATGCCCGCCGGCAAGCCGCAATCCGGCAGCCTCTCCGGAAACGACAGTTAGATCGCCGTGCTCGCCCAGCAGGTGCTGCACCGCCGCCCTGAACCGCTTGCGATCGGCCTGGACACGCGGCCCCTGCACCGCGCTGCCTTTCGAGCGGTTGAGCATGCGGTAATGGATCGCACCCGCATCGGCCGCGCGCGCCATGATCCCGTCGAAGGCATCGACTTCGCGCACGAGGTGACCCTTGCCCAGCCCGCCGATCGCCGGGTTGCAGCTCATCGCGCCGATTGCCGCCGGATCGAAGCTGACCAGCGCGACATGCGCGCCCATCCGCGCCGCAGCCGCCGCGGCTTCAACTCCGGCGTGCCCGCCGCCGACAACGATGACATCGAAACGCTGCATGATCGCCCGCGCCTTAGCGCAGCGTTGGTGCCCGGGGAACAGGTTTGCGGCGGGCGAGGCAACTATGTTCCACGTGGAACATTACTTGCCGATGCAGAACCGGCCGAACAGCGTGTCGAGCATGTCTTCGGTGGTCGTCCGCCCAAGCAGACTGTCGAATGAGATCCTTGCGACGCGCAGGCCCTCGGCCGCCAGTAGCGGATCATGCTCGCGCCGCGCCTCGCCCAGCGCGCGCACGGCGCCCCGCAGCAGGTCGTGCTGGCGCTGGTTGAGCGCCGCCTCGCCGGGCCTGGGCATCGCCTTGCGCGCGGTTTCGATCAGGTCGGCCCGCAGCGCGTCTATCCCCGCCCCGGTGAGCGCCGAAATCCGGTGGCGCGCCTGGCGCTTGACCAGCGAATCCTCGCGGTCAACCTGCGAAGCGATTTCCCATGCACCATCGGGGCCTTCGCCCTCCGGGCCAAGCCACAGCACGAGGTCGGCGCGGTCAAGCGCTTCCATCGCCCGCTCGATCCCGATCGCCTCGACCTCGTCGCTGACCGCATCGTGGAGACCGGCGGTGTCCGCGAACAGAAAGGGAATGCCCTCGTAGCTGACCGGACGGGTCAGCACATCGCGGGTGGTGCCGGGAATCGGTGTCGCAATCGCCGCGTCGGATTGCACCAACACATTGAAAAGCGTGCTTTTTCCAAGATTCGGCGGGCCTGCAATCACCACCCGGAAGCCTTCGCGAAGCGCCTCGGCCCGGGGGCGATCGAGCCAGGCGGCAAGTTGCGCTTCCAGTGCGCCGATCTGCACCGCGAAATCGACAGGCAGGGTCGCGACATCATCGTCCCCGGAAAAGTCGAGCACCGCCTCGAGCGCGGCGGAAAGCCGCAGCAGTTCGGCGCGCCACCCTTCAACCCTGCGCGAAAAGCCGCCGCCCGCCATTGCCATCGCGGTCTGCCGCTGCAGCTCGGTCTCGGCCTCGAGCAGGTCGGCAAGCCCCTCGGCCTGGGCCAGATCGATCTTGCCGTTGACGAAGGCGCGGCGGGTAAATTCACCCGGTCCGGCGCGCCGCAATCCGGGAAGCACGGCCAGCGCCGCTTCGACCGCGCCAATCACCGCCCGGCCGCCGTGGCACTGCAGCTCGGCAACGTCCTCGCCGGTCTCGGTGTTCGGCCCGGGAAGCCACAGCACCAGCGCTTCGTCCACCACCTCGCCCCCAGCATCGCGCAGCCGGGCAAAGCTTGCGCGGCGCGGGTCCGGCAGCCGTCCGGTCAGCGCCTCGAGCGCCGCGCCGGCGCGCGGTCCGCTCACCCGGATCACGCCGATTGCCGCCGGCGGAGCGCCGCTCGACAGGGCAAAGATCGTATCGGTCACCATTCTGCAATGCGCGCGATCAGTCCGCGTCCTTCTTCTTGCCCGCCCCGGCGGCGAAGGCGCTGCCGCTTTCCATGAATTGCTGGAACAGCTTGAGCCCGGCCTGGCCCATCGGTGCGAGGTTCTTGGCGAACTCCTGCACCTGGTCGACCGAACCGGCGCCCTTCATCGCCTTGGCAATGGCGTCGATATAGACCCCGTTGGCCTTCGACACATCGGGCAGGCCCAGGAAAGCGCGCGCCTCTTCGGGCGTGCAGTCGATATCCACATGGACTTTCATCGTGCAATCTCCTCGCCGCCCGGACTTCCCCCGCGCCCGGGCTGGCCCCAAGCTGGCATAGCCCCTTCACAAAGTCCACGGCGCGCGTAAGTGAGGGGCTGACCAGCATCAGGAGCCGACCCATGAGCGAGACCGTCCAGATCCCTTCGATGAAGCACGACGGCCAGATCCCGGCCTATGTCGCCCGGCCCGATGGCGCGCCCAGGGCCGGAATCGTGATCATCCCGGAAATCTTCGGAGTGAACGCGGGGATCCGCCAGAAGGCCGACAGCTGGGCCGCCCGGGGCTATCTGGCGGTCGCGCCCGACATCTTCTGGCGCTTTGCCCCCGGGGTCGAACTCAACCCCGATATCGAGGCCGAGCTGAATGAGGCTTTCGGATACTTCCAGCAGTACGATCCCGCAGCCGGGGTCTACGATATCGAATCGGCGATTCGCTGGATCCGGGGCAGTGAGGGCGTCGCCAAGGTCGGCTGCGCCGGATATTGCCTGGGCGGACGGCTGGCCTACATGGCGGCTGCGCGCACCGATATCGACGCTTCGGTTGGCTACTACGGGGTGATGATCGACCAGATGCTGGATGAGGCGCACCACATCGCCAACCCGCTGATGCTGCACATCGCCGGCGCCGACCAGTTCGTTTCAGCCCAGGCCCAGGCCGCCATGCACGCCGGGCTCGACGATCACCCGCGCGTCACGCTGCACGACTATCCCGGAATGCCGCACGGCTTCGCCGCCGAAATGGGCGACCGCCGCCATGACGCCGAAGCCCGCCTGGCCGACAGCCGCACCGAGGCGTTCCTGGCCGAGCATCTGGGCTAGCCGTAGTTCCCGATCGCTTCGAAGATCCGGCTGATCGCCTCGCGGTCACCCTCTTCGATCTCGGGCCGCCAGATCTCGAACAGCAGGATCACCCGCTGGCTCGGCCCGTCGTTCCTGGCTTCGTGATCGATCGAATCGTCGAACACCAGCGGCACGCCGTCGATCCATTCGCGCCGTTCCGAACCGACCCGCAACCAGCAGTCCGGCGCGGTCATGATCGGGATGTGGCAGATCAGCCGGGTGTTGAGCATGCCGAAATGCGGCGCGATGTGCGCCCCCGGGAGCAGCCGCGACCAGTGCGCGTTGGGCGAGCGGCCCGGCGTCTCGACCAGCGGAGCATGGCTCAGCGCCTGCATCGTCGCGGGGCAGCGCGCGGCGTTTTCCTCGACCACCGCGCCGTCACGCCAGAAATGGAAAGCGGTCCAATCCTGGTTGTCGAGCAGGGGACTGTTGGGCGCGGGCCGGTTCGGCGGGGTCCGGACGTAGGGCGCAAAACCCTCTGCGCCCGAGGCCAGCACCTGCGCAAGTTCGCGCTGCATTTCGGGAACCAGCGCCAGCATCGGCTCCAGCCAGGGAAATTGCGCGGGATCGTAGAAGCGCTTCTGCGGCAGGCCGGGATAATAGAATACCGACGGCTGCTGGAAATAGAGCTGCCGCTTGCCAAGCAGCAGTTCGACCGCCTCGACCATCGTCGGCGAAAGCTCGTCTCCCAGAGCCTCGAGCAGGTGCGCTTCAAAGCTTCCTTCGGCCTGGCGCAGATAGGCGCGGGCATGGTCATGCAGGCTGACCAGCGGCGGCGGCAACCCGCCTTCGGCCGCGATCTGGTTGAGCGCCGCCTTGTAGAAACTCGACGCCGCGCGCGCATCACCGGCCTGTTCGCGCAGCAACCCCCGGGTCAGCAATGCCCCCACATCGCGCGGGGCAATATCGAGCTGCGCCTCGAGCGCCGCTTCGGCCGCGCCGTGGTTGCCCAGCGCCAGTTCGGCCTGCGACAGCGCCACCCAGTTCATCACCTCGCGCGGCAGGCTGGCAGCGGCGCGGCGCAGATGTCCCGCGGCCGTCGCCGGGTCGCGGGCGGACAGCGCGGCAAGTCCCGCTGCCAGGGGATCGGCGGAATCTTCTAACATGGATCAAACCATAGGCTGGAAATGCCCGCCAAGCCAAGGCATGCTCGCAGCACCGACAATCGCGACAAGACTGGAACGGCAAATGAGCGCACAAGCAGGAGTGGCGGCCTGGCACGCCTATATGGAAAGCGGCGGCAATGCCGATCTGCTCGCGGCGCAGCTGGGCGATGCGCCGGTGTTCCATTCGCCGGTGGTCCACTCCCCGCAGGAAGGCAAGGCCAAGGTCATGCTCTACCTGCTGAGCGCGGCCAAGGTGCTGGGGAACGACACCTTCCGCTATGTCCGCGAGATTATCGACGGCAACGATGCCTGCCTCGAATTCATCGCCGAGATCGATGGGATCACGATCAACGGGATCGACCTGATCCGCTTTGATGATGCCGGAAATATAAGCGATTTCAAGGTCATGGTCCGACCGGTCAAGGCGGTGAACAAGCTCTGGGAACTGATGGCGGCGCAGCTTCAGGTGGCGCAAGGCTGAAGCATTTTCCGCAGGAAGAGCAACCGCTCCTCCACCTTGTCAGTGGCCAAGCAGGGTGGTTTAGCCCGCCCCCGGCGCGCCGGTAAGGACCGCGTGCCGGGGCCGAACCAGACCCACCTTACTGGTTCATGGTGGCGAAGAAGTCCTCGTTGGTCTTCGAATCCTTCATCTTGTCGAGCAGGAATTCCATCGCATCGATGGTTCCCATCTGCATCAGGATCCGGCGCAGCACCCACATCTTCGACAGCTTGTCCTTGGCGACCAGCAGTTCTTCCTTGCGGGTTCCGCTCTTGCCGACATCGAGCGCCGGGAAGATGCGCTTGTCGGCAACCTTGCGGTCAAGCACGATTTCCGAGTTGCCGGTGCCCTTGAACTCTTCAAAGATCACTTCGTCCATCCGGCTGCCGGTATCGATCAGCGCGGTGGCGATGATCGACAGGCTACCGCCCTCCTCGATGTTGCGCGCCGCGCCGAAGAATCGCTTGGGGCGTTGCAGCGCGTTGGCATCGACACCGCCGGTCAGCACCTTGCCCGAGCTGGGCACCACGGTGTTGTAGGCGCGGCCAAGCCGGGTGATCGAATCGAGCAGGATCACCACGTCGCGCTTGTGTTCGACCAGCCGCTTGGCCTTTTCGATCACCATTTCGGCAACCTGGACGTGACGGCTGGCGGGTTCGTCGAAGGTCGAGGAGATCACCTCACCCTTCACGCTGCGCTGCATGTCGGTGACTTCCTCGGGGCGTTCGTCGACCAGCAGGACCAGCAGGAACACCTCGGGATGGTTGTCGGTGATCGCCTTGGCGATGTTCTGGAGCAGCACCGTCTTGCCGGTGCGCGGCGGCGCGACGATCAGCGCGCGCTGGCCCTTGCCCTGCGGGCTGATGATGTCGATCACCCGCGCCGACTTGTCCTTGACGGTCGGATCGACCGTATCGAGGTTGAGCTTCTGGTCGGGATAGAGCGGGGTCAGGTTGTCGAAGTTGACGCGATGGCGGACCACTTCGGGATCGTCATAGTTGACGCTGACCAGCTTGGTGATCGCGAAATAGCGTTCGCCGTCCTTGGGCGCGCGGATCTCGCCTTCGACCGTATCGCCGGTGCGCAGGCCCCATTTGCGGACCTGGTTGGGCGAAACGTAGATATCGTCGGGCCCGGCAAGGTAGTTCGCCTCGGGGCTGCGCAGGAAGCCGAAACCGTCGGCGAGAACCTCGATCGTGCCCTGGCCGATGATTTCCTCGCCGTCCTCGGCAACTTCCTTGAGGATCGCGAACATCAGGTCCTGGCGGCGCAGCGTCGAGGCGCTTTCCACGCCAAGCTCTTCGGCCATTTCGACCAGCTCGGCCGAGGTCTTTTTCTTGAGTTCTTTCAAATGCATGTCTGTATCGGTCCATCTGGAACAGGTATGAAAATGGCCGGACGATCGATGGGCTTGGGGAAAGCGGATCGCGCCGCGCGGAAACGCGCGGTCCATGCCGGACAGCGCCGAATAGGCCTTTGCCCCCGCCTGGTCAATCTTGTCTGGTCAATCATTGAGCCATTCGGCGTGGCGGCTCAGAACGGGCGGACCACCACCATGATCACGATCAGCGCCGCCGCGATCCCCGGCAATTCGTTGAGGATCCTCAGCCGCTTGCCCGAAAGCCGGCGCTCACCCGCGGCAAGCGCCGTGTGATAGCCCGACAGCCAGACGTGGTAGGCCGAAAGCGCCAGCACCGCGGCGAACTTCACATGGAACCAGCCCTGCATGAAGGCCCCGGTCTGATAGGCAAGCAGCAGCCCCAGCACCCAGGCAACCGCCATTGCCGGCCACAGGATGATCTTCAGCAACCGCGCCTCGCGTTCGATCCACAGGCGATCCTCGGCCGATCCCGGCGCGGACTCCTGATGATAGACGAAATAGCGCGGCAGCATGAACAGCCCGGCCATCCAGAAGATCACGAAGACGATGTGGCCGGCCTTGAGCCAGAGGTAGGTCATCGCGAGCACCCAATCCATTGCGCCGACAAGATCCCTAGTCGCGCCAGTTCCTGACCAGCGCCAGCAAGTGTCCGACATGCTCCAGCGGAGTCGTCTGCCCGATCCCGTGGCCCAGGTTGAAGACATGGGGGCGATCGGCAAAAGCTTCAAGCACGCGCAGCGCCTGCGCTTCCATTTCCGCGCCGCCCGAAATCAGCAGCAGCGGATCGAGATTGCCCTGCACCGGCAGTCCCGCCGGCAGCGCCCGCGCCGCCCACAAGGGATCGATCGTCTCATCCAGGCCCAGCGCCTGAACCCCGGTTTCGCGCGCATAGGCGGGCAATTTCTCTCCCGCGCCCTTCGGAAAACCGATCACCGGAACATGCGGAAAGCGCTTGGCGATCGCGGCGACGATCCGCGCATTGGGCGCGATCACCCAGCGTTCGAATTCGGCCGGTGCCAGGCTCCCGGCCCAGCTGTCGAACAATTGCACCGCTTCGGCCCCGGCCAGAATCTGCCCCGCCAGGTATTCGATCGTCACATCGGTGATCGCATCGATGATCGCCTGGAAGGCGCCGCGATCGCGGTAGGCCAGCGCCCGGGTCTCATGCTGGTCGCGGCTTCCCTCGCCCGCGACCATGTAGGTTGCGACGGTCCACGGGCTGCCGGCAAAGCCCAGCATGGTCTTGTCCGAAGGCACCTGCGACTTGACCAGCTTGACTGTCTGGTAGATCGGCGTCAGCCGCTCTGGAACGGCGCTCAGGCTTTCCAGACCGGCATCAACCAGCCGCGGCGAGAGGTGCGGACCTTCGCCAGCAAGGAATTGAAGATCCTGGCCCATCGCATAGGGCACGATCAGGATATCCGAGAACAGGATCACCCCGTCCATGCCGTAGCGCCGGATCGGCTGGAGCGTGATTTCAGCCGCTGCCTCGGTGTCATAGACCAGCGCCAGGAACCCGCCCTTCTCGGCCCGCAGCGCCCGGTATTCGGGCAGGTAGCGGCCCGCCTGGCGCATCAGCCACGCCGGCCTTGGACGCACATTCTGGCCGCGCAACGTATCGAGAAGCAAACCGGGCATCGGGTCTATTCCAATTCAAATCAAATAGGATTCTTAAAAGGATTCAGATGTTGTTGGCCCTGTGGAAAGCGGGGACAGGGCGCCCTTGCCGGAATTCTCCCGTGCTGAACAGGGCAAAGCGCAAATCCGAATCCGTGGGGCCGCGCGTCAAGCGCGTCTTTTGCCCGCTATCCCCAGGCTGTGGGAATCGCTCTCCACATGTCCACAAGAGTCCCTGCACCAGTCCGGTCAGCGGGGGCAGCTTTTGTCCCCGAACTTGTAAGCCCCCCTCTCCCGTGGTTTATGCCGCAAATCGTCCACAGGATCGCTCATGCCGCAGCTTCACCTCCACCTCCTGTCGGATTCCACCGGCGAAACGCTCGAGATGCTGGCCAAGGCCGCGCTGGCCCAGTTCGAAGGGGCCGAGGTGATGCGCCATTTCTGGCCGATGGTCCGATCGCAGCAGCACCTCGACCGGATCATGGCCGAAATCGCCGCGCATCCCGGGCTGGTCTTCTATACCCTGGTCAATGCCGATACCCGCCGCCGGCTTGAAGAGCATTGCCGCGCGCTGGCCCTGCCGGTAGTCCCGGTGCTCGATGCCGCGGTCAATGCGCTCGAAGCGGCGCTCGGTCAGCATCCCAAGGCCCGCCCGGGCCGCCAGCACGCGATGGACGAAGCCTATTTCGCCAGGGTCGATGCGATCCACTACACCATCGCCCATGACGACGGGGTCGGGTGGGAGAACTGGGAAGAAGCCGACATCGTGCTCGCCGGCGTCTCGCGCAGCTCCAAGACGCCGACCTCGATCTATCTCGCCAACCGCGGCTACAAGGTCGCCAATATCCCGATCGTGGTCGAAAGCCCGCCGCCTCCGGCGCTGTTCGGGCTCAGGCACCCGCTGGTTGTCGGGCTGACCACGGCGCCCGAACGGCTTGTCCAGGTCCGCCGCAACCGCCTGCTCTCGCTCGGCCAGTCGCCCGAAACCGCCTATGTCGACGACGAACGGGTGGCACGCGAGGTGCAGTATGCCCGGCGGATGTTTGCCGACAACGGCTGGCCGGTGATCGACGTGACCCGCCGCTCGATCGAGGAAGCCGCCGCGGCGATCATCAATCTCTACAACGAATTCCTCGCCGCGCAGGGCGGAGCCGAGGGATGAGCCTGATCCTCGCCTCGCAAAGCCAGTCGCGCCGCGCCATGCTCGAAGCCGCGGGAATTGCCTTCGAACCGATCCCGGCCGCGATCAACGAACGCGCGCTTGAAGCGTCGCTGACCGGGGCAGGCGCCGCCGATGTCGCGCTGGCCCTGGCCGAGGCCAAGGCGCTGGCGGTCTCGGCAGATCATCCCGCCCGCCTGGTCCTGGGCAGCGATTCGCTGGTCGAGGTCGCGGGCCGCCGCTTCGACAAGCCGGCCAGCCGCGAAGAGGCCGCGGAGCATCTGCGTCATTTCTCCGGCAGGGAAATGCAGCTTCACAGCGCGGCGGCGCTGGCGCGGGATGGCGGGATTGTCTGGCGGCATGGCGCGCTGGCCCGGCTCGGGGTGCGCGAACTGTCCGAACGCTTCATCACCAGCTATCTCGGCCACGAATGGCCGGCGGTGGCGGGCTGCGTCGGCGTGTTCCGGATCGAGGCGCGCGGGGTGCAGCTGTTCGAGCGCATTGAGGGCGATCACTTCACCGTGCTCGGCATGCCGCTGCTCGCGGTGCTCGGCGCGCTGCGCCAGCATGGGGAGCTTCTGGCATGACCAGACCCTATGCCGAGGTGATCGGCGATCCGATCGCGCATTCGAAATCGCCGCTGATTCACAATTTCTGGCTCGAAAAGCTGGGAATCGACGCCGAATACCGCGCCTGCCATGTGCGCCCAGAGGAATTGGCAGACTATTTCACGCGGAGACGCGGAGACGCGGAGTGGCGGGGATGCAACGTCACCATGCCGCACAAGCAGGCGGTGATTCCCCATCTCGATCTCGTCTCTCGACGGGGTAGAGACCTCAATGCAGTGAACACAATCGTTAGTGATTCGCAGGGTCAACTGCATGGAACAAACACCGACGTTGAAGGCGTGTCTGAGCCATTGTCCCGGCACCGGATCGAAGACTATCCGAACCACATTGCGACCTATGTACAAATCATCGGAGCGGGCGGCGCAGCGCGAGCGGCTGCATTCGGTGCGGCCAAGGCGGGATATGGTGACTTCGACGTATTCAATCGGACCCGCCAGAAAGCAGATGAACTGGCTGCCCTGATCGGGGCTCGCTTCGGCAAAGGCCGGCCGCTCGAGGCGCTTGGACCCATCCGGAATGAAAACGATGGACCGGATGACCAACGCTTTAGCCACATCGTCATTAACGCGTCGAGCATGGGCATGAACGGCTCGAATCCGGTGCCGATAGATCTTTCGACCTACTATCCCGATACGATCGTGTTCGACCTGGTCTACGCTCCGCTGGAAACGCCCTTGTTGAAACAAGCGCGGACACTCGGTCTTCGTACGATTGACGGTCTAGAAATGCTCGTGGCTCAGGCCGCCGAGGCCTTTCATCTGTTTTTCGGCCAGCCGGCCCCGCGCGAGCACGATGCCGAACTGCGAAGGCTGCTCACCGCATGACCCTCCGCGCCTCCGCGCCTCCGCGTGAACCCCACAAGCCCTTCATCCTTGGCCTGACCGGCTCGATCGGCATGGGCAAGAGCGCGGTCGCGGCGATGCTGCGCGGGCTTGGCGTGCCGGTTTTCGACGCCGATGCCGCGGTGCATGAACTGCAGGGGCCGGGCGGCGCATGCATCGACCCGATCGAGCGCGCCTTTCCGGGAACGACCGGGCCAGCCGGGGTCGACCGGCAGAAACTGGGCGCGGCGGTCTTCGGCAATCCCGAGGCGCTGCGGCTGCTCGAATCGATCGTCCATCCCGAAGTTGCCGAACTGCGCCGCGCCTTCCTTGCCGACAACGCCGATGCGCCGCTGATCGTGTTCGACATTCCGCTGCTCTACGAAAAGACGGGCAATCACGGGCTCGATGCGGTCGTGGTGGTTTCGGCCCCTGCCGAAATGCAGCGCGAACGCGTGCTGGCCCGCCCGGGTATGACCAAGGACAAGTTCGAGCAGATCCTGGCCCTGCAGGTCCCCGATGCGGAAAAGCGCGCGCGGGCGGATTACGTCATCGATACCGGCACAAGCCTGGCGGAAACCCGCCACGCGGTGCAGCAATTGGTCCATGCCCTGGTTCAAGACAGGAAATAGCGCCCGAAAATAGCGAGTCGCCCCCTTGCCACGGGGCCAGAACGGGCCAATATCCATCTGGTAATGCGCGAGATCATATTCGATACCGAAACCACCGGACTCGATCCCAGAAGCGGTGACAGGATGGTTGAGATCGGTTGCATCGAAATGGTCAACCGGGTGCCCACCGAGAATACCTTCCACTGCTATTTCAACCCCGATCGCGACATGCCGGCCGGCGCCGAAGCGGTGCACGGCCTTTCGATCGCGTTCCTTTCGGACAAGCCGCGCTTCCATGAAAAGGCGGCCGAATTCCTCGAATTCATCGGCGAGGAAGCGATGCTGGTGGCGCACAACGCCGGGTTCGACTTCGGCTTTGTCAACGCCGAGCTCGACATGTGCGGGCTGCCCGCGCTCTCTCGCGACCGGATGGTCGATACGGTTGCGCTGGCCCGTGCGCGCCACCCCGGCGCGAAGAATTCGCTCGATGCGCTGTGCACCCGCTACGGGATCGACCGCAGCCACCGCACCCGGCACGGCGCGCTGCTCGACGCCGAATTGCTGGCGCAGGTCTATGTCGAGCTGACCGGCGGGCGGCAGATCGGGCTTGGCCTGGTTGCCGAAACCACCCAGATCGAAGTTTCGGTGCAGGCGCCGATTACCCGCGAGCGCGCGTTTCGCACGCCCCGACCGCATTCGGCAAGTGAGGCGGAACTCGCCGCCCATGCCAAGTTCCTCGAATCGGTGAAGTCTCCGCTATGGAACGACTGATCCTGGTTCGACGGCATAAGCAGGAGAAGTACAGATGGACATTCGCGTATCCGGCCACCAGATCGAAACCGGCGAAGCCCTGCAGCGGCATGCCCAGGACCGGCTGGCTGCGATCGTGGGCAAGTATTTCAACGGCGCGCTGTCAAGCAATGTGACCTTCAACCGCGCGCCCGCCGGCGCCTTTCGCGCCGACATCGTCACCCATGTGATGCAGGGCCTGGTGCTGAAGGGGGCGGGGATCGCGCAGGACGCGCATGTCGCGCTCGACCAGGCGGCGGAGAAGATCGACAAGCAGCTGCGCCGCTACAAGCGCCGCCTGACCGATCACCACGCGCAGTCCGCGCAGGCGGTGCGCGAGGAAGTGGCGGCCTATACCGTTTTTGCCGAACCCGACGAGGAGGCCGAAGAGGTGGTGGCCGAGGCTCCGGTGGTGATCGCCGAAACCAAGGTCGACGTGCCCGAAACCACCGTTTCGAACGCGGTGATGATGCTCGATCTGCGCAATACCAACGCGCTGTTGTTCAAGAACGCGGGCACCGGCAAGCACAACATGGTCTATCGCCGTGGGGACGGATCGATCGGCTGGGTTGAACCTTCGTAACAGCAGGAGTAAAGGCGCGGCCAAATCCAACAGGGAGGGAGGGGGCAATAGAACAGGGTTAGACCCTGGCTGACTTGCTCCTGCCCGGACCTTTCGCGCCATTTTCTAGGACACGAGTGCCAGCCATGACCGCACTTTTCACGCTCCTGCCCGAAGCCGTCGGCACTATCGAGGCCGACAGCAAGCCCGCCATCCTCGACCAGCTCGCACAGCGATTCGCCGGAGTCTATGGGCTCGATCCCGTGCTCGTGCTCGAACGGCTGGAGGAGCGGGAGAAGCTTGGCAGCACCGGTTTCGGGCGCGGGGTGGCGATTCCCCATGCGCGGATCCCCGATCTTGGCCGTCCGGTTGCGGCCTTCCTGCGGCTTGCCACTCCGGTGGCCTTCGATGCCGCCGATGGCATGCCCGTGGACCTGATCTTCGGGCTGCTTTCGCCCGAAGCGGCGGGTGCGGCGCATCTCCATGCGCTGGCCGCGATCAGCCGGATGATGCGCGACGAAAAGATGCACGCCGCGCTGGGCGAAGCAAACGATGCCGAGGCGCTCTATGCGCTGCTCGCCAACCAGATCGACCGCGACGCGGCCTGAGCAGCGCTCGGCCGGATGACCGCCAGGCTTCCCGCACACCTTGAAATTGCCGGTCTGATCCGGGCGGTCGAGGCCGCCGGAGGGTTTGCGGCAGTGCTTAACAAGGGTGAGCGCGACGGCGGGACAATTCTGGTGATTTGCGCCGAAAACGGCGCAAACCGGCGCCTTTTCGAGCGCATGCCAAGCGTATCGGGCCACCGCGAATGGCGCCTTTCGCGGTCGGAAGATATTGATAATACTCGGGATTTCGATGACTATGTAGCGCGGCGCTGCGCCCAGGATCCCGACCTGTGGATGATCGAACTGGATGTCGCGAATGGTGAACGGTTCATCGGATTGACATAGCTGTCAGCTTGACTTTGCTGCACCGCACAATCAAAGGCGCACCACTTTCGTTGCGCAGGCGGCGCTGGGGGTATTCCAGCCTCCAAAGCTAGCACGCAGACGGGGGGCGGCCGGCAGGAATTCCGGTTGGGGGAATCTCGCAACGCAAGGCCCCTTTCCAATCCTGCGCGGGCGCGTCCACCGCCCAAGAATGCAGAATGATGAGTAAGCAGCTTCGCCGGGCCAGCACGATCGCCGTGGCGGCCATGATTGTTTCGATCCTAGTCAGCGCCAACGGATCCGGCGCCTCCGCGCAGAGCATTGCAGCGGTAAACAAGCAGGAACCGACCTTCCAGACCCTTTCACAGCCGGTTGTCCAACCGCTTCCCGCCGAGGCTCAGCAGCCCGCGGTCGATGCCGACACCGCTGAAATCGAATCCCAACCGATCAAGGCCAGCTCGCTTGCCGAAATGGTCGCCGCCCAGCCGCAACCCGCCGAACTCCCGCGCGAGCTGCAATGCCTGGCGGGCGCGGTCTATTTCGAGGCCAAGGGCGAATCGCTTTCGGGCCAGCTCGCCGTGGGGCGGGTGATCGTCGCCCGCTCGAAGTCGGGCCGCTTCCCCAATTCCTATTGCGGCGTGGTCTATCAGCCCTCGCAGTTCTCGTTTGTCCGTGGTTCGGGGATGCCGGGAATCGTCCGCTCCTCGAAGCAGTGGAAGAACGCGGTCGCGGTGGCCCAGATCGCCCATGCCAATTCCTGGCGCAGCCCGGTCGAAGGCGCGCTCTTCTTCCACGCGGCCTACGTCAGCCCCGGCTGGCACCTGACCCGCCTGGGCCGGGTCGACAACCACGTCTTCTATCGGTGATGCTGGCAGCGGAGCGGCCAATGGGCCGCACGCTGCTCAGTCGCGTTCGAATTCGAACCAGACCGGCGCATGGTCGCTGGCCTTTTCCCGGCCGCGGTGGTCCTTGTCGACCCCGCAGGCCTTGAGCCGGTCGGCCATTTCGGGCGAAAGCAGCGCATGGTCGATGCGGAAGCCGTGGTTCTTCTGCCAGGCTCCGGCCTGATAGTCCCAGAAGGTCCAGATTCCCCCTGCCGGATAGTGCGTGGCAAGCGCATCGGTCCAGCCATCGGCGAGCAGGCGGGCATAGGCATCGCGCGATTCGGGCTGCATCAGCGCGTCCGCCGCCATCGCGCGCGGTGACCAGACATCGTGGTCCAGCGGGATCACGTTGAAATCGCCGGTCACGATCGCGGGCACTTCCTCGGCGGCAATCTCGTGCATCCGCGCACGCAGCCGCTTCATCCAGCGCAGCTTGTAATCGAACTTGGGTCCAGGCACCGGGTTGCCGTTGGGCAGGTAGATGCAGGCCACTCGCACGCCGAAGACATCGGCCTCGATATAGCGCGAATGCTCGTCCTCAGGCTCACCGGCGAGGCCGCGCTTCACTTCGACCGGAGCGGTCCCGTCGGCCAGGATCGCCACGCCGTTGAAGCCCTTCTGGCCGTGCCAGATCGCCTGATAGCCAAGCTTTTCGAAGTCGCCCGCCGGGAAGGCATCGTCCTGGCACTTGATTTCCTGGAGGCAGGCAACCGCCGGGCGGGTTTCCTCGAGCCATTCGAGCAACCGCGGCAGCCGCGCCTTGATCCCGTTTACGTTGAACGTGGCGATCTTCATCACACGGCAAAGCTGGAGCCGCAGCCGCAGCCCGATGCCGCATTGGGATTCTCGACCTTGAAGGCCGCGCCGCCCAGCGATTCGACATAATCCACCACGCTTCCCGCGACGAGATCGAGGCTGACGCTGTCGACCACCAGCGTGACGCCGTCGCGTTCGATCACCACGTCATCGGCCGCGGGGCCATCGGCCAGGGCAAACCTGTACTGGAAACCCGAACATCCGCCGCCTTCGACCGAGAGGCGCAATACCGCCGGCTTGCCTTGTTTGGCGGAAATCGCCGCCACGCGCGCGGCGGCGGAAGGGCTGAGGGTCATGGTGGGGGCGTCCATGTCCCCGGATGTAGGATCTGTCAGCCGCGAGGACAATGGATGAGTCCGTTAACCCGCGCCCGAAGGCCTCAGGCGCTCTGGATATAGCTGCGCATCGCTTCGGCTTCGCCCTCGATCCGCTCGATCCGGTACTTGACCAGATCGCCGATCGAAACGAAGCCGACCACCGCGCCGCTGTCCACCACCGGCAGGTGGCGGATCCGCCGGCGGGTCATCAGCCCCAGCGCGTCGAGCACGCCGGTCTGCGGCTCGACCGTGATCGCGGGTGAGGTCATCACCTCGTCGACGCGCTTGTCGAGCATCGCCGGGCCGTGCGCGGCCAGCTGGTAGATCACGTCGCGTTCGGAAAAGATCCCGGCGATCCGTCCGCCGGAAAAGACTGGCAGGGCGCCGATCCGCCGTTCAGCCAGCAGCCTTGCGGCATCGCCGACCCGCATTTCACCTTCGCAGGTGATCACGGCGCCGTCCCGCCCCTCGATCAGTCGCGCAATCGTCATGGCAACTCTCCCGGGTCATGTTGACGTTCAGGAGAATGCCACGAAGTGCCGCGCTTGGCGAGTCAGGGTTCGTCCGCGCTCATTTCAGCGGGATAGAGCCGGAATTCCTCGACCGGAACGCCGCCGACCAGATGTTCGTCGATGATCCGCTGGAGCACCGGCTGGGTGCACGAATGATACCAGACGCCATCGGGCCAGACCACCGCGACCGGTCCGGCGGCGCAGATCTTGAGGCAATCGGCCTTGGTCCGCGCGATCCCGCCATCGCGGTCGAGGCCGCGCGCCTTGAGCTCCTTCTTGAGGAACTTCCACGCCGGCGCGCCGACCTCGGGCGAACAGCAGGCGGCCTTTTCCGACTGCGCGCAAAGGAAGATGTGGCGCTTGATCCCGTCGCCGCCGTTCAGCGCGAGCGCGGCGCGCGCCTGGGCCAGCTCTGCCGAATCGACGCTCAAGACTTCAGTCCCCATTCCTCGAGCAGCGCCAGCTTGTAATCGTCGTCGAGCGGCGCCGGGCGATCATCGGTGATCGCCACGATCACCGAGCGCGCAAAGGCCACGGGCCGGCCGTCCTGTTCGAGCAGCTGCACGATGGTCCAGCTGGTCCGCCCGACCCCCTCGATCCCGCAGTGGACCGTGACCGGACCCGGGAAATGGCCCTGGGCAAGATATTCCATCGCCACGCTGGCCACCATTGCCCGCCGTTCGCCGATCCGCACGCGTCCGCGCATCTCCAGATTGAAGCGCACCCGCGCGTCTTCCATCATCGCCGCCAGCGCCACGTTGTTGAGGTGCTGGTTGGGATCGATGTCGGCAAAGCGCGTCGTCACCTCGTGGGCGAAGGGATAGCGCGCGGGATCGAGCAGGGCGGGTTCGGGGCGGGGCATCGACGTTCAGCTCTCCGGCTTGAGATACTTGCCCAGCCAGGCAAGCACTGTCTGGTGCCACTGCAGCGAGTTCTTCGCCTTGAGCACCCAGTGATTCTCGTCCGGGAAGACCAGCAGCTCGCTCGGCACGCCCTTGCGCTGCAGCGCGGTGAAGGCGGCGAGACCCTGGGTATAGGGAATGCGGAAGTCCTTCTCGCCGGTGATTACCAGCATCGGGGTCTGCCACTTGGCGACGTGGTTCACCGGGTTCCACTTCTCGTATTCCTCGGCGGCTTCGTAATAGGGGTGGCCGCCGTGTTCCCACTCGTCGAACCACAGCTCCTCGGTTTCATAGGCCATCGCCCGCGCATCGAACACGCCGTCGTGCTGGACCAGGCACCTGAACCGATCGGGCCACTGCCCTTCGATCCAGTTCATCATGTAGCCGCCATAGGACGCGCCCAGCGCGCAGGTGCGGGTCCCGTCGAGGTCCGGATTGGTCGCCAGCGCGGCGGCAAGGCCCAGCTTGAGGTCTTCGAGCGGCTTGCCGCCCCAGTCGCGGTTGATACTGTCGGTGAAGGCCTGGCCGTAGCCGGTCGAGCCGTGGAAATCGATCGAGACCACGGCATAGCCCTGGCTGGCGAAGATCCGCGGGTTCCAGCGGAACGACCACGAATCGTTGAACGAGCCCTGCGGCCCGCCGTGGACGAACAGCAGCACCGGCAGCTTGCCGCTCGCTCCGGCGGGGCGGTGGATCTGGCCCCAGACGGTATCGCCGTTCGCGCCCTTGAAGCTGAACCGCGCCGAGGTGACACCGCCAAGTTCGGCAAGCTGGGCGTCATTTGCGTGCGACAGCTGGCGGGCCGGCTTGCCCGCCTTGTCGGCAATCCAGACCTCGGCCGGACCGGCGATCGTGTCGCGGGTGAACAGCAGGCCGCCGTTCTTCAGCGGAACCACGCTTGAAATGTGGCCCTCGGTCATCCCCTTGGGCATCAGCTTCAGCCGCTCGACCTTGCCGCTGGCGCGTTCGATCCGGAACACCGGATTGTCGAGGACATCGCCGGCGGTGACATAGAGGTATTTCGAATCGGGCGACCAGGCGATCGAATCGACCGAACGGTCCCATCCCGGAGCAAGCTCGCGCGCGGTGCCGGTGCCGAATTCGATTAGCTTGACCGCCAGCCGGTCGGCCTCGTAGCCCGGCCGGGCCATCGAAGCCCAGGCAATGGCCTTGCCGTCGGGGCTAGGTGCGGGGAAAGTGTCGCTGCCCTTGTTGGCCTGGCTGATGTTGTGCGGCGCGGTGCCGTCAAGCGGCGCGTGCCACAAGTCGGTATTGGTCGACAGCGGCTCATTGCGGTCGGCCTGGCGGGCGATGAACCATGCGCCCTTCGAATCGGGTGTCCAAGCCAGTTCCTCGCCGCCGCCGAACGGCTTGGTCGGATTGTCGCCGGTCAGCGTGCCCGCCGGCCCGTCAAGCGCCACGGGATTGCCGGCAACCTTGCCGTCCGCCGCCAGATCAAAGGCAAAGGTGCGGCTGTAGTTGCCGGGCGTCTCCCATGCGTCCCAGTGGCGCACGAAGCCCGCGCCGTCGGCATAGTGCCGCCCGGTTCCGGGACCCGGCTGGCTGGTGTCGCCGCTCGCTTCGCAGCCCAGCGTCGGGCAATCGCGCGCGACATCGCCCCAGACCAGCACCCGCTGGCCATTGGGCGCAAGGGTAAACCCGGCGACATCGGTCTTGAACTCGCTGGCCTGGACCGGAGCGCCGCCCGGCGCCGCCAGATCGAGCATCCACAGCTGGTCGCTGCCCGACTTGCCCGAGATGAAATAGAGCCGCTTGCCATCGGGGCTGAAGGCCGGCGCGCTTTCGCTGGCGTCGGGCAGGTCGGCGATCCGCTCGGCAGTGCCGCCCTTGGCCGGCACACGCCACAGCCCGGTCACGCGCTTGTAGCTTTGCGGGTCGGTATCGACCTGCTGGTAGACCACCCAGGCCCCATCGGGCGAGATCGCCGGAGCGCTGACGCGCTTCAGCGTCACGAGGTCTTGCGGGGTCATGGTCCGGGTTCCGGCCTGGGCGGGAACAGCGGCGGCGGAAAGGGCGATGGCAAGCGCGCCCAGCGCGATCCTGAAGTTGCTCATGCCCGCATGGTTAGCGGCTGAGGCGGGCCGATCCTAGCCCTTCTTGCCGACGATCCGCGCAATCTCCGCGGCGACGAGCTTTTCGACCAGCGGCGGAAGGTTGGAATCGAGCCATTGCGCCAGCGCCGGGCGCAGCAGATCGCGGACCATGCCTTCAAGCGAGGTTTCGCCCGAGCGCACGATCTGCGGCGCGGCCGGCGGCTGCGCCATCATCGCCAGCGCGGCAAGCGATTCGCTGATCGAGCTGGCGGTCTGGCTGGCGACAAGCGGAGCTGGGGCGGCATCGACCACCTCGACGCATTCATCGAGCGCGCCAAGATCGAGCACACCGTCCTCGTCCTCGATAGCGGAAGGCGCATCTTCGCGCTCCTCGCGCTGCGGTTCGGCAGCGGCGCGGCTGTCGCGCGCAATCACTTTCTTGATCGATGCGAGAATTTCCTCGACCGAAGGTTCGCCGTCCTGGTGCATCGCCCCTGCCTCCAGTGTTTCCACACCCTTGCGCTGTCCCATCATGGGACAGGAATCACTGGCTGCCTACTGAACCGTCCTGGGCCGGCGTGTCAACGGTGCGGGTCGAATCGACCTTGGGGGCGGGATCGTTGCTCCAGTCCCAGATGTTGCCGCTGACCCGCTCGTAATTGGCGACCGGATCGTAGAGCGCCCCGCCATCCAGCCCAAGGTCGCGCGCTTCGGCGCGGCCCATCGCCGCCAGCAGGTTGAAGCCCGCGACATAGGCATTGCGCTTGGCGGTTTCGAGCTGGACCTGCGCGTTGAGCAGTTCGTTCTCGGCGTTGAGGATGTCGATGATCGTGCGGTTGCCGACGGTATTTTCCGCACGCACGCCCTCGAGGCTGAGCGTCGCGGCATCGACCGCGGTCTGCGACGAGGCGATCAGCGATTGCGCGGCCTGCCACTGGGCATAGGCCGAACGGACCGAGGCAATCACGGTGCGTTCGATCCCCACCTGCTGCTCAAGCGCGACATCCTGCCGGGCCTGCGCGGCGCGGCGCTGCGCGGCGGGCTGGCCGCCCTGGAACAGCGGGATCGTTGCCCGCACCCCGGCCGAGGACGAGGTTCCGTGCTGGGTGAACAGGTTGGAACTGGCGCCGCCCAGCGTGCCGAAATAGTCGGTATAACCGCCATTGGCGAAAACGCTGACCCGCGGCAGGCGGCTGGCTTCGGCGACCTTCACGTCAAAGCCGGCGGCCTTGGCCCGGTCGCGCGAGGCGAGCAGATCGGGGTTGTGATCGAGCGCATAGGCGACCGCATCCTCGACATTGGCCGGCAGCCCGACCAGCGGCGGCGGGGCGGCCAGATTCTCGGGCGCCTTGCCGACGACCTGGATATAGCGTTCGCGCGCGGCGATCAGGTTGGCTTCGGCGCTGCGGACCTGGCCCCGCGCCAGCGCGAGCCGCGATTCGGACTGGGCAACGTCGGTGCGGGTCAGGTCGCCGATCTCGAATCGGTCGCGGGTCGCCTGCAGGTTGACCTCGAGCCGCTGGACGTTGGCGCGGTTGAGCTTGACCACTTCCTGGGCAAGGATCACGTCCATGTAGGCGGTAACGGTCTGCGAAAAGACCCCGCTTTCGACCGCGCGCAGGTCCGACCGTCCGGCCAGAACACGGGTTTCCGCGCCGCGGACCGCGTTCTTGATTCCGCCGCCCGCATAGATCGGCATCGACAGCGAGGCGCTGCCATCGAGATTGCGGTCAGGCGAAGTGGTGCTGGCGTTGGATCCGCTGCGGCTGGTGAATTCGGTGTAGGTCACCGTACCGGCCAGCGAGGGCAGCCCCGGCGCGCGCGCGATCTGGACGCCTTCGTCGGTCGCGCGCTGCTGGGCGCGGGCCGCCTGCAGCGTCGGGTTGGTGTTGTATGCCATGATCAGGGCATCGCGCAGCTCGTCGGCCAGCGCCGGCGAGGCGGCGACCGCCGCGGCTCCGGTCAGCAGCGCCCAGCGCGCCAGGCGCGAAATCCCGGACTTCGACATTGCTCAGAAACTCCAGCTCTTGGGTGCGGCGAATTCCGCCAGCACGGGGATCCCGATGTCGGCAAACGGCACCAGTTCGAGGCTTGCGCCCGCCCTGGTTCCGCTGGCCAGGCTGGTTACCCCGCGCTGCACCAGCCCGGTAACCACCCGCCCGCCTTCGGCCAGCGCTGCGATCAGCGCGGCCGGCAGGTGTTCGACGGCACCATCGACCAGCATCAGGGTGAACCCGACCGATCCGGGCTTACCCGCAGCCGCCTCGGCGGCGCTGGCAACTTCGACCGATGCGCCCATCGCTTCGACCAACGCCGGCAGATAGTTGCTGCCACAGCTGACCACCAGCACGCGCTCACCCGGCTGCGGCGCGCCTTTGGCCAGGATCAGGCCCTGGACCAGCGGGGCGGGCAGCGAATGGCCGGCATCGAGGCGGATTGCGCGATCGATATAGGCGTGGCCGCGCGCTTCGGGGGGAACGAATTGTTCGCGCGCGACTTGATCCATCGCGGCCAGGACCGCTTCCTGGTTTACCCCGCTGACCCGCAGCTGGCTGTCGATCATCGCCCGGCGGGCGGCAGACATATCGGTCATCGCGGCAACAGTCATGAATTCAGGCCCTTTTCGCGCACTGTATTACACACACAAAACAGCAACGCAACCGCAGTTCTATAAGCGATTGCTAATGTTATGCCAAGCCCTGCTTTGACGGCACGGCTGTCAAGCGCCTATGGGGGCCGGGCCACTAGTTCAAGAGGAATTCGGGCCATGACCCACACGGTGACCATCCGCGAAGCCGACCTGATCGAAAGCGTCGCCGATGCGCTGCAATATATCAGTTACTTCCACCCGATGGACTACATCCGCGCGCTGGGCGAAGCCTATGAGGCCGAGCAGGGACCGGCGGCAAGGGATGCGATCGCCCAGATCCTGACCAACAGCAGGATGTGCGCCGAAGGCCACCGGCCGATCTGCCAGGACACCGGAATCGTCAACGTCTTCGTCGAATGGGGCCAGGACTGCCGGCTCGATTCGCCGCTGTCGCTCCAGGAAGTGGTCGATGAGGGCGTGCGCCGGGCCTATCTGAACCCCGAGAACAAGCTGCGCGCCTCGATCCTTGCCGATCCCGCCTTCACCCGCCGCAACACGCGTGACAACACGCCCTGCGTGCTGTCGGTGACGATGGTGCCGGGCAGCAAGGTCTCGATCGACGTGGCCGCCAAGGGCGGCGGGAGCGAGAACAAGTCGAAGTTCAAGATGATGAACCCCAGCGACAACCTTGTCGACTGGGTGCTCGAGATGATCCCGCAGATGGGCGCGGGCTGGTGCCCGCCCGGCATGCTGGGGATCGGGATCGGCGGCACGGCCGAGCATTGCATGCGGCTCGCCAAGGAATCGCTGATGGAGCCGATCGACATGGCGCAGCTCAAGGCGCGCGGACCGCAGAACGATATCGAGGCGCTGCGGATCGAGATCTTCGACAAGGTCAACGCGCTTGGCGTGGGCGCGCAGGGCCTGGGCGGGCTTTCGACCATCCTCGACGTCAAGATCAAGGACTGGCCGTGCCATGCCGCGGGCAAGCCGGTGGCGATGATCCCCAATTGCGCCGCCACGCGCCACGCCCATTTCACGCTCGACGGCTCGGGCCCGAGCTTCCTTGAAAAGCCCCGGCTCGACGAATGGCCGCAGGTCAACTGGACCCCCGACGCCGCGGCCAAGCGGGTCGATCTTGACCACCTGACGGCAGAGGAGGTGCAAAGCTGGAAGCACGGCGACCGGCTGCTGCTCAATGGCAGGATGCTGACCGGCCGCGATGCCGCGCACAAGCGCATCCAGGACATGCTGGCCAAGGGCGAACCGCTGCCGGTCGATTTCAAGGGCCGCGCGATCTATTACGTCGGTCCGGTCGACCCGGTGCTGGGCGAAGTGGTCGGTCCCGCCGGCCCGACCACCGCGACGCGGATGGACAAGTTCACCGACATGATGCTCGAACTTGGCCTGCTCGCCATGATCGGCAAGGCCGAGCGCGGGCAGGGCGCGGTCGATTGCATCGCCAAGCACAAGGTCGCCTACCTGATGGCGGTGGGCGGCGCCGCCTATCTGGTCAGCCGGGCGATCCGCGAGGCGAGGGTCGTCGCTTTCGAGGATCTCGGCATGGAAGCGATCTACGAATTCACGGTCGAGGACATGCCGGTGACCGTGGCGGTCGATGCCGAGGGCAACAACGTCCACAAGCTCGCGCCGCTGGTCTGGCGCGAGCGGATCGCCAGGGAAAAGCTGCTCGGTTGACCGTTCGACCAACGCCCTGTGCGCGTCGACCAAGCCGCTGGCGCTGGCGCCCCGGCAGCGGCTATCGCTGAACGCGCAATGGAAGACCGGCAAACCCAGGCGGCGCGGGTTCCCGCGCGCACCGTGCTCGCCTCGATCGCGGGGCTGTGGCTGTGCTACCTGGTGCTGATCACGCTGCGTTCGGCGCTGGTCGATCGGATGTATTTCCTCGAAATGCTCGGGCTGCGCACGATCGTGACCCTGGCGGGGATCGCGGTGACGGCGATGGCCTGGTCGATCCTGCGCCTGTTCGACGATCGCCGGGTCGGCGTGCGCATGGTGATCGCGGCGGTCGTGATGCTGCCGGCCGCACTGGCGCTGGCGGTTATCAACACCCAGGTCTTCTCGGGCATCGACAAGCGCAATTTCGAACAGCGCCGCAATCCCCAGCAGGTCGAGATCCGCCGCGACATGGCCGGCAACGTGCTGGTCGATATTCCCGATCCGCCGCAGCTGACCCCGCAGCAGCTCGAGGAGTTCCAGAAGAAGTTCGCGCGCGAAGGAATCTGGAAGCAGCTGACCGATATCGCGATCGGGCGCTATTTCCTGCTGCTCGCCTGGGCGGCGCTCTATTTCGCGATGGTCAATGCCGAACAGGCCCGCGCCGCCGAACGGCGCGAGGGCGAATACAAGCGCGCGGCCAAGGCGGCCGAACTGCGTTCGCTGCGCTACCAGGTCAATCCGCACTTCCTGTTCAACACGCTCAATTCGCTGTCCGCGCTGGTGATGACCGGCAAGGGCGCGGCGGCCGAGCAGATGATCCAGACGCTGTCCTCGTTCTACCGCCGCAGCCTGGCCGAGGATCCGACCGGCGATAGCACGCTCGAGCAGGAAGTCGCGCTGCAGCGCGCCTACCTCGAGATCGAGGCCGTGCGCTTTCCCGAGCGTCTGCTGACCCGTTTCGACATTCCCGCCGCGCTGGAGGATGTCGGCGTGCCCGGGATGATCCTGCAGCCGCTGGTCGAAAATTCGGTCCGTTACGGCGTCGCGCCGACCAGCAGGCGGGTGACGATCACGATCGCCGCGCGCGAGGAATATGGCCGGCTGGTGCTCGAGGTCAGCGATGATGGGCCAGGCTCGAGCGACGGCGCGAAGGGCTTCGGCATCGGCCTCGCCAATGTCGAGGGCCGGCTCGCCGCGCGCTACGGCGAGGATGCCAGTCTGGCCTCCGGGCCGGTCGAGGGCGGAGGCTGGCGATCGGTGATCCGCCTGCCGCTGGACAGCCATGTCTGATCCCGCCTCGGGCACGCCGCTGGCAACGCTGGTGGTCGACGACGAGCCGCTCGCGCTCGAGCGGATGGAACACATCTGCGCCGGGCTGCCGCAGCTCAGGGTGATCGGCACCGCGCGCGATGGCGCCGCGGCGCTGGCCGCGATCGAGGAGCTGCAGCCCGACCTGATCCTGCTCGACATGACCATGCCCGAACTCGATGGGCTGGCGGTGGCGCGGGCGCTGACCAGGCGCGAACATGCCCCGGCGGTGATCTTCGTCACCGCGCACGGCAATTTCGCGGTCGAGGCCTTCGATCTCGAAGCGGTCGACTATGTCCTCAAGCCGGTCACGCCCGAACGGCTGGAGCGCGCGGTCAGCCGCGCGGTATCGCGGCGCTCGATCCGCGAACGCGGCGAGGCCGAATGGCTCAGCGAATTCTGGGTGCCCTACCGCAGCGAACTGCTGCGGATCGCCGCCGCCGATGTCGACCGCATCGATGCCGAGCGCGACTATGTCCGCCTGCATGTCGGGCCGCGCAGCTACCTGTTGCTGCAGACCGTTTCGGGACTGGAGGCCCGGCTCGATCCCGAACGCTTCATCCGCCTCCACCGCTCCACCATCCTGCGCCGCGACCGGATCAAGGGCCTGCGCCACGACGGGCTGGGGGTCTGGTCGGCCGAGCTGGAGGACGGCAGCCAGGTGCGGATCGGCCGGACCTATCTGACGCGGGCCAAGGCGATGGCGGGACGATAGGTCGCGCTTTCGCGGCGGATCAAGCCGCGCTACAGTCGCTGGCGATGGGTCTTGTCCTGGTCTTCCTGCTCGGCGTGGGCAATTTCGCGGTGCACAAGGCCGTTCTTGCCAGCCGCCATCCGCTGCTCGGGCGCGTGCCGTTCTTCTTCCACCTGCTGGGCGGACGATTCTCGCTCGTGGTCGAATTCGCGATGCTGCTGGGGGCGATGCTCATGGTCGCGCAGGGATCGCTAGGCTGGGCGCTGTTCTATGCCGCCTATACCGCCGTCAACGCGTTGTCGGCCTGGCTGATCGTCAGCGGCAGGATCTGATGCCCACCCTGTTCCACGTCAGCGACCTGCACTTCGGCCACGAGGATCGCGACGCACTCGCCTGGTTCATGGACGCGGTCGAGCGCGAACGGCCCGCCGCCGTGCTCTGCACCGGCGATCTCACCATGCGCGGATCGGCGCGGGAATTTGCGCTGGCACAGGCCTGGCTTGGCCGCATGCCGGTGCCCGTGGCGCTGGTCGCGGGCAACCATGACGTGCCCTATTATCATCACATGATCCGCCGGCTGACCACACCCTATGCCCGGTTTCGCGCGCTTGCAGCGGGAATGCCCTGGCCCGCCTTGCCCGGCATCGCACTGGTTCCGCTCAAGACCATCGCCCGCGCGCAGTGGCGGCTGAACTGGTCGAAAGGGCGCGTCGGCCAGGCCGATCTCGATGCCGCTACCACAGCGCTCGAACACGGGCGCGACTGCGCCTTGCGGATCGTGATGGGCCATCACCCGCTGGTCGATGCGGACACCGAAAGCTCCGGTTCGACCCGCGGCGGCAAGCGGGCGCTGGCCGCGCTCGCCCGCGCCGGCGCGCAGGTCGTGCTTTCGGGGCATGTCCACGATGCCTTCGACATGACGGTCGATGCCGATGGCCTGCCGGTTCGCCTGATCGGCGCGGGAACGCTCTCGCAGCGCCTGCGCAGCACCGCGCCCAGCTTCAACCGCCTGGAATGGAGCGCGTCGGGCGCCCTCAACTGCAGCGTCGAGACGCTCTAGGACAAAAGGAAAAGGGGCCAGCCTCGCGGCCAGCCCCATTTCGTTTGCCGGGTTTTCGAACCGCTTAGCGCTTCGAGAACTGGAAGCTGCGGCGGGCCTTGGCGCGGCCGTACTTCTTGCGTTCGACCACGCGGCTGTCGCGGGTCAGGAAGCCGGCGGCCTTGACCGTGCCGCGCAGCGCCGGTTCGAACTTGGCGAGCGCCTGGGCGATGCCGTGCTTGACCGCGCCGGCCTGGCCCGAAAGCCCGCCGCCCTTGACGGTGGCGACGACGTCGTACTGACCGGCCCGGTCGGCGACCTGGAACGGCTGGTCGATCACCAGGCGCAGGGTCGGGCGAGCGAAGTAGACTTCCTGATCGCGGCCATTGACCACGACCTTGCCCGAACCGGGCTTGATCCAGACGCGGGCGACCGCGTCCTTGCGGCGGCCGGTGGCATAGGCGCGGCCCTGGGCGTCGACTTCCTTTTCGCGCAGCGGCGCGGCGGGAGCAGCGGGGGTTTCCGCGGCGACCGAAAGGTCGGCCAGATCGGTGAGGGTATTGTCAGACATCAGGCACCCACCTTGTTCTTGCGGTTGAGGGCAGCAACGTCGAGCGGCTGGGGCTGGGTGCCCGCGTGCGGATGCTCGGCGCCGGCGTAGAGGTGCAGCGCGCGCATCTGCGCCCGGCCCAGCGGACCGCGCGGGATCATGCGTTCGACCGCCTTTTCGAGCACGCGCTCGGGGAAGCGGCCGGCCAGAACCTTGTCCGCGGTCACTTCCTTGATGCCGCCGGCATAGCCGGTGTGCTTGTAATAGGTCTGCTGCTTGAGCTTGTTGCCGGTGAACTTCACCTTGTCGGCGTTGATCACGACAACGTGATCGCCGCAATCGACGTGCGGGGTGAAGCTCGGCTTGTGCTTGCCGCGCAGATGATTGGCGATGATCACCGCGAGGCGGCCGACCACCAGACCATCGGCATCGATCAGATGCCACTTCTTTTCCACCTCGGCCGGCTTGATCGACCGGGTGACCTTGCTGAGCGCCTTCATGGCCAGCTTTCCTTTGTCCTAAGGAGTCAAATCCCGTTGAACGCGCGATTCGAACCGGGTCCGAGCCACGCGAAGGCGCGCCCTTTCGGCGAAAGACTGGCCGAAGTCAAGCTTTCGGGCGGCTTTGCGGAGAGGTAAAATAATACCGCATCAGGACCTGGCGGGCTGAAAGGTCCAGACTTCACGCGAAACCCGCCGGCTCCCGGCAAGCTGGGTCGTCACCGTGCGCTCGACTGTCCGGGGAAGGCCGCAGGGCAGCAGGGCGTCCACCCGGGTCACGACCTCGATCCAGCCCTCGCCGCCGCCGGGCAGGGGCACCGACCGCGATTGCCGGTGCTCGCCCGGCTGCACACGGAACAGGTCGACCGGCCAGCGCGAGCCAGGCTGGGCCTGCAGGACATCGGCAATGAAGCCAGAGCTCTCTTGCATGTTCTGCCGCCCCAGGCCCGCATCGGCGAGCGTCGCGGTTGCCCGGGACATCATGGCCTTGTGCGCGGCGCGGTCGACGGCCTGGGCCGCGGGCGCATCGACGATAGCGCCGTTCGCATCGATATGGACCGGAAACATCCCGGTATCGTCGCGGCGCCGTTCGATTTCGCCAAGCTGGCGCAGCACCGGCGGCACGTCGACGGCGACATCGATGAGCTTGCCATCAAGCCGGAACCCCTTGTCTTCGGGCGCGAACCGCACGGCATAACGCCGCGTGACCCTGATCTCTTTCCCATCCGACAGTTCGCGAATCACCGTCCGCGACAGCACAAGTCCCTGTGCAGGAGGCGAAAAGCGGAATTCCTGGATTGGCTCCACCGCGGCGGCGAGCGTGACCGGCGCCAGTGCCGGCAGCAGGGCGACGAGGCCAGCCAGCACCAGCGCGCGCGATTTCATTTCGCGCTCCCGGTGCGGCCCAGCCGATGTGCTCCCCAGGTCGTGGCCAGCACCAGCAGCGCTCCGGTCAACTGGTGCAGCGCCGCAAGCCACAGGGCGATGCCGCTCATCACCGTGGCTATTCCCAGCAGGATCTGGGTTCCAAAGGCGCTGTGGATGGCGATCGAGGCGCGCCGGTCAAGCGGGCGCAGTCGCCGCGCCAGCACGATCAGGATCGCGACAACCACCCACGCCCACCAGCGGTGGGTGAAGTGCACCAGGTAGGGATCGTTGAGGAAGGCGTGAACCGCGCCGTGCGACCAGTCGATCCCGGCCGGCACGAACAGACCCTGCATCAGCGGCCAGGCCTGCCAGTTGAACCAGCCGCCGCCGGCCACGGGGCCAGCGCGCAGGCCGGCCAGCAGCGCCCCGTAAGCGAGCTGCAATGCCAGCGCGCCCAGTGCCAGGCCGCCCCAGCCGGTCATGCGCGCCTTGCCTTCGCCGCGCGCGGCCGCGCGCAGATCGAGCGCGGTCCAGGCGAGGCAGGCGAGGGTCAGCAGCGCCAGCATCAGGTGGACCGCGAGCCGGAAATGGCTGACCTTGACATCCTGGCTCAGACCCGAGGTCACCATCCACCAGCCGACCGCGCCCTGCAGCCCGCCCAGCGCCAGCAGCCCGATCAGCCGCGGCTTGAACCCGGCGGGAATCGCCTTGCGCACCCAGAACCAGGCCAGCGGCAGGGCAAAGGCCAGCCCGATCGTGCGTCCGATCAGGCGATGGAACCACTCCCAGAAGAAGATGAACTTGTAGTCCTCGAGCGTCATGCCGGCCGGGCCGTTGACCTGGGTATATTGCGGGATCTGCTTGTAGGCCGCGAACTCGGCCTGCCAGTCGGCCTCGCTCAGCGGCGGCAGCGCGCCGGAGACCGGCTTCCATTCGGTGATCGACAGCCCGCTTTCGGTCAGCCTGGTGATCCCGCCGACCGCGACCATGATGACCACCAGCGCGGCGACCGACCACAGCCACCATGACAGCGCGAGCGGGCGGGCGGTAGCAGGGCGAGTCGATCCGGCAGGCATGGCCCGCGATGTGCTTTGCCGCGCGGCAAAGCGCAAGCTTTCAGCGGCGAAAATCGGCACTAGCCCCTTGCTAGACGATACATCGTCACATACATGCACCGGGTGCGTGAAGCATTGGTCTTGATTCGCAACCGGCTGGACCGGGTTGGCGTGCTCCTTTCGGGGCTATGCGCGCTGCATTGCCTTGCCGGAATCCTGCTGGTGGCGGGATTGGGGCTTGGCGGTGAATATCTGCTGGCGCCGATGATCCACCGGGTCGGGCTTGCGCTGGCGATCGCGGTCGGTTCGATCACGCTGGTGCTGGGCGTGGTCCGGCATGGCGATCCGTTGCCGCTGCAGGTCGGCGCCGCCGGAATTGGCTTCATGGCCTTTGCGCTGTTCGTCGGCCACGGCAGCACCGAAGCCGTGCTGACGATCCTCGGGGTCGCCCTGCTCGGCTGGGCGCACCTGCGCAACTTGCGTCACGGCATGTGATTGCTATGGGCGGGGCATGACTGCCTCGCTTTCCCTGATCGTCAACGGTGAAACCCGCCGCGCCGCGCCCGGTTCGGTTGCCGACCTCGTTCGCGGCCTGGCGCTCGATCCGGCCAAGGTGGCGGTCGAGCGCAATGGCGACATCGTGCCGCGCTCGGCGCTGGAAGAGGTGCCGCTGGCCGAGGGCGACCGGCTTGAGATCGTCCATTTCGTCGGCGGCGGCCAGGGTGACGACAGCTGGAGCGTGGCGGGACGCACGTTCCGCTCGCGGCTGATCGTCGGCACCGGCAAGTACAAGGACTTTGAACAGAACGCCGCCGCGGTCGAGGCGTCGGGCGCCGAAATCGTCACCGTCGCGGTGCGGCGGGTCAACGTGTCGGACCCCGCGGCGCCGATGCTGACCGATTTCATTGATCCGAAGAAGATCACTTACCTGCCCAACACCGCCGGGTGCTTCACCGCTGATGAAGCGATCCGCACACTGCGGCTGGCGCGCGAGGCGGGCGGCTGGGATCTGGTCAAGCTCGAGGTGCTGGGCGAGGCGCGCACGCTCTATCCCGACATGCGCGAAACGCTGAAGGCCTGCGAAGTGCTGGCGGGCGAGGGCTTCCTGCCGATGGTCTATTGCGTCGACGATCCGATCGCGGCCAAGCAGCTGGAAAGCGCCGGCGCGGTCGCGGTGATGCCGCTGGGCGCGCCGATCGGCTCGGGGCTGGGGATCCAGAACCGGGTGACGATCCGCCTGATCGTCGAGGGCGCCAGCGTGCCGGTGCTGGTCGATGCCGGGGTCGGCACCGCCAGCGATGCCGCGGTGGCGATGGAGCTGGGCTGCGACGGCGTGCTGATGAACACCGCGATTGCCGAGGCCAGGGATCCGCTGCGGATGGCCCGGGCGATGAAGTTGGCGGTCGAAGCCGGCCGGCATGCCTACCTTTCGGGCCGCATGGCGACGCGCAAGTACGCCGACCCGTCGAGCCCGCTTGCCGGCCTGATCTGACCGCGTCCCCCGGTATTGCCCCCTAACCGCGACGCAGCATTACGCTAGCGATCGTGGTTAACGGGATCATAACCATATTCTGTTCAACTGCCCCTGTTCCAACCAGGGGGTTTGCCATGGCCAATACCGGCACCGCATCGCTGACCATCGCCGAGCTGCGCGAGTTCGCCAGCTTTTCGGGCGCCGAACAGCGCTATATCAAGCGCAGCCTCGACATCGGGCTGGGGCGGCAGGATGCGTTCAAGCTTTGGGCGCGCGATGCATCGGAAAATGCCTCGATCCGCAGCCAGTATGTCGCCTACCAGGAACTCAAGAGCCTGCGCGGACAAGTCCCGGCGGACACCGGCTTCGATGCTCTCGAAGAGTTCATGGGCAAACTGATCCGGATCGCTGCCTTCGACCTTGCGCAGGAACGGCTGACCTGTTTTTCGGCTTTCCGCTTCCTTTACGAGCGCCTGCTTGGCGCCGATGTGCGGCCATTCCTGCCCAGCGCGTTCTGCGCCGCCAGCGCGCTTCCGCAGATCCGTCCCGACCGGCGCAAGGACCTGCTCCAGTCGATCAGCGAAGCGGCCGCGACCGCTCCGGGGTGGTCGTCGCGCCAGCCCAGCTTCTATCCCGAATGGGTCGAGAAGGAAGCCGCCTGAACTTTCGCGGGCCACTGTAACGGCAAATAAACCATTGAGGTGCAGTTTTCCCGGTGCAACGCGCCCGGGGAATCGTTTGTGACAACCATCGCCATTGACGGATTGAGCGAAGAAGAGTTCCGCCGCTCGATTGAAGGCGGCCTTCGCCGGGGCCGCGCGGGCGAAGCCGTGGCCAAATTGCGCGAACTGATCCAGCCCTTTGCCGGGCCGGGACGGATCCTTTCCGAACGCTTCCTCACGGTGCAGGTCTCGGACCTGTCGCTCAAGGGCTGGGAGAACCTTGGCGACCGCATCCGCCGCTTCGACCGCCCCGGAAGGCCGGTCTCGGCGATTTCGATCGCATTCGGCTGGCCGGGCGAAGAGGTGCCGCAGCCCGATGCCCAGGGCCGGCTCAGCCCGCTGGTCGAGGTCGGCTATTACAACGACGATTCCTTTCCCTTCTCGCGCAGCGGACGCGAAGACCTGCTCGATGGCTATTCGTTCCACGGCTGCACCTGGGGCGATGACTGCGTCGGATCGGATACCGCGCTGGTGCTTGAAGGGATCAGCGACCTGCACGGCGCGCTGGCGCTGCTCGAAGCCCGGCTGCTGGCCGAGGAGGAGCCCGATCCCGACGAAATCTGCGCCGGTTCGCTGGGAGCCTGCCTGCTTTCGGCGCTGCTTTACCAGGCGGTGTGCGAAAAGGTTGCCGAAGCCGGCCTGCCCCGCCCGCTGTGCGTGATGGCCGGCAGCAACGGGGTCTATCCCTATTTCGACGCGCCGGTGGCAGGAATGCCGGTCGAAGTGCTCAAGGCCGCGAAGGCCGAGGATGAAGATCCCACGGCGATCGATGCCGGTATTCCGGGGCCGCGCTATTCCAGCCTGCTGATGACCGGAATCCGCCGCGCACCCAAGCGCGCGGTGCTGGTGCTCCAGGAAAGCGACGATGAAATGGCGGTGCGGATCGCCAACCTGCGCGGCCTGGCCCACGGCCACCCGGAAACCGTCCCGCAGCCCGAAGTGCCGCCGGCGGCAGAGGGCGACGGCATCGTCGCTTCGCCGATCAGCCCGCTCAAAACCAGGACGCCCGCCAATCAAGACTGGGATTTCCGCGATATGCTTTCGCCGCGCAATCCCGCGCCGCCTTCCGACAATAGTGATCGGAATCTCGCCGAACCCCAGGCCGAGCAGCCCGAAGCCCCGCAGCAAGAGCAGGAAAATGCGCCAGAGCCCGGCTTCTCGCTGGTCGACGACAGTGTTCAACAGCCCCTGCAATCGCTGCTGATCGAAACGAACGAAGAATCGCCAATTTCGCCCGCAATTCCCGCTGCCGGTCTGGCCGGGCCGGTCTGGCCGCTTGGAATTGGCTGGCTGGAATCGGCCGAAGAAGCCGAATCGGCGGATGAGCTTCTGCCCGCCGATGAGCCCCAACCTGAGACACAATCCCGGGTTTCGAGCCTATGGGCGCGGCTGCGCGCGATGCTTGCGCGCCTGCGCCGCTCCCCTCCAGCCAATCGCCGCCGGGGGATTCGGCCTTAGTCTGCAATCGAATTTTTCGCCCTGCTGCATTTTCCAAATCGACAAAGCCCAAACAAACGTGCATGCAGTCGCGCGGCCCGTCCTGCGCGGGCATCGGGTAACACTAAGGGGATTCCCAAATGAAGAAGATCGCACTGTTCGCTGCCATTGCTGCCGGTTCGCTGGCTGTTGCCGCTTGTGGCGAAAAGAAGGAAGAAGCTGTCACCACCGAAGAAACCGCTGCTGCCACCGACGCTGGTTCGGACGCTGCTGTCGACGCTTCGGGCGCCGCTTCGGAAGACGCTGCTGCCGCTTCGAGCGAAGCCGCCAAGTAAGCTTCTTTCAGCTGAACGGACAAGGCCGGGCCGGCGGGTGTGGACCACTGCCGGACCCGGCCTTTTCTTTTGAGGACGAGGCGTGCTGCGACGAGCGGTTAGAGAAGATCGCCAAGGTCAAGCCAGAGTCAGAGAAGCCAAATGACTGATCGCATTGAACTGCCCGAGCCGCCATTTGACAGCTACGCCGCCGGTCACTTGACGGCCATGTTTGGCGACCGGAAGCCGCTGGCGCTGTTCCGGGCAATGGCGCGAACCGAGCGGTCGTGGGAGAAGTTTCGCGGCGGCTCGATGCTCGACACCCGGCTTGTCACGCTGCGCGAGCGCGAGATTGTCATTGACCGCACGTGTGCCCGCACCCGCTGCGAATGGGAATGGGGCGTTCACATCATGGCCTTTGCCGACAAGGCGGGTTTTGACCGGCAACAGATCGCCGAGACGCTGCGGATGCCACCGGACCCGAGCAAATGGACCGCAAGCGAGATCGCGCTTATTCGGGCCGTGGACGCGCTGCATGACCGTTCGACGCTATCCGATGCCGAGTTTGCCGAACTGGCCGAGCACTACAGCATCGACCAGATAATCGAGGTTATGCAGATCACCGGGCAGTATCACACCATCTCATACATCGCCGCCGGGCTGGCGCTGCCGCTAGAGGACGGCGCGGCCCGGTTTTCGGAGTATGAAGCGCTGCTTTAACGCCTGTATTTGCAAACTACACAATCGCCTCTCTCTTGCCTCGTGCTTACGAGATTTTAGGGGCGGCCGCGGCCCTGATCGCGTCGCCATCGGCATCAAGCCCGGGCGGCGGCGATAGTTCTGATGCGGGCCAGGCCCCGAACCGCACCGGCGGCGCCTGTTCGACATAGCCTCCCTCGCTGGGATGCTCGCGGCGGCGAAAGAAGCCGACCGCGTTGAGGTGCGGATCCTCGATCACTTGCGAAAGGTCGGCCACCGCCTGCGCGGGCAATTGCGCGGCATGGCAGCCTTCGAGCAGCTCCCGCGTGGTCAGGCGCGGGGTCAGTTCGGCGACGCGCCGGTAGAGCGCATCCTGATGCCTGGCGCGGCCGCCCGGTTCGTTGAAGCGCGGCTCGGCGATGAAATCGGGATCGCCCAGCAGCGCGAACAGCCGATCCCACGAATCGTGGTTGTAAACAACTATGCTGATGTATCCGTCGCTGGTCGGAAACGGCTGGCGCAGCGGATCGAGCTGCCGGGCATAGCCGACCGGGCCCAGCGGGGGATCGAAAGTCTGCCCGCCCAGATGCTCCAGCATCATGAAGCTGGCGAAGGCTTCGAACATCGGCACCTCGACCAGTTGCCCCTCGCCGCTGCGCTGCCGGTGCAGCAGCGCGGCAAGCGCGGCATAGGCCCCGTGAAGCCCGGCGACCTTGTCGGCGACCAGCGAGGGCAGATAGCGCGGGCGCGGATCGCCATCGACCCGCGGCAGCAGGGTGGCGGTGCCGGTCGCGGCCTGGATCACGTCGTCATAGGCCTGGAGATCGGCATAGGGACCGTCCTGCCCGAACCCGACGCAGTGGACATAGACGATATCGGGGCGGATCGCGCTGACCGCGGCATAGTCCAGCCCCAGCCGCTCAAGCGCCTTGCCGCGCACATTGACCACGAAGACATCGGCCTGGGCCAAAAGCTCGTGCATCATGGCGCGGCCCTGCTCGCTCTTGAGGTCAAGCGCGACCGATTTCTTGCCCCGGTTGAGCGCGATGAACCCGGGAGCCAGGCTGGGCGTGGCCGGCGCCGGCGCCGACCAGCGAAACGGATCGCCGATCGGCGGGCTTTCCACCTTGATAACCTCGGCCCCGAGATCGGCCAGCAGCTGGGTGCAATAGGGTCCGAACACCACGCTGGTCAGGTCGACAACCTTGATCCCTTCCAGCATGCGCTGCGCCATCGCCCGGACTATCCCTTGTACAAGGCGTCAAGCCGGTCGCCGTAGCGCGCCTTCAGCTTGTGGCGGCGGATCGACTGTTTCGGGGTCAGTTCCTCGTTGTCGATGGTGAAGGCCTCGTCCGCGAAAGTGAACTGGCGGACCTTCTCGATCACGCTGAGATCCTGGTTGACCCGGTCGATCGCCGCGCGCACCGCGCTGCGGAAGGCGGGCAGATCCTGCAGCGCCTTGATGTCGAATTTCTCGCCATTGGCCTGGGCCCATTCGATCGCCCATTCGGTGTCCGGCACGATCAGGCCGACCACGTAGGGCCGGCGGTCCCCGACCACCATCGCCTGGGCAATCTCGCTCTGCAGCGTGAGCAGCCCCTCGACCCGCGCGGGCGATATGTTGTCGCCCTTGTCGTTGATGATCATGTCCTTCTTGCGGTCGGTGATGACCAGCCGCCCGGCTTCATCGAGATGTCCGATGTCGCCGGTGTGCAGCCAGCCGTCATGCAACGCCTTGTCGGTTTCGGCCTGGTTGCGCCAGTAGCCGTGCATCACCAGTTCGCCGCGCACCAGGATCTCGCCGTCCGGCGCGATCCTGACCTCGACCCCGTGAAGCGGCGGGCCGACCGTATCCATCTTGAGCCCGGCGGCGGGGCGGTTGCACGAAATCACCGGCCCGGCCTCGGTCTGGCCATAGCCCTGGAGCATGGTCAGCCCCATCGATTCGAAGAACACGCCCACTTCCGGGCTGAGCGGCGCGCCGCCCGAAACCATCGCCTTGATCCGCCCGCCGAACCGGCCGCGGATCTTGGGGCGCAGCGTGCGTTCGAGCAGCAGGTCCATCGGCTTGTCGCGCCAGCGGCCCTTGCCCCCGGCCTTCGCCGCGCCGATCCGCATCGCGCGGTCCATCAGGAAATTGGCCATGCGGCCCTGCTTTTCGACCTGTTTCATGATCCGCGCGCGGAGCACTTCGAACAGGCGCGGGACCACCACCATCACCGTCGGACGGGTCTCCTCGATGTTCGCGGCAAGCTTTTCCAGACCCTCGGCATAATAGATCTGCGCGCCGGCGGCGATCGGCAGCATCTGCCCGCCGGTATGCTCATAGGCGTGGCTCAGCGGCAGGAACGAAAGGAAGGCCTCGTCGTCGTCAAGCCCGAAGTCCTCGGCCAGCACCCGCGCCGCGCCATCGGCGTTCATCAGGATCGAGCCGTGGTGCTGCATCACGCCGCGCGGCGATCCGCCGGTGCCGCTGGTATAGATCAGGCAGGCGGTATCTTCGCGCCCGATCCCCGCGATCCGGGCATTGACTGCCTCGCGCTCCTTTGCCCCGCCGCCGACGATCAGGTCGGCCCAGGAATGATGTTCGAACGAACCGGTCTGCGAGATCCGCAGCGGCTCGATCCCGATCACGTGCCGGGCGATCCCGGAGCGGATCACCGCGCCTAGCAGCGGCCTCGCCAGCTTGTCGTTGGCAACGATGACCGCCGCCGCGCCCGAATCCTCCTGGATGTGCAGATGGTCGCGTTCGGTGTTGGTGACATAGGCCGGGACCGTGATGCAGCCCGCGGCCATGATCGCGAAATCGGCGATGCACCATTCGGGGCGGTTTTCCGAAACCAGCATCACCCGGTCGCCGTCCTTCAGCCCCAGGCCGCGCAGCGCTTCGGCCAGGCAGCAGACCTGCCGCGCCACTTCGGCCCAGCTCAGCGCCTGCCACTTGCCGTCCTTCTTGGCCCAGAGGAACGGGGCATCGCCCTTGGCGTCGGCGCGCGCCAGGAAAAGCTCGACCAGGTTCCTGCGCCTTGGCAGGTCTGAAATGTCAACCACGTGCAGCGCCCCTTTCGCGTGCCGATCCATTGCCCCTTGAAACTGACTAGGCCGTGCCCGCGCCGGACTCAAGCTATTCGGAAAACGCCTTGCCCTCGCTGCGCGGATCGGCGGCACCCTTGAGCGCGCGCCCCTCGATCAGGATCGCCTGGGCCTTGAAGGTCAGCGGCGAGCGGTACTGCAGGTCGGCGTGGCCAAGCCCGACCAGCGCCGGCGCCATCGCCTCGAGCATGGTGCCTTTCTCGAGAAAGACGGTATTGCCGCCGGGCGCGAAGATCACCGGCAGGGCCAGCGCCTGGTCGGGCGGCAGGTCCCAGTCGAGCACGCCGATCAGCGCGCGGATGACCTGCGCCGGGATCGTCACCCCCCCGGCCGCGCCGACCACCAGCTTGAGCCTGCCGTCGGGTCCGAAGACCAGCGTGGGCGACATCGAACTGCGCGGCCGCTTGCCGCTCTCGGGACGGTTCGCGACCAGCCGCCCGTCCTGCACGGCCTGCATGTCGAAATCGGTCAGCTCGTTGTTGAGGAAATAGCCGCCGACCATCAGCCCCGATCCGAACGCGCTTTCGATCGTCGAGGTATAGCTGACCGCATTGCCCGCCCGGTCGACCGCCGCGATGTGCGAGGTCCCGTATTCTTCGGCATAGGGCGCGTCGGCGCGGGCCAGCTTTTCGGCGCCGGGCGGGATTCCCGCGCTGACCGTGGGCATCGACTTTGCCGGATCGATCAGCGCCGAACGCGCGGCCAGATACTTGCGGTCGATCATCCCGGCGACCGGGACGGTGACGAAATCGGCATCGGCCGAATAGCGCGCCCGGTCGGCATAGGCGAGGCGCTGGCTCTCGGCGATGAGGTGCCAGGCGACCGGCGAATCCTTGCCCAGCGCGTGGAGGTCGAACCGCTCGAGCTGGCCCATCGTCGCCAGCACTGTGGTCGCCCCCGAGCTTGGCGGACCCATCCCGCAGATCCGGTACTGCCGGTACGCCGCGCAGACCGGCGCGCGCAGCCTGGCCTGGTAGGCGGTGATGTCGCTTTCGACCATCGGCGCGGGGTTGCGCGGCGCGGTGTTGACGCGGGCGGCGATCGCTTTGGGATTGGCGCCTGAATAGAAGGCCTGTTCGCCCTGGTCGGCGATCGCCTGCAGGGTATCGGCCAGCGCCGGGTTCCTGATCACCGTGCCGACCGGCAGCGGCTCGCCATCGGCGCCATAGTAGAGCGCGCGGCCCTCGGCGCTGAAGGCCCCGGCATGTTTCGCCGCCTTGAGCGAAGCGTTGAGCCGCGGGGTAACCACGAAACCGTCGCGCGCCAGCTTGATCGCCGGGGCATAGAGCGCGGCCCAGGGCAGTCGGCCGTGCGCGCGGTGGGCCTTGGCGGCCAGCGCCACGTTGCCCGGAACGCCCACGCTGGTCCCGCCGGGCACCGCATCGGCATAGGTCTGCTGCTTGCCGTCCTTGACGAACCATTGCGGGCTTGCCGCGGCAGGGGCGGTCTCGCGCCCGTCGATCGTCTCGACCTGGCCCGCCGCATTGGTGGTAACATAGAGCCCGCCGCCGCCGATGCCCGAGCTTTGCGGTTCGACCACGGTCAGCGCCAGCATCGTCGCGATCGCCGCGTCGGTGGCGCTGCCGCCCTGGCGCAGCATCTCAAGGCCAGCCTCGGCCGCGCGCGGATCGGCGGCGCTGACCATCCCGGCGTCATAGATTTGGGCCTTGGGCGGCGGGGCGGAAGTGCTGGCGGGGCTGGCGGCGCAGCCTGCCAGCGCAAGCGGGGCCAGCAGCAGGGCGATGCGGTTGATCTTCGTCATGGTGTCCAAGGCTATTCGCTTCCCACGGCTTCGGCAATGCTGGCAAAGCCATCGCGCTTCATCAGGCGTTCCAGCCCGCGCACGACGGTCCGCGCGATCCCCGGCCCGTCATAGGCCATCGCGCTGTAGAGCTGGACCAGGCTGGCCCCGGCGCGGAACCGCTGCCAGGCGTGCTCCGCCGTTGCGATCCCGCCCACGCCGACCAGCGGCATCGCGCCGCCGGTTGCCTTGCGGAACTGCCGCAGGCGCTCAAGCGCCAGCTCGCGCAGCGGCTCGCCCGACAAGCCCCCCGCCTCGCCCGCGTGGCGCGATTTGAGCGCCGGGCGTGAGATCGTGGTGTTCGACACGATCAGCGCCCCGAGCCGCTTGTCGATCGCGATCCGGGCAATCGCCTCGATGTCGGCGCTCTCCAGATCGGGGGCGACCTTGAGGAACACCGGCGGACCCGATGGCCCGCGCGCTTCCATCACCGCGTCGAGCAGTTCGGTCAGCGCGCTTTCGTCCTGCAAGGCGCGCAGCCCCGGCGTGTTGGGGCTGGAGATATTGACCGCAAGGTAGCTCGCCAACGGCGCCATCAGCCGGGCCATCGTCGCGTAGTCGGCGATCCGGTCGGGCGAATCCTTGTTGGCGCCAATATTGATGCCGACCACCCCGGGTCGCCCGAGCCGCGCCGAAAGCCGCTCCACCGCGGCTTCGGCGCCGTGGTTGTTGAACCCCATCCGGTTGATCACCGCGCGGTCTTCGCGCAGGCGGAAAAGGCGGGGCTTCGGGTTGCCCGCCTGGGGCAGCGGCGTGATCGATCCGACCTCGGCAAACCCGAAGCCCAGCGCCAGCAGCGCATCGGGCACTTCGCCGTCCTTGTCGAACCCCGCGGCCATGCCGAGCGGATTGGGGAACGCCAGCCCGGCAACCTCGGTCGCCAGCGGCCCTTGCGCCGGCCCGCCGCCGCCCGGCATCAGCTTGAGCGCCGCAAGCGAAAGCCCGTGGGCTTGTTCGGGATCGAGCAGGAACAGGGCGGGGCGCAGCAGCGAATAGATCATGCCCGCGGCTATGCCAGCACCGATTCGCACTGTCGATTCGCCTTGTCCCGGCAAGGCAGGCCAAGTTGGACGAATCCGACATAAAATGGCGCACGGATACGCTTTTGCGCCCATTTCGGCACGTCTTTGACGGCCAGGCTGACGAATCCATACAATTCCAATTGCATGGTTTAGTCTATTGCATCCTTGCGACCCGAAGGACTCGTGGCAATCCAGCAACGAGATCCTAACTTCAAAAGCGACCCCCAGGCCAAGGCTTGCGGGTCGCTTCTTTTTTGCGGCTCGAACACGGGCGTTGCGTTCTGCGAAACACAGGCCTAGGGGGCAATTCGGAACGAATCAGTCCGATTAGGATCTGCCCATGCGCCTGTCCTCAATGGCCGACTATGCCGTCGTCACGATGAGCGCCGCCGCGCGCCATTGCGGCGGGGTGCGCGTTTCGGCGGCGCAGCTCGCCGAGGAAACCGGCCTGCCCGCGCCCACCGTCCAGAAGCTGGTCAGCCGGCTCACCGCCGCCGGCCTCTTGCGCAGCGCGCGCGGGGCCAATGGCGGGCTCAAGCTGGCGCGGCCGGCCGCGGCGATCTCGCTTGCCGACATCGTCGAGGCGGTCGAAGGCCCGATCGCGCTGACCGCCTGCCTCGAACAGGGCCGCCACGATTGCGGGATGGAGGATTGCTGCTCGATCCGCGCGCACTGGCCTACGGTCAACCAGGCCATGCGCGGCGCGCTGGCGGGGGTATCGCTGACCCAGCTTGCCGGAGCCGCGCGATGACCGACACTCCGATCAGGGACCAGGCCGCCCGCGAAGCCGCCGCCAAGGTTGCCGACTATGAACATGGCTGGTCGGCGGATATCGAAACCGAATTCGCCGAAAAGGGTCTGAACGAGGATACCGTCCGGTTCATCTCGGCCAGGAAGAACGAGCCCGAATGGATGCTCGAATGGCGGCTCAAGGCGTTCCGCCACTGGCAGACCATGCCGATGCCCGACTGGGCCAAGCTGAACATTCCGCCGATCGATTACCAGGACGCCTATTACTACGCCGCGCCCAAGGCGAAGAAGAAGCTGGCCAGCCTCGACGAGGTCGATCCCGAGATCCTCAAGGTCTACGAAAAGCTCGGCATTCCGCTTGAGGAGCAGAAAGTGCTCGCCGGCGTCGAAGGCGCGCGCAAGGTCGCGGTCGATGCGGTGTTCGATTCGGTCAGCGTCGCCACCACCTTCCGCGAGGAACTGAAGAAGGCCGGGGTGATCTTCCTCTCGATCAGCGAGGCGATCCGAGAATATCCCGACCTCGTCAAGAAGTGGCTGGGCAAGGTCGTGCCGATGCATGACAACTTCTTCGCCGCATTGAACTGCGCGGTCTTTTCCGACGGCACCTTCGTCTACGTACCCGAGGGCGTGCGCTGCCCGATGGAGCTGAGCACCTATTTCCGCATCAATGCGGAAAATACCGGCCAGTTCGAGCGCACGCTGATCGTTGCCGACAAGGGCGCCTATGTCTCCTACCTCGAAGGCTGCACCGCGCCGCAGCGCGACGAGAACCAGCTTCACGCCGCGGTGGTCGAACTGGTCGCGCTCGACGATGCCGAGATCAAGTATTCGACCGTGCAGAACTGGTACCCGGGCGATGCCGAGGGCAAGGGCGGGATCTACAATTTCGTGACCAAGCGCGCGCTGTGCCAGGGGCGGCGCAGCAAGGTTTCATGGACTCAGGTCGAAACCGGCAGCGCGGTGACCTGGAAATACCCCTCCTGCGTCCTCAACGGCGAGGATTCGGTTGGCGAATTCTACTCGGTCGCGGTCACCAACAACTACCAGCAGGCCGATACCGGGACCAAGATGATCCACAACGGCAAGGGCAGCCGTTCGACCATCGTTTCCAAGGGTATTTCGGCGGGCAAGAGCCAGAACACCTATCGCGGGCTGGTCCGCGTGGCACCCGGCGCGGAAGGCGTGCGCAACTTCACCCAGTGCGACAGCCTGCTGCTCGGCAAGGACTGCGGCGCGCACACCGTTCCCTATATCGAGGTCCGCAATCCCTCCGCGCAGATCGAGCACGAGGCGACCACCAGCAAGATCAGCGACGACCAGCTGTTCTACGCGATGCAGCGCGGGCTCGACCAGGAAGCGGCTGTGGCGCTGATCGTCAACGGCTTCGCCAAGGAAGTGCTGCAGCAACTGCCGATGGAATTCGCGGTCGAGGCGCAGAAGCTGCTGGGGATTTCGCTTGAGGGGAGCGTGGGGTGAGCAACCTTCTGGACAAGGGCTGGGCAAGAAAAGCCCCTCCCCTTCAGGGGAGGGGTTTGGGGTGGGGCCTGTCGCATCAACAGATCGACTGGCTTCACCAACGTGCGCGCGAAATGCGCCGCAACCCGACCGAGCCGGAAAAGCGGCTATGGCGAAATCTCTCGAACTCTCAGCTCGATGGATTGAAGTTCAGAAGGCAGGAAGTGATTGGCCCCTACATTGCCGATTTCATGTGCCCCGCCCGTTCGCTGATTGTCGAGGTCGATGGCGACACCCATGACGAAGCGAAAGACCGGCTGCGCGATGACCGGCTCGGCGAATTCGGTTTCCTGGTGCTTCGGGTAACCAATCCCGAAGTGATGGGTAATCCTGAAGGCGTGCTCGAAGCGATCAAATTGGCGGCCAATGGGCGTCATTCTCGCCACATGCCCCACCCCAACCCCTCCCCTGAAGGGGAGGGGCTTTTGTACGCACCGTCTGAAGGCAAATCGTTGTGACGAAGAAAACCCTCACCGTACGTCCGCTCGACGATCGCGAAGCCCCCGCGCTGCAGAAGCGCGGGCGGGGCTGGGCGATTTCGGAAAAGCGGCTCGATGCGATCCACGATCAGGCCCGGCGCAACCGGATGGAGCCGACCGAGGCGCAGAAGGTGCTGGCTGCCAAGCTGGCCGAGCAGGAGCTGGGCAAGTTCAAGCTGACCCGCCAGCAGGTGATCGGATCGGCGATCGTCGATTTCGCCTGCAACCCGCTGCGGATCGCGGTGTCGATCGACGAGGGCGGCGATCCCGCGCTGGTCGCGCGCCGCGACAAGAGCCTGGAATCGGTGGGCGTGCGCGTGCTGCGCTTCCCGGCCGAACGCGTGCTGGCCGACGCCGATGCGGTGGTGGCCGAAATCCTGGCGGCGATGAAGCAAAGCTATGACGAGCGCGGCCGTGCGCGGCGCCAGCATTACCAGACGCGAGGACAAGTGCGGTGACTCTGCTTTCGATCGACAACCTTCATGCCACGGTCGCCGACAAGCCGATCCTCAAGGGCCTGTCGCTGACCATCAACGCGGGCGAAGTCCACGCGATCATGGGGCCGAACGGCGCCGGCAAGTCGACCCTGGGCTATGTGCTCGGCGGACGGCCGGGCTACGAGGTGACGGGGGGCTCGGTCCTGTTCAAACCCGACCCCGCTCATGCTGAGCTTGTCGAAGCATCTGGCGCTGCGGGCGGTCCTTCGACAAGCTCAGGACGAGCGGATGTTGCGGATCGGGCGATGGACCTCTTGGCCCTCGAACCGCACGAGCGCGCGGCGGCCGGGCTGTTCCTGGGTTTCCAGTATCCGGTCGAGATTCCCGGCGTCTCCTTCGTCCAGTTCCTGCGCGAAAGCCTCAATGCCCAGCGCAAGGCGCGCGGGCAGGACCCGCTTTCGGGCGGCGAATTCCTGAAGCTCGCGCGCGAGAAGGCGGCGCTGCTCAGGATGGACATGGAAATGCTCAAGCGCCCGGTCAACGTCGGCTTTTCGGGCGGCGAGAAGAAGCGCGCCGAAATGGTCCAGATGGGGATCCTCGATCCCGCGCTGGCCGTGCTCGACGAGACCGACAGCGGGCTCGACATCGATGCGCTGCGCGTGGTCGGCGAAGGGATCAACGCGGTGATGCGCAAGCCCGGCAAGGCGGTGCTGCTGATCACCCATTACCAGCGGCTGCTCGACTACGTGAAGCCGGATTTCGTCCACGTCCTTGCGGGCGGGCGGATCGTGCGGACCGGCGGGCCGGAACTGGCGCTCGAACTGGAACAGCGCGGTTACGAGGAGGTCGCGGGGTGACCGCGCTGCCGACCCGCAGAGACGAGGATTTCCGCTATGCGGACCTCTCCGCGCTGGCTCCGCTGTGGCCGGTGACGACCGAGAGCATTGCGCTGGCCGAGGGCGAGGCGCGGGCGCTGTCGATCGTCAATTCCGGGGTGCGCGAGCTTTCGATCGAGCTGGCTGCCGGGGCTTCGCTCGACCTCCATATCGTCAACGCGGCCAAGGCCTATGGCCGGATCGCGATCCGTGCGGAACTTGGCGCGGGCGCGCGGTTCAATCTGGGCGCGGTGCAGCTGGCCGGGACGGGGCAGGTGCTTGAGGTGGTGACCCACGTCGCGCACCGCGCGTCCGATGCGGTGAGCCGCCAGGTGGTGCGTTCGGTGGCGGGCGGTGGGTCCACCGCGAACTATCTTGGCAAAGTGCTGGTCGCTAAAGGCGCCGACGGGACCGACGGCGAACAGTCGGTCCGGGCCATGCTGCTCGACCGGCAGAGCGCGGCCAATGCCCGGCCCGAGCTTGAGATCCACGCCGATGACGTCAAGTGCGCGCACGGCTGCGCGGTGGGCGAACTCGATGCCAACGCGCTGTTCTACATGGCCCAGCGCGGGCTTCCGCCCGAAATGGCCAAGCGGCTGATGCTGCAGGCCTTCGTGGCCGAGGCGCTGGCCGGCGCGGCGGACGAGGATGCGCTGCTTGCCCAGGCGCTGGCAGCGCTCGAGGCGATGCTGTGATCGTGCGGCCGGAAATCGCGACCAACCGCGCGCTGTCGCGCTGGGAGAACGAGGGTGGGGCCATCCTGCCCGCGGCGCTGCGCGACGATTTCCCCGGCCTCGCGGGCGGCTGGCACTATCTCGATACCGCCGCTTCGGCGCAGAAGCCGCAGGCGGTGATCGATGCCACCGTGCGGGCAATGGGCGCCGACTATGCGACGGTGCACCGCGGGGTCTATTCGCGCTCGGCGAACATGACGCTGGCCTATGAGGCGGCGCGCGCGGCAGTGGCGCGGTTCATCGGCGGGCAGAGCGACGAAGTGGTCTTCGTGCGCGGCGCGACCGAGGCGATCAACCTCGTGGCGCACAGCTACCCCGACAAGGGCCGCGTCCTGCTTTCGGTGCTCGAGCATCATTCGAACATCGTGCCGTGGCAGCTGGCCGGCTGGCAGGTCGATGTCTGCCCGCTGACGGCAGACGGCTGCATCGATCTCGACGCGGCCGAGGCGATGCTCACCAGCGAGCACACGATGGTTGCCTTCGCGCATGTCTCCAACGTGCTCGGCTCGGCGCTCGATGCCGCGCGCGCCGCCGTGCTGGCGCACCGGGTCGGGGCGAAGCTGCTGCTCGATGGCTGCCAGGCCGTGCCGCGCCTGGCGGTCGATGTCGCCGCGCTCGACTGCGATTTCTATGTCTTCTCGGGGCACAAGCTCTACGGCCCGACCGGGATCGGCGCGCTGTGGGGGCGGGGCGATCTGCTCGCGGCGATGCCGCCCTGGCAGGGTGGCGGCTCGATGATCGACCGCGTGACCTTTGAACGCACCACCTTCGCCGCGCCGCCGACCTGCTTCGAGGCCGGAACCCCGGCGATCGTCGAGGTGATGGGACTGCACGCCGCGATCGACTATGTTGTAGGCATCGGGATAGAGACGATCCATGCCCACGAGACGGCGCTGGTCGGACACTTGCGCGATGCGCTGCGCGGCCGCAACGACATCACGCTGTTCGGACCCGACAATGCGGCGGGAATCGTCTCGTTTGCGATGGACGGGGTGCATCCGCACGATCTCGGCACCATATTGGACGAAAGCGGCGTCGCGATCCGCGCCGGGCACCACTGCGCCCAGCCGCTGATGGACCATCTGGGCGTCCCGGCCACCGCGCGCGCCAGTTTCGGGCTCTATTCGGACGAAAGCGATATTGCCGCGCTGGTCGCGGGGATCGAAAGGACACGGAGAATCTTCGGATGAGCGAAGAGAGCAAATTCACCGTCGAGGAAGTCGACAGCGTCATGCCTTCGCCGCGCGCGCGGGTCGAGGATGCGGAGCCGGCCGCCGCGAAGCTTGAGCGCAAGCGCGATTACCTTGAAGGGTTCCTCGCCGAACAGCCGCAGGGCGCGGCCGCGGGCGAGCCGGGCGGCGATCTCTATGAAGCGGTGATCGCCGCGCTCAAGGACATTTTCGATCCCGAGATTCCGGTCAACATCTATGACCTTGGCCTGATCTATGCGGTCGATGTCTCTGGCGAAGGCGCGGTTGCGGTAACCATGACGCTGACCACGCCGCATTGCCCCGTGGCCGAATCGATGCCCGGCGAGGTCGAAATGCGGGTCTGCGCGGTGCCTGGCGTGCGCGACTGCGATGTGAACCTCGTCTGGGATCCGCCCTGGGATCCCGCCAAGATGAGCGACGAGGCCCGCCTCGAGCTGGGCATGTTATGAGCACGGTCCGCACCCGCCCCGCCGCCGTGATCCTCACCCCCGCCGCCGAGGCGCGGGTGGCGAAGCTGATGGCCGATGCGCCGCGGGACGCGATCGGGGTCAAGCTTTCCACCCCGCGCCGGGGCTGTTCCGGGCTGGCCTATTCGGTCGACTATGTCAGCGCGGCCGATCCGTTCGACGAGCGGATCGAGACGCCGGGCGGCACCTTCTTCATCGACGGCGGCTCGGTGCTCTACCTGATCGGCAGCGTGATGGACTGGCAGGAAGACGATTTCACTGCCGGGTTCGTGTTCCAGAACCCCAACGCCAAGGGCAGCTGCGGCTGCGGCGAAAGCTTTACGGTCTAGGTGGGCGACGTTCGGTTTGGATGGGGTTCACGCAGGGAACGCAGGGAAGAAAGAAGAGGCGCAGAGGCGTCGTGCCTGCGGCGAAGCCGCTCTCATCAACTGCGGTCCCGTTTCACGGAAACCAGGATTCTTGGAAGAGGCCTGCGGCTTCGCACAACATCTCTGCGCCTCTTCTTTCTTCTCTGCGTTCTCTGCGTGAACCAAAACTAGCGCAACCTCGCCGCATAAGCAGAACGCTCTAGATGCAATGTCATCAGAGTCTAACCGACCTTGACCCCGAACACCTCGCCGGTCTCCTCGGCGATGAAGGCAAGCAGCGCCTTTTCGAGCGGGTCGAGTTCCTCGTCGGTTTCGAGCAGGTCGCTCAGCCAGCGGCTTTCCTCCGGCGTAAGTTCGGCGGCTTCCTCGGCTTCGTCCGAAATGTCGGGCGCATGCGGGCCAAGATCGAGCAGGCTGCCGAAGGCGCCCTCGACATCGGGCCGCGAGGTCATCATCCGGCCCAGGAACGAGCCGATCCCGGCCCCTTCGCTGGTCATGAAAGCCTCAAGCTCCTGCGCGCGCTCGGCGCTCAGCGGCTCGTGCCCGCCAAAGCCCAGCAGGTAATTGGCAACGCCCTGGACGAACAGCTTTTCCCACTCGGGCGCGTTGACCTCGTAAAGCGTCTCGTCCTTGATCCGGAACAGCAGTTCCGCCTCGCTGCGGCTTACCGCGGCCGGGCGCTCGCTGGCGGGAGCGAAGATCAGGCGGCGCAGCAGCGCGCATTCGGCTGCGTTGATTCCCTTGGGATCGAGCTGTCCGTGGCGGGTCGGTCCTTCGCCGTGGAGCACCGCGTCCTCGATCTGGCGCAGCGCATAGGCCTTGAGGCGGCCGGGCACGCTGAGCGCGATCTCGAACACCCTGACCAGCAGTTCAAGCTCGGCGAGCGAGCCCAGCTTGCCGTCGCGGTCGATCCGCTCGATCAGTTCGTCGGCCATTTCCTCGTCGACATAGCCCTTGGGCTCGACGGTCCCGACGATGAAGCTCGACAATGCCTCGACGAAGAAATCGCACCATTCCGGGCCTGGATCGATGCAGCTTTCGTTGGCGGAAAACAGCGTCTCGGCCTCTTCCGGGTCCATCTTGCCGTCGGCCCAGCCCTGGCGGCGCAGCTCCAGAATTTCTTCCGCGCTGATGCGGCCGTCACCGGCTATCGCGTTGGCAAGGTTACCAAATTCCATGCTCATGGCAGTCCGCCCCACTAAACCTGGGGTGGATATGCCAATTCATCCTTAAATCCTCGTTACCCTTAACGCTTGCGCAGCGCCGCGACGCAGGCCGCGCGGTCGACGTCCTGGCCGTCGCTGGCGCGGCGGGCATCGACATAGGTCGCCTGCGGTTCGCCGCCCTTGGCCGGCGGGTAGAGATAGATGTCGAGCACGCAGGCGGTGCCGGTGAATTGCAGCTTGCGGGCATCGCCCTCCCACACCTCGAGCCGCGGCTGGCCGAACTGGCGGGCCAGGCCATCGGCATCGGCGCCGATCACCCCTTCGAGCCCCGGCGCGACCTGGATCCGCGCGGCCGGCGGCGGCGCCGTGACCACGGGGCGGACCGGGGTGCGCAGCGCGGCCGACGAAGCCGGCTTGACGGGCTTCGTCGACACGGTCTTGACCCCGCCCGAGCCGCCACAGGCGGCTAGCAGGGGAACAAGCGCAAGGGCGATCAGATGCTTAACGTGCATGGGCTGCGCCTTTGCGATGAATCAGGTGCACCGCGCAAGCCGCGCCCAGGAAAGGTGCGGCGAAATTGACGATTGGCACGGTGAGCAGAAAGGCGGTGGCCCCGCCAAGCACCAGCCGTTCGACTTGCGACAGCGGCGGCGCCTCCTGCGGTGAGCCGCGGTGGCGCAGCCAGACCATGTCCTGCAGCTCGCGCCCCAGCAGCACCGCGTTGACCGCCAGGAAGAGCAGCGGCGCCCCCACCCCGGTGATCAGCAGAACCAGCGCGAGCGGCAGCGCCAGCAGGTTGAACAGCAGCGCGCGGCCCGCGCCGGACAGACCGCGTGTAAATTCCTCGCGCCAGCCCAGCTTGCGGGCGCGAGCCGCCATTTCGGGATAGTCGCGCGTCTCGATCGCCAGGACCACTTCGTCGGCGTAGAATTGCAGCACGGCCAGCGCGACCACGCGCCACAGCAGCCAGGTTGCCAGCACGGCACCCAGCGCGGCGGCAAGCGCGCCGGTTTCGCCGCCGGGGCCAAGGCGCCGGGCCAGCATATCCAGCGCCCGCCATCCACCATAGCCTAGCGCCGCGCAGGCCAGCAGCGTGACGGCCAGGCTTTTCAGCCAGATCGGCAGCAGCGCGCGATCGAAGATCCGCACGGCGGAAAGGGCCAGGGCGTGCAGCATCGCCAGGGGAATCGCCGGTTGCCGCTTTGCTGTCAACGCCGCTTTCCTGCACCGGCAAAACCGGCTAGGCGCACCTCGTTTTGCCAATCCAGTCAGGAGCATCCATGTCCAAGCCCGGAACCCAGGTCATCGCCATCGGCAATGCCATCGTCGATGTCATGGCCTCGTGCGACGACGCGCTGATCGAGCGGCTGGGGCTGGTGCGCGGGGGGATGACGCTGATCGATACGGCCCGCGCGCACGAACTGTACGACGCGATGGGTCCGGCGCGCGAGATTTCGGGCGGATCGGCGGCCAACACCCTGGCGGGGCTTGCCGCGCTGGGCAGCAGCTGCGCCTTCATCGGCCAGGTTGCCGACGACCAGCTGGGCGAGGTCTTCACCCACGATGTCCGCGCCGGCGGGATCGCCTTCGACACTCCGGCGCGGGCCGGTGATCCGCCGACCGCGCGCTGCCTGATCTTCGTCACCGCCGACGGGCAGCGGACCATGAACACCTACCTTGGCGCCTCGCAGTTCCTGCCGCCCGCCGCGCTTGACGAAGCGGCGATTGCCGATGCCGAGATTCTCTACCTCGAAGGCTACCTGTGGGATCCCGAGGAACCGCGCGCGGCGATGCGCCGGGCGATCGCGGCAGCCAGGGACAATGGCCGCAAGGTGGCCTTCACGCTATCGGATGCCTTTGTGATCGAGCGCCACGGCGCGGATTTCCGGGCGATGATCGAAACCGGCGAGATCGACATCCTGTTCGCCAACCACATCGAGCTTGCCGCGCTGACCGGGCATGATGATTTCCATGACGGGATCGACGCGCTGAAGGACAAGGTTCCGATGCTGGTGGTGACCCGCAGCGAACAGGGTGCGGTCGCGGCCAGCGGCGGCGAGCTGCACGAGGTTCCGGCCGAGCCGGTTGCCCAGGTGGTCGACACCACCGGCGCGGGCGACCTGTTCGCCGCCGGCTTCCTCCACGGGCTGGTATCGGGCCGGTCGATACCCGATTGCCTGCGGATGGGCGCGATCTGCGCGGCGGAAGTCATCTCGCACTTCGGCGCGCGTCCCGAGGCCGACCTCAGGACCCTGGTTAACGCCCGGCTTGGGTAAAGTTTGTCGCAATTCGTTAACGATAAGCGCGCAGATTCGATTCTCACCGGTTTTTCCATTAGCGTCGCTCCCTTGGGCGATTCGCACACGGAAAAAAGCGGTGCGAAAACAAGGGGTCGGGCGCATGAATGTTGTCACGCCGATGGGCGATTTTGCCAGCCGCCGCAACACGGCCGTGGACGGCGAACACCCCCGCAACGTCATTGCCGACATTGCCTCGCGCCCGCGCGGCCAGGCCAGGATCATCACCGTCGCCAACGAAAAGGGCGGCGTGGGCAAGTCGACGGTGGCCTTTCACCTCGCGGTGGCGCTCGCCGATACCGGGCACAAGGTGCTGGCGATCGACCTCGATCGCCGCCAGCAGACCTTGACCCGCACGCTTACCGCGCGCGGCGGCACCGCAAGGCGGCTCGGGGTGCGGCTGCCGCTTCCGCGCCATCTCGTGCTCCAGCAGCATTCGGGCGCCGGGCTGTGCCAGGAAATCGCCCGCGCCGGATGGGACTGCGATTTCGTGGTGATCGACGCGGCGGGGCACGATTCGCCGATTGCCCGCCGCGCGATCGCGCTGGCCGATCTGCTGGTCTCCCCGGTCAATTCGAGCTTTGCCGATCTTGATCTGCTCGGCCGGTTCCACCCGGTCACCAACAAGCTGCTCGGTCCGGGCTGCTTTGCGGCCACGGTCACCGAACTGCGCGGCGCGCGCGGCGATGCCGGGCTTGCCCCGCTTGACTGGCTGGTGCTGCAGAACCGCAAGCGGCGCGATACCAGCAAGAACCAGGACCGGGTCGATTCCGCGCTGCGCAGGATGTCGCCGCGGTTCGATTTCCGGCTTGGCGCCGGGCTGTCCGAACGGGTCGCCTATCGCGAACTGTTCCTGCTCGGGCTGACCCACATCGACCTGCGCCGGATTCCCGAACTTGCGCGCGGCAAGGCCATTGCCGCCGAAGAGATGATGACCCTGCTCGACGATCTCGAGCTTGAGGGCGAGGGCGAAGGTCTGCACGCTGCCGTGCCTGATATGATCAGCAACTGGAAACTCGAGCAGGTTCCAGCCTAGCCTTCCCAGCGGGGGAAGCGTTCAAGCGGGCTCTGCCCGTTCAGGAACTTGCGCGGCAGGGTTGCGGTCAAGGCCTTGAAATCCCGGATGAAATGCGACTGGTCCGAATAGCCGCAATCGAGCGCGATCGCGGTCCATGAGGCGTTGGGGACCAGTTCCTTGAGGTGGACCGCGTGCGCCACCCGGCAGATCCGCGCATAGTGCTTGGGGTTGAGCCCGGTCAGCTGCTGGAACCGGCGCTGGAACTGGCGCAGCGACAGCCCGGTCATCTCGGCCAGTTCCTGGATCGAACCGGTCCCGCGGCGCTGGCGCAGCAGCCGCGCGGCCTGGGCGACGCCATCGGATTCGCGCGCGGTGCCGACCAGCGTCTTGAACCAGCGGTCGAGCGGCTCGGCCATCGCCGCGAAATCGGGCAGCGCCCGCAGGTGGGCGAGCAGGTCGGGCGGGAAATCGATCGGCACGAAACTGTCGACCAGCGCGACCGGATCGATCCCGAACAGCTGGCCTGCCGCCGCGGGTTGCAGGCGCAGGCAGATGGTGCGCATCGCCCCGCCCATGTCCATGTCGTAGCGGTGATGGGTCAGCGGGCCGAACAGGCCGACCCGCGGCACCACCAGCCGCTCGCCGCTTTCGATGTCGATCATCGCGTGACCGCCATCGAGGATGATCTGGACGAAGCAGTTGGGCCGGGCCGGGATCACCCGGCGCTGGCGCCCGGTCTCTTCCGAAATGGTCGCGCCGATATAGCCGATCAGCCAGTGGGCAAGGTCAGGATCGCCGCTTTCAACGATCGTGATCTTCATCGCCCCTGTGCTCCCGAACCACTTCGCGCCAACCGATGTCGCGGCGGCAGAAGCCATCCTCGAAATCGATCGCGTCAACCGCGGCATAGGCCTTTGCCTTGGCCGCGGTCACGGTCTCCCCGCTTGCGGTAACGTTTAGCACACGTCCGCCGCTTGCCACCAGCTTTCCATCGTCAAGCGCGGTGCCGGCATGGAAAATCCTGGCGCCGCCGGCCCCGGCCTCGGCCAGCCCGCTGATTTCCCCGCCCTTTTTCGGCGTATCGGGATAGCCCTTTGCCGCCATCACCACGGTCAGCGCGGTCTGCGCGGAAAGCCGGGGCGGCTGCCGGGTTGCCAGGCGCCCTTCGGCCACCGCCAGCAGCAGTTCGCCCAGATCGTCCTCAAGCCGCAGCATCAGCACCTGGCATTCGGGATCGCCGAAGCGGGCGTTGTATTCGATCAGCTTGACCCCGCCGGCGGTCAGCATCAGCCCGGCATAGAGCACGCCCGAATAGGGCATGCCTTCCTCGGCCATCGCGCGCACCGTCGGCACCACGATCCGCTCGAGCGCCTCGCCCTCGAGCAGCGGGGTCAGCACTGGAGCCGGGCTGTAGGCGCCCATCCCGCCGGTGTTGGGACCGGTATCGCCATCGCCGACCCGCTTGTGGTCCTGGGCCGATCCGAACGGCACCACGGTGTGCCCGTCGGTCAGCGCGAAGAAGCTCGCCTCCTCGCCTTCCATGAATTCCTCGACCACGGCCTCGGCCCCGGCGGCACCGAACTTGCCGGCAAAGATCTCCTCGATCGCCGCTTCGGCCTCGGCGCGGGACATGGCGACAGTCACCCCCTTGCCGGCGGCAAGGCCATCGGCCTTGATCACCACGGGGATGGCAAAGCTCTCCAGCGCCTGACGGGCTTCAGCGGCGCTTGTGGCACGCCTGAACGCTGCTGTGGGGATGTTATGCCGCGCACAAAGCTGCTTGGTGAAGGCCTTCGAACCTTCGAGCTGCGCGGCGGCCTTGCTTGGCCCGAACACCGGGATTCCGGCGCCTCGCAGGCTGTCGCCCAGCCCGTCGACCAGCGGCGCCTCGGGTCCGACCACCACCAGCCCGATCCGCTTGTCCTCGCAGAATTGCAGCACCGCGCCGTGATCGGCCGCGTCCAGCGCGACCAGCTCGGCATGCTGCGCAATCCCCGGATTTCCGGGGCTGGCGTAGAGCGCATCGCAGATCCGGGATTGCGCCAGCTTCCACGCCAGCGCATGTTCGCGCCCGCCCGATCCCAGCAGCAGGATATTCATGCCCGTTTCACCCTACCCAGATGATGAACCCGCCGGGCTGGTAGCGAAGGAACCCGCCGGGGACAACGCCGCAGCGCTTTCGGTCAGCGAGATTTCCGCCGCGCTCAAGCGCGTGGTCGAGGACCGCTTCGGCTTCGTCCGCGTCCGGGGCGAGCTTTCGGGAGTCAAGCGCGCGGCTTCGGGGCATCTCTACCTGGCGCTCAAGGACGAGAACGCTCGGCTCGACGCGGTGATGTGGCGCGGCACCGCCACCCGGCTGAACTTCCAGCCCGAAGACGGTCTCGAGGTGATCGCCACCGGCAAGCTCACCACCTATCCGGGCCGCTCGAACTACCAGCTGGTGGTCGAGCGGATGGAAGTGGCCGGCGAAGGAGCGCTGCTCGCGCTGCTTGCCAAAACCAAGGCCCGGCTCGAGGCCGAAGGGCTGTTCGACCCTGCGCGCAAGCGGCCCCTGCCGTTCCTGCCGGGGGTGATCGGGGTGGTCACCTCGCCCACCGGGGCGGTGATCCGCGACATCCTCCACCGTCTTGCCGATCGCTTTCCCAGCCGGGTGCTGGTCTGGCCGGTGCTGGTCCAGGGGCAGGGCGCGGCCGAGCAGGTCGCGGCGGCGGTGCGCGGCTTTTCGGCCCTGACCGGGGCGGACCGGCCCGACCTGGTGATCGTTGCGCGCGGGGGCGGTTCGATCGAGGATCTCTGGGCCTTCAACGAGGAAGCGGTGGTCCGCGCGATCGCCGCCAGCGCGATTCCCGTGATTTCGGCGGTCGGGCATGAAACCGACACCACGCTGGCCGATTTCGCCGCCGACCGCCGCGCGCCCACCCCCACGGCGGCAGCGGAAATGGCGGTGCCGGTGCGCGAGGAACTGGCCGGGCAGCTTGCCGAACTGGCGCTCAGGAAGCGCCGCGCGGTGGTCCGCCCGCTCCAGCTGGGGCGCGAGCGGCTGGCGGCCCGGGCCGAGCGGCTGCCCGCGCCGGCGGCGCTGCTCAGCCCGCAGACCCAGCGGCTCGACGAACAGGCCGAGCGGCTGCGGCGCGCATTGACCGACCGCACCCTGCTGGCGCGCGGCGAACTGCAGCGCGTGGCCGCGCGGTTGTCGCTGCCGCTGATCGCGGCGCGGGCAGCGCAGGCGCGCGGGCGGCTCGAAGGCGCGGCGCGGCTGCTCCACTCGCTCGACCCGGACCGGGTCTTGCAGCGCGGCTATGTTCGGGTGACGGGCAGCGACGGGCGCACGCTGGTCGACCGGGCCGGGGCGGCGCAGGAGCCGGCGCTCAGCCTCCATTTCCGCGATGGGCAACTGGCTGTGGTGCCGGGCGGTCCTGCGCCCGTCCGTGCCGCCCCCAAGGCGAAATCACCGCCGCCGGGCGATCCGGGCGCGCAGGGTAAATTGCTCTGAAAGGATGGAACGAGTAAGACCGCAGCCATGCTGATGAATTCCGCCGATCGTCCCGCCATGCTGTTCTACCAGGCCAATGGCTTTCGCGTGCTCAGCCCGGGCAGCCACGTGCTTTGCGCGGTCAGCGGCGAGCCGGTTCTGCTTGAGGCGCTGCGCTATTGGTCGGTTGAGCGGCAGGAGGCCTACGCCAGCGCCGATCTCGCGGCGCGGCGCCTGCTGGACCAGGGCTGATCCCGTGCTCGACCGCCGGTTGCTGCTGGCCGGAGGCGGGGCCTTGCTGGGCCTTGGCCTGTGGCGCGCGCGCGGGCTTGCCGCCGAGCGCGGAGCGAGCGACCCCGCCGCCGATTTCGCGCTCGTCGGACAGCTGATCCAGGGCGGCTGGGCGCGCGGGCGGGCGCCGCTCGGCACGCGGCAGCTGAGCTTCAATCGCCGCATGCTCCAGCTTGCGCCCGACCGCAGCTTCTTCATCGCGTTTGACCGCGATGCCGGCCCCCGCGCCGAGCTGCTGGCCGATCTGGGCGGCGGCGAAAGCAGCCGGGGGCAGTTCGCCATCGCCCCGCGCGCCTGGCAGATCGAGCGGATCCCGCTGGGGCCCAGGCCCGGCGCTCCGCCCGATCCCGAATATGCCCGCCGCCGCGAGGGCGAGCTGGCGCGGATCAATGCGGCGCGCGCCGTCGACCATATGGTCGATGGCTGGCGGCAGAAGTTCATCTGGCCGGTCAGGGGCCGGCTGTCGGGCCGGTTCGGCGCGCAGCGGATCTACAACGGCGTGCCGGGCAGCTACCATTCGGGGATGGACATCGCCACCGGCGCCAGCGGCACGCCGTTTGTCGCGCCGGCCGATGGGGTGGTCACTCTCGCGGCCGAAAACTCCTTCTCGCTCGAAGGACGGCTGCTGATGATCGACCACGGCATGGGGCTCAACAGCGCGTTCCTGCACTGCGCGAATCACGCGGTGAAGGAAGGCGAGGTGGTGCGGCAGGGGCAATTGATCGGCAGGATCGGCGCAACCGGCCGGGCGACCGGCCCGCACCTCCACTGGTCGATCAAATGGCGCGAGTGCCGGCTCGACCCATTGCTGTTCGTCGGAGCCTGAGCGAAACCCCGATCGAAGCGTTGGATCGCTTCGCCGCAACGTTCCACCCGGCACGAAAGTTCCCGCCCGCAAAGCGCGCTAAAGGCCTGTGACATTAAAGTTACAGCCCGCCAATATCTGCCACAGACTGCCCAGATTGGCTTTACAGCAGGGGTCACTCGCGGCAATCGGGCCAAATCCGGAAACTGGGCAGGCATTCCGCATGCCCGGTTTTCAGGAAACAGTCGGCCATTCCGCAAGGTCTGGCCATTTCCGATCGGGGACTTGTTACACATGAAAACCTATTCTCTGCTGAAGGCGAGCGCTGCACCCCTTGCTCTGGGTCTGTCGCTTGTCGCTACGCCCGTGTTCGCGCAGGATGCCGCCGCTGAAGACGAAGCTCCTGCCAAGGACATCGTCGTCACCGGTACCCTGGTGCGCAACCCCAACCTGGTTCAGGCCAACCCGGTCAACGCGACCACTGCCGACCAGATCGAACTGAAGCAGTCGAACGTCGCTGAAGAAGTTCTCCGCGAAATCCCGGGCGTCGTCGCCAACATCGGTTCGGCGGTGAACAACGGCAACGGCGGTTCTTCGTACGTCGACCTTCGCGGTCTCGGCTCGAACCGCAACATCGTGCTGCTCGATGGCAACCGCATCGTCCCCGCTGACCTTGCCGGCCGCGTCGACCTCAACAACATCCCGCTCGCGCTGATCAGCCGCGTCGATGCGCAGACCGGCGCCGCCGTGACCACCTATGGCGCGGACGCGATCACCGGCGTGGTCAACTTCGTGACCCGCAAGGACTTCGCCGGGCTCGACCTGTCGGTCGGCGAACAGATCACCGAACAGGGTGACGGCAACTACCTGCGTGCCGACCTTACCGTTGGCGCCAACTTCGATGACGGCCGCGGCAACGCGGTGCTGAGCATCGGCTACCAGGAATCGGATCCCGTCTACCAGGGCGACCGCGATTTCTCGGTCTACGGCATTGACAGCTACTCGGGCACCCTGGGCGGTTCGGGCACTGCGGTCCCGGCGCGCATCACCGGCACCCGTCCGCTCGTCGGCGGCGTTCCGAGCACTGCCATCGACCCGCTCGGCAGCGGCAACGGCGGCACCCGCCAGGTCAACGCTCTGGGTCAGGCTGTCGGCACCTACGCGCCGTTCAACTTCAACCCGTACAATATCTTCCAGACGCCGTTCAAGCGCTACAACATCTTCGCCCAGGCCAACTACAAGGTCAGCGATTCGGTTGAAGTCTACACCCGCGGCATGTTCTCGAAGAACACCATCGACACCATCATCGCGCCCTCGGGTTCGTTCGGCGGTTCGGTGACGATGAACCTGAACAACCCCTACATGACCTCGACCCTGCGGGATCAGTTCTGCGCCTTCAATACGAGCGGCGCCGGCGCTTACACCCCGCGGTTCAGCCCGGCCGTCTGCGCCGCCGCTGCCACCGCAACCGGGCCGAGCGATCCGAACTACCGCACCGTGACCTTCAACCTGTCGCGTCGTGCGGTCGAAGTCGGCCCGCGTATCAGCAACTTCACCAGCACCGTGTTCGACTATCGCATTGGCGCCAAGGGCGACATCAGCGATCATGTCAGCTGGGACGTGACCGGCGCCTATGGCGAATCGGAAAAGGTCCAGGCGATCAAGAACTACACGCTGCAGTCGCGCTGGCGCGAAGCGCTGCTCGCCAACAACACGACGAGCTGCATCAGCGGCAACCCGGACTGCGTGCCGGTCAATCCGTTCGGCAATGTCGGTTCGATCACCCCGGCGATGGCTGACTTCCTCAGCGAAGACAGCACCACCACGGTTCGCACCAGCCTGGGCCAGGTCCGCGGCATCCTTTCGGGTGACCTCGGCTTTTCCTCGCCGGCCGCGACCCAGCCGATCGGCTTCGCGCTCGGTGCCGAATACCGCAAGTACCACGCCCAGCAGGCTTCGGACCTTCTCGCCAAGACCCCGGGTGAACTCGGCGGTGCGGGCGGCGCTGCGCCTGACATCAACGGCGGTTTCAACGTCTGGGAAGGCTACGGCGAATTGGTCGTGCCGCTGGTCGAAGACGCCCCGATGGCCAAGAGCCTGACCCTCGAAGGCGGCGCCCGCTATTCGAAGTATCAGGTCGATGGCGGCGGCAAGAGCGACACCTGGACCTGGAAGGTTGCGGGCAGCTGGGAACCGATCGACGGTATCAAGTTCCGCGCCAACTATGCCCGCGCGGTGCGTGCGCCGAACATCGGCGAACTGTTCACCCCGCTGACCACCGGCCTCACCAACCTGGCGTCCGATCCGTGCGCCGGCGCGGCTCCGACCACCAACACCAACCTGCGCAACGTCTGTCTGGCGCAGGGTGCCCCGGTGGGAACGATCGGTTCGATCGCCAACCCGACCGCGGCCCAGGCCAACATCACCTCGGGCGGCAACCTCAACCTGCAGCCGGAAAAGGCCAAGACCTGGACCGTCGGCGTGGTTCTCCAGCCGCTTTCGGGCTTCTCGGTCTCGGTTGACTACTACAACATCAAGGTTACCGATGTTGTGGGCGCTCCGCTTCCGGGCGACCTGATCCAGGCGTGCTTCGGCAGCATCACTGCCTCCAGCGCGACCGATCCGGCCTGTACCGTCATTCGCCGCAACCCGGTGACCGGCGGTCTCGACGGTGACCCGGCGACCACCTTCGGTCTCTATGCTCCGCTCGACAACCAGGGCAAGCTCTCGACCGACGGCGTCGACTTCCTGATGAACTACCGTCGTGATCTTGGCTTCGCCAAGTGGGCGTCGAGCCTGGTGCTCAACTACACCCACAGCTCGAAGTTCCAGGCGACCCCGAATGGTCTCGACCGCGAATGCGTCGGTTACTACTCGGTCAACTGCTCGTTCACTGGCTCGATCCAGCCGAAGTGGCAGTGGAGCCTGCGCAACACCCTGACCTTCGGTGATCTCGACGTCTCGCTGCTGTGGCGTCACATCAACGCGGTCGAGCGTGAACCGCAGGACATCCTCGACCAGGGCGCCGGCTTCGTCGGTGACGTGACCACTCCGGTCGGGACCTTCCATGTCGATGCCGACAAGATCCCTGCGGCGAACTACTTCGACATGACCCTGCGTTTCAACGTGTCGGATCACCTGACCTTCACCGTTGCCGCGCAGAACCTGTTCAACAAGCAGCCGCCGGTTGTCGGTTCGTCGATCGGTTCCACCTCGTACAACAGCGGGAACACCTTCCCGTCGACCTACGATGCGCTGGGCCGTCGCTATGCCGCTTCGGTGCGCGTGAAGTTCTGATCCCTTCCGGGAACGGAACCTTCAAGAAGGGGGCGGGCAGCAATGTCCGCCCCTTTTTCTGTGCCTGCTTGACAGGCCGCGGCGCGATCCCGAAGCCGCGGAAATGACCCAGGACCTCACCCGGTTCGCGGCCGATGTGCGCGCCGCGCTGGCCGCCAATCCGCAGGATCCCGGCGCGCTGACCGGCGCGGCCTGGCTGCTGCGCCAGAAAGGACGGCTGCGCGATGCCGTGCTGCACTGCGATGCCGCGCTGCGCGCCGATCCCGGCCATGTCGCCGCCTGGCTCGAACGCGGCTTCATCCTTTCAAGCGGCGGCTCGATGGCCGGCGCGCTCGCTTCCTACCGCCGCGCCGCCGAACTCGATCCCGCTTGTGCCGATGCCCATGCCGGGATCGCCTCGATCATGGCCCGCGACGGCGACAGCGCCGAGGCGCGAAGCCACGCCCGCCAGGCGCTCGATCTCGATCCCGACAACGCAATCGCCGCCGCCGCGCTTGCCGCGATGCTGCTCGAAGCCGGCGAATCGGCGACCGCCGATGCGCTGCTCGCGCCGCTCGTCCCCCGGCTTGACGGCCCCAACGCGGACCGCAGCCTTGTCCTTGGCCTCTACGGCGATGTCAGCGCGCGGCTTGGCCGCCCCACCGACGCCTACGCCGCCTATGCCCAGGCCAAGGCCGATTTCGCCGCGATCAACGCCCCGCGCATGGCCGGGCGCGAGAGCCACCGCGCCTTCATCGAACGCCTGACCCAGGGCATCGCGCAGGCCGATTGGCCCGCTCCGAGCGCCGTTCCGCAGCCCATCGCCAATGCGGCCCGCAGCCATGTCTTCCTGCTCGGCTATCCGCGCTCGGGCACCACGCTGGTCGAAAACGTCCTCGCCTCGCTCCCCGGCGTCGCCGCGCTGGAAGAGCGGCCGACGCTGGCCGAAGCCGACATGGCCTTCCTTGCGCAGCCGGGCGGACTGGCGAAGCTCGCCACAAGCGATTCCGCCGCGCTCCAGCCCTATCGCCAGGCCTATTGGGACAAGGTTGCCCAGGCCGGGGTCGCTGCCGCCGGGCAGTGCTTCGTCGACATGGACCCGCTCAAGGGCACGCGCCTCGCGGTGATCGCGCGGCTGTTTCCCGAGGCGCGAATCCTGCAGATGCGCCGCGATCCGCGTGATGTCGTATGGTCATGCTTCCACACCCAGTTCGCGCTGACCAATGCCGCGCTCGAATTCACCACGCTCGAACGCGCGGCGCGGCACTATGCGGCGATGATGGAACTGATCGATCTATCCCGCGAGCGGCTTGGATTGGCCATCCACCCCGTCAGCTATGAAGGCCTGGTCCGCGATTTCGAGGCCGAAACGCGCGCGCTCTGCGCCTATCTGGGCCTCGAATGGAGCGAAGACCTGCGCCGCTTCGATCGCACCGCCAAGACGCGCGGGGTGGCGACCGCGAGTGCCGGGCAGGTCCGCAAGGGCCTGTACGACGGTTCGGGCCAGTGGCGGCCCTATGCCGAATTCCTGGCCCCCGTCATGCCGATCCTGGCGCCGTGGATCGAGAAGTTCGGCTATTCTGACTAACCCAGCAGCGGGTTGGGCGGATCGAGTGCCACCCCCGCCGTCTCGGCGACCTGCCGCGCCCAGTCGAGCACCAGGTCGATCTCGTCGCCGTGCGCGGCGCGGGCCTGGGCGTATTCGGCGCTGCGCTGGCTGGCGGTGAAGGCCTGGCCCGACTTCGAATGCTGGCCGAACACCGGCCCGGCAACGATCCCGGCAATCGCCGGGGCATCGAGATCCAGTCCGTAGTGCCGGACGACCGCCGCCAGCGCCGCCGCCGGATCCTGTGTCATCCGGTCGGCATCGAGTGTGGCGATCCGGGCCGGCCCCAGCTTCTGCGCGAGCCGGGCGAAATGCGCGTGCTGCGCCAGCCAGCCCACCGCGGCGACCTGCAGGTCGGTCTGGCGGAAATGATCGCCCGGCTCGAACCCCAGCTGGACATAGCCCATTTTCAGGTACTTCTCGAGCAGCTCGCGCACCCACAGCCGGCACGGCAGGCCCTTGCGCACCACCGAAATCAGGAAGGTTTCGAGCGGGGCGTGGAGGAAGACGGCGCGAGCATCGCCCTGCAGCGCCAGGAACAGCTCGGCCATCGGGTTTACCAGGTTCGATGGCTTGACCACCACGGCCTCGCCCGGCCCGAACGGCCGCGCCAGTAGCCGCAGCGAAATGTCAGCAGCGCGGGCAACTGGTGCCGGCGCCGCTCCGCGCAAGCGAAACCCGGTCACGTCGTTGAGCAGCACCGGCTCGCTCAGCCCCATCGCCGCGCCGGGATGGTCGAGCGCCCGGGTCAGCAGGGTCGATCCGCAAAAGGCCGAATGGAACAGGAAATGGAGCCTGCCCGGCCCAAGCGCGGCCAGGCAATCGTTCGCGGCGACATCGCGTGTCGGTCCGCGATCCCCCAGGCAATCGTCGCTCAGGAAGGAGATGGTGCGATGATCGCCGCGCGGCAGGTGCACGAAACGGAAGGCATCCTGGCTTTCGACATGGCGGTGCGCATACCATTCGGGGTCCGACAGGTCGAAAGGCGGCGGCGCTGGCATGGCGGCCACGCTAGGCACTCCGGCTCGGCGGCGCAACTCTCGCTTGCCGGCAAGCGCTTGACTACGTAGACCTACCCCCATGAGCCAGCTCTCGATCGCCCAGCAAGCCAATGACGAAGGCCTTGCTGCGCTGCGTGCCGGCGATGCCGCACGGGCCGTCGCGGCGTTCCAGCGGGCGACAGAGGCCGATCCCGGCGCGCTGCCCTTGTGGCGCAATCTTGCCAATGCCTTTCGCCTTGCCAAAGACGGTGAGGGTGAACGCCAGGCGCTTGAGCGGGCGTTGACGATCGACCGGCTCGATCTTGGCGCGCAGCTGCGCATGTCCCAGCTGCACCAGCGCCTCGGCGAAGAGCGTTCGGCGCTGCTCAGCTGGAACAATGTCAAGCAACTGGTGTCGAACCTCGATGGCCAGCTGGCCCCGCAGATCCAGGCCGAGATCGAGGCCGGCATGGCCTATTGCGCCGAGCTCGAGGCCCGCCTGGGCGCGCGGATTGACGCGATCAATGCCGCCGGCGCCGCGACCTGGAATGCCACCGAACGCCGCCGGATCGGGGCGTTCCTCGACCATGCCCTGGGGCGCCGGGCGATCTTTCACAACCAGTGCGCCGGGGTGCACTTTCCTTTCCTCCCCGCCGACGAATACTTCGACCGCGAACATTTCCCGTGGCTCGAACAGCTCGAGGCGGGAACCGACGCGATTCGTGAGGAACTGATCGGCATCCTCGACGATCCCGGCGAGGCGATCCGTCCCTACGTCAGGATGGAGGAAGGATCGCCGCAAAGCGAATGGAGCGCGCTCGACAATTCGCTCGATTGGGGGGCCTGCTTCCTGTGGGAATATGGCGTGCCCAACCAGCCGGTCCACGAGCGTTGCCCGCGCACCGCCGCGCTGCTTTCCAGCCTGCCGCTGCTCCAGATCCCCGGCCGCGGACCTTCGGCGTTCTTCTCGATCCTCAAGCCGCACAGCCATATCCCGCCGCACACCGGGGTGACCAATACCCGGGCGATCATCCATCTGCCGCTGATCATCCCGCCCGGCTGCGGCTTCCGGGTGGGCGGCGAAACCCGCGAATGGGTCGAGGGCCAGGCCTTTGCCTTTGACGATACGATCGATCACGAAGCCTGGAACACCAGCGGCGAGCGCCGCGCGATCCTGATCATCGATGCATGGAATCCGCACCTTTCGCTGGCCGAGCGTGAAGCGATCATCGCCCACCTTGGCGCTTCGGACGCCGCGCTCGCCTGAGCGGATGGCTTGCGGCACGGCGGCAATCGCGATAGCCTGCGGCCAGTCGAACCACCATTCCTGAGTCCCCGGGGAGAAATCCAGTGAGCCTCTTCGCATCCCTTGTCCTGCTGGTTGCCGCCGATGGCGCCGCCCAGGTCGACCTTGCCACGCTGACCGAGCCCGATCCGAAGACCATGTCGCAGAAGGAAATCCGCGAATTCAATTCCAGGATTCCGCGTGACCATCCCTTCTACATCCGCTGCGTGAAATCGGACGAGACCGGCTCGATCGCCCGCAAGACCTATTCGTGCCGAACCAATCGCCAGTGGGGCCTCGCCTACGACAGCGGCAATCAGACCGCGCGCGATACCGTCGATGCGATGACCAGCAAGGCCACGGTCACCAACTGATCCACCCGCATGCAAGGAGGCATCCGATGAGCATCCTCGCAGCGGCATTGCTCGTGTTCGGGGCGGAATCCGCGGCCCAGGCCGGTGGCGCGGTCCTGATCGAGCCCGATCCGAGCGGCATGTCGCAGAAGGAAATTCGCGAATTCAACGCGCAGCTGCCGCGCAGCCATCCCTTCTACATCCGCTGCATCAAGTCCGACGAGACCGGCTCGCTCGCGCGCAAGGTCGTCTCCTGCCGGACCAACCGGCAGTGGGAAGTGGCCTACACCGTGGGCAATCAGGAAGCGCGCGACGCCGCGGCGCTTGCCTCCAGCAAGTTCGAGGCGACGATCGATCCCGAACCGATCAAGGGAGGCGAATGACCCGCACCCCGGACTGGCCGTTGATCCGGGCGAAATAGCTGCCCAGCGATCCCTTGCGGATCTCGATTGTCTGCCCGGCCTTGGCAAAGGTATCGCGCCCGTCGGTCTGCTTCCAGCGGGCCCCATCGGCGAGGACGAAGATCGCCGAGCCATCGCGCGCGCTTGAAACCGCGGTGAGGGTCGATTCGATCTTTTCGATCTCGACATCGTCATTCTCGCCGAACAGCTTGATCCGGGGGAGCGAGAGGCCGAACAGGCTGCGCTTGGTCTTTTCGGTGGTGGCCCGGTCAACCACCAGCACCTGCTTGCTGTCGGCGGCGCTGGCCAGCGCATCGACGCTGCGGTCATAGCAGGCGAGACGTTCGGCATCGCCGGCAAGCTTGCGGCAATCGACCACGGCCTGGAACACCTGCGGCTGGGCGGCGGCGGGCTGGTCCTTGTCCTTGGCCAGCGCCGGCGAGACAAGCAGCGCGGCGGCCGGAGCGATCAGGCAGAGCAGGCGGCGCATGGTGGTTCCCCTTGTAGCGGACGACTGGTTGCTGAATGCCCTTTTCAGGTGTGCACCGTCAATCGCCCGATCGCCAGCCGCGAGGGTTCGGCAGGGGGCCCTTCCGCCAAAACAAAAGGCGCCCGGCTGCCCGGACGCCCCTGCTGCGGCACCGGCCTGCCTTGATCAGGCGGCCACGGCCTTCTTCTTGAGCTCGCGCTTCACTTTCAGGGCATTGTCCGAAAGCTTGGCGTCCGACGTCTTGAGCAGCCAGTTGTCGAGCCCGCCGACATGTTCGACCGAACGCAGGCCCTGGGTCGAGACGCGGAACTTGAAGCTGCGATCCAGCCCTTCGGACATCAGCGTGACGTTCTGCAGGTTGGGCAGGAACACGCGCTTGGTCTTGTTGTTGGCGTGGCTGACGTTGTGGCCGATCTGGCGGCCCTTGCCGGTCAGTTCGCAAATACGGGACATGGCTAAACTCGCTTCGAAAGTGGCTACCCGATAGGGGAGAAGGCGCGCGCATAGCGATTCACCCTTGCGGGGTCAAGGGATTGCGGCCAATTCGGCGGAAATGAGCCGCTGGCCGCTTCCCGAACCGATGCGAATCGCCCTCGATCAGGCGCGGGCGGGCGAATCCGCCGGCGAAGTGCCGATCGGCGCGGTGGTGGTGCGGGACGGCGAGGTCATCGCGGCGGCGCACAACCAGCCGCGCGGACGCCATGATCCGACCGCCCATGCCGAAGTGCTGGCGATTCGCGCCGCGGCCGAACGCCTAGGCAACGAGCGGCTAGATAGTTGCGAGCTGTGGGTCACGCTTGAACCCTGCGCGATGTGCGCCGGGGCGATCGCCCATGCGCGGATCACCCGGCTCTATTACGCCGCCGCCGATCCCAAGGGCGGCGCGGTGGAACACGGCGCGCGGGTGTTCGAGCACGAGCAGAGCCTGCACAAGCCCGAGGTCTATTCCGGCATCGGCGCCGACGAAGCCGCCGCCATGCTCAAGTCCTTCTTCGCGGCGCGGCGCTGATTTACAGACCGCGCCAGATTCTGAGCGGTGTGTCGTTCGCCGGCCCGAAACCGCGCCTGTCGCAAGCGGCGGGCTTGAACGCCTTGCCATAGCAAATGTGCATTTCGCGCAGCCAGCCGCCGTTCGAGACCACCAGCCCGACCGAGGCCAGCGGGAATTGCGGATTGCGCGCGATGAAGGCGCGGCGCAGGTCGCCCGCGGTGAGCCGTTCCTGGCGCGATAGCCGGTCGGCATCGGGCAGCCGCAGCGAATCCCACAGGATCCGCGAAACCTTGAAATAGTCCGCCGGGCTTTTCGCCATGCAGCTGCCGTGCTTGGTCCATTCGTGCTCGATCAGCCAGGGCACCGGGGTCATGCACAGGTTGGCGCGGTAATCCTGCTGGCTGGGGCGCGGGGTGGTGCTGCACCACTGCGGCGCGCGGCCATTCGCGCCTTCGGGCCACAGCCCGTGGAGCACGAAGCCGAATCGCCCGATCTGCCCGTTGCACTGGTAGTTGCCGGGGTCGCGGCTGGCCTTGCCGCCCCGGCAGAACTCGGGCGACCAGCTGACCGCCAGCGTATAGCCGGTGATCGGCATGGTGCTGCGCGGGCCGTCCGGCTGGACCGGGCGCGGCTCCTCGATGCTTTGCGGCGCGCGGCACTGATAGGCCTGGGCCTGGGCGGTGAAAGGCCATGCCAGTGCGGCAAGAAGCAGGATGTTAACCGAAGTCTTCGACATCATCGGCGGTCGTCCTTCCCCGATTGGCAAACCATCGCCGTGAAGCCGGGGCCAGCATCATCGCAACCGCGATCAACGATGCCGTGCCAGCAAGCAGGAATGGCATCGCCCGCCAGTCTCCCCTCATGAGGATGCGCACGGCGATGGGCGCGCCATAGAGCCAACCCGCGAGCTGGCCCAGGATCACAATCCGGGCGATGACGCTTTGCCGACCAAGCGCCCACCACAGTATTGCCAAGGCGATGAACGCGCGCATTACTATGACGGCGTGGACTACCCAATCCCGGGGTGGATATGGCTGCAACAGCACTTCGTTGATGCGTGCCTGCATATATCCGAAATGCGTCAAGGCATTCACCGCACCAAAGATCGTGCAGGCCAGATAAGCGCAAACGAAGCCGATCATCGGCCCTGGAAGGCGCCTCCATTGAGTACCGTCAATCACAGCGGCGTGAAATCCAGCCCGATGTCGGCGGCGGGGGCGCTCTGGGTCAGGCGGCCGACCGAGACATAGGTGACGCCGGTCGCGGCAATTGCGCCAATGGTGTCAAGCCGGACCCCGCCCGATGCCTCGCAAGGAGCGCGCCCGGCGATCAGCGCCACCGCCTCGCGCAGTTCGGCCACGCTCATGTTGTCGAGCAGGATGTGGCTGGCCCCGGCGGCCAGCGCGGGTTCGATCTGGTCGATCCGGTCAACCTCGCAGATGATGTCCCTGACCCCGGCATCTTTCGCGCGGCGCACCGCCTCGGCCACGCCGCCGGCCACCAGCACGTGATTGTCCTTGATCATCGCCGCGTCCCACAGCCCCATGCGGTGGTTCCGCGCGCCGCCCATCCGGGTGGCGTATTTTTCAAGGTGGCGCAGGCCGGGGATGGTCTTGCGGGTATCGAGCAGCGTGGCATGCCCCGCCATCGCATCGACATAGCCGCGGGTCATCGTGGCCACGCCCGAAAGGTGCTGCACGGTGTTGAGCGCGCTGCGTTCGGCGGTAAGCATCGCGCGGGCATTGCCCGACAGGCGCATCAGGTCGCTTCCCGCCGGGACGCTGGCGCCTTCCTCGACCAGCACCTCGATTTCCATCGCGGGATCGAGCGCGCGGAAGAAGGCCGCGGCGATCGGCAGGCCAGCGACCACGATTCCATCGCGGCTGTCCATCACCCCGGCAAAGCGGGCATCGGCGGGGATCACGCTTTCGCTGGTTACATCGTGCCCGCCGCCCGGCAGGCCCAGCCCCAGGTCTTCATCCAGGGTGGCGCGGACGAAAGCGGACAGGTCGAAACCGGGAATGTCGAAGCTGGGCATCCTGGGCGTTTCGCGCGGCTTTTGGCGTTGCGCAATTGTTTTCTCTCGCAAAGGCGCGGAGGCGCAAAGGGGCCGTGCTTGCGGCGAAGCCGCCCCAATCCCCCCAACGCCTGTTTTGCCGCAGCGAAGGGATTATGAAAGCGGCTTCGCCGCGTGGAGCAACCCCTTTGCGCCTTCGCGCCTTTGCGAGCGCAAATCAGTGCACAAACCGCGCCACAACATCCCGATAGCTGCGCGAAACCTTCACGTCGGCGCCGCTTTCCAGCACCAGGAAGCATTCGCCGTTGGTGTGCGGCTTGACCTGGCGGACCTGGTTGAGGTTGACGATCCAGCTGCGGTGGACCCGCTGGAACACCCGCGGATCGAGGCGCCGTTCAAGATCCTTCATCGTTTCGCGCAGGATCAGGCTGTTGTCGGCGGTGTAGATGCACATGTAGTCACCCGCCGCCTCGATCCGTTCGATCGAATCGACATCGACCCGGAAGATCTGCCCGCGATCCTTGATGTTGATGAGCTTCTCATAGCGCCCGCCGGGTTCGACTTCGTCGGGCAAGGCCTCGATCGCGTCGGGGGCGACTTCGGCCAGCACGTTCTTGAGCTTTTCCGCCTCCTCGGCCGAACGCTTTTCGGCGATCCGGGTGCGCACGCGCTCCATCGTGTCGGCCAGCCGGTCCTCGTCGACCGGCTTCATCAGGTAGTTGACCGCATTGGCCTCGAACGCGCGCACGGCATGTTCCTGGTAGGCGGTGACGAAAACGATCAGCGGCGGATCGATGTCGAGGATCCCGCTGACCACCGAAAAGCCGTCGAACCCGGGCATCTGGATGTCGAGAAACACCAGGTCGGGCTTTTCGGTCTTGATCTTGCGGATCGCCTCGCGCCCGTTCGAACAGGTGTCGATCACCTCGACATCGGGGAACTTCTCAAGGCGCAGCATCAGGCCCTGGACGGCCAGCTTTTCGTCATCGACGAGGATCGTGCGGATGGTCATGCGGCAATCGTCCCGTTCAACCGGCCAGCGCCGGCAGCTTTCCGGCCTCAAGCGCGGGCTGGGCTTCGCGTCGTTCGAAAGGAATTTCGATCAGCACGGCGAACCCGCCTTCGGCCGGCTCCATCGTTTCGAAACGATGCGCTTCGCCATAGGCCTGGGCCAGCCGGTCGCGGATGTTGGCCAGGCCAACCCCGGTCGATACCTGTTCGCCGCCGTCGAAAGTCACGCCCGAGAGCCTGTTGGAGGCCGAGGCGGATTGCAATCCCGGGCCGGTGTCGGAGACGGTGATGCGAAGGTTCTGGCCGACGAGTTGCGTCGCGATGGTGATTTCGGCCCCCGCCTCCTGCGGGCTGACCGCATATTTGATCGCGTTTTCGACCAGCGGCTGCAGCAGCAGGCTGGGCAGCAGCGCCTTTTCGGTGGCGGGATCGATCTGGAACGAGGTGCGCAGCCGCTCCTCGAAGCGCATCCGCTCGATCTCGAGATAGAGCTTCAGCGTCTCGACCTCCTGCGCCACGGTTACCCGGCCGGCCGGCTCGTTGACCAGGGTATAGCGCAGGAAGCTGGAGAGGCGGCTGAGCATGGCATTGGCCGGCTCGGTCTGCTTGAGCAGTACCAGGGTCGAGATCGAGTTCAGCGTGTTGAACAGGAAATGCGGGTTGAGCTGATAGCGCAGCATGGCCAGCTGCGCGGTGGTGGCCTGGTTTTCCAGCTGGATCAGCTGGTCGTTCTGCTCCTCGATCTGAAGGAAGAAGTTGATCATGTAATAGAGCGCCGACCAGGCCAGCAGCAGGGTTGCGTCAAGATAGAACAGGCCGATGATCCGGCCCACGTCGAACCCGCGATCGCCGTTGTAGAGCCCGTTGACCCAGGCATCGATGAAGGCATAGGCGGCCACCGCCACGCCCAGCGCCAGCCCGGTGGCCCCCCAGGTGACCAGCGGCCGCCGGTTGATCAGCGTGCGGTAGATCACCGAGAGGATCAGCGTCAGCGACAGTCCGGTGATGGTCGAGATGAGGATCGTCACCAGGAACGACAGTTCCTTGGCATTGGCCAGACCCGACATTGTCCGCAACAGCAGCACGCCGCCCCAGCCGGCCATCTGCAGCCGCCAGAACGCCTGGTTCTTGTTGGCGAAAAACGGGCTCGGACGAAAGGGCAGGACGGCCATAGGAGGCTATCCTAGCAGATCTCGGGGGTATCGGGCCAATGCTTACTTGCCGCGCGCCGCGGCGACCGCGCGGGCCAGCCCCTGGCGGCCGATCGCCCCGGTCAGCAATTGCTCGCCCGCGACCCAGCTGGGGGTGCCGTCGATCCCCAGCTTGCGGGCGAGGCCGACGTTGGCCTCGATCTCGGCGGAGACGCGCGAATCCCGGGCAAATCGGCGGGCGCGGTCGAGATCGAGCCCGGCGGCGCGCGCCGCGGCCTCGACGCTGGCCTGGTCGGTCCGCCCGGCGGCGAACATCGCCTTGTGGAAGGCGGGATACTTGCCCTGTTCGGCGGCGGCGAGGCCCCAGCGGGCGGCTTCCTCGCTGGTCGGGGCGATGATCGGCAGCTCGCGGATCACCACCCTGAGGTCGGGATTGGCGGAGATCACCGCCTCGACATCGGCAAGGCTGGCGCGGCAATAGGTGCAGGCGAAATCGGTGAACTCGACCAGTGTGACGGTCCCTTGCGGGTTGCCCAGCACGGCGCCGGCAAACGGTTTCTCGACCTGCGCGGCCACATCGGCGAGCTGCTGCCTGCCGCCCTGGGCCTTGAGCTTCTCGGCCGCCTCGACCAGCACTTCGGGATGGTCGACGATATAGGCGTGGACGCGGCTGCCGAACTCGGTGTCGTCGAGCCCGCCGGACCGACCCGCCCGAACCGTCCAGCCGACCGCGCCGCCGACCAGCAGCAGGGCGATGCCGGCCAGCGCCAGCGAAAAGGGGAAACGCGCGTTCATGGACCGATGCGCTACTTGCGTTTCTTCATCTGTTCAATCGCCGCGCGCGATTGCATGGCGATATCCTGCGCGCGCAGCCAGTCGGGCGAGCCCTTGGGAAGCGCCGCTTCGGCCGCTTCGGCGCTGCGCAGCGCCTGCATATAGTTGAGCTGGAGCACCTGCTGTTCGGCCGAAGCGAGACGGGCACGGGCGATGTCGCCGCGCTGGCCGTAGATCACGCCCAGGACATACCAGGCAAAGGGATTTTCGCGGTCGCGCGAAACCGCTGCCTTGAGCACCTGCTCGGCTTCGGCAAGGTTGGCGGGATCCTCGGTCGCGACCAGCGCGTGGCCGAACAGGGTGGCGATCAGCGGCTGGTTCCCGGTCAGCCGGGTGGCCCGCCGCAGCGGCTCGAGCGCCGCTCCGGGTTGCCCGGATTCGAGCAGGATCTGGCCTTTGAGCTCAAGGTAATAGGGATCGTCGGGGCTTATCAGCAGCAGCGCGTCGGCCTCGCCCAGCGCCTTGTCGACAAAGGCCTCCTTGTGCCAGGCATAGGCCCGGGCGTAGTGCGCGGGCACGCTGTTGTCGCCTACTGGAAAGACCTGAAGCGTGCGCTCGGGCTCCTCGACGAAGCCCAGCAGCTTGGCCTTGACCCTGACAAAGCGCGCCTGCAGCGCGGGATCGACCGGCCTGTTCCAGGCGGGATCCTTTTCATAGGTGTCCTGCAGCGTCTGGATCCGGTCCGAAGTCATCGGGTGGGTCGAATAGAATTCGCTGTCATAGCTGCGCGAATAGCCGTGCCGCATCTCGAGGTTCTGCAGCTTCTTGAAGAACGAGATCGAACCGCGCCCCGAAAGCCCCGCCTTCGAGAGATAGAGCGCGCCCGCCGCGTCGGCCGAGCTTTCCTGGGTGCGGCTGAAGGCAAGGTACTTGCCCAGCGCCGCCTGCTGCCCCGCCATCAGCACGCCCATCGCCGCATCGCCCGAACCCGCCGCGGCGGCCAGACCGCCCAGCAGCAGCGAGAGGATGGTGATCCCGGTCGCGGCCTTGCCGCCGCTGTCGTTGATCACGTGGCCGCCGGTGATATGGCCCAGTTCGTGGGCGATCACGCCCTGCACCTCGTCGACGCTGTCGGCCGCCTGGATCAGCCCCGAATGGATATAGACCACCTGCCCGCCGGCAACGAAGGCGTTGAGCGAGCTGTCGCCGATCATCACCACGTCGACATTGCGCGGATCGAGACCGGCGGCCGCGATCAGCGGGGCTGACATGTCGCGCAGCAGGGCCTCGGTCTCGGCGTCGCGCAGGATCGACTGGGCCAGCGCGGGCTGCGCGCTGAGCGTGATGATCAGCAGCGCGGCGATGCAGCGGGTCAGCAGGCGGCGGAGCTTGGACATCGCCGGCGACCTATCGCCCGACCGGCTGAACGGGCGCTGAAGCGCGCCGCTGCGCGCCGGGGAGGTCCGGCACCGGATCGAGCACACGGCTGAAAGCGTTCATCGCGCTGTCCTAGCGCAAAAAGAAACGGGCGCCAGCCCTGCGACCGGCGCCCCGAGGTTGGAGAGGACAGTGAATGGGCGTCAGATCAGCTTGCGCGCCGCGCGTTCGAGCAGCGGAATATCTTCCGAAACCTCACCCAGCAGCACCACTTCGCCGCTGGGCAGGCGCCGCGCGACAAGCAGGGCGAACTCGCTGCCCTCGGCGGCAACGGCGCCGAGCGGCCGGTAGTCGAGCTCGCGCAGCTGGCGAGCCAGCGTCTCGCGCGGTGTATCGCGATCAACGGCGGTTCTGCCGCTTTCGGCCTTCTTGAGCCGGCGTTCCTCGGCGACGACACCTTTCAGGCCGCCGGGAGCGGCGCCGAGGTATTCGGCCAGCGCGCCGCGGCCAAGCCCAATGCGCCGGGCATGGCCCAGCGCCGAGGCATATTCGGTCAGGCGGGTCTTGTCGTATTCGGCGCCGAAAACCAGCTTGACCACGGGAGTCATCGGGGCGCGGTCCTGGACCGTCAGCCCCGAATCCGCGACCAGTTCGGCAAATTCCCCGGGCTGGTCATCGGCGGCCAGGGCAAAATCGTAGGCCCGTCCGATCGCGGCATAAAGCGCGTGACGGGTGCGGTCCTCGCTGCCGCGCGCGGCTTCGGCAAGTTCGCGGGCCGAGGCGAGCCAGTCGGCAAGGTGCATGTCCTGATCGGCGGGTTCGGCGTATTCGTCGGCGCTGCCCAGTTCGAGCACTTCGTCATCGTCAAACGCGCCGTGGAGACTGGCAAGGTCGAGCACATCCTCGTTCTCGTCCGCATAGTCGGCAAAACCGGGCGCAACCTGCTCGCCGTTCGCCTCGCCGGGGCCATCGGCCCAGTCGGTCAGCGGCAGGTCGGCGGCCGGGACCGGCGGAGCCTGCAACTCGAGCGCCTGGTCGATTTCGCTGAGCAGGCTGTCGGTGGTCTGCTGGTCGGCCAGTTCCTTCCAGTTGATCACGCCGTAGATGAAATCGATCGATTCGTCGTCGCTCGAAAACGGCAGCAGGATCCCGCGATAGAGGATCGAGCGTTCGCGCTGGTTGACGAATTCGGCCTCGAACCCGATCGGCGCCTGGTTGGCCAGGATCTGCATGTAGTGATCGGTAATCCGCGAAAGCAGCGAGCGCGCGGGAACATCGGACAGGCTGTGGATTTCGGCACCGGCACCGCATTCCTCGGCGAGGTGTTCGCCCAGGAACTGGATCGTCGGGTTCTCGATCCCGCCGGTAAAGTCCAGCAGCACGCTGTAGGGACCGAAATCGGGCAGGGCTTCGGGATCGAGGTCCTCGATCGAGGGGAAACTGCGGTTGTCGAGCAGGCTGGCCCAGTGGTTGTAGGCGCGCACCTGCATGCGGCGCTCGTCCTGGCCGACCGGGCTGGGCGGCGGCTCCGCGGGCGCTGCGTCTTCCGCGCCGAATTCGATTTCGGGCCAGTCATCACCCTGGTTGGCGTGGTCGTCAAATCGGCCGCGATAAGTGTCCATGTGGTATCCCCGGTGTCCCTTCGCCACCGGTTCTGGCGCAACATGGTAAATTAACGGTTAAGTTGCGCCGACTCTTCCTTCGCGCGGCGAGGGCATCGGCGCCAGCCAGCGCAGCGCCAGCGTGGCCAGCAGGAACAGCGCCGCAGCCTCGATTGCCTGCTGCGCCCCGGCAAGGTCGGCCAGCAGGCCGACACCGTAGGCTCCCAGCGCCATGCCGCCGAACGTCGCCGCCTGGTAGATCGACAGGCAGCGGCCAAGGATCGCTTCGGGGGAACGCAGCTGCATCGCCACGTTCAGGCTGGTCAGCGTCGCGACCCAGCCGCCGCCGGCGACCAGCGCGGCCAGCATCATCGGCACCAGGCTGGCCGCGCGCGCCACCGGGAACATCGCCAGCGCAAAGACCAGGGTCGAGACCGAAACCACCGCTTCGCTGCCGAAGCGGCGCCGGGCCGGGGCGACCCACAGCGCGGTGAGGATCGAGCCGAGCCCGAAGGCGCCCAGCAGCAGGCCATAGTCGATCTCGGTGCCGTGCAGGCGGCTGCGGACCAGCACCGGCAGCAGCGCGGAATACCCGGCCGCGCCGAAGCCGAACAGCACGCCGCGCAGCAGCACCCGCCGCACCGGGCTCGAACCGGCGCAGAACCTCAGGCCGACCGCGATCGAGGTGAGCATCGGCTGGCGGGTGCGCGGCGGCTGCTCGGGCCGCCAGCGCAGCAGCACCGCGATCAGCGCCACGAAGCTCAGCGCATTGAGCGCGAAGGCCAGCGCCGGGCTGGTCAGCGAAATCAGCAGCCCGCCCAGCGCCGGCCCGACCGAACGCGCCAGGTTGAAGGCGATGGTGTTGAGCGAGATCGCCTGCGAAAGGTCGCCCGGCCCCACCTGCAGCCTTACCGATGCCTGCCAGGCCGGGCCGTTGAGCGCGGTCCCGCAGCCCACCGCCAGGGTCAGCACCAGCAGCGATACCTCGTCGATCGCGCCGCTCCAGGTCAGCAGCGCCAGCAGCGCAGACGCCGCCAGCATCGCGCTTTGCGCCGCCAGCATCACGTGGCGGCGGTCGTAATTGTCGGCGATCGCCCCGGCAAAGACCGCCAGCAGCATGATCGGGGTGGTGGTCGACGCCTGAACCAGCGCGACCAGTTGGTGCGAAGAGGTCAGCTCGGTCATCAGCCAGGCCGCCCCGGTCGACTGGATCATCGAGCCGATGTTGGAGGTGAGGTTGGCGATCCAGATCGCGCGGAAGGCGGGAAAGCGGAACGGCGCGAGCGCCCGCCCGGGGGCGGTCAATCCGGATCGGGGCGGCGGCGCTGGCGGCATGGCGCCAAGGTAGGTCGCGGCGCCTTGCCGCGTCAACCGCCCCAGCCGTCGATCCGCGGATCGGTCAGCCCCAGCTGCCGGCGCAGCGCGGCGCGGGCCAGCCGCTCCACCTCGACCTTGCGGCGGGCGGGCGCGAGCGGGACCGTGGCCGCGGGGCGCAGGATTTCCGCGTCATAGCCATCGGCCACGATCAGCCCGCAGCGTGCCGGGTGGAACAGATCCGCTTCCATGCAGGCGCGGTCAAGGTGCGGGGCCAGCCCCCAGTAGAAGCGGTCGCAATAGTCGAGATATTCGGTCCACTTGGCATCGCCAAGCAGGTCGCCGCGCGCGACCTTGATCTCGACGATCACCAGCTGGCCCTTGGCGTCGATCCCCATCAGGTCGGCGCGGCGGCCGTTGCGCAGCGGCATTTCGGGCAGGCACCAGATATCGTTGCGCGCGAACAGCCGGCAGATCCCGCGCGCCACCGCCTGGGCGGCCTTGAGATCGTTGGCATCGGGAATCGCGGTGGAACCGGGCATCAGCCCAGACTAGAACAGATTGGCAACTTTGCAAGTGGGCGGAAGCGTGGCGTTATTGCGGGCGGGCCCCGTCAGCGCCCTTCGCGCGGCGGAACCAGCGCCAGCAGAGCATCGCGCGCGGCGCGGAATTCCTGCCATAGCGCCAATGCCGGAACGGCAGGATTGGCGCCGCGTGCATTGACCGCCATCAGCGCTGCCAGCGCGGGCTCGAGAATCGCGGTCAGGTCTTCGATGCCCTGTTCGGCCCGGTCGCGGCGCCAGCCGGCGGCCTTGCGCACCGCTGCGGGAAAATCGCGCACCTCGGGTCCACTCGATTCGACCGTGATGCCCGCCAGCATGGCCGCCACGCCGGCCGCATCGTGCAGGGCCGACCACTTCAGGCTCATCGCACTGGCCGCAGTCTGGCCGAATCCAGGCCGCTCGCCGTCTTCAGCGGGGATGAGTGTGCTGTATGCATTCATGGCCCCACCCCTACGCCGCCGCGCTTGCCAAATTGCTAACTGCAGGCAGGCTCAACAAAGCCACTGGCGCTCCGCCCCGCACACTGCTAACCGCCGCTCCCACGCACCCGTAGCTCAGCTGGATAGAGCGCTGCCCTCCGAAGGCAAACGCAAGCTCTTTCTGCTGGTCGAGGGTGTCGTAAAAAACGAGTGAAACCAAGCGATTGGCGAAACTCGAAGGAAGCATGAAAATCGCATTCGAGGTCGCGGAAGCACCACGGAAGCAAACCGAAAGGAGGTTCTGGAGTACGAATGGCGACGAGCGGCAAGGCTTCAGCCCGCGTCGTTTGAGCCATTTCGATTCTTAAATTCGCGATTGACCCAACTCGATCTCGAACACTATCTGAATATCGATGCGCCCGTAGCTCAGCTGGATAGAGCGCCACCCTCCGAAGGTGGAGGCCACACGTTCGAATCGTGTCGGGCGCGCCATCTCTCGCCCAGAGAGATTAGCGCTTTCTGCGATCTCCTTGCTTTTGGATATTTGCTCTTCAAGGATGCGATCGGTTCGCTCATGGCCACGCGAGCCGTCATCTTCTGTTTGGAAAAATTGGAAGACGCTGCAGATTCAAAATCCACCGTTGGTGACAATATGTCGGTTCGAGTCCGACCGCCCGCACCATCTCGCTCCTGTTGGGCTGCGATTTAATTTCGAATAGCTGTATCCGTTAAATTCGGTGCCATCTGTCATAGCGTGTTTCAAGTCCACGTCCGTTCGGCCGCCTCGTCGCCGAGAGCCTCTTGCACGGGCACTTCGCCTTCAAGCTTCTGCTCCGCAGGCTCCACCGCCCGCGAGTACTGGCGGTCAATGACTATTTCTTGTCCTCGGCGTAATTAACGGCTCGGCCTGCCTCTCTCGGCGAAGCGCGCAGAAGTGCGTCCACCCTCGTACCAGCCCTTCGAGCGGTTCACGATCCAGACGACAGAAAGCATGACCGGCAGTGAGGCTGAGCGCGCCCGCGCGTCGGACGCGTCATGCAATCGGGCTCGGATCCTGGATGCGAAATACGACTGAATGAAAGGACCATGCACCGCCGAATTTAACACTTGACCCCAAAACGCCCATGCGAGGTCTCATAAAGTCGGTGCGACCACAGTAACCTTTCCGAAGCTCGATCGAACTGTCCCTATAGATGCCGCATGACCCTTCGGGCCACTGCGGCGATCGAAGGTACCGTGCGACGATGAGTTACTTCCGCCACATCGCCTTCGCTGTCTCAGTGGCCAGCACAGCCGCGATGTTCTACGTCGGGCTGTACCAGAGCCGTCTGGTCGGGCGCCTCATCTGTCCGTTCCTCGGTCAGCAATGCGAAGGCGTCGCCGACGCCCCCTTCGCGCGGCCCTTCGGGATTCCGGACGGTTACATCGGGGCGGCTCTGTACATCGTGATCCTCGGCCTGTTGCTCGCTCCGCCAGCCCGCTGGGTCTGGATCGCGCTGCTCATCCTCGCCGCCGTGGCGACGGCGGCCAACGTACTCGGCCTCCGCGACATGATAAACTTCGGCGGCTACTGCTTCTACTGTCTTACGACCGCGGTATTGTCCCCAGTGCTACTCTACTCGATCTGGAAGCTCGGGTGATGTCGGAGAAGTCGGCCATGGATGCCAAGAGCCTTGCTGCATTCGCCCGTGGTCAGGCTTCGGGCGGAGGCTCTTCCGGTCGGCGCGTGGATTCGGACTACGTCTTCCACGAACTCACCCGCAGCATCTGCCCATCCTGCAAGATGGTGATCGATGCCAAGATCCTGCTCCGCGACAACAAGGTCTACATGAGCAAGCGGTGTTCGAATTGCGGGCCGTTCATGGCGCTCGTCTACGACGACGCGCGGGCCTACATGTCGTTTGCCCGCTTCAACAAGCCCGGCACGATCCCGCTGGCGTACGGCACGCGGCACGACGAGGGCTGCCCGCACGATTGCGGGCTCTGTCCCGACCACGAGCAGCACACCTGCCTCGGAATCATCGAGGTGAACAGCGCGTGCGACATGGACTGTCCGCTCTGCTTCGCGGACGCCGCCCCCGGCTTCAGCCTCACGATAGAGGAAGTCGAGCAGATGCTCGACGACTACGTCCGCACGGAAGGCCAGCCGGAGGTCGTCCAGTTCTCCGGTGGCGAACCAACGATGCATCCGCGGATCATCGACTTCGTCCGCGCCGCCTACGCCCGCGACATCCGCTTCGTCATGCTAAACACCAATGGCAAGCGCATCGCCCGGGACGACAGGTTTCTGACCGAACTCGAGAAGGTCCGCCCGTCGTTCTACTTTCAGTTCGACGGTTTCGAGCGCGAGACCTATCGCGCGATCCGAGGTGAACCCGATATCTTTGAGGAGAAGCTCCGTGCCCTAGACCGCCTCGCGGCAATCGGACTGGACGTGACCATCGTCCCCGCTATCGAACGCGGCGTCAATGAACATGAGATCGGACGAATCGTCGAATTCGCGATCGCGCATCCGGCGGTCCGCGGCATCACCTTCCAACCGGCGTTTCACGCCGGGCGGCACTCCGCCCACGACCCAATGCAGCGCATGACGATTCCCGAGATCGTCCGGCTGATCGAGACGCAGACCGCCGGCAAATTCGTCGCCTCCGACTTCGTGCCGGTGCCGTGCTGCTTCCCCACCTGCAATTCGGTGACCTACGCGTTCGTCGAGGATGGCAAGGTGACACCGCTCCCGCGCATCGTCGACGTCGGCGGCTATCTCGACTACATTACGAACCGCATCGTGCCGGACTTCAGCCGAGAAATCAGGACGGCGCTTGAGGGACTCTGGTCCTCGTCCTCCGTCGCCGGCTCCGATGCGTCGGAACGGCGGGTCGCGATTTCGTGTCAGACCTGCGACCTTCCGGACGGCCTGGCGATCAACAGCATCGCCAAGAACATGATCATGATCATGCTGCAGGACTTCATGGACCCTTGGACGTTCAACCAGAAGAACGCGATGAAGTGCTGCAAGGAATTCCTGCTGCCGGGCGGCAAGCAGATCCCATTCTGCACATTCAACACTGTCGGTTACCGCGAGCAGGTGCGCGCACAACTGAACGCAATGGAGCCGGAGCGCCGCCGAGCCCGGAAGGAGGGTCGGCCCTACGAACCGAAGCCCATCGTCTTCGACTTCGGCGACAAGCGCGCGCGATGACCGGCCTCCAAGTCTCGCCAGAGACGATCAAGCGCTGCTGCGCGGCGGCCTACGATCACGCCGCCGTCCGGATCCTGGTCGGCGACGCCCTTCACCCCGGCGGGGCGCAGCTCACCGAGCGGCTGGGTCGGCTCCTGAATTTGACGCAGACCTCCCGCGTGCTCGACGTCGCGTCCGGACGCGGAGACGGCGCGCTGGTGCTCGCCGCGCGTTTGGGCTGCGAAGTCGTCGGTCTCGACTTCGGACGGCGGAACGTGGAGACGGCGGCAAAGGAGGCAAGAAACCTGAAGCTCGCCGACAGGGTCGCGTTCTACTGCGGCGACGCCGAGAGATTGCCCTTCGCCGACGGGACGTTCGACGCTGTCGTCTGCGAATGTGCGCTATGCACGTTTCCGGACAAGCCGACGGCGGCGGCCGAGTTCGTGCGCGTGCTGAAATCCGGTGGAACGGTCGGCATCAGCGACCTCACGCGCAGCGGCCCCCTGCCCTGCGAACTCGAAGGGGTCGCCGCCTGGATCGCGTGTGTCGCGGACGCGCGACCGCTCGACGAGTACCGGGCGTTGCTCGCCGGCGCCGGCCTGGCTGTCGGCGTGACGGAAGCGCATGACAGCGCTCTGATCGACTTCGTGGAGGCGATCAGGTTGCGGCTTTTCACGACCGAGATCATGGTCGGGCTGAAGAAGATTGACCTGGCCGGCATTGACCTCGCCGCCGTCAAGGACATCGTCCGGCACGCGCTCGCCGCGACCAAGTCCGGCGTCCTCGGCTACTCGATCGTGACGGCCACAAAGGATGCCGACCCTCGCGCCGGGGACCTCAAAGAACGACCTTGACGCCCTTCCAGAAAGCGACCTTGCCAGCGATGTTTGTGGCCGCCGGCTTGGGATTCGGATAGTACCAAGCGGCATCAGGGTTCACGCTGCCGTCCACGTCGATCGTATAGTAGCGCGCGATGCCCTTCCAAGCGCACGTAGTGACAGTGTCGCTATTCTTGAAATATTGCTCGGACAGCGAATCCCGGGGGAAGTAGTGATTTCCCTCCACGACTTCGGTTTGCTCCGCTTCAGCGATCACTTTGTCGTTCCAGATAGCTTTCGGCACGAATCTCTCCTTACCTCCAAGCGCCCGCGCAATGCCGGCATTTCAATCCGCAGGGGCCGCTGTGCTTTCCTAGACTGTTCGCTAGTCGTGGCGGTTGGTTACGTCGATTTGCCCCGAGGCAGGCCCGCCCCGACTTCTCCGAGCATCTCGATCAGCGGGCGATTACCACGGTCGGCCAGGCGCTGCGAGGCGACGTCCACGTAGGCTTGATCGAGCTCAATACCGAGGCCTTCGACGTGCCGGTTCATGTAGTTGAGTTGAAGAGCGCCACGGTCGTGACGAGGTGATAGTAGGCCTCGCCGTCCTATCCCGCAGCTAAGTCCGCATCGACGTCGGACTCGGCAGGCCGTTGGTGCGCTCCGTCAGCTTCGCGGCGAGTTCCAGCACCGGCCGCATCTTCGCAGGTATGTCGGCCTTGGGATCGCCTACATGTAACGCAGCAATTTGCCCCTTGCGGAACCGCCCAAACGCTCGGCGGGCGCGGCGTGCATGCCCTCAATACCGGCAACCGTTCAGGCTCGATACGTAGGCCGCGATCATCTCGCGTTCGGCCTCGGTGAACGGCGATGGCCCGCACAGCAGCGCTTCGTCTCCGGTAACGTTTTGAAGAGGCCGATCAGCGTGGCCTTGGCGGGCAGCGACGGAAGATGAGTCATGGAGATCCTTCCGGCCTAGTCGCGGATTGACGGGCGCGGTGTGATCCATTGCAACATGCGGCGTCCGAACAGGGCCCCAAAGCCGACGAACATCATCGCTGTTCCGATGTTGAACATGATGATCATCAGCGTCGCGTCTGCCGAGTGGAAGAGCGACAGGGCCGTCGCCGTGATCGCCGCGACCGCCAGGCTGCCCATGCACGTCACCGCGGTCGGACGCAACGGCGCCGCGTAGCGCAGCATGACGAGCATCGCGAGCGATAGCGGCAGGCTGGTGAGCACCAACGTGGCCAGGCAACGTGTCGCCTCTCCGATCGAGACGCCGTCGGGCCCGATCGACACCCAATCGCCGAGGCACTGGTAGCCGATGTTCGACAACCAGAGGACGACGGCCGGCGCCGGCAGAAGGAGCCACAAGCGCGAGCGGTCCGGCAGGCTCACCAGGAAGGCAGCGACGGCCGCGAGCACGCCCGTCAGGACCGCACCGACGATGCCGGCGGCGAAAGACGGATCGTGGATCCGCGACATGATATCCGGGCGGATCCCCTGGCTAACGGCCAGAAGTCCCACGACCACCGCCGCGAGCAGAAGCCAGCACGCCGCGCGCGTCACAGGAGGATGCAGCCGGCGTACCGGCTTCATGTTCCGGGAGAGGGATTCGATGAGATCAGGCGTCGCAATCATGGCTCGCTCCGATCGCCCAGGATCTTCCGCAGGCTCTTTACCGCCCGATGCACGTTGACCTTGAGCGCTGCGATGGACATTCCGCTCGCCGTCGAGGCCTCCCTCAACGACATCTCCTTGAGCTTGAGTAGTTGTATTGCCTTGCGCTGCATGGGGGAAAGCTCGTCGATCGCCTTTTCGAGTTCGCGTCTGTCGGGTGTCTCTTCAAGGTTCGCCTGAGGTTCGGCGAAGGTTTCATGCTCGGGCGTCAGCGGGGTTTCCCGGTTGCGCCTGCGCCCCTGCCGTCGGAGCCGGTCGATGAACCGCCGGTTCGCGATCGTCACGAGCCACGGACCGAATGGCCTGGTCGGATCGAACGTATGCCGGATCGCGTGGACGGTCAGCAGGATGTCCTGCACCGCGTCCTCGATGTCGCTCGGATCGCGATGCCGGCGTGCCGCCAGCGAGCGCAGATACGGCGTGATCTCCTGCAGCAAGCGCTGGTAGGCCGACCTGTCGCCGTCCTGGGCATGGGCCATCAGGATCGCCCAGTCGGTGTCACGGGCGGTGGGCTCGGGAACGGCAGGTGCGGCGTCACCGTCGCTGCCGACGAGCCTAAGCAGCGGCGGGCGACCGTTTCGCTCGGTCATGGAGGGCCTCCGCCAGAGACTCGAAGCCGACAGAGCGAGACGGCGAGATGGTCGAGCGAAAGCTTGCCAGGACCGAGCGCCATGAGCGCAACCGCGAGCGCCGCCCACGGCAGATGGAAGTTTGCCCAACCCTCCGGCACGACCAATTGGATCACGCCCGTTATGACCAGGAGCGCAAGCGCGCTCATCCGCAACTGTTCCAGAACTGGTCGCCGCCAGAAATTCTGACTGAGCGGGATCACAGGCTGAGGGAGATGGCGCAGGACGATCTGGCGAGCGTCGAGGCGAAGGCACTTGGCTTTGCAGACATGCGCGCATCGGACGATTGGCAGAGTCTGAAGACCGCCAGCGATCTCTATATCTCGGCCAATTTTTATATGGCGGCGTTCTTCATGCCGAAGGCCGCTAGCGCCGGCGGCACGAACGCCATGCCGCTTACCGAACATGTGTGGCAAGCCGCAGGCGGCGAAGCGCCTGCCGAGCATCTGCAGCAAGGCGCAAGACTGACCTCTGAGAAAGTAAACGCCTTCCATTGGTTCATCGAGTTTCCCGAAATCATGGAGCGCGATGGCGGCTTCGATGTTGTCGTCGGGAACCCGCCAACCTCGTTCTTTGTCGAGATGATGGGCAGTTCTTTGGATTCCAGAACGCCATCTCCGGCTCGATATCTTGCGTGAGCGAGGGGAAACCGAAGTCGTTTGCCTCGTGGCAACGGATGATGAGGCGTTCACATACAACCGGCGGATCAGCCGAATTGCGATCATTCAAGAACACCGGATGATCCTCAATGCTGTCCGTAAGGGAGTGTCGGAGGAGCGCCTCGCAAGAGCGCTAAATGTGAACATCGCCAGCATTCGTCAGAAGCGAAACCTCTTGGTAGGCATCTGCCCGGAGGTAGCCGATATGTTCAAGGATCGGCATGTTCCGATTGCGGTCTTTGGGCAGCTTCGGAAAATGAAACCAATGCGGCAAATCGAAGCTGCGGAAGTCATGATCGCCATGAACCGTCTTTCGGTTCCATATGCGCAATCGCTAGTCGCTGCCACGCCAGATCATCTCTTGGTCGAAGGCAGGAAGGACAAGCCAAAGTCACTCACCGCTGACCAAATTGCGCTGATGCAACGCGAGTCAGAGAGTCTTGATCGGGAAGTGCGGGCCATCGAGCGAACCTATGGGGAAGACCATCTGGATTTGGTCGTGGCGCTGGGATACGTCTCTAACCTGTTGGGCAATGTTCGCGTGGTCAGGTTCCTTGCGCAGCGTCACGCAACGATTTTGGCTGAATTTCAACGCGTCGTGGAGTTTCATCAAGCGGCATGAGGATAGAAATTCCGACGAATTTTGTGAGCGCCACCAACCGTTGAAAATTCAGATTAATTCGCACCTTGATTATTGACAAAACATAGACAAAAATTAGCAAGCCTAATAAATATATGATATATAACGCCAATTTATGTATATCTTTCCCCTCCGAAGGCAGAGGCCACAGGTTCGAATCCTGTCGGGTGCGCCAATCTCACAAAATCGCTGAAAGCCGAGCGTCTTACGGATGTTCGTAACGCAAACTGTAGCACAACTGTGTCGGACACGAATCATGCGATACACGGTTCAACCCCCTGTTTCGGCATGCCGTAGATCGGGAATGGGAGCGGAAGTGTCTTAGCTGCGGGAACCAATGAGAGAGTTGGCGAAGTCGATCTTGATCGGCTCTCTGACGCCACGCGATCTCAGCAAGGCGGCAAGGTCGAACGGCTCACTCGCCACCAGTCTCGCCCAATGACCATCGGGCAAGCCCTGCTCATCGAGCAAGCTGAGCCAGCGTTCCGGTCGAACAAATCGGCCATGCAATATTGTGCGGTGGCATCGACGGCAAAGCCCAATCCATGTGGTTAGGTCGTAATAGTCTTCGGCATGCTCATCCTCAGCGGGTGAACCACAGATCGAACAAACAGCTGCCCGCTTGGTGCATCCCATCTTCACAAGCCAGTTGGACAGATCAGCGGTTCGATAGCGCTCGCGGTCACTGAAGCCGTTGTAAGACCCCTTGAGCAGGAGCGCCGATCCTGTTGGCTCTGACCGCTTCGAAAATCGCACCATGACATCAGGACCGAACTGCCGAATGGATCGGCGAGGCAGTGCTGCCAACAAGGCGTCAGGGTCGAAAGCTGAACCAGTCATCTGCGGCAATTCGAATAGGTCGTTACTCTTGTAACCACACACCCTCCATCGGCATCAAGCGAGCCTCATTGACGAATGGCCGATGCATCATCGCAATTCTCCTTGCGGGTCGTGCAGATCTCAGTTTCCGGTTGGCGGGAAAAGTTCAATCCCAGCCCTGGTCCAGGAACCGCACCGCGCAGCCGGCCAGCAGGGCCGCGCCGCGGGGCAGGGCCTGCTCGTCGACCATCATCCGCGGGCTGTGGATCGCGGGGCACTTGTGCCAGTCGGCGCCTTCCTGCGCGACGCCGAGGAAGAACATCGCGCCGGGGACTTTTTCGAGCACGTAGGAGAAGTCTTCCGCGCCCATGATCGGCTGGTCGAGCCGCTTGAAGGCGGCATCGCCGAACAGGCCTTGCGCGACCGTCTCGCCCAGGTCGACCGCGCGGGGATCGCAGTGGGTGACCGGGAAACCCGGCGTGATCCTGACCCGCGCGCTGGCCCCATACGCCGCGGCAATCCCGGTCGCGAGCTGTTCGAGCGCGGCGTGGAGCTTGCCGCGATGGTGCTGCGAAAGCGCGCGCAGAGTGCCCGCCAGCGTGGCGAAATCGGCGATGACGTTGTGGGTCGTGCCGGCATGGATCTGCGCGACAGTGGCGATCACCGGATCGTGCGCGTCGAACTGGCGCGCGACCAGCGTCTGCAGCGCGGTCACCACCTCGCAGGCGATCGGCACCGGATCGAGCCCGTGGTGCGGCATGGCCCCGTGCGCGCCGCGTCCCTCGATCACGATTTCGAACTGGTCGGCCGAGGCGAGCAGCGGCCCGGCCCGGCCGGTGACCAGCCCGTGCCGGGCATTGGGCATGACATGCAGCGCAAAGGCGGCGCCGGGCAGCGGATCGAGCAGGCCGTCCTCGAGCATGAATTTCGCGCCGTGAAAACCTTCCTCGCCCGGCTGGAACATGAAGCGGACTTCGCCCTGGAGAGTGTCCTTCCGCTCGCACAGCAGGCGCGCGGCGCCGGCCAGCATGGCGGTGTGGGCATCGTGCCCGCAGGCATGCATGGCCCCCGGCACCCGCGAGGCAAAGTCGAGCCCGGTGTCCTCGGGCATCGGCAGCGCGTCCATGTCGCCGCGCAGCAGCACGCTCCGGCCCGGTCCGGCCCCGCCTTTCAGAGTGGCGACGAGCCCGGTGGTCGATGGCCCCTCGCGCCAGTCGAGCGGCAAGCCGGCAAGCGCGGCGCGCACCTTGTCGCGGGTCCGGGGGGTATCGAGCCCGAGTTCCGGCTCGGCATGGATCGCCCGGCGCAGCGCGACGATTTCTTCGGCGAGGCCGCGGGCCTGTTCCAGCAGGGCGTCAGGCATCAGGATCTATGCTCCGATTGCAGCGGCAATCCGCCGCGCCGCAGCATTGTGCATGGCGACCGAGAGCGCAAGCATCAGGTTGAGCGCCACCGCCTGGTAGAGCAGGTACCAGACCGGCGTGGCGAACAGCACCATCGACAGCCCCAGCAGCACCGCGCGCGGATTGGGGCCCAGAACCTTGGTCATGAACAGCAGCGGCGGCGATTCGCGGCGCACCGCCTCGGCGATTTGCGCCAGGCGCTGCGGATTGCCGGCGGCCGCCGCCACCGCCGCGTCGATTTTCAGCGCATGCGGGGTCATCCCGCTGGCCAGCGCGATATAGAACGAGACCAGCTTGCCCGCCCAGCTTCGCGAAGTCGGCGAATCGCGCTTGTCGTGCGACATGCGCAGCCACGGCGTGCCATAGACCCAGTACTGGTACTGGCGCTTCTGCACTTCGGCATGGTTGGCCTGGACCGCATGGCTGAAGCCCGCGCCGAGGATCAGCCAGACAGCGTTCCAGCCGGCAAAGAAGCCGCCCTGATGCCACACCATCCAGCCAAGCATGACATAGAGCACGACGTGGCTGAGATAATCGCACAAGCCGTCGACCATTTCGCCGATCGGGCTGGTCCGCCCGGTCAGCCGCGCCAGATCACCGTCCGCGCCGTCGACCACATGCCAGGCCATGTGCAGCGCCATGCCCAGCCAGGCCGAGGCCGGCCACCCTTTCGCGAAGGGGATCAGGCCCAGATAGGCGAGCCCCGCCGCAACCACCATCATGCCCCCGAAGACCGAGACCATGTTGGGCGTGAGCGGCGTATGCGCCAGGCGCCGGGCAAGCTGCCAGGCCAGCGGGTGGTAGAGGTGGTTGTTGAGCCAGTCGTGCAATTCGCGCGGGCGCCGCGGGCGCACTGGCGGCCCCGGACTGGCTGTGGTGTGATTCAAGACCCGCATCCCCGATTTTCGACCCTGCCGCCGGCAGGACCTCCGGCCTTCTCCTTAGTAGCCCCAAGGCGCCCTGAACAAGGGGGGTGGCCGCGCACTTCCCACATGGATTTGCCAGCGCCGCGTTTGCTGCTATGCTAGTAGGCCTGCATTGCGCAGGCACATTGCCGACGTGCAGCGAATTTCCACCTGGACGTTCGCCAGAGTCGGCAGCGGATACCGGATCGGACGCGCGGTTGCGACCCATCGCGTCCTTGCGGCATTCGGCTTGACCTGCGCCAGGTTTCTTGCTTTTGGCGCGCGATTAATTTTGCCGCGACCCTCGCCGAGGGGCGGCATCGACGCTCGAAAGGGAACGACAGATAATGAAGCCCATCAAGGTCGCCATGATTGGCGTCGGCAACTGCGCCAGTTCGCTGGTCCAGGGGGTCGCCTACTACCGGCAGAACAATTCGTCGCAGGGCCTGATTCACGACAAGATCGGCGGCTACGGCGCCGGTGACGTCGATTTCGTGCTCGGCGTCGATGTCGATGCGCGCAAGGTCGGCAAGGATATCGCCGAAGCGATCTTCGCCGCGCCCAACAACACCAAGGTGTTCAAGGGCGATGTGCCCGCAACCGGCGCCAAGGTCATCATGGGCAAGGTCTCGGACGGCGTTGCCGCGCACATGACCACCGTTGGCGAGAAGGGCTTCATCGTCGCGAACGAACCCGAAGCCGACAAGGCCCGCATCGTCGAGGCGATTCGCGCTTCGGGCGCCGAAGTGCTGATCAACTTCCTGCCGGTCGGTTCGCAGGAAGCCACCGAGTTCTACATGGACTGCGCGCTCGAAGCGGGCGTCGCGGTGGTCAACTGCATGCCGGTGTTCATCGCCAGCCGCCCCGAATGGGAAGCGCGCTTCCGCGAAAAGAACATCCCGATCGTGGGTGACGACATCAAGGCCCAGGTTGGCGCCACGATCGTTCACCGCGTGCTGTCCAGCCTGTTCGCCGCCCGCGGCGTCACGGTCGAGCGGACCTACCAGCTCAACACCGGCGGCAACACCGATTTCATGAACATGCTTGACCGCCAGCGGCTCGGTTCGAAGAAGGAATCGAAGACCGAAGCCGTCCAGGCGATGCTCGCGCAGCGCCTCGAGGATGAGAATATCCACGTCGGCCCGTCGGACTATGTTCCCTGGCAGAAGGACAACAAGCTGTGCTTCCTGCGCCTCGAAGGCCTGCAGTGGGGCAACGTGCCGATGGAGCTGGAACTGCGTCTTTCGGTCGAAGACAGCCCGAACTCGGCGGCCTGCGTCATGGACGCGATCCGCTGCGCCAAGGTCGCGCTCGATCGCGGCGAAGGCGGCGCGCTGATCGGCCCCTCGGCCTATTTCTGCAAGCACCCGCCGCAGCAGTTCAACGACGATCTGGCTGCCCAGATGGTCGACGAATACATTTCGGAAGCCCCGCTCGCGGCCGAATAGGCCCAGGCGGACTGCGAACCGAAGCGGCGTCGGGCAACCGGCGCCGTTTCCGTTTCCGGGTGCGCCGCTCGTCATAAGGACAGCACATGGACGCTCTGATCATCGCCGCCGGGTTCGGCAGCCGCCTGCGCGACATTTCGGATTCGAAGCCGATGACCCCGGTCGCGGGCGTGCCGCTGCTCGAACTAGGGGTGCGCCAGGCGAAAGCGGCGGGAGCCGCGCGCGTGGTGGTGGTGACCGGCCACGAGGCTGAGCGGCTCGAGGCCGCGCTCCCGGGATTGGCCGATCGCGCGGGGCTGCCGGTCGTGGCGCGGCGCGTCGCGGACTGGTCGAAGCCCAACGGCTGGTCGGTCCTGGCCGGAGCCGAGGCGATTTCCGGCGACTATCTGCTGATGATGTCCGATCATATCTTTTCGGCGCCGATCCTTGCGGGACTGGCGCGGCAGGGCGGACCCGGTCGCGGGGTGACGCTGGCGGTCGATGCCAGGTGCGAAAATCCGCTGGTCGACCCGGACGACGCGACCTGGGTCAAGCGCGACGGGCGCGGGTTCATCAGCGCCATCGGCAAGACGATCACCACCTATGACGCGGTCGATTGCGGAGCCTTTCTGTGCACGCCCGAGCTGGCCGAGGCGATTCGCGGCGCGATTGCCGAAGGAAAGGCCGGAAGCCTGTCCGAAGGCATGCAGCGACTGGCGGACGCGGGCCGCGCAGCAACCTGGGAGATCGGCGGGGCCTGGTGGCTCGACGTCGACGATCCGCGGGCGCACGAACTTGCCGAACAGCAGGCCCCGCGCGAACTGGCCGAAATCTACGCTTCCGTGCTCAGCTGACCAGCCGCCCCCGCTCGAGCCGACAGCGCAAATCGGCGAGCTCGGTCAGGCTGCCGCGGTGGGCGATCACCAGGATCGTCACCTGACCCTTGAGCCGTTCCAGCGCCGAAACGATTGCAGCCTCGCTCTCGGCATCGAGCGCGCTGGTCGCTTCGTCGAGGATCAGCAAGGCCGGCTGGCGCAGCAAGGCGCGGGCCAGCATCAACCGCTGCCGCTCACCGCCCGACAGCACGCGTCCGCCATCGCCGAGCCGCATGTCGAGGCCGCCCGGAAGGGCCAGCGCAAAGTCGGCCGCGGCTGATTTCAGCGCCGCTTCGATCGCCTGATCGCTGAAACCGGGTTGGCCCCAGGTCAGGTTCTCGCGCAGGCTGGCGGCAAGCAGGACCGGGTCCTGGTGGACATAGGACACGCGCTGCCGCCAGGCGCGGCGCAGTTCGGGGCCGATCGGTTGCCCGTCGATTTCCAGCATGCCCTCGTCGGGTGAAATGAGCCCGCCGAGGAGGTCTGCCAGCGTGCTTTTGCCCGCACCCGAAGGCCCGCTGAGCGCCACCAGCGAAAGCGCCGGAATGGCCAAATCGATCCGGTCGAGCGCGGGGGGCAAGGCCGGGTCGAACCGCACGGTTGCCCCACGCAGGGCAAGCTGGCGGGTCAGGGGGGGAGCGGTCCGTCCGTCGGGTTCGGGTTCGCGCGCGGCTTCGGCGCGCTCGATCAGCGCCAGTGTGGCGTCGAGCGCCGGGCGCGCATGGCGCCATTGCAGCCAGGTTTCCTGCAAGCTGCCCAGCAGCGGCAGCGAACGGGCGAACAGCGCGACCATCGGCAGGATCGCGGTTGCCCCCAGCCCCCAACGCCGCACCGCCAGCCAGACCAGCAGCGCCAGCGCAATCGCCCCGCCAAGATGCAGCGCGGCCTGGCCCAGCCCCCGGTCGCGGATATAGTCGATCTGGGCGCGGCGCATGGAACCCAGCGCGCCCATCGCCTCTGCCTCGGCGCGGCTTTCGCCGCCCAGGCTCTTGATCACGCGCATCGCGCCCAGCCCTTCGGCCAGCGCGGCATAGGTTTCGGCATAGGCCTTGCCCAGCCGTTCGCCCAGGATGTTGGCGCGTCGCCGCAGCCCGGCATAGGCGGCGAGCACGACCACCCCGCACAGCCCCGCGCCCAGCGTGACAAGCGGAGAAATGGCCAGCGCCGCGAGCAGGATTGCCACCAGCGTCACCAGGATCCCGATCGCCGAAATGGCCTGCTGCACCCCGAAGCCGACCCGCTCGACCTCGCCCAGCAGCAGGCTGGCGCTGTCGGACTTGCGCAGCGTCAGCAGCACGCGCCAGTCGCAATGCAGCAGCGCGGTCCAGGCCCGGCGGCGCAGCCTGTCGACCAGCTCGAGCTGGAAGCGTTCGGTTGAGAGCAGGCAGGTCTGGTTGATCGCCGCCCGCAGCGCCACCAGCAGCACGAACAGCGCGAGCAGCGCCTCAAGCGTAACCGGAATGCCGACCACCCCAAGCCAGCGATCAAGCCGCCCTGGCCCGCCGCGGCCAAGAACCGACAGCAACGGCACCAGCAGAACCAACCCGATGCCTTCGGTCAGCGCGCGCGCCACCATCAGCAGCGCCAGCCAGACGGCCTTGCGCCGTGAAATCATCGGGCCAAGGATTCCCCGGCTCATGGTTCGTTGCGCCCGGTGGAATGATCGATGAACCGTGCGACATAGAGCATTGCGGGCAGATGGAAGGACAACTGGTCGACCTGGGCGGGCGCGGTGGGCGTCTGTTCGGGCCAGGCGTCGATGGCGCGCTCCATCGCTTCGGCATCGAGCAGGCCGCCCAGTTGCGGATGGCCGCGCAGCGCGCTTGCCGCCTGGCGCAGCTCTGCCCGGCGCGGGGTCAGTCGCTGGAACCAGTCGGCATTGTGCTCGCCGTAGAGCCGGTTGGTGCGCTGCGCCTCGGGCAGCCTGCCCACGGCCATGCGCCGGGCCAGCCAGCGGCTTTCGCCATCGCGGACCATCTGGTCGGTGGGTATCGCCAGGCAGAATTCGATCAGCGGACGATAGGCGGTAACATCGCGCAGGCGGATGCCGAAAACCTGTTCGTAACCATGGAACACTTCCCCGCCCAGGCCCATCGCGTGATAATTCTCGGCGATACAGGCGGCGCGGGTCTCGTCGCGGTCGACCGTCAGGATATTGTGCGCAACCGCTGCCTCGCGCCGCAAGTGGCCCAGCCGTGAATCCGCGCGCAGGAACGGGTTGGCAAAACGGTTGGCGATCCCGTCGCGGCGATGCACCGCTGTCCGGATCGAAGCGCGCCAGGGCGCGGGAAGCTGGGGCATCACGCCTTGTGCGGCGATGCGTCGCCACATCGGGCGCGGATCGGCAGGGGTGGAGCGAAGCAGGCGCCACAGCTGCGCCCAGCGCCCGGTTCGGAACAGTTCGGCGGCGGCCCAGGGGGCGGCGTTGCTGAACGTCAGGTTGCCGCAGTCCGCGGTCAGCAGCCAATCGCACCGCTCCTGCGCGGCGGCATCGTAGATTCCGTGATACAGGCTGCCCATCACCCGCGCGGGATAGCCGGCATCGCAAGCCGCAAAGACCTGCGCGGCACGGTCATCGAAATCGATTCCGCGGTTGTCGACGAAGTGCGGATCAAGCGCGGGATGCATCCGCGCGAAATCCCGCACCAGCGGACGGTCATCGCCGAACTTGTGCGCGGGCACTATCCCATCCCATTCGGCCAGCGGATGGAAGGTGAAGCTTTTCAGTCGGCGTCCGGGTTCCATCTGGGCCAGCGCTTCGGCGCAGACCAGCGACGAATCGAGCCCGCCCGAAAGCGTCATTCCGGGATTGTCGGCAGCGCCCAGGGCGTGGCGAACCGCATCGCCAAGCAGCGCATTGGCTGCTTCGACATAGTCATCGTCACGGCGCAGGCGCACCGGGACTAGCGCCTGCGGATCGTACCACCGCAGCACTTCGGACCGCCCTGGCGAAAGGGTGACCACCGAACCGTGCGGCACCTGCGAGACGCCTTCGAACAGCCCCGCGCGATCATCGGGCAGGCGCATCGAGATCAGCGAATCGACCTCCCCCGCGCGCAGCCGCTTTTCAAGCCCTGCGGCAAACAGCGGCCGAGGAATCGAGCACGCGATCAGCGCCTTGCCATCGTCGTGATAGAGGAGCGGTTTTCCACCCCACGGGCTGCGCGACAGGCGCACCCGGCCGCCGGGCAGGCAGGCCACCGCAGAGTAGCAGCCGATGACGCGCGAATCGGCTGCATCACCCCAGCGTTCCACCGCTTCGGCATAAAGCGTTGCCGCGCTGGTCTCGGCGGGGACGATGCCAAGCTGGGCGCAAAGTTCGGCCCGGTTGTCGATCCATCCGCTTAGCAGCGCCCGCCAGCCAGAGCGCGAACGCGCCGCCCGCCACCCGCGCTGGAACCGCGCTCGTGGGGAAGGCAAATCGGCGAAGAGATCGCCTCCGATAGTTTCGTGCGATGGAACCGCGCCGGCAAACAGGCCCAGCGATGCCAGCGCGCGCGTCTGGTCAGCCCACGAAGGACCGTTCCAATCTCGCGCGAAAAGGATCATTCAGGCAGGCAGCAGCCGCTTACGACTTGTTGCTGCAGCCGCCCCCCGTGGCGCCGCACTGACGGGTGCCAAGGGCCTGCGCGGCGACATCACCGATCTTGCCAAGGCGGACAAGTTCCGGTTTGGTCCAGGACTGCACGGACTTCTGCATTTTCGAATCCTCATGGGCGCGGCCGCGTGCGCTATACTTTGCTTTGACCGGATTTACGGCAGAAAATCAATTGCATTCTGCTGGCGGCGCGCCTTGCTGCTGGCCGGCGGTGTGAATCCTGATCCACGGGCCGGGCAGGTCGCCAAGGATCACGGCTTCGCCGCATTCGATCCAGGCATGCAAATCATCGCTGCCTCCACGCTCCTGCAAGGGGCGGACCGCCAGCACCAGGGCATGGGCAAGGCGCCTGCGCCGCAGCATCCAGCTCAGCGCCACTGCTCGCGGCAGGCATTTGCTGGCAAAGGGCAGGCGCCATGCCGCGCGATCGACCTGCGCCGCCAGCCGCCGCGCCCTGTCGCGGTCCATCAGGTCGTCGTGCCTGCCGCCCACCCGGCGGCGCCAGATGCGGAACGGGCCGGCGCCGACGACCAGACCGGCAAGACAGAGCAGCGCCATCGCCCGCACTGTCCGCAGCCGGGCCAGCCAGGCTTCAGCCACTGGCGAGCAGCCCGGCCCTGCCCAGCTGATCGAGAAACGCCCCGACTTCACCCTCGATCTCATCCTCGGCAATGCAATAACTGGCGGCCAGGTCGGTCACCAGCGCGTCCTTGCCGCGGGTGCCGTCGATCAATTCCCAGATCGCCCGCGCGGTCCCGGTCAGCGAGAAGAAATCGCCGCTGCCCAGCGACATGACAACGATTTCGGTGTCGATCTCGGTTTCGCTGAAACGGTCTCTTGCTTTGACCAGCAGTTCCATCAGCCCGTCACTCCCTGTCCGTTCCCGCGCACCAGTCTTTCGGCCAGATCAAGCGATTCCGCAAACCTGCCGCGATCCATCGGCCGGATCAGCCGGGCCATGTCCAACTGCTGGGCCAACCGGGTCCGCAGCTTGAAAAGCTCTTCGCGACGGGGCTGGCGAGCCTCGAGATAATAGGCCAACGTATAGTGATCGTCGTCGAGCCGCAGCAGTCGTTCGCCGCCGGTGATCGGCTCCACCGCGCAAGTCGCTCCTGCTTCAAGGAAGGCCAGCCGGGCCAGCGGCAAGGGCTGCACCGCCGTGCCGGCGCGCGACAGCGCATAGCTTTTGCCGGTGTCGGACCCGACCGGCTCTTGTTCCGCCGCTCCGGTCAGCGCCAGAGCTTCATTGGTGAGCTTGAGCCGCTTGTGCCCGGGCAGGGCGATGATCCGCGCGGGATCGGACAGGTCTAGCAGCATCGTATCGTCGCAAAACAGCGGCAGGCCGCGCTGGCCCAGCCCGGCCACCAGCGTCGACTTGCCCGCGCCGCTTGGCCCGGTGAAGGCATGGACCTGGCCGTTGTGCGCCACGGCCGAAGCATGGACCGGATAGAACCCGTTGAGCACTGCCACCGCCGCGTAGACGCTGCCGGACAACCACAAGGCCGACTCGGCGGGATCGGCCTCGGAGCTGCTTTCGACCGTCACGCCCGCGCCGGGCTGGTAATGGAAGGCATGACCGCTGCCGGTGCGCATCGCGAACTGGCCTTCAAAGAAGATGCGCTGCTCTTCACCAAGCGGAAACTCGCCGAATTGGCGTGGAACCGCGCCTGGCCGACACCGGGTTTCGCGGGCCATCAGCGCGATTGCCTGATCTGGAGTTCGGCGCTCTTGCATTGCCCCCGCGCTGTGCCGCCAAGCCTTGGCGGCGTCAATCGCGGCGGGCTGCATCTGGTCCGCGATGAACCGCGAGATGCAGTGTGGAAAACAGCGCGGGCCCGCCTTGTGACCCCCAGATGTGGTGGTTACGGCAGACCAAACGGGAGACTTCGCGGCCTTATGGCTACACCCTTGATCTCGCCTTCCATCCTCTCCGCCGATTTCGCCAGGCTGGGCGAAGAAGTGCGCGCGATCGACGCCGCCGGGGCGGACTGGATCCACGTCGATGTGATGGACGGCCATTTCGTGCCCAATATCACTATCGGGCCGATGGTGGTGAAGGCGCTGCGGGGGCACAGCCGGAAGCCGTTCGACGTGCACCTGATGATCACGCCGGTGGACCCCTATCTCCAGGCCTTTGCCGATGCCGGCGCGGACATCATAACCTTCCATCCCGAAGCCGGCCCCCATGCCCACCGCACGGTCCAGGCGATCAAGGCGCTGGGCAAGCGTGCCGGGGTTTCGCTGAACCCGGCAACCCCGGCCAAGGTGCTCGACTATCTCTACGAAGAGATCGACCTCGTCCTGGTGATGAGCGTCAATCCGGGCTTCGGCGGGCAGAGCTTCATTTCCAGCCAGCTCAGGAAGATCGAAGCGATCCGCACGGCGATCGACAAGACCGGGCGCGCGATCCATCTTGAGGTCGACGGCGGGGTCGATGCGGTGACCGCGCGGCAATGCGTCGATGCCGGGGCCGACGTGCTGGTGGCGGGATCGGCCACCTTCAAGGGCGGCCCCGATTGCTACGCCGCCAATATCGCCGCGCTAAAGGGGGTGGGATGAGCGATGGATGCGGCGCTCTCCCCTCGCGCTGTCGCCGCGGCCGAACCGGATGGGCCGCCGGATGGTCCGGCAGTGCAGTTCACCCCGGGCGATGAGGGCGGGCTGGTGACCGATCCCGCGCCTGAGCCGGGCGAGGTGGTCGAACCCGGACGCGCGCTGGCGCTGGCCGATTTCGCCCCGCCGGCGATCAATGCCGGCGAACGGCTGATCCGCCTCGCCTACCGGCTGGGCATTCCCGGCTCGACTCTGGCGGCGCCGTTCCGCAAGGCCGCCAAGCCGCGTCTGCTGGCGACGGTCAGCAATCCGCTTGCGGGCAGCAAGGTTGCCGGGACCGCGCTGCGCGCCGGGCATTTCCTGGTTCACGGGGTCAAGTCGCCGATCGCCCAGATCGACTTTGCCGGCGCGGCGCGGATGGCGCCGCCGCTGGAACGGGTGGTGCATTCGTTCGCCTGGCTCGCCGATCTCGAGGCCTGCGCCCCGCGCGAGGCGGTGGCTCCGGTGGCGGAGCGGATCATCGGCGCCTGGCTTGCCGCCAATCCCAAGCCGCCATCGCGGCCTGGCAAGGGTCCGGCCTGGACCGTCGCCAATGTCGGCACGCGCGAGCTCAACTGGCTGGTCCATGCGCCGCTGATCCTGTCCGGGCAGGACCGGGTGCTGCGCGCGAAAATCCTTGCGGCGCTGGGCGACCATGCCCGCTGGCTCGACCGGAACGTGGGCCGCGCCGAAGATCTGCTTGGCGAAGTGGCGGGCTGGTGCGGGATCGTGGCGGCGGGGCTGCTGCTGCCCGATGGCAAGCCGCGCCGGCTGTTCGGCGAAGCGGGATTGATCCGCGCGCTGGGTGAACTGGTCGGCGACGATGGCGGCGTGCTGTCGCGCAGCCCGCTCGGCCAGATCGAGGCGATCGCGCTGCTGGTGCGGCTGCGGGCCTGCTATCAGGCGGTGCGGCGCGATCCGCCCCAGGCGCTCGAGGCGATCATGAACCTGCTGGTCCCGCCGCTGCTCGCGCTGACCCACGGCGATGGCTCGCTGGGATCGTGGCAGGGCAACTGGGCGATCGACGCGCAGGATCTTGCCGCGCTGGTCGAGGCGAGCGGGGTGCGCGCCCGGCCGCTGCGCGATGTGCGCCAGTGGGGCTACCAGCGGGTCGTGGCGCAAAAGGGCATTCTGCAGTTCGACGCCGCCCCGCCGCCGCTGGCGAAGCACGCGCGGACCGGCTGCGCGTCGACCCTGGCGTTCGAATTCAGCCATGCCGGGCAGCGGCTGGTGGTCAACTGCGGCGGCTCGGCCTGCGCCGGCGGGCTGATCCCGGTGCGGCTTGAGCAAGGCCTGCGCGCCACGGCCGCGCATTCGACCCTGGTGCTCGACGATGCCAATTCGACCGCGGTGCTGATAAATGGCAAGATCGGCTCGGGCGTATCCGAAGTCGATCTCGACCGGCGGACCCTGATCGGCGAGAAGAACGCCGGGGCGACGCGGATCGAGGCGAGCCACAATGGCTATGCGACCCGCTTTGGCCTGACCCACCGCCGGATCCTGATCCTGCGCGATGATGGAACCGAGCTGCGCGGCGAGGATCTGCTGGTCCCGGCCGGGCGCAAGGGCAAGAACGGCAAGATCGGCTACGCGATCCGCTTTCACCTCGGCCCCGGAATCGAAGTAGGGTTGAGCGAGGATGGCCAGGGCGCGGGGCTGGCCCTGCCCGACGGCTCCTACTGGCAGTTCCGGGTCGGCGGCGAAGGGCAGGTTTCGATCGAGGAATCGATCTGGGCCGATGGGCAGGGCCGGCCCCAGCCGATCCAGCAGCTGGTGATCCAGGGGCTGGTCTCGCGCGGGGGCGGAAGCTTCGCCTGGCTGCTCAAGAAAATGGGGTGATCAACCGCCCGGTTCGTTGTTGCGAAAAGCGCGGCGACGAAGCAATCCAGAGCGTGGCGCGCGATCCTGCCGGATTGCCTCGCCGCGCTGGCAATGATGAGGTTTGGTGCTGTGAATGACGTAAAGATCCGCCGTGCGCTGCTTTCGGTGTCCGACAAGAGCGGCCTGGTCGAACTGGGCCATGCGCTTGCCGCGCGCGGGGTGGAGCTGGTCTCGACCGGCGGCACGGCCAAGGCGCTGCGCGACGCGGGGCTGGCGGTTTCGGACATTTCCGAACTGACCGGCTTTCCCGAGATGATGGACGGGCGGGTCAAGACACTGCACCCCAAGGTCCACGGCGGGCTGCTGGCGGTGCGCGACAATCCCGAACACGCCGCCGCGATGGCCGAACACCAGATCAGCGCGATCGACCTGGTGGTGGTCAATCTCTATCCCTTCGTCCAGACCGTGATGAAGGGCGCGGACCGCGACGAGATCATCGAGAACATCGATATCGGCGGGCCCAGCATGGTGCGCTCGGCGGCCAAGAACCACGCCTATGTCACGATCCTGACCGACCCGGCGGACTACGGCGCCTTCCTGGCCGAGCTTGAGGCAAGGGACGGTGCGACCGGCTATGATTTCCGCAAGCTGATGGCCGCGCGCGCCTATGCCGCGACTGCCGCCTACGATGCGATGATCAGCCAGTGGTTCGCCTTTGCCGACCAGCAGCAGTTCTTCCCCGAAATGCTGGCGATCAACGGCCGGCGGGTGGAGGAACTGCGCTATGGCGAGAACCCGCACCAGCGCGCCGCGCTCTATGTGCCGGTGGGTCCGCACGGGCGCGGTATCGCCCAGGCCGAGCAGGTCCAGGGCAAGGAGCTGTCCTACAACAATTACAACGACGCCGATGCCGCGCTCGAACTGGTCAGCGAATTCCGCGGCCAGGAGCCGGCGGTGGTGATCGTCAAGCATGCCAACCCCTGCGGGGTCGCCCAGGGCTCGAGCCTGCTCGAAGCCTGGCAGGGCGCCTTGCAATGCGACGATGTCTCGGCGTTCGGCGGGATCGTCGCGGTCAACGTGCCGCTCGACGGTCCGACCGCCGAGGCGATCTGCGAGATCTTCACCGAAGTGGTGGTCGCCCCCGATGCCGACGAGGCCGCGCGCGCCGCTTTCGCAAGGAAGAAGAACCTGCGCCTGCTGCTGACCGGCGATCTGCCCGATCCGCGGCGCGGCGGGATCCTGGTCAAGCCGATCACCGGCGGGCTGCTCGCGCAAAGCCGCGACAACGGCGCCATCACCCTGGCCGATCTCAAGGTGGTGACCCGCCGCCAGCCGACCGAGCAGGAGCTCAAGGACTGCCTGTTCGCCTGGACCGTGGCCCGCCACGTCAAATCGAACGCGATCGTCTATGCCAGGGACGGCATCACCGCGGGGATCGGCGCGGGGCAGATGAACCGCCGCGATTCGAGCCGGATCGCCGCGATGAAGGCGGCCGAAGCGGCAGAGAAGTTCGGCTGGGCGCAGAGCCGGACGGTCGGTAGCGCGGTCGCCTCCGATGCGTTTTTCCCCTTCGCCGATGGCCTGCTCGCCGCCGCCGAAGCCGGGGCGAGCGCGGTGATCCAGCCGGGCGGATCGATTCGCGATGAGGACGTGATCAAGGCCGCGGACGATGCCGGCCTGGCGATGGTCTTCACCGGAATGCGCCATTTCCGCCACTAGGGGAAACACCTTACCGCACCATAGTTTCGCTTCATCGCTATGAAGCGCAGATGACGGCTGCATTCACTGGACGGTAAGGACGGTTTTTGCAGGAGGGCCGTCAACCCGCAAACTCCAGTTCAAGCGATTCTCCCGATGGCCGTGTTCAAGTCCGATCTCACCCGTTCCTTCGCCGTCGGTTTCGCGCTGGGCTGCGCGGCGCTTTTCGCGGTAATGGGCTCGCCCTTCCGCACCAGCCTGGCCGATCAGGTAATCCCCGCCGCAACTGCGGCTACGCCGGCTCCCGAACTGCCCGACCAGACGCTGGTCGCACCCGCGCCAGAGGCGGCCCGCTAACATTTGCCGCGCGCGGCCCAAGCCCCTATATCGGGGGCATGGCTGCCCATCACCACCATCATCATGAACCGACCGGCGATTCGCTGGTCGAAGCCGCGTCCAGGGCGTTGGTCGAAGCCGGCGAGCAATGGACCGCCATGCGCGCCGAGGTGTTCGATGCCCTTGCCGCGCGCGAGCGTCCGGCTTCGGCCTATGACATTGCCGAAGACGTATCGAAGGCCCGCGGCAAACGGGTCGCGGCCAATTCGGTCTACCGCATTCTCGACCTGTTCGTGGCGAACAACCTTGCCCGGCGGGTCGAAAGCGCCAACGCCTATGTCGCCAATCCGCATCCGGGTTGCCGGCATGACTGCATCTTCCTGATCTGCGATCATTGCGGCGGCGTGGTCCACATCGACGATGACAAGCTGACCGGCGCGCTGGTCCAGGCCGCCAGGGATGCGGGCTTTGCGGATATCAGGCCGGTGGTCGAACTGCGCGGGGTCTGCTCGAACTGCAGCTGACCGTTTGAAGCCAGGTTCTGCACGATAGTCTCAATCGACACCACAGGGGCAAGCGTGTAAGGCGCTGCCCCATGAGTGCCAATCCAGCGACCCCGCTGCTCGATACGGTCAATTATCCCGCCGACCTGCGCACCCTGGCGCCATGCCAGCTGCGCCAGCTGGCCGACGAACTGCGCGCCGAGATGATCAGCGCGGTCGGGCAGACCGGCGGGCACCTGGGTTCGGGCCTTGGCGTGGTCGAACTGACCGTGGCGCTGCACTATGTCTTCAACACCCCGGATGACCGGCTGGTCTGGGACGTGGGCCACCAGGCCTATCCGCACAAGATCCTGACCGGGCGCCGGGATCGGATCCGCACCTTGCGCCAGGGCGGGGGCCTGTCGGGCTTCACCAAGCGCAGCGAGAGCGAATACGATCCGTTCGGCACCGCGCACTCCTCCACCTCGATCTCGGCCGCGATCGGCTTTGCGATCGCCCGCAAGCTTTCGGGCGAGCCGGGCAAGGGCATCGCGGTGATCGGCGACGGGGCGATGAGCGCCGGTATGGCCTACGAGGCGATGAACAACGCCGCCGCGGCCGGCAACCGGCTGGTGGTGGTGCTCAACGACAACGACATGTCGATCGCGCCGCCGGTCGGTGGGCTTTCGGCCTATCTGGCGCGGCTGGTCTCCTCGCGCCCGTTCCTCTCGCTGCGCGAGATCGCCAAGCGGTTGTCGCGCCGCCTGCCCGAGCCGCTCCACCGCGCCGCCAAGAAGACCGACGAGTTCGCGCGCGGCATGGCGATGGGCGGCACGCTGTTCGAGGAGCTGGGGTTCTATTATGTCGGCCCGATCGACGGCCACAACCTCGACCAGCTGATCCCCGTGCTGGAAAACGTGCGCGACGCCGCCGAAGGGCCGTGCCTGATCCATGTCGTCACCAAGAAGGGCAAGGGCTATGCCCCGGCCGAGGCCAGCGCCGACAAGTATCACGGGGTCCAGAAGTTCGACGTGATCACCGGCGAGCAGGTCAAGGCCCCGGCCAAGGCGCCAGCCTACCAGAACGTCTTCGGCGAAACGCTGGCCCGCCTGGCTGACAGCGATCCGAAGATCTGCGCGATTACCGCGGCGATGCCCAGCGGCACCGGGGTGGACAAGTTCGCGCAGGCCCACCCGGAACGCAGCTTCGATGTCGGCATCGCCGAACAGCACGCGGTGACCTTTGCCGCCGGGCTTGCCGCAGAGGGGATGCGCCCGTTCTGCGCGATCTATTCGACCTTCCTGCAGCGCGCTTTCGACCAGGTGGTCCACGATGTCGCGATCCAGAACCTGCCGGTCCGCTTCGCGATCGATCGGGCCGGATTGGTCGGGGCCGATGGGGCGACCCACGCCGGCAGCTTCGACATCACCTATCTGGCGGCGCTACCCAACATGGTGGTCATGGCCGCCGCCGACGAGGCCGAACTGGTCCACATGACCTATACCGCCGCGCTTCACGACAGCGGGCCGATCGCGTTCCGCTATCCGCGCGGCAACGGCGTGGGGGTGGACCTGGCCGAAGTGCCGCTGCGGCTCGAGATCGGCAAGGGCCGGGTGGTGCGCCACGGCAGCAAGGTCGCGCTGCTCTCGCTCGGCACGCGGCTGGCCGAGGCGCTCAAGGCCGCCGACAATCTCGAAGCCAGGGGCCTGTCGACCACGGTTGCCGACCTGCGGTTTGCCAAGCCGCTCGATACCGACCTGATCCGCCAGCTGATCGCCAGCCACGAAGTGGTCGTGACGGTCGAGGAAGGCTCGATCGGGGGGCTCGGCGCGCATGTGCTGACGCTGGCCAGCGATGAAGGGCTGATCGATGCCGGGCTCAAGATCCGCACCCTGCGCCTGCCCGATCTCTTCCAGGACCATGACAGTCCCGACCGGCAGTACGACGAAGCCGGGCTGAACGCCCCGCACATCGTCGATTGCGTGCTCAAGGCGCTGCGCCACAACAGCGCGGGGATCGAAGAGGCGCGGGCTTGACCCTGCGCCGCTGGGGGCTGGGGATCGGTCTTGGCGGACTGTTCGCCTATGCCGTGGCGATCGGTGGGCTCTATGCCGCGCAGGACAGCCTGATCTATCCCGCCCCGCGCGAGACGGTGGTGGTGCCCGCGGGCTACCGCCAGGTCGAAACCCACAGCGCCGACGGGCTCACCCTGGCAGCGCTGTTCCGCCCGCCCGCGGCTGGACGAAAGACGGTGGTGTTCTTTCACGGCAACGGCGATGGTTGGCAGGGCGCGGCCGCGGCCAATCGACTGGTCGCGGCGGCGGGCTACGGCGTGATGCTGGTCGAATATCGCGGCTATGGCGACAATCCCGGGCATCCTGACGAGCCCGGCTTCTACGCCGATGGCCGCGCCGCGCTGGCCTGGCTGGCCGGACAGGGCATCGCCGCGGACCAGGTCGTGCTGGTTGGTAATTCGATCGGATCGGGCGCCGCCACCCAGCTTGCCAGCGAGACGCGCCCGGCGGGGCTGGCGATCGTCTCGGGCTTTACCAGCCTGCCCGATGTCGTTGCGGCCAAGGTCAGCTGGGCCCCGGCGCGCTGGATGGTCAGGGGCAGCTTCGACAATCGCGCCAAGCTGGGCCGGATCAAGGCCCCGGTGCTGGTGCTGCATGGCCTGGCCGATACCATGATCGGCCCCGGCCATGCCCGCACCCTTGCCGCTGCCCATCCCGGCGCCCGGCTCGTGCTGGTACCGGGATATGGCCACGAACTTGCCTATCAGGACGCGGCACAGCGGGTGCTGCTGGACTGGATCGGAGGCCTCTAGCCCAAGGCGTTCAACCGGCTTCCGGCTCAGGCCGCTTCGCTGCCAGCAGCGCCTGTCGCCGGCGCAGCACGGCTGGAGGCAGCGCAGCTGCTTCGCCTATTCGAACCCGCCCTGCTGGTTCTTGCCGCGGCAGCGGTCGGCGAAATCCATTTGGCAGTTTCCTGCCGGACAGCCGGACAATCCCCATCCACACGACAACCGGCGCGAAAACGAAGATTCCCTGACGGAATACGGTGACCAGCGAGCCGTCTCGATAGGCAATGATCAGGATCGACAGCAGGATTATGTAGCTGGCGACCTGATAGGGATTTTGCGGCCCCTCCACGAACCGGCGGTAGATCAATCCCAGGACATAGCCCCATGCGCTGCAGGTGATGAAAACGCCCAGCCAGCCAAGTGCAAACCAGCCATTTCCGGGAAGCGACCGGGTATAACCGATCGGAAACCCGTAATCGAACATCGAAAACGATTGGAACGGCGCCCCAAGCGGCTTGCCCGGCCAAAGGGCGCGCGGAACGGGTTCGGTAAAGAGCTGCAGCACGTCATTGAAATAGCCATAGGTACCGCTGCGCTGGGGGACCACGTAAACGATGTATTCGAAGAACTCGAGGTTGCCGAGGTCCATCCCTTCCATGAAACGCGTCTTCTCGTCGCTTACTTTGCGGATGTCGGTCTGCTCGCCGAACAGGGCGCGCACAGCCTGGCCTCTGTCTATCTCGACCGCGCTGAACAGCGAAGTCACCGCCACAAGGCCCGACATGACCAGCAATGTCGGAAAGCGCCGCCGTTTCTCGTAGAGGTAGAGCAATCCGGTCGCGAAGAGCGCCGACACGAATGGACCGCGGCCGCCGGTTCCGGCGCGCAGGATCACGAACATGGCAAGTGGCGCAAGCGCAACGAGGCGAAAACGGAAGAGCCAGGCGGACAGCGCAGCCAGCGGCACGAGCATCATTTGCGCTTCGGCAAAATAGCCAGTGCCGTCGGTGAAGTGGCTGATGCCAGTCGCCCGGTCCATGCTTATGCCAAATCTCGTGTACTGGCTCGCCGCCGAGAAGCTCGTCATCAGCGACCAGATCGCCATCGGCGCACAGATCGCAATGACCCACGGAAAGTAGCGCACCAGCAGGTTCCGTTCGGCGACCTGTGCGGGGCCGCCACCGAACCGCATGGGAACCGCGCCGTGCCGAAAGCAGAAGTAGGCGAAGCTCAGAAAGCCAAGATTGACGGCAAGAATGACCGTGATCTTGTCCGACGCCGAAGGCACGAATTGGTAGGCCTTGTAGATGGCCTCGTATTCCAGCCAATAGGAGAAGAACGGCCGGACCACGAAGACCAGCCCGTGAAACATGCTGTAGATCGTGAAGGGATGGAACAGGCTGAAATAGCCGCTGCGCAGGAAAGCCACGGTCACCGCGCAGAAAACCAGCAGGGATGCGACCAGCACGATCAGGTACACGCCGGCGGTCCTTTCCTGATCCGGTAGCGGGGAAACGGCTCTTCTTGCCAGCGCCTTCCCGCCAAGGCAAGCGTCTCGCCGCACCGCAAGTAGCGGATCGGATTGAAGGAAATTTCCTTCCGTGCGCTTTTGGCCCTTGTCAGTCGGCGGGTCTGCTCACTACAACAGCCGGTGCCATCGCCGCGCCGCTACCCTGCGCATGATGGCTGGTCGCACAATAGGGTGGGTCGCGAGTGTGAAAAATGGTTAGCGGGCAGGTACTGCTCGACCAGCAATCGTACTGGAACGATTATTATCGGTCCGGCGCGGTACCCGAACTGCCATCGCAGTTCGCGCTGTTCGTGGCGAACGAATTGGCTACCGGGGCACTGCCGCCGGTCGCTGCGATTCTCGACATCGGCTGCGGGAATGGCCGTGACAGCGTGTTCTTCGCGAATCTCGGCCACGCGGTCGGTGGACTCGACCGGTCGGAAGACGCGGTCGCCGCCTGCGCTCAGCGGCTGGCCGCAATGCCGCGCGCGCAATCAGGCAAAGTGCCGTTTCGCGCCGGTTGCGCCGAAAGCGGCGCGATCGAGGCGCTGGCCGATGAATTTTCCGGTCCTCTGCTGGTCTATTCGCGGTTTTTCTTCCACGCCGTCGATGACCAGGCCGAAGCGCGGATCCTCGCCCGGATCGGCAAGGTGCTGACGCAGCGCGGCGGCATGCTGGCGGCGGAGTTCCGTTCGCTTCGCGATGCCGAGGGCAGGCGCGAAACCGAAGCGCACTACCGCCGCTACGTCGATCCCGCCGCCTTTGCCGCGCGGCTGGCGGACTGCGGACTGCACATCGCCTGGCAGGCCGAGGGTCGGGGTATGGCCAAGTACCGCGGCGATGACGCGCATGTCGCGCGGATCGTCGCACAACCGTGGTAGCCTATCGCAACGGCCAGCCGAGTGACAAGCTGCGGCGCTTGCAGGCAGCGCAGAAGGATCTTGCGGTAAGGCTGGTCGACTATTGCCGCCAGCGTGGGTTGCAACCGTTCCTGGTTGCCGGGTCGGCGCTGGGTGCCTGGCGCGATCAGGGTATGATTGCATGGGATGACGACATCGACCTGGGCCTGCTGCGCAAGGATTACGATGCGCTGACCGCCGCGTGGATGCGCGAGCCGATGCCGGGAGTGACGCTGCAGAACTGGTGCATGACGCCGGGCTTCCCCTTTGCCTTCGCCAAGCTGCGGCTTGATGGAACCAGGGTGGATGAAAGCACCGCGCTTGGTCCAGGATTCCACCAGGGCATCTTCATCGACATCTTCCCATTCGATTTCCTGCCCCGTGCCGCCCCTTGGCGCTGGCTGCAATTCGGCGCGCTCCTGGTCTGCAACCTGTTCATTCTTTCGTTCAGCCGCCGCGCTGCGCTCAATGCCACCGCGCCGTTTTTCCGGATGCTGCGCCTCGCAGCGCTGGCAATGCGGCCGCTGGTGCCGCTTAACGCGTTTGTGGCGTTAAGCGAATGGGCCTACCGTGTGCCCGGCATTGCCAAGAGCGAAACCTGCGTTTCGTTCAACATGTATGGAGTCCGTTTCTGGCGGCGGACCCGCATCGCGCGGGCGGCACTGGTTCCCCCGGTCAACGTACCGTTCGGCGATGTCCAGATGCCGGTTCCGGCCGATTGCCATGCCTACCTTTGCGGTATTTTCGGCGATTATCGGCAACTCCCACCGCCCGCCGCGCAGCGTCCCGGGCACATCCATGATGTCGATTTCGGCGATGCTGGTTAGATGAACAGCACCCTCTTGAAATAGTCGATCGTCCGGGTCAGCAAACGGTCACATCCCGGCCCAACTGCGCGCATTGGCGGGAGAGCAGGCCTGACTGGCCCTCAGGCGCGCAATCGCCTCCTCGGCGCTGGCGCTGCCGGGAAAGCAGATCGCTTCCACCGCATCGGCAAGTCGTTCGGTGTCACCCAGCCAGGCCCGCTGGTGCGAGACATCAACCATGCGCCGCCACAGCCCTTCGTCCGAAGCCAGCGCCTGCATCGCCGCGGCGATCCCCGCAGGCGCGCCCCGCTCGATCACGAAGCCGTTCTGCAGGTTGCGGACCAGGGCATCGCCCGACCCGACCGCGGGCGAGACAATCACCGGCAGTCCGAAGGCCAGCGCTTCGTTGACCACCAGGCCCCACTGTTCCTCCACGCTGGGCAGGACCAGGGCCAATCCGCCGGCGAGCCGCTGGGCCACCTCCTGGGCGCTGAGAAAACCCGGAAAGTCGATCAGCGGGGCAACGCCAAGCGTCGCCGCCGCGGATCTGATCGCGGCCTCTTCCTGGCCCGATCCGATCAGGACCAGGCGCCGGGCGTTGCGGCCCGCGGCCTTGGCATAGAGCGCGAAACCTTCGATGAGCTCGACCAGGTTCTTCTTTTCAACGAAGCGGCCGACAAAGATGAAATCGCGCTGGGCATGCGGCGCGCCTTGCGGGGCGAGGACATTGCCGCCCATCGCCCGGATCCGGTCGAGCCCGACCGTGTCGTAGCCGGGTATCACCCGCCGCCGGGTGAAGCCGAGAAACCGGAAATAGTCGATATGCCGACGCTCGGCGACGATCGCGGCACAATAGGGCAGAAGGAGCAGCGCCTTGCCAAATTCCTTGATGACCCGGCGAGGCATGTCATCAAACCTCGAATCGCTGTGCACAACCACCCGCACCCCCAACAGGGCAAGCAGCCACGACAACAGGATCACGTCGACCTCGTTATAGCCGATGCCGACGAACACCATGTCGCATCGCCACAGCGTCTTCAGTTGCCGCCAAAGGCGTCGCGGCCAGGAGATGTCGTCATAGCTTTGGCCGGGAAACAGCGTGATCTTGCGCGCGCCGACAACTTCGCCGGATGCCTCCCAGGCGTAAGTGGCCGATGTCGTCGCCACCTCGACCGCGAGGACTTCGGCGCGGCCATCGAGACGGCGGGCGACGGCCTGGCACCGGTCAACATGATAGGCGGCGAATTGTGCGTAAAGCAGCGCAACGCGCCTGGTCCCGCGTCCAGTCATGGCTTTGCCCATTCCCTCATGCCGAACACCACAGCGCTTCTTGCTGACGGCATAGCGGCATGAGGGCTGGGCGGGAAGCGAAATTACTGATTTGAAAAGAAACTCATTGTCAGGTCATCTCACCCAACACCAGCCCCCGCACCTGCCGCGCCATCCACAGCGCGTCGAGGGTGTGCCCGGCCGGGTTGGGGTGGGTCGGATCGGTGGCGCCCATCGTGTAGAGCGAGGCCTGGTCGGCCGCGTTGGAATAGACCCCGCCGCGCAGGATCGGCCCCGGCGCGAGCCGGTCGATGAACCACACGTTCGCCCCCGCCGCCCCGGCGCAGGCTTCCTGCCCGCCGTCGCGGATGCGGTAGATGTCGAGCGGCGGGGTCGAGTTGGGGAAGGTCGGCCCGAACACTACCAGCGGCTTGCCGGGACGCTGGGCGGCCCAGTGGTCGATCAGCACCCACAGCGCCTTGTTGACGCCTTCCTGCAGCGACGATGATCCCGGCCAGTAGCTGGAGCCAAGCCCGCTATCGTTGACCGACATCATCACCACGCCCATCGCCGGCCCCGGCGCGGCCCCGGTGATCTGGTCGGTCCAGCCATTGAGCGCGAGATCGGCAAGCCGCTCGGCGTGCTGCCAGTTGACCTTGCCGCCGGTGCCGGGGTTGAGCAGCCCGGTCCCGCCGACCGAAGCGTTGGCGGGGTTCATCCCCAGCATCCGCAGCATCGAAATGCCTTCGCCGTCCCAGTTCTGCGGTTGTCCGGTGCCTTCGGGGAAGCTGTCGCCGATCAGGGTGACCAGCGGATAGGTGCGCCCGGTCCCGGTGATTTCGGTGGGCGACGCGGCGTTCGCGCCGCGGTGATAGCCGCCCGAGGTCTCGATCCTGATCCGCCGCGTCGCCGCGGTCGGGAAAGTGATCCTGATATAGCGGCTGCCGCCATCGACCGGCACGGCGGCGCTGGCGGAAACGCGGCCGTCGACCAGCACGCGAAAGTTGGTCACGCCGGGGATCATCATGCCGCAGACCATCTGCCATTCGAAGCTGGTCCCGGTGTGGTTGAACTCGACCGAGAAATAGGCGAACTGCCGGCTGCCGGAATACCAGGCCCCGCGCGGTTGCCACACGATGTTGGCCGGCTTCCTGTCCGCCGTTCCGGCCAGGAAAGTGAACCTGCCGGTATCGGTGATCGGGATCTGGTTCACCCAGACCAGATTGCCGTTGATCGCCGAAGGAGCCTCGGCCGCCGGAACGGTGATCGTCGCCACGTCGTTCGCCGGGCAGCGATAGCTTGGCTGGGGGAAGAATCCGTTGGTGCGGATGGCGCGGGCGAGCGCCTGGGTTTCCGCTGACCGGGACTGAGCGGCCGCCATGCCGCGCGCGATGAGATCCGCGCTCATTGGGCCATCCTGTAGGTGACGCTGCCTGCCGACAGCGCAATTTCGAGATAGAGCGTCGCCGCGCTTTCGCTTTCGTCCCACACGGGTTCGCAGGCATTGGCGCTGAACTGCGCCCAGGCATTGCCGGCAATGGTTAGCGGCTGACGGGTGGCGCCGCCATCCGCTGAGCGGACTACTCTGACGGTGCCGGTCCAGGTCCCGCTGAGCGTAAGCATCACGGCGCGTCCCGGCACCGGTTGGTAAGGTCCGACAAGCGATGTCATCGCGGCGGTGCCGGCTAGTGCGGTGACGGGCGCAATTCGGAGTGCCACTGGCAACGGAGTGTCAGCAGTAACGGGCAGCATACTGCCGTCAGCATCGGCAAAGGCTACCGCGCGGTTCACGGCATAGCCGGCGGGATTCTGGATTGGAGTGGGCATGGGAAAGGGTTCCTCGCGAATCGGGAACGGATCAATTAACCCATATGGTTCATTGTAGGAAAATGAAATAGCTGATCTGGTAATAGTATGTCTTTTCCGTGACTTGGCCCGAATTTGTGGTTGGAGCGGGGCCAAACAGGGGTTAGCATGCACGCAACCGATATATGCAAGTCGCAGTCTTCCACCCGGGCACGCAGCATAGCTGGCAGACTGCCTATGCCCTCCAGCAACTGGAGCTGCTGGAATGGTATGCGACATCGATCTTCTACAGGCGTGACACCTTTCCCTATTTGCTCGAACGCATCCCCGGGCCGATCGGGGCCCGGCTGGAGCATGAGTTTTCGCGGTTCCGCCACGATGGTCTGGACCCCCGGCTGGTGCATACCGCGGGGCTGGCCGAATGGCTGGAACGGATCGCCGCGCGGGCGGGCCAGCGTCGGTTGACGCAGCGGCTTGACGCCTGGGGCAACGAACGGTTCGCGCGGGGGATCGCGCGGCGCATCGCTTCGCCCGCGCCTTTTGCCCTGTGGGGCTACAATGGCAGTTCCGGGATCGCTTTCGAGCAGGGCAAGGCCGCCGGGCGCACACTCATCCTCGACCGGACGAACGGGGATTTCCGGCTCTACAACCGGCTGATGGACCAGGTCGCGGAATCCCACGGCGACTGGTTCGTGCCCGGGGACCGGCGCTTTCCCGACGACCTGATCGCGCGCGACCAGTGCGAATACGAGCTTGCCGACACGATCCTGTGCGGCAGCGAATTCTGCGCGCAGACCGTGCGCGAGGCGGGCGGGGCAAGCATTGCACCGAAAGTCCGCGTCCTGCCCTATTGCTTCGACGAAGCGCTGTTTGCCGACCAGCCCGCGCCGCGCCCGCTCGACCCACGCCGACCGCTCCGCTTCCTGTTCATCGGTCAGATCAACCCGCGCAAGGGAGCGCACCACCTGCTTGAGGCTTTCGCCCGGATTCCCGCCAGTGCAGCCACGATCACGCTGGTCGGCGAAATGCGCATCGATCGACGCATGTTCGCCCGTCATGCCGATCGGGTCACCTGGATCCCGACTGTTCCTCGCTCAGAGATTCCGGCGATCATGGCGGCGCATGACGTGCTGGTATTTCCCAGCTATTTCGAAGGCTCCGCGCTTTCCCTGATCGAGGCACTGGCCAGCGGCATGGCGGTGATCCAGACCCGCGCGGCAGGGAACGGGGCGACCGCGCAAACCGGGCTGGTGCTCGATGCACCTTCGACCGAAGGCCTTCGCGATGCCATCGCCTCGGCAATCGACAATCGCCAGCTTGTGGACGAATGGCGCGCGGCGGCCCAGGGCGAAGCGCAGCGCTATTCGTTCGCTGCCTATCGCGCCGGCATCGCGGCACTCCTCACGGATCTCGAGGGGAGGGAACCTTCATCAGCCTGAGTTGTTCAGCGAATTCCGCCTGCTGCGCAGCTCCGCAATCAGGGCCCGGCCGGCCTGGCGAAGTTCGGTCCTGTCAAGCATGCCCAGCATCCGGGCGACCTGCCAGGTGCGCAGCACCATCGCCAGTTCCAGCGCAAGCATCGCCCAGGCCATGCCTTCGGCGCCCAGCGGCTTCACCAGCACCGCGCCGAGCGCCACGCCGAGAATGGCCGCGACGAGGAAGTGATAGCTGTAAAGGCCGTGGCGGTTGATCGACAGCACCAGGTTCGACAGCGGGAGCCAGGCCGCATTGGCCAGCATGGCCGCCATGATCAAGGCCAGCAGGGTGAAGTCGGGGACCACCAGCCCGCCGGTCCACAGCGCAATGAACGGCCGGCCCACCACCAGCAGGACCAGCGCCGCCGGAACCACCGGCACCGCCGTCACCACCAGGTTGAGCAGGACCAGCTGGGCGCTCCGCTCGCGGTTTCCCTGGGCGCTGAACACGGTGTAGCGCGGCATCGCGGCGGCGTTGAAGCGGAAGGCGAATTGCAGCGCCGTGCGGCTGAGCGTGCGCGCCACCGAAAAGGCGGGAACCGCCGCCGGGCCGCCGACCGCTCCGATCGCCATGACCGAACCCTGGATCGCCACCGCATATGCGCCGGGCAATACCAGCGCGGCAAGCGCCGGACGCAGCAGCGCCGCGATCTCGGCACGATCGATTGCCCAGCCGGTCCGGCTAAGCCAGGGAGCCATGCGGCGCAGCGCCAGCGAAAGCACGGCGGTGCCGGCAAGCCGGGCCACCACATAGGCCAGCGCAACCTCGGCCGGACTGCCGCCTGAAAGGGCCGTGCCAAGCGCGGCCGCTGCCTCGATCAGGACCACGCTCTGGTAAAGCATTCCCCCGGAGGCATAGGCGTCGGCGGCGCGAAACCCGGCCAGGGTCACGCCGTTGACCAATGCGAGGAACCCGTAAATGCATAGCAGGATGGCGGCGGGCGTGGCCTCGCTGCGCGGCATGGCCTGACCGAAATCAAGCGCCTGCGGGTGGGTCACGAAGATGAACACCGCCGCCAGCGCGAGCAGGGCAAGGCTGGTCAGCACGGTGATCAGCCGCAGCGCCATGTGGATCCGCGCGGCGCGTGGGCGGTCGCCCGTTGCCGTGGCTTCGGTCATCGCATTCGCGCCCGCGGCGGTCAGGCCAAGGTCGGTCATGGCGAGCAGCGAAGGCACGCTGAACAGCATCACCCAGGCGCCATAGCCCGCCACGCCCCAGCTATGGACAAAGGTGGGGACCGATACCAGCTGGACCACCAGCTGAACCGCCTGGCCATAGAACCCCGCGGCCGTGCCGAGGGCCAGGCGGATTCGGGTAAGACTGAGCAGCGACCTCATCGCCGGCGAAGCTAGCGGGTCGGAACTGGCGCGTCGCCTGAATAATCGTAGAAGCCCCGACCCGCCTTGCGACCAAGCCAGCCGGCTTCGACATATTTCACCAGCAGCGGAGCGGGCCGGTACTTGCTGTCGCCGGTGGTGTTGTAGAGCACCCGGACGATGTCCAGACAGGTATCGAGGCCGACAAAGTCAGCCAGTTCCAGCGGCCCCATCGGGTGGTTGAGGCCCAGCCGGCAACCCTTGTCGATATCGGCGATGTTGGCGGTGCCCTGGCCCAGCACGAAGACCGCCTCGTTGATCATCGGCAGGAGGATGCGGTTGACCACGAAGCCCGGCTCGTCTTCGGCCATGACCACCTGCTTGCCCAGGCTTTCGGCAAAAGCGCGGGTCCGTTCGGTGGTGTCCTTGGCAGTGGCAAGGCCCGGAATCACCTCGATCAGCCCCATCACCGGAACGGGGTTGAAGAAGTGCAGCCCGATGAACCGCTTGGGATCGGGCGAGCTGGTCGCCATCCGGGTGATCGGGATCGAGCTGGTGTTGGACGCCATGATCGCGTCGGCGCGCAGCACCTTGCCGGCGGCCTCGAAGATCCGGCGCTTGACCTCTTCCTTCTCGGTTGCCGCCTCGATGATCAGGTCGGCTTCGGCCATCGGGGCATAGTCTGCCACCGGCGTGATCCGCCCGAGCGCGGCTGTGGCTTCATCGGGGGTAATCCTGTCGCGGCTGACGAGGCGGGCCAGCCCCTTGTCGATCCCGGCAACCGCCTTTTCGGCCAGCGCGAGGTCAACGTCCGAAAGCAGTACCTTGATGCCGCTTTGCGCCACCGTCTGGGCGATCCCCGAACCCATTTGTCCCGCGCCGATAACCGCAACAGTCCGCATTGCCTGATCCCTTCGCACTTGCAGCAAGGGCGGCTGGTTAGCGGCGAACTACGGTGAATGCTAGCGGTTTTGCCCGGGCACCCAGAGCACGTCGGCGGTCCCGCCGGCGTTGATTGCGCGCCCCAGCACGAACAGCAGGTCGGACAGGCGGTTTAGATAGGCGAGCGCCGCCGGGTTGACCGGTTCCGCCGCGGCAAGCGCCACGGCGCGGCGTTCGGCCATGCGGGTTGCGGCGCGGGCCAGGTGCACCCGTGCCGCCGCCTCGCTTCCGCCGGGCAGGATGAAACTGGTGAGCGGTGCCATCGGCTCGTTCAGCCGGTCGATCGCGGCCTCCAGCCAGTCAACCTGCGCGGGCACGGCCCGCAGGGTCATTTCGCCAGGCGCGAAATCCTCGCCCGGGGTGGCGAGATCGGCGCCAAGGTCAAACAGGTCGTTCTGGATCCGCGCGACCAGCGCCGCATGCTCGCTCCCCGCAAGCGCCACCGCGGCCAGGCCGAGCGCCGAATTGGCCTCGTCCACCGCGCCGATGGCTTCCATCCGCGCCGCGTTCTTGGGCAGGCGCGAGCCGTCGACCAGTCCGGTGGTGCCCTTGTCGCCGGTGCGGGTGTAAATCTTGTTGAGCTTGACCACGCTATTTCCGGGCCGCGAACATCAGCAATGCGACCACCCCGATGGTCGCCGCCTGGAACATGATCCGGCGAAACATCAGGTTGTTCTGCCTGAGCTGCATCGCGCTGGGGCCGCTGCCTTCGCCGCGTTCAAGATCCTCGCGGGTCGATTTGAGGAAGGCGGCGATGCCGCGCGCCAGGGTGATGACGGTCATGGCCATCAGGACGATGATCACCGGGATCAGGGCATAGCTCATGCGTGCCAGCCTAGACCCGGATCGAGCGAAATGCCAGCGGGGAAGCGCCCTTCGCGTAGCGCCCGGGCCAGCACGCGTCCGTCTTCGCCGGCGCGGCGCAGATCGGCCAGCGCGGGCGATCCGCGCCGCTTGGCCAGCTTGCGGCCATCGCTTTCGACCAGCAGGGCGTGGTGATGCCAGCGCACTGCCGGCAGACCAAGCAGCGCCTGGAGCAGGCGGTGGACATGGCTGGCGGCGAACAGGTCTGCCCCGCGCGTCACCAGCGTCACCCCATCGGCCGCATCGTCGAGCGTGGCGGCCAGGTGATAGCTGGCCGGCGCTTCCTTGCGCAGCACCACGACATCGCCGAACCGGGCGGGATCGGCGCGCTGGCGGCCGGCGAGTTCATCTTCCCACCACAATTCTCCCGCCATCGCGCTGGCCTTCGCCATGTCGATCCGCCAGGCCGCACCGGCGGGATCGATGCTGCGGTCGCGGCAGGTGCCGGGATAGAGCGGCCCATCGGGCCCGATCGCAGTCGAGGCCGCCAGCACTTCGGCGCGGGTGCACTGGCAGGGATAGAGCAGGCCCAGCGCCTTGAGCCGTTCGCCCGCCGCGCCATAGCTGTCCAGTCTCTGCGACTGGAACACCGTTTCGCCATCATGGCGCAGGCCCAGCCAGTCAAGGTCGGCCAGAATATCGCCAACCAGTTCGCCCCGGCTGCGCGTGCCGTCGATATCCTCGATCCGCAGCAGGAACTCCCCGCCCCGCTCGCGCGCCAGGTCATGCGCGACGATCGCGGCATAGGCATGCCCCAGGTGCAGCAGGCCGTTGGGACTGGGGGCAAAGCGGGTGCGGTTGGTCACGGGTTGGGTTCTATCTTGAGGTTCGGTCTGGGGGCTAGTGGTGAATTGGTTCACGCAGAGGCGCAGAGGAGAAAAGGGAGGCGCAGAGAGGTTGTTCTTGCGGCGAAGCCGCTCTCAAATTGCGCCGTTCCCGAAAACGCGGCGTTTCTGAGATGAAAGAGCCTGCGGCTCGGCGCAACCTCTCTGCGCCTCCTCTTTCTTCTCCGCGCCTCTGCGTGAACCATCCCACCCTGTGGATTGCAAACAACCGTCAGACTTGACGCACCAAGACCCGCCATGCTCTCTTGCCGCCATGCGCTGTCACCGAGCCGAAACCGCCGCCAGCTACAGGGGGCCATGCTCAAGTCGGAGCTGATCGAGCGCGCGGCCCGGTTCCGCAGCGCGGAGGGGGATCCCTCCCGGCATCTCAGCCAATGCCCTGCCCTGGTGCTCAACGCCGATTACACCCCGCTCAGCTACTATCCGCTCAGCCTGTGGCCGTGGCAGACCGCGATCAAGGCCGTGTTCCTCGAACGGGTGGACATCGTCGCTTCCTATGCGCGCGAGGTCCATTCGCCGTCCTGGTCGATGCCGATCCCCAGCGTGATCGCGCTGCGCCAGTACGTGAAACCCAGCGAGTTTCCCGCCTTTACCCGCTTCAACCTGTTCCTGCGCGACCGGTTTACCTGCCAGTACTGCGGCAGCCCCCAGCACCTGACCTTCGACCACGTGATCCCGCGCCGCCTGGGCGGACGGACCAGTTGGGAAAACGTCGCCACCGCCTGCGCACCGTGCAACCTTCGCAAGGGCGGGCGCACCCCGGCGCAGGCCAGGATGCCGCTGCTGGTCCAGCCGATCCGGCCGACCAACTGGCAGCTCCAGGAACGCGGGCGCAGCTTTCCGCCGGGCTACCTGCACGAAACCTGGCGCGACTGGCTCTATTGGGACATCGAGTTGGAAGCATGACCTGCTGGACAGTGCGCGCCGTGAATTGCGGCGCTGCCCGACCATTGCGCGATCAGGAAGACAGCGCGATCGCGAAGCTGCCCCAAGCCGGGCCGGTGATGGTCGGGCCGCTGGGGCTGGCCGGGGACGAGCAGGCCGACCGAGTCAACCACGGCGGGCCGGACATGGCGGTCCACCACTACCCGCACGATCACTACGCGGCCTGGCGCGCGGCGCTGGGCGATCACCCGCTGCTCGGCGGCGAAGGCGCCTTTGGCGAAAACATATCGACCACCGGGCTGACCGAGGACGTGGCGGCGCTCGGCGATCGCTATCGCCTGGGCTCGGCGCTGGTCGAACTGAGCCAGGCGCGCAAACCGTGCTGGAAACTGTCGCACCGGTTCGCGGTGCCCACCCTGACCGCCGATGTGGTCAGGACCGCTCGCTGCGGCTGGTATTACCGCGTGATCGAAGCGGGGCAGGTTTCGGCAGGCGACCGGTTCGAACTGCTGGACCGGCCCTTTCCGCAATGGACGGTCCGGCGCGTGTTCGGCCTGATCGTCAGCGGCGCGGAGCCGCGCGACGGCGCGACACTGGCAGAGCTTGCCCGGCTGGAGCCGCTGTCAGCACAGTGGCGCCAGCGCGCGGCGGCGCTGGCGCACGACAAGGGCTAGTTTTTTGATGCGATCTCTCCCCTCCCCTTGGGGAGGGGCCGGGGGTGGGGGTTCGACATTGGCGTGGAACCCCCACCCCAACTCCTCCCCAAGGGGAGGGGCGATTTAGTGCGATGTCATCAGATTTTAGCCCTGCGCCCGCCCGGCTTCCTGGATGAACTGGAACACGCGCGATGAAAAACCGGGATCGGCCTGGCCTTCCCACTTGTCCATGTTTTCATACATCCGGGTCGTTCCGGCCAGCATTGCCGGGGTGGCCATGCGGGTGAAGGGTTCGAGCAGTTCCTTCCATTCGGCCAGGAAGGTCCGGGCCTGCTCGCCTGCCGGGTCCAGCGGCAGCGCCGCTTCGATCCGGCTGCCGAGATCCTTCCACCTGGCCGAATAGGCGGCCTGGTCAAAGTCCGCCGGGATCTGCGGATAGCTTGCCGCGAAGTCGGCCTTTTCCTCCTCGGTCAGGTACTTGTCCGAGAGGTTCTGCCAGATTTCCTGGTCCTGTTGCATGGTATTGGCCTTTCGTATCAGCGAGCAGAGCGTCGCGACGTCGATCGGCTCGCGGCGATCGAGGCGGGACTGGATTGAAATGAGCAGCGCGCGCGTTTCGGCCAGCTCGGCGGTTCGCCGGTCGATTTCTTCTAGCTGTGCGCGGACCAGCTTGCCCAGATCGGCCTTGCGGTCTTCGAGCAGGCTGGCGATCGCGGCCAGGCTGAACCCCGCGCGCTTCAGCGCCAGGATTGCATTGATCCGCTCCAGCTCGGCAGGGCCATAGGCGCGCCGCCCGGAGAACGCGCGCAGCGGCCGCAGCAGCCCGCGCGCCTCGTAGAAGCGCAGCGCCCGGCTGGTCACGCCGGTGCGGCGGACGACTTCGGCGATGTCGAGATGCTGGTCCATTTGCGCTCGTGTAGCACTTGACCTTGCGTCAAGTTCAAGCGCCTTTGTCAAGCATTGCTGATCCGGCGGCGATCGATCCGGTTGCCTTCGCGCTTTCCTACTCGCGGCAATTCTGTCCTATCCTTGCCGATGGACCACGAACCTCTCGATCGAGCCCCGCCGTCGCGATCCCGTTCCAGCCTGGGTGACCCGCTGGGGCAGGGGGTGAAACTTTGCACAGGACCTTGTCCACTGTGTCCAGTCTGGCGGATTTCAGCGGGGTTTGCGGCGCGTTCAACGCCGCTTGCGGCGGCTTGGGCCGCAATTGATTCAGGTCAATGCCCGCCTCGCGAATTACTTACAGCAATGTCAATTGATTGCGGCCCGATGGAGAGGTGGCGCGCGTGACCCGTGTGACTTTCATTGATGTAAAAGGCGTTGCGCGCACGGTCGAGGCGCCGGCGGGGATGAGCGTGGCCGACGCCGCGATCAACAATCGCGTTCCGGGGATCGAAGGCGATTGCGGCGGTTTCTGTGCCTGCGCCACCTGCCACGTCTACCTCGACGACGAATGGTTCGCGCGTGCTCCCGCCGCCGACGAGCTCGAAGCGGCGATGCTCGATACCGAGGCGATCGACCGGCGGCCGAGCAGCCGCCTGGCCTGCCAGCTCAAGCTTTCGGACGACCTGGAGGGAATCGTCGTCCACACCCCAGAACGCCAGTATCTGTGAGAGGAGAGGAAGCCATGAACCTTGCCACACCCGCTGCCGCCCGGCCGAAGGAAGACTGGCGCGTGAGCATGAATCCCGACGACATCTACAAGAACCCGATGGCGATCGCCTGGACCTTCGATTACCTGCTTTCGGGCGACAAGGTCGAGGATCTCTACAAGCGCGCCAAGCAGGATCAGTGGGATTCGGACCAGCTGCTCAACTGGGACACCCCGGTCGATCCTTCGAAGCCGATGATCAACGACCGCAGCGACATCTATCACCGGATGCCGTTCTTCTCGAAGCTGTCGAAGTCGCAGCAGGAAACCTTCACCGCGCATTCCACCGCGCAGCTGCTGTCGCAGTTCCTGCACGGTGAACAGGGCGCGCTGATGACTGCGGCCTGCGTGACGCATTCGGTGCCGGATTCGACCGCCAAGCTCTATGCCGCGACCCAGACGATGGACGAGGCCCGCCATGTCGAGGTCTATGCCAAGTATTGCGACAAGATCGCGCTGGTCTATCCGATGTCGCCCTGGCTGAAAGCCCTGATCGACGCGACGCTGCAAAGCGATCGCTACGAAAAGGTCATGATCGGGATGAACATGATCGTCGAAGGGCTGGCGCTCGGCGCGTTCAACAACATGTACCGCACCACCCAGTGCGAGTTGCTGAAGGCGATCACCTTCAACGTGATGCGCGATGAAAGCCGCCACGTTTCGTTCGGCCACGCCTTCCTGGGTCCGGAAATCGGCAAGTTGCCCGAGGACGAGCGCGAGGATCTGGCCGACTTCGCCTTCCAGGCGATCAACATCCTGGCCAACGGCACCCAGACCGGGACGCTCGCCAGCAAGGTCGATCCCGGCTTCATGGAAGTGCTCTACAACTGCAACCTCGATCCCGAGGACTTCTTCAAGGGCATGGACGAGGCCAAGGACGCCGGGATCATGCAGGAACTGCCGCCGGGCCAGATCCACGCGATGAAGGACCTGATGCTGCCGGCGCTGGCGCGGGTGGGCCTGCTCACGCCGATCGCGCGCAAGAAGTATGAAGAAGCTGGAATCCCGATCTTCGACGACCCGCGCGTGCTTCACGCGATGGAGGGCGGCAACCCGATCGCTGCCTGAACCAGTCTTGGTTTCGGGGCGGGGCCGGAGGTTCGGGGGCGGACCTTCGGCCCTTAGCGTTTCCGCGGCGCCTCTTACCGGACCCCGGCGAGCGCCTTCTGCCGGCGGCGCTGGACCGACGAGCCAAGCCCGATCGCCTCGCGGTACTTGGCCACGGTGCGCCGGGCGAGGTCGAAGCCCTTGGCCTTGAGCAGGTCGACCAGCGTATCGTCGGAAAGGATCGCCTTGGGGTCTTCGGCGTCGATCAGCGCCTTGATCGCCGCCTTGACCGCCGCGGCAGAGGCCCCGCCCTCGCCATCGACCGCGCCGACACCCGAGGTGAAGAAATACTTGAGCTCGAACGTCCCGCGCTCGCACGAAAGGTACTTGTTCGAAGTGACCCGGCTGACGGTCGATTCATGCATGGAAATGGCCTCGGCCACCGCGCGCAGGGTCATCGGGCGAAGCTGCGAGACGCCGTGCCGGAAGAACCCGTCCTGCTGCTGGACGATCTCGCTGGCGACCTTGAGGATCGTCCTGGCCCGCTGGTCGAGCGCCTTGATCAGCCAGTTGGCATCAGCCAGCTTGTCCGAAAGCCAGCCGCGCGCGGCCTTGTCCTCGACGCTCCCGCGCATCTCGACATAGTAGCTGCGGTTGACGATCAGGCGCGGCAGGGTGGCCTGGTTGAGCTGAACGTCCCAGCCGCCATCGCCGCGCGCGCGGATCAGGATGTCGGGGGTCACCGGCTCTCCCCCGCTGCTGGCGAAGCGCAGCCCCGGCTTGGGATCGTAGCCGCGCAGTTCGGCCAGCATGTCGGCGAAGTCCTCGTCGTCGACCCCGCAGATCCGCTTGAGCCGCGGCAGCTCGCCCTTGCCGAGCAGTTCGAGATTGTCGAGCAGCCGCGCCATGCAGGGATCATGGCGGTCGGCTTCCTTTGCCTGCAGGGCCAGGCATTCGCCCAGGCTGCGCGCACCGACCCCGGTGGGGTCGAGCATCTGGACCAGCGCCAGCGCCGCCTCGGCCTCGTGCGCATCGACGCCAAGCTCCGCCGCCACTTCGTGGAGGGTGAGCGGGAGATAGCCGGCCTCGTCAAGCTGGTCGGCGATGTGCCGGGCAATGAAGGCCAGCCGCGGATCGCGGGCCACGGCGCCGATCTGGGCGTGAAGGTGTTCGGCCAGCGTCGGCGCCGCATCCGCCCGCTCGTCGATCCCGGGCAGATCGTCGCCCGCGGCGAAACGCAGTTCCGCACCCCAGTCTCCATCACCGGTATCGCGGTCCACATCGAGCGCGCCCCGATCGAGATCGAGCGGCCTGTCATCCTCGGCGCGGCCTTCGCCAATCAGCTGGTCGACCGGAGAGGATTCCAATGAGGTGCGCCGCGCGTCCGCTTCGTCCGCCATCACCGGGGGCTCGGCGGGCGCGGCTTCCCCCAGCTCGAGCAGCGGGTTGGCATCGAGCGCTTCGCCGATGAAAGTCTCAACCTCGAGGTTCGACAGCGCCAGCAGCTTGATCGCCTGCTGGAGCTGGGGAGTCATCACCAGCGATTGCGATTGCCGAAGGTCGAGGCGGGGGCCGAGGGCCATCGTGCGTAAGCCTAGAGCGTGAACCCTTCGCCAAGATAAAGGCGGCGCACGTTCTCGTCCTTGACCAGGTCTTCGGGACTGCCAGCGAAAAGCACCTGCCCGCCATAGATGATGCAGGCGCGGTCGACGATATCGAGCGTCTCGCGGACGTTGTGGTCGGTGATCAGCACCCCGATGCCCCGCTGCTTGAGATCCTTGACCAGATCGCGGATGTCGCTGATCGACAGCGGGTCGATCCCGGCGAAGGGTTCGTCGAGCAGCATGATCGAAGGCTTGGCGGCCAGTGCGCGGGCAATCTCGCAGCGGCGGCGTTCGCCCCCCGATAGCGCCATCGCCGGGCTGGCGCGCAGCCGCGTGAGGCCGAACTCGCTCAGCAGGCGTTCGAGCTCCTCGGCCCGGGTCGCGGCATCGGGTTCCGCCAGTTCGAGCACGCTGGCGATGTTCTGTTCGACCGTCAGTCCGCGGAAGATCGAGGTCTCCTGCGGCAGATAGCCCAGCCCGAGGATCGCGCGGCGGTACATCGGCAGCGCGGTAACGTCGACGCCGTCCATCAGGATCCGGCCCGAATCCGGCTTCACCAGCCCCATGATCGAATAGAAGCAGGTGGTCTTGCCCGCGCCGTTGGGGCCCAGCAGCCCCAGCACCTCGCCCTTGCCGACCGACAGCGAGATGTCGCTCAGCACCGCGCGCTTGTCATAGCTCTTGGCGATCGAGATCACCTCGAGCCCGCCCTGCGGGATTGGCTGGGCCGCGCTGACCGGCGGGGCGGGATGGGTCTCGGTCGTGGTCATCGTGCTGCGATTTAGGTCGTCCGGCATGGCTGGGCAAGCGCCCTTCGTCGATCTGGCAGGTTTCTTGCACGGTGCGAAGGGGAACGCCATGCGCACAAATGCCTAGACAAGGAGGGCTTGCCCGCGGCGACCATTGGTGATTTACTCTGCCCAGAGGGGACAAGAAGGAAGGTTGGCCATGGCAAAGGCATGGGACAAACCGGGGGGAACGGCGCACGGGCAGGCAAAGCCGCTCGATTGGCGCAAGAAGATGAGCGATAACATCGCCTATGCACTGCTGGTCTATACCGCGCTGCAGATCTTCGTGACGATGGGCGCACTGCATGCGCGTGGCGGATCGCTGTTGCCCTATGCGGCACTGATCATCCTCGTCGCGGCGATCATTCCGGCCTGCCGCCGCTTCGAGACGCGCTGGAACCGGCTGAGCGACGCGCAGGCCGCCGATCCGGAACTCCTCCACTACTTCCGGCGCGACCGGATGTGGCTTTGGGTCATGGCGCTGGGGCTGCCTTTCGTGGTTACCGGCGTGCTCAAGGGGCTGGCATTCGCGTTCGGCTGATTGCGCTTTTCGCTTTCGCTTCCTAGATCGGCGGCCCACAACCGCCGGAGTATCCGTGTCTCATGCTTAGCCCCCAAGCCGCCCAGGACCGCGCCGCAGCGCTGATCGAATTTGCGCGCCGAGCGGGGGCGGACGCGGCCGATGCGGTCTATTCGGGTGAAGCGAGCGAAGCGGTCCAGGTTCGGCTCGGCGCGCTCGAGGACGTCGAGCGTTCGGAAAGCGAGCATCTTGGGCTGCGAGTCTTCGTTGGCGCCCGGTCGGCATCGATCGGGTCGAGCGATCTCAGCGACGACGCGCTCAGGGAATTGGCCGATCGCGCCGTGGCGATGGCGCGGCTGGCGCCCGAAGATCGCTTTGCCGGCCTCGCCCCGGAAGACCGGCTGCTGCGCGGACCTTTGGCTGAGCTCGACCTGACTGACAGCGCCGAACCCGGCCCTGCTACTTTGCGCGAACTGGCGCTGGCCTGCGAGGATGCCGCCCGCGCTATCCCTGGAGTAACCAACAGCGAAGGCGCCGGCGCTGCTTCAGGCGGCCGGACGCTCGCGCTGGTTACCAGTCATGGTTTTGCCGGTTCCTATGGCGGCACCAGCCGCCAGCTCAGCGCGACGATGATCGCGGGCGAAGGATCGGGCATGCAGCGCGACTATGCCTGGCGCAGCGCGCACCACCTGGGCGACCTGCCCGGACCGGACGAGATCGGCCGTCAAGCCGGAACCCGCGCTGTGGCGCGGCTGGATCCCGGCCGCATCAGGAGCGGGGCCATGCCGGTGGTCTTCGATCCGCGTGTCGGCGGCACCCTGATCGGACATTTCGCCGGGGCGATCAGCGGCAACGCGATCGCCCGGCGCGCCAGCTTCCTGCTCGGAAAGGACCTCGCGCAGGTCTTCGCGCATGGGATCGAGATCGTTGACGATCCGCTGCGCCCGCGCGGGCTGTCATCGCGTCCGTTCGACGGCGAAGGCCTGCCGGTTGCGGCGCGCAAGCTGGTCGATGACGGACGGCTGACCGGCTGGCTGATGGACAGCGCCGCCGCACGCCAGCTTGGCGGCGAACCGACCGGCCATGCGGTGCGCGGCGCCGGCGGGGCGCCCGGGGTCGGCACCAGCAATCTCCACCTGGCCGCCGGGACTGCTTCGGTCAGCGAACTGATCGCCGATATCGAGGAAGGCGTGCTGGTGACCGAACTGATCGGCCAGGGCGTCAACGCAGTGACCGGCGATTACAGCCGCGGCGCTTCGGGCTTTCGGATCGTCGGGGGCGAAGTCGCCGGGCCGATTGCCGAATTCACCGTGGCGGGTAACCTCATCGACATGTTCGCCGCGTTGACCCCCGCCAACGATCTGGAATGGCACCGCAGCGTCAACGTGCCGACAATCCGGGTCGACGGGATGACGGTCGCGGGGGAGTAGAGCCTGATTACTTCGCGGCTGACTGCCCCTGGTAGCGTTCGATGCATTCCAGAACGACGCGCTTGGCGTCATCGGCGTCGCCCCACTTGCCGATCCGCACCCACTTTTCCTTTTCCAGGTCCTTGTAGTGGGTGAAGAAGTGCTCGATCTGCTGCAGCACGATCGAGGGCAGATCCTTCTGTTCGCCAATGTCCGAATAGTACGGAAAGGTTGAATCGACCGGGACGCAGATCAGCTTTTCATCGCCGCCGTGTTCGTCTTCCAGGTTCAGCACCCCGATCGGCCGGGCGCGCACAACGCAGCCGGGCACGAACGACGAACGGGCGATCACCAGCGCGTCGAGCGGGTCGCCATCATCGGAAAGGGTGTGCGGAATGAAGCCGTAATTGGCCGGATAGCGCATCGGTGTGTGGAGGATCCGGTCGACGAACAGCGCGCCCGATTCCTTGTCGAATTCGTACTTCACCGGCTCGCCGCCAACCGGCACTTCGATGATGACGTTGAGGCTTTCGGGCGGATTGTCGCCAACGGGAATCTTGTCGATACGCATGCGGGATCCGATAGCCCCGTTCATGCTGCGCTGCAACATCGGAAAATGGCTTGCAGGACATTGAAAGAACAGGCGCGAGGGGCTGAGCAGCGATGGAGGCGAGGCGGACAACCACTGACTTCCGTCATTGCGAGCGCAGCGAAGCAATCCAGATGGCCGCGCAGACCGCCCTGGATTGCTTCGCTGCGCTCGCAATGACGAAAGCTGTTTATGCTGGCCGTCCCGCCTGCACCGATCAGCTTGAACCTGCCAGAACGTTGATGCTGAAGGCGATCACGCCGATATTGAACACGAACGAAAGCAGGCTGTGGACCAGCAAGATGCGCCGAACCCCGCCGTGCGTCACGTCAACGTCGGAAGCGGCAAAGCTCATCCCGGCGGTAAAGGCGAAATAGACGAAGTCCCAGTAGTCAGGCTCCGGCGTGCCGGGAAACTCGAACCCGCCGGCATCACCGCCGCCGGGTGCGGGCGCATAGTGCATGTGGGCATAGTGCAGCGCGAAGACCAGGTTGGCGAAGGACCACGACAGCGCCAGCGTGCCAACCAGCTTGGCCACCGCGTGCCAGTTGTGCGCCTTGGCTGCCGGCAGCTCGCCGATGATCGCCGCCAGCACCGCCAGCGTCACCACCACGGTCAGCCCGATCACCATCGATCGGCCCGCGTCGTTTTCGGCGGCATGGCGGCGCATCGCGTCGGCGCAGCGGACGGTCAGCAGCGGCAGCAGCGTAAGCGCGAAGAAGACCACGCCGATATCGAAGCCGACCACCAGCGAATCGAGGTAATCGCGGCCGCGGAGCAGATGCCAGAGCCAGCCGGCAAGCCCGGTAACGAATACAAAGGCAACCAGCCGGGGCGGCGCCACGTTGCGGGCCAACTGACCGCGCAAGCCGCGCAGCGGGCCCTGCCGGGTGGTCACTTCCCTGCCGCCTTGGGCAGGGGCCGTCTGGCGGTCAGCAACTGGTCAAGCCCGGTCGGCGCGGTGCCCGGCGCCGTGCGTTCCAGCCAGGGCCAGCGCAGCCCGCCGCGGTAGTCGATCCGGATCGACTGGTAACGATCGCCGCGCTTGACCAGAAGCTCCACTCCGCCGCCCTGCCGGGCCAACCGGATCGCCTGCTTGAGCCCGTCCGCCGAATAGGCGGTTCCGCCAACCGCCATGATCTGCATTCCCGGAACGATTCCGGCCGTGAAGGCCGGGCCGTCCCACTCGACCGAGCCGACCTTGCCGTCGCTGCCGAGGCCGAGGCCCAGCGAATAGGCCAGCGACAGGTTCTTGCCGGCGGACATCCGCGCCTTGTCATAGGCGTTGGGCTCGTCCTTCCAGGCCAGCCGATAGCCGCCAAGCTCGATCCCGCCGAGCGGCGCGGCCTGTCCGGGGCTGTCGAGCCGCTGCGCGATCAGGCCTGCCCAGTCATAAGGATGAACCGCGTTGAGCGCGGCAACCACATCGGCCTGCTCGAACGGCAACTCGCTCCAGTCACCGGGATTCACGCCCAGGAACGCCCGGGCAAAATCGTCGATGCTCTTGCGGCCGCCGCTGCCCTTGCGGATGATCTGGTCAGCCTCGAGCCAGAACAGCGCGCCTTCGCTGTAGTAATCGGTGCCCCGCGCCAGCGAGGGCCAGGGCTTGGGCTTGCGATAGCCGAGCGCGGGATCGAAGCCCGTATCCTCGATCGAACGCCAGCGCCGCCCGGCTTGCTGCGAATACTTGGCCGCGATGCTGGCCAGCTGGCCCAGCACCATGTCCTTCGATTGCAGTCCCGAACGCGCGGCCAGGACCAGCCCCCAGAACTCGTCCTGGCCTTCATAGGCCCACAGCATGTCGCCCTGGTGCGGCTGGCGATAGTCCGGCGCCCAGACCCGCGCCGGGCGGCGATACTTGCCGATCCAGCTGTGCGAGAATTCGTGCGGAACCAGGTCGCGATCGCTTTCGCTCTCGGGCTTGTCCCAGTCCTTGAAGGCATCGGCGTCGAGCGTGTTCTCGCTCGACCGGTGATGCTCGAGCCCGATCCCGCCAAGCTTGCCGGTTGCGGCAAGCAGCACGTCATAGTGATCGAAATGCTTCGCGCCGAACGCCAGCAGCGCCTCTTCGACCAGCGCGCGGTATGCGGCCAGGTGCCCGTCCTTGGCCGCCAGTCCGTCCGAACTGTCGGCGAAGAGGTTGAGAGTTACATTCTGGCCAAGGTCCCATTTGCGGAAATTGCGCCCCGCGAAGACCGGCGAATCGACCAGCGTGTCATAGCCGGTTTCGGCCCAGGTCAGCCTGTCGCCCTGCCCCTCGCGCCCGTCGAGCGCGGTGGCTGCCTGCCAGCCCGCCGGCAAGGTCAGGCTGGGGCGCACCCTGATCTGGCGGACATAGTATCCGGCGGGATAGAGACTGGCCTTTTCCCATTGCAGGTTGAGCATATCCGGGGTCATCGTCACCCGGCCTTCGCTATCCTGCAGCGGTGCGGTGTGGATGAAGCGCGCGGTCAGCCGGGTGGCGCCTTCGGGCAGTTCGACGTGGAAGGCATAAAGCTCGACCGGATCGCGCTTCCAGGTCAGCTGCTGGCCGTTCGCCTCGAAGCTGAGGTCGACCAGCTGGGTGATCGGGCCGGTCGGGGCATGGTTGCCCGGCAGCCACTGCGGATAGAGCAGGGTGATCCGCCGGGTCCCGGGCGGCAGCGGGATCGTCTGGGTGACACGGAACACGCCGCGCGCATTATCGCTGGCATCGACGTCGAGCTGCATCGTCCCGCCCGGATAGGGCACGTCCCGCGGATCGGGGACCGTATGCGGCAGTGGCACGGCCTGCGGCGGCGAAGGGGCAGCCAGGGTTGCGGCGGAAGTCAGCGCCAGGGCTGAACAGGAAATGGCGGCGGCGATGATCGAGACCCTCATGGCGCAATCCATGCCGCGCGGGCGCGCGATCGGCAAGTTCGCTGGCGCTCTTTTCGACGAAGGGCAAAACGGCTAGGGGCGCAGACCATGAGCAATTCGCGAGCCATTCCCAATGCCATCAGAGGCACCCAGGACATTTTCGGCCCCGATGCCGAGGCGTTCGCGCATGTTGTCGAGACCTTCGAGCGCCTGCGCAAGCTCTACCGCTTTCGCCGGGTCGAAATGCCGGTGTTCGAAAAGACCGAGGTGTTCAGCCGCTCCATCGGCGAGACGACCGACGTGGTTTCGAAGGAAATGTATTCGTTCGAGGATCGCGGCGGCGAAAGCCTGACCCTGCGCCCCGAATTCACCGCGGGCATCTGCCGCGCCTACCTGACCGACGGCTGGCAGCAGCACGCGCCGCTCAAGGTTGCCACCCACGGTCCGCTGTTCCGCTACGAGCGCCCGCAAAAGGGCCGCTACCGCCAGTTCCACCAGCTCGACGCCGAGATTCTCGGCGCGGGCGAGCCGCAGGCCGATGTCGAGCTGCTGTGCCTGGCCGACCAGCTGCTGGGCGAACTGGGCATCGCCGACGGGGTGACGCTGATGCTCAACACGCTGGGCGACGGGGCGAGCCGCGAAGCCTGGCGCGGGGCGCTGATCGACTATTTCCGCGCGGTGAAAGGCGAACTTTCCGAGGATTCGCAGGACCGGCTCGAGCGCAATCCGCTGCGCATCCTCGACAGCAAGGACCCGCGCGACAAGGCGTTCATGGCGGATGCGCCGAAGATCGACGACTACCTTTCGGGCGAGGCGCAGGACTTCTTCGGCAAGGTCACCAGCGGCCTCGATGCCGCCGGCGTCGCCTGGACCCGCGCCCCCGGGCTGGTCCGCGGGCTCGATTATTACCGCCACACCGCCTTCGAATTCGTCACCGACCGGCTCGGCGCGCAAGGCACCGTCTTGGGTGGCGGGCGCTATGACGGGCTGATGGAAAGCCTGGGAGGGCAGCACACCCCGGCAGTTGGCTGGGCCGCCGGGATCGAGCGGCTGGCGATGCTGGTAGGAAGCGCAAGCAATGATCCTTTGGAAGTGGTCATTGTCCTGGAGCACGACGATTTTCTGGACTTCGCCACGTCGCGTCTCTCAAAGCTGCGGCGCCACGGGATTGCCGCGGACATGATTGCCTCCGGTTCTCCAAAGAAGCGGTTCGACAAGGCCGCAAAGCTGGGCGCACGAAGGATCGCCACCATTTCGATGCGCGACGGTGCAAGATCGGTCAATCTTCGCGGCGAAAGCGAGGACGAGGGCCGGACGAACCTGATTCACTCCCTGATGGTCTCCTGATCGTCACCCCGGGCTTGACCCGGGGTCCCGCTTTTCTTCTCGCGGCGGGTGGGTAAACAAGCGGGATCCCGGGTCAGACCCGGGACGACGAAGGTAGAGTAGTTCCGCGAATGTCCGTCTCCGAAGCCCGCCTTGCCCAGATTGCCGCCCGCTTCGCCGAGATCGAGGCGCGGCTGGCTTCGGGCACATTGGAGGGCAAGGACTTCATCGCCGCCAGCCGCGACTATGCCGAGCTGGAACCGGTGGCCAGGATCGCGGCGCAGGTGGCCTCGATGCGCGCCGAACTGGCGAGCCTGGCGGAGCTCGACGATCCCGAAATGCGCGAACTGGCCGAGGAGGAAATCGCCCGGCTCAAGGCCGATCTGCCCGCGGCCGAACATGCGCTGGCGATCGCCATGTTGCCGCGCGACAGTGCAGACAGCCGCTCGGCCATGCTCGAAGTGCGTGCCGGGACCGGCGGCGACGAAGCAGCACTGTTCGCGGCCGACCTGCTGCGGATGTACGAACGCTTTGCCGCCGAACAGGGCTGGCGCTTCGAAATGGTCAGCGCCAACGCTTCGGACATCGGCGGTTTCAAGGAAGCCGTGGCCGAGATCAACGGCAACGGGGTCTTCGCCCGGCTCAAGTTCGAAAGCGGTGTGCACCGGGTGCAGCGCGTGCCGGTGACCGAAAGCGGCGGGCGGATCCACACCAGCGCGGCGACCGTCGCCGTCCTGCCCGAGCCCGACGAGGTCGATGTCCAGATCGAGGACAAGGATCTCAAGATCGATGTCTACCGCGCCTCCGGTGCGGGCGGCCAGCACGTCAACACGACCGATTCGGCGGTGCGGATCACCCACCTGCCAACCGGCACGGTGGTGACCTGCCAGGACGGCCGCAGCCAGCACAAGAACAAGGACAAGGCGATGCAGGTGCTGCGCGCGCGCCTGTTCGAGGCCCAGCGCGAGGCGGTCCAGGGTGAGGAAGCCGCCGCGCGCAAGGCGATGGTCGGATCGGGCGACCGCTCCGAACGGATCCGCACCTACAATTTCCCGCAGGGCCGCGTTACCGATCACCGGATCAACCTGACCCTCCACCGCCTGCCCGAGATTCTCGAAGGCCCGGGACTGGGCGAGCTTGTCGACGCGCTGATCGCCGAGGACCAGGCCAAGCGGCTGGCGGCGCTGGGCGAGTGAACGCGGCCAAGGCGATCCGAGCCGCTGCCGAGCGCCTCTCAGCCACCAGCGATACCGCGCGGCTCGATGCCGAAATGCTGATGGCGCACCTGCTGGGCGTGTCGCGCTCCGAGCTCTTGCTGCACCGCATGGCTGACGCCTGCCCGCCGGATTTCACCACACTGGTCGAGCGGCGGCTGGCGCACGAGCCGGTAGCCTATATCACCGGCCGACAGGAGTTCTTCGGACTGTCGCTGACCGTCAGTCCGGCGGTACTGATCCCGCGCGGGGACAGCGAGGTCTTGGTCGAGGCGGCACTGGCGGCGCAGCCGCAGGCGCGGCGCGTGCTCGACTGCGGGACCGGATCGGGCGCGCTGCTGCTGGCGGTGCTGAATTCCTTGCCCAGCGCCGAGGGAATCGGGATCGACCGGTCAGGCGCGGCGCTTGCCGTGGCGCGGGCCAATGCCGAAGGCCTCGGCCTCTCGTCCCGGGCCGAAATGCGCGGTGGAGACTGGACCCGCGAAGGCTGGGCCGAGGCGCTGGGACGGTTCGATCTGGTCCTTGCCAATCCGCCCTATGTCGAAAGCGGCGCCGCGCTTGATCGATCGGTGCGCGAATACGAACCCGCCGCCGCGCTCTTTGCCGGAGCGGATGGGCTGGGTGATTACCGGGTGCTTGTCCCCCAGCTTTCCGCGCTGCTTGCGCCCGGCGGAACCGCGCTGGTGGAAATCGGCGCGTCGCAGGCCGAAGCAGTCAGCGCGCTTGCGGCCGCGGCGGGGCTTGCCGCCAGCCTGCACCATGACCTTGCCGGGCGCGCCCGTGTGCTGGAACTCAAGATTCCGCTTGTGAAAGGCGGCCACAATGCCTAAATCCCTGCTCAGGCCAGCGCCGGTCCGCTGATGCGCGACCCGCAGGCCAACTCCAGCATTTGCACAGTGCCCGGCCTGCAATCGCCGCGCTTCTTCAGCAGATGTCGGAACCACGACGCGCAAGTGGCGCCCGTGGCACAGGGTCACGTAGCCAGGTAGCCGGAATTTCCGGCGGGGCTGACGGTAGCAGGGAATGGAACCCCTTGAACAACAATCGCGGGAACAACAACCGCCGGCGTGGCCGCGGTAATCGCCAGAACAACGGCGGCGGCGGCCAGCAACTCAACCGGATCGACAGCCGGGCGCGCGGCAATGCGCCCCAGCTGCTGGAAAAGTATCGCAAGCTGGCGCACGACGCGCATCTCAACGGCGATCGGGTCCAGGCCGAATACTACCTGCAGTTTGCCGACCACTATTTCCGCGTCATCGCCGATACCCGCACACGCCAGGAAGAGCAGCGCCAGCGCCGCGACGAACGTTGGGAAGGCTCAAGCGAGGATATCGAGGACGGCGAGGAATTCTCGGTCGCCGGCGATTTCCCCAGCTTCGATCAGCCCGCCTTTGCCCGTCCGCAGCGCGAACCGCGCCCGCCGCGCCAGCCCCGCGAGGAACGCGAGGAGCGCGAGGACAATTCGGCGCGTGACGAAGGCGAGGACGACCGGGGCGAGGAAGGCGGCGACGCCAATCCTTATGAGCCGGCCGAAAATCCCTTCGTTCGCGAAAACCGCGGTCGCGCAGGTTTGCGCCCGCGTCGTGACCGGGCTCCTCGACAGGCTCAGGATGATCGAGCGGGTCGCGGCGAGGCGGACGATGCGGAGCCGGCCGGACTTGATCCCGCATCCCTGCCGCCTGCGATCGCCGCGGGACGCGAGGATTCGGGGGAAGAAGCGCCCAAGCCGCGCCGCGCGCGTGCTCCCAAGCGCAAGCCCTCGGCCGACGATGCCGGTGGCGAACCGCTCGAATCGGTGGGCTGATCCCGGCGCTTGCCGCGCATTGCCGGCCTTGCCTTGAAATATCCGCGCCTGTCGGCGCTGCTGCTTGGCGTGGTCTCGGCCCTGGGTTTCGAGCCGCTGGCGCTTTGGCCGCTGGCGCTGCTCGCACTGGCGGGGCTGTTGGCGCTGCTGGTCCGCGCGCCGGCTCGCAAGGGCGCGTTTGCGCTGGGCTGGTGGTTCGGGCTTGGCCAGTTCACGCTTGGGCTCAACTGGATCGCCACCGCATTTGTCTATCAGGCCGCGATGCCGGCCTGGATGGGGTGGATCGGGGTCGTCGGGCTTTCGGCCTATCTGGCGATCTATCCGGGTTTGGCCCTGCTGGCCGCCTGGCACTTTCGTGCGCGGTTGACCGCCTTGATACCGGCGCTTGCCGCCAGCTGGATCGTGGCCGAATGGCTGCGCGGCTGGGTGCTGACCGGCTTTCCGTGGAACCCGCTGGGCGCGGTGCTGCTGGGTCCGTTCGATGCGGTTGGCGCGGCACGGCTGCTGCCGTGGCTGGGAACCTATGCGCTGTCGGGGCTGGCGGCGCTGTTCGCGGGGCTTTGGTATGCCGGTCTGACGCGGTTCCGGGCCGATCGCCGGATGCTGGCGCTGCTCTTGATCCCGATGGCGGCGCAGTTCTGGCCGCAGGGTGACGCGGGCCGGATGGGCAGCGTTCCCTATGTCCTGGTCCAGCCGAACATTCCGCAGGAACAGCTCAACGATCCCGCCTTTTTTGGCGCCAACTTCGCGCGGCTGTCCCAGCCCATCCCCCCGCCGCGCGCGGGCGACGCGGCGCTGGTGCTGTGGCCCGAATCCGGCGTGCCCGACTATCTGCGCGATGGCTATCCGCCGCGCTATTACGCCGATACCTTCGCCGCCGATCCGGCGCAGGCCCGCGCCCGGCTGGCCCGGATGCTGGGCCCCGAGCGCCTGCTGCTGACCGGCGCGGTCGATCTGGAAATCCGGGGAGACCAGGCCGTGGGCGCGCGCAATTCGATCACCGCGATCGATGGGCAGGGCGCGATCCGCGCCTCATACGACAAGGCGCACCTCGTGCCGTTCGGCGAATATGTGCCCTGGCGCGAGGTGCTCGAACCGCTCGGCCTGGCGCGCTTCGTGCCTGGCAGCATCGAATTCTGGCCAGGGCCGGGGGTACGCACCATACCGCTCGGCCGGTTCGGCAAGGCCGGAATGGGGGTCTGCTACGAGATCATCTTCCCCGGCGCGGTGGCCGATCGCAAGGATCGGCCCGATTACATCTTCAACGCTTCGAACGACGGCTGGTATGGCCGCTGGGCGCAGCCACAATTCCTCGCCCTCGCCCGGCTTCGCGCAATCGAGGAAGGCCTGCCCGTGCTGCGCTCGACCACCACGGGTATCAGCGGGGTTATCGCTCCCGATGGCCGGGTGGTGCAGTCGGTCCCCTATGGGGCTGCGGGCGTGCTGCTGGGGCGGATTCCCGTTGCCGCCGCACCGACGCTGTTCGCAAGGCACGGCAACCTGCTTTCGCTGGCCTGGGCCGCGCTGCTGGCGCTGCTCTCGCTGGTTGCACTGAGGCTGCGGCGGGAGTAGAGCGGGTGACATAAAGCTTCCTTTATATGGGAATCCCGATGCGTACCGACTACCTGTTCACCTCCGAATCCGTTTCCGAAGGCCATCCCGACAAGGTCGCCGACCAGATCAGCGATGCGATTGTCGACCTGTTCCTGTCGAAGGATCCCGAAGCGAGGATCGCCTGCGAAACGCTGACCACCACGCAGCTGGTGGTGCTGGCCGGTGAAATCCGCGGCGAAGGGATCATGGACAAGGACGGCAACTGGGCGCCGGGGATCGAAGCCGAAATCGAACAGACCGTGCGCCAGACGGTCAGGGACATCGGTTACGAACAGGACGGTTTCCATTGGGAAACGCTGAAGTTCTACAACAACCTCCACCCGCAGTCGGCGCACATCGCCCAGGGTGTCGACGCTTCGAGCAACAAGGACGAGGGTGCCGGCGACCAGGGCATCATGTTCGGCTATGCCACCGACGAGACTCCCGACCTGATGCCGGCGACGCTCTATTACAGCCACAAGATACTTGAGCGCATGGCGGCCGACCGTCATTCGGGCGCCGCGCCGTTCCTCGAGCCCGATGCCAAGAGCCAGGTCACGCTGCGCTATGAAGGCAGCCTGCCGGTCGCGGCGACCGCGGTGGTGGTCAGCACCCAGCATGCGCCGGGCTATGACGAGGGCGACAAGGAAGCCGAGTTGCACGCCTATGTGAAGCGCGTGGTGGCCGAGGTGATCCCCCCGGTGCTGCTGCGCGAGACGCAGTATTACATCAACCCGACCGGCAGCTTCGAGATCGGCGGGCCGGACGGCGACGCGGGCCTGACCGGCCGCAAGATCATCGTCGATACCTATGGCGGCGCGGCGCCGCACGGCGGTGGGGCGTTCAGCGGCAAGGATCCGACCAAGGTCGACCGATCGGCCGCCTACATCACCCGCTATCTTGCCAAGAACGTGGTCGCCGCCGGACTGGCGACACGCTGCACAATCCAGATCGCCTATGCGATCGGGGTCTCCCGGCCGCTCTCGCTCTACGTCGACACCCATGACACCGGCACGGTTCCCGAGGCCGAGATCGAGCAGGCGATCCTCTCACTGCCCAAGCTGGGCGGATTGACGCCGCGTGCGATTCGCACCCACCTCGGGCTCAACAAGCCGATCTACCGCAAGACCGCGGCCTATGGCCACTTCGGCCGCAAGCCCGAAGGCGACCTGTTCCCGTGGGAGCGGCTTGACCTGGTCGAGGATCTTACCGCAGCACTGGCCTGAGCCGGGCATGGCCGGGCTTGCTCATGGCTGGAGGTCGGCACTGGCGATCCGGCTGACCTGGCCGGTTCAATCCGCCACGCTTGAACGCCTGCTCGAAGGCGACACCCGGGCGCTGGACGCTGATCCGGCATTCGTCCGCCTGCAGGCGATTCTGGACGCCGGCAATCCGCTTGGCGATTTCGGCGCCTATCAGGCCGTGGCCGAACTGGCTCCGGGCTGGGAATTGTTCCGGCCCGGCGCGAGTGCCAGGCCGGCTCTGGGCCAGCCTGGCAAGGCGCAGGTCTCACCCAGCGTCCTGGTCACGATCCACGTCCCGGCCGAGGCAGCCGGCGAGCAACTGGACGCCGCGCTGGATGCCCTGATCGCGGCCCACCCCTGGGAGGTGCCGGTGATCGAAATGTCCGAAGTCAGACTGGCGGTTCGCAGTCCCCGCTAACCACACTTCGAATAACCGCAGGACAGGCACTTGTTGCAGCCCTCCTCGCGAATCATCCCGGGCTGGCCGCATTGCGAACAGCATGGCCCGGTCGGCGGCGCGTCGATCGCCGTGCCCGCGGGCGGGCCAAGCTCCATCGGCAGGTCGATCTGGCCGGGCGCGAACTGCTTCAGGTGGGTCTCGATGATGTCGCCGATCGCGGCGAGCAGCGAGGGCACGTAGCGGCCATTGGTCCAGGCGCCGCCGCGCGGATCGAACACCGCCTTGAGTTCTTCGGAAACGAAATCGACATCGCCGCCGCGCCGGAACACCGCCGAAATCATCCGGGTCAGGGCGAGGGTCCAGGCGTAGTGGTCCATGTTCTTCGAATTGATGAACACTTCGAACGGGCGCAGCTCACCGTCGATCTCGGCGTTGTTGATCGTGACGTAGAGCGCATGGGCGCTGGCCGGCCAGCGCAGCTTGTAGGTCGTGCCGTGAAGCACCGGCTCACGCGGGGCGGGGCTTTCCATGGCCGCGGCAGGCGCTTCATCCGCCGGTTTCTGCGGCGCCTCGGCCGACAGCACCGACCCGGTGACCGCGTTCGGGCGGTAGGTCGTCATGCCCTTGCAGCCCTGCCGGTAGCCTTCGCGGTAGACTTCGGAAAAAGCCTCGAAAGCGATATCCTCGGGGCAGTTGACGGTCTTCGAGATCGAGCTGTCGATCAGCCGCTGCGCCGCCGCCTGCATGGTCACGTGGTCGGCCGGGGTCAGGGTCTGCGCGCTGACGAACAGGCCCTCGGGCGGAGCGGTGTCTCCGCAGACCTTGCGCCAGACCCGCAGGGCATGGTCTTCGACTTCCTCGAAGCGGGCGGTGCCGTCGGGATCGAGGATGCGGCGGGTATAGTGGTAGGCGAAGACCGGCTCGACGCCCGAAGAGACGTTGCCGGCCAGCAGCGAGGTGGTGCCGGTCGGCGCGATCGAGGTCAGGCAGCCGTTGCGCAGGCCGTGCTTCGCGATCAGCGCCCGGGTTTCATCGTCAAGCGCAAGCAGGCCGGGCCGCTCCAGCATGGCCGGATCATAAGCCGGAAACGGCCCCTTTTCCGCCGCCAGCAAGGCCGAGGCGCGATAGGCGCCGCGCCGGATCGCATCCAGCCATTGCTCCATCTGCGCCACGGCTTCAGCGCTGCCATAGGTCAGCCCGCAGAACAGCAGTGCATCGGCCAGGCCGGTAATGCCAAGACCGATCCGCCGCTTCGCCCTGGCCTCGGCTTCCTGTTCGGCGAGCGGATAGCCGCTGATGTCGATCACGTTGTCAAGCAGGCGGACGGCAAGGCCGCTGACTTCCTCAAGCCGCGCCGGATCGATGGCCGCGCCTTCGGCGAACGGCTGGTCGACCAGCGCGGCAAGGTTGATCGATCCCAGCAGGCAGGCGCCGTAGGGAGGCAGCATCTGTTCGCCGCAAGGGTTCGATGCGCTGATCGACTCGCAATAGGCGAGGTTGTTGGCCTGGTTGACCCGGTCGACGAAGATCACACCCGGTTCGGCGTAATCGTAGGTGGCGCGCATCAACCGGTCCCACAGCTCGCGCGCGGGGATGGTGCGGTAGGTCTTGCCGCCATAGCACAGCGGCCAATCGGCCTCGGCGTCGAGCGCTGCCATGAAGGCATCGGTAACCAGCACCGACAGGTTGAAATTGCGAAGCCGCGCGGGATCGCGCTTGGCTTCGATGAAGTCGAGCACGTCGGGATGGTCGATGCGCAGGCATCCCATCATCGCCCCGCGCCGCGCGCCGGCCGACTGGACGGTGCGGCACATCGAATCCCAGCAGTCCATGAACGAAAGCGGCCCGGAAGCGTCCGCGCCGACGCCTTTCACTTCGGCGCCCTTGGGACGGATGGTGGAAAAGTCCATTCCCACGCCGCCGCCCTGCTGCATGGTCAGCGCGGCTTCCTTCAGGTGCTGGAAAATCCCGCCGAGATCGTCGGGGATGGTCCCCATGACGAAGCAGTTGAACAGCGTGACCGCGCGGCCCGTGCCGGCCCCGGCGAGGATTCGCCCGGCGGGGATGAATTCCAGCGCCTCGATCGTTTCAGCATAACGGGCTTCCCACTCGGCGCGCAATTCCGGCGGGTCGTTGGCCGCCACTGCCTTGGCAACACGGGCCGCGGTCGCCGCGAAATCGACGTCGCCGCCGCCCGACGGCGGGTTGAAGCGGTACTTGGCATCCCAGATTTCCTGGGCAATCGGCACGTCGAGCAGCATGGCAACCTCATGGACTTGGTCAGCCCGGTTTAGATTCGCCCGCTACGCCGCAATTGACATCAATCAATTGAGTCGGACGGTCCACAGCTATTTTCTATGGTCCGCCGTGACGACACCGGCTGCCGCCAGTTCGGCTTCGTGGGCTTCCTCTCGCCAGGTCTCGGCCAGCGCCTGCGCTTCCCAGTCGAGCATCGCCGGGTGGGCCAGGATCCGGTCGACCCAGGCCTGACCCATGCCGACATCGAGCCCATAGGTGCGGATGCGAAAGGCAACGGGAGCATAGAAGGCGTCGGCCGCGGTAAAGTCCGCCCCGGCCAGCCACGGTCCGCCGAACCGCTTCAGCCCGTCCGCGAAGATCTCGCGCAAGCGGATTACGTTGCGCTTCAGCCCCTCGCTCATCGGCTTGGGCGTGACGCGCACCCCGACATTCATGGTGCAATCGCCGCGCAAGTGAGCGAAGCCGCCGTGCATTTCGCAGACCGCTCCCTGGACGAAGATGCGCCGCTGTTCGTCCACCGGCCAGATCCCGGCATGGCGGTCGGCCAGATAGAGCGTGATGCCCAGCGAATCCGCGATGACCCGGTCGCCGTCGATCAGCACCGGAACCTGGCCGGTGGGCGAGAACCGGCGGAAATCGTCATGGTTGTCCGGCCTGGTGAACGGCTCCAGGCGATCCTCGAAGGCAATCCCCAGCGCTTTCATCAAGAGCCAGGGGCGCAGGGACCAGCTCGAATAGTTCCGGTTGGCGGTGATCAGGGTGTAGGTCATGGCATCTGCCTAATGTGGCAGGGCGGCGGGTCAAGCCGAGTAGGCCGCCTCGTCCTCGTCGGGCCAGCGTTGCAGCCTTGCACGGCCGCTGTCGAGAAACAGCGCGGGCAGCTTGGCCAGCATCAGCACCTTGTGGATGCACCAGTCGGCCAGGCGCTCGTTGAGGCGCGCGGTGGCGCGGCCGTTGCGCTCGAGCCAGCGCTGGTAGGGCAGGTAGTGGTCGGGCTCGTCACGGTGCACCACCTCGAAGATCCGCTTCATCACCGGGTCCGACATGATCAGCCGATTGGCCAGGATGATCTCGACCTGACGGTAACCGCGCTGTTCGGTCAGCATGATCACCCGGCACAGGCGTTCGAACTCGGCCGGGTCGGCGACAATCCCGGCGGTGTCGAGTTCCTCGATCCGGCAGCGGAAGATCCACTGGATGAAGCGGTCGATATGCCCGACCCCGCGATCGACCTGAAGCGGCATCCGTCCCTGGCGCTCGAACCAGCGGCGAAACATCCGGTAGTGCTTTTCCTCGTCGGCACGGTGCTTGGCCACTTCGGCCTGGAAGGCAAGATCATCCGGACATCGCAGCCGCACCGCCTCGAGCACCCGGTCGAGCGAGGTATAGCCGCGATGTTCGTTGTAGATATAGATCGAGGCCAGGACATCGAGATAGCGTTCGCGAAACCCGGCCTGCCACATCCCTGTTACTCCAGCATCGAGGTCAGCCCCAGTACCGCCTCGGCAAACTCTTCCCGAAAATCCTGGACCACGCCCTTGGCGCTGCGGACCTGGTCGATCAGACCTACCCCCTGGCCGACAAAATAGGAAACAAGATCACGGGCCTGGTTGTTCCCGCCCAGCACCGCGGTCTCGATCCGGTGGAACGAGGGCTCGCTGACCATTCCCATCAGCGGCATCGGCAAGGGACCGGGGCCGTCGGGCGCGTCCCACGCCTCATGCCAGGCGGTCTTGAGCTGGCGCGCGGGCTTGCCGGTGCGGCTCCTGGAACGGACCGTATCGCGGCTGCGCGCGGCAACCATCTTGTCGCGAAAGGCCTCGCTGGTTTCGGCCTCGGGGGTGGCGAGCCAGACCGATCCGGTCCAGGCGCCCTCGGCACCGGCGGCCATCATCCCCGCCATCTGCCCGCCGGTCATGATCCCGCCGGCGGCCAGCACCGGAACGTCATAGCCGGCGCCTTTCAGCGCGCGGACCACTTCGGGGATCAGCACCAGGGTCGAAACCTCGCCGCAGTGGCCGCCGGCCTCGGTCCCCTGGGCGACGATGATGTCGACCCCGGCCGCCGCCTGGCGCAGTGCATGCTCTTTCGCGCCGACCAGTGCCGCCACCGGTACGCCGCGCTTCTTGCCTTCCTCGATCATCCGTGGCGGAGCGATCCCCAGCGCATTGGCGATCAGCCGAATCGGGTGGCGGAAGGCAACGTCCATCTGGGCATAGCCGTTTTCCGGGGTGATCCCGGCGCGGCCTTCGTAGTGGACCACATCTTCGGGCGCGACCTCGACCCCGTACTGGCCAAGCAGCTGGGCCGTGAACTGGCGGTGCTGGTCCGAAATCGCGGCGGCGCGCTGGGCATTGTCGGCAAAGTCGGCCACCCGCGGATCGATCGTTTCGGGCACCAGCACGTCGACGCCGTAAGGCGCGCCGTCGATGTGCGCATCGATCCAGGCAAGCTCTTCCTCAAGCTGCTCGGGCGTGAAGCGGGTGGCGCCAAGCACCCCGAAGCCGCCGGCCTTGCTGACCGCGACAACCACGTCGCGGCAGTGGCTGAAGGCAAACAGCGGAAATTCGCAACCGGTCAGACGGCAGACGGTGTTGTCCATGATTCGCTCCCTTATCGGGAACGATCATCGCGCGCGCCGCCCCGCGCCGCAAGCCCTGTTTAATCGACCGATTAAGCCAGATAGCTGGCCGTTGTCCGCGCCGCGACCTCCTCTGCCGTGACGCCCGGGGCCAGTTCGATCAGCCTGAACGGGCTGGAGTGATCGGCCCGCTGGAATACCGCAAGATCGGTGATGATCATGTCGACCACGTTGCGTCCGGTCAGCGGCAGGGTGCATTCGGGAATGAACTTGGGGCTGCCATCCTTGGCGCAGTGTTCCATCACCACGATGATCTTCCTGACGCCCGCGACCAGATCCATCGCGCCGCCCATGCCCTTGATCATCTTGCCGGGCACCATCCAGTTGGCGATGTCGCCGTTCTCGCTGACTTCCATCCCGCCCAGCACGGTGAGGTCGATCTTGCCGCCACGGATCATCGCAAAGCTTTGCGCGCTGTCGAAATAGGCCGAATGGGGCAGTTCGCTGATCGTCTGCTTGCCGGCATTGACCAGGTCGGCGTCGATTTCCTCTTCGGTCGGGAAGGGGCCGATGCCCAGCATCCCGTTCTCGCTCTGCAAGGTCACGGTCATGCCGGCGGGGACGTGGTTGGCAACCAGCGTGGGAATGCCGATTCCCAGGTTCACATAGAACCCGTCTTGCAGTTCCTGCGCGGCGCGGGCGGCCATCTGGTCGCGGCTCCAGCCCTTGGCGATATGGTCATGCGTGGTCATCAGCCGACATCCGTGGTGCGAGTGGTGCGGAATTCGATCTTCTTGTCATAGGGGCTGCCGTTTATCAGGCGGTGGACATAGACCCCCGGCAGGTGGATCGCATCGGGATCGAGCGCACCGGGTTCGACGATCTCTTCCACCTCGACCACGCAGACCTTGCCGCAGGTGGCGGCCGGCACGTTGAAATTGCGCGCGGTCTTGCGGAACACGACATTGCCCGTGGTGTCGGCCTTCCAGGCCTTGACCAGCGCGAGGTCGGCAAAGATGCCGCGTTCGAGGATATATTCCTCGCCGTCGAACACCTTCGATTCCTTGCCCTCGGCCACCAGGGTGCCGACCCCGGTCCTGGTGTAGAAGCCCGGGATCCCGGCGCCGGCGGCGCGCATCCGTTCGGCCAGCGTGCCTTGCGGGCAGAATTCGACCTCAAGCTCGCCCGACAGGTACTGGCGCTCGAACTCCTTGTTCTCGCCCACGTAGGACGAGATCATCTTGCGTACCTGCCGGGTGCGCAGCAGCTTGCCGATGCCTTCGTTGTCGATGCCGGCATTGTTGCTGGCAAAGGTCAGCCCGGTAACGCCTGAATCGCGCACCGCGTCAAGCAGCCGCTCGGGAATGCCGCACAGGCCGAAGCCGCCGCAGGCGATCAGCATGTTGTTGCGCAGCAGGCCGTCAAGCGCGGCTGCGGCACTGGGGTAGATCTTCTGGGCCATGGGTCCTCCCGCCGTTCGGACTTTCGCCCTAGCCGATCGCGTTTATCCAGACTAACGATTGTTTCTTTGCCAAATCGATAAATCAGGCTGATGCGTAAACTGGCCATCTATCATCTCGAAACGCTGCTGTGGATTTCGCGGCTCGGCACTTTCAGCGCCGCGGCGGAGCGGCTGGGAACCACGCAGCCGGCAATCAGCGCCCGGGTCCGCGAGATCGAGGCGCAGCTTGGCATCGCGGTGTTCCGCCGCGAGGGCCGCGGAGTGGTGCTGACCGCGCGCGGACGCCAGTTGGTGCAGGACTGCGAGCCGCTGCTGGCCGGGTTCGAGCGGGCGCTGCTGGCGGCGGGCGACTATGCCGGCGCGCGCGGCGTGGTGCGGATCGGCGCGGGCGAGATTGCCGCCGCAAGCTGCCTGCCCGGCTTCGTCCATGCGGTCGAGCGCGATCTGCCGGGCGTTACGCTCGAGGTCGAACTCGATCTCACCGCGCGCATGCTCCAGCAGGTGCTGGCGGGAACCCGCGACCTCGTGCTCCTTGCAGGACCCGCGTCCAGTCCTGGACTGGTCACGGCCCCGATCGGCGAGGTTGCGCTGGTCTGGGTAGGCAGTCCGGCCACCGCCGCAGGAGGCGGGCTGGCGCGGACCCTCCCGGTCTGGTCGCTGCCGCCGCATTCGCCGATCCACGAAGTGCTGCGCGGCGAGCTCGCCAATGGCCGGATCGCCGCGCAGACCGTCAACACCTGCAACAACGTGCGCACCATGATCGAGGTGCTGGTCGGCGGGCAGGGCGCCGCGGTCCTGCCCGAAACGATGGTGCGCGACGAACTGGCTCGCGGCGCGCTGGTCGAACTGGCCCCGCGGCCGCGACGCGCGATCCGCTTCGAAGCCGCGATCCGCGCGGGCGAGCAGGACCCCCTTATCCTGGAACTGTTCCGCCGCGCGAGCGAGATGAGGATCGGCTAGGCCGCAGCCTTATAGTCGGAACCTCTTGCGCAGGGTGAACATCCCGCGCTTAATCGTCTCGGTGTAGCCGGGATTGTTCGAATCGCGCCAGATGATCTTGCCGTCGAGTTCGGCATACCAGTCCTTCGCGAATTCCCAGCTCAGCCCAAGCTCGGGCGTCCAGATATGGTCGTGCTGGGTATCGGGTCCGACCGCCCGGCCCGGATAGTTCCAGGCCTTGTAGGTCAGCCCCGCGCTGAGCGAGAGCGGATCGGCCAGACGCACCCGGTAGTCCGCTGAAACCGTGGTGCGGCGATAGCTGCGCGAAGCAAGCGTGGCATCGATTTCCTCGTACTGGGCGCTGACCGAGAAGAAGTGCCCCTTGCCCAGGCGATAGCGGTATTCGGCCGAAACCGTCGGTCCATCGCCGGATTCGCCGGGGCGGTCCCGATAGTCGCGCCAGCGCCAGCCCCCCGTTAGGCGGAAGCGATGCGGGCCGGGCTGCACGGTGATCTGACCGCGCAGGCGGGTCTGGTCGGCCTTGGTGCTTTCGACCGTCGCGGCGTGGCTGGTGAAATCCGCCAGTGCGGCAAAGGTCACGTCGTCACTCACCCGGTAGCCCAGGTTGCCGCCGATCCGGTTGCTGAAGCGATCCTCGCGGCTGGCATCCGAATAGGCGTAATAGGTGCTCGACAGGTCTATCCCGTAGAGCATTGGACCGGAATCGATATCATAGCTCAGCGCCGCGCCGAACTCGCCGCCCGCCTTGTCGGCATCCTCCGTACCGTCGGGAGCAGTTCCCGATGCCGTTATGCCCGAGGCATGGATATCGAGATAGCCGCGCTCATCATCACCAGGCGCGGCCAGTGCCGCGGTCGGCAGAACCAGCAATGCCCCGGCCAATGCGGCCAGGTGGTTTCGGGTGATCATGGCAAAATTTCCCTGTCTGTGCATTGTGGCATCCTTGTTGCGGTGCAATCCGGCACTGGCAATGTGCCGATAGGTGGCGGCCCGCCGCATGCGATGGCGGGATCGAGAATATGATCGGCCAGCAACCGGTCGAGCCGGCCCAGTTTGACGGCTTCGCTCAGGCTGTGGCCGGTGCCGGCGAGTTCGGCCAGCGTGACCCGGGGTTCGATCCCGAGCTCGGCCGCGCGCTGCAAGAGGTGCGCTGTCCAGAACCGCGCGCGCTCGAGCCGGTTGCGGCCCTGCCGCTGGTCAAGTTCGGGGCTGCGGCGCAGGCTCGTATCGCTCTGCCGGTCGGCTCCGCCCACGGCGATCACAATCGGCAGACGAAGGAACGCCGCTACCCTCGCCGGATCGGCAATGCCGCCGAGGCCTTCGGGATAGGGCAGCGAGAGATCGGCTTCGGTGTACCAGCCGGCGGCGCCGATCAGCAGGCTGCGCACCCGTTCGGGCCGCGACATGGCAAAGCGGTGCGCGAACTGCGCGCCGGCAGAGTAGCCGGCAAGGTCGAAGCGCCCGTCATCAAGGCCCAGCCGGCCGGCAAGATCGCGCGCGGCGAGTTCCAGTCGCTGGGCCGAGCGGTCCGGCGCGCCATCGGCGGCAAGCCGCTGGAACCCGCGCCAGGCCGGACCTGAAAAGTCAGGCGCCATGATCGCAATGCCATGCCGTTCGGCCATGCCGCCGAAGTGCCGCAAGAGGTTTGCCGGACGACTCACCAGGCCGTGAACGACAATCAGCAGGTGCGGGTGGCGGATCCGCGAAGGCAGCGCCACAAGACAGCCGGGTCCGGTTGGATCGCAGTCCCCCATCGCGGCAGCTCAGCCCACCAGCGACAGGTGCTGGGCGGCGCCGGCAACCCGCTGGTGACGCGCCAGGTATTCGCCCGCCGTCTCGACCGAGATCAGCCGGCCCTCGTTCAGCGTCCAGACGTGGTCGGCAGTGCCGATCTCGGCCGGATCGTGGGTGACCGAAAGGATCGTACCGGCATGGCGCGCGATCAGGTTGCGGAAATGGCTGCGATATTCGTTGTCGAGCGGCGAGATCGCTTCGTCAAGCAGCAGGATTGGCGGATTTCCCAGCATTGCCCGGCCGATCGCGATGCACTGGCGGGCGCCGACCGAAAGGTTGGCCCCGCCTTCGGTCACCCAATAGTCGAGCCCTTCGGGGAAACTGTCGATCAATGCCCGCAGGTTGCAGCGCTCGATCAGGTGGTCGAGTTCTTCCGCGCTGGTGTTGGACTGCCGGTAGGTGAGATTGCGGCGGATCGTGCCGCGCATCAGCGGAAGGTCGGGACTGACCATGCCGATCTTGCGCACGATCGAGGCGATCTGGCACCGGTCAAGCTGCTGCTCGCCGATCCTGACGCAGCCATCGGACAGCGGCACCATCTGCGCCACGGTCTGCAGCAGAGTCGACTTGCCCGCACCGCTATGTCCGACGATCGCGATATGCTGGCCTGCCGGCGCGATGGCCGAAATGCCTTCAAGCGCGCCCGGCACGCTGACGTTGTCGAAGACTATCGAAGCCCGGTTCTGGGCGAAGATCTGTTTGTCCGGATCTGTCAGCAGGCGCGATGAACTGTTGAGAAAGTCCTCCAGCTTGCGGCGCGAGATTTCGGCCCGCCGCCAGTAATCGTGCGCCAGGCCCAGCGTGCGGAAATGACCTTGCATCTGCCGCACGACGATCACGGCGGCGAGCACCGCGCCAAGATCGACCCGGCCCGCGATCACATCGAGCGCGCCAAGCCCCAGTGCCAGCACCAGCGCGGTCCACCCGGTTGCGGTCGACAGGCCGCGCAGCAGACCGCGCAGCTCCGCCTCCTGGACCAGCGCCTTGGTCATCCACGCGCTCTGGCGGGCCAGCCGGTTGGCCTCGCCGCCAGAGCGTCCGAACACCTGGACGACCGCCAGGGCATTGACCTGTTCGTCGATGTTGCTGGTCAGCAGCGAGCGCCGCCGCCGGACCCGTCCGGTCAGCTTCTGCAACCGGCTGCCCAGCAAGACCGAGGCGCTGGTGCCGATAACGAAGCTGATGCTGCAGGCCAGCGCCATGCGCCAGCTGATCACGCTGAGAATCCCGACGCAGGCGACGATCGAAAACAGCGCGATCACTCCCCGGCCCATCCCGCGGCTGATCCAGGTGCGCAGCATCGTCAGGTCGCCCGACAGGCGCAGGATCAGGCTGCCGCGCGAGCGGTGCTGGATCTGGCGTGGGGCCATACCGGCCATGTGCGCGTGGAGCCGCTGGCGCAGCTCGTGCACGATCCGGAAGCCGATCATTTCCGGCCAGGCAAATTCGAACACCTTGAGGATCGACTGGATCAGCGTCGCGGCGACCAGCATGACAAAGGTCGCGCCCAGGTTCACTTCGTCGGTGGTGAACTCACCCAGTTCCTGCATCGCCTCGCGGATCAGCAGCACAAGCAGCACCAGCGTCAGCGCATTGCCCAGTCCGATCGCGATGATCGTGGCGATGTCCTTGCGGGTAAGCAGGTCGCGGTAGCGAAGGACCACACGCTCCATCAGGCGATGTTCCGCGCGGGAACGATCGGCTCGATTGCCGGGCCGGATCGATCGAACAGAAAGACGCTGGCCGGCAGGCCGTCGGGTTCGGCTTCGATCAGATCATCCGCTGCGGGCGGATCCAACCCCAGGATCGCTCCGACCTTGCCGGGATCAGACAGGTCATCCTTGCGATAGATCGGCACTTTCACCGCCCGCTCGGCCTCGCGGATAAGCAGTTCCGAGGCGGTCAGCTTGCCCGACAGGCCAAGCACCGGCAGGCCCAGTGCGGCAAGCCGGTCAAGTCCGAAAGTCGCCCCCATCGCTTCTCCGGCGGCAAAGAAGATGCCGTCGACCAGCCCGGTAAAGACCGGCGAGACGATGAAATCGACGTTCTGTTCCTGCAGGATGCCATCGGCCACTTCGACCAGGATCACATCGCATTTCCTGGCGGCGAGATGCGCCACCAGGTCCACCATGATCGATTCCAGTTGTGGCAGAGGCACCTTGTAGGTGGCGGAATAGCCCGCATCGGTGAAATCGACCACTTCGGCGGCGCCGGCATCGACCATCGCCCAGAAATCGCCGCCCGATCCGGTTCCGGCTACCTTGGCGGTGCCCACCTTGTAGCCGGCACGGCTGAGGCCGGTGGCCAAGGCCTGGTTGGTGGTGGTCTTGCCCGAATTCATCGAGGTGCCCAGCACGGCGAATACCGGCGGGCGCAGATCCGGCGCGTCGCGGTGGGGCAGGGCGAACTGGCGCAAATTGATCGGCGTGCCCTGGCGATCGGCCAGCAGGCCCAGCGGCGTGATTTCGGTTGCCGAGCGGATCCCGGAATTGCGCGACAGCATCTTCGCCGCCACCCCGCCCGTGGCCACCAGGTTGGTCCGCCCCAGGTCAAGCGGCACCTCGGCCTCGAACTGGTCGGTCGCATAGCGATCGCCATAGGCGACCACGATCGTATCGCCGGGAGAGAGGTTGGCCTTGCGCCCGTTGGGCAGTTCGATCCGGCGCTGGTAGTGGAGCCTGTCGACCTGCGCGAGCACGAGGTCGCCGGTGCGCGGCCGGATCGGGCCATCCACCAGAGTGCAAACCTGCGACCAGTCGACCCGGCGGGTCGAAAACCCGCGTTTTGCGCGTTCCAGTCCTACCAGTTCGATCGGAGTGATGGTCAGCTTGCGGGAAATCTGCTTGCGCGCGCGGCGTAGCGGCACTGGTTCGATCGCCGGGGCGCTTTCCTCGCCGCCCAAACGATCTTCGGGTTCATCCTGATTCAAATAGCCTTCAGCAACGAGTTCCATTCCAGCTCCATCCGGGAGCCGGTTAGACGTTAGGTGTGGTCGGGTGCCCCGATACTCCAGTCCTGTCATCCGCACCGGCTTAGACCCCTGTCTAATCAATCTGCCGCGCGACTCGTTGTTTTGGTTTATTACCCGTTACCTATAGCCTGTAATTGGCAATACCTGAAAAAAATTAGTGCTGTATTAAGGATAAATTTCAAATTCTTGGAAAGGTTCGGCTGTCCCGTTTTGGGTCACCAGACCCCCGCCCAGCGGCGCCGGCGCAGTTCGAACGCCGGTCCCAGCGGATCGTCGACCAGCAGGCGCGCATCGAAGCCGATCGACTTGCGCCGCGACTGGATCGCCGAAAGCACGCTCGTCGCTTCGGTGGCGCTGGCCGGGCGCGGCCGGAAGCCGCTGGTGCGGTTGTCCGACAGGATCGGATAGAGCCGCACCGCTGGCGGCGCCTTCGGGTCCGCTCCGAAGCTCAGCCGCACGATCAGGCTGAAGGGCTGGATCTTGGCGAAACGCTGGTAGCGACCGGGCGCGAGGAAGTCGAAGTTTCCGATCCCGTAGAGGATCCAGCGTCCGTGATAGCGTTCGATTTCCTGCAGCGTGTGCCCGTGCTGGCCGATCACGATATCGGCGCCGGCATCGATCAGCTCTCGGCCCAGGTCAACCTGCCCGTCCTTGGCCCAGGCGTAATTTTCACCCCAGTGCGGATAGGCAACCACATAGAGATCGCCATAGCGCTTGCGCAGCATCGCAACCTGCTGGCGGAACCCGGCGAGGTCCACCGGCGCAACCCCGGCCCGGTGCGTGCCCGCATAGAAACCGTACTTGTCGCGATAGACCGGGCGTTCCTCGAGCATGCCGAACACCGCCAGCATGACCTTGGCCCCTCCCGGGCGGGTCAGTTCCTGCAGCAAGGGGGCCTGCGCGGTGGATTGGCTGGTATTGGCCCCGAACGAGCGGATGCCGCCTTGCTGCAGCGCGACGAGGCTCTTGCGCAGCCCGGATTCGCCCTGGTCGTACGAATGGTTATTGCCAAGCCCGACCGCATCGATCCCGGCGGCGACCAGCGCGGGGACCGCCTTGGCCGGGATGGTCCAGTGGACGTAGTCCTTGTCGGTCAATCCGTCGGACAGCTCGGGGCTCATCGGTGTTTCAAGATTGACCAGCGCAAAGGCGCTATGTTCGGCGAAGGGCTTGAGCGCGGCGAGGCTGCCTTGATAGCGCTGTTCGTCGCTCAGGGCGGCGGCTGGCGCGCCGGGCGTGCCAGTGCGTGCATAATTCTCGCCGAAATGCGTGTCGCCCCCGATCATTACCGGCGTACCCGTGTCAAAAGGCTGCGGCTGGCGCTGTCCGCATCCGCACAGCACCGCCGACGAAGCGATTGCCAAAGCGGTAGCCAGGGTCCTGACGGAAGTTCGATGTATCAACGCTGCTACTCTCGCTTTGCGGTAACCGTTCAATCCAGGCATTGCGCCTGGCTGGCCGGTCTGCTTGCCGCGACCCTGCTCGCAGGCTGTTCCTCCAAATTCGAGCCGCACAACGCAAGGGAAGAATTGCTGCGTGTCTCGTCATGGAGCGGCCCGGCGATAGACGTGGTGACCTATCGTCCGCCCGAATGGCGCCCCGACATGCCGGTGGTGATCGTGCTGCACGGGATCAACCGCAACCTGTCCTACACACTCGAAACCTGGGAGCCGCTGGCCGATCGGTACGGCTTCATGGTGGTGGTTCCGCACTTCGGCGATCGCGATTTTCCGGGCTCGTTCGGCTACGGGCAGGGATCGGTTCGCGATGGCCGGGTGCCGCCGGATTCGGCCTACAACGCGATTGCCCCGGTCTTTGCCGAAGTGCGTCAACGCTATCACCTGACCCGCGAAGGTTACCGGCTGTTCGGCCATTCGGCCGGTGCGCAGTTCGTTCACCGCTTTCTCTATTTCCACCCGGATGCCCCGGTCGAGCGCGCGGTGATTTCGATGGCGGGCTGGTACACTCTGCCCGATCTGCGGGCCGATTGGCCCTATGGCCTCAATGGCACGGCGGTCTCGAATGCCGATCTCAGGCGGATCATGGCGCTCGATGTCGTGCTGCAGGTCGGTTCGCAGGATCGCCAGCGCGACGAGAACCTGCGGGCCTCGCACGAAGCCGATGCGCAGGGCCGCAACCGGGTGGCGCGGGGTTTCAACTATTACGAAATGATGCAGGATCGTGCCAATGCGATCGGGTCACCGTTCAACTGGCGGTTCGTGATCGTGCCTGAAGCCGGGCATGACAGCGAAGCCGGAGCCGATGACGCCGCGCCCTGGCTGGCGGCAGGCTTCAGCCAAGCGGCAGGCCAACCAGGTCAGAAAGTTCGGCCAGCGCCTGCTCGCCGCTGGTAACCTTGATCGCGGCCATGCCAAGCTGCGCGGCAGGCTTGCAGTTGATCCCCAGGTCGTCGAGGTAGATGCACTGCGCCGGTTCCAGACCCAGCGCCTCGCACATCATCGTGTAGATCCTGGGGTCGGGCTTGCGCACCCCGGCCTTGCTGCTTTCGATCACCTGCTCGAAGCGCGCGAAGATCTGTTCGTAGGCGTCCCTGGCATCGCCGCTGCGCGCCATCCCCGCGCCGTGTCCGGTCGGCACGTTGTTGGTGATGCAGGCCAGGCGCAAGCCGGCATCTGCCAGCTGGTCGAGCGCGCGGACCATCGCCGGGCGGATCGAGCCGGACAGCACGGCCAGCACCGCCCGCCCTTCGATCGCGTGGCCCAAGGCTTCCGCCTCGGCCTCGAACAGGACGTCGAAGGTTCGCGCGTCGATTTCGGCGCGTTCGAACCTGGCCCAGGCGTTGTCGTGCGGATTGGTGGCGTTGACCGTGCGGATGAAATCGGTTGGCAGGCCGCGTTCTTCCTCCAGCACGTTGAAGGCCTCGAACGGTGAAGCGGTGATCACCCCGCCGAAATCGAAAATCACCGCCTTGAATGTCCGCGTGCCCACTGCATCTCTCCCCGAAATCGTCCTTCGGGCCAGTGGCGCATCGCCGGCCCGCGCGCAAGCATGGCGATTGACGCAAATCATGGTAGTCTGCGCCATCCGGTCGCAATGAATTTGGCGAAGGAGACCTGCCATGCGTTCAATCCTGGTCCAGACCGGTCGTGATGCGGAAAACGCCGTGCGGCTCGATAGCGCGATGGAAGTGGCGCGGACCCGCGAAGGGCACGTCACCTTGCTGATCGATACGCCGGTGGATCGCTTCGTTACCGTCGATCCCTACGGCGGCACCTATATCGCGCGCGAGGCGCTCGAAGCCGCGGTGGCCGAGGACGATGCCCTGGCCGCGCTGTTCGAAGGGCGGCTGGCCAACGACGACGTGCCGTTCGACATCGCCAAGTTCGAAACCGCGCCGGTCGAGGCGATGACCGCCGCGGGCAAGCTTGCCGACTTGATCGTGGTCTCGCAAGGGTGCGGCTATGCCGGCGATCTTGCGGTCGAGGCGCGCTGCCCGGTGCTGGTCCTGCCCCGTGGCAAGCGGCTGCGGCTGCCGGTGGGCTGCGCGGCGATTGCCTGGGACGGCGGCGATCAGGCGGCCGTGGCGCTGCGCGCGGCGGTGCCGTTGCTCGCGGACTGCGCCAGCGTCCACGTTCTGACCGTGACCGATGAAGCGGCAGGCGGTTTTCCGCCGACCGACGCGCTGCGCTATCTTGCCCGCCACGGGATCAAGGCCGAGCTGGCCGAAGTGCGCAAGGGCACTTCGATCGAGGAAACGCTGGCGGGCGAAGTGGCGCGGCTGGGCACCGACCTGCTGGTGATGGGCGCCTATGGCCACAGCCGGGTGCGCGAATTCCTGTTCGGTGGGGTGACGCGCTATTTCCTCGAGGACGAGGAAGCGCCCGCGCTGCTGCTCGCGCACTAGGCGGCGTGGACAAATTCCGCACGGTCACGGCCGGAGTCAAAAACCGCTAGTTCAAGAAGGCGAGGTGAAGGAATATGTCGATATTTCGAGCCGAGCCGACGCCGAAATAGCGGTTTTTGGCCCGGCCCCTTTGGGGTTGACCTGTCAAAGGCCCCAGCCGCGTTGCGCGGCCTTGAAAGAGAACCACTCTTCCTGCGTCCGCGCGCCTTGCCGGGGCCTTTGACAGGTCAACCGTGATCCGCGCGGAATCTGTCCACGCCGCCTAAGCGAAGCGGGCTGGCGTTTCGTCGAATTTGGCGCGACAGTGCTGCCTGGAAGGCATGGTTTGCAGCCATGCCAAACCGGGGAGAAAAGTCATGCACCGCCGCCTTATCCCGCTTGCGCTGCTGTCCGCAGCGCTGACCGTTTCGCCGCTGCTTGCCGGACCCGCCTCGCCGATTGCCGCGGCACTGGCCGACAAGGCCCGCAGCGAAAAGAACCGGGCGCTCGACGAAGGGCGCAAACCGGCAGAGGTGCTGGCCTTCGCTGGGATCAGGAAGGGCGATGTTGTCGCGGATTATCAGGCCGGCGGGGGCTATTATTCCGAGCTGATCGCCGATCTGGTCGGCCCCAAGGGGCGGGTCTATGCGATGACCCAGCCCAACTTCTACGACGCCAAGGATTGGGATCCGATCCAGGCCGCGCATCCCAATGTCGCCATGATGGTCGCGCCGGGTCAGTCGCTGGTGCTCGCGCCGGGCAGCGTCGACGTGATCTTCGCGCACATGACCTGGCACGATCTCTACTGGACCAACGAGAAATATCAGCACCCGCGGATCGAGGTCGACGCATTCATGAAGGGCTGGTTCGCGGCGGTGCGCCCGGGCGGGCATGTGGTGATCATCGACCACGTCGGCCCGGCCGGCGATCCGCGCGCGGTGGTCGACAAGCTCCACCGTATCGATCCGGCCCAGGTCAAGGCCGACATGGCGAGGGCCGGTTTCGTGCTCGAGGCCGAGAGCGACGTGCTGCATCGCAGCGAAGACGATCACACCAAGATGGTCTTCGACCCGGCAATCCGCGGCAAGACAGACCGATTTGTCCTTAAATTCCGCAGACCTTGAGCGAAACTGAACGGCTGTTGCAAAATATGCAACATTCAATGACCTTTTCGCACTTGCACAAAAAGCGGCCCTGACCCATTTAGAGCCTGCCTTTCAGGCATCCTCTCCCAAAAACTTCCCAAGGCCGGGTCTTCATGACCCGGCCTTTTTTTCGTCCTCGTCGCACCGGCCGGCGGAGCCAAGCGCGCCATCGCCAGGTTTGCAATTGGCGCAACCAGTTCCTAGCTTTGCCCAGCGGCGGCAGCGCCGGAGAATCAAGAACAGCAAAGGCGCCCCAATGGCCGAGACAATCGAGAAGGCAGTCAGGCTCCAGGTCGCGGCGGCGCGGCAGGAGGAAAGCGGCAACGGCTTTGCCCGCTTGCCGCGTTCGGCGCTGTCCGCGCTTGGCGTCACCGAAGGCGACGTGGTCGAGATCGAGGGCAAGCGGGCGACTGTCGCGCGCGTGCAGGCGCCCTATCCCGAGGACGAAGGGCTCGAAGTGATCCGGCTCGACGGTCTTCAGCGGGCCAACGCCGAAGTGGGTTCGGGCGATCATGTCCAGGTCCGCAAGGCGGAGAGCAAGCCGGCGAGCCGGGTGATCTTTGCTCCGGCGCAGCGCGAGATGCGGCTGCAGGGGCCGGGCCAGGCGCTCAAGCGCAATTTCTTCGGGCGCGCGCTGGTGGCGGGGGACATCGTCGCCACGACCGGCCAGCAGCAGGTGCGCGACATGCCGCCCGAAGTCGCGCGGATGTTCAATGCCCCGGCTTTCGCGCTGACCCAGATCCGGCTGACCGTGGTCTCCACCGTGCCCAAGGGCGTGGTGCACATCGACGAGAACACCGAGGTCGAGCTGCGCGAGGAATTCGAAGAGGCGCGCGGCCACCGCGGCGATGTCAACTATGACGACGTCGGCGGGCTTGGCGACACGATCCAGCAGCTGCGCGAAATGGTCGAGCTGCCGCTGCGCTATCCCGAACTGTTCACCCGGCTCGGCGTCGATCCGCCCAAGGGCGTGCTGCTCCACGGGCCGCCGGGAACCGGCAAGACCCGGCTGGCGCGCGCGGTCGCGAACGAAAGCGAGGCGAGCTTCTTCGCGATCAACGGGCCGGAGATCATGGGCTCCGCCTATGGCGAGAGCGAGCGGCGCCTGCGCGAACTGTTCGAGGAAGCTGCCAAGGCGGCACCCTCGATCGTGTTCATCGACGAGATCGATTCGATCGCGCCCAAGCGTTCGGGCACCCCCGGCGAGGCCGAAAAGCGGCTTGTCGCGCAGCTCCTCACCCTGATGGACGGGCTCAATACCGGCTCCAACATCGTGGTGATCGCGGCGACCAACCGCCCCGATGCGCTCGACGAGGCACTGCGCCGCCCCGGCAGGTTCGACCGCGAGATCGTGATCGGGGTGCCGGATGAAAGCGGACGGCGCGAGATCCTGGGCATCCACACCCGCGGCATGCCGCTGGCCGTCGACGTCGATCTTGACGAGCTGTCGCGCACCACCCACGGCTTTGTCGGTGCCGACATCGGCGCCCTGGCGCGCGAGGCGGCGATGGACGCGGTGCGGCGGATCATGCCGCAGCTCGATCTCGAGGCGCGCACGATCCCGCCCGAAGTCCTCGAAAGCCTGACCGTCACGCGCGAGGATTTCCTCTCCGCGCTCAAGCGTGTGCAGCCCTCGGCGATGCGCGAGGTGATGGTCCAGGTGCCCAACATCGGCTGGGACGATATCGGCGGCGCCGACGAGGCCGAGGAACGGCTGAAGGAAGGGATCGAGCTGCCGCTGAAGAACCCCGATGCGTTCCGCCGCCTGGGCATCCGCCCGGCCAAGGGCTTCCTGCTCTATGGTCCGCCCGGCACCGGCAAGACCCTGCTGGCCAAGGCGGTCGCCAAGGAAAGCGAGGCCAATTTCATCTCGATCAAGTCGAGCGACCTGCTTTCCAAATGGTACGGCGAAAGCGAGCAGCAGATCAGCCGGCTGTTCGCCCGCGCCCGCCAGGTTGCGCCTTGCGTGGTGTTCATCGACGAGATTGACAGCCTGGTCCCGGCGCGCGGCTCAAGCGGCAACGAGCCGCAGGTGACCGCCCGCGTGGTCAACACCATCCTGGCCGAAATGGACGGGATGGAGGAGCTTTCGAGCGTGGTGGTGGTTGGCGCAACCAACCGCCCGACGCTGGTCGATCCGGCGCTGCTGCGTCCGGGCCGGCTCGACGAACTGGTCTATGTCGGCACTCCCGACACGGCGGGACGCGAACATATCCTCAGGATCCATACCGCGAAGATGCCGCTGGCGGCTGATGTCGACCTTGCCGGAATCGCGGCCCAGGCCGAACGCTTCACCGGCGCGGACCTCGAGGACGTGGTCCGCCGCGCCGGGCTTGCCGCGATCCGCTCGCGCGGGGCGGATGCGAGCGAGGTAACCGCCGCCGACTTCGTCGAGGCGCTGAAGGATTCGCGCGCAACGGTCACGCCCGAGATGGAAGCCGAATATGCCAAGATGAAAGGCGAGCTCAAGAAGCGCGCGGCAGAGGTGAACCTGCACCCGATCGGCTTCCTTGCCCCGGGCATGGTGGAATCGACCCGGGATCGCAAGCACGGCTGATCCCGGCGGCGGCGCGCGGGATCAGTGCGCCGCACCCCAGCTCGCCCCGGTGCCGATCTCCACACCCAGCGGGACCGAAAGGTGCACCGCCGGCTGCGCCGCGCCGGCCATCACGGAGCGGATCACATCGCTGGCCGCCGCCACATCGCTTTCGGGCAGTTCGAACACCAGTTCGTCGTGGACCTGGAGCAGCATCCGCACATGGCCCAGCCCGGCCGCTTCCAGCGCGGGCATCATGCGCACCATCGCGCGCTTGATGATATCGGCGCTGGTGCCCTGGATCGGGGCGTTGATCGCCGCGCGCTCGCTGCCCTGGCGTTCGGCCTGGTTGGCCGATCCGATGCGGGGAAACCAGCATTTGCGGCCCAGCAGCGTCTCGGAATAGCCGCGCTCGCGCACGCTTGCCAGGGTATCGTGGATATAGCGCTGGATGCCGGGAAAGCGCTGGAAATAGAGGTCGATGGTGCCTTGGGCTTCCTCGGGCGTCACCCCCAGCCGCGCCGCCAGCCCCCAGCGGCTGATGCCGTAGAGGATCGCGAAATTGACCGTCTTGGCCCGGCCGCGGGTATCGCGGTTGACCTCTCCGAACATTTCGAGCGCGGTGCGGGCATGGATGTCCTCGCCGGCCTCGAATGCACCGCGCAGTTCGGGCACGTCTGCCATGTGCGCGGCAAGGCGCAGCTCGATCTGGCTGTAGTCCGCGGCAAGCAGCACGTTGCCGGGTTCGGCAACGAAGGCGTCGCGGATCTGGCGGCCGATTTCGGTGCGGATCGGGATATTCTGCAAATTGGGCTCGGTCGAGCTGAGCCGTCCGGTCTGCGCGCCAACCAGGCTGTAGCTGGTGTGGACGCGCCCGGTCGCCGGGTTGATCGCCGCCTGCAGCGCCTCGGTATAGGTCGAGCGCAGCTTTGAAAGCTGCCGCCATTCGAGCACCTTCGCGGCAATGCCCCCGCCCTCGCCGACCAGGCCTTCCAGCACGGCCTGATCGGTCGAATACTGCCCGGTCTTGGCGCTCTTGCGCCCGCCCTTGAGGCCGAGCCTGTCGAACAGCACATCGCCCAGCTGCTTGGGACTGCCGATGACGAAGGGACCGCCGGCCAGCGCGAAGATCGCTTCCTCAAGCCGGGCGATCTCCTCGGCAAAGGTCGCGGAAAGGCCGGCAAGCCGCTCGCGATCGACCTTGATCCCGTGGCGCTCCATCTGCGCGACCACCGCCACCAGCGGCCGGTCGACCCGCTCGTAGACCCGGGTTCCGCCTTCCTCGCTGAGGCGCGGCTTGAGCAGCCGGTGGAGGCGCCAGGTCACTTCGGCGTCTTCGGCGGCATAGGCGGTGGCGCGGTCGATCGGCACTTCGGTGAACGGGATCACCTTCTTGCCGCTGCCGCAGATGTCCTTGAAGGTCAGCGTGGTATGGCCCAGGTGCCGCTGCGACAATTCGTCCATCCCGTGCCCGCCGCCGATCCCGTCCACGCTGCGTCCGGCGTCGAGATCGAAGCTCATCACCATCGTATCGTCGATCGGCGCCACGGCGATCCCGTGGCGCGAGAGGATGGTCAGATCGTACTTGGCATTCTGTCCGACCTTGAGCACCGCATCGCTTTCGAGCAGCGGTTTCAGCCGCGCCAATGCCTGGTCCAGCGGAACCTGCTGCGGCCTTTGCGCGAACATGTCGCTGCCGCCGTGGCCCAGCGGGATATAGCACGCCTGCCCCGGTCCGGTGCACAGGCTGATCCCGGCAAGATCGGCGCGCATCGCGTCAAGCGCGCTGGTTTCGGTATCGAAAGCGACCAGCCGCGCGGCAAAGGCGCGCTCGATCCACGCATCGAGCGCTTCGAGGGTCTGGACGCATTCATAGCCCTCGCGCGCGATCGGCGGCAGTTCCGGCAGCGGCTGGCGCGTTCCGGCCGGCGCTGGTGCCGCACCGGGGGTGACGGGCCGGGCGGGGTTGAGATCGGTCCGCCGTTCAGGGCTGCCGCGCCCGTCGCCTAGCCGCTTGAGCAGGCTGGTGAAGCCGTGCTCGGAGAGGAAGCCGGCAAGCGGGTCGGGCGGGATCGCACCCAGCCGGAAGTCGTCAAGCGGGACGGGTAGCGGGCAGTCTTCCTTCAATTGCACCAGCACCCGGCTGAGCCGCGCCATTTCGGCATGTTCGATCAGGCTGTCGCGCAGTTTCGATGGCTTCATGTCGGGTGCCGCGGCCAGCGCGGCTTCGAGATTGCCATATTCCTGGATCAGCTTGGTCGCGGTCTTGGGGCCGATCCCCCGGATGCCGGGGACATTGTCGACCGAATCCCCCATCAGCGCCAGCACGTCGCCGACCAGTTCGGGCGGCACACCAAACTTCTCGATCACTTCCTCGACGTCGATCCGCTGGTTCTTCATCGTGTCGAGCATGTCGATGCAGGCCAGTCCATCGCCCTCGATCGGCTTGCACTTGCCGACCAGCTGCATCAGATCCTTGTCCGAGCTGACAATCGTGACATCCCAGCCGCGCGCAGTGGCGGCGCGGGCATAGGAGGCGATCAGGTCATCGGCTTCGAGCCCCTGTTCCTCGATGCAGGGCAGGCTGAAGGCGCGCGTCGCGTCGCGGATCAGGGGAAACTGGGGTTTCAGATCCTCGGGCGGGGGCGGACGATTGGCCTTGTATTCGGCGTAGATCTCGTTGCGGAACGAACGGCCCGAGGCATCGAGGATCACCGCCAGGTGGGTCGGCCCGTCGGCCTTGTTGAGATCGTCGGCCAGCTTCCACAGCATCGTGGTATAACCATAGACCGCTCCAACCGGCGTTCCTTGCGGGTTGGTCAGCGGCGGAAGGCGATGATAGGCCCGGAAGATATAGGCCGATCCATCGACCAGGTAGAGGTGCTGCTTGGCGTCCATTTGCGAAGGATTAGCAGGACCGGGCGGCAAGGGTAAGGCGGCAATCAACAAGGCAATGGCTGCTCTCGCGCCGTCACGCGCTTGCCACAATTGCGGTGCAGACGGGACCCTGCACGATTTTGCGCGCGGATTCGATCACTCATCGACATTCGCTTGCATCGCCATGCGAAAATGCTATTTGAGCCGCGAAGTCTACCGCGTTGGTAGGCTTTCCGTTCGTCGTGTTTCCGCCGCGCGGATTCATGGGGGGCGTGGTCCACTCGCTGTTCAAGGATTACCACACATGCGCAAGATCATTCTCGCTGCTGCCGTCGCCGGTGCCGCTCTCTCGCTCTCGGCCTGCAAGGGCGAAGGCGACAAGGCCGTTGTCGAAGCTTCGGAAGCCGCCACCGACGCCGCTTCGGAAGCCGCTGACGCCGCTTCGGGCGCTGCCGCTGCCGGTGCTGAAGCTGCCGACAAGGCTGCCGACGCCGCTTCGACCGCCGCTGCTGCCGGCGAAGCCGCTGCTGACGCCGCTGGCGATGCCGCCAAGGCTGCTGCCGACGCCGCGAAGAAGATGTAATCTTCGCCGTCAGGCACAAGAAAACGGGGCGTCAGGGAAACCTGGCGCCCCTTTTCGTTGGGGCGGGCGCAGTCCGTCTTGCAAAATTTAATCGCGCGATTAACATCGCCTGAGACGGTCCTTCGACCGATCCGGAGCGCGCGCGGTGAACCACTCGCTTGACCAGGGACTGACCACGGCGCTGGCGCGGATCGGCCTGCCTGCGCCGCACGGGCTTGAACGCCTGTCGGGCGGGGCCAACATGGAAAGCTGGCGATTTGTCGCGGGCGCCGAAACCTGCGTGCTGCGCCGCGCGCCCTCGCTCGAAATGATGGCGGGGCGCCCGCTCGATCACAAGGCCGAGGCCGCGCTGATTCGCGCGGCGCGAAGCGCCGGGGTTATGGCTCCCGAAGTGCTGGTCGAACTGGAGCCGGGCGACGGGATCGGCTCGGGCTATATCATGCGCGCGATTCCTGGCTCGCCCGATCCGGTTGCCTTCCTTGCCGAAGCGCAGCCGCATCTGGCCATCCGCGACATCGCGCGTGAACTGGCCGCCACCCACCGCACCGACTGCGCCGGGCTGACGGTCCCGGTCATGGATACCGCCGAAGCCCTCGCCGAGCTGCGCCGCCGCTTCCTGGCCTATGGCGGAGACCGGCCGATACTCGCGCTGGCGCTGCGCTGGCTCGAAGCCAACCTGCCGTCACCGCCCGAGCGGCAGCGGCTGGTTCACGGCGACTTCCGCCTGGGCAATCTGATGTTCGACCGGGGCCGGCTGACCGGGGTGCTCGACTGGGAACTGGCCCATCTGGGCGACTGGCACGAGGATCTGGCTTTCGGCTGCATGACGGTCTGGCGCTTTTCCCGGCCCGACCGGCCCGGCTACGGCCTGACCTCGATCGCCGAACTGGCCGAGGCTTACGAAGCCGCGGGCGGCGACCGGTTCGATCCCGACCGCTTCCGGTTCTGGACGATCTACCGCACCTTCTGGTGGGCGCTCGGCTGCCTGCAGATGGGCGGCTTCTGGCGCGATGGGCATGATCGTTCGGTAGAGCGGGTGGTCGTGGCGCGCCGCACCGCCGAACAGGAACTCGATCTCCTGCTGCTGCTCGAAGACCTCGCTCCCGAAGCCGAACGCGCGCGTCCGCTGCCGCCGCCGCAGCCGCCCCTTGAACCGAGCCGGGGCGAGCCCAGCGGAGCCGAAGTGTTGACCGCCATTTCCGAATGGCTGGCAAGCGAGATCAAGCCGCTGGTCTCCGGTCGCGGCAAGTTCGATCTTGCCGTGGCCCGCAATGCCCTGGGCATCGTCGCGCGCGAGATCGAGCAGCGCCCGAGCGCTACCGACGCCGCGCTGGCCGCCGATCTGCTGGCGGGCCGCGCCGATCTGGCCACCCCCGGCCTGCTGGCGCGCCTGCGCCGCATGGCGCTGGGCAAGCTTGGGTCCGACATGCCGAAATATCCGTCGCTCGCCGCCGCGCGGGCACTCTGGGAAAGGAACTGACAATGGACTTCGCGCTGCCCCAGGAACTGGTCGATTATCTTGCCGAGCTCGAGGCCTTCATCGCCGCCGAGATCAAGCCGCTGGAGGAGAAGGACGACAACATCCGCTTCTTCGACCATCGCCGCGAATGGGCCCGCACCGATTTCGAGAACGGCGGCCTGCCGCGCCACGAATGGGAGGTGCTGCTGCGCGATGCCTCGATCCGCGCCGACAAGGCCGGGCACTGGCGTTTTTCCGCGCCCAGGAAATACGGCGGCAAGGATGGCTCCAACCTGTGGATGGCGGTGATCCGCGACCGCTTCACCCAGATGGGGCTGGGCCTGCACAATGACCTGCAGAACGAACATTCGATTGTCGGCAATTTCCCCTTCGTCAACATGTTCGAACACTTCGGAACCCAGGAACAGCAGCAGGAATTCATCCTCGGCGGATTCAATCGCGAACGCCGGGTCGCCTTCGGGCTGACCGAGCCGCACCACGGCAGCGACGCCACCCACATGGAAACCCGCGCGGTCCGCGAAACCCGCGATGGCGTTCCCGGGTGGCGGATCGACGGCGAGAAGATGTGGATCACCGGCATGCACGTGGCCACCCATTGCGCCGCCTTCTGCCGCACCTCCGGCGAGGCCGGCGACGCGCGCGGGATCACCTGCCTGCTGGTGCCGATCGACAACCCCGGCATGGTGGTCGACGAATACATGTGGACCTTCAACATGCCGACCGACCACCCGCGCATGCATTTCGAGAATTGCTGGGTGCCCGAAAGCGCCGTGCTCGGCCCGGTCGACGGCGGACTGGCGATCGCGCAGAGCTTCGTCCACCAGAACCGCATCCGCCAGGCCGCCAGCTCGCTGGGCGCGGCGACCTATTGCGTGACCGAGGCGGTCAAGTATGCGCGCCAGCGCAAGCCGTTCGGCGCCGAACTTGCCCGCAACCAGGCGATCCAGTTCCCGCTGGTCGAGCTGGCCACCCAGTGCGAGATGCTGCGCGCGCTGATCTACAAGACCGCCTGGGAAATGGACCGGATCGAGGCCACCGAGGGCCACAAGGCGATCGAGCACAAGCTGTCGGACAAGATCTCGATGTGCAACTACTACGCCAACCGCCTGGTCTGCGAAGCCGCCGACCGGGCGATGCAGGTCCACGGCGGGATCGGCTATTCGCGCCACAAGCCGTTCGAGCACATCTATCGCCACCACCGCCGCTACCGGATCACCGAAGGGGCCGAGGAGATCCAGATGCGCAAGGTGGGCGCCTACCTGTTCGGCTACCTGGGTCCGAAGAAGGCGGAATATTCCAAGCTGTGAACCGGATGCCGGGGGCTGCTCACGCGGTCCCCGGCCGGTTAGGGATCAGCGCTGCGCGGCCATCCGGTAGCCGGCGGTATCGCCCGCGTATCCGTCATAGATGGTGCGGCTGATCGCGGCGATCTTGGCATCGCGTCCGGCGTGGCCGCCCTGCCCGGTCACATAGACCGCGATCGCATAGACGCGGCCGTCGGGCATCCGGACCAGGCCGACATCGCTCGAGGTGTTCGAAAGGGTTCCGGTCTTGTGCGCGATGCGGGCATCGCTGGGCAGCAGCGCGCGCATCCGGCGCTTGCCGGTCTGGCACTGCTCCATCGTCGAGATCAGGAACGCCCGGCTGTTGGCGGTGAGCCAGCGGCCCTGGTAAAGCCCCGAAAGCAGCCGCGCCATCGCCAGCGGAGTGGCGCTGTCGCGTTCGTCGATCATGGTCGCGGGATTGTATTCGCCGTCGTCGCGGACCAGCGTGGCGATATCGCGGTCAAGTCGCATGCCGGTATTGCCGGTGGCGCGCATCCAGCGGTTGACCGCGGCCGGGCCGCCAACCACTGCCAGCAGAGCATCGGTGGCCTGATTGTCCGAATGGATCAGCGAACGCTCGATCAGCTGGCGGCCGGTCAGCATCGCGCCGGGACGGACCGGGGCCACCGCGCTGGAATACTTGCGCGACTTGACCGGAACCATCAGCGGATAGCTGGCATCAAGGCTGAAGCGGCCGTCATCGACCCCGGCGAGGAATGTCGAGGCGATCGCGATCTTGCTGGTCGAGGCCATCGGGAAAGGCACGTCGCCAAGCACGGTCACGGTGCGGCCGCTCGACAGGTCGATCGCGGCAAGCCCGATGCGGCCCGCCGCAGGATCGGCAAGCGCGGCCAGCTGCGCATCGAGGCCCGACCCATAGACGCGCGGCGCCACGCCGGCGGAAAAGGGCCGCACGGTGCCGGGCAGTACGCGCTGCGCGGATTCGCTGCTCGGCTGGATCTTGACCGGAGCCGCCTTGGCCGGGGCCTGCAGCTGGCTGCGGGCCGTCACCGCCTTGGGGACGAAGGCCTTGTCGAATTCGGCTTCAAGCGATTCGGCGTGGGCGGGCAGGGCCGGAGCCAAGGCCGCCGTAGCCAGCGCAAGAGCGCCAAGCGCCCGTGAAAAAAGCCCAGTGGTCATGCGAAAAGCGATAGCCCGATCATGCTTTCTGTTTGGCTAATGCGCCGAGCCGCGCAAACCGGAGCGCGACGAAATGCTCTGAAATTAAGGGCAATTGCGGATCAAACAGCGAAAAGGGGCCGGAAGAGGTGATCTTCCGGCCCCGATTCTGGCTTCGCTGGCGCGAAATGGAGCTTAGAAGTCCATCCCGCCCATGCCGCCGCCCGGCATCGCCGGCATGGCCGGCTTGTCTTCGGGCTTTTCGGCGATCGCGGCTTCGGTGGTGATCAGCAGGCCCGAGACCGAGGCGGCGTCCTGCAGCGCGGTGCGCACCACCTTGGTCGGGTCGATCACGCCCGATGCCTTGAGGTTTTCATAGGTGTCGGTGGCGGCGTTGAAGCCCCAGGTCTCGTCACCCTTGTCGAGCAGCCGGCCGGCCACGACCGCGCCGTCTTCACCGGCGTTTTCGGCGATCTGCTTGACCGGGGCGGTGATCGCCTTGCGGATGATGTCGATGCCGCGGGTCTGGTCCTCGTTGGCGCCCTTGAGGCCTTCGAGCGCCTTGGTGGCATAGAGCAGCGCGGTGCCGCCGCCCGGAACGATGCCTTCCTCGACCGCGGCGCGGGTCGCGTGGAGAGCGTCGTCGACGCGATCCTTGCGTTCCTTCACCTCGACTTCGGTGGCGCCGCCGACCTTGATCACGGCAACCCCGCCGGCCAGCTTGGCCAGGCGTTCCTGCAGCTTTTCGCGGTCATAGTCGCTGGTGGTGGTTTCGATCTGCGCGCGGATCTGCTCGACCCGGCCCTTGATCTCGTCAGCCGAACCGGCGCCGTCGACGATGGTGGTGTTGTCCTTGTCGATGGTGATGCGCTTGGCCTGGCCGAGCATGCCCAGCGTGACCGATTCGAGCTTGATGCCCAGGTCTTCGCTGATCATTTCACCGGCGGTGAGGATCGCGATGTCCTGCAGCATGGCCTTGCGGCGATCGCCGAAGCCCGGAGCCTTGACCGCGGCAACCTTGAGCCCGCCGCGCAGCTTGTTGACCACCAGGGTGGCCAGCGCTTCGCCTTCGATGTCTTCGGCGATGATCAGCAGCGGACGGCCCGACTGGACGACCGCTTCGAGCACCGGCAGCATCGACTGCAGGTTCGACAGCTTCTTTTCGTGGATCAGGATGTACGGGTTTTCGAGCTCGACCGTCATCTTTTCCGGGTTGGTGATGAAGTAGGGCGAGAGGTAGCCGCGGTCGAACTGCATGCCTTCGACGACATCGAGTTCGAATTCGAGGCCCTTGGCTTCCTCGACGGTGATCACGCCTTCCTTGCCGACCTTCTCCATCGCTTCGGCGATCTTCTGGCCGACTTCGACGTCGCCATTGGCCGAGATGATGCCGACCTGGGCGATTTCCGACGAACCGGCGACCGGGGTCGAGCGGGCCTTCAGATCATCGACCACCTTGGCAACCGCGGTGTCGATCCCGCGCTTGAGGTCCATCGGGTTGGTTCCGGCGGCAACCGACTTCATGCCCTCGCGCACGATCGCCTGGGCCAGCACGGTGGCGGTGGTGGTGCCGTCACCGGCAGCGTCGTTGGCCTTCGAAGCCACTTCGCGCAGCATCTGCGCGCCCATGTTCTCGAACTTGTCCTTGAGTTCGATTTCCTTGGCGACGGTAACGCCGTCCTTGGTGATGCGCGGCGCGCCGAAGCTCTTGTCGATCACCACGTTGCGGCCCTTGGGGCCCAGCGTGACCTTCACCGCGTTGGCGAGGATATCGACACCGGCGAGAATGCGTTCGCGGGCATCACGCCCGAATTTCACGTCCTTGGCAGCCATGATGCTGTCCTTTCAATACAATCGGTTAGACATGGACTGGACACACTGGACACAGTCCTGAATGACAAAAAACCGGCTTAGCCGATGATCCCGAGGATGTCCGATTCCTTCATGATCAGCAGGTCTTCGCCGTCGATCTTGACTTCGGTGCCCGACCACTTGCCGAACAGCACGCGGTCGCCGGGCTTGACGTCCAGCGGGGTAACCTTGCCGTCTTCGGCCTTGGCTCCGCCGCCCACGGCGACGACTTCGCCCTCGGCGGGCTTTTCCTTGGCGCTGTCGGGGATGATGATCCCGCCAGCGGTCTTTTCCTCGGCCTCGACGCGGCGAACCAGCACGCGATCGTGCAACGGACGAAAGCTCATGTGGATGTCCTCTCTACATGACGGTTGAATGAGTTGGCACTCCCTGCCTGAGAGTGCCAGCGCGGCGCATATGGGTGCGCGTTCATGCGCCGTCAAGGAGAGTCTGGAGTCATTTTTTCCGGCGGCAGCAGCCCCAGTTTTCCGCGGCGACGCCAGCGGTGCAGCAACAGCACGGCCACGACCACCAATCCGGCCGCCAGCCCGGTCCAGACGCCCAGCCCGCCCAGCGGCGTGAACAGGCCCAGCCCCAGCGAAAGCCCGAAGCCGGGCAGCCAGTAGCCGAACAGCGCGATCGCCATCGGCATGCGCGTGTCCTGGAGCCCGCGCAGGGCACCGGCGGCCACGGCCTGGATCCCGTCGAACATCTGGAACAGCGCGGCAATCGCCAGATACTGCACCGCAAGCGCGACCAGCCCGGCATTGGCCGGATCGGCGATGTCGACATAGAGCGAGAGGACCGGGCGCGGCAGCAGCATCATGATGCTCGCCCCGACGAACGAGAAGGCAAAGGCAGTCCACAGCGCCGCCTGCCCGGCCAGCCGCACGCCCTCGCGGTCGGCGGCGCCATAGTGATAGCCGACCCGGATCGTCGCCGCCTGCCCGACGCCGAACGGCACCTGGAAGGCCAGCGCGGCGATCTGCAGCGCGATGGTGTGGGCGGCGAGTTCGGCCGCGCCGATCCGCCCCATCAGATAGGCCGCGCTGCTGAAGAAGCCGCCCTCGGCAATGATGATGCAGGCGATCGGCAGGCCGATCCGGACCATTTCGCGCAGCCGCTGCCATTCCGGGCGCCACCAGTTGCCGAGCAGGCGATAGCGCCGCAGCCGCCGGTCCCCGGCAATGACCAAGCCGTAGGCCGCGACCATCGAAAAGGCGGTGATCACGCTCGCCAGCGCCGATCCATCGAGGCCCATCGCCGGCAGGCCGAAGTGGCCGAAGATCAGCGCCCAGTTGCCCAGGGCGTTGACCAGAATCGCCACCGCGGTAATCGCGGTCGCCAGCAGCGGGCGGCCCAGCGCCGAGACAAAGGTGCGCTGCACGCTGGATATGACCATCGCCGGGATCGCCCAGCGGATGATCGAGAGGAACGATCCGGCCTGCCGCGAGATGGCCGGATCCTGCCCCGTCAGGTGCATGAACTCCTCGCCCCAGGCGCAGGCCGCGATCCCCAGCACTCCCGTGCCGACCGCCAGCCACAGCGCCATCCGCACCGAACGGCGCACTTCGCGCACGGCATGCTGGCGCCGCCCCAGCTCGGCCGCGACCAGCGGTGCGACGGCGCCGGTCAGGCCGGTCAGCGCCCAGCTGATCAGCATGTACTGGGTCACCGCCAGGCTCGACGCGGCGAGCGGCTGCTGGCCCAGCATGGCAACGAAGATCACGTCGGTGGTCCCGATCGCCATCCACAGCAGGTTGGCCAGCGCCAGCGGCGCCGCCAGCAGCAGCGTTTCGCGCAGTTCCCTGCGCCGGGGATCGAGGGCGTTCGGATCGGACATGAAGCCGGTCCGGATAGGCGCGCGGGTTCTCGGCGGAAAGGCAATTCGCCTAACTTCGATCAATTCGCCGCGATGCCGTGCGGTTTATGCAACGGCTGTGGATGGAAAGGCACTTCCGTGTGCACCGTCCTGTCGCCTATGAAGCCTTGCTGATGTTCACTGACAGGGAGGGAAGTACCCATGCGTAAGACAGTTGCAACCGGGGCAATCGTTGCTCTTGCCCTTGCCCTTTCGGCCTGCGGCAAGCCGGCTGAGGAAAAAACCGCCGAGCCCGCCGCTTCGCCCGCCGCCGAAACCGCCGCGGCCCCTGCCGCGACGACCGCCGATGCCGGGGGCAAGCCCGCCGCTTTCGCCCAGTGCCAGACCTGCCATGCGGTAGAGCCGGGCAAGAACGGCGTGGGCCCCAGCCTGGCCGGGGTCTTCGGGCGCAAGGCCGGCACGGTCGCGGGCTATACCTACAGCGATGCCAACAAGAATTCGGGGCTGACCTGGGACGAGAAGACGCTCGACACCTATCTCACCAATCCGATGAAGATGGTCCCCGGAACCAAGATGACTTTCGCCGGCCTGACCGACGCGGCGCAGCGCAAGGCGGTGATCGATTACCTCAAGACGCTGAAATAACGCGCGCCATCCGGGCCGCGCCTGGATTTGCACGGGGGCCGGGGCGCAAGCTACCGGCCCCTTTTGTTGCGCGGCTGCCGCGCAAACGAAAAGGGCGGCCCCGCGGGACCGCCCTTTCCTGAATGCAAGAAAGCGAAGCTTACTTGACTTCGACGGTGCCGCCGGCAGCCGTGATCTTGGCGGCGATTTCGTCGGCTTCGGCCTTCGAAACGCCTTCCTTGACGGCCTTGGGAGCCGCTTCGACCAGCGCCTTGGCTTCGGTCAGGCCCAGCGCGGTGATCGCGCGGACTTCCTTGATGACGGCGATCTTGTTGCCGCCGTCGCCGGTCAGGATGACGTCGAATTCGGTCTTTTCTTCAACCGCGGCAGCGGCTTCACCGCCACCAGCCGGGGCAGCAACGGCAACGGCGGCAGCAGCGCTCACGCCCCAGGCTTCTTCGAGAGCCTTGGCGAGGTCAGCAGCTTCCAGAACGGTCAGCTTCGAAAGTTCTTCAACAAGCTTGGCGATATCGGCCATGATGTTTCACTCCTAATTGATGGACCCGGGCACGCGGCCCGGAAAGTATCGTTCAACCTTCGGGTCAGGCTGCCTTGGCGTAGGCGCCGAAAACGCGAGCCAGCTTGGCCGCCGGAGCGGTGCTGAGCTGCGCGATCTTGGTCGCCGGAGCCTGGACCAGACCGATGAGAGTCGCGCGCAGTTCGTCGAGCGAGGGCATCGAGGCGAGCGCCTTGACACCTTCCGCGTTCAGAACCTGCGAACCCATCGAACCGCCGACGATTTCGATCTTGTCGTTCGTCTTGGCGAAATCCACGACCGCCTTGGCGGCGGCCACCGGATCGACCGAAGCGGCGATCGCGGTCGGGCCGGTGAGCATGTCACCGATCCCGGCATAGTCCGTGTCCTTGATGGCGAGCTTGGCCAGACGGTTCTTCGCAACCTTGTACGATGCGCCCGCGTCACGGATCTTGCCGCGCAGCGCAGTGGACTGCGCAACGCTGAGGCCGAGGTTGCGGGTGATGACCACCACGCCGACCTCGTTGAAGACCGCGTTCAGCGATGCGACCGATTCGGCTTTCTGCGAACGATCCATGCCTTACTCCTTCACAAATGACCGACCGGAAAGCCCGGACGGCCGGCTACGTTTGTCCGCGTCCCTTGCGGGATACGGGCGAGTCCGTGCGATGGGGAAGGAGGGCGCGTGAAACGCCGGGCCGGGCCAGGGCAGGTGCGCTGGCCGGAATTTGCTCTGTCCCCGTCTCGGCTGCGAATTAAGGGCAGGGCCCAGCAGCTGTCTCGGACGGATGACGCGGGCGCAGAACGCCCGGTCGGGGCGGGCCTTTAGCGGGAATGGGGCAGGAGTCAAGCAGAACGGCCCGCCTTGCAAGGCGCGCGGCGCTAAGCCATCCTTAACCATGATCTGCGATTGCGGCCAGGAACAGTGCCCGCTGCGGGCCGGAAAGGGATTTGCTTAGTGGCCGCTTCGCCCGATACTCCGCCCGTTGCCGCCGTAAAAGGAGCGCCCCGCTGGCTCACTCCCGCGCGGCTTGACCGGACCGAGCAGGTGGTGATCGTCGGCCTCTGGGCGCTGCTGGCGCACCGGGTCTACGGGGCGAGCAATCCGTTTGCGCCGCTGGTGATGATCTCCGAAACCTCGGTGGTGATCTTCGTGCTGCTGCGCCGTTCGACCCAGGCGATCTCGATGCGGCTGGGTGACTGGCTGCTGGCCGCCGCCGCAACCTATGCGCCGCTGTTCATCCAGCCGGCCGATACGCCGCCGGCGATGACGATGCTGGTTCCGCTGGCGCTGTTCCTGGTCGGGTTCGGCAACTGCGTGCAGCTGGCCGCCAAGCTGTTCCTGCGCCGCTCGTTCGGGATCGCCCCGGCCAACCGCGGGATCAAGACCGACGGGATGTACCGCTTTGTCCGCCACCCGATGTACGCGGGCTACCTGTTCGTCCACATCGGCATCCTGCTGCTGATGCCCAGCGCGCTCAACGCGGTGATCTATGGCATCGGCTGGTGGGCCCAGATCCTGCGGCTGCTGGCCGAGGAGCGCCTGTTGGGCGAGGACCCGGCCTACCGCGCCTTCATGGCCAAGACCCGCTGGCGGCTGGTGCCCGGGATCTTCTGAAGCCTCGCGCCCGCAATAGGGACTCGACACCACGCCCTGCCGTGCCTATAGGGCCACCTCGCTCATCGCTTCGAGCAAGCGCGGCCCATGCGTGGGGGCCAAGCCCGGAAGGAAGCGGCGGGTTTTCCATCTGACGCCAGGGCTGCGGGCCACCTCGGGAATCGGGGTGTTTGCCATGCGGCCCTTTTGCCGTCCGATGGCGCCATTTCCCGCGCGTGGCACTATTCCCGCCGGTTCGCCGGCATCAAAGCAAAGAGGCTCTTTCCCTCATGGCCAAGAAGGCTTCCACCCCGGCTCCGGCAACGCGCACCAGCGCGAAGCGGCGTATCCGCAAGATCTTCGGCGACATCCACGAAGTGGTGAAGATGCCGAACCTGATCGAGGTCCAGCGCGAATCGTACGAGCAGTTTCTGCGCTCGAACCCGACGACCGGCTATGTCTCGGGGCTGGAAAAGACCCTGCGCTCGGTTTTCCCGATCCGCGATTTCGCCGGGACCAGCGAGCTGGACTTCGTTCACTACGAACTGGAAGAGCCCAAGTACGACGTGACCGAATGCCGCCAGCGCGGCATCACCTATGCCGCCCCGATGAAGGTCACGCTGCGCCTGATCGTGTTCGAGGTGGACAGCGAAACCGAAACCCGCTCGGTCCTCGATATCAAGGAGCAGGACGTCTACATGGGCGACATGCCGCTCATGACCGAGAACGGCACCTTCTTCATCAACGGCACCGAACGCGTGATCGTCTCGCAGATGCACCGTTCGCCCGGCGTGCTGTTCGACCATGACCGCGGCAAGACCCACTCGTCCGGCAAGTACCTCTTCGCCGCGCGGGTGATCCCCTATCGCGGTTCATGGCTGGATTTCGAATTCGACGCCAAGGACATCGTCAACGTCCGCATCGATCGCAAGCGCAAGCTGCCGGTCACCGCGCTGCTCCATGCGCTGGGCCTCGATGACGAGGCGATCCTCAACTACTTCTACCAGACCGTCACCTGGAAGCGCGGCGAAGGTGGCTGGCGCCTGCCCTATTCCGCCGAAGCCTGGCGCGGTTCCAAGCCGGCCTTCGACATCGTCGATGCCAAGAGCGGCGAGGTGATCTTCCCCGCCGGTCAGAAGATCAGCCCGCGCGCCGCCAACAAGGCCGAAAAGGATGGCCTGGGCGAACTGCTGATCCCGACCGAGGAAGTGTTCGGCCGCTATTCCGCGCGCGACCTGATCGACGAATCGACCGGGCGCATCTGGATCGAGGCGGGCGACGAAGTCAGCCCCGAGAACCTCGACGCGCTCGACAAGGCCGGGATCGACCAGATCGACCTGCTCGACATCGATCACATCAACACCGGGCCGTGGATCCGCAACACGCTGAAGGCCGACAAGGCCCCCGACCGCGACCACGCGCTGGCCGACATCTACCGGGTCATGCGCCCGGGCGAACCGCCGACGCGCGAAACCGCCGAGGCGCTGTTCGAAGGCCTGTTCTTCGATGGCGACCGCTATGACCTCTCGGCGGTCGGCCGCGTCAAGCTCAACATGCGCCTTGGCCTCGACGCCGAAGACACCATCACCACGCTGCGCACCGAGGACATCCTCGCCGTGGTCAAGGAACTGGTGAACCTCAAGGACGGCAAGGGCGAGGTTGACGACATCGACAACCTTGGCAACCGCCGCGTCCGCTCGGTCGGCGAACTGCTCGAAAACCAGTACCGCGTCGGCCTGCTGCGCATGGAACGCGCGGTCAAGGAGCGGATGAGCTCGGTCGATGTCTCGACCGTCATGCCCAATGACCTGATCAACGCCAAGCCCGCGGTCGCCGCGGTGCGAGAGTTCTTCGGTTCGTCGCAGCTCTCGCAGTTCATGGACCAGACCAACCCGCTGTCGGAAGTCACCCACAAGCGCCGCGTCTCGGCGCTTGGCCCCGGCGGCCTGACCCGCGAGCGCGCCGGCTTCGAAGTGCGCGACGTGCACCCGACCCACTACGGCCGCATCTGCCCGATCGAAACGCCGGAAGGCCCGAACATCGGTCTGATCAACTCGCTGTCGACCTTTGCCCGCGTCAACAAGTACGGGTTCATCGAAACCCCGTACCGCAAGGTCGTCGACGGCAAGGTCACCGGCGAGGTGGTCTATCTCTCGGCGATGGAAGAGAGCAAGCACACCGTCGCCCAGGCCTCGGCCGAGCTCAACGCCGACGGCACTTTCGTCGAGGAACTGATCTCGGCGCGTGAAGCCGGCGAATTCGTGATGGCCCCGCGCGATCACGTGACGCTGATGGACGTTTCGCCCAAGCAGCTCGTCTCGGTCGCGGCTTCGCTGATCCCGTTCCTCGAGAACGACGACGCCAACCGCGCGCTGATGGGCTCGAACATGCAGCGCCAGGCGGTGCCGCTGGTCCGAGCCGAAGCGCCGTTCGTCGGCACCGGGATGGAAGAGACCGTGGCCCGCGATTCGGGTGCGGCGATCGCCGCGCTGCGCGGCGGGGTGGTCGACCAGGTCGACGCGACCCGCATCGTGATCCGCGCCTCGGGCGATATCGAGGCCGGCCAGTCGGGCGTCGACATCTACCGTCTGCAGAAGTTCGAACGCTCGAACCAGTCGACCTGCATCAACCAGCGCCCGCTGGTGAAGGTGGGCGACGTGGTCGAAGCCGGTGACATCCTCGCCGACGGTCCCTCGACCGAGCTGGGCGAACTGGCGCTGGGCCGCAACAGCCTGGTCGCGTTCATGCCGTGGAATGGCTACAACTACGAAGACTCGATCCTGATCAGCGAACGCATCGTCAAGGACGACGTCTTCACCTCGATCCACATCGACGAATTCGAGGTCATGGCCCGCGACACCAAGCTGGGCCCGGAAGACATCACCCGCGACATTCCCAACGTCGGCGAGGAAGCGCTGCGCAACCTCGACGAAGCCGGGATCGTCTACATCGGCGCCGAAGTGCACCCGGGTGACATCCTGGTCGGCAAGATCACGCCCAAGGGCGAATCGCCGATGACGCCCGAAGAAAAGCTGCTCCGCGCGATCTTCGGCGAAAAGGCCAGCGACGTGCGCGACACCTCGCTGCGGCTGCCGCCGGGGGTTTCGGGCACCATCGTCGATGTCCGCGTGTTCAACCGCCACGGGATCGAGATCGACGACCGTGCCCGCCAGATCCAGAACGAGGAAATCGAACGCCTCGCCAAGGACCGCGAGGACGAACGCTCGATCCTCAACCGCGCCACCTACAACCGCCTCAAGGACATGCTGATCGGCCAGGTCGCCGCGGCCGCGCCCAAGGGCTTCAAGAAGGGCGACACGATCGGCGAGGACAACCTGGCCGAGGTCGAACGCCACGAATGGTGGAAGTTCGCGGTGGCCGACGACAAGGTCCAGGGCCAGCTCGAAGCGGTCAAGGCGCAGTACGACGCCACCGTCAAGGCGATCCAGGAGAAGTTCGAGGACCGCAAGGAAAAGCTCGAACGCGGTGACGAACTGGCGCCGGGCGTGCTCAAGATGGTCAAGGTCTTCGTCGCGGTGAAGCGCAAGCTGCAGCCGGGCGACAAGATGGCCGGCCGTCACGGCAACAAGGGCGTCATCAGCCGGATCCTGCCGCAGGAAGACATGCCCTTCCTCGAGGACGGAACCCCGGTCGACATCGTGCTCAACCCGCTGGGCGTGCCGAGCCGCATGAACGTCGGGCAGATCTTCGAAACGCACCTAGGCTGGGCCGCGCGCGGCCTGGGCCAGCAGATCGCGGGTGCGCTCGAGGACTGGCGCGCCGCCAACCCCGATCCCGAAGCCGCCGCCCCCCCGGCCGCGGTGGTGGAGAAGCTGAAGGACGTCTACGGCCCGCAGTACCACGCAGAAATCGACTCGCGCTCGACCGGCGAGATCGTCGACATGGCCGATCTGCTCAGGAACGGCGTGCCGATGGGCACCCCGGTGTTCGACGGCGCGCGCGAAGCCGATGTTTCGGCGATGCTGGAGAAGGCCGGGCTCGACACCTCGGGCCAGGTCACGCTCTATGACGGGCGCACCGGCGAGGCCTTCGACCGCAAGGTGACGGTGGGCTACATCTACATGCTCAAGCTGCACCACCTGGTCGACGACAAGATCCACGCGCGTTCGATCGGGCCCTACAGCCTCGTCACCCAGCAGCCGCTGGGCGGCAAGGCGCAGTTCGGCGGCCAGCGCTTCGGCGAAATGGAGGTCTGGGCGCTCCAGGCCTACGGCGCCGCCTATACGCTGCAGGAAATGCTCACGGTGAAGTCCGACGACGTGGTCGGCCGCACCAAGGTCTACGAAGCGATCGTCAAGGGCGACGACACCTTCGAGGCCGGCATTCCCGAAAGCTTCAACGTGCTCGTCAAGGAAATGCGCAGCCTCGGCCTCAACGTCGAGCTGTCGAGCCTGACCGACGAGGACGATGAGGGCGATTTCGCGGAAGCGGCGGAGTAAGAACAGACGAGCGTCGGAGTGGCGCCCGGCCTTGGTTCTTGAATGAACCAGGTAGGGGAGAAGGCGAGAGCCGAAGTACCCCAGCCACCCAGTTTTCACCCGTAAGGGATACGGATTATGAACGACCTGACCAAGTTCACCAACCAGATGGCGAAGCCCGAAACCTTCGACCAGATCCAGATCGGCATCGCCAGCCCGGAACGCATCCGCAGCTGGTCCTTCGGCGAAATCAAGAAGCCGGAAACGATCAACTACCGCACCTTCAAGCCCGAACGCGACGGCCTGTTCTGCGCCCGCATCTTCGGCCCGGTGAAGGACTACGAGTGCCTGTGCGGCAAGTACAAGCGCATGAAGTACAAGGGCGTGGTCTGCGAAAAGTGCGGCGTCGAGGTGACCGTTACCAAGGTCCGCCGCGAGCGCATGGGCCACATCGAGCTGGCCGCGCCGGTTGCGCACATCTGGTTCCTCAAGAGCCTGCCCAGCCGCATCGGCCTGCTGCTCGACATGCAGCTCAAGCAGCTTGAGCGTGTGCTCTACTTCGAAAGCTACATCGTCACCGAACCCGGCCTGACGCCGCTCGACAAGTACCAGCTCCTCACCGAGGACGAGCTTTACGACTATCAGGACGAGTATGGCGAGGATGCCTTCTCGGCCGGGATCGGCGCCGAGGCCGTCAAGCACATGCTGATGAACCTCGACCTCGAGCAGGAAAAGGAAGACCTGCTCAAGGAACTGTCCGAGACCAAGTCGGAACTGAAGCCGAAGAAGATCATCAAGCGGCTCAAGGTGGTCGAATCGTTCATCGAATCGGGCAACCGCCCCGAATGGATGATCCTCGATGTCGTGCCGGTCATTCCGCCCGAACTGCGCCCGCTGGTGCCGCTCGACGGCGGTCGCTTCGCGACATCGGACCTCAACGACCTCTATCGCCGGGTCATCAACCGCAACAACCGCCTCAAGCGCCTGATCGAGCTGCGCGCGCCGGACATCATCGTCCGCAACGAAAAGCGCATGCTGCAGGAAGCGGTCGACGCGCTGTTCGACAACGGCCGCCGCGGCCGGGTGATTACCGGCGCCAACAAGCGTCCGCTGAAGTCGCTGTCCGACATGCTCAAGGGCAAGCAGGGCCGCTTCCGCCAGAACCTGCTCGGCAAGCGCGTCGACTATTCGGGCCGTTCGGTGATCGTGACCGGGCCGGAACTCAAGCTGCACCAGTGCGGCCTGCCGAAGAAGATGGCGCTCGAGCTGTTCAAGCCGTTCATCTACGCGCGGCTTGACGCCAAGGGTCTGTCGATGACTCTCAAGCAGGCCAAGAAGTGGGTCGAAAAGGAACGCAAGGAAGTCTGGGACATCCTTGACGAAGTGATCCGCGAACACCCCGTGCTGCTCAACCGCGCGCCGACGCTGCACCGCCTGGGCATCCAGGCGTTCGAACCGGTGCTGATCGAAGGCAAGGCGATCCAGCTGCACCCGCTGGTCTGCTCGGCCTTCAACGCCGACTTCGACGGTGACCAGATGGCGGTCCACGTGCCGCTCAGCCTCGAAGCCCAGCTCGAAGCGCGCGTGCTGATGATGTCGACCAACAACATCCTCAGCCCCGCCAACGGCAAGCCGATCATCGTTCCCTCGCAGGACATGGTCCTGGGCCTCTACTACCTCTCGCTCGACCGCGAGGGCGAACCCGGGCAGGGCATGGTGCTGGCCGACATGGCCGAAGTCCACCAGGCGCTGGGCGCAGGCGCTGTGACGCTGCACTCGAAGATCGTGGCCCGCGTGCCGCAGACCGATGAGGCGGGCGAGCAGTACATGAAGCGGTTCGAGACCACTCCGGGCCGGATGCTGATCGGCGAATGCCTGCCCAAGAGCCACACCGTTCCCTTCGACGTGGTCAACAAGGTGCTGACCAAGAAGGAAATCGGCGACGTCATCGACCAGGTCTATCGCCACACCGGGCAGAAGGACACCGTGCTGTTCGCCGACGCGATCATGGCGCTGGGCTTCCGCCACGCGTTCAAGGCGGGCATTTCCTTCGGCAAGGATGACATGATCATCCCCGATGCCAAGGAAAAGCTGGTCGAGGAAACCAAGGCGCTGGTGGCCGATTACGAACAGCAGTACCAGGACGGCCTGATCACCCAGCAGGAAAAGTACAACAAGGTGATCGATGCCTGGAGCCGCTGCGGCGACCAGGTGGCCAACGCCATGATGGACGAGATCAAGGCCTCGCCGGTCGACCCCGAAACCGGGCGTCAGCGGCCGGTCAACTCGATCTACATGATGTCGCACTCCGGTGCGCGTGGTTCGCCGACCCAGATGAAGCAGCTGGCCGGGATGCGCGGGCTGATGGCCAAGCCTTCGGGCGAGATCATCGAAACCCCGATCATCTCGAACTTCAAGGAAGGCCTGACCGTCCTCGAATACTTCAACTCGACCCACGGCGCCCGCAAGGGCCTCGCGGACACCGCGCTCAAGACCGCGAACTCGGGTTACCTGACCCGCCGCCTGGTCGACGTGTCGCAGGACTGCGTGGTGGTGATCGACGATTGCGGGACCGAACGCGCGCTCGAAATGCGGGCGATCGTCCAGGGCGGTTCGACCATCGCCTCGCTGGGCGAACGCATCCTGGGCCGCACCCTGGCGGAAGACATTGCCGACAAGGACGGCACCGTGATCATGCCCAAGGGCACGCTGCTCGACGAAGCCGCGACCGCCAAGGTCGAGGCATCGGGCGTCCAGGCGATCAAGATCCGCAGCCCGCTGATCTGCGAAGCCGAACAGGGCGTCTGCGCGACCTGCTATGGCCGCGATCTGGCCCGCGGCACGCCGGTCAACATCGGCGAAGCGGTTGGCGTCATCGCCGCCCAGTCGATCGGTGAGCCCGGCACCCAGCTGACCATGCGCACCTTCCACATCGGCGGTGCGGCGCAGGTCAACGAGCAGTCGCACCTCGAAGCGATCTGCGACGGGACCGTGGTCTACCGCGATGTGCCGACCATCGTCGACAAGCGCGGTCGGCGCCTGTCGCTCGCCCGCAACGGCGAGATCGTGGTGATGGACAGCGAAGGCCGCGAACGCGCGATGCACAAGGTGCCCTACGGGACCCACCTGTTGCACGAAGACGGCGCGATCATCAGCGAAGGCGACCGGCTGGCGGAGTGGGACCCGTTCACCACCCCGATCATCACCGAAAAGTCCGGCGTGGTGAAGTACCAGGATCTGCTCGACGGCAAGACCCTGACCGAAGTGACCGACGAAGCGACCGGCATGACCAGCCGCGTCGTGACCGAGAACCGCTCGGCCAGCCGCTCGAAGAAGGAAGACCTGCGTCCGCGCCTGACCCTGCTCGACGATGCCTCGGGCGAGGCCGCGCGCTACATGCTGGCGCCGGGCACCACGCTGTCGGTCGAGGATGGCCAGTCGGTCGAAGCCGGTGACGTGCTGGCCCGCGCCAGCCGCGAAGCCGCCAAGACCCGCGACATCACCGGCGGTCTGCCGCGTGTCGCCGAACTGTTCGAAGCCCGCAAGCCCAAGGACAACGCGATCATCGCCAAGGTCTCGGGCCGCGTCGAATTCGTTCGCGACTACAAGGCCAAGCGCAAGATCGCGATTGTCCCGGAAGAGGGTGATCCGGTGGAATACCTGATCCCCAAGGCCAAGGTGATCGACGTCCAGGAAGGTGACTGGGTCAAGAAGGGCGACAACCTGATTTCCGGTTCGCCCGACCCGCACGACATCCTCGAAGTGCTCGGGGTAGAGGCTCTGGCCGAATACCTCGTCGCGGAAATCCAGGAAGTCTACCGCTTGCAGGGCGTGAAGATCAACGACAAGCACATCGAGGTGATCGTTCGCCAGATGCTGCAGAAGGTCGAGATCACCGAGGGCGGCGATACCGTGCTGCTGGCCGGCGAACAGGTCGACCGCGAGGAAATGGACGAATACAACGCCAAGCTGGCGCCGGGGCAGGCTCCGGCGGAAGGCAAGCCGGTGCTGCTCGGCATCACCAAGGCCTCGCTGCAGACGCGTTCGTTCATTTCGGCTGCGTCGTTCCAGGAAACCACCCGGGTGCTCACCCAGGCGGCGGTCGAGGGCAAGCGCGACAGCCTGATCGGGCTCAAGGAAAACGTCATCGTCGGGCGCTTGATCCCGGCCGGAACCGGCGCGGGGATGAACCGCCTGCGGGTCGCCGCGACCAGCCGCGATGCCGCGCTGCGCGCTTCCTACCGCAAGCTGCAGGAGGCGCTGATCGCCCCCGACAGCGCCGATGAAGAGCACGCCGCCGAACTCGCCCAGGGCGCGGAAGCCGCCGGCTTTGCCGATCCGCTGGCCGCGGTCGAGGGTGAAAGCCACGGACTGGACGCCGACGCCGGCGAATACCTCAACCCGGAGGCCGCGGAAGGCGAGGAATAAGCCTGCCGCCAGCCCCAGGCTGACAGAACAGGCCCCGCCGGAGCGATCCGGCGGGGCCTTTTCTTGCGCTTTTCCCGGGTGCTGGCGTTTTCCTACAATCGACTTTGCCCGGCGCATAGGAGATGATGTCACCCAACGACTCATCCCTGCCCCGGAGGCACCCCATGCGCGCGGTCTGGAAGCTTGCCCTGCCTGCCCTTCTGCTGCTCCCACTCGCCGCGCGGGGCGACAATCCGCCGCGGGTGGTGCTGGCCACGGCGGGCACCGCGATGCCCGGCAGCGGGGCGATCGACCGCTTCACGATCCGTTTTTCGGAAGCGATGGTGCCGCTGGGCGATCCGCGCGCCAGGCCCGCGGCCAGCAGCGACTGCCCGGGGGCGAGCACCGGGCGCTGGGTCGATCCGCAGACTTTCGTGATCGATTTCCAGCGTTCGCTGAAAGGCGCCACCACCTGCAAGGTCAAGCTGCGCGATGGCCTGACCACGCTGGGCGGGATCAGGGTCAGCGGGCAGGCAAGCTATACCATCGACACTTCAGGACCATCGATCCGCGCGGTGCTGGCTCCGGGCGAGGGCGGCAGCGATATCGACGAGGACCAGGTCTTCCTGGTCGCCACCAACACCGCGGCCGATCCCGCCTCGGTCGCGGCCCGGGCGGGCTGCGCGATCGACGGGGTGGGCGAGGTTGCGGCAATCGACGTGCTGCCCGCCGGCACGGCCGAAAGCGTGCTGACCCAGCTCGGCAGCGATGACTGGCGCACCGCCGACTTCCTTTCCGAGGCCGAGATCGCATCGCCCCTGCCCGCTGCCGGCGCCGCCCGCAGCGCGGCGCTGGCCAATGTCATTGCACTGCGCTGCCGCCGCCCGCTGCCCCCGGGCAAGGATGTCGCGCTGGTCTGGCCCAAGTCCATCGCCGACCGCGCCGGCAAGCTGGCTGGCCGCGACCAGCGCTTCGACTACACCGTGCGCGAGGCTTTCGAGGCGAGTTTCGATTGCACCCGCTCGAACGGCAAGGCGGCCTGCAACCCGATCACCCCGGTCCACGTTTCGTTCACCGCGCCGGTCGCGCGCGGCCAGGCGCTGGCCGTGCGGCTAAGGCTGGCCGACGGCACCGAGCGCAGCCCGCGCGCCGATTCCGAAGAAACCGGCAATGCCGAGATTTCGGACATCTATTTCGACGGGCCGTTCCCGGCGGCGATGGCTGCCACGATCACCATGCCCGCCGGGCTCAACGACCTGTCGGGCCGCGCGCTGGCCAATGCGGCGCGCTTTCCGCTGGCGGTCGGCTTTTCGCCCACCCCGCCGCTGATCAAGTTCGCCGCCGGCTTCGGGATCGTCGAGGCGCGCGAAGGCGCAAGCTTGCCGGTCACCGTCCGCGCGATCGAGCCCGACCTGGTCGGCAAGGCCGGCTTCGTTGCGGGGCAGACGGTTCGCCTTCAGGCGAGCGACGCCGAAATCGCCGCCTGGCTGCGCAAGCTCGAAAAGGCGGAACGCAGCGACTACGACTGGATCAAGCGCAAGGACGGCACGTCGTTCGCGGTCAACCACACCCGCGACAAGCCGCTGCTGCCGCCAACCGGCACGGCGATGAAGGTCGCGCTTCCCGGCAAGGGCAAGGACTTCGAGGTGGTCGGTGTGCCGCTGAGCGGCAAGGGCTTCCACGTGGTCGAATTCGCCAGCCCGGCGCTGGGTTCGGCGCTGCTGGGCCGCCCGGTGCCGCGCTATGTCGCGGCCGGGGCGCTGGTTACCGATATGGCGGTCCATTTCAAGTGGGGCCGCGAAGGCTCGCTGGTCTGGGTCACCTCGCTGGCCGATGCCGCGCCGGTCGCCAATGCGGCGGTGCGGATTTCGGACAGTTGCACCGGCAGGCTGCTGGCCAGCGGGACGAGCGATGCCTCGGGCCTGGTCAGGATCGGGGCGGTGCTGGGCGATCCGCTGACCGGCGGCAGCTGCGATCCGGATTCGACCGATCATCCGCTGATGGTTTCCGCCCGCACCGGCGATGACATGAGCTTCACGCTGAGCAACTGGAACGACGGCATCTCGCCCTATGATTTCGAGATGGGGTTCGGCTATGGCGCGCCGGACGACCTGATCCACACCGTGTTCGACCGCGAACTGGTGCGCCAGGGCGAAACCGTGCATTTCAAGCACTTGCTGCGCCGCCCGGTCGGCGCGGGCTTTGCCTTTGCCAAGGGTTTCAGCGGCAAGGCGGTGTTCAGCCACCTGGGATCGGACACCGAATTCAAGCAGGATGTGACGATCGGCGCCGGGGGCAGCGCGGAAGGCCAGTGGACGGTGCCGCAGGGTGCGCCGCTGGGCGACTATTCGCTGAAGTTCGAAATCGGCGACAAGACGATCTATTCCGGCCAGTCGATCCGGGTCGACGAGTACAAGCTGCCCAACATGCGCGCGGCGATCACCGGGCCGAAGGAGGCGCTGGTTCAGCCGTCGAGCGTGCCGCTGGCGCTGTTTGTCGGTTATCTTTCGGGCGGCGGGGCCGGCGCCCTGCCGGTTACGCTGCGCACCGATTTCAACGGCTATGTCCCGCTGCCAAAGGGTTACCAGGGATTCAACTTCGGCGGCGAAGACGTCAAGGAAGGTACACGCGCGCTGGGCGGCGACGGGGCCGAGGACATGGTCGGCGACGACCTGCCGTTTGCCCAGACCCTGCCGGTGACGCTGGGCGCCGACGGCACCGCCCGCACCGACGTGGCGGTCAGCCAGAAGATCACCGACCCGGTCAGCCTGATGGTCGAGATGGACTATGCCGACGCCAATGGCGAAACGCTGACCGCCGGGCGCCGCCTGACGCTCTATCCCGCCGCGCTGCAGGTGGGGATGAAGACCGACGGCTGGCTGATGCGCGACGATGACCTGCGGCTGCAAACCGTGGTGCTGGGCCTCGACGGCCAGCCGCTTGCTGCCCGGCAGGTCGAGGTCGATGTCTATTCGCGCCGGGTGATCACCGCGCGGCGGCGGCTGATCGGCGGCTTCTATGCCTATGACAACCAGGAAGAAGTGAAGAAGCTGTCGGCAAGCTGCCGCGCCAGCACCGACCGCCTGGGCCGGGCCAGTTGCCAGATCGCGCCCGGCGTCTCGGGCGAGGTCACGGTGGTTGCCCGCGTGCGCGACGATGCGGGCCGCGAAAGCCGCGCGGTGCAGACCGTGTGGCTGGCCGGCAAGGATGACTGGTGGTTCGGCGGCGACAACGGCGACCGGATGGACGTGATCCCCGAAAAGCCCGAATACAAGGCGGGTGAGACCGCGCGGTTCCAGGTGCGCATGCCTTTCCGCGAGGCGAACGCGCTGGTGACGGTCGAGCGCGAGGGCGTGCTCGAAAGCTTCATCACCAGGCTCGAAGGCACCGATCCGGTGGTCGAGGTCAAGCTGCCCGGATCCTTCGCGCCCAATGTCTATGTCTCGGTGATGGCGGTGCGCGGCCGGGTTGCGGGCGATGAAAGCTGGATCGTCAAGCTCGCCCAGGGCCTGGGCATTCCGGTTGGCGACAAGGCGCGCGTCGCCCCGACGGCGACGATCGACCTCGCCAAGCCGAGCTACCGGATCGGCATGGCCGAAGTGAAAGTCGGCTGGGAGGGCCACCGCCTAGGCGTCGAGGTCAGGCCCGAGCGGAGCCGCTACGCCGTGCGAGAAACCGCCAATGTCGCGATTGCCGTGACCCAGCCCGATGGCCGCCCGGCGAGCAGCGCCGAAGTGGCCTTCGTCGCGGTCGACGAGGCGTTGCTGCAATTGAAGCCCAACGGATCGTGGGACGTGCTCAAGGCGATGATGGGCGAACGCAATCTCGAAGTCGCCACCTCGACCGCGCAGATGCAGGTGGTGGGCAAGCGCCACTACGGCAAGAAGGCGGTCGCGGCGGGCGGCGGCGGGGGTGATGCCTCGGCGGTCAACCGGCAGAACTTCCAGCCGGTGCTGCTGTGGCAGGGCCAGGTCGCGCTCGACGGACAAGGGCGCGCGACCGTGGCGGTGCCGCTGTCGGATGCGCTGTCCAGCTTCAAGCTGGTCGCCGTCGCGACCCAGGGCGCGCAGCTGTTCGGCACCGGCCAGGCCGACCTGCGCACCGCACAGGACCTGTCGGCCTATCCGGGCCTGCCGCCGCTGGTGCGCAGCGGTGACCGGTTCGATGCGGTCTATACGCTGCGAAACGGCACCGACAAGCCGATGAAGATCGCGGCCACCCCGCAAACGGTGCCCGCGCTTGATGGACTGAAGCCCCAGAGCGTGACCATTCCGGCAGGCGGCGCATCGACCCTGCGCTGGACGGTGACCGCCCCCGCCGATCCCGGAACGATCAAGTGGACGCTCGCCGTCCGCTCGAGCGACGGCAAAGCCAGCGACACCGTTTCGGGCAGCCAGGACGTGATCCCGGCGGTGCCGGTCGAGGTCTGGGCCGCCAGCCTGCTGCGCGTCGGCGATCCGGCCCCGGTCATCGCGGCTCCGGCCGGCGCGCTGCCGGGCGGCTATGTCACGGTCGATCTCAGCGACAGTCTTGCCGCGCCGCTTGGCGGAGTGCGCCAGTACATGCAGGCCTATCCCTATGACTGTTTCGAACAGCAGCTTTCGCGGCTGGTCGCGGTCGGCGATGCGGCGGCGTGGAAGCCGCTTGCCGATGCCTTGCCGACCTACCTCGATGCCGATGGGCTGGTGCGCTACTGGCCAGACCAGCGGATGCAGGGCTCGCCCGAGTTGACCGCCTATGTCATGGCCACCGCATCGGCCGCCGGGCTGACGATCCCGGACGAGCCCCGCCGCAGGATGGTTGCCGCGCTGACCGGCGTGGTCGAAGGCAAGCTGGGGCGCAAGCGGTTCATCCGGATCGACGAGCGACCGCTGCGGATCGCCGCGCTGGCCGCGCTGGCGCGTGCCGGGGCCGCCGATCCGCGGCTGCTGGCCCGGATCGACATGGTGCCGATGGACATGCCGACCTCGGCGCTGGCGGACTGGATCGTTACGCTCGACCGCCTGCGCGGCGCTCCACGGGCCCTGGTGATGCGCGCCGCGGCCGAAGGCGAACTGCGCCGCCGGCTGGTCTATGAAGGCACCCGGCTCGATCTGGCAGATGCGCGGAACGCGCCGTGGTGGATGATGACCGGGGCCGACGAAATGGCGATCAAGGCGCTCGACGCGGTGATCGGCAAGCCAGGCTGGAGCGCCGAGGTGCCCCGGATGATGGTGGGCGTCGCCGCGCGCCAGCAGCGCGGGCACTGGGATACTACCCCGGCCAACGCCTGGGGCGCGCTGGTTACCCGCCGCTTTGCCCAGGCCTATCCGGCCAGCGCGATAGCCGGGACGACCCAGATCGGCCTTGGCGCGGCATTCTATACCGTTTCGTGGCCGCGTTCCGCGGCGCCGGAACCGGTGCAGTTGCCGCTGGTCAATGCCCCGCTCAAGCTGGCGCAGGTCGGCGGTGCGGGCCCCTGGGCGACGGTTGCGGTCCACGCCGCGGTGCCGCTGACCGAGCCGCTGATGGCCGGATACCGGCTGAAGCGCGAAGTCGCGGTGATTTCGGCCAGGCAGCCCGGCAAGCTGACCCAGGGCGATGTGCTGCGCGTGCGCCTGACGATCCAGTCCGCGGCCGAACGCAACTGGGTGGTGCTGGCCGATCCGCTGCCGCCGGGCGCCAGCGTGATGTCGGGACTGGGCGGGCAGTCGCAGTTGCTCGACAACGCCGGGGCCGCCTTCGCAAGCGACGCGGCCGATAGCACCGCCGATCAGGGAAGCGGCTGGCCCAGCTATACCGAAAGCCGGCAGGGTTCGTGGCGGGCCTTCTTCGAATGGCTGCCGCGCGGCACCACCGTTGTCGAATACACCGTGCGGATCAACACCGCGGGCCAGTTCGCGCTGCCCCCGGCGCGGGTTGAGGCGATGTATGCTCCCGCGATCCGTGCCCAGCTGCCGATCGCTCCGGTGACGGTGTGGGCAAACTAGCGCAGGCATTCGCAACGCTGCGCCGCCATCCGGCCCGGCTGCTGCTGGGGCTGGCGGCGCTGGCGCTTGCCGCCTTGTGGTGGTGGACCGCGCCGCCGCCGGTGCCGGCCTTTGCCGATCTCAAGGGGCAGTGGAAGTCGAGCGAGGCCTGGCTCCACGCGCGCGATGGCAGCCTGCTGAGCGAGGTGCGGGTCGACTTCGCGCAGCGGCGGCTGGCCTGGGTGCCGCTGGGCGAGATCGCGCCCGCGCTGGGGCAGGACGTGATCGCGATCGAGGATCGCCGCTTCCTGAGCCACGGCGGGGTTGACTGGCTGGCGCTGGCGGGATCGCTGCGCGATGCTTTCGATGGCAAGGGCCGGCGCGGGGCATCGACCCTGACCATGCAGACCGCGGCCTTCCTGTGGCCCGACATCGGCCGTCCGGGAAGCCGCGGCTGGCTCGACAAGCTGCGCCAGATGCGCACCGCCTGGGCGCTCGAAGCCAGCTGGAACAAGCGCCAGATCCTCGAGGCCTATCTCAATCTCGCGCCGTTCCGGGGCGAGAACCAGGGGGTCGGCGCTGGCGCGCTGGCGCTGTTCGGCAAGCGTCCCGCGATGCTCGATCCGCGCGAGGCGGCGGTCATGGCGGCCCTGCTGCGCAACCCCACCGCCCGGCCCGATCAGGTCGCGGCGCGCGCCTGCCGGCTGATGAAGGCCGAGGATTGCCCGGCGCTGCAGGTGCTGGCCGAGGCGGCGGCGGGCACCGGCAATCTCAAGGCGCTCGATCGGGGACTCGCCCCGCACCTTGCCGCCCGGCTGCTGACCGAGCCGGGAATGACAGTGACCACGACGATCGATCCCGCGGTGCAGGCCCTTGCCGTCGGGGCGCTCCAGCACCAGCTCCTGGGACTTGGCCCGACCCGCGCGCGCGACGGGGCGGTGGTGGTGCTGGACAACCGGAGCGGCGAGGTGCTGGCCTATGTCGGCGGGATCGGCCTGGGTTCGACCGCTGCCTCGGTCGATGGCGCCTCGGCCCCGCGCCAGGCCGGGTCGACGCTCAAGCCGCATCTCTATGCCCAGCTGATCGAGCGCAAGTGGTTGACCGCCGCCTCGATCCTCGAGGATTCGCCGGTCCAGCTTGACACCGCCTCGGGGCTCTATGTGCCGCGGAACTACGACAACGCCTTCATGGGCCCGGTTTCGGTGCGCCGCGCGCTGGCCAATTCGCTCAACGTTCCGGCGGTGCGCGCGCTGCTGCTCGATGGAGTGCAGGACTTCCGCGACCGCCTGGCCGACCTCGGCTACGACGGGCTCGAGGCTGACGGCTCCTACTATGGCTTCAGCCTGGCGCTGGGTTCGGCCGAAGTGACCCTGCTCGAACAGGCCAATGCCTATCGCACGCTCGCCAATCTCGGCCGGTGGAGCCCGCTGCGGATCAAGGCCGACGATCCGGCGGGCGAGGCGCGGCAGGTGCTCGATCCGGGCGCGGCCTGGATCGTCGGCGACATGCTGTCCGATCCTTCGGCGCGGGCCAGCACCTTCGGGGTCGATTCGGCGCTGCGGCTGCCGTTCTGGGCGGCGGCCAAGACCGGCACCTCGAAGGCGATGCGTGACAACTGGTGCATCGGCTATTCCGACCGCTTCACCGTCGCGGTCTGGGTCGGCAACCTCGAAGGCGATCCGATGCGCGCGGTTTCGGGAACCAGCGGCGCGGCGCCGGTCTGGCGCGACGTGATGATCGCGCTGCACCAGGGGCGGCGCGGACAACAGCCGCCGCGCCCCGAAGGGGTCAGCGCCAGTCCGGTCAGCTTTGCCACCGGGCGCGAGCCGCCGCGCAGCGAATGGTTCCTGGCCGGGACCGCGCAGGGGGTCATGGCCCAGGCGCCCGAATTCGCCCGGCGCCCGCATATCGCCAACCCGGTTTCGGGCGCGGTCTATGCCCGCGATCCCGATATTCCGGGCGATCGCCAGTCGATCGGGGTGTCGATCAGCGGCGATGCGGGCGACCTTTCGCTTACCCTTGACGGACGTCCGCTGCCGAAAGCCGCGACCGGCTACCAGATCCCGCTGCTGCCCGGCAGCCATCTGCTGGCGCTGAGCGATGCCAGCGGGCGCAAGCTCGACCAGGTGCGCTTCACCGTGCGCTAGCGAACATGCGGGTGCGGGAAGAATCGCCACCTCGTTCAGCTTATGTTGCGGCGCAATGCTTGAAGAGCGGGGCCGAACAGGGCAATACTGGCGCAAGGCCAAGGCAGGATTGCCTGCCGCATTTTCTCGGAGATTTGGGTAATGACGATCAGAGGCAAGGCATTCGGCGGCGCAGGGCTGGTGGCGCTGTTCGCCTCGGCAGCGGTCTATGCCGCGCAGCCGCAGGACATCCTGCCCTCACCCACCCCCTCGCCGGCACCCAGCCCCGCGCAGTCGCCCGCGCCGGTTCCCAGCGCTTCGCCGACGATTTCGGCGCAGGCGCCGATCGATGAGCCGGTGATCTCCTGGAGCAAGGCCAATGCCCAGGCACTGCTCGGCGTGATCGGCGGGATCGACGCCGAAGGCCTGTTCCCGGCCGACTACCAGCCCGAAAAGCTGCGCGCCGCGATCGCCGCGGGTGATCAGGCGGCGCTCGACGCCCAGGCCAGCAAGTCCTTCGCCTGGCTGATCGAGGATCTGCGCGATGGCCGGACCCGGATGGATTCGCGCGAACAGTGGTTCGTGGTCGATACCGACATCGATGCCAACCCGACCTCGGCGGTGATGGCCCGCGCGCTGGCGGACAACGACGTCGCCGGCGCGGTCGCCTCGCTGATGCCGACGACGCCCGATTACGCCGCGCTGAAGGCGCTGCTCGCGGTGACCCCGGCGGCCGACAAGACCAAGCGCGCGCTGATCCGCATCAACATGGACCGCTGGCGCTGGCTCCCGCGCGAGCTGGGCAAGTATTACCTCCTGACCAATGTCCCCGAATTCCAGCTTCGCCTGACGGTCGACAATTCGATCATCCGTTCGTACCGCACGATCGTCGGCAAGGTCGGCAAGACCGCGACCCCGCAGTTGGCCGCGGTGGTCAAGGGGGTGGTGTTCAACCCGACCTGGACCGTTCCGCAATCGATCGTGGTCGGCGAAGGGCTGGGCGCCCGCCTGATCGGCAATCCGGCCTCGGCCGCGCGGCAGGGTTACAAGGCGACCAGGAACAAGGACGGCACGATCACCGTGGTCCAGCAGCCGGGGCCGACCAATTCGCTGGGTTTCGTCAAGCTCGACATGCCCAACGACCACGCGATCTTCATCCACGACACGCCGTCGCGCGGCCTCTTCGCGCAGCCCTACCGCGCTCTCAGCCACGGCTGCGTGCGCACCGAACGCGCGACCGAACTGGCGATGACGATGGCGATCCTGGGGGCCGGCAAGTCGACCGACGAACTGGTCGCGATCGCCGGTTCGGGCAAGTACACGCTGGTCCCGATGACCAAGACTTTCCCGGTCTATATCATGTACTTCACGATGGCGAGCGACATCAACGGCAAGATGGGGACCTTCAAGGACCTCTACGGCCGCGACGCCAAGGTGCTCGCCAGCTTCGCCGCCCCGCGCAAACTGTGGGACGGCAAGCGCAAGACCAGCGAAAAGGTGATCAAGCTGGACAACCCGATCTAGGTCGATTGAACCTCGGGGGCACTGGCGGCGCAGAAACGCAGCCGGGCGAGCTGCTCGGCGCTGAGCGTGCGGCCTTGCGGCAGCCAGGCTTCGACCGTGCGGTATTGGCCCTTGTCGCGCACTCTTACCGCCAGGTCGCCGGCCGGGTTGGTATAGAGATCGTTGCTCGCCACGCTCAGCCCCAGCGGTCCCGGGTGCCTGATCAGGCACAGCACCAGGTCCTTCCGCGGCCAGGCGCTGCGCGCGGTGAAGACGCTTTGCTTGCCCGATATGGCACGATTGTCGACCACGGCGCGGGTCAGGTAGGGCGCGGCCAGCGCCAGCAGCGCGGCGATGCCGATCGCGACCAGAATGCGCTGCGAACGGTTCAAACCTCGATGCGATCGGCGTAGAGCAGGCGCCCGCCGGAAAGATTCCACAGCGCTTCGTTGAACTGGTCCGGGCTCATCGCAAAGCAGCCCTCGCTCCGGCCAAGCTTGCCCTGGCGGGCGATCATCGCCGGGTCGGCATACCACGCGGGATGCATCACGATCGCGCGTTCGAGTGCGGTCGCGTTATCGGAATCGAGCCCCAGCAGGCGGATCGAGGTGCCGTACTTGCCGTTGTACCATTCGGCGGTCAGATAGGCCCCGCGCGAAGTCGCCTCGCTTCCGGGAACGCCCGAAAAGCTTTGCAGGAACCCCGAATGCGCCGGGTCCGAACCGCGCCCGTGGGCAACGTAGAACGAGCGGATCGTGCCGCTCTCGAGATTGGCGAAATGAAGCCGCGGCAGGGTCGAGGGACGGGCGAAGTCGGCCACGCCGACAATATCGGTGCGCCACAGCCTTGCCCCGGCGCGGTCACGTTCGCGCGCGGCGATCTCGAGCACCTTGCGGTCATAGGCAGGGTTGGGAACCACGGCGGTCGGCAAGGCCGGGACTGGCGGGGGTGCCGGTTCGAGCGGCGTGGGGGCAATCCCGAAGGCCTTGTCGAACTCCTCACCCAGCACCTGGCGGGCAAGCGCGCGCCCAGGCACCGCCACGGCGGCGCCGGCGGCAAGCGTGCCCAGTATCAGGTCCCGACGGTTCATGGCCCCCTTCATAGCAGTCTGTGGATAACCAAGTCCTGAACGAGTCGCCAGAATGAATCGGCAAATCAGCGCGCTGCTGCGCCAAGCCGTGCCAGATTGTCGCCATCGACGCGCATGACCGTCCAGTCATCCATCAGACGCGCGCCGAGTTTCGTGTAGAATCCGATCGCCGGTTCGTTCCAGTCGAGCACCGACCATTCGAGCCGGGCGCAGTCGCGTTCGACCGCCAGCTGCGCGAGGTGCGCCAGCAGCGCCTTGCCCAGCCCCGATCCGCGCGCTTCCGGCCGCACGAACAGATCCTCGAGGTAGATCCCCGGCTTGCCTTCGAAGGTCGAGAAATTGTGGAAGAACAATGCGAAACCCTGCGCCGCGCCGTCGATCTCGCCGATCACCACCTCGGCATAAGGCCGCGCGCCGAACAGCTTTTCGCCCAGTACGGCTTCGTCGAAACGGACCTCGTGGGCCAGCTTCTCGTAGGCGGCGAGATCGCGGATCAGGCCGGCGATCAGCGGCAAGTCGGCGCGGCAGGCGGGACGGATCGATAGTGTCATGAGGCAAGCATTCCCTTGAGGCGCGGCCACAGCACGCCAAGCGCAAGCCCGGCCATGACCAGCGCAAAGGCGGTGAGTTTCCAGGGCTGGAGCGGCTCACCCAGCACCAGCGCCGAAGTGCCGAGCCCGAACACCGGAACCAGCAGCGAAAGCGGGGCGACACTGCTCGCCGGATAGCGCGAGAGCAGCCAGCCCCAGGCGCCATAGCCGAACATCGTGTTGCCCACCGACTGCCACAGCACGGCCGCCCAGGTCACCCGGTCGGCGCTGGCAATTCCGGCGGCGATCCGCTGCCAGCCTTCGAGCGCCAGGGCAAAACCGAGCAGCGGGGGCAGCGCGAACAGGCTCGACCAGACGACATAGGCCAGCATGTTGACCGGCCCGGCGGCACGGCTGACCATGTTGCCGCCCGCCCAGCTTGCCGCCGCGCAAAGCACCAGCACCAGTCCCAGCGGGGTCGCGCTGCCATCGGTGTGGAGCGCGATGGTCACGATCCCGGCGCTGGCCAGCAGCAGCGCGCCAAGCTGGTATGCGGCGGGCCGCTCGCCGCTGACCCAGGCGGCCAGTCCGATGGTGAAGAAGGCCTGGGCCTGGACCACCAGGCTGGCAAGACCGGGGGTGATGTCGGCCCGCATCGCGGTGAACAGCAGCCCGAACTGCCCGGCGCCGATCAGCACGCCATAGGCCGCAAGGTTGCGCCACGGCACGCGCGGGCGCGGCAGCACCAGCGCAAGCGGGAAGAAGGCCAGGGCAAAGCGCAGCAAAGCCAGTGTCAGCGGCGGCAGATGCTCGACCCCGAACTTGATCACCACGAAGTTCGAACCCCAGACCGCGGTCACGGCGAGCGCAAGCAGCAGATGCAGCAGGGGAAGGCCGTGGCGCGGGGCGGTCATCGCCTGCGGCCCTAGGAAGTCAGGCCCGCGCCGTCAAATTCAGCGGGGACGGATGATCATCCGGTCGCCCTGGAGGCTGACCGAGCCCAGCCGGCGCAGGACGCTCTGGCCCAGCAGGTCGGTCGAAAGATCCTGCACCACGACCGCCTCGACATTGGTCAGCGTCTCGCCGCCGATCACGACCTCATCCAGCATGACCGGGGTCCCGTAACCGACCCCCGAGGCTGTCTGCATGATCGGCTCCATCTCGCCGACCGAAAGGCCCAGGTCCTGCGCGGTCGCCTCGGTCAGCGCGACCATGTCGGCTCCGGTATCGACCAGGAAGCGCACATCGCTGCCGTTGACGCTGCCCTGCATGTAGAACTGGCCCGAGGAATCGCGCGTCAGCAGCAGCGCTTCATCTTCGTTTTCGCCGGTCGCCGATCTCTCGCCCCGCACATGCGCGCTTGCGGCAGGCGCTGCGGAGCGGTCGGCCGGCGGCTGGAACAGCACCGCGAAAAAGCCCATCAGGCCGATGGCCAGGAGCGCATTGGCGTAGAGCCGGTTCATTGCGCCCTGAATTTAGCTGCGACGGGTTACCGAAGGGTTAGGCGGCCTTGCCGTGGGTGACGTCCATACTCACCGCCGTCCCCGCCTCGATTTCGGCGGCCTTGGCTTCGATCAATTTCACGATATGCGTGATCATTTCGGCGTCCTGGACATGGTGGTCGGTCACGCCCGAAAGGTAGACCATGTGCTTGCCCTGGCCGCCGCCGGTGATGCCGATGTCGGTTTCGCGCGCCTCGCCCGGGCCATTGACCACGCAGCCCAGCACCGAAAGGCTCATCGGCGTCCTGATATGCTGCAGCGCCTCTTCCAGCCGCTCGACCGTGCGGATCACGTCGAAGCCCTGGCGCGCGCAGCTGGGGCACGATACGACCCGCACGCCGCGGGTGCGCAGGCCCAGGCTCTTGAGGATCTCGTAGCCGACCCGCACTTCCTCTTCGGGCGGTGCCGAAAGCGAAACGCGGATGGTGTCGCCGATCCCCGCCCACAGCAGGTTGCCAATCCCGATGCTCGACTTGACCGTGCCGCCGATCAGCCCGCCGGCTTCGGTGATCCCCAGGTGCAGCGGGCAATCGACCGCTTCGGCCAGGCTGGCATAGGCCGCTACCGCCAGGAACACGTCGCTGGCCTTCACCGCCACCTTGTATTCGTGAAAATCGTGATCCTGCAGCAGCTTGATATGATCGAGCGCGCTTTCCACCAGCGCCTCGGGGCATGGCTCGCCGTATTTCTCGAGCAGATCGCGTTCCAGGCTGCCCGCATTGACCCCGATCCGGATCGCGCAGCCGTTGGCCTTGGCCGCGCGGACCACTTCGGCGACGCGTTCGCTCGACCCGATGTTGCCGGGATTGATGCGCAGGCACGCCGCGCCGGCATCGGCGGCTTCGAGCGCGCGCTTGTAGTGGAAATGGATGTCGGCGATCAGCGGCACCGTGGCGGCGCGGGCAATCTCGCGAAAGGCGGCGGTGCTGGCTTCATCCGGGCAGGACACCCGGATCAGGTCGGCTCCGGCCTCCTCGCAGCGGCGAATCTGGTCGATCGTCGCTTTCGCGTCGGAGGTGAGCGTGTTGGTCATGGTCTGGACGGTGATCGGCGCATCGCCGCCCACCGGAACCCGGCCAACCATGATCTGACGGGACTGACGACGCGCGATGTCGCGCCACGGGCGAATGGACATGCGGCGCGATATAGGGCGAAGGCGCGGCCGGGGAAACCCCGCCCGCGCCTCTGCATGCAATCAGAATAGCCTGCTCATGGTCAGGTTGGCCCCGAATTGCCGGGGCAGCTGGATCCCGTTGAGCCGCTGCCAGGCCTGCACCACCATCTCGACCCCGATCCGGTAGCCGTGGCCCACCACCAGGTTGGCGCCCAGCCCCAGGTCGAGCCGCTGCCCGCCATAATTGGCCTGCCGGTCGGGCGGCGAGGCGTGGTTATGCGCGGCGTTGTAGTGCCCGCGCACTTCCTCCTCGCCGGTCCACTGCACCCGGCCCGCCAGCGAAAGGTTCGCGCCCAGCGGCTTGCTGAGCCAGGCCGTGGCGGTGAACCTGTCGCCAAAGCGGAAGCCGCTGACGTTCGCTTTCTCGGCGCGGAACAGGTAGCCCAGTTGTGCACCCCAGCCGAACCCGGCCCGCGTGCCGCGCAGGGTCAGCGTCGGGTTGAGATCCCAGGTGCCCGATCCCCCCTGCATCATGTAGTGGACATAGCTTCCCGCCGCGTTCCTGCGGTCGGCCTTGCCGGTGGGGATCGAAACCATCAGTCCGGCATGGACCGACAGCCGCGGCCGGCGCGACAGCACCAGCAGCGCACCGACCTGGGTATCGCCGATGCCCTCGACGGCATGGCTCATGGTCTGGCCCGGCATCATGGGCATCGCGGCAGTGCCCTTTGCCGCGCCGGCCTGGCCCATTGGCGCGGCAGGCAGGCCCTTCATGGTCATGCCCATCCGCATCCAGCTGGGTACGGCCATCAGCGTGACCCGGTCATTGGGCGCCCACATGATGTGGAGCATCGCCATGTCCATGGTCATCGCATCAGCCTTGACGGCATAGCCGGCGGCGGCAATCGCCTCGTCGCCGATCGCCTCGGTGCCGGCGCGGTTCGCGCCGCCATAGCTTTCGTGCATCCAGCTGAGGCCGAGCATCAGGTCACCGCGCTTGTGGACGTGGTCGGCCATCGTCCCGGCTGGGCCGTGCTCATCAGCGCGGCGACCCTGCGCGACGATATCGCTGGCGGGGTCGGCGGTCTTTTCATCTTCGCTGGCGGCGGCGGGAATTGCGCACAGCAGCAGGGGCAGCGCCAGCACGGCGCCGAAACAGGTTCTGGTCATCAGGGTACTCGCTTGAACTTCGTGTAATGGTGTTTGGCGAAGATCAGGCGATGGCCGGTGGCCCCCTGGCGGGCGGACGCAGTGCGCGCCGCGCGGTCAGCCGCGCGGCAGTGGCGGGAAGGATCGATTCACCGGATACCGCCACCGGCAAAGGGAGCACCAGCGGCGGCGGCGGCAGGTCCGCCGTGCCGCCGGCCAGGGCGAAGGGGCAGGGCGCGCCTTTCTGCTCGGGCTCTTCCTGGTGGAGCTTGCCGTCCTGGCCCAGCACCATCACGGCGGCACCGCTGCCGGTGCAGATCGCGACGCGAATGCCGCCATCCGAGACGACCGGCATCAGCCCCTGCGGCAGCATCGCGCGGACCAGCAGGACCAGCGCCAGCAGCAGCCAGCCGGTACGGCGCAGCGGAATGGCGCGATGATCCATGACCGCCGCCAATAGCGGCGGCGCGCCTCCGATCAAACCCGCCCGATCAAATTTCAGAGCATTCTGGCGAAAAGATATTCCGGATCATACTGCTGCCCGACCTTGAAGGTGATGTCGGCGACCTTGCCGAAGCCATAGCGTTCGTAGAACCGGTGCGCGCCGTGGTTTTCGGAATAGACCGAAAGCTGCACCTCGTCGGCGCCGCGCGCCGCGAACTGGTCCATCGCCCAGTCCATCAAGGCCTTGCCGATCCCCAAGCCGGTCGCCCCGGCGGCGGCGTAAAGCTGCTTGAGCTCCATCACCTTTGCCCCCCGCGCATGACCCGGAAAGCCGCAAACCAGGCTGATCTTGCAATAGCCCACCAGCGCGCCGTCGGCTTCGGCCAGCTGGATCAGGTTGCTCGGCTTGGCCAGCTCCGCCGCCATCGGCCCCTCTTCCAGCGATTCGGCCAGAAAGGTCGCCAGATCGCGCGCCGAATAGAGCGCGCCGAACTTGGCGTTGAAGGCATCGATCGCAAGGCGCGACAGCGCGGGCACATCGGCGGGCGTCGCGGGGCGGAGAGTCAGTCGGGTCATGGTTCCTGGATCATCAAGCGGCCAAACGGAAGTGTTGCGATAATTGGCAAAGAGGCCCTGGTCCACGGTCCATTGCACGGTCAGCCATGCTTGTCGGCCTTGCGCCGGCCCATCCGCATCCCGGATTCGAGCCGGGCGCGCAGCTGGGTGTAATAGGCCTCGAGAAAGGCGCGCTCATCGCCCGCGCCGGGATTCCAGCCGATCTTGCGGCAGATCGCCTCGTGCACCGCGACGGTCGCCTCGGCCCGGTCTTCGCGCAGAACCCGCTCAAGCGTCTGGAGTTCGTATTCGCCGTAAACCGCCAGCTCGGCTTCGCTGAACTTGTACGATGCGCCGCTCGCCTGGCTGGCGATCCTTCCGGCTGACAGCGCGGCCTCGAGCTTGCTCTTCGGCGCTTCGACCACCCAGGTCCCGGCGATCAGATCGCCGGCGCGCAGGCGGTCGCGGTTGAAGAAGGGGAACAGCGCGAAGATCGCCAGCCAGCCCAGCGCCAGCCAGGCCAGCAGCCCGCCGCCGCCCGTGGCCGCGGACATGGCGCCCAGCGGCAGGGTAATCTCGATGTCGCGCACCAGATTGCGGGCCAGCACCATCTCGGTCGAGAGCCGCCCCCCGCCGCGCGCCGCGACGCGGATGCCGGTCAATCGCTTGCCCGGCGTCGCGCCGCGCGGACCCAGTTCAAAGAACAGGAAATAGCCGTATCGAAACAGGAACATCACCGCGATGTAGACGATGACAAGAAATTCGAGGCTGTACTTGAGCGAGCCCGTGGCCTTCCCCGGATCCTCGCCGATCATCTTCAGCACGCTGAACCCGGAATAGCCAATCGCGATGGTCACCGCGATGATCAGCGCCGTGATGATCACCAGGTCGATCAGCAAGGCGCCAAAGCGCGTGCCGCGGCTGGCCAGGGTCAGCGGCAGGGCGGTCCCTTCGGGCGTCACCAGCGTGCGCCGCCGGTCCGAGCGTCGGGGTGCGGTGTCGCTCATTCGGCCTCGCTCGCCAGCGGCACGCGACGGAACAGGAAGAAATAGGCCAGCCAGAAGGCAAGGATCGCATAGCCCGCAACCAGCCGCTGGACAGTGTCGTCGATCAGCTGGCGGCCCATCCCCTCAAGCATTCCGGCGCAGACCAGCATCAGCACCACCCCGGCCATGACCACGGCGGCGCGCTGCCCGGCCTGGGCGGCGGCTTCGAGCACAGAACGCTCGCCCGGGAAGGCCATCGATCTCCCGACATGCAGCCCCGCCGCGCCTGACAGGAGGATCGCGAAAAGCTCGGTCGTGCCGTGGATCGAAAGCCAGCCAATGATGTCCAGCAGCAGTCCCTTGTCGTGGTGCAGCCACAACAGCGCGCCCAGCACGGCGGTGTTCTGGACCAGCAGCAGCAGCGGCGGGATCCCGAAGGCGAAACCCAGCGCGAAGCACAGGATCGCGATCCCGGCGTTGTGGCTGAACAGGCTGGCGGCAAAGACGCTCAGCCCGTCCTTGCCCTGGTTGCCGAACATCACGCTTTTCAGCGCCTCGGCACTGGCGCCGGGCACGCGCGGATCGGACGGATCGGTGGGGACCAAGGCGAAATACCAGTCGGGATCGTGCAGGCACAGCTGCCAGCCGATCACCGTGCCCGCCACCATCAGCACCAGCGCCACCGCCATCTCGCGCCAGATCGAGCGAACCGCGCGGCCCCATTCCCCGCCGAAGAAGCGCCCGAGCCACGACCACAGCGTGGTGCGGGGGCCATAGACCAGGAACCAGGCGCGCTGGACCAGGCTTTCAAGATAGGCCAGCGTCGCCGCGTCGAGCGAGGTTTCGCGTGCCACCGACAGGCTTGAGGCGACGGTCCGGTAGAGCACCGGCAGCGCCAGAACATCATCATCGCTGATCCGGCGCAGGCGGCCCTTCTCCATCCGGGTGACGATCCCTTCAAGCCGCTTCCAGTCGCCCTCGCGCTCCTGCCTGAAGCGGTCGCTGCGCAGCGCCGCGGCCTCGATGGCGGCTTCGCTGGTGGCTTTCCTGCCGAGCGAGAACAGTGCCATCATCGTTCTCCCGTCATCCGATCGCGCCCTTGCGCTTGATCGCAAGGTAGGCATCGATCAGCCGCGTGCCGATCCGCTCGTAAGGCGCCTCGATCACGTCCACCCCCAGTTGGCGCAGCTTCGAGAGGACCAGCGCCCGCTGGCGCAGCAGGCTGTCGGCGGAAACCGCCATAGCCAGCCGCTGAAGGTCCTGCGGATCGTCCTGCGCCAGCGCTTCCAGTTCCTCGTCGTGCATGGTGACGAACAGCACCAGGTGCCGCGCCGTCAGCCGCCCGATGCTTTCGATCATCAACTGCGCGCTGGTCGGATCGGTGAAATCGGAAAAGACCACGATCAGGCTGCGGCGTTGCAGCCGTCCGGCCAGCGTTGCCAGCGCAAGCGTGAAGTTGGGTTCCTGCGCGTGATAGTCCAGCCCCGCCGCCGCAACCTGCAGGCTGCGAAAATCGCGCGGGTCGGTTACGAACGGGGTGAACACCTCGGGCCGGGCGGCAAAGCCGAACAGCGCGACCCTGTCCCCGCCCTTGAGCGCGACATAGCTGGTGGTCAGCGCCGCGGTGACCGCGCGGTCGATCCGCGGCAGGTCGCCCACCGGCTCGCACATCGCCTGACCGCAATCGAAGGCAAAGACGATCTGGTTGTTGCGCTCGGCCTCGTACTCCTTGCCGTAAAGGTGGGCATGGCGAGCGCTGACCTTCCAGTCGATCCGGCGGCGATCCATTCCCGGCTGGTATTCGGCCAGCGCTTCGAACATCGAACCTTCGCCGCGCATCCGGCGCGCGATCAGGCCGAACCGCGAATCCTTGAGGAAGGTCTGCAGGGCCGGGCTGCGCACCGGCGCCAGGTTCGGCCAGACCCGCACTTCCTGTTCGACCGGCTTCCTCAATTGCCGTGCGCCAAGGCCCAGCGGGCCCGCCCAGCGCAGCCACAGCTCCTCGATCTCGCCGGTCCCGCGCCGGGTTGGGCGGTATCCGATCGCGATCTGCCAGGCGCCGTCTTCCAGCGGCAGCAGGGCCTGTTCCGTCCGCCCGCCGGGCAGCAGCCGGTCGTCGCCGGCAATCGCGCATTGCACCCGGCTGCGCGCCCCCCGGGTGAAGCGCGCGAACAGCTGGAGCCAGCCTTCCTCGCCCACCTCGACATCGGGAATGATCGTCAGGCGCACCACCTCGGCGCGGCCTGCCAGCAGGGCATCGATGACCACCAGCGCCAGCACCAGCGTACCCAGCGCCGGCGCCGCGGCCCAGCTGCCGGGGACGAAGACAGCCAGCAGCAAGGCCACCGGCGCCGCCGCTGCAACCAGCAGCGCGGCGCGGGGCGTGGGGACAAGGGTGGCGTGTCCGCTCATCGGGTTCAGCGCGGCGCCTCGGTCGCCTCGACCAGATCGGCAACCAGCGCCTCGACCTGCTTGCCTTCGATCTCGGCGGCAGGGCTCAGCAGCAGGCGGTGGCGCAGGACCGGGGCGGCCAGCGCCTTGACGTCGTCGGGCAGGACATAGTCGCGCGCCTCGATCGCGGCCCGGGCCCGCGCGGCATTGGCCAGCAGCACCGCCGCGCGCGGGCTTGCCCCGGCGGCAAGATCGGCGCTGACGCGGGTGGCGCGGACCAGCCGCACGACATAGTCGATCACGCTTTCGGCCAGGGTGATGCCCTTTACCGCGCGTGCCGCGGCGGCGAGCATTTCGGCATTGGCCACCGCTTCGATCCCCAGGTCGGCGGGCCGGGCCGGACCGGCATGCGCGCCGAACGTGGAGACGATCCGCGCTTCCTCGTCGGCGCTGGGATAGGGCACCAGCAGCTTGAACAGGAAGCGGTCGAGCTGGGCCTCGGGCAGCGGATAGACCCCCTGGCTCTCGATCGGGTTCTGGGTCGCGACCACCAGGAAGCTCGGCGGCAGGGCATGGGCAGTGCCATCGAGCGTGACCCGCCGTTCCTGCATCGCCTCGAGCAATGCGGCCTGGGTCTTGGGCGGAGTGCGGTTGATCTCGTCCGCCAGCAGCAGCTCGCAGAAGATCGGCCCGCGCGTCAGCGTAAACTCGCTGGTCTGAAAGTTGAACAGGTTCGATCCCAGGATATCGCCGGGCATCAGGTCCGGCGTGAACTGGATGCGCCCGAAATCGAGCCCCAGGCTGGCGGCAAAGCACTGCGCCAGAAAGGTCTTGGCAGTGCCCGGCGGCCCTTCGAGCAGAACATGCCCTTGGGCCAGCAGCGCGATCAGCAGCGCATCGACCGTGCCCGCCTGGCCCACCACGCCCTTGCCCACCTGGTCCCTGATCCGCGCGGCCAGGGTGCCCACCTCGGCCAGTGTCATCGCCATTTCAGTCATCGCGTCAGGGTCCTTTCAAGCGAATGGAGCGTCTGGGCCGCGCGCAGCATGTCGCGCGGGCCCTGGGCCGCGCGCAGCTGTGCGGCGGCCCGGGAAAACGGAATCGCGGAGGGATCGCGGGCGGCCAGCGCCCGATCGATCGCCGCTTCGGCCTGCTCGGCGTCGAGCCGCCGCGGCAGGGCCAGCGCCTTGACCAGCCGGTCGCGCGCCGCATCGGCATAGGGCGCGCCGACCAGGTGCAGCCGCTTTGCCCGGCGCAGCAGGCCCGCCGCATTGCCGACCAGCGCACGCTTGCCGAAAGCCAGGCTGCGGCCCTCGATCAGCGCCGGGCCGAAACGGAAATAGGCGCGCCACAGCGCCACCGCCGCGGCCAGCAGCAGGCACAGCGTGGCGGCCAGGAACGGCGGCGTGAAAGCGAGTTCGAGCAGGCTTTGCGAGCGGCCGTACCCGGCCAGCGTCAGGTCGAACACCACCTTGCGATCCCCGCCGTCGAGCGCCGCCAGGATCATCCGTTCGGCCATCAAGGCGTTCTGCTGGCGCGCCATGCCGTAGTTGTCGAAAAGGTCGGCATCGAAGACCAGGATCAGCGGATAGGCATCTTCATAGGACTTGGCGTGATTGGTGGTGACCCTGATCACCGGGGGCGGCGGGGTGGTTCCTGTTTCGGCCGGATCGGGTGCGGCCGCGATGGGGGATGGCGTTTCCTCCTCGTCCGCTTCAGGCTGGGGTTCGGCGGTCAGCGCCCGTTCGCGCAGGGCGGGATAGTTGCCGCCATCGGCCAGGTAACCCGCCAGCGTGCGCGCGCTGGTCCCGGTTTCGACCAGGGGGACCAGCCGTCCGCCATGCGCCGAGATCACCTGCTTTGGATCGGGCAGCGACGCATTGGTGTCGAAGCCGTACCATCGCCCCGCTTCGGCGGACCCGCCCTGGGCATCGACGTCGACGGTGATGTCGTCGTAAAACCCGCGCCAGTCGGGCAATTCGGGTTCGATCAGGATTGCGAAGCCATCCCTGGCCTTGGGGCTCAGGCCTCGGGGGATCGGCATTGCCTGCCACTTGGGCATGATCAGGATCGTCGGGCCGATGAAACGGTGCGCCTTGACCGCTTCGGCGACTTCCTTGATCTTGGTTTCATGGTTGGGGGTCAGCACCAGCAGCCCGTCCTGCTTCAGCGCGGGCCGCGACTGGACCTTGCTGACCGCAAAGCCGCGCGCATCAAGGTACTGGTAGAGCGCCGAATAGCCGTTCAGGCCCTTGCCTCCGGCGTGGTTGCCGAAGGCGCGCGGCTCCGCATCGGCCATCCCCGCGCCGATCGACCAGAGCAGCGCGATGAAAGCCAGCGCGCCGACCACCACCAGCGCCAGCGCGGTGCGCGGCGAAAACGGGCTGGCGCGGTGTCCGCTCATGCCGGCAGCCGCTCCAGCGCGAATTCGGCATAGGCGGCGCGGGCGGCCTGCCAGTCTGCCGCGTCGAGGCTGCGCAATGCGAACAGGCTGCGCTCGACCCGCGCGGCGATCAGCGCAAAGGCCAGGCGTGCCTTGTCGGGCAGCGCGGCGATCCCGGCGATCTCGCGGGCAGTGCTGGCCCGGCGCACCCAGTCGGGCCGGGCAGCCTCGATCTGCTGGACCGAGCGGCGCAGCAGCAGGTGGGTGGCTTCATCGAACCGGCCTTCGCCGGCCAAGCGGTCGGCATCCTCGAGCAGCGCCAGCGCCTCGGCCTCGTCGGGCCGCCATTCGGGTTCGCTGGCAGCCTCCTCCTTGCGCCTCCAGCCCAGCCGCAACGGTTCCGAAAAACGCCAGGCGGCATAGACCACGAACAGCGCGACCAGCCCCAGCAGCACCCATTGCAGCACCGGCCATGAGACTCCCAGAGCCCTTCCCACCGGTTCGAAGACATCGCGCAGGAATTTGCCCAGCGCCTGCAGCCAGCCGGGCACTTCGGGGGGCTTGGCGGAAAGATCGACCGGTGCGAACTGGATCGTGGGATCGGCGTGCACCTTTTGCCACGCCTCGGCGGCGTTCTGTGCAGCCTCTGCCCCCTTGATAGCTGGTTCCGGTGCGCTCACTTGGCTACTGGTGACATGGCGCAGGCCCTTGGGCAAGAACGCGAAAGCGTTAACCGCGTTTGCGTTCCTGCGAGTACGAGCCCAGGATCCTCAGTTCCTTGCAATGGAACGCCAATTCCTCGAGCGCCCGGTCGACCGCCGGATCGCCCGGCGCGCCGACGATGTCGGCATAGAACCGCGTGGCCGAAAAACTCGCGCCTTTCTGGTAGCTTTCCAGCTTGGTCATGTTGACGCCGTTGGTCGCAAAGCCGCCCATTGCCTTGTAGAGCGCGGCCGGCACGTTCTTCACCTCGAAGACGAAAGTGGTCATCGCGGTGCGCCCGGCAAGGCTCTTCGGGTCGAGCGGCTGGCGCGACAGCACCACGAAGCGGGTGGTATTGTCCGCCGCGTCCTCGACGTTTTCGGCGACGATCTTCAGGCCGTAAAGCTCGGCTGCGATCTTCGGCGCGATCGCGCAGGCGGCCGGATCGCCCATTTCGGCGACATAGGCGGCCGCCCCTGCCGTATCGGCATAGGCCATCGGCACGATTCCCCGGGTCCGCAGGTAGAATCGCGATTGGCCGAGCGCCTGGGGGTGCGAATAGGCGGCGGCAAACGGGCCGTCGGACAGCGCCATCAGATCATGGTGGATCGCCAGGAAGTGTTCCCCCACGATCGACAGCCCGCTTTCGGGCAGCAGGAAATGGATGTCCGCGACCCGGCCATGCTGCGAATTCTCGATCGGGATGATCGCCTGCGCCGCCCGGCCGTCCTTCACCGCATCGAGCGCGTCCTCGAAGCTGAAGCAGGGCAGCGGCAGGCAACCGGGATCGTATTCGAGCGCGGCGCGGTGGCCGTTGCAGCCCGGTGCGCCCTGGAACGCGACCGCGCGCGCCGGATCGGCGACAGCCCTGGCCGTCATTTCCTCGACACGGGCGAGCGCGGGGGCGGGGTAGGAATGCATCGCGCGGGGCTATAACGCCTTTTCCATGCGCAGCAACGGTACAGTCACGCCGTCAACCGGCGGGCTTTCAACCTCCTCGACCACGCGGTAACCGCAGCTCCGGTAGAGCGGCGCACCCGCAAGGGTGGCCATCATTTCGACCCGCTTGAACCCCGCCTCGCTCGCCGCCGCTTCGCACAGGTCCATCACCAGGCGGCCCACTCCGCGCCGGGCAAAGGCCGGCTCGGTATACATCGCGCGGATCTTGGCCGCTTCGCTGGCGGGATCGAGCGCGCGCGGTTCGCGGGCGATCACGCTGGCATCGCCGCCGAACAGCGTTGCCCGCCATGACCAGCCACCGCAGCCGGCCGGAACGCCATCCTCCTCGACCACGAAATAGGTCCGGTCGGCGACCAGCTGGCTGTCGAGCCCCATCGTGCCGTGGCTGGCCTTGACCTGCGCCGGAGTGAGGAAATCCGTCTGCAGGCTTTCGATCGCGCGGGTCATCAGGGCCCGCAGCGCGGGAATGTCCTCCTCGCTGGCGAGCCGGTGAGTGAAGGCCATCAGTAGCCCCCCGCGTTGCCCACCGGCAGGCGCGGGTCGATCGCGCCGAAATAGCGCGCGGTGTTGCCGGTTGCCGGGTTGGGCCTGATCTTGAGCGATGGCCCGCCGACCAGGATCGCCGCGATCTGGTTCCAGTAATCCATCTGTTCCAGCTTGTGGCCCTTGGCGGCAAGCGCCGCCATCGTATCCGCGCTCAGCGAATCCTTTTCGTAATAGATCACGTCGGGCAGCCATTGGGCGTGAATCCGCGGGGCATCGACCGCTTCGGTCAGGGTCATGTCATAGTCGATCACGTTGACCATCACCTGCAGCACCCCGGTGGGGATATGACTGCCGCCGGGCGTACCGATCACCATCGCCAGCTGGCCATCGCGCGTGACGATCGTCGGGGTCATCGATGAAAGCGGCCGCTTGCCGGGCGCGATCGCGTTGTTGGTTCCTTCGACCAGTCCGTACATGTTGGGAAAGCCCGGCTTGGCCGAAAAATCGTCCATCTCGTCGTTGAGCAGGATCCCGGTGCCCTCGGCGGTTACGCGCGCGCCGAACCAGTCGTTAAGGGTATAGGTCAGCGAAACGGCATTGCCGGCCTTGTCGACGACCGAGAAATGCGTGGTGCTTTGCCCTTCCTTGCCGCTGCCCGGCCCCGGCAGGCTGGACGATGGCGTCGCCTTGTCGGGCGAAATTCCGGCGCGTTGCTGGTCGGCATAGGCCTGGCTGGTCAGCCGGGCCGTATCGGCGGTGACGAAATCGGGATCGCCCAGTTCCATGTTGCGATCACGGAAAGAGCGGCGCAGCGCCTCAGTCGTGTAATGAACGCCCTGCGCCGAATGGAAGCCCAGCTGCCCCATCGGCCAGCCTTCCAGGATGTTGAGTGTTTCGCAGATCACCACCCCGCCGGAGCTGGGCGGCGGGGCCGAAATGACGTGGAAGCCGCGATAGTCGCACTCGATCGGCTTTCGTTCGACGGCCTTGTAGGCGGCGAAATCGGCCACGGTCATGATCCCGCCGTGACGCTGGCTGGAAGCCGCGATCCGGGCCGCGATCGGGCCGTTGTAGAAAGCCGCGTTCCCGCCCACGGCAATCGCCGCCAGCGTGCGGCCAAGATCGGCCTGGACCCAGCGCTGACCCTTCTTCCAGGGTTTGCCCTGGTTGAGGAAGATTGCCGCACTGGCCGGGTCCTTGGCGAAATCGGCGGCCCCATCGGCCAGCATGTCGGCATCGCCCTGGTCCAGCACGAAGCCCTTGCTGGCGAGAGCGATCGCCGCGGCCATCAGCGGCGCCCGCGATCTGGTGCCATAGCCGGTGCGCGCCAGTTCGAGCCCGGCGACCGTGCCCGGAATGCCCGCTGCCAGATGCCCGCGCGTCGACAGGCCGGGGATCACGTTTCCAGCCTTGTCCTGGTACATGGTCGGCGTCGCCTTGCCCGGCGCGGTTTCGCGGAAGTCGATGAAGCTGGCGCGCCCGTCGGCCATGCGGATGGTCATGAACCCGCCGCCGCCGATGTTGCCGGCTTCGGGGAAAGTCACCGCCAGGGCATAGCCCACCGCCACCGCCGCATCGACCGCGTTGCCGCCCTGCCTGAGCACGTCGATCCCGGCCTGGGTGGCCAGACGGTGTGCGGAAACCACCATGCCGTTTTCGGCCGCGACCGGCGCGGGTGCGGCGGCCTGCGCCACCTGCGAGCCGGCGAGCGCCAGCGAAACCAGAACCGAAACCGAAACCTTCAAGAGCCGCATCGCCTTCCCTCCCGTACCGGACACGGTGTTGGCACAAAAGGAAAGGGCGGGAAAGCCGCAGCTATCCCGCCCTTCCTGCCTGTCAGCCCCCTGTGAGGGCCGGCCGATCAGTACTTGATCTTGAGACGAACGTACCAGAACCCGCCATTGATCCCGAAAGGACCGCCACTGCGCGGATAGATCTGGCCATCGGCCGTGCTCTGCGTCAGGGCAAAGATCGGGTTCGAAGGCGAAGCCGCAATCTTGTCCGGATAGGTATCGAACAGGTTGTTGCCGCCGACCGTCAGCGTGAAGTGATCCATGAAGGTGTAGCTGACGTCGAGATCCGTGGTCAGCTTCGCCCCGAAGGTCTGGCCGGGATAGTCGTTTTCGTCACCCCATGAACCGAACATGCGTTCGGCCACGTTGACCGACCAGTTGCCCTTCTGCCAGGCCACCGCCGCATTGAGGCGGTGGTTCGGCGCCAGGTGGCGGATGTCCTGAATCTGCGCGGCGCTGATCAGGGCAGGATCGAACTTGGTCACCCGGCTCATGTTGTAGTTGTAGGCAAGAGTCAGGTTGGTCCGGCCGCCGAGGAAGTCGGTCTTGTAGGTGGCGACCACGTCGACGCCATCGGTCGTGGTGTTGAAGGCATTGGTGAAGTAGTTCACCACGCCGCCCGCCCCGACCGCGGTCAGTGCCGGCAGTGCCGCAATGTCGCCCGCAGTCACATTGAAGTTCTGCGAAATGCCGATGCGGTCACGCACGCGGACCGAATAGGCGTCGATCGCCAGGTTGAACGACGAATTCGGCGTGATCACCATGCCCAGGCCGAAGTTGGTGGCCTTGGCCGGCTTCAGCGAAACCGCGCCATAGTACTGCGCGATCGAGCTGGTCACCGGATAGGTCCCGGTCTGCACCTGGTTGCCCGCCACGAAGTTGGTGGTCAGGATCGAGACGTTGTTCTGCCCCGGCGAAGGTGCATGGAAACCGGTCCCGACGGTGCCGCGGAAGGCAACGACATCGTTCAGATGGGCGATGAAGTTGGCCTTGCCGACCACAGTGTCGCCGAAGGTGTCGTAATGTTCCCAGCGGCCCGCCAGGCCGAAGGTGAAGGCTTCGCTGAGATCGCCTTCAAGGCCGACGTAGGCGCCATAGCTCGACTGGTTGAACTTGCCCGCAAAGGTCGTGCTGGTGCCGCCATAGCCGCTCGCCCCGGTCGGCATGCCGACGGTCGAGTTGAACACATAGGTGCCGGGCGCTGTTTCGACGTAGAGGTTCTGCGAGGCATAGGGACCGGCGCCGTAGGACTGCGGATCGCCCGCGGTCTGTTCATAGCCTTCCTTGCGGTATTCAGCGCCCCACGACAGGGTCAGCGGGCTGGCAAGGCCGGCATCCAGTTCGTAGGTCATGTCCAGATAGGCATCAAATTCGGTCTGGATCAGCTTGCCGAATTCGAACGAGGTCTGGGTGGCCGGGCCGTAGGACGGGCTCAGCGAGCTGTACATCGACAGGTCGAGCGAGGATCGGCTGAGCGACGCCGCCAGATCCCAGGTCAGCGAGCCGCCAGTGTTCTTGAGCCCGACAACCCCATATGCCTGGTCCACCTTGCCCACGAAGCGCGGCGTGAAACCGGCCGGATAGAGCGTGGCGTAGTTGTAGGTCTGCTGGGTGTTGGCCAGGTTCGACATGACGAAGCCACCCGACGGGCAGCTGGGCGTCGCGGCCGGGCACGGCGTGAGGTAGATCGGATGCGCGAAGGCCGAGTTGCGGCCTGGCGAGGCGGTGGTGTTGCCCGAACCGTCGCTTACCACCAGGTTCGGGGCGCTGATCGGCGAACGATAGTTGAAGCTCTGGTCACCCTTTGAGTGGGCCAGGTTTCCGATGAGATAGAACTGGGTGTTGTCCGCCACTTCAAAGCCGGCATTGAGCATCGCCTTGTAGCCGTGCACCGGCGAGGAGCCCCAGATCTGCACAGGGCCCGGATAGTTGGGCAGCTGCGAGGCAAGACCGGGATTGTTGTTGGCGAAGATGACCGCAACCGGGCGGGTCGTGCCGCGGCTGGTCTGTCCGTCGTCGAAATACTCACCCGACAGGTTGATGAACCCGCGGTCGCCCAGCTTGACCCCGGCGTTGGCGGCGATCTGATAGCTCTTGCCGTCACCCCGGTAGGTCTGGCCATAGCGGCCCTGGATTTCCAGCCCGGCGTCATCGCGCAGGCCGTAGTTGAGTACCCCGCCGATCGCGTCCGACCCGTACTGGGCGGTCGCGCCGTCACGCAGGATCTGCAGGTTCTTGATCGCGATCGAGGGGATTACCGAAATGTCGGCGCCGTGCGAACCGAATGAAAGCGCGGTGTCGCCGCCGGTATAGACCTGGACCAGCGCCGACCGGTTGAACCGCTTGCCGTTGAGCATGACCAGTACTTCGTCGCCAGGCAGGCCGCGCAGCGAAGGCGCGCGCACGAAGGTCGAAGCATCGGAAATGGTGTTCTGGCCGACGAAGAACGAGGGCACCACGTTCTTGACGGTGTCGAGCATGTTCGAGGCGGACTGGGTGGCCAGATCCTCGGTGCCGATCACGTCGACGGGAGAGGCGCTGTCTGTGACGGTGCGGTCGGCGCGGCGGGTGCCGATCACGACAATCCCTTCCGATGGAGCCGATGCTTCGTCACCCGAGCCCTGGGCGGCCTGTGCCATCGCCGGATCGGCGAGCAGGATCGCCATGCTTGCCACCGAAGCGGCGAGCGCGAGCTTTTTCATGCTACGGCTTGCGTTATTTCGCATATCTCTCTCCGTATATTGTTATCCGCCGGCACCCGGAACGGCATCGCCGCGGTGCACCGTGGCTATTGCTCTCTTAACTTATGTCAATCTGGCGTTCAGGTTTAGTGGCGGATTCCTGCGCCAGTGTGGCTTTGGCGCACTATAAAATTGCGCGAATTGCCGATTCAGAGATCGCTTGATTTCATTGCGAAAATTGGCGTGTGCGGTTCGTGGGCGGCCATGCGCCCAAGCAGCAGGTCCAGCTCGGCTTCGGCGATGACGATCCCCTGATGCGCCGGGCGGATGAAACCGGTGGCGATCATGTGCTGGTTGAAGGCGATCAGGTGGTCGAAGAACCCGAAGGCGTTGAGCAGGCCGACCGGCTTGGCGTGGTAGCCCAGCTGCGCCCAGGATACCGCCTCCCACAGCTCGTCCATCGTGCCGACGCCGCCGGGAATGGTCAGGAACCCGTCGGACAGGCGGGTGAAAGCAGCTTTTCGTTCATGCATCCCGGAAACCACGATCAGTTCGGTGCAATCGTGATTGGCGACTTCGCTGGAAACCAGCGCCTCGGGGATCACGCCGATAACCTCGCCGCCGGCATCCAGCGCGCCATAGGCAACCGCGCCCATCAGCCCCAGCCGTCCGCCGCCATAGACCACGCCGATCCCGCGCCCTGCCAGCTCCGCCCCGATTTCGCGGGCGAGTTCGATATAGCGCGGATCCTCGGGAGTGGCGGACCCGCAATAGACGGCAAGGCGTTTCATGTCAGTTCCCCGAGTATCTGCTGCGCCGCCGCCTTAGCACCCGCCAGCACACCCGCAACCCCTGCCCCGGGATGGCTCGCCGAACCGACCAGATAGACATTTGCCAGCCTGGGATCCTTGTGCGCCAGCCGAAGCGGGCCGCTCTGCAGCGGGCTCGCCTCGAGGCTCCAGGCGCTGCCCAGGTGATAGCCCAGTTCAAGCGCAAGATCGCGCGGGCTGGTGGTGAAGCCGGTAATCACGCGATCGTGAATGTCGGGGATCAGCCGCCGGCCGATTTCATCGAGAATCCGCCTTGAGACCAGCGGCGCAACCGCTTCCCAGTCGATCGGCAGCTTGCCCATGTGCGCCGCGGGAATGGTCGCGCGGAACACGCTCTTGCCGGGCGGCGCCATGACCGGATCGGTCAGGCTGGGATGGTGCAGGCCAAGCATGAAGTCCTGCGGCAGCACCCCATGCTCGAACAGGTCGGCAAGCAGTTCGCCGAAGCGCGGACCCAGCAGGACCGACTGGTGCGGGATTCCAGGCCAGCTCCCCTCAAGCGCGAAATGGACCGAGAAGGCGGACGGCGAATAGCGGCGTCTTGCCAGCTTGCCCGCCATCTGCGGCCCGCGCGGCAGATCCTTGAGCAGATCGCGGTAGGTGTGAAAAGCATCGGCGTTGCTGACTGCCGCGGTGAAATGGCCGCGCCAGCCGCTCTGGCATTCAACCTCGCCGATCCGGTTTCCGACCGCGTGGAGCCGGACCACCGGATCATGCAGGCGCAATGTGCCGCCCAGCTGTTCGAACCGCGCAGCCAGGGCTTCTGCCAGGCCCGCCATGCCGCCAACCGGCCACCATCCGCCCGTCCCGCCAGGCAGCACCTGGCCGAGCAGGTGGAGCGCGCTGGCATTCAGCGGGTTCGCTCCGGCCTGCAGCACCGGATAGGCCAGCGCCTCGCGCAGATGGCGGTCCTTGACGAAGGACGAGACCAGCGACCAGGCGCTGCGCCAGCCCTGGGTGCGAACCAGCGCGGGCAGCGCCCGCGCGGCAGCGGCGGGACTGTCGAGCCGACCCTCGGCCAACCGCTGCCAGCCGTCGATCCGCGCCGCGGCGCACCAGCGGCGGAATTCCTCGAACCCGGCAATGTCGGCCGGGGCCAGACGGGCCAGCTGACGCGCCAGTTCGGCCTCGCCCGAGCCGGCATCGAACTGGGCGCCGTCGCTCCAGGCAAAGCGGCAGGCCGGGGTCACCTCGACCATTTCGACCGCATTGCCCATGTCTTCGCCGGTCAGCGACCACAGCTCGCGCAACGGGGCCGGATCGGCCACCAGCGACGGGCCTTCCTCGAACGTGAAGCCATCCTTGCGCCAGCGCCGCAGGCACCCGCCGGGTTCCCTGCGCGCCTCGATCAGGGTTACCTTGACACCGCTGGCCTGAAGCCGGATCGCCGCGGCCAGCCCGCCAAGCCCCGCGCCGATCACGCAGGCGCTGGTCAGGCCGGGGTCGCGATGCTGGGTCTTGTCGGGCGGGTCCATTGCCGCGAAACCTTAGGCTCGTGGAACGATCATGCAACGCCCTTGGCGAAAGCCGCGCGATGCGGCAGTGTTGGGCATGGTCTCGATCGTTCCGGCCACGCCTGCCGATGCTGCCGAAATCGCGGAAATCTATGCGCATCATGTGCGGCATGGCACCGCAAGCTACGAGACCGTGGCCCCCGGCACCCAGGAGATCGCCGCCCGGATGGCCAAAGTGCTCGATCCCGGCTGGACCTGGCTGACGGCGCGCGATGCTGGCGGGACGATGCTGGGCTATGCCTATGCCAGCCAGTTCCGCGACCGCGCGGCCTATCGCTATGCCTGCGAGAATTCGATCTACATCCGCCACGATTGCCGCGGGCAGGGGCTCGGCAAACTGCTGCTCGGCGCGCTGATCGAGGCGGCCGAAAGCTGTGGCTTCCGCCAGATGATCGCGGTGATCGGCGGGGCCGAGCCGGCCAGCATCGCGCTCCACGGCGCATTGGGCTTTGCCCATGCGGGGACCATGCGCAGCATCGGCCGCAAGCAGGGGCGCTGGCTCGATACCGTCTACATGCAGCGCCAGCTGGGCCTTGGCGACAGCGCGCCGCCGCCGGAGGAACCGCAATGACCAGCCTGAGGCCCGATTCCTGCGCGGCGCTTTAGGGCGTTCACCCTAAAAAATTCTTGCTCTTGTTGCCGGTCAATGCTCCGATTGCGTCTGGAGTCGAAACCGAAATGCCACGGCGATGATGCGCCGGCAGGATCTAGGGAGGATTGAGGATGGCAACTGCAGCAGTTCAGGCAAGCGCCCAGGCGGCCCATGTCGATGTGCTGATCGTCGGCGCGGGCATTTCGGGGATCGGCTCGGCCTATCACCTGCAGCAACAGTGCCCGGGCAAGAGCTATGTGATCCTCGAGATGAAGGACACCTTCGGCGGCACCTGGGAAACCCATAAGTATCCGGGCGTGCGCTCGGACTCGGATCTCTATACCTTCGGCTATCGGTTCAAGCCCTGGGTCGGCACGCCGATCGCCTCGGCGCAGGCGATCCTCGACTACATGGGCGAGGTGATCGAGGAAAACGGGATCGGCCAGCACATCCGCTATGGCCACCGCATCACCCGCTCCAGCTGGGACAGCAAGACCAACCTCTGGACCGTCGAGGCAACCGACAGCAGCGGTGCCACCAAGACATTCACCTGCAACTTCCTGTGGATGTGCCAGGGCTATTACGATCACGAAAAGCCCTACATCCCCGACTGGCCGGGGATGGACAAGTACAAGGGCATGCTGATCCATGCCCAGCTGTGGGATCCAAAGATCGACTACACCGGCAAGAAGATTCTGGTGATCGGATCGGGCGCGACCGCCGCCACGGTGATCCCCGCCTTTGCCGAAAAGGCCGCGCACGTCACCATGCTGCAGCGTTCGCCGACCTATTTCTTCTGCTCGGAAAACAAGAACGAACTGGCCGACAAGCTGCGTGCCGGCGGGATCGACGAGCCGACCATCCACCGGGTGGTCCGGGCGCAGATCATGCACGACCAGGACGTGATGACCAAGCGCTGCATCGAGGAACCCGACACCGTGTTCGAGGAACTGAAGATGCTGGTCCGCGCTTTCACCGGCAAGGAAGACTTCCCCTTCGAGCCGCATTTCACGCCCAAGTATCGCCCCTGGCAGCAGCGCCTTGCCTTCTGCCCTGAAGGCGACGTGTTCCGCGCCGTGGTGGAAGGCAAGGTTTCGGCCGTAACCGACGAGCTCGACACCTTCACCGAAACGGGCGTGCGCACCAAGGACGGCACCGAGATCGAAGCCGATATCATCGTTGCGGCGACCGGGTTCAACCTGCTGATGATGGGCGGCATTCCGTTCTTCGTCGATGGCAAGGAAGTCGATTGGCACGAAACCGTCAATTACCGCGGCATGATGTTCACCGGCGTGCCCAACATGGTCTGGGTCATGGGCTATTTCCGCGCCAGCTGGACCCTGCGGGTCGACATGCTCGGCGATTTCGTCTGCAACCTGCTCAACCACATGGACCAGAAGGGTGCGAAGCGGGTCGAGGTTGCGCTGCGCGACGAGGATGCCGGCATGGTGCTGGGCGACTGGATCGAAAGCGAGAACTTCAATCCGGGCTACCTGATGCGCGGGCTCAAGAAGATGCCCCGTCGCGGCGACAAGCCCGAATGGCGCCACAACCAGGACTACTGGGCCGAGCGCGACGAAATCCCCAGGACCGATTTCGAAGGCAGCGAATTCGTCTATGACGGGGTGCGCGCGGGCAGGAAGGTCAGCGAACCGGCCTGACGGAACTGCCGCAAGGCGGGTGGTCGCCCTGCGATCGCCCGCCGCGCGACAAATTGCGCCGCCGGGTGGTTTACACCGCGCGCCGCCTGCGCCAATCTGGTTTCGATGAGCAACCAATCTATCTGGTGGGGCGGCGAACGGCCGCCCCTGGCACCGCTGACCGCGCTTGGCGAAGACGCCATGCCCGGCCATCTCGGCATCGAATTCGTCGACTGCGGCGATGACTGGATTTCGGCGCGGATGCCGGTCGATCACCGCACCCAGCAGCCGTTCAAGCGCCTCCACGGTGGGGCTTCGGTCGCGCTTGCCGAAACGATCGGTTCGGTCGCGGCAAGCTATTGCATCGATCGCGACCGGTTCGTGGCGGTGGGAATGGAAATCAACGCCAACCACATCCGCCCGGCCTACCAGGGTTTCGTCACGGCTGTCGCGCGTCCCGAATCGCTTGGCCGCACCACGCAGGTCTGGTCGATCCGCATTGCCGACGAGGCCGGCAAGCTGATCTGCATTTCGCGCCTGACCGTCGCGGTAATCCCGCAGGAGCGCAAATGAAGTCGGTCGCCGTGATCGGTGCCGGTGATTTCATCGGCGCGGGGATCGTCCGCAAGTTCGCGGCGGAGGGCTTTGCCGTCCATGCCGGGCGGCGCAACGGCGACAAGCTTGCCCCGCTGCTGGGCGGAGCGGTTACCGGGCGCAGCCTTGATGCGCGCGAACCGGACGATGTCGCCGCCTTCCTCACCGAGGCCGAGGCCACGGCGCCGCTGGCGCTGGTGGTGTTCAACGTTGGCGCGAATGTCCAGTTCCCGCTGCTCGAGACGACCGATCGGGTGTTCCGCAAGGTCTGGGAAATGGCCTGTTTCGCCGGGTTCGCCGCCATGCGCGAAGGCGCGCGGCTGATGCTGCCCCGGGGCGAGGGCAAGCTGTTCGTCACCGGCGCCACCGCGGGCCTGCGCGGCAATCCGGGCTATGCCGCCTTCGCCGCCGCCAAGGCCGGACTGCGGCTCATGGCCGAAAGCGCCGCGCGCGAATTGTGGCCGCAGGGGATCCACGTTGCCCATCTGGTGATCGATGCCGGGGTCGATACCGAATGGGTCCGCGCCCGGGTTGCCGAGCGGATCGGGGCTGAGGCACTGGCCGCGCAGCCAGATCTGCTGATGCCGCCCGAAGTCGTCTCAGAAGCCTACTGGGCGCTCTACAACCAGCCTAAGTCCGCCTGGACCTTCGAACAGGTGATCCGGCCATTCGGGGAGACATGGTGATGAGCCGCACGATCGAGTTCCTCTATGATTTCGGCAGCCCCAACGCCTATCTCGTGCACCGCGCGATCGAGGACATGGGCAATGTGACCTTCCGCTATGTTCCGGTGCTGCTTGGCGGGATCTTCAAGGCGACCGGCAACCAGAGCCCGATGCAGGCCTATGGCCACATCGCGGCCAAGCGCGATTATGACTTCCTCGAAATGCGTCGCTTCATGGCGCGGCATGACATCAACAATTTCCAGATGAACCCCAACTTTCCGGTCAATACCCTGCTGATGATGCGCGGCGCGATCGCCGCCGAGGTGCTGGGCTGCTCCGCCGACTATATCGAGGCGATGATGACCGGGATGTGGGAACGCGGCCTGGCGCTGGCCGATCCCCAGGTCTGGACTGCCCTGCTCGAGGAATCGGGCCTCCCGGTCGATGCGCTGGTCGCCGGGGCCGCCGATCCCGACAACAAGGCCAGGCTGGCCGCCAATACCGAAGCCGCCGTCGCCCGCGGAGCCTTCGGCATCCCGACCTTCTTCCTTGGTGACGAGATGTGGTTCGGCAAGGACCGACTGCGCGACGTGATCGAGGCCGCAACCGGAGAATGAGATGAGCGACTTCCCCCTGCCGTACAATTCCTGCGACCTCACGGGGCGCGTGGCGCTGGTCACCGGGGCTTCCTCGGGCCTTGGCGCGCGCTTTGCCGAGGTGCTGGCCAGCCAGGGCGCCGCCGTGGTCTTGGCCGCGCGGCGCCTCGACCGGTTGGAGACGCTGGCGGATAAGATCAGGGCGGCGGGCGGCAGGGCACTGGCGGTGCGGATGGACGCGACCGATGCCGATAGCCTGATCGCCGCGGTCGAAGCCGGCGAGCGGGCCTTTGGCACCATCGACATCCTGGTCAACAATGCCGGGATGCCCGATGCCCAGCGCGCCCACAAGATGAGCATCGAGCTGATCGACCAGGTGCTGGGCGTCAACCTGCGCGGCCCGTGGATCCTCGCCTGCGAAGTGGCGCGGCGGCTGATCGCGGCGGGTAGGCCAGGGCGGATCGTCAACATCAGCTTGGTCGCGCATTTCCGCTATGACGGCGGCGGGGCCGCGCTCTACGCCGTGACCAAGACCGCGATCGCCCGGATGACCGAGGCGCTGAGCGTCGAATGGGCGCACTACGGAATCAACGTCAACGCGATCGCGCCGGGCATGTTCGTCTCCGAAATGACCGACGGGATGTTCGCGCGGATGGGCGGCGATCCGGCCCCGCACCTGCCGAGAAAGCGCGTGCCGGTTCCCGAACAGATGGATTCGACCCTGCTCTACCTCGTCGCCCCGGCCAGCGAATGCGTTACCGGCGCGACGATCCGCATCGATGATGGGCAGAGCGCGCGGGCGCGGCTGTGATGCTGGTCACGGTCGAACGCGAAGGCGGGATCGCGGTTGTCACGCTCAACCGGCCCGAGGCGATGAACGCGCTGTCGGGCGCGCTTCGTGCGCAGCTAGCGGCGGTAATGGTCGAACTCGATGCGGATGAAGGCGTGCGCGCCGTGGTGCTGACCGGCGCCGGAACGCGGGCGTTCACCGCCGGGCTCGATCTCAAGGAACTGGGCCAGCAGGGGCTTGGCGCGGCCAATGCCGAAACGTCGGCGGCGAACCCGGTCAAGGCGGTGGAGCAGTGCCGCAAGCCGGTGGTTGGCGCGATCAACGGCGTGGCAATCACCGGCGGGTTTGAGCTTGCGCTTGCCTGCGACGTGCTGATCGCCAGCGAAAATGCGCGCTTCGCCGATACCCATGCGCGGGTCGGGATCCTGCCCGGCTGGGGCCTGTCGCAGAAACTCAGCCGGATGATCGGGATCAGCCGCGCCAAGGAACTGTCGTTCACCGGCAACTTCCTCGATGCCCAGACCGCTTGCGCCTGGGGCCTGGTCAACCGGGTCGTCCCGGCGGACGAACTGCTTCCCGCCGCCAAGGCGCTCGCCGCCGACATGGCCGGGATCGATCCGGCGATGCTCCAGGCCTACAAGGCGCTGATCGACGAGGGCTACGGCCAGAGCCTTGCCGAGGGCCTGAAAACAGAGCACCGGATCAGCTCGGCGCGCAACGCCCAGGTCAACCGAGACGAGGTCGAGGAACGCCGCCGTGCGGTGATGGAGCGTGGGCGAAGCCAGGCGGGTTGATGGCTGATGCGGGGCGGTTTTTTGGGTTCACGCAGAGGCCGCAGAGAAGAAAATAGAGGCGCAGAGGCGTAGTGCCTGCGGCGAAGCCGCTTGTCATTCAAATGGGTGCGTTTGCCGATTCCGCCTGATTGAAGCGCACCTTCGGTGCGAGGCGCTACATCTCTGCGTCTCCCCTTTCTTCTCTGCGGCCCCTGCGTGAACCATTCAAACCCCACACCCCAACCCAACACTTTCCGAAGCCGCCCCTACCTGTCCCGCCACTCCGGCGCCCGCTTCTCGAAGAACGCCACGCGCGCCTCAACCGAATCCGCCGTCTGGCTGAGCATGATCTGCTGCCGGTCCTCAAGCCCGAAGGCATGCTCCATGCTGGCCGCATCGATGTTGAGGACGAAGCGGGGCGGTTTTTGGGTTCACGCAGAGGCCGCAGAGAAGAAAAGAGAGGCGCAGAGGCGTAGTGCCTGCGGCGAAGCCGCTTGTCATTCAAATGGGTGCGTTTGCCGATTCCGCCTGATTGAAGCGCACCTTCGGTGCGAGGCGCTACATCTCTGCGCCTCCCCTTTCTTCTCTGCGGCCCCTGCGTGAACCATTCAAACCCCACACCCCAACCCAACACTTTCCGAAGCCGCCCCTACCTGTCCCGCCACTCCGGCGCCCGCTTCTCGAAGAACGCCACGCGCGCCTCAACCGAATCCGCCGTCTGGCTGAGCATGATCTGCTGCCGGTCCTCAAGCCCGAAGGCATGCTCCATGCTGGCCGCATCGATATTGAGGTTGAGCGCATCCTTGGTCAGCCGCAGGCCGAGCGGGGAGGTCTGCAGCATCTCCTCGGCCAGGGCCAGCGTCTTGCCCAGCAGTTCCTCTTGCGGCGCTACTTCGCTGAGGAGCCCGCAGGCGAGCGCCTTGTCCGCAGTCATGAAGCGTCCGGTGAGCAGGTATTCGCTCGCCACCGAGCTGCCGACCAGGCGCGGCAGGAAATAGCTTGCCCCCATGTCGCAGCCGCCAAGGCCGATCTTGATATAGGCGGCATTCATCCGCAGGTCCGGCGCGCCATAGCGCACGTCGCTTGCCAGCAGCAGCGAGAAGCCGCCGCCGCAGGCCGGCCCCTGCGCGCAGGCGATCACCGGCTGCGGGCACTTGCGCATCGCCTGCATCACCGCGGCGATCATCCGCTGGGTGCGCCAGCCCTGATGGACCACGCCGGCATCCTCGTCGCGTTCCCATCCGGCGAGATCCAGCCCGGCGCAGAACGCACGCCCTTCGGCGCGCAGCACCACCACCCTGACATCCAGCCGCTCGGCGAGGCCAGTGAAATAGTCGAGCAGCGCCCGGATCAGCGCCTCGTTCATCGCGTTGAGCCGGTCCGGCCGGTTGAGGCTCACCACCTCCACCGCGCCGCGCGTTTCGATCGTGATCGCTTGCTCGCTCACCCATGCCTCCCCTTCGCCGTCAGTGTTGACCGCAAGGTCCGCACATGGCAAGGGCGCATCGCCCCGGCGGGTGTAGCTCAATGGCAGAGCAGAAGCTTCCCAAGCTTACGACGAGGGTTCGATTCCCTTCACCCGCTCCACGCCTTCCCAATCACATGAAAAGCCGCAGTTTTCCGCCATCGAGCGGTCGGATTCGTGCGTGCGTGACACCCGAGTGGGTCACAAAGGAGCGGCTAGAAGCTCCATAACGCCCTCAAATCGTTCTGATAATCGTCCTCAACTGTGGGTCACACGGTTGGGGCACAAACGGTCTGTTCGAGGACTGTCGCTACGAGGGTCGATCTATCATTTTCGGGTCCGCGTGCCGGTCGATCTACGCGACACATTCGGCAGCAGCCATGTCAAAAGATCGTTGGGGACGGACAGTCTGTCACTTGCCATCCGCCTCGCTCGAAGGGCGGCGTTCGAGATCGACGCGATGTTCGAAGCGAAGCGCCGGCAGATCGGTCTGGATTACGATGCGCGTCTCATCGCTGACCAAGATTCGGTGGCGACAGTCCGAACGATGATTGGGCAACGATCTGGCCCAGCGTCCGCCTCCGTCGATCCGGCAAGTGTCGATCAAAGCGATGTGCCGACGCTCACCCTGTCCACGATCTACCAGCGGTTTCTCAACGATCCCACAAAGCGCCGGTCAGCGCGCACAATGCTGGCACATCACACCACCCGGCGGGTCATCGAGGATGTCCTTGGGGGCGAAACGCCCCTCCACGAGATCAGCCGTGAGGCATGCCGCGAATTGCTTGAACTGCTCCGCTGGCTTCCAGTGAATCATAGCAAGAAGTTTGGGAAGCTGACGGTGCGCGAAGCTGCGGCAATGGCCAAGGCGGATCGCAGGATCAAGACCATCAACACGACGAACTTGAACGCTTACATGTCCCGATTTGCCACCATGATGAACTGGGCGGTCAGCGAGGAATACATCAGTCGGAACCCCTCGCGCGGACTCCAATTGGCCGATACCATCCTTCCTCAGGACCGCCGAAAGCCATTTGAACTTTGGCAGCTACAGCGCATTTTCAGCGCGCCGATCTACACCGGGTGCAAGGATGGGGGCAGCGGTTACGCCAAGCCGGGATCGCAGGTCGCAAGCGGTGCACGATATTGGGTGCCGCTTATTGGGCTTTTCTCGGGCATGCGCCTCAACGAGGCATGTCAGATGGATGTCGCGGATGTCCGGCTGTTGGATGATATCCCCTGCTTCGTGATCTCCAAGGACAGCCTTGTGGGATCGAGGGACAAGTCGCTGAAAACGAAATCCAGCGCGCGCATCGTGCCTGTGCATCCTAGCCTTGTCGACCTCGGATTCATGGGCTTCGTGGTTCGGAAGCGAAGGGAAGGAGCCACCAAACTCTTCGATGACCTACCGGTGGGCGCAAAGGGCTTTCGCTCGATTGCCTTTTCCAGATGGTTTTCTCGCTTTCTAGTTAGCGCGAAAGCGAACGCATCTCGAACCTGCTTTCATTCTTTTCGCCACGGATTCAGAGATGCCGCGCGTAACGCCGGAATCGACAGGGATGTCGCGCTAAGATTGGGCGGGTGGATCACAGGTGGAGCGCATAGCGAAACGGCCGACGACTATGGCTCAGGCTATCGCCCGGCAGTGCTATTTGAAGCGATGGCACGCATCGAGTATCCCGGACTCGATCTCTCGCATCTCTCAAGGTGACTATGGAAGATTCGAATAGGAGCGCCCTTTGGACATGAAGACTTGGCTGGCGGAAACCCAGCATGCATTCTCTTCTCTGATTCCATTGGTTTGGGAGGAGCAAGATCAGCTTGATGAAGCCGCCCAACGGCTCACTAGCCTCGAAGCTGCCACTGATGCTGGATACCTAAGAGCGCAAGCCCTCTTGGATGATCTTGATGACGAAGGACTGGGAACTTTTCAATATTGGGAAACCTACTTTGGTGCCGACAAGGATCGCTTTCACGCAGCGATTGCGACTGACGAGAAGCAGCAGGTGTTAGAGGCAAGGGCCTTCGCTCGAAGCTCGCTTGCTTCTGCAATTTTGCAGATCGCAAAGCAGGGTCTTTCTGCTGTTCACGGTAAGTTGGACGCGGTGCCGGCCGGCCGGGAAATACACGGCGTTCCGATCAAAGACATAATCTGGCAAGCACGGAACCAGTCGATGCATTGGGAGGAAGGCAAGCCCCACAATGGAGTTGTCGGGTGCTTTGAAAAGCTGGCTCAAGCAGAACCAGTTTTTTCCAACTATGGTAGTCGGAGTCTGGCATTTGAAGTGATTCATCTTCTGGGTTGGCGAGATGCCGCTGCATTCGAGCGTGATTTGACGGAAATCGGCTAATCGCGAAGCATCGCGATTACGACCCTCGTAGCGACAGTCCTCGAACAGACCGTTTGTGCCCCAACCGTGTGACCCACAGTTGAGGACGATTATCAGAACGATTTGAGGGCGTTATGGAGCTTCTAGCCGCTCCTTTGTGACCCACTCGGGTGTCACGCACGCACGAATCCGACCGCTCGATGGCGGAAAACTGCGGCTTTTCATGTGATTGGGAAGGCGTGGAGCGGGTGAAGGGAAATTGCACCGCCGTTGCCAGTGCTTCGGCCTCATCCCGGTTCGATTCCCTGTTTGGGGCTGACGGATTTCTGAGGGTTTCAGGGTCGCCTGAGTTCGATTCCGGTGAAGGGAACCTAACTGGCCACAGTCCCTGACCATCCCCGGACGCCTCTTCGGAGCGTTGCTCGATGGTCTCCGGGATAGTCGGATCGAAGCTTTCGGGAGCGTCTTCCACCGTCATGCAGCTTCCTTCATCCGGGTCTTGATCCGGCATACCGTTCCGACCCCGACCTTGGCCCGTTTTGCGATGGCATCGATGCTCATGCCTTTGGTGAGCAGCTTTTCGACGGTCTGGACCTTCGCTGGTTCGAGCTTCGGCCGGCCGCAATGTTTCCCAGCAGCCCGGGCACGATTCAGGCCGGACTTAACTCGTTCGGCAATCAGTGATCTTTCCAGTTCGCTGAACACAGAGAGCATGCCAAAAAGGGCTCGGCCGGCCGGCGTCGATGTGTCGATCGATTGCTGGTGAAGGTAGAGATCGACATTGCTCGCATTGATCTCTGCGAGGAATGCCACGAGGTGTTGAAGGGATCGACCAATCCGGCAGACCGACCATGATGCCACAAGATCGATCTCGCGCCGGGTAATCGCCGTCATCATCGCATCGAAGGCCGGCCGCTTTTCCCTGCCATGTTTGCCGCTGATTCCTTCGTCGGCGAAGATATGGGCGACAGTCCAGCCAGATCGTTCCGCGACAGCATGGAGATCACGAAGCTGGTTTTCGACGGTTTGGCCGGCCGAAGTTGATACCCGGACATAGAAGGCAACGCGTTTGGTCATCGGGTGACCGTCTCATGGATCGAGAATCCGTCAATCTTTTCCCACCACAACCGACACCTTGTGGAGGGGCGATTCCCGCATCGTCCATGGCACGGATTTCCGCGCCTTTCGGCCAGCCGGAATCACTCACCCTTTTGGAGGCCAGTCCGGCCGCCGGCCGCCGGCCGCCGGCGGAAGGCTGGCAAGGCCGGCCAACCGCAAGGTCAGAACCCAGAACCTACACAGCCTGTCCGTCGTCAGAACATTCGGCACAACTCGCGGCGTAAATTAGCGGAGTTCGGGCCTCGTCTCTTGGTTGATGTTAGGCGGCGAGCTTGCGGTGTTGCAAGCGCCGATGTTCGATGGTTTTTCGTTTGATCCTTTCACGCTGTTTGATGATGGCCGGTGCCCTGCCGAAGTAGGTATCGGCGGGCGTCACGTTGTTCAGGCTCTCGTGGTAACGCTGGTGGTTGTAGTGCTCGACGAAGGTCTCGATCTGGGCGGCAAGGTCGCCGGGCAGGAAGTAGTTTTCCAGCAGGATGCGGTTTTTCAGGGTCTGATGCCAACGCTCGATCTTTCCCTGGGTCTGGGGATGGCATGGAGCGCCGCGCACATGGCTCATCTTCCGGGCCTCGATGTATTCCGCCAGTTCGCCTGCGATGTAGCTGGGACCATTGTCCGACAGCAGCCTTGGCTTGTGCAGCACCGTGGCGCTGTCGCAGCCCGATGCGGCCAGTGCCATGTCCAGCGTGTCAGTCACGTCCTCGGCGCGCATGTTGGTGCACAGTTTCCAGGCGATGATGTAGCGTGAGAAGTCGTCGAGCACGGTCGACAGGTACATCCAGCCCCACCCGATGATCTTGAAGTAGGTGAAGTCAGTTTGCCACATCTCGTTCGGGTGGCTGGTCTTGGTGTGGAACTGGTCGGCAGCCTTGATCACGACATAGGCTGGGCTGGTGATGAGGTCATGGGCCTTCAGAAGGCGGTAAACCGTGGCTTCCGACACGAAGTAACGCCTTTCGTCGGTAAAGCGCACCGCCAGCTCCCGTGGGCTCAACTCGGACTGCTCCAGCGCCAGTTCGATGATCTGATCATGGATGTCAGGCGGGATCCGGTTCCATACGCGGCTCGGTGCCGATGGCCGATCCTCCAACGCCTCCGGTCCGCCTTCGAGGAACCGGTCGTACCAACGGTAGAACGTCCGGCGTGCGATCCCCAGCTTGTCGAGAGTGAGCTTCGCCGGCAGATGCGACTGCTCGACGAGCCGGATGATCTCGAGCTTTTCAGATGCGGGATACCTCATTCGTCGTCGCCCCCATCCGCGATCATGCTTTTTTTGAGCAGACGGTTCTCGAGGGTCAGGTCGGCCACGCATTCCTTCAGGGCACGGGCTTCGCGGCGCAGGTCCTGCACCTCGCCGCTGGTCGCGGCACGAGCCGTGTCACCCGCCAGGCGTCGCTTGCCCGCTTCCATGAACTCCTTCGACCAGGTGTAATACAGGCTCTGTGCAATGCCTTCCTTGCGGCATAGTTCGGCAATGCTGTCTTCGCCGCGCAGCCCATCGAGCACGATGCGTATCTTGTCTTCGGCCGAGAAGTGCCGCCGGGTCTGCCGCCGGATGTCCTTCACCACCCGCTCAGCAGGGGCCTTGGCAGGCGATTTTTTCAAGGAGTGTTGGGACTTCATCTTCGTTCCTTCGTCACTACGACGAAGCCCCAACACTCCTTAAATCACAACCTCAAATCTGTGCCATTGGTGCTGACGGGGAACAAATGCATGAACTGCGGCTCCGCGGTTTTGTCGGCAAACCAATATGAACGATATGCAGGGCTAACATGGCCTTCGTAAGCGGAAACCCCTAGTCCTGCGTAGTTGAGCCACATGGTATTCACAACAAGCTGGCCCGGACGGACAATCCGATACCCGATCAAATCTTCGTCGCGACGACGCTGATTCTCGTCATCATATTCCTTTATTTCGATTCCTCTGTATCCCGAAACGGATAGCATCGGTCCGACGACTTCGTTCTCAATTTTTTCGGGGCTCTCCCGGAAGGTGAAGCGAAACTTTTGCACGCGCCAGTCGGCCGGAATCTCGCCAATCCACTCAACGCCACGATCTTCATAGCTCGGATAGGCTGAGAAACTCACGCTGCCAGCCCTTCAAGCATACTCTTGATCCGGTCAGTAACCGCCTTGAGATCAGTGTCGATTTCGCCGAGTGAGCGCGGTGGCTCGAAAACATAAAAGTGACGGGTGAATGGAATCTCGTAGCCGATCTTAGTCTTATCATGGTCGATCCACGCATCGGCTGCGTGAGGCAGAACTTCGCGGACGAAGTAAGCTTCGACATCATCAGACAACGGCACATTCTCGGTGTCGCGCAACGATGAGTCCGCTTGCGGTTTGCCCTTGGCCTTTCCGCGCAGCCCGAGGATGATATTGCCTCCAACATCCCGCAATGGCCGTTCAACCGTGATGGTTCGATAGCCGAAGTCCGCATTGGCAAAGATTCGAGATAGGGGAGCCAGCTTGACCTTGCCGCCATCAGGAGCCGCCGGCTCAGCCTCGCCAGCTTTCACGACCACCCGATCGACTTCCTTGCCTTCTGCATCGAGCACCGTCGCAAGCCGCGCTTCGGCAAACTCCCCAAACAACCGGGTTACTGTGGCGATATGTTCATCCGACATTTCCTTTCGCTTCGAACCCAAAGATTTGCGCATCTTGCGCCACATGCTGCTGGCGTCGATCAGCTGCACCTTACCCTTGCGCTGGGTCGGCTTGCGGTTGGAAATGACCCAGACATAGGTCGAGATGCCGGTATTGAAGAACATGTCAGTCGGCAGGGCGATAATCGCCTCGACCAAATCGTTCTCCAAGACATAGCGGCGAATCTCGCTCTCACCGCTGCCGGCCCCGCCTGTGAACAGGGGCGAGCCATTCAACACTATTCCAAAGCGGCAGCCGCCATCAGCGGACGCCTGCATCTTCGACAGCAGGTGCATCAGGAACAGGAGCGATCCATCTGACACGCGCGGCAGGCCGGGGCCGAACCGGCCATTGTATCCTTGCTGTTCGTGTTCGGCCCGAACGGCCTTCTCAACCTTCTTCCACTCCACGCCAAAGGGCGGATTCGAAAGCATGTAGTCGAATGTGCGGTGTGGATGGCCATCATCAGAAAGCGTGTTCCCGGGCTTGATGTTGCTGATGTCCTGCCCCTTGATGAGCATGTCAGCCTTGCAGATTGCATAGGATTCCGGGTTCAGTTCCTGCCCGAACATGGTCAGGTGCCCATCAGGATTATGTTCAGTGAGATACTCGCCGGCCACGGACAACATCCCGCCCGTCCCTGCCGTTGGATCGTAAATCGTGCGGACAACGCCCGGCTTGGTCAGCACATCATCATCTTCGACGAAGAGCAGATTCACCATCAAGCGGATCACCTCGCGAGGGGTAAAGTGCTCACCGGCGGTTTCATTCGAGATTTCCGCGAACTTGCGGATCAACTCCTCGAACACATGACCCATTGCGGTATTGCTGACCCGATCGGGATGCAGGTCGATACCGGCGAACTTTTCGGTCACCTGATAGAGCAGCCCGTTCTTCGCGAGCCGATCGATCTGGGCGTAGAACTCGAACTGTTCGAAGATATCTCGCACGGCCGGCGAGAAGCCCTGCACATAGCGGTAGAGGTTGGCCTGAATGTTATCCTGATCGCCCATCAGCTTCCGCAGATCGAGCGCGTCGGTGTTGTAGAAACTCTGCTTGGCAGCACGGAGAAGAAACGGCTCGGGGTTCAGGCCGGCCGCTTCCTTGGCAGCCTGTTCGGCCAAAACGGCGGCCTTCGTCGGTTCGAGGACGCAATCGAGCCGGCGCAGAACCGTGAACGGGAGGATCACCCGGCCATATTCAGATTGCCGATAATCGCCACGCAGCAAATCAGCGACGGACCAAATAAAAGATGCAAGTGCCTGATGATTCACGAACGAAACTCCCCTTATCGTAGTCAATAGCACACTGAACACGGATGGGAATCGGGCATGGCCGGCCGGGAGAGTTTCATTTTGGCAAGGGATTTACGGGATGGATGATGCAGATCAGGGCGATATCCTGTCGGACATCGGGGAACTCGATCTGGTTCGGATGCTCCTCGCAGAACTGCACCATGATCTGCCCGGGCGCGTCGGCAGATACCGGCAGTTGACGGACCTCTCCGCGAATCTCGGCTCCTACGGGGCCATGATCGCCGGCGGCGAGGTGGCCTACGCGGCATGGTGCGAAGCGCGATCGAGTTTCGTGCATGGCAACTTCGTCGCCACCGTTATGTTGTGTCAGGCTCTGGCCGAGCAGATGTTGGCCGCATATTTGAACATGGGCCCGGACGATGAATTGCTGCCCCGGAGGGTGACATTTCGGGAGACCCTGACCCGCTGCGAGGGGAAGGGGATTCTCTCCGCTGCTGATGTCCGAGATTTACAGCGGCTCGCCGACCTACGGAATCCGCTGTCCCATCATAGGCACATTGATGATCCGACCAACCTATCGCGCCGGGTTATCGATGAGCGGATCGCCGGAGAGGAACACCTGCGTCGCGATGCCACCTTCGCAATCAGCATGGCTGTCCGGCTACTTGCATTGCCGGCGTTTCGCATCGGCGATTGAAGCATCACTGGCGCAAGGGGATGTCAGAGATCACAATCTTGTTGCCGATGTCTTGAACTCCCCGCTCTTCGAGCAAGTCGGCAAATGCCCGGGCGATTGGGTATGGGTGCGCACTGGGGCCGATGATGATTTTTTCGAGAAGCTCGGGAACGGTCGCTCCTGTGAAGCCTTGATCAGGGTGATTCACGAATGGAATCTTGTGAATCCTCTGCGGAACCCCGTTAAGGACCACCAGTTCCGACATGATGTTGGCGGATGGATTCCGTTCGGGGTTATAGATTACCCGCCACTCCCTTTCTTCACGAAACCCCGGATGTTTGGCGGACAGCACAGCAAACCGGAGAATCTCGACCATATTGGTCGCGCTCCAACCTTGCTGCACAAGCTCAGTTAGGAAGCTGAGGTTTTCCTCGAAGCCCTTCACCAGCCTTTCGAACATGACAGCAAAGTCCGACCGGTCGCCGTAGAGGACGGGAGATGTGTAAGCGTGCAACGCGTCACTGGGTGAGATGAACGGGTGTTGGTTGAATACGAAGGCCACGCCAGTGGAAGAACCATAGGCTCTCCACATGCTTAGCCGGCCAACGCGATCTTCGATTCCATCGCCGTGTTCGGAAATTGAAAGCAGATAGCTTTCGGACACCAATTCAGGGATCGTGTCATTGAATGTCGCTTGGAGCTTGTCGCCCGAGTTCGGATCGATTGCATTCAGGATTGCGCTGAATCGATCCCCCAACCCTTTCTCGTTCCACGCATGGAACAGGCAATCGAGGCCATGCTTAACCTCGGAATAATCGTTCATGAGGCTGCTGTTACGGAGCCAAACGCAGTTGTTTTGCAGAATTGAAATACCCGCAGCCGCACTGGTATAATGAACAAAGCGGGTGTTGTTGGCTTTGATCTCAGCCATGCGCTCAGCCGCAAAAGGGAAGAGGATCGCGTTGATCATGTCGAGGCCGGCCTGTTGTGCAGCCAGATCGTCAGAGTTCAATGCTCGGCTCCATTTTCAATAGCGGATTGGACGCTGCACCTTGGCGCACTACTGTTCCCCGATGCCCAGCGCCACTCTCCGCCATGATGATCAAGTGGATTGCCCCCTTTGTGCTGGGGATTTCGACGAGAATCTGGCCGAGGTGCTACGCAAAGCAGCTTCGGCCCCGTGCGCACCCATGTCCGCTCAAGGATTTCGGGACTGGCTTGATGAGGTAGCCTGACGAAACGCGAATCACGGTTATTTGACGATGTAGGAGTGTAGGCTCTGCATCCCACGGCCGGCCGCATGGCGTGATTTCGGTTTTTCCTGTTCTTCTCTGAGAACAACATACACAACCTACATTCCTACATAGAAGAGTTGGAAAGGGCTGATTTCTGCGGGTCTCACGACCACAGCGGTGTGTAGGATCGGTGTAGGCTGTGTAGGTTCTGGGTTCTGACCTTGCGGTTGGCCGGCCTTGCCAGCCTTCCGCCGGCGGCCGGCGGCCGGCGGCCGGACTGGCCTCCAAAAGGGTGAGTGATTCCGGCTGGCCGAAAGGCGCGGAAATCCGTGCCATGGACGATGCGGGAATCGCCCCTCCACAAGGTGTCGGTTGTGGTGGGAAAAGATTGACGGATTCTCGATCCATGAGACGGTCACCCGATGACCAAACGCGTTGCCTTCTATGTCCGGGTATCAACTTCGGCCGGCCAAACCGTCGAAAACCAGCTTCGTGATCTCCATGCTGTCGCGGAACGATCTGGCTGGACTGTCGCCCATATCTTCGCCGACGAAGGAATCAGCGGCAAACATGGCAGGGAAAAGCGGCCGGCCTTCGATGCGATGATGACGGCGATTACCCGGCGCGAGATCGATCTTGTGGCATCATGGTCGGTCTGCCGGATTGGTCGATCCCTTCAACACCTCGTGGCATTCCTCGCAGAGATCAATGCGAGCAATGTCGATCTCTACCTTCACCAGCAATCGATCGACACATCGACGCCGGCCGGCCGAGCCCTTTTTGGCATGCTCTCTGTGTTCAGCGAACTGGAAAGATCACTGATTGCCGAACGAGTTAAGTCCGGCCTGAATCGTGCCCGGGCTGCTGGGAAACATTGCGGCCGGCCGAAGCTCGAACCAGCGAAGGTCCAGACCGTCGAAAAGCTGCTCACCAAAGGCATGAGCATCGATGCCATCGCAAAACGGGCCAAGGTCGGGGTCGGAACGGTATGCCGGATCAAGACCCGGATGAAGGAAGCTGCATGACGGTGGAAGACGCTCCCGAAAGCTTCGATCCGACTATCCCGGAGACCATCGAGCAACGCTCCGAAGAGGCGTCCGGGGATGGTCAGGGACTGTGGCCAGTTAGGTTCCCTTCACCGGAATCGAACTCAGGCGACCCTGAAACCCTCAGAAATCCGTCAGCCCCAAACAGGGAATCGAACCGGGATGAGGCCGAAGCACTGGCAACGGCGGTGCAATTTCCCTTCACCCGCTCCAGCTTTCCATCCAGAACCAACCTGTCAGGCCGCCAGCGCCACTCCGCTTACGCCGGCCTGTTCGGCAAGGATCGCGATGTATTGGGCCACAGCGCGGCGGTAGCTGGCTTCTTCGAGGTATTCGGCGATCATGCCGTGAACGGCTTCGAAGGGCAGGTGCTTGGGCTCGACCCGGTGGCCCGAGCGGATCACGTGGACGCCGAAGCGGGTGCGCACCGGCGTTTCGCTGATCGAATCCGCGGGCATGGCGAACAACGCTGTCTCGAACGGCTTGACCATCTGGCCCGACTGGACCTGGCCAAGATTGCCGCCCTGTTCGCGCGAGGGGCAGGCCGAGCGGGTGCGGGCAAGTTCCTCGAAGCGTGACGGATCTTCCTGAAGCTGGCGGATCAGGGTGCGGGCATCGCCGGTGGCCAGTCCCATCGCGAAATCGTCAGCCGGATCGGCTTCGATCAGGATATGCGCCGCTTCGACCAGCAGGGGCGTGGTGAAACGTTCGGGATGCATGTCGAAGAAGCGCTGGCAACTGGCCTCGTCGGCCTTGGGCGTGTGGATTTCCTTGGCCAGCAGCGCGTCGATCAGCGCGTCTTCGCGGGTCAGCGGCTGGCCGGCCGCGTCGCGGGCTTCCTCGGGCTCAAGCCCCTGCCGCTCGGCTTCGTCGATCAGCAGCTGCCTGACCGCCAGCGCCTCGGCCGCGGCTTCCCAGGCAGCTTCGGCGCTGGGAGCGGGGTGGTTCTGCGCTTCGGCGGAAATGTCGGAGGCGGGGATTTCCCGCCCGCCGACAATGACGGGATCCGGGTTCATGCCGCCAGCCTCCGCGAACGGACGACCTGGTAGCCCGACCGCCAGATGTAGCGCACCGGCGCGCTGAGCATGTGCACAAGGCGCGTGAAGGGGAACAGCAGCAGGATCGTCAGCCCCAGGAACAGGTGCAGCTTGAACACCGGAGCGACATCACGGATCAGGTCCGATGCGCCGGAGCGGAAGGTGAAGATGCCCTGCGCCCATTGCATGAACTTGACCATTTCATGCCCGTCGAGGTGCTGGGCCGAAACCGGGATGGTCGCCAGACCCAGCGCCAGCTGGACCCACAGCAGCAGGATGATGAGGTTGTCGCTGAAGCTGGAAGCGGCGCGAACCCGGGCATCGAAGAAGCGGCGGTGGATCAGGAGGGTGGCGCCGATGATCCCGAAGATCCCGGCAATCCCGCCCGCGCCCATCGCCAGCAGCTGCTTGGCGCCGTGCGGCACGCCCAGCGCATCCCACAGCGCGATCGGGGTCAGCAGGCCGACGACGTGGCCGGCGAAGATCAGCAGAACACCGGCGTGGAACAGCACCGAGCCGACGATCAGCTGGCGGCGGCGCAGCAGCTGGCTGGAGCCGGCGCGCCACGAATAGGGTTCACGGTCATAGCGGATCACCGATCCTACCGCGAGAACGGCCAGGGCGATGTAGGGATAGATCCCGAAAAAGAGGTGGTGGAGGAAGTCAGCCATTGATCGGGCTCCTGACGGGTTCGGGATTCTGCATGCGGGCAACCAGCGCCGCGGCTTGCGGACATTCGGCGCTGCCGGGAGGCAGCGGTGCATCGAAGCGGACTTGCTCTTCTTCCCACGCCGCGTCGAGCGCGGCGAGGTCGTCGGGATTGTCCGCGGGGGCAATTTCGAACTGCTCGCCGCCGGCGCCGGCAAGATCGGCCAGGATGCGCATCGGCGCGGCCCAGGCGGTGCCCTTTTCCTCGAGCCGTTCGGCCAGGGCGGAAAGGATCACGCCCGGCTGGGCCAGTTCCTGCAGGGCCTGGTCGGCGGGCAGAACCGAGAGATACTCGAGGAACAGCGGCAGGTAATCGGGCAGCTCGTTCGCCTCGATTTCCAGGCCTTGCGCCACGTAGCGCTCGCGCAGGTCGACCATCGCCTGGCCACGATCGCGGCTTTCGCCGTGAACGTGTTCGAACAGGTGGAGCGAAACCGCCCGGCCCCGGTCGAACAGCGCGACATAGTCTTCCTGGATATCGAGCAGGTCGTCGAGCGCCAGCCTGGCCAGCAGCGGCTCAAGCGAGGCGCGCTGGGCAGGGCTGAGCACGCCTTCTTCGGCAAGCGCGGCGGAAAGCTCGGCGCTGCCTTGCTGCAGTGCCGCGTCGGGATAACGCAGCAATGCCGAAAGGACACGCATCGTCAGGCGCATCAGAACACCTCCGTCGGGGTCTGCAGCTTCTTGCGCGCCGGAGCACCGAACAGGTTGGCATCCGACGAGCCGCCCGAGCAGCCATTGCCGAACGAGAAGCCGCAGCCGCCCTTTTCGGCGTACATGTCTTCCACGTCCTCGCGGTGGCCGCTGGGGATCACGAAACGGTCCTCGTAATTGGCGATCGCCATGACCTGGTACATTTCCTCGATCTGTTCGGGGGTCAGGCCGACTTCGCACGCCACTTCCTCGTTGACCACGCCGTTCACGGTCTTGCCGCGCATATAGGCGCGCATGGCCAGCATCCGCTCGAGCGCTTCGGCGACCGGCGCTTCCTTGCCCGCGGTGAGCAGGTTGGCGAGGTACTTCAGCGGAATCCGCAGGCTGCGGACATCGGGCATGCCGTTGTTCGAGGAAATCTTGCCCGCGCTGGCGGCCGAGTTGATCGGCGAAAGCGGCGGAACATACCAGACCATCGGCAGGGTGCGGTATTCGGGGTGGAGCGGGAAGGCGACCTTCCAGTCCATCGCCATCTTCCACACCGGCGACCGGCGCGCGGCTTCGAGCCAGGCTTCGGGAACGCCATCCAGCCTCGCCTGGGCGATCACTTCGGGATCGTTCGGATCCAGGAAGATATCGAGCTGGGCCTGGTAGAGGTCCTCGACGTTTTCGGCGCTCGCGGCTTCCTCGATGCGGTCGGCGTCATAGAGCATCACGCCAAGGTAGCGGATCCGCCCGACGCAGGTTTCGCTGCACACGGTCGGTTCGCCGGCCTCGATCCGGGGATAGCAGAAGATGCACTTCTCGCTCTTGCCGGTCTTCCAGTTGAAGTAAATCTTCTTGTAGGGGCAACCCGAAATGCACATGCGCCAGCCGCGGCACTTCTCCTGGTCGATCAGGACGATGCCGTCTTCCTCGCGCTTGTAGATCGAGCCCGACGGGCACGCCGCGACGCAGGTCGGATTGAGGCAGTGCTCGCAAAGACGCGGCAGGTACATCATGAAGGTGTTTTCGAATTCGCCGTAGATTTCCTTCTGGACGCCTTCGAAGTTGTAATCCTGCGAACGCTTGGCGAATTCGCCGCCCAGGATTTCCTCCCAGTTGGGGCCGCCTTCGATCTTTTCCATCCGCTCGCCCGAGATCAGGCTGCGCGGCCGGGCGGTGGGGAATGCCTTGCTTTCCCCGGCCGACTGCAGGTGCCCGTAATCGAAGGTGAAGGGTTCGTAGTAGTCGTCGATCTCGGGCAGGTCGGGGTTGGCGAAGATCTTCGCCAGCAGCCGCCACTTGCCGCCCATGCGCGGGCGGATCGAGCCCGAGGGCGTGCGTTCCCAGCCCCCGTTCCAGCGCTTCTGGTTTTCCCAATCCTTGGGGAAACCTACGCCGGGCTTCGATTCGACGTTGTTGAACCAGGCGTATTCAACGCCTTCGCGGCTCGTCCAGACGTTCTTGCAGGTGATCGAGCAGGTGTGACAGCCGATGCACTTGTCGAGGTTGAGGACCTTGCCGATCTGTGCGCGGACCTTCATGCTGCATGCTCCCCTTCGGCCAGCTCGCCTTCGAGCCAGTCGACCTTACTGAGTTTACGGACGATCACGAATTCATCGCGGTTGGACCCGACGGTGCCATAGTAGTTGAAGCCGTAGGCTTGCTGCACGTAACCTCCGATCATGTGTGTTGGTTTGAGGATCGCGCGGGTCACGGAATTGTGAATCCCCCCGCGCTGGCCGGTAAGCGGCGAGCCCGGCACGTTCACGTGCTTTTCCTGGGCGTGATACATGAAGAGCGTGCCTTCCTTCATGCGCTGCGAGACCACCACGCGGGCGACCAGCGCGCCGTTGGAGTTGAAGGTTTCAACCCAGTCGTTGTCGACCAGGCCGGCCTTCACCGCATCCACTTCGCTCATCCAGACGATCGGTCCGCCGCGCGACAGGGTCAGCATCAGCTGGTTGTCGGTGTAGGTGGAGTGGATCCCCCACTTCTGGTGCGGGGTGATGAAGTTCAGCACCACGTGCGGCTGGCCTTCGGCCTTGTCGAGCATCGGCTTGACCGCCTTGGTATCGATCGGCGGACGATAGACGCACAGCGCCTCGCCGAACGCGCGCATCCACTTGTGGTCCTGGTAGAGCTGCTGGCGCCCGGTCAGGGTGCGCCACGGGATCAGCTCGTGGACGTTGGTGTAGCCGGCGTTGTAGCAGACATGCTCGCTTTCCAGCCCCGACCAGGTCGGCGAGGAGATGATCTTCCTCGGCTGGGCCTGGATGTCGCGGAAGCGGATCTTCTCCTCTTCCTTGGGCAGGGCGAGGTGGGTGTGATCGATCCCGGTGAACTGCGAAAGCGCATCCCACGCCTTGACCGCGACTTCACCGTTGGTTTCGGGCGCCAGCATCAGCACCACCTCGGCGGCGTCGATCGCGCTATCGATTTTGGGCAGGCCTTTGGACGGACCCTCCTCGAGCACGGTGCCGTTGAGCTTGCGCAGGTTCTCCACCTCGGTGGAGGTGTTCCAGCCGATGCCCTTGCCGCCATTGCCCAGCTTGTCCATCAACGGACCAAGCGAGGTGAAGCGCTTGTAGAGGCTGGCATAGTCGCGCTCGACCAGTGCGACACTGGCCATCGTCTTGCCGGGGATCGGCTCGACCTGGCCGTGGCCCCAGTCGTCCACATCGAAGGGCTGGGCGATCTCGTTCGGGCTGTCGTGCTGGATCGGAACCAGCACCAGGTCCTGTTCCACGCCCAGCACCTCGGGTGCGACTTCGGAGAACTTGTGGGCGATGCCCTTGTAGATTTCCCAGTCGCTCTTCGATTCCCACACCGGATCGACCGCGGCCGACAAGGGGTGGATGAAGGGGTGCATGTCCGACGTGTTGAGATCGTCCTTTTCGTACCACGAAGCGGTCGGCAGGACGATGTCGGAATAGACGCAAGTGGTCGACATGCGGAAGTCGAGCGTGACCAGCAGGTCCAGCTTGCCCTTCGGCGCGTCATCGTGCCACTTCACTTCCTTGGGCTTCTGGTGGCCCATTTCGCCCAGGTCCTTGCCCTGAACCCCGTGTGCGGTGCCCAGCAGGTGCTTGAGGAAATACTCGTGCCCCTTGCCCGAGCTGCCCAGCAGGTTGGAGCGCCAGACGAACATGTTGCGCGGCCAGTTGGCCTCATCGTCGGGATCGAGGCACGACAGTTCCAGATCGCCGGCCTTGAGCCCCTGGGCGACATAGTCCTTGGGCTCCATGCCGCTGGCCTTGGCCGCCTTGCCCACTTCGAGCGGATTGGTCTTGAGCTGCGGTGCGGACGGCAGCCAGCCCATCCGTTCGGCGCGGGCGTTGTAGTCGATCAGGCTGGCGTCCCAGTCTCCGGTCGGAGCGGTGGGAGACAGGATCTCGCTTACGCCCACCGTTTCATAGCGCCACTGGTCGGTGTGCGCGTAGAAGAAGCTGGTGGAGTTCATGTGCCGCGGCGGACGGTTCCAGTCGAGCGCGAAGGCGAGCGGAGTCCAGCCGGTCTGCGGGCGGAGCTTTTCCTGCCCGACGTAGTGCGACCAGCCACCGCCCGACTGGCCGATGCAGCCGCACATCACCAGGAGGTTGATGATCCCCCTGTAATTCATGTCCATGTGGAACCAGTGGTTGAGCCCAGCGCCCAGGATCACCATCGACTTGCCGTTGGTTGCTTCGGCATTGGCGGCAAATTCGCGGGCGACCGTGACGATCGTATCGGCCGGAACCCCGGTGATCTTTTCGGCCCAGGCCGGCGTATAGGGCGCCGGATCGGAATATTCACGCGCAACGTGTTCGCCGCCCAGACCGCGGTCGAGACCGTAGTTGGCGCAGAACAGGTCGAACACGGTGGCGACGAAGGCGCGCCCTTCCTTGAGCTCCATCTCGCGCACGGGCACGCGCTTGAGCAGCACGTCGGGATGGTCGGTACCCTGGAAGTGATCGTGCTCGCGGCCCCCGAAATAGGGGAAGGCCACGTCCACGACCTCGTCGTGATCCTTGTCGAGGATCGCGGTCATCCGCAATTTCACATCGCGGCTCTGACCGTCCTTTTCCTCAAGGTTCCACTTGCCTTTCTCGCCCCAGCGGAAGCCGGCGGTGCCCGCGGGCGCGACCACTTCGTCGCTGGCCTCGTCGATCGCGACGCACTTCCATTCGGGGTTGTTCTTCTCGCCCAGGTCGCCCTTGAAGTCGCTGGCGCGCAGCAGGCGTTCGGGAATCAGCTTGCCGTCCTGCTCGACCAGGCGGACCAGCATCGGCATGTCCGAATACTTGCGGCAGTAATCCTCGAAATAGGGCACCTGCCGGTCGAGGTGGAATTCGCGCAGGATCACATGGCCCATCGCCATCGCCAGCGCCGCGTCGGTGCCCGCCTTGGGATGCAGCCACACGTCGGCGAACTTGGTCGCTTCGGCATAGTCGGGGCTGACCACCGCGACCTTGGCGCCGCGATAGCGCGCTTCGGTCATGAAGTGGGCGTCGGGCGTGCGCGTCTGCGGCACGTTCGAACCCCACATCATCAGGAAGCCGGCATTGTACCAGTCGGCGCTTTCGGGAACGTCGGTCTGCTCGCCCCAGGTCATCGGTGATGACGGCGGCAGATCGCAGTACCAGTCATAGAAGCTCATGCAGGTCCCGCCGAGCAGCGAGAGATAGCGCGCACCCGCCGCGTAGGAGACCATCGACATCGCCGGAATCGGCGAGAAGCCGATCACCCGGTCCGGACCCCACTTCTTCGCGGTATAGGCATTGGCGGCGGCGATAATCTCGTTCACCTCGTCCCAGGTCGAGCGCACGAAACCGCCGTGGCCGCGGATCGCGGTGTAGCTCTTGCGCTTGGCCGGGTCCGCCTGAATCGAGGCCCAGGCGGCCACCGGGGTCATCGTCGCGCGCGCCTCGCGCCACAGCTTGACCAGCCGCTTGCGGATCAGCGGATACTTCAGCCGCTGTGCCGAATAGATGTACCACGAGTAGCTTGCGCCGCGCGGGCAGCCCCGCGGTTCGTGGTTGGGAAGTTCAGGGCGGGTGCGGGGATAGTCGGTCTGCTGGGTTTCCCAGGTAATGATCCCGCCCTTGACGTAGATCTTCCAGCTGCACGAACCGGTGCAGTTCACCCCGTGGGTCGACCGCACGATCCGGTCGTGCTGCCAGCGCTTGCGGTAGCCGTCCTCCCAGTCACGGGCTTCGGCGGTGGTGACGCCGTGGCCTTGGGAGAACGGCTCCTTCTTCTGGGCGAAGAAGGTCAGGCGGTCGAGCAGGTGGCTCATGCGGCAATTCCTTGGGTAGCAGGTGTGGGGGCGGGAGCGGCAATGCCGCGTTCGACGTCATGGAGCAAGCCGCCCTTGCGGGTGTAGGCGTACCAGGTCAGCGCTGCGCAGCTGACGTAGAAGGCCATGAACCCGTAGAAGGCGGGCAGCGGCGATCCGGCCAGCGTGATCGAGCTGCCGAAGGTCTTCGGGATATAGAAGGCCCCGTAGGCTGCGATCGCCGAGGTGAAGCCGACGATGGCACCGGCTTCCTTTTCGGCCTGGCGGGTGGCTTCGGCCGCCGGCAGGTTCGGCATCAGGCGCGGCACTTCGCTGCGCGTGATGTTCGGGATCATCTGGAAGGTCGAGGCATTGCCGATCCCGGTCACGAAGAACATGAAGATGAACATCGCGAGGAAGCCCTGGAAGTTGTTCGCCTCGAGGAAGTGAACCACGCCCAGCACGCCCAGGATCATCGCCACGAAGACCCAGAAGGTCACCCGTGCGCCGCCCCACTTGTCGGCAACCCAGCCGGTCGCAGCGCGGCTGACCGCACCGACCAGCGGAGCAATCCACACATATTTGAGTGCATCGACTTCGGGGAATTCCTTCTTGGCAAGCAAGGGCAGGCTGGCCGAGTAGCCGATGAACGAACCGAAGGTGCCGGTGTAGAGCCAGCACATCAGCCAGTTGTGCTTGCGCTGGAAGATCACCGACTGTTCGGCAAAGCTGGCCTTGGCATCGGCGATGTCATTCATCCCGAACCAGGCAAGCAGGCTGGAGGCGATGATGAACGGCACCCAGATGAAGCCGGCATTCTGCAGCCACAGGTGCGCACCGGTCTTGGCCGCGATCTGCGGTTCGCCGCCCATCGCGCCGAACACGCCGGTGGTGATGACCATCGGGACGACGAACTGCATCACCGAGACGCCCAGGTTGCCCAGCCCGCCGTTGAGCGCCAGGGCGTTGCCCTTGCGCGACTTGGGGAAGAAGAACCCGATGTTCGACATCGACGAGGCAAAGTTGCCGCCGCCCAGGCCGCACAGCAGCGCCAGCACCAGGAAGATGAAGTACGGAGTATCCGGGTTCTGCACGGCATAGCCGATCCCGAAGGCGGGGATCAGCAGCGAGGCGGTGGAAAGCGTGGTCCACAGCCGGCCGCCGAAGATCGGCACCATGAAGCTGTAGAAGATCCGCAGCGTCGCGCCGGTCAGGCCGGGCAGTGCGGCCAGCCAGAACAGCTGGTCGGTGGTATAGTCGAAGCCGATAAGCGGAAGCTTGGCCACGACAACCGACCAGACCATCCACACCGAGAAGGCGAGCAGCAAGGCCGGGATCGAGATAAGCAGGTTGCGGTTGGCGATGCGCTGGCCGGTTTCTTCCCAGAAAGCCTGGTCTTCGGGGCGCCAGTCGTCCAGCACCTTGCCGGTGACGGGCTTTCCGTGGACCTCGGCATCGTGGATGCCGGCCATTTCCGGGAACTCGGGCAGCGTGCGCGTATCGATGCCGGCTGCCTGCTGTTCCATCTGGCGGATTGCCAGGTGCATCCAGGCAAGCGCCACCGCGACCAGCGCGAACAGCACCATGAAGCAGCTGGTCCAGATGCCCGTCAGGTCGCTGACGAGACCGAAGACGATCGGCAGGACGAAGCCGCCCAGACCGCCGACCAGCCCGACCAGACCACCGACCGAACCGACATGGTCGGGGTAGTAGACCGGGATGTGCTTGTAGACCGCGGCCTTGCCCAGCGACATGAAGAAGCCGAGCACGAAGATCGCGATGACAAAGGGCACCAGGCCCATCGAGGTTGCGAAGTGGATGTCGCCCTTGACCCCGTGAATGACATAGTCAGTCGCCGGATAGGACAGCATGAACAGGAGGAGCATCGAAACGCCGAAAGTCGCGTACATGATCTTGCGCGCGCCATAACGGTCCGACAGGACGCCGCCGTAGGCCCGGAACACCGAGGCCGAGAGCGAGAAGGTCGCGGCGAGCATGCCGGCCACCTTCACGTCGACGCCATAGACGCCGATCAGGTACTTGGGCAGCCACAGCGCCAGCGCGACGAAGGCGCCGAAGACGAAGAAGTAATAGAGCGAGAAGCGCCAGACCTGCTCGTTGCGCAGCGGCTCGAGCTGTTCCTTCAGGCCCTTGGGCTTTTCCCCGCTGGTCCGCCGTGCGGCAAGCTCGGGATCGTCCTTGGCGAACAGGAAGAACAGGACCGCGGTTGCGGCGAGCGCGACGGCCCAGATCTGCGCCACGGCCTGCCAGCCCATCGCGACCATCACCCACGGCGCGACGAACTTGGTCACGGCCGCGCCGACATTGCCCATACCGAAGAAGCCAAGCGCCGAGCCCTGCTTTTCCTGCGGATACCACTTGGAAACATAGGCGATGCCGACGGCAAAGCCGCCGCCCGCCATGCCCAGGCCGAGAGCCGCGAGCAGCATCATCGGATAGGTCGTCGCGTGGCTGAGCAACAGGGTCGATGCCGCCGAAGCGAGCATCGTCAGCGGGAAGATGATCCGCCCGCCATACTGATCGGTCCAGACCCCCAGGAACAGCCGGATCAGCGATCCGGTCAGGATCGGAGTGCCCACCAGCAGCCCGAACTCGGTGTCGTTGAGGCCGAGCTCCTTCTTGATCTCGATCCCGATGATCGCGAAGATCGTCCAGACCGCGAAGCATATGGTGAAAGCAAATGTGCTTAGTCCCAGTGCCCGGTTTTGCTGTCCGGATGTGACTGACTGCTGAAGTGGCATGGCATGTCCCCGCCTGTTGCATTGATACGGGACCGCCAATGGACCGACTTGCGCAATAGTGCTTGACCGGGATCAATTTGAAGCCCCGGGGGTTGAGAATGTGCGGCAAACCTGATCCGGTTATTCAGACGGATAAACCCAGATCAAGTCGACGATTGATGAACATCAATTGAACCGCTAGGGGAACGCTCTAGTCAAGGAGCCATGCCAAACGTGCGTCCCGGTGAAAAACCCGAAATTGCCCGCCTGCCCCTGTTTCGCGAAATGCAGGAGGAGCAGCGCGAAAGAATCTTTTCCGGCTCGTTTCTGCAGGTTTTCCCGCCGCAGCTGACCCTGTTCGAGCTGGGCCAGCATCCCGATTTCCTGCATGTCCTGGTCGATGGTCTGGTCGAACTTTCGGCGACCAGCGCCGGGCGCGACACGACCATGCGAATCGTCGAGCCGGTGACAAGTTTCATCCTTGCGGCGGTGGTTACCGACATGCCCTATCTGATGTCGGCGCGCACGCTTGCGCCGTCGCGGATCCTGCTCGTCCCGGCGGCGCTGGTGCGCGAACTGGTCAAGCAGGACAGCGCGCTGATGCAGGCGACGATGCGCGAACTGGCGCTGGCCTATCGCGACATGGTCCGCGCGCTGACCGACATGAAGCTGCGCCAGTCGGCCGAGCGGCTGGGCAACCTGCTGCTCCAGCAGGAACGCCGCCAGGGCGGCAAGGGTAGTGTTCAGCTCAAGGCCGAAAAGCGGCTGCTCGCCTCGCTGCTGGGGATGACGCCCGAGAACCTGTCGCGCGCTTTCGGTATGCTGGGCCAGCACGGGCTCGAAGTCGATGGCGCGCTGATCCGGATCAACGACCGCGGCGCGCTCCAGGCCTTTTCCAGGCCCGATCCCGTCAAGGACGACGAATAGAGACTATCCCGACCGGGCCGGATAACCCTCCACATGCGAAAGCCCCCCTCGCCGGTGGGCGAGGAGGGCTTTCAATCGAACCGTGACCGGATCTTAGAACTTCGCCTCGACCTGGAACCAGAACTTGGTCGTATCGGTGGCAAAGGCACTGGCATCGTAGCGGGCGACCTTCGCGGCCACGCCGATCTGCTTGGTCACTGGATAGCTAACCATCGCATCCCATTCGCTGCCGTAATCGATCCCCAGCCGGGTCGAATTGAAGTCGTGCCAGGCACCGCGCAGCGTGAGGCCCGCCAGCGACCCCTTGCTCGCCACCTTCCAGGTCGCGTCGACATAGAGGTCGCGCAGGCCGTTCGCCGGAGTGGTCAGGAACTTGTCCGCCCAGCCGTTGAAGGCATGCAGGGTCGCGAGCGGCGTCTGCAGGCCGACCGTGCCATTGCCTTCGAGCTGCTCGTAGCCGCCCTTGAGCGTCAACGGGCCATACTTGAAGCCCGGCTCAAGCAGCACATAGTCAAGCTTGAAGCTGTTCGGATTGGCCCCGAAATCTTGCTGGCGAGCATATTCGGCCGAGTAGAGGAGGGAGGAATTCCCGCTCAGCTTGTGCTCGCCAGCGATCCGCACGCCCAGGGTCCGCGAACTATTGGCCGGAGAGGAGGGAATATCCAGCCAATATCCGTAAGCGGAAAGCGTGCCGACGTTCTTGATAGTATAGCCCAGGCGCAGCGCGTCGATCTGGTTGTCGCGCCAGATGCCCTGCGGCGAATCCGGGCCGAAAACCCGGTTGACGCGCCAGGCGTGCATATAGTCGAGGGTCGCCCCGGCGAACGGCTTGGCGGCGATCCGCGCAGCGTCCAGCGTCTGGTCGTTCTGCCGCCAGCCGACCGAGCCGATCCAGCGCTGGTTGTCATAGTTGACCGCCTGGCGACCCGCAGTCACCTCGAACCGCGCATCGGGCCGCCAGCGCACCCATGCTTGGTTGAGCAGGACGTCGGAAGGATCGGCGACGATCGGATAGGCCACCTTGCCGTTGACCGTGTCGTTGTAGCTTGTTTCACCGATCACCGCGATCGCTTCGCCTTCGACCAGCGCAGAGAGGCCATGCCATTCGGCGGTCTTGATCCCGGCGCGGACCCTGAGAGTCGACGCGGTCGCATCGTTGGGCAGGCCGGCCTGGTCGACGATCTCCAGCCGGTAACGGATATCGGCATAGGGGGTCAGCGGCTGCGGCTTGCTTTCGGCATGCGCGGCGGTGGTCGGGATCAGCGCTACAAGCGCCGTGGCGAGCAGGAGTTTGGCTTGATTCATGCCGGCTGGATAGGCGAAAGGACTCTGGTGTAATTGACGAACATCAAGAACGTCAGCCGATCACAATGCGCGGCGAAACCGCGCCAGCCGCTCGACCGCCTGGTCGAGCACCGACGCTTCCTTGGTGAAGCAGAGCCGCAAGAAGCCGCGTTCAGGGTCCTCGGCATAGAACGCCGAAACCGGGATCGAAGCTACCCCTGCCTCGCGCACCAGACGCTCGGAAATAGCGGCATCGTCCGTGGGCAGGCCCGAGCCGGCAAGGTCGATGATGACGAACCAGGTGGCGCTCGCCGGCAGGACCTTGAATCCGGCGCGCTCCAGCCCGGCTACCAGCCGCGCCCTGGCGGCGGCATAGCGGGCACGGTGCGCTTCGTGCCAGCCATCGGGCAGGGCGAAGGCTTCGGCCACCGCCCATTGCAAAGGGGTGGCGGTGGTGAAAGTCAGGAACTGGTGCTTGCCGGCAATCCGCGCCGCCAGCGCCGGAGCGGCCACGGCCCAGCCCACTTTCCACCCGGTCATCGAGAAGATCTTGCCCGCCGAGCCGATCTTGACCGACCGTTCGGCCAGCGTCGGGATCGACAGCGGCGAGACATGCGGCGTGGAATCGAAGACCATGCCTTCCCAGACCTCGTCGCACACCACCCACAGGTCGTGTTCGGCGCAGATCTCGCCGATCGCTTCGAGCACCTGGCGATCCAGCATGGCTCCCGCCGGGTTGTTGGGCGTGTTGAGCACGATCCCGCGGGTTCGCGGCCCGATCGCGGCGCGCAGCGCGTCGAGCGGAAAAGTCCAGTCCGGCGGCGACAGGCTGATGAACCTGGCCACGCCGCCCGCCCATTCGACCAGCGGAACATAGGCGTCGTAAAGCGGCTGGACCAGGATGACTTCGTCGCCAGGCGCCACCAGGGCGAACAGGCTCGCCGCCAGTGCCTCGGTCCCGCCAGAGGTCACCACCACGCTTTCGTCGGAAACGACAAGACCTTGCGTGCGTTCATAGTAATCGCGGATCGCCCCGCGCAGGGCGGGCAGGCCGCGCATGGGCGGATACTGGTTGGACTGACCGGCCACGGCGCGCTGGGCTGCCGCGACCAGCTCGGACGGCTCCTCCATCTCGGGAAAACCCTGTCCGAGGTTTATCGCGCCGAATTCGCGGGCGAGCGCCGACATGGTTTCGAACACAGTGGTTCTGGGGGCCTGGTCGTCCATCATGCCAGCCTAGCTGGCCTGCGCGGTGCTGGCTAGGCGGGCGGTTTGGCGGTGGTGAGAGCGGAGCGATCGGTCTTGGCCGACTCAATCTGAACCGCGGCCGGCAGGCGGACCAGCGGCAGGAGCATCGCGGCCAGCAGCAGCAGCCCGATCGAAATCAGCTGTGCCAGCCAGTAGCCGTGCGCCAGGTCGAAACTCACCCCGAAGCCGATCACCCCCAGCGCGGTTCCGATCCAGCCGAGCCCGTGCAGCGCGCCGAATATGGTGCCATAGCGTTCGACCCCGAAGCGCCGCGCGACAAAGAAGGCGAAGATGCTGACGTCCGCGCCTTGCAGCAGCCCGAGCAGCGCGGTGGCCATCAGCAGGGGCACGAAGGCGCCGTGGTCGGTCCCCAGGAATACGATGAACGCCAATGCCGGCAGCGCGGTCAGCACCGTCGCGACCAGCCGCGGTTCGATCCGGTCAAGCAGGATGCCGCCGCCCAGCTTGCCGATGAATTGGCCGACAGCGAAGGTCGACAGGCCCAGCGCCGCGTCGGCCGCGCTCAGGCCCTTGTCCTGAAGCATCGGCGAAAGCTGGCTGATCGCACCCGATGTGGCGATGGCGGCAAAGGCATTGGCCAGCGTCATCAGCCAGAAATCGCGTTCGCGCAGGTACGAATGATCGGCCTTGCCTTGTGCCTGCGCGCTGCCCCTGGTCGAGGCGCTGCGGGGCATCAGCAGCATCGTCAGCGGCAGTCCGATCAGAACCGCGATGCCGGCAAGCACGACATAGCCCTGCCGCCAGCCGTCGGTTGCGATCACGCCTTGCAGCCACGGCGGGACGAAGATCGTGGTCAGCGAAATCCCGACCCCTACCAGCCCCAGCGCCAGCCCGCGATAGCGCCGGAAATGCGCGTTGATCGGGCGGGTCAGCAAGACCGAGGAACTGCCGCCGCCGATGAAGCCGATCACCGCCGTGCCCAGCACGAAGGCGCCGAAGCCATTGCCCCAATAGGCCAGGCCCAGCTCAACCGCGGCCATGACCGCGGTGCAGATCAGGAAGACCAGATGGAACCCGCCGCAATCCGCCAGGCGCCCGATCACCGGCGCACCCAGCGCGGCGGTAATGACCAGCGCCTGCACGGTGCCGGACTGGCTCCGGGTCATTCCGATTTCCTGCGACATCGGGACGATGAACATATTGAAGGTATAGAACAGCAGCGAAATGCCGGTGGCATTGGCCAGCGCGCTGGCGCCGGCAATGCGCCAGCCCAGATGCCATTCACTGTCCTTGGCGAAGATGGTCATCGGCAGGCGACTATAACACGGGCGTGGTCAGCCTTCGCGGCCATCAAAGCTCTCCATTGTCCCGAATCTGATGCCGGGATCGGCGCGCAAGAGGACACAAACGGGTAGCAATGTCGACCCATTCTGCCTGCCGCTACGGCATGCTGGGCCGCTTTTCGGCATTGTCATGGGGGTCGACGAAATTCAGAACCGGTATTGCCGGCCGGCAAGGTCGAACATGATTTCCTCGCTGCCGCCGCCGATCGCCATCACCCGCACCTCGCGGTAGATCCGCTCGACCCGGCTGCCGCGCATGAAGCTTGCTCCGCCCAGGATCTGGCAGGCCTCGCGCGCGCAGAACTCCATCGTCTGGGTGGCCTGGACCTTGAGCAGCGCGAAATCTCCCGGGAAGGCCTTGCCGTTGAGCACGCACCAGGCGCAGTGGTCGATCCAGGCCTGGCTGGCCTGGATCCGGCGCAGCATGTCGGCCAGCTTGTGGCGGATCACCTGGTTGGTGACCAGCGGCTTGCCGAATGTCTCCCGATTGCGTGCCCAGTCGAGCGCGTCTTCGTAGCAAAGCCTGGCGAATGCCACCGCCTGCTGGCTCATCCCCAGCCGTTCGCCGTTGAAATTGCGCATGATCCCGGCAAAGCCGCCGTTCTCCGGCCCGATCAGGTTTTCGGCCGGCACCTCGACATCGTCGAAATGCAGCGTCGCGGTATCGCTGGCATGCCAGCCCATCTTGGCCAGCGGGGTTCGGCTGACGCCGGGACGGTCCAGCTCGACCAGCAGCAGCGAAATCCCGCCGAACCCCGGCCCGCCGGTGCGCACCGCCAGGGTGACATAGTCCGCGCGCATTCCCGATGTGATGTAGGTCTTCTCGCCGTTGACGATGTAGCTGGCGCCCTTGCGCGCCGCCCTGGTGCGCAGCTGGGCGACATCCGACCCGCCGCCGGGCTCGGTGATGCCGAGGCAGATGATCTTCTCTCCCGCCAGCACCGCGGGCGCGATCCGGCGCTGCAGTTCGCTGCTGCCCATCGCGAGGATCGGCGGCAGGCCGATCCCGTGGGTCATCAGCGAGGCGCAGATCCCGCCGGCGCCGGGCCGGGCCAGTTCCTCGGTCTGGACCAGCCCGTGAAACAGGTTGAACGCGCTTCCGGTGCCGCCGAATTCTACCGGGTAGTTGAGCCCCAGGATTCCGGCCTCGGCCGCCTTGCGGTGCAAGTCGCGCGGCAGCTCGCCGGCTGCTTCCCAGGCATCGACATGCGGCGTGATTTGCTGCGCCACGAACCGGCGCACGGTATCGCACACCGCTTCGTGGCTTTCGTCATAGTGCGGGGAGCGCGAACGCCACTGGTCGAACAAGGGCGTTTCCATCGCGCTCTCCTAGAGTTTGGGCAGTGTCACCCCGCGCTGGCCCATGTATTTTCCGGCGCGGTCGCCATAGGAAACCTCGCACGGCTCGTTTCCTTGCAGGAACAGGAACTGGCAGGCGCCCTCGTTGGCATAGATCTTGGCCGGCAGCGGCGTGGTGTTTGAAAACTCGAGCGTCACGTGGCCTTCCCACTCCGGCTCCAGCGGAGTGACGTTGACGATGATTCCGCAGCGGGCATAGGTGCTCTTGCCCAGGCAGATCACCAGCACATCGCGCGGGATGCGGAAATATTCGACCGTGCGCGCCAATGCGAAGCTGTTGGGCGGAATGATGCAGCAATCGGTCTTCATGTCGACGAAGCTGTTTTCGGAAAAGGCCTTGGGATCGACCACCGCCGAGTGGACGTTGGTGAAGACCTTGAACTCGTCCGCCACCCGCGCGTCGTAGCCGTAGCTTGACAGGCCATAGGAAATGCACCCGTCGCGCTGCTGCCGCTCGACGAAGGGTTCGATCATTCCCGCGTTGCGAGCTTCGTTGCGGATCCACTTGTCTGAAAGAATCGCCATGCCGCGGTGATGGCGCGGGGCCGCACTGTCGGCAAGCGAGGCGTGGCTTCAATCCACCGTCTTTCAATCCACCATCTTTCGTCATTGCGAGCGTAGCGAAGCAATCCATAACGTAGCGCAGATTCGCCTCTGGATTGCTTCGCTGCCCTCGCAATGACGAAGCGGTCAGATGCCGTGGTATCCCCGATACCACTTCACAAAGGCCGGCACCCCCGTCTCGATGCTGGTCGTCGGCGCATAGCCCAGCTCGCGCTGGATCGCACTGATGTCGGCATAGGTCTTGTGGACATCGCCCGGCTGCATCGGCAGCATCTGCATCTCGGCCTTCCGGCCGCAGGCTTCCTCGAGCAGGCCGATCACTTTCATCAGCGGTTCCGACTGGCTGTTGCCGATGTTGTAGAGCACGTGCGGCTTGACGCTGCCGCCCGCCTTTTCGGCGCTGTCGTCGGCCGGGGGATGATCGAGGCAGGCAACCACCCCGGCGATGATGTCGTCGATGTAGGTGAAGTCGCGGTACATGTCGCCGTGGTTGAACACCGGGATCGGCTCGCCCGCCAGGATGCGCCGGGTGAAGTTCCACATCATCATGTCCGGCCGGCCCCACGGGCCATAGACCGTGAAGAAGCGCAGACCAGTCAGCGGCAGGCGGAACAGGTGGGCATAGGTTTCGCTCATCAGCTCGTCCGCGCGCTTGGTCGCGGCATAGAGCGAGACGGGGTGATCGGTGCGATCCTCCACCGCGAAGGGCAGCCTGGTGTTGCCGCCATAGACCGAGCTTGAGCTGGCATAGACCATGTGGCCGGCCTGGCGGTGGCGGGCAAGCTCGAGCAGGTTGACGTGGCCGGCAAGATTGGACTGCACATAGGCCTGCGGATTTTCCAGGCTGTAGCGCACCCCGGCCTGCGCGCCGAGATGGGCGATCCGGTCGATCGGCTGGCCTTGGAGCGCCGCGCCAAGCGCGCCGTAGTTCGCAAAGTCGAGCTGGTGGAAGGTGAAGCGGTTGCCCCCGGCGCGGGCCAGGTCTTCCAGCCGATCGTGCTTGAGCGAGACCTGGTAGTAATCGTTGAGGTTGTCGATCCCCACCACCACGTCGCCGCGCGCCAGCAGCGCCCGGCAAAGGGCATGGCCGATGAACCCGGCCGCACCGGTAACAAGAATTCGCATTCGTCGACTTTCCAAACGGGATCGCGGTGTTGTCATAGGCAACAGGCCCTTATTTCATGGTTAACACTCGGGTGTTAGGGGAAATCGCATGAGTGAACCCGCCAAGATCCTCGTCGTGTTCGGGACCCGCCCCGAAGCGATCAAGCTGTTTCCCGTGGTCGCCGCGCTGCAGGCCGACCCGCGCTTCACGCCGATCGTCTGCGTTTCCGCGCAGCACCGCCAGATGCTCGACCAGGTGCTGCAGATCGCCGGGATCGATCCCGACTTCGACCTCGACCTGATGAAGCCCGACCAGACGCTCGACGGCCTTACCGCCGCGCTGCTGACCGGGCTGGGCAAGGTGATGGACCAGGTCCAGCCCGCCCGCGTCATCGTCCAGGGCGATACCGCGACCGCGATGGCCGGGGCGCTGGCCGCCTATTACCGCAAGATCCCGGTCGACCATGTCGAGGCGGGCCTGCGCAGCGGCAACATCTATCATCCCTGGCCCGAGGAAGTGAACCGCAAGATCATCGCCGCGATCGCCAGCCTGCACTTCGCCCCCACCGATGTTTCGGCCGCGGCGCTGATCGCCGAACAGGTCGATCCCGCGCGCGTCGTGGTTACCGGCAACACGGTGATCGACGCGCTGCACTGGGTCACCGCGCGGATCAAGGCCGATCCCGCGCTCGCCGCCGGCCTCGCCGATCTGGAAGCCAGGTTCGCCGGCAAGCGGATCATCGGCGTTACCAGCCACCGCCGCGAGAACTTTGGCGATGGCATGGAGAACATCGCCGAAGCGATCCGCCAGATCGCCGCGCGGCCGGATGTGGCGGTGATCTTTCCCGTCCACCTCAACCCCAATGTCCGCGGGGTGATGAACGCGGCGCTGGCCGGGCTCGACAATGTCGCGCTGATCGAACCGCTCGACTATCCGCATTTCGCCCGCCTGCTCGCGATCGCCGAGATCATGCTGACCGACAGCGGCGGGGTGCAGGAGGAAGCCCCCGCGCTCGGCAAGCCGGTGCTGGTGATGCGCGAAACCACCGAACGCCCCGAAGGCGTAACCGCCGGCACCGCGCGGCTGGTCGGCACCGAAACCACTAGCATCGTTACCGAAATCTTCAGGCTTCTCGACGATAAGGCCTCCTACGAAAGCATGGCGCGGGCGCACAATCCCTTTGGGGATGGCCACTCCGCGCGCCGGATCGTGGAGCGACTTGGGAATGAAATCGGACGTTAAACCTTCCGTTTGCGTTGTAGGCTTGGGGTATATCGGATTGCCGACCGCGGCGATCGTTGCGCGTTCGGGGTGCCAGGTGCTGGGCATCGACGTTTCGCAGCATGTCGTCGACACCATCAACCGCGGCGAGATCCACATCGAGGAAGTCGATCTGGACGGCCTGGTCCACGGCGTGGTGGCGCGGGGCACACTGCGCGCCTCGACCGAAATGGCCCCGGCCGACGTCTTCGTGATCGCGGTGCCGACCCCGTTCGACAAGAACCATGCGCCCGACATCTCCTATGTCCTCGCCGCCGGCGAGGCGGTTGCCGGGGTGCTCAAGAGCGGCGACACGGTGATCCTCGAATCGACCAGTCCCGTCGGCACCACCGAGGAACTGCGCGATCTGATCGCCCGCCTGCGCCCCGATCTCAGGTGTCCGGGCCTCACCGCCGAGACGCCCGATATCGCGATCGCCTATTGCCCCGAACGGGTGCTGCCGGGCCGGATCCTTGAGGAACTGACCAACAACGACCGCTCGATCGGCGGGATCACGCCGCGCTGCGCCCGCAAGGCGCTGGCCTTCTACAAGCTGTTCGTGCGCGGCACCTGCGTGGTCACCGACAGCCGCAGCGCCGAGATGACCAAGCTGGTCGAGAACGCCTACCGCGACGTCAACATCGCCTTCGCCAACGAGCTTTCGATCGTCGCCGACCGGATGGGGCTCGACGTGTGGGAAGTGATCCGCCTTGCCAACCGCCATCCGCGCGTCAACATCCTGACGCCGGGTCCGGGGGTGGGCGGGCACTGCATCGCGGTCGACCCGTGGTTCATCGTCCACGGCGCGCCCGAGGACACCCCGCTGATCCGCACCGCGCGCGGGGTCAACGACGGCAAGATCCACCATGTCATCGCCCGCGCCGAAGCGCTGATCGCGGCCCATCCCGGGGTGCCGGTCGCCTGCCTCGGCCTGGCGTTCAAGGCCAACATCGACGATTTCCGCGAAAGCCCGGCGCGGCTCGTGGCGGTAACCCTGGCGCGCAAGTTCGGCAGCCGGATCAAGCTGGTCGAACCCTATGCCGCCGAGCTTCCCCGCGAATTCGCCGGGACCGAGGCCGAACTGATCGACATCGATACCGCGCTCGAGCAGACCGGGATCCTTATCGTCCTGGTCGATCACGATCAGTTCAAGGCGGTCCCGCTGGCCGAGCGCGCCCGGCACCTCGTCTATGACACCCGCGGCATCTGGCTCGACCAGCCCAGGGCCGAAGCAGCGCCGGGAACCGAAGGCCTGCGGCTCGCGAGCTAGCGGCTTAACCCGCCGGAAACCCATTGCCGCTATGATCGCCGCTCGGCCGAAGCGGGAGCTATGGTGCGCCCGGGGCCAGCGAAAGGTCGAGCCATGTCGCTGACCGGCAACAACAACCAGCCAGCCCCCGATCGCCGTGGCCGCGACCGCCGCAAGGCGCAGGTCAGCCCCCTGCCGTTCCCCGATCGCCGCGAGGGCGACCGCCGCAGCGGCAAGGACCGCCGCGCCGCCCAGCGGATCGGCTGACCGACCGCCCGCCAACCCCGCGGAAATCCGCCAGACTGGACACACTGGACAAGGTCCTAAGAGAAGTGTCGCCCCCTGCCGCCAAGGCCCGGCAGGTTGGGCAGTGGGTCGCTGGGTGGGATCAAGGTCCATCAGCAAGGATAAGGCAGATTCGCCGCGTGTAGGAAAGCGCCACGGCGGCGCCTTTTGCCGTCATCCCGGGTCAAGCCCGGGGCGATGATTCAACGGGCGAGGCTGGATTGGATCTCGGTCTAGCGCCCCGCATCGACGCTTCGAGAAAGACGGTCCTTCGACAGGCTCAGGACGGACGGTTTCAGGGGTTGGCCCCTGTCGTGCTCAAGCTTTCCCATCTTCAGTCGTCAACCCGGGTCAAGCACGGGCTGACGACGTAACCTGCTTGGGCCGAATGACGCATCAACCTAGCGCGCCACGTCGCCCGCCAGCGCGGCATGGGCGGCGTCGAATGCCGCCTCGAGCGCAGGATTGCTGCCGCGCAGGCCTTCGACGACGCGGGCCGACCAGCGGACATATTCGGCGCGGCGCTCTGCCGGCCAGTCGGCGGGCGGGCTGGCGGCGAGGTCGCGCAGGTTGGCGATCTTGTCGGCCAGCTTGACCAGCTTGGCGCCGGGCGACTTGTGCGCGGCGCGGGTTACCTGCAGCTCCTTGCGCGCCGGCTTGGGCAGGTTCTTGTCGTCGGTCACCTCGGCGACGATCCCCGCTACCTCGCCGCCGAAGCGCGCCTCGATCTCGGCCAGGGTGGTCTCGGTATCCTCGACCGTATCGTGGAGCAGCGCGGCCGCGATCACCCGGGGATCTTCCACCGCCCCCTCGACCGCCAGGATCGCGGCCAGCGTCAGCGGATGGTTGATATAGGGCGAAGCGCCCGCATCCTTGCGCCGCTGCTCGCGGTGCCGCTCGGCCGCGAAGGCGGCGGCGGAAAGGATCAGCGGCAGGCCGGTGGGGGGAGCGGGATCGGTTTCCTGCATCAGGACAGTCTCCTTGCGTGGCCCAGCAGCTCTATCCCGATCCGGCGCGGGCCGGTCGGGTCTTGGTGCTGGAACTGTGGGATTGAGCGCGGACTGCGCCGCGCCTGCGGACTCTATAGCGAGCCGGGCGGGATTTGCGAGGGGTTTCTGGAGACCAGGACCTCTTGCCCCCAGCGCCTTTCGCGAAGCGCGCCGGGGGGCTAGAGGTGTAGGTTCACTCCGCCGCGTTCACGCCCGCGCCGGCGAACATGTCCGGCTCGGCTCCGGATTCCTCGCTGTCGTTCGCGCCGGAAACTTCGCTCTTCGCCTTGCGGCGCGCGTCGAAGCTGGCCCAGACGTCGTTCCAGTTGCCCCTGGTCGCGGCCTTTGAATATTCGGTCGCGCGGGTTTCGAAGAAGTTGGCGTGTTCGACCCCGTTGAGCAGCGGGGCGAGCCAGGGGAGCGGGTGATCCTCGATCATGTAGATCGCCGGCAGGCCCAGCTGGCTGAGCCGCCAGTCGGCGATGTAGCGGATGTAGCGCTTGATCTCCTTGGGGCTCATCCCCGGCACCGGGCCGAGTTCGAAGGCGAGGTCGATGAAGGCGTCTTCCAGCCGCACGGTCTTCTGGCAGCAGTCGATGATGTCTTCCTTGACCGCCTTGGTCAGGCACTGGCGTTCGGCGCAGAAGGCGTGGAACAGGCGGGTGATGCCTTCGCAGTGCAGGCTTTCGTCGCGCACCGACCACGAGACAATCTGGCCCATGCCCTTCATCTTGTTGAAGCGCGGGAAGTTCATCAGCATGGCGAAGCTGGCGAACAGCTGCATGCCTTCGGTGAAGCCGCCGAACATCGCCAGGGTGCGGGCGATATCCTCGTCGCTGTCGACCCCGAAGGTGTGCATGTAGTTCGCCTTGTCGGCCATCTCGGTATATTCGAGGAAGGCCGAATACTCGGTCTCGGGCATGCCGATAGTGTCGAGCAGGTGGCTGTAGGCGGCGATGTGGATCGTCTCCATGTTGGAGAAGGCGGCCAGCATCATCTTGACCTCGGTCGGCTTGAACACCCGGCCGTACTTTTCGTGATAGCAATCCTGCACCTCGACATCGGCCTGGGTGAAGAAGCGGAAGATCTGGGTCAGCAGGTTGCGCTCGGTCTCGGAGATCTTCTGCGCCCAGTCGCGGCAATCCTCGCCCAGGGGGACTTCCTCGGGCATCCAGTGAACCTGCTGCTGGCGCTTCCAGTAATCGTAGGCCCAGGGATATTCGAAGGGCTTGTAGGTCTTGCGGGCTTCCAAGAGGGGCATCTTACGACTCCGGATGAGGGCGGTTGAAACGGATAGCGCGGCAGGGGCCGCGGCGCGACTGCGCGGGGTGCGCGAAGCTGGGGACAGGACGGGGGAAGGATCGCCCGCGCGCCGGGGCGGCGGCGGGAACATTGCCGCCGCGCCGTTCATTTGACCCCTGTCCCGGCCGGCATTCCGCCTTGGGCCGGCGTGAAGGAGATTGACCATGGCAGGACAGGCGAACCAGGGCACCGGTGGCGAGCAGATGAACGCCGCCAACGGCCAGGAAGCCGGCGGCACCACCGGCGGGATGGCCGGCGGACAGGGCTCGGCGATGGAAGGCGAGGGCGGCGAGGTGAGCTTCACCCCCGATCCCGAGCTTGAACGCGAGGTTGGCGAAGGCGGCAGCCAGGGTGGCGGCAGCGGCAACCAGTTCGCCTCGCAGATCGCCGAACACATGATGGTGGTCGACGCCGAGGGCCGCCAGGTCGGCACGGTCGATTCGCTCGACGGCGAACGGATCAAGCTGACCCGGTCGGGCAGCGAGGACGGGCAGCACCATTACCTGACGCTCGACCAGGTCGAAAGCGTCGAGGGCGGCGCGGTCAGGATCAGCGGCGAGGCCGCGCAGGGACTGGGCAGCGGCGCCGACTGAAGCCGGCGCCGGATGGTGCGGGCGGGCTAGTTCCAGAACCAGCCCGGCCGCGCCCCGCGACCGCGCCGACCGCGCCACATCTGGATGTAGAGCCACAGGCCGGAAATCGCGAAGAACACCAGCGCCAGACCGCCGGCCGTCGACAGGGCGATGCCGACCGGGCCGAATTCCTCGCCGCCGTGCAGGTGGTGCAGGAAGCCTACCCAGGCGCGCGCCCCGTCCGGGGCCGGCTTGGGACGGCAGGTCATCGTTTCGGGGCAGATGAAGCCCGCCGGCGGGGCGGCGGCGGCCTGCGGCTGGCCCTCGGCGACCAGCGCCGCGACCTGGCTCATCACCCCGGTTACCGCAATCCACAGCAGCACCACTCCGAAAATCACCGACAGCCAGCGGTGCCACTTGCGCATGTAATTCAGCTCCCTTCAAAAGACCGAGGAAGCCAAAGCCTGCCGCGCCGCGCCGGGCAAGCGCAAAATCGTCGCCAATTGTAACCCGCGCCGGGTTCACTGCCCCAGCCGCCGCGCTTCGGTCACCGGCAGGCCGGCCTCGGTCGGCACATAGATCAGCTGGGCCTTGGTATCCTCGAGCGCCTGGATCTGCAGGTAGCGCAGGTAGCCTTCGGGGCCGCCCAGCGAATCCTGCAGGATCTTGTTGGCCTTGGCCGCGCCTTCGGCTCGGATCACCTCGGCTTCGGCCAGGCTGATCGCGCTTTCCTTCTTGGCCCGCGCCTCGAGGATCGCGACCTGGCGCGAGCTTTGCGCCTCGGCCAGCGCGGCCTCGCCCGCCAGCCGCTGTTGGTAGACGCGGTACTGCGGCCAGCCGAGCAGCAGCGCGGCAAGCAGCACCGCACCGATCAGCACCGCGGCAAGCGAACACCCGCTCTTGCTATCCATCGTGCTCTCCCAGACGTCGCCAAGCTTGCTCATCTCACTGGCAGCTCAGGCATTCCTCGTAGTCGGTCTGCTCGCCGGCGCTGAGCTCGATCCGGGGCGCCTCGGCGGTATTGTCCACCTCGACCCCGCCGGCAAAGCCCGCGCGCTGGACCGACTTCGAGCGCAGGTAGTAGAGGCTCTTGATCCCCTTTTCCCAGGCCTGGAAGTGCAGCATGGCCAGATCCCACTTGTCGACATCGGCCGGGATGTAGAGGTTCAGGCTCTGCGCCTGGTCGATATAGGGCGTGCGGTCAGCCGCGAATTCGAGCAGCCAGCGCTGGTCGATCTCGAAGCTGGTCTTGTAGACCGCCTTTTCCTCGGGGCTGAGGAAATCGAGGTGCTGGACCGAGCCGCCATGCTCGAGGATCGAATTCCACACCGCGGTCGAATCCTTGCTCTTCGATTGCAGCAGCGCCTCGAGGTAGGGGTTCTTGACCACGAAGCTGCCCGACAGCGTCTTGTGGGTATAGATATTGGCCGGAATCGGTTCGATGCAGGCCGATGTGCCGCCGCAGATGATGCTGATCGACGCGGTCGGCGCGATCGCCATCTTGCACGAAAAGCGCTGCATCACGCCCATGTCGGCGGCATCGGGGCAGGCGCCGCGTTCCTGGGCGAGGAGCAGGCTGGCCTCGTCGGCCTTGGCCGCGATGTGCCTGAACATCTTGAGGTTCCAGGCCTTGGCCATCGCGGTTTCGAAGCCGATGCCCTTCTTCTGCAGGAACGAGTGGAAGCCCATCACCCCCATGCCGACGCTACGTTCGCGCATCGCGGAATAGCGGGCGCGGTCCATCTCGTCCGGCGCGCGGTCGATATAGTCCTGCAGCACGTTGTCGAGGAAGCGCAGCACGTCTTCGACGAAGCGGTCTTCCCCCTGCCATTCATCCCAGGTTTCGAGGTTGAGGCTGGACAGGCAGCAGACCGCGGTGCGATCGTTGCCAAGGTGGTCCTTGCCGGTCGGCAGGGTGATTTCGCTGCACAGGTTCGAGGTTGAGACCTTGAGGCCCAGATCGCGGTGATGCTTGGGCATCATCCGGTTCACGGTGTCGTTGAAGACGATATAAGGTTCGCCCGTGGCAAGCCGGGTTTCGACCAGCTTCTGGAACAGCGCGCGCGCATCGACCGTGCCGCGAACCGAACCGTCCTTGGGGCTGCGCAGGTTGAATTCGGCGCCGTCGCGCACGGCTTCCATGAATTCGTCGGTCAGCAGCACGCCGTGGTGCAGGTTGAGCGCCTTGCGGTTGAAATCGCCCGACGGCTTGCGGATCTCGAGGAACTCCTCGATCTCGGGGTGCGAAACGTCAAGATAGCAGGCGGCCGAACCGCGCCGCAGCGAACCCTGCGAGATGGCGAGGGTCAGGCTGTCCATCACCCGCACGAAGGGGATGATGCCCGAAGTCTTGCCGTTGAGCCCGACCGGCTCGCCGATCCCGCGGACATTGCCCCAATAGGTGCCGATCCCGCCGCCGCGCGATGCAAGCCAGACGTTCTCGTTCCAGGTGCCGACGATCCCTTCGAGGCTGTCGGACACCGAATTGAGATAGCAGCTGATCGGCAGGCCGCGGTTGGTGCCGCCGTTCGACAGCACCGGGGTCGCCGGCATGAACCACAGCCGGCTGATATAGTCGTAAAGCCGCTGGGCGTGGCCTTCGTCGTCGGCATAGGCAGCGGCAACGCGGGCGAACAGGTCCTGATAGCGCTCGCCAGGCAGCAGGTAGCGATCGTCCAGCGTTTCCTTGCCGAAATCGGTCAGCAGCGCGTCGCGGGCGTGATCGACCTCGATCGCGAAGCGGCGGTCGTGGATCGCCTTGCTGTCGTCAGCCTTGGGGGCGGCGGCAGAGGCAAGCGCGCCGGCCAGCGCCTCGGCGCCCAGCTTGGCGACCAGCATTTCGCTGCCGCCGTCGCTCTTTTCGTCCATCGTCACGGCGGGCGTAGCCTCCTTCGTCTTGCGAGCCCCGGCCTTCACGTCGCCCGATGCGAGCGCTGCTTCCACTTCGGCCATTCCCGGCTCATCTCCGTTCCTGAATTCCACCCTAGCCCCCGCAATTTCCATGACCGCCGAGCGGCCGATAATGTTCCACATTCGTTCGAATCGGCGGGCAAGCGCCGATCCTACCAGACCGGGAGAACGAAACGAGAAAAACTTATCCCCGTTTCATCCCCGGCCCCGGCTTTTCACGGTCCCTTTCCAGGCCGGACTCGCCCTTGCCGCGCGAATCGCGCCCAAGGATCAGAATCTAGGTCTAGTAGGTCCCCCCATATGCCGGACCACTATCTATAGTGCCAAAAGGCCAGACGCACGCAAGGGGGTAAATGTGTTGTTAACCGCGGCGATGGGCGTTGCGCCTGCTCTGCCTTCATGCCGCGTCGCAGCGACGCGCGGGAAAAGCGTCACTGGCGCGGGGCGCAAGAGTCAAAATGGAATTTGAAAATATTTTTGTCCGCGCAAAAGCACTCGGGCCGTGTTGACACGGAAAGAATCGAACCTCGCAATCTTGTTGCTGGGCGCGCGCTGGCGGCGCAATCGGCGACCGGGCGTTGCTAGCGCGCGTGAGCGGCGATCGCGTCGGCGATCTGCCCGACCAGTTCGAGCGGCAGATCGTGCCCCATGCCGGGGATTTCGAGCAGTTTCGCGCCGGGAATATGCGCGGCGGTATCGCGTCCGCCCTCGACCGGAACCAGCGGATCGTCGGCCCCGTGAATCACCAGGGTCGGGGTGGTGACGCGTTTCAGGCGCTGACGCCGGTCGCCATCGGCGACGATCGCCGAGATCTGCCGCGCCGCGCCTTCGGGAAAGAAGCTGCGGTTGTAATCGCGGGTGATATTGGCGCGCAGGCGATCTTCGGCGGCGGGATAGGCCGGACTGCCGATCGCGCGCGAAACGTGGAGGCCGATCGGCAGGACCTGTTCGAGCGTGGCCCCGGCCGGCGCGCGGTTGAGCAGCGCATTCATCGCCTCGCGCTTGGGAGGAGGCAGGCGGCGTGCGCCGGTGGTCGACATGATCGAGGTCATGCTGAGCAGCTTGTCGGGGTGCTCGACCGCCATCAGCTGCGCGATCATCCCGCCCATCGAAGCACCCACCACGTGCGCCTTGGCGATCCCCAGCGCATCGAGCAGCCCGGCGGCGTCGGCTGCCATGTCGGACAAGGTATAGGGCGTGCGCGGACGCAGCCCCAGCATCCGCATCAGCGCGATCCGCCGGACATTGGGAACGCCGTGCTCCTTGAACTTCTGGCTCAGCCCAATGTCGCGGTTGTCGTGCCGGATGACGTAGTAGCCGCGCGCCACCAGCGCCTCGACCAGCTCGATCGGCCACAGCGTGAGCTGCGCGCCCAGACCCATGACCAGCAGCAGCGGCGGGTCCGCCGGATTGCCGTGGGCTTCATATTCGATCTGGATGCCATTGGCGGAAATCTGCGGCATTTGCACTCCTGTTCGCCATCGTACCCCTGGCTGGGCGTGCCCGCCGGTGCCGGAACCTGGCCGGGCCTGCGGGCTTTATCCCACAGTCCCGCAGATACGGGGCATAATGCAAGGAGTAAACGACATGGCAAACCAGAACCAGGGCGGCGGTATGCAGGATGGCAAGCAGGCGGGCGGCAAGCAGGCGGGCGGGATGCAGGGCGGCTCGCAAAGCGGCGGCAAGCAGGCCGGCAGCCAGCAGGGCACCCAGGGCGGCAAGCAGGCTGGCAGCCAGCAGGGCGGCGGATCGCGCAACCGCTGATCGTCGCTCCGGCGCAGGCAAGGGCCGCTTCCATCCCCGGGGGCGGCCCTTGGTCATGCACGAATGATCAGTCGTCCTTGCCGCTGCGCCAGCCGTGTTCGCCGCGTTCGTGGATGATGTTGGCGCGCCCGACGATCAGGTCATCAACCATGCCGATCCGCTTCACGTCCTTGTCCTTGTAGGGCAGCGAATGCAGCACATAGCGCATCGCGTTGAGGCGGGCGCGCTTCTTGTCGTCGCTCTTGATCACGGTCCACGGGCTGTCGGCGGTATCGGTGGCGAAGAACATCGCCTCCTTGGCGCGGGTATAGTCGTCCCACTTGTCGAGACTGGCGAGATCGACCGGGGAAAGCTTCCACTGCTTGAGCGGGTGGACCTTGCGTTCCTTGAAGCGGCGCCGCTGTTCGGCCTGGCTGACCGAGAACCAGAACTTGATCAGGTGGATGCCGCTGCGCACCAGGTTGCGTTCGAATTCGGGGGCCTGGCGCAGGTATTCCTTGTATTCGTCCTCGCTGCAGAAGCTCATCACCCGTTCGACACCGGCGCGGTTGTACCACGAACGGTCGAACAGCACGATTTCGCCCTTGGTCGGCAGGTGTTCGACATAGCGCTGGAAATACCACTGTCCGCGTTCGACCTCGCTCGGCTTCTCGAGCGCGACGACGCGTGCACCGCGGGGATTGAGGTGTTCCATGAAGCGCTTGATCGCGCCGCCCTTGCCGGCCGCGTCGCGCCCTTCGAACAGGATCACCACCCGCTCGCCGTTGTCCTTGGCCCATTGCTGCAGCTTGAGGAGTTCGGTCTGGAGCACGAATTTCTCGCGCTCATAGTCCTTGCGCAGCATCTTGAACTTGTAGGGATAGCCGCCGCGGCGCCAGTCGTCGGCCAGCTCGTCGCTGGTCTTGCGGGGTTTGCCGCCGGGCTTGGGCAGGCCCAGGTAATCGCGCATCCGCGCCGCATCGTCGGGCGATGCGCCGGTGATGATCGCTTCGACGCCCTCGGCTCCGCTGGTGCTGGCGATCTCTTTAAGCGCGGCCTCTTCGGCCTCGATCGCGGCTTCGGCGCGCTCGGCGGCCAGGCCTTCCTCGACCTCCTTGGGCAGCGCGGGCTTGCGCGGGCGGGCAGGGCGGGGGGCGGTCATGCGGTCAGACTCCTCGTTCGATTCCGCCTGACGCTAGCAGGCGAAAGTTCCTGATTGGTTGACCGGATTGTCCTGCCGGGGCCGGGCGGAGTCAAACGGATAGGGTGCATCCGCTGTTGCGTTTGATGCAACTAAGGAACCAGTACCGTGTCCTTCGCCTCGGCCAGGGTCTCGGGGTAGTCGAGCGTATAGTGCAGCCCCCTGCTTTCGTGCCTGGCGAGCGCCGAGCGGACGATCAGTTCGGCGCATTGCAGCAGGTTGCGAAGCTCGATCAGGTCGGTCGAGACGCGGAAGTGCGAATAGTATTCGGCGATTTCGCCGGTCATCATCTCGATCCGGTGGCGCGCGCGTTCGAGCCGCTTGGTGGTGCGCACGATCCCGACGTAGTTCCACATGAAGCGGCGGATCTCGGTCCAGTTCTGCTTGATCACCACTTCCTCGTCGCTGTCGGTGACGCGGCTTTCGTCCCAGGCGCGGACCGGCGGCGGGGCTTCGAAGCTGTCCCAGCGGGCGAGGATGTCGCTTGCCGCGGCTTCGCCGAAGACGAAGCATTCGAGCAGCGAGTTGGAGGCAAGCCGGTTCGCGCCGTGGAGCCCGCTTTCGGTGCATTCGCCCGCGGCGTAGAGCCCCGGCAGGTCGGTGCGCCCGGCAAGATCGATCACGATCCCGCCGCAAGTGTAATGCTGCGCCGGGACCACCGGGATCGGCCCCGCGGTCATGTCGATCCCCAGGCCGATCAGCTTTTCGTAGATGTTGGGGAAGTGTTCGCGCACGAATTCGGCGGGCTGGTGGCTGATGTCGAGGTGGACGAAGTCGAGCCCGTCGCGCTTGATCTCGGCATCGTTGGCGCGGGCCACCACGTCGCGCGGGGCCAGTTCGGCGCGCTCGTCGTAGTCGGGCATGTAGCGGTGCCCGGTCTTGGGGTTGATCAGGTGCCCGCCTTCGCCGCGCACCGCTTCGGTGATCAGGAAGTTCTTGACCTCGAGGTTGTAGAGGCAAGTCGGGTGGAACTGCATCATTTCCATGTTGCCGACCCGCGCGCCCGCGCGCCAGGCCATCGCGATTCCATCACCGGTCGCGCCGCGCGGCGCGGTGGAGAACTGGTAGACCCGCCCCGCCCCGCCGGTGGCGAGGATCGTCGCCCGCGCGGTGTGCGCCTCGACCTTGCCGGTCTGCTCGTCAAGGGCATAGACCCCCCAGACCCGGCCTGATCCCGAATAGCGTTCCTCGTGCCGCCCGGTGATCAGGTCGATGCAGGCGCGGTGCGGCAGCAGCGTGACGTTGGGATGGTCCTGCGCCGCCTTGAGCAGCGCCGATTGCACCGCCCAGCCGGTGGCGTCGGCGACGTGGACGATCCGGCGGTGGCTGTGCCCGCCCTCGCGGGTGAGGTGAAGGTGTTCGCCCTCGGTGTTGAACGGCACCCCCAGTTCGATCAGCCGGTCGATCGCGTGGGGTGCCTGACTGATCACGAATTCGACCGTTTCGATCCGGTTGAGCCCGGCCCCGGCGACCATCGTATCGCGGATGTGGTTCTCGAACGTGTCCCCGGCGTCGAGCACCGCGGCGATCCCGCCCTGCGCCCAGGCGGTCGATCCGCCGGTCAGCTCGCCTTTCGCCAGCACCAGCACCTTGAGCCGCTCGGCCAGCGCCAGCGCCGCGGTCAGCCCGGCCGCGCCCGAGCCGATGATGATGACGTCGAATTGCGCTCCGGTCACAAGTTACTCCGTTCGTCCTCTTACGCCGCCGCCTGGCTGGTCAGATGCACGAAAACGTCCTCGAGATCGGCCTCGCGTGTGGTGACATCGACGATCCCCAGGCCCTTGCCCTGGACCAGCGAGAGAACTTCGCCGGCATTGGTCTTGTCCTTGTCATAGGTGATCTCGAGCACCTGTTCGCCAACCTTCTCGCACTTCAGGAAAGCCGGGTGGACCGGACATTCGGCCAGCGGCTGGTCGACCGTCACCACCACCACCTTCTCGCGCGCCATTTCGACCAGTTCGCGGGTCGGCTTGTTGGCGATCAGCTGGCCGTGGTTGATGATCGCGATCCGGTCGCACAATTGCTCAGCCTCCTCGAGGTAGTGGGTGGTCAGCACCACCGTTACCCCGCCGGCATTGAGCTCGCCGACCAGTTCCCACAATTGCCGCCGCAGTTCGACATCGACCCCGGCGGTGGGTTCATCGAGCACGATCACCGGCGGGGTGTGGACCAGCGCCTTGGCGATCAGCAGGCGGCGCTTCATCCCGCCCGACAGCGTGCGGGCATAGGCATTGGCCTTGTCCGCAAGGTGCACCTGGCCAAGCAGCTCCAGGCTGCGCCGCGCGGCCTTGGGCACGCCATAGAGCCCGGCCTGGTTCTCCAGCACCTCGAACGGGGTGAAGAACGGATCGAACACCACTTCCTGCGGGACGATGCCGATCGCGCGCTTGGCGTTGCGGACATCCTTGTCGATATCGAAACCCCAGATTTCCGCGCTGCCGCTGCTTTTCATCACCAGTCCGGCAAGGATGTTGATCAAGGTCGACTTGCCCGCGCCATTGGGCCCCAGCAGGCCGAAGATCTGCCCTTGCGGAACATCGAAGCTGACATCGTTGAGCGCCAGCTTGGCGGGGGCATTGCCGGCCGGGGCATAGCGCTTGACCAGATTGCGGATCGAGATTGCGGCAGCGGTGTCCATGATCCCCGCTTAGCCGCTCAAGCGGGCGCGGCAAAGCCCGGCGATTGTCAGGGCGCGGGACAAATCCAAGCAGCATGTTAACCAATTGCGTGCAGGGTGTCTTCAGGTCGCATCCCTAGGGAGTGTGCGATGCATTGGGGGTTATCCAGGCCAGGCCGCCGCAGAAGGCAGGCATATGGCGCGATCGGCGCGCCGATGGGGCTTGCCGCCGCCCTGCTTGCCGCAGCCCCTGCGCATGCCCAGGGTGCAGCCGTCCAGGGCAGCGCCGCTGCCGTCATCGTCACACCGCTGACCCTGGTGAGAGCGCAGGATCTCAATTTCGGGCGGATCGCCGCGCGCAGCACTGCCGGCACGGTCACGGTCAACGTCAACACCGGGGCCTGCACGGTAACCGGCGGGCTGATCCACCAGGGTGCCTGCCAGTTCGCCGAATTCGCCGGGATGGGCACCAGGCGCCTGACGGTGCGTTTCCAGATCCCGAACAGCGTCACCCTGACCGGACCGGCCGGGGCGACCATGCTGGTCGATACCATGACGCTGGGCAGCCAGCCGGACCTGACCTTGCTGGGCGGCAACGGCAATGGCCTGGGCAATGGCAACCGGCGCTATTCGATCGATTCGCCGACGGGGATGTTTACCTTCCGCGTCGCCGGGCGGCTCAACGTGGGGGCCAACCAGCGCCCCGGGGTTTATACCGGCTCATTTTCCGTGACGGTGCAGTACCAGTAGGCTGGAAATGGCCGCGCCGCGCTGCTAGAGGGCGGGCATGACCGCACCCTCGGAAATCACTTTCACCGCTTCGACCCGCGTTTCCTGCGACGGCGCCTCGGAGATCCGCGGCGGCGCCGCGCTGGGCCACCCGCGGGTCTGGCTGGAAATCGATGAGCACGGCTATGTCGATTGCGGCTATTGCGATCACCGCTTCGTGCTCAAGGGCGGCCCTGCCGATGGCGCCGATCAGGCCGCGCTGGGCGACATCGCCTCTGGCGCCAGCCGCTAGGCTTCCTATATCGGGGCAATGACCAGCCCCGATCCCCGCTCGCTGCTTTACGCCCAGATCGATCCCGCGCGGGCCCAGGCGCTGACCGCCGAGGCGCTGGCGCGCTGCGATGATGGCGAGCTTTACCTGCAGTTCATCGCCAGCGAATCCTTCCTGTTCGACGACGGACGGCTGAAAGTGGCCGACTATTCGCGCGACGCCGGGTTCGGCCTGCGCGGCGTATCGGGCGAGATGACCGGCTTTGCCCACGCGAACGAGATCAGCGAGCAATCGATCCGCCGCGCCGGGGAAACGCTGGCGCTGCTCGATCCGGCCAAGGGGCAGCCCGCACCGCCGCCACGCGCCAGCAACCGCCACCTCTATACCGACATGTCGCCGCTCGACGCGCTGGGCTTTGCCGAAAAGGTCAAGTTGCTCGAAACCATCGATGCCGCCGCGCGGGCGCGCGATCCGCGCGTGGTGCAAGTTTCGGCCAGCCTGGCGGGCAGCTGGTCGGTGGTCGATATCCTGCGCGGCGATGGCTTTGCCGCGCATGACGTGCGCCCGCTGGTGCGGCTTAACGTCTCGATCGTCGCCGAACAGAACGGGCGGCGCGAAACCGGCAGCTTCGGGATTGGCGGGCGCAGGCTCTATGATGACCTGTTCCTGCCCGAAACCTGGAACCGGGCAATTGATCATGCGCTCAACCAGGCGCTGACCAACCTTGAAAGCGTGGCCGCCCCGGTTGGCGAAATGACCGTGCTGGTCGGCCCCGGCTGGCCCGGCGTGCTGCTGCACGAAGCGGTCGGCCACGGGCTTGAAGGCGATTTCAATCGCAAGGGCGCAAGTGCCTTTTCAGGCCGGATCGGCGAACGCGTGGGTGCACCTGGCGTGACCGTGGTCGACGATGGCAGCCTGCTGGGCGTGAACGGCCAGGGCCGGCGCGGCTCGCTCTCGATCGACGACGAGGGCACCCCGACCGGCGAGACCGTGCTGATCGAGGACGGGATCCTGAAGGGCTACATGCAGGACCGGCTCAACGCCCGGCTGATGGGCGTTGCGCCCACTGGTAACGGCCGCCGCGAAAGCTATGCCCATGCCCCGATGCCGCGCATGACAAACACCTTCATGAAGGCCGGCAACGACGATCCCGCCGAATTGCTGAGCCGCGTGAAGGACGGGATCTTCGCCAAGAGCTTTGGCGGCGGGCAGGTCGATATCGTTTCGGGCAAGTTCGTGTTTTCCTGCACCGAGGCCTATCGCGTCGAGAACGGCAGGCTTGGCGCGCCGATCAAGGGAGCAACCCTGATCGGCGACGGGCCCAGCGTGCTGACCCGGGTCAAGGGCATCGGCAACGACCTTGCGCTCGACGAAGGCGTCGGGGTCTGCGGCAAGGGCGGCCAGTCGGTCCCGGCGGGGGTCGGCCAGCCTAGTCTGCTGATCGAAGGGCTGACCGTCGGCGGGACGGGTTAGGTCACAGACCCATAACCGACGCCTTCGAGGTTTGAGTCAAAATGGCCCAGCACAAGGAGAGATGGCGCGGGAATATGTCGATATTTCAAGACATCTCGACGCCGGGATGGGCCATTTTGGCCAAATCCCTGCGGGACGCCCAAATGGCTTCCATCTCGAACCGAAGCTCGCTTGCAGGGGCAACCAGCCCCTGCGGCGCTCCCTTCGGTCCGATCTATTTGCCATTTGGGCGCCTCGAAGGCGTCGGTTATGGGTCTGTGACCTAGAGGCAGCCACTTGGTTTCAGCACAGGTTCAGGTAGCCTGGATAGACTGTCCGGGATCGAGCCGAGGAGACGGAACATGCGCAAGGTAGCCATCGCAATCACCGCAGCCGCGGCGCTGCTCGCCGGTCCGGCCCTGCAGGCCAAGCCGCGTCTGACCCCGCAGCAGGAACTCGCCAAGCTGCTCGAAGGGCGCGAGCCGGGCAAGCCGACCCATTGCCTGTCGAGCGTCGACACGCGCGAGATGCGCGTCCTCGACAAAACCGCGATCGTCTATGGCTGGGGCAACACGATCTGGGTCAACGTGCCCAGGAACGTCGAAGACCTCGACGATGACGACATCATGGTCACCAAGACTTCTGGCGGACAGCTGTGCAACCTCGACATCGTTCATACGGTCGACCGCACCAGCCACATGACCACCGGCTTCATCAACCTCGGTGATTTCGTCCCCTATCGCCGCGTCGCGAAGGTCGCCAAGGCCAACTGATCCCCCCGCTGCAACCCGATCAGCGAGCGACCGCCCGGAGCAATCCGGGCGGTCTGCTATCGGCGGCTTGACTCTCGCATCCGGCAAATTAGGGTAATCACCCTAAAACATACGGGAGAATGCCAATGGCCAGCGCTGCAACCCAGACCGGCACCCAGTCGCCGATCGCGCCAATCGATGTCAGCCGCGCCGAACTCTACGAAGGCGAGGGCTGGCAGGAAGTGTTCCGCAAGCTGCGTGCCGAGGCGCCGATCCAGTACGTGCCCGAAAGCGATTTCGGCCCCTACTGGTCGGTTTCGACCTACAAGCCGATCATCCATATCGAAGCGCTGCCCAAGATCTTTTCGTCAAGCTGGGAATACGGCGGGATCGCGATCCCCGGCTCGGCCGATGTGCTGATGGAAAACGAAGTGCGCACGCCGATGTTCATCGCCATGGATCCGCCGCACCATACCGCCCAGCGCCGCACCATCGCCCCCAGCTTCGGCCCCAGCGAGGTCGTCGCGCTGAAGGCCGAGGTCCAGGCCCGCACCGCCGAGGTGCTAGACAGCCTGCCGATCGGCGAGCCGTTCAACTGGGTTGACCGGGTCTCGATCGAGCTGACCACCGGCATGCTCGCCCGGCTGTTCGATTTCCCGTGGGAGGAACGCCACAAGCTGACCTACTGGTCGGACATGGGCGGCAATGTCGAGCTGATGAAGACCCCCGAGGACATGATGAAGCGCAACGAGGCGCTGCAGGAAATGGCCGGCGCCTTTGCCCAGCTGTGGCAGCAGAAGGTGGCCGCGCCGGGCAAGGACCTGATCTCGGTCATGCTCCAGTCCGATGCGATGAGTTCGATGAGCCCCGAGGAATTCATCGGCAACCTGATCCTGCTGATCGTTGGCGGCAACGATACCACCCGCAATTCGATGTCGGCCTTCGCCTGGGGGCTGCACCAGTTCCCCGAACAGCGCGCCAGGCTGGAGGCCGATCCTTCACTGATTCCCAACGCCGTGCAGGAACTGATCCGCTGGCAGACGCCGCTGGCGCACATGCGCCGCACGGTAATGGAAGACACCGAGATCGAAGGCGCGCAAATGAAGAAGGGCGACAAGGTGTGCCTGTGGTACATTTCCGCCAATCGTGACGAGTCCGTCTTCAAGGATGCCGACCAGGTGATTCTCGATCGCGACAACGCGCGCCGGCACCTCTCCTTCGGCTACGGGATCCACCGCTGCGTCGGCGCGCGCGTCGCCGAATTGCAGCTCAACACCCTGCTCGAGGAGATGGGCAAGCGCCGCCTGCGCGCCGAGGTGATCGAAGAACCCGAACGCGTCGCGACCTGCTTCGTCCACGGTTACAAGACGGTCATGGTCAAGCTGTCGCACTACTGATGAAGACCCGCGACCGAATCGTCGCCACCGCGCTCGCGCTGTTCAACGAACAGGGTTACGGCGCGGTGACCACGGCGATGCTGGCCCAGCAGTGCGGGATCGCCGAAGGCAACCTGTGGTATCATTTCAAGACCCGCTCGGCGCTGCTCGATGCGATCGGCACGCGGTTTGCCGCGTCGATCGAAGCGCGGCTGGCGCTGCGCCCGGGCGATGATCCGCTGGCCGACTATGCCGCCCTGCTTGAAGCGATCATGGCCGAATTCCGCGAGTTCCGCTTCCTCTACCGCGACCAGCGTGCCTATGGCGACGATGCCGGCGTGGTCAGCGGCAATGCCCCGCGCTGGCTGGAAATGACCTTCGATCAGGTCGAGGCCTATCTGGCCGCGCTGGTCGATGCCGCACTGCTCGACTGGCCGCGCGAGCGGCTGCGCGACCTGGCGATCAATTCGGCCATCATCCTGCGCTACGGGCTTGAACACTACCGCGAACTGGGCGAACCGATCGGCGAGGGCACCGGGGCGGTCAGGCGCACCCTGCTGCGCCAGCTGACGCTGTTCGAACACCGTCTTGTCCCTGCCGCGGCGGAGCGGCTTCATCTGGCGATAGAGGCGATCGAGGCCGAACCGCTCGCGGCTTAGACTAATCCACGACCTGCCGGATTTCCGGCACCGCCCAGGCCCACCACACCGCGCCCAGCCCCGCGAGCGCGGCCGCCAGCGCAAAGGCCCAGCCGAACCCGCCAAGGTAGTCGACGATCAATCCGGTCGCGATCGGACCCAGGATCCCCGAGATATTGCCCAGCGCGTTCTGCATCCCGATCCAGCCGCCCGCCGCGCGCGGACCCGAAAAGATCTGCCCGACCGCGAACAGGTTGGTCGAAATCTGGCTGGTGCCCAGCCCCGCCAGCACCAGCCATGCGCCGAGGCTCCAGGCGCCTTGCGCACCATAGATCCCCGCGATTGCGAGCGCGGTTGCGACATGGCCGAAAATCATCAACTGCCGCCGCAACCAGGCCTCGTTCGTCCCGCGCATGACCTGCCGGTCCGACCAGTGCCCCACCACCAGCGCGGCAATCCCCTGGGCGACGAAGCCCAGCGTGGTCAGCGCGGTCATCGCCTCGATCGAATAGCCCCGCGTCTTGGTCAGCCACAGCGGCAGCCAGGTCAGCAGGAAATAGAAGCCGTAGTTCGAAAGGAAATGCGCGGCCCCCATGATCCACAGCGTCGGGATCGCCATCAGCTTGCCAAGGTCCAGCCGGCCGGCAGCCGGTTGGCCAAAGGTTCCGTCCTGAAGCGGGCGGGTGACGAGCTGCCAGGGCGCGAGCCACAGCAGCGTGGCAAGCCCGAAAGTCCAGAAGATCGGCCGCCAGCCCGCAGCGGCAAGGATCGTGCCGCCGGCCAGCGATCCGACCGCCGGGCCAAAGGCAATCGCCGCGGCTACGGCGGCATTGGCGATCCCGCGCCGCTCGGCCGGAACCTGCGCCGCGAAGATCTTGGAACTGCCCGGAAACGACACCGCCTCGCCGATCCCCAGCCCGACGCGGAACACCACCAGCGCCGCAAGGCCGCTGACGAAGCCGGTCAGCACGGTCGACAGCGCCCACAGCGCCACGCCCAGCGCAAAGACCCGGTAGACGCAGAACCGGTCGCACAGCCAGCCCATCACCAGGCACAGCGGCGCATAGGCCCAGAAGAAGGCGGAAACCCCGGTGCCGAATTCGGTGGCGGAAAAGCCCAGCTCTTCCTTCATCTTTGGCGCGGCGATCCCGATCGCGCCGCGATCGACGTAGTTCAGCAGCACCGATGCCGCCAGCAGCGCGACCAGCCAGCCCAGCCGGGTTCCGCTGGCATGGCGCGCCTTGCCCGGCTCGTTCATCGGTATTCTCCCCACCTGTTTGGCACGAGGCTAGCACGAATTGCGCGCCATGCGCTATGGCCGCGGCATGAGCCAGAAAGCGATCCTGGTGCTGACCACCGGCGGCACCATCGACAAGAACTATTTCGACGCGCTGAGCGAGTACCAGATCGTCGACAGCGGCATTCCCGCGCTGCTCGAGGAAGCGCGGGTCGCCTTGCCGATCCGGGTGGTCGAACTGATGCGCAAGGATAGCCTCGAGCTGACCGATGCCGACCGCGCGCTGATCGCCAGCGCCGCGCGCGAGGCGTCCGAAACCTTGATCGTCGTCACCCACGGCACCGATACCATGACCGAAACCGCGCGGGTGCTGGCCGCCGAAGTGCCCGGCAAGACCATCTGCCTGACCGGCGCGCTCAGCCCCGCGCGCTTCGCCCAGACCGACGCGGGCTTCAACCTCGGCATGGCCTTCGCCACCGCCCAGGTCGCACCGCCCGGCGTCTACATCGCGATGAGCGGAGAAGTGTTCGACGGCCTCAAGGTCAGGAAGGACCGCGCGGCGGGGAAATTCGTGGCGATCTGAGCCCTACAATCCGCCCAGCTCGCAGCCGCGTTGCTCAAGGATCGGGCGCAATTCGCGGTAGACCGCGGGATGGCGGTTGAGCGGGATCGTCGGATAGAGGTGGTGGATGATGTGGTACTGCATCCCCGAAGAGCCGATGTTACCCCAGATGCTGCGGAAGGCGCGGGTTTCGCGGTAGCGGCCGCGTTCGACCATCGGGTGATGCGGCGCCCAGCTGAGGTAGAAGTTGACATAGACCTGCGCGATCCGCACCGGCAGCCACCACAGCAGGACCGCTTCCCAGACATGGCCCGACCAGGCGAGCGCCGAAAGGATCGCGTAGTTCACGAACTTCAGCGCCGCGGCGTGGAGCGTTGCCGCCCGCGCGGCCGGGGTGCCGATCCGCTCCAGCGTTGCCGAATAGCGTTCGTGGCGCGGCATCGCCTTGACCAGCGTCTTGGCGATCGCACCCGGGATGGTCACCGCGGCCATCGGATAGTCGGGGTCGAGCGCCGGATCATTGGTGTGGCGGTGGTGCTCGAAATGCGTGACCCTGAGGATGCTGAGCGGGGTTGCCAGCGGCACCAGCGAATACCAGCCGATGAATTCGTTGAACCAGTGCCAGCGCGACCCTTCGCCCACGATGATATGATGCTGGGCATCGTGCGAGGGCAGGTAGGCCGCGGTCGCATTGATCGTCGCGATCAGGAATCCGGCCCAGAGCGGCAGCGTGCCGCCCAGCACCAGCGGCCACAGCGCCAGCCACAGCGTGGTGTTGACCAGCGGCCAGATGACCATGACCCACGGAAAGCCGCCGATGTATTTCTCGGCGATCGCCTTTTCCTGGGCGCGCAGGCTCGCGCTGTCGGATGTGGTTACCATAGCCAGGTCCCCCTTTGACGAGCGGCAATTCCCAGAAGGATGCCAATGCCAAGCCCCGCGTGCAGCGGGCTGAGCCCGAACGGCGGGGAAATATTCGCAAGCGCCAGCGCCGAGGCTATGACCGGGGCCAGGAAGCCAATGCCGAACAGGATCGGCCCGAAACTGAATGCCGCCGAGACCCAGCGCATCGTCGTTCTCCCACGCTTTTTCTTTCGAACGGCATCCTAATCGCAAGCCAGGCCCACTATTTGACATTTTGCGCCAAGCGTCGAACAACGCGCCGGGAGGCCGCGTGGAAGCCACGATCAGTTCCTACCTGCTGAAGGGCTTTGCCCAGCTGGTCGCGGAACGCGGCGGCGATCTGGCAGCGATTGCCGAGGGATCGGGCATCGGGCGCGACGCGTTCTTGGCCAATGGCATGCAGATTCCGGTCCGGCAGGTCCTCGCCGGATTCGAACTCGCCGCGCGCAACTGCGACTTCCGCGGCTTCGGCCTCACGCTTGCAGAGCGCTCCAGTCTCGACGTTGTCGGGCCGCTCTGGCCGCTGGTCAACAGCGCCGGCACGGTGCGCCAGATGCTCGAAGACCTGACCGCCAACTTTCACATCTATGCCGATCGGGGCATCGCCTCGCTGGTCGCGGTCGAGGGCGGCGCGATGCTGCATTACGACATCATGGCCGGTGAGTGCGAAAGCCAGGTCCAGATCGTCGAATTCTCGCTCGCCGTGGTCTACCGCGAGATCTGCCGGCAGGTCGAAGGCGGGACCGATACCGCCGCCTTCCTGTTCCGGCATTCGCGGCCTGCTGACCTTGCGGTGCATCGGCGCGTGCTTGGCCCTGACCTGAGGTTCGATCAGGACTGCAATGCCATCTTCCTCGATTCGGCCCTGCTGACGCGCAGCTGCCGCCTGCATGATCCCCAGGGACGCGAGACCGCGACAAGCCGGGTCGGCGAACTGCGGCGCGATACGCCGCACGGCATGGCGCGGCAGGTCGAGCAGGTGATCCGCACTTGCCCCAACCTGTCGGACTGCTCGATCGCGGAGATCAGCGCCCGGCTGGGGCTATCGACGCGCACGGTCCAGCGCGCGCTGAACGCCGAAGGCACCTCGTTCCGGCGGGTCTTCGACCATGTCAGGGCGGATCTGGCGAAGAAGTACCTGGTCCAGTCGACGCTCGGCATCGGCCAGATCGCCGAACTGCTCGGCTATTCGGAAATGAGCGCCTTCAGCCGCGCCTTCCGCCGCTGGCAATCCAGCACGGCAACGCGCGAGCGCATGAGGGCCCAGGCATTGCCTTCGTGACAGGAGGCCGCGCCATCGATATGGTGATGCTTCGGAAGGGGACCCGGAATGGGGGAACCACGCGGCCAACCGAACCCGCCACAAGGCGATCCGGCTCTTACCGGGCTGGACAGCGCGGTGAGGCATCTGCCGCCGGCCTATTTCGCGCTGGTCATGGCGACCGGGATCATCTCGATCGCGGCGCGGGACTTCGGGTTTCAGGCGCTATCGCTGGGGATGCTGGCCTTCAATCTGGCCGCCTATCTCGTGCTGGCGACGCTGACGGGAATGCGCGCGTTCCGCTATCCGCGGCTGTTCCTTGCCGACATGACCGATCACAAGATCGGGCCGGGCTTCTTCACCACCGTCGCCGCGTCGTGCATTCTGGGCACCCAGTTGCTGCTGATCGCGGGCAGCCTGAAGGCCGCGATCGTCTTCCTTTCGCTCGCCGTGGTGCTGTGGATCGGCCTGACCTACACGGTTTTCACCGCCTTCACCGTCAAGCGCGAAAAGCCCTCGCTCGAATACGGCATCACCGGCGCGTGGCTGATCGCGGTTGTCGCTACCCAGTCGATCGCGGTTCTGGCCGCGCTGGTCGCCCGCGAATGGCCGCAGCCGGGCCGACTGGAGTTCAATTTCTTCGCGCTGTCGATGTGGCTGTGGGGCGGGATGTTCTATATCTGGATCATCTCGCTGATCTTCTACCGCTACAGCTTCTTCGCCTTCTCGCCGAGCGATCTCTCGCCGCCCTACTGGATCAACATGGGGGCAATGGCGATCTCTACCCTGGCCGGGGCGAAGCTGGTGGAAAACACCCCGGATGCCCCGTTCCTGGCCTCGCTGCTGCCCTTCCTCAAGGGCTATACGGTGCTCTACTGGGCCACGGCGACTTGGTGGATCCCGATGCTGCTGGTGCTGGGGGTGTGGCGTCATGGCTTCCGCCGCTTCCCGCTGCGTCATGATCCGCTCTACTGGGGGGCGGTGTTCCCGCTGGGCATGTTCAGCGTCGCGACCCGGCAAATGGCGAAAGCGCTCGACCTGCCGTTTCTCGATCCGCTGCCGTGGGTGATGTTCGTGGCGGCGCTGGCCGCCTGGACCCTGGCCTTCACCGGGCTGGTCGGCGAACTGCGCAGGCTTTTCAGCGCGCCGCCTGCCACTCAGCCGTAACCGGCCCGATCCTCATTCCCACTCGATCGTCCCCGGCGGCTTCGACGTATAGTCATAGACCACCCGGTTGATTCCCTTGACCTCATTGATGATCCGGGTCGCGACGCGGCTGAGGAAGGCTGCATCGAAGGGATAGATGTCGGCGGTCATTCCGTCGGTGCTGGTCACCGCGCGCAGCGCGCAGACGGAGTCATAGGTGCGCCCGTCACCCATCACGCCCACGGTCTTGACCGGCAGCAGCACCGCGAAGGCCTGCCAGATCGCGTCATAGAGCCCGGCGTTGCGGATCTCCTCGAGGTAGATCGCATCGGCCTTGCGCAGGATGTCGCAGCGCTCGCGCGTCACTTCGCCGGGGATGCGGATGGCAAGGCCGGGGCCGGGGAAGGGATGGCGGCCGACGAACACGTCGGGCAGGCCCAGCTCGCGGCCAAGCTCGCGCACCTCGTCCTTGAACAGTTCGCGCAAGGGCTCGACCAGTTGCATGTTCATGCGCTCGGGCAGGCCGCCGACATTGTGGTGGCTCTTGATCGTCACGCTCGGCCCGCCGGTGAACGAGACGCTTTCGATCACGTCGGGATAGAGCGTGCCCTGGGCCAGGAAGTCTGCCCCGCCGACCTGCCTGGCTTCTTCCTCGAACACGTCGATGAAGGTCTTGCCGATGAACTTGCGCTTGGCCTCGGGGTCGGTCACGCCGGCCAGCCCGCCCAGGAACAGCGCGGAAACGTCCTTGTGGACCAGCGGGATGTTGTAGTGACCGCGGAACAGGCTGACCACCTGTTCGGCCTCGCCCAGCCGCATCAGGCCGTGGTCGACGAAAACGCAGGTCAGCTGCTCGCCGATCGCCTCGTGGATCAGCACGGCCGCAACCGCGCTGTCGACCCCGCCCGAAAGCCCGCAGATCACCCGGCCCGTGCCAACCTGCGCGCGGATTTCCTCGATCTTGGTCTTGCGGAATTCGGCCATCGTCCAGTCACCCGGCAGGCCGCAGACATGGCGCACGAAGTTCTTGTAGAGCTTGCCGCCGTCGGGGGTGTGGACCACTTCGGGATGGAACTGCATCGCGTAGATGCGCTTCTCGTCGTTGGCGATCACGGCAAAGGGCGCGCCGGGGGACGAGGCAACCGGGCGGAAGCCGGGGGCGAGCGCGGTCACCTTGTCGCCGTGGCTCATCCAGACCTGGTGCTTCTCGCCTTCGGCCCAAAGCCCGTCGAACAGCACGCAGCCATCCGCAATCTCGATGAAGGCGCGGCCGAATTCGCCGCTTTCGCCGGGCTGCACCTCGCCGCCCAGCTGGTGCATCAGCGCCTGCTGGCCATAGCAGATCGCCATGATCGGCAGGCCGCTTTCCAGGATCTCTGCCGGAATGCGCGGGCCATCTTGGTCGAGCACCGAGGCCGGGCCGCCCGACAGGATGATCCCCTTCGGCTTCATCCGGGCAAAGGCCGCGCTGGCGCTGCTGAACGGGGCGATTTCGCTGTAGACCCCGGCTTCGCGCACGCGGCGGGCAATGAGCTGGGTGACTTGGCTGCCGAAATCGACGATGAGGATGGAATCGGAAGGCTGGATCGTCATGGCTGGCCGATAATGAAGCGTGGGCGCGCTGGCAAGCAGGCGGGCACCGCGCAGCGGGAGAAATTGTGGAGCAGCAACGCGCCTCGATCGCCGTCGTCTTCGCCATCGTGCTGATCGACATGCTGGGTTTCGGGATCGTCATGCCGGTGCTGCCCGGCCTGATCATGGACCTGGGGCACCTTTCGGTCGATGCGGCGGCGGTCTGGGCCGGATGGCTTGGCGCCGGCTATGCCGTGCTGCAGTTCGTCTTTGCGCCGGTGATCGGCAACCTGTCCGACCGGTTTGGGCGGCGGCCGGTGCTGCTCGCCTCGCTGCTGGGTTTCGGGATCGACTATCTGGTCATGGCGCTCGCGCCCTCGCTGTGGTGGCTGGTGCTGGGCCGGTTGGCCGCGGGGATCACCGGGGCCAGCTGGAGCGCGGCCTATGCCTTCATCGCCGATGTCTCTCCGCCCGAAAAGCGCGCGGCCAATTTCGGGCTGATGGGCATGGCCTTCGGCTTCGGCTTCATCTTCGGGCCGGCGCTGGGCGGGCTGCTGGGCACGCTGGGGCCGCGCGTGCCGTTCCTTGCCGCGGCGATGATGGCCTTCGCCAATGCGGCGGTGGGCTGGTTCGTGCTGCGCGAAAGCCTCGCGCCGGAAAACCGCCGCCGGTTCGAGCTGGCGCGCGCCAACGCCTTTGCCGCCTTCAAGTCGCTGCGCCATCAGAGCGGCGCGGTGGCCTGGTTCATCGCCGCGACCGGCTTCTGGATGCTGGCGCACGTGGTCTATCCGGCGATCTGGTCCTATGTCGCGATCGCGGCGTGGAACTATGACAGCAAGGCGATCGGCCTTGCGCTGGGCGTGGTCGGCCTGTCGAGCGCGCTGGTCCAGGGGCTGGGCCTGCGGTTCATCGCGCCCCGGCTGGGCGAGCGGCTGGCGGTGACCATCGGGGTTGCCAGCTTCGCGCTGTCCGCGCTGCTCTACACGCTGGCGACCAGCACGGCCGGGATCTATGTCGCGATTCTCGTCGGCGGATTGCAGGGTTTCATCAGCCCGTCGATCTCGGCGCTGGCCAGCAAGGCGATCGACGCGAAGAGCCAGGGCGAACTGCAGGGCGCGACCCAGGCAATCGGCTCGATCGCCTCGATCGTCGGGCCGCCGCTCTACGCGCTGGTCTTCGCCCGCTTCCACGGCGCCGGCGCACTGACGCAGCTGCCGACCATGCCGTTCCTGGTCGCGGCCGGCTTCTCGCTGGTCACGCTGGCGCTGTTCTGGCGCGGACTCGCGCTTACGAGGACCGCACCAGCTCCTTGAGCTCGGTCTTCAGGAGCTTGCCGATATGGCTGCGCGGCATCTCGTCGATGGCACGCAGCGCCGAGACGCGCTGGGTCTTGCCGAGGCGGCTGTTGGCGATCGTGCGGATATCCTCCAGCGCGTCCTCGCCCACGCCCGGCTTCAGCACCACGAAGCCGACCGGAGTTTCACCCCAGGCATCGCTCGGCACTCCGACCACCGCGGCTTCGGCGACGCGCTCGTCCTTGAGCAGCTCGGCCTCGAGGTCGATCGGGAAGATGTTGAACCCGCCCGAGATGATCACATCCTTGGTCCGCCCGACCAGCTCGACGAAGCCATCTTCATCGATGCGGCCAACGTCGCCCATCCGCTGCCAGGTCGAACCATCGGCCGGGTTGATCCAATAGCCTTCGCGGGTCTTTTCGGGCTGGTTCTTGTAGCCCAGCATCATCGTCGGCGAGATGCCGACCAGTTCGCCCGCGGTGCCCGGCGGAACCTCGTTGCCGTTGTCATCCAGCACTTTCAGGAAATGCCCCGGCGCGGGCATGCCGACGGTGTGGAGCTTGCCGGGATATTCGTGCGCGGGGAGGATGCAGGCGACCCCGCCCTCGGTCATCCCGTAGATCTCGATCAGCCCGCCCGGCATGCGCTTCAGCACCTCGGCCTTGAGATCTGCGGGGAAGGGGGCGCTGGTGCAGTATTTCATCCGCATGCTCGACAGGTCGTAGTCGTCGAAATGCTCGAACTGCGTCAGCCGGCGGTATTGCACCGGGACCAGCATGGTGTGGGTGATCTTCTCGGCCTGGGCGCGCTCGAGCCACTTTTGCGTGTCGAACTTGCCCATCAGGCTGGCGCAGCCGCCCGAATACATCGTCGGCAGGAACACCGCGAGGGTGGTGTTCGAATAGAGCGGCGTCGAACAGAGCGTGCGGCTGTCGGTGCCGTAATTCATCGCCGCGCGAAAGGTCATCTGGCGCCAGCGCATCCCGTGCGAATGGACGATCCCCTTGGGGGTCCCGGTCGTGCCGCTGGAGTAGATGATGTTGAGCGGGTCGTTCTCTGCCGGTTCGAACGGCGCGGCCCTGGTTCCCGCCGGCGCCATGAAGGCATCGAGCTCGCTCAGCAGCACCTGGTTGGCGATCGGCAGCTTGAACTCGCCCAGCTCGTCGAGCTTGGCCTGATCGACGAACAGGTGGATCGCACCCGAATCGGTCACCATGCCCCTAAGCTGCTCGGGGCTGGCGCTGGTGGTCAGCGGCGCGGCGCAGCCTCCGGCGCGGATCGCGGCAAGGTAGACCAGCGCATAGGCGTTGCAGGTGGTGCCCAGGATCGCCACGGCCTGCCCGCGTTCCAGTCCATCGGCCTGGAGCCGCGCGGCGATCCGCTCGACCTTGTCGGCCACCTCGCGCCAGGACAGCGTTTCGTTGCCGTCATGCAGGGCGGGGGCATCGCCGCGATATTCGCCCCAGGCGGCAATCAGGCCGGGAAACGAACCGAATTCTGCATCGAGGCGTGCGGCGGGGTTGGCGGATGGCAAGGTCGTGGTTCCTTCGATCAGTTCGTCATTGCGAGCGCAGCGAAGCAATCCAGGGCGGTTTGCGCAACCCTGGATTGCTTCGCTGCGCTCGCAATGACGAATTTCGGGCTGGGCGACGGTTGGTCAGCGAGAAGGTTGCAAAATTCGCAACACATGTTTCGCCCTTTGCACTCGCAATCTCTACCAGAATGGTTATGTTGCACCCGCGAATTGAGTTCGCAAACGCAAAAACAGGAGATACCCCATGCGCAGCATCGTCCAGATCGTGCTGCCGGTCATCGTCGCGGCTTCGGTCAGCGGTCTGATGTTCACCGCCACGCTTGCCTGAGCGCAGCGGTCCGGCACACCTCCCAAACAGCAAAGGGCCGCTACGCCTTGGCGTGGCGGCCCTTTGTCTTGCAGCTCACTTGCTGCTCAGCACCTTGACCAGGTCGTACATGTAATCGCGGCCTTCATAGAGCGAGCGCACTTCCATCCGTTCGTTGAGGCCGTGCGCGCCGTTGCCGTCGGGATCGCCCCAGACGCCCGGAACGCCGTAGGTCGGAATGCCGACCGCGGCGAGATAGACCCCGTCGGTCGCGCCGGTCGACATGGTCGGGATCACCGGCACCCCCGGCCAGCGCTTGGCCGAAAGCTGCTCCATCGGCCCGATCAGCGCCGGGGTCATCGGCGGGGCCTTGGCGATCGGCTTGCCGCGCACCTTCTGTTCGATTGTGACCGCCGGGTTGCCGATCGCAGATGCCAGCAGCGCCTGGGTCTCGTCAGCCGAGCGGCCCGGGAACATCCGGCAGTTGACATTGGCGGTAACTTTCTGCGGCAGCGCGTTCTGCGCGTGCCCGCCGTCGATCAGCGTTGCGACGCAGGTGGTGCGCAGCAGCGAATGCAGCATCTTGTCGGCGTTGACCGTGGCTTCGGCCGCCTTGTCCGCGGGGTTGGCCGCCAGCGCCACCATTGCCTTGCCGATAGCATCGCCGCGCTGCGTTCCGGCCTTGGTGAAGAAGGCGCGGGTGGTGTCGTTGAATTCCAGCGGGAATTCGAAATCGCGGACCTTGCCCAGCGCGTCGCCCATCACGTAGATCGCGTTGTCGCGGATCGGCTGCGAAGAGTGGCCGCCCTTGTTGGTCACGGTCAGGGTGAAGTCCTGATAGGCCTTTTCGCCGACCTGGATCGACTGGACCACCAGCTTGCCCTTGCCGTCGCTGCGCCCGCCGCCGCCTTCGTTGAGGGCATATTCGGCATCGATCAGCTCGCGCCGGTTCTTGGCCAGCCATTCCGCGCCGTTGAACGCGCCACTGGTTTCCTCGCCGCAGGTCAGCGCCAGCTTGACCGTACGCTTGGGCTTGTAGCCTTCCTTCTGGAAGCGGATCAGCGTGTCGGTCCAGATCGCGGCCTGGGCCTTGTCGTCAGCCGCGCCGCGGGCATAGAAATAGCCGTTTTCCTCGATCAGGGTGAACGGATCGCGGGTCCAGTCCTCGCGCTTGGCCTCGACCACGTCGATGTGGGCAAGCAGCAGCATCGGCTTCAGCGTCTTCGAAGTGCCGGGATAGACCACGACCAGCCCGCCGTCCTTGGGCGATTCGGGGACCGAGAACAGGGTCATCTGGCTGTCGGGGATGCCCGCCGCCCTCAGCCGCGCCGCCATGCGCTCGGCGGCCAGGGTGCAGCTGCCGTTGCTGACGGTGGTGTTGGTTTCCACCAGTTCCTTGTAAAGCGAGCGGAATTCGGCCTGGTCGGGGCGCAGCTGGGCCTGCTGCGCCGCGGCGGCGCTTCCCAGTGCGGCAGTGCCCAGCAGGGCGGCGAGGGCAAGTTTGTTCATCGGTGGGTCTCCCTGAGCGAAATTCGCGGCAATGAAGCAGGAATTCCCTGTGGATGGAAGGGGGCGACGAGGGTTTCGCCGGGGGCCTCCAATCCCTATATCCCCGCCATGTCCGATACCCCTGAAAATACCCCGAACCAGAACGCCTACGGCGCGGATTCGATCAAGGTCCTCAAGGGCCTCGACGCGGTGCGCAAGCGCCCCGGCATGTACATCGGCGATACCGACGACGGCTCCGGCCTGCACCACATGGTGTTCGAAGTATCGGACAACGCGATCGACGAGGCGCTGGCCGGGCACTGCGACCTGGTGCTGATCGAACTCAACCCCGATGGCTCGGTCTCGGTCGAGGATAACGGTCGCGGTATCCCGACCGACATTCACGCCGAAGAAGGCGTATCGGCCGCCGAAGTGATCATGACCCAGCTCCATGCGGGCGGCAAGTTCGAGAATACCAGCGACGACAACGCCTACAAGGTATCGGGCGGCCTCCACGGGGTCGGCGTCTCGGTGGTCAACGCGCTGTCGGAATGGCTCGAGCTGACGATCTGGCGCGACGGGCAGGAACACTGGATGAAGTTCGCCCACGGCGATGCCGTGGGGCCGCTGGTGGTGCGCGGACCGGCGCCGATCGCCACCGAAGGCGGGCGCGCCGGCAAGGTCAAGAACGGCACCCGCGTCACCTTCCTGGCGAGCGACGAGACCTTCAAGAACGTCACCGTCTACGATTTCGAAAAGCTCGAGCACCGCTACCGCGAACTGGCCTTCCTCAATTCGGGTGTGCGCATCCTGCTGCGCGACCGGCGCGGGGAAGAGGTCAAGGAGCACGACCTGTTCTACCAGGGCGGGATCGCGGCCTTCGTGAAATTCCTCGATCGCAACAAGCAGGCGCTGATCCCCGAGCCGATCTCGCTCTCGGCCGAGCGCGACGGGATCGGGATCGACGTGGCGCTGGAATGGAACGATTCGTACTATGAAAACGTCCTGTGCTTCACCAACAACATCCCCCAGCGCGATGGCGGCACGCACCTTGCGGCATTCCGCACCGCGCTGACCCGCGCGCTCAACAACTATGCCGAGCGGACCGGGCTGCTGAAGAAGGAAAAGGTTTCGCTTTCGGGCGAGGACATGCGCGAAGGGCTGACCGCGATCGTCTCGGTCAAGCTGCCCGACCCGAAGTTCTCGTCGCAGACCAAGGACAAGCTGGTTTCCTCCGAAGTGCGCCAGCCGCTCGAAAGCCTGATGGGCGACAAGATGAGCGAATGGCTGGAAGAGAATCCCGCCAACGCCAAGGCGGTGATCCAGAAGATCATCGATGCTGCCGCTGCCCGCGAAGCGGCGCGCAAGGCGCGCGAACTGACCCGGCGCAAGGGCGCGATGGACATCGCCAGCCTGCCCGGCAAGCTGGCCGATTGCCAGGAACGCGATCCCGCCAAGTGCGAACTGTTCCTGGTCGAAGGGGATTCGGCCGGCGGCTCGGCCAAGCAGGGGCGCGACCGGCACATCCAGGCCATCCTGCCCCTCAAGGGCAAGATCCTGAACGTCGAGCGCGCCCGGTTCGACCGGATCATCTCGTCGAAGGAAGTCGGCACGCTGATCCAGGCGATGGGCACCGGGATCCGCGACGAATTCAACCTCGAGAAGCTGCGCTATCACAAGATCGTGATCATGACCGACGCCGACGTCGACGGCGCGCATATCCGCACGCTGCTGCTCACCTTCTTCCACCGCCAGATGCCCGAGATCATCAAGGCCGGGCACCTCTTCATCGCCCAGCCGCCGCTCTACAAGGTGGCGAAGGGGCGCAGCGAGGTCTACCTCAAGGACGCGCGCGAACTCGACGAGTACCTGGTCGAGGCGGGGCTTGCCGGGCGGATGCTCGAGGGCACGGGCGGCGCGCGCAGCGGCGCCGATCTCAAGGCGCTGGTCGATCTCGCCATCCGCCTGCGCAGCCTGATGGGCTTCGTGCCGCGCCGTTATGATCCCGCGGTGATCGAGGGGCTGGCCATGTCCGGCGTGCTCGAACCCGATCTGGACCGCCCTGCGCGCGAGGCGGCCCTGAAGCGCGCCGCCGAAATGCTTGGCCGCAGCGACCGCGAGGCGGTGTGGAGCGCCGGCCTGCGCGACGATGGCTCGGTGCTGGTCGAGCGGCTGTGGCGCGGTGTGACCGATGCCTATCCGATCGAGGCCGCGTTCCTGACCAGCGCCGAAGCGCGCAAGCTGGCCAAGCTCGCCGCCGAACAGGCCGGTGCCTATACCGGCATCGCCCGGCTGGTACGCGGCAGCGGCCAGGTCGAGGAAGCGCCGGCCGAAACGCCGATGGCCGATGCGGCTGAGGATGCGCAAGCCCCGGTGGCGGCCAGGGCTACCCAGCGTGATGAAGGCATCGCCCGGCCCTCGCAGCTGCTCGAAGCGGTGCTGGCGGGCGGGCGGCGCGGCCTGTCGATCGCGCGCTACAAGGGGCTGGGCGAGATGAACGCCGAGCAGCTGTGGGAAACCACGCTCGATCCCACGGCGCGCGTGCTGCTGCAGGTCAAGGTCGAGGACGCCGACGTCACCGATGAAATCTTCACCCGGCTGATGGGCGACGTGGTCGAACCGCGCCGTGATTTCATCCAGGAAAATGCCCTGAACGTCGCCAACCTCGACGTCTGACCGAATGGCGGACCCGGTTCAGGTCAAGCGCATCTACGCCGCGCCCGAACCGGCGGATGGTGCGCGGTTCCTGGTTGACCGGCTCTGGCCGCGCGGCGTCTCGAAGGAAAAGGCCGCGCTCGCCGCCTGGCTCAAGGCGCTGGCGCCAAGCGACGCGCTACGGCGCGAATTTCACGGGGCGGGCGATCAGTCCGACGAAGCCTGGCAGGCGTTTCGCAGCGCCTATTTCGCCGAACTCGGAGCTGGTGGGGCAGAACTCAGCGCGGCCTTGGAAGAACTGGCCCAGGCGCGAAGGCAAGGTCCGGTCACGCTGCTGTTCGCCGCGCACAACGAAGCCCGCAACAATGCCACCGCGCTGGCGGAATGGCTCAGTCGTTAAGCGGGCTGGCGGGTTCGGGAAAGAACCGCGCGATCACCTCTTTGGCCAACCGAGCGGGCCGCAGGGTTTCGGCATCGATCGAGCACCAGGTCGAACGGACCTCGGCCAGCACTTCCTCGCCGCGGCGAAGCACGGTTTCATAGAAGGCGCGCGCGCCCTGGACCTTTTCGAGCAGGACCGTCGCAATCACCTCGTCGCCCAGGAAGGTCGGCCGGCGATAGGTGATCTCATGCTTCATCGCCACCCACAGGTGCCGGGCGACGGCTTCGGACGGAGCCAGGCTGCGCCAATGGTCGATCACCGCCTCCTGCACCCATTTGAGGTAGGAGGCGTTGTTGACATGGCCCATGAAGTCGATGTCGGCGGGATCGACGCCGATCGGATAGGCGTGGGGGATGGCTGTGCTCACGCCGCCAGTTCATAACGATTTGCGCTCGCAATGACCACCGGCAAACGACGAAACGCCGATATTCTACGCCGCGCGCAGTTTGCCGACGCCCTTGGCGCCGCGGTCGCTGGCGGAAAGGCCGTCGAACACCGCGTCGATGATCCGCGCCAGCTTGTCGGTGCTGAGCTTGGGCATGATCATTTCCATCGTCCCGATGCTGCAATAGGCGCTGGTCACCTGGTTCACCAGGCTGATCGCCTCGTCGATGTCCAGCCCGGCGAAATAGCCATCGGCCATTGCCTCGCCGATGATTTCGGCAAGGTAATGATCGCCAAGATCGACATAGGAGCGCACCAGCTCATAGTTCTCCTTGCCCAGATCCACATAGTTGGCGAACGCGACCGGATCGCGTTCCCATTCGCCCTTCAAGCGGGTGAAGCGCCGGGCATAGAATTCGTACATCTTGCGCCGCGGGGGCAGATCGCTGGCGACGACCTCCTCCATGATTTCGACCTTGGGACGGAACCAGTGTTCGGCCACGGCCTCGATCAGGGCCTCCTTGCTGGCGAAATAGCGATAGAGATTGGCGGGCGACATGCCCGCGCGCGAGGCTATGTCGTTGACCGTCACCGCGCTGGTGCCGCGTTCCTCGATCAGATCGATCACATGGCCGACCAGCGCCTCGCGCCCGGCTTCGATATCGGTAAGCGGTCGTGCCATGCCCTGCTAATCTCCAGCGGCGAGCGGATGTGGCATTCAAAATAGAATGCTTCGGCAAAGTTTTCAAGAAACTGTCTTGCCCGCGTAATACGCAGGTCTTGTTGCGATCATCGCACTTGCCTAGGAAGCGGCATGCAGATTCATTCCCGCCTCGCGCTCCTCCTGCCGCTCGCCCTGTTCGGTGCCTGCGGTGCACGCAATGTCGGCTCGACTCCCGCACCGGCCGCCCCGGTTACCGTCGGGCTGGTCGGGATCAACGACTTTCACGGCGCGCTGGAACCGCCGCGCACCTCGGTCAACGTCAGGGACGGGAAAGGCGGCGTGATCCAGGTGCCGGCCGGCGGCTCGGCCTATCTGGCCAGCGCGGTCGATTCGATCCGCGCCCGGTATCCCTATCATCTGACATTGTCGGCGGGCGACCTGATCGGCGCGACGCAGCTATCGTCCTCGTTGTTCCTCGACGAACCGTCGATCGGGGTGATGAACCGGATCGGGCTGGATTTCAACGCGGTCGGCAACCACGAATTCGATCGCGGCCGCGATGAGCTGAAGCGCAAGCAGGGCGGCGGCTGCATCCAGTACACGCAGCTCAAACCCTGCCGGATCGAGAAATTCGCCGGCGCGAAGTTCACTTTCCTGGCCGCGAACTCGATCGAAGCGGGCGGCGGCACCCTGTTCGCCTCAAGCGCGATCCGCAGCTTTGGCAAGGGCAAGCGGCAGGTCAAGGTCGGGATCATCGGCGTCACGCTCAAGGAAACCGCCGACCTGTCATCGCGCGAGGGGCTGCAGGGGGTTCATTTCACCGATGAAGCCGATACGGTCAATGCGCTGGTTCCTGCCCTCAAGCAGCAGGGCGCGGATGCCATCGTCCTGCTGATCCACCAGGGCGGCTATACCAAGGGCGATCAGCCCGATCCGGGCGCCTGCCCCAACCTGACCGGGCCGATCCGCGGCATCCTGGACCGGCTCGATACCCGGGTCGACGTGGTGATCTCGGGCCACACGCATTGGGCCTATGTCTGCGACTATGCCCAGTACAACCCGGCCAAGCCCTTCCTGCTCACCAGCGCCGGGGTGTTCGGCCAGGTGGTGACCGATGTCACGCTCGACATCGATCCCGCCAGCGGCAAGGTGGTGGCCAAGCGCGCCCGCAACATCGTGGTGCAGAGCGCAGGGTACGAGACCCGCGGCGGCCGCGTCGATCCAAAGCCGGAGCTTCCCGCCTTCGCTCCGCGCGCCGATGTTGCCGCCTATGTCGGCACCTATGGCGAAGCCGCCAAGGTCGAGATCCAGCGCCCGGCGGGCAAGCTGGCGGGAGAAGTCAGGCGTCCCGGCGGCGATGCGTCGAGCACCGGGGGAACGCTTGGCAACCTGATCGCCGATGCGCAGCTTGCCGCCACCCGCAAGGCAGGCGCGCAGATCGCCTTCATGAACCCGTTCGGAATCCGCTCGCCCCACCAGCTTTCGCCCGGTGCCGATGGCACGGTCACTTTCGGCCAGATCTTTGCGGTGCAGCCGTTCAACAACGGCCTGGTCACCCAGACGCTGACCGGAGCCGAGCTCAAGGCGGTGCTCGAGGAAGGGCTCGACGATACCCAGCCCAAGCAGGTGTTGAGCGCATCGGCCGGGTTCGTCTTCAGCTATGACCTGTCACGCCCCGCCGGCAGCCGGATCGTGGCGATGTCGCTGAACGGCGTCCCGATCGACCCGGCCGCCAATTACCGCGTCACCACCAACAGCTTCCTCGCCAACGGCGGCGACAGCTTTGCCACGCTGGCCCGCCAGCGCGACGCCGCGATCGGGCCGCTGAGCGACATCGAGGCGCTGGAAGCCTGGCTATCGGATGGCACCGTCCGCGCGGTGCCCGATGACGTGCGCGCAAGCGAGGTGAAGCCTTAGAACAATAACATACAACCCCGTCCATGCTGAGCCTGTCGAAGCACTGTCCTTTTCTTCGAGCCTCGCGCTGGATCGATTGAAGGAAGGACGATCCTTCGACAAGCTCAGGATGTGCGGGGTTGGGGTCGGGTGATCCGGTCATCCAGTCTATGCTTCGGGTCACGCAAGACCACCATTTTCAGCTCGCTCTGAACCGGATGGCGATACAGCCTTAGTTCGAAGGCACCTGTTCTTCCCCAACCCCGTCCATGCTGAGCTTGTCGAAGCACTGTCCTTTTCTTCGAGCCTCGCGCTGGACCGATGGCAGGAACGACGATCCTTCGACAAGCTCAGGATGTGCGGGGTTGGGGTCGGAAGGATTTAGCCCCTCGACCGGCTCCGTGCTTCGGCCAGGCTGGCCTCCAGCGCGGCCCAGCGTGGATGGTCGGGCAAGACCGAACGATAGAATTCGAGCAACCTCGCAAGGTCGGCGGGATAGTCGCCGGTGGGCATGATCGCCTCGCCGATCCCGCCCTGCATCTTCGCGTTATCCACCCAGGCCGGCACGATCGGCACGCCCGCGCCCAGCGCGATGTGATAGAACCCCGAACGCCAGCCGCTGATCGCACCGCGCGTCCCCTCGGGCGCTATCACCAGCGGAAGGTCATCACGCCGGGCAAATTCGGCGACGACCTGATCGACATAGTTGCGATCCCTGGCGCTGCGATCGACCGCGATCCCGCCCATGTCGTACATGAAGCGGGTCATTGGCCACTTGAACAGGCTGTGCTTGCCCATGAAGTTGGGCGTGATTCCCACCTGGTGGGCCGTGCCCAGGAAGAACAGGAAATCCCAGTTCGAGGTATGCGGTGCCCCCAGGATCACGCAGCGGCGGGGCACCGGGGCCAGGCTGACCAGTGTCCAGCCCTTCCACCGGTAGATCGCCAGCAGTACCCATTTGACCAACCGCGAAAGCAGCGTCGGTCGGATCTTTCCTTCAGCATTCATCGCTTTGCCCCACCCCGGACCGGTCTAGCAGGTTGCAGGCGGATGGGGAGGACTTTTCGCTGATCCGGCGGTCACATCCTGAAGATGCCGAACGCCGGCCTGTCGGGTATCGGCGCCTCGAGGCTGGCCGCCAGCGCCAGGCCAAGCACGTCGCGGGTCTGGGCGGGATCGATCACCCCGTCATCCCACAGCCGCGCCGTGGCGTGATAGGGATTGCCTTCGTCCTCGTACTTCGCGCGGATCGGGGCCTTGAACGCCTCGGCCTGCTCGGCGGTCCAGCTTTCCGCATCGCGGTGGACGGTTGCCAGCACGCTCGCCGCCTGCTCGCCGCCCATCACCGAAATGCGGGCATTGGGCCAGGTGAACAGGAAGCGCGGAGAATAGGCCCGGCCGCACATGCCATAGTTGCCCGCGCCGAATGAACCGCCGATCAGCACGGTCAGCTTGGGCACCGTGGCGGTGGCGACCGCGGTGACCAGCTTGGCGCCGTGCTTGGCGATGCCTTCCGCCTCGTACTTGCCGCCGACCATGAAGCCCGAGATGTTCTGCAGGAACAACAGCGGGATCTTCCGCTGGCAGGCCAGTTCGATGAAATGCGCGCCTTTGACCGCGCTTTCCGAGAACAGCACCCCGTTGTTGGCAAGGATCGCCACCGGCATGCCCCAGATATGCGCAAAGCCGCAGACCAGGGTGCTGCCGTAATGCGCCTTGAACTCGTGAAACTCGCTGCCGTCGACCAGCCGGGCGATCACCTCGTGCACGTCATAGGGCGCGCGCACGTCTTCGGGAACGATCGCGTAGAGATCGTCGGCATCGTAGCCGGGCGCGCGCGGTTCGATCAGCGGCAGGCAGTGGTCGTGGCGCGGGCCAAGGTGCGAAACGATGTCGCGCACGATGGTCAGCGCGTGTTCGTCATTCTCGGCAAGGTGATCGACCACGCCCGACTTGCGCGCATGAAGATCGCCGCCGCCCAGATCCTCGGCGCTGATTTCCTCGCCGGTCGCCGCCTTGACCAGCGGTGGGCCGGCCAGGAAGATGGTGCCCTGTTCGCGCACGATCACGGTCTCGTCGCTCATTGCCGGGACATAGGCCCCGCCGGCGGTGCACGATCCCATCACGCAGGCGATCTGGGGAATGCCCTTGGCGCTCATGTTCGCCTGGTTGAAGAATATCCGGCCGAAGTGGTCGCGGTCGGGGAAGACCTCGCTCTGGTGCGGCAGGTTGGCCCCGCCGCTGTCGACCAGGTAGATGCAGGGCAGGTGGTTCTGCTCGGCAATTTCCTGCGCGCGCAGGTGCTTCTTGACCGTCATCGGGTAATAGGTGCCGCCCTTGACCGTGGCATCGTTGGCCACGATCATGCACATCCGGCCCGAAACGCACCCGATTCCGGTGATGATCCCGGCGCCGGGCACCTCGCCCTCATACATGTCGCAGGCGGCAAGCTGGCCGATCTCGAGCAGCGGCGAGCCGGGATCGAGCAGGCGTTCGACCCGCTCCCTCGGCAGCAGCTTGCCGCGGCTGGTGTGGCGTTCGCGGCTCTTCTCGTTCCCGCCCAGCGCGGCTTCGGCAACCTTGGCGCGAAGCTCCTGCGCCAGTGCGCGGTTGTGCGCGGCACGCGCCTGGGCCTGGGGATCATCGAGGTTCAGGCTGGTGGGAAGGACGGGGGCGCTCATCCTGCCGCCCCGATCAGTTCGCGCCCGATCAGCATCCGGCGGATTTCATTCGTCCCCGCGCCGATGTCGAGCAGCTTGGCATCGCGCAGATAGCGTTCGACCGGCCAGTCCTTGGTGTAACCCGCGCCGCCCAGCGCCTGCACCGCCTCGCCCGCAACGCGAAAGGCGTTCTCGCTGGCCAGCAGGATCGCCCCCGCCGCATCGAAGCGGGTGGTGTGCCCTGCGTCGCAGCTTCTGGCGACGGCATAGGTATAGGCCCGCGCCGATTGCAGCGCGACGTACATGTCCGCGACCTTGGCCTGCATCAGCTGAAACGCCCCGATCGGCTTGCCGAACTGCTTGCGTTCGCGCAGGTAGGGGATGACCGTGTCGAGGCAGGCCTGCATGATCCCGAGCTGCAGGCCGGCAAGCACCACGCGTTCGTAATCAAGCCCGCTCATCAGCACGCCGACCCCGCCGTGAAGCGGGCCCATCACGCGGTCTTCGGGCACGAAGCAATCGTTGAACACCAGTTCGGCGGTGGGGCTGCCGCGCATTCCCATCTTGTCGATCTTCTGGCCGATGCTGAACCCCTCGTCGCCCTTCTCGATCAGGAAGGCGGTGATCCCGCGCGATCCGGCTTCGGGCGCGGTCTTGGCATAGACCACCAGCGTATCGGCGCAGGTGGCGTTGGTGATCCAGAACTTGGTTCCATTGAGCACGAAGCCGCCCTGGGCGGTATCGGCGCGCAGCTTCATCGAAACCACGTCCGATCCGGCCCCGGCTTCGGACATGGCAAGGCTGCCGACGTGTTCGCCGCTGACCAGCTTCGGCAGGTACTTCGCCCGCTGTTCGTCGCTGCCCCAGCGGCGGATCTGGTTGACGCAGAGGTTGCTGTGCGCCCCATAGCTGAGGCCGATCGCTGCGCTGGCCCGGCTGACTTCCTCGACAGCGATGACATGGTCGAGATAGCCCAGGCCAAGCCCGCCCCATTCCTCTTCCACGGTGATCCCGTGCAGGCCCAGCTCGCCCATCGCCGTCCACAGTTCGTCGCGCGGGAACCAGTCCTCGGCATCGGCCCGGGCGGCGAGCGGGGCGATCTTTTCATCGGCAAAACGGCCGGCCGCCTCGCGGATCATCTCGGCGCTTTCGGGCAGGGCGAAATCGAAATGGGGAGTGGCGCGCATCGGACCTTCCAGTGGCCAGGGACTATTCCCCTGCGCATAGCAAGGCACGCGCGCCAGGCAAGAATATTACAAGTGCGGCTGGAACCCCGCGCCGCCCGGCCAGGATGGGCTGGCCAGGCCCATCACCTTGAAAAGCAGGCCCATCTGTTCGTCGCCCACCAGTCGGTCTCTTGCCGTCTCGATCGCCTCGGCCTGTTCGGGCGCGGCTTGCGAGAGCGCCCGGGCGCGGGCTTCGATCCCCAGGTTCGCAAGGAACCGGCCCTGCGGCACGGTGCCCAGCCAGCGCGCGCCGCGCGATTGGGCGACCGGGACCAGCGCGGCGAAATCGACATGGGCGGTAAGGTCGGCCTCGCCGGGATCGATGAACGGATCGACCTTCATGTGGCCGCGCACCGCCTGCAGGGTCGATCCGTCGCGGGTGTGGTCATGGCCATAGTCGATGAACAGCGCCGCGCCGCCCTGCTGGGCCAGCCGTCCGGCCACTTCTGAGACGGTTGCGGCGGCGCCGGGGCAGGTTTCGATGATCGTGCCGGGTTCGGCCTGGCGCCGCGCCTCGGGCACCGCGGCATCCATCGGCTGGCTTCCCGCGACGCAGACGAACCGCTCGCCCTCGGGCACGATCATCCGTTCGCGCCAGCCGTCCGGAGTGCTGACAAGCTGGCGCACCGGCAGGGCATCGAGGAATTCGTTCGCGACCAGCAGGAGCGGGGCGCCCGACGGCAGGGTGGAGAGGTCGTGGTGCCAGCGCGCATCGGGCAGCGCGGCAAGCTGCACCTGCCTGAGCGCGCTTGAGCCTTCGACGAAATGGACCGACGGCTCCAGCCCGAAACGCTTCATCGCCCGCAGCGCATCGACCGCCAGGGTGCCGCGCCCCGGCCCCAGCTCGACATAATGGACCGGTTGCTTGCGCCCGGCGCCGATCCACATGTCGGCCAGCCACAGCCCGATCAGTTCGCCGAACATCTGGCTGATTTCAGGCGCGGTGACGAAATCGCCCGCCGCGCCCAGCGGATCCTTCGCCGAATAGTAGCGCGCGTTCGCTTCGCCCATGTAGTGCGCCAGGCTGATCGGCCCGGTGTTGGCGATCAGGCGCCGGAAAATTGCCGCCAGCGTTTCGGGTTTTCCGCTCTGGTTCATTCAGCGGCGGGCGGGGTGCTGTTCAGTTCGGGACGGCGCAGGGCGCGGATCACGAAGAACAGGCCCACCAGCATCAGCGGAATGGTCAGCCACTGGCCCATCGACAGCCCGGTGCGCGCCGCGAATTCGGCCAGCTGGGCATCGGGTTCGCGGTAGAATTCGACCACGAAGCGCGCCATGCCGATCCCCATCGTGAACACCCCGACCAGCAGGCCCGGACGCCACCGCGCGCGAGTCTTCCAGAACAGCAGCATCATCACCGCGAGCAGCAGCAGTCCTTCCAGTCCCGCTTCGTAAAGCTGGCTGGGATGGCGCGCGATCTGCAGGGGGTCTTCGGGAAAGATCATCCGCCACGGAACGTCCGGCCCGGCGGCGCGGCCCCACAGTTCGCCGTTGACGAAATTGGCCAGCCGCCCGAACAGCATGCCGAACGGCACCGTCACCGCGATATAGTCGCACACGCGCAGGAAGCTCAGCTTGTTGCGCCAGGTGATCCATGCAATCGCGATCGTCACGCCGATCAGTCCGCCGTGAAAGCTCATCCCGCCGTTCCACAGCTTGACCAGCTCGCCCGGCTCGCTCCACAGGCTGGGAATGCCGGTATCGCCCCCGGTATAGAACGTGGCATAGCCCAGCCGTCCGCCCAGGATCACCCCCAGCGTGCAGTAGAAGAACAGGTCGTCGACATGGCGCTGGGCCAATGGCGCGCCGGGTTCCTTCAGCGTCTTCGAAACATGCCAGTACGACAGCAGGATGCCGGCCAGATAGGCCAGCGAATACCAGCGCAGCTCGAACGAGCCGACCTGGAACAGATAGCGCTTCAGCCCCAGGTCGGTGAAGTGGATCGGCGCATCGGCAGCGCCCGCGGCAAGACTCGCCAGCGCCATCTGGGCCTGTGATAGTGACAGCAAGCGGCTAACCCCTTAAGCAAGCAGTGGATGGATGGCGATGCGCACCCGGTGGTTGCGGCGCTATCTGGCACAGAGCGCGGCGGGTGACAAACCCGCCCGGAACATTGGGAACAGGAACGGGGCGGCGAAAGGGGCGTGCCTCCACTTGCATGAAAGAAGGAAGCCGCATGGCCAGCGAACTCGATAGTGCCCTCAACGATGTCGTCGACCGCCTGACTGCCCCTGGCGCAATGCTTGAAACGGTCCCGTTCGAGCGGTTCGGCCGCCAGCTGCCGATGCTCAAGAACGCGCCGCCGACGCTGCCCGCGCTGTTCGAGCAGTACTGCGCCCAGCACGGCGACACCGAATTCCTGGTCGATGGCGAAATCCGCACCACCTTTGCCGGAATTCTCGAAGCCGCGCGCGAAGTGGCGGGCGCGCTGGTCGAAGGGCAGGGCGTGAAGAAGGGTGACCGCGTGGGGATCGCGGCGCGCAATTCGACCAACTGGATCGTTGCCTACATGGGCGTGCTGATGGCGGGCGGCTGCGCGGCATTGCTCAACGGCTGGTGGAGCGGCGAGGAGATGGCCGCCGGGATCGAGCTGACCGGCTGCAAGCTGGTGCTCGCCGATGGCCAGCGCGCGGCGCGGATCGCCGAACTTGGCGCATCATGCCGGATCGTGGTGTTCGAACACGACAAGCCCTGGCGCGAAGGCCTGGCCCAGGTGCTGACCGCAGGCGGCGGGGCGGCAACCGAGTTGCCCGAACTGGCCGGCGATGACCTCGCGACGATCCTCTATACCTCGGGGTCGACCGGCCAGTCGAAAGGGGCCTGGTCCGATCACCGCGCGGTGACGCAGGCGGTGTTCTCCTATGTCGCGCAGACGCTGATGATCCTCACCCACCTGACCGAAATGGGCGAGGCGCCGGGCATGCAGCCGTGCAGCCTGGTCAACGTGCCGCTGTTCCACGTCACCGGCGAAGTGCCGCTGTTCCTGCAAAGCTTCGTGATCGGGCGCAAGCTGGTGCTGATGCCCAAGTGGAACGCCGAAGAGGCGATGCGCCTGATCGAGCGGGAAAAGGTCACCTATTTCGTCGGCGTGCCGCTGATGAGCTACGAGATCGCCACCCATCCCGATCGCGACAAGTACGACCTGTCCAGCTGCACCGCCTTCGCCGCCGGCGGAGCGCCGCGCCCGGTCGATCATGTCCGCAAGATCAAGGACGCGCTCCCGCACGCCTTCCCGCTGCTGGGCTACGGCCTGACCGAAACCAACGCGGTCGGCTGCGGCAACCTCAACGAGAACTACATGGCCAAGCCCGGATCGACCGGCACGGCAAGCAAACCGCTGGTCGATCTGGGGATCCTCGATGATGACGGCAGGCAGCTGCCGGCCGGGCAGACGGGCGAAGTCGCGATCCGCTCGATCGTCAATTTCAACGGCTACTGGAACAACAGCGAGGCGACGCGCGAGGCGATCACGCCCGACGGGTTCTTCCGCACGGGCGACCTGGGCTACATGGACGAGGACGGCTATCTGTTCATCGTCGATCGCAAGAAGGACATCATTATCCGCGGCGGCGAGAATATCAGCTGCATCGAGGTGGAAGAGGCGATCTATGCCCACCCCGACGTGGCCGAAGCCAGCGTCTTCGGCATGCCGGATGAAAAGTTCGGCGAACTGCCGACCGGGGTCTACCTGACCAAGGACGGAGCGACGCTGAGCGAGGAAGATCTGCGCGCTTACCTTTTGGCCCACATCGCCCCGTTCAAGGTGCCGGTGCGGCTGTGGCAGGAACACGAAACCCTGCCGCGCCTGGGGACCGAAAAGGTCGACAAGCGCACGCTGAAGGCACGGTATCTGACTGTGTGGGAGAGCGAGCGGGCGGCGGCGGGGTAATCTTCGGCACCCCCGCCTCGTCATTGCGAGCGCAGCGAAGCAATCCAAGAGTCGCCTAAACCGCCCTGGATTGCTTCGCTGCGCTCGCAATGACGAGCCTTTGGTTGCGACGCCCGGAAAAGGTTGACAGCCGCCGCCGAGAGACCGTTAGCTGATACCGTGACCAAGCGAGCCGAGAACCAGCGCAGCGGCGCCCGTGCGATCCCCAACCAGCGCGCGGTGATCGATCGGCGCGCGCTGGGCGGTGCGATTGCCGAAGCCGCCGCGGCCAAGGGCGCCGCAAGGGCGCGGCCCCGGGTGGTCGAACTGCTGCGCGCCGCGCTTGCCTCGGGCCGCGAAGAGATCGCCCGGCGGCTGGCCGAGCGCCCGACGATGGGCCATGACAGCGCCGAGGCGCAGGCGTTCCTGGTCGATCAGCTGGTCCGCGTGATCCACGATCACGTCACGCAGGAAGTCTATCCCGCGCCCAACCGCACCGCCGGCGAACGGCTCAGCATCGTCGCGGTCGGCGGCTATGGGCGCGGCGAAATGGCCCCGCATTCGGATGTCGACATCGCCTTCGTCACCCCCGGCAAGCAGACGCCGTGGTGCGAGCAGGTGATCGAGGCGATGCTCTATTTCCTGTGGGACCTGGGGCTCAAGGTCGGCCACTCGAGCCGCAGCCTCGACGATGTGGTGCGCATGGCCAAGGGCGATCTGACGATCCGCACGGCCTTGCTCGAGGGGCGCTATGTCTGGGGCGACCAGGCGCTGTTCGCCGAAACCCAGCGCCGGTTCTGGGCCGAAGTCGTCGCCGGGACCGAAAGCCAGTTCGTTGCCGACAAGCTTGCCGAGCGCAACGACCGGCACAAGCGGCTGGGCGACAGCCGCTATGTGGTCGAGCCCAATGTCAAGGAAGGCAAGGGCGGGCTGCGCGATCTGCACACGCTCTATTGGATCGGCAAATACATCCACCATGTCCGCGACGTGTCCGAACTGGTCGATGTCGGCCTGCTGACCGCGCCGGAATACCGCGCCTTTCGCCGGGCGGAAAACTTCTTCTGGGCGGTGCGCTGCCACCTTCACAACATCACCCGCCGGGCCGAGGACCGGCTGACCTTCGATCTCCAGCGCGAGGTCGCGGCGCGGATGCAGTTTGCCGACCGCCCGGGGCAGAGCGCGGTCGAGCGCTTCATGCAGTACTTCTTCCTCCAGGCGAAGCGGGTGGGTCACCTGACCGGGCTGTTCCTGGCCCAGCTTGACGAGCAATCGGGCAGGAAGGCGCCGCGTGGGCTGCTCGCGGGGTTCCGCGCGCGGCGCCGCACGCTCAAGGGCTATGTCGTGTTCGGCGGCAAGATCACCGTTCCGTCGGACACCTGGTTCACCGAAGATCCGGTCCGCCTGATCGAGATCTTCGTGCTGGCCGATGCCAACGGACTCGAGGTTCATCCCGATGCGCTGCGGCTCGCCTTGCGCGATGCGCGCGCGGTCGATGCGGTGCGCGAGGACAGCCGCGCCAATGCGCTGTTCCTCGATCTGCTGACCAGCCGGAACGATCCCGAAACGGTGCTGCGCTGGTTCAACGAGGTTGGCGTGTTCGGCCGTTTCATTCCCGATTTCGGGCGGGTCAACGCGCAGATGCAGTTCGACATGTATCACCACTACACGGTCGATGAGCACACCATCCGCGCGGTCGGGCTGATGGCCAGGATCGAGAAGGGCGAGATGAAGGGCGAGCATCCGCTGGCCACCGGCATCGTCCACAAGGTGGTCAACCGCCGCGCGCTCTACGTCTCGATCCTGCTTCACGACATCGCCAAGGGACGGCGCGGCGACCATTCGGTGCTGGGGGCCGAGGTTGCGCTGAAGCTGTGCCCGCGGCTGGGTCTTTCCGAGGAGGAAACGCATATCGTCTCGTGGCTGGTGCGCCAGCACCTGCTGATGAGCGCGGTTGCCTTCAAGCGTGATCTGGCGGACTGGAAGACGATCACCGATTTCGTCGCCCAGGTTCAGTCGGTCGAGCGGCTGCGGCTGCTCGCCATGCTGACCATCGTCGATATCCGCGCGGTGGGGCCGGGGGTGTGGAACGGCTGGAAGCGCCAATTGATCCACGAGCTTTACGACGCCGCCGAGGAACGCCTGCGCCTGGGCCATGTCCAGCACGGGCGCGAGCAGCGCGTGGCGGCGAAACAGGCCCTGGTGGCCGAGCGGCTGGGCAAGGCCCGCGCCCTTGTCACGAAATACGCCAGGCAGTTCGGCGATGCCTACTGGATCGCCGAACCCGACGATATCGTGGCGATGAACCTGACCCAGCTCGACCGGGCCAAGGGCGCCGAACTTGACGTTCACTGCGAATACTATGCCGCGCGCGGGGCCACGCTGGTGACGGTGATCGCCGCCGACCACCCAGGGCTGTTCTACCGCATCGCGGGCGGTATCCACCTGGCCGGCGGAAACATCATCGACGCCCGGATCCATACCGCCCGGAACGGCATGGCGGTGGACAATTTCCTGGTTCAGGACCCGCTGGGCCGGCCGTTTTCCGAGGAAGGGCAGCTTGCCCGGATCCGCACCATGATCGCCGATGCGCTGGCCAACCGGGTCAAGCTGGTCGCCCAGCTTGCCGCGCGGCCCAATGCCCGCCCCCGCGCCGATGCCTTCGATGTGCGGCCATCGGTCGAATTCGACAACCAGGCGTCGAACCGCTTCACCGTGGTCGAGATCAACGCCCGCGACCGGCCCGCGCTGCTCAGCCGGCTGGCGCGCGCGCTGTTCGAGGCCAAGCTGATGGTCCATTCCGCCCACATCGCCACCTATGGCGAGCGCGCGGTGGACACTTTCTATGTCACCGATCTGCTCGGCGAAAAGGTCGATGCCGTAACGCGGCTTAAGGCGGTTGAAAAACGCCTACTCGAAGCTGCGGAGGCCGAGACGGTGGAAGTCGCCGCTTAATTTGCCGCCTTCTCGGCAAACTGGTCATACGCCTCCACGGCCTGCGCGGCATACATCAGGCTGGGGCCGGCACCCATGTAGATCGCCAGGCCCATCGCCTCCATCACCTCGTCGCGGGTCGCGCCGTGTTGCAGCGCGGCCTTGGCGTGAAACGCGACGCAGCCGTCGCAGCGGATCGCCACCGCGATGCCCAGCGCGATCAGTTCCTTGGTCCGGGTGTCGAGCGCGCCGCCGGCGGTGGCCGCGGCGGCCATGGCCGAGAAATGCTTCATCACCTCGGGGCTGCCCAGCCGCACTTCCTTGATCGCGGCGGAAAGCTCGTTTGCCATCGCGGGCCAGTCCTTGTGCATGGCCTCTTACTCCGCAGCGTGATCGGGCGAGCGGCGGATGATTTCGCGCGCGGCCCACCACGAAACCGGGACCGACAGGACAAAGCCCGCGGCGGCCGCCAGCACCACCGGCTGCCACCCCGGCAGGCCCAGGGTCAGCACGGCGGTGACGAAAACGCCCATCAGGACGCTCATCGACATGGCGTGGATAACGAACATCAGGCGATACATCGCGGCCCTCCTGCTTGCCTCGAAATTGAATATCAGAGAAAACTAATGTATTTGATCGACAAGTCCTTGATCCGGGTCAATCAGACCCCAGATCGCAGGCAAGGAGATTGCCGATGTCCACGCTCACCGATCCGGCCACGGTTGCCTGCCCCGCCTGCGGCGCGCTCAACCGCGTTCCGGTGGCGCGGCTGGGCGAGGGTCCGGCTTGCGGCAAGTGCAAGGCCGCGCTGTTTTCCGCACACCCGCTCGATGCCGATGCCGCGCGCTTCGATCGCCAGATCAGGGGATCGCTGCCCGTGCTGGTCGATTTCTGGGCCGAATGGTGCGGGCCGTGCAAGGCGATGGCCCCGGCCTTTGCCGCCGCGGCGCGCGAGCTTGAGCCGCGGATGCGCCTGCTCAAGGTAGAGACCGATCGCGTGCCCGAGCTTGCCCGGCGCTTTGCCATCCAGTCGATTCCGACGATGGTGCTGCTGGTCGGCGGGCGCGAAGTTGCCCGGCAGTCGGGCGCGATGCCGGCCCAGACGATCGTGCAGTGGGCCAGGGCCGGCGCGGCGTGATCCAGACCGGCAGAAAACCGCATTGCCCCTTGATTATGTCCCGCGCCGAGGCCACTTGTCCCGCATGAGTGAAACCACGCCCGACAGCCTGATCCCCTATGACGAAATCGTGCAGGAGGCGCTGCGCGCGGTGGTTGGCCGGGTGCTGGGTCAGGTTTCGGCTTCGGGCGGAAGCCTGCCGGGCACGCACCACTTCTACATCACCTTCAAGACCGGTGCGCCCGGCGTCGATATTCCCGCGCACCTGACCGAGCGTTTCCCCGACGAGATGACCATCGTCCTCCAGAACAAGTTCTGGGACCTGGTGGTCGAGGACGACCGGTTCAGCGTCGGCCTGTCGTTCAACCAGATGCCGGCCAAGCTGGTCATCCCCTTTGCCGCCATCACCGCCTTTGTCGATCCGGCGGTCGATTTCGGGCTGCAGTTCCAGGCGGTCGAGGTTGAAGACGAACCCCAGCTGGACGACGAGCCCGCCGCAGTCCAGCCGGTGCCCGGCGAGGATGGTTCCAACGTGGTCACTGTGGACTTCGGCAAGCGAAAATAATGGCGGACAACCAGCTCCTCCGAAAGCTCGCGCGGAGCAATGGCGGCAAGCTGCTGGATGCCGCGATCGATACCCTGCTGCCGGTCGATGCCAGCAAGCTGCCCGCCAGGAAGAAGAGCCTGCTGGGCGGACTGGCCGGAGCGGTCGCGGTGCGCGTGGCGACGCGCTCGGTGCCGGGGGCGATCGTGGTTGGCGGCGCGCTGATCGCCAAGCGGCTCTATGACCGCAGGCACGCCAGGGACCGTGCGACAGCATCGGAAAAGCCCCGCCGCGCCACTTGATCTGCACCCCGTCCTTGCGGCATCAGCACGCATGGCTTCCAACACCCTCCAGCGCCGCGGCCTGATGTTCATCCTTTCCTCGCCCTCGGGCGCGGGGAAAACCACGATCAGCAGGATGCTGCTTGAGCGCGACGGCGAGATTCATCTCTCGATCTCGGTCACCACCCGGCCGATGCGGCCTGGCGAGGTCGACGGCAAGGATTACATCTTCGTCGACCAGGCCGCGTTTGACCGGATGGTCGAGGAAGAACATTTCCTCGAATGGGCAACGGTGTTCGGCCATTCCTATGGCACCCCCAAGGCGCAGGTGAAGGCGGGGCTGAGGGAAGGCCGCGATTTCCTGTTCGATATCGACTGGCAGGGCACCCAGCAGCTTTACCAGAAGCTGGAAACCGACGTGGTCCGCGTCTTCCTGCTCCCCCCCAGCATCGGCGAACTGCGCCGCCGGCTGACCGGCCGCGGCACCGACAGCGCCGAGGTGATCCAGGCCCGCATGGAACGCGCCCGCGCCGAAATCAGCCACTGGGACGGCTACGACTATGTCGTGGTCAACGACGACATCGAGGCCTGCTATCACCAAGTCTGCGAAATCCTCCACGCCGAACGCATGAAGCGCGCAAGGCAGACGGGGCTGATCGGGTTCGTGCGGGGGTTGATGAAGGATTGACTTGCAAAGGGGCGGGCTGGTCTGGGTGCGCTGGGGCTGAAGTGCGATTGACTGGTAAGTTTGGGGGGCGGACGTTAGATCTCGACAATCGGGAGTCTGGCAGCTTCGCAGCTTTCGAGCTACAACGGGTTATGGATGACAAAATTGCATTTGTTCGACATTCAAAGCGCTTACGCCTGATCATATTTGTGGCGGGCCTAATAATGTTATGCACGATGCCATTTTACCCTCGAGCGGGTTTCGCAGGATGGACGGTATTCGTCATCATGTTCATGATTCCGCTGGCGCGTTTGCGGTGCTGGAACTGCGGGGAAAGATTATTGAAAGATGGCGGCTCACATATTGAATATTGCAAGACCGGAATACTGACTTGGGACATATGTCACCACAAGACCTGTGGGGCCGAACTCCGCTAGCGTCCGCAATTGTTGTCGTGACCGGACAGTCCACTGCTGAAGGAAGCGGACTTCTGGAGAAGCTGGAAACCGACGTGGTCCGCATTCTCCTGCCCCCCCGTTTCGTCATTGCGAGCGCAGCGAAGCAATCCAGGGCCGTCATGCGCCGCTTTGGATTGCTTCGTCGGCCTTGCCTCCCCGCAATGACGATGCTTTGGGCGTCAGTGTCCCGAAGGATCGTTGAACACCTCGGGAATCCAGGCGTTGACGATCCCGCCGTCGATCGGGATCGTGGTGCCGACGACATAGTCGCCCGCGCGGCTGGCGAGGTAGATCGCGCCGCCGGCGATGTCTTCGGCCACGCCGACGCGCTTGTAGGGGATGCCCTTGGCGCTGCCTTCGGGGTTCAGTGCGGCAGCCTTGTTCATCTCGCTCGGGTAGGCGCCCGGCGCGATGCAGGTGCAGACGATATTGTCCTTGATCAGCCGCGCCGCCATCCGCTTGGTCAGGTGGACCACCGCCGCCTTCGACGCCTGGTAGCTGTAGGTTTCCCACGGGTTGGGGCGCAGCCCGTCGATCGAGGCGATGTTGATCACCTTGGCCGGGCGGTCGAAGCGGGCCGCCGCGCTCAGCAGCGGGTGCAGTTTTTGCGTGAGGAAGAACAGGCTCTTGACGTTGAGGTCCATGACCTTGTCCCAGCCGGCTTCGGGGAACTGGTCGAATTCCGCCCCCCAGGCCGCGCCGGCGTTGTTGACCAGCACGTCGAGCCTGCTTTCGCGGCTGGCCAGATCCTCGGCCAGCTTCTTGACATCGTCCATCTGGCTGAGATCGCCGGGCAGGCCGATCACCTTGCCGGGATAGGCCACGTTGAACTCGGCCTCGGTCTCGGCCAGCTGTTCGCGCTTGCGGGCGGTGATGTAGACCTTCTCGCAGCCTGCCGCGAGGAAGCCTTCGAGCAGCATCTTGCCGATCCCGCGGCTGCCGCCGGTGATCAGCGCAACCTTGCCTTCAAGGCTGAAAAGTTTCGAAAAGTCCATAAACTCCATCCTTTTCCCGTCATCCCACCTCGCGCCCGGGCTTCGACAAGCTCAGCCTGAGCGGGGGCGGGTCAATCCAAATCCCGCTTGTTTGTAGCCCGCCGCAGGAAGGAAGCGGGACCCCGGGTCAAGCCCGGGGTGACGGCAACAGGTCAGTAGCCCGAAAGCTTGGCCACGCGGTCGGCATGGTAATACATGTCGCCCATGAACTCCGCCAGCGCGCGGTCGCGTTTCATGTAGAGGCCGATGTCGTATTCGTCGGTCATGCCGATCCCGCCGTGCATCTGCACCCCTTCCTTGACCGCGAGGCCCGCCGCCTTGCCGGCCTTGGCCTTGGCGACCGAGATCATCAGGTCGGCCTTGTCGCTGTCGGCATCGAGCAGCTGCTGGGCCTTAATCACCGCCGCGCGGGCGATCTCCAGCTCGGAATAGAGGTGCGCGGCGCGGTGTTGCAGCGCCTGGAATTCGCCGATCAGCTTGCCGAACTGCTTGCGCTGCTTGAGGTAGGTGGTGGTCATGTCGAACGAGCCTTGCGCCACCCCGACGCTTTCCGCCGCCGCGCCGACGCGGCCCGCGCGGACCACGCGGTTCAGCACCTCGCGTCCGCCGTCTACCTCGCCGATCACGGCATCGGCATCGAGCTGGACCCCGTCGAGCCGGACGTGCGCGGCCTGCGAGCTGTCAACCAGCCGGGCATTCTCGACACTCAGTCCGGCGGAATCGCTGGGCACCGCGAACAGGGTGATCCCGGCGTCGTCCTCGTCGCTGCCGGCGGTGCGCGCGGCGACCACCAGCATGTCGGCGCTGCCGCCCTGGACCACGAAAGTCTTCGCGCCGGTCAGCCTGAAGCCGTTGCCGGCGCGTTCGGCCCTGGTCGCGATCCGCTCGGGCCGGTGCTTTGGTCCTTCGTCGATCGCCACGGCAAGCACGCTGTCACCCGAAACCAGGCCCGGCAGATAGCGGCCCCTGAGTTCGTCCGATGCCGCGCCGAGCGCGGTGGCGGCCATGACCGAGCTGGTCAGGAACGGCGAAGGGGTAAGGTTGCGGCCGATCTCCTCGAGCACGATCCCGGCTTCGACATGGCCCATGCCCAGCCCGCCGTCAGCCTCGGCCACCAGCACGCCGGTAAGGCCCAGTTCGGCGAACTGCTTCCACAGGCCGTGGCCGAAGCCGTCCTTGCAATTCATGTCGCGGTAGTGGCGCAGCTGCTTGGCGATATTGCCCTCGTCGGCCATGAACTGGCGCGCGGTGTCGGCCAGCATCGCCTGGTCGTCGGTGTGATAGAGTGGCATTGGATCAGGCTCCCGGCAGGTCGAGAATACGCTTGGAAATGACGTTGAGCATCACCTCGCTGGTGCCGCCCTCGATCGAATTGGCCTTGGTGCGCAGCCACGAACGCGCCTTGCTGCCGCCGTTCGAGCTTTCGCTTTCCCATTCGAGCGCGGCGCTGCCGCCGGCGGCCATCAGCAGCTCGTGGCGGCGCTTGTTAAGTTCGGTCCCGGCGTATTTCATCATGTTGGGCTGGGCGGGATGCGCCTTGCCGACCTTGATTTCATCGAGGAACTTCTCGCCCATCGCGGTGAAGGCCAGGGCATCGACATCGAACATCGCAAGCTCGGCGCGCAGGATCGGATCCTCGAGGCCATTGCGCTTGGCGAAGGCGCCGATGGTGTTGAGCCGATCATTCCCGCCCGCGCCCGAGATCATCTCGCGTTCGTGGCCGAGCAGGTACTTGGCGACATCCCAGCCACGGTTGAGTTCGCCGACGATCTGGTGCTTGGGCACCGAGACATTGTCGAAGAAGGTTTCGCAGAACGGCGAATTGCCGCTGATCAGCAGGATCGGCTTGGTCGAGACGCCGGGGCTTTCCATGTCGAACAGCAGGAAGGAAATGCCCTGGTACTTGTTGGTCTTGTCGGTGCGCACAAGGCAGAAGATCCAGTCGGCCTTGTTGGCATAGGAGGTCCAGATCTTGCTGCCGTTGACCACCCAGTGGTCACCCTTGTCCTCGCCGTAGGTCTGCAGGGAAACGAGGTCGCTGCCCGAACCCGGCTCCGAATAGCCCTGGCACCAGCGGATTTCGCCGCGGGCGATCTGGTTCAGGTAATGGACCTTCTGTTCCTCGGTCCCGAACTTGAGCAGCGCCGGGCCAAGCATCCAGATGCCGAAGCTGGACAGCGGCGGACGCGCGCCGATCCGGTTCATCTCCTCGCGCCAGACTTTTGCCTCGGCCGGCGACATTCCCGCGCCGCCATAGGGCTTGGGCCAGTCGGGCACGGTATAGCCCTTTGCCGCGCAGCGCGTCAGCCAGAGCTTCTGCGCCTCGTTCTTGAACTGGAACTTGCGCCCGCCCCAGCAGACATCGTCTTCGTCGCGCACCGGTTCGCGCATTTCGGGCGGGCAGTTTTCTTCAAGCCAGGCGCGGATTTCCGCGCGGAAGGCGTCAAGGTCGGACATGATGGAGACTCCTCTCTTAACCGAAAGGTTAAAGGGACTCGGGCCCGCGGCGCAAGCGCGGATTTCCGAGCCCAGCATGACGTAGCGTAAACGCCAAGAGCGTTGACCGGACAACGATCCGTCCTAAGCTGCAACCAATTTTCAGGAGAGGAGAGGACATGCGATTCTCAGGCAAATGCGTCGTGATCACCGGGGCGGCATCGGGCATCGGACGGGCGGCCACGCTGCTGTTCGCGCGCGAAGGGGCAACAGTCATCGCCGCCGACCTCAACCTTGCCGGGGCCGAAGCCGTGGCGCGTGAGGCGGACAATATCATCCCGTTCGCCTGCGACGTGTGCGACACGGGCCAGATCAAGGCGCTGATGGACCATGCCGCGGGCACCTGCGGCGGGATCGACGTGCTGTTCAACAACGCCGGGGCCGGCGGCGCGCGCGAGCCGATTGACGAGATCGAGGCCGATGCCTGGGATGCAACCTTCCACCTGCTGCTGCGTTCGGTGGCGATGGGGATCCGCCATGCCGTGCCGCACATGAAGCACCGCAAGGGATCGAGCATCGTCAACACCAGCAGCGTCGCGGCGATCGGTCCGGGCTATTCGCCCACCGCCTATGCCGTGGCCAAGGCGGGCGTGCTGCACCTGACCAAGTGCGCGGCGACCGATCTGGCCCAGCACGGCATCCGGGTGAACGCGGTGCAGCCCGGCTTCATCAACACCAACATCTTCACCGCCACGCTCGAGGTGCCGGCCGAACTGGAAGTCCAGGCCAAGGCCTTCATCAAGCAGATGTCTTCGGATGCCCAGCCGGTCAAGCGCAGCGGAATGCCCGAGGATATCGCCAATGCCGTGGCTTTCCTCGCCAGCGAGGACGCCAGCTTCATGACCGGCGCCTCGCTGATCGTCGATGGCGGGATGACCGTTGGCCCGCGCCATTCGTGGGATCCCGAAGCACCGGGGCTGTTCGATACGCTGGAAGCGATGGCGGAAGGGGCGAACGCAGCCGCGTAGCAATGAGCATAAGGAGCGCGAAGGACGAGAGACTGCCGACCCGCCTGGCCTTCTTCCACGGGCTGGGTTCGATTGCCTATGGCATCAAGGACAACGGTTTCTCGACCTTCCTGCTGCTCTACTGCAACCTCGTGCTGGGGATGGACCCGCGCACGGTCAGCCTGGCGCTGATGGTCGCGCTGGTGATCGACGGGTTCATCGATCCGATGGTCGGCTACCTTTCGGACCGCACTGTCACCAACTGGGGGCGGCGTCTGCCCTGGCTCTATCTGGCTCCGCTGCCGCTCGGCATCGTCTGGATAACGCTGTGGTCGCAGAGCGAGGCGCCGGGGTTCTGGGGGCTGGTCGGCATGGCCGCGGCGGTCAGGATCCTGGTGTCGTGCTGCGAGGTGCCATCGGTGGCGCTGGTCCCCGAACTGACCCGCGACTATGACGAACGCACCACCCTGATGCGCTTTCGCTTCCTGTTCGGCTGGGGCGGCGGGCTGTTCACGTCGTTCCTGGCCTATTCGGTGTTCATGGCCGGACCTGACGGGATGCTTTCGGCCGAGGGCTATCACAAGTATGGCCTGTTCGGCGGGGTGATGATGGCGCTGGCCGTGCTGGTTTCGGCGCGGGCCCAGCATCGCCGGGTGGCGGTGCGCCCGCCCGCGCCCAAGAGCCCGTTCAGCCTCGTCACCGCCTTTGCCGAACTGAAGGAATGCTTTTCGCACAGGGCCTTTCTGGTCCTGCTGCTGGGCGGAGCGCTGGCCTATACCAGCCAGGGCGTGACTTTCTCGATCAGCAACTACCTGTACCTGTTCATCTGGCGCTTCACCGGCACCGATCTGGCGATCTACCCCTGGGTGCTGTTCGCCAGCGTGGTCGCCTGCTTCTTCCTGATGCCCGGCTGGCACCGGCGCTGGGGCAAGCGCGATACCGCGGTGGTTACCGCGGTGCTGGGCATGGTTTTCTGGGTCGCGCCTTTCCTGCTGCGCGCCGCCGGCGCCTGGCCGGTCGAAGGCACCCCGGCATCGACCTGGGGGGTCTTCGCCTTCTTCTTCATCTGCAACATCTTCTCGGTCGCGGCGATGGTCTCCGCCTCCTCGATGATGGCCGACGTGGTCGAGGCGAGCGAGGAGCAGACCGGGCGGCGCTCCGAAGGCGTGTTCTTCTCGGGCAGCTTCTTCATGCAGAAATGCGCCACCGGGCTGGGCATCTTCCTGACCGGGCAGATGCTCGCGCTGGCGGGACTGCCCGACAAGGCCCGGCCGGGTCAGGTGCCGCTCGAAGTGATCGATCGGCTGTCGCTGACCTATGTCGGGGTGGTGGCCGTGTTCGCGGTGCTTATCGCGCTGGTGCTGGGCCGCTTCCCGATCACCCGCGCCGATCACGAAGCGCGCGTTGCGGCGCTGGGTGCGGCGCGGATGAACCCGGATGCGGAGGGCATGCACCCTTAACCGGACGGCTAAATGGACCCTTGGCGCGGGGCCTCCCCCGTGGCACTAGGGCCGCGAGATTCGACAGTATCAGGAAAGGAAAGACCACATGGATTTCGATCCCACCGAACGGCAAGTCTACTGGCGCGACCGCGTGCGTGACTTCATCAAGACCAACGTCCGCCCCCGCGTGGGCGACTACAAGAAACAGGACGAAGAAGGCGGGCGCTGGAAAGTTCTGCAAGTGGTCGAGGACGAAAAGGCCAAGGCCAAGGCCGCGGGGATCTGGAACCTGTTCATGCCCCCGCAGATGGGCCGCAGCCATGTGGATGATACCTTCGAATTCGATGGCCCGGGCCTGACCAACCTCGAATATGCGCTTTGCGCCGAGGAAATGGGCCGCGTCGGCTTTGCTTCCGAAGTGTTCAACTGTTCGGCCCCCGATACCGGCAACATGGAAGTGCTGCACCGCTATGGCACGCGCGAGCAGAAGGACCAGTGGCTGAAGCCGCTGATGAACGGCGAGATCCGTTCCGCCTTCCTGATGACCGAACCGCAGGTCGCCTCGTCGGACGCGACCAACATCGAATGCTCGATCCGCCGCGAGGGCGATGAATACGTGCTCAACGGCACCAAGTGGTGGTCGAGCGGTGCGGGCGATCCGCGCTGCAAGATCGCGATCGTGATGGGCAAGACCGATTTCGAGGCGAAGAAGCACGCCCAGCAATCGATGGTGCTGATGGAGCTTGATGCGCCGGGGGTCGAGATCGTCCGCCACCTGCCGGTGTTCGGCTATGACGATGCCCCCCACGGGCATATGGAAATCAGGCTCGAGAACGTCCGCATCCCGGCATCGAACATGCTGCTGGGCGAGGGCCGCGGGTTCGAGATCGCGCAGGGCCGGCTCGGGCCGGGCCGCATCCACCACTGCATGCGCACGATCGGCGTCGCCGAGGAAGCGCTCGAGCGGATGGTCAAGCGCCTCCAATCGCGCGTCGCTTTCGGCAAGTCGATCAGCACCCATTCGATCTGGGAACAGCGCATCGCCGAAGCCCGGATCGAGATCGAATGCTCGCGGCTGCTCTGCCTCAAGGCGGCGGACATGATGGACAAGGTCGGCAACAAGGCCGCCCAGGCCGAAATCGCGATGATCAAGGTCAAGGCGCCCAACATGGCGCTCAAGATTATCGACGATGCGATCCAGGCCCACGGCGGCGGCGGCGTTTCGGAAGATTTCGGGCTGGCCAAGATGTACGCCGGCCAGCGCACGCTGCGTATCGCCGATGGTCCCGACGAAGTCCACAACCGCTCGATCGCGCGGCTGGAAATGGGCAAGTACGCGCCGCAGACGCCCACGGCTCCGTCCTCGGGCGATCTTGGGGTGACGCGGTAACGCAATCGCGCTGACCGCAGGGAAGGCGCACAGCAATCTCCCCTCCCACTTGTGGGAGGGGCCGGGGGAGGGCCTGTTATCCAGGCCATCGATAACAAGCCCTCCCCCAACCCCTCCCGCCGGCGGGAGGGGAGTTAGCAGGGAGTAGTGACGATGAAGGCCGCAGTCCTGATCGAACCCGGCAAGCCGCTGGAAATCGAACGGCTCCAGGTGAGCAAGCCCGGTCCGAACGAGGTGCTGATCCGCACCGCGGCGTGTGGCCTCTGCCATTCGGACATCAACTTCATCGACGGCATCTATCCGCATGCGCTGCCGTTCGTGCCGGGGCATGAAGCGGCCGGGATCGTCGAGGCGGTTGGATCGGAAGTGCGGACCGTGAAGGTCGGCGATGCGGTCGTCACCTGCCTTTCCGCCTACTGCGGCCAGTGCGAATTCTGCGTCACCGGCCGGATGGCGCTGTGCATGGGGCGCGACACCCGCCGCCGCGAGGGCAGCGAACCGCGTCTTTCGCGCCTCGATGGCAGCCGGATGAACCAGCTGCTCGACCTGTCGGCCTTTGCCGAAATGATGCTGGTGCACGAGCACGCCTGTGTGGCGATCAATCCCGAGATGCCGCTCGACCGGGCGTCGGTGATCGGCTGCGCGGTGACCACCGGGGCGGGCACCGTGTTCAATGCCTGCAAGCTGACGCCGGGCGAAACGATCGCCGTGATCGGCTGCGGCGGGGTTGGCCTGGCGGCGATCAATGCCGCGAAGATCGCCGGGGCGGGGCGGATCATCGCCGTCGACGCGCTCCCTGAAAAGCTGGAACTGGCGAAGAAGCTGGGGGCCACCGACCTGGTCGACGGTCTGGCGCCCGATGCGGTGGCACAGATCATCGACATGACCGATGGCGGGGTCCATCACGCGGTCGAGGCCGTGGGCAAGCCCTCCACCGGGCAGATGGCGGTGCGTATGCTGCGGCGCGGCGGCACGGCGACCATCCTGGGCATGCTCGCGCTGGACCAGACCGTGGGCATGGCGGCGATGGATTTCCTGTCGGGCAAGACCTTGCAGGGCGCCAAGATGGGCGCCAACCGCTTTCCGGTCGATTTGCCGCGGCTGGTCGATTTCTACATGCGCGGGATGCTTGATCTTGACACGATCATCGCCGAACGCATCCCGCTCGAAGCGATCAACCAGGGCTTCGACAAGCTGCGGACGGGCCATTCGGCGCGTTCAGTGATCGTGTTCGATAGTTGACTACGCTATCGTTCGTCATTGCGAACGCAGCGAAGCCATCCACCAGCGATTGCGCGCTGCCGCCAATGACGAAGTCAGGTTTGGAGAAAATTGGTGTCTGATCAGATCAACGCAGACGAAGCCTTTGTCGGGACGGTTGAGCCCGAGGGCGCCGACAAGCTGGACGAAGGCCGGCTTGCCGAATGGATGCAGGCCAATGTGGAAGGCTTCGAAGGCCCGCTGCACCTGACCAAGTTCAAGGGCGGGCAATCGAACCCGACCTACAAGGTCGAGGCGAAGAGCGGCAACTACGTGCTGCGCCGCAAGCCGTTCGGCCCGCTGCTGCCCAGCGCCCATGCGGTCGACCGCGAATACAAGGTCCAGAACGCGCTCAACAAGGCCGGGTTTCCTGCCGCGCGGCAGTTCGGCCTGTGCACCGATGAAACGGTGATCGGTTCGTGGTTCTACATCATGGACATGGTCGACGGGAAGACGATCTGGGACGGCGCGATGCCCGGCGCCGCGCCCGAATACCGCCGCGAAACCTATTTCGCGATGATCGACACGCTGGCCGCGCTGCACCGGGTCGATGTCGAGGCGGTGGGCCTTGCGGACTTCGGCAAGCCCGGCAATTATTTCGGCCGCCAGGTCGATCGCTGGACCAAGCAGTACAAGCTCTCCGAAACCGAGCACATGCCCGACATGGAGCGGCTGATCGAATGGCTGCCGGCAACCCTGCCCGAACAGACCCGCACCAGCGTGGTCCACGGCGACTACCGGATCGACAACATGATCTGGGCCAAGGACCAGCCCAGGGTGCTGGCGGTGCTTGACTGGGAGCTTTCGACCCTGGGCGATCCGCTGGGCGATTTCTCTTATGTCTGCATGGCCTATGTCACCGAAAACGGCGGGCGCAGCGGGATCCAGGATCTTGACCGCAAGGCGCTCGGCATCCCGGAACTCGATGAAGTGGTCGAACGCTATTGCACCGCGACGGGGCGGGAAAACCTGCCCGACATGAACTGGCTGTTCGCCTACAACTTCTTCCGACTTGCCGGGATTCTCCAGGGGATCAAGAAGCGCGTGATCGACGGCACCGCCAGTTCGGCGCACGCAAAGGAACAGTCCAGCCGGGTCCAGCCGCTGATCGACCGCGCGACCGAGTTTGCGAAGCTGGCCGGGATGTAAGACCCGCTCCAACCCCGTTCGTCAGCACGAACGGACTTCGTGGTAGGCATTGCCCTCCAGCCCACGACCCTCTAACCGGGCCGCAAACAACCCCTTGCCCCGGAGAAGCCAGATGTCCGCCCAGCTCGCCGCCGCGATCGAACAGGCCTGGGAAGCGCGCGACAGCGTGTCGCCCGCCAGCAGCGATGTGCGCCAACTGGTCGACGCCGCGCTCGACCTGCTCGACAGCGGACAGGCCCGCGTTGCCCAGAGCGATGGGAACGGCGGCTGGCAGGTCAACCAGTGGCTCAAGAAGGCCGTGCTGCTGAGCTTCCGGCTGAACGACAACGCGGTGATGGAATTCGGCTCTGCCGGTGCGCCTTCGTTCGACAAGGTGCCGCTGAAATTCACCGGCTGGGACGAGGCCCGCTTTCGCGCCGCCGGAATCCGCGCGGTGCCCGGCGCGATCGCCCGGCGCGGCGCGCACATCGGCAGGAACGTGGTGCTGATGCCCAGTTTCGTGAACATCGGCGCGCATGTCGGCGACGGGACGATGATCGACACCTGGGCCTCGGTCGGCTCGTGCGCGCAAGTCGGCTCGCATTGCCACATCTCGGCCGGCGCGGGGATCGGCGGGGTGCTTGAACCGATGCAGGCGAACCCGACGATCATCGGCGACAACTGCTTCATCGGCGCGCGCAGCGAAATCGTCGAAGGGGTGATCGTCGGCGAAGGCTGCGTGGTGGCGATGGGGGTGTTCATCACCGCCACCAGCAAGATCGTCAACCGCCAGACCGGCGAGGTGATCACCGGCCATATCCCGCCCTACAGCGTGGTCGTGCCCGGCGCGATGCCCGGCAAGCCCTTGCCCGATGGCAGCCCCGGCCCGGCGCTGGCCTGCGCGGTGATCATCAAGCAGGTCGATGCCCAGACCCGCGCCAAGACCGGGATCAACGAGCTGCTGCGCGACTGATGCGGCGGCTGGCTGCCTTGCCCGCGCTGCTGCTGCTGGGCCCGGTGGCGGCGCAGACGCCAGCTGCGGACGGGCCGGTGCCGCTCGAGATCGCGGTTGCGGTCAAGCGCTATCCGCACGATCCGCGGGCCTTTACCGAAGGTCTGTTCATCGATGCCGGCCAGCTGTGGGAATCGACCGGAATGGTCGGGCGCTCATCGGTCCGCAGGGTCGATCTTGCCAGCGGCCGGGTGCTGAAGAGCGTGGCCGTGCCGCCGCCCTTTTTCGGCGAAGGGATCGCGCCGTGGCAGGGCCAGGTGCTGAGCCTGACCTGGCAGAACGGCCAGGGCTTTCGCTGGGACCGCAAGAGCCTGAAGAAGCTCGGCACCTTCCGCTACAGCGGCGAGGGCTGGGCGCTGACCAGCACCGGCAGCGAACTGGTGATGTCGGACGGAACCGCGACGCTGCGCTTCGTCGATCCCGCGACGTTCAAGGTGCGGCGCACGGTCAATGTCACGCTCCGCGGCCGTCCGCTCAACATGCTCAACGAGCTTGAATGGGTGAACGGCCAGGTTCTTGCCAATATCTGGACGACCGATTTCGCGGTGCGGATCGATCCGGCCAGCGGCAAGGTGCTGGGCGCGATCGACCTGTCGCAGATCCACCGCGAAGCTGGGGCGATGGGCCCGGACCAGGTCGCCAACGGCATCGCTCATGACGGGCGGACCGGCAAGCTCTACATGACCGGCAAGGAATGGCCCGCGCTGTTCGAGGTCAAGCTGGTTCCCGCTCCGGCGGCGCGCTGAGCGATGCAGCAACTCTTCATCCAGTTCGCGGTTTCGACCGTGCTGGTGCTGACCTGCGTCGCGGTCCACGGGCTTGGGCTGTTCAGCCTCAGCCGGGTGATGCGCAGCGAGGCCGCGCTCGAGCGGCTGCGCCACATCCGCCCGCTCAGCCCGCGCGGCGGCCTGTTCACGCTGTCGACCGTGCTGGCGATGTTCATGCTCCACGGCATCGAGATCTGGGCCTTCGCGCTGACCTACTGGCTGCTCGGCGCGGTCCAGGGGTTCGAGGGCGCGCTCTATTTCTCGACCATCAGCTATTCGACCGTGGGCTACAACGATACCCATATCCTCGCCCAGTGGCGCCTGCTGGGCGCGTTCGAATCGATCCTTGGGGTGTTCCTGCTGGGCTGGTCGACCGCCTTCTTCTTCCGCATGCTCGGCCGCATCGAGGCGCACTGAGGGAACCTTGCCGCCGGGCCGGGGGTTTGCCAGGCCCAGCAAAGGAGCCCGGCAGATGGAACGGCGCGGCGAGGAAGTCCACGTGAGCAGCGAAGAAGCGACTTCGGCGGTCAAGGGGCACAATGTCCGCTATGTCCTGGCGATCAGCCTGGGCCTGCTGCTGGCGATCTATGCGATCGTCTGGCTGGTCGGCGCGGCTTCCGGGCCGGAGCCGACCAATCCCGCCAGCGAGGCGCCCCGCCCGATGAGCGCGCCGAGTTAGATCGCGAAACCGCGCATCGCTTCGTAATAGGGCCGGCACTCCGCCGCGAGCGCCGCGGCTTCTCCTTCGAGCGCGGGCAAGGGGCCGGCCGGGTCGCCAAACGTGCGCGATCGAGCGACAGCATCGTACCAGTGGCTTGCCCAGATGCCGTCGTCGGGATGGATGCCCGGCTGCCAGGCCAGCATTGCCGGATCCCACGCGATCCCCAGCCGGCCGCACAGCGCTTCGAGCTTCACCGCCGGGTCGGCAAGGAAGCTGGACGTATCGATCACCGCCGGATCAAGCCCCGCCCCGCGCGCCCATTCGAAATATTCGAGCAGGCGGGCATAGCCCAGGTCTTCGAACCGCGCCGCGCCGCGCTTGATGCCATAGCTGGCGATGACCCGCTCGGGCTCGCGGATCAGGAAGGCGTGCGCGTGATCGGGGAAGTCCCGGATCGAGACCGGGCCTTCCATGTGGTGCGGCATGTGCTTCTGATACCACACCGCCTTGCCATGCGGCACGGGGCCGCGCATCGCGCAGGCGACGCTTTGCCAGTCGCAATCCATGTCGGCGATCACTTCGGCGGCCATCGGGTGATCGGCTCCGGTCGCCTTGAGGAAGGCGCCATAGAACGGCTCGTCGCTGACCGCGCAGTCGCCCCGCGCGCCGAAGCTGCGCATCATCGTGGTCGAGATGTTGCGCGGCCCCGACCACATGGCGATGCGCACGCTCACGCCGCGCAGTCCCGGTCCATCAGTTCGCGGTACAGGCCCTGAAGCCGCGCCACCATCGGCCCGCGCCCCTGGGTGATCGCTCGCCCGTCGATCTCGGTCACCGGGACAACCCCGGCGAAAGTGCCGGTGCAGAATGCCTCGTCCGCGCCGTGGACTTCGGTCAGCGAGAAGTTCTTCTCGAACACCGGGATGCCGTTCTCGCGGCAAATGCGGATGACATTGGCGCGGGTGATCCCGCCCAGGCAGTAGTCCCCGGTCGAAGTCCAGACCTCGCCCTTGCGGACGATGAAGAAATGGGTCGAATTGCAGGTCGCGACGAAGCCGTGCGGATCGAGCATCAGCCCTTCGTTGGCCCCGGCCTGGGTCGCCTGGATGCAGGCGGTGATGCAGTTGAGCTTGGAATGCGAATTGAGCTTGGGATACTGCACCGCCGGATCGCCGCGGCGGACGTGGACGGTGAACAGGGTGATGCCATGCTCGATCACCTGGGGCAGCGGGTGCTTGTATTCGGGGATGATCACGATCGTCGCGGGTGAGACCACCACGCGCGGATCCTGATAGGGGGTCGAGCGGATGCCGCGGGTCACCATCAGGCGGATGTGCACCCCATCACCGCCGCGCATGGCGTTGCCGTCGATCGTCTCGTCAAGCCGGCGGACCAGTTCCTCGCGGGTCAGACCCACGTCCATCATGATCGCCTTGGCGCCTTCATAGAGCCGGTCGAGATGCGCTTCGAGAAAGGCGAACCGGCCCTTGTGCAGCCGCAGCCCTTCCCACACCCCGTCGCCCAGCATGAAGCCCGAATCGAACACCGAAACCACCGCCTGCGCGCGCGGCACCAGCGTGCCGTTGACGTTGATCAGGATCGCTTCGTTGCGCGGATCGGCGATGAATTCCTGCGTGCCCTGGGCCATCAGAAGCCGACCGCGCTTTCGATCGGCGGATCGGCGCGGTGCGCCGCGGCGTAGGCCTCGGCCGCCTTCAGCACGCGCAGCATGTTGCGGCTGGCAAGCTTTTCGAGATCCTGCTGGCTCCACCCGCGCCGGGCGAGCTCGACGAACAGCGCGGGATAGGTCGAGACATCCTCCATCCCGGCGATGGTCGTGTCGATCCCGTCCATGTCGCCGCCAAGGCCGACGTGATCGACCCCGATCCGCCTGGCGATGTAGTCGATATGGTCGGCCACGTCCTTCACCGAACCGCGCGGCATCGGATGCGCCTTGTCCCAATCGTCGAGCTGGGCCTTGGCGCGCGCCGGATCGCCGCGGTTGAGCGCCTTTAAGCGGGCCTCGGCGGCGTCGCGTTCGGCGCTCCACTGCCGCGCCGCGTCCATCACGTAGGGCGGATAGAAGTTGACCATCACGATCCCGCCGTTGGCCTTGATCGCATTGAGCACGCGGTCGGGCACGTTGCGCGGGTGCGGGTTGAGCGCATAGGCGTTGGAATGGCTGACGATCACCGGCGCGCCCGCGACGCCAAGCGCATCGAGCATGGTCTTTTCGCTGACATGGGCAAGATCGACCAGCATGCCAAGGCGCTGCATCTCGCGCACCACGTCCTTGCCGAACGGGGTCAGGCCATTGTGCGCGGGGGCATCGGTCGCGCTGTCGGCCCAGGCGGTGTTTTTGAAATGGGTCAGCGTCATGTAGCGCGCGCCCAGCGCATGCATCTGCCTGAGCACGCCAAGGCTGCCGGCGATCGAGTGGCCGCCCTCCATCCCCATCATCGAGGCGATCTTGCCCTGCTTCCACGCGCCCTCGACGCAGGCGCTGTCAAGGCACAGCACCATGTCGGCCGGATAGCGGGCGACCAGCCGCTTGGTCACGTCGATCTGCTCAAGCGTCGCCTGCACCGCCTGCTGGTCGGTCAGCGTGGCCGAGACATAGACCGACCAGAACTGCGCCCCGACCTTGCCGGCGCGCAGCCGCTTGAGATCGGTCTGCATCGCCGGTTCGCCGGTTGCGGGATTGGCGGTGCCGGTGGTGTCGCGAAAATCGAAATCGCCCAGCACGTCCTTGCGGCGATTGCGCAGCTGTTCGGGCACGTCGTTGTGCCCGTCCCAGACCGGCGACGCCGCCAGCGCCGCCATTGCGACCTGTTCCGGCGTGGGTGCCGGCCGGGCGGGAAGCGAAGTGGACAGCGCCAGCAGCGAGGCCAGCGAGACGGCCAGAAGGATCGGTTTGCGCATGGAATTTCCCGTGTGGTTGCGGCGCGAGCCTAACCGAGCCGTCTGGCCAGGTCGAGCGGCTTTGGCGTCAGCCCTCGGCCTCGCGCTCGAACGCGGCGTTGCCGCCAATCCGGGTGGCCAGCCGCCCCAGCATGGCCAGCACGACCACCGCGACAAGCGTCGCGAGGATGGCATAGGCATAGAGCCCGGCGAGTTCCTCGCCCAGTCCCAGCTTGGCCAGCGTGGCCTTGATCGCTTCGTTCCAGGCCAGCGCGGCCACCAGGCCAAGCGAAGCGGAAGCCAGTGAGATCATGGTCTGCACCATCGCGCGCGGATCGGTCATTGCGGTTGCTCCTCAATCAGTTGAACCTGCCGCCGGTTCTATCGCGGCGCGCGGCCGGGACAAGCGGGGAATGGTGTCGGGGGCAGGGCCGCCGCATACGAATTGCCTTGGCATTGCGGCCTGCCTGCTGTCATGGCTGCCGGGGAAAGGAACCCCGTGATGGCCGATGACGAGGACTACGTTTACGACGAGGAAAGCGGCGAATGGCTGCCGGCGTCCGAACTTGCCGCCAGGCGCGCCGCCGAGAACGCGGTCGAGGTTCGCGACGCGGTGGGCAACCTGCTTGCCGATGGTGATGCGGTGACCCTGATCAAGGACCTGACGGTCAAGGGCGCCGGGCAGACGCTCAAGCAGGGCACGGTGATCCCCTCGATCCGCCTGACCGGCGATCCGCAGGAGATCGACTGCAAGTATCCCGGCATCAAGGGCCTTGTGCTGCGCGCCGAGTTTGTCCGCAAGCGTTGAGCGTCCCCGTGGACCGCGTCGCCACTCTAACGCTCAATCCCGCGATCGATTCCTCCTGCGAGGCCGAGGCGGTCTCAGCGACCCGCAAGATCCGCACCCGCGGCGAACGCTATGATCCGGGCGGCGGCGGGCTCAACGTCGCCAGGGTGCTGCACCGCTTCGGCGTTCCGGTCGAGGCGATCTACCTTTCGGGCGGGCCGACCGGCGCGCTGCTCGACGAACTGCTCGAGCAGGCTGGCCTGCCGCACCAGGCGATCCGCATCGCCGATCACACCCGGATGAGCCTCGCGGTGCATGAACGCTCGACCGGGCATGAATACCGCTTCGTTCCCGAAGGCCCGCTGGTGGCCGAGGACGAATGGCGCGCGCTGCTCGGCGCCTGCTTCGCCAGTTCCGCCGAATGGATCGTCGCCTCGGGCAGCCTGCCGCGCGGGGTGCCCGATGATTTCTTCGCCCGGCTTGCCGCCCCGCTGGCGGCGCAGCACCGCAAGCTGGTGCTCGACACCTCGGGCGCGGCACTCAAGGCCGGGCTGGAGGCGGGCGGAATCCACATCGCCAAGCCCAGCGTGGGCGAGTTCGAGGCGTTCCTGGGTCGCCGCCTCAAGACCCACGCCGAGGTCGCCGAAGCCGCCCGCCCGCTGGTCGATGCCGGCAAGGTCCGCATCCTCGCGGTGACCCTGGGCGAGGAGGGCGCCGTGCTGGTCCACCCCGGCGGGGTCCTCTCGCACCCCGGGATCAAGGCGGTCGCCTGCTCGACCACCGGCGCGGGCGACAGCTTCCTGGGCGGGCTGGTCCACGGCCTGATCGCCGGAGAGGCGATCGAGGACGCCTTCCTGCGCGCCGTGGCCGCGGGCACCGCCGCGGTTCTCCACCCCGGCACCGGACTGTGCCAATCCGAGGATGTCGAGCGGCTGCTGGCCCAGCTCAGGCTCTAACGGCAGCGCACTCCGCTGTCGGCTGCGGCGCCCACCGCCGCGCCGCCCAAGGCGCCCAGCACCGTGCCGAGTGTCTTCGAATCGCCGGGCGCGATCACGTTGCCCAGCACCCCGCCGGCGATCCCGCCGACGATCAGCCCGGTCGAACCGTCGTTGCGGCGGCAGTAATAGCGGCCGTCGCGTCCGCGATAGACCCGGTCGCCATCGCGCATCCGGTATTCGCGGTAACGCCGGTCCTGGCGGTAGTAGCGGTCGGCATAATAGCCGCCATAGGCCGGATCGGGGTTGTTGTAGTCATAGCGGCCATAGCGGTCGTAATAGCCGTTGTCGTAATAGCCCCATTCGCCATAGCGATCGTCATTGGCCCCATAGGTGGCGCAGCCACTGGCCAGCGCGGCGGCGGCCAGCGGCAGGATCAGCTTGGTGTGCATTGCAGGTCTCCTTGCGAAACCCCCGCATGGCAACCTTGCGGCCCGGCCTATTGTTCCTCTTTCGGCCTGAACAGGAAGGCCACGAACAGCACCGTGAACAGCGCGTCGCCCGCCAGCAGCCAGCCGATTCCCGGAAGCGCCCGCCCGGCCCGGACTTCGGGCAGCATCAGCGCGACCACGCCGATCTTGCCGACCACTCCGGCCCACAGCACCGGCCCCAGCCGCTCGGGCATGCGGGCGACGAGCGCATAGACCAGGCCGAAACAGCCGACGAGCAGGGCAACCACCCGGTCCGAGGCCGAGGTTGCCAGAAACAGCGAAGGCAGCGCCGCCAGCCAGTTGAAGGCCGCCGCCGCCCACAACATCGCTTTCCACTTGCGCACGAGCCTACCCCGGATTGGTCGCGAAGCACGGCGCCGCGCCGGTCTCGACCCAGGGCTGCTTCGATTTGGTCCAGATGTGCGCGGCCGGGTCGAACCAGGCCGGATCATCGAACGTGCCCACCTTGATCCAGACCATGCCCGGCGCCGCCGAAGCCTTGGTGAACAGCGGCGAGCCGCAGGTCGCGCAGAACTGCCGTTCCACCGTCCCGCCGCTTTCGCCCTGGTCGTGATAGCTGCGGGGTGTCCCGCTGGTCACCGTCAGGGCGGCTTCGGGCACCCCGACGATCTCGGAAAAGGCGCTGCCCGCCTGCTTCTGGCAATGGGTGCAGTGGCAGACGATCTGCGTCGCCGGCTCCCCCGCCATGTCATACCGCACCGCGCCGCACAGGCACCCGCCCTGCCGAATTCCGCTCATAGCCCCGCTCCCTTGTTCTGGCCGCTTCACAGACTGGACCGGTCAGCGCGAGTGTCAAGTCGGCGAAGAGAAGGTGATCGGGTTCTCTGCGTTCGAGGTCAGACGCCGCCGCGCAAACGCAGCCAGTCCGCCAGCTGCTCTTCGGACAAGTCACCGGCGGCAAGCGATCGGACAAGGCTGATCGCTTCATGTTCCCCGAATTCCTGCGCCATGCCATTGAGCCTCAGGAACTGGCGCGCAAGTATCCATGCAGTGCGCTTGTTGCCATCTGCGAAAGGATGATTTCGGGCTATCCCGAAGGCATAGGCGGCAGCGAGCGCAAACCGATCATCGGTTCCATAAGCCCATTGGTTGACCGGCCGCCTGAGTGCCGATTCAAGCGCGCCGGCATCGCGTATGCCAACAGGCCCGCCATGTTCGGCAAGCTGCCGATCGTGAATTGCAACGACAACGTCATCGCGAATCCAGCGCGGCTCGACGCGCTCCGTCATTTACTTGGCAAGTGCGCGGAGGATATTGCGATCCTCGCGCATGATCTCTTCGGCTATGGCCATCTGCTCGGCGAAGTCGGGATCGTGTACCGACAGCCGCACCCCATCGGGCGCTTCGCTGACAAACAGCGTATCGCCAACCCCCGCCCGCAGGCGGGCGAGCAACTCTTTGGGCAGGACGACACCAGCGGAATTGCCGATCCTGGTTATCTTGAGCGGTTTGTTCATACGTGCGTTATAACAAGCAACCGTCAATCGGGCAAGCCGATGGCCTCCTGACCAACCGCCGCGGCAGAATCAATCGTGCTCGCGCCCGCCCGCGCCGATGTAGAGTTCGCGGCCGCCTTCGTTGTACTTGCGGCTCATTTCTTCCATCCCCTTTGCGGCCTCATCCGCGCCGACCAACCCGGCTTCGACAGGCTCAGCCTGAGCGGGGTTGGTTGAGGCGATGAAACCGTCGGCGCCCTGGTTCTGCCTGGCCGCGAAGTCGCGCACTTCCTGCGTGATCTTCATGCTGCAGAACTTGGGTCCGCACATGGAGCAGAAGTGCGCGGTCTTGGCGCCTTCGGCGGGGAGGGTCTGGTCGTGGTATTGCTCGGCCGTATCGGGATCGAGGCTGAGGTTGAACTGGTCGCGCCAGCGGAATTCGAAGCGGGCGCGGGACAGGGCGTCGTCGCGCACCTTGGCCGCCGGGTGGCCCTTGGCAAGATCGGCGGCGTGGGCGGCAAGCTTGTAGGTGACCACGCCAACCTTCACATCGTCGCGGTCGGGCAGGCCGAGGTGCTCCTTGGGCGTGACGTAGCAGAGCATCGCGGTGCCGTACCACCCGATCATCGCCGCGCCGATCCCGCTGGTGATGTGGTCGTAGCCAGGCGCAATGTCGGTGACCAGCGGCCCGAGGGTGTAGAACGGGGCCTCGCCGCAGGCGGCAAGCTGCTTGTCCATATTCTCCTTGATCTTGTGCATCGGCACGTGGCCGGGGCCTTCGATCATCACCTGGACATCCTGCTGCCACGCACGTTTGGTCAGCTCGCCCAGGGTGTAGAGTTCGGCGAACTGGGCCTCGTCGTTGGCGTCGGCGATCGAGCCGGGGCGCAGACCGTCACCCAGCGAATAGGCGATGTCATAGGCCTTCATGATCTCGGTGATCTCGTCGAAGCGTTCGTAGAGGAAGCTTTCCTTGTGATGCGCCAGGCACCACTTGGCCATGATGCTGCCGCCGCGGCTGACGATGCCCGTCACGCGCTTGGCGGTCATCGGGATATAGGGCAGGCGCACCCCGGCGTGGATGGTGAAATAGTCCACCCCCTGCTCGGCCTGCTCGATCAGGGTATCGCGGAACACTTCCCAGGTCAGGTCTTCGGCGATCCCGCCGACCTTTTCGAGCGCCTGGTAGATCGGCACCGTGCCGATCGGCACCGGGCTGTTGCGCAGGATCCATTCGCGGGTGTCGTGGATGTTGCGGCCCGTGGACAGGTCCATCACCGTGTCGGCGCCCCAGCGGATCGACCAGACCATCTTGTCGACTTCCGATGCGACATCGCTGGCGACTGCCGAATTGCCGATGTTGGCGTTGATCTTGACCAGGAAGTTGCGGCCGATCGCCATCGGCTCGCTTTCGGGGTGGTTGATGTTGCTGGGAATGATCGCGCGGCCGCGCGCGACCTCCTCGCGGACCCAATCGCCGGTGACGTAATCGGGGATCGCCGCGCCCCAGTCCTGCCCGTCGCGGACATATTCCCGGAGCATCTCGCGCCCCAGGTTCTCGCGCACCGCGACATATTCCATCTCGGGGGTAACGATGCCGCGCCGGGCGTAATGCATCTGGCTGACATTGGCGCCCGGCTTCGCGCGCAGAACGGTGCGGCGGACATTGGGGAAGGCGGGCACGCCGCCCGACCGATCAGGGCCGAGCTGGCCGTTGTCCTCGGGCCTGACCTCGCGCTGGGTGACTACCTCGACATCGCCGCGCGCGCGGATCCATTCGCTGCGCAGTTCGGGCAGGCCCTGGGCGATGTCGATGCTCGCATCGGGATCGGTATAGGGGCCGGAGGTGTCATAGACCCGCACCGGCGACTCGCCGCTCGACGGCTCGAGGCCGATCTCGCGCATGGCCACGCCCAGCGGGCCGACATGGATTTTCCTCGACCCCCGGATCGGGCCGGTGGTGACGCCGATTTCGAGCTTGGAATTGATATCGGCCATGATGCGCGTGTCCTTCGTGGGGACGGTATGGGAGCGCCTGTGCCAGCCCTCCCTCCGCCCGTGCTAACGGGTTCAGGTTCGACGGGTCGGAGGATGCGAGCCCTCCCTCTCAGCCAAGCGGCTCCCCGGGGATGAAGCGACTGTAGGCGAGCGGGCGGGCCGCGTCTAGTCGAACAGCATGCGTCGGCCGGTGGGCATCGCGCGCCAGTCATGCCCCGCGGGCAGCTTGCCATCCGCCACCATCGCCGCGATCCGCGCCTGCTTCTTCGCCAGATCGCCGCGCAGCCAGTCGAGCAGATCGTAGAACAGCGCCGAGCGGCGCAGCGCGCGCAGCGGCACCTGATCGACCGCATCGGCGCGATCGTTGATCGACGAGACCAGGCTGGTCGGCGAAACCCAGGCGCCCTTGGGCTTCACCAGCGCGCGCAGGCGCGGGCGATAGGGCAGCACGTGGTAGATGTCCGCCGGGCCGCGCAGCGGCATCGCCTGGTCCAGCCGCCGCCGGGCCTCGGCGCGGGTGATGACATAGGCATGCGCGCCTTCGCCTCCGTCGGACAGGGTATAGGCGATGAACCCGTGGCCCAGCGCCAGGCCGTCGCCGCGGTCATAGGCAATCAGTCCCAGCTCGTTGTGGGCATCGACGTCGAGGAACAGGTAGTCGAACCGGTCCACCGGCAGGTCTTCGCGCAGCAGCGGCGCGAACCTGCGGTCGATCAGTCCGTCATCCTCGAGCACCACCGCGCAGGGGGCGTCGCTGGCCAGCAGCGCCTGCCAGGCCCTGGCGTGGCTGAGGTGGCAGCCGACCTCGCTGGGGCTGAGCGGCCGGTCCGGCCCGACCACCGCGGCACGCTCGGCCTCGCTCATCAGGCGGCCGTCGACGCCTTCGATCATCGTCAGCCGGATTCCCAGCCGGGCATGGTGCCGCTCCAGCCGCGCGCGCCGGTCGGCGGCGGCGGGCAGCGAAAGGACATAGACCGGGATCTGCTGCGGCATCGCCTGTCCGTAACCGCGCGCAAGGGACTTGTCATCCGTTGCCCGCTGCCTAGCCTGCGCGGCCATGGCCTATTCAACGACTCGCCGCGCCTTCCTGGGCGGGCTTTCCGCCCTCGCGCTCAGCCCCGAACTGGCCTTTGCCCGGCGCACCGGGCGCTATGACGTGGTGGTGCGCGGCGGCACGCTGTTCGACGGTCTTGGCGGCGCGCCGGTGGAGGCGGACCTTGGCGTGGCCGCCGGGCGGATCGCGGCGATCGGCAAGCTGGGCGCGGCGCGCGGCGCGGTGGAGATCGACGCGCGCGGGGCCGCGGTGGCGCCGGGCTTCGTCAACATGCTGTCGTGGTCGACCGAGAGCCTGATCGAGGATGGCCGCTCGCAGGGCGGAATCCGCCAAGGGGTCACGCTCGAGGTGATGGGCGAAGGCAACTCGATGGGGCCGCTCAATGCCGAGATGAAGGCGCGCGCGCTGCGCGAACAGGCCGACATCCACTATCCGATCGGCTGGACATCGCTGGCCGACTACCTGGGCTTCCTCGAACGCAAGGGCGTCAGCACAAACGTTGCCTCGTTCATCGGCGCGGGGACGCTGCGCGTGCACGAGGTCGGCTATGACGACGTGCGCGCCAGCCCCGCGCAGATCGCCCGGATGCAGGCGCTGGTTCGCGCCGAGATGAAGGCCGGGGCGCTCGGCATCGGTTCCTCGCTGATCTACGCGCCGTCGAGCTTTGCCGATACCGATGAACTGGTCGCGCTGACCGCAGCAGCGAAGGAGCACGGCGGCAGCTATATCTCGCACATCCGCAACGAGAGCGACCACTATTTCGACGCGCTGGCCGAACTGCTCGAGATCGGGCGGCGCACCGGGGCGCGGGTGCAGATGTACCACATGAAGCTTTCGGGGCGCGACAACTGGGGCAAGCAGGACGAAAGCCTCGCCCGGCTGAACGCGGCGCGAGGGAGCGGGATCGACGTCTCGGCCAACTGCTACACCTACACCGCCGCGGCGACCGGGCTGGATGCCTCGATGCCGCTGTGGGTCCAGCAGGGCGGGCGTGACAAGTGGATCGAACGGCTCAAGGATCCGGCCACCCGCGCCCGCGTGCTGGCCGAGATGCGCGCCCCGCCGGTGGGCTGGGACAACACCTATCGCAACGCCGGGTCGCCCGAAAACGTGCTGCTGCTGGGCTTCGACAATCCCGCGCTCAAGCCGCTGACCGGCAAGACCCTGGCCGAGGTCGCCAGGATGCGCGGCACCAGCCCCGAGGACACGATGATCGATCTGGTGATCGAGGACGGCAGCCGGGTCGATACCGCCTATTTCACGATGAGCGAGGACAACCTGAAGCGCAACCTTGCCTGGGACTGGACCATGCTGGGCAGCGACGCGGCAAGCATGGCGCCCGAGGGCAAGTTCCTGCTGCGCAGCACCCATCCGCGCGCCTATGGCACGTTTGCGCGGTTCCTGGGGCGCTACGTGCGCGAGGCGAAAGTGATGAGCCTGGCCGAAGGAATCCGCCGTCTGACTTCGCTGCCCGCGCGGCAGATGGGGCTGAGGGGGCGCGGCCGCCTCGCGCCGGGCTATGCCGCCGACGTGGTGGTGTTCGATCCCGCCCGGATCCAGGACCACGCCACTTTCGACAAGCCGCACCAGTATGCCACCGGGGTCAGCGACGTGCTGGTCAATGGCCGCGCCGTGCTGCGCGGCGGCGATCATACCGGGGCCACGCCGGGGCGCTTCGTCAAGGGACCGGGCTGGCGCGGGCGATAGCCGCCGCCGCGGCCTTTCGCCTGCCATGCCGCCCGATCCCCTTGCCCGCCTGCTGACCGAGATTCGCGCTTGCCGGGCCTGCGCCGACCTGCCGCTTGGCCCGCGTCCGATCGTGCAAGCGGGTGCTGGCGCGCGCGTGCTGATCATCGGCCAGGCGCCGGGAACCAGGGTCCACGCCAGCGGCGTGCCCTGGGACGACGACAGCGGGGACAGGCTGCGCGGCTGGCTGGGGGTGGAGCGCGAGACCTTCTACGATCCGGAAAGCATCGCGGTGATGCCGATGGGGCTGTGCTATCCGGGCAAGGGGCCAAGCGGCGACCTGCCGCCGCGCCGGGCCTGCGCGCCGCTGTGGCACGACCGGCTGCGCGCGCTCCTTCCCCGGACAAGGTTGACGCTGCTGATCGGCCGTCACGCGCAGCTGCGCTATCTGCCCGCCGCGCGCCGCAGCACCATGACCGAGGTGGTCCGCCGGTTTGCCGAGGCCCCGCCGGGGCTGTTCGCCTTGCCCCATCCAGCCTGGCGCAGCCGGATCTGGATGGCGCGCAATCCCTGGTTCGAGGCCGAGGTGCTGCCGGTGCTGCGCAGGCGCATGGCCAAGGCACTGGCCGCGCCGTGACGGCGGCAACCTAGGCCAGGTGCAGCCCGCCGCCCAAGGTCAGCACCACGCCGATTCCCACGGTGCTGAGCGCCCAGCCGCGGTGCATGTTGGTCAGGCTGCGCAGCCAGAACTGGGTGTAGATGTCGACAAAGCCCAGGATCGCCAGCGATTCGATCATCATCAGCCCGCCCATCGCCTTCATCACGCAGGACAGCAGGTCGCCCGGCACCCACGGGTTGGCCAGATAGACCACCGCGCCCATGACCAGTTCCATCATCCCGGACAGGAACTGCAAGGCGGGGCTGTCTTCGACTTCCTTGAGCATGGTCCGCCAGGCGCCGGGCTTCCTCAGCGCGCCGATCCCGGCGAAGACGGCGGTCAGGCCCATCAGCAGCGCCGACCAGCCGGTTACGTCAATCGATTCCATTCGTCCCTCCGAACCAACGGACTCTCCCCAGAGTCGTTCTGTCTTGCCCCGCAACGATGCGAGCGCAGCGCCCGCTTGTCCAGTGCCGATCCGCGCTGGACATTAATCGCGCGGTTAAACATAGTCCTGAGCGCAGGACGTGGGAGACGATTGAGATGGCCTTTCCCGAACCCGAAACAGCCCAGGGCATGGGCGCCGCCTTCGAAACGCTGCTGGTCGAACAGGACGGCCCGATCCTGTGGGTCCGGCTGAACCGGCCCGATTTGCTCAACGCCTATACCGCCCGGATGGGGAGCGAGCTGGTTCGCGCGATCCGGTGGGCCGATGCGGATGATGCGATCAAGGTGCTGGTCCTTACCGGGACCGGCCGGGTGTTCTGCGCCGGGGCCGACGTTTCCGCCGGTGCGGGCGCGTTCGATACGCAGAGCGGCGAAGGGGCCAGGAACTTCGGCAGCGCCGGTTCGGGCCAGCGCGAGGATTCCGATTTCGTCGCGGCGATGATGCGGGCGAAGAAGCCGCTGCTGGTCGCCTACAACGGATCGGCGGCGGGGGTGGGGCTGACCCTGACGCTGCCGTGCGATATCCGCATCGCCGCCGACAATGCCCGGTTCGGCTGCGTCTTCACCCGCCGGGGGCTGGTGCCCGAGGCCGGCAGCGCGTGGTTCCTGCCGCGCCTGGTAGGCCTGTCCGCCGCGCTCAAATGGTGCATGACCGGAGCGCTGGTCCCGGCGCAGGAGGCGCTGGCCGCCGGACTGGTGAGCGAGCTGGTTCCCGCCGAAGGGCTTGAGGCGCGGGCGCGCGAACTGGCGCTGGAAATTGCCGCCAACTGTTCGCCCGTGGCGCTGGCGCTGACCCGGCGGATGCTGTGGAAATTCTCGGCCGAGGATAGCCCCGCCGGCGCGCTGGCGGTTGATGCCATGCTCAACATCGCGCTGGGGGCCAGGGCCGATGTTCACGAAGGGGTCGCCGCTTTCCTCGAAAAGCGCGCGCCCGCCTTCCCGCTCAAGGTCAGCAGCGATATGGCCGACCTGCCGTGGTGGGATCAGCCATAGGCCATCCGTTCGAGTGCGCCGAAGCAGGCCAGCGCGCCGGGATCGCCGAAGGGTGAAAGCTGGCTCATCATCACGCCGCCCACGCCCTTGGCCGGATCGATCCAGTAATAGGAATTGAAGATCCCGGCCCAGGCCAGGCTGCCGGGGCTGCGGCCATTGGGCCCCTGTTCGGGATTGATCAGGAAACCAAGACCCCAGGTGGTGTGCTGATCGGGGAAAGTGTCATAGGGCTGGGCAAGGTGCGGCATGGCGCTGCCCATGTAGCCCGCGCGCAGGGTGCCGATCTGGTTGCGGCCCATTTCGGCAACGGTATCGGCCCCGAGGATCCGCTGACCATCAAGCTCGCCGCCGCGCAGCATGGCGCGCACGAAGCGGGCATAGTCGGGCGCGGTGCCGATCAGTCCGCCGCCGCCGTTGTGGTATTCGCCCCCGCCGATGAACATCGGCTGGACCTTCAGCGCACCGTCATCGCCGCGGACATGGACCTGCGCCGTGCCGAAAGGCAGCGTGTCGAGGAACGCCGTGTGGGTCATTCCCAGCGGGGCGAACAGGTGCTGCGCCATGTAGTCGCCCAGCGTGGTGCCGACCACCGCCTCGACCGCCAGCCCGGCCCAGTCGATCGCCACCGAATATTCCCAGCTGTCACCCGGATCGAACATCAGCGGCATCCGGATCGAGGCCTTCGATCCCGGTTCGGGCATCCCGACCGCGCCGAAATATTGCAGCACCTGCGGATGGATGAAGAAATAGCCCAGCCCCGCCGTATGGGTCAGCAGGTGGCGCAGCGTGATCGGCCGCGCCGCCGGGCGCAGCCGGGGCTGGCCGTCCGGGCCAAAACCGGTCAGCACCTGGGCATCGGCAAGATCGGGCAGCAGATCGCCGATCGGCGCGTCGAGGCTGAGCCGGCCCTGTTCGACCAGCTGCATCGCCGCCACCGAAACCAGCGCCTTGGTCATCGAGGCGATCTGGAAGCGGGTATCCTCGCCGACCGGGGTCTGGCTGTCGACGTCGGTGACGCCCAGCGCCTGCGAAAAACGCACTCCATCGCGGTCCACGATCATCCCCACCGCGCAAGGCAGGTTGGCTTCGGCAAATGCCTGTTCGAACATCGGCTCCTCCATTTTCGCGCATTGGCTAACCGCTGAAGCGGGCTTAGGGAAGGGGCATGGTCGATACGCTTTCCATCACGCTTGCCCAGTTGAACCAGTCGGTCGGGGATATTCCCGGCAATGCCCGCGCCATGCTCGCCGCGCGCGAACGCGCCAGGGGGCAGGGCGCCGATCTGGTGGTTTTCCCGGAAATGCAGCTGGTCGGCTATCCGGCCGAGGATCTGGTGCTCAAGCCCGCCTTCGTCGCTCGCGCGGCAGAGGAACTCGAGGCGATGGCCAGGGTTACCGCGGATGGCGGCCCGGCCATGCTGGTCGGCTCGATCTTCGTCCAGGACGGCGCGCTGCACAACGGGATCGCGCTGCTCGACGGCGGGCGGGTCGCGGCGATCCGGCTCAAGCACGAACTGCCCAATTACGGCACTTTCGATGAAGTGCGCCTGTTCCAGCCCGGCCCACTGCCCGAACCGATCGGGTTCCGGGGGGTGATGATCGGCCTGCCGATCTGCGAGGACGTGTGGCATCCCGATGTCTGCCGCCACCTTGCCGATTTCGGGGCCGAACTGTTCATCTGCGTCAACGGCAGCCCCTATGAAATCGACAAGGACACGCTGCGGATCGAAGGCGTGGCCAAGCGCCGCGCCGCCGATACCGGCCTGCCGCTGGCCTATCTCAACCGGGTCGGCGGGCAGGACGAGCTGGTGTTCGACGGGGCCAGCTTCGTGGTCAACGGCGATGGCAGCCTGGCCGTGCAGCTGACCGACTGGGAAGAGCAGGAGGTTACCACCCGCTGGACCCGCACCGCGCAGGGCTGGCGCTGCGAACCGGGCGCGATCGAACGCCTCGCCGATCATCCCGAGGACATCTATTGCGCGATGGTCCTGGCGCTGCGCGACTATGTGGATCGCAACCGCTTTCCCGGCGTGGTGCTGGGCCTGTCGGGCGGGATCGACAGCGCGATCTGCGCCGCGATCGCCGCCGATGCGCTGGGGCCGGAGCGGGTGTGGAGCGTGATGCTGCCCAGCCGCTTCACCAGCCAGCTCAGCCTCGACCTGGCGACCGAATGCGCGCAGATGATCGGCTGCCGTTACGATACGATCCCGATCGCCCCGGCGGTCGACGCCTTCGATGTCATGCTCGAAGGCACGTTCGCCGACCGCGAGGTCGATATCACCGAGGAAAACGTCCAGAGCCGGATCCGCGGCGTGACGCTGATGGCGCTGTCCAACAAGTTCGGCCCGATGCTGCTGACCACCGGCAACAAGAGCGAGATGAGCGTCGGCTATGCCACGATCTATGGCGACATGGCGGGCGGCTACAATCCGCTCAAGGATGCCTACAAGACGACCGTTTTCGCGATCAGCCAGTGGCGCAACCGGCACCGGCCCAAGATCGGCCTGGGTCCCGATGGGCCGGTGATGCCCGATGCGATCATCACCCGCCCGCCCTCAGCCGAGCTGCGCCCCGACCAGAAGGACGAGGATTCGCTGCCGCCCTACCCGGTGCTCGACCGGATCCTCCAGGGCCTGGTCGAACATGAAAAGAGCGTCGACCAGCTGGTCGGCGAAGGGCTGGACCGCGAAACCGTGGTGCGGATCGAACGCCTGCTCTACGTGGCCGAATACAAGCGCCGCCAGGCCCCGCCGGGGGTCAAGCTGGGCACCCGCAATTTCGGCCGCGACCGCCGCTATCCGATCACCAACGCGTTCCGCAGCGCCTGACGGTCCCCGATTTCCGTTCGTCCCGAGCGCAGTCGAGGGACAGCGCGCGACCCCTCGACTTCGCTCGGGGCGAACGGTCTGGGGGTTTCCGTACTAATCTTTCGTGCTGCACCGCAACAAGGCGCTTGCCATTGCGCGAAGGGGCGGTTAGGGGCCGCGTCCATGTCCGCGACGATCGCCATGACCATTACCACCAAACCGACCGCTGGCGCGGGAACGGTTGTGGTGGTGCTGCGCTAGGCACCAAGGACAACCCGCCCCGCACCGAGCAGGCGGGGCATCCGATCCAGGACCAGAAGAACCCCGCACTGCTCTCCCCAAGTCAAGGAGTAGCATCATGGTTCATCGTTTCGCCAAGGGTCAAAGGCTCAATGTCGGCATCGTCGGCGCGACCGGCGTGGTCGGATCGACCATGCGCGAAATCCTCAAGGAGCGCGGTTTCCCGATCGAGCGGCTGCGCCTGTTCGCCTCGGCCCGTTCGGCCGGCAAGGTGATTGGCGGGGTGACGATCGAGGACGCCGCAAGCGCGGACTATGCCGGGCTTGACGTGGTGCTGTTTTCCGCTGGCGGCGCAACTTCCAAGGCACTGGCGCCCAGGGTTGCGGCAGCCGGCGCGGTGGTGATCGACAACAGCTCTGCCTTCCGTTCGGATCCCGACGTGCCGCTGGTCGTCGCCGAAGTGAACCCCCATGCCCTGGCGAACCTGCCCAAGGGAATCGTCGCCAATCCCAATTGCACCACGATGGCGGTGATGCCCGCGCTGAAGCCGCTGCACGATGAAGCAGGGCTGACGCGGATTGTTGCCAGCACCTATCAGGCGGTGTCGGGCGCGGGGCTGGAAGGGATCGACATCCTCGCCCGCCAGCTTGATCATGTCGGCAACAAGGCCCGCCTGCTCGCCGAAGGCGGGCACGATGACCTGCTTCCCGCGGCGGAAAAGTGGGCCGCGGTGATGGCGCACAACGTGGTCCCACTCAACTACGTGCTGGGCGAGGATGACTACACCGAGGAAGAACTCAAGCTGCGCGACGAAAGCCGCAAGATCCTCGAGATTCCGGGCCTGCCGGTTTCGGGCACCTGCGTGCGGGTGCCGGTGTTCACCGGGCATTCGATCTCGCTCAACGTCGAATTCGAACGCCCGATCTCGCCCCGGCGCGCCTTGGAACTGCTCGGCGCGGCCCCCGGCGTGGTGCTGAGCCAGTGCCCCAATCCGCTCGAGGCGACCGGCAAGGATCCGGTCTTCGTCGGCCGGGTGCGGCTGGACCCGACCGTGAAGCACGGCCTGGCGCTGTTCGTGGTGGGTGACAACCTGCGCAAGGGCGCGGCGCTCAACGCGGTGCAGATCGCCGAGGCGCTGATCGGCTGATCACCCGGCAGGCTGGACTTTGCAAGGCTGAGGGGTATAGGCCATCCGCGATGCGCACCGCCAGAATCGCCCGCAAGACGCACGAAACCGACATTGCCGTCGAGGTGAACCTCGACGGCACGGGGCGCTATGACATCTCCACCGGGATCGGCTTTCTCGATCACATGATCGAGCAGTTCAGCCGCCATTCGCTGATCGACGTGACCTGCCATATCAAGGGCGACCTTCACGTCGATCAGCACCACACGACCGAGGACAGCGCGATCGCGATCGGTCAGGCGATTGCCCAGGCGCTGGGCGACAAGGGCGGGATCGGCCGCTATGGCGAAGCACATTCGGCGATGGACGAGGCGCTGAGCCGCGTGGTGCTCGACATTTCGGGCCGCCCGTGGCTGGTCTGGAATGCCGCCTTCACCCAGGAACGACTGGGCGAAATGGACACCGAGCTGTTCGAGCACTGGTTCCAGTCGATCGCCCAGGCGGTGGGGATCACGCTCCACATCGAGCTGATCTACGGCAGCAACAACCACCACATCTGCGAAGGCATCTTCAAGGGATTCGCCCGGGCGATGCGGCAAGCGGTTGAGCTTGATCCGCGCAAGGCGGGCGCGGTGCCTTCGACCAAGGGGGTTCTTGGTGGCTGAAGTTGTCGCGCTGGTTGATTACGGCGCGGGCAATCTCCATTCCGTCGCCAATGCACTGAAGGCCGCCGGGTGCCAGCAGGTGACCATGACCGCCAATCCCGATGTCGTGCGCGCGGCAGACCGGATCGTGCTGCCGGGCGTAGGCAGTTTCAGGGCCTGCGCCCAGGGGCTGCGCGCGATCCCGCATCTTGAAGAGGCGATGCGCGAGCGCGTGCTGGTGGGCGGCGCGCCGTTTCTGGGGATCTGCGTCGGCATGCAACTGCTGGCCGACCGCGGGGTCGAACATGGCGTGACCCCGGGGCTCGGCTGGATCGGCGGCGAAGTGCGGCCGATCGAGCGGACCGATCCCGCGATCAAGGTGCCCCACATGGGCTGGAACGATGTCGAAGTTACCGGGCACGCCGCGCTGGTCAGGGCGGGCGAGGCCTATTTTCTGCATTCCTACCACTTCGTCCCCGACGCCGGGCACACGATCGCGGCGATGACCGACCACGGCGGCGGGCTGGTTGCCGCGGTGGCGCGCGACAATGTGGTGGGCGTGCAGTTCCATCCCGAAAAGAGCCAGGCCTACGGGCTTGCCTTGCTGGCGCGTTTTCTGGAGTGGCGTCCATGACCAATCCCACCCCAACCCCTCCCTTGAAAGGGAGGGGCCTGGCATGATCGTCTTTCCCGCAATCGACCTCAAGGGCGGGCAGGTGGTGCGCCTGGCCGAAGGCGATATGGACCGCGCGACCGTCTATGGTGACAATCCGGCGGCGCAGGCGCTGCTGTTTGCCGAGGCCGGATCGCAGTTCCTCCATGTCGTCGATCTTGACGGCAGCTTTGCAGGCCGGGCCGAAAACCGCGCGGCGGTGGAAGCCATCCTCGAGGCCTTTCCCGGCCACGTCCAGCTGGGCGGCGGCATCCGCACGCGCGTGGCGGTGGAGGGCTGGTTCGATCTTGGCGTCAGCCGCATCGTGATGGGCACCGCCGCGCTCAAGGATCCGCAGTTCGTGCGCGACATGGCGGGCGAATTTCCCGGCGGGATCGTGGTCGCGGTCGATGCCCGCGACGGCATGGTCGCGACCGAGGGCTGGGCCGAGGTTTCGGACGTTTCGGTGGTCGATCTTGCCCGCCGCTTCGAGGATGCCGGGGTCGCCAGCCTGCTGTTCACCGACATCGGCCGCGACGGGCTCTTGAAGGGCGTGAACATAGAGGCGACGGTGGATCTTGCCCGCCAGGTCGACCTGCCGGTGATCGCCTCGGGCGGGGTCAAGGGCCTGGACGACATTCACGTCCTCGCGCTCAATGCCCGCGACGGGATCGAAGGCGTGATCACCGGGCGCGCGCTCTACGATGGCCGGCTCGACCTGGCGGCGGCAATTGCGGTGGCGAACAGGGCATGATCGGCGGCGATCAATTCCTCCCCGGCACGGGGAGGGGGGCCATCGGCGCAGCCGATGGTGGAGGGGCACGCGCAGGTGGTCCTGAATGTGCCTGCAAGCAGCGTCGGGATCACTCGCGCGTGCCCCTCCACCAGCTTCGCTGGTCCCCCTCCCCCAAGGGGGAGGAATCATGACTGTCCGCATCCGCGTCATCCCCTGCCTTGATGTCCGCGATGGGCGGGTGGTCAAGGGGGTCAACTTCGTCGATCTCAAGGATGCCGGCGATCCGGTCGAGCAGGCGCGAGCCTATGACGCGGCGGGCGCTGACGAGCTGTGCTTCCTCGATATCAGCGCCAGCCACGAAGGGCGTGGGACGTTGCTCGACGTGGTGCGGCGCACGGCGGAGGTCTGCTTCATGCCGCTGACCGTGGGCGGCGGGGTGCGCACGGCGGAGGACGCGCGCGCGCTGCTGCTGGCGGGCGCGGACAAGGTGGCGGTCAACTCAGCCGCCGTCGCGCGCCCCGAGGTGGTCGCCGAAATCGCCGAGCGGATGGGCAGCCAATGCGTCGTCGCCTCGATCGACGCGCGCAAGGTGGCGAGCGGCGGCTGGGAAATCTTCACCCACGGCGGGCGCAAGGCGACCGGGATCGACGCTGTCGAGCATGCGGTCTGCCTGGCACAGCTGGGCGCGGGGGAACTGCTGGTCACCTCGATGGACGGTGATGGCACCCAGGCCGGTTACGACCTCGAACTGACCCGCACCATCGCCGATGCGGTTTCGGTGCCGGTGGTCGCTTCGGGCGGGGTCGGCACGCTTGATCACCTGGTCGAGGGCGTCACGCGGGGCCATGCCAGCGCGGTGCTGGCCGCCTCGATCTTCCATTTCGGCAAGCATACCATCGCCGAGGCGCATGCCGCGCTGCGCGCCGCGGGGCTTCCCGCGCGCGGATAGGACGAAAATGACACTTTCATGAATGGGTTGGCGCCAGTCCCGCCTTGGGACGGCGCCGGCGAATCGCTTGCCGCGATGCCGTGCGCGGCCCATGCGCGGGTGATGAACAGGGGTCCGTTTCTTGCCGCATTCCTGGTGCTCGCCTTGGGCAGCGGCGGACCCGCGCTGGCACAGGGCATTTCGATCCCCGAACCCACCGACCTGACGCTGCTGGCGCTCAGCGTCGCCGGGCTGATCGTCGGCCGCCGCGCCGCGCGCAAGCGTCCCGACAGCCAAGACTGAACTTGACCCGCGCCCGCGCGCGCCGCAAAGCCATCGTCGATGGACACGCTATCCCGCCTTGCCGCAACCATTGCCGCGCGCCGCTCGGCCGACCCCGAGGAAAGCTGGGTGGCCAGGCTCAACGCGCGCGGGGTGCCGGTGATTGCCCGCAAGCTGGGCGAAGAAGCGGTCGAAACCGTGGTCGCCGCGCTTTCGGGAAGCCGCGAGGAACTGGTCGGCGAGGCTGCCGACCTGATGTTCCACCTGCTGGTCCTGCTGGATGCCAAGGGCATCGGCCTGGACGAGGTGCTTGCCGAACTCGATCGCCGCGAAGGCACCAGCGGGATCGCCGAAAAAGCCAGCCGGAGCCAGTGATGCCGATCGACGCCACCCAGCCCTATGACGACCAGAACATCTTTGCGAAGATCCTGCGCGGCGAGATTCCGAACCGGACCGTCTATGAGGACGAGTGGGCGCTGGCGTTCCACGACATCAACCCGCAGGCGCCGCTGCACGTGCTGGTGATCCCCAAGGGGGCCTACGTCAGCTGGGACGATTTTTCGGGGCGCGCATCGGCAGAGGAAATCGCCGGTTTCGTCCGTGCCGTCGGGCATGTCGCGCGCGAGGCCGGGCTGGTCGAGCCGGGCTATCGGCTGCTCGCCAACATCGGCGGCCACGGCCACCAGGAAGTGCCGCACCTGCATGTCCACATCTTCGCCGGCAGGCCGCTCGGACCGATGCTTGCGCGCTGATTTGCTGACGAAAAGTGGCTGGATCGCGCTGACCTGAGCGGTGCCCCTTGCCCTGCGACTCGCCCACTTGCTAAGGGTCTGGCGGCATGACCACGTTTCCTCCGCCCCCAGCCGGCCTGATCGACGGGCACACGCACCGTTTCGCGGTGCGCGCCTATTTCGAGGATACCGACCTGTCGGGGGTGGTCTATCACGCCAACTACCTGCGCTGGTTCGAACGGGCGCGCTCCGATTTCGTGCGGCTGTTGGGGATCGACCAGCGCGCGGTCAACGAAGCGGGCGAGGGGGCCTTTGCCGTGGCCGACCTGACGATCCGCTATGCCGCCCCGGCGCGGCTCGACGACGGCGTGCTGATCGAGACGACCTGCCAGGATTTGCGCGCGGCTTCGTGCCGGATGCACCAGAAGGCTTTCCGCGAGGACGGCCTGCTCCTTTCCGAAGCCCGCTTCCGGGTTGGCTTCGTCGCCCCTGACGGACGCCCGCGCCGCATGCCCGATGCCTGGCGCGCGGCGTTCAGGACCATTGCCATCGAAGGACCCGCATGACCGATCTATCGCTTTTCGCCGCGGCGGCCGCGGCCGCACCGCGTCACCTCAACCCGGTGAAGCTGTTCCTCGATGCCGACATCGTGGTGCAGGTGGTGATGGCCGGGCTGATCCTGGCTTCGGTCTGGGTCTGGACCATCGTGGTCTCGTTCAGCCTGCGCTACCGTGCGCTCGCCTCGCGCTGCGACGACTATGAACGCGATTTCTGGAAAGCGGGCGATATCAATGCCTTCCAGGCCGAACGGGGCAAGGTCGACGTGCCCTCGGCCAAAGTGGCAGCTGCGGGCCTTGCCGAATGGCGCCGCTCGGTTGGCGCTCGCCCGGTCGACAAGCAGGGTGCGCGTGAGCGGCTGGCGGGCGCGATGGACAGCGCGATCGCGCAGGAGGCGGAAAAGCTGTCCGAGCGGCTCAACTTCCTCGCCACGGTCGGCGCGGTCGCGCCGTTCGTCGGGCTGTTCGGGACCGTCTGGGGGATCATGAACAGCTTCTTCCAGATCGGCCAGCAGCAGAATTCGTCGCTGGCGGTGGTTGCTCCGGGCATTTCCGAAGCCCTGTTCGCGACCGCGATCGGGCTGTTCGCGGCAATTCCTGCGGTCATCGCCTACAACCGCTTCACCCACCGCGTCGACCAGCTCGAGGCGCGGTTGCAGCGCTTTGCCGATCGGCTCCACGCCGGCCTCAGCCGCGAACTCGAGGGGCTGTAGGATGGCGATGAGCGCCCCCCGGCGCCGGAGCCGCCGCGGCCGCGCGCCGATGGCGGAAATCAACGTGACCCCGCTGGTCGACGTGATGCTGGTGCTGCTGATCATCTTCATGGTCACCGCCCCGCTGCTCAATGCCGGGGTTCCGCTCGAGCTGCCGGATTCGAGCGCCAAGCCGCTCGACCAGAAGCCTGAGCAGATCGACCTGTCGATCACCCCCGATGGCACGGTCTATATCGACCGCCAGCCGGTCGAGCCCGCGGCGCTGGCCGAAAGGATCGCCGCGCTGCCGTGTGCCGGGGACGGCCGTCAGCAGGTCAACCTGCGTGCCGACCGCGTGCTCGAATACGGCAAGGTGATGGAGGTGATGGGCGCGCTCAACCATGCGGGGTGCAACACCATCTCGCTGGTCACCAACAGTTCAGTTAGCGCGCCCTAGCCAATGGCCATGAAGCGCATCTCTTACGTCATTGCGAGCGCAGCGAAGCAATCCAGAGCGGTTTATGCGGCCCCTGGATTGCTTCGCTGCGCTCGCAATGACGAATGTTCTGGTGCTGCGTGAGTACCATCGCGCTCCGCCGCGAGGAATCGCTTGGGCTGGCGCTTGCGCTGGCGGGGCATGTCGCGCTGTTTGCCTGGCTGGTCTGGCAGAAACCCGCCGCGCCGCTGCCGCCGCCCGAACGGATGACGGTGACGATCAGCGACGAAGTGGGGCTGACCTCGGCCGCCCCCGCGCCGCAGGCCGAAGCCGCGCCCGACAAGGGGCCCGAGATCGGCGAAGCGCCGCCGCTGCCCGCGCCCGAACCGGTTCCGGTGGCCAGACGCGCTCCCGTCCCCCCGCGCCCGGCGCCCGCTCCGGTGGCCAGGCCCGCGCCCGTGCCCCCGGCGAGGCCGACGGCGCAGGTCAAGGCCGCGCCGACCGCGCCGAAGGCCCTGCCCAAGCCCGCGACCAAGCCAGGCAGTTCGTCGTTCGACACCGCCTTCAGCAAGGGGATTCCCGGCGCCCGGACCCAGGGCACCGCGCAGACCCCGCCCGCGCAGATCACCGGCGCGGTCAGGAACTCGCTTGCCGGAGAGGTGGCGCGGCAGCTCAAGCGGCGCTGGCAGGGGCCCAACGGGCTTGAGGTCGAAAAGCTCGCGACCACGGTGGAATGGAGCCTCAACCCCGATGGCACGCTTGCGGGCCAGCCGCGGGTGGTGTCGCAGACCGGGATCACCGATGCCAACCGGCCGCAGGCCAGACGCCACCAGGAACAGGCGCTGAAGGCCGTGCAGCTGGCCGCGCCGTATGCCACCCTGCCGCCGCAATACTATTCCGCGTGGAAGACTCTGCGCTTTACTTTCGACTGGAAGATCAACCAATGAAGCTGACCCGAACCCTTGCCGTTGCCGCGCTGGCCGCCGTGCCGGCGATGCTCGCCGCGCAGGCCGCTCCGCAGTCCCAGCCCCAGGCCCAGCCTTCGGCCACCGCGCCCGCGCAGGAAGAGGTGCTGACCGGCACCGTCAGCGGCGAGGGCGACTGGCAGAACCAGTCGATCGCGATCCCCGCTTTCGCCACCAATGCCGATGTGCCGACCCAGACCAGCGCCGGGACCACCTCGGCGCTTGGCTTCTCGCTCGCTTCGGTGATCTACAGCGATCTCAGGAACAACGGGCTGTTCAAGCCGACCGGTCCGGCCAGCCTGCCCAAGCCCGGGCTCGCCCAGATCCAGGCGCCCGATTACGGCGGCTGGCAGGGGCGCGGCACCGACATGCTGCTGCAGGGCTATGTCCGCGCCGAGCCGGGCGGCAATGTCACCGTGGGATGCTATCTCTACGACGTGTCGCTGGGCCAGCAGCTGGCCAAGGCGGGCTGGACGGTGGCGCCGGGCGAATGGCGCCGCGCCGCGCACAAGTGCGCCGACCTGGCCTATTCGCGCCTCTCGGGCGAAAACCCGTTCTTCGACAGCCGGATCGCCTATATCGCCGAAACCGGGCCAAAGGACCGGCGGATGAAGCGGCTGGCGATCATGGATTCCGACGGGGCCAACCACCGCTACCTGACCACCGGGCAGGCCACCGCGATGACCCCGCGCTATTCGCCCGACTACAGCCAGATCCTCTACCTCAGCTATTTCAACGGCAGCCCGCGGATCTACGTCTATGACCTTGCCAGCAACAGCCAGCGGCTGCTGCTGCAGTCGAAGAACCCGCTGTTTGCGCCGCGCTGGTCGCCCGATGGCAAGTGGATTCTCTATTCGATGGCCTCGGCCGGCAATACCGACATCTTCAAGATGCCCGCCGCCGGGGGCAGCGCGGTCAAGCTGACCGACAGCCCGGGAATCGACATCGGCGGCAGCTTTTCGCCCGATGGAACCCGGATCGTCTTCGAAAGCGACCGTTCGGGCAGCCAGCAGGTCTATGTGATGAATTCGGACGGTTCGGGCCAGAAGCGGATCAGCTTCTTTGGCGGGCGCAGCGCAACCCCGGAATGGAGCCCGCGCGGCGACCAGATCGCCTTCACCCACATCGCCGGCAACTTCCGCATCGCGGTGATGGACCCGGCGGGCGGCAGCCTGCGTTATCTGACCGACAGCTGGCAGGACGAGGCCCCGACCTGGGCGCCCAACGGCCGGGTGATCCAGTTCTTCAGGACCACCCGCAATTCGGGCAAGACCGGGGTCTGGCAGGTCGACATCACCGGCAGGAACGAACGCAAGCTCGATACGCCGGTCGACGGCAGCGATCCCGCCTGGGGACCGCTGCGGCCATGAAGGTGATTGACTTATTGGGGTAAAAAGGAAACCCTGACGCTCAAAGGAGATGCCAATGAACACCCGCAGCATGCTTGTCCTGGCGCTGGCCGCCGGCAGCCTGACGCTTTCCGGCTGCCTGAAAAAGGCTCCGGCCTCGCTTCCGCCCGATCCGGGCGCCGCGGTTTCGACCGATACCACGACTTCGGCCAATCAGGGTCCGGTCGCGGGCAGCCAGGCCGATTTCGCCGCGCAGATGATGGGCCAGGATTCGATCTATTTCGATACCGACCGCTACAACATCGACGGGCAGGACCAGCAGGCGCTCGCCGCGCAGGCGGTGTGGCTGGCCAAGTATCCGGCCAAGCGGATCACGATCGAAGGCCACTGCGACGAACGCGGAACGCGCGAATACAACCTCGCGCTGGGCGAACGCCGCGCCAATGCGGCCAAGAACTACCTGGTCAGCCTGGGGATCGACGCGGCGCGGATCACCACGGTCAGCTATGGCAAGGAAAAGCCGGTGGCGCTGGGTTCCGACGAGGAAAGCTGGGCCAAGAACCGCCGCGCGGTGACGGTTACGATCGATTGATCGAGTGGGGGAAGGGCACCCGCCCTTCCCTTGCCGGCTCTAGCCGCCGATCAGCGGCTGCGCGGCCACGGCACTGCCAAGCTGCGCAAGCAGCGCGAAGCCGGTCATCAGCAGCAGCGAGAGCGTGGCGGAAATCTTGAGTTGGTTGCTCATGGCATCGGGTTCCTGGGGAGGCTTGCGCACCATATAGGCGCGGCCTCTTTCTTTTGCAATGCAACATTGCAAATGAAAACCTAATAAACTGTTGTCCTTCGACTTGGGCTTGCGCGCGGACCGGGCAAGCGCCTATCTCCGCCGTTCATGACTCGCGCTCGCCGATCCGATAACTGGGGTTTCCCGCGCTGGCGCGGCTATGGCGGCTCGCGCGAGGCGGCCGAGGTTCGGCTGTGCGACCGCCACGGCTGCACCGAGGCCGGCACCTGTCCCGCACCCAAGAGCCCCAACAGCCCCGAACGCTGGATGTTCTGCCAGCGCCACGCCGCCGAATACAATGCCGGGTGGGACTATTTCGCGGGGCTCGATGCCGAGGAAACCGCCGCGCGCGAGGCCGAGGAACGCCAGACCCACGAAGGCTTCAGGGAAAGTGCGCACTATGGCTGGGCGACATCGGGCGATGGCACGCGCAGCCGCGACGAATTGCGTGCGCTCGACGTGCTGGGGTTAGGCCCGGACGCCGAATTCGAGGAGATCAGGAAGGCCTGGCGGGCCAAGGCGAAGGAAGTCCATCCCGACGTCCGCCCCGACGACGAAGCCGCCGCCAAGGCTTTCCAGGCGCTGCAACTCGCCTATGAAGTGCTGCGCGCCGCCGAGGAACGGCGTGAGTGGAAGGGCTGACGCAGCCCCGGGCGTAGAACTTCCTTAGCAACTCGTCGGCTATGGCCTCTCGCGAAAGAGGGACACCATGGCCGCGCATCCAGCGCCGATTGCAGACCTGCGCACGTTCGATCCGGCCAGCCCGGATCCCGCGCTGCTGCGCGCCTGGCAGCGGCTTGACGCTGCGGCGGGATCGCCGATGCAGGCCTCCGCCTTTGCGCTCGCGGTTGGCGCCACGCTGCTGGCCGGCACCCCGCTGGCCCTGGCGGTGAGCGAGGGCAGCGCCGGAATCGAAGCTTTGCTGCCGCTGGTGCTTGCCGCCGGACCCCTGACGCGCTGGCGGCTGGCGGGCCCGCGCGAGACATCGGAACCGAGCGATGCGCTGTGCGGAAATGCCCCGGCGGCGGCGCGGCTGGCGGCCAGCCTTGCGGCGCTGCGCCAGCCGCTCAGCCTCGATCGGATCCCGGCGGATTCCCCGCTGGTCCCGGCGCTGCGCCAGGCGCTGCGCGGGCGGGCGTTGGTTTCGGTCCGTCCGGCCCAGCCCAGCCCGGCAATCGCGCTGGGACCGGATTGGCACGAGCCGGAAAGCCGGTTCAACGCCGGCCGCCGCTCGGACTTTCGCCGCGCCGCGCGCAAGGCCGCCGGGCTGGGCACGGTGACCTATGAATTCGCCTGCCCCGATCCGGCCGAGTTCGAGGCCCGCTTCGACGAGGCTGTGGCGGTCGAGGGGCGGAGCTGGAAGACCGCGGCGGGCACCGCGCTGGCGGTCGACCTGCCCCGCCAGGCCTTCTTTCGCGCCTATCTCGGCGCCGAATGCGCTCGCGGTGCGCTGCGGTTGGGCGTGATGCGGATCGACGGCCAGGCAGTGGCGATCCAGCTCGCGGTGGAAAGCGGCGGGCGGCTGTGGCTCTACAAGATCGGCTATGACGAGGCCTATCGCAAGTGTTCGCCCGGCACCCTGCTGCTGCTCCACACCGCCGGGGCGGCGGCGCGCGCGGGGCTTGCCTCGATCGAACTGCTCGGCAATCCCGAACCGTGGATCGCCGAGCTGTGGACCCGCGACGAACGCCCCTGCCTGCGGGTGCGGACCTATCCGTTTTCGCTGGCGGGAGCCGCCGCGCTGCTGGCGGATGGCGGCGAATGGCTGCGCGCGCGGCTGGGCGGAGGCGGACGGTGAGCCTGCGCTCACGCCTGCGCGCGGCGCGTCACCGGCTGCCCTGGCTGGTCGAAGGCTGGCTTCCCGGCCCCGATGCCGACACTACGGCGCGCCTCGCCGCCCGGCTGGCACGCCAGGGACACCGGATCACCGCCGGCTATTTCAGCCCCCACGGGGTCGCGCATGACGAGATCGTCGCGGCCTGCCTGCGCTTTGCCGCACTGACGCGGCAAGCGGGGGTCGATGCCGTGCTGTCGGTCAAGGCGCCCAAGCTCGATTTTGACCAGTCAGCGCTCACCGCGATCGCCGGTTGCGGCCTGCCGCTGGTGTTCGACGCGCATGGGCCCGATCTCGCCGATGCAACGCTGGCCGCAGCCGAAGGTGTCGCCGCCGGCGTGGTCATCCCCGCGCGCTGGCGGCGCAGCCTGGGCGATGCAGCCGTATGGCGTGATCGCCCGGTGCGGATCCGCGTGGTCAAGGGCGAATGGCCCGATCCGGCGGACGATCCCGCGGACCGCGAGGCGGCGTTCCTGGCGCTGATCGAACGGCTGGCCGGACGCAGCGCCCCGGTGGGCGTGGCAACCCACGATCCTATGCTGGCCGAACGCGCGCTGGCGCTGCTCGCGGCAAGCGGCACGCCCGCCGAACTGGAATTGCTGCGCGGCCTGCCGCGCCGCCGCTGTGAAAGTGTTGCCCGGCGAATGGGGTTGCCGGTGCGGCTCTACCTGCCCTTTGGCGGCGGGTGGTGGTCCTATGCGATCGACAGCGCGCTCGAGCGGCCCTACCTGCCGCTGTGGTGGCTGAAAGACAGGTTCAGCGCCGCGGCTTGAGCTTCTTGATCGTCGCCGAAAAGCTCAGCACCGGTCGCCCGTCGTCGTCGATCAGCCCGCGCACGAAGACGATCGAGAAGCCCGAGCGCACGATCTCGCCGCGCCCGGTCAACAGCCTGCCCGGCTCCGCCGCACCGACGAATTCGCTGTTCATCGTCAAGGTTACCCCGTGGAGCGAGCTTTCCTCGCCCAGCGCGGTCATGAACAGCACATAGTCGGCAAAGGTCATCAGCGCCCCGCCGTGGATATTGCCGCCGCCGTTGCGGTTCTTGGCATCGGGAATGAAGCCGGACACCATGCCCTTTTCATCGCGCTTGCAATAGAACGGCCCGGCATGGTCCTCGAAATCGTCGACCGGTTCCCAGTGCTGCCAGCCCGCCCAGGGGCCTTCGGTAACGGTCACCAGGCGCGAATTGCCGGGCGTATCGGCATCGCTTTGCAGCTTGTCATGCGGTTCGTGGCTCATGGCGGCGGCAAAGCAGAATGGAGGCGATTGGGCAAGCTTCCTGCGCCTCGATCATCAACAACCGAAGGCGCGAAATGAGGGGCGTGGTGCTTGCCGTTTGACCGTCGGCTTTTTGGCTAGTGTGGAATGGTTCACGCAGAGACCGCAGAGAAGAAAGGGGAGGCGCAGAGAGGTAGTGCTTGCGGCGAAGCCGCTTTGAAACTGCAATCGCTGCGTTTGGCGCAAGGTCTGGAAATTGAAGGCGGCTGCGCCGCATAGGCTGACATCTCTGCGCCTCTTTTTCTTCTCTGCGGTCTCTGCGTGAACCCCAATCCCGCCCTGACCCCACCAAACAGGTCGCGCCCGGTCAGCACAAACCGAGGGCGTGAATTGAGGGGCCTGGTCGAGGTTGTGCTTGCCGTTTAACCTTTGGATTTTCGGCTGGGGTGGAATGGTTCACGCAGAGACGCAGAGAAGAAAGGGGAGGCGCAGAGGTCTTGTGTTTGCGGCGCAGCCGCCTTCAATTTCCAGACTTAGCACCAAACGCAGCGATTGCAGTTTCAAAGCGGCTGCGCCGCAAGAACTACCTCTCTGCGCCTCTCCTTCTTCTCTGCGGTCTCTGCGTGAACCCCAATCCCGCCCCAACCCCATCAGACAGGTCGCGCCCGGTCAGCACCCGTCACCCCGGATTACGGTGCGGCGGCCTCCGTTCGATCAAACCGCCGCCAGTGCCTGTTCGAAATCGGCGATCAGGTCGTCCGCATCCTCGATCCCGATCGACACGCGCACCAGGTTGTCGGTGATGCCAAGCTGCGCCTTGCGTTCGTCCGGCACCGACAGGTGGGTCATCGCCGCAGGCAGGCTGGCCAGGGTTTCGGTGCCGCCCAGGCTGACCGCCAGCTTGGCGATCCTCAGGCTGTCGAGAAAGCGGAAGGCCTCGGCCTCGCCGCCCTTGATATAGAGCGAGAAGGTGCTGCCCGCCCCGGTGCAGTGGCGCGCGAAGATGTCCTGCTGGCGCGGATCGTCGATCATGCCCAGGTAGCCGAGCCTTTCGACCTTGGGGTGCCCGGCCAGCCACGCGCAGACCCTGGCCGCGTTCTCTCCGGCGCGGGCCATGCGCAGTTCGACGGTTTCCAGGCTGCGCAGCAGCATCCAGGCGGTGTGCGGATCGGCGATCCCGCCCATCACGTTGCGCAGCATCCTGACCGGGGTGATCCACTTGCCCGCCCCGGCAATCGATCCGGCGACCAGATCGGAATGGCCGCCGACATATTTGGTCAGCGAATAGACCACGATGTCGGCGCCGTGGCTCAGGGGCCGCGACCACAGCGGGCCCAGGAATGTGTTGTCGATCGCGATCGGGCAGTCGGGGCCCAGCGCGGCATCGCGGGCATCGCGCACCGCTTCGACATCGACCAGCGCATTGGTGGGATTGGCCGGGCTTTCAAGATAGACCATCGCCACCTTGCCGCCCTGGCGCTCGGCCTGCGCCCTCGCCCTGGCCATCACCGCGTCCAGTTCGTCGCGCGTCGCCCCGGCCGGGAAATCGACATAGGTCACGCCGAAGCGGCTCAGCGTTTTGGCCACGAAGCCCTCGCTGGCGGCATAGAGCGGGCCGGAATGGACGATCACATCGCCGGCCGAGGCAAAGGCCATGAACAGCACGCAGATCGCGGTCATCCCGCTGGAAAAGCACAGCGCCTCTTCCGCGCCGTCCCAGATCGCCAGCCGGCCTTCGAGGATCTGCTGGTTGGGGCCGTTGAACCGCGAATAGACGAGGCCATCGGTGCCGCCGGGAACCTTGCCGGTGATCCCTTCGAAGAACCGCTTGCCATCCGCCGCGCTGGGAAAGGCAAAAGTGCTGGTCAGGAAGATCGGCGCCTTCAGGCTGCCTTCGGACAGCATCGGATCATAGCCGTGGCCCATCATCAGCGTGGCGGGCGAGAGATCGCGGTTGCCGATCCGGGTCACGGCGGGCTTGGGCTTGCGCGGTGGAGTCTTCCCTGTCGTCGGCTGGTCGGCCATTAGCGGCATCCTTCCTGGGCTTTGCGCTCCGAGGAAGGCCGGAGCCGGGGCGATGCGGCGGCGCTGGCAGCCCTAACCTCCGCAAGGCTGCATCTCCGTCCGAACCTGTGCCGAAATGTTAGCTTCCGGATGAACCGATTTCAACGGCAACCGGTTCCTCAATCCTCAATCCTCGATCAGGCTGCGCTCGCGGGTTTCGGGGAGCAGCAGCGTGGCCACTCCGGCCATCGCGATGACGGCGGCGACATAGAAGTAGAACAGCCACTCCACCCCCGCGCCCTTGAGCGCCAGCGCGACCATTTCGAGCGTGCCGGCGAACACCGCGTTGCCGATCGCATAGGGCAGGGCGACTCCAAGGCCGCGGATATGCGCGGGGAAAAGCTCCGCCTTGACCAGCGCGTTGTTGGCGCTGTAGCCGCTCTGCAAGGTCAGCGGGACCAGGATCAGCAGCGTGGCAACCACCGGCGAAGTGGTGCGTTCCAGCGCAAGGAAAGTCGGCACCGCGGCCAGCGCGCCGCCGATCCCGAAGACCAGCAGCATCGGCTTGCGCCCGAGCCGGTCGGCCAGCGCCCCGAAGACCGGCTGCATCGCGGTGAACCACAGCAGCGCGATCGCCACGATCCAGGTTGCCGTGGCCTTGTCGAAGCCGACGGTGTTGAACAGGTACTTCTGCATGTAGCTGGTATAGGTATAGGCGCCCAGGCCCCCGCCCGCCGAAAGCATGGCGACCAGGATGCTCTCGCGCCGATGCTCGCGCCACAGCAGCGCCGCGGTAGAGGCTGGCCGGTCGAAAGACTGGTTTTCGAACGATGGGGTCTCGGCCAGGTTGCGGCGCAGGAGGTAGACCCCCAGCGCCAGCAGCGCGCCGATCGCGAAAGGCACGCGCCAGCCCCAGGCGGTCAGCTCCGCCTCGCTGAGGAACCCCTGCATCGTCACCGCGACCGCGATCGCGCAAAGCTGCCCGCCGCACAGCGTCATGTACTGGAAACTGGCCCAGAACCCGCGATTGGCCTTGGGCGCCATTTCCGACAGGTAGGTTGCGCTGGCGCCGTATTCGCCGCCCAGAGACAGCCCCTGCAGCACCCGCGCAAGCAGCAGGACCGCAGGTCCCAGCAGGCCGGCCTGGGCATAGGTCGGCGCCAGCGCCAGCAGCAGCGAGCCCGAAAACATCAGCGCCACCGACAGCGTCAGCCCGGCCTTGCGACCGCGCATGTCGGCAAAGCGGCCCATCACCCAGGCGCCGATCGGGCGCATCACGAAGCCCGCGGCAAAGATCGTCGCGGTGGAGAGCAGCTGAGCCGTGGGGTCGGCCTTGGGGAAGAAGACCGGCGCGAAATAGATCGCGAAGCTGGCATAGGCGAACCAGTCGTACCATTCGACCAGGTTGCCGGCGGATCCGCCGATGATCGAGACCAGCCGTCGACGCGGAATTTTCATCGGCAAATCCTCCCCGGCACGGGGAGGGGGACCATGCGCAGCATGGTGGAGGGGCACCTGCGGTTCATCCCAGGTCGAAATGTCGCGAATTGCGGCATGTGCCCCTCCACCACCCTGCGGGCGGTTCCCCTCCCCCAGGGGGGAGGAATTGCAGCCTACTTCGGCGACAGCACCATCAGCATCTGGCGGCCTTCCATGCGCGGATAGGCTTCGATCTTGGCAACTTCGGCGGTGTCTTCCTGCACCCGGCGCAGCAGGTTCATGCCCAGCTGCTGGTGCGACAGTTCGCGTCCGCGAAAGCGCAAGGTGACCTTCACCTTGTCGCCTTCGCCGATGAATTTGTGAATCGCGCGCATCTTCACGTCATAGTCGTGATCGTCGATGTTCGGACGCATCTTGATCTCCTTGATCTCCTGCGTCTTCTGGGTCTTGCGCGCGGCGTTGGCCTTCTTCTGCGCCTCGTAGCGGAACTTGCCGACATCGAGGAACTTGCACACCGGCGGATCGGCGTTGGGCGAAACCTCGACCAGGTCAAGGCCGACATCGGCGGCCTGTTCGATCGCTTCGCGGGTGTACATCACGCCGATATTCTCGCCATTCTCGTCGATGACGCGAACCTTGTCGGTCGTGATCATGTTATTGTAGCGAGGCCCGCTCTTCACGGGGGGCTGCAACATGCGCCGGGGTGGGGGTGCTATTGGAGACTCTCCATTGGTGGTTAGACTGCGCGCGTCCTTAGTCGGATTCGCGCGATTGGGAAAGAAGTCATTGAGGCAGGCGCGAGGGCGGTTCCGCGCGCCACAGCGGGTAGCGGACAAGCCGGCCCGAAACCCCGAGCAGGGCATCGACCGCGTGCACCGGCCGCGCCGCCGCGATGATGGCGGGATCGCCCGCGTCCATCCCGCCGGTCAGCGCGCCGAATGCGGGAAGGATCAGCTTGCGCTCGCTCGCCACCGCGCAAGGGCGCGCCACCGACCGGCCGCGCACGGCCACCCTCAGCCGCGGATGGAAATGGCCCGACAGTTCGGGCCGGCTCTCACCAGCCAGGGCTTCGTGGCGCAGCACCAGCCCGCTGGTTACCAGTTCCTCCACCGCGGTGCCGCAGGGAACCGCGCCCAGATCGTGGTTGCCCGCCACCCAGACCCAGTCGGTCGCGCGGGTCAGCGCGTCGAGCATTCCCGCCGCATGCGGCTCGAGCCGGGCGGCGCCTTCGGCGTCGTGGAAATTGTCGCCCAGGCAGAAGACCCGGCGCGCGCCAGTCAGGCGGATCGCCTCGGCCAGTCGTTCCAGCGTCTCGCGGCTGTCATAGGGGGGCAGCAGCTGGCCATGCGCCGCGAAGAAGCTGGCCTTTTCAAGGTGCAGGTCGGCGACCAGCAGCGCCGCCTCGCGCGGCCAGTAGAGCGCGCGCGGCCCCGCCCAGGCCAGTTCTTCACCCGCGAACGAAAAGGGAACCATGCCTTTTCCTTGCCGGATCGGGTTTCGCTTGGCAAGGGCGCTGCCATGACCGACTGGACCCCACACACCGACCGCGCCCGCATCTGGTTCGAATCGCTCCGCGACCGGATCTGCGCCGAATTCGAGAAGATCGAGGCCGAGGCCGGAAGTCCGGCGCGCTTCGACTACCTTAGCTGGAACCGCGAGGAAGCGGGCAACGACAACCCCGGGGGCGGCACCCGCGGACTGATGAAGGGCCAGGTGTTCGAAAAGGTCGGGGTCAATGTCTCGACCGTCCATGGCCGGTTCGCCCCCCAGTTCGCCGGATCGATCAACGGCGCCGACGAGGCCAACCCCGGCTTCACCGCGACGGGCATCAGCCTGGTCGCGCACATGGCCAATCCGCATGTCCCGGCGGTCCACATGAACACCCGTTTCCTGACCACCACCAGGGCCTGGTTCGGCGGCGGCGGAGACCTCAACCCGCCGATCCCCTATGACGAGGACACGGCCGAATTCCACGCCGCCTTCAAGCTGGCCTGCGACGCGCACGACAAGGACTATTATCCCCGCTTCAAGGCCTGGGCCGACGAATACTTCTTCATTCCCCACCGCGGCGTCCACCGCGGGGTCGGCGGGATCTTCTACGATCACCTCGAATGCGATGACGATGCCCAGTTCGAAGCCAGGTTCGCCTTCACCCGCGATGTCGGCGAGGCGTTCCTCGCGGTGTTTCCGCGCCTGGTCCGGCGGCGGATGGGCCTGCCGTTCAATGACGGCGAAAAGCAGCAGCAGCTCGAATGGCGCGGCCGTTACGCCGAATTCAACCTGGTCTACGATCGCGGCACGCTGTTCGGGCTCAAGACCGGCGGCAATGTCGATGCCATCCTGATGAGCCTTCCGCCACAAGCAACGTGGAGTTGACGCGCATATGTCATGCGCATAAAATCTGCGCATGAACGCACCCATCAAACCTGCTCGCCGTTCGACCAATGTCTCGCTCGCCGCCGACCTGGTGGCCGAGGCGAAGGCTTTCGACATCAATCTCTCGCGGGCCTGCGAAGCCGGGCTTGAAGCCGCGCTCAAGCAGGAACGCAAGCGCCGCTGGCAGGATGAAAACCGCGCGGCGGCCGAGGCGTGGAACGCCTGGATCAAGGAGAACGGCCTGCCGCTTGAGCGTTACCGGCAATTCTGATGGCGCTGTTCGATGTCCATCAGTTGAATTCGGGCGCCCTAGTCCTGGATTGCCAGTCCGAGGCGGTCAGCGATCTCGTCACGACCCGGTTCGTCGTGCCGCTTTTCGATCCCAACTTGGTTCCGCAGACGTTGAAGAGCCTGCATCCCCTGCTTCGGGTGCAGGACCGAACCGTCCTCATGGCAACTCAGCTTGCGACCGCGGTCCGTGCGAGCGACCTGTCGCCGCCGCTCGCGTCGCTCGAAGACCAGCGCTACACCATCCTCAACGCGCTCGACTTCCTGATCAGCGGGGTCTGACGCAAAAGCGCTTGCCCTTTTGCGCCGCTTCCCGCCACAGTAGCCGCAATGCTGCGACAATACGAACTGGTTGAGCGGGTCCTTGCCTATGAGCCCGATGCCGACGAGGCTGCGCTCAACCGCGCCTATGTCTATACCGTCCAGAAGCACGGCAGCCAGAGGCGCGCCAGCGGCGATCCCTATTTCAGCCACCCGGTCGAAGTCGCGGGGCTGATGACCGAGCTCAAGCTCGACCAGGAAACCATCATCACCGCGCTGCTCCACGACACGGTCGAGGACACGCTGGCCACTACCGAAGAGATCGAGCGCCTGTTCGGCCCCGATGTCGCGCGGCTGGTCGACGGGGTCACCAAGCTTTCGAAGATCGAGGCGATGGGCGAGAACGAGCGCGCCGCCGAGAACCTCAGGAAGTTCTTCCTCGCGATGAGCGAGGACATCCGCGTGCTGCTGGTCAAGCTGGCCGACCGGCTGCACAACATGCGCACGCTGCATTTCATCAAGAGCGGCGAGAAACGCCGCCGCATCGCGCATGAAACGATGGATATCTACGCCCCGCTGGCCGAGCGCGTGGGGATGTACGAATACATGCGCGAAATGCAGCTGCTCGCCTTCGAGCAGCTCGAGCCGGAAGCCTACGCGATCATCACCGGCCGCCTTGCCCAGATCCGTTCGAGTGAAGGCGGGCAGGTCGACGCGATCGCACTGGCGATCAAGCAGGCGCTGGCCGAAGCCGGCCTCAAGGTCGAAGTGTCAGGGCGCGAAAAGCATCCCTATTCGATCTGGAAGAAGATGGCCGAACGCCATGTCAGCTTCGAACAGATCACCGACATCATGGCCTTCCGCGTGCTGACCGACAGCGTCGAAGACTGCTACCAGGCGCTGGGCGTGCTGCACACCACCTGGCAGATGATCCCCGGGCGCTTCAAGGACTACATCTCCACGCCCAAGTCGAACGGCTACCGCAGCCTCCACACCGCGCTGATCTATGAAAACTCGATGCGGATGGAAGTGCAGGTGCGCACCCAGGAAATGCACCGCACCAACGAATTCGGCCTTGCCGCGCACTGGGCCTACAAGCAAGGCGGGGTGCGGCCCGATGGGCAGGTCGGCTGGCTGCGCGACCTGATCGAGATTGTCGACGCCAGCCACGATGCCGAGGAACTGCTCGAGCATACCAAGCTGGCGATCTACCAGGATCGAATCTTCGCTTTCACCCCCAAGGGCCAGCTGCTGCAACTGCCCAAGGGATCGACCCCGGTCGACTTTGCCTATGCGCTCCATTCCGATCTCGGCAGCTTCGCCGTGGGGGCCAAGATCAACGGCCGGCACATGCCGCTGCGCACCGCGCTGAACAACGGCGATGTGGTCGAGATCATCAAGAGCAAGAGCGCCAGCCCGCAGCTCGCCTGGCTGGGCTTCGTCGTCACCGGCAAGGCGCGCGCCGCGATCCGCCGCGCGGTGCGGGCCAAGGAACGCGCCGAAGTGGCCATGATCGGGCGCAAGCTGTTCGACCAGATCGCCGAACATCTGCCGTCGAAAATCGGCAAGAAGGCGGTCAAGGACGCGGTCAAGCGGCTCGGCCTCGCCAATGAAGAAGAGCTGATGATCGCGATCGGCACCGCCAAGCTTGAAGACCGCGCGGTGATGGAAGCCCTGGTGCCCGGCAGCACCAAGCACATGGCCGAACCCGAACACTGGCCCAAGCAGGACCGCGCGATCTCGATCCGCGGGCTGACCGCCGGCATGGCCTTCCACCTCGCCGAATGCTGTCACCCGGTTCCGGGAGACCGGATCGTCGGGATCCGCCAGCCCGGCACCGGGGTCGAAGTTCATGCGATCGACTGCCTCAAGCTGGCCAGCGGCGTCGATGCCGACTGGCTCGACCTGTCATGGGGCGAACGCACCACCGGCGCGGTCGGGCGGGTGCGCGTGGTGCTCTACAATCGCCCCGGCACGCTGGCTGAAGCGGCGGGAATCTTCGCCGGCAACCGCGCGAATATCGCCGCGCTGGAAAATGCCGGTCGCGACGAACTATTCTCGACCTACGAGGTCGATCTCGATGTCAACGACCTTGCCCACCTGACCCGGATCGTCTCGGCGCTGCGCGCCAGCGATGCCGTGGCCGAGGCGGAGCGGATCTGACCTTGGCGGTCAGGTTGTGGGTGGGATCACGACCGGTTTGATGGGGTCGGGTCGGGATTGGGGTTCACGCAGAGGCCGCAGAGAAGAAAAGGGAGGCGCAGAGAGGTAGTGTTTGCGGCGAAGCCGCTTTGAAACTGCAATCGCTGCGTTTGACGCAAGGTCTGGAAATTGAAGGCGGCTGCGCCGCAAACACAGGCCTCTGCGCCTCTGCGTGAACCATTCTGCCATCGCCGACATACCCAAAGGTCAAACGGCAAACGCCACCTCCACCACGCCCTCGGTTTGTGCTGACGGGGCGCGACCTGTCTGGTGGGGTTGGGGCGGGATTGGGGTTCACGCAGAGGCGCAGAGAAGAAAGGAGAGGCGCAGAGAGGTAGCTCTTGCGGCGAAGCCGCTTTGAATCTGCAATCGCTGCCTTTGACACAAGGTCTGGAAATTGAAGGCGGCTTCGCCGCAAACACAAGGCCTCTGCGCCTCTTTTTCTTCTCTGCGGTCTCTGCGTGAACCATTCCAACATCGCCGCTAAACCCAAAGGCCAAACGGCAAGCAAAACCTCCACCACGTTCCTTCATTTGCGCTCGCAAAGGCGCAAAGGCGCGAAGGGGCTGCGCTGGCGGCGAAGCCGCCCATCATTTCCGGCGCGGCGTGAGACGCTGCGAAGCCGATTTTCATGAGCCTGCGGCTCAGAACAACTTCTTAGCGCCTATGCGCCTTTGCGAGCGCCCCAATCCTCACTTCACCCGCCGCACCGGCACCGGAATATTGCACACGTCCGCCCCGCCCGCCGGACGGATGAAGAAGGCATCGCGCCGGTTGGCCCGCGCGTCGGCGTATTTCGCGAAGCTGGCGCTTTCGGTCGAAAGATATTCGTAGCCCGGCAGGTCCTTGACCTCGGGGCCCGGCCGGATCGAGATGATCGCCGTCCGCTCGTCACCCTGCGTCAGGTCGTAGAACCCCAGCGCCCCATGCCCGCGCGGCAGGGCGGAGAGGTATTCGATCCCCTCGATCACCCGGCCCACCAGCCCGATGTTGCGATCGAGATGCCGCGGGGCATGGCCGATCACCACATAGAGCTCGGCCCCGCTACCGGTGTTGGGCGAAAGATCGCGGCCGACGCCGACCATGCCGTAGCAGTGGACGGGCCATCCGGTGAGCTGCATGGTCTTGTCGGTTTGAGTTTCACTGACGTCCAAGCCAACCGGCCAACCCCTCAGAAATGCAGTTTCTCCTGCGTAGGGATCATCTCCCCGGTCTACTGGGAGAACCGGCATTTTGTAGGGGTTGCTGCCGGGACGAAGCAAGAAGTTTCGGGGCCTGTAACCAGATCCAACCTTCTTATAGACAATCTCCTGCCGTCCGACTGGCGCGACATACTCACTCTCCGGCACCGTCGCCAATCCCGTCGGCAACTCCTTCGCCTTGGCCTTGTCATCGGCATTGGGATCGCCCCACTGGACCACGTAATTGTCCTGCACCCGGTTCACCGCCATCCCGTCCCACCAGTGCGCCTTGGCGAGCAGACGGATGTTGCCGATCCACCCTTGCGAGAACGGCGGCGGCATCAGCTGGATCACCACCCGGCGCGGCCTGCCCTTCGCATCGGGGGCAAGGTCCATCACCAGCAGGTCGCGCGCCGGGATCGCCGTCCAGTCCGCCTTTGGCGCCGCGGCGACGATCTCGCTCGGCGCAAGCGGCGATGGGCTCGCCTTGCCAGCGGCGATCGCCGCAGACGCCTGCGGCAGGGCGGGAGAAGCGGAAAGCAGGGCGGCGAGGGCGATCAGGGTCTTGCGCATGATCGGCATCCTGCCACCCCTGCGCGGCAAACGGAAGGGGCGCGTGCCCAATCAGCCATACGATCGAAGCCGAACCGGCGATCAAGCACGATCCGGGCTGCGATATCAAGCAAGTGCTTGAACATACGCTGCTTTCGCTGCATACCAACCTCACCCGCGGTCTGTTCCGCAGGGGAGGCGTCGCAACCTCACATCGTACGCGCCGGTCATGCTTGCTCGGCCAGGTGGCCGTCGGGCATGTCCAGGGTCCGCTTACAGGTGGCGGCACCCTGTGGTGCGCAGGGTTGCAAACACCCGGCTTTGGTCGGTGCCTCCGGTCATGAAGGGGGCACAGCATGCCATTCATCGTTTCACTGTTTAAGTATCTGATCCTCGGGGTCTGCTTCCTCACGATCATGGGGTTGGCACTGTTCGTATTCGCGGCTGTCGATCCGAACGGTCCGCTGCATGAAGCCGCACCCTATGCCATCGCCGGTGCGCTCGCTGCGGTCGTGTTCATGATCGTCAACCTGGGCGCGATCGCGATCCTGATATCGATCCACGATCGCCACAAGGAAATAGCCGAAGGGGTCCACCGGATTGCCGAGGCCATCGAACGCCACGAGGCATAACGCTCAAGTTCAAGGAATGATCTGATGGTCAATCGTAGCAACAATCACGTGTGGGCGGGTCTGGGCTTTGTCGCGGCGGCGGTCGCGCTTGCCGGTGCGTTCTATATCGGCATGCGGTCCAGTGTGGATCCTTCGCAGCCTGAGCCGAGCGAAACGGAAATGTCTGCCGCAGACCTTAACGCGCAGCAGCAAGCCGCGAACGGAGCGGCACAAACGATTCCGAACCAGGAAGTCCCTGACGCTGCAAACTACGCCGAAAGCAATTCGGATCCGACAAGCCAGGACGCGGCAGCCAATGCGGCAGCTGCCGCGGAGGCAGCTGCCGATGCAGCAGGAAAAGCGGCAGAGGAAGCGGCAAGGGCAGCGGAGGCCATGCCCTGAATTTCCGCGTCATTGGCCCAGGCTGCCCAGGCCAGCTTTAGAGCCTGATGACATAGGATTGCACCGTCCTGATTGCGTTGGGAAGCCCGCTGGCGAGGCGCGGCGCGCGGCAGGGGCTGGTTGCCCCTGCAAGAGCCGCAACGCTGACAGCGGGCTTCCCAACGCAACCCCTGCGGGGCGGGCCGATTTTGCCCCGTGGACAGCGTTGCTCGTCGATCACGATGCTTTGGCATCGCTCACTCCTCACGCCTCGCCACAGAACAAAATCGGCTCCGTCAGGGCGGTGCAATCCCATGCCATCAGGCTCTAAATCCCGATTGCCGCTATCGACTTTGAATCGACGGCCTTGCCCGGCTTTCCTGCATGGCCGCGCTGACAGAACGGGGACTGGCTCTTTCTCATCGCGAAAACATGGTCCCGTGTCCAGTTCCTCGCCTAGTCCGCCTCGGCTTCCAGCGCTTCGATCTGCGCGTCGCTCAGGCCGAAGTGGTGCCCGACCTCGTGCACCAGCACATGCGCGACAAGGTGTTCCAGGCTCTCGTCCCCGCGCGCGATCCACTCGTCGAGGATGGGTGAGCGGAACAGCCTGATCCGGTCGGGCAGCGTGCCCGAAGGCGCGGAATGCTTGTCTCCCACCGGCACGCCCTCGTACAGCCCGGTGAGTTCGAACGCGTCCTCGATCCCCAGCACGGCCAGCGTTTCCGCGTCGGCAAAGTCCTCCACCACCAGCCGCACCCCGGCCAGATGGGCCGCGAACGGCTGAGGCAGCCGCGCCAGCGCCGCGCGGGCCAGCGCATCGATCTCGCCTAGCGAGGGGGCAGAGCCGAAAGCACGCGCCATCCCCGCAAGGTGCCAGAGCGCGCACGCTTGCGAAAGCGCCAAGTCAAGGCTAGGGCGCGCCTTCCAGTGCAATTGCGGAGCGGTGGCCGAGTGGTCGAAGGCGCTCGCCTGGAAAGTGAGTATACGCCAAAAGCGTATCGAGGGTTCGAATCCCTCCCGCTCCGCCAACGCCCTGTTTTCCCACGATTCATTATGTAGCAAAATCGGCTGATTTTAGCCGATTTTTGACGTTTCCGTGTTCCATTGCGTATCCCTGAATTGCATGATAACCCACGCATCATGTGGTAGCAAATGTGGGAGCAAATCATGGGTGGTTTGTCGGCTACGGCGGTGAAGGCGGCGAAGGAGCCGGGGCGCTATGGCGACGGCGACGGCCTGTATCTGTTGATCGGGCGCACCGGCGCGCGTTCATGGGTGTGTCGGGTTCAGAAAGACGGCAAGCGGCGCGACATCGGGCTGGGCAGTGTAAAGAAGGTTTCACTGGCTCTGGCGCGTGAACGGGCGGCGAAGGTGCGCAGTCAGGTTGAGGCCGGAATCGATCCGATCACGGAGCGGCGCAAGGAAGCGGGCATCCCCACGTTTCGCGAAGCCGCCGCCATCGTCTTTGCGGAGAACAAGAAGAACTGGCGCAATGCCAAGCACCGGGACCAGTGGCTTTCCACCCTCACCAAATACGCCTTTCCCCATTTCGGCGACATGGCAGTGAGCAAGGTCGATGGCCCACAGGTCCGCGATGCGCTGGTGGCCATCTGGCTCGACAAGCCGGAAACCGCCCGGCGGGTGCGCCAACGAATCGTTGCCGTGATCGACTGGGCTATCGCCAAGGGCTACCGGACCATGCCCTTGCCGATTGCAGCCATGAACAAGTCACTGCCCAGGGCGAAGGCGAAGCCGGTTCACCACAGCGCGTTGCCCTATGCCGATGTTCCCACTTTCGTCGCCAAACTGCGCGATCGGGAATCGGTTGGCCGTCTCGCCTTCGAGGCTTTGATCCTGACCGCCGCGCGTTCGGGCGAGATACGCGGCGCTGTGTGGAGCGAACTTGACCTTGAAAAGAAACTCTGGACGATTCCGGCGGAGCGGATGAAGGCGGGGCGCGAACATATCGTGCCGCTGTCTGATGCCGCCGTCAGCGCGTTCCAGCGTGCCGAAGCCTATCGGGAGGTGCGCAACGATCTTGTGTTCCCCGGTATGCGCTACGGCAAGCCGCTGTCCGATATGACGCTGACCAAGGTATGCCGGGATTTGGAGGTGCCCGCCGTGCCGCACGGCTTCCGGTCCAGCTTCCGCGACTGGGTTGCCGAGGAGACAGATTTCGACGGAGACGTTGCGGAAATGGCTTTGGCGCATACCATCGAGAACAAGGTGGAAGCCGCCTATCGGCGCGGCAATCTGCTGGAAAAGCGGCGCGCGCTCATGGATGCTTGGGCTCAACATTGCCTGCAACCGAAGCGGTCGAACGGCGAGGCGTAAGGCCTGTCCAATAAGGGCGTTATCTTCAACACTTCAAATCTTCGACCTTGCGGTTAAGTTGCTGTTCCCATGAACACTTGGCCATCCATTCGCAGGGAAGCGGCACTTGCGCTGTCGCCCTGCGATGTTGCAGCCGGAATCCGAAAACTCGACAGCCTTATAAAGAGCGCGGCGCGATCCATCCGCAAGCGCGAGGCGCTGTTCATCTTGGTCTATGTGCTGGGCGGTTCCATGTTGGTGCTGGGCATATTTGCGCATATCGTGATCGCAAATTATTCTGTCGTTCCCAAGTATGCAGATGACATTGCTACATCGGCTGTGTTGCTGTCCACTGTGACGCTTGTAGCCTCGTGGTGGGGATGGCACGCGATCCAGCATAACGGCATGATGCAGCGTTTCGGGCGGCTGACGGACACACCCATTCCCGAACCGCTCGCTCAGTTGATTGCCAGTTTTGCCAACAGCAGCCGTGACGTGCGGACTGCATCAGGCGTTTCCGTCCGGGCGAGCCTGTTTGCAAGCCAATGGGCGATCGTGCTGTTTTCGGAGGAAGAGGTGGAGCGCAAATGGGTTCGCTCCCCCAGCGGCGCAAGGCAGAAGCAGGAAATCTTTGCCCGTCCGCATGAGCCGGAACTTTCGTATCAAGCCACTGGTGCTGTCCTCCTGACAAACACAGCACAGGACGAAGCGCGTCCATTGGAGTGCGATCCCGCCGCCGAGGCACCGCTACGAAATTCCGATCCCGCAATGGATTGGCTGGTGGGCGGAACATCCATGCATCACGCCGCCGGACTGGACAGGTTTCTTGATACATTGCCACCGCATCAGGTGGACGCCTATCGCCTTATCCTGACCGTCGCACGGCGTGAATTACGCAAAGGCGGACAACCCGGCGCGCAGGAAGAAGCGATCCGAATCACCCTCGGCGAACTCGACAGCGCGGGCTTGCGGATTCGCGGCACATCGCGCGCAACGATCATGAAATTGATCCATGGCAAGCATCGCGACAAGGACATACGCGGATACTTCGCCTGACCAAGATGCCGCACCCCGCCAATGCGCCGGACAGTTCAGGATAGTTTCGGATAGCTCAATTTTCTGCCGTTTTAGCATGGATTAGCTGGTTTGCATCGCCATTGCACATGAGGTTGTCGATGCCCCCGCTTAACGATCCCCCAACACTATTGCTCACTATCGATGAGGTGATGCGTCTGACCGGCTATCGAAGCCGGTCGAGTATCTATCGCCTTGTTCGGCAGAACCGTTGCCCAGCCCCTGTCGTCATCGGCGGTGGTAGAGTGCGTTGGCGATCCGGCGAAATCGAGCACTGGCTACAGGGCCTACCCACTCAGCACTACGCCTGAACGGCCAGCGCTTCCCAACTCCACCCAGTGGACGGGCGGTCCGCTCCGCTCCGCACCTGCTCCTCGAAACTCCCGAACACCCGCAATCGTGATTTCACGAAAGGATTTCCCATGTCCATTTTCCACCGTGTTTTGGATCGGCTCGCCGACTTCATCTGGACTGGCCGCAAGGTCACTCTGCGCTTCACCGCCGAATACCGCACCGCTTGCTATGCGGTGCCGATCATCACCAAGTTGCTCGCCGAGGGCGAGGATGGTGACGCCTACCGCACCGCGCTTATCCCTTGGCATGAGGCCGAACGACCGCCCTTTGCTCTCTATCAGGGCGACACATCCCTTTGCCGGATCGACGGGCCGTTGCAGGAGGCTGGCCATGATTGGCTTCCGCTTGGCGGATTGATCCTGTCTCCCGGCGTAACCGCCCACCTTGATCCGTTCGAGGCTCAGGCGCTGCATGAGAAGATGCAGCAGGCGATGGAGGCCGTCATTCGGGCATGGGTCCGGGACCACGATCTAACCTCGCTGCCACCTGTCCCGGAGCATTTCAACAGAAGCAGGGCCGACCGCAAAGCGAAAGCGATGATCGCCGCTTGGGCATCCGGCAACACGGCTTCCGCAATGATTTTAGTCGCCGACGAGGCCGACGATTGCTGCGCCGGCGAACTTACCGACTCCCCTTGCGATGCTTGCCGGAAAGGGCCGAACCATGACTGAATCGATAGTCCCAAAGTCGATGTTGTGGGGCTGCGATGCTACGCATCGAGCCAGCAATTTAGATACACACCTCACGCACGGGTGCATCCAGCATTTCTGCGGGTTTGACGGGATGCTGATAGCATCGCGCCAAATGCCGGAGGACGGAAACGGCGTAGTTTCGCCATTTCTCGCGATGGCGAATAGCATCTCGCGGAGTACCGCACGATGAGCGCCCGCGCCCAAACGGTTCGGCTCACCCCGGCCCGGCACCGCACCCTCGCCGGGTTCGCCAAGACCCACGGATTGAGCGAGTATGCGATGCTGGCCCGCGTCGTGGACGCGGGCCTTGCCGCCCTCGTTCACGGGGCGGGCAACGAGATCGACACCCGCGAAATCGTCACCGAACTAGCGTCCGTCAGCACCCGTATAGTGGACGTGGAGCGGATGCTTGACCGGGCGTTGTTCACGGCCTGCGCCGCATATTGTTACGCCCGCAGCGCAGCGTCAGGCGCGCGCAAGTCCGATGAGGCCATCACCGCCGAAATCAACGCGGCCTATGATCGCCAGCGGCGGCTCTCGCAGGAGGGGCGGAAATGAACCAGCCCCACGACCGGCGCGCCCATGCCGATGCCTTGCGCCGACACAACCGCAACAATCAGGCCGCACGTCTCAAGCGGCAGTCCGGGGTCATGCTGGCGTCAATCGCCCTGGGCGCAATCGCCACACCTTATATGATGCTGGACCAGCAGACCATGCAAGCAGCGGGCACCTATGCCGTCGCCAAGTCGAAGCTGTGGTTTTCGCAAGGAACCGTGGTCGATCCGGCGATCACGATCAGGCAAGACGGCCAAGCCTATGCCGTTCCGGCCCGCGCCGTTGTCGCCTATCGGTATTACAGCGTCGCGGCACGCCGCACCCTCGACTACGCGACGTGGGGCTGCTGGCTGGGCTTTGGCGGATGGCTGGCGAGCCTGATCCTTTTCCGGGGGGCGATAGCACGGCGGCGCGAGCGGGCCTTGCAGGATCGTGTTGTCGCCGGAACCCTCGTCACTACCGAGAAGCAGCTTGCCAAGCTGACCGGCGCGGAGGCCGACGCCCGCGCACTTGCCGTTGGCACCGTCCCCATCCCGAACAGGCTGGAAACTCGGCACATGGCGATGATCGGCACGAACGGCAGCGGCAAGACAACCGCTCTACGCCAGTTGCTCGACGGGATCGAGGCGCGCGGCGAAGCGGCATTGGTCTATGACACCAGCGGCGAGTTCGTTGCGCACTACTACCGGCCCGAACGCGGCGATGTGATCCTCAATCCGTTCGATGCCCGGTGTGCCTACTGGTCGCCGTTTGCGGAAATTGCCCACCCCGCCGACGCCGACCGCATCGCGCATCAGCTTATCACGGAGACCGGCCAACATGACAGCGACGTATGGCTGGACACCAGCCGTATCCTTGTCGCCAACATGATCCGGGCGTTGTGGCGCGAGGGCAAATGCACCTTGCCCGACTTGCTGAACGCCTTGCAGGACCGCACCAAAGACGACCTCAAAGTCTGGCTGGCAGGCAGTTCGTCGGCGCGGACCTTTGCCGATGATGCTGACCGGGCGACCGGCAGCGTCCTGTTCATGCTTTCCAAGGCCGCGAACCTGATCCAATTTCTTCGCACCGAGGACAGCGGCGGAGCGCCTTTCGCCTTTCGCGACTTCATTCATGGGCTGGATAAGCGGAGTGGTGCCCGCCCTTGGATATTCGTGCCGCGCAAGGAAGACTATTTCGAGGCGTCGAAGCCCTTGCTCGCCTGTTGGCTGGAATGCGCGGCCAGCGCCGTGCTGGGCTTGTCCCCATCACCCGACCGGCGCATCTGGTTCGTGCTCGACGAGCTGGCCGATCTTCCCCGCGTCGATAATCTGGCGCGGCTGCTGCCCGAAGGCCGCAAATTCGGCGCGGCGGTGGTGCTGACCTTTCAGGCGCTGGGCCAGATGCGGCACCGCTACGGCCCGCAGATCGCCGAATCCATGCTGGGCTGCTGCAATTCCAAGCTCTTCCTGCAAACCATCGACGCCGAAACGCGCGCCTGGGCCAGCCAGACCATCGGCGAGTGCGAGGTCGAAATCCAGACGATGACCGATGCGCTTGCTGAGGGCGACGACACGCCCCGAACCACGCTTGGCAAAATCCGCAAGATGCGCCCCGCAATTCTCGAAAGCGAACTGCGCTTGCCCAAGTTCGAGGGCTATTTGCTGTTCCCGGATGGTTTACCGGTGGCGCGGATCAGGCTGACAGCCGATCATGTCGCACGGCGCGGGCCTGCCCGTCAGCCGGGATTCGTCCCCGGCGATCCCAAGACCACGCTTTGGGAACAGGCATCGACCGCCGCAACAGCGGCGGCACCGTCCGCACCACCACCCATCAACGAGGGGCCAGTCTGATGGTCGCTTCCGTGTCAGCACTGACCAGTTCAGGTCAGGCCGCCAGCTACTACGAATCCGCTGGCGAATATTATGCCGAGGATGGTCAGTCCCCATCGGAATGGCACGGCAAGGGCGCAGAGGCGCTCGGTCTGGCAGGCGATGTTGACCGCGACCAGTTTCGCGACTTGCTGGACGGAAAGGTTGCGGACCAGCAGTTGGGAACGACCCGCGAGGGCAAGCTGGAGCATCGCCCTGGCTGGGATGTAACCTTGAGCGCACCCAAGTCCGTGTCGATCATGGCCGAGGTGGCGGGCGACCGGCGTTTGATCGCGGCGCACGGGGCAGCGGTGAAAACCGCGCTTGCCCATGTCGAGCAGCATATGTCCGCCACCCGCGTCCGGGATGGTGGCACGGTGAACCGCGAGGCTACCGGCAATCTTGTGGTTGCCAGTTTTCAGCACGGCACCAGCCGGGCGCTAGACCCGCAGCTTCATACCCACAATGTCATCCTGAACGCGACCAAGAGCGAGGATGGCACATGGCGCAGCATCGAACCGCGCGCGATCTATCAGCTCCAAAAGCAGATCGGCGCGATCTACCGGCAGGAGCTGGCGTTGAAGGTGCGCGAGCTGGGCTACGAGATCGAGACGAGCAAGGACTCGATGTTCGAGATCAAGGGCGTGTCCGACGAGGTGTTGTCGGCATTCAGCACCCGCAGCGCCGAGATCGAGGCGGCGCTTGGGGAGCGCGGCACGTCCCGCGACGAGGCCAGCGCCGCCGAAAAGCAGATTGCCGCGCTCGACACCCGGCAAGCCAAGGTTTCCGCTGATCCTGTGTCTCTTGTTGCGGACTGGCGCGATACCGCGAACAAGGCCGGGTTCGGCGCGGAGGCAAGGCTGGCATTTGTTCGGGAGGCCGAAGCCAAAGCCGCCAGCGCCGACCATCGCGCCATCATGGAAACGCAGAGCGACAGCGCCGCAAGCCTTGCCGTCACCCATGCCGCCGCCAAGCTCGGCGAGCGGCAATCGGTGTTTTCCGTTGCGGCTCTGCACGAGGAAGCCGGGCGCATCGGGCTGGGCAAGGTCAGCTATGCGCAAATCATCGATGCCATCATAGCGGCAACCAAGCAGGGCGAATTGATCGACCGCACCCACATCGACCGACGCGGCGCGGAATTTGCCGGGTTCACCACCCGCACCAATGTCGAAACCGAAACCAAGATGCTGCGGATCGAGGTCGAGGGGCGCGGCACCTTGTCCCCCATCGCCTCACCACTTGCCGCAGCCAAGGCCGTTGCCAGCGCATCGGCGCTGGCCGAGCGCGTGGGCCATAGCTGGAATGCGGATCAGCGCACTGCCACCGAGCAGCTTTTGACCAGCCGCAACCGCGTCACCGCCTTGCAGGGCTATGCTGGCACCGCGAAGACCACCACCGTTCTGGCGACGTTCGCCCGCGAGGCCGAGGCGCGGGGCGTTCTCGTTGTCGCGCTTGCCCCCACGGCATCGGCGGCGATGGTGCTGGGCGAGGCGCTTGGCTCGCGCAGTGATACCGTCGCCCGGCACCTGTTTTCGCCGGAGCGTTCCCATCAGAGCCAGCCCGCCGCATGGATCGTGGACGAGGCATCCTTGTTGTCGGCGCGCGACACCGCCAGACTGTTCGACCTGGCCGAGAAACAGAATGCCCGTGTCATCCTTGTCGGCGACGTGAAGCAGCTTGGATCGGTAGAGGCGGGCGCGGCGTTCGCGCAGTTGCAGGGCGCGGGCATGGAAACCGCCAATCTGGGCGAGATCGTGCGGCAGGCCAACACCGCAACCAAGGACGCCGTATTGGCGTCTATCGAAGGGGATGCCCGAAAGGCGCTCGCTGCGCTGGACCGGGGCGGCGGCAGGATCGTCGAAAATGCCGACCGGGCCGAGCGGTTCGCGGCTATCGCCGAGCAGTATGCCAAGCTGGACAAGGCCAGTCGCGCCAGAACGCTTGTCGTCGAGCCGTCGCGCGAGGGGCGCGACACGCTGACCGGCGATATTCGTGCCGCACTCACCCAATCTGGCGCACTTTCCGGCCCCGCCGTCACCATGCAGAGTCTTGCCAACAAGGGGCTGACCCGCGCCGAGGCTCGCGATCCCTTGAGCTACGACAAAGGCGATGTTGTCCGCTTCACTCGCGATTATGCTGACAAGGGCGTTGTGCGCGGCGAAGCCTACCGCGTCGATGGCATTGACCCGGCCAAAGCCGCCATCGCCCTGAAATCCGAGGACGGGCGTGAGGTGGATTGGCGCTTGCGGCAATGGGGTGCGGGCAACAGCCAAGTGTTCTCGCCGCAATCGCTCGAACTCAAGACCGGCGACAGCATCAGGTTTACCCGCAACGACCGGGAAGCGGGCCGGATCAATGGCGCGCGGGGCGAGGTGACTGCTATTGATGAACAGGCCGGCACGGCGGAAATTCGCAACCCGCGCGGCCAGACCCAGACCTTGAATCTTGATGCCGCCCGCGACCAGCACATTGCCCATGCCTATGTGGACACCGCCTTCGCCGCCCAAGGCCGCACCGCCGATCATGTGATGATCCACGCCGACAGCAAGGCGACAAACCTTGTCGATCAGAAGTCATTCTATGTCGGGATTTCCCGCGCGAAGGAATCCGTTGCCATCTTCACCAATGATCGCGGCAAGCTGGTATCCGCGATCAACGAACGGGCAGGACAGGTGCAAACCGCCATCGCTCAGGCAGCCATGCCAACTCCCGCCGCTGACAAGGCAGCAGGGGCCGGACTGGGATGAAGCCGGAAATATGCGGCAGCCCCGCGCGGATTGGGATGACATTCACAGGCCGCCCCTCTAGTTTCCCCGTTCATCGGGAAACGCGGCAGGCATCCACCACGCGATTCACGCCCACACCAAAGAATACAGGACCATGGCCGCGTAATGAATGCCGTAGAGATTGAAGAAGCTGTCTCCGCATTGGCGGAACGCCCGTTCGATACGGCTGAATTTCCGTTCCAGTTCCTTGAAGCCTTCGGCAACAAGGAAACGACAATTAAGCGCCTGCGCGCCGCCAAGGGTTCCACCAACGCTTCCGATCTTCCCGGCGCGGTCCTGCAACGCAGCAATATCCATATCGCCGTCGCTGATCCCGGCGAGGTTTCAGCCGCCTTCGCCGCGCTGAAAGCCAGCCCGGCCACCACCAAGGCCAAGGCGCAATTCATCCTCGCCACCGATGGCGACACTTTCGAGGCGGAGGATTTGGCCTCGGGTGAAACCGTCGCCTGCCCCTATGCCGACTTCCCCAACCATTTCGGTTTCTTCCTGCCCTTGGCGGGCATCAGCACCGTCAAGCAGGTGCGCGACAGCGCCTTTGATATCCGCGCCACCGCCCGGCTCAACCGGCTCTATGTTGAGTTGCTGAAAGACAATCCCGATTGGGGAACCGCCGAGCGCCGGGCCGAGATGAATCACTTCATGGCCCGACTGATTTTCTGTTTCTTTGCCGAGGATACCGACATCTTCCACGGCGAAGGGCTGTTCACCGCCACCGTGGATCAGATGAGCGCCAAGGATAGCGCCAACACCCATGAGGTGATCGGCGAAGTGTTCCGGGCCATGAACACGCCGATCAGGGAGCGCGAGGCGGCGGGCGTCCGTTCCTGGGCCAATGTCTTTCCCTATGTGAACGGCGGACTGTTTTCCGGCAGCTTGGAAGTGCCGCGTTTCAGCCGCATCGCCCGCAGCTACCTGATCCATATCGGCAGTTTGAAATGGACGCAGATCAACCCGGATATTTTCGGATCGATGATTCAGGCCGTCGCCGACGATGAGGAGCGCGGTGCGCTGGGGATGCACTACACCAGCCGCCCCAACATCCTGAAAGTGCTGAACCCGCTGTTTCTGGACGATTTGCGCGCGCACTTGGCCGAGGCCGACGACAACCCGCGCAAGCTGCTGAACCTGCGGGGCCGCATGGCGAAAATCCGCGTGTTCGATCCAGCCTGTGGCAGCGGCAATTTCCTTGTCATCGCTTACAAGGAAATGCGTGAGATTGAGGCCGAGATTAACCGGCGGCGCGGCGAGGCCGAACGCAAGAGCGACATCCCGCTCACCAATTTTCGCGGCATCGAGTTGCGCGAATTTCCCGCCGAGGTGGCACGGCTGGCGCTGATTATCGCCGAGTTCCAGTGCGACACCCTCTATCGCGGGCAGAAATTGGCGTTGGCGGAGTTCCTGCCGCTCAATACCGAAAACTGGATTACCTGCGGCAACGCGCTCCGGCTCGATTGGCTGAGTATCTGCCCCCCGACCGGGACCGGCGTGAAATTGGTGGGTGACGACCTGTTTTCAACGCCACTCGATCAAGCCCAGATCGACTTTGAGAACGAAGGCGGTGAAACCTACATTTGTGGCAACCCGCCGTATAAGGGGAACGCGAGGAAAACCGTTGAGCAGAAAGACGATTTACAGTTTCTGTTGGATGGCAGATTTGAAAAGTGGGGCCTCTTAGACTACGTGTGTGGCTGGTTCTTGAAGGCTTTTGACTTCTCGGCAGCGACACCATGCAAGTTTGCGTTTGTTGCGACGAACAGCGTTGCGCAAGGTCAACACGTTTCAAATTTCTGGAAGCCCCTTTTTGACGGTGGGTTGCGTTTCTTTTTCGGCATCAGATCATTCAAATGGTCTAACCTCGCAGCCAATGACGCGGGCGTAACCGTAGTTATCATTGGCGCAAGTCGCGACAACGGATCAGCAATTTTAATTGATGGCGATTCGAGGCTGGAAACGGCCAATGTCAATGCATACCTTTTGCCTCAGCCAAACTACTGGGTATTGGCGCGAAGCGGACCAGTTTCTGATGTCCATCCTATGATAAAAGGTAATTATTACGGTCTTTCGGACCATCTTATTTTTGACCAAAATACAATGATGACACTGAATGCGGCTGGGGTGCCGGATGATAAGATAATGCGCTTCTATGGATCAACAGAAGTAATAAACGCAAAGCCACGATATTGCTTGTGGTTCGAGAAAGAGCCTGACGACGATATTCTTAAAATTGCGGATATAGGTGATCGCATCTCGGCTGGTGTCGCGACGAGAAGAATGTCGAAAGATGCAATTACGAATGGTATGGTGAAGCGCCCCCACCAATTCCGAGAGATGAATCGTGGAACGACAAGAACGCTTGCCATTCCAGTCGTATCATCGGAAAATAGAGAATATCTTCCAATTGATCTTTTGAATGATCGTGCCGTTCTTTCGAATAAATGCTTCGCTCTGTTTGATGCGCCGATATGGAACATGGCGATCATCGCCTCTCGCCTGCATTGGGTGTGGATCGGCACGGTTTGCGTAAGGATGCGAACTGACTTTTCCTATTCCAACACCCTTGGCTGGAACACCTTTCCGGTCCCCACGCTCACCGAGAAGAACAGGGCCGACCTCGCTCGCTGCGCCGAGGACATCCTGTTGGCGCGCGAAGCACATTTCCCGGCCACCATCGCCGACCTCTACGATCCGGAGAAGATGCCGACCGATTTGCGGGAAGCCCACGAGCGCAACGACGAGGTGCTGGAACGCATCTATATCGGGCGGCGCTTCCGCAACGACACCGAAAGGCTGGAAAAGCTGTTCGACCTCTACACCAAGATGACTGCATCGGCAGATGGGGCCAAAAAGCGCAAGGTGGGGGCCGCATGACCGACGCGCACACATCCGAAAAGCGTCAGCCGGACGCACGCCTGATCGCCTTGATCGAGGATTTGCGCGCCCTGCCCGCCGAAACATCGTGGGTTGAGTTCAAGCACAACAACGCCGATCCCAAGATGATCGGCAAGCTGATCTCCGCTCTTTCCAATGCGGCGCGGCTTGCCGACCAGCATTTCGCCTATGTGCTTTGGGGCATCGGCGACGGCGATCATGCCATTGTCGGCACCGCTTTCGAGCCGACCACGCAGAAGGAAAGCGGGCAGCCGCTTGAGCTTTGGCTGGCGCAACGCCTGCAACCCGCGCTGGCCTTCACCTTCCGCTCTATCGAGCATGGGGGCCAGCGGCTCGTGCTGCTTGAAATCCCTGCCGCCGCGCCAACCCCGGTCGAGTTCGAGCGCCTCTCCTACATCCGTATCGGCAGCGCGACGCCGCTCCTTTCCGAACACCCCGAACGGCTGCGCGCGCTATGGGCGAAGTTGCAGCCCTATGCCTGGGAAACCGGCATCGCCGCCCAGTTCCAGACCAGCGACGAGGTTTTGGCCAAGCTGGACTACGCCAGCTATTTCGATCTTACCGGCCAGCCCTTGCCCGATAACCGCAACGGCATTTTCGACAAGCTTGCCGCCGACCGCCTGATTCAACCCGATGTCGGAGCGCACTGGAATATCACCAACCTTGGCGCGCTCCTTTTCGCCAAGCAGTTGGGCGACTTCCCTGCCATTGCCCGCAAGGCCATCCGTTTTGTCGCCTATGACGGCTCCAATCGTGCCGCCGCCGTCACCCACCGGCAGGATAGCAACCGGGGTTATGCCACCGGTTTCCAAGGGTTGATCGGCTATATCGACGGGTTGTTGCCGCAGAATGAGCATATCGGCAAAGCCTTCCGCGAAGATCATCCGCTGTTCCCCGCCATCGCCATTCGTGAACTGGTCGCCAATGCCCTGATCCATCAGGACATGACCATCACCGGCACCGGTCCCTTGATCGAGCTTTTCAAGGACCGGCTGGAAATCACCAATCCTGGGCAACCCTTGGTCAGCCCCGAGCGGTTTCTGGATTCGCCACCGCGCTCCCGCAACGAAGCCTTGGCTTCGCTTATGCGCCGGATGCGGCTTTGCGAAGAGCAGGGCACTGGCATCGACAAGGTGCTGGCCGCCGTGGAGTTACACCAGTTGCCGCCGCCGGATTTCCGCGTGGAGGGGCAGGCCGTGCGCGTCGTCCTGTTCGCGCCGCGCCGCTTCGCCGACATGACGCAGGATGAGCGCGTGCGCGCCTGCTACCAGCACGCCGCGCTCAAATTCGTCAGCGGGCAGTGGATGAAAAATTCCTCGCTGCGCGAACGCCTTGGCATCTCCGAGAAAAATGCCGCGCAGGCATCGACGGTCATCAAACACACGCTGGACGCGAACCTGATCCGGCCAGCCGACAGCAACCATCCCCGTGCCGGTTATGTTCCGTTCTGGGCGTGATGTGCAAACATTTGATCGGGTTTTGATTTTGGGCGGGGAACGCAGGGGCTTGGATATGGCAGGATACCGGGAATCAAAGGGTTATGGCGGGATTTCCCGGCCTAAAGTTCTTGATCGGGTTTTGAACGGGCGGGGTTGGCAATGATGAAATCCGTCCCCGGCGTCTCGGTTTCCTATGCGCAAAGCGGCGCATCCACCAAGGCCAACGCCCTTGGGATGCGGGCCATGCAGGAGCGCGCCTACGAGAAGCGCGGCGAACAATATCTGCTTATCAAATCCCCGCCCGCGTCCGGCAAGAGCCGCGCACTTATGTTCATCGCGCTCGACAAGCTGGCGAACCAAGGTCTGCGGCAGGCCATCATCGTCGTGCCGGAAAAGAGCATCGGCGCGAGCTTCGCCGACGAGCCACTCGCCAAATACGGCTTTTGGGCCGATTGGACCGTCACTCCCAAATGGAATCTCTGCAACGCGCCGGGCGAGGATGGCGGCAAAGTCAACAGCGTCGGGGCCTTCCTTGAAAGCGACGACAAGGTGCTGGTCTGCACCCATGCCACCTTCCGCTTCGCGGTGGAGAGATTCGGGGTGGCGGCGTTCGACGACCGGCTGATCGCAGTGGACGAGTTCCACCACGTTTCCGCCAATCCCGGCAACAAGCTGGGACTGCACCTCGCCGAGTTCATCGCCCGCGACAAGGTGCATATCGTCGCCATGACCGGCAGCTATTTCCGGGGCGACGCCGAGGCTGTGCTGTCCCCCGGCGACGAGGCGAAATTCGATAGCGTCACCTACACCTATTACGAGCAGTTGAACGGTTATGAATGGCTGAAAAGGCTCGACATCGGCTATTTCTTCTATTCCGGGGCCTATGCCGACGACATCCTCGCCGTGCTGGACCCGGATGAGAAAACCATCATCCACATCCCCAGCGTCAATTCCCGCGAAAGCACCAAGGACAAGATCAAGGAGGTGAACCACATCCTTGACGCCCTTGGCACTTGGGAAGGCGTGGACGAGGCCACGGGCTTCCAACTGGTGAAAACGGCAGCAGGCCGGACTCTGCGCATTGCCGATTTGGTGGACGACGACGCCAACAAGCGCGCCCGTGTCCTCGCCGCGCTCAAAGACCCGGCCCAGAAGAACAACCGCGACAATGTGGACATCATCATCGCCCTGGGCATGGCGAAGGAGGGTTTTGACTGGATTTGGTGCGAACACGCGCTGACCGTGGGCTACCGGGCCAGCCTTACCGAGATCGTCCAGATTATCGGTCGCGCCACCCGCGACGCGCCGGGCAAGACCCATGCCCGCTTCACCAACCTGATCGCCGAGCCGGACGCCGCCGAAAGTGCGGTGACGGAAGCGGTGAACGATACGCTCAAAGCCATCGCCGCCAGCCTGCTTATGGAGCAGGTGCTTGCGCCGCGCTTTGAGTTCAAGCCGAAGAACCCGGCGACCAGCACCGCAACGCCCGGTTTCGACTATGGCGAGGGCGGCTATCAGCCCGATCAATGCAATGTCGGCTTCCACGAGGAGCGCGGCATTTTCCAGATCGAGATCAGGGGCCTTACCGAACCGAAATCCCCGGAGGCCAGCCGCATTTGCCGCGAGGATTTGAACGAAGTGATCGCCAGCTTCGTGCAGGACAAGCCGACGATGGAACGTGGCCTGTTCGACGAGGAGCTGGTGCCCGAGGAACTTACCCAGCTTCGCATGGGCAAGATCATCAAGGACAAATATCCCGAACTGGACGAGCAGGACCAAGAGGCCGTGCGCCAGCACGCTATCGCCGCGCTCAATCTCACCCAACAGGCCGCCCGAATCGCCGCCGGTGACGCAGGCGGCGAACCGGGCGTCAACACCGCCCTTATCGACGGGGTGCGCAAATTCGCGATGGACGTGCGCGAACTCGACATCGACCTGATCGACCGGATCAACCCGTTTCAGGAAGCCTATGCCATCCTCGCCAAGACGATGAGCGAGGAAAGCCTGAAACAAGTTGCCGCCGCCATCGCCGCGAAGCGCACCAGCCTTTCGCCCGAGGAGGCGAAAGACCTCGCTCAGCGCGCCGTGCGCTTCAAGAAAGAGCGCGGGCGGCTGCCTTCTATCAGTTCCACCGATGCTTGGGAAAAGCGCATGGCCGAGGGCGCGGCGGCGTTCGTGCGCTACAAGGACGAGGGCCGGTATGACTGACCTCAACCTTGACGAACTGCGCGACGAACTCGCCGACTTCGCCCAGCCGCAGAAGAAGGGCGGGCGCACCCCACGCGAGGAGCGCATCATCGCCGGGTTCGAGGAAGTGCAGCGTTTCGTAGACGAACACGGTCACGCACCGCGCCACGGCGAGGGCAACGACATCTTTGAGCGGCTTTACGCCACGCGGCTGGACCGGCTGCGCGCCCTGGAGGAGTGCCGTGCCTTGCTGGCCCCGCTGGATCGGCAGGGGCTGTTGACGGGGGCAGTCGCCACCGCCGCACCGGATGACGAAATCGGCGACGACGAGTTACTGGCCGAACTGACCGGCGCTGCGGGCGATACCAGCATCACCGAGCTTCGCCACGTCCGAACCGCCGCCGAAAAGCGCGCAGCCGAGGAAATCGCCAACCGCGATCCATGCGAGGACTTCAATCGCTTCAAGCCGCTGTTTGCCGCCGTGCAGACCGACATCGACAGCGGTGCGCGCATCACCCAGCCCATCCGCAAGGATGCCGGTTTCCTGAAAACCGACATTCGGGAAGGCGAGTTTTTCATCCTTGGCGGTCAGACCGCCTACGTCGCCGAGGTGGGCGAACCCTTCAAAGCGCCCAATGGCGAAAGCGATGCCCGGCTGCGCGTCATCTATTCCAACGGCACCGAGAGCAACCTGTTGCTCCGCTCCCTGCAACGCGCGCTTTACAAGGACGATGCAAGCCGCCGCGTCTCCGAGCCAACCGCTGGGCCGCTGTTCGCCAGCGAAAACGAGGCCGACGACCTCGCCAGCGGCACCATCTATGTGCTGCGCAGCAAATCAGATAATTCGCTAGTCGCGGCCAACCGTGAAGTGCTGCACAAGATCGGCGTCACCGGGGGCGATGTCGCCAAGCGCATCGCCAATGCCAAGCTGGACCCGACGTTTTTGATGGCGGACGTAGAGATCGTCGCCACCTACACGCTTTACAACATCAACCGCGTGAAGCTCGAAAACCTGATCCACCGCATCTTCGACCCTGCCCGGCTCGACATTGAGATTAAGGACCGTTTCGGCAATCCCGTGGTTCCCCGCGAATGGTTCCTCGTGCCCCGTTTCGTGGTCGATGACGCAGTGGAGCACATCAAGGACGGCTCAATCACCGAGTTCTCCTACGATCCGAAACTGGCGCGTCTGGTTCGACGTGCATGATCGAGGTCGGAAGGTAGTTTGTCATGCTCGACCAAATGTTCACTTCGGAAAATTTCCGCCGCATCTACGATGCCGAGAACCGTAAGGGGCTCGATTTGGCGAGCCGGTACTTTCCGTCGCTAGAAGCATACACCCTCGCCGTCCGCGACAAGGTGCAGGACATTCGCGATCATCGCGCGATTGAAACCACGATGGCGGTAGACGTGTTCGAGGCGAAACTGATCGCGCTGAAAACCGAACTGGCCGCATTGAAGGCTGAAAAATCGTCCGCCGTCGATGCCCTGATGGATGACATCAGCCAAAAGGTTCTCAAACCGTGCTTCAAGATCGACCTGTCCCAAAAGACCGGGCCGAAGGGAAAGCCGGTATACTGCATTGACGCCGAGCCCGAGACCTTCTTCGTCATCAAGCAGCTCCAACGCAATATCCACCGCATCTACGGTGTCAAACAGGCGAACCGGCACGACCTGGTCTGCCAGCTTCGCGACATGCTCGGCGGCAGCTTCCCTTTCGAGCTGGTCCGAACCGACATCTCGTCATTTTATGAGAGTATCGACCGCAAGCGGCTGGTCGAGAAGCTGGACCGCGACCAGCTTCTGAGTCCTGCGTCTAAGAAATACATCAAGCAGGTGCTGGATTCATACGGCGCGATCTCCGGTACGGCGCTCGGAGTGCCGCGTGGTGTGGGGATCAGCGCATACCTCGCGGAGCTTTACCTGCGACCCGTCGATAATGCGATCCGGGCGATCCCCGGCATGGTCCTCTATTGCCGGTTCGTGGATGACATCGTGGCCGTGTTTGCACGGCCTCCGGCAGGCAAGAATCTCGGTTCATTCAAGGACCGGATCATCGCCATTTTCGGCGACAACGCTCTCACGGACAACGCGGCGAAAACGTCTGAATTTGCCCTCGCTGACCCCAACCCCAAGGTGTTCGAGTACCTCGGGTATCGTTTCAGCCTGAATGCCGGAAAATGCGAGATCGGTCCCAGTACGGCGAAGGTGGACAAATATCGCGCGCGGATGAAGGCCGCGTTCGACGCATACTGGGAGGTTAGGCCGATCAGTCCGAGAGGTGCCTATCGCGAGTTGGTCGCGCGCATCAAGTTTTTGACGGGCAACACGCGCCTGTCGAACAGCAAGTCGCGGGCTGCCACTGGCATCTACTACAACAATTCAATCGTGACCGACCTGTCGAGTTTTGGCCAGCTCGACAAGGAGCTGAAAGTGCTTATCACCGCGCTGAAAAGCAGCAGCCTGCAAACGCAGTTGAAGAAGCTCATGTTCACAACCGGCTTTTTGCAGCGGCGGTATCACAATTTCAGCACGCGAGAATTGCAGGTGATCGTGAGGGCCTGGAAACATGGCTAAGCGGCGCGTCTCGCTTAAGGTCGCCTGTTCATGGGCGGTTGAATGATGAGTCCAGGCCTTCGTTCGGCTTGCCTTCAGACCTCAAAGTGATGTGGTCATGTTGCAGCGTCGGAGTGTCATCACAGCAGCGGCTTTTCCGCTCGTTTCCTGCAATCCATTGCAGGGCGATCAGTTCGAGGTGGTGAATCGATCGACCAGCGCACTTACGGAAGTGCGCCTTGCCTATGCTGATGACAAATTTGAACGTCCGTCGCTTGCGCCTGGAAAGACATTCGTCGTATCACCATCTCCAGACCATGATGGTGGCATATTGCTGTCCTATAGGTTGGATGGGCAGCCGATCAGTCATGTCCTCGGCTACGCCGCGCCACCAATATCAACGCTCAATCTGAAATCTAGCAATTAGCGCAAGCAACTGCAGCCTCATATGATATGAGAGATGCAAGAGATATTAGTGGGACCTGAACACTTTCGACAACGGAACGACAGGAGGGAATTATGGAAAATCCGTCGTCGACCTATCGTACTGTTTTCAGTAAGCGGAATTTTTTGTGGGTAGTTATAATTACAATAATTACCACATTAATTGCAAGCGTGGTTTTGCCTAGAAAAGAGCTGGCCCCAAGGCAAGTGTTTCCAAATTCTCTACATCACGAGCTGCGTGAATATGTGTCTATTCCCGATAGCGAAGATTCCATTAGGAAATTGCTTCTGAGAAAGCATGGATATCACGGAGCTTACAGAAGACTCGATGCATCGCCTTTTGTCATTTTGTATATCTCAGGATCATCGTATTGCGGATCCGCGGGGTGCAGAATTGACATTCTTCTCAAGAGCAATTCGAACTTGCGGTGGATAGATACTATTCCAAGGGTATACCTCCCGATTGGTATAAATAAGGCAAAAGGCTCGGAATATAAGTTATGCGTAAATGATCGTGGTGGGGGCGAAGGGTTTTCCGAGTCCAGGTATTGGATAATCACTGTTAAGAATCTTCAGATTTATCCACTTGCCAAGGGACGCAGGGGTGATTGCAGCCCCAATATCTATCCTTATATGCTTTCACGAACGTCTGAATTCTAGCGGTTCGGAAGCATTGCCGTGACAGCTGCAACAACCCCCAACGGCCGTGTCACCAGGGTGTAGTCCGTGTTGGGCCAGGGCAAGCAGTCAGGCGAGGGCACGATGGCCTATACCGCCAACGGCCGGCTTGCCTCGATCAAGGATGCCGAGGCGAACCTGACCAGCCATGACTATGACGGGTTCGACCGGATGGTGAAGACCTGCTATCCGATGACCGCCCAGGGCGCGGGCGCCAGCACACCCTCCCTTCATTTGCGATGGAGGATTGCACTTGCTCCGCGGCCCTATTCCATCTCGATGATCTTGATCTTGCCGGTGCGGCCGTATTCGATCGGCATGGTGCCTTCGTCGAACAGGCGAACGTCGGTGCTGATCCGCAGGCGGCGGCGGTAATCGGCTTCGAGCTGGTCCTTGATCTGCTGGCGCTTGTGGGGGTCGGGGGAGCCCACGCATTCGACCTTCACCACCAGTGGCGGTTCGATCACCGGCGAGTCCGATGTCTTGACCACACGGACGTTGCCGGTGAGGACCTCGTTCATCCCCAGGGCCACGTCGCGCACCGCGCTGGGGAAGACGTTGACGCCCTTGACCAGCAGCATGTCGTCGACCCGGCCCTCGATCCGCACCCGCCACCCCGGCATCCCGCACTTGCATGGCCGGGTGATCAGCCGCATCCGGTCGCCATCGCGGAAACGCATCAGCGGGCCGCACTCGCGGTCCATTCCGGTATAGACGAATTCCCCGATCGCTCCGTCCTCGAAGGGCAGGACCTTGCCGGTATCGGGATCGATGATCTCGACATAGGCGTGATCGGGGGCGATGAAATGCAGCCCGGCATGTTCGGGGCACGAAACGAAGATGGGGTTGAGGCAGCTCGTGCCGCCTGCCAGATCATAGACCTGCGCACCGCCGAAACCTTCGGACAGTTCGGTGATGATTTCGGGCACACTGCCGCCCGGTTCCCCGTAGACGGCGATCTTGGTGATTCCGACCTTTGACAGATCAATATCGCCCTCGTCGCGTGTGATCTTGAGCATGTGGCGCGCGAAAGAGGGGGTGCAGACGATCACATCCGGGTTGGTGAGCTGCGCCATCTCGGCGACCTTGCGGCTGCCGACAAGTGCGCCGATCGGGATAACGTTGGCGCCGTATTCGAGCAGCCCGTCGATCGAGGGGATGCCCGCCACCCACATGCTCATTACGCCTGCGAACAGCACCTTGTCGCCAGGCATCGAACCCATCCGGCGGTTCTGGCGGGCGATATTCTCGAACATGATGCGCCGGTCATTGCGGGTGTGGCCCTGGAAACTCGGCGTGCCGGTCGTTCCCGACGAGGCGCTCATCCGGTTCACCTCGCGGATGTCGCAGGTGATGTGCATCCCCAGCGGATGGCCAAGTTCGACCGCGGAACGCGCCTGGCTCTCGCGCTCCTCGTATTTGTCAAAGAAGGGAACGTGGCGATAGTCGTCCAGCGAACGGAACTTCGCGGGATCGAAACCGGCGTCGCGGAACTTGTCGCGGTAATAGGGCGAGCGCGCGTTCAGCCGCTCGATCATGGCGCTGAGCTTGGCGAATTGCAGACGGTACAGTTCCTCGCCGGAGAGCGATTCCATCGCAGGATTCCAAAGATCAACCATCACACGTTCTCCGGGGCGCCATGCGGCTATCTGGTGGTGTCGCGGAACGCAGTCTTGCCGCGCAGCGATGTGCCAAGTTGCACGACCTCATCGAACGAGCCAAGCGCGGCGCGGTTCGCGATCATGCGCGTTGCCTGGATCGCGCCGGGCGGCATGGCCGCGATCAACTCCGCCAGGGCCTGTGCGCGCGGCTCAAGCTGGTCGGGCGCGACGATCTCGTTGATCAGGCCCGCCGCATGGGCCCAGTTCGCATCGCGCATCTCGCCGGTGAGCAGCAGTTCCAGCGCTTTGCCCAGTCCGGCCATCTGGACCGCGCGCAGGGTGCCGTGGACGCTGGCGATGCCAACCTTCACTTCGGGCAAGCTGAACTGGGCATCGCTCGCGGCAATTCTCAGATCGCAAGCCAGCGCCATGGTCAGCCCATTGCCGACGCACAAGCCGTTGATCGCGGCGATCAGCGGTTTCGGATTGCATTCGGTCTCCTCGAAATCGAGCGAGAATTGTGCTGCGACCGAATCGGCCGGGCCGCCATTCAGTTCGGCGATCGCGGCGGTCACGTCGCGGGTATCAACACCCGCGCTGAAGGCTCTGCCCTCAGCGCAAATGATTCCTACCCTGATAGTCGGATCGGAGTTGATTTGGGCAATCGCGCGGTTGAGCTCGGCGTACATCGCGCGGTTGAGGGCGTTGAGCTTGTCAGGGCGTTTCAGCCGAACGAACCCCAGCGCGCCGCGCTGTTCCAACCCGATCAGGCCTTCTTCCATCGGCAGTTCCCGTACGTCAGCCCCAGACGGCGACGGTCCGCACCACTATGGCAAGGCCTGAACGCGATGCCTAGGTCACCGGGCCGGGATACTGGCAGGCAATTGCCTGCCGGTTTCGACACCGACCCGGAAACTGGCCGACAAGGCCCCTTCCTTCACAAAGCTTATTATCAAGATCAGATTTCCGGTGGCGTATCACCGTCGCGGGTTCGGGCGCCAACAATTCCTTCATGCAGAGGTGGGCCGCTGTCGCAGCTTGACCAGAATGTCCCAGCCCATCACCAGCGCGCCGGCCGAGAACACCAGGTCGCCGGGCAGCCGCATCCACTGCCAGTAGCGCGTGCTGTCATAGAAGGCCTGGCTGCGCGCCCAGGCAAAGCCATGCTCATAGACCGCGTCGAGCTGGGGCCAGCCGATCGGGAAGAAGTGCAGCACGATCCACATCAAGAGGCCGATGTTGTAGCACCAGAAGGCAATATATCCCAGGCGCTGATCGAACGTGGCGTTCGGTCCTGCGCGGTACCGCAGGCAGAAGTAGATCAGGCCCAGCGCGAGCAGGCCGAAGGCGCCGAACAGCGAGGTATGGGCATGGTTGAGCGTGAGGAACGTGCCATGTTCGTAATAGTTGACCAGCGGCGCGTTGAGAGTGCCGCCGCCAAAGACCCCGGCGCCGACGAAGTTCCAGAACGCCGAACCCAGGATGTAGGTGTAGGCAAGGTTATAGTCGAACGCCGCCGCGCCCTTGATCAGCCGGTGCTGCTGGATCGCCTCAAGGATGAGCAGCACCAGCGGCAGCACCTCGATGAACGAGAACATCGTGCCCAGCGGCACCCACATGCTGGGGCCGCCGCCCCAGTAGAGGTGATGCCCGGTGCCGAGCACGCCGCCGAGGAAGATCAGGATCAGTTCGAGGTAGACGGACCGCTCGGCCAGCTTGCGCGAGACCAGGCCCAGCGACATCAGCAGGTAGGCGCTGATCGCAACGGCAAAGAACTCGAACGATTGCTCGACCCACAGATGGACCACCCACCAGCGCCAGAAGTCGGTGATCGTGAACGACTTCTCGATCCCGGTGAGCGGGATCATGCCGAAGATGTAGAGGATGGCGACGTTGAGCGTCGCTGCCCAGATCAGGTGCTCCAACCGGATCCGGCCCGACCAGAACTGCCGCGTCGCCGTGGCCAGGACATCGCGCGTGGGCCATAGCGCGCGGAACATCAGCACGCTCCACGAGAGCAAGGCCGCGAAGAAGCAGATCTGCCAGAACCGGCCGAGCTGGATATAGGAAAGCCCCTGGTTGCCGAACCAGAACCAGCCCTGATCGATGATACCCTGGATGCCCAGATAGTTGCCCACCAGCGCGGCAACGACGACGAACAGCGAAACCCAGAGCAGCAGATCGACCAGGAAGCCCTGGCCCTTGGCCTCGCGTCCGCCGGCGATCGCCGGGGCGAGAAACAGTCCGCTGGCGATCCAGCCAAGGCCGATCCAGATGATCGGCGCCTGGAGATGGAAGCTGCGCAGGAAGTTGTAGGGCAGGATGTAGTTGAGCTGGATGCCGTAGAACGTCTCGCGGTCATAATAGCTGTGCGCCATCACCGCGCCCGCGCCTTGCGAGGCAAGGAACACCAGCGCCACCACCACGAAATACTTGCCGGTCTTGCGCTGGCTGGGGGTCAGCGCGAGGTACTGCGCAAGTCCCCGTTCCATCGGCGCATCGTCGGGATGGTCGAGGTAGGCGCGGTAGAGCCACAGCACGAAGCCCATCGCGAAGAAGGTGAAGCAGAAGCTGATCCACGTCCACCTGAAGGTGTTGGTGGTTGGCGTGTTGCCCACCGATGGCTCGAACGGCCAGTTCTCGGTCCACGACGTGGTCATGTTCGGGCGGCGCGCAACCGTGGTCAGTGCCGAGTAGATGATGAAATCGGCCGTCTGCTCGCGCAGTTTCGGATCGAGGCTCTTGGCCGGAACCCAGCCCGCGGACAGGTTCACGGCGTTGAGCTTGGTCGTCAGTTCGCCTTGCAGCGCCACGATGGCCTGCGCCACGGCATCGGGCAGGACGACCTGCCGCTGGGTAAGGTCGATGCCCTGAAGCTGCTTCTGCATCATCGAAGTGACCAGCTCATCGGTAAGCGCCGCGGTCGTCGTGGCAGGCGCCGGCGTGGTCGGCTCGGGCGGTGTGCCGGCTGGTCCGGTTTCGGTAGGCGGCTGGTTCCCCGGGGCCTTGGTTGCCGGCGGCGTGGCGCTTGAATGGACGATGCTCTGCTTGGTCAGGACGCCAAGCCGGACGAGGGTTGATGCGGTATAATCCTCGCCGAAATAGGAACCCATGCCGTAGATGCTGCCGTAATCCATCAGGTCGGCCTTCTGGAAGCCGCCCTTGCCGGCGATAATGTCGTCCTTGGTCATCACGACGCGGCCGCTTGTATCGACGAAGAGGTCCGGATGCGGCGGCGCGTCGCGGTATGTGAGGACCGTTGCCCAGCCCAGCAGCGCGAAACAGACCACGGCAACCGCCAGCAGGACCCATTTCAGGATTTCACTGATCGGATCGTCGGAAGCTGCCCCATAGGGCGAATAGCCCGGTTCCATCGACACGTCGGACACCACCGATCTCCCCGGCTATTGTCATCGTCGGCGTAACGTCCGGGAAGGTACGGTTGTTCCCAAACCGCTTCCGCAAGCGGGCGGTTGACCTTGGGCGCGTAGTGCCACTAGTTGCCGTGCAAGCGCGCCAGACAGTCATAACGCATCGGGAAAGCCGCCTCATGTCATCCGCAAAGGCAACGTTACGCCCGCGCCGCCGCCAGGCCGATCGCCGCGCTGAATCCGAAAACCGGCTTCTCACCGCTGCCGCCGAACTGCTGGTGGAAAAGGGCATCAGCGCCGCGACTTTCGGCAATATCGGTGACCGCGCAGGGCTCAGCCGCGGCCTGGTGACGCGGCGTTTCGGATCGAAGCGCGGCATGATCGACGTGCTGATCAAGCGCCTCAAGGACCGCGGCGCCGCTGGACTGGCGACTCGCCACCTCGAGGCTGTTTCGGGAATCGATGCCGTGCTGGTCTATGTCGATGCGTTCCTCGACAGGCTCCAGGCGGACAGCGAGCAGCGCGCCTACTTCGTCCTGCTGGCGGCGTCGGTGGCCGATGAAACCGAAACGCGAAGCCTGTTCTACGAAACGCACCAGGAGACGGCTGCCTACCTCCAGGAGTTCCTGCGGCGCGGGATCGATGAAGGCTGCATCCGCCCCGATCTCGATCCGGTGGCGGTTTCGCTGACGGTTGGCTCGCTGCTGCTCGGGCTGGCGACGCAGTCGCTGCTCGATCCGCAGCTGGATATCGAATCGCTGCGCAAGGCGGCCAAGGCGATCCTGCGGCACGGGATCGGCGCCTGAAGGCAACCTAAGAAGACTGACTGAGGGCAAGCCGAGGACGCGGCGCGAAGCATCGCGCCCTGTGTTTCAGGTTCACTAACCCTTGCACGCTGCTCCGAATGTAAGTTGGTTGTTGACAAGCAACAAACTGAATCGCATCCTCGCCTCGAGCAACCGGCACGAGCTGTCCGGAGGCACGGAAACTCCAGAGGATCAATCGGAGGAGCAGGTCGATGCAAGGTCCGAAGCAGGAATATGATGCGATCGTCATCGGTGGCGGCGTCAACGGGCTGACAACCGCGGCCTACCTCCAGAAGTCGGGTATGTCGGTCGCGATCTTTGAGAAGCGCGACGAATCCGGCACCTTCTGCTCGACCGAGGAGGTCATGCATCCCGGCGTGAAAGTGAACATGCACGCCTCCTTGCTGATGCCGCATTTCGGGCCGCCCTACGTCGATCTCGAGCTTGAGCGCTTCGGTCTTGAGCTGCTTCGGGCGCCGGGGGCGAAATATGCCTATTTCTATCCCTTCCTCGATGGCAACGCGCTGCTGTTTTCGGGCCGCGACGCGCGCGAAACCTATGAGGCCTGGGCACGGATTTCACCCAAGGACGCCGAGACCTACCGCAAGATCGTGAACTATTTCGGCGCGCACATGCCCGAAATGGCGCACATGAACCTGCTCAACAAGCCGACCGACGAAAGCTTCCTGCAGTATCTCGAAGCCAGCGCCAATATCCCCGTCCTGCCCAAGGACTGGCTGTACATGACCGGGGTCGAATTCGTCGATTGCCTGTTCGAGAACGAGCAGATCAAGGTCGGCATGCTGAGCTATCCGGCAACCGGCGGGCTCGACATGATCGGCAGCCGCTTTTCGGGTCCGCAGGCGGTGCTGAGCTTCCTGACCACCTTCACCGCCGATGGCGGCTACACCGCGCGCGGCGGCAGCCATGATCTGGTGCACGCGCTGGTGCGCTGCTTCGTCCATCACGGCGGCAAGATCTTCTACAACTGCCCGGTCGAGAAAGTGCTGATCGAGGACGGCCAGGCCAGGGGCGTGGCGCTGTCCAGCCTTGCATCCTACCCGGAAGCCGAATTCAGGGCTTCGCAGGCGGTGATCAGCGATCTCAGCGCCAAGCCGACCTTCCTCAAGCTGATCGGCAAGGAGCATCTGCCTGCCTCGACCCAGGCTTCGCTGGCGCGCTTCGACTATCGCGGATCGACCCTGTTCACCAATTACTACGTGATGTCGGAGCGGCCCAATTTCGCCGCCTCGGCAAAGTTCCCCGAAGTGAACGATACTTTCGTGTTCAACTGCGGCGCCGAGACGATGGACGATGTCTCGCGGCTGCTCGACGCCTGCCTGGTCCGCAATGTCCTGCCCGATCCGCCGATCATCTGGGGGGCCGGGTTCAACTATTGCATCGCCGATCCGACCCAGGCCCCGCCGGGACAGTACACCATCCTGACCTGGGCGATCACTCCCTACGAACTGCGCCCGCTGGGCGGTCCGGAGAAATGGGACGAGATCCGCGAGGACTATGCCGACAAGGTCGAGGACGTGCTGGTGCAGTACCTGCCCAACCTCAAGACCGCGAAGATCGCGCGCTATGTCAACACGCCGCATGACTACATGCGGCGCAACCCGCACTGCGGCGGCAACATGCATCCCAGCGGCTCGGTGACCGAAGCCCAGATGTGGAGCTGGAAGCCGTTCCCGGGCTGCAACGCGCCCAGCACCCCGATCGACCAGTTCTTCATCTGCCAGTCGGGCGGGGTCAGCAACTACACCAACCTTGGCGCCGGCTATGCGGCCGCGAACGAGGTGATGGACGTGCTTGGCAAGGGGCGGCCCGACTGGTGGAAGGGCAAGTCCTTCGAAGGCGCCGCCGAACTGATCAGGCGCCAGGGCGGACAGCAGCGCTGGACTGTCGATTGACCGCGCGGGCCGTCCGCAGCATTTCCTGAGGGAGCGACGAGATGTCCGAAGAACTCAATTACGACGTCGTGGTGGTCGGTGCGGGGCACAACGGGCTGACCGCCGGAGCCTATCTGAGCCGCGCGGGAGCGAAAGTCCTGGTGGTCGAACGCCGCCACGAAACCGGCGGCGCGCTGGTGACCGAGGAATTCTCGGGCTACCGCTTCAACCTTCATGCCAACTACATGATGATGCTCGACGTGGCGCCGCCCTACAGCGATCTGGGCCTGGGCGAGGACGGCTGCGTCTATGTCCGCCCCGAGGCGCAAGCGGCGCTGCTGCGCAAGGACGGGTCGGCGATCACCATCTACACCGATCTCGAACGCACCGTTGCCGAAATCGCCACCTATTCCGCACACGATGCCGCCCGGTTCCGCGAGGTCTACCTCGAGAACAAGCAGATGGCCGAGGAGTATCTGATCCCGGCAACCTATGGCCTGCCGGTCGGCTCCGCCGAACTGGCCGCCAACTACATGCAGAGCGAGGTCGGCCGCAAGGTGCTCGAGATCACCGAAAAGACCCCGGCGGAAATCTGCGCAAGCTGGGGCTTCGAAACCCCGGGACTGAGCGCCCTGCTGCTCTACATCATCTGCATGTGGGGGATCGATCCTGAAGAGACCAATTCCAGCTACCTGGTGCCGCTCTATTTCAACCGCCTGCTCAACGCGACCCTCGTGCGCGGCGGCTCGCACCGGCTCTCCTCGACCCTGCAGAAGGCCGGGGTGATCGCCGGGCAGAGCGTGCTCGAAAGCCATGAAGTGAAGCGCTTCATCGTCGAGGACGGCAAGGTCGTCGGTGTCGAAGCCGTGCCGACCGGCACCGATGGTCCGGTGGTCCGCGTGCGGGCCAATGCGGTGATTACCTCGACCGACCCGACCCGCACCTTCGGCGAATTCCTGCCCGAGGACCTGGTGGCCGAGCGTTCGCGAATGTGCCTCAACACCGCGCGCAACTGGGAATGGGAGCAGAGCTCGCTCTACCTGTGCCACCTAGGGCTGCGCCGCCGGCCCGAGATCAAGGCCTTCGCCAATGCGGATGGCCCGAAAAGCGCCTTCATCAACGTCTTCGGGATCGAGACGCCTGAGGACGTGGTCAGCCACATCCGCGGGGTGATGGAAGGCGGGGCGCTGGATGAGGTGGGCCACTTCACCTTCACCAGCGATATCGACCCGGCAATGGCGCCGATCGATATCGACCCGGATGGCGCGGTCTGCCGGATCGAGGCCTGCGTGCCCTATTCGCCCGCGCAAGGTGACTGGCAGGATCTGAAGAAGGACTATGGCGATCGCCTGCTCGCGCGGCTCCAGGACTATGTCACGGGGCTTGATGAGGCGGTGATCGTGCGGCGCTACGACTATTCGCCAAAGGACATCGAGGCGAAGATCCCGCAGATGAAGCGCGGCTCGTTCAAGCACGGCGCCTATGTGATGACGCAGATGGGCTTTTCGCGGCCCAACGTGCAGTGCTCGGCCTACCGGACGCCGGTCGGCAATCTCTATGTCTGCGGTGCAAGCACCTTCCCCGGCGGGATGATCACCTTTGGCGGGGGCTACAATGTCGCCAGGGTGGTGGCGGAAGATCTTGGCCTCAAGATCTGGTGGTCCGAACCCGCGGCGATCACGGCCGCCCGCGAAAAGGGGCTGGTGCGATGATCGTCTGGTCAAAGGGCCTGGGCAAGCAGCGGCTTCCGCTGAACCTGGGCGATGCGCAGCTGGAAATCGAGCCGGGCAACCTGAAGATGAGCGGGATCATCGAACCGGTTTACTGGAACTATGCGATCCGGCTGGAAATCGGCGACATTGCCGCTTTCCTCAGGCTGATGGCCCGGCCAATGACCGCGCGCTACCTGGCGCAGCGGGATGGTCTGATCGGGCCGCTGGTGCTGGGCCTGGTCAGGCAGGCGCCCCGGCTGGTGATGCTGGTGATCGCCGCCCGTTTCAGGCGCGGGCGCAAGGACGGAGGCGACGATGCGGTTCTGGTCTGAAGGCCTGGGCGACCGCGAACTGGTCATCGACCTGGATCGCGCCGATCTGGCCGCCGTGGACGACCGGCTGGAGCTCAGCGGCGTAGTCGATGCGCCGGCGCCCTGGGAATACAATATCAAGATGCAGGTCGATGACTGGGCCGCAATCCTGGAGACCGCGGCGCGGCCCGATACCGGGGACTTTATCGCCACGCGGGCGTCGGTCTCGCAATTGGTGCAGATCTTCGGCGGGCTGGTGGGCTTTGTCGCGATGCTGGCGTTTCAGCGCCTGAAGCGGCGGATCGGCATGACCGGCGCGCCCGCTCCGGTGGCCATTGGCAATGGCGCCGACCGGACGCTGACGTGAGCGAGCGCCGGCGCTGCGGGAGAGCATGAAATGGTGCGCGTGATCTTCGTACAGTCCACCGGCGAGACCCGGGAGCTTGATGGCGAGGCCGGCCGGACCGCGCTCGAGGTCGGGCTTGCCGCCGACATTCCCGAACTGGCATCGGAATGCGGCGGCATGTGCACCTGTTCCGAATGCCACGTGGTCATCGACAAGGACTGGTTCGCGCGCCTGCCGGAGCCCGCGAAGAACGAACGGGCGATCCTCTCGATGGTCGAGGGTGCCGTTCCTGAATCGCGCCTGTCGTGCCAGATCACGCTTAGCGGCGACCTTGATGGCCTGACGCTCCACACGCTCGCCCCGGCACCCGGGGATTGACCGCGCATGGATACCGCCGAGCCGGCCCATGCGGATGTCGTGATCGTCGGCGCAGGCCGGGCGGGGGCGCAATGCGCGCTGGCCCTGCACAAGGAGGGCTTTGCCGGTTCGATCGCGATGATCGGGCGGGAAACCGAACCGCCCTATGAACGGCCGCCGCTGTCCAAGGACTATCTTGCCAGCGCCAAGGCGTTCGAGCGCCTCTATATCCGCCCGCCCGGTTACTGGGAGGAGAAGGGCATCCGCCTGATGCTGGGCACCGAGGCGGTCGGTGTCGATCCCGATGCAAGGCAGGTCACGCTCTTTAGCGGCGAGAGGATCGGCTATGGCAAGCTGGTCTGGGCGGCAGGCGGCGAGGCCCGCCGGCTGTCGTGCCCCGGCTCCGGGCTGGCGGGGGTCCATGTGGTGCGAACCCGCGCCGATTGCGATTCGCTGATGGCCGAGATCGACGGCGGCGCACGCTCCGTCGCGGTGATCGGCGGCGGATATATCGGGCTTGAAGCCGCGGCCGTGCTGACAGGGCTGGGCTGCAAGGTCACGCTGCTCGAAGCACTGCCGCGGGTCTTGGCGCGGGTTGCGGGAGAGGAGCTGTCTGCTTTCTACGAGCACGAGCACCGCTCGCATGGGGTCGATCTGCGCACCGGTGTCTCGGTCAGCGAACTGCTGGGCGAAGGCCATGTATCAGCGGTGCGGCTGGCCGATGGCAGCGTGATCGCGGCGGACATGGTGATCGTGGGGATCGGCATCGTCCCCGCAGTCGGCCCGCTGCTTGCCGCTGGCGCCGCCGGACAGGACGGCGTGGACGTCGACGAATACTGCCGCACCTCGCTGCCGGATGTCTATGCGATCGGCGACTGCGCGCGCTTCGCGGCAAACTATGCAGGCGGCAAAATTATGCGGGTCGAATCGATGCAGAACGCCAACGACATGGCGAACTGCGTGGCGAAAGGCATCATGGGCCGGGCGCAGCCTTACCGGGCGCTGCCGTGGTTCTGGTCAGACCAGTATGACCTGCGGCTGCAGTCCGCCGGGCTGGCGATCGGATATGAACGCGCGGTCCTGCGGGGAGACCCGCAGACGCACGAATTCTCGGTCGTCTATCTCAAGGCTGGCCGGATCATCGCGATCGATTGCGTCAACGCGGTTGCGGATTTCGTCCAGGGCCGCAAGCTGATCGAAGCTGGCGCGTGCCCCGATCCCGTTCGGCTGGCCGATCCCGAGGTGCCGCTGTTGGAACTGCTCGCGGCCTAGTCCGGGCTGCTCGCTCTATTGCTCTCCCGCTTCGACTTCGATCGGCGCCAACCTGGGGCTGAGCAGCTGGATCGCCAGCAGCGCCGCGAAATAGGCGCTGGCGGCGATGGCAAACAGCAGTCCGTAGCTGTGCGTCGCGTCGAGGATGTAGCCGGTGAACTTGGCCATGAACATGCCGCCGATCGCACCGACGGTTCCCCCGAAGCCGATCACCGTGCCGACCGCCCCTTGCGGAAAGAGATCGCTGGGCAGGGTATAGAGGTTGCAGGAAAAGGCCTGGTGGCCGGCGGTCGCCAGGCCGATTAGCAGCACTGCGCCCCAGACGGTCGACACGTCCTGCGCGAACCAGATCGGCAGGATCAGCACGGCGCAAAGCAGCATCGTTGCCTTGCGCGCAAAGTTCACGCTGCGCCCCCGTGCGATCAGCTTCGAGCTCATCCAGCCGCCGGCAATGCTGCCGAAATCGGAAATCAGGTAGATCGCCGCAACCGGCAGGGCGAAGGTCTTGAGATCGAGGCCATACCGATCGCCAAGGTAGCCCGGCAGCCAGAACAGGAAGAACCACCAGATCGGGTCGATGAAGAACTTGCCGAGCGCATAGGCCCAGGCTTCGCGGCGGCGAATGATCTGCATCAGCCCGATCTTGCCGGCGGTTTCGCTTTCGGCCCCGTCCTGCCTGATCCAGGCCAGTTCCTCGGCGCTGACCTGCGGCTTTTCCGCCGGGCTGCGATAGATCGTCCACCAGGCGATCAGCCAGGCCACGCCGAAGATACCGGTCAGGTAGAAGGCCATCCGCCACGACAGGCCCCAGTGATCGATGATCAGCCACAGCAGCAGCGGGGTGAGGATCGCGCCGACGTTGGCGCCGGCATTGAACAGGCCGGTGGCATAGGCGCGCTCGCGGCGCGGAAACCATTCGGTCACCGCCTTGACCCCGCCGGGGAAATTGCCCGCCTCGCCGATGCCCAGGCCCGCGCGGGCCAGCGAGAACTGGATCGCGCTGCCGGCCAGGCCATGCGCCATGTGGCCGATCGTCCAGATCACCACCGCCACCGCATAGCCAAGCCGGGTTCCCAGCGCGTCGACCAGCTTGCCGAACACCAGATAGGCGATCGCATAGGCGAGCTGGAAGAAGAACACGATGTTGCCGTAGTCGCTCTCGCTCCAGCCCAGTTCCTTGCTGAGCACCGGCTTGAGCACGCCGATCATCTGGCGGTCGATGTAGTTGATCGTGCAGGCGGCGAACAGCAGGGCGACAATGACCCAGCGATAGCGCCCGGCGGGCGGGGTGAGCTGTGTTGCGCCTGCGGTCATCGCTTTTCTACCTCCAACCTAGCGGCGCGGATCGGCCGGAATGATGCGGCATTGCAGGGCGCCGTGCCCATCGAACTGCGCGGTTACGAGCTGACCCGGCGCGACCGGATGGACGCCGGTGATCGCGCCTGTCGAAACCCAAAGGCCCGCTGCCGTATCCAGCCCCCGCTGCTGCAGGTTTGCAAGCAGGAACCTGACCGCGCCGAGCGGCCCGTCGAGCATGGTCGCGGCTGTCGCCTCGCCCACAATCTCGCCATCGATCAGGGTGCGGACGAGGATCGCGCAAAGGTCGATGTCCCGCCACCCGTCGATGGTGCCGCCGATCACCGAGCCCATGTTGTTGCCGAAGTCGGAAACCGTCACGCACGGGCCGTCGGTATTGATGCCGGGATAGGGCGAACTGGCGATCTCGATCCCGATCCTGACATCGTCGAGCAGGGCGATCGTGGCCGTGTCGCCATCCGGAACCTGCCCGTCCCAGCCCGGAGCGACATGCAGCAGCATTTCGGCTTCGGCGGCGGCGAAACCGGAAGCAAAGACCGGCATTTCAGGTATGGCGCCAGCTTCCGCGAAGCGCAGGCTATCGCTGAAGATCGGGCCCGCCAGACGGTTGCCGCCGAGCCGGGCGTCATCGGGCGGATTGATCCGGCCAACCTTCCATCCGGCGACTTCACGGCCATCGAGCCGCAGCGCCGCGTCCTGGATCGCATAGGCTTGCGAAAGGTCCAGCGGGAGTGGTCCGGGATAGTGATCCAGCCGCTGCGCCTCGCGCCTCGCGGTCACGAATGCAGCTGCTACCTGTTGCGTCTGGCCGGACAAATTCTTCCCTCTGCTTCTCTCTCGGTTCCCGCGACGGGGCCTAATGGAAACCGGTGTCATTGGCAATACCCCGTGCATTATGCGTGGTGCGAAGGTGCCCGCGTCATAGCGTTGCGCCGCGTTTCCAGATTGCAATTGCGCGCTGACCGGCGCGCTCTGCCGCGGTTTGTTCACCGCTGGCGATCGCGATCAGGCGCTCGAGAAATTTCGTATCGGCATGGTCGGTGCCGCTATCCAGAACCACTCCGGCATCGAAATCTATCCAGTGCGGTTTGGCGCTGGCGAGGGCATGATTCGAGGCGACCTTGACCGTCGGCACCGGGAAGCCGAGCGGGGTGCCCCGGCCGGTGGTGAACAGCACCAGGGTTGCTCCGGCAGCGGCAAGCGCGGTTGACGAAACCGCATCGTTGCCCGGCGCCTCAAGCAAGGTGAGCCCCGGCCTGGTTGCCGCCTGCCCATAGCCGATCGCATCGACCAGCGGCGCCTGCCCGCCCTTCTGGACCGCGCCCAGCGACTTTTCCTCAAGCGTGGTGATCCCGCCGGCAATGTTTCCGGGGGACGGATTTTCCGACACCGGCAGTCCCTGGTCGAGGTAATAACGCTTGAAGCGGTTGATCATGGCTGCCGCCCGCGAAAAGGTCTCGTCATCGACGGCGCGGTTGAGAAGCGCCTGTTCGGCCCCGAATATCTCGGGAATTTCGGTCAGGATCGCCCGCCCTTCCGCAGCGCAGAGGGTATCGCACAGCCGCCCGAGCAAGGGATTGGCGGTAAGGCCCGAAAAGCTGTCCGAACCGCCGCATTTGAGGCCGACGACCAGATCCGAAAGCGGCAAGGACTCGCGCCGCGCCGCCGCGGCCTGCTCGACCAGTTCATCGACGAGGACGGCGGCCTGCGCCATTTCATCGCCTGCGCTCTGGCTCGAAAGGATCCGGACCTTGGCGCGCGCGGCAGGGTCGATCGCTTCGAGCAGGGCATCGAGCTGGTTCGATTCGCAGCCCAGTCCCAAGAGCAGCACGCCGGCCGCATTCGGATTGGCGGCAAGCCCCGCGAGCAGATCGCGCGTGCCGCCCAGGTCGTCGCCCAGTTGCGAGCAGCCGTGGGGGTGGGCGAAGGCGTGGATCCCGTCGATCCTCGCGCCGTGCCGCCCCTGTGCCTGCCGCGCGATTTCCTCTGCGGTCACGGCGACGCAGCCCACCGTGGGCAGGATCCAGACCTCGTTGCGGGTGGCCGCGCGGCCATCGGCGCGGCGGTATCCATGCCATGACTGCGTGGCCAATGATGGCGGAGCGGCAGCTGCACCGTTCCGGGTATAGGCAAGCTCTCCGCCAAGCGCGGTGCGCAGGTTGTGCACGTGGACAGCTTCGCCCGGCGCGATCGGTGCGGTGGCCTTGCCGATTGGTAGGCCATACTTGATCACCGGATCGCCGGACCGGTGCGCCTGCAAGGCCAGCTTGTGCCCACGCTCGATCGGAGCGTTCAGCTGAACGCCAAGAATGACCTCGCCCGCCGCAAGCGACCGCAGCGCAATGGCCACCGTATCATCGCGGTGAATCTGCAAGGCTGGGATCAGGTCTTGCGGCATGGGGATTCCTGACTATGGTAACCGGTGTCAATATTGCCTTGCGGGTTTGCCCAAGGCAAGAGACAAGAGCAACGCCGCAAGGTCCGGCGGTTTTACCGAGGTACCGAATGGCAGATTTGCGCAAGAACGATGGCAAGCCGACGATCAACGATGTCGCACGGCTATCGGGGGTTTCGAAAAAGACAGTCAGCCGGGTCATCAACCAGTCGCCGTTGCTCAACGATGCGACCCGGCAGAAGGTCAAGGCGGTGATCGCCGAGCTGGGCTATGTTCCCAATCCGCAGGCGCGCGCGCTGGCGCTGCGGCGCAACTTCGTCCTTGGCATGATCTACGACAATCCCAATGCGCAGATGGTGCTCAATTTCCAGGAAGGCGTGCTCGATGCGATCCGCGGCAGCGAATATGCGCTGCTGATCCATCCGGTCGACCGGCACAGCCCGACCCTGTTCGACGACATCCGCCGCTTCATCGAACAGCAGCGGCTGTCGGGCGTGGCGATCCTGCCGCCGCTGTCGGAAAACGATGCCTTTGCGGCGCTGTTCGACGAACTGGGCTGCAATTACGTAAGGATGGGTTCGGCCGAACTCGACGATCCCGCGCACCTCGTGCAATCGAACGACCGCGAGGCCGTGCGCGAAGGCGTGGCGCACCTGATCGCACTGGGCCATCGCCGGATCGGGCTGGTCGAGGGGCCGGAAGGATTCCGCTCGGCGCTGGAACGGCGCGAAGGCTGGCGCGAGGCGCTTGAGGCGCATGGGCTCGATACCGGGGCCGAACTGATCGCGCGGGGCAGCTATACCTTCGAGACCGGCAAGGAAGCCGGGCGCCAGCTGCTCGACCTGGCCGAGCCGCCGACCGCAATCTTTGCCAGCAACGATGTCATGGCCGCCGGCGTCGTTCATGTCGCACGCGAACGCGGGCTGGTGGTGCCCGATGATCTTTCGGTCGTAGGGTTTGACGATACCGCGATCGCCGCAACGATCTGGCCACCGCTTTCGACGGTGCGCTGGCCGATCCGCACCATGGCGCGTTCGGCCGCGCTCAAGCTGCTCCACCCGGACCTGGCCACTGCCGAGCAATCGCTGTTTCCCGCTGAATTCGTGCCCCGCGCTTCGGTTTCGGCCCCTCACGACTGAGCGCCAGCCAAACGGTGCGGGCGATTACCATCAAAGAGGCTTGATCTCGGCAATGACACCGGTTACCAAAGCGAGGTAACCGACCTTCCAGCACGAAAGACAATCCATGAAGATCGCCCTGATCATCGAGAACAGCCAGGCCGCCAAGAACGCCGTGGTCCACGAAGCCCTGACCGCCGTTGCCGAACCGCTGGGCCACCAGGTGTTCAACTATGGCATGTACACACCCGAGGATGCCGCATCGCTGACCTATGTGATGAACGGGCTGCTTGCCGGTATCCTGCTCAATTCGGGCGCGGCGGATTTCGTGGTTACGGGCTGCGGCACGGGGATGGGTTCGATGCTCGCCTGCAATTCCATGCCCGGCGTGTTCTGCGGGCTGGTGATCGATCCGACCGATGCCTTCCTGTTCAGCCAGATCAACGACGGCAATGCGATCTCGATGCCCTATGCCAAGGGCTTCGGCTGGGCCGCCGAACTCAACCTCCAGGATTGCTATCGCAAGATCTTCGAGAATGAAGGCGGCGCCGGCTATCCCAAGGAGCGCGCCCACTTCATGGCGGCCAATCGCACCAAGCTGAAAGACATGAAGGCGGCTTCGTGCCGCGACATGCTGAGCGTGCTCAAGGCGGTCGATCAGGATCTGCTCAAGGCGGCCATCGCTGGCGAGAAGTTCGCCGAACTGTTCTATCCCAATGCGCAGGACCAGGCGATCGCCGATTACCTGCGCGCGCTTTAAGGACTAGGCTGCCGTGTCGGTTTCCTTCTCGCTCGCCGGAAAGGTCGCGCTGGTCACCGGGGCCAACACCGGGATCGGCCAGGCGATTGCCGTGGCGCTGGCCGAAGCCGGGGCCGATGTTGCGCTGGCCGGACGGTCCGAACCCGCCGAAACCCTGCGGGCGATCGCCGCGACCGGACGCAAGGCGCTCAACCTCGCGGCTGATCTGTCCTCGATCGCGCCGGTCCGGCAGGTGATCGACGATGTCCTCGCCGCGTTTGGCCGGATCGACATCCTGGTCAACAACGCCGGGATCATTCGCCGCAACGATCTTGCCGACTTTACCGAGGAAGACTGGGACGCGGTGATCGACACCAATCTCAAGTCGCTGTTCTTCCTGAGCCAGGCCGCCGCAAGGCCGATGGCCGCGCAGGGCAGCGGAAAGATCATCAACATCGCCAGCTTGCTGAGCTTCCAGGGCGGGATCCGCGTGCCGAGCTATGCCGCGGCAAAGTCCGGCGTAGCGGGGGTGACCAAGGCGCTGGCGAATGAGCTTGCGCCGCGCGGGGTGCAGGTCAACGCCATCGCTCCGGGCTATATCGCCACCAACAACACCGCCGCGTTGCAGGCGGATGAAACGCGCAGCCGCCAGATCCTCGAACGGATTCCCGCCGCGCGCTGGGGCGATCCGAAGGACATCGCCGGGGCAGCCGTGTTCCTGGCGTCATCGGCTTCCGACTATGTGACCGGCCATGTCCTGGCGGTCGACGGCGGCTGGCTGGCGCGTTAGGCTGGCGGGATGAAAGCTCCGGTCGTCAGCTTCGGCGAACTGCTGTTCAGGCTTACCCCGCCAGACCATCGGCTGATGATCCAGGCCGAAAGCCTGCTGCTTGCGGTGGGCGGGGCAGAGGCCAACGTCGCGGTGGCGCTGGCATCGCTGGGCAATCCGGTGCGCTTCGCGGGGCTGGTCAGCGACAATCCGCTTGGCGACCGGGCGGTTGCCGCCTTGCGCGCGGCCGGCGTGGATACCGCGTTCCTGGCGCGGGGCAGCGGCCGGATGGGCCTCTATTTCATGGAAGATGGCGCGGGACCGCGCCCTTCCGCAATCACCTATGACCGCGCCGGCAGTGCCTTTGCCGAGGCTGATCCGGTGGCAATCGACTTTGCCGGAGCGCTTGCCGGTTCGCACCTGCTGCACTGCGGCGGTATCACCCCGGCGCTTGGCCCGAACGGCGTGGCGCTGGCCCGCGCGGCGCAGGATGCGGCGCTGAAAGCCGGCGTGCCGATCTGCTTCGACGGCAACTGGCGCGGGCAGCTTTGGGCGGCGTGGGACAGCGATCCCGCTGCGGTGCTGCGCGACCTCGTCAAGGATGCGACGATCCTGATCGGCAACCACCGCGACATTTCGCTGCTGCTGGGGCGGACCTTCTCGGGAGATGGACCCGAGCGCCGACGCGAGGCGGCAGAGGCGGCCTTTGCGCAGTTCCCCAATCTTCGACTGATCGGCTCAACCGCGCGGCAGGTGCTTTCAAGCGACCACCACCGGATCGCCGCGCGTGTCGACAGCCGGACCGATGCCTATCAGACCGGTGAGATCGAGGTGACCGGAATTGTCGAGCGGATCGGCACCGGCGATGCCTTTGCCGCGGGAGTGCTGCATCGCTGGCTGGCCGGCGGCGATGTCCGATCAATGGCCGAGGGCGGGCTGGCCCTGGCCGCGCTCAAGCATTCGATGCCGGGGGACATGTGCCTTGCCAGCCCCGCCATGCTGGAGAGCTTCCATGCGGGCGGAGCCGATGTCCGGCGCTGATGGCCTAAGCCGCCGGGCAATGTTGGCGGGCGGCCTGGCGCTCGGTTGGGTTGGCCTTACCGCTGGCGTGGCCGCGCCCGATGGATTCTATGAAAGCAGCCAGAACGGTCTTGACCAGCGCAAGGCGCGCGCGTTCCTGGGCATTCGTTATGCAGCGGCGCGGCGTTTTGAAGCGCCAAGCGCGATTCTGGAAGCGCAGCAGTACAGGACCGCATTCTCCGGTTTTGGACCGATTGCGCCGCAGGCCGGGCTGAAGGATCAGCCGCAAAGCGAAGATTGCCTGTTCCTCAACGTCTGGACGCCTGATCGCGCGCCCCGCGTAGGCAAGCCGGTGATGGTCTATATCCACGGCGGGGCCTATTCAGGCGGCTCTGTAACCGATCCGCTCAACGATGGGGCAATCCTTGCCGAGCGCGGCGACGTGGTTGTCGTGACGGTCAATCACCGGCTCAACGTGTTCGGCTATCTCTACCTGCCCGATCGCTTTCCCGACAGCGGCAACCTGGGCCAGCTTGACCTGATCTGCGCGCTGCAATGGGTCCGGCGCAACATTGCCGCGTTCGGCGGAGATCCGGGGAACGTCACGGTTTTCGGCCAGTCTGGCGGCGGGGCGAAGATCGCGACGCTGATGGCCATGCCCGAGGCGAATGGCCTGTTCCACAAGGCAATCACGATGAGCGGCCAGCAGGTTACCGCCAGCGGCCCGCTTCATGCGCGCCAGCGCGCGCAGGCTTTCCTTGAACGGCTGGGGCATGGGGTCGATCCGGCCACCGCGCCGGTAAAGGAGCTTGTTGCCGCCCTGTCCGCTGCCGATCCGATCATGGGCGGCGGGCTCTACATGGGGCCGGTGCTGGATATGCGCCATCTGATGCGGCACCCGTTCTGGCCCGATCCCGCGCCGCAGGGCAATGCGATCCCGATGCTGCTGGGCAATTGCGTAGCTGAAACCCGGGCGTTCTTTCCGCCGGATCATCCCAAGCTGATCAACCTGAACTGGGCCAACCTGGCCGAGCGGGCAGGGCCGGAGCTGAAGGTCGATATCGATCCGGCCTGGGTAACCGCGCGGTTCCGCGCGCGCTATCCGGATGACAGCCCCGAGCAGATCTTTCACCGCATGGTCACTGCCGGCCGTTCGTGGCGCGGGCAGGTCGAGGAAGCCGACGCGCGCGCCCGGGCAGGGGTGCGCCAGACCTGGGTTTACCAGCTCGATTTCGAGCGGGCCAAGCACACCGACGACATCGGATTGTCGTTCGGCACGTTCGCGGATCCCACCCCGGCTCGCCAGGCGATGAGCGACACCGTGATGGATGCCTTCGTGCAGTTTGCGCGCAGCGGCAACCCCGGCTGGGCGAGCTATTCGCTGCCCCGGCGCGAAACGATGGTGTTCGATACGGCCAGCCGGGTGAAGAACGATCCGCGCCAGTGGGAACGCGAGCTGTTCGCCCGCGTCCCCTATATCCAGCCGGGCAGTTGATCGCTTACTGTTTCGGTGCCTCGCGCATCGCCTTGTCGCGGTCTGACAGCTTTTCCTGCGCTCCTTCCTTTTCGCCCGGATAGCGGCCCGACTTCGGGCTCATCGTATCGAGATTCCATTCCGCGGGATCGAAGGTCGCCCGGGTTTCGGCGGGATGCGGATAACCGGTGGCGACCTGGTGCTCGTCATCGATGATCTCGCCGCGCCCTTCGGCAACGAAGAACAGCACGCGAATATCATCTGGAGCGCGGTCCCACGGCCGCGCGCCGGCGGTGAAGAGCACGCTGGTCTCGACCTCGCCCGATGGCAGGATCGCATAGCCGCCCAGCGGTGCGAGCGGGGCCTTGGCGGGAATGATGCGCGCCCTGGTCTCGCCATAGCGGCCCAGCATCGGCAGCGGCTTGCCGTAGCGGTCGACCGCGCGGTTGTCGCGGCCGTAGTACTGCAGGTCGCCGTCACCCCCGATGGTCAGGAACGGCAGGCCCGGATCGGTGCTGTTCCCGCCGCGCATGACGTTGCCGATCGCGGTGATCTGTCCGGTCACATAGGGATGACCCACCCATTCAAGCGCCATCAGGTTGTAATGCACCGCCCGGTGGCCGGGATCGTAGATCAGGTTGTTGATCATCAGCACCTGGGCACCGCCCTTGACCAGGGGCGAGCGCTCGACGTTGTGGGCAAAGACATTGCGGTAGAATACGATTCCCGTGGCATTGTCGTGGATCAGGCTGCCTTTCGAATGTTCGCCCTTGGGGTGGCTGGCAAAGGCCAGGCCTTCGGCTGCAAGATTGTCGCGGAACAGCACGTCGTGGCTGGTGTTGGCGCGCCACTGCGCCACGTTCGCGCCCTCGAAGCGCGGGCCTGAGGCCGACATGTTCTCGTCCAGCGCCCACAGGAAGCTGCAATGTTCAACGATCACGTTGTGCGCGCCGACGGTGGAAAAGGCATCGGCTTCCCAGCCCGAGAAGTGCGGCTGCCCGTCCGCCCCGGTCATGACCCGCAAGTGGCTGAGGATCACGTCGTGGCCCTTGAGGTCGATCCCGCCGCGAATGATGGTGATCCCCGGCGACGGAGCGGTCTGACCGGCGATGGTGAGGTAGGGATGCTCGATCGTCAGCGTGTCGCGTCCCAGGTCGATCACCCCGCCAACTTCGAACACCACGATCCGCGGCCCTTCGGCATCGATCGCCGCCTTGAGCGAACCCGGACCGTCCTTTGCGAGCGTGGTGACCTTGATGATTCGCCCGCCGGCGCCGCCACGGGTCGGCTCTGCCGGCCCGGCCGTTGCCGCATTGCTGAAGGCAAGCGACTGCAAACAAGCCAGAAAAACAAGAAAGGCACGGGTAATTCGCGACATAGGACAATCTCCCTTGTTTCGATTCTTGACAGACCGGGCGAAGCAGGGCAATCAGAAATGACACCGGTTACCAAATCGGGTTGGGGCCGGAAAGGTCGACAGGGAGTTGAGGTGCCAAAGATTGGGCGCAAGCATTGCCCTTTTCAATGACACCGGTATCAATGGTGCAATCACCCCGATGCGGGGCTTTGGAGGAAGATTGGTCATGCGCAGGAACGATTCGCGGCTGGCTATGTTGAAATTGGCATTGGTTGCGGGAAGCGCGCTGTGCCTTCCCGGCATCGCGCTGGCACAGGATGCAGGCGCCGCGGCGCAGCCTGCGGATGACGCAGCGGAACAGCCGGCGGGTGAAATCGTCGTGACCGGCTTTCGCGGATCGCTCGCGAAGGCGCTGACCGTCAAGCGCGATTCGGTCGGCGCGGTCGATGCCATCGTCGCCGAAGACATCGGCAAGATGCCCGACCAGAACCTTGCCGAATCGCTTCAGCGCATTCCGGGCATCTCGATCTCGCGCGATGCCGGTGAAGGCCGGGCAATCACGGTGCGCGGGCTGTCCTCGCAGTTCACCCGGGTCCGCGTGAACGGTCTTGAGACCATCGCCACCTCGACCGACGGGGCGAGCGCGAACCGCGACCGCGCGTTCGATTTCAACGTCTTCGCGTCCGAGCTGTTCAGCAGCGTGGTGGTGCACAAGACCGCCGAAGCCTCGCTCGACGAAGGCTCGCTGGGCGCCGTGGTCGATCTCAACACCGGCAACCCGCTTGGCGGCAAGACGGGCCTGCACGGCGCGCTGTCGGTCGTCGGCCAGTACAACGACCTGTCGAAGAAGGTCAGCCCGCGCGTGGCCGGGCTGCTCAGCTGGCGCAACGATGCCGGCACCTTCGGAATTTCGGCGTCGGCGGCCTACTCGAAGACCAACAACCTCGAGATGGGCAACAATTCGGTTCGCTGGGGCCAGGCGCGGTTCGATTCGGTCGATGGTACCGCCTGCTTCTACAACACCACCGGTTCGATTGCGGGGGGCAATCTTGCCTATACCACGCCCAAGACCAACAGCGGTGGCACCTATCGCCCGAGCACGGCCTGCGACGCGGCGACGCTGTCGTTCCATCCGCGCATCCCGCGCTACGGCGAGGTCGCTCATCGGCGCGAACGCCTGGGCCTGACCGGCTCGATCCAGTTCGAGCCGACCGACAGCACCAAGCTTTCGATCGACGGACTCTATTCGAAGTTCAAGGAAGACCGGGAGGAGAAGTGGGGCGAAGTCCTGCTGCGTTCGAACGAGCGCGCGATCGATGTCGTCAACCCAGTCTACGATTCCAACGGCAACATGATCTCGGCGACGCTCAACGACGTCTGGGTCCGCACCGAGCATTACCTGCGCAAGAGCTCGACCGAATTCCATCAGTTCGGCGCCACCTGGGATCAGCAGCTCGGCGACAATTTCCGCTTCACCCTGCTTGGCGGCACTTCGAAATCAAGCGCCGACATTCCGGTGGAAACGACGATCATGTTCGATGATCGCGATTCGCAGGGCTATCATTACGACTACACCGACATGGCGCATCCGGTGCTGACCTTCGGCACCCCCAGCGTCACCGATCCGGCGACCTTCCAGCTCGCCGAAATCCGCGATCGTCCCTCGAACGTCACCAACCGCTTCAAGACCGTTCAGCTGCGCACCGAATGGGACGTTGCCGAAGGTTTCACGGTCAAGGCCGGCGCAGTCTGGCGGCGGTTCAACTTCGATGCGGTTGCCTATACCCGCGATACCGCGGTTTGCGGCAACGGCGGGACCAGCCTGGTCACCAGCACCTCGGGCACGATTGCCTGTTCGACCAGCTCGACCTTCGGGCCGAGCGCGGTCTATGGCTTCCCGGTAACCAGCGCGCTGGGCGATCTGTTCACGCTTGCGCCTTCAGGCCAGCCTTCGGGAACGACCGGTAGCTGGCTGGTTGCCAACCTGCCGGCCGCGGCCGCGTTCACGCAGCTCTACAGCCGTCCGCTGGTCGCGGATTCGGGCAATATCCGCGGCGTTCAGGAAAGTAGCAAGGGCGCCTACCTTGAGTTCGACGGCAAGGGCACCGTCTTCGGCCTCGACTATGCGGTCAATGCGGGCCTGCGCTATGTGAAGACCGACCAGTCGTCCTACGGGATCAACAGCGGCTCGACCGTGACCGTGACCCGCAGCTATGACAACTGGCTGCCGGCGATGAACCTGGCGGTCTATCCGACCCAGAACTTCATCGTCCGCTTTGCGGTGGCCGACGTGATGACCCGGCCTTCGCTGGGCTCGCTCACGCCGGGCGGTTCGGCCGACGGGTTCAACTACAAGATCACCAGCGGCAACCCGTTCCTGAAGCCCTACAGCGCGACCAATTACGACCTTGCGTTTGAATGGTACTTCGCACCGCAGGCGCTGCTGTCGGTAGCGCTGTTCCAGAAGGACGTGCACACCTTCACCCAGTCGGCATCGGTTACCGGGGCGACCTTCACCCAGACCGGGCTGCCGGTTTCGGTGCTCAGCCCGGGATCGCCGGCCGCGCTTGACCCGACCAAGCTCGACCAGCCGATTTGGACGCTTTCGACCACGGTCAACGGTTCGGGCGCCAAGCTCAAGGGGGTCGAGGTCGCGGCGCAGCTGCCGTTCAAGACCTTCACCAGCAATGCCTTCATCAGCAATTTCGGCGTGCTGGCCAATGCGACCTACATCGACTCCAATTCGACCTTCAACCTGCAGGGGCCGATCACCGTGGCCTTCGTGCCGGCCACGGGCGCGCTTGGTCCGCTCAGCAACGTGACGGTCACCAATTCGCTCTCGAACGTGTCGAAGTGGTCGTACAACGCCACGCTCTACTACGATGACGGCAAGTTCAGCGCGCGTGCGATGCTGAGCTATCGCAGCCGCTATCACGAGGGCGCGAGCGGCACCGGCAACCTGCTCGAAGGCTATGGTGCAACGACCAATCTCGATGCATCGGTTCGCTACAAGGTCACCGACTTCATGGAGCTTTCGCTCGAAGGCAACAACCTGCTCGATACCTACCGCTACCGGTTCACCGACTATACGGCGGATCGCAACTACGAAAACAACCACTTCGGTCGCACGATCCTGTTCGGCGCCCGTTTCAAGATGTAGACTGCCGAAAAGGCAATCCGGCGGCGGGACAGCGGCATGCAGATGAATCGCAGATCGTTGCTTGCCGCCGGTCTTGCCGCCGGACTTATCCAGCGGGCGGATGGGCAGACCCCTCCGCCTGTTGCCGCTGGCTCGCTTCCTCCGGGCCTGCCGCAGCCCTTTGAAACGATCGATCTGTGGCCCGCCGGCGCCCCCGGCGCTCCGCCAGCAGGCCTGCGCGAACAGGTTGATGAACGATCGACCGATCCCCTGGTCAACGACCGCGCGGTCCACGGGATCAGCCGTCCGCGGCTTGCCGTGTTCCGGCCCGACCGGCCCAATGGCGCGGCGGTGATGATCACGCCGGGCGGCGGCTACAAATGGGTGGTGGTCGACAAGGAAGGCTATGAACTCGGCCGCTGGCTTGCCGCGCGCGGGTTCACCGCCTTTGTCCTGTTCTACCGCCTGCCCGGCGAAGGCTGGCTGGCGGGACCCGATGTCGCGCTGGCCGATGCCCAGCGGGCGATGCGGCTGATCCGCCACCGCGCCGCCGGTTTCGGGATCGATCCGGAAAGGGTGGCGGCGATGGGATTTTCGGCCGGGGGGCACGTCTGCGCCGATCTTGCGGCGCGTTTCGCCGCCCCGGTCTATCAGGCGGTCGACGCAGCCGACCGGCTCTCGGCCCGGCCGCACAGCGCTGCTCCGATCTATCCGGTGGTCAGCATGGATCCGGCGATTGCCCATCCCGGCTCGCGGCAGATCCTGCTTGGCAACAATCCGTCCCCGCAGGCCGAAGCGGCGCATTCGCCCGACCGCAACGTGCCGGCTGACGCCCCGCCGCACTTCCTGCTTCATGCCGAGGACGATGACGTTGTCCCGGTCGAAAACACCCTGCGGCTCCACGCGGCCTTGCGGGCAAGACGCATAGCGGTGGAAATGCACCTGTTCGCCAATGGCGGCCACGGTTTTGGCCTGCGCAAGGCGGTTGGCAAGCCTGTTGAGGTCTGGCCGGACCTGTGGCGGGCCTGGTCGCGCACGGTCGGGCTGGGCTGATGCGCACCGATCGGCGCGGCGCGATCGCCGCCGGGACTTTGGCTGCCCTTGGCCTTGCCCAGCCGGCGAAAGCCGATGGAGAGCGGCAGTCCGGGCCGTCAGCACCGGGGCCGGGCCAATTCCTCAACCCCGTGCTGGCGGGCGATCGGCCCGATCCGGCGGTGCTCAGGGACGGGCGCGATTACTACCTGACCTTTTCCAGCTTCGACACCTATCCCGGCCTGACCATCTGGCACAGCCGCGATCTGGTGAACTGGCAGCCGCGCAAAGCGGCGCTGATCCGCAATATCGGGTCGGTCTGGGCCGTCAGCCTTGAAAAGCACGCGGGGCGCTATTTCCTCTACATCCCGGTCAAGGCGCAGCCCAACGACATCTTCGTGACCTGGGCCGACAGCATCGACGGGCCGTGGAGCGATCCGGTGCCGCTGGGGCTGCACGATCACATCGATCCCTGTCACGCCGTGGCCGAGGATGGATCGCGCTGGCTGTTCCTTTCGGGCGGAGACCGTGTCAGGCTGGCCGATGACGGACTGTCGGTCATCGGTCCGGTCGAACATGTCTATGATCCCTGGCACTATCCGTCGGATTGGGACGTCGAAGGCTTTTCGCCCGAAGGCCCCAAGATCCACCGCATCGGCGAATGGTATTACATGCTGACGGCGGTGGGCGGCACGGCCGGCCCGCCGACCGGGCACATGGTGATCGCGGCGCGCTCGCGGTCGCTGCACGGGCCGTGGCAGCATCACCCCCGCAATCCGCTGGTGCGGACCCAAAGCGAAAGCGAACGCTGGTGGTCGCGCGGCCATGCCAGCCTGGTCGAGGCGCCGGATGGCAGCTGGTGGTCGCTCTATCATGGCTATCTGGCGGGCTACTGGACGCTTGGCCGGCAATGCCTGCTCGATCCGGTCGAATTCACGGCGGACGGGTGGTTCCAGATGCGCGGCGGAGACTTGTCGCGTCCGCTGGCCAGACCGCGTGGCGGTGCTGCCGTGCCGCACGGCATGGCGCTGTCTGACCGCTTTGACGGCCCGCTTCAGCTGGGGTCGAAATGGGCCTTTTTCCGGCCTGCTCCCGATGAAGCGCGGCGCGTCAGGATCGGCGCGGATGCGCTGCATCTGGCTGGCCGCGGGACCGCGCCTTCATCGGGTTCGCCGCTGCTGCTGACCGCGGGCGATACGTCCTACAGTTTCGAGTGCGATATCGAACTGGGCGAAGGATCCACCGCGGGTCTGGTGCTGTTCTATGACGATCGGCTTTATTGCGGGCTGGGATTCGATCACCAGCGCTTCGTGGTCCACCAGTACGGGATCGAACGGGCGCGGCCGATCAATCCCCACGGCGGCAGGCTGCGGATGCGGATCACCAACCGCCGGCACATCGTCTCGATCCATACCAGCGGCGATCAGGGCAGGACCTGGACCCGTTTCGACCGCGGAATGGAAGTTTCGGGCTATCACCACAACGTTCGCGGCGGGTTTCTTGCCCTGCGGCCTGGTCTCTATGCCGCTGGTCCCGCCGAAACCACATTTCGCGATTTCCGTTATCAGATCCTGAAGGATTGACGTGTCCAGGCCCCTGACCCTTCACCCCGACCGATTGCTCCCCGCCGATCCCGTCATCCGCGGGATCGCCCGCGAATTGTTCGCCGCGGTCGAGGACCTGCCGATCGTCAGCCCGCACGGGCACACCGATCCGGCCTGGTTCGCGACCAATGCCCATTTCGGCAACGCCAGCGAACTGCTGCTTCACCCGGACCATTACGTGTTCCGCATGCTCTATTCGCAGGGTGTGCCGCTCGCCGCGCTGGGGATCGGCAACCCCGCCGCCGATCCCCGCGAAAGCTGGCGGCTGTTTGCCGAGCGTTACCACCTGTTTCGCGGCACGCCTTCGCGGATGTGGCTCGATTGGGTGTTCGCGCAGGTATTCGGCCTGACCGAGCAGCTCGGCGCGGAAACCTCGGACCACTATTACGATGCAATCACCGCCGCGCTGGCGACCGAGGCGTTCCGCCCCCGCGCTCTGTTCGAGCGCTACCGGATCGAGGTGATCGCAACCACCGAAAGCCCGCTCGACAGCCTGGAGCACCATGCCGCGATCCGTGCCAGCGGCTGGCATGGCCGGGTGATCACCGCCTATCGTCCCGATCCGGTGGTCGACCCCGAGTTCGAAGGTTTTCGCGCCAACCTGGCCCTGCTGTCCGAACTCACCGGGGAAGACTGCCTGTCCTGGCGCGGCTATCTGGCCGCGCACCGGCAGCGCCGCGCCTTCTTTGCCTCGATGGGTGCAACCAGCACCGATCATGGACACCCGACCGCGCAGACCGCCGACCTTTCCCCCGCCGAGGCCGAAGCCCTGTTCGCCAGGGTCGGTTCAGGCACGTTCACCGCCGCCGAGGCCGAGCTGTTCCGCGCCCAGATGCTGACCGAAATGGCGGCGATGAGCCTTGATGACGGCCTGGTCATGCAGCTCCATCCCGGCAGTTCCCGCAACCACAACGCGGCCGTGTTCGAGGCGCTGGGACGCGACAAGGGCGCCGATATCCCGACCCGCACCGATTATGTCCACGCGCTGAAACCGTTGCTGGACCGGTTCGGCAACGAATCCGCGCTGACCCTGATCCTCTTCACCCTGGACGAAAGCAGCTATGCCCGCGAGCTGGCGCCGCTGGCGGGGCATTATCCGTGCCTGCGGCTTGGCCCGGCGTGGTGGTTCCATGACAGTCCCGAAGGCATGCGCCGCTTCCGCGAGATGACCACCGAAACCGCGGGATTCTATAATACCGTTGGCTTCAATGACGATACGCGCGCGTTCCTGTCGATCCCCGCGCGGCATGATGTTGCGCGCCGGATGGATTGCGGCTTTCTGGCCCGGCTGGTTGCCGAACACCGGATTGCCGATTGGGAAGCGGCGGAACTGGCGCAGGATCTTGCCTACAATCTGGTCAAACAGGCCTACAGGCTGTGAGGCTCGGCCCGGACTCGCTCGGCGCGCTGGCGCAGGCAGTCGTGCGCCCGGGCTATGACCGCGCCGCGCAAGGATACGGCATCGTCCACTTCGGGATCGGCGCATTCCACCGCGCGCACCAGGCCTGGTACACCGATCTTGCCATGGACGCCGGCGACCGGAACTGGGCGATCACTGGCGTATCGCTGCGCTCAACGGGGGTCAGCGAACAGTTGGCTCCGCAGGCCGGGCTCTACACCCTGACCGAACGCGATGGCGGATCGGAGCGCACCCGTCTGATCGGCGCGGTGCGCGAGGTGCTGGTGGCCGGTTCCCACCGCGCCGAAATCGTTGCGCGCCTTGCCGCGCCGCAATGCCGCATCGCAAGCTTCACCGTAACCGAGAAGGGCTATTGCCGCCGCGCCGATGGCAGCCTTGATCTGGCGTTGGCAGAAGCCGGGTTCTATCCGCTGCTGGCCGAAGCATTCGCCCTGCGGCAGGCGGCGGGATTGCCCGGGCTGACCTTGCTTTCATGTGACAACCTGGCTGACAACGGCAACCAACTTGAGCGGCTGATGGGTGAATACCTGGCCACCGCCAGGCCGGACCTTGAAGCCTGGTTTTTGGCGGAATGCGCCTGTCCGTGCTCGATGGTCGACCGGATCGTGCCGGCAACGACCCAAGCCGATCTTGCCCGCTTGCATGGGCGGATCGGGCTTGACGATGCCGGCGCGGTATTCACCGAACCGTTCAGCCAGTGGGTGATCGAGAATCGCTTCGCCGGCCCGCGTCCGCGCTGGGATGCGGTTGGCGCGCAGCTGGTGGCCGATGTGCGGCCCTATGAAACCGCGAAACTGCGCATGCTCAACGGGGCGCATTCGCTGCTGGCCTATTGCGGGCTGCGGCGCGGCCATACCTTCGTGCACGAAGCCATCGCCGATCCCGAGCTTCGCGGCCTGGCCGAAACGCTCATGCTGCATGAGGCCGCCCCGACTATCGCGGCAGCGCCCGGCCAGGATCTGCCCCGCTATGCCAGCGAACTCATGCGGCGATTCGCCAATTCCGCGCTCAACCACCGGCTGATCCAGATCGCGATGGACGGCAGCCAGAAGCTGCCGCAGCGCTGGCTTGAAACCCTCGCCGCCAACCAGCAGCAGGGCCGCGATTGTCCGGCGATCATGGCCGGGATCGCGGCATGGATCGAACACCTGCGCGGCGCCAATGGTCCGGTTGACGACCCGCTGGCCGCAGAGCTGGGCAGGGCGGCGGGACAGGATGACGCGTTAGGCGCCCTGTTCGGATCCGGGGGCCTGCTGCCGTCGGCATGGAAGCCCGCCCCCCGAGGAACCTAGATGCCGGAAGTTCCATGCCTGAAGGGCTGGCAATCCCCGGCAAGGTGATCGATCAGCGCGCGGATCGAGGGCAACAGGCCGCGGCGCGAGGGGAACACGGCATAGACCGAAAGATTGGGCGAGGCCCATTGCGGCAGCAGCGTGACCAGTCGCCCGCTGGCGCGATCCGGCTCGATCATCAGGTTGGGCATCTGCACGATCCCGATCCCGGCCAGCGCGGCGGCGCGCAAGGCGGCCAGATCGTCGGTCACCAGGCGCGGACTGGCCGGGATCGAGGCGGTCGATCCGCTTTCGTGGGTCAGCATCCATTCGATATGGTCCGAACCGCCGTCGGCGAAAGTCGTGCCAAGTCCGATTGCCGGCATGTCCGCCAGATCGGACGGCATGGTGAAAGCCGGCCGCCCTTCCAGCAGGCTCGGCGCTGCCACCAGGCACTGGCTGACCTCCCCCAGCTTGCGCATGACCAGACTGGACGCTTCGATCCGGGGTTCGCCGGTCTGGATCACCACGTCGAAACCTTCGCGGATGATGTCGATCGGGCGGTTGGTGGCCTGAAGCTGGATGCGGACCCTGGGGCTGGCGGCCATGAACTCGGCAATCGCCTCGCCCATCCGGTAGGCGATGAGGCCGGGCGGGCAGGCAATGCGGATCAGGCCTGACGGCTCTGCGCGGATCGCGTCGATCGCTTCCTGTGCGGCCTCGGCCTCGACCAGCATGGCCAGGCAATGCTGGTAATAGGACTGGCCGATGTCGGTTACCGAGAACTTGCGGGTCGAGCGCTGGATCAGCCGCACCCCCAGCCGATCCTCAAGCGCGGCGATGCGGCGGCTCAGCTTCGATTTCTGCAGGCCGAGCGCGCGCGCGGCGGGGGCGAAGCCCTGATGCTCCACCACCTTGACGAAATAGGCGAGGTCGTTGAGGTCCTGCATCGTTGCATGAATAGGACACAGAGTCCGAATTTGCAATCTACCGGCCCCATCGTTCCATCGCCATTGTGTCTTTCGTAGCCAGCGACCCCGATTGAGTCGCGGCAAGTGGAGACAAGTGATGAAGACAATTCTCGGCCGCTATTCGAACCCCAACCGCCACTGGGTCGGTGACGGGTTCCCGGTGCGCTCGCTGTTCTCGTACAACACGCTGGGTGCGCGCATCAGCCCGTTCCTGCTGCTCGATTTTGCCGGGCCGCACTACTTCGAGCCGGGCGCAAGCCCGCGCGGCGTCGGCGAACACCCGCATCGCGGGTTCGAAACCGTGACCATCGTCTATGAAGGCGAGGTTTCGCACCGCGATTCGACCGGCAAGGGCGGCACCATCGGCCCCGGCGACGTGCAGTGGATGACCGCTGCCAGCGGCATCCTGCATGAGGAGTTCCATTCGGTCGGCTTCACCAAGTCGGGCGGACCGTTCCGCATGGTCCAGCTGTGGGTCAACCTGCCCGCGAAGGACAAGGCGGCATCGCCGGGATACCAGGCCATCACATCGGCTGACATTCCGGTGGTCTGCCTTCCCGGCGAAGCGGGCAAGGCGCGGATCATCGCCGGCAAGTTCGAGGGAACCAAAGGCCCGGCCCGGACCTTTACCCCGATCAACATGTGGGATCTTCGCCTTTCCGCCGGAGCCTCGCTCGATCTCGACCTGCCCGAAGGCCATACCGCCGCGCTGGTGGTCCTGTCCGGCCACATCACGGTCGGCGGCAGCCAGGCGGCGGGCGAGGCGGAAATGGTGCTGCTTTCGCGTGATGGCAGCACCGTGACGATCGATGCCGATGGCGATGCCACGGTACTGGTCCTGACCGGCGAGCCGATCGACGAGCCGATCGCGGGCTATGGTCCGTTCGTGATGAATACCGAAGCTGAGATCCGCGAAGCCATCGCCGATTTCAACAGCGGCAAGTTCGGCGCGATGGCGCCGGCCTGACCGCGACAGGAGGCCCGGCGCCAATCCCCCCGCGGCGCCGGGCCTCCACCCATTTCTTGACCCTACCAACAGGAGAATCCCAATGCCCAAAGTTCTCGTTCTCTATTATTCGTCCTACGGCCACATCGAAACGATGGCACAGGCGGTTGCCGAAGGTGCCCGTTCCGCCGGGGCCGAGGTCGACATCAAGCGCGTGCCCGAAACCGTTCCCGAAGACATTGCCAAGGGAGCGCATTTCAAGCTCGATCAGGCGGCACCGATCGCGGCGATTGGCGATCTGGAGCACTATGACGCCATCATCGTCGGCACGGGAACGCGGTTCGGGCGCATGTCCGCGCAGATGGCGGCGTTCCTCGACCAGGCCGGCGGACTGTGGGCGCGCGGCGCTTTCAACGGCAAGGTCGGCGGCGCGTTCACCTCGAGCGGCACCCAGCACGGCGGGCAGGAAACCACGCTGTTCTCGATCATCACCAACCTGCTCCATTTCGGCATGACGATCGTCGGGCTTGACTATGGCCATGCCGGGCAGATGAACGACAAGGACATCGTCGGCGGCGCGCCCTATGGTGCGACCACCATTGCCGGCGCCGATGGCAGCCGCCAGCCCAGCGAGATCGATCTCGAAGGCGCACGCTACCAGGGACGCCGGGTGGCCGAGGTGGCGGGCAAGCTGTTCGGCTGATAGGGTAACCGAAGGGAGACATTCGCCATGACCATCGAACGCATCATCGACAAGCGCGATCACGACCTTGGCGGCGGCTTCGTGGTCGGGCGGGTGCTTCCCTTCCACGCCCGGCGCATGGTCGGCCCGTTCATCTTCTTCGACCATCTCGGGCCGCTCGAGCTTGCGCCGGGTATCCCCCGCGAACTGGACGTTCGCCCGCATCCGCACATCGGGCTGTCGACCGTGACCTACCTCTTTTCGGGGCAGATCACCCACCGCGACAGCCTGGGATATCATCAGGAAATCCGCCCCGGCGAGGTCAACTGGATGGTCGCGGGCAGCGGGATCACCCATAGCGAACGGCTCGAATATGCGCGCGCCAACGGGGCTGCGATGCACGGCATCCAGGCCTGGGTGGCGCTGCCCGAAGCGGACGAGGATAGCGATCCCGGCTTCTTCCATCATGAAGGAGCGGACCTGCCGCAATGGCAGCAGGACGGGGTGCGCGGCCGCCTGATCGCCGGCGAGGCCGATGGCCTCAAGGCATCGGTGAAGACGCATTCGCCGCTGTTCTACCAGCACCTTGCGATGGACGAAGCGGCGCGCCACGCGGTAACCACGGCCTATGCCGAACGCGCGGTCTATTGCGCCAGCGGCGCGATCGAGGTGGGTGGAACCACGCTTCGCCCCGGTCAGATGGCGGTGCTTGCGGGGCGCGGCGCGGCGGATATCGTCGCCCGCGAGGCGGCGAACGTCATGGTGCTGGGCGGCGAGCCGATCGGCCAGCGCTACCTGCTGTGGAACTTCGTTTCCTCATCGAAGCAGCGGCTCGAACAGGCCGCCGAGGACTGGCGCCAGGGGCGCATGAAACTGCCGGTGGGCGATGACCGCGAATTCATCCCCATGCCGGACAAGTGAACAGGGAGACGTTGCCGTGCCCGACATTGCCATCACCAGCGAAGACGACGGCCGCTACGGCCGCTATGTCGCGCGCGTCGCTGGAATCGACGCCGAAGCCGAGCTGACATTCACCCACCGCGGCCCCGGCCTGATCAGCGCCGATCACACCGGCGCGCCGGACAGCCTGAGGGGCACGGGCGCGGCGGCGGCCCTGGTCGATCACCTGATAGCCGAAGCGCGAAGGGTGCCGTTCCGGATCATTCCCTACTGCCCCTATGTCCGCGCTCGCTATGCCAAGCATCCGGAGTGGCAGGATGTCATGACCGTTGCGCCCGGTGAGATTCCGGGCCGAGGATAGTGAGGGCAGACACCGACCTGGGCCGCAAGAACTAACCGGCATGCCAGGCAGGCAGCTATTGGGGTAAGAACGCGTTATGATGAAGTATTTCACCGGCAGCCTGCTGTTCACGGTGTTCTGCCTCGGGCTTGGAGGCCTGGTCGGCTATACGATGATGGGCGGAACGCTTGGCGCCGTGCTGTCCACGGTTTGGATCTGCATGGTCCTTGGCGTGCTCGAGGTATCGCTTTCGTTCGACAACGCGGTGGTCAACGCCACCGTGCTGAAGGACATGGACCCCCAGTGGCAGAGGCGGTTCCTGACCTGGGGCATCGTGATCGCGGTGTTCGGGATGCGGATCGTCTTCCCGCTGCTGATCGTGGTGATCGCCGCCAGGCTCGGCCCGGTCGAGGCGCTGACCCTCGCGATCCGGGATCCCGAACAGTACAAGCACATCATCGAAGGCGCGCATGCCGGGATCATGGGCTTTGGCGGGGCATTCCTGCTGCTGGTCGGGCTCAAGTTCTTCTTCGATTCCGAAAAGGAGCATGACTGGATCGGGGTGGTCGAGGCTCCGCTCAGGAAATTCGCCGATCTCGAAGCCTTCGAGATCATCCTGACCATCGCGGTGCTCTACCTCATCTCGAACCAGCTTCACGACGCGGCAGAGGCGCGGACCTATCTGGTCGCGGGGCTCTACGGGATCGCCACTTTCTTCGCGGTCGAATGGGTCGGCAACCTGCTCGAGGCGCCCGAGGCTGCCGAGGGCATGCAACGCGCCGGGCTGGGGGCTTTCCTCTACCTCGAAGTGCTCGACGCCTCGTTCAGTTTCGATGGGGTGATCGGGGCCTTCGCGCTCTCGACCAACCTGTTCATCATCGCGCTGGGGCTGGGTATCGGGGCAATGTTCGTGCGGTCGCTGACGATCTACCTCGTCGACAAGGGCACGCTCGCCGAATACCGCTATCTCGAACACGGCGCGTTCTGGGCGATCATCGCGCTGGCGGCGATCATGCTTGGCAGCGTGCTGTTCGAAATTCCCGAAACCGTTACCGGGCTGATCGGCGCGGCGCTGATCGGTCTGTCGCTGCTGTCCTCGGTGCGGCACAACATGGCCGAAGCCGCGGCGGGCAACTGAACTGGCAGACAGCTGGATGACCTAAGCCGCGTCTCTTGTCAGTTGGCCTAGCAACTATCGCCGCAGATGTCGCACAAGGCATGGATGATCGCGCGGACCTGCGGGTCGCGCAGGCTGTAATAGCGCGTTTGCGCCTCGCCCCGAGTGCCGACCACGCCTTCATCGCGGAGCAGCGCGAGGTGCTGTGATACCGCCGATTGGGAGAGCCCGGTCAGCTCGACCAGCTCGGTCACCGAACTTTCGCCTTCGTCCATCCGGCACAGCATCAGCAGCCGCTCGGGGTGGCTCATCAGCTTGAGCCGCGCGGCCATGATCCCGGCGTTGCTTTTCAGTTCTGACAGGTCGGTGGGCTTCATATGGCCTCCTCACCTAAGGGTTTTCCGTCATCGCGCAAGACGATGTAGATCGCGGGGATCACCAGCACGGTGAGCGCGGTCGATGAAGCCAGCCCGAACAGCAGCGAGATCGCCAGGCCCTGGAAGATCGGGTCGGTCAGGATCACCGCCGCCCCGATCATCGCCGCCGCGGCGGTCAGCACGATCGGCTTGAAACGGATCATCCCGGCCTCGAGCAGCGTTTCGCGCAGGCTCTTGTCGGGGCTGCGGGCATGGCGGATGAAATCGACCAGCAGGATCGAATTGCGCACGATGATCCCGGCCAGCGCGATGAACCCGATCATGCTGGTCGCGGTGAACGGCGCGGCAAGCAGCATGTGCCCGAGCACGATCCCGACCAGGGTGAGCGGGATCGGAGTGAGGATGACCAGGGGCAGCCGAAAGCTCTTGAACTGCCCCACAACCAGCACATAGATCCCCAGAAGGGCGACCATGAAAGCCGCGCCCATGTCGCGGAAGGTCACCCAGGTGATTTCCCATTCACCGTCCCACAGCAGCGCCGGCCTGCTTTCGTCGACCGGCTGGCCGCTGAGCAGCACTTCGGGCTTCTCCAGCCCGGCCTTGGCCCAGTCGAATTGGTCGATGGCGTCATCCACCGCAAGCAGGCCATAGACGGGCGCTTCATAGCGTCCCGCCAGATCGGCCATGACCATCGCCGCGCCGCGACCGTCGCGGCGGAACATCGCCTGGCCGCCGGGGACCATTTCGGCGCGGACCAGTTCGCCCAGCGCGATCGGCTGGCCGCCGGGGGCCACCGCCACCGGAGTCGCCGCGAGCGAGGCCGACCAGCTGCGCTGCGCCTGGGCAAGGCCCAGCTCGATCGGCAGCGGATCGCGTTCGCCGCTGCGCGGGGCATAGCCAACGGTCTGGTTGCCCAGCAGCGCGCCGATCGAATCGAACAGCTGGCGTTCGGAGAGGCCATACTGGTCGAGCTTGGCGCGGTCGGGCACCAGCCGCAGCGTGGGGCGGGGCACGCCAAAGGAATTGTCGGTATCGACGATGTAGGGCACCGATCTGAACAGCTTCTCGACCTGTTCGGCGGTCTTGCGGCGGGTGGCTTCGTCGGGGCCATAGACCTCGGCCAGCAGGGTCGCCAGCACCGGCGGTCCCGGCGGGGTCTCGACCACCTTGATCGAGGCGCCGGCCGGCAGCGGCACGGCCCTGGCCAGGCGCTGGCGCAGATCCACGGCGATGTCATGGCTGGCGCGGCCGCGGTCCCCCTTGGGCAGCAGCGTGATCATCAGGTCGCCCATCTCGGGCTTGGCGCGCAGGAAATAGTGGCGCACCAGGCCGTTGAAATTGAACGGCGCCGAGGTGCCCGCATAGGCTTCCATCGCGGTCACTTCGGGCAATTGCCGGGTCACCGCGGCGGCCTGTTCAAGCACGCGCCCGGTCATTTCGAGGCTGGTGCCTTCGGGCATATCGACCACCAGCTGGACCTCGCTCTTGTTGTCGAAAGGCAGCAGCTTCACTGTCACCGCCTTGAAGTAGAACATCGAGCAGGCGACCAGCGTGGCCACGCCGACCCCGATCAGGAAGCGCTTGGCGCTTTGCGGCGTGGCGATCACCCGGGCGGCGTAGCGCTTGTAGAGCGCCCCCAGCCGGCCGCCGGCCTCATCGTGGCCGTGGTCCAGCGCACCACGCGCAAAGCGGATCATCAGCCAGGGGGCGATGATCACCGCGACGAAGAAGCTGAACACCATCGCCGCCGAGGCGTTGATCGGGATCGGCGCCATGTATGGGCCCATCAGGCCCGAGACGAACAGCATCGGCAGCAGCGCGGCGACCACGGTCAGCGTGGCGACGATGGTCGGGTTGCCGACTTCGGCCACCGCCTCTACTGCGGCGTCGATCCGGCTGCGCCCATCGCGCATCGCCCAGTGGCGGGCGATGTTCTCGATCATCACGATCGCATCGTCGACCAGGATCCCGATCGAGAAGATCAGCGCGAACAGGCTGACGCGGTTGATCGTGAAGCCCATCACCTTGCTGGCGAACATCGTCAGCATGATCGTGGTCGGGATCACGATCGCGGTAACCCCCGCCTCGCGCCAGCCGATCGCGAAGCCGATCAGCACGACGATCGAGATCGTCGCCAGCGCCAGGTGGAAGATCAGCTCGTTGGCCTTCTCGTTCGCGGTTTCGCCATAGTTGCGCGTCACCGCGACATCGACGCTGTTCGGGATCAGTGTGCCCTTCAGCGTTTCGAGCCGTTCGGTCACGTTCTCCGAAACGGTCACCGCATTGGCTCCGGCGCGCTTGGCGATCGCCAGGCTGACCGCGGGGCTCATCACCCAGCCGGCCTTGGCATCCTTTGCCCAGCGCCAGGCGCGAGCCTGGTCCTCGCTGCTGGCCTGCTCGACTCTTGCCACGTCCTTCAAGAGCACCTGCGTCCCGCTGACCGAGCGAACGTTAAGCTGCGACAGTTCCTCGGCGGTTTTCAGCGTCTGCCCCGCGGCGACGCTGATCGCCTGCCCGCCTTCGCGCACCGTGCCGGCGGGAAAGGCGCGGTTGGCCTGGCTGACTGCCTCGATCAGATTGCCCAGCGGCACGCGGTAGGCCGCAAGCCGGCCCGGATCGGGCACCACCCGCAGCGCCTCGCGCTGGCCGCCGGTGATGAAGGACAGGCCGACATCGTCGACCTTGGCCATTTCGGTGCGCAGTTTCCCTGCGAGTTCGAACAGGGCCTGATCGTTCCAGTTTCCGGGCGCGCCGGGCCTGGGGGTGAGCGTCAGCACTACTATCGGCACGTCGCTGATCCCGCGCACCGTCACCTGCGGCGGGGGAATGCCCACGGGAATGCGATCCTTGTTGGCTTCGATCTTCTCGTTGATCCGGATCGAGGCATCTTCGGGGTCCGAACCGACCAGGAACCGCGCGGTGACCATCACCCCGTTGTCCTCGGCCTGGGTATAGACATGCTCCACCCCGTCGACGCTCTTGACGATCGTTTCCAGCGGCTTGGCGACAAGTTCGACCGCTTCGGGCGCGGACAATCCCGGGGCCATCACCCGGATGTCGACCATCGGCACCGAGATCTGCGGTTCCTCCTCGCGCGGGATAGTGATCGTCGCGATCAGGCCGACGATCACCGCCGCCAGCAGGAACAGCGGGGTCAGCGGCGAAAGGATCGTCGCGCGGGTGATCCGGCCCGAAATGCCAAGGTTCATCGCCTGGCCGCTCCGATCAGAGTGTCACCGGCGCTTACGCCCGCAAGCAGTTCGATTCTGCCCGGTTCGGCCGACGGCGCGACCTGCACCGGCACCTGGGCGGCGCTGCCGTCCTTGGCCAGCACGGTGACATAGTCGATGCCATAGCGGTTGATGACGAAGCCGATCGGCACCAGCAGCGCCTTGCGGCTGCCCACTTCGATCCGCGCGGCCATCCGCCGCCCGATCAGCGTGTTCTCGATCCCCGGCAATTCGACATCGACGGTCAGCTGCCCGGCGACAACCGAGGGATAGACCTTGGTTGCCCGCCCTTCGACCACGGCGCCGCCAAGGCCCGAAGTGGCGACGCGCGATCCGGGATGGATCTGCGGGGCAAGCGATTCGGGCACCGACAGGCGCAGGATCGTGGGGCCGGACGTGATCACCGCCACCACCACGCCCGGCGCGACCGGCGCCCCGGCGGGCACATCGGCGCGCAGCACCCGCCCGCTTGACGGGGCGATCACCGCGCCCTGCCCGGCAACCGCGTCGACCGCAGATTGCTGCGCCTGCGCGGCGCGAACCTGCGCGCGGGCGGTATCGACCGCGGCCTGGGCCTGATCGAGCCGCGCCTTGGCATAGACGCCCTTGTCATAGAGGAACTTGACCCGCTTCCAGTCGGCCTCGGCCTGGGTCACCTGCGCCTGCGCGGCGGCGGCCTGCGCGCCGTAAGCCCCGGCCTGGTAGCCAAGCTGGGTATCGACGATCCGCCCGATCACCTGCCCCTGGCGGACCATGTCGCCTTCGCGCACGGCGATCGAGGTGAGGATGCCGGGGATCCGGGCGAGCACCTGCGCTTCCTTGAGCGTGGCGACCTCGGCCGGAACGTCCTGCCACTGCACGGTATCGCTCGCGGCCAGCACCAGCCGTTCTCCGGCAGGCGCCGTGGCGCTCTGGCTGGGTGCCTGTTCGCTGCCGCAGCCTGCCAGCGGCAGGGCCAGCGCCAGCGCCGCACCGGCCAGGATCGATCCCCTCTTGCCCATCGCCCGTTCCCTTCAGATTTCGACCGCGAGGCCCGCGGCGCGCCAGGCGCCGAAGCCGCCGGCCAGATGCGTGTCGATTTCCGCCCGCACCGCCGCGCACTTGTCGAGCGCCATTGCCGAACGGCGCCCGGCAGCGCAGCTCAGCACCAGCACCCGCTCGCCCGGATCGGGCAGCTGGCTGGCGCGGAACGCGGACAGCGGCATGTTGATCGCCCCGGGGATGTGCCCGGTGACAAATTCGTTCGCCTCGCGCACATCGACCACCAGCGCGCGGCCCTGCTGAAGCAGCGCATCAAGCTCGCGCGCGTTGAGCTCGCGGTGCTTCTTGCGTCCGAAACCGAAGATCATCGCTCGAATTCCTGTCATGTGCCGCCAATCGGCCGATTCATATTTCCACTTGCTAATATGCCTTATCGCTCATATTAGTCAAGTGCGATATACGAGATCGAGTCGGATCTCCGGGTCGCTGGAGTGGACGCCGGCAACAAAGGGAGCGGGCACATGGCATTGCCGAAGATCATCGTTCTGGGCGCAGGGCTGGGCGGCACGATCGCCGCATACGAAATTCAGGCGGCGGTCGCGGGCAAGGCCGAAGTCATGGTGGTCAACGACGCCGAGGATTACTGGTTCGTGCCTTCGAACCCCTGGGTTGCGGTGCGCTGGCGCGAACCCGATGCGATCAGGGTCCACCTGCCGCCGGTCATGGCGAAGAAGGGGATCGGCTTCACCTCGGTCGGGGCCAGACGGGTCCATCCGGCGGAAAACCGGGTCGAACTCAACGACGGCACCTCGCTCGCCTATGACTACCTGGTGATTGCCACCGGACCCGATCTGGCCTTCGATGAGGTCGAGGGGCTGGGGCCGCAAGGCTTCACCTCGTCGGTCTGCCGCACCGACCATGCCAGCGCGGCCGCCGACGCCTTTGAACGGCTGGCCAATGATCCAAAACCCGTGGTGATCGGGGCGGCACAGGGCGCCTCGTGCTATGGGCCGGCCTATGAATTCGCGATGATCGTCGACACCGAGCTCAAGCGCCGCAAGGTGCGCGACCGGGTGCCGATGACTTTCATCACCGCCGAACCCTATATCGGCCATCTTGGCCTCGACGGGGTGGGCGACACCAAGGGCCTGCTCGAAAGCGAGATGCGCGACCGCTACATCAAGTGGATCACCAACGCGCGGATCACCAAGGTCGAGGACGGCCTGATGCATGTCGAGGAACTGAATCCCGATGGTTCGGTCAAGGCGGTCCACGACCTGCCCTTCGGTTTCTCGATGATCCTTCCCGCTTTTCGCGGCGTTCCCGCGGTCCACGGGATCGAAGGATTGACCAATCCGCGCGGGTTCATCCTGGCCGACAAGCACCAGCGCAATCCGAACTTCAGGAACGTCTATTCGCTGGGCGTCTGCGTGGCGATCCCGCCGATCGGGCCGACCCCGGTGCCGGTCGGCGTGCCCAAGACCGGGTTCATGATCGAAAGCATGGTCACCGCGATCGCGCTCAATCTCAAGGCCGAGCTGGATGGCCGGGAGCCCGATCAGGAGGCGAGCTGGAACGCCGTCTGCCTTGCCGATTTCGGCGATGGCGGCGTGGCCTTCGTCGCGCAGCCGCAGATCCCGCCGCGCAACCTCAACTGGTCGAGCGAGGGGAAATGGGTCCACCTCGCCAAGATCGGGTTCGAGAAATACTTCCTCCACAAGATCCGCCGCGGGACCAGCGAGCCGTTCTACGAGAAGCTCGCGCTCCATGCCCTCGGCATCCGCAAGTTGCGCTTCAAGTAGGAGAATGACGCGATGACTCTCGATACCGCAGTGTTCCGCTTTGCCGGGGTAATGGTGCTGGTCAGCCTTGCCCTGGCGCACTGGGTCCATCCGGCCTGGCTGTGGCTGACCGCCTTTGCCGGGCTCAACATGCTGCAGGCCAGCTTCACCGGGTTCTGCCCGGCGGCGATCGTCTTCAAGAAGCTGGGCGTGCGCCCCGGCGCGTCGTTCAAATAGCCTGTTCAGGCAGCCGGTCCCCCCCGGCTGCCCGATGACTGTCCTGCGCCGCCACCCCCCTCCCACCGACCGGCGGCGCAGGACCCCATTCCCGGCGCTTGGCGCTTGAGCATGCCGCGCATTGCGCTAGGCTGATTGCCGAACAGCCCCTTTGAGCGGGGGTGCAGGGAGGTAACGGGTGACATTGGGAATCGAACTGCCGGCGGGTTGGCCGGTCAAGTCGCTGGGCGAAATCGAAGCCATGCTGACCGCGCCGGGGATGCCGTTCGAAACCGATGTGGTCGAGATCCGGGGCATTCCCACCCGGGTCTGGAAGAACGCGCTGCCCGATCTTTCCGCGCTGGTCGCGCAGGGCCGCAGCCACGGCGAAGCGACGTTCCTGATCTATGAGGACGAGCGCGTTTCCTATGACGCATGGCACCGCGCGGTGGCGGCGTTCGCGGCGCATCTCCAGAGTCTGGGCGTGGCCAAGGGCGACCGGGTGGCGCTGGCGATGCGCAACCTGCCCGAATGGCCGGTGGTGTTCTATGCGGTGGTCTCGATCGGGGCGATCTGCGTGCCGCTCAACGCCTGGTGGACCGCGCCCGAACTGGCCTATGGCCTCGACAATTCGGGCGCGAAAGTGCTGGTCTGCGACGGCGAGCGGCTCGAACGGATCCTGCCGCACCGCGCCGAGCGCGCCGCGCTGGAGCATGTCATCGCATCCCGCCTCGACGCTCCGGTTGAAGGGGTCGCGCGGCTTGAGGACGTGATCGGGCCGTCGTCGGCCTGGGCCAGCCTGCCCGATGCGGAACTGCCGCAAGTTGCGCTTCACGCCGACGATCCGGCGACGATCCTCTACACCTCGGGCACCACCGGCAATCCCAAGGGCGCGCTGGGGACGCACCGCAACTTCCTCTCCAACATCCTCTCAAGCGGCTATGTCGCGGCGCGCTCGTTCCTGCGGCGGGGCGAGGCGCTGCCCGAACCGTCGAAGAAGGTGATGCTCACCGTCATTCCGCTGTTCCACGCCACCGCCTGCAGCGCGACGATGATGGGCGCGGTCGCGGGCGGGCACACGATCATCCTGATGTACAAGTGGGATCCGGTGAAGGCCTTCGGCATCATCGAGCGCGAAAAGGTCAACGCCACCGGCGGGGTGCCGACCATCGCCTGGCAGCTGATCGAGCATCCCGAGCGGGCCAATTACGATCTCTCCTCGATCGAGAGCATCGGCTATGGCGGCGCGCCCTCCGCACCCGAACTGGTCCGCAAGATCTACGAAACCTTCGGCGCAATGCCCGGCAACGGCTGGGGAATGACCGAGACCACCGCAACGGTCACCACCCATTCGGGCGAGGACTACATCAACCGCCCGACCAGCGCCGGGCCGGCGGTTGCCGCCGCCGACATCGAAATCCGCGGCGAAGACGGCGTGACCGTGCTGCCGGCGGGCGAGATCGGCGAACTGTGGGCGCGCGGGCCGATGATCGTCGCGGGATACTGGAACAACCCCGAGGCGAGCGCCGCGACTTTCGTCGACGGCTGGGTGCGCACCGGCGATCTTGCGCGGATCGACGATGAAGGCTTCCTGTTCATCGCCGACCGGGCCAAGGACATGGTGATCCGCGGGGGTGAGAACATCTATTCGACCGAAGTCGAAAACGCGCTCTACGAACACCCCGCGGTGACCGATGCGGCGGTGGTCGGAATCCCGCACCGCGTGCTGGGCGAGGAGCCGGCCGCCGTGGTCCACCTCGGCGCAGGGCTCGACGCCACCGAGGCCGAGCTGCAGGACTTCTGCCGTGCGCGGATCGCCGCGTTCAAGGTGCCGGTGAAGATCCTGTTCCATGCTGAAGGCTTGCCGCGCAACGCCAATGGCAAGATCCTCAAGAAAGATCTGCGGGCGCTGTTCGAGGGATAGCATTTACGATTTGGTAAGTGGCCGGGGCCAGAATGCCGGCATGGCCAAGGCTATCGCCTTCATCGCGGCGCGTCCGCTTGTCGAACCCGGCGAACTGGTGCGCATCGCGCTGGTCACCGGCTGCGCGCTGGCGCTGATCCTCGCCGGGCCGTTCCTGCCCTCAGGCCTGTAGCAGCTTCAGCAGCGCCGCCAGCGCCGAAAGGCCCAGCACCGCGCCGGTAAAGCTGCGCCAGGCGGCCGGGCTGATCTTGCCGAAAGCAAGCGACCCAAGCCAGTTGCCCACCAGCACCGCCGGAAACAGCACCGCGGCAAAGACCGGCTCGCGCACCGTCGCCACGCCCAGCGCGGAGGCCGAGATCACCCCGGTAAGCGAAGTGACCAGGAAGATCGTCATCATCGAGGCGCGGGCCAGCTCGGGCGCGATCTCGCGGCGCAGGTAATAGGGCACCACCGGCGGTCCGGGCATGCCGGCAAACCCGGTCAGGATCCCCGATATCAGCCCGGTCCCGCCGGTTTCGACGAGGCTGGGCGAATAGTGCGCGGGCTTCTTGGGCAGCAGCACCAGCAGGAAGGCTCCGAAGGCGATCAGCGCGATCAGCAGCCGGGCGAGCGCCGGGTCGGTGCGGGCCAGCAGCCAGACCCCCAGCGGGGTTGCCAGCACCGCCACCACCGAGATCTGGTGCGCGGTCTTCTCGCTGGCGTGAAGGATCTTCTTAAGGCCAACGAGCCCAATCAGCAGCCCCAGCCAGTTCGCGACGACCACCGCCTCGCGCGGGGGGATGGCAAGGCCCAGCACCGGCACCAGCAGGATCGCCATGCCGAACCCCGCAAGGCCCCGCACAAAGGCCGCGCCAAGCGCGGCGGCGATGGCGACGGCGATCTGGATTGCCGAGAGATCTCCTAGCATTGCCGCAGCCGCAGGAGGGATTCTTCGACAGGCTCAGCATGAGCGGGTGTGTGGTTGCGGCTCAAGACCCGACCCCGCTCAGCCTGAGCCTGTCGAAGGCCATGCGCGGCATCAATCCCGAAGATCCGGCGGAGTCGCCTCGGCCTTCAGCAGCGCGACCGCTTCGGCCAGCGGCATGATCTTCTGGTGCTCGGCCCCCAGGGTGCGCAGCGCGACGGTGCCCTCTTCGGCTTCGCGCTTGCCCACCACCAGCATGTGCGGGACCTTCTTGAGGCTGTGATCGCGGACCTTGTAGTTGATCTTCTCGTTGCGCAGGTCGGTTTCGACCCGGATTCCCGCCGCCGCAAGCTGTGCGGCGACCTCGGCGGCATAGGGATCGGCGTCCGACACGATCGTCGCCACCACCGCCTGGACCGGGGCGAGCCAGACCGGCAGCTTGCCGGCAAAATGCTCGATCATGATCCCGATGAAGCGTTCGAAGGTGCCCAGGATTGCGCGGTGCAGCATGACCGGGCGGTGGCGTTCGCCATCCTCGCCGACATAGCTTGCGTCGAGCCGTTCGGGCAGGACCGTATCGGTCTGCAAGGTGCCGCACTGCCAGGTCCGTCCGATCGCGTCGGTCAGGTGAAACTCCAGCTTGGGGGCATAGAACGCGCCTTCGCCGGGCAGTTCCTCCCAGCCGAATTCCGCCGTGGCGCGGCCCGTGGCGGCCACCGCATCGCGCAGGCTCGCTTCCGACCAGTCCCACATCTCGTCGCTGCCGAAACGCTTTTCCGGGCGCAGCGCCAGCTTGATCGCATAGTCGGGGAAGCCGAGATCCTTGTAGATGGAATCGAGCAGGTCGCAGAACGCCTTGACCTCTTCCACCAGCTGATCCTGCCGCACGAAGATGTGCGCATCGTCCTGGGTGAACTGGCGCACCCGCATGATCCCGTGCAGCGCGCCGTGCGCCTCGTTGCGGTGGCAGCAGCCGAACTCGGCCATGCGCAGCGGCAGGTCGCGGTAGCTCTTGATCCCCTGGCGATAGATCAGGACGTGCGCCGGGCAGTTCATCGGCTTCAGGGCCATCCAGTCGGCCTCGCCCGAAATCACCGGGCCCTCGTCCTCGGTGTTGGGGACCTCGTCGGGGATCACGAACATGTTTTCGCGGTACTTGCCCCAGTGGCCCGATTGCTCCCACTGGCGCGCGTCCATCACCTGCGGGGTCTTGACCTCGACATAGCCCGCCTGGTCGAGCCGGCGGCGCATGTAGGCCTCCAGCGTCCGCCAGATCAGATAGCCTTTGGGGTGCCAGAATACCGATCCATGCGCTTCCTGCTGGAGATGGAACAGATCCATCTCCTGTCCCAGCTTGCGGTGGTCGCGCTTGGCCGCTTCTTCCAGCCGGTGGAGGTGCGCGTCGAGCTGCTTCTTGCTCAGCCAGCCGGTGCCATAGATCCGCGTCAGCTGCGCGTTCTTCTGGTCGCCGCGCCAATAGGCGCCCGCCACCCGCATCAGCTTGAACGCGGCGGGATCGAGCTTGCCGGTCGAGGGCAGGTGCGGCCCGCGGCACATGTCGAGCCAGTCATTGCCCGACCAGTAAACGCTCAGCTCCTCGCCCTCGGGCAGTTCCTGCGCCCATTCGGCCTTGAAGCGTTCGCCCTCTGCGCTCCACTTGTCGATCAGCTGCTGGCGCGTCCACACCTCGCGGCGCAGCGGCTTGTCGGCGCGGATGATCTCGCGCATCTTTTCCTCGATCGCGGGCAGATCGTCCATGCTGAACGGTTCGCGGCCCGCGGGCGCCATCACGTCATAATAGAACCCGTCATCGGTTGCCGGGCCAAAGGTGATCTGCGTGCCGGGAAACAGCGCCTGCACGGCTTCGGCCAGGACATGGGCATAGTCATGCCGGGCCAGTTCCAGCGCGTCGGCCTCGTCGCGGCTGGTCACCAGCGCCAGCTGCGCGTCGCCAGTGAAAGGACGGGTGAGATCCACCAGTTCGCCATCGATCCGCGCGGCCAGCGCGGCCTTGGCCAGCCCCGGACCGATCGCCGCGGCGACGTCTGCGGGGGTCGACCCGACCGGCATCTCGCGCACGGAACCATCGGGCAGGCTGATCTTGAATTGGTCGGACATGCTCTACTCTCGTCGTCGTTGCCGGGCGCTTTGGCACAAGCCGGCGCGCACCGGAAGGGGCGGCGCTTTGGTTTCAGCAGGTTCGGGAAGGAAATGCCGGTTGCCAGGTTGGGTTTTTTTGGGGTTCACGCAGAGGCGCGGAGAAGAAAAGGGAGCCGCAGAGATGTTGCGCTTGCGGCGAAGCCGCCTTGAATAGTCGGCGCCGCGTCAAACGCATCGAAGCGGGATTGAAAGAGCCTGCGGCTCAGCAAGACGCCTCTGCGCCTCTTTTTTCTTCTCTGCGCCTCTGCGTGAACCCCTTCAAACACCATACTTAAACCGAAAACTTCCTCTGCCCCGCCAGCACCGTCATCCGCTTCACCCCAGCCAAAGCAGTGCCCTTTTGCCGCACGCTGGCGAGGAAGCGCCATTCGCTGGTGGCGCGGGTGGGGGTCAGTTCGACCGCCATGTAGCCGCGCCGCGAAAGGTCGCACCATTTGAGCTGGCGGTTGCGTTCCACCGTCGCGCGTTCGAGTTCATCGGTGCTGAGCCACGGGATCGAGCCTTCCGCGCCGGGCGAGGTGACCGAGGTGCTGGCCATTTCGACCCCGACCCGCTCGTCGTGACGGTCGAGATCGAAAGCCCAGGCGTTGTGGCTGTCGCCGGCCAGCACGATCAGGTTGGCATCGGCGGCCAGCGCGGAATCGAGCAGCCGCGCACGTGCGGCCGGATAGCCATCCCATGAATCGAGATTGTACGGCACCCCGACATGGGCGGCGGCAACGTCGTTCACCAGCGTCTGCTTCAGCCAGGCGGGTGTCGACGCGGGCATATTGGCAATCACGCTGTCGCCCATCAGGATCTCGCCCATGATGACCTGCTGGACCAGCACCTGCCAGCTCTTGCCCGCGCGGACCGAGGCCTTCATCCCGCGCCCCAGCCAGGCTTCCTGTTTCGGCCCCATCAGGGTGCGCTCTTCCGAGCGCCAGGCCCCGTCGCGAAAGGCCGAGAATGCCGCTTCCAGCTGGCCGGGCGCGGCCCCCTTGGCGACTGCCCCAAGGTCAAGCTGCAGGCTGCGCGCGAGATGCCGGGTTTCCAGCCGGAACAGCGTGGCCAGCTGGCCGATCTCGTACTGGGCGTAATAGTCGTCGGACACGGGCAGCCATTCGCGCCAGGCCTGTTCGGACGCGGCCTTGCGCAGCGCCCAGTCGCCTTCGCCGGGCTGGTGGTTTTCGGCGCCGTTCTGCCAGGTGTCGTTGGCGGTTTCGTGATCGTCCCACACGCAGACCATCGGCATCATCTGGTGCAGCCGCTGCAGGTCGGGGTCGTTGCGATAGGTGCGGTAGCGATCGCGGTAGCCTTCGAGCGTGGTGGCTTCGTTCACCGGCACCAGCCGGCTGTCGACCGTTTCCTTGGCGCTCGGGTATTCGCCCCGCTCGTATTCATAGAAATAGTCGCCCAGGTGCAGGGCCAGGTCGAATTCGCCGCTTTGGGCCGCGTGGGCATAGGCGTTGAACCAGCCGAACCCGAAATTGGCGCAGGTGAACACCGCCAGCCTGAAGCTGGGCACATTGCCCACCGGCAGGGTGCGGGTGCGCCCCGTTACCGACTTGCTGCCATCGCGCGCGATGAAGCGGTAGTGATACCAGCGCCCCGGTTTCAGCCCCCGCGCCCAGGCCTTGGCGCAGCAATCGCTGGCGGGCGATGCCTTGGCGTTGCCTGAGGCGACGATCCGGCGAAAGTCGGCGTCGGCCGCCACCTCCCAGGTCAGCGTTTCGTCCTGGTCCGAGGCATAGCGGGTCCACAGCAAGACCTGATGCGCGCCCGGTTCGCCGCTGGCCACTCCGTGAGTGAAGCCCCTGGGCGCCTGCGCGATCAAGGGCGCGCCGGCCCCCGCCAACCCGAGCATCGCCAGTTTGAGCGCGGTGCGGCGGCTGGTCACGGCGATCGGCGCCGGATCGGGCGGGGGAAGGGTCATGGCGGGCTCCCTGTTTTGGTCTGGCTGCCAGACTAACCGGGATTTGCTGCGGGGCAATGGCATAGCTGCCCTGCGGCGCGATGTTCCGGGGGGTGACGGGCGGCGCGGCCTGCGGCATGACAGAGGTCATGACGCAGACCCGCTTCCACCAACTGCCCGGCGGCCCCCGCATAGCCTATCGTCACTGTCCCGGCAGCGGCCCGGCGCTGGTCTTCCTGCCCGGATACATGAGCGACATGGCGGGCGGCAAGGCGACCGCCGTGTTTGACTGGGCGCTGGCCAATGGCCGCGAATGCCTGCTGATGGACTATTCGGGCTGCGGCGAAAGCGAGGGCCGCTTTGCCGAGGGCACGCTGAGCGCCTGGCGCGATGAAGTGACGCAGCTGGTTCAGGCGCATTGCCCTGGCCGGGCCGTGCTGATCGGCTCGTCGATGGGCGGCTGGGTGATGCTGCTGGCGGCGCTTGCCATGCCCGCGCGGATCGCTGCGCTGGTCGGAATCGCGGCGGCGCCCGATTTCACCGAATGGGGCTTCGATGAAGCAGAGAAGGCCCGGCTGGCGGCGGGCGAGGTGCTCCATGCCGACAACCCCTATGGCCCCGAACCGACCCCGACCTGGCCCGGCTTCTGGGCGGACGGGCAGGCCAATCGCCTGCTTGGCGGCGCGGTTCCGCTCGATTGCCCGGTGCGGCTGCTCCACGGCCAGGCCGATGCCGACGTGCCGTGGGACATTTCGCTGCGGCTCGCCGCCGCGCTGCGTTCAGCCGATGTGCAGGTGACGCTGGTCAAGGACGGCGACCACCGCCTCAGCCGCGCGCAGGACATCGCGCTGCTGCTCGATGTGCTGGCCGCGCTGCCCGGAGTTTCCTGAATGCCGCTTTCCCTCCTCCTGCTTCCGCTGCTCGCCCAGGTCGGGCCGAGCGGGGCCTTGCCGCAAGCGCCCTTGCCCGATCGGCACAGCCGGCCTGCGGTCAGCGCGCCTGCGTCCTCAAGCCGGCTGAAGGACTGCCTCGACCTTGCCATGCAGCAGCCGGCCAGCGGGATCGAACTTGCCGAGGCCTGGCTGGCCGAAGCCAGGGCGATGAACGACCGCGCCGGGGCGCGGCAGTGCAAGGCGCTGGCATTGACCCGCATCGACGGCTGGGCCGAGGCTGGCGCGCTGTTTCTGGCGGCGCGCGGCGATACCCCGGCGAACGAATTGGCCGAGCGCGCGCGGCTGGGCGCGCTGGCGGGAAATGCCCTGCTTGCCGCCGGCGACATGGCCGGAGCGCTTGCGGCGCTCGACACTGCCCGCGTCGATGCCGATGCGGCTGGCGATGCCGCTCTGGGCGGAGCCATCCGGATCGACCGCGCCCGCGCGCTGGTGGCGCTGGGCCGGGGCGAAGACGCCGCCGCGGCGCTTGGCGAAGCGCGGGCAATGGTTCCGGGCAATGCCCAGGCGTGGCTGCTTTCGGCCACCCTGTCGCGGCGGATGGGCAAGCTTGGCGACGCCCAGGCCCAGATCGAGCGCGCCGCCCAGCTGATGCCGGTCGATCCCGAAATCGGCCTGGAGGCCGGGGTGATCGCCGTGCTTTCGGGCCGCGACGAGGCGGCGCGGCGAAGCTGGCAATCGGTGCTTCAGGCGGCGCCGGGCAGCGATGCGGCAAAAACCGCGCAAGGATACCTTGACCAGCTGGGGCCGCCGCCTGCACAGTCACCCCGGTGATCGAACTTTCCGTCCTTGATCTCGTCACGGTGCGCGAAGGCAGCAGCGTGGCCCAGGCGCTGGCCGATGCGGCGGCGCTGGCAGCGGCGGCGGAAACGGCCGGCTACAAGCGCTTCTGGGTGGCCGAACATCACGCGATGGACGGGGTGGCCGGCGGGGCGACTGCGGTGGTGCTGGCGCATATCGGACAGGCTACTTCGAGGATCCGGATCGGCGCGGGCGGGATCATGCTGCCCAACCACAATCCCTTCGTGATCGCCGAACAGTTCGGCACGCTCGACGCGCTCTATCCGGGGCGGATCGACCTGGGCCTGGGCCGTGCGCCGGGTGCCGACATGCGCATTGCCCAGGCGCTGCGCCGCGATCTGGCACGGGTTTCGGACATGTTTCCGCAGGACGTGGTCGAACTGCGCGCGCTGCTGACCGGCGAGCCCGAACTGCCGATCCGCGCCACCCCCGGATTTGGCGCGCAGGTGGAGATGTGGATGCTGGGCTCGAGCCTGTTCGGCGCGCAGCTCGCCGCCGCGCTCGGCATGCCCTATGCCTTCGCTTCGCACTTCGCGCCCGACTACCTCGATCAGGCGCTCGAGGTCTATCGCCGCCAGTTCCAGCCCAGCAAGTGGCTCGCCGCGCCGCACGTGATGGCGGCGATGACCGTGATCGCTGCGGACAGCGACGAGGAAGCCGAGCTGCTCGCATCGTCGATGGACCAGAGTTTCGTCGCGCTGCGCACCGGCAATCCCGGCCGGCTCAAGCCCCCGGTGCCCGGCTATCGCCAGAGCCTGCCGCCCGGCCAGCTGGCGATGCTCGAGCACATGCGCCAGGCCAGCGCGGTCGGCAGCCCGGAGACGGTGCGGCGCGACATCGAACGATTCGTCAAGCGCACCGGGGCCGACGAGATCATCGTATCGGGCGCGACCTTCGATCCGGCGGCGCGGCGCCGCTCGCTCGAATTAACGACAAAAGCGTTGGGATAGGCCCATTTCCCTAGGGGCAAGGTGGTTGCAGTTGAGACTGGTTGCCTCTACAGTGCGCAAAAATGCTACGAGTGATAGCAATAAAATAACAAGCAGGAACTGGCGGGGCTGCTCTCCGCCGGAGGAGCGTTTGCAATGAGTTCGAAGTCCGCGTTGAGCAAGGCCCTGGCCGGCCACCTTTCCACCTCGTTGCTGCCGGGCGATCCGCCCTTTGCCGCCGGGGGGCTCGACCAGGCCGGCGCCTTCGTCCTCGCCGCCGCCGCCCGGCGCGAGGCCGGCCAGCCTTCGATCGCGATCGAATCGATCTCGGGCGCGGCCAGCGAACGCTTCATGCGGATCGCGCTGATCAACGATGACATGCCGTTCCTGGTCGATTCGATCGCGGCCACCGTCGCCGCGCATGGCCTTGCCATCGACCGGCTGCTTCACCCCGTCGTCGCGGTACGCCGCGATGGTTCGGGCGTGCTGACCGAGGTGCTCGATGCACACGCCGCGGGCGAAAAGCGCGAATCGATGATCTATCTCGAAACCGAACGCGGCGATGCCCGGGTCCGGCGCGCGCTGGAAACCGCGCTGGCCGCGACGCTGGCCGATGTTCGCGCAGCGGTGGCCGATTGGCCGCGGATGCAGGAAGCGATGGCCGCCGATGCCGATGCCCTGGCCGGCGGTGAAGGCGCGGCGCTGCTGCGCTGGTTCAAGGACGGCATGCTGACCCAGCTGGGCCATGTCACCCGCAACCGCGATGGCAGCCAGAGCGATGCGCTGGGCATCTGCAAGAAGAGCGCGAAGGCGCTGCTTGCCCCGGCCAGCTACGAACGCGCCTTTGCCTGGTTTGACGGCGCCGGAAAGAGCGGCGGCCGTGTGCCGCTGATCATCAAGTCCAACCTGATTTCCAATGTCCATCGCCGCGTGCCGCTCGACCTGTTCATGGTCCCGGTGATCGAGGGCGGCAAGGTTGCCGCGCTGTCGGTCCATGCCGGCGTCTGGACCAGCGCCGCGCTGTCAGCCTCGCCGGATCGGATCCCGCGGATGCGCGCGCAGCTGGCCGAACTGATGGCCAAGTTCGGCTTCAATTCCAGCGGCCACGCCGGCAAGGCGCTGGTCCACGCGCTGACCGCGTTGCCACATGACCTGCTGATCGGTTTCTCCGACGCCGATCTCGAACGCATCGCGATGGCGATGATGAGCCTGGTCGATCGCCCGCGCCCGCGTCTGGCGCTGGTCCAGGCCCCGCTTGAACGGCACCTGTTCGCTTTCGTCTGGCTGCCGCGCGATGCGCTGTCGACCACGGTGCGCCTCGCCATCGCCGACATGCTGAGCCAGGCCGCGGAGGCCCCGGTGCTTGACTGGAGCCTGCAGGTCGAAGGCAGCAACCTTGCGCTGATCCGCTTCGTGCTCGACATCCGCGACGGCGCGCCGAGCCCCGACGAAGCCCAGCTCGACGCGCAGCTTCAGGGCATGGTGCGCGGCTGGACCGATGCGGTCGAGGCCGAGATCACCGCGAGCGAGGAACCCAGCCGGGCCGCCGCGATCGCCGCGCGCTTTGCCGATGCCTTCCCGCAGGCCTACCGCAGCGCCTATGGTGCAAGCGAGGCCGCAATCGATATCTCGCGCCTGCGCCGCCTCGCCGACGAGGGCGAGGAAGGCCCGCGCCGCGGCGCCCGCCTGCATTGCAGCGATGCGCTGACCTCGGGCGAACTGCGCCTCAAGCTATACCAGCGCAGCGGGGCGATCGCCCTGTCCGATGCGGTTCCGGCGCTTGAAAACTTCGGTTTCCGGGTGATCGAGGACGTGCCCACCGATCTCGATGAGGGGCGGCTTGGCACAATCCATGATTTCGCGCTGGCCGTGCCCGGCGGGCTCGATTGCGCCGCGCTTCTGGCCCGCGCCGATGCGCTTGAAGCCGCGATTGCCGACGTGCTCAACGCTGCGGCGGAAGACGATCCGTTCAACCGGCTGATCGTTGCCGCATCGCTTTCGGCGGTCGAGGCCAACTGGCTGCGCGCGTGGTATCGCTATCTGCGCCAGGCCGGGATGACCTATGGCATTCCGACCGTGGTCGATGCGCTGCAGCATGCGCCGCAGGTGACCCGCGGGATCATCGACCTGTTCATCAGCCGCCACGATCCGGCTTTCGCGGGCGACCGCGCCCAGGCGGCGGACGCTGCCCAGGAAGCGATCCGGGCGGGGCTGGCCCAGGTTTCGGCGATCAACGACGACCGCCTGCTGCGCCAGTATCGCGCGCTGGTCGAAGCCATGCTGCGGACCAACGCCTTTGCTCCGGCCGGGCAGGAGGCGCTGGCCTTCAAGCTTGATTCGAGCCTGGTTCCCGGCCTGCCCAAGCCGCTCCCGTGGCGCGAAATCTTCGTCTATTCGCGCCGGGTCGAAGGCATTCACCTGCGTTCCGGCCCGGTCGCGCGCGGCGGCCTGCGCTGGTCCGACCGGCGCGACGATTTCCGCACCGAAATCCTCGGGCTGATGAAGGCCCAGCGCGTCAAGAACGCGGTGATCGTGCCGACCGGGGCGAAGGGCGGGTTCTATCCCAAGCAGTTGCCCGATCCCGCGCGCGATCGCGACGGCTGGCTGGTCGAAGGCAAGGAAAGCTACAAGCTGTTCATCCGCACCCTGCTGTCGATCACCGACAATCTGGCCGACGGCAAGGTGCTCCATCCCGCCGGCGTCGTGATCCGCGATGGCGAGGACCCCTATTTCGTGGTCGCCGCCGACAAGGGCACCGCGACCTTTTCCGACACCGCCAACGGCATTGCCGAGGAACACGACTTCTGGCTGGACGATGCCTTCGCCAGCGGCGGGTCGAAGGGCTATGACCACAAGGCGATGGGGATCACCGCCAAGGGCGCGTGGCTTTCGGTGCAGCGGCACTTCCTTGAAATGGGGGTCGACGTCCAGAAGGATGCGGTCCGCGTCGCGGGCTGCGGCGACATGTCGGGCGACGTGTTCGGCAACGGGATGCTGCTCAGCCAGTCGATCAAGGTCGTCGCGGCTTTCGATCATCGCCACGTGTTCCTCGATCCCGATCCCGATCCGGCGAAGAGCTGGGCCGAACGCGCCCGGATGTTCGCGCTGCCACGTTCGAGCTGGGACGATTATGACAAGCAGCTGATTTCCAAGGGCGGCGGCGTCTTTGCCCGCAGCCTCAAGGAAATCCCGCTTTCCCCCGAAGTGCGCGCGATGCTGGGGCTGGAGGTCGAGGCGATCGATCCCGACAGCCTGATCACCGCGGTGCTCAAGGCCGAGGTCGATCTGCTGTGGTTCGGCGGGATCGGCACCTATGTGAAGGCGGCGACCGAGAACAACGTCCAGGTCGGCGATCCGGCCAACGATGCGCTGCGGATCGACGGCGGCGACGTGCGCGCCAAGGTGATCGGCGAGGGCGCCAACCTGGGCTGCACCCAGGCCGGCCGCATCGAGTTCGCGCTGAAGGGCGCCAACGGCACCGGCGGACGGATCAACACCGACTTCATCGACAATTCCGCCGGGGTCGATTGCAGCGACAACGAGGTCAACATCAAGATCGCGCTGGCCAGCGCCAAGCGCGCCGGACGGCTGACCGAAGCGGCGCGGGTCAAGCTGCTGACCGACATGACCGACGAGGTCGGCCATATCGTGCTCGAGGACAACCGGCTCCAGGCGCTGGCGCTGTCGATCGCGCAGGCCGGCGGGGCCAAGTCCACCGCCTCGCACCTGCACCTCATCGAATCGCTCGAGGCGCTGGGCCAGCTTGACCGCAAGACCGAAGGTCTCGCCGAAAGCGAGGTGCTGCTGCGCCGCGCGGCCGAAGGGCAGGGCCTGGTCCGCCCCGAGCTTGCGGTCCTGCTGTCCTCGGCCAAGCTGGCGCTGCAGGAAGCGCTCGAGGATTCGCACCTGCCCGACGATCCCGGTCTGGCCGACGAACTGCTCGACAAGTTCCCCGCGCCGATGCGCACCAAGTTCAAGGCCGACATCCTCGATCACCGGCTGCGGCGCGAGATCATCGCCACCAAGCTGACCAACCGCATGGTCAACCGGCTGGGGCTGATCCATCCCTATGAACTGGCCGAAGAGGAAGGCGCGACCCTGGCGCAGGTTGCGGCGGCTTTCGTCGCGGCCGAGCGCCTGCTTGGCGTGCCGGCGATCTGGCAGGAAATCGAAACCGCGCCGATGAGCGAAACGGCCCGGATCCTGCTGTTCGACCGCGCCGCCTCGGCGATGGCCGATCACATGGCCGACCTGCTGCGCGTCGGTGCGGGCACGCTGGTGCCTTCAAAGCTGGTCGCCGAACTGTCTGCCGGGGTGGGCGAACTCGACGCCGATCTCGACAACCTGCTTGCCAGCGAAGCCCGGACCCAGTCGCGGCGGATGCAGGCCATGCTGGTCGACGCCGGCGCCCCGGCAGGGGTTGCGGCGGCGGTGGCGCGGCTGTTCGACCTCGATGGGGTGATCGGCCTTGCCAAGCTGGCGCGCGAGAACGGCTCGACGGTGCGCGGCCTGACCGCCGCCTTCACCGATCTGGGCGCGCGGCTGGGGCTTGACTGGGCGCAGCAGACCGCCGCGCGGATGAGCCCGTCGGACCCGTGGGAACGCCTGCTGGTCAACGGCCTGGCCCGCGATTTCCAGCAGATGCGGCTCGATTTCCTGCGCCGCAATGCCGGCACGAAGGACGAGGCGGCCAAGGCCGTGGACCGCTGGGCCGAAGATCAGGCCCAGGCGATCCGCCAGTTCCGCACCGTAATCGCGCGCGCCCAGGTGGTGGTGCCGGTTGCGCCGGCGATGCTGGCCCAGATCGCCAGTCAGGCGCGTAACTTGCTGGCGAGGTAAGAAGAAGGGGGTTCACGCAGAGGCGCAGAGAAGAAAGAGGAGGCGCAGAGAGGTTGTGCTGAGCCGAAGGCTCTTTCAAATTCTCTGCCTTTGCGGCAACCGCATCGTTCCAAAGTTAAAGCGGCTTCGCCGCATGCGCGTCGCCTCCGCGTCTCTACTTTCTTCTCTGCGCCTCTGCGTGAACCAATTCAACGCTTGCCCATTGCGCGGCGTCGGCGGCCATCGGATCGGGGTCGCCAAGCAGTTGCTCTACAGGTGAGGTAAGAAGAAAAGGGGGTTCACGCAGAGACCGCAAAGAAGAAAAGGGAGGCGCAGAGAGGTTGTGCTGAGCCGAAGGCTCTTTCAATTTCTCTGCCCTTGCGGCAACCGCATCGTTCCAGAGATAAAGCGGCTTCGCCGCATGCGCGTCGCCTCTGCGTCTTTACTTTCTTCTCTGCGCCTCTGCGTGAACCAATTCCAACCTCGCCCAATGCGCAGCGTCGGCGACCACCGGATCAGGGTCGGCCAGAAGCAGCTCAACAATCGGCAGCAGTGAAACGTCCCCGCTGTTCCCCGCCGCATAGAGGCAATTGCGCACGAAGCGATTGCGGCCGATGCGTTTGACTGGTGAGCCGGAAAACAGCGTGCGGAAGCCCGGATCGTCGAGCATGAGCAGCTCGGCAAGGCGCGGCGCGGCCAGTTCGGCGCGGGGCAGGAAGGCCTGCATCGTGTGCGCGGTATCGGCGAACTTGTTCCACGGGCATACCGCCAGGCAATCGTCGCAGCCATAGATGCGGTTGCCCAGTGCCCCTCGCAGTTCCAGCGGCACCGGGTCCTTGTGCTCGATCGTCAGGTAGGAAATGCAGCGCCGGGCATCGAGGCGGTAGGGCGCGGGGAAGGCATGGGTCGGGCAGGCGTCCTGGCAGGCGCGGCACGATCCGCAGCGATCCTTGCCGGGAGCATCGGGGGTAAAGGGCAGGGTCGTATAGATCGCGCCCAGGAACAGCCAGCTGCCATGCTCGCGGCTGACCAGGTTGGTGTGCTTGCCCTGCCAGCCCAGCCCCGCCGCCGCGCCCAGCGGTTTTTCCATCACCGGCGCGGTATCGACGAAGACCTTGACCCCGGCCTCGCCAAGCCCGCGCCGCGCCGCCTGGTCGACCAGCCAGCGGGCCAGCGCCTTGAGCGCCTTCTTGACCGGGTCGTGATAGTCCTTGCCCTGGGCATAGACCGAAATCCGCGCGCGGTCGGGACTATCGGCCAGCGCCAGAGGATCGGCGGCCGGGGCATAGCACATCCCCAGCGCGATCACGCTTTGCGCCTGCGGCCACAGCCCTTGCGGGCTGCGGCGATGCTCGAGCCGGGTCTCCATCCACTCCATCGTGGCGTGGCATCCTTCGCCCAGCCATTGCTCCAGCCGCCGCGCGCGCAAGGGGTCTTCGGCCGCGCGGGCGATCCCGCAGGCGGCGAAGCCCAGCCGCGCGGCCTCTTGCGCCAGATCGCGGTGAAGCGATGCGATTTCCGCTGCGTTAACCAAACTTCCTGTTGCTCCTGTTCACGGGACCTTCTCTATTGCGCCAAACCATGAAGCTAGGGGATTGGCAAATGCACGGCAACGCGGGTGGCGCATCGGCGAAGCCGCTGGCCATCGAAGCGCGTGGGATCGTCAAGCGATTCGACGGGTTTACCGCTGTCGACGGGGTCGATCTGGTGGTGCCTGAAGGCGCGATCTACGGCATCCTCGGCCCCAATGGCGCGGGCAAGACCACCACGCTGCGCATGCTGCTGGGGATAATCGACCCGGATGAGGGCCTGCGCCGCGTGCTGGGGCATGACCGCCCGCACGAAGTGGCGCATACGATCGGCTACCTGCCCGAGGAGCGCGGGCTCTATCCCTCGATGAAGACCTACGAGGCGATTGCCTTCCTGGGAGCGCTGCGCGGGCTGCCGCTTGCCGAAGGGCGCAGGCGCGGCAAGCAGCTTCTGGAAGAACACGGCCTTGGCTATGCGATCGAGCGGCAGATCCGCCAGCTTTCGAAGGGCATGGCGCAGCAGGTCCAGCTGCTTGGCACGCTGGTCCACGAACCGAAGCTGGTGGTGTTCGACGAGCCGTTTTCGGGCCTCGACGCGCTCAACCAGGGCAAGCTCGAACGGATGATCCGCGGCCTGGCCGACAAGGGCACCACGGTGATCTTCTCGACCCACGTCATCGCCCATGCCGAGCGCCTGTGCGACGAGGTGGCGATCATCGCCGGGGGCAAGGTGCCCTTTGCCGGGCCGGTCGATCTGGCGCGCGACCGGATTCGTCCGCAGGTGCGGCTCGAGACCCGCGCCCGCGACGGCGCCTGGCGCCTGGCGCTGCCCGCCGATGCCCGGCACGAGGGCAGCTTCTGGTATTTCAGCCTGCCCGAAAGCGGGATCGAACCGCTGCTGCGCGCGCTGATCGAGGGCGAGGCGGGGATCCACTCGCTGTCGATCGAGCGCGCCGGGCTGCACGACGCCTTCGTCGCGATCGCCGGTGAAGCCGCGGCAAAGGCGCTGGAAGAAGACAAGGACGAGGCCCGCCGATGACCAGCCAGACCCGCACCGGACGCCTGTCCACCCTCCAGGCCGCCCTGGTGGTGGCGCGGCGCGATTTCGTCGCGATCCTGTTTTCGCGCAGCTTCCTGTTCTTCCTGCTGGGTCCGCTGTTTCCGATCCTGGTCGGCTCTCTGGCCGGCGAGATCGGGGTCAAGGTCCAGGAAAATGCCGATCGTCCGGTGCTGGGCATCGCGATGCAGGCCGATGACGCGGCGCGAATGGTCGCGGCGCAGAGGCTGCTGGCCCCGCAGCTTGGGCTGAGCATGCCCGATGTGGTGGTGGTCAAGGAACTGAAGGCCGGTGAGGCTTTCGACCCGCTGGCCGCGATGAAGGGCAACAAGGCAAACCTTGCCGCGATCGTCTCGGGCACGCCCAGCGCGCCGGTGCTGACCGGATCGGCAGAGCGGATCGGCCAGTGGCAGGGCCGCGTTGCGCTGCTTTCGGCGCAGGCGATGGGCGCCGCGCCCAGCACTTTCCCCGCGGTCAGGCTTGACGGGATTGCCGCGACTACCAAGGCCGACCAGACCCACAGCCGGGTGATCACCGCGCAGCTTGGCCAGACCGTGCTGTTCCTGCTGACCATGCTGCTTGCCGGCATGGTGCTTTCCAACCTGGTCGAGGAAAAGGGCAACAAGATCATCGAGGTGCTCGCCGCCGCGATTCCGATGGACGCGGTATTCCTGGGCAAGCTGTTTGCCATGCTGGCGGTTTCGATGGTCGGGATCAGCGTCTGGGCCGTGGCCGGCTCGGTCGCCTGGTTTGGCGCGGGGCACACGCTCAGCGAATATCCCGCGCCGGCGGTCGGCTGGCCGACGTTCTTTGCGCTGGGAGTGGTCTATTTCGCGATGGGCTACCTGCTGCTCGGCTCGATCTTCCTGGCGATCGGATCGATGGCGACCACGGTGCGCGAGGTGCAGACGCTGTCGATGCCGGTGACCATGCTGCAACTGCTCAATTTCTTCTTCGCCAGCTTCGCGGTGGCCCAGCCGGGCACCTGGATCGAAAAGGCGGCGATGGTCGTCCCGTTCTCGTCGCCCTTCACCATGCTGGCCAAGGCGGCGCAGGATGAAACGCTGTGGATCCACGGCGCGGCGATTGCCTGGCAGCTGGTCTGCGTCGCGCTGCTGGTGCGTGCCGGCGCGGCGATGTTCAAGACGCGGGTGATGAAAAGCGGCCCCGCCGGCGGCGCGGGCCGGCGCTGGTGGCAACGCAAGGCCGCTGCCCCGGCCTGACCCCGCCGGCGCTACGGTTCGCCGAGGTGCTATTGACAAGTCGGTAAGTTGGGCTGGATAAGTCTCACTCAGCAACGCATTCACGCAAAAATGCGAGCAGTGGAGAGACTTTCCCGATGGCAACCCAGGCAGCAAGCCCCGAACAATTCACCTATCGCACCTCGCCTACGGTTACCGAGGCGTTCGAGGGCTGGCTGAAGGACCATGCACCCGACATGCCGGTGCATACCGACCCGTGGGACGTCGCGCGCGCCGACATCTATGCCGAAGACCGCTGGCAGCCGATCTTTGCCGAAATGCGCGCCAAGGCCCCGGTCAACCAGGTCAGGGACACGCCCTACGGCACCTACTGGAACGTCACCACGGTCAAGACCATCCAGCACGTCGAATCGCTGCCCGAACTGTTCTCGTCCTCGTGGGATCGCGGCGGGATCACCATCGGCGATCCGCCGGCCGACGTTTCGCCCGAACGGCTTGAGGAACGCCGCCTGCCGATGTTCATCGCGATGGACCGGCCCGAACATACCGGCCAGCGCCGCACCGTCGCCCCCGCCTTCACCCCCGGCGAGATCGAGAAGATGGCCGAGGAAGTGCGCATGCGCACCGGCGCGGTGCTCGACAGCCTGCCGTTCGGGGAGCAGTTCGACTGGGTCGACAAGGTCTCGATCGAGCTGACGACGGGGATGCTCGCGATCCTGTTCGGCTTTCCGTGGGAAGACCGCCGCCTGCTGACTTTCTGGTCCGACTGGGCGGGCGGAACCGAGCTGGCCTTTGCCAAGGAGCTTCACGACACCCGCTGGGAAATCTTCCAGGAGATGGCCAACTACTTCAAGACGCTGTGGATCGACCGGATGGGCAAGCCGCCCCAGCGCGATCTCATCTCGATGATGATCCATTCGGATGCGATGAACCAGATGAGCCCGCAGGAATTCATGGGCAACCTGATCCTGCTGATCGTCGGCGGCAACGATACCACCCGCAACACCATGTCGGGCATCGTCCATGCGCTCGACAAGTTCCCCGACCAGCGCGACCTGTTCGAGAAGGACCCGTCGGTGATCCCCAACGGGGTGCAGGAATGCATCCGTTACCAGACCCCGCTGGCGCATATGCGCCGCACCGCCACCGCCGATTGCGACCTGTTCGGCAACGCGGTCAAGGCCGGGGACAAGCTGGCGCTGTGGTACATTTCGGGCAACCGCGACGAGGAAGTGTTTCCCGATGCCGAGCGGCTGATCCTCACCCGCGAGAATGCGCGGCGCCATGTCGCCTTCGGCTACGGCATCCATCGCTGCGTCGGTGCGCGGCTGGCCGAGCTTCAGCTCAAGGTGCTGATGGAGGAAATGCACAAGCGCCGGATGCGTGTGCATGTCACCGGCGCGGCCGACCGCGTCCGCGCCAATTTCGTCCACGGCTTCCGCAAGCTGGAAACCACGATCGAGAAATTCTGAGCGGCACAAACCAGCCCCGGTTCGCGTTTCCGCGCGAAGCGGGGCTGTGATATCATGCCCGCCCGGGAGTTTTCGATGGCACGGATCGATCGTCGCTTGCTGCTTGGCTGGCTTGGTGCCGGCGTCGCCGGAACGGTCCTGGCCGCCTGCGGCAGCGGTGCGGCCGAAGCCAGGGGTTTCCCGGTCCGGTTCAGCGATGCCGAATGGAAGCAGCGGCTGACCGGCGAGCAGTACGCGATCCTGCGCCGGAAGGGCACCGAGGTGCCCGGCTCCTCGCCGCTGCTCAGGGAACACCGCAAGGGGACGTTCCTGTGCGCGGGCTGCGGGCAGGCGCTCTATTCCAGCGCGACCAAGTTCGAAAGCGGCACCGGCTGGCCCAGCTTCTGGCAGCCACTTCCGCGCGCCGTGGCAACTTCGACCGACTGGGAAGCCGGCTATCCGCGCACCGAAGTCCATTGCAGCCGCTGCGGCGGGCACCTTGGCCACGTGTTCAACGATGGGCCCAGGCCCACCGGCAAGCGCTATTGCATGAACGGCGATGCCCTGCTGTTCAGGCCGGGTTAGCGGCGGAGCTTCCAGAGCCTGAGATTGCCCGCGCCCGGCGGCAGCGCAACCGGTTCCAGCCAGCCCGGCGTCTGCCCGGCGAGCAATCCGGCCATCAGGCCATGCGGCGCGAACTTCTGGTAATTGCGCGCTTCGACCAGGTCGGAGCAGGCGATCACATAGCTTGCGCCATGCCGGCGCACGATCGCTTCGGCCTTGCCGGGCGCGGCGAGGTAGGCGCCGATCACGTCGCTCATCGCCGCGGCAGCGCGGTGGTGGCCGGTGGCGATCACGCTGTGGCGGGTCTGGAGCAGCAGGGTCGGGCCGATCTCGAAGGGGGCGAAGATCGTCGCGGGCGGCAGCGCCCGAAGCGCGGGGAGCGAATCCGGCAGGCTGCAACCGCGTCCCAGGACGGGGGGCGCGCCTTGCGTGTCAACGGGCGGCGGCGCCAGGCTGTCGCGCAGCTTGCCCACCGCGAAGCCGGGGAGCAGCACCAGCATGATCAGCGGCAGCGCCAATAGGCGCGCGGCCAGCTTCATCTCGCTTGCCCGGCGCAGCCATTCGGAAATCGCATAGCCCAGCGGCACCGTGGCGATCGCCGCGGCAACCCCGCTGAAGCGCGCCACCAGCACGGCTATGCCCAGCGATCCGGCAAGGACCAGAGCGAAATCGCCGAGCATCGCGCGGCGCGCGCCGCCTGCCCGGGCAAAAGCCAGCGCGGCGATGATCAGGGCAGCCAGCGGCGGCAGCACCATCTGGACCAGGTTGGGCGCTTCCTGGCGCCAGACCGGCATGCCTTCGAGCACATTGTTGTACCACACCTGCCGGACCAGCGGATCGAGCGCCGCGAACGGACCGGCGAGGCAGGCCGGCGACATCGCCAGATAAAGCGCCCCGGTCAGCCCGGCCGCGCCGCCCAGCAGCACGACCAGCAGCCCGGGCGAGGGGCGTTCCAGCCGGGCAATCAGGCCGACCAGCAAGGCGGCAAGCGTGAAGCCGGTGAGATAGGCGGGGGTCACCGTGTCGCAGTGCATGTCGAACGCGGTCCCGCGCGTGGCGAAGAAGCAGGCGATGCTGGCCAGCGCCAGGGCGGCGAGCATCTGCACCAGCCAGCCGCGCTGCGCCGGATCGCGCAGCCACTTGAGGCCCAGCACCGCCGCGAACAGCACCGCGAAGGGCAGCAGTTCGAGGCTGATCGACAGCCCGACGGCAAGCGCCACGCCGATGATCCGGCCGCCGCGCCTGGGGCTTGGCGAGAGCAGGCCGTTGATCGCCGCCAGTTCGGCGACGATCTGCCAGCCATGATGGTCGATCCGCATCGGCTGGAGCTGCGCCAGCGCGGCCAGCGCCATGATCCAGACCAGGCAAGTGGCATAGGCGGCGCGTTCGCCGAACAATTTCAGCGCGATCCGGGCGCTGAGCAGCATGGCGCAGAGCAGGGTAACCAGCGGCACGATCACCGCCGCGGCCAGTTCGGCGGATAGCTGCCCGACCAGCGGACGCAGCAGCAGGATCACCAGCGCCAGCGGGGTGTCCACCAGCCGCGACCAATGGGTCGCGACACCGGCAGGGGGATCGATCCGGTACTGGTGGGCATCGAACCAGTGTTGCCCGCCCAGCAGGTCGCGAACCTGGACCAGGCGCAGGGCATCGTCGGGATCGGCGAGTTGGAAGGCCTGGATCTGCGCCCAGTTGCGCACCACCAGGACCACCGCCACGCCAAGCCAGGCGAGGGCGATCCGGGTCCAGAAGCCCCGCGGGGTCTGGGTCACGCCGCGGCGTCCTTGCGGAACACCACCACATCGCGCAGCAGCCAGGTGATCGTGAAGCTGGCGCCCACCGCGATCAGCTTGGCCAGGCGCGGATCGAGCCCGAGCCGCGTCCCGCCCGCGACGATCGCGGTGGTCACGCCCAGTCCGATCAGCGCCGAAACCACGAACAGCGCTTTCTGGCGGGTGCGCGCCGCGCCCCCGGCGGCGACGCTGCCGGCAAAGACCTTGCGGCTCGACACCAGCCAATGAACCACGATGCCGATGCAGTAGCCGATTGCCGCAGCCAGCCCTGCCATCAGGCCAAGCCCCAGCAGCGCCAGGAAGCTTGCCATGTCGCAGGCCAGCGCGATCACGCTGGCGCCGAGATAGCGCACCAGCACCACGCGGCGCAGTTGCTGCAGGGCGGCGAGCATCGCGATGGTCCTCAGGCCGCGTCGCGGCGCTTGGGCTCGGCGATCCGCTCGGGAACCTCGCGCACCGAGCCGAGCGCGGCGGCCTGATCCTCGCTTGGCTCGCGGCGGCCCTCGGGCAGCGCGGCCTGCGCGCCTTCGTCGCCGGCCTCGTGATATTCGGCGTCCTCGTTGACGCACCACACATCATAGACGCGGCTGCCGGCGAGGATGTTCTCGACCGTCAGCATGGCGGTCATCATCGCGTGGTCCTGGTTGTTGTAGCGGTGCATGCCGTTGCGGCCGACCAGGTGCAGGGTTGCATAACGCTCTTCCAGTTCGGCGCGCATCGCCGCGACATGCTGCGCATAGTCCTCGTCATAGACCGGATAGGCCTTTTCCTGGCGCACCACGGCGCCGCCGATCACCTGCTCGGCAGAAACCAGGCCAAGCTGCGCAAGCTCGCGGGTGGCCAGCTCGATCAGGTCATCGTCGCTTGACGACCACAGCCCGTCGTCTTCGAAGCAGAAGTATTCGAGACCGACGCAGGCGACGCTTTCGTCAGGCACCATTTCGGGCGACCACGAACGGAAATTCTGGATCCGGCCGACTTTCACCTTGCTGTCGTGGATGTAGATCCAGTTGTCGGGGAACAGGTCGTCGGCCTTGATCTTGAGCGCCACGGTGAGGAAATCGCGGTAGCGCAGCTGCCTCGCCTCGAGGCTGGTCGCGGGCAGCGGGTGGAGCCGCGCGGCAAGCTCGCGCATCGGCGCGGAACTGATTGCGTGCTTAGCCCGGATCACCACCTCGCCCTGGTCATGCGTCGCGGTCATGCGCCAGCCGCCATCGCCATCGCTGGCCAGCTGCTTGAGCGCGTGGCCCATCAGCACCTCGCCCTTGCCGCTCGCCACGAGCTTGTCGCGCGCGGCGTCCCACATCATGCCCGGCCCCTGGCGCGGATAGCGGAAGGTTTCGAGCAGGGTCTTCACTTCCTGCCCGTCGTTGGGTTTCCGGTTGAGGCCGAGGCTGCGCTTGAGACCATCGACCACCGCGCCCCACAGCGACAGGCCCTTGATCCGCTGGGCGGCCCAATCGGCGCTCATCTCGTCGCAGGGCATCCCCCAGACCTTCTCGGTATAGGTCTTGAAGAAGATCGAATAGAGCTTCCAGCCGAACTGGTTGACGGTCCAGTCCTCGAAGCTCCTGACCGCCTTGTTGGGAAAGACCTGCGCCTTGGCAAAGCTTGCCATGCACAGCGTGCTGCGCACGATCCCCAGGTTCCACAGCGCCTCGAAGGCGCGCAGCGGGTAGGAGTAGAACTTGCCCTCGTAGTAGATCCGGCTCATCCGCGGACGCTGGATGAAGTCGTCTGGCAGGATCTCGTTCCACAGATCGACGACCTGCTGGCTCTTGGAGAAGAAGCGGTGCCCGCCGATATCGAAGCGGTAGCCTTCGTGTTCGACCGTGCGGCTGATCCCGCCGACGTAGACCGGGTCCTTCTCGATCACCGCGACCGAAAGGCCGGCCTTGGTCAGCAGATAGCCTGCGGTAAGCCCCGCCGGACCCGCCCCGACAATTGCCACGTCGACGGTTTTTTCGCGGGATTTGGTGCCTTTGTGCGCACCCGAGAAGCCAGCAACAGCCATTTTGCCCCCAATTGGAATGTGGCGGCAGAAGTGAAGGAAAATGCCTAATCGTTGGTTAACGCGAGGCTGGAATTCGCTGGTTCGGCGGCGCCAAGCTGAAGCTCCCAGCCAAGGTGGGCAAGCTCGTCGAGCCGGAAGCCCTGCTGGAACACCAGTCCGTGCAGGGTGCCGCGCCGCCAGCACACCCGGGCATCGCGCCGCGGAAGCTGGTGCGCCTCGATCCGCACCTGCGCGCCCATCGGCAGGCGGCGGTTCAGCGAAATGGCCGCGCCGTGCTGCGAGATGTCGCGCAACTGGCCCGCTTCGACCGCGCCGTCGACACGGGCGAACAGGGGCAGCGGCGGGTCCAGCCGCAGACGCAGATGGCGCTTTGGAAAGGGTCCGTTCTCGTCGATCAGGCCCTGGACCGCGATCGGGCCGTGAGTGAACCGGAAACCCGCCTGGTCGCCCTTTTGCCAGACGCAATCGAGCGCGATGCGCCCGCCGTTGCCCAGTTCGATCTCGCAGGGCGCATCGATCGCAAGCGGGTGGAACAGCCTGACCTTCATCCCGCGATCCGAAACGTCGCGGATCAGGCACAGGAACTCGCCCGAGGCGGTGATCAGCTTGGCCGCGCGCAGCAGCAGGGTAAAGCGGTTACCGCTGCGCTGCTCGCCGCGGTTCACTGCCTTCCTGCGACTGACTGCCATGAGAATCTCCGCGCGCCCGGCCGCACCCGCGGCACCGGGTTTCCTGCTAGCCGGTCGTGGCGAAGGCAGGTTGAACGGGCGGTTAGGGGAATCTGCGTGGTGCGGACGGTGGGACTCGAACCCACACGATCAAGGATCAGGGGATTTTAAGTCCCCGGCGTCTACCATTCCGCCACGTCCGCATGGGGCCGGTACGGCCCGGCCCCGCGAAGCAGATAGGCGATGGTCCCGGAGTTTGCGAGTCCGCCGAGCAGACTTGCCGCCAGGTTCAATCGGCGTTGAGCCGCGCGCGCATTTCCTTGCCGGGCTTGAAATAGGGCACGCGCTTGCCCGGCACGCTGACGCTTTCGCCGGTGCGCGGGTTGCGGCCCTTGCGGGCATCGCGTTCGCGGGTGGAAAATGCGCCGAAGCCGCGCAGTTCGACCCGACCGCCCGAAGCCAGGCGCGCGGTGATTTCGTCAAAGAAGGTCCCGACGATTTTCTCGACTTCTTCCATGCGCAGCCCGGGATTTTCCTGGGCAAGGATTTGCAGCAGTTCGGATCGGATCATCACACGCCTTTCAACGGACTTCCCACAGGAAGCCCTTACCTTGATTGGTAAAAAAAGCGCGGCGCAGCTTCCGACCCGGTGCAAGCAGCAACGCACTGACAGATAATGCCAAATGCGAACCAGTCGCGCAATCGGAGAATATGGTAATTTATTACAATTTTTCGCCGAGCAGGTCGGCGGGTGAAATCCCCAGCCGCTCGATCCGCCGGGCAATCACCGGCCACTCCCGCGACAGGAACAGCTCGCGTTCGCTGCTGCGAAGCTTTTCGGCCGCCCCGCGCGCGACAAACATGCCGACCCCGCGCTGGACCTCGACCAGGCCGTCAAGCTGGAACTGCTGGTAGGCCTTGGCCACGGTCAGCGGATTGGCGCCCTGATCGGCCGCGAAAGCGCGAACCGACGGCAGCATGGTGCCTTCGCCATAGGTGCCATCGATGATCGACGCGGCGATGATGTCGCGCAGCTTGAGGTAGACGGGCTTGCTGTCGGGCATAGCTGCTTCACTGCCATAATACAGCGGGTCAGGCAAGTAGAATCCCGTGCCTCGGCCAATTCGCAAGGGAGTTACGTCGGCGCGCAACATTCTGCTTTTCAGAGCCGAAAAGACCGCTAATCTCCCCCGATCCTGCGCCGCCCCACTGCGGGCCGCATGTGCCACAAAGACAATGAGGGGGCTTTTCAGGCACCATGACCAATCCAATCGATGATGCAGCCGCAGAACCCGGCGCAGTCCCGGCCGATCTGACCAAGATTCATCCCGGACCCAGCGGGGGCGGGCAATGGTTCGGCCATCCGCGGCAACTGGCCCGGCTGTTCACGACCGAGGCGATGGAGCGCTTCGGCTATTACGGCATGCGCGCGCTGCTGACGCTCTACCTGGCACAGCACTTCCTGTTTTCCGATACCACCACCACCGGGCTCTATGGCGGGTTCACCGCGCTGGTCTATCTGACCCCGCTGATCGGCGGCCTGCTTGCCGACCGCTATCTCGGCTCCAAGCGATCGGTGAAGTTCGGCGCGATCCTGATGTCGATCGGCTATCTCGTGCTGTGCTTCAGCAGCACCGGTGGCGCGGCCAAGCCGTTTGCCATGATCGAGGGGCAACGGTACGAGGTGACCGTCAGCGGCAGCGGCAGCAGCCAGCAGCAATTCGTCACCCAGGACGGCCGCCAGCTCAAGATCAAGGGCAACGAGGACAAGACCGTCTCGCTGCTCGCCCCGGACGGCAGCGAAGCGCGCAAGATCGCGGCGGGCCAGTTCGTCCCGGGCGGCGATCGCTCGGCGCTCTACACCTTCCTGCTGCTGTGCGGGCTGGCGCTGGTGACGATCGGCAACGGTTTCTTCAAGCCCAACATCTCGACCATTGTCGGCTCGCTCTACAAGGAGGGCGACCAGCGCAAGGATGCCGGCTTCACGATCTTCTACATGGGGATCAACCTTGGCTCGCTGTTCTCGCAGATCCTCTGCCCGCTGCTGGCGGTGGGCATGGGCAGCTGGGGCGGCCTGGGCTGGTGGGCCGGTTTCGGCCTCGCCGCGGCCGGGATGGGCGTGTCGTGGATCCTGTTCCAGTTCGATGGCGGCAAGCTCGATGGCTATGGCGATCGCCCGGCCGGCGCCGATTCCAGCAAGGATCTGATGATCTACATCGGCGCGTTGCTGATCGTCCCGGTGTTCTACCTGCTGTTCAGCAACCTGATGAACTATGTCCGCCCCGAAGCGGGTGAGGGCATCATCGGCTATGTCACCACCCTGCCGATCATGGGCAAGATCATGTTCGGGACCTTCCTCGTCTCGGTGCCGGGGATCCTGCTGTGGGCCTGGCGCAACGGCGATCGCAAGGAGTTCGAGATGATGCTCGCCGCGATGGTGCTGATCGTCTTCAACACCGTGTTCTGGACGCTGTTCGAACAGGCCGGGTCATCGCTGACGCTGTTCGCCGATCGCAATACCGACATGTCGGTGTTCGGCCTGTTCAGCATCACCGCCGGGCAGACGCAGTTCTTCAACGCCTTCTTCATCGTCGCCCTGGCTCCGCTGTTCAGCATGATGTGGAACGCGATGGCCCGGCGCGGGAAGGAACCGACGATCCCGATCAAGTTCGGTCTGGCGCTGATGGGCGTCGGCGCGGGCTTCCTGTTCCTGGTCTGGGGCGCGCAGTTCACCGGAGAGGACTTCAAGGTTGGCCTGTGGTGGCTGGCCGGGCTCTATCTGATCCATTCGATTGCCGAACTGTGCATCTCGCCGGTCGGGCTTTCGATGATCACCAAGCTGTCGATCGCGCGGATCGTCGGGCTGATGATGGGGGTCTGGTTCCTCTCGATCGCGGTGGCGCAGTATGTCGCCGGTGTGGTCGCGCAGGTCGCCAGCGTCGAAACCGTCGGCGGTCAGGTGACCAACCTCAAGGTCAGCCTCGATACCTATGTCGGCGTGTTCCAGACCATCGGCCTGGTTTCGGCCGGCATCGGCGTCCTGCTGCTGCTGCTGGCCTGGCCGCTCAAGAAACTGATGCACGGAGTGAAGTGAGAATGCGCAAGGCCGCCCTGCTGACCGCCGCCGCATTGGCCCTGGTGCTGACTGGCACCGGGGCCGGGGCGGCCAAGGACGAAAAGAAGAAGGAAGACAGCGCCGCGGTGAAAGCGGCGCGCGATTTCAACCGCGATCCCTATCCTTCGACCTACCGCCCCTATCCCGGTCGGGTCACGCTGATCACCGGGGCGACCGTGTTCGACGGCACCGGCAGGCGGATCGATCGCGGCGTGGTGCTGGTCGAGGATGGCAAGGTCGCGGCGGTGGCCGACAGCGAGACGGGGATGAACGTGCCCGCCGATGCGGTGCGGATCGACGGGACCGGCAAGTTCGTGACCCCCGGGATCATCGACGCGCACAGCCACCTTGGCGACTATCCCAGCCCCGGGGTCGACGCCAATTCGGATGGCAACGAAATGACCGATCCGGTCACGCCCAATGTCTGGGCGGAACATTCGGTCTGGCCCCAGGATCCGGGCTTCACCCGGGCAATGGCCAATGGCGGCGTGACCGCGCTGCTGGTGCTGCCGGGCAGCGGCAACCTGATGGGCGGGCGCGGGGTGGTGCTCAAGAACGTGCCGAGCCGCACCGTGCAGGGCATGAAGTTCCCCGGCGCGCCCTACAGCCTCAAGATGGCCTGCGGCGAAAATCCCAAGCGGGTCTATGGCTCGAAGGGGCGCATCCCATCGACCCGGATGGGCAACTTCGCGGTCGACCGCGAAACCTGGATCAAGGCCAGCGAGTATCGCCGCAAGCGCGACGAGGGCAAGCTGGAAAGCCGCGACCTCAAGATGGAGACGCTTTCCGGGGTGCTGGACGGTTCGATCCTGGTCCAGAACCACTGCTACCGGGCCGATGAAATGGCGCTGGTGCTCGATATGGCCAAGGAATTCGGCTATCACGTCTCGACCTTCCATCACGCGGTCGAAGCCTACAAGATCGGCGACCTGCTCAAGCAGGCCGACACCTGCAGCGCGGTCTGGGCCGACTGGTGGGGTTTCAAGATGGAAAGCTATGACGCGATCCCCGAGAACGCCGGCCTGCTCTACAAGGCGGGCGCCTGCGTGGTGATCCATTCGGACGACGCCAACGGCATCCAGCGCCTGCCGCAGGAAGCCGCCAAGGCACAGGGCGATGCGCGGCGGATCGGGATCGACATCAGCGACGGCGAAGTGATCCGCTGGCTCACGCTCAATCCCGCGAAGGCGATCGGGATCGACAAGCTGACCGGAAGCCTCGAGGCCGGCAAGGCAGCCGACCTGGTGCTGTGGAACGGCAACCCGCTGTCGGTCTATTCGCGGCCCGAAAAGGTCTGGGTCGATGGCGCGCTGCTGTTCGATTCGACCGACCGCAAGCGCCGCGCGGTGAGCGACTTCGAGCTTGGCCAGCCCGGCGAAGGAGACGTGAAATGAGCGCGCGCAAACTGGCTTTCGCGGCAGCCGCGCTGCTGGCCGCAAGCGCCGCTCCGGCCCTGGCGCAAAGCATCGCGATCACCGGCGGCAAAGTGGTCATCGGCGATGGCAGCGATCCCATCGAGGGCGGCACGGTGCTGGTCCAGGACGGCAAGGTGATCGCCGCCGGGCGCAATGTGGCGGTTCCCGCCGGCGTCAGGACCATTGATGCGCGCGGCAAATGGGTCACGCCCGGGCTGGTCGTGGCGGTGACCGATCTTGGCCTGATCGATGTCGAGGCGGTGGATGACAGCAACGACACCGAAGCCGACAAGTCGCCGTTCAATGCCGCGCTCGATATTTCGGCGGCGATCAATCCCGATGCCCAGCCGATCAGGATCAGCCGCGGCGGCGGGGTGACGCGCGCCGCCGTCGCGCCGATGGGCACCCGTTCGATCTTTGGCGGACAGGGCGCGGTGATCGACCTTGGCGCCGATCCGCAGCCGGTGACCGCGCCGCGCGCCTTCCAGTATGTGGAACTGGGCGAAACCGGCGCGCGCCGTGCCGGGGGCAGCCGGGTGGCCAGCTATGTCGAACTGCACAACGCGCTGGGCGAAGCAAAGGAACTGGCGCTTGCCCCGGCGGGTCCCCGCCGCGACGACGTGCTGCTGACGCGGCGCGATGCGCAGGCGCTGGTGGCGGTGGTAACCGGCAAGCAGCCGCTTTACGTCCGGGTAGAGCGCGCGGCGGATATCCGCATGGTGCTTGGCCTGCGCGGCGATTACCCGGCGCTGCGCCTGGTGATCGTCGGCGCGACCGAGGGCTGGCTGGTGGCTGGCGAACTCGCCCGCGCGGGGGTGCCGGTGCTCGCCACCCCGATGAACGACCTGCCCGCCAGTTTCGAGCAGCTCGGCGCCACCCAATCCAACGTCGGGCGGATGAAGGCGGCGGGGGTCAAGGTCTCGCTGGGCGCATTCTTCGACCAGCCGCGCTATGCCCCGCAATATGCCGGGAACATGGTGGCGCTGACCAGGGTGCCGGGGGCAAGCGGGCTGACCTGGAACCAGGCCTTTGCGGCGATCAGTTCGGGTCCGGCCGAAGCGATCGGGATGGGCGGCAGGTTCGGCAGTCTCAAGCCGGGCCTCGCCGGCGACGTGGTGATCTGGGATGGTGATCCGCTCGAGCTCGCCTCGGGGGTGGTCAAGGTCTATATCGACGGCATCGAACAGCCGCTCGACAATCACCAGACGCGCCTGCGCGACCGTTACAACGCCGACAACCAGGGCAGTCTGCCCCGGGCCTACGACTGGTAGGAGAGAAAGGCCAACCACAGGGGGTGACATGAACGAACAGCTTGCAGGTCTGGTGGCCGCGTCACTGGCCTTCGTTGGCAGCCACTTCGCGCTGTCCCATCCGCTTCGCGCCGGGCTGGTGCGAAGGCTGGGCGACAAGGGGTTCATGGCGCTCTATTCGGTGGTGGCGCTGGCGACTTTCGCCTGGATGGCGCTGGCCTTTCGCGCCATGCCGATGGGCGAGACGCCCTTGTGGGACGGGACCGGCGACGGCGCCTGGGCTGTGGCCAGCGTGCTGATGCTGCTCGGCTCGGTGTTGCTTGCCGGTTCGTTCCAGGGAAATCCGGCGCTGCCCGATCCGCGGGCGCAAGACCTTGCCCGCAAGGACCCGCATGGAGTGTTCAAGGTCACGCGCCATCCGATGATGTGGAGCTTTGCGCTGTGGAGCGCGTCGCACATTGCGGTCAGCCCAACGCCGCGGGTGCTGGTGCTTGCCGGGGCGATCGGCCTGCTGGCGCTGGTCGGCGCGCGGCTGCAGGACAACAAGAAGATCGCGACGATGGGCGCGGACTGGGAAAGCTGGGAACGCAAGACCAGCTATCTGCCCCGCCTGACCGCGCTGGCGGGGGTGGGCCTTGTCCCCTGGCTGGGCGGCGCGGTGCTGTGGCTGGGGGCAACCTGGCTGCACCTGTCGCTGATCGGCCTGCCCGCCGGTATCTGGCGCTGGATCTGAGCCCATAATAACAAGTCTTTCTCGGTAGTTGCATTCGGCTCCATTGGACCTTGGCCGCTCATGCGTGTAGGCTGGGACAATGGTGTCGCACAGTTTCAACCAGCCGCTGGCCGGCAGGCGGATCGGCCTTGTTTCGGCCTGGGCATCCCGGCTTGGCGGCGGGGTGTTCGAGGCCGTGGTCGCCCAGTCGCGGCTGATCACCAGCCAGGGCGGAGAGGTTCAGGTCTTCGCGCTTGAGGATCGCCACAGCGCCGAGGACGCCGAACGCCTTGCCGGGGCGCGGGTCAGTGTCTTCAAAGTGAAAGGACCGGCGCAGATCGGCCATGCCCCGGCCCTGCTGCCGGCCCTGCTCGATGCCAGGCTCGATTGCCTGCACCTTCACGGGATCTGGATGGCTCCATCGCTGGCCGCCAGCCGCTGGGCGGCAGGGACGGGCAGGGGCTATGTCATTTCCCCGCACGGGATGCTCGATCCATGGATCACCGCGCGCGGCCGCTGGAAGAAGGCGCTGGCGCGCGCGGGCTATGAGCGGACAAGCTGGCGGCGGGCAAGCTTTCTGCACGCGCTGACCTTGCGCGAGGCGCATGACATCGCGCGCGAAAGCGGACGCGGGGATAGCGTCGTGATCGCCAACGCCGGACCCATGGCCAGGCCCGCGCCTGACCGGCCGCGCCCGCCGCAGCTGCTCTATATCGGCCGGATCCATCCCAAGAAGAACCTGCTCGCGCTGGTCGAAGCCTGGAATCAGGCGCGCAAGCCCGCCGGCGCCGCGCTGACGCTGGCGGGCTGGGGCGAGGAAGCCGACGTTGCCGCGCTGCGATCCGCCGTGGCCGCCGCCGGTCCATCGGTCCGCTTCGTCGGCCCGGCCTTTGGCGCGGCGAAACAGGCGCTGCTGGATGAGGCCCGCTTCACGGTGCTGCCTTCGCACAGCGAAGGCTTGCCGATGGCTGTGCTCGATGGCTGGGCGGCCGGGGTGCCTGCGATCATGACCGGCGAATGCAACCTGCCCGAAGGCTTCGCGGCTGGCGCGGGACTGGAATGCGGCCACGATCCGGCAGCCATCGTCCCGGTTCTGGAAACGGCCTTGCGTATGGACGGGCGGGACTGGCTGGCGATGGCACGCGCCGCCCACGGATTGGCGGCCGGCCCCTTCGCCGAACAGACCATTGCCGCGCGGTGGAGCGAGGCCTACCTTGGCGCGATCGCCCTGGGGAGGGGAGCATGACCACGCCGCTCGATGCCCGGATCAACCGCCCGCTCGAAGGCGGGGCGAGCTTTTCGCTGGCCAACCGGCTGGCGCGGGTGGTGTGGATGGCGGCCTGGCTGGTGCTGTGCCGCTTCACGCCGCCGCCGCTCCACGCCTGGCGGCGGCTGGTGCTGCGGTTGTTCGGTGCGCGGGTGGGGCGCGGGGCAAGGGTTCATGCCAGCGTTTCGATCTGGCTTCCCGCCAATCTCGAGCTGGGCGAGAATGCGCTGATCGGCCCCGGCGCCAGGCTCTACAACCAGGGGCGGATCCGCATTGGCGCGCGCAGCGTGATCTCGCAGCGCGCGCATATCTGCGCCTCGACCCACGATGTGCGCGATCCGCTGTTCCAGCTGGTGCTGCGCCCGGTCACGATCGGCGAGCAGTGCTGGGTCGCCGCCGAAGCCTTCGTCGGCCCCGGCGTGACGATGCATGATCGATCGGTCCTGGGTGCGCGCGGCGCGCTGTTCGAGGATGCCGCCGCGGGCGGGGTCTATACCGGCAACCCGGCGCAATTCGTCAGGGACCGCCAGCTTCGATCCTGACATCCTCCAGCCACAGGTCACCATCGCTGGGGCCTGCTCCGAACATCAGCACCTGCGCGGCGCAGCTCGCGTCGACGGTTACCGCCGCGCGCCAGCGCATGCTCGCCCGGTCAAGCCGCGGCGCCAGCCACTGCGGCGCGTCGCCCTGGCAGGGCAGCGCGGCAAGCAGCGCCGGGCTCGGCCGGTCCTGGCTGTCGCCGCTGCGCCAGGACAGTGTGTAGCGGCCCGGCCCCAGCGCCAGCAGCTGCGACAGCACCGGACGAACGGTCGCGGCGCTGCCCTCGATGATCAGGCGTTTGCCCGGTCGTGCGGGGGATTGAACAAAGGCCAGTGTCAGCCCGTTGTTGCCCAGCAGTTCCCAGGCAAAGGCGCTGGCCTGCTCGCCGGGCTGGACCATCGCGAACCGGCCATCGCCGACCAGGCCGCTCCCGGCTGCCGGGCAGTGCCTGCGCCACAGCCGCGATCCTTCGCGAAACAGCTTCAGCATTGCCAGGCGGTTGATGCTGGGCGCGATTGTGGGGCAACCCAGCACGAGTCCATCCTGTGCCGCTTCGGTCAGTACCGACACGCGCTGCAGCATCACATCTGCCGGGAGATCATAGACATCGCCGGCATATTTGGTCAGCCAGGCCGGCGCGGCCTTCATCCGCTCGATCAGCGCGCTGCGTCCGGCAGGGTTGCGCTCCATCGGGTCGAGCAGCGCGCGTTGGCGGTGGAGCGCGGGCTGCTGGCGCAGCAGCGCATCGAGCCGCATTGCCGCAATTTCATAGTCACCCGCCGCCAGCGCGCGGTTCATCCAGTAGCCTTGCGTGACGGGGACCCGCCAGCCGAGCTTGCCGGCCACCCGGAAGGCGACCTCCGCGCCGCCGCGGTCGCCGCTGGCCAGCCGCCCCGCGCCCAGCATGGCGGTGCTTTGCGGATCGGTCGGCGCATCGTCGATCGCGGCCAGCCCCAGCGTCGCCGCCTCGCGCGCCTGTCCGGCGGCCAGCGCCTGGCCGCCACGCGCCCGCAGCGCCTCGGAGGCGAAAAAGGCGGGAACGCTGGCGGCAAGGCCGGGTGACTGCGCGCTGATCCGGTCGATCCCGCTGCCCAGCGCCAGGGCCGAATAGCCCAGGCAGGCAAGGACCAGGCCGGCGCGCCGCCACATCTCAGTCCGCCTTGTCCGAGCTTTGGTACTGGTAGTAGTCGTAGCCGTAGTATTCCGAATAGCGGTTGCCGGATTTCAGCGGATCGAACTTGGTCAGCACCCCGCCGAGCAGGATCGGGCGCATGGCCCGCAAACGGCGCAGCGCCGCCTTGAGCGAGCCGCGACGGCTGCGATCGGCCTCGACCACGAAGACCACGCCATCGACCAGCGCGGCAATCAGCGGAGCGTCGGCCAGCCCAAGGATCGGCGGGCTGTCGATCACGACCACGTCGAACTGGCCGGCGGCTTCCTGGAGGATCTCCTCGATCCGCGCGGTCGAAAGCAGTTCGGTCGGGCTGGGCGGGACCGGTCCGGCGACGACCAGGCTGAGATAGTCCTGGCCCGACTTCTGCACGATCCCGGACAGCGGATCGTGCGAGGTCAGCAGGTTGGAAAGCCCGCGTTCGCCGCTCACTCCCAGCCGCTTGTGGAGCGAGGGGCGACGCAGGTCGGCGTCGATCAGCAGCACATTCTTGCCCATCCGGGCAAAGCCCGAGGCGATGGCGAGGCTGCTTGTGGTCTTGCCCTCGGCGGCCTGGGCGCTGGTCACCAGCATGACCTGCGGCAGACCTTGCGTGGTCGCATAGAGCAGCGATCCGCGCAGCGAGTTGTAGGCTTCCGAGATCGGCGACTTGGGGTCGAGCAGCGCATCCTGCAGCTCGCCGCGCTGCAATTGCGGGACCACGCCCAGCAGCGGCAGGGTCAGCTTGGTCTCGATGTCTTCGGGCACGCGGATCGCGTCGTCGAACTGGTCCTTGAAGAACACTACCATCGCGGCCAGGCCGATGCCGCATATCAGCCCCGCCAGCAGGTTCTTGAACAGGTTGGGCGAGGACGGCTCTTTCGGGGCTTCGGCATTGTCGATGATCGAAACGTTCGACAGGCTGACCCGGGCGGTGGCGTTGAGCGTCTTGTAGCGTTCGAGCAGCCCTTCGTAGAGCTGGCGATTGGTATCGGCTTCGCGCGCCAGCAGGTTGTATTGAACCGCGCGGTCCTGTTCGGACATTGTCGCGTTCTTGAGATGGTCGACCTGGGCCCCCAGCGCGGTTTCGGTGGCCAGGGCGGCCTGGTATTCGTGGCGCACGGAATTGCGCACGCTGCCCGCCACGCTGGCGATCTGCTGGTCGATCGTCGCCAGCTGGGCCGCGCGCGCCCTGACCGAGGGATAGTCGTCGAGATGCTGCGCACGGTCCTGGCTGAGCTCGGCCTGGACGCGCGCCCGCTCTGACAGCAACCCCGCGACTGTCGAATTCTGCAGCACCAGCGACGAGGACAGCAGCGAACCCGATGAAATCGCGCGCCAGCGCCCCTCGGCCTCGATCCGGCGGGCGGTCGCTTCGTTGGCCGCGAGGTTGAGCTGGGCCAGGCTCGCGTTGGTCACCGAGGTGCCGCGATTGACTGTGCTCTTGCCGCCCTCGTTCTCGACGATGCCATCGCCGGTGCGGATGATCCCGGCCTCGCGGGCATAGGCGTTGAGCGCGCGCTCGGAATTCTCGAGGCGCTGCTTGGCTTCGGTCAGCTGTCCTTCGAGGTATGTCCGGGCATAGGAAGAACTGTCGAACTTGCGGTCGAGATTCGACTGGATGAATTCGCTGGCATAGGCATTGGCGATCCTGGCCGACAACTCGCTGTCGTTCGAGACATAGTTGATCGACACGATCCGCGAATCGCGCGGCAGCTTTACCGAAAGGTTTTCGGCCATCAGGGTGACGGCCTGCTCGCGCAGGGTTTCGGGCGCGGTGTCGCTGGCGGGTGCCGGAAGGCCCTGCGCCTCATAAAGCCGGGAGCTGCCGATCAGGTTGAGCTTCTGCGCCACGCGCAGCGCCAGCGCGCGGCTCTGGATGATGTCGGTCTGGGTCTTCAGGAAACGGTCGATGTCATAATACGTGGCCTGCTCGTCGGTGGTATCGTCCTTGGCGCCCAGCAGGCGGCCGCTGCTGTCGTTGATCTGGATCGTCGCGCTGGCGGTGTAGCGCTTGGTCTGCAGCATGGTGGCGACCAGCGCGATTGCCAGCGCCGCCACGACGATCGCGCCGATCAGCCACAGGTTGGCGCGAATCGCGGCGGCGATATAGCGCAGATCGAAGGCCGATCGCGCCGATCCGAAGTGGTCGGTCTCATCGTTGGCATCGAACTGGAAATGCCCGTTATGGTGTGGATCGATGGCGGAGAGGTTGCTGGACAAGACTTTTTCCTTCGCGCCTAGCGGAAGATGTAGAACAGGTTGAAAGCAGGGGCAGTATTGAGGAACTGCCTCCAGGCGAGTTTCAGGCCCGACTGGCCGACCACCACGGTATCTCCGGCAAGCACCTGCGGATCGGCGGCGCGGCCCTTGCGGATATCGTCGAGGTTGAAGCGCGCGCCCATCCGCTGGCCATCGACGACGCGGAAGATCATCACCTCGTCGTGCCGCGCCGTTTCGGTCGGGCTCTTGGCCTGGGCGATCGCGGTAAGCAGCGATGTGCCGGGCAAAGCATCGAACACGCCGGGTTCGCGCACGTCCCCTTCGACGGCGAAGGTCGTGCGGCGGCGTTCGGTGACGATCACCGCGACCTGCGGATCGCGAATGAAGCGCGCGCCCAGGCGGTTGACCAGCTCGTCGCGGAGCTCGGCGGCGCTGCGCCCGGCGGCGGGCACCTGGTCGGCCAGGGGAACCTGGATGTTGCCGCCCGAATCGACGACATAGGCATCGGAAGTCAGCTCGGGCTCACCCAGCACCCGGATCGTCAGGTGATCGCCGGCGCGCAATTTGTCCTGGTCGGGCCAGGCTTCGGTATTGGGGAACAGCGCATAGGCCTGCGGGCCCGCGGGCAGCGGATTGGGCCCGCCGCTGCAACCGCCAAGCGCAAGGCTGAACGTTGCGGCGGCAACAAGGCCGCCCTGCCAGAGCTTGACCATTACTCGACTACTCCTGGATCGGGTGCCCCGCGCGGCGTCATGAGCAACCCTGCACAGGCCGCGCCAAGGCATGCCAGGGATATGGAACGGAACGGATAATCAACCAGCGAATGCAGCGCCATGACCGCCAGGCCAGCGCCAGCGAAAAGCACCAGACCCGCGCTGCTGCGCGCGGGATCGCGCCATGCGCGCCGGGCCTCGCGCAGCACCAGCCAGCCGGCGGCGGTCAGCGCCGCGATCCCGGCAAGCCCGGCTTCGGCGGCCAGCTCGAGATAGTCGTTTTGCGCGCGATTGGGCAGGAACGGACGCACCACCTCGAGCCGCTCGTCGGCGAGCAGCGCGGGCACGAAATTGCCCATTCCAACGCCTGCGGGGAAATGCTGGCGCACCACGAAAGCGGCATCGCGCCACAGTTGCGGGCGAAGCTCGTGCGAGAAGTCGAACCGGTCGAGCACCGCTGCAAGGATGGGGTTGCTCCGCGCCGCCAGCAGGCCCAGCCCGGCCGCGACCGGCACGAGCGCCAGTGCGGCCAGAATGTGCCTGGGCCGCAGCGGCAGCCAGCCGCGCACCAGCCACAGACCTGCCGCAAGCGGGACCGGCAGCAGCACGATTCCGGTTCGCGAGGAGGTCAGGATGGTGCCGAGAGCGAAGACCGCCATGCCGCCCCCGGCCAGCCCCAGCACGAGCATCCGGCTATCGGGAATGAGGCGCCGTTCGACCAGCAGGCGCACCACCAGCGGCACGGTGGGCAGTGCGATCAGCAGGAAATCGGCGGCCGAATTGCGATTGGCCTGGAAGCCGGTAAGCACCGGTTGAAGGTCGTCATAGAGGTGAGCCCAGCTGCGCTCCCCCCCGGTCAGTTGCAGCGCGCCCAGCAGCAGGCTGATCACGCCGATGGCCAGGACAACCATCACCAGCCGCAGCCGGGCAGCGCGGTCCAGCGTTGCGGTCATGGTCAGCATCGCCAGGGGCGGAAGCAGCGACAGCAGCGCGGCAAGCGTGCGCTGCGGGGCGAGCGAGACCGGCCGCCAGCTATGCTCCAGGTCGACCAGCGCCAGCGCCTCGCGTTGCAGCCCGCGGCCGGGAAGGGCCTGCCAGAGCGCCGGCGGCAGCGGGACCAGCTGCAGCAGCGGCAGCGACAGCGTCAGCGCGCCGATCAGCCACGCCGGACGAGGAACCATACGCCATTGCTCGCGCGTTGCCGGGGCCATGAGCCAGGCGAGCAGGATCAGGACGGCGAGCAATTCGAGTGCAAGTTCGGGTACGGGAGCAGGCGATCCGCCGCCGCCCAGCGCGAGCGCCAGGCCGAGCAGCGCCGCGGCCAGCCAGCCGGACATCTCCGGCGAACTCGGCAGGACCGGTGCAGGCGGCGTTGGCGCTCTCAAAAATCCCCCCAAGATCGGCGCGAAAGGCCAGCAGACTGCTTGCGGGAAAGCGGCCAGGCGCTACCCGCTACGGAAAAGTTCAGGTAATCGCGATTCGTTGGCCCAGGGCCGGGCCTGAGACCTAGCCGTGGCTGTCCTTGCCCAGCGACACCGCAAACCCGGCAATGCCGACAACACTCAGCACCGTGATAATCAGCGTGCCATTGCCGCCACGGCCACCGGACGCCGCCTCGGTGACCGTCGCGGGGGCGGGCGGAGCGTCGCCGCAGGTCCGGTCACGCAGCAGGTTTGTGACCACATCTTCGGCCGAACCGTTGCTGCCGGCCGGACCCGTGGTCACGATGCAGACGCACTGGCCTCCGGCCAGGTCCTGGCGCGTGACAGTGGCCACACCGGCGGTGCCCGAACGCACGACGTCGACCCGGCAGCGATTGTCGCTCCCCCCATCGCCATCGGCAATGGCGCTTTGAATGCTGGGCATCGCATCGATCGAGCGTGTGCCCACGCCGGCAAGATTGGCGCCAATAAGGGCCACGGAAGCGGTAGCGGCAAGGATCTGCGAAGTCACAAGGCAAACTCCCAAGGGTTTCTGCCGAAGGGCATAACATGCACTTGGCCGGTAAGTCCAACATGATTCACTGCAAAAATGCATAAATTCAGCAGGTTGCGGAAAGAGACGTTAACAAGCACTGGAATAATCGCGTCAGAAAGCGCGGTCGTGGACAAGCACCAGGACCGTGCTCGCGACAATCTTGAGATCACGCCACAGCGACCAGCCATCGCGATATTCGAGATCGGATTCGAGCCGCTCTGCAAGGTCTTCCTCGCGCTCGGTCGCGCCGCGCAGCCCGCGAATCTGGGCAAGTCCGGTCAGCCCCGGCTTGAGCGCGTGGCGTTCCCAATAGCGCAGGTCGACTTCCCAGAACAGCTTCTCGCCGGCCTGCGATCCCAGGGCGTGGGGGCGCGGGCCGACCATCGACATCTCGCCCTTCAAGACGTTAAGAAGTTGCGGAAGTTCGTCGATCGAGGTGCGACGGATGATGCGCCCGACGCGGGTGATCCGTTCATCGCCGCGGCGAGTCGATTGCGCCCCCTTGCCGTCGCCCAGCGCGCCGTGCATCGACCGGAACTTGTACACGTTGAAGAAGCGGTTGCCGCGCCCGACGCGGCGCTGGACGAACAGCACCGGGCCGCCGTCCTCGATCAGGATGGCCACGCTCACCAGCAGCAGCAATGGCGACAGCACCAGCAGTCCGCCGATGGCGAGCGCGAGGTCGAACAAGCGCTTGGCGACGCGCGCGCGCAGCCCCAGGGGTCCGATCGAAACGCGCAGGAAACCTTGCCCGCCGGCGACGCGGGCGCCGAGCGCACCGAGCGCGGCGACCTCGAGGTCGATCACTTCGCCTTCGATGTTCGCGCCCCTGAGGATGGTCGCCCAGGCCGCGCGGCGCTGCGGCGGGCACGATACGACCACCCGGTCGATCCCATGCAGCAGCGCGCCGATCCGGTTGAGCTGCGCGGGGTCGTCGAGCACCGGATCGAGCCGCAGGGCGCCGGTGTCGACGGTAAAGGCGCCGGGCAGGTCCACCGGCGGACCGCCATCGTTGATCAGCAGCTCGTTGATCAGCCAGGTCCCGCAGCGCCAGCGCACGAAAGCGCGCATTTGCACGCGCATCCAGACCAGGGCGAGAGCCGACATAGCCGCACCAGCGGTGAACAGCACGCGCGAGAAGACGGCGCTAGACTTGGTGTAAAAGGTGATGAAGATCACCACCGCGGCGGAAATTCCCAGCGCACCCAACCCGCGCAGCGATCCGGCGCGCGCCGAGCGCAAGGTGGCGAGCGAATAGGCGCCGTTGCTGAGCGCCACGATCAGGAACACCGGAAGCAGCAGCTGCGCCAGCACCCAAGCCTGGGCGAGCCCGTAGCGGCCGATATAGAGGTAACCCGAAAGCTGGAAGCCGGCGAACACCGCGAGAATATCGCCCAGCATCTGCGCCAGGTGCGCCTGCAGGCGCCGCCGCTCGAGCGGTCGAGCGGGGACGAACGAGTTTAGCGTGCCGGCATATGCGGCACTTGCAGTGGCAAGCTGATCCATGGTGCGACCCAATAAATCACGACGCCTGCGATGCGCCGCGGCGGCATTGTGCAGGATAACCCGTTGGCGGGCAAGCCCGACTCAGGATTAATGCCTAAGCCCTAGGGGCAGCCACGCGGGCAATGTCGGCCAGACCCTGGGCCAGCAGCAGTTCGGCGTTCTGGCTGTTCGACAGCAGCATCCGGTGCAGTTCCACCAAGCGGTCGACCAGCCGCGCCAGCCTGCGCCCGCGCCAGGTCGACAGCTGCTGGATCAGGTCGCGCTCGTCCTTCCAGAAGATCCGCTTGGCGGCGGCTTCGGCCTTGATGAATGACGGGACATGCCCGCCGCGCCCCATGCGTGCGGCGAGCTGCGCCAGCTGGCTTGCGCGGCGCTCGAACGCCAGCAGCAGGCCGACCGGATTGAGGCCCAGCTCGCGCATCCGCCGCAGTTCGGCGGGCAGCTTGCCCACTTCGCCGCCCAGCACGACATTGACCAGCGACATCAGCCCATCGTCCTCGGTGGGGGCGCCGATCGCCTCGAGCGCTTCGGCATCGGCCTTGCGCGGAGCCTGCGGGCTGGCGTCGAGGTAGAGCGCCAGCTTGGTCACCTCGCTTTGCGCCAGCCGCGTGTCGAGCGCGGCGGCCTTGGCGATCCGTTCGGCCAGGTCGCCGCTCAGCGTCACCCCGGCGGCATCGGCCATGTCGCGCACCGCGGCGGTCACGCTTCTAAGGTCGGGAGGATAGAACATCGCCACCAGCGCATCGCTCCGCGCGGCGAGCAGCTTGGCGCTGCGCGACTTGTCGGTCGCGCCGCTCGCCACCACCAGCACCGGCCAGCCGGGGGTATTGTCCGCGACCAGATTCTCCAGGGCGTCGTGCGCCTCGTCGCCGCTGGCGCGGATCCAGATGTGGCGGGTGTCGCCGAACAGCGAGCTTGAGCGCGCTTCGTCGCCGAGGCGCACCGGATCGCGCCTGAGGTCGGCGCCGGCCATTTCCACGCGCTCGCCCGGATCGGGCAGCAGCGAGAGCATATGGTGCGCGGCATCGTGCGCGCCGGCCTCGTCCGGGCCGCAGAAGAAGAAGACCCGCGCCTCCTTCGCGGCGCGCGGGGCCTGCGCCTTGAAATCCTTCTGGGTGGCTTTCACCGGGCTTGCGGCTGGTCGCCGCGCAATTTCACCGCCAGCCGGGTGACGATCCGGTCGGCCACGACCTTGGCCAGGTTTTCGAGCGCGCTCTGCTCGGCCGCGATGGTCGCGTATTCGCTGCTGGTCACGTCGATCCCGGCGTCGGAACCGGCGGTCGCATCGAGCACGATCTGGCCGGTTTCGAGATCGACCAGCTGATAGCGCGCCCGCAAGGTGCGGCGTTCGCGCGCCACGGTGTCGTCGGACAGCAGCCCGAGCCCTTCGAGCCGATCATCCAGCCGCACGTCGAGCCGATAGCGCCGCGCGCCCTGTCCGCCGGCGCCGAGCCGGTCGGTCAGGGCGTTGCGCACCAGCCAGCCCGCCTTGCCTTCGATCGGGGCGACTTCGATCGATGACAGGCCCTGGACCACGCTGCCGCTGGCGCCGCCGGCATACATCGGCTTGAGCCCGCAGGCGGCAAGCGGCAGAGCGAGGGCCAGGGCGAGCGCAAGCCGCTTCATCAGGCCACCAGGTTGACCAGCCGGTCGGGCACCACGATCACTTTCTTGACTGCCTTGCCATCGAGCGCACGCTGGACCTTGTCGCTGGCAAGGGCAAGGGCTTCGATCTCTTCCCTGGGCAGGCCCTTGGCGACGGTGATGGTATCGCGCAGCTTGCCCAGCACCTGGATCGCGATGGTCACCTCGTCCTCGATCAGCAGCGCGGGGTCGAATTCGGGCCAGGGTGCATCGGCGATCAGGCCCTTGTCCAGCGCGGACCAGGCCTGTTCGGCCAGGTGCGGCATCATCGGCGCGATCAGCAGCAGCACGGTGCGGATCGCCTGGCTGCGGCTGGCCGAAGGCGCGGCCTTTTCGGTCGCGTTGGTCAGTTCGTAGATCTGGGCAACAGCCTTGTTGAAGCCCAGCCCTTCGATGTCCTCGGCCACCGCGGCAACGGTCTGGTCGCGCTTGCGGTCAAGCGCCTTGTCCTCGCCGGTCGCGGCGCCGTCGTATTGCGAGAACAGCCGCCACAGCCGCTGGACGAACCGCGCGCAGCCTTCAATTCCCGCTTCCGACCACGGCAGGTCGCGCTCGGGCGGACTGTCGGACAGCATGAACCAGCGCACCGCGTCGGCGCCGTACTGGGCAATGATGTCGTCGGGATCGACGACATTCTTCTTGCTCTTCGACATCTTGATGACCCGGCCGACATCCACGGCCCGGCCATCGGCCTTCAATATGGCGCCGTCGCCCCCGCGCTCGATCTCTTCGGGCGAGAAATAGACCGGCGCGCCGTTGGCGGGATCGAGGCGCGAATAGGTTTCGTGCGTGACCATCCCTTGGGTGAACAGGCTGGCAAAGGGTTCCTTCACGTCGATCAGGCCGATGTGGGCCAGCGCGCGGGTCCAGAAGCGGGCGTAGAGCAGGTGGAGGATCGCATGCTCGATCCCGCCGATGTACTGTTCGACCGGCAGCCACTGCGCGATCACTTCGGGATCGAACGGGCGGTCGGCCGGCTGGCTGGCGAAGCGCAGGAAATACCACGAACTGTCGACGAAAGTGTCGAGCGTATCGGTCTCGCGCACCGCAGCCTTGCCGCAGGCGGGGCAATCGACATGCTTCCACGTGGGATGGCGCAGCAGTGGGTTGCCGGGTGTCTGGAAATCGACATCCTCGGGCAGGACCACCGGCAGCTGGTCCTTGGGCACCGGCACGACGCCGCACCCTTCGCAATGGATGAACGGGATCGGCGTGCCCCAGTAGCGCTGGCGCGAAACGCCCCAGTCGCGCAGCCGCCAGACGGTGGTGCCGCGGCCCCACTGGCCCGCTTCCGCCCGGGCGATCACTTCGGCCTTGGCCGCTTCGACATCGAGCCCGTCCAGGAAGCGCGAGTTCACCAGCGCGCCGGGGCCGGTATAGGCCTCATTGCCTTCGAACACCGGATCGGTCCTGTCGCCATCGGCGACCACGCGGATCACCGGCAGGCCGTATTTGCGGGCAAAGTCGATGTCGCGCTGGTCGTGCGCCGGGCAGCCGAATACCGCCCCGGTGCCATAGTCCATCAGCACGAAATTGGCGATGTAGAGCGGCAGCTCGATCCCATCGTCGAACGGGTGCTTCAGGCGAATGCCGGTATCGTGGCCGAGCTTTTCCTGGGTCTCGATCTCAGCCGCGGTGGTGCCGCCCTTGCGGCATTCGTCGATGAACGCGGCCACCGCCGGATCGGCCGCGGCCAGGCCCTGCGCGATCGGGTGATCGGCGGCGATCGCGACAAAGCTGGCGCCGAAAATGGTGTCGGGCCGGGTGGTGAAAACCTCGACCTCTACCGAGCGGTCGGCGTTCCAGAACCTGAACTGCAGACCCTGGCTCTTGCCGATCCAGTTTTCCTGCATCAGCCGGACTTTCTCGGGCCAGTCGCTCAGCTGGTCCAGGCCGCCCAGCAGGTCTTCGGCGAACTGGGTGATCTTGAGGAACCACTGGCTGAGCTTGCGCTTTTCGACCAGCGCGCCGCTGCGCCAGCCGCGCCCGTCGATCACCTGTTCGTTGGCCAGCACGGTCATGTCGACCGGATCCCAGTTGACCGCCGATTCCTTGCGATAGACCAGGCCCGCCTCGTAAAGGTCGAGGAACAGCGCCTGTTCGTGGCCGTAGTATTCGGGCTCGCAGGTCGCCAGCTCGCGGCTCCAGTCAAGCGCAAAGCCCAGGCGTTTGAGCTGCGCCTTCATGTTGGCGATATTGTCGCGGGTCCAGCCGCCGGGGTGGACGCCCTTTTCCATCGCGGCGTTTTCGGCCGGCATGCCGAAGGCGTCCCAGCCCATCGGATGCAGCACCTCGAAGCCCTGCATCCGCTTGTAGCGCGCCAGCACGTCGCCCATCGTGTAGTTGCGGACATGGCCGATGTGGATCCGGCCCGAGGGATAGGGGAACATCTCGAGCACGTAGGAGCGCGGCTTGGCGCTCGCGTCGTCCGCCCGGAAAGTCTGCGCCGCATCCCACGCGGCCTGCCAGCGCGGATCGGCGCTGGCGGGATCGAAACGTTCGCTGGTCATGCTGGCCCCTCTACCCGCTCGAACCGGGTTGTCGAGGGGGTCTTGCGCCAATTACCGCCCGGCAGAGGCCTGGCGGCGCAGATCGCGGGCGCGGGTCAGGATCACGTCCTCGAGCTTCTGCACGGTCGCGGCCTGGACGGGTGCTTCGGACCAGACGCCGTTCTGCATCACCTGGCGGCTGGCGGCGACGCGCAGCGCATCGGCGCGCAGATCCTGGTCGAGGATCGTCACCGAAACGCGCATCCGTTCGTTCGGGTTGTTGGGGTTGGCGTACCAGTCGGTCACGATCACCCCGCCGTTGCTGTCGGTATTCAGCAGCGGCATGAAGCTCACCGCTTCGAGGCTGGCGCGCCAGAGGTAGCTGTTGACCCCGATCATGGTGATCTTCGACGCGGCCAGGTCCGCCTTGGGCCGCTTGTTGCCGCCCCCGCAGGCCGCCAGCGCCACCGTGGCCAGCGCGATGATCCCGCTGCGCGCCACAAGGCTGAAAGTGCTGGGTCGGGTGGAAGTGCTGCCGGTCATGGGGTGCCTGGTTCCTGTTAACGTGTTGCCAGCCTGCATGCTGGGCGCGCTGCCTCTATAGCCGAGGCGGCACCGGCGGCAAGCCCGCTGTGCCGCGCTATAACCGGGTCAGGCGCTGAACCCGCCCTGAATGGCAACTCGGCGCGGTTAACCGCGAATTCATCGCGGACCGGGCATTGAGTCCTTGCAAAATCGAAGCGAACCGCGCGATTATCGGGCGGTGAGTCTGAAACAAGGCAAGGTCATGAGGCAGAGGACGGGCAAGGGCGGCAAGAGCAGCGGCGCAAGCACCGCCGCCGTGCTGCTGTGCGGCGCGGTCGGCCTGCTGGCGCTGCCCAGCGCGGTTCTGGCCTTTTCCGGCCATTTCACGCCCCAGCTCGATTCCCTTGCCGTGGTTTCTCCCGAAGCCGCCTTCGTCCCGGCAGAAGTCGATCCGCGCCTGTCGCGTTCGATCACGGTGCGCGCGCTTTCGAAGGGCAAGCTGTTCCGCTTTACGCCGGCGGCAACGCCCAGCCGGGTCAACGGCTCGGTGGTGACTGTTGCGGTGCGGCTCAATCCGGCGCTGCCGGGGCTTGCCATGCGCCGGGTGGCGACGATCGATGCTCCGGTCACCGGTTCGGTGCCGATCGCGCCGACCGCCTACAGCCTGGGCGCGGCGCGCGGTTACCGCGGCTTCGCACAAAGCGCGCCGCCGGTCGATTCGTTCCGGCAGATGGATGTGCCCGACCTTGCCAGCTACAAGCCCAAGCCTGGCGCGGCCTCGGCCGACCAGTCGCGCTTCGCCCCGCGCATCGCGCTGGATGAACGCGAAAAGACCGGCCGCAGCCCCCGCACTTTCGAACAGGCCGACCAGCAGGTCGATCTCGGCGGCGCCTACCGCGTGACCCGCAACCTCGATGTCACCGCCGGGGTTCGGGTGACCTCCGATCGTGACCGGCTGCGTCCGATCAACGATGGCCGCCAGGACAGCCAGGCGGTTTACGTCGGAACCCAGTTCAGGTTCTGAAATCTCCGACAATTTACCCATGCGGCGGCTTGCACTCGGGCGCGGGCCGCTTAAGCTTGCCCTGACAGCAAAGCTCTGGGGAAAGGGAAGTTCATGGCACGTGTAGCGATCGTAACCGGCGGAACGCGCGGAATCGGCGAAGCGATCTGCAAGCGACTGCAGAAGCAGGGCCACCAGGTGATCGCGAACTATGCCGGGAACGAGGAAAAGGCCAAGGCCTTCACCGCCAAGACGGGAATTCCCGCGATCCGCTGGGACGTGGGCGATCACGAAGCCTGCATCCACAACTGCAACGACATTGCCGCCGAATACGGACCGATCGACATCGTCATCAACAACGCCGGCGTCACCCGCGACGGCGTGCTCCACAAGATGAGCTTCGATGACTGGAACGAGGTGATGCGGATCAACCTGGGCGGGTGCTTCAACATGGCCAAGGCGACCTTCCCGGGAATGCGCGAGCGCGGCTGGGGCCGGATCGTCAACATCGGCTCGATCAACGGCCAGGCCGGGCAATACGGCCAGGTCAACTATGCCGCAGCGAAGAGCGGCATCCACGGCTTCACCAAGGCGCTGGCGCAGGAAGGCGCCAAGTATGGCGTCACCGTCAACGCGATCGCCCCCGGTTACATCGATACCGACATGGTCGCCGCGGTGCCCGCCCCTGTGCTGGAAAAGATCGTCGCCAAGATTCCGGTCGGCCGCCTCGGCATGGCCGAGGAAATCGCCCGCGGGGTGGCTTTCCTCACCAGCGAGAACGGCGGCTTCATGACCGGCTCGACCATGAGCATCAACGGCGGACAGCACATGTACTGAAGGCGGTTCAAACGCCGCTCAAGGCGGTTGAACGAGCGTTTGGCGGGGGCTGAGATTGGTCTGGGCGGTGCTGGGTGGTCTGAAATTACGGTTATATATCAAGATGTTGAGTGAAATTCGCGCGCGAATGGGCGGTTTGGAAGAGTAGCCATCGATCAGCACGCTTGTCGCAGAAGGCGGCGATGTAGGAAAGCCCTGCTGGTTTGCTCTGCCTACTGGATTGCCACGGCCTGCGGCCTCGCAATGACGAGGACGGCGTGACACCACCCTACGTCATTGCGAGGCCGCAGGCCGAAGCAATCCAGCGCGGTTTGCGCCGCCCCCTGGGTTGCCGCGTCGGCTTCGCCTCCTCGCAATGACGAGGCGTTTGAGGACACACCCAGGACCCGTCATTGCGAGGCCGCAGGCCGCGGCAATCCAGCGCGGTTTGCGCCGCCCCCTGGGTTGCCACGTCGGCTTCGCCTCCTCGCAATGACGAGGCGTTTGAGGACACACCCAGGACCCGTCATTGCGAGGCCGCAGGCCGTGGCAATCCAGGGCGGTTTGCGCTGCCTCCTGGATTGCCGCGTCGGCTTCGCCTCCTCGCAATGACGATGGTGGTTGGGACGCGCTCAGACTTCGTCATTGCGAGGCCGCAGGCCGTGGCAATCCAGCCCGGTGTGCGCCGCCTTCTGGATTGCCACGTCGGCTTCGCCTCCTCGCAATGACGAAGGTGGGCTTTCACCCAAGGCGAACCGCTACTAGGTTGGCCCCATGACGACGCCCTACCACCCGCCGGTCAAGCGCTCGGTCGAGATTGCCGGGCACAAGACCTCGATCAGCCTCGAGCCGCTCTACTGGGAACTGCTCAAGCAGGCCGCCGGGGCCGAGGGCCTGCCGATCAATGCGCTGGTCGCGCGGATCGATGCCGAGCGGATCAGGGCGCCGGTTCCCCCGGGGCTGGCCGGCGGGATCCGGCTTTGGCTGGTCGCCTGGCTGGCGGCGCGGATCTAACGCGTCGGCGGATTGGTGGCCATTGCTTCGGGGCCAGCGCCGCGATCGGGGGTGAAGCCGGTCGGCCCCTCGGCCGCGGCTTGCTGCGAACCCTGGTTGTTCCTGGCCATGCGGTAGATCGCGTAGCCGGCGGCTCCCACCGCCGCGAGCTTCATCAGTCCCATCGTGTGTCTCCATCCTGCGGGCTGGCTTGAAGGCGGCAAACCCGCGGATCGAGAAAAGGTTCAGGGGCGCGGCGCGCCGCCGCTCAATCCCCGCCGACCCGTTCGATTGCCGCGCCGACCAGCGCGAGCTTTTCCTCGAGCCGTTCATAGCCGCGATCGAGGTGGTAGAGCCGGTGGACCTGGGTTTCGCCTTCGGCCGCAAGCCCGGCGATCACCAGGCTCATCGACGCGCGCAGGTCGGTGGCCATCACTTCGGCGCCGGTCAGCTTGGCTACCCCGTGGACCACGGCGGTGCGGCCCTTGGTTTCGATGTGCGCGCCCATGCGGTTGAGTTCGGGCACGTGCATGTAGCGGTTCTCGAAGATCGTCTCGGTCAGCACCGAGCTGCCTTCGGCGAGGCACAGCATTGCCATCAGCTGCGCCTGCATGTCGGTGGCAAAGCCGGGGTAGGGGGCGGTGGCCAGCGTGACGGCCTTGAGCCTGCCGTCGCTGGCAACCTCGATCCCGCCGCTCTTCGGTTCGACATGGACGCCTGCGTCGCGCAGCGCCTGCAGCGTTGCGTCCATCTCGTCCGCCACGGCGTGCTTGAGGAACACTTGCCCCCCGGTGATCGCCGCGGCGCAGGCATAGGAGCCGGCCTCGATCCGGTCAGACATGACGCGGTAGGTCGCCCCGTGCAGGCGCGGCACGCCGTGGATCGTCAGGTCGCTGCCGCCGATCCCCTCGATCTCGGCCCCCATCGCCGCCAGCAGGTTGCACAGATCGACGATCTCGGGCTCGCGCGCGGCGTTGTGCAGCACGGTCTTGCCGGTGCACAGCACCGCCGCCATCAGCGCGTTCTCGGTCGCGCCGACCGAGACCACCGGGAAGGAATAACGCCCGCCCGGCAGCCCGCCATCGGGCGCGATCGCGCGGACATAGCCGGCGGCCAGCTCGATCGTCGCGCCCATCGCCTCCAGCGCTTTCAGGTGCAGGTCGATCGGGCGGTTGCCGATCGCGCAGCCGCCGGGCAACGAAACCGTCGCCTCGCCCATCCGCGCCAGCATCGGCCCCAGCACCAGGATCGAGGCGCGCATCTTGCGGACCAGTTCATAGGGCGCGACCGAGCTGGTGATCCGCGTCGCCTCAAGCGTCATCACCCGGCCGAAATCCTCGGGCCGCGAGCCGGCGATCGTGGTCGAAATGCCGAACTGGTTCATCAGGTGCTGGAACCCGTCGATATCGGCCAGCCGCGGCAGGTTGCGCAGCGTCACCGGTTCCTCGGTCAGCAGCGCGCACGGCAGCAGCGTCAGCGCGGCATTCTTCGCGCCGGAAATGGGAATGGTGCCGGAAAGGCGCTTGCCGCCCTCGATGATGATCTTGTCCATGTGGCTCCGTTTAGCGGGAAACTCTTGGGCGGCAAGAAGAAGGAAGGGGGTTCACGCAGAGGCCGCAGAGAAGAAGGAAGGGGGTTCACGCAGAGGCCGCAGAGAAGAAAGGGGAGGCGCAGAGAGGTTGCTCTTGCGGCGAAGCCGCCTTGAATCGCCTGCCGATGCGTTTGGCGCACTGTTGGGAATTTGAAGCGGCTTCGCCGATAGCGCGACACCTCTGCGCCTCTACTTCTTCTCTGCGATCCCTGCGTGAACCCCTGCAACCTTAACCGCATAGCCGAACCCAACCGGCAAGCACCAGTTGCGTCCCCCAAGCTAAACCGCTTTAACGCGCCTGAAACAGCCGCAGGGCAAAGGGCCGTAGATGACCAGCAATCCCAGAAAGCCGATCAGGAAAGCCGTCTTCCCCGTTGCCGGACTTGGCACCCGGTTCCTGCCCGCGACCAAGGCGATCCCCAAGGAAATGCTTCCGGTGATCGACCGCCCGCTGATCCAGTACGCGGTGGATGAAGCGCGCGAGGCCGGGATCGAGCAGCTGATCTTCGTGACCGGCCGCGGCAAGACCGCGATCGTCGAGCATTTCGACATGGCTTTCGAGCTGGAAACCACCATGTCGGGCCGCGACAAGAGCCTTGCGGTGCTCGAGCCGACGCGGATCCAGCCGGGCAACCTGGTCACCGTGCGCCAGCAGGTGCCGCTGGGCCTGGGCCACGCGATCTGGTGCGCCCGCGCGATCGTCGGCGACGAACCGTTCGCGATATTCCTTCCCGATGAACTGATGATCGGCAAGCCCGGCTGCATGAAGCAGATGTGCGAGGCCTATTCCGAAGTCGGCGGCAACCTGATCTCGGTGCTCGAAGTGCCCGAAGACGAGGTGTCCAGCTACGGCGTGATCGCGCCCGGCAAGCGCAGCGGCGCGCTGACCGAGGTCAAGGGCCTGGTCGAAAAGCCCCGGCGCGAGGAAGCGCCATCGAACCTGATCATCTCGGGCCGCTATATCCTCCAGCCCGAAGTGATGCGCGTGCTGGAAAACCAGGGCAAGGGCGCGGGCGGCGAAATCCAGCTGACCGACGCGATGGCCCAGATGATCGGCCAGCAACCCTTCCACGCGGTGACTTTCGCCGGCAAGCGCTATGACTGCGGCAGCAAGACCGGCTTCGTCGAAGCAACCCTGGCGATCGCGCTCGAACGCGAAGACATGCGCGACGAAGTGCGGGCGATGGCCCGGCGGTTGCTGGACGAGGTGGCGTCCGGTTGAATTTGCCCGAACCCGCCTGAATCCACTTCCATCCACCTGAATCGTCACCCCGGACTCGATCCGGGGTCCCGCTTTCTAGAGCCTGATGACATTGCATCGATTGCATTGCCCCTCCCCGTGGGGAGGGGTTGGGGTGGGGGTTCCACGCCGATGTCGAACCCCCACCCCCGACCCCCCCCCACGGGGAGGGGAGAGATCGCGTCAAACTAATGTCATCAGCCTCTAGCGCGGCGGTGTTCAATCAAGCGGAACCCCGGGTCAGGCCCGGGGTGACGGTGGATGGGGTGCGGTTTTGGGTGGGGTGTGGTTCTGGGCGCGGTGATCAATCGGTCGCGGGGATGCGGCAGTCGCCTGCGGTCGCGCTCGAACCCGAAGATCTCCCCTTGTGGATCAGGGACCGAACGGCAACTCGCGCTGTTCATTGTCCCCGGCAAGGAATTCCTCGACCACGTCCGAAGTCAATCGGCGTAGCACGGCCCCGTCAAAGGGCCATTGCGCGCGGATCGCCTCATAGTCTTCCTCGCTGACAAGATCGGCGTAAAGCGAATACTCGTATGCTTTCCAGTGGGCTGCCCATTCCCACTCAGCCGGGTCGTAATCGGCCGATTCGACCATTGCGCGGAACGCCTGGTAGAATTCTCTGACAAGCTCGGTTCGTGGCCACTTGAGTCGCAAGCATTCTTTCCGGCCAATCCGGTTGATCAGCAGATAGTCATCCGAATCTCCCAGAAAGTTTTCGGGCACGAAGGTCAGGACATTGGTCGCCCCTTCGTCCGCAATTACCCATGATGCCGCCCGCGCTCCCTTGACGATCGCTTCGAGCCATTCGATCATGGCTTCGAACGGATCGTCCACAAAACTGCACTGGATCGCGCCGCCGCCCTTGGTCAGCCCGGCAATGCGCAATTCGATCCATCCGGCATTGGGTGGATCGAAGCGAATGCGGGGTTTGTCAGCGCTCATGGCCCGCTTGGTCATGGATTGCATTGTGGCGATAGTGATCATTCTCGGCAAGCGCCGGCGGCTGCTGGATGAGACCCTATCCACCTGAATTCGCTTGGAACTACCTGTTTCGTCACCCCGGACTCGATGCGGGGTCCCGCTTTCTAGCGCGTCGGCACCGCAGTAGCGGGACCCCGGGTCAAGCCCGGGGTGACGGTGAGTGGGGCGTGGCCCGACAATCGGTCACAGCGGCGTAACATTGGCCGGCCATTGCGGCGGCATGGAGACGCAGCCTGCCAGTTTTGACTGGATCGCCTGGTTATCGACTATTCCCGGAATTCCGGCCGACTGGGATGCTCCGCCGGATCGCCGCGAGGCTCAGCCCGCCTGCGACCTGTCGTAGGCTTCCTTGTATTCGTCGCGCAGCAGGCGCTTGTAGAGCTTGCCGGTCAGCTCGCGCGGGAGTTGTTCGCGGAAGTCGATCTGGCGCGGCATCTTTACGCGGCTGAGCTGCGGGCCGAGGTAGGCGAGCAGTTCGTCGGCCAGTTCCTGCGTTTCCTCGCCGGTTCCCAGGATCGAAACGTCCATCGGCTGGACCACCGCAACCACCTTTTCGCCCATGTCGGGATCGGGCGCGCCGATCACCGCCGCGTCGGCGACGCGGGGGTGGGTGATCAGCAGGTTCTCGATCTCCTGCGGGTAGATGTTCACCCCGCCCGAAATGATCATGAAGCTCTTGCGGTCGGTCAGGAACAGATAGCCATCATCGTCCATGTAGCCGACATCGCCCAGGCTCGACCAGCCGTGCTTGTTCTTGGCGTCGGCGGTCTTGGCGGGATCGTTGTGGTATTCGAACGCGGCCATGCCCTCGGTCGGCTCGAAGAACACCTGGCCTTCGGTGCCGCGCGGCACCTCGTCGCCGTTCTCGTCGCAGATGTGGAGGATGCCCGACAGCGCCCTGCCCACCGATCCGGGCTTCTGCAGCCAATCCTGGCTGGTGATGAAGGTCGATCCGTTGCCTTCGGTCCCGGCATAGTATTCGAACAGGACCGGCCCCCACCATTCGATCATCGCCTGCTTGACCGGCACCGGGCACGGCGCGGCGGCGTGGATCGCGCACTTGAGCGTGGAGACATCGTACTTGTCGCGCACTTCCTGCGGCAGCTTGAGCATGCGCACGAAATGGGTCGGCACGAACTGGCTGTCGGTGATCTTGTAGTGCTGGATCGCGGCCAGCGCGGCTTCGGGGTCAAAGCGTTCCATGACCACCACGGTGCCGCCGATCTTGTGCACGGTCATCGACCAGCGCAGCGGCGCGGCGTGATAAAGCGGCGCGGGCGAGAGATAGACCGCGTCCTGGTTGATCCCGTAGGCCATCATCGCCAGCTGGACGAGGACGTTGGTGGCATCGATCGCAGGATCCTCGGGCAGCGGGATCTTGACCCCCTTGGGCCGGCCGGTGGTGCCGCTCGAATAGAGCATGTCGACCCCGGCGCGCTCGTCGGCGATCGGTGTGGCGGGCATGGCGGCCAGCGCGGCTTCGGCATCGACGCCGAAGCGCAGCTGCGGAACCTGGGGCGCAAGGCTCGCCACTTCATCGAGGGTTTCGCTGAGGTAGACCGAGGAGAACAGCAGCTTGGCCCCGCTGTCTTCAAGGATATAGGCGATTTCCGGTGCGGTCAGGCGGCTGGAGATGCCGACATAGTGCACGCCTGCGCGCTGGAAGCCCCAGGTCAGGCAGAAGAACCACGGGTGGTTTTCCATGCACAGCGCCACGGTATCGCCGATCCCGATCCCGCGCGCGCGCAGCATCTGGGCGACCTGGTTCGAGCGCCGGTCAAGCTCGCCATAGCTGATCGTCTCGCCGCTGGCGGCCATGATGATCGCGGGCTTGTCGGGATTGGTCCGGGCGTGGACTGAAGGGTGCATCGCTCTCTCCTGGATCGGCGCTCTGGCCGCGTTGGAGAGAGGTTTAACCGTTCGGTTAAATGGTGCAACGATTCTTCGCTGGGGGCAGCCAAAACACGAAGGGCGACGGTTGCCCGTCGCCCTCTGGAGCCGGTCCCCGTGCGGGGGCTGCGGCCGGAACCTTAGTCCTCGTCGCCCGCGTCGTGGAGGGCGAGGGTGGCGGCCGGTGCTTCGGCGTGGGGGGTGGCGCCCTGCATGTAGGGGATCGGGTTCACCGCGACGCCGGCAATGCGCACTTCATAGTGCAGGTGCGGGCCGGTCGAGCGGCCGGTCGAACCGACATAGCCGATCAGGTCGCCCTTGTGGACCTGCTGCCCCGCGGCGACGTTGAGCCGCGAGAGGTGGCCATAGCGGGTCTGGATGTTGCCGCCGTGTTCGAGGCTGATGAACAGGCCGTAGCTCGAGAACCATTCGGCCTTGCTGATCACGCCATCGGCGGTGGCATAGACCGGGGTGCCGGCTGGCTGGGCCAGGTCGACGCCCTTGTGGGCGCGGCGGCCGCCGAGAACCGGGTGGATGCGCATGCCATAGCTGCTGGTCAGCGCGGCGTTTTCCAGCGGGTTGCGCGACGGGATCGAAACCGTGGCGGGGCGATAGCTGGGGGCAGCCGAAGCGACGGCAGCGGTGGCGGGGGTAAGCACCAGCTGGCCGTTGTCCATCGACTTCCAGCCGTTGAACAGCTTGCGGAAATCGTCATCGCCCTGCGCCGAGGGCTTGGCCGCCTGGGCGGCGCGCAGCGGCGCGGTAACGTCCGCATTGGCGGCGCTGTTGGCGAAAGCGGGAGTAGCGACCGAAAGGCTCGACAAGGCGGCAAGCATGCCGGCTGCGGCGCGAACCTTGGCGAAAATCGAAAAAGCGACCAACTCAACAAACCTTTTTTGCGACCCGGCAGGACCGGGCAAACCTTGCAGTGCCGAACCGGAAAATCCGGCACTTTTCGTTTCTAGGAGATGGTCGGTAAGCCCCCCGCCGTCTCTGTGATTGGGGGAATGGCGGGGGCGGTCCTAACAATCAACCTCGGCATAGAAGGAGCGCGGTAAACCGGCACTGAGACGCGCTGAGTCGTTGAACGGCGGCTTAATGGCGCCTCTGAAGTGCCGCGCGACGAGTGTTTTCCATAGGTTTTCCGCGGATTCACCGCGTCGCGCGGATTCGGCGACGAAATGCGTTGAGCCGCAGCGGACATGCACGATTTCGTCGTCAAGGATGCGACTCAGGATCCTCGCGCCGCGCGAATCGCCGCTGGAGCGGACCCGCTCGAGCGTGGCCGGGGTCACGTCGAGCCCGCGCGCCTCGAGCACCATCGGCACCACGGCCAGCCGCGCGGCGACATCATGCGCGGTTTCGCGCGCGGCATCCCACAGCCCCGAATGCGCCGGCAGCGCGCCGTAATGGCTGCCGAGGCCCGCCAGGTGCCGCTCGATCAGCGCGAAATGCATCGCCTCGTCGGCGGCGACGGCAAGGAAATCGGACACGAACGCCCGCCCCATTTGCGCGCCGAACCGTCCGGCCATGTCGAGCGCGAGGTCGATCGCGACGAATTCGATATGCGCCAGCGCATGCCACAGCGCGATCCGGCCGCGCTCCGATCCGCCCTTGCCGCGCTTGGGCATCCGGTTGGGGGGCAGCAGCACGGGGTGATCGGGCCGCCCCGGCTCGTCGGGCATCGCGGCATCGAAGACGAATGCGAGGCGTCCCTGCCGCCAGGCGCGCACCAGCGCGCGGGTGCGCATCACCTTGGCGCGCGGATCGGATTCGAGCAGCGCGGCGCGGATCGCTGCGGCGATCGAGGTCACAGCGCGCGCGCCGCCGCCAGCACCTCCTCGGCGTGGCCCTTGACCTTCACCGGGCTCCAGACCCGGGCGATCACGCCGTCTGCTCCGACCAGCACGGTCGAGCGGATCATGCCCATGTAGCTGCGGCCATAGTTCCGCTTTTCGCCCCAGAAACCCAGGGCGTCGGACAGCCCGCCTTGCTCCGCGTCGCTGGCCAGCGGCACGGAGAGACCATGCTTGGCGATGAACTTGAGATGCCGCGCCGGCGGATCCTTGCTGATCCCCACCAGCATGGTTCCCGCCCTGGCGAATTCCGCTGCCAGCGCCGAAAAATCCTTGTTTTCGGTGGTGCAGCCGGGGGTGTCGTCCTTGGGGTAGAAGAAGAAGACCGTTTTCTGCGCCAGATTGCCCGTATCGAAGGCCGAGCCATCGCTGAGCTGCAATTTGAAGGACGGGAATTTGTCGCCGACTTGCATGGTTGCCCCTTGGGTAAGATGTTGTTTTTCAATTGGTTGTGCGTGCGTTCGGAAATTGGTGTAGCCAGTCTAGTTGCTCACGAGGCCTGCCGGTAGTGTGGTCCTGCATTTTTTGCATGACCGGTCGGTTGGCGCCAAATCCGCTCTTCGTCATTGCGAGCCCTTCGGCTTGCGGCTTAGCAGCCGCGCTCAGGGTAAACTACGCGAAGCAATCCAGGGGCGGTGTGCGCTGCCATCTGGATTGCTTCGCTGCGCTCGCAATGACGAAGGAGGGGAATAGTGCCGAAAGCGGGGGGATGGTGCCGAACGGCGGCGTCGTTGCAGCCCTTGGGGTCGGCGCCGAGCGGGGAGGGGCAGGCGGTCTGCTAAACGGCGAGAGGCGAACAACCGCATGATGTTCGTCATTGCGAGCCCTTCGACTTGCGGCTTAGCAGCCGCGCTCAGGGTAAACTACGCGAAGCAATCCAGGAGTCGCGCTGAACCGCCCTGGATTGCTTCGCTGCGCTCGCAATGACGAAAGGAGGGGCCACTCTTGCACTTGAGCCCATCAATCGACCGCCAGTTCGATGCCGAATACTTCGTGCCAGCACTGCGCGACGGTGCGGCGCGCGGCGAGGAGGTTGGCGGCCAGCTGCTGCCAATCCTCGCATTGGCAGGCTTGCGCAAGCGCCGCGCGGGCGGCGGCGGGGGGTTCCTGCGCGTCGGGGGCGAGCAGCCGCGAGGCGATCAGGAAGCGGCCGAGGGTGCGGTTGGCTGCTTCGATGGCGGGGGGGACCAGCCCTGCCTTGACCAGCAGCGCCAGCGCCCCGCGCAGCGATTGCTCCAGCCCCTGGCCTTCGCGCAGCTGCAGGTAATGGGTGATGAATTCCACGTCGACCAGACCGCCGCGCGCCAGCTTGATGTCGAGCGGGCCTTTGGCGGGCTTGTGGCGCGCCATTTCGCCGCGCATGTGCAGCACGTCCTCGCGCAATTTGGCCGGATCGCGCGGCGCGGTCAGCACCCCGGCGATGATCGAGCGCAGCTCGGCCCGGCCCGGTTCGGGTCCATAGAGCACCCGCGCCCGGGTCAGCGCCATGTGTTCCCAGGTCCAGGCGGATTCGCGCTGGTAACGCTCGAAACTGTCGAGGTTGACCGCGAGCGGCCCCTGCGCCCCCGAAGGCCGCAGCCGCGTGTCGACTTCGTAGAGCGCGCCTTCCGCCGTGGGGACCGACAGCGCGGCGATCACCCGCTGGCCGAGCCGGTTGAAATAGAGCGTCGCGCCGAGAGGGCGGGCGCCATCGCTTTCGGCGGCATGATCGCCGGTGAACAGGAACACCAGGTCAAGATCGCTGGCATGGGTCAGCGCGCCGCCGCCGAGCCGCCCCAGCCCCAGCACCAGCAGCTCGCCGCCCGGAACCTTGCCGTGGACGCGCTCGAACTCGGCCCGGGTCGCATCGACCAGCACGCAAAGTGCGGCCTGGGCAACGCGGCTGAGCGCGGCGGCGACATCGAGCGGATCGCGCGATCCGGTGAGCAGCTGGACCCCCAGGGCAAAGCGCTTTTCGCCGACCCGGCGCCGCACCCGGTCGAGCAGCGCCTCGTAGTCGTCGTCCGCCTCGCCGCGCGTGAATTGCGCGATCAGGGCATCGACATCGCCGGGCAGATCGAAGGCGCTGGCATCGATCAGCGGGTCGAGCAGGTCGGCGCGGCGCGCCAGCGCATTGGCCAGCGGCGGGGCGAGGCCGAGGATCCGCGCGACCAGCCCGATCAGCGCCGGGCGCGCTTCGAGCAGGCGGAACAGGTTGATCGCGCTGGGCAGATTGGAGAGCAGTTCCTCCCACCGGAGCAGCGCGCGTTCGGGTTCGGGCGAACGCGCGAAGGCTTCGAGCAGGGGCCCCTGGACGGCATCCCAGGCGGCGCGGGCAGCCTCGCTGCGCAGCGCGCGAACCTTGCCCGAACGCCAGCCGCTGATCCGCGCGGCAAGCGCGGCGGGATCGGCGAAACCCAGCCGGGCAAGCTCTGCCGCAAGCGCATCGCCCTGCGGCGCGGCGACCGAGGTGCCCGCGCTATCGCCCATGTGCAGGGCCAGCAGGGCGTCATAGCGGCTGCCCACGCGCTCGCTGATTTCGCCGAGTTCGGCCAGCAGCGCCGCGCCATCGGGCAGCCCGTCGAGCCGCGCCACGCCATCAAGCGCATCGCCGCTTTCGGGCAGCTTGTGGGTCTGCTGGTCGGCGACCATCTGCAAGCGGTGCTCGATCTGGCGCAGCCGGTCATAGCTTTCGCCCAGCACCTGCGCATCGCCGGGATCGATCAGCCCCGCTGCCGCCAGCGCGTCAAGGCTGGCGCGGGTGCCGCGCAGGCGCAGTTCGGGATGGCGGCCGCCGTGGATCAGCTGGTGGGTCTGGGCATAGAATTCGACCTCGCGAATCCCGCCCCGCCCTTTCTTGAGGTCGAAGCCGGGGCCGGGGAAGGGCGGCCCGGAATAGTTGGCGCGGATCTGCCGGGTCAGCCGGCCGATCTCGGCGATCGCACCGAAATCCAGGCTCTTGCGCCACACGAAGGGGCGGATCGCGGCAAGAAAGGCTTCCCCCGCCGCGACATCGCCGGCGCAGGCGCGGGCGCGGATGAAGGCGGCGCGCTCCCAGGCGAGCGCCGAGCTTTCGTAGTGGCTCAGCGCGCCCTCGATCGGGATCGCCAGCGGGCTGACCTCGCTGGCGGGGCGCAGCCGCAGGTCGACCCGGAAGACATAGCCTTCGTGGTCGACATGGCTCATCAGCTGCATCAGCGTGCGGGCGACCCGCTGAGCGGCCTCGCCCGGCTCGTCGCGCTCGCGCCGGGGCAAGAGCTGCGGATCGTAGAGCAGGATCGGGTCGATATCGGACGAATAGTTGAGCTCGCCCGCGCCGTGCTTGCCCAGCGCCAGGGCAAGGAAACCGGCGGGCTGCGCATCGCTGACCCGCGCCCGGATCGCGGCGGTGATCGCAGTGTCGAGCGCGCGGTCGGCAAAGGCCGAAAGCTCTCCCGTCACGCGCAGCAGGGGGAAGGCTCCGGCGAGGTCGCCGATCGCCAGCGCCAGCGCCAGCGCGCGCTTTTCGCGGCGCAGCGCGGCGCCGGTGTCGGGCGCATCGGCCCCCGCCGCCCTGGCCCAGGCCAGCGCGCCTTCGCCGTCGCCAGCCTCAAGCAGCGCGACCAGGCCGGGCAGGCGTTTCAGCCCCTGCGCCAGGTAGGGCGCGTGAGCCGCGGCGCGCGCGAGGGCGCCTTTCCAGTCGGGTCCGGTCATGGCCGAGCCGTTGCACGCAGTTGGCCGGGCAATCAAGCCGTTCGTCGGTTGCCGCCTTGCGTGCGCGGCGGGGCTTTGCCAGAGTCGCCGCCAGACAAAGCCAAAGGGACTGCCTGACCATGAACCTCAAGAAGCTGCCGCTGATCGCGGCCGGTGCCGCGCTCGCCCTGGGCGGCACGCTCCATGCCAAGCCCAGTGCCGTGCAGCTGCCGGTGCCGCGGATCGCCGCCCCGAAACTGTCGCCTGACACGATTCGCGACGTGGTGAAGGAAATCTCGTCCGATCGCTACGAAGGACGCGGACCGGGCACCGCGGGCGAAGACCTGACGATTGCCTACATCATCGAGCGGTTCAAGGCGGCGGGGCTCAAGCCCGGCAACAAGGGCAGCTGGGTGCAGGAAGTCCCGATCGTGGAGATTACCGCAAAGAACGTCAGCCCGCTGACGGTCACGGCGGGCGGCGCGACGCAGAGCTTCGAATTCGGCAAGGACGTGGTCGTCGGCAGCTACCGCGCGGCAGCCCATACCGAGCTCAAGGACGCGCCGCTGGTCTTCGTCGGCTATGGCATCAACGCGCCCGAGCTGGGCTGGAACGACTATGCCGGCCAGGACATGAAGGGCAAGATCGCGGTGATCCTGGTCAACGACCCGGACTATGACGCCAAGGACGAAAGCGGGCTCTTCAAGGGCAAGCGGATGACCTATTACGGCCGCTGGACCTACAAGTTCGAGGAAGCCGCGCGCCAGGGCGCGGCCGGCGCGCTGATCGTCCATGACAGCTTCCCCGCGGCCTATGGCTGGCAGGTGGTCAATTCAAGCTGGACCGGATCGCAGCTCTATATCCAGTCGGCCAACGACGGGATGGACCAGACCCAGGTCAACGGCTGGGTCCAGAAGCCGGTTGCCGAAGCCATCCTCAAGGCCGGCGGGCAGGATCTGGCCGCGCTTTCGGCCAAGGCCAGGGTCAAGGGCTTCAAGGCCGTGCCGCTGGGGGCCAGTGCCAGCCTTTCGTTCGACAGCGACATCCGCAAGACCATGTCGCGCAATGTCATCGGCATCCAGCCGGGGCGCAAGCGGCCGAACGAATACGTGCTCTATACCGGGCACTGGGATCACCTTGGCCGCTGCACGCCCGACAAGACCGGCGACGACATCTGCAACGGCGCGATCGACAACGCCACCGGGATCGGTTCGCTGGTCACGCTGGCCGAAGCCAACGTCAAGGCCGGCCCGGCCGATCGCAGCCAGGTGTTCCTGGCGGTGACGCTGGAGGAATCGGGGCTGCTGGGTTCGAAGTATTATGCCGAGCACCCGGTCTATCCGCTGGCGCGCACGGTGGGCGGGGTCAACATGGACGGCGTCGGCCCGGGCAGCCCGAGCCGCGACGTGCAGGTGACCGGCGGCGACAAGAACGAGCTGACCCGCTATCTCGCGGCGGCGATGAAGACGATGGGCTTCTACCAGACCCCCGAGGAACATTCGGAGCGCGGGCACTACTATCGCAGCGATCACTTCAGCTTCGCCAAGCTGGGCGTGCCGATGTTCGCGGTGGGCCGGGGCAGCGACTGGGTCAACGGCGGCCGCGCGGCGGGCGATGCGGCGGCCGAGGACTATGTCGTGCACCGCTATCACCAGCCCAGCGATCAGTACGATCCCAACTGGGACTGGTCGGGCGCGGTGCAGGAAATGCAGCTGTTCTACATCCTCGGGCGCAGCCTGGCTTCGACCACCGACTGGCCCAACTGGCACAAGGGCGACGAATTCCGCCTGATCCGCGACAAGAGCCGGGCCAGCGTGAAGTAGCATGACCGTGATGCCGCCCGAATGGCACCCGCAGCGCTGGCTGTGGGTGGGTTTCCCGCACGATCCGGTCGAATGGCCGGGGTTCCTGGGCCGGGCGCAGGAACAGATCGCCCGGTTTGCTAGCGCGGTTGCCGAAAGCGGGCAGGAAGTGCGGCTGATCGTTCGCGACGAAGCCAACCGCGCCCGCGCCGCCGCACTATGCTCGGCGCGGGTCACGCTCGAGGTGCGCCGCTATGGCGATGTCTGGCTGCGCGACACCGGGCCGCTGGTGATCGAGCGCGATGGGCGGCAGCTCGCCGCGCGCTTCGGCTTCAACGGCTGGGGCGGCAAGTACCTGATGGACGGCGATCAGGAAATCGGGGCGGAATTGGCGGAATCGGCGGGATTGCCGGTTGCCAGCGCCGACTGGGTGCTTGAAGGCGGGGCGCTCGATTGCGACGGCACCGGGCTGGTCGCCACGACCGAGCAGTGCCTCCTCAACCCCAACCGCAATCCGCAGCTGACCCACTCGGGGATCGAAGGGCGCCTGCTGCGCGACCTGGGTTTCGACCGGGTGCTGTGGCTGGGCGACGGGCTGATCAACGATCACACCGACGGGCATGTCGACAATCTGGCCCGGTTCGTTGCGCCCGGCGTGCTAGCGCTGCCGCGCGCCACGGGGGCAGGCGACCCCAACGCCGCGATCTATGCCGACGCCAGGGCGCGGGCCGAGGCGTTCGGGCTGACGGTGCGCGAAGTGCCTTCGCCCGGACGCGTCGAAACCGATGGCCGGATCGAACCCGCCAGCTACATGAATTTCGCGATCACATCGAAGCTGGTGGTCGTGCCGGTCTATGGCACGCCGCACGATGACGACGGCGTCGCCGCGATCGCCGAACTGTTCCCGGACCGGGAAGTGGTGGGGATCATGGCCGATGCCGTGCTGGCGGGAGGCGGTTCCTTCCACTGCGCCAGCCAGCAGATGCCGGAGTTGCTGTAGCAACGACCGCTGCGCCGGGCCGCATCGCCAACCCACTCCGTCATTGCGAGCGCAGCGAAGCAATCCAAGGGGGGCGTGCGCGACTCCTGGATTGCCGCGGGGCTTCGCCCCTCGCAATGACACGATAGTGGACGTGCTGAGGAATGTTCACCCCATAAACTCGTCATTGCGAGCGTAGCGAAGCAATCCAGCAGTCGCGCACGCCGCCCTGGATTGCTTCGCTACGCTCGCAATGACGAAGGTTAGGTTGCGGGTCCTGTCCGCCTCGAGTGAAGCCGACGGGTCGCGCGCAGGGCGGTCCCTCGACTTCGCTCGGGACGAACGGGGGTAGGGATCGTGGCCGATTCCGTGCCGATCGGCACCTTCTCTCATTCCGCCAACCCACTTCGTCATTGCGAGCGTAGCGAAGCAATCCAGCGGCGGTGCGCGCGACTCCTGGATTGCCGCGGGGCTTCGCCCCTCGCAATGACACGATAGTGGACGTGCTGAGAAATGTTCACCCCCATGAACTCGTCATTGCGAGCGCAGCGAAGCAATCCAAGGGCGGCACTGCGAGACTCCTGGATTGCTTCGCTGCGCTCGCAAAGACGAGTTCTGGGAGGGGGCCGCCCATCTCGTCATTGCGAGGGGCGAAGCCCCGCGGCAATCCAGGAGTCGCGCACGCCCCTTCTGGATTGCTTCGCTGCGCTCGCAATGACGGAAGGTGGTTTGAGGAGTCCTCCAACACCGCACCGGCCCACTTCACTTCCCCCGCAATGACGGAGGTTGGTTTGGGGCTGCCGTTCGACTAGGGAATGCAGCGTGTCCAAGCTCCTTATCGCCTCGATCCACGATGTCGGCCCGCGTTTCGAGCGTGAGGTGGACCAGCTGGCCGGTCTGCTGTCGGGTATTCTCGGCGGGCCGAAGTTCGCGATGCTGGTGGTGCCCGATCATTGGGGCGAGGCGCCGCTGGCGGCGAACGCGGCGTTCCAGCGGCGCCTGCGCGACTGGGCCGACCAGGGGGTCGAGATGTTCGTCCACGGCTGGTATCACAAGGATCTGGCCGAGCATTCGGGCGCGGCGGCGTTCAAGGCCCGGCACATGACCGCCGGCGAGGGCGAGTTCCTGGGCCTCAGCCGCGAAGTTGCGGCGCGGCGCATGGCCGATGGCCGCAAGCTGATCGAGGATGCGATTGGGCGCGAAGTGGCGGGGTTCATTGCCCCGGCCTGGCTCTATGGCGAAGGCGCGCGCGCCGCGCTGGCGGCCAGCGGGTTTGCGCTGGCCGAAGATCACATGCGGGTCTGGGAGCCGGGCAGCGGCAAGGTGCTCGCCAGGGGGCCGGTGATCACCTGGGCCAGCCGTTCGGTGCCGCGCCAGCGGTCTTCGCGGTTCTTTGCCGCACTCGCGCGCAAGGCGCTGCATGCGCAGAAGGTGATGCGGATCGCGGTGCATCCCGGCGACACCACGGTGCCCGCGCTGCTCGAAAGCATTGCGCGCACCTATGCCTCCTTTGCCGCGCGGCGTCCGGCGGGGCGCTATGCCGACCTGCTGAATAGATGAGGATCGCGGTCCCGATCCACTCGTTCGAGCCCGGCGGGGTCGAACGGGTCGCGCTCAACCTCTGCGCCGCGTGGCAGCAGGCGGGCGAGGAGGTGACCGTGGTGCTGGGGCGCGAGGACGGGGCGATGCGCGATACCGCCCCGCCGCTGGACTATGCCGTGCTGCCCGAGCCGGTGCCGACCGCCGCGTTCGAAACGCTGTGGATGGTCCGGGTGATGCGCCGCTATCTGGCGCGGGCGCGCGCGGACGTGGTCTTTGCCTCGGGCAACACTTACGGGATCATCGGCGTGGCGATGAAGCTGCTGCTTGGGCGGCACTGCCCGCCGGTGGCGATCAAGCTTTCGAACGACCTTTACCGCCGCGACATGATGGCGCCCTATCGCATGGCCTATCACTGGTGGCTGCGTGTGCAGGGGCGCTGGCTCGACCATTTCGTCGGCATGGCCCAGCCGATGCGCGCCGAGATTGCGGAGCTTATGCGGGTGCCGGAGGCGAAGATCACGATCATCGAGGATCCCTCGCTGGAAGAACGCCAGTTTGCCGCGCTGGCCGCGCTGCCCCGGTCCGAAGCCTTGCCGCGCGCGCCGCATTACGTCGCGGTGGGGCGGCTCGCCCGGCAGAAGAATTTCCCGCTGCTGCTGCGCGCCTTCGCCCGGCTGCGCGATCCCGCCGCAAGGCTGACGATCGTGGGCGAGGGGGGCGAGCGCGGCAAGCTGGAGCGGCTGGCGGACCGGCTGGGGATCGCGGACCGTCTGGCCATGCCGGGGCATGTTGCCGACCCGCTGCCCTACCTGGCGCAGGCATCGGCCTTTGTCCTGTCCTCGGACTACGAAGGCGTTCCGGCGGTCGTGATCGAGGCGCTTGCGGCGGGATTGCCGCTGGTGGCGACGCGCTGTTCGGTCTCGCTGCCGGGGCTGCTGGGCGAGGGGCAGTTCGGCTGCCTGGTCGATCCCGGCGACGAAGCGGGTTTCGCGGCCGCGATGGGTGAAATCCTCACCCGGCGCTTCGATCCCGCCGCCGCGCGCGCCTATGCCGAACCGTTCCGGATTTCGCGCGCGGCAGGAAGATACCGTGATCTCTTTGCAAAACTGGCCGCAAGCGGCTAGTTCCGCGCGGCGCAAAGTTCATTGGCCGTTCACGGCCTTGCGGGCATTGGCGCGCGATGATGACGAGCAGAGGGCTGCGAGCAATGGCTGACGATACCGCTGCCGGCAGCGTGCCCCCGCCTCGCGTCGAAGTTCCGCTTGAAGCCGTGGACGAGCCGGGCCGCACGCGGCTGGCCGGGCTGTTCTCGATGCTTGTCTCGCTGGCGCTGCTGCTGGTCGCGGGCTGGCAGCTGCGCAGTCTTTCGCTGGCCGACGTGCGGGACATGATCCCGGTCAGCCCGTGGTTCTGGATGATCTTTGCCGGCTATTACCTCGCCGGGCCGGTCAGCGAATGGTTCATCTACCGGCGGCTGTGGCAGATGCCGCTGAGCGGGCTGGGCGCGCTGATCCGCAAGCTGGTGTCGAACGAGATCCTGCTGGGCTACCTTGGCGAAGCGCAGTTCTATGGCTGGGCGCGCAGCCGGCTCAAGTTCGTCACCGCTCCGTTCGGCGCGATCAAGGACGTGACGATCCTGTCGGCGCTGGTCGGCAACTTCGCGACATTGGCCATGCTGGTCTGGGCCTGGCCGCTGGTGGCATCGGGGCACCTGGGCATGGAAGGCCGGACGGTATTCCTGTCGCTGGGCGTGGTGCTGGTCACCTCGTTCGTGATCCTGCTGTTCCGCGAGCGGCTGTTCACGCTGCCGCGCCGCGAGCTGTGGTTCATTTCCGCCGTGCACCTTGCCCGGATCGCCGCCGTGGTGATCTTTTCGGCGATGATGTGGCACGCGGTGCTGCCCGAGGTCGAAACTTCGCTGTGGATCGTGATGGCCACGCTGCGGATGCTGGTTTCGCGCCTGCCGCTGCTGCCCAACAAGGACGTCGTCTTTGCCGGGATCGCGGTGTTCCTGCTGGGTCACGATGTCGAGATCGCCGGACTGATGACCTTGATGGCGGTCCTGCTGCTGGTTACCCATTTGATTGTCGGCGGCCTGTTTGCACTGGCCGACCTGTTCGATGCGGAGAAAGTGAAATGAAGCGTCTTGTGCTCCTGACGATCCCGCTGCTGCTGGCCGCCGGGCCGGCGCTGCGCTCGACCCCCGATCTCGGCAAGGCCGAGGGCCGGTGCAGGCCGGGCGAAACCGGGCCGGCCTTGCTGGTCGAGGCCACGGGCGTGAAGGACCGGACCGGCAACATGAAGCTTGAGGTCTATCCTTCGACCGAAGCCGATTTCCTGGCCGACGACAACGTGCTGGTCGCCGCCGGCAAGACCTTCCGCAGGGTCGAGGTGGCAACGCCGCAATCGGGGCCGGTGGTGATCTGCGTGCGGATTCCGGGGCCGGGCACCTATGCGGTATCGCTGCTTCACGATCGCAACACCGACCGCAAGTTCAACTGGAAGGTCGACGGGATCGGTTTTTCCGGCAATCCCAAGCTGGGCTGGTCCAAGCCCAACTACCGTAAGTCGAGCGTCCACGTATCCAGCGGCGGGCTGTCGCGGATCCAGGTGACGATGAATTACAAGAGCGGGCTGGGCGTCGCGCCTCTGAAGCAGTAAGGCTCTCCGCGTCATGCGGATCGTCGATGTCTGTGCCTTCTACACACCGCATGGCGGCGGGGTGAAGACCTACGTCGAACAGAAGCTCAAGATCGGGCCTGCGCTGGGGCACGAGATCGTGATCCTGGCCCCCGGCGACCGCCACGAAGTGATCGAGCGCGGCCCCGGCGCGCGGATCGTCACGATCCCCAGCCCCCGCTTCCCGCTCGATCGCAACTACTGGTACTTTGACGACGAGGAAGCGCTGCACGCCACGCTCGATCTGCTGGCGCCCGATTTCGTCGAGGTTTCCTCGCCCTGGCGCAGCCCCAGCCAGGTCGCGCGCTGGAAGGGCAAGGTGCCGCGCGCGCTGTTCATGCATGCCGATCCGCTGTCGGCCTATGCCTACCGCTATCTTGAGCCGCTGCTCAGCCGCGAGGCGATCGACAAGGGCTTTGCCACGTTCTGGGACCACCTGCGGCGGCTGGGCGAGGAGTTCGACGCGGTGGTCTGCGCCAGCGCCGAACTGCGCGACCGTCTGGCCGCGGGCGGGGTGCCCAACACCGTCCTGCAGCCGATGGGGATCGAGGAAGGCGTGTTCAGCCCCGCCAACCGCGACGCCGAACTGCGCCGCCGGCTGCTGGAACTGTGCGGCCTGCCCGAAAGCGCGCACCTGCTGCTGGGGGTGGGGCGCCTCTCCGCGGAAAAGCGCTGGCCGCTGGTGATCGACGCGGTGGTTGCCGCCAGCCAGCACCTGCCGCTGGGCCTGGTGCTGCTGGGCGCGGGCAAGCAGCTGCGGACCATCACCAAGGCGATTGCCGGAAATCCGCATATCCGCGTGCTCAAGCCCGAACGCGACCGCGCCCGCTTTGCCGCGATCGTCGCCAGCGCCGATGCCCTGGTCCACGGCTGCGAGGCCGAGACTTTCTGCCTCTCGGCCGCCGAAGCAAGGGCCAGCGGGGTGCCGGTGATCGTGCCCGATCGCGGCGGGGCGGCGGATCATGCCGGCGGCGGCGGCGGGGTGACCTATGCCGCCACCGATCCGGTCAGCCTGGCCGAGGCGATCCTGCAGATGGAAGCGCTGGAATGGCGCCGAACCAATGTGCCGGTGCGCACCATGCACGAACATTTCGCCGCGCTGTTCGACTTCTATGCCGGGATTGTTGCGCGCCAACCGCAGCCCGCCTGACCTTGACTCCGCAAGGTGGCTGATTTAGTTGCATTTGCAACCAATCACCCTCTCGGAGCGCCCCCATGTCCGACCTGTTCGAAAACCCTCTTGGCCTTGACGGCTTCGAATTCATCGAATTTTCCGCGCCGGAGAAAGGCCTGCTCGAACCGGTCTTCGCGGCGATGGGCTTCACGCTGATCGCGCAGCATCGTTCAAAGGACGTGCAGCTGTGGCGCCAGGGCGGGATCAACCTGATCGCCAACTATGAACCGCGCAGCGCGGCGGCCTATTTCGCGGCCGAGCATGGCGCCTCATGCTGCGGCATGGGCTGGCGGGTGAAGGACGCGAAGAAGGCCTATGAACTGGCGCTGGAACGCGGCGCGGAACCGGTCGAAAGCCGCACCGGGGTGATGGAACTGCGCCTGCCCGCGATCCGCGGAATCGGCGGCTCGATCATCTACCTGGTCGACCGCTATGAAGGCCAGGAACATGGCGACCTGTCGATCTACGACATCGATTTCGTCTATCTTCCGGGGGTCGATCGGCATCCTGTGGGCGCCGGTTTCCACACCATCGATCACCTGACGCACAACGTCTACGGCGGCCGCATGGCGCATTGGGGCGCGTTCTACGAGCGGGTCTTCGGGTTCCGCGAGATCCGCTATTTCGACATCAAGGGCGAATATACCGGCCTGACCAGCCGGGCGATGACCGCGCCGGACGGCAAGATCCGCATTCCCTTGAACGAAGAGGGCAAGGCCGGCGGCGGCCAGATCGAGGAATTCCTGCGCCAGTACAATGGTGAGGGGATCCAGCACATCGCCTTTGCCTGTGACGACCTGATCGCCGGCTGGGACCGGCTGAAGGCGCTGGGCACCCCGTTCATGACCGCGCCGCCCGCGACCTATTACGAGATGCTCGACGAGCGCCTGCCCGGCCACGGCGAACCGGTCGAGGAACTGCAGCGCCGCGGCATCCTGCTCGACGGGTCGACCCAGCAGGGCGATCCGCGGCTGCTGTTGCAGATATTCTCGGAAACGATGGTCGGCCCGGTGTTCTTCGAATTCATCCAGCGCAAGAAGGATGAAGGCTTTGGCGAAGGCAACTTCACCGCGCTGTTCGAAAGCATGGAACGCGACCAGCTGCGCCGCGGCGCGCTGAACGTCGCCGAATAGTATCCAGGCCCGCTCGCGCTGAGCCTGTCGAAGCACTTTGCCCGGCGTGGCCTTCGACAGGCTCAGGCTGAGCGGGATCAATGATGAAGGAACTTGCCATGACAGCCCCCACTCTCAAGCGGATTCACCACGTCGCCTATCGCTGCCGCGATGCGAAGGAGACGGTGGAATGGTATGCCCGCGTGCTGGGCATGGAATACGTCACCGCCTTTGCCGAGGACAAGGTTCCCTCGACCGGCGAGGACGATCCCTACATGCATATCTTCCTCGATGCCGGCGGGGGCAATGTGCTGGCTTTCTTCGAACTGCCGCAGCAACCCGCAATGGGCAGGGACCCCAACACCCCGGCCTGGGTGCAGCACCTGGCTTTCGAGGTCGAGGACGAGGCCGCGCTGCTGGCCGCCAAGGCGCATGTCGAGGGCCAGGGGGTCGAGGTGCTGGGGCCGACCTATCACGGCATCTTCCGCTCGATCTATTTCTTCGATCCCAATGGCCACCGGCTTGAACTGGCCTGCAACATCGGCACCGCCGACCAGTACGCCGAATTGCGCGCGCTGGCCCCGGTGATGCTCAACGAATGGGCCGCGACCAAGCGCGCCCCGCGCCACGCCGCCTGGCTTCACGAGGATCCGGCCGAACGCGGCGACGGCTGAAACCGCTCCTGCTCCCGTTCGTGTCGAACGAAGTCGAGACACCGCGCGCATGTGTCTCGACTTCGCTCGACACGAACGGAGGATGGTTTTGGCTCTTCCCTGAATGCGACGATGCGCTATGGGCGCACCGTGGGTTTCAGATTGCAACTTGGGGGGATTGCCGGAATCGCGCTTGCGCTGCTGCCGCATGCGGCGTGGGCGCAGCGTGCCGGCGAGAATGTGGCGACGCAATCGGGCGATGCCTTTGGCCGCACAGTCGGGCAGGACAAGTCGGGGCTCTATTCGAACGAGGACGTGCGCGGGTTCAACCCGGTCGATGCCGGGAACGTGCGGCTCGAGGGGCTGTATTTCGATCAGGTCGACAAGCTGTCCACCCGCCTGACCGACAGCAACACGATCCGCGTCGGCCCGGCGGCGCTGCGCTATCCGTTCCCCGCGCCCACGGGCCTTGTCGACTATGCGCTGACCCAGCCGCGCGGCGCGACCAGCTACAGCTTCAACCTTGAAGACGGCAGCATCAGCAACGGCGGCATCGGCGGATCGTTCGAATTCAAGCAGCCGCTCGATGGCAAGCGGCTGGGCCTGTCGGGCGGGTTCGGCTGGCGCAATGCGCACAAGTGGGAAGGCGGGACCGCGCGCTACCGCACGCTGGGCGCCACGCTCGGCTGGCATCCGACCGACCGGGTAACCGTGCTGCTGTTCGGCGGCACCTTTCATTACATCGATGAAAGCACCCGGCCGAGCTATTACCCGGCGGGAACCGCGCCGCCGCCGGCGCTGAAGCGCGGAACCGACCTTGGCCAGCCCTGGGCGCAGCGCAATTCGGTGAACTTTGCCTATGGCGGCGTGGTCAAGGCGCCGCTCGGGCCGCTCGCGCTGGAAGCCGGGCTGTTCTACAACGGCCGCAACCAGGAACGCACCTATGCCGACGTGATGTCGGGCGTGGCGGCGGACGGATCGGTTGCCTCGCGCCGGATCATCGCCGACGGGAACAACCGCGACGCCTCGCTTTCGGGCGAACTGCGGCTGGTCAAGCAGTGGCAGCACGGGGTCACCAGCCACCGCCTGATCGCCTCGCTGCGCGGCCGTTCGCGCGATCGGCGCTTCGGCGGAAGCCAGTCGATCGCGCTGGGGGCCAGCACGATCGTGGCGCCGGACGTGCGGCCCGAACCGCTGGTGGTGCTTGGCCCCAAGAGCCTGGACGAGGTCCGCCAGCTGACCTACGGCCTGTCCTATTCGCTGGTCAGCACCGGGCGCTATGGACTGGACGCCAGCATTTCGAAGACCAGCTATCGCAAGGCGATCGATTTCGCCGATCCGCTGCAGGCCGATCCGGTAACCCGCGACACGCCGATCATGTGGAACTTTGCCGGCACGGTGAACCTGGCGCCCACGCTGTCGCTCTACGCCGGGATTTCGCACGGCATGGAAGAAGCGCTGGCCGCGCCCGAGGTTGCCGTCAACCGGTCCGAAGCGCCCTCCGCGATCCATACCCGCCAGATCGAGGCCGGGTTCAAGTATGCGATCACCCCGCACCTGACGCTGATCGCCGGGGGGTTCCGGATCACCAAGCCTTACTACAACCTCGATCCGGTGCTGCGCTATCGCCAGCTCGGCACGCTGACCAACCGCGGGCTGGAACTGTCGCTGACCGGCCAGCTGGCGCCGGGCTTGACCCTGGTTGGCGGGACCATCCTGCTCGACCCGAAGATCGCCGGCGAGGCGGTTGACCTGCACCTGATCGGCCCGCGCCCGGTGGGCCAGGTGCGGCGGCGCTCGGTCGTCAACCTCGACTGGCGGAGCGGGGCCGGCAAGGGGCCGTTCTCGTTCGACCTCGCGATCGAAAGCCTTTCCAGCCGGATGGGCAACAGCGCCAATACGCTGGCCGCGCCGGGGCGAACCTCGGTCAACCTTGGCGCGCGCTATCGCTTCAAGGCGGCGGGCGCGGACTGGCTGGTGCGGCCGGTGCTGATCAACGTGTTCGACGCCTATGGCTGGAACGTCTCCAGCTCGGGCGGCTTCACCTATATCCCCCCGCGCGCGGTGACGCTGCAACTGGTGGCGGATTTCTAGGGTCTAGCTTTCGAATTCTGCTTATGCGGTGAGGTTGCGCTAGTTTTGGTTCACGCAGGGAACGCAGAGAAGACAGAAGAGGCGCAGAGATGTTGTGCGAAGCCGTAGGCTTCTTCCAAGAATCCTGGCTTCCGCGAAACGGGACCGCAGTTGATGAGAGCGGCTTCGCCGCAGACACGACGCCTCTGCGCCTCTTCTATCTTCTCTGCGTTCCCTGCGTGAACCCCACCAAACCGAACGTCGCCCGTAACTGAATGTCGATACAACCTAGGCCACCTCAACCCGGCGCATGGCCGCTGCGGCCAGCAGCAGGGTTCCGGCCGCGAAGGCCATCGTCCAGATCGGCTCGCCGGGGAACAGCGCGTTCATGATCGAACCCATGACCGTTGCGACCAGCAGCTGCGGCACCACCACGAAGACGTTGAACAGCCCCATGTAGATCCCCAGCTTCGCCTGCGGCAGGCTGGAGGCCAGGATCGCATAGGGCATGGCCAGGATCGAGGCCCAGGCGATTCCGATCCCGAGCTCGCTCAGCAGCAGCCAGGTGGGATCGCTGATGAACAGGAAGCTGGCATAGCCCAGCGCGCCGCAGGTCAGCCCGAAGATATGGGTGCGGACCTGCCCGAAGCGCGCGGAGAGCCAGGGCAGCAGGGTCAGCGCGGCGACGGCGGCGACCGCGTTGTAGGCGGCGAACAGCTTGTCGACCCAGTTGGCGCCCTGCTGGTAGGCCGCGGTTGCCGCGTCGCCCGATCCGAAGAAATACTGCGCAACGATCGGGGTGGTGTTGATCCACATGATGAACAGCGCCGACCAGCTGAAGAACTGCACCAGCGCGAGCCGCTTCATCAGCTCGGGCATCCCGGCGAAATCGCCGACGATATTGGCCAGCATGCTGGCGCTTCGCCCCTTGCGCGCTAGAGCGACCGCGGCGAGCCGGGCGATGCCATAGGCAGCCAGCAGCCCGCCCAGCAGGTAGACATCGCGCAGCAGGCCGAAGTGCCTGGTTGCGGCGATCACGGCCAGCCCGGCGGCGATCCAGCTGAGCGCATTGCCCGCCCCGTGTTCGGCCAGCAGGGCGACGTTGCTCTTGCTTTCGGCTTCGCGCGCTTCGCCGAACGCGGCCATCTGCTCGGGCGAATATTCGCGCGTGGTCAGCACGGTCCAGGCCACCGCCACGAACAGCGCCGCGCCGCCGAACCAGAAGGCATAGCGCACGGTATCGGGGATCTGCCCGGGTGCGGCGACATTGGACACGCCGAAATGCTCCATCAGCGGTGGGAACAGCGATCCCACCACCGCGCCCGCGCCGATGAAGGCGGTCTGCACCGCATAGCCGGCGCTGTGCTGGTCCTTGCGCAGCATGTCGCCGACGAAGGCGCGAAACGGTTCCATCGACACGTTGAGGCTGGCATCGAGCAGCCACAGCATCACCGCCGCGAACCACACCGCCGGGCTTTCGCGCATGACCAGCAGCGCGAATGCGGCGAGCAGCGCCCCGGCCAGGAAATAGGGCCGCCGCCGGCCCAGCCGGCCCAGCCAGGTCCGGTCGCTGAGGTGGCCGATCACCGGCTGGACCAAGAGGCCGGTCAGCGGCGCTGCCACCCACAGCCCCGGCAGCCGGTCAAGATCGGCGCCGAGCGACTGGAAGATCCGGCTCATGTTGGCGTTCTGCAAGGCAAAGCCGATCTGGATGCCGAAGAACCCGAAGCTGATATTGGCAAGTCCTGCCCAGGACTGGCGCGGTTTTTCCATGACGATGCTCTCCCTGCCGTTCGGGTCGCACGCAGGGGTCTGCGGAGCAACAGGCATACGAATACCTAAGTGGATCAGCCCGTGGTGCTGGCGCGCACCACCAGCCGCGCCGGGATCACCTTGCTGGGCATTTCGCGGTCCTCGATCCCCGCCAGCAGCGTTTCGACCAGCAGTTCGCCCGCGATCTTGAGATCCTGCAGGATCGTGGTCAGCGGCGGGCTGGTCAGGCTGGCGGCGGGGATGTCGTCAAAACCGATCACCGCGATGTCGCGCGGCACCGCCTTGCCCATTTCGGCCAGGGCCCGCATCGCCCCGACCGCGATCAGGTCGCTGCCGGCAAAGATCGCGTCGAAGTGCACGCCGGCGGCGAGCAGCGCCTGGACCGCGGCGCGGCCATCGCCTTCGCTGTTCAGGGCATCGCGCTGCAAGGCGGGATCGGCCGCCACCCCGGCCTGTTCCAGCGCCGCGCAAAGGCCGCGATAGCGGTCGGCGAATTCGGGATAATGCTCGTCCGCCTGACCCAGGAACGCGATCCGCTTGCGCCCCTGCGCCAGCAGGTGCTCGCCCGCCAGCCGTCCGGCGCCGAGGTTGTCCGACCCCACCGTGGCGCCGATGTTGTCGTCGCGCACCGAGCCCCAGCGCACGAACTGCGTGTCGCTGGAAACGAGTTGGCGCAGGCGGCTTTCGTACAGCGTATAGTCGCCGTAACCCAGCAGGATCAGCCCGTCGGCGCGGTGGCTGTCCTGGTAGCTGGTGTGCCAGTCGTCCTCCATCTTCTGGAACGAGATCAGCAGGTCGAGCCCGCGATTGGCGGTGGCCCGGGTGATCGAGCCAAGCATGGCCAGGAAGAACGGGTTGATGTTCGCGCCGTCGGGCGTCGGGTCCTCGAAGAACAGCAGCGCCAGCGTGTTGGAACGCTGCGAGCGCAGCGACGAGGCGTTCTTATCGACCGAATAGTTCAGTTCGCGGGCAATTTCCTGGATCCGCTGGCGGGTTGCCTCGCTCACCGATTTCGATCCCCGCAGCGCGCGGCTGACGGTGGGCTGCGAGACCCCCGCCCGGTAGGCGATGTCGAAACTGGTCGGCTTGGTGGAGCGCTTGCGTCCCATAGGCCCCCCTCCTTGGTCGGCGAGCCTAGGCGCGGGTGTGGATAGTGGCAAGACGGCCACGGTCAGGCTTACGCATAATTCTGGTATACGTATGCCGTATTCCTTCTCGCCGCCGCAAAGCCGTATCTGTTGCCATGACGCAGGAGTGGTCGGGCAACAGGCTCCCCTGCCGCATCTGGTTTGCGTGCCGCGACGGATCATCTTTCGTGCGGCATGTCTTCAGGGAGGACTGAAAGTGGCACTTCGTATCAAGATTTCCGGCGGACTCGGCGTTTCGGCGCTGGCTCTCGCCGTTTCCGCCGTCGCTCTGCCGAGCATTGCGCAGGCGCAGGACACGGTTCCGGCCGAAGAGGAACAGGCGCCGGAAATCACCGTGACCGGTTTCCGCCAGTCGATCGTCAACGCCGCCGCGCAAAAGCGCACCTCGACCTCGATCGTCGAAGTGATCTCGGCCGAAGACATCGGCAAGCTGCCCGATGCCTCGATCGGCGAAGCGCTTTCGCGGCTTCCCGGCCTTGCCGCCCAGCGCTTTGACGGTCGCTCGAGCAAGCTGTCGATCCGCGGCCTTGCGCCCGATTTCACCACCACCACGCTCAACGGCCGCGAAATGGTTTCGTCGGACAACAACCGCGCGGTGGAATTCGACCAGTTCCCCTCGGAACTGCTGAGCGGCGCGGTGGTCTACAAGACCCCCGACGCCTCGCTGACCGCGCAGGCGATCGGCGGTACGGTCGACCTCAAGACCATGCGCCCGCTTTCGCAGAAGAGCCGTGTGCTGGTGGTCGGCCTGCGCGGCGAACTGAACGACAAGGGCAAGCTCAACCCCGACACCAGCGACAAGGGCTATCGCGCCAACATCACCTACATCGATCAGAACGCCGATGGCACGGTGGGCTGGGCGCTGGGCTATGCCCGCATGGTCCAGCCGATCCAGGAACAGTACGTCCACACCTGGGGCTACAGCAACCTCGGCACGCCGAGCAATCCGCAGCTGTTCATCGACGGGATCAAGCCCTACGTGAAGTCGAACGAGCTGACCCGCGACGGTTTCATGGGCACGCTCGAATTCCGGCCGACCGATAGCTGGAACCTCACGCTCGACGCGTTCTATTCGAAGTTCAACGACGAGCAGACGCTGCGCGGCCAGGAAATCGCCGGCTATACCGCGTCGAGCCGCGCAATTCTCGACACCAGCCCCGGGGGCGTGGTGACCGAAGGCCGGTGGAACAACGTGCGCACCATGTCGCGCAACGACTTTTCGGACCGCAAGTCGGACAACTTCGCGGCCGGACTGAATTCCCAGCACGAACTGGGCGGCGGCTGGTCGCTTGAATTCGACGGCAGCTATTCGACCGCCAAGCGCACGTTCTCGGCCTATGAAACCTATTCATCGACCGGCCGCGGCGGCACCGGGCTGAGCGATACCATCACCTACACGCTGGGCGGCTCGAACGGGCTGGTCATCGATTCGGGGCTGAACTATGCCGATCCCAGCCTGTGGCGCCTGGGTGACAACCTGGGCTGGGGCGGACCGCTGTGCACCGCGGCGCTGGGCTGGCAGTGCGCCAGCCAGGACGGCTTCGTCAACGAGGAAACCTCGAAGGACGATCTGACCGCGTTCAAGCTTGCCGTGAAGCGCGAGATGGACGGCGCGATCAGCGGCGTCCGGTTCGGCGCGAAGTATTCGCTGCGCACCAAGACGCACACCCGCGAAGGCCAGTTCCTGACGCTCAACGCCTATCCGGCGCTGCTGCCGATCCCGTCGAACCTGCTGGTCGAACCGGCCAACCTGGGCTTCATGGGGCTGGGCAACACGATCAGCTATGACGCCCGCGCGCTGGTGGCCTCGGGGGTCTATTACTTCTCGCCCGAAAACGCCCTGACCGCGGGGACCAATTCGTGGTCGGTGAACGAGAACGTCCTCAACCTCTATGCGATGGCCGATCTGAACGTGCCGATGGGCGGGATGAACCTGACGGGCAACATCGGGGTCCAGGCGGTCCACACCGACCAGAGCTCGAAGGGCGTGGCCGGGACCAACAACGGCGGCGTGATCTCGCTCCAGAACATCGACCAGGGCGCGAAATACTGGGACATCCTGCCCAGCGCCAACCTGATCCTGAACATCAACGACGACAACAAGCTGCGCTTCGGCGTGGCCCGCGTGCTGGCCCGCGCCCGGATGGACCAGATGAACTCCAGCCGGACCTTCTCGTTCGATCCGGCCAAGGCGCTCAACACCGATATCTTCAATTCGCCCTGGGGCGGCGGCGGCGGCAACCCGATGCTGCGTCCGTGGCGCTCGTGGCAGTTCGACCTGTCGTTCGAGCACTATTTCGGCAAGGGCGGCTACGTCGCGATCGCGCCGTTCTACAAGCACCTCGAAAACTACGTCTACGATTCGCAGGTGTTGGTCGACTTCACCGGGATCACCGCGCCGGGTCCGATCCAGCCGACGCTGACGCAGGGCTTCATCGGCGCCCCCGACAACGGCAAGGGCGGCAAGATCTATGGGCTTGAACTGACGGCATCGCTGCCGCTGGGCAGCCTGACCGATGCGCTCGACGGGTTCGGCCTGATCGGCAGCGCCTCGTTCACCCGCAGCGAAGTGCGCCGCACGGCGTCCTCGCAGCCCGAACAGCTGCCCGGTCTGTCGCGCAACGTGCTCAACGGCACCTTCTACTATGAAGGCGGCGGCTTCGGCGCCCGGGTCAGCGTGCGTCACCGCTCGTCGTTCCTGGCCGAATCCTTTGCCATCGGCCTGTCGCGCCAGCTGACCATGGCCAAGGGCGAGACGATCTTCGACGCGCAGGTTTCGTATGACCTGAGCAATGCCGGGATCAAGGGGCTGACGGTTTACCTGCAGGGCTCGAACCTGACCGATGAGCCGTTCGTCCAGTACTACAACAACGATCCCACCCAGTTCCGCCATTGGCACACCTATGGCCGCAACTTCATGGCGGGTGTGACCTACAAGTTCTGATCAAAACCGAGGCGGCCAGGTCAGCGGGAGTTGACCTGGCTCCCGGCATCTTCAAGGGAATCTCGGGCGGGGCATGCCGCGCCTGCCGGATCATGTCGCCTGCCCGGGATCGATCGACTGCACAGTGAAGGGAGCCGGATGATGAGACCTGCGATCACGCTGTGCCTGGCCGGATCCTTGCTGGCGCTCGGCGCGCTGCCCGCGCCGATCACGGCCCAGCCCGCCGCCGCCGACCTGCGCGCGCGCGCGCCGCAGGACGAGGTGGTCTATTTCGTCCTGCCCGACCGTTTCGCCAACGGCGATCCGGCGAACGACCGCGGCGGGATCAAGGGCGATCGGCTGAAAACCGGGTTCGACCCTTCGGCGAAGGGTTTCTACCACGGCGGCGACCTGAAAGGGCTGACCGCGCGGCTCGACTATATCCAGGGCATGGGCGCAACCGCGGTGTGGTTCGCGCCGATCTTCAGGAACAAGCCGGTGCAGGGCCCGCCGGGCGATGAAAGCGCGGGCTATCACGGCTACTGGATCACCGATTTCACCCGGGTCGATCCGCATTTCGGAACCAACGCCGAATTCAAGGCCTTCGTCGATGCGGCGCACGCGCGCGGGATGAAGGTCTACATGGACATCGTGGTGAACCACACCGCCGACGTCATCCAGTACCGCGAGGCCGACGCCGGCGGCTATGCCTATCGCGGCAAGGCCGACTATCCCTTCAGCCGCAAGGGCGGGATCGGCGGCGCGCCGATCAACCCCGGTTTCGGCGATGACAGCGATCCCGATCCGGCCAACTGGGCGCACATGGTCGATCCGGCCTTCGCCTATACGCCCTATGTGCCCAAGGGCGAGGAGAACGCCAAGGTTCCGGCCTGGCTCAACGATCCGATCTGGTACCACAATCGCGGCAACACCAATTGGGTGGGCGAAAGCGCGGTCTATGGCGATTTCGTCGGACTAGACGATCTCGCGACCGAGAATCCCCGCGTGCTGGCCGGGTTCATCGAGATCTACGGCAGCTGGATCGACCGCTTCGGGGTCGATGGCTTCCGGATCGACACCGCCAAGCACGTCAATCCCGAATTCTGGCAGGCCTTCGTCCCCGCCATGCTCGAACGCGCCAGGGCCAGGGGCATTCCCAACTTCCATATCTTCGGCGAAGTGGCGACATCGGACTTCGATCCGGCGCTGCTGGCCGGCTGGACCCGCAAGGCCGGGCTGCCGTCGAACCTCGATTTCGGCTTTGCCGTGGCGGCGGTGCAGGTGGCGAGCGGAGCCAGGGGCAGCGACATGCTGGCGCGCTGGGTGGATGACGACGTGCTCTATGAAGGCGGGGTCAAGGGCGCGCTGATCCAGCCGACTTTCCTGGGCAACCACGACGCCGGGCGCTTTGCCATGTTCCTGCGGCAATTGAACCCCAAGGCCGATGCCGAGGAACTGCTGGCGCGGGCGATTCTGGGCCACGCCATGCTGCTGACGCTGCGCGGGGTGCCGGTGATCTATTACGGCGATGAACAGGGCTTTGTCGGCCGCGGCGGCGATCAACTGGCACGTCAGGACATGTTCGCCAGCAAGGTCGCGGCCTATAACGATCAGCCGCTGCTGGGCAGCACTGCCACCACCGCGCAGGACAACTACAATCCCGGCCACCCGCTCTACCGCCTGATCGCGGAACTTTCGGCGGTGCGCCGCTCGACCCCGGCGCTCACTTCGGGCCGCACGCTGGTGCGGCTATCGTCGGACAAGCCGGGACTGTTCGTGGTCTCGCGCTTCGATCCGGTAACGGGGCGTGAAGTGGTGCTGGCCTTCAACAGCGCCAATTCGCCCCAGACCGCGCGCGTGCCGGTTGCCGCGCGCAGCCAGAACTTTACCCCGCTGGCCGGCCAGTGTTCGCCTATGGCGGACGCACCGGGCAGCTTCACCGTCACGCTCGCGCCGCTCGGCTTTGCCGTCTGCGCCGCCAAGGATTGAAACCCAAGCTCTCCCCATGAACAGCCTGTCCCGTATCGAAGCGGCCGACCGCACCCAGCCAGCCGCACCGTGGTGGCGCGGCGCGGCGATCTATCAGGTCTATCCGCGTTCCTACTGCGATTCGAACGGCGACGGGATCGGCGATCTGCCCGGCGTGACCGCACGGCTTGACCATATCGCCGCGCTGGGGGTGGATGCGCTGTGGATCTCGCCGTTCTTCACCTCGCCGATGCACGATTTCGGCTATGACGTTGCCGATTACTGCGATGTCGACCCGATCTTCGGGACGCTGGCCGATTTCGACGCGCTGGTGGAGCGCGCGCATGCCCTGGGCCTCAGGGTCTTGATCGACCAGGTCTATGCCCACACCTCGGACGAGCACGCCTGGTTCCAGGAAAGCCGCGCCGACCGTACCGGGCCGAAGGCCGATTGGTACGTCTGGGCCGATGCCAGGGCCGATGGTTCGCCGCCGTCGAACTGGCAATCGGTGTTCGGCGGCCCGGCCTGGACCTGGGACGCTCGGCGCGGGCAATATTACCTGCACAATTTCCTGTCGTCGCAGCCGCAGCTCAACTGCCATGTCCCGGCGGTGCAGGACGCGCTGCTCGATGCGGCGCGGTTCTGGCTTGATCGCGGGGTCGACGGGTTCCGGCTCGATGCGCTCAATTTCGCGATGCACGATCCGGCGCTGACCGACAATCCGCCCGCGCCCGATGATGGCCGGCCGCGCAGCCGTCCGTTCGATTTCCAGCTGCACCTGCACAACCAGTCGCAGCCCGGCATTCCCGCCTTCATCGAGCGGATCCGCGCGCTGTGCGACAGCTATGGCGCGGTCTTCACGATGGCCGAGGTCGGCGGACGCGATGCGCTTGCCGAAATGCACGCCTTCACCCGCGGCGATGCGCGGCTCAACAGCGCCTATGGCTTCGATTTCCTCTATGCCGACCGGCTGACCCCGGCGCTGGTCGCCCGCGCCCAGGCGAACTGGCCCGACGATGATGGCACGGGCTGGCCCAGCTGGGCCTTCGAAAACCACGATGCCCCGCGCGCGCTGTCGCGCTGGTGCAAGCCTGAAGAGCGCGAAGCGTTCGCGCGCACCAAGATGCTGCTGCTGGCCGCGCTGCGCGGCAATCCGATCATCTACCAGGGCGAGGAGCTGGGGCTGGTGCAGGTCGACATTCCCTTCGACCAGCTCAAGGACCCCGAAGCGATCGCCAACTGGCCGCGGACGCTGTCGCGCGATGGGGCGCGGACCCCGATGCCGTGGCAGGCGCAGGACGAGCATGGCGGCTTTACCAGCGGCCAGCCGTGGCTTCCGCTCGGCAGCGAAAACCTCGCGCGCGCGGTGGACCGGCAGGAAGCCGATCCCGGATCGCTGCTGCGCCTGACCCGCGATCTGCTGGCCCTGCGCCGCGCCCATCCCGCGCTGCGCCTCGGCACTTTCGAGTTGCTCGAGGCCGGAGATGCGCTACTGGCGCTGCGCCGGGCGGACCGGGGCGAGGCAGTGCTGGCGCTGTTCAATCTTTCGGCCCGTGCCTGCGCCTGGCCCGCCGCGATCGGCAGCGGCCGCGCCGTGCTGGCGGCGGTCAACGGGGCCGAACCGGGACGCGAACTGCCGCCGTTCGGCGCCATCATCATCGAGGAGTAGCAACCGATGCGTGCACTTGCCGTCCTGGCCGCGCTGACTTCGCTGGCGCTGGCCATGCCCGCCGCCGCGCAGACCGCCCAGCCGGTGCGCGCGGCCTCGCCCGATGGCACGATCACGGTCGAGCTGACGATCGATGGCGATGGCCGCGCGGCCTATGCGATAAGCCGCAGGGGCAAGCCGATCCTGGCGCCGTCACGGCTGGGCTTCCTGTTCACCGATGCCGCCAAGATCGATCGCCGGCTTGAGGTGACCGGGCAGGAAGTGCGCGATTTCGACGAAACCTGGCAGCAGCCGTGGGGCGAATGGTCAAGCATCCGCAACCACTACCGCGAGCTCAAGGTCCATCTCAGGGAAACGACCGCGCTGGCCCGGGTCTTTACGGTGACCTTCCGGATCTATGACGACGGCGTGGGTTTTCGCTATGAGTTTCCGCAGCAGCCGAACCTGGCCCAGGCCAACATCGCCGAAGAGCTGACCGAATTTGCTTTCGCGCAGGACGGCACCGCCTGGTGGAAGCCGGCCTTCCTCTGGAACCGCGAGGAATACCTCTACAACAAGACAGCGCTTTCGGCGCTGGGCACTGCCGATACCCCGGTCACCATCAGGCTGGCGGACGGCACCCATGTGGCGCTGCACGAAGCCGCGCTGGTCGACTATTCGGGCATGGCGGTTGCCCGCAGCGAAGGGACCACGCTGCACGCGGTGCTGACCCCCGGCGCGGGCCGGCCCAAGGTTCAGAAGAGCGGCGCCTGGACCACGCCGTGGCGCACCCTGATCGTGGCCGACGATGCGCCGGGCCTCTACATGAGCCACCTCATGCTCAACCTCAACGAGCCGAACAAGCTGGGCGATGTCAGCTGGTTCAAGCCGGGCAAGTTCGTGGGCGTGTGGTGGAACATGATCAAGGGCGAATGGACCTGGGCGCGCGGGCCGCGCCACGGGGCGACTAACGAGCACGTCAAGCAGTACATCGATTTCGCCGCCGCCCAGGGCATTCCGCAGGTGCTGGTCGAGGGCTGGAACGTGGGCTGGGACGGGGACTGGTTCGGCAACGGCTGGGACATGGATTTCGCCCGGCCGACCGTGGATTTCGACGCCGACATGCTTGCCGCCTATGCCCGCAGGAAGGGCGTGCGGCTGATCGGCCACCACGAGACCGGCGGCGCCGCGAGTCATTACGAGGACCAGTTCGACAAGGCGTTCAAATTTGCCGCCGATCACGGCCAGATGGTGGTCAAGACCGGCTATGTCACCGACGCCGGGCAGATCGAGCGGGTCGATGCCGATGGCACCCGATACCGCGAGTGGCACGAGGGCCAGTGGATGTCGAACCACTTCGTGCGGGTGGCCGAAGCCGCCGCCAAATACCACATCGCCTTCGACAGCCATGAACCGATCAAGGGCACCGGCCTGCAACGCACCTATCCCAACTGGGTCGCGCGCGAGGGGATGCGCGGCATGGAATACAACGCCTGGGGCGGCAAGAACCCGCCCGAGCACGAGGCGAACCTGGTCTTCACCCGGATGCTCGAAGGGCCGATGGACTTCACGCCGGGCATTCTCAGCCTGACCGGCGAGCGCGGCAGCGCGATCCTTTCGACCAGGGCCAAGCAGCTGGCGCTTTACGTGGTGATCTATTCGCCGGTGGTGATGGCCGCCGATACGCCCGAAAACTATGCCCGGCACATGGATGCCTTCAAGTTCATCCGCGACGTGCCGACCGACTGGGACGAGACCCGCGTGCTGGGCGGCGAGGTGGGCGACTATGTCACCATCGCGCGCAAGCAGCGCGGCGGACCGGACTGGTATCTGGGCGCGGTGGGCGATGAAGACGCGCGCGATGTGTCCTTCGCGCTCGATTTCCTGGCCCCCGGCAAGCGCTATGTCGCCGAAATCTACCGCGATGCGCCCGATGCCGATTACCGCACCGACAAGCGCTTCGCGATGGTGATCGAGCAGCGCCCGGTATCCGCTCAAGGCACCATGACGTTGCACCTAGCTCCCGGCGGCGGAGCGGCGGTGCGGTTCCGGCTGGTGAGGTAACGGTTCGGCCCTAAAGCAGCAGCAGGGCGAAGCCCAGCGCGGTGGCGAAGCTGGCGACGCTGGCGGTCACCACCGGCACCGCCGCGCGCCAGCCCATTTCGAGCAGCAGGTCCATCCGACTGCGCATCGCCGTGGCGGTAACCGCCAGCAGCAGCAGCCCCTTGGACAGGATCAACCCGCTTTCGACGAGCGGCTTGGGGATCGTCACCATGCTGTTGAGCGCGACCACGCCGAGGAAGGCGAGGATGAACCACGGCAGCGCAAGCCGCTTCCACAGCGGCTGGCCGGTGCTGCCGTCGGCCGGGCCGATCGCCAGGCTGGTCAGCGCCACGATCGGGGCCAGCATGGCCACCCGCGCCAGCTTGACGATCGTCGCATAGTTCCCCGCCGGATCGGAAAAGGCAAAGCCGCCGCCGATCGCCTGCGCGACATCATGGATCGAGGCGCCAATCAGGAACCCGGCCTGCCCGTCGCTCAGCCCCAGTTCGCCCGCGAGCGCCGGATAGACCGACATGGCAAAGGCGCTGGCCAGCGAAATGCCCACCAGCGTCAGCGCGAACTGCGCCTGGCTCAGCCGGTCCTTGCCGATCACGCCATAGAGCGCCAGCGCCGCGCTGGCCCCGCAGATCGCGGTGGCGCCGCCGGCCATGATCCCGGCAAAACGCGATTGCCCGGCCATTTTCGCACCGCCGAGGCCGGCGGCAAAGGTGACCGCCATGACCACCCCGAGCGCCGCGAAGGGGGCCGCGCCCAGCGTCTGGATCTGCGCCACCGTCACCTGAAGCCCCAGCACCACGATCCCCCAGCGCAGGCAGGTGCGCGAGGCGAAGTCCAGCCCGGCATGGCTGCGCGGATCGTGGCTGATGAAGTTGAGCGAAAGCCCGACCAGCAGGCCCAGCAGGATGATCGGAAAGCCGTAATGCTCGGAAAGCCAGGCCGCCGCGGCTGCCGCCACCCCGCACAGCGCCAGGCCGGGGAACAGGGGCGCGCGCGTCGCGGGGGTCCGGGGCAGCATCTCGGCAAGGTGCAGCTCGCCGAACAGATCGCCGCCGTGGGGCAACGCATCCCAGTCGATCCCGCCCTTGCCGCGCTGCGCCATGTCTTTCCCCCCAGTCGACCTGCCCATGCCCCAAGTCAGGCGGCAAGGCAAAGGATTGGCAAGCGAAAGTCATTCCAGCCGCCGCACCCCGCCCGCTGGCGAGCAGGGTGCGGCGCCGGTCAATCGTCTCCCAGCGCCTTGTCCTCGTTGGCGCGCTTGACCACATAGAGGCGGATCGCCTCGACCTGGTCGGGGTTGAACTGGTCCTTCCAGGCGACCATCCCGTTGGCGCTCAGCGCGCCGTCGTGGACCACCTTCTTCCACGCCTCGCCATTGCCGAGCACCGCCGAGTGGCGCAGGTCGGGGTTGATCGTGCCGGCTACCGCGGCGTTGCCGTGGCAGACCGAGCAGCTGTTGGCATAGAGCTTGCTGCCCAGCGCGATCTGTTCGGGCTTGCCGGTCGACGGCGGGGGATCGAGCACACGCTTGGCCGATGGCGGCGGGGGCGGCAGTGTGCCCTTGGCGCCCAGCTTGAAGACCATCAGCCGGCTGATGTTGGGGGTCATCGTCGAAGCCAGCTTGCCGGCGGAAACGTCCCAGACGCCGCCCCAGCCAACCAGCACGGCGACATACTGTTCGCCGTCGATGGTGTAGGTCATCGGCGCGGCCAGCACGCCGCTCTGGGTGCCGAAGCTCCACAGCTGCTTGCCGGTATCGGCGCTGTAGGCACGGAATTCGCCCAGCGCGGTGCCCTGGAACACGAGGTTCCCGGCGGTCGCCAGCGTGCCGCCGTTGGTCGGGGTCGGATGCGGCACCGACCAGCGCGGCTTGCCGGTCAGCGGATCGAAGGCCACCAGCGCACCCTTCATCGCCGCCCTGGTCGCGTTGCGGATCGCCTCGTCCGCCGGGATCGCGCCGGGCGAAACATCAAGCCCCAGCTGGAAGCCCGTGGTGCCCGGTTTCCAGTCAGGATCGCCCATGTAGAACTGCGGGGTGTAGTTCACCGGGATATAGACCAGGCCGGTCTTCGGGCTGTAGCTCATCGGGGTCCAGCTGTGCGCGCCGATCGCGCCGGGGAAGCCGACGAACGGCTTGCCGGTAACCTCGTACTTGGCCTCGGGGTTGATGTTCGGCGCTCCGGTGACGGGATCGAGCCCGCTGGCCCAGTTGATCCCTTCGACGAACGGCTTGCCCGAGAGGAATTTCCCGGTCTTGGCGTCGAGCGTGTAGAAGAAGCCGTTCTTCGGCGCGTGCATCACCACGCGCTGCTGCTTGCCGTCGATCGCGATGTCGCGGACGATGATCTGCTGGGTCGAATCGAAGTCCCAGCGATCTTCCGGGGTTTCCTGGAAGTGCCAGACATATTCGCCGGTATCGGCGTTCACCGCAACGATCGAGGCGGTGTAGAGGCTGTCGCCCGCGCCATTGGTGTTGCGGTGCGCCGGGTTCCAGGGTTCGGCGTTGGCGGTGCCGAAGATCACCAGGTTGGTGACCGGATCATAGGTGATCCCGTCCCACACGTTGCCGCCGCCGCCCAGCTTCCAGAAATCGCCGGTCCAGGTCTTGGCCGCGGCGTCGAGGTGCTTGCCCTCCTGCGGCTTCGACGGATCGCCGGGCACGGTATAGAACTTCCAGATCTCGTCGCCGGTTTGGGGATCGTAGGCGGCGACATAGCCGCGGCTGAAATATTCCGAGCCCGCCGAACCGAGCATGATCCGGCCCTTGACGACCCGCGGCGCGCCGGTGATCGCCTGGTGCGATCCGGTGGGGATCACCGGCTTGTCGAACACCACCTTGCCGTCTTTCTGCTCAAGCGCGACCAGCCGCCCGTCGAGCGTGCCGAGGTAGACCTTGTCGCCATAGAGCGCGACGCCGCGGTTGACCGCATCGCAGCAGACATCGACCAGCTTTTCGCGCGGCACCTTGGGATCATAGGACCACTTCAGCGCCCCGGTCCTGGCGTCATAGGCCTTGACCATCGACCACGCGGTGGTGACGTAAAGCACCCCGTCGTGCATCAGCGGGGTCGCTTCCTGCCCGCGCGCGGTGTCCATGTCGGCCGACCAGGCAAGGCCCAGCTGGCTCACGTTTTCGGCGTTGATCTTGTCGAGCGGCGAAAAGCGCGTTTCGGTGTGATCGCCGCCCACGGTCAGCCATTCGCCTTCGGGCGGATTGGCCAGCATGGCATCGGTGACGCCCTCGGTCGCCGGGGGCGAAGGGCTCTTGCCGCAGGCGGCAAGGGCAAGCAGGGCAGCGGCGGCAAGCAGCTTCAGTCGCATCGTGGGATCCCTCTCCATCGCCTGCTCGCTCAGCCGGCGAGTCAGGTTCGTGCGCAATTCGCCGGATTCCATGCAGAAATGCAACCTTAATCACGCGATTAGTTTGCATTGATGGCCCGGCGGGTTCTGGACGGGGGAACCTTGGCGGCTAAACTCGCTTCATTCCCGGATTCGAAAGGACATCGCCGATGTGTGACGAACTGACCGCGCAGGAAGAGGATCTGGCCCTGGCCGAAAGGGGGATCAACCGCCGCCAGTTCGCCGCGATCGGCGCCGCGGGCGTGCTGGCGGCCTGCACGGGCAGCGAAGGGCAGGCGGCGGGCGTGAAGCTCAGCGAAGGCATGGTCGATGTGCCGACCGGCGACGGCATGGCCGATGCCTTCTTCGTGCGGCCGGCCAAGGGCAGGCATCCCGCCGTGATCATGTGGCCCGATATCGCGGGCCTGCGCGATGCCTACAAGGAAATGGGCCGGCGGCTGGCCGGGGCGGGGTATGCCGTGCTGGTGGTCAACCACTATTACCGCGCGGCCAAGGCGCCGCTGCTGGAAACGATGGCGCAGTGGCGCACCCCGGCGGGGCAGGAAAAGCTGAAACCCGCGATCGCGACGCTGTCGGCGCAGCATACCGTTGCCGATGCCGCGGCCTTCGCCGCCTGGCTCGACAAGCAGCCGGGCGTCGATACCAGGCGCGGGATCGGCACCCAGGGCTATTGCCAGACAGGCTCCTTCGCGATCCGCAGCGCCGCCGCGCTGCCCGGCCGGATCAGGGCCGCCGCCTCATTCCACGGCGCCGGGCTGGTGACCGACAAGCCCGACAGCCCGCACCGCTTGTTCGGCCAGAGCAAGGCCAGTTTCCTGATCGCGATCGCGCGAAACGATGATGCCCGCGCGCCGGGCGACAAGGACGCGCTGCGCGCCGCCGGGCAGGAATCGGGTCGTCCGGTTGAAGTGGAGGTCTACAAGGCCGACCACGGCTGGTGCACGCTCGACGCGCCGGTCTATGACAAGGCCGAGGCGGACCGCGCCTGGGCGCGTCTGCTGGCGCTTTATAAAGTACTCTAAAGGCTGATGACATTGGTTTGACGCGATCTCTCCCCTCCCCGTGGGGAGGGGTCGGGGGTGGGGGTTCGACATCGGCGTGGAACCCCCACCCCAACCCCTCCCCACGGGGAGGGGCAATGCAATCGATGCAATGTCATCAGTGTCTAGGTCGGGGAACCCGAAACGGTTGAACCCTTGGGCTTCACCAGGATCACCACCTCGTCATAGACCGCCAGCAGGTGGCTGTCGTACCACTGGTCGAGCACGCATTTGACCCGGCCGAAGAAGGCGGGGACATCCTCGAGCACATAGTGGTGCCCAAGCGCGGCACCGCCGCGTTCGCCATAGGTGGCGGGCGGCTGGATTTCGAGCGCCTGGCCCTTGAGATAGGCGGTGATCTCATCGATGTGCTGTTTCAGCGCCATGCGCCGGTGATCGCCGCTGCTGCCGCCGCTGCGGGCATGGCCAAGCTCTTCCTTGGCCTTTTCGAGCAGCATGTTGATATAGCCATAGATCCGATCCATGTTTTCCCGCTTGAGCGAGATCATGGTGTCGACATAGTCCTTCTGGACGCGCAGCGCCGCCGTGTCGGGATGCTCGCTGCCCCAGAAGCCTTGCGACCAGTCTTTCGGATTCTGCTGGATCATGCCTTCATCCCTAGCGCGCCGTGGTTACCAGCCGGTTAAGCATCGGGTTTTGCTTGTCGCGGCGCGGGCGGGCGCTAACATGCGGGGCCATACTGGTGGGAGCTTTTCGCGATGGGCCCGTTACTGATCATGATCCTGGCCGCCGTGGCCGTGTTCCTGCTGCTGGGCGTGCGCGTCGTGCGGCAGGGCTATGTCTACACGATCGAGCGGCTCGGCAAGTACACCCTGGCCGCGCAGCCGGGCCTGCACCTGATCATCCCCTTCGTCGACCGGGTCGGCAACAAGGTCAACATGATGGAGCAGGTGCTGGATATTCCGGGCCAGGAAATCATCACCCGCGACAACGCGATGGTCGGGGTCGATGCGATCGTCTTCTTCCAGGTGCTCGATCCGGGCAAGGCGGCTTACGAGGTTTCCAACCTCTATGTCGCGATCATGCAGCTGACCACCACCAACCTGCGCACGGTGATGGGCAGCATGGACCTTGATGAGACGCTGTCGAAGCGCGACGAGATCAACGCGCGGCTGCTGGCGGTGGTCGATCACGCGACCGAACCGTGGGGGATCAAGATCACCCGCGTCGAGATCAAGGATATCCGCCCGCCCGCCGACATTTCCAACGCGATGGCCCGGCAGATGAAGGCAGAGCGCGAAAAGCGCGCCCAGATCCTTGAAGCCGAAGGCCTCAAGAGCGCGGAGATCCTGCGCGCCGAAGGCCAGAAGCAGGCCCAGATCCTCGAAGCCGAAGGGCGCCGCGAGGCTGCCTTCCGCGATGCCGAAGCGCGCGAGCGCGCCGCCGGGGCCGAAGCCCAGGCGACCAAGGTGGTCAGCGAGGCGATCGCCGGTTCGGGCAGCCAGGCGCTCAACTATTTCATCGCCCAGAAATATACCGAGGCGGTCAGCCAGTTCGCCACTTCGCCGAACGCCAAGACGATCCTGTTCCCGGTCGAGGCGACGCAGCTGATCGGCACGATCGGCGGGATCGGCGAAATGGTGAAGGATGCGCTGGGCGAAAGGCCGAAACAGTGAACCTGCTTGAAGGCATCGAACCGCACTGGCTGTGGCTGACGCTGGGGCTGGTGCTGGCGGTGGGCGAAATGACCATTCCGGGCGTCTTCCTGATCTGGATGGCGGGCGCCGCGCTGCTGACCGGGCTGGCCGCCTGGGCCCTGCCGATCGGGCTGCCGCTGCAGGTCGTGATCTTTGCGGTCATTTCGATGGCGGCGGTCTTTGCCGGGCGCAACTGGCTGGCGCGCAATCCGATCGAACCGGCCGATCCCAAGATGAACGATCGCGGCGCGCGGGCGCTGGGGCAGACGGTGGTGGTGACCCAGGTGATCGAAGGCGGCGAGGGCCGGGTCAAGCTGGGCGACGGCGAATGGCTGGCGCGCGGCCCGGATGCCGAACCCGGCACCCGGATGCGGGTTGCCGCGCACGACGGTGCGGTGCTGGTGGTCGAACACCTGCACTGACCGCAAGTTTCAACAGGAGGAATGAATGAAGCAAGTGGCAATGGGTCTGGCGGCGGCGGTTCTGCTGGCGGGCGGCGCGATCCCCGCGGCGGCGCAGTCGTCCAGCCTGAGCGACGCGGTCTGCGTCCAGGTGCTGGGCGAAACCGCGGCAAAGCTCAAGGACAAGCAGAGCACCCATGCGGTCGTGATGAATTTCCAGGGCTATTACGTCGCCCGGATCCGCCAGGCGATCGGTCCGAACGGCAACATGGGCGCGGCCCTGAAAGCCGGGGCCACCGCCGTCGCGGCGATGACCGCCGAGCAATACAAGACCGCTGGCGGCCAGTGCCTCGAAGGGATCGCGCAGAAGGATCTCGAAGAGCTGTTCGTCATGAACGACGGGATCGGCGCCAATCCGCCCGAATCGAAATAGCCTGCACAGCAAATTCACAACTGGGGCATTAACCCTGCGCGGCGTTTGGTCTATTGCTGCGGGCAGACGGCAAGCGATCGCCGCGCAGGAGGAATGACGCAGCCCCATGGCCAGGAATGATATCCGGCGCACCCCGCCGCCGCGCGGCGGCAAGCCGGCCAAGCCCAAGCCCACCGGTTTCCGCCTGTTCATGCGCCGCCTGCTGGTCTGGGGCGGCGGATTCGTGCTGCTGGGCATCCTTTCGCTGGGGGTGGCGGTCGGCCTCGCGGCCAGTTCGCTCCCCGATTACGATGAACTGAAGGCCAGCCAGAACGAGCAGATGATCGTCGTGCGCGCGCGCGACGGGACCGAACTGGTCACGCTGGGGCCCAGCTATGGCAAATGGGTGCCTTCGGGCCAGATTCCCCAGGTGATGAAGGACGCGATCCTTTCGACCGAGGACCGGCGCTTCTACCAGCACGTCGGGATCGATCCGATCGGCATCGCCCGCTCGTTCTATGTCCGCATGCGCGATGGGCGTTGGCGGCAGGGCGGCTCGACCATCTCGCAGCAATTGGCGCGCACGGTGTTCCTCAACAACAGCCGCACCTTCGGCCGCAAGGCGCGCGAGGCGGTGCTGGCGCTGGCGCTCGAATGGAAGTTCTCCAAGGAGCAGGTGCTAGAGCTGTACCTCAACAAGGTCTATTTCGGCGGTGGGGCCTATGGGATCGATTCCGCCAGTCGCAAGTTCTTCGGCCATCCGGGGACCGAGCTGAACCTGCCCGAGGCCGCGATCATCGCCGGGCTGGTCAAGGCGCCATCGCACTATTCGCCCACCGCCGACGCCGCCGCCGCGGTCGATCGCGGCCGGGTCGTGCTGGGCCTGATGCAGGAAAACGGCAAGGCCAGCGCCGCGCAGGTTGCCGGCATCGATTTCAAGGCGATCAAGTTCGCGTCCGAAAGCGGGCAGAACTCGGCGCGCTATTTCACCGACTGGGCACTGCCGCAGCTCGACATCCTGCTGGGTGAGAATGACCAGCCGATCGAGGTGTGGACCACGCTTGACCCGCACCTTCAGGCGGCGGCCACCGACGCGATCCAGCGCGGCGCGCCAAAGGGCGCGCAGGGCGCGCTGGTCAGCATGGACCGCGACGGCGCGGTGCTGGCGATGGTTGGCGGCACCGATTACGTTACTTCCAACTACAACCGCGCGACCAATGCGGTGCGCCAGCCCGGGTCGGCCTGGAAGCTGTTCGTCTACCTTGCCGCGCTCGAGGCGGGCTATACTCCGGCCAGCGAAGTGGTCGACGAACCGGTGACGATCCAGGGCTGGAGCCCGCGCAATTCGAACGGCGCCTTTGCCGGCAAGATCGACGTGCGCACGGCCTTTGCCTATTCGAAGAACACCGTCGCCGCCCAATTGGGCAACGAGGTGGGCTTTTCGGCGGTTGCGGCGGTGGCGCGGCGGTTCGGCATCACCACGCCGATCTCGACCGTGCCGTCGATGGTGCTGGGGTCGAACGAAGTGCGCCTGATAGACATGACCCGCGCCTTTGCCGCCGTTTCGGCCCAGGGCCAGGCGGTCGAACCCTACGGAATCGTCAAGATCGCCACGACCGACGGCAGGGTTCTCTACCAGCATCAGGCCAAGGGCGGGGTTGCGCTGGTTTCACCCAATGTCGCCAAGGGGATGACCGACCTCCTGCAAAGCGCGGTGGCCACCGGCACCGGATCGGCGGCGCAGATCGGACGCCCGGTCGCGGGCAAGACCGGCACCACCACGTCGAACAAGGACGGCTGGTTCCTGGGCTTTTCCAGCGGTGTCACCACCGGCGTGTGGATGGGCCGCGATGATGACAAGCCGGTGCCCGGTCTGCAGGGCGGCACGGCCCCGGCGCGGGCCTTTGCCAGCTATATGAAGGTCGCGGTCGCGGGCCGTCCGGTCGAGAAGTTCGAGACCGAGATGGTCGCCCCGGCCTGGCAGCTCGAGCCCGATGACGAGGCCAATTTCAGCGGCAGTCCCGAGGACTATTACTACGTCGATGAAAACGGCAACCTGATCGAGCCGACCCGCGGCGAGGGTTCGGAGCGGCCGGGCCAATCACCGCGCAACAATCAGGACGGCGATCCCAACGGCACCCTGGTTCCGGTGCCCCCGCCGCCCGCCGCGAGCGAGGATTTCCTCAACGAGGCGACCGGCGGCCGCAAGCCATCCGGGGGGCAGTCAACCCGCCCCCCGCAGTGATCCGGCTTAGCGCAGCCTGATGCCGACGTAGGTCGTGCCCTGGATTCCGGGCCGCATCACTTCAAGCGTGATGCTGGGCCGGCCTGATGCCTTGGCCGCCTTGACCGCCGCGTCGAGTGCCGCGACCGAGGCGATTGGCTGGAAATTGGCGCCGACCACGATGTCGCCGCGTTGCAGGCCCTGCGTGGCCGCGTCCGAAGCGCCATCGACTTGAGCGATTGCTGCGCCACGAGTCGATCCGGGGACGCGCAATTGCTGAGCAATGTTCGCATCCATGTCGAACACCTGGAGCCCCAGGGTGTCTGCGGTCGGGCCCTGGCCCTTGTCGGCAGGCTTGTTGAACGGGCTTTCGCTGGGATCGGATGAGCCCAGGCTCTTGGCCAGTTCATCCTGGCCGGGCCGCTTGGCGACCGTGGCGGTCACGGTCAGCGCCTTGCCCTGGCGCAGCAGTTCGATCGGGATGCGGGTGCCCGGCGCGATATTGGCGACGATCGTCGAGAGCGAGTGTTCCGGCGTCACTTCGACATTGTTGACCTTCATCACGATGTCGCCCGGCTTGATCCCGGCCTTGTCGCCCGGCATCCCCGCCGGGACGCCGCGCACCAGTTCGCCGCGATCGTGCGGCAGGCCCAGCGAATCCGCCATCGAATCGCTGATCGGCTGGATCTGCACGCCCAGGAATCCGCGCTCGATCGCCTTGCCGGCGATCAGCTTGTCGACGATCGGCTTGGCAATGTCGGACGGGATGGCAAAGCCGATCCCGATATTGCCGCCCGAAGGCGCGACGATCCAGTTGTTGATCCCGATCACGTTGCCGCGCATGTCGAACATCGGCCCACCCGAATTGCCCGAATTGATCGAGGCGTCGGTCTGGATATAGTGCTCGTAGGCCCCGGACCCGGTGTTGCGGTTGACCGAACTGATGATCCCCGACGTGACCGATCCGCCCAGCCCGAACGGGTTGCCGATCGCGATCACCCAGTCACCCGCGCGCGCCTTGCCGCTTTCGCCGAACCGCACGAAAGGCAGCGGGGCCTTGGCGTCGATCTTGAGCACCGCGATGTCGGAATCGATATCGCGCCCGACGATCCGCGCCGCGTATTCGGTGCCGTCGGCCAGCTTGACGCTGACTTCGTCGGCGGCGCCCTTGCGGTCAAGGCTGATCACGTGGTTGTTGGTGACGACATAACCATCGGCCGAAACGATGAAGCCCGAACCCAGCGCCTCGGCCACGCGGGCCTGGCTGCCCGGACCCATCATCGCCCCGAACGGCGTGTTTGCCAGCGGATTCTCGACCACCACCTTCTGGCGGACCGAAATGTTCACCACCGCCGGCTGAAGCTGGGCGTTGAGATCGGCAAAACTGGCCGGGGCGCCCGCGCGCGGGACCACCGACTGCATCCGGCTTTCGTCGTTCTGGGCCACCTGGGCACCGGCGGGAATCCCGGTCACCAGCGAAAGGGCCGCGCCGCCCAGCAGCAGCGCACTTGTCACTCCATAAGCGTATCGCACCAGCCTTGGTCCTCTTGCTTTTGATCCAGCCGCCCCGGCAGGCCCGGATTCACCCCGCGCCGCCTGAACGGAAATTGAACGGGTCTACAGACCGTTGAAGTGCTTGAGATAGGCACTGCCCGGTGGAATTACGATAGTCGCGGCGTTCTTGCGTTCGGGATCGCCATAAAGCTGCTCGTAATTGCGCAGCGCCTTGAAGAAACCGTAGAATTCAGGATCCTGCCCGGCGCTGGCCTGCATGATCGCGGCGGCCTCGGCCTGGGCTCCGGCGACGATCTCGCCGGCTTCGCGCCCACTTTGCTCCTCGATGTCCTGGCGCTCACGGTCGTGGCGCTCCTCCATCCGCTGATAGGCAAGCGCGAGGCCCGCCTCGGGCAGCGCGACCCGGCCGATCCTGACATCGACGACCTGCACCCCGAACGCGCGCGACCTGGCGTCGAGCGCGGCGAGGATCGCCTTGCCGGCGCCGCCCGCGCCCGGCGTGGCGATGGTCTCCAGCGGGCGCTGGGGCAGCTGTTCCTCGACCAGCGAGGGCAGGATCGCGCGCAGCTGGTTGGCCACCTTGTCGCCTTCGCCGGCGATGCCCAGCAGGCGGACGGGATCGATGATCCGGTAGGTCACGTCGACATCGACCAGCACGACCTGCTCGTCGGCGGTGTGCACCCGCTGTCCGGCCAGCGTGTAGCCCTGCAGCCCCCGTTCGAACAGCACCGCGCGCTCTGCAAACGGCAGCTTGAACACCAGCCCGGCGCCCTGCGGTCCATCGGGCCGGAAGCGGTTGACCACCCGCAGCGGTTCGCCGAAGCGTTCGATCACCGCCTGGTGGCCTTCGTCGACCACGATCACGCTCGACAGCGCGCCCAGGCCCAGCAGGGCGAGGACAAACAGGACGAGCCGATAGGCGTGCAGCCTGACGATCATCTCAGCGCCTCCCGCCGGGCATGGCGGGATCGGCCAGCGGCTCGGTCGGCGATCCGCTGCCGTTGAGGATCACCTTGTCGTTGTTGCGCAGCACCCGGGCCATCGTCTCGTAATACATCCGCTGCCGGGTAACCGCCGGGGCAAGCTTGTATTCGCCATAGATCAGCTGGAAATCGCGGGCTTCGGCGCGGGCTTCCTTGAGGTGCTGGTCGCGCCAGGCGCGGGCGTTTTCCTGGTTCTTGCGGGCATCGGCGGTAGCGGCGGCGATCTTGTCGAAAGTGGCGGCCAGCCGGGTTGGCGGATCGGTGCGGGTCACCTCGACCGCGACCAGCGCAATGCCCGAGTGCCAGGCATCGAGCACGCGCTGCATGCGCGCCGCCGCGCGCTGCTGCATCTCGGCCATGCGCCGCGCACCGGTCAGGTCGCTGAAAGTGAATTCGGCCACGGTGGCGCGCATCTGCGCGTCAGCCAGCCGGCGCAGCGCCGCTTCGCCATCGGGCAGGTTATAGGTGAAGGCGCGCAGATCGCTGACCCGCCAGCGGACCTGGAAGGCCAGATTGACCAGTTCGCCATCGGCGGTCAGCATCAGGGTTTCGGCGTCCTTGTCGGGCAGCGCGGTGACCGTTTCCTTGCCGACTTCGCGTCGATCGACGCTTTGCAGCGGCCACGGCATGGTCACGTTGAAGCCGGGCCCGATCGTGCCGTCATAGCGGCCCAGCGTGGTCACCAGCGCGCGCTCGTTCTGGGCGAGGAAATGGAGCGAGGTGGCCACCAGCCAGCCCGAGATCAGTGCCAGACCCAGCCAGGGCAGCAGGCGGGCCTGCGCGGCGACCGGGCCGGCGCCGCCCCCGCCGCCGCGGCTGCGCAGGATATCCTCGATCGTGGCCGAGCGGCGCGGATTGGCGGCCTCGTCGGGACTGGCCCAGGGGTTGCGGGCGCTTTCGTCCTCGTCGGGATCGGGGCGGTCCTCGCCCTCGGGCGCGCCGGGACCGGCACCGCCGCCTCTCCCGCCCCAGGGGCTGTCGCCGCGCGCCATGGCCAGCGCCGTGCCGCGCCGTGAACTGTCTGATCCTCTCATGGCGCTGCACTATAGGTGTGCATGACGCACAAAAACAGTGTCTCGCTGGGCTTTTTCCTTGCTAGGGGGATGCCACCATGACTGACCCCGCCGAAACGCTGCGCGCCGCGCTGCCTCCGCTTGCCCAATCCCGCCTGCAATCGCTGCGCCTGGCCGATGGCCGGGCGATCGTGGTGCTCGATTCCGGGGGGCTCGACGCGCTCGAGCGCGAACGGCTTGAGGAAGCGGTGAAACAGGCGCTGGCCGGCCAACCGGGCGTTGCCGAAGTGCGCGTTGCGCTGATGGCCGACAAGGTGCGCCGCATGATCATCGCGGTGGGTTCGGGCAAGGGCGGCGTGGGCAAAAGCACCGTTTCGGCCAACCTGGCGATCGCGCTGTCCCGCGCGGGCCGCAAGGTCGGGCTGGTCGATGCCGATATCTATGGCCCCTCGCAGCCGCGCCTGCTGGGCAGCGAAGGGGAAAAGCCCAGCGCGCGGGGCGACAAGCTGGTCCCGATCCCCAACCAGTGGGGTGTGCCGCTGCTGTCGATGGGGCAGCTGATCGAACCGGGCAAGGCGATTGCCTGGCGCGGGCCGATGGCCGGCAATGCGCTGGGCCAGTTGATCGACGCGGAATGGGGCGATGCCGAAGTCCTGGTGATCGACCTGCCCCCCGGCACCGGCGATATCCAGCTGACCATGCTGCAACGCTACAAGCCCGCCGGCGCGGTGATCGTTTCGACCCCGCAGGACCTGGCGCTGATCGACGCGCGCCGCGCGATCCAGCTGTTCGAGGTTGGCGAGGTGCCGGTGATCGGGATGATCGAGAACATGGCCGGGTATCAATGCCCGCACTGCGGAGAACTGTCCGATCCGTTCGGGCAGGGCGGGGCCGAAGCGGCGGCGAAGGACCTGGGGCTGCCGTTCCTTGGCCGGGTTCCGCTCGAGCTGGCGATCCGCGAGGCCAGCGATTCCGGTACGCCGCCGGCCGCGGGCGAAGGACCGGCGGCGCAGGCCTTTGCCGCGATCGCGCGGCGGGTCGGGACCTGGCTCGACAACCAGGGCAAGCGGGGCTGACCGATGCAGGTCACGCGCCGGGGGATCCTGCTGGGAATGGGCGCGGCGGGTGGGCTGATTGCCGCCTGGGCGCTCACCCCGCGCAGCTTTGCCCCGCCGCTCAGCCCGGGCGAGGGTGAATATGCCTTCGATGCCTGGCTCAAGATCGGCAAGGACGGCGTGGTCAGCGTGGCGGTCCCCGACCTCGAGATGGGACAGGGCATCGCGACCCTGATCGCGCAGGTCGTGGCAAGCGAACTGGGCGCGGACTGGCGCCAGGTGGCGATCGAACCGGCGCCGGTCAGTGGGGCCTATGCCAATGCGGTGCTTGCCGCGAAATGGGCGCCGCTGTGGATGCCGCTGGCTGCGGGGCTGGCGGACAGTCCCGGCAGCCTGCTGGCGCGCCGTTATGCCGAAGCCGAGGCTTTCACCGCCACCGCCGATGGCACCTCGCTCGCCGCGCACGAGGCCGCGGCGCGCGCCGCAGCGGCGGGTGCGCGCGCGATGCTGGCGCAGGCGGCGGCCGACAAGTGGGGCGTCGCCTGGGAGGAATGCGACGCGCAGGCAGGCTTCATCCTCCACGACAAGAAGAAGGCCGCCTTTGCGCAGCTGGTCGAAGCGGCGAGCGGCTATTCCCCGCCCGATCCGCCGGTAACCCGGGTCCAGCCGCCGCAGGAAAACCCGAACGAGTTTCCGCCGGGCGCGCCGCTGCGCTTTCCCCGGCTCGACCTGCCCAGCAAGGTCGATGGCAGCCACCAGTTCGCCGGTGACATCCGCCTGCCCGACATGGTCCATGCCGCGATCCGGCACGCGCCGCTGGGCAGAACGGCGCGGCTTGGCAGCCATGATGCGGCCCGCGCGCCGGGCGTCAGGCTGGTCGAAGGGCCGGATTGGCTGGCCGCGGTGGGCGAAAGCTGGTGGGCCGCCGAACAGACGCTGAAACGGATCGCCCCGCGCTTTGCCGTTTCCGGCCATGCCGATAGCGGGCGGATCGCGCAGGCGCTGGACCAAGCCCTGCTCATGGGCGATGCCAACCGCATTGCCGAAGTGGGCGATCCCGATGCCTGGCTGAACGACAAGTTCGAGCATACCGGGCTCTATACCATCGTCCCCGCGCTGCACGGCGGGCTGGAAACCGCGAGCGCGACCGCCCGGTTCGAGAATGGACGGCTGGAACTGTGGGTCGCCAGCCAGGCGCCGCAAGCCTGCCGCGAGGCGGTGGCGCGCGCACTCGACCTTTCGCTGGGCGATGTCACGCTGTTCCCGATGCCCGCCGGGGGCAGCTTCGATGCCCGGCTGGAAAGCGATCACGCTGTCGAAGCGGCGATGATCGCCCGCGCGATCGGCAAGCCGGTCCAGCTGACCTGGTCGCGCTGGCAGGAACACCTTGCCGGGCGGCCGCGCACCCCCGCGCGCGCGGTGATGGCCGCGCGCACCGCGCAGGACGGATCGCTCACCGCGCTCAAGCTGCGGATTGCGATGCCGGCCACCGCGCAGGAATTCGGCGCGCGGCTGTTCGCCGGGGCCAGTGCCCGCGAGGCGATGGACCGGCAGGACGAAGGCGACGCGCTGGCGATGGAAGGGATGGTCCCGCCCTACCGGATCGAACATCTGGTGGTGGAGCATGTTCCGGTCGGGATCGGCCTGCCGACCGGGCGGCTGCGCGGCAATTCGCACGGGATCGGCGCCTTTCTGGTCGAAACCTTCGTCGATGAGCTTGCCAGGCGCTCGGGCCGCGAGCCGATGTCCTACCGCATGGCGCTGCTGGGCCACGATCCCCGGCTTGCCGCCTGCCTCCAGCGTGCGGCGACCTTGGCCGAATGGGGCGGCGGCGCGGGCGGCAGCGGAGAGGGGCTGGCCTGCTGGAAAATGGCGCTGGGACCGCGCGAAGGGCGGATCGCGCTGGTCGCCAGTGCCCGGCACGATGATCGCGGGATCCGCGTCGACAAGCTGACCGCCGTGGCCGATCTCGGGCGGATCGTGAATGTCGACATTGCCCGCCAGCAGATCGAGGGCGGCCTGATCTTCGGCATGGGCCTGGCAAACGGCTGCACCACCGCCTACGCAAAAGGCCTGCCCTTGACCGGGCGGCTGGGTCTGCTCGGCCTGCCGCTTCTGTCAGACTGCCCGGAGATCGTGGTGGAATTCATCGAAAGCGATGCGGAGCCCTTCGATCCCGGTGAACTGAGCGCGGTGATCGCCCCGCCGGCGATCGCCAACGCGCTCTATTCGGCCGGATCGGTGCGGCTCCATTCGCTGCCGCTGACGCTGGCACAGGCGTGATGCTGCCGCCCGGCCATCCCCCCGTGCAGAGCCCCCGCGTGGGCGTGCTGCTGGTCAACCTCGGCACCCCCGATGCGCCGACGCCCGCGGCGGTCAGGCGGTATCTCAAGGAATTCCTGTGGGACCGCCGCGTGGTCGAAATTCCGCGTGCGCTGTGGTGGCTGGTGCTCAACGGAATCGTGCTCAACACCCGCCCGAAGAAAAGCGCGCATGCCTATCGGCAGGTCTGGACCGAAGACGGCTCGCCGCTTGCCGCGATTACCCGGGCGCAGGCGCAGGATCTGCAAGCGCGGCTTGGGGATGGCGTGACGGTCAGCTGGGCGATGCGCTATGGCAATCCGGCGGTCGGCGGCGAACTTGAGCGCCTCAAGGATGCGGGGTGCGAGCGGATCCTAGTCGCCCCGCTCTATCCGCAATATTCGGGCGCGACGACCGCTTCGGCGCTCGACGCCGTGGGGCTGCAACTGGCGAAGATGCGCTGGCAGCCCGCGCTGCGCACCCTGCCGCCCTATTACGACGATCCCGCCCATATCGAGGCGCTGCGCGCCGATATTGCCCGGCAGCTGGCGGAACTGGCCTTTGTCCCCGAAGTGCTGCTGCTGTCGTTCCACGGCATGCCCGAACGCAGCCTGCGGCTGGGCGATCCCTATCACTGCCAGTGCCGCAAGACCGCGCGGCTGCTGGGCGAGGCGTTGAAGGCCCATTTCCCGGACCTGCGCATCGAGGTCACCTTCCAGTCGCGCTTCGGCAAGGCCAGATGGCTCGAACCCGCGACCGACGCCGTGATTGCGGCCGAGGCCGCGAAGGGCACCCGCCGCCTCGCCATTGCCGCTCCGGGTTTTTCCGCCGACTGCCTCGAAACGCGCGAGGAACTGGCGATCCGGGGGAAGGAGCAGTTCCTCGAAGCCGGGGGCACGCACTTCGCGGCGCTCGACTGCCTCAACGCCGGGGCCGCCGGAATGGCGATGCTGGAGGCGCTGGTGCGCCGCGAACTGGCCGGTTGGATCTGATTTGATCCGCCAGACCTACCCCAACCGCTCATGCTGAGCTTGTCGAAGCACTGTCCTTCACTTCCCGCCGCAGGCTTTCGAAGAAAAGGGCTATCCTTCGACAAGCTCAGCATGAGCGGGTGAGTGGGGCCGGTATAGCCAGACCCTTCAGAAATCCACCGCGATGCCTTTTTTCACCCAGTCGCCGTAGCGGGTGGGGGACAGGCCATCGGGGTCCGCTTCGTCGCTTGCCGGTGCCGGGGCAGGCACGGGATCGTTGGTCCAGTGGGCCGGCTTGGCGAACTCTTTCGGACGGGTGGTGGCGCGCTGGGTCATGGCGCACAGATAGGCCTTTCGGGCGTGCCAGCCAAGGGCTAGGGCGGCCCTCATGGACATTCCCGGTTTTCCCGCGCGCAAGGCCGCGCTGAAATTGCTCGATGCGGTGCTGCGCCGGGGCGAGACGCTGGACCTCGCGGCGCACGGCGCGCTGCAGGGGGTCAAGGGCGCGGCGGACAAGGCGCTGGCCCGCGCGCTGGCCGGAGAGGCGCTGCGCTGGCTGGCCGATCTTGATGCCCTGATCGACAGCGCGACGCGGCAGATCCTGCCCGAGGATGCCAAGCCGCGCTCGGTGCTGCGGCTGATGCTGGCGGGCTGGCTGCGGCTGGAAACCCCGCCGCACGCGGTGATCGCGACCGGCCTGCCGCTGCTCAGCGGCGGACCGCGGCGGCTTGCGCACGGGGTGTTTTCGGCGCTGGTCAAGCGCGGGGTAAAGCTGCCGGACCACCCGACCCTGGCGGCCAGCGTGGCGGCGCGCTGGGGCGAGCGAGCAGGCGCGATCGCCGCCGGGCTTGCCGTGCCGCCGCCGCTCGACCTGACACTGCGCGATCCTGCCGAAACCGCCACATGGGCCGAGCGGCTGGGCGGTGTGTCGCTCGCGCCGGGGCACCTGCGCCTGCCGCGCGGCACCGCGGTCGAGAATCTGGCGGGCTTTGGTGAGGGGGCTTGGTGGGTGCAGGACCTTGCCGCCAGCCTGCCCGCGCGGCTGCTGGGCCTGGGCGAAGGCCGGCGCGTGCTTGACCTGTGCGCCGCGCCCGGCGGCAAGACCCTGCAACTGGCCGCGGCGGGCTGGCAGGTGACCGCGCTTGACGTCAGCGCCAAGCGGCTGGCGCGGATGGAGCAGAACCTGGCGCGCACCGGCCTGAGCGCCCGGCTGGTCGCCGCCGATGCGCTGGCGTGGGAGCCGGAAGAACAGTTCGATGCCGTGCTGCTCGACGCGCCCTGCACCGCCACCGGCACCTGCCGCCGCCATCCCGACGTGCTCCACCGCATCGGCCCGCGCCAGATCGCCGAAATGGCCGAATTGCAGGCCGCGATGCTCGCCCGCGCGGCAGGCTGGATCAGGCCCGGCGGATCGCTGGTCTATGCGGTCTGCTCGCTTGAAGGCGAGGAAGGCGAAGCGCAGGCGGCGCAAGTTTGCCTGCCGCCCGATCCGATCCGCGCCGACGAACTGCCCCCCGGCCTCGCGCCCTCCGCCGACGGCTGGCTGCGCACCGATCCGGGAATGCTGGCCGACCAGGGCGGGCTCGACGGGTTCTTCGTGGCGCGCTGGCGCAAGGTTTAAGGATCAACAGTTCCGTCATTGCGAGCGGAGCGAAGCAATCCAGGGCGGTTTGCGCGGCTCCTGGATTGCTTCGCTCCGCTCGCAATGACGAAAATCGGTGGGGGCGCAATGACAACGGCGGGGGGTTGCTTGCCGAAGCCAACCTGCGCACTATCGCACCCGCATCGAGACAGGGAGATACCATGCGAACCTTGGCCGCGTTTACCGCACTTGCGCTTGCCCTGCCTTCGCCGGCGCTGGCATACGAAGCCAGCATCCAGCGCGATGACTGGGGCATCGCCCACGTCAAGGGCAAGAGCGATGCCGATGCGGTGTTCGGCATGGTCTATGCCCAGGCCGAGGACGACTTCAACCGGATCGAGATGAACTTCCTCACCAACCTGGGCCGCCGGGCCGAAGCCGATGGCGAGGGCTATGTCTGGCAGGACCTGCGCCAGCGGCTGTGGATCGATCCCGTCGACCTTCAGGCCAGATATGCACAGAGCCCGGCCTGGCTGCGGGCGCTGATGGACGCCTGGGCGGCGGGGCTCAACCAGTACCTGGCCGACCATCCCGAGGTGAAGCCCAAAGTGCTGACCCGGTTCGAGCCGTGGATGGCGCTGTCCTTCAGCGAAGGTTCGATCGGCGGCGATATCGAGAACGTGCCGCTCAGCCAGCTTGAAGCCTTCTACACCGGCCAGCCAATCGCGATGAGCGAGGACGAGCGCGGGGTTTCGTTCAGGGAGCCGCTCGGCTCCAACGGCTTCGCGATCGGGCCCGCTCGCAGCGCCAGCGGCCACCCGCTGCTGCTGATCAATCCGCACACCAGCTTCTTCTTCCGCTCCGAACTGCAGGTCGAAAGCGGGGAGGGCCTGAACGCCTATGGCGCGGCGACCTGGGGGCAGTTCTTCATCTATCAGGGGTTCAACGAATCGGCCGGGTGGATGCACACCTCGAGCGGGATCGACAATGTCGATGAATTTGCCGAAACCGTGGTCAAGCGTCCCGGCGGCGGCTTTGCCTACCGCTATGGCAAGGAGCTGCGCAGGGTAACGGAAAAGCCGGTGACGCTGGCGTTCCGCAAGGCCGATGGCAGCATGGGCACGCGCAACTTCACCACCTATCGCACCCATCACGGGCCGATCGTGCGCAAGGACGGCGGCAAGTGGATCGCCTTTGCTTTGATGTACAAGCCGGTCGAGGCCCTGCAGCAGAGCTTCCTGCGCACCAAGGTTCGCTCGATCGCCGATTTCCGCAAGGTCGCGGCGCTCAAGGCGAACAGTTCGAACAACACGATCTTTGCCAGCAGCAAGGGCGAGATCGCCTATTTCCACCCGCAGTTCCTGCCGGTGCGCAACGACCGGTTCAACTACAAGCGACCGGTCGATGGCAGCAATCCGCTGACCGACTGGAAGGGGCTGACCCCGCTTTCCGCGCTGCCCACGGTGATCAACCCGGCGAACGGCTGGCTGTTCAATGTCAACGATTCGCCGTGGTGGGCGGCGGGCAAGGACAGCCCGAGGCAGGCCAGCTTCCCGCGCTATACCGACATCGCCGGCAAGGAACCGCGCACCCCCCATGCGATCGCGGTGCTTTCGGCGCGCAAGAGCTTCACGCTCGATCAGTTGCTGGCGGCGGCCTATGATCCGTGGCTGCCCTTCTTCGCCGAACTGATCCCGCCGCTGGTCAAGGCGCAGGCCGCCAATCCCGATCCCAAACGGGCCGAGGCGGTCGCGCTGCTCAAGGCGTGGGACTGCAAGTGGAGCCTGAGCTCGACCGAAACCAGCCTGGCGGTGTTCTGGGGCGAGGCGCTGGCCGAACGCGACAAGGCGGCGGCCGAGGCGCAGGGGATCACGATCGAGACCTGGCTGACCACCAGGGCGACCGACGCCGACCGTCTCGCCGCGCTCGACAGCGCGCTGGCGCGGCTGACGGCGGACTTCGGATCGTGGAAAGTGCCGTGGGGCGAAATCAACCGCTACCAGCGCAACGATGGCGCGATCCGCCAGACCTTCGATGACAATAGGCCCAGCACCCCGGTGCCCTTCGCCAGCGGCAACTGGGGTTCGCTCGCCAGCTTTGGCGCATCGCGCTATCCGGGGACCAAGCGGTACTACGGCACCTACGGCAACAGCTTCGTCGCGGTGGTGGAATTCGGCCCGCGCGTCAGGGCCCGCGCGGTAACCGCCGGCGGCGAAAGAGGCGATCCCAGGTCGCCCCACTTTGCCGACCAGGTCGACCGCTACGCCACGGGCAACCTGCGTCCGGTCTATTTCTACCCCGAGGATCTCAAGGGGCATGTGGAAGGGACGAAGGTGGTGAAGGGCCTGTAGCGCGTCGCCCTGAGGAACCAGCGGGACCCCCTTGAGTTCACAAACGAAGTGCAACACCCGTTGACCTGACGGGCGAAGGCTTCACCCCTTCAACTTCCCCGCAAACCCCTTGCGCAGCTTGGCCAGCTTGGGCGGGATCACCGCCAGGCAATAGGGATTGCGCTGGCCTTCGCCCTCCCAGTATTCCTGGTGATAGCCCTCGGCCGGCCACCAGGTGGCGGGGCCCTCGATCGTGGTGACGATCGGCTCGCTGCGCTCCGCCTGTGCGCGGGCGATCGCCGCTTCGATCTCGCCGCGTTCGCTGCCCTCGACCAGGAACACGGCCGAGCGGTACTGCGTGCCGACATCGCCGCCCTGGCGGTTCAACTGCGTCGGATCGTGCGTGGCGAAGAACACGTCGAGCAGGTCGGCATAGGAAATCACCGCCGGATCATAAGTCACCCGGATCGCTTCGGCGTGATTGGTGTCGCCGGCGCAGACCTGCTTGTAGGTGGGGTCTTGCGTGGTCCCGCCGATATAGCCGCTCTCGACCTTGCAGACCCCGGCCAGCTGGCCGAACACCGCCTCGGTGCACCAGAAACATCCGCCCGCCAGGATTGCATCCGCCATGTCTCGCTCCTTTGTCCGGCCGCCTAGATAGGGAGCGCGGCCGGCCTTGTCATCGCCTGCGCGGGCGTGACCGGATCACGCTGCTTTTCCGCAAGCGCCGCTGGTGGTAGGGGCCAGAGCATGAGCACTCTGACTGTCGCCGCCCTGCAATTGCCGCTTGGCTCGTCCGACGAGGCCGAGAATATCGCCGCGGTGTCCGCGCTGGTCGAGGAGGCGGCGGGCAAGGGCGCGCAGGTGGTGCTGCCGCCCGAGCTGTTTTCCGGCCCCTATTTCTGCCAGGTCGAGGACGAGGCGCTGTTCGCGCTGGCCCGGCCCACCGCCCAGCATCCCTCGGTCAGGGCGATGCAGGCGCTCGCCGCACGGCTCGGCATCGCGATCCCGACCAGCTTTTTCGAGCGTGACGGGCACCACTATTACAACACGCTCGCCTGGATCGGACCCGATGGCGAGATTGCCGGAACCTATCGCAAGAGCCACATTCCCGATGGGCCGGGCTATGAGGAAAAGTACTATTTCCGCCCCGGCAACGATGGCTTCAAGGTGTGGGACGCCTTCGGCCACAAGGTCGGCGTCGGCATCTGCTGGGACCAGTGGTATCCCGAATGCGCGCGGGTGATGGCGCTGCTGGGCGCCGAAGTGCTGCTCTATCCCACCGCGATCGGCTCGGAACCCTATGACAGCGAACTCGACACCAGCCGGATGTGGCGCCGCGCGATGCAGGGCCATGCGGTGTCGAATTGCATGCCGGTGATCGCCGCCAACCGGATCGGCAGCGAACAGGGCCAGCGCTTCTACGGCCACAGCTTCATCAGCGACGAATGGGGCGATCTGGTGGAACAATTCGGCGGCGAGGAAACCGGCGTGCTGGTTCGCCAGCTCGATCTCGGCCGCGCCGCGCGGCACCGCGCCGGGATGGGCTTCTTCCGCGATCGCCGCCCGCAGCTCTACGGCCGGATCGCCGAGGACAAGTGATCCAGCGCTACCTGATCGCGCTGGGATCGAACGTGCGCCACCGCCGCTTTGGCCCGCCCGAACGCGTGCTGGCGGCGGCGCTCGGGCAGCTTGAGGCGCGCGGGATCAGGATCGAGCGCGCCGGGCCGGTGATCCGCTCGGCCCCGGTCGGCCCCTCGCTGCGCCGCTATGCCAATTCCGCCGCACTGGTGACGTGCAGCCTGGAGCCGGACGAATTGCTGGCGCAGCTCAAGGCAATCGAGCGCAGCTTCGGGCGCCGCCGCGGCGGGCGGCGCTGGGGCAGCCGGGTGCTCGATCTCGACATCATCCTGTGGAGCGGCGGGGCCTGGTCCTCGCCCGGCCTGACCGTGCCGCACACGGCCTTTCGCGAACGCCGCTTCGTGCTCGGCCCGGCCGCCGCGATCGCCCCCAATTGCCGCGATCCGCTGACCGGGCTGACCCTGCGCCAACTGTCGGCACGCTTGACCCGCCCGCAACCGATCCCTAGGTGAGCGCCTTCCGGTCAAACGGGCCCTTAGCTCAGTCGGTAGAGCAACTGACTTTTAATCAGTAGGTCGCTGGTTCGAACCCAGCAGGGCTCACCATCAAATCAGGATCAAGTCGCGCGGCGCGTCTCGGTCGGCCTCAGGACGTGCCTGCCCCCAGATAGCCCAGGCCGGCGGCGAGCTGGATTGATTGGGCGCGCCCGGTTGCGCCCAGCTTGGCGCCGGCGTTGCGCAGGTGGAAGCGGACGGTTGATACCGAAACGGCCAGAATCGTTCCGATTTCGCTGTCGGTCTTGCCCGCTGCTGCCCAGCGCAGGCACTGCACCTCGCGGCGGGTGAGGGTGGGTTGCGGAGCGACCGCGTTGCGCGGCCGTCCGCGTGCTTCGTTGTGGGTGGCGAAGAGCCGGGTGGCGAGCGCCTGCATGTGTTCGGCATGTTCGGCAAAGACCCGCTCCACCCCGATCGGTTCGCGCGAGCACCAGACCATTGCCCCGATCAGCCCGCGCGGCAGGTGGACCGGGGTGATGATCGCTTCGCCAAGATGGGGATCGGCTTCGGCCGAACGGCAGTCGATCGGGGAAAGCAGGCGGGTATCGCGCCAGGTCCGCAGGCGCCCGCCGGTGTAGTAGATCGGCTCTGCCAGGATGCGCGCGGCGGTCAGGAACGGCACGTGCAGCGCCAGCGAGCGGTCGAGCCAATAGCGATGTTCCGGGTTGATCCAGCGAAATGTCGTTTCGGCATAGGGCCGGCCCTGTTCATCCGACATCGGCTGCGGATCGCCGAGATCGGCCTGGGCGGCGATATAGGGCAGGCCGATCGCCTCGCCCAGCGCCTGCACCGCGGCGACCAGCGAGGGCATCTGGGTCCAGCAGTTCACAGGATGGTCGTTCGCGTTCGGTTTCATTTCTACCCTACCTGCCACGGATGACAGCTTGTCGCACCATATCGAATTGCGTCCACTCCATCCTGCACCGAACCACGGCTCGCACGAAGCCAGGCCGGACAAGCAGACTAGAGGGAGTAGGACGATGAAGGCAATCCGCGCAATCCTGATGTTGAGCTCGGCAACCGGCTTGCTGGCAAGCATGCCCGCACTGGCGAGCGACGCCGCCGACGAGGCGCAGGCCGCCCCTGCCGAGGGAGAGATCATCGTCACCGCCCAGCGCCGCGGCGAATCGCTCAACGAAGTGCCGATGGCGGTCCAGGCGGTCACCGCCGATACGCTCAAGGATCTGCGCGTCACCGATGTCCGCGATCTGACCACGGTTGCCCCCAGCTTTACCGTTTCGCAAAGCTACCAGGGGGTGCCAACCTACACCCTGCGCGGGATCGGCTTCAACACGATCAACCTGTCCGCCACCTCCACCGTCGGCACCTATGTCGACGAGGTCGCCTATGCCTACCCGATCATGAACACCGGCCCGATGATGGACCTCGAACGGGTCGAGGTGCTGAAGGGGCCGCAGGGCACCCTCTATGGCCGCAACACCACCGCGGGCCTGATCAATTTCATCACCGCCAAGCCGACCAACGAATTCAGCGGCTCGATCTCCGCCGATGTCGGCAATTACCAGACCTACAACATCGGCGGGCACATCTCCGGTCCGATCGCCGAGGGCATTTCCGCGCGGCTCGCCTTCCGCAGCGACAACAGCGACAAGGGCTGGCAGGTCAGCAACAGCCGCGACGAACGGCTGGGCAAGGTCAGCAAGCTGGGGCTGCGCGGTTCGCTGGCGATCGATCCGGCAAGCGGCACCCATATCGAAGCCTCGGTCACGTGGTGGCAGAACAAGTCTGACACGGTTGCCGGGCAGGGTATCGGCTTTACCCCGCCGACCGATCCGGTCACCGGGACCAGCCTTTCGCGCCTGTTCAACGCGCCGGGCCTGGCCACCTACATTTCAACCCATGCCCCGACCAGCGCGACCCAGGCGGACTGGGCGCCCGAAGCCGGCCGTTCGGCCGATGTCGGCACCGGCCTCGGGCTTGCCGGCCCGCTGCGCGAGGACAACCAGTTCTGGGGGCTCAAGCTGCGGATCGACCAGGATCTGGGTGAAACGACGAAGCTCGTCTCGCTGACCAGCTACAACTATTTCAAGCGTGATGCACTGTCCGACTGGTCGGGCGTGCCGTTCGAGATCCTGCTGCAGAACGCGGTCGGATCGATCAAAAGCTTCGCGCAGGAAGTGCACCTGGAAGGCAAGTCGGGTCCGGCCAGCTGGCTGGTCGGCGGCTACTACGCCAACGACAGGATCATCGATTCGAACCGCACCATGCTTGGCCAGAACGCCAACGTCGGGCTGATCCGCTATTACGGCCTGACCCTGCTGCCGACGCCGTTCAATTCGGGGGGCTATACCCCGACCCAGATGTCGCAGGCCTTCCGCACCTATGAGGACTATGGCCGGATCAATACCGAAACCTGGAGCATTTTCGCCAATGCCGACTGGCAGCTGGCGGATGCGCTCAAGCTGACCACCGGGATCCGCTTTACCGAGGATCGCCAGCGCTACAACGGTTGCAGCCGCGACTTCAACGGCAACATGCTGCCCAACGTCAACGTGGTGAACCGCTACCTGTTCAACGCGACCTACGGCGGCCTGGCGGCCCCGATCAGCCTTGGCCAGTGCAACACCTTCGATCCGGCGACCAATTCGTTCGGCGAAGTGCGCTCGCTCCTGTCCGAGAACAATGTCGCCTGGCGCGCCGCGCTCGACTGGAAGCCGAACACCGACACGCTGGTCTATGCCTCGGTCTCGCAGGGCTACAAATCAGGCACCACGCCGATCAACGCGGCCTCGATCGCCCGCCAGAACTATCCGGTGAAGCAGGAACGCCTGACGGCCTACGAAGTGGGCGTGAAGGCGACGCTGGCCGATCGCCATGTCCAGCTCAACCTTGCCGGGTTCTATTACGACTACAAGGACAAGCAGATCAGCACCTATTTCGCCGATCCGATCTACACCGCGCTGGCCCGGCTCGATAACGTTCCCAAGTCGAAGGCCTATGGCGTCGAGGCGGAACTGACGCTCAGGCCCGCGCGCGGGTTCACGATCGTCGGCAATGCCCTGTGGCTGAAGACCCGGGTCGACAATTACAACGGCACCAATGCCGGGGGTCTGCCGCAGAACTTCGACGGGGCCGAATTCATCTACAGCCCGCATTTCCAGGGCAGCGTCACCGCGGCCTATGACACGCCGGTTTCGGATGGGATCAACCTCAGCGGCGCGCTCAGCCTGCGCTACCAGTCCAAGTCCAACACGATCTTCGAAATCAACCCGCTCTACAGGATCGATGCCTTCGCCGTGGTCAACGGCAGCATCGGCCTGAAGAGCAAGGACGGCTGGTCGGTCTCGGTCTGGGGCAAGAACCTGTTCGACAAGTATTACTGGTCGGCCGTGGCCAGCAATGCCAACGTCGTGGTGCGTTTCCCCAATCCGCCGCGGACCTGGGGGGCGACGCTGGGCTTCGATTTCTGACGAGCGGTATCCGCGCCGGCAGAACGCGCTTTACACAGGCTCCGGCTTGGCCGCATGTTCGGCCAGGCCGGGGCAATGTGTAGGGGGAGCCAAGCAATGAAGCGATCGGGAACCAGGGCGCTGGGGATGTTTCTGGCGCTGCTGTGCTGCGGGGCGCTTGCCCGGGCGAGCGGGCCGGAGCCTGCCAGCCTGATCCTCTACAACGGCAAGTTCCTGACGATGGATGCGCGCGCCAGCGTGGTGGACGCGGTCGCGGTCAAGGGCGGGCGGATCGTCGCCGTCGGATCGCGCAAGGCATTGCGGCGCTGGCAGGGCGGCCAGACGCGGATGGTTGACCTGCATGGGCAGACCGTGCTGCCCGGCTTCATCGACGGCCACGTCCACCCGCAGGTGGCGATCCGGATGAAAAGCTATCTCGATGCGCACTACACCGCCATCCCGACGCTCGCCGGAATGCTCGCCGCAACGCGCGAACGCGCCCGCGCGGCGCCCGAGGGCGAATGGGTGACCGTGGCCGGAACCTCGGCCAATCCGACCTACTATCCCGAAAAGCGCATGCCCACGAAGGCCGAGCTGGACGAGGCGGGCCAAGGGCACCCGGTGCTTTATCTCAATGGACCGCACACCTGGGTGGTGAACAGTCTGGGCCTGGCGAAGATGGGCGTTACCCCCGGCGTCGCCAAGCTGCGCGGCGCGCTGATCGAGCTTGATCCGGCGGGCAATCCCACCGGGGTCATCCGCGAAGGCGGTCCGCTCGCGCCCGACATCCGCCTGCCTGCGGCGCTGCTCCAGCGTTACGAGATGGAGGACATTCCCCGCCTGATGCTGCCGCTCGGCTATACCTCGATCAACGATATCATGGCCTTGCCGAATTATGCGGCGGTGCGCGATCTCGCCGTTTCGGGCAAGCATCCGCCGATCCGCACATCGATAACCGTGTTTGCGGATTCGGGCGGGCATTTCCTCCCGCAGAATCTCGAAGCTCTCAAGCTGCCGGCCTCGGTCGATCCCGATTGGTACCGCTTTGCCGGGATCAAGATCTGGGCCGATGGCGACGTGCCGGTCCGCACCGGATACCTGTTCGGGCACTATGCCGACGAACCCGACAACCACGGGCTGGCGACCAACACACAGGCCGAACTCGATGCGCTGGTGCTGCGGGTCCACAAGGCCGGGCTTGGCATGTTCATCCATTCGACCGGCGACCGCGCCAACGTCATGGTGCTCGATGCCTATGCGAAGGCGCAGCAGCAGGGCGGGCCGCGCACGCTGATGCGGATCGAGCATCTTGGCGATTTCATGCTCGGCCCCAAGGTCCTCCAGCGCGCCCGGCAACTGGGCGTCGAATCCAATATCCAGCCCGGCTGGATCTGGACCCTGGCCGGAGTGACCCAGGGCAACCTCGGCCCCGCGATCGCCCGCCGGCAGGCATTCCGTTTTCGCACGATGCTGCGCGCGGGGCTGCGGCCCGGCTTCGGCACCGACATGACCGGGTTCCAGCGCGGCACCGAAAACCCGTTCATGCATATCGAGGCGATGCTGACCCGCCAGACCAAGGATGGCGAACTGTTCATGCCCGAAGAAGCCCTGACGCTCGACCAGGCGCTTCGCGTCATGACCATCTGGTCCGCCGCCAGCATGGGCGAGGGCGACAGCAAGGGTTCGCTCGAACCGGGCAAGTTCGCCGACATGATCGTGCTGTCGAAGGACATTGTCACGATCCCCGCCAGCCAGATCGATACCATCACGGTGAACCAGACCTGGGTCGGCGGCGAACTGGTTTTTGCCCGCTAGGGTGGCAGTCCAGGGTCAATTGATGATTCCCGCTCACCAACGGGAATTCTTTTGTCGTTTGTGCCCGCTGGCCCTCGGGATCATCGCTTGCCTCCAGTATCAGACGTTCTGGAGGATCGGATGTTCCGCGAAGTTCACTATGCAAGTGTAGATGAGGTCATTCGGGCGGCGCCCGAAGGCATGACCAAGTTCCTGATCGAAGTTGACGATCACGGCGTTGCGCTTGTCACGATGAACCGGCCCGAACGGCTCAATGCCTTCTCGATGGGCTATCCGACCGATCGCCCGCGGCCACGCGGCTGGTCGATGTATGACCGCTACATGCGCGCCGTGACGCAGGAGCTGAAGCACGATCCGGCAGTCAAGGTGGTGGTGGTGACGGGGGCAGGGCGGGCCTTTTCCGCCGGGGCCGACATCAAGGACTGGTCGGGTATGGAAAAGGTCGCGACCGACGGCAAGTCGCCCTTCGTCAAGGAAGGGCTGCTGTTCGACGAACACACCGCGATGATGCACATCTGGTTCAAGCACCTGGTCAAGCCGACGATCGCGATGGTCAATGGCCCGGCGGTTGGGATGGGTGCGGATCTCGCGGCGGTCTGCGATATCCGCATGATGGCCGACAATGCCTTCTTCCAATGGGCCTATGTGCTCAACGGGCTGGTTCCCACCGAAGGGGCGATGTGGCTGCTGCAGCGGCTGGTCGGACAAGGCAAGGCCTTCGAATGGCTGATGACCGGCGATCGGGTACTTGCCGAAGAGGCGCTGCGCACCGGCCTTGCCAATCATGTCGTTCCTGCCGAAGACCTGCGCGAACGGACGCTGGAGCTGGCGCGCAAGCTGGCCGCGCTGCCCACCCGCACGGTCCAATCGACCCGGTTCGGGATCAATGCCGCGGCGACCATGTCCTATCAGGATTCGATCGGCCTCGCCTATCTCTCTGGCTATGCGGTGCGCGAGGATATCAGCGAGCGGATCCGCGAGCGAGCCGCGGCAATCGTCGAAGGCGGGGCGGAGCGCGCGCGATGACGACCAGACCGCTCGACGGGATCAGGGTGCTGGACTTCACCTCGGTCGTTTCCGGTCCGGTCTGTACGCAGGTGCTGGCCGCGCTTGGGGCCGACGTGATCAAGATCGAGCCGCTTGCCGGCGATCCCTTGCGCTCTACCCGCACGCCGCGGGTCGACACGCTCAGCGGGCTTTACATGCAGGTCAACCGGGGCAAGCGCTCGGTCGCGCTCGACCTGCGCGATCCCGAGGTGCTGGCTGCCTGCCTGAAACTCGCCGTCGGGGCAGACGTGATCGTCGAAAACTTCCGCCCCGGCGTGATGGAGCGGCTTGGGCTGGGGTATGACAGCGTCCGGGCAGCGCGGAGCGACATCATCTACGCCTCGATCAACGGCTTCGGCGAGGATGGGCCGTGGGCGGGGATGCGCGCCTACGATTCGATGATCCAGGCGCTCGGCGGGTTCATGTACAAGCAGGGTGAGAACGGCGTGCCGCGGCTGATCCAGTGTGCCGTGGCCGACAAGATCACGGGCCGTGCCGCGGCCGAAGGCGTGCTCGCCGCATTGTTCGCGCGCGAACGCGGACAGGGCGGGCGGCGGATAACGGTCGCGATGCTCGATGCCTACGTCAACTTCATGATGCAGGACACGATGGCGTCGCACAGTTTCCTCGATCATGAGGCACCCTCCGCGCAGATCGACGCGCACATCTCGTTCCAGACCAGCGACGGCTGGATTTCGTTCCTGTTTCTGGGGATCGGCGAATACCACGCCTTCTTCGATGCCTGCGGTCGACCCGAACTGGCGGCCGACCCGCGCTTCGCGACCCGCGACGATCTGCTGGCGAATTTCGCCGCGTGGCGGGAGGAAACGGCGGCATTGCTGGCGGCGTTCACCACCGATGCAATCATGGCCCAGTGCCGCCGCCTGCAACTCCCCGTCGCGCCGGTGCTGACCTTCGACGAAATGGTCGCGTTCGAGCAGGTCGAACACAACCGCACCTTTTCCGAAGTGGACATGGGCGGCGATGTCGGGCGGCTGCGGCTGCTCAATCCGCCCTGGCGCCTCTCGCACGGCTCGCCCGATCTTGAGGCCACGCCTGCACGGCTGGGCGAGCATACCGCCGAAGTGCTGCGCGATGCGGGGCTCGATGATCACGCCATCGCGGCGATGATCCAGCGCCGAGCGATTGCCGCGCATTGACGGCGACGAAGCACCAGCGGCAATCTTGCGGCTTGATTATGGACGGTGCGGTTCTAGGCTCTTCGCCCGGTCAACCGACAAGGCGCGATGCTCCATCCATGTCCAGCAATCCGCCCCCGGCGCTGTTGCAGACCGTCGAGGCGGTCGTGCGCCTCGGCAGCTTCAAGCGCGCCGCCGACGAACTGCTGATCACGCCCTCGGCGGTCAGCCACCGGATCCGCTCGCTCGAGGCATTAGCCGGGCAACCGCTGTTCATCCGCGAAGGGCAGGGCATTCGCCCGACCGGCGAAGCAGTCGAACTGGCCGGCATCATCGAGCGCGCCAACCGCGAAGTGGCCGAACGCTGGCGCCTGATCGTGGGCAGCGCGGCGAAACGTCATTTCCAGATCCATGCCATGGCCGCATTTGCCGAGCATTTCATCTTTGCCCGCATGGCCGAGTTCAAGCGGCGCTTTCCCAATTTCGACATCGCCTTGTCCAGCGCGATCGATTTCGATCCCAAGGTGAGTGCAACCGCGGATATCCTGATCGGCGTCGGCCAGACCCCCGACAGCGAATGGCGGGTGGAAAACATTCTCGACCTGACCGGCAACCTGATCGTCCGAGCCGACAGGATGGAGGGGATATTCCGGAACGGCATGCTGTTCGGCCCCTTGCTTGGCTATGCCAGCACGGCGGACAACTGGCCCAGGGTTGCCGAGGCGATGGATACCAGGGTGCACCCCGAAGCGCAGATGATCCGGTTCGATTCGGTTGCCTCGGCGGTTTCGGCGGTGGAGAACGGGATCGGCGCGGCGCTGGTCCCCTACTGGACCGCGCGCGATCTTGCCGGCAATGAACGGGTCGCGATCGTCAAGGCCAACATCCCCCATTTCGGGCGGCGATACTGGCTGGCGGTACGGCGCGACATTCGCGAAATCTCTTCGGTCGACCGGTTCTGCCGGTGGCTGACGGCAGTGGTTGCCGACGACTTCGCGTCGCCGGCCAGCACTGCTTGATGGCCTAGAACTTCAGGCTGGCCCGCACCTCTACCGTGCGCGGATCGATGATCGAGGCGGCCTTGGCGCCGGTGAACAGGGGCGCGTTGACCACATAGGACTTGGCACGGACATCGCCGATGTTCTTGGCGAGCAGCGACAGCGACCACAGATCGTTGGGCGCGATCAGCTCGATGCTGGCATCGACGGTGGCGTAACCCTTCTGCCAGCCCAGCGGATCAAGGTCGGGCGCAACGAAGGCGCCGCTGCGGCCGTTGGCCCCGGCATAGAGCCGCATGTTCCAGTCCGATCCCACCGCGAATTCGTAATTGGCGCTCAGGGTCGAGCTCCAGTGCGCGGCATCGGTCAGCGGCCGGCCGCTGAGATCCTGGCGGCAGCGCCCGGGGCCGGGCCACACCGCGCTTTGCCCGGTGGTGCAGGCCGCGCCGGTGTAGCTGTCATAGTGCGCGTCGATATAGACCACCGATCCGGCCAGGGTCAGCCCGCGAACCGGGGTCCAGCGCGCCTCGGCCTCGACCCCGCGCGAGCTGGCCTTGGCGGCATTGGTGGTGACGAAGCTCACCCCGTTGAACGCCTGGACCTGCAGGTTGTCGAACTTCGAATAGAACCCGGTCAGGTTGACATTGACGTTGCGGCTGACGCCCCATTTCAGGCCCGCTTCCCAGGCCGACACGCTTTCGCTGGCATAGGGAATGGCGGTGCCCGCGCTGTCCGATGCGTCGAAGCCGCCGCTCTTGAAGCCGCGCGTGAACTTGGCATAGGCCATCGTGTTGGGCGCGATCTTGTATTGCAGCGTCACCGCCGGGGTGAACTGCTTTTCCTTGATCGCCTCGCTCAGGCTGAAATTGCGCGCACCCAGCGCCGCGCCCATCGTCGCGATCACGCCGGCGTTGGTTTCGGGCAGGCCGGTCACCGGATTGTAGATGACCAGCGACCGGTCGACCGCCTTGTCCTCGACCATGTAGCGTCCGCCGCCGATCAGCCGCAGCCCGGGGATCAGCTCGAAGCTCACCTCGCCAAAGGCGCTGTAGGTATCGGCGTGCTGGTCGAACACGCGGCGGGTCGACGAGTAGAGCGGGCCCGAGCTGACCACGAAGACCGGCTTCCCGACGAAGTGCGCGGTCTGGTAGAACAGGCCCAGGGTATAGGCCAGCTGGTCTTCCGGGGCCGAGGCAAAGCGCAGTTCCTGGCTGAACTGGTTGTACTTGTCGGCGTTGTAGAAGCGCAGGACCGGAACCGGGGTGAAATCCGAATCCTCGTCGGTCGTGCTGGTTTTGTAGACGCTGTAGCCGGTATCCGAAGTCAGGCTGGCGCTGCCGATCGGCACGCTGATCCGCAGCGAGGCATTGTGCGCCTTGATCGTGTTCAGGTCGCTGCCCGGCCCACCGTTGCTGAGGTTGAGATCGAGGTTGGATTCGAACCTGGGATCGATCGAGGCAAAGGTCGGCCCATAGGGTCCGGGGGCAAAGATCTGGAACAGGCCGCCCTGGCGCTTGCCATAGGAATATTCGTACTTGGCGTTCACTTCGATGGCGCCCGGCTGCCAGGCGAGCGAGACGCGGGCGATGTTGCCCATCCGCGCCGGTTCGTCCTGCCCGGTCAGGGTGTTGTGGATGAAGCCCTTGTCGCGCTGTTCATGCTTGAACGCCAGGCGAAGCTGCAGGTTGTCGGTCAGCACCTTGTTGAGGATGCCCGATGCGTCCCAGCCGCCGAAGCGGGTCTCATAGCCGCCCGAAAACGCGATCTGGTCCTTCTTGGCCGGCCGTGTGGTAATGATGCTGACCGCGCCCGCGACGGTGTTCTTGCCGAACAGGATTGATTGCGGACCCTTCAGCACCTCGACCCGTTCGACATCGAAGAAGGGCGAGCTGAACTGCGCGGCGCGGCCGGTGTAGATGCCATCGACGAACATGCCGACCGACTGTTCGAAGCCGCGGTTGGTGCCCGAACTGATCCCGCGCAGGGTGATGCGGTTGCCGCTGGCGGATTCGGCCACGTTGAAGGCCGGGACATAGCGCGACATCTGCTCGAAATTGGTGAGGTTGAGGTTGCTCAGCTGCTCGCCCTGGACCAGCCCGACCGAAACCGGCACGTCGCCCAGCCGTTCGACCCGCTTCTGCGCGACAACCACGATGTCGTTGAGCTGGGCATCCTCCTGATCCGCCGCATCGGCGGCGGGCGCCGACTGGGCATAGGCGGCTGCCGGTACCAGGCAGGCCGCGAGGGCGAACGATGCAACTCCGAAACGAACACTGGCCATGAATCCTACCCCATGTTTGCGGGGCCGCGGATATTTCGTCGGCCCGGCGTGGTTCCTCGATTGCGGCAGGTATCGGCAGCCACCATCGCCGATCAAACGAATTGGCCGGGTGAAAGGTGAGCCAGGATCACCAGCGCCGCATCGAATGAGAACAGGTCAACAATGCATCTGAGAATTGATTTGGGTCGCGGCGATCGTCCGTGGCATCGCTCGGATAAATCAATCGAGGCGAGGCAGGCCATGAAGACCAGAATCACCGAACTGTTTGAAATCGAGCATCCGATCGTCCAGGGCGGGATGCACTTCGTAGGCCTCGCCGAGCTGGCCAGCGCAGTTTCCAATGCCGGCGGGCTGGGCATGATCACGGCGCTGACGCTGCCAGGAACCGATGCATTGGCAGCCGAGATCCGGCGCTGCCGCGCGATGACCGACAAGCCGTTCGGGGTCAATATCACCTTCCTGCCCGCCACCCGCCCGCCGGATTACGCCGGCATCGTGCGGGTTGTGATCGATGAGGGAATCAAGGTCGTCGAGACCGCAGGGAACAATCCGCAGCAGTGGATCGGCCAGCTCCGCGACGCCGGGGTCAAGGTGATTCACAAATGCACCTCGGTGCGCCACGCACTCAAGGCACAAGCGATCGGCTGCGATGCAGTGAGCGTCGACGGTTTCGAATGCGGCGGGCATCCGGGCGAGGACGACGTCCCCAATTTCATCCTGCTGCCCCGGGCGGCGGATGAATTGAGGATTCCCTTCATCGCCTCGGGCGGCATGGCTGATGGGCGCTCGCTGGTCGCCGCGCTGGCACTCGGCGCCGAAGGGATGAACCTGGGCACCCGCTTCCTTTGCACGAAGGAGGCGCCCGTTCACCAGAACGTCAAGGATGCGATCATCGCCGCGACCGAGCTCGACACGCGGCTGGTCATGCGTCCGCTGCGCAATACCGAGAGGGTGCTCAACAACAGCGGGGTGGAACGTCTGCTCGAAAAGGAGCGGACGCTTGGTGCCGCGCTCAAGTTCGAGGACATCATCGATGAAGTGGCAGGTGTCTATCCCCGGGTAATGAGGGACGGAGAGGTTGCGGCCGGTGCATGGAGCTGCGGTATGGTTGCCGGGTTGATCGACGATGCGCCCAGCGTTGCCGAACTGATCGGCCGGATCATGGATCAGGCCGACCGGATCATCACCGAACGGCTGGCAGGGATAGCGCGCGTGACCGCCTGACGGTCCGGCGCCGGGTCAGCACGAGCGACCTGCGTTCAGCGACCCGTGAAGCGCGCGGGCCGTCCTTCGCGCAGCGCGGCGATCCCTTCCTGGAAGTCGGTGCTGGTGCGCATCGCCTCGACCATGCGGGCGGCGGCGAAGCCCTGTTCGACCGGACCCTTGGGCAGGGTTTGCATGGCGATCGCCTTGATCGAGCGCACCGCCAGCGGCGCGTTGGCGGCAATCTTGCGGGCCAGTTCCATCGCCCGGTCGAAGGCCGTCCCGGTCTCGACCACCTCGCTCACCAGCCCGATCTCGCCGGCGCGCGCGGCGGGCATCGAATCGCCGGTCAGCAGCCATTGCAGGCCGGGCTTGTAGAGCATCCGCCCCGGAAATCCGGCCATCATTCCGCCGTGAAAGCCCATCGTCGCCTCGAGATAGGCAAAGCGCGCGTCGCGCCCCGCTATGACGATGTCGCTCATCAGGACCAGCGCGCAGGCCATGCCAAGACACGCGCCCTCGACCGCGACCAGGATCGGCTTGTCGCACGCCACGGTGGTGTTGGGCATGGCGCCGTCATCGCTGTCGGGCGGATCCCTGAAATCGAGCCCCGACGAGAATACCGCGCCCGCGCCCCTGACCACGCAGGCCAGCGCCGCGTCATTGGCGGCAAAGTCGATCCAGGCGCGGCGGAAGCCATCCACCATCGCGGCGTTCCAGGCGTTGCGCTTGTCGGGCCGGTTCATGGTCACGACCATCACCGGACCATCCATTTCAATCGTCACCGCTTCCATGCTCGCCTCCGGGAATATCAGCTCTAAGGCTGGAAGATCGGGGATCGATGGACAAGCAAATTAGCAGCGCCGGGCATGAAAATGCTTCAAGCTGCGACAAGGCGGCGCGTGTCGTTTGAGATCGGCCTGCTGCCGTGTTACTCCGCCGAACGGTATCCGTCCGGCGCAGGATTATGAGGGAAGCACGCTTGAGCACGCCGTTACCACCGTTCATCCTGATGCAGACGATCGAGGCGGTCACGCGGCTCGGCAGCCTCAAGCGCGCGGCCGAGGAACTGGGCGTCACGCCCTCGGCGGTCAGCCACCGCGTCCGCCTGGTCGAGGAACAGTTCGGCCAGCGCCTGTTCGAGCGGGACGGGCAGGGCATCCGCTCGACCCGCAACGCGCTCGACCTTGCCGATGCCGTTGCCAAGGCGATGGCCGGGATCGAGGCCACCTGGCGCGAACTGACCGCGCAGCACCACGATCGCGAGATCCGGCTCTGCTCGATGTCGGCCTTCGCGGAGCAGTTCATCCTCTCCAATCACGAGGAGTTTCATCGCCGCTTCCCCGATTTCCGCGTCGAATCGACCAGCACCACCGTTGGCGAGGGCGGGATGCGGGGCGAATACGATATCCTGATCGGGATCGGCCCCTATCCCGGCGCCGGCTGGGAGTATGAGGACATCATGCCCTACACGGTAAAAGCGGTGTGTTCTCCCAAGGCGGTCGACCAGGTCCTGGCGGGTACGGTGATGCGCGGCCCGATCCTCGATGCCAGCACCGATTTCCTGCCGTGGGATGACGCCGCGCGGAAGCTGGGGCTGACCATCGCTCCAAGAGCCGAACATATCCGCTTCGATTCGGTGCTCACCGCCTGCCAGGCGGCCACGCAAGGCAAAGGGATCGCACTGGCTCCGGCCTGGATCGCCGACAAGCTGGCAAGGCAGGGCGAGCTGGTCATTCTCGGCTCGGGAACGTTCGAGCTGCCGTTGTCCTATTGGCTCGCGGTGCGCAAATCGCGCAAGCTCGATTCGACCTTCGGCCGGTTCCGCCGCTGGCTGATCGCGGCGATCGCGCGCACCGCTGCCGGATGAATGACGGTCATCAATCCCGTTTTCAAATCGCTTGTCGCCTTGGCGGGCATGGCGCACTTCCCCCGGGCAAGGGGACCGATCGGCCCCGGATTCCAGGGAGACCGTTCTTGTCCATTCCCAGCCAGTTCCAAGACCACCTGCGCCTGCCGGTGATCGGCGCGCCGATGTTCATTGCCTCGGGCATCGAAATGGTCGTCGCGCAGTGCGCCGCCGGCATCATCGGCACTTTCCCCGCGCTCAATGCGCGCCCGCAGGAGACGCTGACCGACTGGATCCGCGCAATCCGCGAGCGCCTCGCCGCGATCCAGGCAGCCGATCCGTCGCGCAAGGTGGCGCCGTTCGGCATCAACCAGGTGATGTCGGAACGCAACGACCGCTGGGAGGCCGATCTTGTCACCATCGTCAAGGAACAGGTGCCGCTGATCATCACCAGCCTGCGCGCGCCGCCGCGCGAGATTCTGGACGAAGTGCACGGTTATGGCGGGATCATCTTTCATGATGTCACCAACCTCAAGCACGCGCGCAAGGCCGCGTCGATGGGGGTCGACGGCCTGATCCTGGTGGCCGCCGGGGCCGGCGGGCAGGGCGGCGACCGCAGCCCCTTCGCGCTGATCAACCAGGTCCGCGAATTCTTCGACGGCACGATCATCCTGTCGGGCGCGATGAGCACCGGGCGCGACATCTATGCCGCCCAGGCGATGGGCGCCGACCTGGCCTATCTTGGCACGCGGTTCCTTGCCGCAGCCGAATCGACCGCGAGCGCGGAGCACAAGCACGACGTGATCGCATCGGGCGCGGACGACATCATCTATACCAACATGTTCACCGGGATTTACGGCAACTACATCAAGCAGACGCTGATCGACGCCGGGTTCGACCTGGACAACCTGCCCAAATACAGCCCCGAAACGGCCAAGTACCGCAAGGGCGACGATGGCGAGATCAAGGTGTGGAAGGATATCCGCGGCTGCGGGCACGGCTGCGGCTCGATCAGCGCCGAACAGCCGGTCGCCGCGATCGTCGACGAACTGGAGGCGCAGTACCGCGCCGCCGCACGGGACCTGGCCGTTCGGGCCTTTGCCTGAGCGGGGGCGGATCGTGGCAGGCTTCATCGAACTGGCGGCGGCGGCACCCGATGCGATCGCGGCGGAATTTCCGGCATGCGGGATCACGCTGACGCGCGGCGAACTGGACCGCGCGGCCAACCGCGCGGCCCACGCCTATCGCTCGCTAGGCCTCAAGCGCGGTGACTGCGTCGCGCTGTCGATCGGCAATCGCCCGGAATTCCTGGTCGCGATGCTCGGCGCGCAGCGCAGCGGGCTTTACTACGTGCTGCTGTCAACCAAGCTGTCGCTGGAAGACGCGCGCTACATCCTTGCCGATTCGGGTGCGCAGCTCGCGGTGTTCTCGAAGGAAAGCTTTGCCGCCAGCGATGAAGCCGCACTGCGCGGTTTCGCGGTCCCGATCTACGGGATCGGGCTTGGTCCGGCTTTCGATGACTGGACCGCGCTGACCGATACCATGCCCTCAGGCCTGCCCGGAGACTGTTCGACCGGCGCGGTGATGCTCTACAGCTCGGGGACGACGGGTCGGCCCAAGGGCGTGCGCAAGCCCTTGCGCGATGATCCGGTTGACCAGCTGGACCCCGCGAACGTGGGCTTGATCATGGGCTATGGCCTTGGCCCGGAATCGAGCTTCTACAGTCCGTCGCCGCTCTATCACGCCGCACCGCACCGGTTTGTCGATGCGGCGCTTGCGGCGGGTGCGAAAGTCATCATTCCCGACCGTTTCGACGCCGCGACCGCGCTGGGCCATCTTGAGCACCATGCCTGCACCCACAGCCTGTGGGTGCCGACCATGTTCCACCGGCTGCTGCGCCTGCCCGAGGCCGAGCGCACCGGACACGATCTTTCGCGCCACCGCCACGCGGTGCACGGGGCCGCGCCATGCCCGATCCACGTCAAGCGCGCGATGATCGACTGGTGGGGGCCGATCCTCGACGAATACTATTCGGGCAGCGAAGGGATCGGCTCGGCGGCGATCACTTCGGCCGAATGGCTGGAGCATCCCGGGTCGGTCGGCCAGCCAACCGGCTGCAAGGTCCATATCCTGGGCCCCGACGGGCGCGAGCTGGGAACGGGCGAGACCGGTGACATCTATTTCGAATCCGAAGCCAGCTTCGCCTACTGGAACGACAGCGCCAAGACCCGCAAGGCCACCAACGAGCGCGGCTGGCGAACCTTTGGCGACGTTGGCCATGTCGACGGCGACGGCTACCTCTACCTCACCGACCGGCGGCATTTCACGATCATTTCGGGCGGCGTGAACATCTATCCGCAGGAGATCGAGGCCGTCATGCTCGAACACGAAGGCGTGCGCGACGTGGCCGTGATCGGCGTGCCCGACGATGAGTTCGGGCAGGTCGCGCTGGCGGTGGTCGAACCGGCGGCCGCCGGTTCGGATGATCTCAAGGCGGACCTTGCCGGCTATGTCCGCCGCCGCCTTGGCCCGGTGAAGGCGCCCAAGCGCATCGAACTGATTGACGCGCTGCCCCGCCATGATACCGGCAAGCTCTACAAGGCCGAACTTATCGAGCGGTTCGCGCAGCCACAGAACGGAAAATGATGACACAGGCCCCGCCGCGCAGCCTCGGCCCTGGCCAGACGCTGGCCTACAGCCTCTATGCCGTGCCGCTGATCGCGACCACCGCGGCGATCAGCACGTTCATCCCGCCCTACTACAGCCAGGGCCTGGGCCTGCCGCTGACGCTGGTGGCCACGGCGCTGATCGCGATCCGGCTGATCGACGCGGTGTGCGATCCGGCGATCGGACTTGCCATCGATCACGCCAATTTCCGCCAGAAGCACCGCCCCTGGCTGCTGATCGCGCTGCCGCCGTACCTGGCGGCGGCAAGCCTGCTGTTCTTTCCGGTGCCATCGCTGGTGGGCCTGCCCTACCTGATCGGCACGGGCGGGCTGGTCTATATCGCCTTCACCATCGCCCAGGTCGCGCACCAGGCCTGGGCCGCCGCGCTCGAAAGCGATCCGCGCCGCCTTTCGCGCCTGTTCGGCTTTCGCGAGGTGGCGGTGATCGTTGGCGTGCTGGGGGTCTTCGCGGTGGCCGCGCTTGCCAGCCACCTGCACGGCAGCGACGTTGCGGTGCAGGCCCGCGCCGCCGGGCAGTTCATCCTGGTCTCGATCACGCTGGCAACGCTGGTGACCTGGGCCTTCACCCCGGATTCGGGCCGGGGCGACATGGCCCACGGCGATGCCGGCTGGGCGGTGCTGAAACCCTTCCTGCTCAGCCGCAACTTCATCCTGCTGTCATTGGCCATGCTGGTTTTCAACGCCGGGTGGACGGCGATGGGAACGATGAGCTTTTTCGTGGCAGAGCATCTCTACCGCGCCCCCAAATTCTTCGCGCTGGGCCTGGTGCTGACCTTCGCGGTCGCGCCGTTCGGGATGATTGCCTGGATGAAACTCGCGGCGCGGCTGGGGGATCACGCCACGGTGCGGCTGGCCTGCCTGCTGCTGGCGGGGGTATTCCTGATGCTGCCCGTTGCCATCCGGTTCGGCGTGGCCGGCCTGATCGCGGTTCAGACCCTGCTGGGGCTCGGGTTCGGGGCGGGGCCCTATCTGCTGCGCTCGATCACCGGGGCGCTGGCCAATTCCTATGTCAAGCGGACCGGCCGCGAAGTGCGCGGCGCGGCTTTTGCGATGATCAATTTCTTCGACAAGCTGGGCAGCGGCCTGGGCGCGGCGGCATTGCTGCCGTTGGCCGCGCTAGGCTTCGATCCCAACGGCCTCGTCGATGATGCCGCGCGCCGCGCGCTGCTGGCCGTTGCAACGCTGGTGCCGCTGGCCGGCCTGGCGAGCGCCGCCGCCCTGATCCACGCGATGAAGATGGGCGGCGAAGCGGATCAATCCATCACCCCGTGATCGAGGAAGCGTTCCACCGCGGCTTCGTGTTCGGCCAGGTCCAGCCCCTGCCGGGCGATCCAGGCATCGTCGAAATAGGATGAACGATAGCGTTCGCCGCTGTCGCACAGGATCGAAACGATCGAGCCCGACTTCCCGGCCCGCGCCATTTCGCTGGCCAGCTGCGCGCAGGCCCAGATGTTGGTTCCGGTCGATCCGCCGCACAGCTTGCCGATCCGCCTGCTGACCACCCGCGCGGCGGCGATCGACTGGCAGTCGCTGACAACGATCATGCGGTCGATCACTTCGGGCAGGAAGCTGGGTTCGACGCGCGCGCGTCCGATACCTTCGATCAGGCTGGACGGACCCGGCGCGGTCACCGCCGAGCGGTCATGCCAGTTGCGGTGGAACACCGATGCCTGCGGATCGGCCACGCAGATCCGGGTCGCAAAGCCGTGATAGCGCACGAAGCGCCCGATCGTTGCCGAGGTTCCGCCGGTTCCGGCGCCGCAGACGATCCAGTCGGGCACCGGTTCCGGCTCGCGCGCCATCTGCTCGAATATCGATTCGGCGATGTTGTTGTTGCCGCGCCAGTCGGTCGCGCGTTCGGCATAGGTGAACTGGTCCATGTAGTGGCCGCCGGTTTCCCTCGCGAGCCGCTCGGCGGCGGCATAGGCTTCGGAAGGATCGTCGACCTGGTGGCACTGCCCGCCATATGCGGCGATCGCCGCGATCTTTTCCGCCGCGGTCGATGACGGGATCACCGCGATGAACGGCAATCCCAGCATGCGCGCGAAATAGGCTTCGGAGACGGCGGTCGAACCGCTCGACGCCTCGATCACCGGCATGCCCTGCCTGAGCCAGCCATTGCACAGCGCATAGAGAAACAGCGAACGCGCCAGCCGGTGCTTGAGGCTGCCGGTCAGGTGGCTCGATTCGTCCTTCAGGTACAGCGCGATGTCGGGCAGCGCGGGGACCGGCACCGGGACCAGGTGGGTGTCGGCCGAACGGGTGAAATCAGCCTCGATCCGGCCGATCGCCCATGCCAGCCACTCACGATCCGATTGGTTTGCGTCGCTCATTCAGCCCGGTCCATCCTGTTTTGCGTTTCATGCCCGCGCGTTAAGGCCGGCAAGGTTTCCGGCTATCATCGGTTGCGGCGCGGGGCGAATGAATTTGCTGCGCCCGGGATGAGTGACGCTTATCGCGCAGCCGCGTTCAGGCGAGGCGATAGGGCACCACGCCCCGGCTGTCGGGATCGACGCTGATCGCCCGGTCGCTGGGCGGGAAGGCGCGCTGGTCGCAATCGCCGCGCGGGCACAGGCGGCAGGATATGCCGATCCGCGTGGCGGCGCGCCCGCTCGCCAGGTCAAGCCCGTCGGCATAGATGAATTCTGCGGCATGTTCGGCCTCGCAGCCCAGCGCCACGGCATAGCGGCGCGGCGCGCGGTCATAGCTGCCCGATGGCTTGACCAGCCCCTTGGCCATCGAGACATAGCGCACCCCGTCGGGCGTTTCGGCCAGCTGGACCAGGATCCGGTCGGGGATCGCCACGGCTTCGTGCACGATCCACAGCGGACAGGCCCCGCCGAACCGGGCGAACTGCAGCCGGGTAGCCGAATGGCGCTTGGTGATGTTGCCCGCCATGTCGACCCGGCAGAAGAAGAACGGCACCCCGCGCGCGCTCTCGCGCTGCAGCGTCGAAAGGCGGTGGCAGGTCTGCTCGAAACTGGTGCCGAAGCTCTGCGCCAGCCGGTCGATGTCGTGGCGAACCTTGCGGGCCTCGGCGCGAAAGCGCGCATAGGGCATCAGCAGTGCGCCGGCGGCATAGTTGCACAGCCCGACGAACAGCAACTGGCGGCTGGCGGCGTTGCCCAGCGCGGCCGCCTCGACCACGGCGGCGATCTCGTCCTTCAGCGCCAGCGCGGCGAGCTGGTGGGCCAGCTGGAAGCGGCGGCTTTCGGCGGGCTGGCCGGGATCGATGGTCAGATGGCCCATCTCGGCATCGTAGCTGCGCAGCCCGGCCTGCCCCGAATAGACCAGCGAGACCGACAGCGCCTGCTTGAGATAGTCCTCGATCGCCCCGGTATCGGGCGAAAGCCCGCCAAGCCGTGCGGCCAGCGCCTCGGCCGCGCGGTCGATCGGATCGACATAATTGCCCGCCAGGTGGAACCAGTCGCGCACTTCCTCCCACGGCAGGCGCGCGCCGCCGCTTTCGCTCGACAGCGCCTCGTCGGCCATCTGCAACCGCTGCCCGGTGCGGCGATAGGCCTCGTGCAGCGCGATGAAGCGGTCGGCCAGCGCCGGCTGCTGCTCGGCCAGCCGGGCCAGCTGTTCGGCGCCCAGCGGCTCGGGGAACAGCGGATCGGCATTGGCCTCGCGCAGCGCCGCCAGCCGCGTCTCCGCCTCGCCCGCCCCGATCTCGCGCCAGTCGAGCGGAAAGGCACGGCTCAGCCGTTCGATCAGCACCGGGGTCAGCGGGCGATCATCATGCTCAAGCTGCGAAAGGTAGCTGGCCGAAATCTCCAAGAGCTCGCCCATCGCGACCTGATTTAGCCCCCGCTCCGCGCGAAGCGCCCTCAATCTCTCTCCCGCGAACAACCGGCGTCTAAGCATCACAACAACCCCTTTGCGCCTTCGCGCCTTTGCGAGAGCATTCGATGACTCTCGCAAAGGCGCGAAGGCGCAAAGAAGGAAATGCACCGCTTCGTGGGAATTTGCAAATTTTGGCTTTGCAACTTTGCAAATTCACATTGGACATTGCCGCCCCGACGCCGCATCCAGCACGCTTTGACACGGGACGGAGTGCACATGTCCGCGAACATCGCCGAAATGGAACGCCGCCGCGCCGCTGCCCGCCTGGGCGGGGGGCAGAAGCGGATCGATGCCCAGCACGCCAAGGGCAAGCTGACCGCGCGCGAGCGGCTGGCGATCCTGCTGGATGAAGGCACCTTCGAGGAGATCGGCTCTTACGTAGAGCATAACTGCACCGATTTCGGCATGCCCGGCCAGACCATCCCCGGCGACGGGGTGGTGACCGGCAGCGGCACGATCAACGGGCGGCTGGTCTATGTCTATGCGCAGGACTTCACCGTGTTCGGCGGCGCGGTTTCGGAACGCCATGCGATGAAGATCTGCAAGATCATGGACGCGGCGATGAAGGTCGGCGCGCCGGTGATCGGGCTCAATGACAGCGGCGGCGCGCGCATCCAGGAAGGCGTCGCATCGCTCGGCGGCTATACAGAGATCTTCCAGCGCAACGTGCTGGCATCGGGCGTGGTGCCGCAGCTTTCGCTGATCATGGGGCCGTGCGCGGGCGGGGCGGTCTATTCCCCGGCGATGACCGACTTCATCTTCATGGTGAAGGACAGCTCCTACATGTTCGTCACCGGTCCCGACGTGGTCAAGACCGTGACCAACGAGATCGTCACGCAGGAGGAACTGGGCGGGGCGGTGACGCATTCGACCAAGACATCGGTCGCCGACCTCGCGCTCGAAAACGATATCGAGGCGCTGCTCACCGCGCGCGATCTGATCGACTACCTGCCCGCGAACAACCGCACCGGCGTTCCCGAACGGCCCAGCAGCGATCCCTATGACCGGGTCGAGGACAGCCTCGACACGCTGATCCCGGCCAATGCCAACCAGCCCTATGACATGCACGAAGTGGTCAGGAAGGTGCTCGACGAAGGCGAATTCTTCGAGATCCAGCCCGCCCACGCCGCCAACATCGTGGTCGGCTTCGGGCGGATCGAGGGGCGCACCGTGGGCGTGGTCGCCAACCAGCCGATGGTGCTGGCCGGGGTGCTCGACATCAACGCCAGCAAGAAGGCCGCGCGCTTCGTGCGGTTCTGCGATGCCTTCGAAATCCCGATCCTGACTTTCGTCGACGTGCCCGGCTTCCTGCCGGGAACGAGCCAGGAATACGGCGGGATCATCAAGCACGGCGCCAAGCTGCTGTTCGCCTATGCCGAGGCGACCGTGCCCAAGATCACCGTGATCACCCGCAAGGCCTATGGCGGGGCCTACTGCGTGATGAGCTCAAAGCATCTGCGCGGCGATTTGAACTACAGTTGGCCCACCGGCGAAATCGCGGTGATGGGCGCCAAGGGGGCGGTGGAAATCATCTTCCGCCAGGACATCGGCGATCCCGACAAGATCGCCGAACGGACGAAGGAATACGAAGACGCCTTCGCCAACCCCTTCGTCGCGGCGAGCAAGGGCTTCATCGACGAGGTGATCCACCCGCGCAACACTCGCCGGCGGATCGCGCTGGGGCTGAGGAAGCTTCGGGACAAGAGCCTCGAGAATCCGTGGAAGAAGCATGACAATATTCCGCTGTGAGGAGTGATAGATGGATCGCGTCGCAGCTGCACAGCCCCGAACCCATCAACCGAACGGGTTCAGGGTTGCTGAGGGGATTGAAGCCCTGCACCGAAACATTCACCGAAAGCTGCGTGATGCGGGGCGGCAAGTTCCAGCTCGCCTCGGGCGAAACCAGGCTGGGCTGCTGAAAGGACAACGATGAAACTCGGCCGACTGAACCACATCAGCGTTGCAATGCAACCAAAGCCCCTCCCCGGCGGGGAGGGGTTGGGGTGGGGGTTCGGCCTCGCCGCGCGCGCAACGCCCAACCCCCACCCCGCTGCGACTAGGCGGCACGCCGCCAAGTCTCGCTGCCCCTCCCCGCTGGAGAGGGGGATTGGAGAATTGATATGAAGCTTGGACGTTTGAACCATATCGGGGTTGCCACCCCCTCGATCGCGGATTCGATCGTGTTCTACCGCGACGTGATGGGCGCGGTGAAGATCCATGAACCGTTCGACCTGCCCGACCAGGGGGTGAAGGTCTGCTTCGTCGATACCCCCTGCGCAGACGGCGCGCTGAACGGCACCCAGATCGAGCTGATCGAGCCGCTGCCCGGCAACACCAGCATCGCCGGCTTCCTCGAGAAGAACCCCGCCGGCGGGCAGCATCACATGTGCTATGAAGTGCCCGACATCCACGCCGCCAAGGCCTGGTTCGAAAGCCAGGGCAAGCGCGTGCTGGGGCAGCCCCGCATCGGCGCGCACGGCACGCTGATCTTCTTCGTCCACCCCCGCGACATGCAGGGGGTGCTGACCGAAATCATGGAGACGCCGAAAGGTGCCCACTGACACCCGCCTTTCGTCATTGCGAGCGCAGCGAAGCAATCCGGAAGCGTGGGCGCATGACGCTCTGGATTGCTTCGCTGCGCTCGCAATGACGATGAAGCTGGTGGTGGGATAGGAAAACGGGGCCGTTCTGCTGACTATCGGCACTCCGGCCCGGGACGACAAATGGACCCTGAAACAAGTTCAGGGTGACGATTGAGGGAAGGGTAAAGATGACCTACGAAACGATCATCGCCGAACGGATCGGCAACGTGCTCAAGATCACGCTTAACCGGCCCGAACGGCTCAACGCCGCGTCGATCCAGATGGCCGAGGAGCTGGGCGCCGCGTTCTATGATCTGGGCGATGCGCGCGCCGTCCTGATCACCGGGGCGGGCAAGGGGTTCTGTTCGGGCGCGGATCTGGCTGCGCGGGGCGATGCAAGCCCGATCCAGCAGAAGGGCGGCAGCCACCGCGCGCTGCAGAACTTCTACAATCCCGTCATCACCCAGATCCTGCGCGCGCCCGTGCCGGTGGTGACCGCGGTCAACGGCGCGGCGGCGGGCGTGGGCTGCTCGATCGCGCTGGCCGGCGATTTCGTGCTGGCCGCGAAGAGCGCCTATTTCCTCCAGGCCTTCGTCAACATCGGGCTGGTGCCTGATGGCGGCAGCACCTGGCTGCTCGCGCGCGCGATCGGCCGGGCGCGCGCCACGCGGATGATGATGCTGGGCGAAAAGATCGCCGCCGCCCAGGCCGAGGACTGGGGCCTGATCTACAAGACGGTCGAGGACGAGGCGCTGCTGGACGAAGCCACCGCGCTCGCCGCCCGCCTCTCCGAAGGGCCGACCGTGTCCTATGCGACCATGAAGGCCAACATCCAGACCGCGCTCGACGGCACGCTTTCCGGTGTGCTGCTGGCCGAGGCGGAGGGTCAGCGCATCGCCGGGGCCAGCCAGGACGCGATGGAAGGCGGCATGGCCTTTCTGCAAAAGCGGAAAGCTGAGTTCAAGGGCAAGTAATTCCTCCGCGCCTCCACTTTCTTCTCCGCGCCTCTGCGTGAACTAATCCTCCGAATGGTTCACGCAGAGGCGCAGAGGAAGAAGCGAGGCGCAGAGAAGCAGGTATGGAATTTTGCATGGCAAAATTGAGTGACTGGCAAACCGCTGCGGCAAAGGAGGTCAAGGGCAAGGACCTGACCTGGAACACCCCCGAAGGGTTCCCGATCAAGCCGCTCTACACCGCCGAAGACGCGGGTGATCCCGGCCTCCCCGGTTTCGCCCCGTTCACCCGCGGGGTTCGCGCCTCCATGTATGCGGGGCGGCCGTGGACGATCCGGCAATATGCCGGCTTCTCCACCGCCGAGGAATCGAACGCCTTCTACCGCCGCAACCTCGCGGCGGGGCAAAAAGGGCTGTCGGTCGCCTTCGATCTCGCCACGCATCGCGGCTATGATTCTGACCACCCGCGCGTGGTCGGCGATGTCGGCAAGGCCGGGGTGGCGATCGATTCGGTCGAGGACATGAAGATCCTGTTCGACGGGATCCCGCTCGACCAGATGTCTGTCTCGATGACCATGAACGGCGCGGTGATCCCGATCCTGGCGTTCTTCATCGTCGCCGGGGAAGAGCAGGGGGTGGATCAGGCCCAGCTCGACGGGACCATCCAGAACGACATCCTCAAGGAGTTCATGGTCCGCAACACCTATATCTACCCGCCCGAGCCGAGCATGCGGATCGTCTCGGACATCATCGCCTATACTTCGGCGCACATGCCCAAGTTCAACTCGATCTCGATCTCGGGCTATCACATGCACGAGGCCGGGGCGACCGCGGTGCAGGAACTGGCCTTCACCATCGCCGACGGCAAGGAATACGTCCAGCGGGCTTGTGCCGCGGGGCTGGACATCGATGCCTTTGCCGGGCGGCTCAGCTTCTTCTTCGGCATCGGCATGAACTTCTTCATGGAAGTGGCCAAGCTGCGCGCGGCGCGCACGCTGTGGCACCGGGTGATGGACGGCCTTGGCGCCAAGGACGAACGCTCCAAGATGCTGCGCACCCACTGCCAGACCAGCGGCGTTTCGCTGCAGGAGCAGGACCCCTACAACAACGTGATCCGCACCACGATCGAGGCAATGGCCGCGACGCTGGGCGGCACGCAGAGCCTGCACACAAACGCGCTGGACGAGGCGATCGCGCTGCCCACCGATTTCAGCGCCCGCATCGCCCGCAACACGCAGATCGTGCTGGCCGAGGAAAGCGGGATCACCCGCGTGGTCGATCCGCTGGGCGGCTCCTACTACGTCGAGGCGCTGACCCAGACCCTGGTCGACGAGGCGTGGAAGCTGATCGAGGAGGTCGACCGGCTGGGCGGGATGACCCGCGCGGTCGCCAGCGGCATGCCCAAGGCCCAGATCGAACGCGCGGCGGCGGCCAAGCAGGCGCGGGTCGATCGCGGCGAGGACGTGATCGTCGGGGTCAACAAGTACCGCCTCGCGCAGGAGGAACACCTCGATACGCTCGAGGTGGACAACCACGCGGTGCGCGACGCGCAGATCGCGCGGCTGAGGCGCGTGCGGGAGATGCGCGACGAAAGCGCCTGCCAGGCGGCGCTGAAGGAACTGACGGCGGCAGCCCGTAACACCAACCCCGTCCACCCTGAGCCTGTCGAAGGGCTGTCCTTCCCTTCGCCCCAAGCGCCAGGGACCGAAAAACAGAGCAGTGCTTCGACAAGCTCAGCACAGACGGGTTTTGAAAATAATCTGTTGGCTTTGGCCGTCCGCGCCGCCCGCGCCCGCGCCACGCTGGGTGAAATCTCCGACGCGATGGAGGCCGCTTTCGGCCGCTATGGCACTTCGCCCACGCCGGTGACGGGGATCTACGGCAAGGCCTATGCCGAAGACGCGCGCTACCGGGCCGTGGTCGATGGCGTCGAAGCCGTCACCCGCCGGCTGGGGCGCAAGCCGCGCCTGCTGGTCGCCAAGATGGGCCAGGACGGCCACGACCGCGGCGCCAACGTGATCGCCAGCGCCTTCACCGACATGGGCTTCGAGGTCACCAGCGGTCCGCTGTTCCAGACGCCCGAGGAAGCCTGCGCGCTGGCCCTGGAGAAGGACGTCGACGCGGTCGGCGCCTCCTCGCTCGCGGCGGGCCATAAGACCCTGATCCCGCAGCTGATCGTGCTGCTGAAGGAGGCGGGCCGCCCGGATATCAAGGTCACCGCCGGCGGCGTGATCCCGCCGCAGGACTACGACTTCCTGCGCGAAGCCGGAGTGCAGGGCATCTACGGGCCGGGTTCGAACGTGGTTGAATGCGCAGCGGACATGCTGCGGCTCCTGGGGCACAATATGCCGCCGGTGGATGCCTGAGGTGGAGCGCAACGCCACCCCCACCAACCCCGTCGCCCCGGACTTGATCCGGGGCTTGGCTGCCTTTGCAACGTCGCAGGGAAGCCTAACCCCGTGTCAAGCACGGGGTGACGATGAAGTGTTTGGGGCAAGATTTGCGTACTCCCGCACCCGGCCTGCTGAACTTGTTTCAGCATCCATTTCTCCTCACGTGGCTTCGGTCAGTGTGGCGCGATGGACCCTGAAACAAGTTCAGGGTGACGATGAAGGGGATGAAAGGTGAGGAAATTTCGTATCCAAGTAACGCGACTGATGGTCGGTCTCGGCATACTCATTCTTTTGATTCTTCCCGCTGAAGTTCTCATCGGACATCTTGCATCGCTAATGCCCGCTGGCCTTGCTGTCATCATAGTTGGTGCTGCCATGTTCTGTGGAGTGATATCCGGCACACGCATTCTCGCTGCAAAAATTAGCAAGCGTTAGGACTGACAAATGTTCAAGAAAATCCTCATCGCCAACCGTGGCGAAATCGCGTGCCGGGTGATCAAGACCGCCCGGCGGATGGGTATCCAGACCGTCGCGGTCTATTCCGATGCCGATGCCCGCGCGCCGTTCGTGCAGATGGCGGACGAAGCCGTGCACATCGGCCCTTCGCCCGCCGCGCAAAGCTATCTGATCGCCGAGAAGATCATTGCGGCGGCGAAGCAGACCGGGGCCGAGGCGGTGCATCCGGGGTATGGGTTCCTTTCCGAGCGCACCTCGTTCGCCGAGGCGCTGGCCAAGGAGGGCATCGCCTTCATCGGCCCGCCGGTGAACGCCATCGCCGCGATGGGTGACAAGATCGAGTCCAAGAAGCTGGCGATGGAAGCCGGGGTCAATGTCGTCCCCGGCTTCGTCGGGGTGATCGAGGATACCGAGCACGCGGTGCGCATCTCGAACGAGATCGGCTATCCGGTGATGATGAAGGCCTCGGCCGGCGGCGGCGGCAAGGGGATGCGGCTGGCCTACAGCGAAAAGGACGTGCGCGAAGGCTTCGAGGCGACCCAGCGCGAGGGGCTGAACTCGTTCGGCGATGACCGGGTGTTCATCGAGAAGTTCATCCTCAACCCACGCCACATCGAGATCCAGATCCTCGGCGATCAGCACGGCAACGTGCTCTACCTCAACGAACGCGAATGCTCGATCCAGCGCCGCCACCAGAAAGTGGTCGAGGAAGCGCCATCGCCCTTCGTCACGCCGAAGATGCGCAAGGCGATGGGTGAACAGTGCGTCGCACTGGCCCGCGCGGTGGGGTACTATTCCGCCGGCACGGTCGAACTGATCGTCAGCGGCGCCGACCCCACAGGGGAGAGCTTCTACTTCCTCGAAATGAACACCCGCCTGCAGGTGGAACACCCCGTCACCGAATGCATCACCGGGATCGACCTGGTCGAACAGATGATCCGCGTCGCCTATGGCGAGAAGCTTGCGTTCACGCAGGACGAGGTCAAGATCGACGGCTGGGCGATCGAGAACCGGGTCTATGCCGAAGATCCCTATCGCGGCTTCCTGCCCAGCACCGGGCGGCTGGTGCGCTACAATCCGCCTCCTGCCGCGGCAAACCAGGAACCGTTCTTCGACGGTGTCTCGACTTCGCTCGACACGAACGGCGGTGGTCTGGATTCCAATTCTCCCCAGGTTCCGTTCGCATCGAGCGAAGTCGAGATGCCGCAGGGCTACATCCGCGTCGACGACGGCGTCTGCGAAGGCGGCGAGGTCAGCATGTTCTATGACCCGATGATCGCCAAGCTGATCACCTGGGCGCCCACCCGCGACGAGGCGGCCGACCTGCAGATCGCCGCGCTCGACCGGTTCGAGATCGAGGGGCTGGGCCACAACATCGATTTCGTCAGTGCGATCATGCAGCACCCGCGCTTCCGCTCGGGCGAGCTGACCACCGGGTTCATCGCCGAGGAATATCCCGACGGCTTCACCGGCGCCCAGGCTTCCGAGGAGACGCTGGTCCATCTCGCGGCAGTTGCCGGGTTCATCGCCACCGCCCGCGCCGACCGCGCCCGGCAGATCGACCAGCAATTGAACGGAGAACTCGAGCCGCCGTACGAATGGGTGGTCACCATCGCCGGCCAGACCTTTGCGGTAAGCCTCGACGAGGAGATCACCGTTGACGGCGTGCCGGTTGATCTCGCGCTCGAATACACCCCCGGAGACCGGTTGGTGGAAGCCTCCGTCACCAAGGCTGAAGAAGAGAACAGTCCTTCGACAGGCTCAGGACAATCGGATTTGGTATACGGGATCAAGCTCGTCCCCACGCGCACTGGCTTCCGCATGACCACGCGCGGTGCAATCCATGACGTGCGGGTCCTCCCTGCCGCCGTGGCACCGCTGACGCAGCACATGATCGAAAAGATCCCGCCTGATCTTTCCAGGTTCCTGATCTGCCCGATGCCCGGCCTGCTGGTCGCGCTCCACGTCAAGGAAGGCGATCACGTCGAAGCCGGCCAGCCGCTCGCGGTGGTCGAGGCGATGAAGATGGAAAACATCCTGCGCGCCGAAAAGAGCGCGACGGTGAAGAAGGTCAATGCCGCGGCGGGCGATAGCCTGGCGGTCGATGCGGTGATCCTGGAGCTGGAATAGCGTGCATCTCAGCCACGATCCCGATGCCGCGGCGGGCGAAGCGATCAGCTTTGATCAATTCCTTGCCGTGGACATCCGCGTGGGAACCGTGCTTTCCGCCGAACCCTTCCCCGAGGCGCGCAAGCCTGCCTTCAAGCTGGTGATCGATTTCGGCCCGGCGATCGGGGTGAAGAAATCGAGCGCGCAGATCACCGATCGCTACAGCATCGAGGAACTGCCCGGGCGGCAGGTGGCCGCCGTGGTCAACTTCCCCCCGCGCCAGATCGGCAAGTTCATGTCCGAAGTGCTGACGCTGGGTTTCGCCGACGAGGCGGGGGCGGTTGTGCTGTTCGCGCCCGACCGCCCGGTGCCCGATGGTTCGCGGCTGTTCTGATCAAAGGGCATTGAGCAAAGCCCCGCCGGTCCCCATATTGCCCCCGGTCCACCGGCGCCCATTGCCGGGGACGGGAGAATACCGATGGACTGGACCGATGTGATCCGCCTTGCCCGGGGCGAGGCCAACCCGCCGCCGCGCCGTGACCAGCGCAGCGAGGAGGAATGGCGCGCGGCGCTTTCGCCCGACCAGTACCGGGTGCTGCGCCTGGCCGGGACCGAGCGCGCGTTCTCATCCGACATGTGCAGCCTGTTCGCGCCGGGACTCTATGCCTGCGCCGGCTGCGGGACCGAGCTGTTCGACAGCGGCACGAAATTCGAAAGCGGCACCGGCTGGCCCAGTTTCACCGCGCCGGTTGCGGCGGGGGTGGTGGGCTATCACCTCGATACCAGCCACGGGATGGAGCGGGTCGAGGTGACCTGCAACGTCTGCGAAGGGCACCTCGGCCACGTCTTTCCCGATGGTCCGCCGCCCAGCGGCCTGCGGTTCTGCATCAACGCCCTGTCACTGGAGAAGGTCGAGCACTGACAATGGCGCTCTGGGCATTCGACAACAGCCTGACGCGCGCGCTGGCGGGGTTCTACAAGCCCTGGCAGGCGGCGAGCCCGCGCGATCCGCGGATCGTGCTGTTCAACGATGCCCTTGCCGCGCGGCTCGGCCTGCCCGGGCGCGATGCGGGCGAGGAGGTGCTGGCCGGGTGGCTTTCGGGCCGCGATGCCGTGCCGGGCAGCGAGCCGGTCGCGCTGGCCTATGCCGGGCACCAGTTCGGCCAGTTCAACCCGCAGCTGGGCGACGGCCGCGCGCTCTTGCTGGGCGAGGTGCTCGCGCCCGATGGGCTGCGCTTCGATCTGCAGTTCAAGGGATCGGGCGCCACGCCCTTTTCGCGCGGGGCCGACGGCAAGTGCACGCTCGCCGCGGCGCTGCGCGAATATCTGATGAGCGAGGCGATGGCCGCGCTGGGGGTGCCGACGACGCGCAGCCTGGCGGTCGTCGCGACCGGCGAGGGGATCTGGCGCGAAACGCCGCATCCCGGCGCGGTGCTGACCCGCGTGGCGGCCAGTCACCTGCGCGTCGGCAGCTTCGAATGGGCCGCCGCCCACAAGGGGCGCGAAGCGGTCGAACGGCTCGCCGACTATGCGCTTGAGCGGCACTTCCCCGAACGGATGCACGAGGCCAACCGCCCGCTCGCGCTGCTCGACGCGGTGAGTGAAGTCCAGGCCCGGCTGGTCGCCAGGTGGATGGCGCTGGGTTTCGTTCATGGGGTGATGAACACCGACAATGTCGCGATCTCGGGCGAGACGATCGACTATGGCCCGTGTGCCTTCCTCGATGCCTATGCCGATCGGCAGGTGTTCTCCTCGATCGACCGCGGCGGGCGCTATGCCTATGGCCAGCAGCCCGCCGTGTGCCGCTGGAACCTCTACCGCCTCGCCTCGGCGCTGATCGAGGCGATCGCCGAGGTTGACCAGGCCGATACCGAGCAGGCGCGCCTGCTGCTCGAGGCATGGCCCGCGCGCTACGAAGCACACTGGCTGAAGGAGATGCGCGCGAAGCTGGGGCTGGGGGAGGAGCACGAGGGCGACCTTGCGCTAGCCCGCGACCTGTTCACCGCGATCGAGGGCCAGCAGGCCGATTTCTCGAACCTGTTCAGGGCGCTCTCGGCCGCCTTGAAGGGTGGTTACGCGGTGCTTGGAGACCAGTTGACCGACCCTGAAGCACTGCGCGGATGGTTCGCGCGCTGGCAGGCCCGCCTGGCCGCCGAACCGCGCGATCTGGCAGAGCGGAAGGCGGCGATGGACGCGGTCAATCCGCTGGTCATTCCGCGCAATCACCTGACCGACGAGACGCTTGCCCAGGCCGAAGCGGGCGAGCTTGCCCCGTTCCTCGCGCTGCTCGACGCGGTGACCCGTCCGTTCGAAATTCGCGCGGAATTTGAACGCTTTACGCAAGGCCCGCCGCAAGGCTCGCCAGCCCATGTAACCTATTGCGGGACCTGATTGGCCTTGGGGGCAAGGAGAACCATCATGCTGCGAACCACCCTTGCCGCCGCCCTGTTCCTCGCCGCGCCGGGCCTTGCCCATGCCGACACGATCGTGCTCGCCGGCGGCTGCTTCTGGGGCATGGAGGGCACTTTCGAGCATGTCAGGGGCGTCACCCAGGTGGTCTCTGGCTATGCCGGTGGCAGCGCCGGGGATGCCAGCTATGACATTGTTTCGACAGAGAAAACCGGACACGCCGAAGCGATCCGGGTAACCTATGACCCGCGCCAGGTCTCGCTCGGCGACCTGCTCGCCGTCTATTTCATCGTCGCCCACGATCCGACCCAGCTCAACCGCCAGACGCCCGACGAAGGCCCAAGCTACCGCAGCGCGATCTTCCCGCAGAACGCGCACCAACGCGCCTTTGTCGAGGCCTATGTCCGCGCGCTCAACGCCAAGCCGGTGTTCGGCGGGCGGATCGTCACCCGGATCGAGAACGGACCATTCTTCCCGGCCGAGGCCTATCACCAGGACTTCATGCGCCGGAACCCGCGGCATCCCTATATCCTGCGCTGGGACATGCCCAGGCTGGCCAGGCTGAAGGCGGTCTATCCGGCCTTGTTCAGGGCCTGACGCGAGACCCGCGTCGTGCTTGTCCCCGGTCAAAGCTCTGGCGGCGGCGTCGCGCTATCCATCTTGCCAGCACACCGTGCAGGGATCACGCTTTCGTCATGAACCAGAACCTGTCGCTGACCTTCCACGGTTCCGCCCGCACGGTCACCGGATCGTGCCACGAATTCGTCCTGGGCAAGACGCGCGTGCTGGTCGATTGCGGCATGTTCCAGGGCTCGCGCACGCTCGAAGGGCTCAACAAGGCTGCGTTCGGGTTCGATCCGCGCAAGGTCGACGCGGTGATCCTGACCCACGCCCACATCGACCATTCGGGCCTGCTGCCGCGCCTGGCGGCCGAAGGCTTCGAAGGGCCGATCTGGTGCACCCAGCCCACCGCCGACCTGCTCGAATACATGCTTGCCGATGCCGGGCGCATCCAGGAAGCCGACATCGCGCGGCGCAATCGCCGGCGCGACCGTGCGGGCGAGGAGCCGTTCGAGCCGCTCTATACCGAAGCCGATGCGCTGGCGGCATGGGGGCAGTGCAGCCCGGTGGGGCTGGAGGAATGGTTCGAGCCTGCTCCCGGTTTCCGCGCGCGCCTGTGGAACGCGGGGCATATCCTGGGCTCGGCTTCGGTCGAGCTCGAAGCAGGCGGCAGCCGCGTGCTGGTTTCGGGCGATCTTGGCCCCGACAACAAGGCATTCCATCCCGATCCGCAAAGCCCCGCCGGGTTCGATCACGTGCTCTGCGAAAGCACCTATGGCGACCGTGCGCGCGAGCCGATCGGCATCGCGGCGCGGCGCAAGCTGCTCGAGGCGGAGATCCGCGGCGCGCTGGCCCGGGGCGGCAACCTGGTGATCCCCACTTTCGCGCTGGAACGCACGCAGGAGCTGCTGCTCGACATTGCCGAACTGGTGCGATCCGGGGCGATTCGCAATGTGCCGGTGTTCATCGACAGTCCGCTTGCCAGCCAGGCGACCCGGGTGTTCGAGCGCCACGCCCGCGAGCTTGAGGACGTGCATCCCGATTGCACCTTCAATTGCAGCAATTTCCACTTCGTCGACAGCGTTGCCGAATCGATCCGGCTCAACACCGTTTCGGGCGCGATCATCATGGCGGCGTCGGGGATGTGCGAGGCGGGACGGATCCGCCACCACCTGGTCCACAACCTGTTCCGCCGCGAATCGACCGTTCTGTTCGTCGGCTATCAGGCCGCCGGCACGCTGGGCCGGGTGATCCTGGAGGGCGCGGGGCGGGTGCGCATTTCTGGCCAGGACGTGATGGTCCGCGCGGCGATCCGCCGGATCGATTCCTATTCGGCCCATGCCGACCAGGGCGAACTGCTCAACTGGATCGCCGAACGCGCGCCGATCGCGGGAAGCCTGTTCCTGGTCCACGGCGAGAGCGAGGCGCTGGACACGCTGGGCCGGCTGGCGGCCGATCGGGTGCCGGGGATCAGGGTGACCATCCCGGAAATCGGCGAAAGCTATGACTTGCCGCCGGCTGCACCGGCGCGGCGCACGCGGACCGGGCGCGCCGACCTGACTGCGGCGCTGGGGCATGACTGGCAGAACAGCTATGCCGATTTCGTCACCGGGCTGAAGCGCGAGCTTGCCCAGATCGAGGACGAGGCGCGCCGCCAGCAGGCCATCGCCGATATGCGCAAGGTGCTGCAAGGCTATGCCGCGCACCGCGAGCGCCGCCGGGAGGGGAACCGCTGATTTGCCGCGAAAGCAAGGGGATGGCATAGTTCGCCGATGGACGACGACGACGATTTCGATCCCGAGCCGCCGCCGCGGACCAAGGCCGGCGTCGCCGCGCTGGTGATCGCGTTGCACGTGCTGGTGATCATGGGCCTCATCCGCGCCTTCGCCCCCGATTTCGCGGCCCAGGCGGTGAAGACCGTGCTGTCGACCTTTACCGTCACGATCACCGCACCGCCCACGCCCGAACCTTCGCCCGAACCGGCCAAGGCGGGCAAGTCGGGCGAAGCGGGGAAGAAGGCGGTCGCGCGCGAAGTCAGTGCGCCCCAGCCCAAGGTGCCGATTGCCAAGGCGCCCGCACCCAGGGCCGCCAGCACCGGCAACGCGAATACCAGCGGCGCGGCGGCGCAAGGCGCGGGAACCGGGCTGAACGGACCCGGCACCGGCCCGGGCAGCGGCGGCGACGGCAACGGGCCGGGCGGCGGCAGGCCGACCAAGGCCGCGCACATCTCGGGCGAGATCAACCGGGCATCGGATTTTCCGGTGCCTCCCGGCGGGCGCGAGGCGCGGATCGGCAAGTCGGTGATCCTGGCGCTGACCGTCAGCCCCAATGGCCGGGCCACCGCGTGCCGGGTCTACAGGTCGAGCGGCTTTGCCGATACCGATGCGGTGGCCTGCCGCCTTGCGATGGATCGGCTGCGCTTCCGCCCGGCCACCAACGGCGCGGGCGATCCGGTGACCTCGACCTTTTACTGGCAGCAGAAGTTCTTCTTCTGAGGCCGGTCCCCTCGACTTCGTTCGGGACGAACGGTTAAAGGACGATTCGCATCAGGCAGTCGGCGCGCTGACTGGCGAGCAAAGTCCGGAGAGAGTCATGGCCACCATCCATCCCGTCACCCCCGAATGGGCCGCGCGCGCCCTGATCAACGCCGATCGCTATGCCGACAAGTCCCGCCGCGCGCTCGAAGAGCCCGAGGCTTTCTGGCGCGAGGAGACCGCCCGGCTCGACTGGATCAAGCCGTGGACCAGGCTCAACCGCTGTTCGTTCGACGAGGCGGATTTCGGGATCGAATGGTTTTCGGACGGCACGCTCAACGTTTCGGCAAATTGCCTTGACCGGCACCTGGAGGCGCGCGGCGACGAGGTGGCGATCATCTGGGAGGGCGACGATGCGGCGCAGCAGCGCAAGCTGACCTACCGCGAGCTCCACGGCGAAGTCTGCCGGATGGCCAATGCGCTCAAGCGGCTGGGCGCAAGGCGCGGCGACCGGATCACGATCTACATGCCGATGATCCCCGAAGCGGCGATGGCGATGCTGGCCTGCACCCGGATCGGCGCGATCCATTCGATCGTGTTCGGCGGCTTCAGCCCCGAGGCGCTCGCGGGCCGTATCCAGGACTGCGACAGCAACCTGGTGATCACCGCCGATGGCGGGATGCGCGGGGGTAAGCTGGTGCCGCTGAAGGCCAATGTCGACGAAGCGCTGGCGCATTGCCCTTCGGTGGTGAGCGTGCTGGTGGTGCGCCATGTCGGCAACCAGGTGGCGATGGATCACGGCCGCGATCACTGGTGGCACGAGGAACGCGAACACGTTTCCGCCGATTGTCCGCCCGAGGAAATGGGCGCGGAAGACCCGCTGTTCATCCTCTACACCTCGGGCAGCACCGGCAAGCCGAAGGGCGTGCTGCACACCACCGGCGGCTACCTGACCTGGGCGGCGATGACGCACCAGTACGTGTTCGATTACCGCCCGGGCGAAATCTACTGGTGCGCCGCCGACATCGGCTGGGTCACCGGGCACAGCTATGTGGTCTATGGCCCGCTCGCCAACGGGGCGACCACGGTGATGTTCGAAGGCGTGCCCAACTATCCCAGCCACAGCCGGTTCTGGGAAATCGTCGACCGCCACCAGGTCGAAATCTTCTATGGCGCCCCCACCGCGCTGCGCGCGCTGATGCGCGAGGGCGACGAATGGGTGAAGCGCACCAGCCGCAAGAGCCTGCGCCTGCTCGGTTCGGTCGGCGAACCCATCAACCCCGAGGCCTGGGAATGGTACTGGCGGGTGGTCGGCGATGAACGCTGCCCGATCGTCGATACCTATTGGCAGACCGAAACCGGCGCCTGCATGATGACCCCCTTGCCCGGTGCGCACGCGATGAAGCCCGGCGCGGCCAGTTTCCCGATGTTCGGCGTGGTCCCGCTGATCGTCGACAACGACGGGGTCGAACTGCACGGCGCGACCGAAGGCAACCTGTGCATCCGCCAATCGTGGCCGGGGCAGATGCGCACCGTCTGGGGCGATCACGAACGCTTCTTCCAGACCTATTTCACCACCTATCGCGGGCTCTATTTCACCGGCGACGGGTGCAAGCGCGACGAGGACGGCACCTACTGGATCACCGGGCGGGTCGATGACGTGATCAACGTCTCGGGACACCGGATGGGCACCGCCGAGGTCGAAAGCGCGCTGGTCGCGCACGCCAGGGTGGCCGAAGCGGCGGTGGTCGGGATGCCGCACGAGATCAAGGGGCAGGGCATCTATGCCTATGTCACCCTGAACGCCAACGAGGAGCCGGGCGAGGAGGTCCGCAAGGAACTGGTGGCCTGGGTCCGCAAGGAAATCGGCCCGATCGCCACGCCCGACGTGATCCATTTCGCGCCGGGCCTGCCCAAGACCCGCAGCGGCAAGATCATGCGGCGCATCCTGCGCAAGATTGCCGAGGGCGACGTTTCGAACCTTGGCGATACCAGCACCCTGGCCGATCCCGGCGTGGTCGATACGCTGCTGTCGGGCGGGCGCTGAGACGCCCGCCTGCCGCCATGATCGCCCAGACCATCCAGCTTGCACTTGCCCCGGTCTTCGTGCTGGTGGCGATCGGCAACATCATGAACCTGCTGTCGAGCCGGCTTGGCCGGGTGGTCGATCGCTCGCGCCACCTGCAGGAAGCCCACGTGGCGACCGAGGGGCCGGAGCACGACATGGTGGTCGCCGAAATCCGCCTGCTCGACAAGCGCATCCGCCTGGTCACCCGCGCCATCGCGCTGCTGGTGTCGAGCGGGCTGGCCATCGGCACTACCGTGGCCGTGCTGTTTCTTGCCGAGCTGGCCGGGATCGACCTGCAACGCGTGGCCGCGGCAACCTTCATGGTTGCGGTCACGCTGATGATGTGGGCGCTGGTCCTGTTCCTGCGCGAAACCCGCATCGCCGCCGAACAGCTCAGGATTCCGCACAGCTATCTGGAGCTTGGGCGCGAAATCTGAAGGCAGCGCGGTTCATCCCACGCATATTGCCGTCACCCCGGATCAGGTCCGGGGTGACGGGCTGGGATTGAGGTGATCGGTGATTTGCTTCCGACACCACCGCTACCGGGCGTCGCCCACCGACCCGCCATTCAGTCTGATTTGGTCAGCCTGGTCTGGTCCGAGCCTAGACTCTGATGACTTTGCATCGAATCGCATTGCCCCTCCCCTTGGGGAGGGGTTGGGGTGGGGGTTCCACGCCAATGTCGAACCTCCACCCCCCGACCCCTCCCCAAGGGGAGGGGAGATACCGCGTCAATCCAAAGTCGCCACGCGCTAGCCCAGCAGCTTGGTGCCCTTCTGCTCCACCGTGCCTCGGATCATCGATTCGAAGAAGGACAGCGCGGGGGGCAGGTCGATCACGAAAGTGACCAAATCGTCAGCGATCTCGACCGAGCCGTTGACCGCCTTGCCCATTGCCTTGACCAGCAGCTCCATGCGGTCCTCGCTGGGCCAGTCGACCGTGACGTCGGCCATGCCGCCCGGGAACAGCCCCGCGATCTCTCCGCTGCGCGAGTGCAGGCGGCGGCGGGCTTCCTCGCGCCCTAGGCTGTGGGGAATCGGCACGCGCATCAGTGTTCGCCCTCGCTGTCTGTCGCTGCTTCGCCGTACTTGTATTCAAGATAGCGGCTCTTGATCGCAAGGTTGTCGATCGAGCCCATCGCCAGCTGGCGGGTGACGCTGTCGATCTCGTCGCTGATCGTCGAAAGTCCGTCGATGAACTGCTTGTTCGGGCTCGATCCGGCGCGCTCTTCATAGCGCAGGTGTTCGGGGATCTGGCGATAACCCTGGATCAGGCCGGGCAGGTGCTCGCCCACCAGCTTGCGCACTTCGCCGGCCTTGGGATGGTTCTGGTCGGTCTGGGCAAGCTGCGCGCCAAGCACGTCCAGCTGGTGGCCGATCTGGTCGACCAGCTGCACCGCCGGCGGCGGCAGGGCCGGACGCTGGCCCTCAAGCCACAGTTCGGTGCGCCCGACCAGGGTGCGCACATCGGTCTGCATCGGATCGAGATCAGCGATCGTCGGCAGCTTCATGCGCGGGTACTTGCCCAGCAGCCAGGCTGCTCCGGCGGTGACCACCACGCCCGCCAGCAGGCCTTCCCAGCCGATCCCGCCGATGATCGTGCCGACCACCGTCAGGCCCAGCCAGATGCCGCCAATCGCCAGGGCGATATTGCGCAGCTTGCGGCCCAGGTGCCCGCGCTTGATCGCCCGCGCGCCCTGCGGCAGCAGTCGCCGCCCGCCTGCCTGCTGGTTGATCAGGCTGCGCCGCGCGGCGCCGATGATCATGTCGGACTGGTGGGCTTCGCCGGCCACTGGAGCTAGCCTTCCAGGCTCAGCAGGCCCGGCCCGTCATGGGCAAGCTGCGCCTGCGCGGCGCCTTCGGCGCGGGCGATGTAGCCTTTCGACTTTTCCAGCTCGGCCGACAGCGTGGAGACGGTCTGCTTCATGCTGTCGAGCGCCTTGACCTTGAACTGGTCGATATTGTCCATCGTGTCGTAGATATTCTGGAAGGCGCGCTGCAGCACTTCGACCGGAATGGTCGAGCTGGCCGCCTGCTCATGGATCCGCCCGGTCTGGTCGCGCAGCAGCGTGCTGGTCGAATCGATGATATTGGCGGTGGTCGAATTGAGCGCGGTGATCTGTTCCAGCACCAGTCGCTGGTTGGTCAGCGCCTGGGCCACGGTCACCGCGGTGCGCAGCGCGGCAACGGTAGTGGTGCTGGCGCGGTCGACGCCCTTGACCAGTTCGACGTTGTTCTTCTTGACCAGGTCGAGCGCCAGATAGCCCTGCACCGAAACCGCCATCTGGGTCAGCAGGTCCTGGGTGCGCTGGCGGACATAGAACAGCGCGGTCTCGCGGATCGCCTTGGCCTTGGCCGGGTCGGTAGCATCGAGATCGGCCGCGGTCTCTTCAAGCTTGGTGTCGAGCGACTTGGAGATGTGAATCATCTGCTCAAGCTGGCCCATCGCCTCCCACAGCTTCTGCCGCTCAACGTCGATCGCGGCATTGTCCATCAACAGCTCGTCCTTGCCCGAGGCGAGGTGGGTAAGGATCGACTGGATATGGGTCTGGGCGGACTGGTAGCTGCTGAAATAGCGCTTCATCGTGTTGCCGAAGGGGATGAAGCCCAGGATCTTGCGCCCGGTCGAAAGCTTGCCGGCCTTGCCCGGATCGAGATCCTCGACCGTGCGACGCAGTTCGGCCAGGTTGGCCCCGACCCCGGCGTCCTTGTCCATCGCGCGGACCGGGCGATCAAGGAAGCGGTTCGACATGCCCGCCGCCGCGGCGATTTCCTTGCGCCCCATGTTGGTGATCTGATCGACCTTGCGGCCGAATTCGGGCGAATTGCTGTCCTGCGCAATCAGTTCGGCGACAAAGGCATCGACCTTGGTGTCGAGCTTCGACTTGTCCTGCGGGGCAACCGGCACCAGGCCGGCCGCGGCCTCGGGCGCGACGACCGGCACGGGATCGGGCGGGGTCAGGTTGAGCGGGCTGACAGTGGCGGTGTCGGTCGGCGTGGTGGCCATGATCGCGGGGTCCGTGTGCAGTGGTCGTTGCTCCAATGTGGAGTGCATCAGGCAAACTTGCAAGCTGTGTTATCAGGATAAGACACAGGCGAAAAGCCTATGGGTGCAAGCACGCCGATTGCGCCTGAACCGCTGTGGGAAAACCGTTTTGAACGAAGCGCTTACGCCGCAAGCCTGATCGGCTCGATCTCGCCCGAAAGGTACTGCTTCTTGGCCTTGGCCCGGCTGAGCTTGCCCGAAGAGGTGCGCGGCAGGGTGCGCGGGGGGACCAGTTCGACGATTGCCGGATGGCCCAGGATCGAACGCACCTTGTCGCGGATCGTGTCGTGCAGCCTGACCCGTTCGGCAGGATCGGAAACCCGGCAGTGGACCAGCACGGCGACCTGTTCCTCGCCGTTTTCGGCCTCGACCGAGAACGCGGCGATATCGCCGTGGTTGAAGCCGGGCAGCTGTTCGACCGCCCATTCGATATCCTGCGGCCAGTGGTTCTTGCCGTTGATGATGATCATGTCCTTCGCCCGGCCGACGATGAACAGGTAGCCGTCGACCATGTAACCCATGTCGCCGGTGTCGAGCCAGCCATCGACCAGGCAGGCCTCGGTGGCTTCGGGATCGCGGAAATAGCCGACCATCACGCTGGGGCCCTTGCACAGGACCTTGCCGATCTGGTGATCGCCCAGCGCCTCGTTCTTCGGGCCGCGGATCTCGATCTCCATGTCCTTGACCGCCTTGCCGCAGTTGACGATCGCGCGGTAGCGCGCCGGGCGGCTGAGATCGCGCGGGGTGCCGGACAGGCGTTCCTCTTCGACCAGTTCGACGCGAATTCCTTCACCCGGCGGCATGATCGTCACCGAAAGCGTCGCTTCGGCCAGGCCATAGCTGGGCAGGAAGGCGCTGGCCTTGAAGCCGGCGGGGGCAAAGGCGTTGACGAAGCCCTGCATCACGTCGGGGCGGATCATGTCGGCGCCATTGCCCGCGATCCGCCAGCGCGACAGGTCGAAACGTTCGGCGACATTGCTCTGGCTCGAAATGCGCCGGGCGCAGATGTCGTAGCCGAACGTCGGCGAATAGGACAGGCTGTTGCCCGGATTGCGGCTGATCAGGTCAAGCCAGGCCAGGGGCCGCCGCGCGAAATCCTCGGTCTTGAGGTAGTCGGCCGAAACCTGGTTGGCGATCGGCGAAAGGAAGCAGCCGACCAGCCCCATGTCATGATACCACGGCAGCCACGAGACGCAGCGGTCGTCCTGCTCCATCTTCATCCCCTCGCCGTGGCCGGCAAGGTTGTTGAGCAGGCTGGCGTGGGTCACCGCCACCCCGTGGGGGAAGCGGGTCGAGCCCGAGGAATACTGCAGATAGGAAATGTCATCGCCGCTCGCCTCGGGCAGCGCGCAATCGGGCGCGGGACGCTGGGCGAAGTCCTGCCAGCTCATCCCCTCGCAGCCCTGGCGTTCCGCGGCGGGGTGGGTCAGCGCGGCGATTTCGGCGGGATAGAACAGGATCTTGGGGTCGCTGCTGGCCAGTTGCACCGCAAGCTGATCGACATAGGCATCCTTGCCGCCAAAGCTGGTCGGCAGCGGCAGCGGCACCGGCCAGGCACCGGCATAGATGCAGCCGCAGAACAGCGCGGCGAATTCGGGGCCGGTTTCGGCGATCAGGGCGACGCGGTCACCCTTGGCGATCCCGTGGGCGATCAGGCGCCGGGCGGTGTCCAGCGCATCGCCGCGCAGTTCGCTGAACGGATAGACCCGTTTCAGCACCCCGCGCGGATCGTGGAAATTGAGCCCGCGCTTGCCCCTGGCGGCATAGTCCAGCGCTTCGCCGAATGTGGCGAAATCTGACAGGCGGCGCGGCAGATCGTCCGCGTTGGGAGTCGGCACAAGGGCCGTTTCGGCGTCGTTCACTAGCGTGGCGGCGTCGGTCATGCGCGATAAAACCCGTTCTTATCAATGCTATATGGCGAAACAGACCACCATTCGCATCATCAATTCACAACAGGCCCACGACAGGCCTGTATCCCCGGCCTCCCCATTTGACCGCGACTGTGGCACGAATAAGGCCGATGGTAACCATGCCCCGCCCCAGACGCGTGCCAAAGCCGCTCGATTCCAGCCGGCTGGAGGAGCTGGCGCTGGCCTATGTCGCGCGCTTCGCGACCTCCGCGGCAAAGCTCGAAGGCTATCTGCGGCGCAAGCTGCGCGAGCGCGGTTGGGAAGGAGAGGGCGAGCCGCCGGTCGCCGGACTGGTCGAAAGGTTCGTCGCCGCGGGCTATGTCGATGATGCCGCCTTTGCCCGCGCCCGCACCGGCAGCCTGCTGCGCCGCGGCTATGGCGCGCGGCGGATCGGGCAGGCGCTCCATGCCGCGGGGATTGCCGAAGAGGTGCGCGAGGAAGTGCGCGCGGGCATCGACGAGCAGCGCCGCGCGGCGCTTGCGCTGGCGGTCAAGCGGCGGTTCGGCCCGTTCGGCACCCAGCTGCCCGACCGGGCCGCGCGCGAAAGGCAGCTTGCCGCGCTGCTTCGCGCGGGACACCCGCTCGACATGGCGCGCGCGCTGGTCGAGGCCGCGGATGCGCAGGCGGCAGAAGATTGGGCCGCGCAAGGCGAGGATGATCGGTGAAGGGCGCGGCGCTACTGGCCGCTCTGGCGCTGGTGCTTGGCGCATGCCACGGCTCCGCGCCGCCGGGCGCGGAGGTTTACGCGGAAAGCGGCCTGGCGGTCATCCCGCTCACCGTCACCAGCGCGGGCGGAACACACCGTTTCAAGGTCGAACTGGCGCAGTCCAAGTTCGACCAGGCCAAGGGGCTGATGTTCCGCACCCGGCTGGGGCCGGACGAGGGCATGATCTTCCCACTCGATCCCCCGCGCGGCGCCAGTTTCTGGATGCGCAACACGGTGATCCCGCTCGACCTGCTGTTCATCGCGCCGGACGGAACGATCGCCAACATCGCCGCGAACGCCAGACCCTATGACGAAACGCACCTCGATTCGGCGGGCCCGGTCAAGGCCGTGCTCGAAATCCCCGGCGGCCGCGCGGCAGAGCTGGGGATTGCGGCGGGGGATCGGGTCGAGTGGTGAGGACTAGGGTGGTCCAGACGAAGTTTGCCCTGCCGCCGCCGATCCCCTTGCGCGCGGGGGGCGTTAGGGGCTAACGCGCGGGGCATGGGACTCCTCGGCAAGATCTTCACCTGGTGGGACGGCGCGACCATCGGCACCATGTTCAACAGCGGCATGACCGGCGTGAAGGTCGGCAGCGATGCGCAGGGCAACGTCTATTACCGGGCGAAGAAGCCCTATCCCAAGGGCCATCCCTTTGCCGGGCGCGAACGCCGCTGGGTGATCTATAACGGCGCCAACGATGCCAGCCGGGTGCCGGCTGAATGGCATGGCTGGCTGCACGGCAGCTTTGATGGCGTGCCCGAATCGAACCTCCCGGCGCCGCGGATCTGGGAAGCCGAATTCACGCCGAATGCCACCGGCACCGACCAAGCCTATCGCCCGATGGGCGCGCGCGGCCAGCGGGCAGCCGCGACCGGCGATTACGAAGCCTGGACCCCGGAAGGCTGATTCAGGTGCGCGGCCGCGCCTTCCTGCTGGCCGCGCTTGCCGGGCTGTCCGCCTGTAGCGGCGGGGGCGATCCCGATCCGAATGCCACCGAAGTGCCCAGGGATCTGGCCGGGGCCAAAGTGGCCGGGCAGGTGATCGAAAGCGAATATGGCACCCCGGTAAAGGACCGCGTCGCCACGCTGGGCCTGCTCAACAAGCGCAACAACAAGACCGAGGATCTTGTCATCAAGGTTGGCGAGACCAAACGCGTGGGCAATGTGCTGGTCAAGCTGGCGACCTGCGAACGCTCGCTTCCGTGGGAGACTCCGGTGGAAACCGGCGCCTTCGTGCAGGTATTCGTCGAGGAACGCGCATCGGTCGACCAGCCGCTGGCCTGGCACAAGGTCTTCTCGGGCTGGCTGTTCAAGAACGCGCCCAGCCTCAACGTGGTCGAACATCCGGTCTATGATGTCTGGGTCAAGGACTGCGCGATGAAGTTCCCTGGCGAGGAAGACAGTCCGGCCCCCGCGGCATCCGCCAGCAGCGCGGCAAAACCGGCGGGCAGTCCTGCACCGGCGGCAAGCCCCTCTGCCGCGCCCAGCCCGTCGCCCAAACCTTCACCGAAGCCTTCCGCCGCTCCGTCCCCGTCAATCGGGATCTGAGCCGCGCGCAGGCGCTCGAGGTATTCGCCCTGATCGATCTCGACCGCGCCCAGCGAGGCGAGGTGGCCGGTGATGAACTGGCAGTCGAGCAGCACGGCATTCGCCCGGCGCAGCGCCGCGACCAGCCAGGCCAGCGCGACTTTCGAAGCATCGGTGCGCCGGCTGAACATCGATTCGCCGCAGAAGAGCCGGTCGAAGCCCACGCCATAGAGCCCGCCGACCAGTTCGCCGTGCTGCCAGCACTCGATCGAATGGGCCAGGCCCCGGCGGTGCAACTCGGCATAGCTCTGTTCGATCCGGGCCGAAATCCACGTCTCGCCCTCGTCGCGGCGCGGCTCGGCGCATTCGAAAATGACCTGCTCGAAGGCCCGATTGCAGGTCACTTCGAAGGTGCCGCGCTTCAGCACCTTGGCGAGCGATCGCGAACAGTGAAAGCGGTCCAGCGGCAGGATTGCGCGGCGCCGCGGTTCGACCCAGAAGATCTCGGGATCGTCGCGCCGTTCGGCCATCGGGAAGATCCCGGTGCGATAGGCCAGGAGCAGGATCTCGGGATCGAGCGGCGGTTGGGGCTGCGTTCCGTGCACAGTGTTTCTGCATATGGACCCTTGCGACACGCTTGTCATCCGGCAGACTTGTGTCTAGAGGCACCCCCGCCTGCAGGAGTGTAGCTCAGTTGGTAGAGCATCGGTCTCCAAAACCGAGGGCCGCGGGTTCGAATCCTGCCACTCCTGCCATCCATCCCCAGAAACGGCTGATTTCCGCCCGGGCGGGCTGGCCAAAGGCCCTTCCAGCGGACGCTGTGATAGTGCCTCGCGCTCCGGGCCGCCTGCTGCTACGCCTTGCCAGCACGGGCAAGCCGCTCTAGTCGCGCCTTTTCCCGGGATCATTTGGAACGCCAGCGCTTGGACATGACCGCCCAATCCAGTGACGAGCCGTTTTCCGGGGCGCGGCGCCGCTTCGGCTGGCTGCGCGGCGAAGCGGGCACGCGCGAGATGTGGGGACTGGGGCTGCTGCTGACGCTCCTGTCGGGAATACCGTTCCTGACCAGCCAGTATCCGCAGATGGTCGATTACCCGGCGCACCTGGCGCGCTTTCACATCATGCTGTCGCGCGATGCCAGCCCATATCTGCAAGAATACTACGGCTTCGCCTGGCGCTGGATGGGCAACCTGGGGGCCGACATCCTGATCCGGCCGCTGGCCGCGGTGATGCCGCTGGAGACCGCCGGCTGGCTGATCGCCGCGCTGCTGCCGCTGATCAACGGCCTGGCGATACTGTCGGTCGAATGGGCGCTCAGGAAGCGGATCGGGCTGGCCTCGATGCTGGCCTTCTCGTTCATCTGGTCGCCTTCGCTGCTGCTCGGCTTCCTCAACTTCATGATCGCCCAGGCGCTGGCGCTGTTTGCCTTTGCGCTGTGGGTCAGGATGGACGGATCGCGCTGGCGCAATCCGCTGTTCATTCCGATCGGCCTGATCGTCTGGCTGGCGCACGTGTCGGGCTGGGGGATCCTGGGGCTGATGGTGTTCGGCTATGAATGGCACAAGGACAAGAGCTGGCGCGCCTTCGTGGCGCCCTGGCCGCTGTTTTTCCCGCTTCTCGCGCTGCTGGCCGGCGGCAGCGTGGGCAAGCCGCCCAGCTATGGCCCGCGTCCCGAAATCTACAAATGGGCGATCTGGAAGCAGGCGATGCGCGGCACGCTGCAATGGTTCGACTATGCCAACACGATCCTGATCGGGCTGATCCTGGCCGGCTCGCTGTTGCTCAGGCGCTGGGACTGGCGGCTGGGCTGGGCGGCGCTGATGATGCTCGCGGCGTCGCTGGCCATGCCGCGCCACATCTTCGGCGGCGACCTGGTCGATGCGCGGATGATTTCGGCCGGCCTGATGGTTGGATGCCTCTCGCTGTCATGGCGCGCGCCGCGCTGGGTGGTGCTTGCCGCCGCCGCGCTGTTCCTGGGACGGCTGGGCTATACGACGATGGACTGGAGCCGCGATTCGCGTGAGACCGCGGAAATGCTCAAGGCGCTCGACGGGCTGCCGCAAGGGGTCAAGATCGCCAGCTACATGGTCACCGAACGGCGCGAATGGGGCTATAACAGCCAGGAGCACATCTGCGGCTATGCGGTGGTGCGCAAGGACGCGCTGATCAACTGCAACTTCGCCCTGCCCGGCATCCACATGATGACGATCAAGCAGGGCGGCGACTTTTTCCGCGATCCGTTCCACAAGCTCAACCACCGCAGCGGCAAGCCGATCGACACCTATTTCTACGAACCGGCAATGCACACCGACTGGTTCTGGTTCATGGGCCAGGATGATCCGGTACGGCTGGCCTATGGCTATGAGGTAAGCCGCAGCGGGCGGCACTGGATCCTTGCCAAGCGGGTCAAGCCGCGGCTGGACTAGGTCACAGACCTAGAGCAGGCATCTTGCAAAGCGCGCGCGGCATAGCTAAGTGCGCCAGTGTCTTCCGACATAGGAGTACACATTGCCCCTCCCGGCCACCGCGGCCGGGGCGGCGATGAGCCCTAGGCGGAAGGCGTGAGGAAATGGCTTCTAGCGAGAGTGACAGGCTGATGGCGAAGTTCAATCCCGGCGAGTTCATGCGCCAGGTCCAGGCGGAGGCCCGCAAGGTGGTGTGGCCCAGCCGTCAGGAAACCACGACCACGGCGATCTTCGTGGGCATCATGATGGTGCTGCTGGCCGTCTTCTTCCTCGGTATCGATTCGCTGTTCGGCTGGGTCGTGAAGACCCTGCTGTCGCTGGCCTGAGCGCCCGCCAACCCCTTTACGAAGAGACCTTTCTGCTATGGCTCGCTGGTACATCATCCACGCCTATTCTGGCTTCGAGAACAAGGTGAAGGAATCGATCCTCACCGAAGCCGAACGCAAGGGGCTTGAAGCCCTGGTCGAAGCGGTCGAAGTCCCGCACGAAACCGTCACCGAGGTGAAGCGCGGCAAGAAGGTCCAGGTCGAACGCAAGACCATGCCGGGCTATGTCCTCGCCAAGCTCGCGATGAACGACGACGTCTACCACCTGATCAAGAACACCCCCAAGGTAACCGGGTTCCTCGGCCATGCGGGCAAGCCCCAGCCGATCACCGAACGCGAGGCCGCGCGCTATTTCGGCGCCCGCGAAGCGGCCGCGGCCGAGCCCAAGAAGCACATCCACGTCGATTACGAGATTGGCGATTCGGTCAAGGTGCTCGACGGCCCGTTCAACTCGTTCACCGGCATCGTGGAAGAGCTCGACTTCGACAAGAACCGGGTCAAGGTCTCGGTCTCGATCTTCGGCCGCGCGACTCCGGTCGAGCTGGACTTCGAACAGGTCGAACTGGTCAAGTAAACCTCAGGCCCTGTCGCAATTGCGCAAGGTGCGGCCTTGCGGTGCGTTTACTATCCCTGGATCGTGGGACAGGGGTCGTGATGATGGATGCGCGCGGATTGCTGGGGCTTTGCCTGCTTGCCGGATCGCTGGCCGCCGGATCTGCTGCCGCCGAATCGCCGGGAACCTACAAGGAAGCCCTGGCGTGCAGCGGGCTGCTGACCGCTGCCGGCGTCTATCTGCAGGACGAAGCAAAGCGGACCGGTGACGCCGAAAGCGGCGGCAACGCCGAATATGTCCTTGGTCTGGCCAAGCGCTGGGTCGGGAAGGCGGTTTCGGTGGCGCCTGATGCCATGACCGTCATGGACGACGTGCGCGAGCAGACGCACCAGTTCACCGAAAAGTTCAGCGGCGCCAAGACCGAGGGCGATTTCCAGAAGCTGCTCGGGACGGATCTCGATCACTGTCTCGACGGGGCCAAGGCGCTTCCCGAGAACTGATGATCGTGCGCTGGCTCGCCCGCTTCGTCCTGGCGTTCGCCGCGATGCTGCCCTCACCGGCGCTTGCCGGCTGGGTTCGCTATGACCGGGTGATCACCTGTGCGGCCTGGCACGTCTTCGCCGCCGCCGAGTTGAGCCTGGTCGACAAGAAGGGCAACAAGAAGGAAATCAAGCAGCATGAATATGATGCGGGTTTCCAGCTGGACATGGCGACCAGCCTGATGGATCGCCCCGGAGTCAGCCGTGCCCAGGCGATGGCGGATATCCATGTGCGCTACGCCGAAATGATCGATGCCCACCGCAACGGCACCTCGCTCGATGAAATCAACGCGAAGGGCGATGCGGTGTGTCATCACCTCAGCGACGACGACTGAACCTTCGATTGCCTATGCGACGAACAAGGCATTCGTGCCGACCAGATCAGCCCTTGCAGGCTGACTTGTTGTCCTTCTCGGTCGAAAGCCGAGTCAGGGTCTGCGAAGTCTGGATCACCACGCCTTCCGAAGTGCACTTGCGCAGCTGGAAGCGGACCTTGCGGTTGTGGAAATCCAGGCTGACCCGGCGAAAGGTTTCCATCAGGTCCGTGCCGAGCAGAAGCGCGGGCTGGTCCTGCAGTCCGAACACCGCAAAGGGCGGGACATCGGCAAAGGCGATGGGCACATTGGTCAGGATCACGGCGCCCAGCCGCAGTTCGGGCACCACGGCGATGTCCACCTTGACCGCGGCGCCGGTGACCCCGATCAGCTCGACCTGGCTCATCACGACCTTCTTGTTGCGCGCGATCTTGCGGTGCAGCGCCATGTTGCCAATGGTGATTTCGGACCCGGTATCGACCACCGCGCTGAGCGGCAATGCGCCTGCCCTGACCTGGGTCAGGATCAGTTGCCCGCGCTTGAGCCGAGCGGTCACCACGATCTCGTCGTCCATCCGCGGCGCTGGGCGCGAGCCATCGTCGATGGTGACCCTGCGCTTGTCGAAATCCAGCACCATGCGCTGTTCGACCAAGGCGTCGAGCCCGATCATCCCGGCCGCGCCGACGTGATAGTCTTCCAGCCGCGGCAGTTCGAGGTCGCGCACCACGGTCGATCCCAGTTGCAGCGATTCGACCTGGACCCGCTCGACCCGCCGGCTTTCGGTTATGCCGTGCAGCATGGCCGGCTCGCCCAGCGGCAGCTTGAGCGCCCTGGCCAGCCGATCGCCGATAACCGAGGTGTCGGCCCCGCTATCGACGACGAAGCGGTAGGGACCGGTGCCGTTGACGCCGACCTCGACCGTCAGGCGCGTCTTGAGCTTGCGGGCTGCCAGTTCCTCACCGGTGATCGCCAGGCTGTCGTCGATCACGGCGGGCTTGAGCGGCGGCATCGCCGGCAGCGGTGCGGGCTTCGGCTTTTCGGGAATGGCGGCGCTTGCCGAAAGCAGGGCTGCGGCGGCAAGCAGGGCGCGGCCCATGCCTGTGAAGCTGAAGGTCTTCCCTGTCATCGTCCCAAGCTGGTCATGAAATGATCGCCAGGTCCAGTGCTTGTCGATGAATGTTGCATTTCCCCCGACTTTCGCCTAGGCGCGCCGCTTCTCTCCACCCCGGTGGAGCGATTCCGCGCGGGAGGAAGGCTTCGGCCTTCCGTCTGACCGCTCACTCTGCGGACCATCCCTGGAACACGGGGTGGCCAACAGGAAGAAAGGAGGCCCATCGTGGCCAAGAAGATTGAAGGCTATATCAAGCTGCAGGTGCCCGCCGGCTCTGCCGCTCCCTCACCGCCGATCGGTCCTGCGCTGGGTCAGCGCGGCGTGAACATCATGGAATTCTGCAAGGCGTTCAATGCCGCCACGCAGGACATGGAAAAGGCGATGCCGATCCCGACGATCATTACGGTCTATGCGGATCGCAGCTTCACTTTCGTCACCAAGACCCCGCCGGCTTCGTTCCTGATCAAGAAGGCCGCCAACCTCAAGTCGGGTTCGAAGGAACCGGGCAAGGTTTCGGCCGGAACCATCGCGCGTTCGAAGCTTGCCGAAATCGCCCAGGTGAAGATGGCCGACCTTTCGGCCAACGACATCGAACAGGCGACCAAGATCATCGAGGGCTCGGCCCGTTCGATGGGTCTCACCGTGGTGGAGGGCTAAGGACATGGCGACGCAGACCAAGAAGCAGAAGAGCCTCGCTGAAAAGCTGGGCGACAACCAGCAGCTCCACGGCGTCGAAGCGGCGATCCAGCTGCTCAAGGACCTCAAGACCACCAAGTTCGACGAAAGCCTCGAGGTTTCGCTGAACCTGGGCGTCGACCCGCGCCACGCCGACCAGATGGTCCGCGGCATGGTCGTGCTGCCTTCGGGCACCGGCAAGGACGTCAAGGTCGCGGTATTCGCGCGCGGCGACAATGTGCAGAAGGCGCTTGATGCCGGGGCCGACAAGGTTGGCGCCGAAGACCTGCTGGAAGACATGCAGGCTGGCAACCTCGACTATGGCCGCGTGATCGCCACGCCGGACATGATGGGCGTCGTCGGCCGTCTCGGCAAGGTGCTGGGTCCCAAGGGGCTGATGCCGAACCCGAAGCTGGGCACCGTCACCCCGAACGTCGCCGAAGCGGTCAAGGCTGCCAAGGGCGGCCAGATCGAATTCCGCGTCGAAAAGGCCGGGATCATCCACGGCGGGATCGGCAAGCTGTCGTTCTCGAACGAAGCGCTCAAGGCCAACTTCGATGCTTTCGTCGATGCGGTGGTCAAGGCCAAGCCGGCCGGCGCCAAGGGCAAGTACGTCCGCAAGGTCGGCCTGTCCTCGTCGATGGGCCCGGGCCTGAAGATCGACCTCGCCGAAGTGCAGGGCGCCTAAGCCGCACCTGCGCATCGGTGATGCCGAAAGGGCCGGGAGGGGAAACCTTTCCGGCCTTTTTCGTGCCCGGTCGAACGGGGGCGGCGGTTCGTCGAACCGGCGCGCCGGCCACTTGCCATGCGGCGCGGTGCGGCGCAGTCTGCCGGAATCGTCAACGAACAGGGGACACGGGGATGGCGGCGCTGCGAAATTGGGTTCTGGGCTGCGCGGCAATCGCGCTCATGGGCAATGCACCGCTCCAGGCGCAGGAAGCGCGGCCCGCGGCACTCGCCGCACCATCGCGCCCAACCGGTCCCAACCGGATCTTCCAGCCCGCCGAAGTCGTCACCACCGGCAGCGTCACCATCGGCGGCAAGCCGATCGCCTATCAGGCGGTGGCGGGAACGCTGGTGGTCCACGGTCCGGGCTGGGATGACGTTGCCTGGCGCGAACAGGCTGCCGTTCCCTCGCCCGAAAAGGACAAGGAAGGTCTCCCGGCCGAAACCGCGATGTTCTACACCGCCTATTTCAAGCAGGGCGGCGGGCCATCGCGCCCGGTGATGTTCATCTACAACGGCGGGCCGGGATCGGCGACCTTGTGGCTGCACATGGGCGCATTCGGCCCGCGCCGGGTGGTGGTGCGCGAGGATGGCCACACGCCGCCCGCGCCCTATCCCGTGGTCAACAATTCCGCCTCGCTGCTCGACGTTGCCGACCTGGTCTTCATTGATGCGCCCGGCGCGGGGTTCAGCCGGATCGCCGGCAAGGACAAGGAGAAGGCGTTCTGGGGGGTCGATGCCGATGCCCAGGCATTCGCCAAATTCATCCAGCAGTTCCTGGGCAAATACGGCCGGTGGAATTCGCCCAAGTACCTGTTCGGCGAAAGCTATGGCACCACCCGTTCGGCGGTGCTGGCGAACGTGCTCGGCGATGAATACTCGATCGACCTCAACGGGGTGATCCTGTTGTCGACGATCCTCAATTTCGATCTCTCGCCCGACAGTCCGGGGTTCAATCCGGGGGTGGACGGGGCCTATGTCACCGCGCTGCCGACGTATGCCGCGACCGCCTGGTACCACAACCGCCTGCCCGGAACGCGCCCCGCGCAGCTCGAACCCTTCCTGCGCGAGGTCGAGCAGTTCGCGATGACCGAATATGCCGCCGCGCTGCACCAGGGAGCGCGGCTCGATGCGGCCACCCGGCAGCGGATTGCCGAACGGCTCGCCTCCTACACCGGGCTCAGCACCGACTATATCCTCAAGAGCGACCTCAGGATCAGCGGCGGGCAGTTCACCCAGCAGGTGCAGCTTCCCGGCGGGCTGACCACCGGACGGATCGATACGCGCTATTCGGGCCCCAGCCTCGATGTGCTGAGCAAGGAGGCACAGTACGATCCGATGATCGCGGCGGTGGGCAGCGCCTATGTCGCGGCGTGGAACGACTATGCCCGAACCGCGCTGAAATACCCGGCGGAGGACGGCTTCAAGATCTTCGCGCCGGTATTTCCGGCCTGGAACATGGCCCACAAGGAACCTGGAATGCCGATGGCCTTTTCGGGGCAGACCACCAACGTGATGCTCGACCTGGCCCAGGCGATGAAGCAGAATCCCAACCTCAAGGTGCTCAACACCGGTGGCTATTACGATCTTGCCACGCCCTATTTCGAAGGGGTCTACGAGATGGAACACCTGCCGATCCCCGAAAGCCTGCGCGGCAATATCGAATACCGGTATTTCGCCTCGGGCCACATGGTCTACCTGAACGAACAGTCGCTCAATGGCCTGCACGACGTGGTGGCGGATTTCGTCCGGCGAACGAGCCGCTAGGCCTGTCATGCGAAGCCTTGCCCTGATCGCGCTTGCCGCCGCCGCGACAGCCGCGCCGCCTTTGGCATCGGTCCAGACCCACGCCCAGATCGACGTGCCGCGCGGCAAGCCGCAGGTGGTCATTGTCCAGAGCCGCGATTTTCCCGGCGGCGCCCAAAGCGGCTGGCATGTCCACCCGGGAACCGAGGTGGCCTATGTCACCGCGGGGCGGCTGGAACTGCGGGTAAAGGGCAAGGTCACCGTGCTGGAGACGGGTGACAGCTTCACCATGCCGCGCGGCGTGCCGCACAATGGCGTCAACCCGGGCAGCGATGTTGCAAGACTGGTGATTACCCTGGTGGTCGACAAGGGCGCACAGCCGCGCCAGCCGGTGCCTGAACCGAAGTGACTATTTGCCGAGGTTCGCTTCGGTATAGCATTCGACCACCAGCGCCAGCGGCGCTCCGTCCGGCAGGCGCAGCAGCGCACGGTGGGTCGAGATCGCGCCGACGGGGCAGCCCGGATCGCCGCGCCGGGTCGAGGCAAGCGGCTCGCGGGTGAAGTGCAGCGCCGCCGCCACCCGGCCGAACGGCACCTGGCTTTCCGACAGCTGGCGGTTCATTTCCGGGGTCAACCGGGCCGGGACATACCAGTTGTGCGCCTCGGACAGGACCGCCGTTCCGCAGACCAGCCTGACATGGCGGTAACCCAGCGGAGCACCGGCCCCAACCCCCAGCGTCCCGCGGATTTCCTCCGGCGGCAAGGCATCGGCGCCGCTGACGAATTCGACTGTGATCGCGGACCCCGGCGCGATCCCGCGCTGGTCGCACCACAGCTGCAGCGCGGCGGTGGCGCTGGCGTGCGCGGCCAGATTCGCTTCGAAGGCGGCGACTTCGCTATCGGATCCGGAATGGGCGCACCCTGTCACTGACAGCGATGCGGCGGCGAGCGTCATCAAGAGAAGTCCGGACCTTCGAAAGCATTGCGGCCAGCGCGGCCAATCACGGCGCCGCATTAGCCGCCTTTGTCGGCAAGCGCCAGTGCGGGTTTGGTGCACGCCGCGTCAAATGCCCCCGGGCACCGCTTCGCGGCCCAAGGCGTTGAGGCCGATGGTCAGTGCCTCGCAGACTGTCTCGAGCACGGCCCCGTCGGTCGAGCGGACCACGAAGTTCGCGCCCACCCGGCCCTCGCGGAAGAAGGGATAGCTGCCGATCGCGCAGCCGGCGTTCGCCTGTTCGGTCTCGCGCAGCAGGTCGGCCACCTCGCTTTCGACCGCCCAGGCGCCGATCGTCGCGCTCAGCACCGGCAGTCCGCCTTCGAGCTTGCCGGTCAGCGCGTCGAGCATGCCCGCGGTGATCGACGGGACTCCGGCCATCAGGAAGACATTGCCGATCTGGATGCCCGGCGCGCCCGACATGCGGTTGGGGATCAGCTCGGCCCCATCGGGCACGCGGGCCATGCGCAGGCGCGCCTCGTTGAGCCCGCCGCGCGGCTCGTAATAGCGCTCAAGGATCGCGCGTGCCTCGGGATGGATCACCACCCCCACGCCCAGCGCCTCGGCCACCGCATCGACGGTGATGTCGTCATGCGTCGGGCCGATCCCGCCGGTGGTGAACAGGTAATCGTTGCGCGCGCGCAGCGCGTTCACCGCCTCGACGATTGCCGCGGTGTCATCGGCCACCACCCGCACTTCGGCCAGGCGGATGCCCTGGACATTGAGCCAGGTCGCGACCTGCGCGACATTCTTGTCCTGCGTCCGGCCCGAAAGAATCTCGTCTCCGATGACAAGCAGGGCGGCTTTCCAGATGCGGCTTGGTTGGGTCATGCAGCTCAGCCTAGGCGAATTCCTTGGCCTCTGCCAGTTCGCGCGCACGGGTGAACTGCATCACGCCATCATCGATCGGGGCCTGGCGCATGTCCTTGCGGTCCTTGCGATAGTCCTGATTGAGGCGCCAGGGCAGCGCATAGGCATTGCGAGGCATCATGTCCTTGCCCCGGGCAAGGTAGCCTGAAGAGAAATCGGCGAAGATGTCCTCATGCTCGGGCTCGGCGCCGGCGGCAAGGACCGGCGTCGCCGCGACCGCGCCATAGGCGTCCATCTGCTTGAGCAGCCGGGTGATGTATTCGCCGATGATGTCGACCCGCAGCGTCCAGCTGGCGTTGATATAGCCGAACACGCCGGCCAGGTTCGGCACGTTCGAGAACATGCAGTTGCGATAGTAGTACCGCTTCGAGAAATCGACCGGCACGCCATCGACCGACACCGCGATCTTTCCGGCAACCGCCAGCTTCAGGCCGGTGGCGGTGACGATCACATCGGCATCGAGGTGCTTGCCCGACTTGAGCTTGATCCCGGTGGCGTCGAAACTGTCGATGTGGTCGGTCACCACATCGGCCTTGCCCTGGTTGATCGCGTCGAAGAAATCGGCGTCCGGCACCAGGCACAGGCGCTGGTCCCACGGGTTGTAGGGCGGGACATAGTCGGTCTCGTTGAAATTGCTGCCAAGAATGTCGCGCACCCCGCCGATCAGGTAATCGCGGGCCTTGTCGGGGTTCCTGCGCACGCGCTTGAACATCAGGTCCTGCAGGGTGATGTTCTTGAAGCGGGTGATCGCATAGGCCAGCTTTTCGGGCAGCACCTTGCGCAAGGTATTGGCAATCGCATCGCGCGCCGGGCGGCTGACCATATAGGTCGGGGTGCGCTGCAGCTGGGTCACGTGCGCCGCCCCCGAATTGGCCAGCGCCGGGACAATGGTTACCGCCGTGGCGCCGGAACCGATGACCACCACCTTCTTGCCGCGATGGTCGAAATCCTGCGGCCAGAACTGCGGGTGGATGATCGTGCCCTTGAACGTGCCCCGCCCCTTGAAGCCGGCATCATAGGGTTCGTCGTAATCGTAATAGCCCGATCCCAGGAACAGGAACCGGGCCTGCAGGCGCTGGTGGGTGCCGTCGGCCTGTTCGGTGGTCACGGTCCAGCGCGCGGTCTTGCTGTCCCAGTCGGCCGAGACCACCTTCTGGCCGAACCGCATCTTGCCGCGCAGGCCGTTTTCGTCGGTGATGGCGTCAAGGTATTCAAGGATGGCGGGGCCATCGGCGATCGATTTTTCGTTCTTCCACGGGGCAAAGCTGAAACCCAACGTGTGCATGTCGCTGTCGCTGCGGATGCCGGGATAGCGGAACAGGTCCCAGGTTCCGCCGACAGCATCGCGCCGGTCGAGGATCGCGAAGCTCTTGTTCGGGCAGTCGCGCACCATGTGGACCGCCATGCCGATTCCCGAGATTCCCGCGCCGACAATGATCATGTCGAGGCACTCTTCGAGCGGAGCCATTGCATTCATAGCGATTTTCTCCCGGGCAATTGACATTGTTGTCAGTTTAGCCTTGCGCTTAACATTGTGGTGCGGGGATTGCCAGCGTCAAGCCGCTTTGCCAAACCCGCGCGCATGACTGTCATTGCAGCACGCCGCTATGCCGGCGGGAAACCTCATGACGAACCGCTCCTGCTCAACGGGCAGGAGCATCCCCTGCCGCCGGCCGGTTCGTTCGACTGGGTCGGGCTGGCCGATCCGTCGCCCGAGGAAATGGAGCTGGCCCGCACGCAGTTCGCTCTGCACCCGCTGGCGGTGGAAGATGCGCTCAACCCCAACCAGATGCCCAAGGTCGAGGTTTACGGCCAGCAGATGTTCATCGTTGCCCGCACCGCCGCGATCGAGGAGGGGGAGAACATCGCCTATGGCCAGACGGCAATCTTCCTCGGCAGCAAGTTCATCGTCACGGTCCGCATCGGTTCGATGCGCGCCCATTCGCAGCTGCGCGAACGGCTGGAGCTTGATGCCGACCGGCTGGTCGAAGGGCCGGACTATGTTGCCCACGCGATCCTCGATTTCATCGTCGACGGCTTCCAGCCGATCCTCGAGAAGTACGAGGAAAGCGTGCTGGCGATGGAAGAGCGCGCGATCGACCAGTTCCCCGAACCCTCGACGATCCGCCGGATTTTCCGCCTGCGCCGCCAGTTCAGGCGGTTTCACCGGATCATCGGTCCGATGGAGGAAGTCTGCGAGCGGCTGGCCGCGACCGAGCTGCCGGTGATCGATGCCGGGGCGCGGATCTGGTTCCGCGACGTGCTCGACCATGTCCGGCGCAGCCTCGCGCGGATGAACGGGCTGCGCGATACCCTGGCCTCGATCGTCGAGACCGCCGCGCTGCTCGAACAGCACCGCCAGGGCGACATGACCCGCCAGCTTGCGGCCTGGGCGGCGATCCTTGCCGTGCCCACGGCGATCGCTGGAATCTATGGCATGAATTTCGACTACATGCCCGAATTGCACCACAAATGGGGCTATCCCGCCGTCTGGGGCGTTATCGCGCTGATCTGCGGCGGGCTGTGGATTCGTTTCAGGCGGATCGGCTGGCTGTAGTCCCGATCCCTGTGGACAGCGCGCTTGCTGGCGCGCCGCCGCAGGGCTAGCGCAGCGAGCGGACAGGCGGCAGATTCGCCGCGCCAAAGAAGGGGTTCCACGATGTTCGGCTGGTTCCAGCGTCTGCTGCCGCATTCGGGCGATTTCTATGTGCTGTTCGAACGCCATGCCGCCTCGATGGTCGGCGCGGCCGATGCTCTGGCGCAGCTTACCGCGGGCGAGGGCGATCGCGCCGCGCACCTGCGCACGATCCGCGACCGCGAGCATGACGCCGACGAAGTGATCCGCGAAACCCTGCACGAAGTTCGCCAGACCTTCCTCACCCCGTTCGATCGCGGCGCGATCACCTCGCTGATCGCCTCGATGGACGATACCATCGATGAAATGAACCGCACCGCCAGCGCGATCGAGCTGTTCGAGGTCGTGGCGTTCGACCCGCAGATGAAGCAGATCGGGGTGCTGATCCAGGATGCCTGCCGGCTGATCAGCGAAGCCATGCCGCAATTGCGCGATGTCGAACGCAACGGCCGCCGCCTGCACGAGCTGACCGCCAAGCTGGTCAAGCTGGAAGGCGAGGTCGACATCCTCCACGACACCGGCATGAAGAGCGCGTTCGAGGCGCAGCGCAAGAAAAGCGATCCGCTGGCCTTCATGGTCAGCCGCGAGATCTACAAGCATCTCGAGCGTGTCGCCGATGCCTTCGAGGATGTCGCCAACGAGATCGACAGCCTGGTGATCGACCACGGCTGAGGCCGCGCCCGCCATGTCCCAATTCTTCGTCATTGCGAGCGAAGCGAAGCAATCCCGGGCGATTGTGCGTGACGCTCTGGATTGCTTCGTCGCTGCGCTCCTCGCAATGACGAAGGCAGCAAAAGGGCTTTTGAACCATGCATGAGCTTGCCTTTCCGCTGCTGGTCGGCCTGATCTTCGTCGCGCTGGCTTTCGACTTTCTCAACGGGCTGCACGATGCCGCCAATTCGATCGCCACGGTGGTTTCCACCCGCCTGATCTCGCCTGTCTGGGCGGTGGTGTTCGCGGCGGTCGGCAATTTCGCCGCCTACTGGCTGGTCCCGCTGCATGTTGCCGACACGATCGGCAAGGGGATCATCAACAAGGACATGGTCACGCCCGGCGTGGTTTTTGGCGCGCTGATCGGGGCGATGTTCTGGAACGTGGTGACCTGGATCAAGGGCATCCCCTCAAGTTCCAGCCATGCGCTGCTGGGCGGGCTGCTGGGCGCCGGGATCGCCCACGCCGGGATCGATGCGGTCGAAAGCAAGAAGACCATCGAGACGATCTTCGCGATCTTCCTGTCGCCGATCATCGGCTTTGCGCTGGCGATGCTGATGGTGCTGCTGACCAGCTGGCTGTTCAAGGGGTTCCAGCCGCGCCGCGCCGAAGGGGTGTTCAAGACGCTCCACCTGTTTTCCAGCGCCGCCTACTCGATCAGCCACGGCGGCAACGATGCCCAGAAGACGATGGGGATCATCGCCGTGCTGCTCTATTCGACCGGACACCTCGAAGGCGAATTCCACATCCCCACCTGGGTGGTGATCGCCTGCTATCTGGCCATCTCGCTGGGCACGCTGTCGGGCGGGTGGAAGATCATCAAGACGATGGGCACCAAGATCACCAAGCTCAACCACCACACCGGGTTCTGCGCCAGCACCGCCGGCTCGATCGTGGTGTTCAGCGCGAGCTACATGGGCATCCCGGTTTCGACCACCCACGCGATCACCGGTTCGGTCATCGGCACCGGCGCCGCGCGCAAGGCCAGTGCTGTGCGCTGGGGCGTGGCGGGCCGGGTGGTCACCGCCTGGTTCATCACCATCCCGATGAGCGCCGCGGTGGGGGCGATCTTCTACACGCTGACGCAGATGTTCTAGGCACTGATCGGCAAGGTTGGCCACATTTCGGCGATGTTCTGTCCGTCATAGACCGCAATGTCGCCGAATTGCAGGAACAGCGCCTCGCTCTGGTCGGGGCGCAGGAACACGTGGTCGTCGGGCTTGAGGTCAACCAGCTTCGATCCGGTCAGCAGCTCCTGGTTGGACGAGCGCCCGAACAGCTTCGAATATTGCAGCCCCTGCGGCGAGACCGGCTCGGCCAGCCAGTGGCCGCCGTGGATGAAGAATCCGCGCTGGGTGTTGCGATCCCACCAGTGCAGCGCGCCTGACAGCGCCTCGACCCCGGGGAGAGACTGGTCGGCGCTGGCCTTGATCACCGGAGTCGCGATGAAGGCTGCCGGCTGGAGATCGCCAAGGTCGTCGAGGTCGAAATCGCCCGGCTTGACGAAAGCCGATCCGACCGAAACCTCGTTGGCGACGGTGCCCTTGCAGTGGCGGCGGAAGGTCGGGCTGCCGGCGGAATTGAGCGTCAGGGCGGCGGGATCGAGGCCGGCTCCCTTCAGCACGGCGATCATCGCGCCGTAGGTCTCCTGCGCGGCGGCATAGGCCTTGGCGGGATTGGGCATCTTCGGAACATGCGGTTCATAGCCCATCAGCCCGGCGATTTCGGCCTTGGCCGCCTGGGCCTGCCGCACCGCCGCGGCCAGGGCCTGCGGATCGGCGAACCCGCCGCGGTGCAGGCCGACGTCGATTTCGAAACTGACCCTCAGCGCAAGGCCACGCGCTGCCGCCGCCTCGACATATTGCGCAAGGCGTTCGGGGGTGTCGATCAGCCACTGGACCCGCGCCGCGGCCGCGTTCCGCTCGGCCACCCGCGCGAATTCGCTGGCCGGTAAGGGCTTGCCCATCAGGAAGTCGGCATCGCCGTGCAGCGCGAACATCTGCAGCAGCATTTCGGCGCTGAACACCATCAGCCGCTGCGTGCCCATCCCCGCCAGGATCGCATCAAGCAGCCGCGACGAAGGAAGCGATTTTGCCACCACCCTAAGCGGCAACCTGGCCGCGTCGACGCTCTTGCGGATCGCGGCCAGATTGGCGCCCAGCCGGTTCCGGTCGATCACCAGCACGGGCCGCATCAGCCCGGCCCGCTTCAATGCCGCCGAAAGTCCGGCAAAATAGGCCTCGTGCATCCCGCCCCTTTCCGCCGGCCGCGCCAGCATGGTGCCGATCCCGGCAAGCATCAGCGCCCCGCCGCCCGCGATCATCGTGCGCCGCGATGGCATCACGAATATCCCATCGTCATTGCGAGCGGCGCAGCCGCGCGGCAATCCAGCGTCGTGGCACCCACTCTGGATCGCCGCGCGGCTGCGCCGCTCGCAATGACGGGAGCGTGTGTCATCCGAAGATATTCCTCAGGAAAGGGTTCATCATCCGTCCGCCGGGGTCAACGCTTTCGCGCACTTTGCGCGCCTCGTGGAACATCGGATAGAGCGCGGCAAGCTCGCGCGAGCCGAGCGAATGGAGCTTGCCCCAATGCGGCCGGCCGCCGGCCTCGCGGAACACCGGCTCGATCAGGCGGAACATCCAGTCATGGTGCTCCTTGTACCAGGCGTGGACCGCGATCGATCCGCTCTCGCGCTGGTAGAACGGCGAAAGCCAGGCATCGTCGGGGGCGATGATCCGCGCCTCGATCGGGAAGAACACGTCGGTCGCATCGCTTTCGATCCGCCGGATCACTTCGCGCAGCACCTCTACCTGGCGCTCGATCGGCAGGTGGTATTCCATTTCCTTGAAGCGGTCTGGGCGCTCGTTGGAAAGCAGTTTCCAGCCTTCGTCCACCGCGACTTCCTCGGGCAGGCCCTGCATCGCCTGCCGTGCGGCGCGGCGGCGCAGGCCGGGGGTAAATTCGAAGATGTCGCGCAGCCGCTTGAGGTCCATCAGCGTCTGGCTGTCGGTATCGGGCCCGCGCGGCCTGGCCGGCTCGCTCGTGACGTCGTGGGTGATCAGCGCCGACTTGCCGGTGAAGGGCAGCACCAGGAATTCGGCATTGCGGTGCCGCTCGGCCAGCGCGGGCCATTCGCCCAGCATCCAGTCGGTATCGACCAGCCGCACCACCTTCTTCACCCGGCGAAGCGGCTGGTTCTGGAGCGTCACCTCGCTCAGCACGCCGAAACCGCCCAGGCTTACGCGCGCGGCATGGAACAGTTCGCTGCGTTCATCGCGGCTGCATTCGGCAATCGAACCATCGGGCAGCACCAGCCGCATCGCCAGCACCTGGCCGTGGATCGCGGTAAAGCCCTTGCCGGTGCCGTGCGTCCCGGTTGCCAACGCCCCGGCGAGCGACTGCTTGTTGATATCGGGCAGGTTGGGCATCTCCTGCCCGATCGCCGCCAAGGCCGGGCCAAGCGCCGAAAGCCGCATGCCGGCCCGGACCCGCGCGGTCGTGCCTTCATGGCTGACCAGCCCGGACAGCTTGTCGAGCGAGAGTAGCGTGCCCTCGGTCGGCACCAGCGCGGTAAAGCTGTGGCCTGCGCCGACCGGACGGATCGGGACGGGCGCCGAAGCGAGCATCGCGGCAAGTTCACCCTCGCTGGCAGGCGCCGCGCGCCGCGCCGGATAGGCATGTTCCAGCCCCGACCAGTTCGACCACAGGGCATGGCCCCTGGCGTCGGTGGCGGGCGGGGCCGGTGGTTCGCGGTCCAGCCACCAGCGCCGTCCGGCGCAGGAACCCAGCCCCAGCGCCAGCGCGCCGGCGCCGCCCAGCAGCATGGTGCGCCGCGCGATCATTGCTCGCGCCCGGCCATGAAGCGGACCAGCGCCTTGAGATCGTCCGGGCTGCATTCGAAGCATTGGCCGTTGGCTGGCATGTTGCCGAAGCCCACCTGCGCGTTGGTCAGCAGGACATCCTCACCCTTGGCCCAGCGCGGGTCCCACTGCGTCCGGTCCCCGGTCAGCGGCGCGCGGGTGTCGGCCACGGTATGGCATGCCTTGCACGAGCCGGCATAAAGCTGCGCGAGCCGCTGGTCCCTGGGGCTCAACCTGGCGCTTTCAGCCGGGGTAAGCGGCTTGGCCGGCGGCTGGCACGCGGCGAGCAAAAGCGCGGTGGCAGGCAGCAGATAGCGCATGATTCTCCCTTCGCTTGGAGGAAATGTAGCTATCGCTATATTGCTGTCAACCGGGGATGGGACTGACACGTCAATCCCAACCCGTCACCCCGGACTCCGGGACCCCGCTTTCCGCCTGACCGTCAGACCAGCGAACTACCCCCAGCGGCGGGTGTTGCCGTTGGGCTTCTTGCCGCCCTTGCGGTGCGGCTTGGCGGCCTGCTGGTTGTCACCGCGCGGTTTGCCGCCGGCGGGGCGGACGGCGTCGCGGTGGACCTGGGTGGGGCGCTCATGCCGCTCGCCGCGATCGCCGCGCGGGCGATCGCCCTGGGGGCCGCGGCGAAATTCACCGCGCTGCGGCGCGCGCCGATCGTCGCGGCGCGGAGCGTGGGCGCGCTCTTCGCGTTCTTCGCCGGCCAGCGGATTGAACACCGGTCCGCGCGGCGCCGTGGCGCGGCGGCTGTCGGCGATCCGTTCGTTGCGGATATATTGATCGCGCGACTGGCCGTCGCGGCTCTGCCCGCCGGTCGAGCGGTTGTTGTTGGGACGCGGGCGGCGCGCCTGCGGGCCGCCGCGGCCGCGCGCGTCGCGTTCCTCGCGCCGTGCATCCTGCTCCATCTCGGCGGGGCTGCGGCGCGCCGGCGCGGGCAGGCGGGCGGCTTCCTGGGTGAAGTTGTCGGGCAGCGGCACGGTGCCCAGCTTCACGCCGGTCAGCCGTTCGATATCGCGCAGATAGGCCTTTTCGTCGGGCGCGCAGAAGCTCAGCGCGGAACCGTCGGCTCCGGCGCGGGCGGTGCGGCCGATGCGGTGGACATACTGTTCGGCGACGTTGGGCAGCTCGAAGTTGAAAACGTGGCTGACGCCCTGCACGTCGATCCCGCGCGCGGCGATGTCGGTCGCGACCAGCACCGGCATGTCGCCCTTGCGGAATGCGCCCAGTGCGGCGGTGCGCTGGGCCTGGCTCTTGTTGCCGTGGATCGCGGCGGAACGCACCCCGGCGGCGACCAGGTGGCGCACCACGCGGTCGGCGCCGTGCTTGGTGCGGGTGAAGACCAGCGCGGAGGTGATCTCGCCGCTGGCCAGACCCTTCTTGAGGCTCAGCGAAAGCAGCGCCTGCTTTTCGGACTGGTTGAGAAACACGACGTACTGTTCGACCCGCTCGGCGGTGGTGGCCTGCGGAGTAACCTCGACCCGGACCGGGTTCTTGATGAACTGCTTGCCAAGCTCGGCGATCGCCTTGGGCATGGTGGCGCTGAAGAACAGGCTCTGGCGCTTTTCGGGCAGCAGGTTGGCGATGCGCTTCAGCGGCACGATGAAGCCCAGGTCCATCATCTGGTCGGCTTCGTCGAGCACGAAGATCTCGACATTGCGCAGCGTCAGCGCGCGCTGGTCGAGCAGGTCGAGCAGGCGGCCCGGCGTGGCGACCAGCACGTCGCAGCCCGGCACCAGCGCACGGGCCTGCTTGCCGACGGGAATGCCGCCGAACACGCACTGGACCGAAAGGTTCAGGAACTTGGCATAGCCGCGCATGTTGTCGGCGATCTGGGCGGCCAGTTCGCGCGTCGGGCTCAGCACCAGCATCCGGCAGCTGGCGTTGCGGCGCGGTTGCGGATCGGCGGCGAGGCGGTGGAGCGAGGGCAGGCTGAACGCGGCGGTCTTGCCGGTGCCGGTCTGGGCGATGCCCAGCAGGTCGCGCCCTTCGAGCAGCGCGGGGATCGCCTGGCGCTGGATCGGGGTGGGATCGGCATAGCCCTTGGCGCCAAGTGCACGAAGGATCGGCTCGGCCAGGCCAAGGTCGGTGAAATAGGACATTGAATTTTCTTTCAAAAAAACCGCACCCGCGCCGCATGAGGGCACGGGAGGGCAGGGGCATTTGCGATGCGAGCCCTGCGTGAAAAAGGCGGCGTCAAGACGGTCAACCGGGCGTTCGGGGCGGCCTTGCCTTGACGGCGGGCCTCACGCTGCGCCGAACTGGTGACCCGCGCAGTCGCGGGGCAGGTCCGGTTGGATGTGGGGCGCCTATATGCTGCGTTGCGGCGAAAAGCAATGAAATTGCGCATAGGGGTTGCTGTCTATATGGCGCCCGGTGATGATCCGCCTTTCCGACCTTGTCCTGCCGCTCGATCACGCGCCCGATGCGATCGAGCCGGCGATCGCCGCGCGGCTGGGAATCCCGCTTGCCGACCTGCGCCGCGTTTCGCTGGTCCGGCGCGGCAACGATGCGCGCAAGAAGGCGGCGATCAAGCTGGTCTACACCTGCGATGTCGAAGTGGCGGACGAGCACGCGGTGCTGGCGGCCCATGCGGCGGACCATAACGTGCGCCCCGCTCCCGATACCGGCTACAGGTTCCCGGTCCGCGCGCCCGAAGGCTGGGACGGGGAGCGGCCGGTGGTGATCGGCGCAGGGCCATGCGGTCTGCTGGCGGCGCTGATCCTCGCGCAGATGGGGCTGCGGCCGATCATCATCGAGCGCGGCCAGGCGGTGCGCGAACGCACCAGGGACACCTGGGGGCTATGGCGCCGCTCGGTCCTCCAGCCGGAATCGAACGTCCAGTTCGGCGAGGGCGGGGCGGGCACCTTTTCCGACGGCAAGCTCTACAGCCGGATCAAGGATCCGCGCCATCTCGGCCGCAAGGTGCTGACCGAATTCGTGCGGGCCGGCGCGCCCGAGGACATCCTGACCGAGGCCCATCCGCACATCGGCACCTTCCGGTTGGTGACGATGGTGATGAGCATCCGCGAGACGATCGAGGCGCTGGGCGGCGAATACCGCTTTGGCACCCGGGTCGACGATTTCGTGATCGAGGACGGGCAGCTGACCGCGCTGAAACTCTCGACCGGAGAGACCCTGCCCGCGCGCCATGTGGTGCTGGCGGTCGGCCATTCGGCGCGCGATACCTTCGAACGGCTCTACGAGGCCAGCGTGCATGTCGAGGCCAAGCCGTTTGCGATCGGCGTTAGGATCGAGCATCCGCAAAGCTGGATCGACAAGGCGCGCTATGGGCCGAATGCGGGCAATCCGATCCTCGGCGCGGCGGCCTATGCGATTTCGCACCAGGCGAGCAACGGCCGCGCGGTCTATTCGTTCTGCATGTGCCCCGGCGGGCGCGTGGTCGCCGCGACCAGCGAGGAAGGGCGCGTCGTCACCAACGGGATGAGCCAGTATTCGCGCGCCGAATTCAACGCCAATTCGGGGCTGGTGGTGGACATCGATCCCGAGCGCGACTTTCCCGGCGATCCGCTGGCGGGGGTGCGGCTGCAACGCGCGCTTGAGGAGAAGGCCTTCGTCGCCGGCGGGTCGAACTACCAGGCGCCGGGGCAGCGGGTAGGCGATTTCCTCGCGCGCCGGCCCTCGACCTCTTTCGGGGTGGTCGAACCCAGCTACAAGCCGGGGGTGAAGCCCACCGACCTGTGCGAGGTCCTGCCGGCCTTCGTTACCGATGCCCTGCGCGAGGCCCTGCCGGTGTTCGCCCGCCAGGTGCCCGGATACGATCATCCCGATGCGGTGATGACCGGGGTCGAAACCCGCACGTCCAGCCCGGTCCGCATCCGCCGCGGCGCCGACTTGCAGAGCATCAACACCCGCGGCCTTTACCCGGCGGGCGAAGGCGCGGGCTATGCCGGAGGAATCTTGTCCGCCGCGGTCGACGGAATCAAGGTGGCCGAGGCGCTGGCGGCGGACTTGCTTGGCTGAGTTAGACGCCATTGTGCTGGGTGCAGGTGCCGCTGGGCTGTTTTGTGCCGCCGTCGCCGGGCAGCGCGGGCGGCGGGTGCTGGTGATCGACCACAACGCCGAACCGGGCCGCAAGATCCTGATCTCGGGCGGCGGGCGCTGCAATTTCACCAACCTGCAAACCGCGCCTGATCGCTACCTCTCCGCCAATCCGCACTTCGCCAAGTCGGCGCTGGCGCGCTATGGCCCGCGCGACTTCCTCGACCTGGTCGAAACCTACGGGATCGCCTGGCACGAAAAGACGCTGGGCCAGCTGTTCTGCGATGGTTCGGCGCGGCAGATCCTGGCGATGCTGCTGGCCGAATGCGATAAGGGCGGCGTGACCCTTCGGCTGGGACAGCCGACCGGCGCGATCGAGCATCAGGGCGGCCGTTTTCATGTCGATGGAGCCAGCGCCCCCGTGCTGGTCGTCGCCACCGGCGGACCATCGATCCCCAAGCTTGGCGCATCGAGCCTGGCCTACGATCTTGCCCGCCAGTTCGGCCTCAAGGTGGTCGAGCCGCGCCCGGCGCTGGTCCCGCTGACCCTGGGCGGCGAGGACGTGCTGTTCCGCGAGCTTTCGGGCGTTGCCGCCCCGGTCGAGGCGCGCGTTGCCGGATCCTGGGGCAAGGCACGCTTTCGCGAAGCCGCGCTGTTCACCCACCGCGGACTTTCCGGTCCGGCAATCCTCCAGGTCTCCAGCTACTGGAAGCGCGGCGAGGAGGTCGCCATCGATTTCCTGCCCGATTCCCCGCGCGGCTGGCTGCTCGACGCCAAGCGCGCCGCGCCGCGAAAGGCGCTGCGCAGCGTGCTGGCCGAACGCCTGCCCGACCGTCTGGCCCAGGCGCTGGCCGAGCGGCTGGAACTGGCGGGCGAACTGGGCGCGATGACCGACAAGGCACTCCAGGCCGCCGAGCAGCGCCTTGCGGACTGGCGCTTCATGCCAAACGGCAGCGAAGGCTTTGCCAAGGCCGAAGTTACCGCCGGCGGGATCAGCACCGCCGAACTTTCCAGCCAGACGATGGAAGCGAAGAAAGTGCCGGGGCTTTACGTGATCGGCGAGGCGGTGGACGTCACCGGCTGGCTGGGGGGCTACAATTTCCAGTGGGCCTGGGCGAGCGCCCGGGCGGCGGGTTTGGCAATCTAGCCTGCAATCACCCCGAACAGATCGTGCGCGTCGGCATCCTCGACCGTCACGTCAACGAAGTCGCCCGCCTTGAGACCTTCCGGAACCTGGCGCAGATAGACCGCACCGTCGATTTCGGGTGCATCGGCCTGGCTCCGGCCGGTCGCGCCGCGATCGCCGTCCTCGTCCGCTTCGCCCACCTCGTCGATGATCGCGCGGATGGTCTTGCCGACCTTGGCCTTCAGCTTGGCCGCGCTGATCGCCTCGGTCGTTTCCATGATCCGGGCATAGCGTTCTTCCTTGACCGCTTCGGGAACCGCGCCGGGCAGGTCGTTGGCGGCGGCACCGGCGACGGGTTCGAAGCGAAAGGCGCCGACGCGGTCGAGCTGGGCCTCATCCAGCCAGTCGAGCAGGTACTGGAAATCGGCTTCGGTCTCACCGGGGAAGCCGACCACGAAGCTGCTGCGGATCGCGATGTCGGGGCAGATCGCACGCCATTCGCGCAGCCGCTCGAGCACCCTGGCCTCGTTCGCGGGTCGCTTCATTGCCTTCAATACCGAAGGCGCGGCGTGCTGGAAGGGAATGTCGAGGTAGGGGGTGAGCAGTCCTTCCGCCATCAGCGGGATTGCCGCTTCGACATGCGGGTAGGGGTAGACATAGTGGAGGCGCACCCACGGCGTATCCCCCTCGGGCGTGCGCAGCTGGCCCAGTTCGCGCGCCAGATCGGTCATATGGGTGCGGACCGCGCGGTCCTTCCACTGCCGTTCCTCGTGGCGGACTTCGACCCCATAGGCCGAGGTGTCCTGGCTAATCACCAGCAGTTCCCTGGTTCCCGCAGCGACCAGCTTTTCCGCCTCGCGCAGCACCGCGTCGATCCGGCGGCTGGCCAGCTTGCCGCGCAGCGACGGGATAATGCAGAACGAGCAGGCGTGGTTGCAGCCCTCGGAAATCTTGAGATAGCTGTAGTGGCGCGGGGTCAGCTTCACGTCGCCGGTCGGCACCAGATCGACGAAGGGGCCCTGGCTGGGCGGCGCGGCTTCGTGCACGGCCTCGACCACCGCCTCGTACTGGTGCGCTCCGGTTACCGCGAGAACTTCGGGGAACCTTGCGCGGATCAGGTCGGCTTCGCTGCCCATGCAGCCGGTGACGATCACCCGCCCGTTCTCGGCGATCGCCTCGCCGATCGCCGAAAGGCTTTCCTCCTTGGCGCTGTCGAGGAACCCGCAGGTGTTGACCAGCACCACATCGGCGCCGTCGTAATCGGGCGACATGGCATAGCCATCGGCGCGCAGCCGAGTGAGGATGCGTTCGCTGTCGACCAGCGCCTTGGGACAGCCCAGGCTGACCATGCCGACGCGCTTCTGCTGGGGAATTGGGGTGGCCATCGCGCGGCCCCTTACACGCGAAGCCGCGAAAGTGCTACTGCTGGCTGACGAAGGAGTGCGCGATGGGTCCGGTAAACTGGCTGGCGGTGGTTGTGGCGGCGGCAGCGGCGGCGCTGGTGCTGTGGCTGTTCTGGCGCGGACGGTCGGGCTGGCACTATTTGCTGCAACTGGTCCCCGCCGCCATGCTGGGCCACGCGCTGGCCCGGATCGGCCCTGAAAAGCTGGCGATCAAGCCGCATCTCTATCTGATGCAGTCGGGCGGTCTGGCGCTGGCCATCGCGATCCCGGCGCTGTGGATGGCCGGATTGCACGGCGCAGCGAAGGCCGCCGAACTGCGGCGCGACAGTGCGGCCTTCCTGGCTGCCTACCTGGCGATGGGAGCGGTGTTCTGGGCCTTGGCCTAGGAATTTCCGCAAGTCCGTTCGGGTCGAACGGAGGCGACGCCTGGGGCGTGATGATTCTAGGTTGACGCGGTCTCTCCCCTCCCCCTGGGGAGGGTCGGGGGTGGGGTTCGACATCGGCGTGGAACCCCCACCCCAACCCCTCCCCAAGGGGAGGGGCTATGCTATTCGATGCAATGTCGTCAGAGCCTAGGGCTTGGGCAAGTAGCGCGCCGGATCCTGCGGCAACCGGTTGCGGCGGATCTCGAAATGGAGCTGGGGCTGGTCGGCAAGGCCGGTTTCGCCAATCAGCCCGATCCGCTCTCCAGCCTTGACCGGGTCGCCTTCCTTGACCGTGATCTTGGAAAGGTAGCTGTAGGTCGTGGTCCAGCGGCCGGTGTGCCAGACGATCACCGTCAGGCCGTATTCTTCCGGGCCTTGCCCCGCGAAGATCACCTTGCCGGCGGCCGCAGAGCGCACCGCGGTGCCTTCGTCGGCCAGCACGTCGATCCCTTCGTGCCCGCTGTCACCGTCCTTTGCGGTCGTGAAAGCGCGGCGGACCTTGCCCCTGACCGGCCACTTGAACAGGGGAGCCGCGGTATCGGGCAGGGTCTTTGCCGGATCAGCGGCTGCCGTGGGCGAAGGCGCGGCGCGCGGCGCGGTCTTGACGGCGGTGACGGTCGGGATCGCCAGTTTCTGCCCCGGCTTGACCTTGGCGTCGGTCTTCAGGCCGTTGGCCGCGGCGATCTCGGCCCAGGGCACGCCGTAGTCCATCGCGATGTCGAAGGTGCTTTCGCCGTCCTTCACCGTGTGGCTGCGGCGGCGCGGGATGACCAGCTTCTGCCCGGCCCTCAGCGCATAGGGTTCCTTGAGACCGTTCGCCTCGATGATCAACACGCGCGGCACCTCGGCGCGCTGGGCAATTCCGCCCAGCGTTTCGCCGGGCTGGACCACATGCTCGGCCTCGGTCTTGGGGTCGGGTGCCTTGGGCTTGGGAGCTTCCTTGGCCAGAAGCGGTGCGGCGGCCAGGGCCGCCAGCGCCAGGGCAAGGCCGCGCGCGCGCTTCAACCTGAAAAACGCCCCGCCAGCGCCGCCAAGGACGCATCGTGGGTCAGGTCGAGCTGCAGCGGAGTCACCGATACGTATCCGTCCTGGATAGCTTCAAGATCTGTAGCATGGCCGGGCGTATGCTCGATCCCGTGCAGGCCGAACCAATAGTACTGGTAGCCTCTCGGATCGGTACCTTCAACCACCGATCCGCGCGCATAATCATGGAATCCCTGACGAACCACGCGGATTCCGTTGACCGCGCCAGCCGCAAGCGGCGGGAAGTTGACATTGATCACCGTGCGCGGCGCGAAAGGCGCATCGAGCAGCGGGCCGATCACTTTCGCGCCCCAGGCCTCGGCCGCGGCGAAGGGGACGCTGTCGCCCATCCCCTCGCGTTCATAGACCTGGCTCAGCGCGATTGCCGGAATGCCCGCCAGCGCGCCCTCGATCGCGGCGCTGACCGTGCCCGAATAGGTCACGTCATCGCCCAGATTGGCGCCGCGGTTGACCCCTGAAAGCACCACGTCAGGCTGGCCCGGCAGCACCTTGCGCAGCGCCATCATCACCGCATCGGTGGGCGTGCCGGAGACCGCAAAGCGCTTCTCGCCGAACTGGCGCAGCCGGACCGGGCGATTGAGAGTCAGCGAATGGCCGGCGCCCGATTGTTCCTCGGCCGGGGCGACCACCCAGACATCGTCCGAAAACTGCCGCGCGATCGCCTCGAGCACGTCGAGCCCGGGAGCGTGGAAGCCGTCGTCGTTGGTGAGAAGGATTCTCAAGTCTCTATCCCCAAAGCCGTTCGCCCCGAGCGAAGTCGAGGGGCTTGTCTGGCACGCGATCCCTCGACTTCGCTCGGGATGAACGGGGTTGTCCGAAGCAGATCATGCCGGCACCAGGCGATCGATCCCGCCCATGTAGGGCAGCAGGGCCTTGGGGATTGCGACCGAGCCATCTTCCTGCTGGCAATTCTCCAGCACCGCCACCAGCGTGCGGCCGACGGCAAGGCCGGAACCGTTGAGCGTATGGACGAATTCGGTGCCCTTCTGCCCTTCCGGGCGATAGCGCGTATTCATCCGCCGGGCCTGGAAATCGCCGCAGTTCGAGCAGCTCGAAATCTCGCGGTAGGTGTCCTGCCCGGGCAGCCAGACTTCAAGGTCATAGGTCTTGCGCGCGCCAAAACCCATGTCGCCGGTGCACAGCAGGATCTTGCGATAGGGCAGATCCAGCGCCTGGAGGATCGATTCCGCCGCGGCGGTCATACGCTCGTGCTCGGCCTCGCTGTCTTCGGGGCGGACCACGCTGACCAGTTCGCACTTCTCGAACTGGTGCTGGCGGATGAACCCGCGGGTGTCCTTGCCGGCCGCGCCGGCTTCGCTGCGGAAACACAGCGACAGCGCGGTCATCCGCAGCGGCAGCGCCGCATCGTCGATGATCTGGCCCATTACCGAACTGGTCAGGGTGACTTCGGAAGTCGGGATCAGCCAGCGGCCATCGGTGGTGCGGAACGAATCCTCGGCGAACTTGGGCAGCTTGTCGGTGCCGTACATCGCCTCGTCGCGGACCAGCACCGGGGTGTTGCATTCGGTGTAGCCGTTCACGCTGGTCTGGTGATCGATCATGAATTGCCCGATCGCGCGTTGCAGCCGCGCCATCTGCCCGCGCAGGAAAGTAAACCGGGCGCCCGAGATCAGCGCGCCCGTTTCGAAATCGAGCCCGAGCGCCGGGCCAAGGTCGGCATGCTCCCGGGGCTGGAAAGCGAAAGCGCGCGGGGTGCCCCAGCGGCTCACTTCCAGATTGGCATGCTCGTCCGCGCCCTGCGGCACGTCGGCGGCGGGCAGGTTGGGGATGATCGCCAGCACATCGGCAAGCTTCTGGGTCAGTTCGCGCTCTTCGGCCTCAAGCGCGGGCAGGGTATCCTTCAATGCCGCGACTTCGGCCTTCAGCCGCTCGGCCTCGTCCTTGTCGCCCCGGCCCATCGCCGCGCCGATCTGCTTCGAGGCATCGTTGCGGCGGCTTTGCGCTTCCTGCATCCGGGTTGCCACGCCGCGCCGCTCGGCGTCGAGCGCAAGAATCTGGGCCGACTGCGGATCAAGCCCGCGCCGGGCCAGGCCGGCGTCGAATGCCTCGGGGTTTTCGCGGATGAACCTGATATCGTGCATGGTTCGGGCGCTATGCCGCTTCGCACCCAAGGGTGCAAGGCCGGGACAGTCCGGAAACTTCACTTGAAGGTAAGGGACGCGGATGCATAGGTTTGCGCGATGAAGCGGAAACTTGTCCTCCTGATCCTGGCCGCGCTTGGCGGCGGCGCTGGCGCCGTTGCCCTTGCCGCCGGACAGGGTGCGCCCGCGCCGGCCCGCGCCGCGCCGATCGCCGCGCTTCAGCCGGTCGCGCCCCCGCCAGCGGCGGCCTATCCCTTCTACATGCCGATGCAGGGCCTGCGCCGTCCGGCGGTGCGCCTGTTCGTCAAGTGCGATGCCTCGCGCGCGGCGGGGCGCGAGGTCTTTGCCGGGGCCGGGCGGGATTCGCTTGGCGGGCGCGCCGAAGGCGGGTTCGAGATCACCTATGAGGCGAAGGACAAGGCCGGCAATCCTTGCGTCTATCTGTTCTATCCGTGGCTGCCGCAGATCACCGGATCGGCCGACCGCACCCAGTACCTGCTGCACAGCTCGATACCGGGCCAGCGGGTGACCTTCCGCACCAATGACCAGTGGGCCACGGTTACGCTGCGCCTGCTCGGCATCGCGCAGCAGCGCGTCCATTTCGAGATGAGCGACATCGAGCTCGACTTTCCGGGCGCGATCCAGCCCAAGGGCGCGGTGCATCTCGAAGCCTTCGAAGGCACCCCGCCGGGGCTGTTCACCGCGGTGATCCGCCGCTCGAAAGTGTTCGGCGGCAAGAACGCGCTGTTCGTCCCCGGCGGACAGACCATGCTCTATGTCGAGGACAGCGAGTTTACCGGCAATGTCGGCACCAATGTCGACCAGGAGCACACCACCTACGTCAACGGCATCCTGGTCTCGCACCTCAGGAATTCGGTCTGGCGGGGGCAGCGCGGCTGGGCCGACCAGGCGAGCGGCCACCAGCTCAAGGACAAGGCCTACCTGCGGATCTACGAAAATGTCACCGTGGCCAACACTCCCAACGGCGCGCCGCCATCGGCAATGCCGCCGCTCGATCTGTCATCGTTCGGCTTCACCTGGTCCAATGGCCTCAGGATCCAGCGGCAGGCCCCGGCCCAGGCGGTGCGCGACACGCTGGTCGATCTGCGCAGCGAGATCGTCTACGGGCCGCCGTGGCTCTATCCCTGGAACCTGATGGTCGATCCGCGCTGGCGCATGCCCGCCGCGCCGCTCCAGGCGCTCGACCAGGTCTATCTCTCGGTGTTCTTCAACACCTCGATCGAAAGCTTCCGCACCGAACCCCATGTCTTCGCGCTGCGCCCGCAGGGGACCGGGATGGAGCCGGGCGGAACGGTGGTCGACGGCAATGCGCTGACCACCAGGCCGCAGCAACGCATGGTCTCGCTGGCATTCGGGACAAAGGGCAACTTCGCGCGCGTCTATTCGAAGGAAGGCTGGACCTACACCGATCCGCAACTGCCCGAGCAAGCCCTGTGGGTAGCCGACCGCGACGCCTTCATCCGCCACGCCCTGGGGCTGATCGGGCACTGATGCAAGGGCAGGAAGTGGTGGGCGCGGCAGGGATTGAACCTGCGACCCCACCTGTGTGAAGGGTGAGAATATCTGTCTAGGCCAGTCTGCCGGTATCCAGAAAAGCGTGTAAACGAGCCATTTTCTCGCCAGTCTTGAACATTCGTGTCCACCTGTGTATTTCATGGATGTTTCATGGATTGTGCAAAGGCAGGTGGATGGCGGACCTAAGCAAGATCGGTGCGCGCAATTTATTGAAGCCCCGCAAGGGCGACGAGCCTCACTGGCAGCGACTACGGGCCGGGACTTACCTCGGCTTCCGCCCGTCGAAGCGTGGCGGTCGCGGAACGTGGTTCGCGCGAGCTTACGACGTGGATGCAGACAAGTATCGGCGGCAGCCGCTCGGTGACTACGGTTCGCTAGATGGCAATGAAGTGTTCACGCAGGCGAAGCGGGATGCCGAGGCGTGGGCCGATCGCGTCGAGAGTGGCGGCGTCCGCACCGAGAAGATCGAGACGGTTGCCAACGCCTGCCGCGCATATTTGGATGCCAAGCCCGGTTCGATCGCCGAGGGAGTGTTTCGGCGGCACGTCTTTAGCGACCCGATCGCCAAGGTTCGGCTCGATAAGCTGCGCCGCCATCACCTTCGGGATTGGCGTAAGCGCCTCGAAGATGCTCCCGCGCTAGTCACGCGCAACAAGATCGGCGAGAAGGTGACGAAAGAGCGCTCGAAGTCCACCGTTAACCGCGACATGGTGCCGCTGCGCGCCGCGCTTGGCGCGGTGTTGGCACCGGGCGCGCCGGGTACTGATGCCGCTTGGCAAGAAGCTCTGAAACCACATCGGGGGGCGCACCGGCGGCGCGGGCTGTATATCGATCAGGCCGAGCGCAAGCGGCTGCTTGGAGCAACTGACAAGGCCGCCGCGCCATTCGTCATGGCCATGTGCCTGCTGCCGCTTAGGCCCGGCGCGGTTGCCGCACTGTGCGCCAGCGACTTCGACAAGCGCACGCGGACCCTCACTATCGGCAAGGACAAAGACGGTAGACCGCGCCAGATCGAGGTGCCGAAGCACACTGCTGATTTTCTCGAAGTGCAAGCGAAAGGCAAGCTGCCCGCTGCCAACCTATTTACTCGCCCCGACGGAAAGGCGTGGAACAAGGATGCTTGGAAGCACCCGATCAAGGATGCGGTGAAGGCCGCAAAGCTCCCAAGCGGGCTGTCGGCCTACACGTTGCGCCACAGCGTCATCACCGATCTTGTGCGCGATGGCTTGCCGATCCTGACCGTCGCCCAACTTTCCGGCACAAGCGTTGCCATGATCGAGAAGCACTACGGCCATTTGGTCCGAAATGATGCGACAGATGCGCTGGCGAAGCTGGCGATATGATTTCCGCAATTGCAAATGAAGGCGCGCCGCCGGTTCGCCAGCAGCAGGAGGAAGAGCAATGATTGACCAGTTCCAGCCCGACCTTTCGACCGAGTTTGTCGCCACGGTCGACGACGCCGGTTTGTCGACGATCGCCTCGATCGCGCGCGCCGTGTTGTGCGCTCGCACTGATCCAATTGCCGCGAAGTTCAAGGAAGCGCTCGAACGCGCACCGCTCCATGCCGTTGAGGGGATCGAAGCCGAACTGTCGGCGGAGCAAGGGCGGCGGATGGACGACCTGTTTGACAACCTTGCCGCACTTGCTGCGGAACGATAAATCGGAGACGCCGAGCGAACGGTGCGTCGCATTTAACGGAAGGGACCAATATGGCTATGACGATCGTGAAGGCGCAGCCGAGGACGAAAGGCACGTTTATTAGACCCGTGCCGAAGCCGACCGCCGTCTCTCCGAAGAGCTCATCGGCAAGTACAACCAATCCGAAATCTTCTAGTTCGCGCTCGAACGGGCAGGAGTAGTCTAGCAATGCCCAAGCCACCTGAAATGGACGAAGAACTGAAAGCTCGGCTAGAGAATATCCGCAAGCGAACGTTGTGGCAGATGGAGCGGCAGCGGGAGAAGGAGCGCGCGGAGATGGCCGCTGCGATAAGGGAGCGCGCGTCGCAGGCCACCGCAGGATCGGGTGATAATCCAGACCCGGTCGTCATAATCGGTGCGAATGGCGAACCCATCACACTCCCGCCCGGTTGGGACGAGGAGTGCTACTATTTGAATATTTGCGGCAATGTTCCCGAGTCATACAAGCGCCGACGGGACGAAAACTCCTAGCGGCGCGCCTTGGCTGGGTAGAGCGCAGCAGCAAGCCTGCTTATCTCCATCGGGCTTGCGCTCGCCCTCACAGCGGAACGCTGACGCGACCCGTAGAGCTGCTTCGCGGCGTCTCGGGGCTCGCGGCGCATGAACTTGGGCGCTGTCATGTGGCTGCCATCGGGCAGCACAATCTTGCCGTTGCGAGCTGCGCGGAACGCGATCTCGCCAGTCTGCGCGTCGATCGCCGCGTCGCCGTTCAAGTGATAGCGAACCGCGAGCGAGCTCACGTCATACAGGGAGCGGGCCGGGTCTTTCGGGTTCGCCGGGTGCGTCGGCCCAAGGTCGAGCTGGCCAAAGCGGTGTACGAAATCGTCAATCATAACGTGGTTCCTTTCAGGCAAGATCGCAAGCGTCGTGGCGCCGGTCGGCGAGCGCGAGCTTCTTGCGAGCCGCCGCCGTCGCGAGGATTACTTCCAGCTTGCCGATCATCGCTGCTTCGTCGGTGATCTCGATCGGCTGGCCGTTTGGCCCACTGATTTCAGACTGCACGAGTTGGCGCTCGCCATACCGTGCTGGGTTCATCTTGGAGAGCAGCCACCGCTCGGCGTCGAAAGCCAGCCGACCCTTGGCGGGGTCGGTTGCTGCCTTCGCCTCGGCAACCGCCCTCTCGGCTCGCTCATCGAAACCGAGATCGCGTGCGCGCGCGATACGTGGTGCAAGGTCATCGTGCTTTTGACACCAGCGGTACAAGGTCGACCGGTTGGGCATGCCGTCTAACTTGCCGATTTCGGACATATGCATGCCGGTTTCGAGCAGCTCGCAGACCTGCTCGAAAACCTCTTCGCTGTACGTTACCCGCTTCGCGCGCTTGCTCACTTTGCGACTACTCTAATTCCCGCCGCGACAAGCCAGTCGGCCATGCTCGGACTGCGTTCTAGTCGATCGGCAAACGCCCACAGGAATTGGCTATCGGTGAGCTCACCGACCGGCATGCTATTCAGCCGACGGGCGATCTCCGCATTGCTTACCGCCGGGGTCGAGGTTGCGGCACCTTCGAGTTTGGTATTGCTCATTGTCATCCTTCCACTGTTGCGGTGGTGCGCTGCGGCGCTGCACCCTCCCCTACAGGGGAGAGGGGTGCCGCACCGCAACTTGCAGCATTTGCGGAACCGATTGTGCCGCAGGGTGCCGCAAGTGCCGCACCGACCCGGAGAAACGGCTTGAATTTGCGGTCAGGGCCGGGGAGTTGGACCTTTTCGATCAGCCCCCCTGCGATGGCTCTTGCGAGCAAATCTTCCACGGCGCGAAGGTGCGCGAGCTGCTCTGCGGTGCGCCCCGAACCGGGAAGGCCCACATTCCAGCCAAGATGCTCTGCCAAGCGGTATCCTGCCCAATCGGGTGACTGCTTGCTGTCGCGCCAAACTCGATCGCCAAGGGCTTCCACAACCGCTGACGGGTCGACCTCGGGCAGGCTTACCTCGGGCGGGAAATAGCGCTCTGCCACCGGCAGATTGTCCCCATTGCCGAGCTCGATCGAAACCAGCCGAAACCACTCGGACGACGCGGCTGGCGGTGCGCGATTGTTCTTGTCGTCGTAAAGGCGAAAGTGCCGAGCCGCCTGCTCGATTGGCACGCCGATCTTGGGCGCGTCCATTGCGGTGAGCCGGTTTATCGCGACAGCCGAACGAGCGGCATTCACCAGCGCACTCGCGCCGCGAGCTTTCTCCGCCGACACCTCCCCGCCACCCAGCTTTGCCGTGTGATGCGAGACTAGCACAGAACAGTTTGCATCGACGGCAATGCGGGCCAGCCGCTTGGCAATCGCATCAATCGCGCTGTTGTCGTTCTCGGCGGCGCGATGCGTCGACACAAAGGGGTCAAGGATAAGCACGTCGATCTGGCGCGCAGCGATCTCTCGTTCGATCGCGATAAAGATCGCTTCGGCAAGCTCGACCGGCTTACCGGGGCGCTGCGAAGCGAGACAGAGCGCCGCTCCGTCTATGCCGCTGTCAACGTACAGTCGCCCCGCGATCTCTTCGGCCTCGATCATGTAGTGAGAGCGCGCCGCTTCGATCAGCCGGGAAAGCTCATCGGTGCTGTCTTCTAGGTTCCACAGCCAGACCCGTTTCGGGCCGCCATGCACCGGGTAGCCGAGCAGCGGACAGCCCGTCGCGAGCGCGAGCGCGGTGGCAGCGAGGAGCGAAGTCTTGCCACTGGCACCCGGAGCGATGAGCAGTGACAGCGAACCGCGAAGGAGTTGCCGCCCGTATACCCAAGGCCGTGGCGGGATCGAAGCCGGGTCACGCGGCATATACGGCGTGGCGGATATCGTGGCGCGCTCGATCGGGGCGGTTAGTTCGTCTTCGCCGAGCTCCTCGAAGTCTTCGGCCACATAGCCGACCGCCTGCTCGTAATGGGCCAACGACCGACCGGCGCAGTGCCCGTGGAGGCACTTCCACCCGCCGTGCTCGTGGCCATTTGTACCTGCCGGGAAGTAGGCCGCTGCGTCATCGCCGGTCGGTGTCGTATGCTCGTGCTCCCACGGGCACACCACATTCAAACCGCCGTCGGGCCGGTTGCCGAGTACAAGGCCCTTGGCTTCGAGCCAGTCGGCGAACGGATCGTCGATCGGCAGGTGACATTCGCGCTTGCGGAGCTGGCCGTGCGTCGCCGACAGCTTGCTCGTGCCGAACTCGCGCTGCAAGGCGGCGATAAGCGCCTCGTAGCGCTCTAGGCTGATTTCCGGCACTTCTGCGGGCAACCCCCCGCGCCATGCATAAGGCACACCCGAAGGATGCAGCCCGGCGACCACGCACTGCTGCCCATTCCCGAGCAGTTCCACCATGCCACCAGCGACAGGTATCACGCGCTTGCCGATCTCGCCCGGCACAATGACTATAAGCAGCCGCTTGCCGCTGTTGGACCGGGTTCGGCAGGGAAGGACCATGCCCAGCTCGGCAGTGACAAAATCCTCGATCTCATCCGCCGCAGTCGGATCGGCAACATCGATATCGATCGCTCTTACCCGCCGCGTTTGCAAGCAGATGCCCAGCCGGGCGTCGCTCGACCATCTTTCGATGTCGCGGCCAGTCGATACATATGAGGTCCATCGGGGAAACCCGGTGAACTGTTCCGCCCCATTGATGACGCCGGGCACTTTTCCGGGTTCGCGTATTGATGATCGCGGGCTTGCCGGGACGCCCGGTTGAGGCACTGGCAGGAGCTCGGCGGTTAGGCCGAGGACAAGATCGAAGTGAAACCATGCTTCCGCGACGCTCATGGCCGAGCCCTCCGGCGCTCGGCGAGCTCGCGAAGCAAATCAGATAGGTCGACAGCCGATCGCGGACGGTCGAACAATATCTGTTCGACGCGCTCCACGTATTCGGCCAGCGGCTCGCGCTTTCCGCGCGGCGGCATGAGCCTCCTTGGGAATGGCTCGCGAGGGCGTTCGAAATTTAAGGCGCGGCTGATGCGGAGCCGCAGCGCCGTATGCCGTTTGCGCATTTCCACGAGATTTGCCCCGCCGCCTGCATCATCAGGAGGCGGCACCGACATTGCAGGCGGCGGAGCGACCGCCGCGCGTTCGAGGAAGCAGAGCGCAGCGGCGGAATTTTTGGAACAGATCATTTCTCTCGCCTTCTTTGGTTGCCGGGGCCTCCATCCCGGCACTTTGGAGATTAGTCGGTGTCGGCCAGTAGCGCGGCGACGAACTGGTCGACCGCCGATGCCGAAACGGTGTGCCCCGTACTTTCAACAAACCGCATAACTAGGCCGCGCAGGTGCGCGCGGTTCGAGGCCGCGACCGCAGCCGGGTCATTCAGGAACCGGGCATGCTTCGCGCCCCGATCGTAGTGAGCGGACGGTGCAACAGCCTTGTGCCAATCGGTGAGGCGGGTTGCTGGATCAGCGGGGAGCGGTGCCCGGTCAGCCATTGCTCGACCTTTCGAGAATCGGCGGGGCGGCCAGCGGGCGAGGTTCATCGAAGACCGGAACATGTGGTTTGGCCGTTCGATCGCGCTCGGCTTGTTCGAGGGCTGCATGCCAAGCGGCAGCAGGGTCGGAAGTCGGCGTTGCTGCGGAAGCCCTTTGCGGGGCCGGTTCGCCGGTTAGGGCGACGGTCGCGAGCCACGGTTGCTCAACAGGTGCAGTGATCCCCGCAAGTTCAGCAGCTTGCCTTGCATGTTCTTCCGGCGTGGGGCCGGTGTCATGGCGCGGTGCGATCGAACGGTGAAAGTCTTGCACCGAGCCAATCGGGATGATTTCGCCAACCGGGCGGGCGATTGGAACGACGCTCATGCCGCGCTCCTCTGTTCGATGAACCGTTCGAGCGAGGCTACCGGCACAAGCCTGCGGCGACCCAGCGTGATCGTTGCGATCTCGTTGCGCGCTACCATCTGATAGAAGAAGGCGCGCCCGATGTTCAATTTAGCAGCGGCTTCGGGGACGCTTAGAAGCAGCGGCTCAATCGACGGGGTCTGCATTCAAAATCTCCTTCGCTTTCGTCCGGTATGCCTCGCGCAGTTCTCACCAAGCGAACGCAGTAGAAAATGACAGAACGCCTCGGACCCATGTGAACGGGGGTGGTTAAGCGGCAGGGTCAGACTGCCGCAGGCGCTCATGGCTTCTGTTTTGGCATACCCGCTTGAACCCATGTGACCGGGGGTAGTCTAACGCGGAAATCCATAGCTAAGCGAACGCCAGCGGGACGCCTACCGCGCGCGCAGACTTGCGAGTCTACAGACCCAGCTTTTTCATGGATATTTCATGGAAAGGGAAATCGGGACCATCTTTTCGGACCTAAGTCCTTGAAAAGATGGTGGGCGCGGCAGGGATTGAACCTGCGACCCCACCCGTGTGAAGGGTGTGCTCTACCGCTGAGCTACGCGCCCACTTCCAGGTCAAAGGCCGCGAGGGGCCGTTTGACGAAGCGAAGCGCGCCCTTAGAGCGGCGCGCGCGAATTGACAAGCGGGCAAAGCGTCCTAGAGGCGCAATTCATGAGCGAAGAAACCAGTTCCGGCCCTGACGTGCCGCCCGACCGCATCGCGATCAGCCCGCGCAGCGACTTTTTCGACGAGGACAAGCTGATGCGCGGCATCGGCATCCGCTTCAAGGGCGTGGTGCGCACCAACGTCGAGGAATATTGCATTTCCGAAGGCTGGGTGCGGGTCCAGGCGGGCAAGACGATGGACCGCCACGGCCAGCCGCTGACGATCAAGCTGAACGGCCCGGTCGAAGCCTGGTACGAGGATCTGGGCGAGGACGCGCCAATCGCAAAGGCTTGACCCCTTCCTTCAGGGGAAGGGTTACCAGCGCATCTTCCTGGCGATGATCTCGCCGATCGGGTCCTTGCTTGCCTTGGCGGCCTTGGCGGGCTTGGCGGACTTGGCCAGTTTCGGCGCTTCGGGCCATTCAGGGAGCGGCTGGCGGACCTGCGCTTCCTTCTTTCCGGGTTTCTTCGGGTAGATGAAGCCCTGGACCGGCCAGTGCGAGCCGCCCAGCGCCTGGATCGGGGCGTACCAGATCCTGACCGCGCTCCAGTCATTGGCGTCGGAAACGTCGATCGCTTTCACGTTGTCCTCGATCTGGCCGCGCCGACCGTTGATCGGGCTCCAGTTCGAATGGCGAATCAGGATCGTGCGCGAATCGATCACCTTGCTGACCGCGGCGACATGGCCGAGGCGCGAATTGCCGTGCGGCTTCAAGGCCATCACCGCGCCGACGCGGGGCACGAAACCGCGGGCATAGCGACCCTCCGCCTGGTCCCACCAGGTCCAGGCATCGCCGCGGATCTGGATGCCGGAAACCTGCCGGGCATAGGGCACGCACTGCAGATAGGGCGGCAGGCTCGAGGCGCCGCCGCCGGTAATGGCGCTGTCATCGTCAAGCGCGATGCGGGCGCCCGCCGGGCTCAGCGAAAGGCAGATCGTCGCGCCAAGGACAAGGAGAAGCCGCTTCATCATGGCGGCGGGGATATGACAGCGTCCTTAGTGCCGGGCTGCAACATTTGGTTAACGGCGCCGTAGGGATTTGCCGTTCGCCTTGCAAAATAGCTCGGCCCGGCGCACAGGCGCGCGAATGGCGCTTCCGCAGGTCATCATCATCGGTCGTCCCAACGTCGGCAAATCCACCCTGTGGAACCGGCTGGTGGGCAAGAAGCTCGCGCTGGTCGACGACCAGCCGGGGGTGACGCGCGACCGCCGCTTTGGCGAGGCGCACCTGCTGGGGCTGGACTTCACCGTGGTCGACACCGCGGGCTGGGAGGACGAGGATCCCGCCAGCCTGCCGGGCCGGATGCGCCAGCAGACCGAAGCCTCGCTGGTCGGCGCTGATCTGGCGCTGTTCGTGATCGACGCGCGCGCCGGGGTGACCCCGCTCGACGAGGAAATCGCCCGCTATCTCCATGAAAGCTCGGTCCCGGTGGTGCTGATCGCCAACAAGGCCGAGGGCCGGGCCGGAGATGCCGGGGTCTATGAAAGCTTCGCGCTGGGGTTTGGCGAGCCGGTTCCCTATTCGGCCGAACACGGCGAAGGCACCGCCGACCTGTTCGAGGCGATCCTGCCGCATCTCGAGGGCCGGCAAGACGAGGATGACAGCGAACCCCTCGATCCCGAGGACGAGGAGGCGCTCAACAAGGCGCCGCTCAAGCTGGCGATCGTCGGGCGGCCCAATGCCGGCAAGAGCACGCTGATCAACGCCTTCCTCAAAGAAGACCGGCTGCTGACCGGACCCGAGGCCGGAATCACGCGAGATTCGATCGCGATCGACTGGCTGTGGACCGATCCCGAAAGCGGCGAGGAACGCCCGGTGCGGCTGATCGACACCGCCGGGATGCGCAAGAAGGCGCAGGTCACCGACAAGCTGGAGAAGCTGGCGGTGGCAGATGCCCGTCACGCGATCGACTTTGCCGAAGTGGTGGTGCTGCTGCTCGACGCGACGCGCGGGCTGGAGCACCAGGACCTCAAGATCGCCAGCCTGGTGCTGGAAGAAGGCCGCGCGCTGATCATCGCGATCAACAAGTGGGACGTGGCGGGGAAAGACGCCGCCGAGGACGCTTCGAGCCTGTTCAACGGGATCAAGGGCGCGCTCGACGAAGGGCTGAGCCAGGTCAAGGGCCTGCCGGTGCTGACCGTCTCGGCGCGCACCGGCAAGGGGCTCGACACGCTGATCAAGGTGGCCTTCGAAATTCGTGCCGCGTGGTCAAAGCGGGTGCCGACCGCGCTGCTCAATCGCTGGTTCGACGAGGCGCTGGAACGCAACCCGCCGCCCGCACCCGGCGGCAAGCGGATCAAGCTGCGCTATATCACCCAGGCCAAGACCCGTCCGCCCGGCTTCGTGCTGTTCGGCACCCGGCTCGATGACCTGCCGGCCAGCTATCAGCGTTACCTGATCAACGGCATCCGCCGCGATCTGGGTTTCGATGCGGTGCCGGTGCGGCTCACGCTGCGCAGTCCGAAGAACCCGTTCAAGCGCTGAGCTTTCGCTACGCAAAAGGGGCGCAGCCTTCGCTGCGCCCCCTTGGTTTGCCTGGCAGGTTCGATCAGAATTCGAGCCGGATCCCGGCGACTATCCCGTGGCTGGTGATGTCGTTGCGGTAGGTGCCCTGATAGGCGATGTAGAGCCCGCCTTCGTCGTCCGAAACCCAGTTGAGCCCGGCATCGACATCGAATTCGGTCTTGCCCGCGCCGCGGCCGGTGACCGTGAAGGTCGAGGTCGGGATGTCGATGAATGCGGCGGTTACGCCGTTGGCGGGGGCCGTCCCGATCAGGCTGCGATAGGTGCCCTTGACGTAAGGACGCCAGCGGCCGGTGCTGCGGGTCAGCGTGGCGCCGGCAAGCAGATCGGTGCGGTCGGCATCGATCTTGCTGACGATCAGGTTGGCGGCACCCGCGCCGGTTTCGGTGAAGCCGTCGATCGAGCCCTTGTTGTATTCGACCCCGACGAAGGGCCGGAAGGTGATCGGGCCGGCATCGAGATCGGCGCCGATCCGTCCGCTCGCGGTCAGCAGCTTGCTCTTGGTATCGGCCGAGGCGGCGCGCGTAATGGTGTTCGCGGAGCTGGTCTTGGTCGCCTTGAGCGAGCCGAACTGGTAGTCGACGATCGCGCCGACAAACAGCGGGCCCATCGAATACTGCGCATAGGCGCCGATCTGGTAGGCGTTGTCCTTGCCCTCCATCGTGCCGGGGCCATACTTGAGCGAGCCGTGCGAATAGCCCGCGGCCAGGCCGAACAGATAGCTGGGACCCGAGAAGTCATAGCCCCCGGCAAAGTTGAGGCCGGTGGTCTTGGTCTTGTCGGTTCCGGTCGCCTTGCTGGCCAGCGCCTGCATCCCGAAGTTCAGCCACCAGCCCTTCTGGGCCTGGTCGCTGTTGTGGTCGTGCATCCGCAGCGCGACCTGGCGCTGGAACAGGCTGGCATGATCGCGCATCGAATTGGCATAGGCCAGGTAACCCGCCGGGCTGACCGAATCGAAGAAAGTCTGCGCCTGCGCCGCGGTCAGAACGTCGACCGAGCCGACCAGCGCGGCGGCATCGCTGGTCTGGTGGGTATCGGCATAGGCAACCAGCGGCTGGAACCCGTTGGCAACCGCGATCTGGTTGGCGGTCGCACCGGTGGCGATCCCGGCGGCATAGGTTGTGGTGCGGTCAACCCGCAGCTGATAGGCCTGCTGCGTTCCGCCAAGGGTGACGACCCCAACCGGCGTGAAGGTGATGAAGGTCAGCACATTGCCCGTGACCGAGCTGAAATTGCCGCTCACCCCCTGATCGCCAACTACCACGTTGTAGAGCGAGTTGGTGGGGTAGTAGCCGCTGGTGACCGTCAGCGCGAGCGTGCCGCCAAGCGTGGCGGTGCCGCTGGCGCGGACCTGGCTGAAGGTGCTGCCGGCTACCGGGCCGGTCGTGCTGGGCAGGCCGATCATCACGCCCAGCTTGCCCGCGCCGGTCTGCACGAAGTTGCCGTTGACATTCAGCACCGGACGGGCCGAGCCGCTGCCCAGGTTGAGCACGTTGCTGTTGGTGAACGAGGTGCCGGCCGCGTTGAACTGGCCGATCAGCGAAGCGCCGGTCAGCGTCATCGTCCCGGCATTGTTGACCACGGTTGAATCGCCGGTGTTGATCGACCCGGTGAACGTGCCCGCGGCAACGTTCTGGATGTTCACCGTGCCGGTCGCCGCGGTCTGGGTGATACCACCGGTGAACTTGCCCGCGTTGTTGACGTTGAGGTTGCCGGTTGCGGTGACGTTGCCGGTAAAGCCGAAGGCGGTGTTGTTGTTGGTGAAGGTCGAAACGTTGGCCCCGATGCTAGGACCGAAGGCGACGTTGCCGGTTACGACAGCCGGCGCGCTGGCGTTGTTGATGAAGGTTCCGCCAACCCCGAAGCGGGCGATGTTGAAGCCGGCCGGGCCGCTGAGCGTGCCGTTGTTGGTCAGGGTCGAGAAATCGCCCAGCACCACGCCTTCGGAACCGGCGGTGGTTCCCGAGGTGGTCAGCGAGCCGCCGCTGGCGATGGTGACGGTGCTGTTCGTGCCAACGGTCAGCGCGGCGCTACCGGCGGTGCCGGTGAAAGCCCCGGAATTGGTGACCGCGGCGCTGTTGCCGATGACCATCGGCCCGGTAACGGTGCCGCCGGCCTGGGCATCGACCGAAACGCCGGTGTTGCCGTTGCTGTAGCTGCCCGATGTGCCGGTGCAGGTCACGATCAGGCCGGTGACATCGGCGGTGCAGGTTGCCAGGGCGGGGGAGGCATAGGCGCCCAGTCCGATCGCCAGCGAGGCGGCCAGCGGCCGCAAAGCGAGAGTGAACTTGCGCGAACGGAAAGTACTGGAAATCGTCATCTGGGGGGCCCTTTTTGCTCCGGGTCTGATCCGGTCCAGGGCCTTAATCGCAGATGAATGGCGGTGCAATCAGGTCCGGCGATTTGGCAACAGTTGCCACTCGGCAAGGTTGCGCCATACCCATTCGAGCGGGCCCTGGCGATAGCGTTTCAGCCAGGGACCGCTCCAGCCGAGCATCAGCGCCCAGCCCAGCAGGACGAACGGCCACTGCCCGGCGGCGCCGTAACGGCCGAACAGGCCCAGCCCCCAGCCGTGGAAGATCGCGCACATCACCAGCGTGGTGCCGAGGTAGTTGGAAAATGCCATGCGCCCGGCCGCTTCGATCCGCTGGCCCAGCCGCGTTTCCAGCACGCGCGGCGCGGCCAGCACCAGCAGCGCCGCATAGCCCAGCGCGGTGGCCAGATGCGGCAGGCTGAGCAGATAGCCAAGCGCCATATGCATGGCCATTTCGGGATAGCCGCGCGGCTGCGCCCACAGCGCGAAGGCCGTGGTTGCCGCAAGGCCGGCGGCGGTTCCGCCAAGCGCCAGCAGCAGCATGCGCCGGCGCGGCCAGTGCCCGGCAAGGAAGCCGCTGCCCAGCAGCGCCATGCCGATCATGACATAGCTCAGCGTTTCGCCCCAGTTCGCGGCGAGGACCGCCAGCGGATAGGCCGGGTCTTCGGCCTGCCTGGCCGCCACCTCGTTTCGGTAGGACGAAAGACTGCTGGCCGTGTCGCGGCGGTCCTCATCGCGCCTGTCCGCGACGTAGCCGGCGTATTCCCGGATTTCCCGCGGCGAAGCCGATCCCTCTGCCACCTGCTGTTCGAGCGCCGCGCTGGGCAGCCACGAAATGGTGCCCCAGGCTTGCCAGACGAGGAACAGCGGCAGGGCCAGCGCCACCAGCTGGACTGGCGGAGCCTGGCGGACCAGCAATGCGCCAAGCCCCACGCAAGCATAGGCGAACAGGATGTCGCCGTCCCACAGCAGGACGAAATGGAGCCAGCCCAGCAGCGCCAGCCACAGCAGCCGGCGCACCTGCAGGAACGCGCCGTCACGGCCCTGTGCCTCGCGGCGCTCGATGAACAGCAGCAGGCTGGCCCCGAACAGCATCGAGAACAGCGCACGCATCTTGCCTTCGAAGAACACCAGGTTGAACGCGAAGGCCCAATTGTCCGCCGTGCTGCCTGGCTGGGGCAGGTTGGGCGAAAAGCTGGCCGATCCCGGCGCGGCGAAGCTGGCCACGTTGACCGCCAGGATGCCCAGTACGGCGACCCCGCGGATCAGGTCGAGGGTGCGGATCCTGTCGGGACTGGCGGCGCTCACGCCTTATCCGGGCACGGCAATGCAGGTCAGCCCGCCTGCCTTGAGCCTGGTGCAGGCCGCCTGCGCCGCCGCCTGGCTATAGTTGCCGGCCTGAAGCTTGATCACCGCCCCTGACTTGACGTTGAGACGCGGATGCCCGGCAACTTCCGGGCGCGCCTTGACCTTGGCCCACAACGCATCGGCGTTGGCGGCAACCCCGAAGGCGCCCAGCTGGATGCGCCACGTTCCGCCGGCGGCAGGTGTCGGCGCCGGTGTGGGGGCTGGATGCGGCGCAGGAGCCGCAATGGGCTTTGGCGGCGGATCCTGACGAACCGCCGGCTTGGGCGGCGGTGCGACCAGCGGCGGGCTGACGCTCGCCACGCTCGGCCCCTTTACCGGTGCGGGTGCAGCTGCCGGCGGCGTCACCTGGTTGCCCAGATCGACCGCGGCCAGCTGGCGCGCGCGGGTGGCATCGGCCTGGCTCGCCAGTTCGCCCGCAAGCTGTACCCCTTGCTGGCGCTGGTCATAGGGGATGTACTGGTCCATCTGCGCCATCGCGCTGGTGGCCTGCGGCAGGCCCTGCTGCCGGGCCAGGGTGACCAGCGCATAGGCCCGCACCCAGTCCTTCGGGACCAGTTCGCCGTTGAAGTGCATGATCCCCAGCAGATACTGCGCACGCGGATCGCCGCGGTCGGCGGCGGCGCGGATATAGGGCAGGCCGCGCTGGCGATCGCCGCGCTGAAACAGCAGCAGACCATAGTTGTCGCCCGCCTGCAGATGACCCATTGCCGCCGCCTGGCCGAACAGCTGCTCGGCCTTGATCAGGTCCTGCGGCACGCCCTTGCCCAGCTTGAAGGCCTGGCCCAGGTTGAAGATCGCATCGGCATCGCCCTTGGCGGCCTGGGCCTGCCATTCCTTGACCGCGGCGGCGTAATCGCCCCGGGTCCAGGCATCGACCCCGGCCTTGGTGTCGGCGGCGGCAGGGGTGGAAAGAATCACTCCGGCGCCCAGCACCAGCGCGGCGATCAGTTTCTTGCGGCCCATCGAAAAAATCCTGTCCCTGAACTGGCGGGTTAAGCCGGGCGCGGCCTGTATTGCTCCGCATGCGGTCCGCCAGCCAACTGCGGCGGTAAACTGGCATAGTAAATGACCTGTTAGCAACGGATTAATGAGACTTTGCACGTCGTTCGGCCTGGTCTGAGAGCGGCGTGTTAACTCAAAATTAGGAACGTTCTGCGATCCCCCACGGCAAGTCCAATTGGGTTTGCTGTATTTTTCGTAGGGGGAATGGCTTTGCGCGTACTGGCATTGGCATCACAGAAGGGCGGATCGGGCAAGACCACCTTGTCCGGGCACCTGGCCGTGCAGGCCCAGCGCGCCGGCGCTGGCCCGGTTGTGCTGATCGACATCGACCCGCAGGGTTCGCTGGCCGACTGGTGGAACGAACGCGAGGACGAATTCCCGGCTTTCGCGCAGACCACGGTCGCGCGGCTGGCGTCGGATCTTGCGGTGCTTCGCCAGCAGGGCTTCCGCCTGGCCGTGATCGACACTCCGCCGGCGATCACCATGGCGATCCAGTCGGTCATCGCGGTGGCCGAACTGATCGTGGTGCCGACCCGTCCCAGCCCGCACGACCTGCGCGCGGTGGGTGCGACGGTCGATCTGTGCGAACGTGCCGGCAAACCGCTGATCTTCGTGGTCAACGCCGCGACCCCCAAGGCCAAGATCACCTCGGAAGCGGCGGTTGCGCTTTCGCAGCACGGTACGGTTGCCCCGATAACGCTGCACCATCGCACCGATTTCGCCGCCTCGATGATCGACGGCCGCACGGTGATGGAAGTCGATCCCAATGGCCGCAGCGCCGCCGAAGTGGTCGCGCTGTGGAACTATATCTCGGACCGGCTGGAAAAGAATTTCCGCCGCACCGTCTTCGCTGCGCCCAGCAGCGTCGCTTCGTTGCAGGGCGTGCATCGCCCGGCCGGGGGCTTCGGCCGCCGGGTTGCGGGTTCCTGAGGAGCGCCGGGGGCATGGCCGATTCCAAACCCTTCGCTTCGCTGAGTCCGACGCTGCTTGCGCGCAAGGGCGGAGCCAAGCCGGCGATGCGTTCGCAGACCAGCGCCGTGATGGTCAGCCACGAGGACCTGGGCTGGAACGACATGGGCGATGACCATGTCCAGCACGAGGCCGAAGTGGTCCCGATCAACGCCGAAGCGCGCGGCCAGGCGGGACTTCCCGAAGTGGTTCGCCAGCAGCAGGCCATCGCCCGCAAGGTTGGCCAGGAACGCCGCTCGGCACTGGCCGACGGGCGCCGCGCCGCTTTCACGCTACGGGTCGATGCCGAACGCCATCTCAAGCTGCGGCTGGCTTGCACGGTCAAGGGCCGCAGCGCCCAGCAACTGGTTACCCAGGCGCTCGACCAGCTGTTCGACAGCCTGCCTGACATTGCCGAGCTTGCCGCCCAGGTGGCCAAGCGCCGTAAGTGACGAATTCGAGAGGAAGGGAATTTTCCCCATGAACAGCAGCCGCATCACTCGCTCAATCCTGCCGCTCGGCCTGGCCGGGGCGATCGCCGTGGCGCTTGCCGCGGGTGCCGGGGTCAGCACCGGGGCCGTGGCTCGCAGCACGCCGGACAAGACCGCTGCCGAAGCGCAGAAGGCGCTGGCCAAGGGCGATGCCGAAAAGGCGATCACGCTGGCCGAAGGCATCGTTGCCGCCAACCCGCGCGAGGCGAGCTACCGCGCGCTGCTGGGCCAGGCCTATCTACGTGCCGGGCGGTTCGAATCGGCGGTCACCAGCTTCAACGATGCGATGAAGCTGGGCGATAATTCGGCGAAGAGCGCGCTTTCGCTCTCGCTTGCCTATGTCGGGGCGGGGCACAACAGCGAAGCTGTCGGCATTCTCAACGATTGGCGCGATGCGATTCCCGCCTCGGACCTTGGCCTCGCCTATGCGCTGGCCGGTGAAACCGGACGCGGCACCGCGATCCTGACCGACGCGCTGCGCGCCGGCGACAAGTCTCCCAAGCTGCGCCAGAACCTGGCCTATGCCTTCGCGCTCGACGGGCGCTGGCGCGAGGCCCGGCTGATGGCCGCACAGGACGTTCCCGCCGACCAGCTCGACGCCCGCCTGTCCAGCTGGGCGGCGCAGGCCCGCCCTGAAGATTCGAAACTGCGCGTCGCCGGCCTGCTCAAGGTTCCGATGCGCGCCGATCCGGGCCAGCCGGCCGCGCTGGCGCTCAATTCCAGTGGCGATCAGCAGCAGCTTGCCGTTGAAACCGGTGCCACGCGCAGTGCGGCGCCAGGTGCGGAACTCCCCGCCACCGGCGAATCCGCCGCCTCGCTTGCGCAATACCGCCCGGTTGATGCACCGGCGCCGGCTGCCAGTGAAGCCACGCCAGAAGCCTTTTCGGCCCAGTTCGCCAGCGCCGAGGTGGTCCAGCCGCTTCCTGCCGTTTCGCCCGCGCCGCTCGCGGTCGCCAGGCGTCCGGTTCGCGTTGCCGCCGCGGTGGCTCCGGCCCAGCCCAGGGCGGTTGCCTATCGTCCGCGTCCTGCTCCGGTCGGCGTCGCCGGCAAGGGCAGCACCCACGCAGTCCAGCTCGGTTCGTTCGCAAGCGAGCAGGGTGCCCGCCGGGCCTGGGGCTACTATGCCAAGAAGAACCCCGAGCTGCGCAACTACAAGATGGCGATCAGCCAGGCCACCGTGCGCGGCAAGCGCTTTTGGCGGGTTGCCGCTGCCGGGCTCGACGGCCGCGGTGCCGGCGGACTGTGCTCTGCGGTGAAGAGCCGCGGCGGCGTGTGCTTTGCCTATGCGGTCGGCTCGCTGCGCAGCGCTCCGGTCATGGCGCGCGCCGTGGTCAGGCCCGCCGCCGCTCCGGCACTCAAGGGGCCTGCCGGTCCTTCGAACGCCCGAAAGAAGTAGACAAACAACCCGATAACGGGATCGCAGCCCCTCCCCATGCGGGCCTGTTGCGTAACTGGCTCTGCCGTGGATTTTTGCACCTTTGGGCGCATCGTGGGCAGTGGTATCGGGATTTTGTGTCCGATCGGTGGTTTTCGGGGGGCTTAGGCGGATTTCGGGCGCAGTTATGCTGGCGCAAGCCGTGCCCATCGGCGCAGGTTGAAGGCGATTGCGGCAAGGACGACCTGTGCGCCAGCCTTGGCGAGGCCGCGGTAGCGGATCCGGTTCAGGCCCATGCGCTGCTTGAGCGTGGCGAAGGTCGTTTCCACCCCCGCCCGGATCGGGGCGATCAGGCGGTTGTGCCGCATCTGCCAGCGGGTCAGCGTCGGGCCGCCACCCCAGCTCTTGTGCATGATCCGGGGCTTGATCCCCCGCGCCTTGAGCGCTGCGCTGCGGGCCCGCTTGGCATAGGCCCTGTCGGCGTAGACCGCCCCTTCGTCCCCGCGCACGAGCGCGTCGGCCGGCGTCGTGTCGTTGACGTTGGCTGGTGTGGTCAGCACCGTGCGGATCAGGCCGCTGCCCTGGTCCACCCCGACATGCGCCTTGTAGCCGAAGACCGACCCGCTGCGTCCCTCGCGCCGGGCGAAGGCCGCATCGGGATCGAGCGTCGAGCGCTGGTGGCCGCCCCGGTCCCGGGGAGGCGCGGTCACCGCCGGGATCAGCGTTGCATCGAGCATCGTCCCGCGCTTGAGCATCACCCCTGCCTTGTCGAGCTGGCGGTCGAGTTCGGCAAACAGCTTCGTTTCGATTCCTTCGGCCAACAGCCGCCCCCGGAAACGGTTCAGCACCGTGTGATCGGGCACCGCATCGGCCAGCGACAACCCGACAAAGCGCCGGAATGACAGCCGATCCGACAGCGCCTCCTCCAATTCCCGGTCGGAAAGACCGTACATCGCCTGCAGCAGCAACGCCTTGACCAGCAGCAGCGCCGGATACCCGGGCCGCCCCGGTCCCGCACCATCGCGCAAATGGCTCACCAGCTTCTCGAACCGGTACCATTTCACCAGGGCGTCAAGCCGCTCAAGCTGCATGTTGACCCCAGCTCCAGGAGCCAGCCAACCGTCCCCAAACCCAGCCTGCCCAACCTGCTTGATCGCCATCGCAACACTCCCTGCTCAAAGACAGGGAATCATGTCTCGAACCTTTACGCAACAGGCCCCATGCGGGAGGGGCTTTTGCGTTTCAGCCGACCGGCGCGCCGCCCTTGAACAGGGCGATCACCCGGCCTTCGACGCCCTGCTTGTCGAACGGCGTATTGCCCGCGGTTGCCGCCATCATGTCGGAATCGACCACCCAGGGTCTGGCCGGATCGATCAGCGCGAGGTCGGCTTCAAGGCCTTCCTCGATCCGTCCTACCGGAACGCCCAGCAAAGCGGCCGGATTGGCGGCGAGCAGCGCGAAGGCGCGCGGCAGGTCGATCACGCCGTCGCGAACCAGCGCCAGGGTAAGCGGCAACAGGGTCTCGGCCCCGGCCATGCCCGGTTCGGCATCGGCGAAGGGCAGGCGCTTGTCTTCCGGCCCGCGCGGATCGTGGCCCGATGCGATCACGTCGATCGTTCCGTCAGCCAGGGCGGTCAGCACCGCCTGGCGATCAGCCTCGCCGCGCAGCGGCGGGGAGAGGCGGGTGAAAGTGCGGAAATCGCCGATCGCGGTATCCGACAGCATGAAATGCGCCGGCGTGACCCCTGCGGTAACCCGGATCCCGCGCGCCTTGGCGCCGCGGACCAGCGCAAGCCCCCGGGCCGTGGTGACCTGGCGGAAATGGATTGCCGCACCGGTCAGCTCCGCCAGCGCCAGATCGCGCGCGATGGCCAGGGCCTCGGCTTCGGCTGGCGCACTCGGCAGACCCAGGCGGGTCGCCATTTCGCCCGCGGTCGCCACCGCCGCACCGGTCAGCCCGGCGTCCTCGGCGTGGGTCACCACCACCAGGCCCAGCATCGCCGCATAGGACAGCAGGCGGTGCATGGTGCCCGAATCCCCGATCCACCGCCGCCCGGTGGCCACCGCCTTCGCCCCGGCATCGCGCATCAGGGCCAGTTCGGCGATCTCGATCCCGGCAAGGTCGCGGGTCGCGGCGGCCAGCGGGTGGACCCACAGGTCGGGCTTGCCCGATTGCGCGGCAAACCGGACCGAGCTCGGCTTGTCGAGCACCACGTTCTGGTCGGGCATCAGCGCGGCGCGGGTGATCCCGCCAAAGTGGCAGGCCGGCTTGTCGATCGCGAAGACCCCCAGGTCGACCAGCCCCGGCGCAATCAGCGCGCCGCGCGCGTCGACCACCAGATCATCGGGGCCGGGAATCGCACCGCCGATTGCGCGGATCAGCCCGCCCTCGCAGCGCAGCGATCCGGGCACCGGGGGCATCCCCGGCAGGACCAGCTGCCCGCCGGTGATGGTCAGGGGACGCGGCGCGCTCATGCCCAGCCCTCCACGCCGCGGGTTCTTCGGGTCAGCACGTCAAGGCAGGCCATCCGGATCGCCACGCCCATCTCTACCTGGGTGGTGATCGCGCTGCGCCCGGCCAGATCCGCCACGTTGCTGTCGATCTCTACTCCGCGGTTCATCGGCCCCGGGTGCATCACCAGCGCATCGCCGCGGGCCCTGGCCAGGCGGTCAAGCGTCAGGCCGTAGAGGTGGCGGTATTCGCGCGGGCTGGGGATGAACTGGCCGCTCATCCGCTCCTGCTGCAGGCGCAGCATCATCACCACGTCGGACCCGGCCAGCGCGGCGTCGAAATCGTGGAACGGGCTGACCTTCAGCGCCTCGATGTCCGCCGGCATCAGCGCGGGCGGGGCGCAGACGCGCACTTCGGCGCCCAGCGTGGTCAGGCAATGGATGTTCGATCGCGCCACCCGGCTGTGCAGGATGTCGCCGCAGATCGTCACGCGCAGCCCCGCGAAATCGCCGCCCTTGGCATGGCGGATGGTCAGCGCGTCGAGCAGCCCCTGGGTCGGATGCTCGTGCTGGCCGTCCCCGGCGTTGAGCACCGGGCAGTCGACCTTGTCGGCGATAAGCTGCACCGCGCCCGAGCTCTGGTGACGGATCACGATCGCATCGGCGTGCATCGCGTTCAGGGTCATCGCCGTGTCGATCAGGGTTTCGCCCTTCTTCACGCTCGACTGCGCGGCGTGCATGTTGACCACGTCGGCGCCCAGCCGCTTGCCCGCGATCTCGAAGCTCAACAGCGTGCGCGTGCTGTTTTCGAAGAAGGCATTGATGATCGTCAGGCCGGCCAGCCGGTCGTCGCGCTTGTGGGGTTGGCGGTTGAGTTCGACCCATTGTTCCGCTTCGTCGAGCAGGAACAGGATCTCCCACGGGGCCAGCCCCGCAAGGCCCGTCAGGCTGCGGTGCGGGAAGGCGGCGGAGCCAGCCGGATAGCGGCCCGTCGCGTCAGGGTTCGGCGATGTCATTGAAGACGGTGCCTTAGCGGCCCCTTCGGCCATCCGCAAGCCACAGTCGGCGGTTCATCGACAGCGCACTGGCCAATCCCCGGCATGTTGCCTATGTCTCGGCCCGGTCCACTGCAAGAAAGCCGTTCTGCCAATGCTGTTTGCCCGCAAGGTCTGGCACCTCCTGGTCGCGATCAAGGACGGCCTGGTGCTGTTCTTCATGCTGCTGTTCTTCGTCATGCTCTATGGCGCGCTGACCGCCCGGCCCGGTGCTGGCCAGGTCAGGGACGGAGCCTTGCTGATCCGGCTCAACGGATCGCTGGTCGAGGAACCCGCCGCAACCGATCCGCTGAACCTGCTGATGGGCGGCGCGCCGGTGCACGAATACCGCGCCCGCGATGTGGTGCGGGCGATCAGGCTGGCCGCCAAGGATGATCGGATCAAGGCGGTGGTGCTTGACCTGTCGAGCTTCACCGGTGGCGGGCTGGTCCACATGGAAGAAGTCGGCGCGGCGATGGACGCGGTGCGCGCGGCGAAGAAGCCGGTGCTGACCTATGCGGTCGCCTATCTCGATGACGGCGTCATGCTGGCGGCCCACGCCAGCGAGGCCTGGGTTCACCCGATGGGCGGCGCGGTGATTGCCGGGCCGGGGGGCAGCCGGTCCTACTTCGCGGGCCTGCTGCAACGCTTCAAGGTCAACGTCCACGTCTACAAGGTCGGGACCTACAAGGATTTCGTCGAACCCTATCTGCTTGATCGGGCTTCAGCCCCGTCGAAGGAAGCGCGCAGCGCGCTGCTCGCTTCGGTGTTCGAATCCTGGCAGGCCGATGTCGCCAGGGCCCGTCCCAAGGCGCAATATGCAATGGTCGCCAAGGATCCGGTGGCCTGGCTGAACGCGTCAGCCGGCGATCTGGCGCAGGCTTCGCTCAAGGCGGGGCTGGTCGACAAGCTGGGCGACGCGGTGGAGTTTGGCGAGCGGGTCAAGGAGATCGCCGGGGCCGATGGCTCGGACAAGACCCAGGGAACCTATGCGCACAGCACCATGTCGGCGCTGCTTGCGGCGCATCCGGCGGACAACAGCGGCAAGGCAGTGGCGGTGGTAACCGTTGCCGGCAGCATTGTCGACGGCAAGGCCGGACCGGGCACCGCCGGGGGTGACCGGATCGCGGGGCTGATCGACGAAGCCAACGCCGACGATGCCGCCGCTCTGGTGCTGCGGATCGATTCGCCGGGCGGCTCGGCGCTTGCCTCCGAACAGGTCCGCAAGGCGGTCGAACGGTTCAAGGCGGGCGGCAGGCCGGTGGCGGTGTCGATGGCCAATGTCGCGGCCAGCGGCGGCTACTGGATCGCCAGCGGCGGCAACCGGATCTTCGCGCAGCCCGGCACGATCACCGGCTCGATCGGGATCTTCGCGATCCTGCCCTCGTTCGAAGGTACGCTGGCGCAGTACGGCGTGACCTCGGACGGAGTGAACACCACGCCGCTCAGCGGCCAGCCCGATCTGATCGGCGGGTTTTCGCCCGAATCCAATACGATGATGCAGGCTTCGATCGAGGCCGGCTACCGCCGCTTCCTCGAAGTGGTCGGCAAGTCGCGCGGCAAGACCGCAGAACAGGTCGACGCCATTGCCCAGGGCCGTGTCTGGGATGGCGGAACCGCGCGGCAGAATGGCCTGGTCGACCAGTTCGGCGGGCTCGGCGATGCGCTGGCCTGGGCGGCGCAGCAGGCCAAGCTCGAAAGCTGGCACGCCGAATATTACGGCAAGGACCCCGATCCCTATGCCAGCCTGCTCGAACGGCTTGGCGGCGGCGATGAGGAGAACGAGGGCGAGGGGCGCGATCTTTTCGCGCAGATGGCGCTGCGCCAGCAGGCCGCACAGCGCGATGCCCTGGCCCGGCTCACCTCGCTGGGCGGGGCGCGCGGGGCCCAGGCGCTGTGCCTCGATTGTCCGGTTCCGCCGGGCCGCGTTCGGGCAGAAGAAGGCGCCGGCTGGCTTGCCGCGCTGGCCCGCGTGCTGGGGATCGGCTGAGGCGTGCTATCCTAGCTTGCCCTTTGGGCGCGGGGCCACTAAGGGCCACCGCTTGATTCAGGACTCCTACCCGCCCGCGGTGGGGATTCTGGAATTCGCTGGGCTGCGGGCGTGGCGGAACTGGTAGACGCGCTGGATTTAGGTTCCAGTATCGCAAGATGTGGGGGTTCGAGTCCCTTCGCCCGCACCAGTTCCCAGGCCGGTCCCGGTGGAACGAGAGAGATTTCGAGAGAAGGCTTCATTTGTCATGCAGATTGTCGAGACCACCAACGAGGGTTTGAAGCGCGCCTACAGCGTGAAGATCGCGGCCAAGGACATCGCCGCGCGGATTGACGGCGAAGTGGCGAAGATTGCCCCGCAGGTCCGCATGCCCGGCTTCCGCCCCGGCAAGGTGCCCGCCAACCTCGTCAAGAAGATGCACGGCCCCGCGCTGCACCAGGAGGCGCTCAACACCACGGTCCAGGAAGCGGTCCAGAAGGTGCTGGGCGACAACAAGCTGCGTCCGGCGATGCAGCCGCAGATCGCGCTGGGCGAAGGCTATGCCGAAGGCAAGGATGCCGAACTGACCGTCAGCATGGAAGTGCTGCCGACCATCGCCGCACCGGCGATCGAAGGCATCAAGCTCGAAAAGCTGGTCGTGCCGGTGACCGATGCCGAAGTCGACGAACAGCTTGCCCGCCTGGCTTCGGGCGCGAAGAGCTTCGTCGATGCCAAGAAGGGCAAGAAGGCCGAAAACGGCGATCAGCTGATCATCGACTTCACCGGCAAGCTCGACGGGGTCGAATTCGACGGCGGCAAGGCCGAGGACGCGGCACTGGAAATCGGTTCGGGCCGGTTCATCCCCGGCTTCGAGGAACAGCTTGTCGGCGTGAAGGCTGGCGATGAAAAGACCATCACCGTGACCTTCCCGGCTGACTATCCGGCCGAAAACCTCAAGGGCAAGGACGCCCAGTTCGACATCGTGGTCAAGGCGGTGAAGGTGGCCGGCGAGACCAAGATCGACGACGATTTCGCCAAGAACCTGGGGCTGACCGACCTTGAACAGCTCAAGGGCCTGCTGCGCGGCCAGCTCGAGCAGGAAACCGCCGGTCTGACCCGCACCCAGATGAAGCGCGCGCTGCTTGACGTGCTGGCCGCCGGTCACGATTTCGAGGTGCCGCCCTCGATGGTCGAAGCCGAATTCCAGCAGATCTGGGCCCAGCTCCAGCAGGAAGCGAGCCAGGAAGCCGATCCGGCCGCCGCGCTCAAGGAAATCGAGGCCGAGAAGGGCGACTACGAAGCCATTTCGGTGCGCCGCGTGCGCCTGGGCCTGCTGCTGTCCGAAATCGGCCAGGCCAATGGCGTCGAGGTGAGCCAGCAGGAAATGTCGATGCTGGTCAGCCAGGCCGCCCAGCAGTACCGGGTGGAAGATCGCCAGCGCTTCGTCGAATACATCCAGCAGGATCCGCTCGCCGCGGCCCAGCTTCGCGCGCCGCTTTACGAGGACAAGGTCGTCGATTTCCTGTTCGACAGGGCCGAAGTCACCGAAAGGACCGTGACCCGCGAAGAGCTTCAGGCCGCGATCGAGGCTGAGGAAACCGCACCGGCCCCGGCCAAGAAGGCTCCGGCCAAGAAGGCCGCCGCCAAGAAGGAAGCCGCGCCCAAGGACGAGGCCAAGCCCGCCAAGGAAGCCAAGCCTGCCAAGGAAGCCAAGCCCAAGGCAGAGAAGGCCGAAAAGGCCGAGAAGAAGGCTCCCGCCAAGAAGGCCGCGGCGAAGAAGTAATCCTTCCGCGCTGACATCGAAAAGGCCCGGAGCATCACAGGATGCTCCGGGCCTTTCGTTTGTCCGCGGCCTGCGCCCGCGCTCATTCCCCCCAGCGCTTCAGGCTGGGCGGCTTGAGCGTCACCGTGCGGGCGCGTTCATAGGCGGCGCCCATTTCGAGCACATGCTTGTCGTCCCACCTCGCGCCGATGAAGCTGAGCCCCACCGGCAATCCCTCGACATCGCCCATCGGCACGGTGAGGTGCGGATAGCCGGCGACGGCGGCCAGGGTGCCCGCGCCGACCGACATGAAGTGGTCGCCGGTTACCAGGTCGATCGGCCAGGCCGGGCCTTCGGTCGGCGCGATCAGCACCGCGACCTTGTTGTCGGCGAGCAGCCTGTCGATCCCGTCGGCTCCCGCCAGCCGCAGCGAATTGGCCCGCGCCTTCTGATAGACCGCGCGGTCGACCGGGCTGTCGGCCTTGATGAAGGTGTCCTGCCCGAACCAGCGCAGTTCCTCGCCGGCGTGGTCCTTGTTGAACAGGATCACGTCGGCCAGGCTGCGTACCGGCGGACTGCCGGGCAGTGCGGCGAGATAAGCGTTGAGATCCTCGCGCAGCTCGAAATATAGCACCACGCCCTCGTCGCGGCCCAGCTCCGGGGGAAAATCATAGACGATCGGCACCAGCACCGCGCCGGCGGCGGTCAGGTCGGCCAGCGCGCGGTCGAAGACCCGGTTGACGCCGGGATGCTGGCCGCTCTGCTTCTGCAGCACCCCGATCCGCACGCCTTTCAGGCTCGATAAGTCGAGCCCCGCGGTATAGTCGGTCTTGCGCCTGTCGGCCTCGGCCGTGGCGGGATCGGCCGGATCGCTTCCGGCGATTGCTGCCAGCAGCAGCGCGGCGTCGGCAACGCTGGTCGCCATCGGCCCGGCGGTGTCCTGGCTGTGGCTGATCGGCACGATCCAGGTCCGGCTGACCAGACCCACGGTGGGCTTGAATCCCACGATCCCGTTGGCGCTGGCCGGGCAGGTGATCGATCCGTCGGTTTCGGTCCCCACCGCCGCCCAGGCCATGCCCGCCGCCACGGCGGCGCCGCTGCCCGAACTCGAACCGCAGGGATTGCGGTCGATCGCATGCGGGTTTCTCGTCTGCCCGCCGGTCCCCGACCAGCCCGATGAACTCGCGCTCGAGCGGATGTTGGCCCATTCGGAAAGGTTGGTCTTGCCCAGCACCACGCCGCCTTCCGCGCGGATCCGGGCGACCAGCGGCGCATCGCGCCCGGTCCGGTTTTCCTTCAGCGCCAGGCTGCCCGCGGTGGTGGGCCATTCGCGGGTCTCGACATTGTCCTTGACCAGCACGGTGCGCCCCTTGAGCCGCCCGGTCGCCGAAAGCCGCGCGGCCTCCTGCGCCGCTGCCGGGTTGAACACGATAACCGCATTGAGCTGCGGCCCGCCGGGCGCGTCGTCGAGCCGGGCGATGGCATCGAGATTGCGCATCGCCGCGCCGCTGGCGGCGTTGGCCGCGGCGGCGGTCTGGTCGGCCGTGGGGACGGGCCTGGGCTTTGCCTTGCGCTCCCTGGCGAAGGCGGGCGGGGCCAGGGCAAGGCCAAGTGTCAGGGCAAGCAGGGCTAGGCGCATGGTGTTCCTCCGGCAGTCCGCGCCGACATGCTGGCCTGCAGCACCGCGCGATGCAAGCGGCGTGGAACCCGCGCTGCCGGACCGCAATCCTGATCCGCTGACCGGTCAGGTTGTCCACATCGCGTTAACGCCCTTGAACATCGCGGTTCCAACGCCGACATAGGCGATCCAACAAGAGGGATTCTCATGATCGACCTGTTCAATTCGCCCGGCGCACAAGGCCAGTTCACTCGCGATCCGATCACCGGTGCGCTGATCCCGGTGGTGGTCGAGCAGTCGAGCCGCGGCGAACGCAGCTTCGACATCTATTCGCGGCTGCTGCGCGAACGGATCATCTTCGTGACCGGCGAGGTCGAGGATCACATGGCGTCGGTGATCGTCGCCCAGCTGCTGTTCCTGGAAAGCGAAAATCCCTCGAAGGACATTTCGATGTACATCAACTCGCCGGGCGGGGTGGTGACCGCGGGTCTCGCGATCCATGACACCATGCAATACATCAAGCCGCGGGTTTCGACCGTGTGCATCGGCCAGGCCTGCTCGATGGGTTCGTTCCTGCTCGCCGCGGGTGAGCCGGGCATGCGGATCGCGCTGCCCAATGCGCGGATCATGATCCACCAGCCTTCGGGCGGCGCGCGCGGCATGGCCTCGGATATCGAGATCCAGGCCCGCGAAATCCTGCGGCTGCGCCAGCGGATGAACCAGCACTACGCCAACTATACCGGCAAGACCGTGCCCGAGATCGAGAAGGCGGTTGATCGCGACACCTGGCTTGACGCGGGCGAAGCCAAGGACTTCGGTCTGGTCGACAAGGTCTTCGAGACGCGCCCCGATGGCGATCACGATGCCAGCGGCACCGGCGGCGCACCCGAATAAGGGTGAAGGGAATAAGTAACCCTGCCACTTCAGCGGCCAGCAATCTGGCCGTGCTAGGGCCGGGATTGATAATTGCATTCGCCGGGTTAGACTCCGGCGATTCCCTGCGGAAGGCGGGGCAACGGACGAAAGCATGACCAAACTGAGCGGAACCGACACCAAGAGCACCCTCTACTGCAGCTTCTGCGGGAAGTCGCAGCACGAGGTGCGCAAGCTGATTGCCGGGCCGACCGTGTTCATCTGCGATGAATGCGTCGAGCTGTGCAACGACATCATCCGCGAGGAAACCAAGGCCGGAATCGCCGGCAAGAAGGGGACGGATGTCCCCAGCCCCAAGGATATCTGCGAAACGCTGAGTGACTATGTGATCGGGCAGGACCGCGCCAAGCGGGTGCTCTCGGTCGCGGTGCACAACCACTACAAGCGCCTCAAGCACAGCGGCAAGGGCGGTGAGGTCGAGCTGCAGAAGTCGAACATCCTGCTCGTCGGACCCACCGGTTCGGGCAAGACGCTGCTGGCCCAGACCCTGGCCAAGACTTTCGACGTGCCCTTCACGATGGCCGATGCGACCACGCTGACCGAAGCCGGCTACGTGGGCGAGGACGTGGAGAACATCATCCTCAAGCTGCTCCAGGCCAGCGACTACAACGTCGAGAAGGCGCAGCACGGGATCGTCTATATCGACGAGATCGACAAGATCAGCCGCAAGGCCGAGAACCCCAGCATCACCCGCGACGTGTCGGGCGAAGGCGTGCAGCAGGCGCTGCTCAAGCTGATGGAAGGCACCACCGCCTCGGTGCCGCCGCAGGGCGGGCGCAAGCATCCGCAGCAGGAATTCCTCCAGGTGGACACCACCAACATCCTGTTCATCTGCGGCGGGGCCTTTGCCGGTCTTGAGAAGATCATCGCCGACCGCCTGCAGAAGCGCTCGATCGGGTTCGGCGCGCATGTCGCCGATCCGGAAAAGCGCCGGGTGGGCGAACTGCTCCAGAAGGCCGAGCCGGAAGACCTCCTCAAGTTCGGGCTGATCCCCGAATTCGTCGGCCGCCTGCCGGTGATCGCGACGCTGGAAGACCTTGATGTCGCGGCGCTGGTCAAGATCCTCAAGGAGCCGAAGAACGCGCTGGTCAAGCAGTACGCCAAGCTGTTCGACCTTGAAGATGTCGCGCTGACCTTCACCGACGAGGCGCTGGAAGCCATCGCCAACAAGGCGATCCAGCGCAAGACCGGCGCGCGCGGGCTGCGTTCGATCGTCGAAGGATTGCTGCTCGACACGATGTTCGACATCCCGACCGAACAGGGCATCGCCGAAGTGGTGGTCGACAAGGACGTGGTCGAAGGGCGCAAGGAACCGGTGCGCGTGCTCAAGGGCAAGGAAGAAGCCGCGTAACGCCGCGCTCAGTGCTTGTGATCGTGCCCCAGGCTGCAATCACTCACCGACGTTTCGACCTGGATCGTCGCGTGGTGGATGCCGAAGCGTTCCTCCAGCTCGTGCGCGATCCTGTGGAGGAAGGCATCGCCCGGCGCGCCTGACGGCATGACCAGGTGCGCGGTCAGCGCGCTTTCGGTGGTGCTCATCCCCCAGATGTGGAGGTCGTGGACCGCCGCGATCCCGTCGTGCCCGGCCAGGAACGCGCGCACCGCCTCCTCGTCGATATGGCGTGGCACGGCCAGCAGCCCCATCTTGACCGCGTCCTTGAGCAGGTCCCAGCTTCCCCAGGCAAGGCCCACGGTGATCGCCAGGCTGGCCACCGGATCGATCCAGCCCTGGCCGGTGAGGAACACCGCCAGCCCGACGAAGACCACGCTGGCCGAGACCACGGCATCGGCGATCAGGTGCTGAAAGGCGGCGCGCAGGTTGAGGTCGTTCTTGCTGCCACGCGCGAACAGCAGCGCGGAAACCAGGTTGACCGCGATCCCCGCCGCCGCCACGGCCATCACTTGCGGGCCGTTGACTTCCTGCGGGGTCCACAGGTGCTGGATCGTTTCCAGCATGACCATGCCCAGCGCCACCCACAGCAGCGCGGCATTGGCGATCGCGGCAAGGATCGAGCTCGACTTGAGGCCATAGGTATAGCCCGGCCCCGGCGGCCGCGCGGCGAGCACGCTCGCCCCCCAGGCCAGCAGCAGCGAGAGCACGTCGCCCAGGTTGTGCCCGGCATCGGCGAGCAGCGCGGTTGATCCGCTGAGATAGCTGGCGATCACTTCCGCGACCACGAACAGCGAATTGAGCCCTACTGCAAAGGCGAAGGCCTTGCCGTGGCTCGAGGGTGCGTGGTGGTGGTGCCCATGCCCATGCCCATGCCCATGCCCATGCCCATGCCCATGCCCGTGATGGTGCCCGCTGCCAGAGCCGTGCGAATGATGATGTGCGTCGCCCATGTTCCCGCTTTCGCAGGCAGCGTTGCACAATTGCCGCAGTGCAGCAAGAATCGTTCGGTCATTGTCATGGGAAACTGCGGGATCAACAGCAGATTCGCGCATGCCGGTGCACGAAGATTGCGCACGGACCTGGCAGATTGAAACAAGCTTACCGTTTGCGCCCCCGAGCCTGCGGATTTTATCCAGATCATTCACAGTCTTGTCACATGGCGATGTTTGGCCAGTCGCGCTGGCGCCTGTATGAGCGTGCCAGACTTTGCCCCCACGCGATTCGCGGGGGCATCGTGCTAGAAATTGCGGGCCTTTCCAGTCGCCGGAAACGCCCGAAAACGGGGACAGAAACACATGCAGTTCAGATTCTTCCTTGCCGCCAGCGCCGCAACCGTTTCGCTTGCCTGCGGGATCGCCAGCCCGGCTTACGCACAGGAAACCTCGTCGGCCGTGCGCGGCGTGGTCGAAGGCCCGAACGGCCCGATCGCCGGCGCCACCGTCACGGTGGTCCATGAACCTTCGGGCACCACGCTCAGCACCACCTCGGGTTCGGACGGCACTTTCGCCGCCAACGGCCTGCGCGTCGGCGGTCCCTTCACGGTGATGATCGACGCCGATGGCTTCGAAAGCGCCCAGGTGAACGAACTGTACCTCCAGGCCGGCCTGCCCGCCCGCCTGCCGATCAAGCTCGCTGCAACCAAGGAAATCGTCGTCACCGCCAGCTCGATCCAGCCGCGCATCGAACTGACCGACGGCCCGACCACCGCGCTGGGCCGCGCCGACATCGAAGCCGCCGCTTCGGTCAACCGCGACATCCGCGACCTGGCCCGCCGCGATCCGCTCGCCACGATCGACCTGACCAACTCCCGCACGATCGAAATCGCCGGCAACAACGGCCGTCTCAACCGCTTCTCGGTCGATGGCATGCAGATGTCGGACGACTTCGGCCTCAACAACGGCGGCTTGCCGACCAGCCGCGGCCCGGTGCCGTTCGACGCGATCGAACAGTTCTCGGTCAAGGTTGCGCCCTATGACATCGCCGAAGGCGACATGCAGGGCGGCGCGATCAACGTGGTGCTGCGTTCGGGTTCGAACAAGTTCCACGGCGGCGCCTTCTTCGCCTATACCGACGATGGCCTGACCGGTTCCAAGAGCCGCGCGGCGAGCGTGAGCCTGGACTTCGATTCGAAGCAGTACGGCGGCTGGGTTTCGGGTCCGCTGGTCAAGGACAAGCTGTTCTTCATGCTGGCCTACGAACACACCAAGGAAGGCCAGCCGCTCGACGCCGGGTTCGGCTCGGGCTTTGCCAACCAGGTGCCGGGGCTGACCCAGACGGTGATCGACCAGGTTACCGCGACCGCACAGAGCCGCTATGGCTATGACACGATGGGCCTGATCGCCACGACCAACGAGCAGGACGAAAAGATCGTCGGCAAGCTCGACTGGAACATCAACGACAACAACCGCGCCTCGCTGACCTACATCCGCAACGTCGGCACCAACCAGTTCCAGCAGAACACCTTCCTGACCTCGCCTTTCGCGCTCGGCTATCAGTCGAACGGGTACGAGCTGCGCGAGGAGGTCAATTCGGGAACCTTCGAGCTGAACTCGACCTGGTCAGACAATTTCTCGACCACGGCGCGCATCGCCTACCGCGACTATAACCGCGACCAGTCGCCGTTCGGCGGCCGCAGCTTCCCGCAGATGGAAATCTGCACCGACGCCACCACGGCCGGCAACGCCACCTCGTGCGGCGGCACCCGCCTGTTCTTCGGTCCGGACGTGTCGCGCCAGTCGAACGATCTGAATACCGAGAACCTGTCGATCGACCTGACCGCGCGCGTCGAAATGGGCGACCATTCGCTGCGCATGATGGCCGGCTACACCAACGTCCACGTCTACAACCTGTTCCTGCAGCGCTCGCTGGGCGATTTCTACTTCGATTCGCTTGCCGATTTCGCGGCCGGCAACGCCAACCGCCTGCGCTATGCCAACGCGGTTCCGTCGAACGACCCGGATGATGCCGCGGCGATGTTCAACACCCGCAACTGGACCTTCGGGATCCAGGACGACTGGCAGGCGACCGACAACTTCCAGTTCACCGTCGGCCTGCGCTATGACCTGTTCGACAACGACGTCACTCCGCCGCTGAATGCGAATTTCACCTCGCGCTATGGCCACACCAACCAGAAGACCTTCAAGGGGCTGGGCCTGTTCCAGCCGCGCATCGCGTTCAACTGGAACGCCAGCGATCGCCTGGTGGTGCGCGGCGGGATCGGGATCTTCGGCGGCGGCACGCCCGACGTGTTCCTCTCGAACGTCTATTCGAACACCGGCCAGCTGACCAACGCGGTTGACATCACCCGCGCCAACTGCGCCGCTTCGTCGACCTGCGGCGCGCTGAACGGGATCACCGGCGGGACGATCCCGACCAGCGTGATCAACTTCCTGACCACCAACACCGCGTCGCTCGCAACCGCGCCGACCGACGCCATCGACCCTCACCTGGCGCTGGCCAGCAAGATGAAGATGACGCTGGGCGTCGATTACGAAGCCGACCTTGGCCCGCTGGGCGATGGCTGGCTGTTCGGCGCGCAGTTCGTCTATGACCGGACCCAGGATGCCTACATGTGGACCGATGCCCGCTCGGTTTCGGTCGGCTACCTGCCCGATGGCCGCACGCGTTATGGCCCGATCGGCAACGTCGCGACCACCAACCGCGATCTGATCCTGACCAATACCGGCGACGGCCGCGGGATCTTCGGCACCTTCCGGTTCGAAAAGCGGTTCGGCGATCTCAGCCTCGATGGCAGCTATACCCGTGCGAGCGTGAAGGACCGTTCGTCGCTCACTTCGTCGACCTCGTCGTCGAACTACGGCAACAACGCCTTCGTCGATCCCAACAAGCCGGCCTATGGCCGCTCGATCTACGAATACACCAACCAGTGGAAGTTCGGGGTCAACTATCGCCATGCCTTCTTTGGCGACAACAAGACCACGCTGGGCCTGTTCGGCGAATATCGCACCGGTCGCCCCTACAGCGTGACCATGCTCGACAACACCGGCACGCGTGGCACGGTGTTCGGCACCGTGGGCAACCTTGGCAACATGCTACTCTACGTGCCGACCGTGGGCGACACCCGCGTCAGCTTCGACACCGCGGCCAGCGAAACCAGCTTCAACGCGCTGGTGTCGACGCTGGGTCTTGAGAAGTTCCGCGGCAAGATCGTGCCGAAGAACAGCCAGAACTCGCCCAGCTTCTTCAAGATCGACCTGCACTTCGGCCAGGAGCTGCCGGTGCCGGTGGCGAAGGGCTTCAAGTTCGAACTGTTCGCCGACGTCGAAAATGTCCTGAACATGATCAACAAGGACTGGGGCTCGCTGCGCCAGGTCCAGTTCCCGTACAACGCCGCCGTGGTCCGCGTGCAGTGTCTCTCGGCCGCGGTTGCGACCGGGACGGCGCCCGCCCCCGCGCAGATCAACAGCTCGACCGCGCAGACCTGCGCCCAGTATCGCTACTCCAGCGTGCTGGCCCCCACCGAAGTGCTGCAGACGCGCCAGTCGCTCTACGGCATCCGCGTGGGCGTGAAGGTCAAGTTCTGATCCTCGGGATCACCCGCGAAACCTGGAAAGGGGCGCTTCGGCGCCCCTTTCTTTTTGGGCGCGGACCAGACGGTGGGGTGACCTTGGATTGATGCGGTCTCTCCCCTCCCCACGGGGGCCTGTTGCGTAAAGGTTCGAGACATGATTCCCTGTCTTTGAGCAGGGAGTGTTGCGATGGCGATCAAGCAGGTTGGGCAGGCTGGGTTTGGGGACGGTTGGCTGGCTCCTGGAGCTGGGGTCAACATGCAGCTTGAGCGGCTTGACGCCCTGGTGAAATGGTACCGGTTCGAGAAGCTGGTGAGCCATTTGCGCGATGGTGCGGGACCGGGGCGGCCCGGGTATCCGGCGCTGCTGCTGGTCAAGGCGTTGCTGCTGCAGGCGATGTACGGTCTTTCCGACCGGGAATTGGAGGAGGCGCTGTCGGATCGGCTGTCATTCCGGCGCTTTGTCGGGTTGTCGCTGGCCGATGCGGTGCCCGATCACACGGTGCTGAACCGTTTCCGGGGGCGGCTGTTGGCCGAAGGAATCGAAACGAAGCTGTTTGCCGAACTCGACCGCCAGCTCGACAAGGCAGGGGTGATGCTCAAGCGCGGGACGATGCTCGATGCAACGCTGATCCCGGCGGTGACCGCGCCTCCCCGGGACCGGGGCGGCCACCAGCGCTCGACGCTCGATCCCGATGCGGCCTTCGCCCGGCGCGAGGGACGCAGCGGGTCGGTCTTCGGCTACAAGGCGCATGTCGGGGTGGACCAGGGCAGCGGCCTGATCCGCACGGTGCTGACCACACCAGCCAACGTCAACGACACGACGCCGGCCGACGCGCTCGTGCGCGGGGACGAAGGGGCGGTCTACGCCGACAGGGCCTATGCCAAGCGGGCCCGCAGCGCAGCGCTCAAGGCGCGGGGGATCAAGCCCCGGATCATGCACAAGAGCTGGGGTGGCGGCCCGACGCTGACCCGCTGGCAGATGCGGCACAACCGCCTGATCGCCCCGATCCGGGCGGGGGTGGAAACGACCTTCGCCACGCTCAAGCAGCGCATGGGCCTGAACCGGATCCGCTACCGCGGCCTCGCCAAGGCTGGCGCACAGGTCGTCCTTGCCGCAATCGCCTTCAACCTGCGCCGATGGGCACGGCTTGCGCCAGCATAACTGCGCCCGAAATCCGCCTAAGCCCCCCGAAAACCACCGATCGGACACAAAATCCCGATACCACTGCCCACGATGCGCCCAAAGGTGCAAAAATCCACGGCAGAGCCAGTTACGCAACAGGCCCCACGGGGGAGGGGCTATGCGATTCGATGTCAGACCGTAGCTCAATGTCTCCGCTCGGCCTGAGCCTGTCGAAGGCCTTCTGGTCACGCGAGACGGCAGCCGGAACCACGATGCTTCGACAGGCTCAGCATGAGCGGGGAATCGGAGGGCGTAGGAGAGCGTGGGCCGGATTGCCGCGGTGGGCCTGTCAGCCCGCTTCACTCATAGACGCAGGCATCAAGCGCCTCGTTCCTCACCACCCCGCTGCGCGCGGCGATGGCGTTGCCGTGGCGGCGGGTGAAACCGCCGGGGTCGACCACTTCGCGGCGCTTGGGCGCGGGCAGCGCGGCGGCGATCCGCGCGGCCTCGACCCGGGAAAGATGCGCGGCGGAATGGTTGTAATAGCGCTGGGCGCCGGCTTCGACGCCATAGGTGCCAACCCCGGTTTCGGCGACGTTGAGGTAAACCTCCATGATCCGCCGCTTGCCCCAGATATTCTCGATCAGGAGAGTGAACCACACTTCCAGCCCCTTGCGGGCATAGCGGGTCCAGCCCTGGCCCTGCCACAGGAAGGTGTTCTTGGCGGTCTGCTGGCTGATCGTCGATCCGCCGCGCAGCCGCTTGCCGTTGGCGTTGCGCTCCATCGCCTTTTCGATCGCTTCGGCATCGAAACCGCCGTGCGCGCAGAATTTGGCGTCTTCACCCGCGATCACCGCGGCGACCATGTTGCGGTCGATTTGGCTGAGCGCGGTCCAGTCCTTTTCGAACCCGTTGGGATCAAGGATCATGGTCAGCGTCACCGGGACCGGCACCCATTTGTAGATCAGCGTCAGCCCCACACTGCCCAGCACGAACCACATGGCGGCCAGCGCGCAGCCGCGCATGATCCGCGCGCCGATGCCGCGGCGCACGGCCGGGCGGGCTTTCTGACGGGAAAACGAAGGCAGACGAAGCATTGCCGCGATGCTTAGCCGAGCCGGACCGGCGAGGTAAAGCGCCGCGGCAAACGGGGCCGGATTGCTCCGGCCCGCGTTTTCAGGCGGCGCTCAGCAGGCGGCGGTCGCTGGCAATGCGCAGCATCGCCTTCTGCAGCTTTTCGAAGGCGCGCACCTCGATTTGGCGGACGCGTTCGCGGCTGACGTTGTATTCCTGGCTCAGCTCTTCGAGCGTCCTGGGATCGTCGATCAGGCGGCGCTGGGTCAGGATGTGGCGCTCGCGCTCGTTCAGGCTGTCCATCGCCTCGACCAGCAGGGCGTGGCGGTTGCCGGCTTCCTGCGCGTCCTCGACGATCTGGTCCTGCAGCGGGCCGCTGTCCTCGAGCATGTCCTGCCACTGGCCTTCGCCGTCCTCGTTGAACGAGATGTTGAGGCTGGCATCGCCGCCCATCATCATCCGGCGGTTCATGTTGATCACTTCGGCCTCGGACACGCCAAGGTCGGTGGCGATCTTGCGGACATGATCGGGGTGAAGGTCCGAATCCTCGTAGGCGTCGAGGTTCTTCTTCATCCGGCGCAGGTTGAAGAACAGCTTCTTTTGCGCAGCGGTGGTGCCCATCTTGACCAGCGACCAGCTGCGCAGGATGAATTCCTGGATGCTCGCCTTGATCCACCACATCGCATAGGTCGCGAGGCGGAAACCGCGATCGGGTTCGAATTTCTTGACGCCCTGCATCAGGCCGATGTTGCCTTCGCTGATCAGTTCGCTGACCGGCAGGCCATAGCCGCGATAACCCATCGCGATCTTGGCGACGAGCCGCAAGTGGCTGGTCACCAGCTGCTTTGCGGCATCGGGATCCTGGTGTTCGGCATAGCGCTTGGCGAGCATGTATTCCTGCTCGGCGGTCAGCACCGGGAACTTCTTGATCTCGGCCAGATAGCGGTTGAGGCTCTGCTCGCCAGACAGGCTGGGCAGGTTACCGCTGCTGCGCGAGGGCAGGTTGCGTTCGGTATCGGACATCCTGATCATTCGTCCTTTCATTGTCGGCCCACCCTTGAAAGACCCTTAAGAGGCATCCGTCTGCGATGGCCACATGGAAAAGTGTTCTAACACAATAGAACGGCTTTAGCTCCTCAATTCGACCAACAGCCCCTCCATGTCGGCGGGCAGCGTGCTCTCGAAGCGCAGCTTTTCTCCCGAAACCGGGTGGAGGAAGCCCAGCACCGCGGCGTGCAGCGCCTGGCGGGCGAAGTGAAGTCCGGATAGCAGCGGCCGGAGGCGCGAAGGGGTGCGTCCATAGACAGGATCCCCCAATAGCGCATGCCCGATGGACGCCATGTGAACGCGCACCTGATGGGTGCGGCCGGTTTCGAGCCGGCATTCGACCAGCGCGGCGCCGTCGAACATTTCCAGCGTCCGGTAATGGGTTACCGCATGCTTGCCGCGGCCATCGGCGACCAGCGCCATCTTCTTGCGATTGGTGGACGATCGCGCGATCGCGCCGCGCACCGTGCCGGCCGGCGGCGCGGGATGCCCGGCGACCAGCGCCAGATAGGCGCGCTCGATCGAATGATCGGCGAACTGCCGCGCCAGGCCTTCGTGGGCCTTGTCGGTCTTGGCGACCACCAGCAGGCCCGAGGTGTCCTTGTCGATCCGGTGGACGATGCCTGGCCGGGCCACCCCGCCGATCCCCGACAGCTGGCCCTTGCAGTGGTGGAGCAGGGCATTGACCAGCGTGCCGTCGAGGTTTCCGGCAGCCGGATGGACCACCAGCCCGGCGGGCTTGTCGACCACGATCAGGTGCTCGTCCTCGAAGACGATGCTCAGCGGAATATCCTGGGCCGCCGCCTCGGCCGGGATGGCTGCGGGTACGCGGATTTCATAGCGGGCTCCGGCGGCAGGTTTCAGGCTGGCCTGGCTGGCCAGCTTGCCGTCCAGCAGAACCCGTCCTTCACCCAGCAGCGCCTTGATCCGCTCACGCGAAAGGCCGCTCGCCTCGGCCAGCGCCTTGTCGAGCCGCTGGCCGCCATCGGCGATCATGCCGGAAAGTATGGATTCTCCCCCATTCATTGCTAGCTACTTGGGGATGGTCCTTGAAGTGACAAGTGGCACGATTGCCACACTGCTCGAAGAAGCGACGCGGGCGCATCCGCGCGAATGCTGCGGGCTGCTGCTGGGCAAGGGGCTGCGCGTGGCGATGGCGCGGCCCGCGGCCAACGTCCATCCCGATCCCGAGCGGCATTTCGAGATCGATCCCAAGGCGCTGATCGCCGCCCACCGCGCGCAGCGGGCCGGTGGGCTGGAGGTGCTGGGCTATTACCATTCGCACCCCAATGGCCGGGCCGAACCTTCGCCGCAGGACAGCGCCGAGGCGAGCGGTGATGGGCGCGTCTGGGCGATTGTGGCGGGCGGAGCGGTCAGCTGGTGGCGCGATGGCCCGGGGGGCTTCTCCGCGCTTCCCACGCGACTCGCGGCAGGGTAAGGACCGGCAAACGCTATCCAGGGGCCCCGATGACCGACACCGCCGTTGACCTTGCCAGCCTGCTCTGTTCGCGCCTGTGCCACGATCTGCTTTCGCCGGTCGGGGCGATGAGCAACGGGCTCGAACTCCTCGCCGAGGAGAAGGACCCGGAAATGCGCAAGCGCTGCATGGAGCTGCTCGAGCAGAGCGCAAGGACCAGCGCCGACAAGCTCAAGTTCTTCCGTCTGGCCTTCGGCGCGGCGGGCGGCTTCGGCTCGAGCGTCGCGATCGAGGAGCCCCGCGCGCTGATCGATGCGCTGGTCGCCGGGAATGACCGGATCACGATCAACTGGTCGCTGGGGGTAGAAGCGCTGCCCAAGCCCGCGGTCAAGATGCTGCTCAACCTGGCGCATATCGGCATCGACGCGCTGGTGCGCGGCGGCACGCTCGATATTGGCGCGGAAAGCCGCGGCGGGGCAAGCGAGATCGTGGTTCGCGCCGCGGGTCCGAAGATTGCCTTCGACGGCGATGTCGGCCGCGCGCTCGATGGTTCGTTGCCGGTCGCCGACCTTTCAAGCCGCACCGCGCCCGCGTGGATGCTTCACGAACTGGCGCGGCAGCAGGGCGGCGGACTGCAATTCGCGCTGAGCGAGGAAGCGCTTGTCATGGGCGCGGTCCTGCCCGAGGGTTGAGGCCGAGCAGCAGGATGGACAGCGCGGAATGTCGGAACTGATCGACTACGAGACCCCTTCACCCAACTGGAACGAGCGGCAGCTTCCGGTCTCGATGGTCGTCCTGCACTATACCGGAATGCAAAGCGCGGAAGAGGCGCTGGAACGGCTCTGCGACGAGGAATCGCAGGTTTCCGCGCACTACCTGATCGAGGAAAACGGCAAGGTCCACCGCCTGGTGCGCGAGGATCGCCGCGCCTGGCACGCCGGGAAAAGCTTCTGGCGCGGGATCACCGACATCAATTCCGCCTCGGTCGGGATCGAACTGGTCAATCCCGGCCACGAATTCGGCTACCGGCCGTTCCCCGACGCCCAGATGGAGGCGCTGGTGCCGCTGCTGGCCGGCATCGTCCAGCGCTGGGACGTGCCGCGCGCCAATATCGTCGGCCACTCCGATATCGCCCCGGCGCGCAAGGAGGATCCCGGCGAACTGTTCGACTGGGAACTGCTCGCCTCGCACCGCCTGGCGCTGCGCACGCCGCGGGTCAGGATGCCCAGCCCGTTCGAAAACGACGGCGCCTTCTTCCTCGCGCTCGAGCGCTACGGCTATGACATTTCGGACCAGGCGGCGGCGATGCGCGCCTTCCAGCGCCGCTGGCGGCCGCACATCATCGACGGGCGGGTCGATGGGGAATGTTCGGCGATCCTGTTCTCTTTGCTGTTGGATCGCGACGCCGGAAAGACTAGGTAGGGCTCGCCAGGGGGCCGGGCAGCCGCGTCCTTCGCAAGAAGGCCGAGGAAAGTCCGGGCTCCACGAAACAAGGGTGGCGGGTAACGCCCGCCGGGCGACTTGCTTGCAGGGAAGCCCAGGGAAAGTGCCACAGAGAGTAGACCGCTCCTTCGACAAGCTCAGGATGAGCGGGTTCTTGGAGCAAGGGTGAAAGGGTGCGGTAAGAGCGCACCGGGGTGGTGGCAACATCACTCGCACGGCAAACCCCACCCGGAGCAAGACCGAATAGGGGCGGCGCGCTGCTTGCAGCAGGTCTGTTTCGGACCCGACCGCTCGGGTTGGTCGCTTGAGCCGCGCAGCGATGCACGGCCTAGATGAATGGCTGCCCATGCCGATACGGTGCCACCTGGCATACCGTCGGCAGGACAGAACCCGGCTTACAGGCCCCCTGGCATTTCCATACTTCATCACCCCGGACTTGATCCGGGGTCCCGCTTGCTCGATTGTCTCCCAAACGAAACAAGGAGCCAGCGCATGACCAATCTCCTCCGTTCGATCCGTGGTTCGGTTGTCCTCGTCACCGGCGCGGCCAGCGGGATGGGGCGCGCAACGGCGCTGCTGTTCGCCGAGGAAGGCGCGCATGTCTCGGTCACCGATGTCAACGCCGAGGGCGCGGAGGCGGTCGCGGGCGAAGTGCTGGCCGCCGGCGGGTCGGCGCGGGCCTGGGCGCTGGATGTTGGCGATGCACAGGATGTGGCCGCGGTGGTTCAGGCAGTGGCAGGCTGGCATGGACGGCTCGACGTGGTGGTCAACAACGCGGGCGTCTCGGGCTTCTGCGCGATCGATGGCGACGAATATGACGCGGTGTGGGAACGGATCGTGCGGATCAACGCGACCGGCCAGCAGCGCGTGATCCGCGCCGCGCTGCCCTGGCTCAAGCAGGCCGATGCGCCCCGGATCGTCAATATCGCCTCGACCGAGGCGCTCGGCGCGACCAGCGGCAACAGCGCCTATGCCGCGAGCAAGGCGGCGGTGACCGGCCTTACCCGCGCATTGGCGTTCGAACTGGGCAAGACCGGGATCACGGTCAACTGCATCTGCCCCGGCCCGATCGAAACCGGGATGACCGCGGGCGTGCCGGCCTTAGACAAGGCGCTCTACGCCAACCGCCGCACCGCGCTGCGCCGCTATGGCCAGCCCGAGGAAGTGGCGCACATGACCTACAGCCTGTGCCTGCCCGGCGCCTCGTTCGTCACCGGCGTGACGATCCCCGTGGATGGCGGGCTGATGGCCCGCAATGCCTAGCTTTCGAATTCTGTTTATGCGGCGAGGTTGCGCCAGATTTGGTTCACGCAGGGAACGCAGAGAAGAAAGAAGAGGCGCAGAGGCGTAGTGCCTGCGGCGAAGCCGCTCTCATCAATGGCGGTCGCGTTTTCCGAAAGCCAGCATTCTTGGAGGAAGCCTGCGGCTTCGCACAACATCTCTGCGCCTCCTTCTTCTTCTCTGCGTTCCCTGCGTGAACCCCATCCAAACCGAACGTCGCCCTTAACTGAATGTCGATACAACCTAGGCCCGGCGCGGGTCGACCAGCAGCTTGATCTGGCCGCCTCCACCCATCAGCGAGGCGAAGGCATCCTTGACCTGCGATCGCCCGACGGTTCCCGACATCAGCGGGGTTACGTCGCGGTTCCCGTCAGCGATCTCGCCCAGCGTGGCCGCGAATTCTTCGGGGCTGTAGCCATAGACGAACTTGAGGCTGAGCTGCTTGTTGATCGCCAGCGAAGGCTCAATCGTATCGCTTTCCATGCAGACCCCAACCACGATGATGGCGGCGGTGGGCGGAACCTTTTCGATCAGCTGCTGGATCATTCCCGGCACGCCGACGCATTCGAACACCACCGCATCGCGGATCGAGCGGCCCATCAGCTGGCTGGCCGAGAAGCTGGCCATTGTGGCCGGCACGTCGAAGTCTTCCCAGCGGTCGTAGGGTGAATGTTCGCGCGGATCGAGCACCACGTCGGCGCCCAGCGCCTCTGCCGCGCGGCGGCGTTCGGGGGAAAAGTCGGTCGCGATCACCGGTCCGACCCCGCGCGCCTTGAGCGCCGAGATCACCGACAGGCCGACCGGCCCGCAGCCGATCACCAGCGCCACGCTGGCGGGGGTGAGCGGGGCCTGCGCCACTGCATGCTCGCCCACCGCCATCGGCTCGGTCAGCGCTGCGCGCTCTGCATCGAGGCCGTTGGGGACAGGAAGCAGCAGGGCTTCCTGCAGCACCATGCGTTCGGCAAAGCCGCCGGGGTAGAGGTTCGAATAGCCGACCAGCTCGCTTCCCTGCGCACTGAAGGCGGCGGGGACCGAGACCACGCGCGTGCCGGGCTTGAGCGCGCCAGTGCATCCGGGCCCGTAATCGAGCACCTCGGCGCAAAATTCGTGACCGAAAACCACGTCCTGCGACGGATCGAGATTTTCGAGCCCACCCGCGCGGCGGGTCAGCGCGATCATGTGGTCGAGGTGGTGGAGCGCGTGGAGGTCCGACCCGCAGATGCCGCAGACCAGCGTGGAAACCAGCGCCTGGCCTTCGCCGGGGACGGGTTCGGCAATTTCGGTATCGACCAGTTCGGTCCCGCGCCTGACGACTGCCTTCATCCCTCGTCTCCTGCCATGTTTGCAAACACCTTGATCAGGTTGGGCTGGCCGGTGTGCGCGGTCAACCCGCCGTCAACCGGGAGCATCACCCCGGTCACCGCCGAGGCCGCATCGGAAGCAAGAAAGGCCACGGCCTCGGCAATTTCCTCGGGCCGGGCGAAGCGGCCCATCGGCACGCGCTCCTCCCAGTCGCCGCGCAGCCCGGGCACGGCCTGGACCCCGGCCAGGATCGGCGTGTCGACCGGGCCGGGGCAGATGCAGTTGACGCGGATTCCCTCGCGGGCATGGTCGATCGCCGCGGTGCGGGTCAGGTTGATAACCCCGGCCTTGGCGGCGTTGTAGGCGGCAAAGCCATAGTCGCCCGCCATTCCGCTGGCCGACGCGGTGTTGACCACCGCCCCGCCGCCGCTGGACCGCAAGGCCGGGATCGCCGCCCTGAGCCCGAAGAACACGCCGTCGAGGTCGATTGCGATGACCTTGCGCCATTCTTCGATCGACAAGGCCTCGATCGGAGAAATGCTGCCGATTCCGGCGTTGTTGAACATCACGTGGAGCGCCCCGAACTGGGCGACGGCGTGATCCACCAGGGCTTCGACCTGGGCGGGGTCGGAGACATCGCATTTCAGGAAGCGGGCGCGTTCGCCCAGTTCGTCGGCGAGCGCCTGGCCCGCCAGGTCGAGATCGCCCAGCACCACGCAGGCCCCTTCGCGGTGAAGCAACCGCGCGGTCGCCGCACCGATCCCGGATGCCCCGCCGGTGATCACCGCCACCTTGCCCCCGAACCTTCCCATCCGCGCCTCTCCTGTCGACCCTCTTGCCGATTCTTATAGTGGACTATAAGCACAACGCGCGACGAGTCGCAACACGGAGACGAAAGTGATGGCAGAGGAACGGTTGGTTGGTGGACAGATCCTGGCGAAGACCCTGAAGGCGGCAGGGGTCCGGCAGGCTTTCGCGCTTCATGGCGGGCATCTCGAGGCCTTGCTCAAGGGCTGCGTCGAGGAAGGCATCGCGCTGACCGACTTCCGCCATGAAAGCGCGGCCGGCCACGCCGCCGACGCCTATGCCCGCTCGACCGGCGAAGTCGGCGTCTGCATCGTTACCGCTGGGCCGGGCTTCACCAACGCGATTTCGGCAATTGCCAATGCCCGGCTCGATGGATCGCCGGTGCTGTTCATCGTTGGCGCGCCGCCGCTGCGCGAGGTGGAAACCAACCCGATGCAGGGCGGGATCGACCAGGTGGCAATGGCGCGCCCGGCGGTCAAATGGGCATTCTCGATCCCTTCGACCGAGCGCATCGCCGACCTGACCGCGATGGCGATCCGCCAGGCGCGCACCGCGCCGATGGGGCCGGTGCTGCTCGAACTGCCGATCGACGTGCTGCACATGAGCGTTCCGGCGGCCCGCGCCACCCTGCCCGCCGGGGTCAACGTGCGCCCGCACACCGCGCCGGCTCCGGCCGAAGTCCAGGCCTTGGCGCAGATGGTGCTCGAAGCGAAGCGTCCGGTGGTGATCGCCGGGAACGAAGCCGCCAACGGCTCGTGCGCCGAGGCCTTGCGCGCGCTGACGGCGGCGCTGCCGCTTCCGGTCTTCACCAAGACTCTGGCGCAGGGCGTGCTGCCCGCCGGTCATCCCTGCGATGGCGGCGCGGCGGGCAACCTTGCGCTGCTGCTGCCGCTGCTGGGGATCGAACAACCCGACCTGGTGATCCTGCTGGGCGGACGGATGGGCCTGCTGCTGGGCGGCCGGTCGGGCGCGGTCGTGCCGCATCAGGCGAAGCTGGCGCAGGTTCACACCAATGCCGCGGAAATCGGCCGGATTCGCGACGTTGACCTGGCCATTTGCGCTGACAGCGCCGAAGCCGTCCGCGCGCTGGCCGCCGCGCTCGACGGGCGCGCTCCGGCCGGGCTGGAGCAATGGCGCGCCCAGGCGCTGAGCGCCGCGAGCATTTTTGCCAGCCAGTTTCCCCAGACCGACACCGAAGACGGGATCCATCCCTTCCATGCCGCCAAGGCCGTGGCTGACGCGGCCGGGCCGGACGCGGTCTTCGTCTACGATGGCGGCGAGGCTGCTTCGTGGGCCAGCGCCGTGACCGCGGTCAACCGGCCCGGTTCACTGCTGACCCACGGCTACCTCGGGTGCCTGGGGATCGGGCCGGGCTTCGCGATCGGCGCACAGCTGGCCTTTCCGGGGCGGCGGGTCGTCCACCTGACCGGCGACGGCGCGCTGGGGTTCCATATCCAGGAATTCGATACGATGGTCCGCCACCACCTGCCGGTGGTCAACGTGGTGCTGAACAACCAGGTCTGGGGCATGTCTATTCACGGCCAGCAGATCATGTATGGCGGCAACTACAACGTCATCTCCAAGCTGGAGGGCACCTGCTATGCCGACATTGCCCGCGCCTTTGGCCTGCACAGCGAGCGCGTGAACCGCTTCGACGATCTCGCGGGCGCTCTCTCCCGCGCCTTTGCCTGCGGCGGACCTGCCTTCATCGAGGTGATGACCGATGCCGCGGTGGTTCATCCGGTGACCGTTGCCATGCTTGGCCAGGTCGCCGAGGGATCGGACGATGTGCTGATCCCCTATTACGAGAACATCCCGGTCGGCTGAGGCAATGGCGCTGTCCCCCGAAGCCCGTGAAGCGCGGTGCCGTGTCGTGGTCGATGCGGCGCACGCGCTGGTTCGCGAAACCGGCGGGGCGGGGTTTTCGATGCTGCAACTGGCCAAGCGCGCCGGGGTAAGCCCGGCGACGCCCTACAATCTGCTCGGCTCGAAGGGCGAGGTACTGCGCCGGGTGGTGCAGGATGAATACGCCAGCTTCGCCGTCCGGCTTGAGCAGCTGCCGCAGCAGTCCCCGCTCGATCGGCTGCTCGCCGCGGTCGATCTGATCGCGGTTCACTATACCGCCGAGCCGGAATTCTATCGCGGTCTCTATGCCGCGATGACCGGGGGCGAGGCCAATCCGCTGCGCGATGTGATGAGCCAGGAAGGCCAGCATCTCTGGGGCGACATGGTCGGCAGCGCGATCGAGGCGGGCGAACTGGCGCCGCTGCTCGGCGCCGAAGACCTCACCGGCCTGCTGCTTCGCTCGGTCGCCGGAACGGTCGAGGCGTGGCTGGCCGAGAGCTGGGACGACGCCCGCTTCGCCGCCGAGATGCGCCGGGTCAGCCGCTTGCTGGTGCTGGGGCTGGTGGATGCGAAACGCGCGGCGGAACTGAAGGCGGCGCTGGCCTAAGGCCGCCCCACGCTCGAATAGGCAAAGCCCTTCGCGCGCACTTCGGCCGGATCGTAGATGTTGCGCAGATCGACCAGCACCGGTGCCCTGGCGATCTGCTTGACCCGTCCCAGGTCGAGCGCGCGGAAGGCGTCCCATTCGGTGACGATGACCGTCGCGTCGGCGCCCTCGATCGCGGCATAGGCGTTGGGCTGCATCGACACTTCGGGCATCAGCGGCTTCGCAAGCTCCATTCCTTCGGGATCGTAGGCCGCGACTTCCACCCCGGCATCGACCAGCGCCTGGGCAACCGCGATGGCCGGGCTGTCGCGCATGTCGTCGGTGTTGGGCTTGAAGGTCAGGCCAAGCATCGCGACCCGCTTGCCGCGGGCCATGTCCATCCCGCCCAGCGCCTCGATCACCTTGCGGCCCATCGCGCGCTTGCGGCTGTCGTTGACCGCGACAACCGCCTCGACGATCCGGGTCGGCGCTTCATAGTCCTCGGCGGTCTTGAGCAGCGCCAGGGTGTCCTTGGGGAAGCATGAGCCGCCGTAACCAGGTCCTGCATGGAGGAATTTCGGGCCGATCCGCCCGTCCATTCCGATCCCGCGCGAAACGTCCTGCACGTCTGCCCCGACCTTTTCGCACAGGTCCGCCATCTCGTTGATGAAAGTGATCTTGACCGCCAGAAAGGCATTGGCGGCATATTTGATCAGTTCGCTGGTGCGCCGCGAAGTGAACAAGATCGGCGATTTGTTGAGGAACAGCGGCCGGTAGACCTCGTTCATCACGCCGCGCGCCCATTCATCTTCGGTGCCCACCACGATCCGGTCGGGGTGCTTGAAATCGCCGATTGCCGCGCCTTCGCGCAGGAATTCGGGGTTGGAGGCAACCGCGAAGCGAACCGGTGGATTGGCGGCCTTGAGAATTCGCTCGACCTCGTCGCCGGTGCCCACCGGGACGGTCGACTTGGTCACCACCACCGCATCGTTCTTCAGGTTCGCGCCGATTTCCTCGGCCACGGCATAGACGAACGACAGGTCGGCGTGGCCATCGCCGCGACGGCTGGGGGTGCCGACCGCGATGAATATCGCCGATGCCCCGGCGATCCCTTCGGCAAGATCGGTGGTGAACGAAAGCCGGCCGGACCGGGCGTTCGACGTAACCAGTTCGGCCAGGCCGGGCTCGTAGATCGGCATGATCCCGGCGTTCAGGCTGTCGATCTTTGCCGGATCCTTGTCGATGCAGACCACGTCATGGCCGAAATCGGCAAAGCAAGCTCCCGATACCAGCCCGACATAGCCCGAGCCGACCATTGCGATCTTCATGCTGCACTCCTTTGCGTGGCGCTCAGGACGCCCTTTTCATCTTCGACCGCCTCGATCAGCCAGCGCTTCGTGCCTTCAAGCCCCAGCGCGGTCAATCGCCCGGTCCGGTATGCCCCGGTGTCGATCCCGATGCGGTTATCGGCGAAATCGACCCGCTCGAAGATCGTGTGCCCGTGAACCACCAGCGGGCCAAGGCTTTCGCGGTGGGACAGGAACGGCTCGCGAATCCAGCGAAGGTCCTCCACGCGCTGTTCCTCCAGCGGGACGCCGGGACGCACGCCGGCGTGGACGAACAGGTAATCGCCGATCCGCACCTGGTCTTCGAAGGTGCGGATGAAATCGATGTCTTCGCGCGGGACGGCAGCGCGTATCAGGCCAAGCGCCTCGTCCAGTTCGGCGCGGTGATAGGCGGCGGGTTCGATGGGGTAGGACAGCGCCGTCTCGCGCCCGCCATAGCGCAAGAAGTGGCGCAGCACTTCCTCGCTTTCCAGCGCGTCGAGGAACATCTCCTCGTGGTTGCCCAGGAGGATCCGCACCGTGCGGCGCAGTTGCAGCGCGCGCGCCGTCCGGATCACCCCGGCACTGTCCGGGCCGCGATCGACCAGGTCGCCGAGCAGGACGATCGTGGTATCCGCTCTGCCCCTGGCGGCATCGTCGGCCTCGATCGCCGCGATCAGCACGTCAAACAGGTCGAGCCGTCCATGCACGTCGCCCACCGCATAGACGCGCTGCCCGGCCGGGATCGCCGGGGCAGGGCCGCTCTGGCGAGGGCCGAACAGGGTGCGCAAGGACTTGAGCATTGGGGGCATTTCGAGCGCCCACGCCTATAGCCGCGCAGGTCTTAACGGACAATGGCGCAGCCCTTGCCTTGCGGCCAGGCGTGGCGGCAAAACCACACATCGCACGGCTAACGCAAAATAAGCGCGGTTCTGGTCTTGTGCAGTGCAGCAAGATTGTGCAGACCTGCATCCACGCGTTGCGATTGTTTCCGGACGAGAGGCAGCCGGCGCGTGCAGGCGGGACGAAGCTGTCGCAATCGTTCAAGGGAAGATTGATATGCTCACGTCCATTCGCGGCCTGGTGGCCGCATCACTATTCGCCGGCGCTTTGGTCGCCACCCCTGCATTTGCCGATGAAACCGATCCGCCGGCTGCCTGGACCGTTTCGGGCAATGTTACCGGGGTGACCGATTACCGCTGGCGTGGGCTGTCCTATTCGGGCGGCGACTTTGCGATCCAGGGATCGATCCAGGTCAACCATTCGAGCGGGTTCTATGTCGGCACCTGGGGCTCCAGCCTCGAGCAGGATCCCGCCGACATCTACGGTTCGGCCGAAATCGACGTCTATGGCGGCTGGAGCGGCGAGGTTGCCAGCGGGCTGACCGCCGATGTCGGGATGACCTGGTACACCTATCCCAACGGCAGCGTCGGCAAGGCCAACTATCTCGAGCCTTATGCCGCGCTTTCGACCACGCTGGGTCCGGCAACCGCCAAGGTCGGCGTCAATTACGCCTGGAAGCAGGATGCGCTGGGCGGGGACGACAACGTCTATCTCTATTCCGACCTCAGCAGCGGGGTGCCGGGAACGCCGGTGTCGCTCAACGCGCACCTGGGCTATACCTCGGGCGCGCTTTCGCCCAACCGCCTGACCATGACCAGCGCGGACGGCGGCTTCGACTATTCGGTTGGAGCCAGCGTCAATGTGACCAAGAACCTGTCGGTCGGGGCCAGCTACATTGGGGTCGATGGCGATTCCTATGATGGCTTTTCGGATGACACCGTGGTTGCTTCGGTGAAGCTGGCGTTCTGAGCCATCCGATAATTGCTCGCTTCATGGCCCGTTCCGGCTTGTCCGGGGCGGGCCTTTGGCCTTACGGTGGGGCATGACCAAATTCCTCCACTCGATGCTCCGGGTGACCGACCCTGACGCGACGATCGCCTTCTTCAACCTGATCGGCCTGCATGAAGTGCGCCGCTTTGAAAGCGAGGCGGGCCGATTCACTCTGATCTTCCTGGCCGCGCCGGGCGAGGAAGGCGTGGCCGAGGTTGAACTGACCCATAACTGGGATCCGCAGGACTATGACGGCGGGCGCAATTTCGGGCACCTCGCCTACCGGGTGGAGAACGTCTACGAGACCTGCCAGCGTCTGATCGATGCCGGCCATACCATTCACCGCCCGCCGCGCGACGGGCACATGGCTTTCGTCAAGTCGCCCGACGGCATTTCGGTGGAACTGCTGCAGGATGGCAGCCTGCCGCCGGCCGAACCCTGGGTCTCGATGCCCAACGTCGGGACCTGGTAAGGCCTGGAGAACAGCCTCTAGCGCGCGAGGCGCAGCACCGCGTAGCCCAGCGCGGCGGTGACCAGCGAAGCGACCAGAATTCCCAGCTTGGCCTGCTCGACCAGAGCGGGATTGGCCGGGAAGGCGAGTTGGGCGATGAACAGGCTCATCGTGAAGCCGATCCCGCAAAGCAGCGCCAGCCCGCAAACCTGAAGCCATGATGCGCCTTCGGGCCGCCGGGCGAAACCCAGCCGTTCGGCGGCCCAGATCGCACCGAAGATCCCGGCCAGCTTGCCCAGAGCCAGGCCAAGCGCGATGGCCAGCGGCAGGGTGAGGTCGAACCTTCCCGCCGACAGGTCGGGCAGATCGACCCCGGCATTGACCAGCGCAAAAACCGGCACCACCAGATAGGCGCTGACCGGGGCCAGCACGTGCTCCATGCGCAGCAGCGGGCTTTCGCCGCGCCGGTCCAGTCCCAGCGGCACGCAGAGCGCCGCGGCAACTCCCGCAACAGTCGCATGGACGCCCGAGTGGAGCACCACGTACCAGAGCACCGCGCCGCCCAGCGCGAAGACCCACGGCCGCCGCACGCCGAACCGGGCGGCAAGCGCCAGCGCGGCCAGGATCGAAGCCGCCAGCGCCAGCCAGGCCCAGTGCAGTTCCGCGGTATAGGCAAGCGCGATGATCGCCACCGCGCCAAGATCGTCGACGATCGCCACAGTCAGCAGGAACAGCCGCAATGCGGGCGGAAAGCGGCCAGCCAGCAGGCTCAACACGCCGATCGCGAAGGCGATGTCGGTCGCGGTCGGGATCGCCCAGCCGCGGTGGAGCGCCGGTGCCTGGCGTGTCAGCGCGAGATAGATCAGCGCCGGCACCGCCATGCCCAGCGCCGCGGCAAGTACCGGCAAGCGGCGCTGCGCCGGAGTGGAAAGCTCTCCGGCGATGACCTCGCGCTTGATCTCCAGGCCCACCGTGAAGAAGAACAGCGCCATCAGTCCGTCGTTGACCCAGGCATGCAGGCTGGAGAGGTGGGGGATCGGGCTCCACCCCAGCGGCATGTGCAGCAGCGCGTGCCAGGCGTGTCCGGCCGGCGAATTGGCCAGCGCCATCGCCAGCAGCGCGGCAAGCATCAGCAGCACGCCGGCTCCGGCTTCGCCGTGAAGCAGCCGCCTGAGCCGCGTGGTCAGCAAGGAGAGAGGATGGCGAACATGGTCGAGCATGGCGGCAACCGGTTTCACCAGATTTGATGCCAAGGCAACCGCATTCGGATCGGGGCAACCACTAAATGCTTATATGTAAAGCACTTGCAGTCTGACATGCGTTGCGGACACCGCTGGTTGCGCATAGTCTCGGTTCCATTGGGGCAGCCTGGGCGAGCGAATCGGCTATGGGTGGAGTTGGGGTTGGAGCAGGGGATGGAGCCGCGATGGCGCTGGACTGGCTGTTGCTGGTCGAACGCGAACTGCTCGCCTTTTCCGCCTTCTGGTTCTGCGTCGGCCTGATCGACGAATTAGCCGTTGACCTTGCCTATCTGTGGCTGCGGTTGAAAGGCCGGATCGTCACGCCGCGACTGCCGGTGGGTTATGGCGCGGAGCCGCTGTCGGGCCTTTGTGCGGTGATGATCCCGGCCTTTCGCGAAAGCCAGGTGATCGGTGCCACGATCGCGCACATGCTGGCATCGTGGCCGCAGCGCGATCTGGCGATCTATGTCGGCTGCTATCGCAACGATGCCGCGACGCTCGCGGCGGCGATGGAGGCGGCGGGTGAGGATCCCCGGGTGCGCCTGGTCCTGCTCGGCGCCAGCGGCCCGACCACCAAGGCCGATTGCCTAAACCGGCTCTATCACGCGCTTTGCGCCGACGAGGAACGCCAGGGTCGGTGCTTCACCAATATCCTGCTGCACGATGCCGAGGATATGGTTCATCCCTGCGCGCTGCAGGCGATCGACGCCGCGCTGGTCCTGCGCGATTTCGTGCAGCTGCCGGTGCGCCCCGAACCGCAGGAACGTTCGCGCTGGATTTCCGGGCACTATTCGGACGAATTTGCCGAAAATCACGCCAAGGGCATGGTCGTTCGCGACGCGCTGGGGGCGTCGATCCCGGCGGCCGGAGTGGGTTGCGGCTTTTCGCGCGCGGCGCTGGGCGAGTTGGCTGAACGGCGTGCGGCCGATGGCGATCCGGGGCCCTTTGCGCCCGAATGCCTGACCGAGGATTACGAACTGGGCATGCTGCTCTCGCGCGAGGGGCGGGGCAGCGCATTCCTGCGCCTGCGCGACGATGCCGGCAGCCTGATCGCGACCCGCAGCTATTTTCCCGACCGGCTCGATACGGCGGTGCGCCAGAAGACCCGCTGGGTCCACGGGATCGCCTTTCAGGGCTGGGACCGGATGGGTTGGCGGATGCGCCCGGTCGATGTCTGGATGGCGCTGCGTGATCGGCGTGGGCCGCTCACCTCGCTGGTTCTTGCCGCCGCCTATCTCCTGCTGCTGATCGATGTGGTGCTGATCGGACTGCACGCGGCTGGCAAGGTCGATGTCCTGATGCTGTCCGGGCCGCTCAGGGCCATGCTCGTCATCTGCCTTTTCGGGTTTCTCTGGCGCGCGGGTTCGCGGGCGTTGTTCACGGGACGCGAATACGGCTGGCGCGAAGGGCTGCGCGCAGTGCTGCGCATCCCGGTCGCCAATGTCATCGCGATCTTCGCCGGCCGCCGCGCGCTTGGGGCCTATTTCCGCTCGCTCCAGGATGGCCGCGTGACCTGGGACAAGACCGCGCATGAACACCACCCGGCACTGGCCCAGGCGCGCGAGGTGCGGGCATGAACCACCTTTCGCCATTTCCGCCGCGCCAGCAACGAACGGTGAAGCCGCGCGGGGAGCCGCTGGCGGCTCTGGGCTTGCTGATTGCCAGCTGGATTGGCGTGCGGGCCGCCCTGTGGGAAGAGCCCCGGTTCGAACTGGCCGCAAAGCCCCAACAGCGGCAAGATGCCAGGCCGGTGGCTGATCCTGCGCCGGCCGACAAGCGCCCGGTGGCTCTGCCGCGCCTCGCCTCACCCGCTACTCCCACGGCCTTGCCGACCTTCAGTGCCCCGCCGAGACCCGATCCCGCGACGGACCAGCGCCAGAGTGAGACGATGCGGGATGCCCAGGCGCACTACCACTTGCTGCAATTGGCCAACCAGCTGCCCCTGACCGAGCCGGAGTTGAATATTGCCGCACCTCACGCCGCAATTCTGCCGGTGCCAGCGCTCCTCGCTGCTCCCACGCCGAATGGCATGGCTCCGCCCGCCGCGCCGGACCTGCCGCGCTGGTCGGGAGATGCCTGGCTGCTGCTGCGTCCGGGCAGCAATGGCTTCAATGCGCCCGGCGCCGGACTTCCGGGAGCGGTCATCCCGGCGGGCTTCTATGGCGGCAGCCAGGCCGGCGCGGTGCTGCGCTACCGGCTTGCCCCGACAAGCGGGTGGCGGCCGACGCTGTACTTGCGCGCGGCGAGCGGGATCGAAAAGCCGCGCGGTGAGGAAGCGGCGCTGGGCTTCGCCTTCCGCCCGCTCCCCAAACTGCCGGTCGCGGCGATGGTCGAAGGCCGGGCAACGCGCACCGTCAGCGGGACGACCGTCCGCCCGGCTGCCGCGCTGGTGACCGAACTGCCGCCCGCGCGCCTGCCTGCCGGGCTGCGCGCCGAGGCTTATGCGCAGGCCGGCTATATTGGTGGGCGCGGCTCGACCGCCTTTGTCGACGGCCAGGCGCGGATCGAACGGCCGCTCGCCAGCATGGGCAGGTTCCGGCTGCGGGCGGGCGGCGGGGTCTGGGGCGGAGCGCAGCGCGGCGCCAACCGGCTTGATCTTGGCCCCACCGCGACGATCGAGATTCCGCTGGGGGCGCAACCTCGCGTCTTGCGGCCGACTACCGCTTTCGCATCGCCGGCGGGGCGGCTCCGGGGTCGGGGCCGGTGGTAACGGTTTCGGTGGGTTTCTAGGGCGCGCGGCCTTCCTTTGGCCGTGTGGCTGGGCTAGGCCTGCGGGCCAAGCATGGACGTCTATCTTCCCATCGCCAACCTTTCGGTCAACGGCCTGGTGATCGTCGCGCTGGGGGCGCTGACGGGGATCCTATCGGGCATGTTCGGGGTGGGCGGCGGGTTCCTGACGACGCCGTTGATGATCTTCTACGGCATCCCGCCGACGGTTGCCGCGGCCTCGGCCGCCAGCCAGGTCACCGGAGCCAGCGTTTCGGGCGTGTTCGCCCATTCGCGCCGCGGCGGGGTCGACTACCAGATGGGCGGCGTGATGGTGGCGGGCGGCCTGATCGGCACCCTGCTGGGCGCGGGTCTGTTCAGCCTGCTCCAGGCGCTGGGCCAGATCGATATCGTCATCAACCTGCTCTACGTGCTGATGCTCGGTTCGATCGGTGGGATCATGGCGCGCGAAAGCTGGCAGGCGCTGCAGGCGCAGAAGACCGGCGTGCCGCTGCCCGCGCGCAAACGGCGCCACCACCCGATGGTTGCCAGCCTGCCGATGCGCTGGCGGTTCTACCGCTCGGGGCTTTACATTTCGCCGCTGGCGCCGCTGATCCTCGGGATCCTGACCGGCATCCTGACCATGCTGATGGGGATCGGCGGCGGTTTCGTGCTGGTTCCGGCGATGCTCTACATCCTGGGGATGAGCGCCAACGTGGTGGTCGGGACATCGCTGTTCCAGATCCTGTTCGTGACCATGGCCACCACCATGATGCATTCGCTGACCACGCGGGCGGTCGATATCGTGCTGGCGGCGCTGCTACTGATCGGATCGGTTTCGGGTGCGCAGATCGGCGCGCAGCTCGCCCAGCGGCTGCCGCACGAGCGGTTGCGCTTCGTCCTGGCGGGCATCGTCCTGCTGGTCGCGCTGCGCATGGCGCTGGGCCTGGGCTGGCAGCCGGACGAGATCTACACGGTGACCCCATCGTGAAGCGCCTGTTCCTCCTTCTTGCCCTGCTGGTGCTGGGGGCGGCGCGGGACCCGATCCTGGTGCCGGAAATCTCGCAGCACGAGGTCCAGGTCCGCCAGGGCTTTCGCGGCACCGAACTGGTGCTGTTCGGCGCGATCCTCTCGCCCGACGGGACGCGGGCGGGGCAGGACTATGACATTGTCGTGGTCCTGAAGGGGCCGACCCAGTCGATCGTGCTGCGCGAAAAGCAGCGCATCGCCGGTATCTGGGTCAACGCGGAAAGCGTCGAATTCCGTTCCGCCCCGACCTACTTCGCGGTCGCCTCGTCGAAGCCGATCGGCAAGATCGTCGATGACAAGACCGCCGCGATCTACGAACTGGGGCTGCCCTGGCTGCAATTGTCCCCGATCGGATCCTATGACCCCAAGGAGCAGGCGCGCATGTCGGCCGGGCTGGTCGACCTGTTGAGCCGCGAAGGGCTCTACCGCGAGGATGCCAAGGGCGTTTCGGTCAGCCAGCAAGTGCTCTACCAGGCGCGAATCGCGCTGCCCTCCAGCGTCCAGACCGGCACCTATACCGCTGAAACCTTTGCAATCAGCCGCGGACGCGTGGTCGCCTCGGCGATCAGCCGGGTCGAGGTGAGGAAGCAGGGCTTCGAACGGGCCGTGGCGCAGTTCGCGCAGACCAACGGGTTCTTCTATGGCCTGATGGCGGTGATGTTGTCGGTCGGGATGGGGTTCCTTGCAGGGCGACTGTTCGCACTGGTCTAAATCCAAGAAAACACGCCGGATTTAGGCCATATTAATACATTTCGCCTACCCCTGCTGCGTCTGGAACGCGGTTTGCGACAGGGGTCTTTGTGACGATGAGCGATATGAGTCGGCAGGGTTTCGGTGCGGCGCGCCCCGCGCAGGCTGCGGAAGTTCCGGCGGATGCGGCGCAGGTTGCCGCCAGTGTCGCGGACCCCGGCAATGCCCGCGAGCCGATCGGCATCGTCCTCGAAATCGCCGGTTCCGGCTCGGCCATCGCGCTCGACCTGCAGCGCCTGCAGGAATGCGGGAGCGACCTCGATCCCTCGATCGCGCTGGCCGGACAGGTCGGCAGCCAGGTCAAGATCCGCGTCGGCCGGGGTTGGCTGCTCGCTTCGGTGCGCACCCAGCGCCAGGATTCCAAGACCCCCGGCGGGATCATGGCGCAGATCGACTTCCTTGGCGAAGGCGACGAGGAACGCCTGACCGGACGCATCTATTCGTTCCGCCGCGGTGTCACCCGCTACCCGATCCCGGGCGCGCTGATCTATCCGGCGACCAGCAACGATCTCAAGCAGATCTACGCCAGCGATGGCCGCTCGGCGATCCAGGTCGGCACGGTGTTCCCCACCCGCGACATTCGTGCGGGGCTTTACGTCGACGCCATGCTGGGCAAGCATTTCGCGCTGCTCGGCTCGACCGGCACCGGCAAATCGACCAGCGCCGCGCTGATCCTTCACCGGATCTGCGAGGCGGCGCCCGAAGGCCATATCGTGATGATCGACCCGCATGGCGAATATTCGGCGGCGTTCAAGAACTCGGGCATGATCTTCGACGTGTCGAACCTGCAGATGCCCTACTGGCTGATGAATTTCGAGGAGCATTGCGAGGTGTTCCTGACTTCGAGCGGCAATGACCGGCAAGAGGACATGGACATCCTGTCCAAGTGCCTGCTCGCCGCCCGCTCGAAGAACCGCCTGGCCGAAAGCATGGGCAAGATCACCGTCGACAGCCCGATCCCCTATCTGCTGTCCGACCTTACCAACATCATCCAGACCGAAATGGGCAAGCTCGACAAGGCGACCAGTTCGGCCCCGTTCATGCGGATCAAGAGCAAGATCGACGAGCTCAAGGCCGATCCCCGCTTCCAGTTCATGTTCTCGGGCATGCTGGTGGGCGATACGATGGCCGAATTCATCGCCAAGATCTTCCGCATGCCCAGCCGCGGCAAGCCGATCTCGATCATCGACGTGTCGGGCGTCCCCTCGGACATCACCAGCACCGTGGTCGCGGTGCTCAGCCGGATGGTGTTCGACTTCGCGATCTGGGCACGCGACGAGAAGACGCGGCCGGTGCTGCTGGTCTGCGAGGAAGCCCACCGCTATGTCCCCAACGAGAAGAACGCCGATGGTTCCTCGGTCGGGCGGATTCTCAGCCGGATTGCCAAGGAAGGGCGCAAATACGGCGTTTCGCTGGGGTTGATCACCCAGCGCCCCTCGGACCTTGCCGAAGGCGTGCTGTCGCAGTGCGGCACGATCATCTCGATGCGCCTCAACAACGACCGCGACCAGGCTTTCGTCAAGGCCGCGATGCCCGAAGGCGCGCGCGGCTTCCTCGATTCGATCCCGGCGCTGCGCAACCGCGAATGCATCATTTGCGGCGAAGGCGTTTCGATCCCGATCCGCGTTGCCTTCGACGAGCTCGAGGAAATGAAGCGCCCGGCCTCGGCCGATCCGAGCTTCACCGAGCTGTGGAGCTCGTCGGGCGGCGAAGAGGACATGGTCCTGCGCACCGTCCAGCGCTGGCGCGCCCAGGGGCGCTGAACCGGGCCGCTCAGCCTGGCATCAGTCGGATGCGCCACTTGCCCTTCAGATAGACCGCGAGCGTCAGGACGAGCGATGCGGTCGAACTGATGGTGAGCGAATACCACAGGGCATCCGATCCGATCCGCGGATAGAGCAGCCAGTAGACCCCCAGCCGCACCGCGTACATCGAGGCAAGCAGGATCGCGATCTGGGTGAGCACCACCCCGTGCGCGCGCAGGGTGCCGAACAGCACGATGGTCACTCCGAACGGCAGGTAGGTCCAGATCGTCAGCCACTGGATGTGCAGGCTGATCGGGATCGCCGGGCTTTCCCCGCCGAGGAACAGTGCCAGCAGCGGCCGCGCGAACAGCAGCATCACCACGGTCAGCACCGCCGTGACCGCCAGATTGGTGCCCGATCCCGCCCAGCTGATCGCGTCGGTCCGATCGGCCCGGCCGGCCCCGATGTGCTGCGCGACCATCGCGCTTACCGCCGCGCCGATCGCCATCGCCGGCATTCCCAGGTAATTCCATAGCTGCAGCAGCGCGCCGTATCCGGCGGCAAAGTTCATCCCTTCGCGGTTGATCAGCCCGATCATGATCACCCCCGCGCCCGAGATGATCAGCATCTGCAGCCCCATCGGCACCCCCTTGGTGATCAGGTAGGCCAGTTCGCTGCGCCGCGGCCAGAGGAAGCACAGTTCGCGCCGCTTGAGCCGGATCGGCAGGTCGCGCCAATAGATCCAGGCGATCAGCATCACCAGCCCGGCCAGCGTGGCGATCGCGGTGGCCAGCGCCGCGCCCACGATGCCAAGCCGCGGAAACGGACCAAGGCCAAGGATCAGCAGCGGGTTGAGCGTGACATCAAGCAGGACGGTGACGATCTGCGCGTAGAACGGCGTGCGGGCATCGCCCGCGCCGCGCATAGCGCTCGACACCAGCACATTCAGGGTCATCGCCGGCATGATCAGGAAGATCACCCGCAGATAGGCCAGCGCAAGGCCGTAGGCGATCCCCGGCAGGTTCATCGCCCGCAGCAATTCGGCCGCCCAGAACCAGCCCGCCAGCGCAATCGCGGCCGACAGCAGCAGGCACAGCCCCAACCCGGCGCCGAAACTGCGGCGCATCGCCTGGGTATCGCGCGCGCCGAAATACTGGCCGACATGGACCGTGGTCGCCATCGAGATCCCGAAGATCGCGGCGAAGACCAGGAACATGACGATGTTCGAACTGGTGGTCGCCGCCAGCGCGTCCTCGCCCAGCAGCCGCCCGATCCACACCGTGTTGATCGAGGCGTTGAGGCTTTGCAGCACGTTGCCCAGCAGCACCGGCAGCGAGAATGCGGCCAGCGTCCTCAGCAGCGGACCCTGCGTCAGGTCGCCGCTGCGCCGCTCCGCGATGGCCGCTGCCTCGCTCACGTTCCGCGGGTGTCGCCGTAGAGGTGGATATGCAGCCGGTCGCTAAGGCCCAGGCCGCGTTCCAGGCACAGCGGTGCCAGCCAGCGCTCGCGCGTTCGCAAGACCTCGCTCGACGTGCCTTCGGGCATCAGCTGGATGCGCTGGCGGGGAATGGCATGGGTCTCGATCAGCGTTTCGACTTCCTCGACATCACCGGGGGTGGCGACAACGAACTTGAACCAGGCCCGCGGGTTCCCGGCCCATTCGGCAAGCCGCTCGGGCACCAGGGCAAGATCGGCCGGATTGCCCGAGTGGGAGAGCTTGGGGCTGACGTTGTATTGCGCCACATGGCCGTCGAGCGCCGGATGCGGGGCGATGGTGCCGTTGGTCTCGATCTCTATCCGGTGTCCGTCGAGCAGCGCGGCCAGCCGCGCCAGCGCCGCGCCTTGCAGCAGCGGCTCGCCCCCAGTGATCACCAGCCGGCTTCCCCCCAGCGCCATGATCCGCGCGGCGACCTCGGCCTCGTCCAGCGCGATCTGGTTGGCCTTGCGCTCGAAGGCGGTTTCGTCGCGGTGCGGGCGGTTATCGCCCTCGAACCGCCAGGTGTAGGCGGTGTCGCACCAGGTGCAGGCCAAGTTGCAGCGGCTGAGCCGCATGAAAGTGCAGGGCAGCCCGGTCGAACGGCCCTCGCCTTGCAGCGACGCGAAAATCTCCGGCTCGCCGGGGGTGACCGTGGCCAGCGTCAGCATGACGACTGGACACTATGGACAAGGTTATGGGCGAAAAAGTCACCCGGTGTCAGACGGTCTGACGCGGTGTCACCTTGCGGCTGGTCGGGGAGGGGGCGGAAACGTTGCATCGCGCCGCGTCTTTGGCAGATTTGATGCAGGTAGGACAGACCCGGCTGGCATGGAGCCACACCGCCAGCTCCGCAAGAAGCGGGACCCCGGGTCGAGCCCGGGGTGACGATGGGGGAGGGGCTGGACGGGACCAGTCCGTCGCACAAGTATCCTCCCCGTCACCCCGGACCTGATCCGGGGTCCCGCTTGTTCTTTCAAGCGTAGCGTCAGCCGCGGGACGCCGCTCTATCCTAGCCGCGCCAGTGCCACAGCAAGGCGTTCCGCTTCGGCCGCGTGCATGGCATGATCGGCGTGGGCCTTTTCGACCGCTTCGGGCTTGGCCTTTTCGACGAAGGCGGGGTTGGACAGGCGGCCTTCAAGAGCCTTGGCTTCCTTGGCCGCGGCTTCGAGCGCCTTGGCCAGCCGGGCCTTTTCGGCAGCGATGTCGATTACGCCTTCCAGCGGCACGACGATATTGGCATCGCCCGCGCCGATCTGCATCGCCGCGCCCTGGGGTGCTGCGTCAAAGCGGATGCCATTGAGCCGCGCCAGCCGGTCGATCGCGCCGCCGTTGCGTTCGATGATCCCGCGCGTTGCGACGCTCGGATCGGGCAGGTATGCATCGAGCCGCGCGCCGGGGGCGATGCCCAGCTCGTTCTTGGCTGTGCGCAGGTTGCCGATCAGCGCGATCAGCCACTCCACCTCGGCCTTCGCCGCCGTATCCACCGCCGCGCCCGGTTCGGGCCACTTCGCGGTGATCAGTGGATAGTGCGCCCGCTCGCCCAGCTTGGACCACAGTTCCTCGGTCACGAAGGGCATGAAGGGGTGCAGCATCACCAGGATCTGGTCGAGCACCCAGCCGGCAACGGCCCTGGTCTCCGCGTCGAAGCTGCCCCCCTCGGCGGAGCTCAGGACAGGCTTGATCAGTTCGATGTACCAGTCGCAGAACTGGTCCCAGACGAAGTGGTAGATGGCGTTCGCCGCGGCGTCGAAGCGCAGGTCGGCCATCGCCTTGTCAAGCTCGGCCAGGGTTTCGACCACCTCGCCGATGATCCACTTATTGACCGGGCTGCTCGCCGCCGGGGCTGCCAGCGTTTGGCTCGCGCCGATGCCGTTCGCCTGGCAGAACCGCGCCGCGTTCCACAGCTTGGTCGCGAAGTTGCGATAGCCCTCGACCCGGCGCTCATCCATCTTCACGTCGCGGCCCTGGCTTTCCATCGCGCACATGAAAAAGCGCAGCGCATCGGCACCATAGCTGTCGATCAGGCCCAGCGGATCGACCACGTTGCCCTTGCTCTTGGACATCTTCTGCCCATCGGCGGCGCGGACCAGCCCGTGGAGGTAGAGCCGCTTCCACGGCACTTCCTTCATGAAATGCAGCCCCTGCATCGCCATCCGCGCATCCCAGAAGAACAGGATGTCGAAGCCCGAAATCAGCAGGTCATTCGGATAGTGGCGCTGGAGCAGCGAACCAGCCGAATCCCCCGAACTTGGCGCTTTCGGCGAAGAAGAGGACAGCCCTTCGACATGCTCAGGGCGGACGGGGTCGGGTTCGGACGCTTCAGGCCAGCCAAGCGTGGCGAAAGGCCAGAGCGCTGAGGAAAACCAGGTGTCGAGAACATCGCTGTCGCGTTCCAGCGTCACGCCCGGGCCGGCCTTGGCCTGGGCTGCTTCCTCGGTCTCGGCGACATAGCATTGGCCGTCCGAGCCATACCACGCCGGGATCCGGTGTCCCCACCACAGCTGGCGCGAAACGCACCACGGCTGGATGTTCTCCATCCAGTTGAAGAAGGTCTTTTCCCATGACTTGGGCACGATCTCGATCGCGCCGCTGCGCACGGCTTCGATCGGCGCTTTCGCCAGTTCCTCGGCGTTTACATACCACTGGTCGGTCAGCCAGGGTTCGATCGGCACGCCGCCGCGGTCGCCATAGGGCTGCTGGATCACCCGCGGTTCGGCGTCGGCTAGCTGCTGGTTGCCGTCCTTGTCGGTGGTGACATGCGGGATCAGGAAGCCGAGTTCCTTCATCCGCGCCACCACCAGGTCGCGGGCCACGAAGCGGTCGAGTCCGACGAACTCATCCGGCACCAGCCCATCGGCGGTCTGCACCACGCGGGCTTCGGCATCGAACATGTTGAGCATGTCCGCCGGCCTGATCCCGGCGCGCTTGCCCACTTCGAAGTCGTTGAAATCGTGACCGGGGGTGATCTTGACAACGCCGCTGCCCAGTTCCGGGTCGGCGTGCTCGTCGGCCACCACCGGGAAGCGGCGGCCAGTGATCGGCTGGAGGATTTCCTTGCCGATGACCGCCTTGTAGCGTTCGTCCTCGGGGTTCACCGCCACGGCCATGTCGGCCAGCATGGTTTCGGGCCGCGTGGTCGCCACCTCGACATGGCCCGAACCATCGGCAAAGGGATAGCGAAAGCGCCAGAAGTGGCCCTTGACCTCGCGGGTCTCGACCTCAAGGTCGGAAATCGCGGTCTTGAGCTTGGGGTCCCAGTTGACCAGCCGCTTGTCGCGGTAGATCAGCCCCTGATTGTAAAGGTCGACGAAGACCTTGACCACCGCCCGCGTGAAGTGCGGGTCCATCGTGAACTGTTCTCTGGACCAGTCCATCGAACAGCCCAGGCGGCGCAGCTGGCGGGTGATCGTCCCGCCGCTTTCGGCCTTCCATTCCCACACCTTGTCGATGAATTGTTCGCGGGTGTAGTTGGTGCGCTTGTCCTGGCGCTGTTCCAGCTGGCGCTCGACCACCATCTGGGTCGCGATCCCGGCGTGGTCAGTCCCGACTACCCACAGCGCATCCTTGCCGCGCAGCCGTTCGTGCCGGATCACCACGTCCTGCAGCGTGTTGTCGAGCGCATGGCCGATGTGGAGCGAGCCGGTGACGTTCGGCGGCGGGTTGACGATGGTGAAAGGCTGCGCGTCCGGCCGTTCGGGGCGGAACAGGCCGTTGTCCTCCCAGTGGGCATACCACTTCGCCTCGATCGCGGCGGGGTCGAAAGTCTTGTCGAGCGTATTGTCGGTCATATCGCCCGGGCCTTTGCCAGTGCGGGGTTTGGCTGGCAAGCTTTGCGCCGCCTTGCGGCAATCGCAAATTTCCCGCACAGTTTGCCCCTGATGCGCGAATGGGCTGACTTTACCACCGAGGAGCAGGAGGGCGGCGCGCAGGTTGTCGCGCTGTCGGGGCCGCTGGTGGTTTCCTCGGTCGGCGCGCTCGATGCGCGGCTGCGCGGCCTTGATGGAGCGGTCACGAAGATCGACCTTTCCGCGGTCGGCGCGATCGACACCGTAGGCGCGTGGATCGTCTCGCGGCTTGCCGAGGAATACGGCGCCGAGGTGACCGGGGCCAGCCCCGAGGCACAGCGCCTGATCGCCGCGGTCAGCGAGGACGGGGCCGCGCCCGAGGAAGCCGAGGCGCCCAGCGAGACGCTGCCCGCCCCGGCGCGCCTTGCCGCCGCCACCGGCGACCTGGCGATCGCCTATTTCCAGGGGGTGGTCGAACTGCTCGATTTCCTGGGCGCACTGCTGATCGCGGGCGCGCGGGCGGTGCGGCATCCCTCGCGTATCCGCTGGACCTCGCTGGTGCGGCAGATAGATCTGGTGGGGGTCGGCGCGCTGCCGATCATCGGGCTGATGAGCTTCCTGATCGGGATCGTCATCGCCCAGCAGGGCGCGGTGCAGCTGCGCCAGTTCGGGGCGGAGATCTATACCGTCAACCTCACCGGGCGGCTTTCGTTTCGCGAGCTGGGCATCCTGATGACCGCGATCATGTTCGCCGGGCGCTCGGGATCGAGCTTCGCCGCGCAGATCGGGACGATGAAGCTGACCGAGGAAGTCGACGCGATGCGCACCATCGGCGTTTCCCCGGTCGAGGCGCTGGTGCTGCCCCGGGTGATGGCTTCGGTGATCATCATGCCGCTGCTGGGGTTCTATGCGGCAGTGCTGGCGATCATCGGCGGGGCGTTCATCTCGATGTTCAGCCTGGAAATCCCGTTCTTCACCTTCCTCACCCGGATCCAGGAGGTGGTGCCGACGCACGATCTGTGGGTCGGGCTGATCAAGGGGCCGGTGTTTGGTCTGATCGTGGCGCTGGCGGGCTGCTATCAGGGGATGCGGGTCCACGGCAATTCCGAGGAAGTGGGCCTCAAGACCACCATCGCGGTGGTCCAGGCGATCTTTGCGGTGATCGTGCTCGACGCCTTCTTCGCGGTGTTCTTCACCGAATTGGGGTGGGGATGAGCAGCGCGCAGCCAGACTTTCCGATCGTGATCGAGGGGCTGACCAACGCGTTCGGCCCGCATGTCATTCACGAGGAACTCGACCTTACCGTGCGCAAGGGCGAGATCCTGGGCGTGGTCGGCGGATCGGGCACCGGCAAGTCGGTCCTGATGCGCTCGATCATCGGCCTGCAGCAGCCGGATGCGGGCAGGATCGAGGTGCTTGGTCAGGTCATGGGCGAACCGCGCGATGCCGGAGAGGTCGATATCCGCAGCCGCTGGGGCGTGCTGTTCCAGGGCGGGGCGCTGTTCTCCACCCTGACGGTGGCCGAGAATATCGAGGTTCCGCTCAAGGAATTTCATCCCGAGATCGGGCCGCAGCTGCGCCGCGAGATCGCCGAATACAAGGTCCGCCTGTCCGGCCTGCCGCCCGAAGCGGCCGACAAGTATCCGTCGGAGCTGTCGGGCGGGATGAAGAAGCGCGCGGGGCTGGCCCGGGCGCTGGCGCTTGATCCCGAGCTGCTGTTCCTCGACGAGCCGACCGCCGGGCTCGACCCGATCGGCGCGGCGGCGTTCGACGTCCTGACCCGCGAATTGCAGGACACGCTGGGGCACACCGTGTTCCTGATCACCCACGATCTCGATACGCTGTACGAGATCTGCGACCGGGTGGCGGTGCTCGCGGACCGGCGGGTGATCGCGGTGGGGACGATCCCCGAACTGCTCGCGCTCGACCATCCGTGGATCCAGGGATACTTCAACGGTCCGCGCGGCCGGGCGGCGCAGGCCTCGCGGCACCGCGCCAAAGCGATGGACAAAAGTGCCAAGGCAGGGGATTAGAGGGGCAATGGAGACCAGGGCCAATCATGTCTGGGTGGGGGCGGTGACGCTCGCCTTGCTGGCCTTGCTGGCCGCCGCGATCATCTGGATCGCGCGGCTCAACGAAGGCAGCAAGAACGAATACGACATCTTCTTCAAGCAGTCGGTCGATGGCCTGTCCAAGGGCTCGGCGGTCAATTTCTCGGGCGTGCCGGTCGGCCAGGTCAAGCTGATCGAGCTGTGGCACAAGGATCCGGGCTTCGTCCGGGTGCGCATCTCGGTCGATCGCGAGATTCCGATCCGGCTGGGAACGACGGCCACGATCCAGAGCAATTTCACCGGGGTTTCGAATATCCAGCTCGAAGGGGCCGACAAGAACGCCCCGGTGCTGAGCTGCGACGCCGAGAACAAGCGCGCCGCCTGCCCCGAAGGGGTGCCGGTGATCCCGACCAAGCGCGGCGGTCTGGGCGAACTGCTCAATTCGGCGCCGGTGCTGCTTGAGCGGCTGGCGACGCTGACCGAACGGCTGACCCAGCTGTTTTCGGACAAGAACCAGCAGTCGATCGAACATATCCTCGCCAATACCGACCGGATGACCGGCGCGCTGGCCAATGCCTCGCCGCAGGTGCAGAGCACGCTGATCGAGCTGCAGGCGACGCTGGTCCAGGCGCAGACCGCGCTGGCCGAATTCCAGCAGGTCGCCGGAACGACCAACGCGATGATGAACGAGGATTTCCGGCCGATGATCGGCCAGTTCAACAAGTCGCTCAAGTCGATCGGCAAGGCTTCAGACCAGCTTGAAGGCCTGCTGGGCGACATGCGCCCCGGCGCCCAGCGGCTCAGCGGCAACACCTTGCCCGAGGCCGAGGCCACGATCCGCGACCTGCGCGCCACGACCAGGAGCCTGCGCGCAATGACCGAAAAGCTCAACGAACAGGGCGCCCGGGGAATCCTCGGCGGCGACCAGTTGCCGGACTACAAGCCATGAGGGTGACCATGCGACTTGCCGCGATCAGGATGCTGGCCGTGCCGGCGCTGCTGCTGGCAAGCGCCGGCTGCGTCAGCTTGGGCGGAGGCAAGGCGCCGCCCTTCCTGCTGACCCTGTCCGCCGACAAGCCGGTCCCCGCCGGAAGCGCGGCGAGCGGCAACAGCGCCGCCGCGATCATGGTGATGGAGCCCGAGACCGACCAGCGTCTTGCGGTGGTGCGGATCCCGGTCCAGGTCGATGACACGCAGATCGCCTACCTGACCGGCACGGCCTGGGTCGAACGCCCGGCGCGGCTGTTCCGCGGGCTGCTGGCCGAAACGCTGCGTACCCGCACCCAGGCGCTGGTACTCGAAGACAGCCAGGCCGCCGCGGTCAGCGGGACGCGGCTTTCGGGCAAGCTGATCGACATGGGCTTCGATGCGCGCAGCCAGTCGGTGGTGGTCCGTTTCGATGCCATGCGCACCGATCCCAAGGGCGAAGTGCGGACCCGGCGTTTCGAAGCGAGCGTGCCGGGCGTCAGGCCCAAGCCCGAAGAAATCGGACCCGCGCTCAACAAGGCGGCCAACGAAGTGGCCGGGCAGGTCGCGGACTGGATGGCTGCTGGTTGATTGCCGGAATCGGAAGTTCATCACCAAACGAGACACGTCACCCCGGGTCAAGCCCGAGGTGACGATCCAGATCCTGATCCTATGACCGGGTTCAACAGGTGGCTGAAATCGCCCTTGCGATCGAGCGCTTCGGCCAGAGTAAAGCCGTCGAGCACTGCCAGGAAGGCTTCGAGCGCTTCATCGAACATGCTCGACAGGCCGCAGGCCGGCGCGATCAGGCAGGATCCGCATTCTACCAGGTCGAAGTCGGTTTCGGTGTGGCGCACCAGCGGGCCGATGAAGATTTCGGCGGGCGGGCGGGCCAGGCGGATCCCGCCGTGGCGTCCGCGCAGGCTGACCAGATAGCCCGCGCCAACGAGGTCGCTCACCACCTTCATCAGGTGGTTCTGCGATACGCCGTAGGCCCGGGCCATTTCCGGGATCGAGGCCATCTGTCCCGGCTCTCGCCCAAGGTAGAGCAGCACGCGCAGGGCAAAATCGGTGTAGCGGGTCAATCGCATCGCGGCATCTCTCCAATGATGCATTTTTGTTGCATGTTTGATCCCCGAAGTATAGATGCATTCGTAATGCATGTTTGGAGCGAGTCGTGAGCAAACTGACCCTGGACGAAGCCGGTTTGAGCCGGCTGGTCGATGCCTTCTATGCCCGGGTGCGCGCCGACGCGGCGCTTGGGCCGATCTTCAACGGTGCGATCGATGACTGGCCCCGCCACCTCGATCAGCTGGCGGCGTTCTGGTCCTCGGTCATGCTGACCAGCGGGCGCTACAAGGGGCAGCCGGTTCCGGCGCATCTCAAGCACCGCGAAGCGCTCAGCCCGGCGATGTTCGATCACTGGCTGGCACTATGGGGCGAAGTGACCGCAGAGCTGATGCAGCCCGCTGCGGCGGCGCAGCTCCAGGCCAAGGCCGCGCGGATCGCCGAAAGCCTGCAACTTGCAATCCGGTTCCGGGCGGAGGCGAACCCCGCCCTGCAATCCACCCTGAATGTCTGAGGAAAGACGCGAGATGACACAGATTCCCTTTGTCGACATCGGCCTCCACCACGCTCCGCGCGACTGGCGCGATCGTGTGGCGCTGGGCTTCACCAAGGCGCTGCGCTGGTGCGCGGATACCTTTTTCGCCAAGCGCTATGGCCACCGCGCGATCGTGCTCGAAACGGTTGCGGCGGTTCCGGGCATGGTCGGGGCGACGATCAACCACCTCAGGTGCCTGCGCCGGATGTGCGACGACAACGGCTGGATCCGCACCCTGATGGAAGAGGCCGAGAACGAGCGGATGCACCTGATGACCTTCATCGAGGTGGCCCGGCCGACCCTGTTCGAGCGCGCGGTGATCCTTGGCGTGCAGTGGGTCTTCTACCTCGGCTTCTTCGCGCTCTACCTGCTCAGCCCGCGCACCGCGCACCGCATCGTCGGCTATTTCGAGGAGGAAGCGGTGATCAGCTATACGCTCTACCTTCGCGAGATCGATGAGGGGCGCAGTCCCAATGGCCCGGCGCCGCTGATCGCCCGCCACTACTGGCAGATGAGCGACGATGCGACGCTGCGCGACGTGGTGCTGGTGGTCCGTGCCGACGAGGCGCACCATCGCGATGTCAATCACGGCATGGCCGATGAACTGGCCGGACGCGCGGCCCCGGCGAATCCGGCGCCCTATCCGGTCCACGCCGAAAGCCTTCGCCACGCCGCGTGAATAAACGGCGCTAGAGCAGGTCTCCCCTCCCCCAGGGGAGGGGCCGGGGGTGGGGGTTCGACATCGGCGTTGAGCCCCCACCCCAACCCCTCCCCACGGGGGATGGGCTATGCGATTCGATCCAAGATCATCAGAATCCGGGCTATTCCCGCGCGGCGCGGGCGAAATCGAAAGCCGCCTTGAACGCCGCAAAGCGGCGTGCGCGGCGGGCTTCGGCCTCGTGGTCGCGGCCCCAGAGTTCGGCCTGCCAGTCTTCCTCAAGCTCGGCCGCGGTCCATAGCGCTTCGGCATCGGCATCCGGTTGCAGCGCCGCCAATGCGATCACCAGCGACGCCGCAAGGCTGGCCATCGTTGTCAGCGCGGAAAGCGCGAAGTCGTCTTCGGCGTCGAGCGCCCGGCACAGGCGGGCAAGCGTGGGGGCGGGCAGCGGCTGATGGACCAATCCGCTGACCCGGTGGAAATGCACGTCCCAGCGCGCCTCGGCGGCGGCAACCAGCGGCTCCCACAGCTCTTCCTGGCGCGCCCGCAGCGCGTCGTCGGGATCGGCGCGGTAACACAGCGTGTCGGTTTCGGCGTAGCGCAGCAGTGTGGCCAGAGTGCCTTCGCGGTCGCCGGCGATGACGTCGATCGCCATGTCGGCCATGTCGCGCAGCACGAAGCCGGCGGGATCGACCTCGTCGCCCTGCGCGGCCCATTCGGCGGCCAGCGCCTGCGCCAGCGCCAGGCTGGGCACGATCTGCGCCCGCTTGCCCTGGGTCAGCACCGCGCGGCCATCGAGCACGGCCGAATAGCCGTTCTCGGCCGGGATGACGCCGGCGTCCTTCCAGAACCGCTTCATCCGCCCGGAGACTTCCACTTGCGGGCCAGGAACGGCGGCAGCAGCAGCAGTTCGAGCAGACCGAAGATGGTGAAGATGATCCCGGCGGGCTTGGGGATCGATGGCAGCTTGCCGGCGACGATCGCCAGCCCCGCGGCGATCAGCGCCACACTGGCGAGACGCACCGCGGACAGGATGAAAAAGCGGGTTTTCGCATCGGCTTCGTCGCTCATTGCAAGAGCTCCTTGAGGTGTGCGGGGTTGGTCGCCACCACTTCGGCCCCGGCGTCGAGCAGTTCCTGCGCGGTATGATAGCCCCAATCAACCCCCAGGCCGCGCACTCCGGCGTTGACCGCCATCGCCATGTCGAACTGGGTGTCGCCGATCATCACGCAGCGGCCCGCCTCGATGCCGGTTTCGGCAAGCGCGGTCTCGATCATCGAAGGATGCGGCTTTGACGGATGGTGGTCGGCGGTCTGCAAGGTGGCGAAAGAATTGGTCAGGCCATGCGTCGCCAGGCAATGTTCAAGCCCGCGCTGGCTCTTGCCGGTGGCGACGCCCAGCACCCAGCCGAGGCCGTGCAGCGCCGCGACCAGATCGGCAATCCCGTCATAGAGCGGTTCGACCAGCTGCCCCGCCTCGCGCGTGGCCCGGAAGATCCGGCGATAGGCGGCGTCAAGCTCGACGTGCACCTGATCGCCTGCATCGGGCGCCAGCACGCGCACCGCCTGCGGCAGGCTGAGGCCGACGATCCGGCGCACCTGGTGCCGGTCGGGCGGGGGCAGGCCCAGTTCGGCAAAGGCCGCTTCCATAGCGCCGACCACCGCCGCCTGGCCATCGACCAGCGTGCCGTCACAGTCGAACAGGGCCAGCCGCCGCGTCACGAAGCCAGGCCGCGCATCATGTGGGCGATTGCGGGCGAACCATCGGCCTGCATCGCGTCGGCCAGCGCGGCGATTTCTTCCGGCGCCTTGTTCTGGCTGAGCTTGACCGTTTCGCGCCAGGCCTGGATCTCAAGCTCGAAGCCCGCAATCGCGGAGAGCAGGCCGGTGCGGCGCAATTCGGACAGCTTGTCCATCGACCACGGCTTGCCGGCGGCGATGCGCGCCTCGCGCTGGTCGGAGAGCGCGGTGACCTGGCCCAGCAGGCCGTCCTGGTCCATCCGCCGCACCCGCCCTTCAAGTTCCAGCGCGACATAGTTCCAGGTCGGCACCTGATCGGCGCCGCCGCCGGGATACCAGCGCGGGCTGACATAGCCGTCCGGCCCGTTCACCACCGCCAGCACGGTCATGCCATCAAGATGCCGGGTCAGGGCATTGCCGCGCGCGAGGTGGAACTGCACCGCCCCGTCGCCGGTGTAGAGCAGCGGCACGTGCGCCACGCGGGGGCCATCGGGGGTCTGGGCAAAGATCATCCCGAAGCCCACTTCCTCGATCAGCGTCTCGAGCAGCGCGCGGTCCTGGTGGCGAAAGGCCTGGTTGGGATGCATCAGCGCTTGCCTGGTCTGGCCGGCCCCTTGCCGGGGGCTTGCGCGCCGGCACATCCGCGGCCCCGCGCTTGCGGCGCTCGCCCCGGCGCTCCTTGCGGTACTGCTTGGCATGGGCCTTGGCCGCGGTCTTGCGGGCTTCCTTGCCGGGCGGAGGCGGGGCGGGGGGAAGCTGCGCGCCGTCAGCCTCGTCGAAGCCAAGATTTTCCATGCTGGCGGTGAAATGTTCGGGCAGGTCGGCGACCACGTCGATGGTCGTGCCGCCCGGCGCGGGGATGATCAGGCGGCGCGCGTGCAGGTGCATCTTGCGGCTGATCGAGCCGGACAGGAACGCGTCCTTGCCGCCGTACTTCCCATCGCCGACGATCGGGTGGCCGATCGCGGCCATGTGCACGCGCAGCTGGTGGGTCCGCCCGGTCAGGGGTTGCAGCTCGACCCAGGCGGCGCGGTTGCCGGCCCGGTCGAGCACGCGGTAGCGGGTTCGGGCAGACTGGCCCTCTCCCGACTGGTCGACCATCATCTTCTCGCCGCCGGTGCCGGGCTGCTTGGCCAGCGGCAGTTCGATCAGGCCATCGGCGATCTCGGGCACGCCGATCACCAGCGCCCAGTAGATCTTGCGCGCCGACCGGCCCGAGAAATGCTTTGAAAAGTGCGCGGCACTGCCCGGGCTGCGGGCGATCAGCAGGACCCCCGAGGTATCCTTGTCGAGCCGGTGGACCAGCCGCGGTCGCGGCCCGTCGGCGCCTTCGATATAGGCATCGAGCAAGGCATCGACGTGTTCGTGCGTGCCGCTGCCGCCCTGCGTGGCAAGGCCCGGCGGCTTGTTGAGCACCAGCGCTGAAGGGGTGGTGCGGATCACCATGTCCTCGGCCAGCTGGCGCTGCTCGTCGCTCAGCGGCTTGCGGGCGCGCGGCTTGCGCTCGGCCGCATCGCCGCCGGGCGGCACACGCAGGACCTGTCCGGCGCTCAGCCGGTCGGATGGATCGGCACGCTTGCCATCGACGCGGATCTGCCCGGTGCGCGCCCAGCGGCTGACCGTGGCGAAACCGATTTGCGGCAGGTGGCGCTTGAACCAGCGATCGAGGCGAACGCCCTCATCATCAGCGCCGACCGTGAACTGGCGAACTTCGTCCTGGGCTTGGCGCTGGGTCATGTGGCTGTCCTCATCAGGGCAAGTCCGGCGAACAGGCCGCCAAGCCCGGCGGTCAGCGACACCGCGGCATAGGCAAAGGCGGTGCCCAGGCTGCCGCGCTCGACCAGCTGCGCCAGTTCCAGGCTGAAGGCCGAAAACGTGGTGTAGCCGCCCAGCACGCCAACCCCCAGCAGCAGCCGCCAGCCCTCGCCGTGCGAACCCTGGCGCGCCAGCCAGCCGGCCAGCAGGCCCATCGCCAGGCTGCCGGCCACGTTGACGCTCAGCGTTGCCCAGGGAAAGGCGCCAGCCGCTGTCGGGCCGATTGCGCGGCTCCAGCCAAGGCCGGTCAGATAGCGCAGCCAAGCGCCGAGCCCGCCGCCCAGGGCGACTTGGATCGATGCGGCAAGGAAAGTCGGCGGCGGGGTCACGCCAGCGGCATTAGGTGACTGGTTCGCACCCGGCAAGCAGCATCGCCGACACTTTTCGCCATGCGTGTGAACGGTTAAGGGGCCTTGCGGGGGGCCTTGCCGCGCGGTGCGCACTGCAAGTCGGGCTTGCCAAGCCGGGTGCGGGGTGCTAGCGGCCCGCCGGTTGGCGCCGGACCCGCATGGGATTCGGCCATTTTCGTGTTTTTCGAATCAATATGGGTGCACCCCCGCACCGGACAAAAGCGGGGCTCTCGCCTGTTGCTGTGAGGTGGCTTAATTTATGCAAATTCTCGTCCGCGACAACAATGTCGAGCAGGCCCTGCGCGCGCTCAAGAAGAAGCTGCAGCGTGAAGGCGTCTACCGCGAGATGAAGCTGCGCCGCCACTACGAGAAGCCCAGCGAAAAGCGCGCCCGCGAAAAGGCCGCCGCTGTCCGCCGCGCCCGCAAGATGGAGCGCAAGCGGATGGAACGCGACGGCGTCAAGTAAACGGCGCATGCCCGCTTGAACGGCGGGCTGTGTTAGGCCATGAGGGCGCGGGGCAAATCCGCGCCCTTTTGCATATCTTCCAGACAGGAACCCGCATGACCGAAGTGACCCGCGTACCGCTCCAGCCCATCGCCAAGGGCGCGCTGACCAAGCTCTGGCTGGGAGTGCTCGCCGTGGCGCTTGCCGCCGCGGGTCTCGCCTGGGCTTCGCTCCCGGCCAGCATCGCGCTCGACACGGTCAAGGCCGGCACCGGCAAGGACGTGACCGAGGCCGACGTCGTGGTCATCAACTATGTCGGCAAGCTCAAGAACGGCAAGACCTTCGACGAAGGCCAGCAGACCCCGCTGCCCGTCGCCGGGATGATTCCGGGCTTCACCGAAGGCCTGCTGAAGATGAAGCAGGGCGGCAAGTACAAGCTGACCATCCCCGCCGCCAAGGCCTATGGCGCCGAGGAAAAGCGCAATCCGCAGAGCGGCGAAGTGGTGATCCCGGCCAACAGCGACCTGGTCTTCGATATCGAAATCCTCCAGGTCGTGCCGCGCCAGCAGTTCGAGGCGATGATGCAGATGCAGCAAATGCAGCAGATGCAGGGCGCCGGCGGGCCGGAAGGCGCCGAAGCGCCGGGCAAGGAAGCGCCCAAGTCCACTCCGAAGACCAAGTAAACCTGCAAGGATCACAGCAGAATGTCGGTTGATACCGCCACCGTGGCCAGGATCGCCGCGCTGGCCCGCATCAAGGTGAGCGAGGCCGAGCTTGAGGCGATGGTTCCCGAGCTTAACGGGATCCTCGCCTGGGTAGAGCAGCTGGGCGAAGTCGATGTAACCGGGGTCGAACCGATGACCGCGGTGATCGAGAACCATCTGCGCCTGCGCGACGACGTGATCGGCGCCGATCCGCTCACGGCCGGGGGTCAGCGCGATGCCGTGCTGGCCAATGCACCAGCGCGGCAGGACGGGTTCTTCGGTGTGCCCAAGGTGATCGAGTGATGCCCTTCGACAAGCTCAGGACGGGCGGAATTTCGCGCAGGGGCTTCGACAGGCTCAGCCTGAGCGTGCCTTGGGAAATGACCAACAGCACTAACCCCGCTCAGGCTGAGCTTGTCGAAGCCCCTGCGCGGACCAAGGTTCCAAGCTAATGACCGACCTAACCGAACTGGGCGTCGCCGCGATCCGCGATGGGGTGGCCAAGGGTGATTTCACCGCGGTCGAGGTGGCCGAGGCGTTCAACGCCAATGTTGCGGCGGCGTCCGCGCTCAACGCGTTCATCGTCACCACCCCGGATCTGGCGATCGAAGCCGCCAAGGCCGCCGACGCCCGCCGCGCGGCGGGCCAGCCGCTGGGCAAGATGGGCGGCGTGCCGATCGGGATGAAGGATCTGTTCGCCACCAAGGGCGTGCAGACCACCGCGGCCAGCCATATCCTCGAAGGGTTCAAGCCCGAATACGAAAGCACCGTTTCGCAGAACCTTTGGAATGCCGGTGCGGGGATGCTGGGCAAGCTCAACCTTGACCAGTTCGCGATGGGTTCGTCGAACGAGACATCGTATTTCGGCAACGTGATCAGCCCGTGGCGGCGCAACGACGGCGGCAATGCCGCGCTGGCCCCCGGCGGGTCGTCGGGCGGCAGTTCGTCGGCGGTTGCCGCGCGTCTGGCTCCGGCGGCGACCGGGACCGATACCGGCGGCTCGATCCGCCAGCCCGCGGCCTTCACCGGCATTTCGGGCATCAAGCCCACCTATGGCCGGTGCAGCCGCTGGGGCATCGTTGCTTTCGCCTCCTCGCTCGACCAGGCCGGACCGATGGCGCGCGACGTGCGCGACTGCGCGATCATGCTTGAGGCGATGGCCGGGTTCGATCCCAAGGACGCGACCAGCCTCGACCTGCCCGTGCCCGAATGGGAAGCCGGCCTCAATGCCGATCTCAGGGGCAAGAAGGTGGGCGTTCCCGCCGAATACCGGATGGACGGCATGGACGCCGATGTCGCCGCCAGCTGGGACCGGGGCATCGTCTGGCTGCAGGACGCCGGGGCCGAGATCGTCGAGATCAGCCTGCCGCACACCAGATATGCGTTGCCGGCCTATTACATCATCGCCCCGGCCGAAGCCTCGTCGAACCTCGCGCGCTATGATGGGGTGCGTTACGGCCTGCGCGACCTGCCCGATGGGGCAGGCCTCCAGGACATGTACGCCGCGACCCGGGCCGCGGGCTTCGGGGCAGAGGTCAAGCGGCGGATCCTGATCGGCACCTATGTGCTTTCGGCGGGGTTCTACGATGCCTACTATACCCAGGCGCAGAAGGTCCGCACGCTGATCAGCCAGGACTTCAGGAATGCCTTCACCCGCTGCGACGTGATCCTCGCCCCCACCGCGCCGACCGCGGCCTTTGGCCTCGGCGAAAAGAGCGACGATCCGCTGGCGATGTACCTCAACGACGTGTTCGCGGTTCCCGCCAGCCTCGCGGGTCTACCGGCGATGTCGGTTCCCGCTGGCCTCAATCGCGAGGGGCTGCCGCTCGGCCTCCAGCTGATCGGGCGTCCGTTCGACGAACAGGGCGTGCTCAACGCCGGGCTGGCGATCGAGAGCCGCGCGGCGTTTGCGGCCAAGCCGGAAAAGTGGTGGTGAGCTGGTTTGACGGCAGCGGCGATGAAACCCCGGCCGACAAGCGGAATTATGGCTTCGCGTTTGCTGCCCTCAAGTCGAGCATGTATCTGGCGTTGATGGCGGCAAAGCGTGGGCACCTGATGCCCGACCAGGCGCGGGAACACAGCCAGATGGTGCGCGACGGCCTTTCGATCGTTCCGGAGGCCTGGCTTCCGCAAGAGGGACGCAATGCCATTGAAGAAGCATTGAAAATGATCGAACACGAAGCTGATTCATTCATTCGTTCGGGCAACTGACTTTGGGCGGCTAGCTCTTGCAGGGGCAGCCCAGGTCAGTCCGGTCGACGCGGCGATGTTGCCGGCACCGACCTGCCCAAATTCATGCCGCATCGGCAGTGCCTTTCGCTTTGCGGCCAAGCCACCAACCTTCGAGACGATCGAGGTAGACCTTGCTGCCCAAGACCGGCTTCTCGACCAGATGCCATGAAAAGGCTGCAAACAGGGCGCCGAAAACCAGGCTGCCAACCGCGGTGAAGACCCAGGAATTTGTCGCCGGAAACAGGTGCACTAGCGTTTGCGATAGCGGGAAGCCGTACAGGTACAGACCATAGGAATAGTCCGCGCCTTGCAGCAACTTCACGCGGGGCGGGTTCATGGTGCCGAGATAGCCCGTCAGCCATGCCATCGGAAACGGGAGGATGAATTGAGCTGCGTCGGGCAGGGTCAGCAGGAAATAGCAAACCACGATCAGGGCAAGTCCGACCGTATGGCTGGCCGGGAGTAGCTCACGGTATCGGTAGGCCGAAACGCCAGCCAGGAATGACACGACCAGCAGCGGCCCGGGTAGCGGACGATGAATTGACGGCATTTCGTGCCACCAGAATACTCGCGCGGCAAAATAGAATGAACAAACCAGCGCGGCCGCTATCGGCGCGACAATTCGATGCTCTTTGCCGCCGGCGACGCCAACGGCTGCCATCGCAAGGTAACAGCCAAGCTCGAACGGCACGGTCCAAAGCTGAAAATTGACCATCTTGTTCGGATTGTCGGTAAAGAGACCTGGCAGATAATACTGAGGCTCTCCAAGAATATTCTTGGTGTAGTGCCAGAACAATGGATCGGTGAAATATTCGCGGAGATCATATTTCGTAAGAAGAGGCCCGAGAATCAGTGCCGAAAGCAACGTTTCGACGACGAGTGCGGGCCAGATGCGGATCACGCGCAGCCCCATGAATTTCACCAGCGTTGCGCAGCGTTCGAAGCTCGCCGCGACCAGAAAGCCGCTGAGCGCGAAAAACATCGGGATCACGAAACGGACGGGCCCCAGCCATGCGCCTTGCCAGACCATCGCATCGCCACGATCACCATAGGTCATCACGGGTGCGTGAATGACGATGACCAGGACCGCCAAGATCAGTCGCATGTAATCGAACCCGGAAGGCCGATACTGGCTGGACGCAAGACGGTCCGCAATCTTCGGAATTGGCATGGTTCCCCCAAACTGTCGGCATAACCCATTGATTAATTTGTGTCAAATTTGCCGAAGCGCTGGATTCGAGAGAATGCTGGCGCCATCTCCTTCAGGCGGAAGCGGCGCCGAATTCTGATGGAGGCAGGACAAAAAATCATCTGGAAGCGGACCAGGAACCACCCCCAGCACCGTTGATTTCCGCGCCGCTTCGGTGCATCGCCGCACCATGAGTCAGACTGCATATCGTATCCACGGCGCCACGGGCGAATGGGAGGTCGTGATCGGCCTTGAAGTCCACGCGCAGGTGACTTCCAATTCCAAGCTGTTTTCCGGCGCGGCGACCGCTTTCGGGGCGGAACCGAACACCCAGGTTTCGCTGGTTGACGCGGCGATGCCGGGGATGCTGCCGGTGCCGAACCGCGAATGCATCCGCCAGGCGGTGCGCACCGGGATGGCGGTGGGCGCGCAGATCAACAAGTGGTCGCGGTTCGATCGCAAGAACTACTTCTATGCCGATCTGCCGCAGGGCTACCAGATCAGCCAGCTCTACCACCCGCTGGTGGGCGAGGGCAGCCTTGAGGTGATCCTTGATGACAAGGACCCCGAAGGCAGCACCAAGACCATCGGGGTCGAGCGGATCCACGTCGAGCAGGACGCAGGCAAGCTGATGCACGATCAGCACCCGACCATGTCCTATGTCGATCTCAACCGTTCGGGCGTGGCGCTTATGGAAATCGTCAGCCGGCCCGACATGCGCAGCCCGGCGGAGGCGGGGGCCTATCTTTCCAAGCTGCGGCAGATCCTGCGCTATGTCGGCTCGTGCGACGGCAACATGGACCAGGGCTCGATGCGCGCCGACGTCAACGTTTCGGTGCGCAAGCCCGGTGAGCCGTTCGGCACCCGCACCGAGACGAAGAACGTCAATTCGGTCCGCTTCGTCATGGCCGTGGTCGAAAGCGAGGCGCGCCGCCAGGTTGACCTGATCGAGGACGGCGGCACGGTGGTGCAGGAAACCCGGCTCTACGATCCGGACCGCAACGAAACCCGCTCGATGCGCAGCAAGGAAGACGCGCACGACTATCGCTATTTCCCCGATCCCGACCTGCTCCCGCTCGAACTGGACGATGCGTTCCTCGAGGAATGCCGCGCCAGCCTGCCCGAGCTGCCCGATGCCAAGCGTCACCGCTATGAAACCGCGCTGGGCCTGTCGGCCTACAACGCCAATGTGCTGACCGCCGATGTCGAAACCGCCCGCCAGTTCGAGGCCCTGCTGACCTCGGTCGCGGCGGCGGCCAGCAAGGGTGAGGGCGATGTCGCCAAGCGCGTGGCCAACTGGCTGCTGTCGGAACGTCCGGGGATCCTCGGCGCGCATTCGCTTGCCGCCGATCATCCCAAAAACTCGCTCGAAGCCAACACCGCGATTGTCGTCGCCACCGAAAGCGGGCTGATCTCGGGCAGCAAGGCCAAGGAGATCTTCGAGGCGCACCTGATCTCGGACATCGATCTGGCGAGCGAGATCGAAGCCAACAAGCAGACTTCGGACACCGGCGCGATCGAGGCCGCGGTCGACGCCGTGCTTGCCGCCAACGCCGACAAGGTCGCCGAATACAAGGGCGGCAAGGAAAACCTGTTCGGCTTCTTCGTCGGCCAGACGATGAAGGCCATGCAGGGCAAGGGCAATCCGCAGCTGGTCAACCAGGTGCTGAAACAGCGGTTGGCGTAGGCCCGCGAGGTCAAGCGGGACCCCGGGTCAAGCCCGGGGTGACGGGACCGGACGAGGGGTGCGCGGACTTCTTGCCCAGCCAAACGAAAGGGCGCCGGAGAACCCCTCCGGCGCCCTTCATGTTTTCGCGGCGGCGGATTAGGCCTTGCGGGTGCCGTTCAGCGGGAAGGCGCCAAATGCGCCGGCCTTGACGGTGCCGGTCAGGGTGTCGCCATCGACGGTCGCTTCGCCTTCGAGCGTCATCGGCATCGGGACGGTCATCTTCATCGTCCAGGTCAGCTTGTTGCCGTCGACCTTGCCGTTTTCCATTTCCATCGAGCCCATTGCGCCCGCGTTGGTGCCGGTGAAGGTGTCGCCGTCGACCACGATGGTCACGTCGCTCTTCTGGTCACCCATCGGGGTCTTGGTCACGCATTCATAAGTGCCGGCTACTGACATTCGAACTCTCCTCAGCTTGGGATCATTAGCTTACATGGGGGTAAGTAAGGCGATCACTCGCCTTTTGCGGGCGTCGAGTCAACAGGCGGCGCGATCTCGATCGGCAAGCCCAGCTTGCGCAGCTGCGGCTCGACTATCTTGCGGTCGCCCACCACCACGAAGACCAGTCCGTCAGGCCCCAGGTACTGCGCCGCCGCGCTGTCGATCGCGGCGGCGTCGATCGCGCGGTAGCGGGCGGGAAGCGAGGCCTGGTAATCGTCGGGCCGGCCCAGCAGCTGGTTGCCCAGCACTGCGCCCAGCACCTGGCCGTTGGTTTCGAACTCGTTCGGCAGGCCGCGGATATTGCCATCGGTGACGCGCGTCAGCTCAGTTGCATCGACCCCCTTGGCCTTGGGGAAGGCGCGCATGTCGGCCAGGATCAGCGCGATCGATCCCCGGTGCGGTCGGCCTGGACCGGCGCGGTCAGCACCAGGCTGCGCGGGCCCTTGGGACTGCGAACGGCCGAGCGCACGCCATAGGACCAGCCCTTGTCCTCGCGCAGGTTGAGGTTGAGCCGGCTGAGGAAGCCATTGCCCAGCACCTCGTTGGCCAGATCCAGCGCCTCCAGGCCTTGCTGGCGCCCGGTGACCGGCAGCACCCGCCCCGCGACAATGACCGACTGGGGCGAATTGGGCCGATCGATCAGCACGATCCGCGGCTGCGGCGCCGGGATCGCGGCATCGATCGCCTTGACCGGACGTGCCCCGGCGGGTGCGCGCCAGGCGCCGAAACTGGCTTCCAGCATCGGCTTCAATTGCTCCATCGTCACATCCCCGACCACGGTGATCGTGACATTGTCGGCGCGCAGCCACTTGCCCTGCGCCGCGCGCAGCGAGGCGGGGGTCAGCGCCGCGACCGAACGGGCATCGCCAAGGCCATCGCCCGGCTGGCCATAGGGGTGCGCGGGTCCGAACAGGATCGGGTTGAGGCTGCGGCTGGCCAGGGCCCGGGGGCTGGCCTGCGACTGGGCAATGTCGGCCAGGCGCTTGTCCCGCGCACGCTTGACGTCATCCTCGCGGAAGGCGGGATGCAGCACGAGATCGGCGAGCAGGTCGAGCGAGGGCTGGAGGTTGGGGTCAGCGCGCTCAGCGTCACGGCCGAACTGTCGACCCCCGCGCCGGCGCCGATCGAGGCGCCCAGCCGTTCCTGCTCCTCGGCGATCTGGGTGGCGTTGAGGTTTTCGGTTCCTTCGTCGAGCAGCGACATCATCAGCGATTGGGTGCCCGGCCCGTCCTGGGCATCGGCGGCATAGCCGGCATCGAAGCTGAGGTTGACCAGCACCTTGGGCACGCCGGTGCGCCGGGCCAAGACGATCGGGATGCCGTTCGAAAGCGCGGCATGCTCGACCCTGGGGAAGGTCAGCTCGCCCACCGGAGCGACCGGCGGAAGCGCGCGAGCGGGGACTTGGCCAGCTTGGGCGCCGGCTTCTTCGCATCGGGCTTGGGCGAAGCGGAACTTGCCTCGTCGCCCCAGCCGCCCATCGTCTCGCCCCGTTCGGTGCGTTCACCGGGGCTGACCACCAGCGCATAGACCGGGCGCGAAAGCCAGCGCCCCAGTGCGGCCTGGACATCGCGCGGGGTCAGCGCGGCGATTGCCGCCAGGTCCTTCCTGTACTGCGCCGGATCGCCCGAATAGAGCAGGCCTTCGGCCAGGGTCGCGCCCTTGCCGCCAAAGCCGCCGACCATTTCCAGCCCGGCGATCTGGCCCGATACCGCGCTGGTCGCGGCGCGCTGCAGTTCATCGGCGGTGGGGCCGTTCGCGACCAGATCGGCGATCAGGGCATCGAGCGCGGCCTCGGCCTGGGTCTGGTCGACCCCCGGCTTGATCTCCATCTCGACCTGGATGAAGCTGACCTGTTCGAACTGCTGGACGTTTGCCGAAACCGAAGTGGCAAGCTGGCGCCCGCGAACCAGCTCATTGTCGAGCCGGGACGAGGCGAGGCCGCCCAGTACGCGCATCCCCATATCGAGCGCGGGGGCATCGGCATGGTTCAGCCCGGGCCCCGACCAGACGCGGTAAACCTTGGTCAGCGGCACCTGGTCCTTCATCTCGCGGCGCACCGGGGCTGGCAGCGTGACCGGCCCGGCCTCGACCTTGCGCACCTCGGGCCCGCGCGGGATCCCGGCGAACCACTTTTCGACCATCGGCCTGGCGGTCGCCGCGTCGATATCGCCCGACAGCACCAGCACCACGTTGTTGGGGGCATAGTTGTCGGTGAACCACTTGCGCACATCGGGCAGGCTGGCGGCGTTGAGGTCGGCCATCGACCCGATCGTCGAGTGCCGATAGGGGTGGCCGACCGGGAACAGCCCGTCGCCGATCGCATAGTCGACCAGGCCGTAGGGCTCGTTGTCGCCCTGGCGCTTCTCGTTCTGGACAACGCCGCGCTGCTTGTCGAGCTTGTCCTGGGTCACCGCGCCCAGCAGGTGGCCCATCCGGTCGCTTTCCATCATCAGCGCCAGATCGAGCGCGCCCTTGGGCAGTGTCTCGACATAGTTGGTGCGGTCGAACCAGGTCGAGCCGTTGGTGCTGGTCGATCCCGCCGCTTCCAGCGGAACGTCGAAATTCGGCACGTTTTCACTGCCGCCGAACATCAGGTGCTCGAACAGGTGGGCAAAGCCGGTGCGGCCCCTGGGCTCGCTCTTCGAACCGACGCGGTAATAGGTGGTGACCCCGACGACCGGCGCCTTGCGATCGGTGTGGACCAGCACCTGGAGGCCGTTGGCAAGGGTGAACTGTTCGTAGGGAATCTCGACCCTGCTCACCAGCTCGCCCAGCGGGGCGGGCTGCGCCTTGGGCTTGGGCGCGGGCACCTCGGCGGGGGCGGAGCGGCGCTGGCGAGCGGCGCGGGCTGGGTAGAGGCACAGGCGCTCAGCGCAAGGGCCAGGAGCGAAGCAGTGACGAAGCGGCGCATGGAACGGAATCTCCCCTGGGTCTGTGCAATGGGTTCGAGCATAGCGCGCTGCGACGACAGTGCAATTCGACGAACCGCCGTGCCGCAGGGGCAGGCGCAAGGACGCCGACCTTCGCGCGTCTTGCCCATTGGCGGGTGATCGCTCATCCTCTCCCGCGTGCCAAGGCGGCGCCTCGGCAGGAAAATTGGCAGGCACCCCTTGTGTTGCCAATTCGCAACACTACCTGAGGTGTGACAGGAGGCTGATACACCAATGAACCTCGAGAAATTCACCGACCGCGCCAAGGGATTCCTGCAAAGCGCGCAGACCGTTGCCGTGCGGATGAGCCACCAGCGGATTACTCCCGAACACATCCTCAAGGCCCTGCTCGAGGACAGCGAGGGCATGGCCGCCGGGCTGATCCAGCGCGCGGGCGGCAACCCGCAGATCGCGCAGGCCAAGGTCGACGAGGCGCTGGCCAAGATTCCCGCCGTCTCGGGCAGCGGGGCGCAGGCCGCGCCGGGGCTCGAAAACGATGCGGTTCGCGTGCTCGACCAGGCCGAACAGCTCGCCGCCAAGGCGGGCGACAGCTATGTTTCGGTGCAGCGGATGCTCCAGGCGCTGGCGGTGAACGCGACCAATCCGGCCGGGCAGGCGCTGAAAGCCGCCGGGGTCGACGTGAAGGCGCTCGAGGCCGCGATCCAGGAGCTGACCGGCGGCCGCACCGCGGATAACGCCAGCGCCGAGAACGCCTATGAAGCGATGAAGAAATACGCCCGCGACCTGACGCAGGCGGCGCGCGACGGCAAGCTCGATCCGGTGATCGGCCGCGACGAGGAGATCCGCCGCACCGTGCAGATCCTTGCCCGCCGCACCAAGAACAACCCGGTGCTGATCGGCGAACCCGGCGTGGGCAAGACCGCGATCGCCGAAGGTCTGGCGCTGCGCATCGCCAACGGCGACGTGCCCGACAGCCTCAAGGATCGCCGCCTGATGAGCCTCGACATGGGCAGCCTGATCGCCGGCGCCAAGTATCGCGGCGAGTTCGAGGAACGGCTGAAGGCCGTGCTCGACGAAGTGAAGGGCGCCGAGGGCGAGATCATCCTGTTCATCGACGAGATGCACACCCTGATCGGCGCCGGCAAAAGCGAGGGCGCGATGGATGCATCCAACCTCCTCAAGCCGGCGCTGGCCCGCGGCGAACTGCACTGCATCGGCGCGACCACGCTGGATGAATACCAGAAGCACGTCGAAAAAGACCCCGCGCTGCAGCGGCGCTTCCAGCCGGTCTTCGTCGGCGAACCCACGGTCGAGGATTCGATCTCGATCCTGCGCGGACTGAAGGACCGGTACGAACTGCACCACGGGGTGCGGATCACCGACCAGGCGATCGTCGCCGCGGCCACGCTGTCGAACCGCTATATTTCCGACCGCTTCCTGCCCGACAAGGCGATCGACCTGATGGACGAGGCGGCTTCGCGCATCCGCATGGAAGTCGAATCGAAGCCCGAGGAAATCGAGGTTCTCGACCGGCGGATCATCCAGCTCAAGATCGAGGAGATGGCGCTCGCCAAGGAGACCGACCAGGCATCGAAGGACCGGCTGGCCGCGCTGCGCGAGGAACTGGCGCAGCTTGAGGAGCAGAGCGCGGGGCTGACCGTGCGCTGGCAGGGCGAGCGTGACAAGATCGCCGCCGAGGGCAAGATCAAGGAACAGATCGACGCCGCGCGGATCGAGCTTGAGCAGGCGCAGCGCCAGGGCGACCTCGCCAAGGCGGGCGAGCTGTCATACGGCACGATCCCGGCGCTCGAAAAGCAATTGTCCGAAGCCCAGAACGTTTCGGATAATGCGCTGCTGCGCGAGGAAGTGACCGCCGAGGACATCGCCGCGGTGGTCAGCCGCTGGACCGGCGTCCCCGTCGACAAGATGATGGAAGGCGAGCGCGAAAAGCTCCTCAAGATGGAGGAGATCATCGGCAAGCGGGTGATCGGCCAGAGCGATGCCGTGGTCGCGGTCAGCAAGGCCGTGCGCCGCGCCCGCGCAGGGCTACAGGATCCCAACCGCCCGCTCGGCTCGTTCCTGTTCCTTGGCCCCACCGGGGTCGGCAAGACCGAGCTGACCAAGGCGCTCGCCGGGTTCCTGTTCGATGATGACACCGCGATGGTCCGCATCGACATGTCCGAATTCATGGAGAAGCATTCGGTCGCCCGCCTGATCGGCGCGCCTCCGGGCTATGTCGGCTATGAGGAAGGCGGCGTGCTGACCGAGGCGGTGCGGCGCCGGCCCTACCAGGTCGTGCTGTTCGACGAGGTCGAGAAGGCGCACTCCGACGTGTTCAACGTGCTGCTCCAGGTGCTTGACGACGGGCGGCTGACCGACGGGCAGGGCCGGGTGGTCGATTTCACCAACACCCTGATCATCCTGACCAGCAACCTTGGCAGCCAGTATCTGGCGAACCTCGAGGACGGGCAGGATGTCGAAAGCGTCGAGCCGCAGGTAATGGAAGTGGTGCGCGGACATTTCCGCCCCGAATTCCTGAACCGGCTGGACGAGATCATCCTGTTCCACCGCCTCGGCCAGGAACACATGGGGCCGATCGTCGAGATCCAGGTCAGCCGGGTGGCAAACCTGCTCAAGGACCGCAAGATCGTGCTCGACCTGACCGATGCCGCCAAGCGCTGGCTGGGGAGGGTCGGCTACGATCCGGTCTATGGCGCGCGGCCGCTGAAGCGGGCGGTGCAGCGCTATCTGCAGGACCCGCTCGCCGAAAAGCTGCTCGCGGGTGAAATTCCCGATGGCAGCACGGTCAGGATCGACGAGGGTGATGGGGCTCTGACGATGAGCGTGGCTTGACCTTCCGTCAGCGTCTCCGCAGCAGGTATTCCGGCGGGCGGGGCGGTTCGAAGTTGACGCGCCGCCAGATCGGTTCGGGCCCGCCGTTCGCGGCTGGCGGCGCGAAGTCGAGATAGCCGAAGAAAGTGGCGATCACCCGCTCGCTTGGGTCGAGCACGGCCGTACGGCCATGCATGAACCGCGTGTTGTCCAGCATCAGCACGTCGCCCTTGTGCCACCGGATCGCCACGGTGAGCCGGTCTGCGACGTGCTTGATCGCCTGGAGCCACTCCTCGGGAACCGGGCGGCGGTTGTCGAGCAGCGGGAAGTCTCGGCGTCCGTTGACGAAGCGCGCGAAGAGCAGGAAATTGCCGAAGGCAGCCGCATCGGCAAACATCGGCTTGTGCAGCGCGGGCGCGGTGTAGAACCGAACGATCCGGCCATCGGGGATCCGCTCGAAATGATAGGGGCAACCCGCCGGCGAATCGGCCAGCAGGGCATCGTCGGGATTCGCGGTAGCCAGCCAGAATTCAAGCAGTTCCGGCCAGGCGGCGCTGGCATAGATCAGCCAGCGATCGCTCAGCCCCTCGCGGATCTCGGCGGGTAGCGCGCGGACCAGCTCGATCCCGTCGCACAACGTGGTCTGTCCGCCTTCGCCCGGCGGCGAGAGGCAGGCGAACATGGCCAGGTCCGGCTTCCACGGCTCGCGTGAGAGTTCGGGATGAAGCGCGAACTCCTGGGTTCCGCCATCGACGCCGTAGACCAGCCGGTTCGGATCGAGGGGAGCGCGACCCGGGGTCTCATTGACCACCGCGGTCTTGCAGAACCGCCAGGCAAAATCGCCGAACTGATCCAGTCCGGCATGGAAACCGTGGAACAGCAACGCGCCGTGCTCGCGGTAGAGCGCGATGATTGTTTCGCGGTCGAGCGCGGCGAGTGTTTCGGCGGCTTCGGGCTCAACCACGACGAATGGCTGACCGGCACGGGGAAGGTGATAGCGGGGCACGGTCCGCTGACGATAGCGCAGAGCAGCCCGCCAGGCTATGCCCGCAACATGACCCAAAGCCTTCAGGACCTGCTGGCAACGCCCGATGCCTGTCTTCATTCCCTCGAAGCGGATGACGCGATCCTGGTGCCGATGGACGGTGACGCCTATCGCCGCTCGATTTTCCTCGATCACCGGATTTCCCCGGCGGGCGAGGGCGGTTGGCGAGTGCCTGCGGCCTCGCTTGCCGCAGCGGTTCCTGCGGCGCGGCCACTGGGCTGGATTTTCCACGTCGCGCATTGCGGATCGACCCTGCTGGCGCGCGCGCTGGACGAACTGGGCGGCGGCCTGGTGCTGCGCGAACCGCTGGCCCTGCGGCAACTGGCGCTGCAGGAAAACCGCGTGCTGCTGCCGGCGGTGCTGGCGCTGCTGTCGCGGCGTTATCCGGGCAGCGGGATGACCGTGGTCAAGGCCAATGTCCCTGTCAACTTCATGCTCGATGCGATCGCCGATCACGATCCGCAGGCGCCCGTGGTCCTGCTGTGGTCGCGGCTGCCCGATTACCTTGGGGCGGTGCTGCGCAGCGCGAACCATCGCGGCTGGGTGCGCAATATCACGGCGCTGCTGGCCGGGCAGCTTGGCGTTGCGGATGGCATGTCCGATGCCCGGCGTGCGGCGGCCTTGTGGGCCGGGCAGCACCGCCGTTTCGCCAAGCTGCTCGATCGCATGCCCCATGCCCGCGCGCTGGAGGCCGAGCGGTTCTATCGCGATCCCGCTGCGGCGCTGGGTCAGGCCGCGAGACTTTTCGGGATCGAGGTCAAGCCTGCCGATATTGCCGCTGTCGCGGGTGGGCCGCTGTTTGCCACCTATTCGAAGAACCCCGCGCTGGTCTTCGACAATGCGGCGCGTGAAAGCATGAAGAAGCAGCAGGCGCAGGCGCTGTCCGCCGAGATTGCCGAAGCGCGCGGCTGGCTGGCCGGTAACGCCCCCGATGCCGAAGCACTGGTCCGGCGTCTGGATTCGGCATCGCTTGTGTCCTGATACGAAAAGGGCGGCACGGTTGCCCGTGCCGCCCCTTCGTTGTGGCGTCCTGCGCCCGGCTTACATGTTGATCTTGAAGCCGGCGTAGACGTAACGGCCCACGGTATCGTAGTCGTCGCCCGACGCGGTGCCCAGCAGGCCCAGCGGCGGCTTCTTGTCCATGAAGTTGTCGACGCCGAGGTAGAAGGCATACTTCTTGCCCGGCAGTTCGAAGTTCAGGCGGACGTTCTGGTACAGCGCCGAGGGGTAGAACACCTGCGGATAGGCGTCGACGTTCTGCGGATCGAGCAGCGCGAGCTGCCCGGGGGTGCAGGAGCGACCCGAAATGCCGGTGATGCCGCTGCCCGGGCAGAGGCCGGTGTAGGTGTTCTGGGTTTCCCAGGCACCGATCGTCTGCTTGCCGATGTAGCGCGCCGAATAGGTGAAATCGACCGCGCCGAAGTCATAGTTGAAGGTGACACCGGCGGCCCACAGCGGATCGCCCAGTTCGCCCAGCTGACGGTTCGGCAGGCTCGGGTTGGTCGGGTCGACATAGTTGTCAACCTTGATCACCCGGGTGGCGATCGCCCGCAGCGACAGCTTTTGGCCGTTCGCGAAGGTCTTGCGATACGACAGGTCGAAGTCGATCCCTTCGGTTTTCTGCGCGGCGAAGTTGACCCCGCCCGAGATCACCGCCGGTTCAACGAACAGTCCGGTTGCGGCATCGCGGTTGACGGTGGCGCAGAACGGATTGTTGATGCCGGTCGGGCTGTCATAGCACAGGTTGATGATCGTCTGCGCGCTGAGCGCCGAGATCAGGTTGGTCACCTTGATCCGGTACCAGTCGATCGTCAGGTTGAGGCCCGGGATCCAGTGCGGTTCGATGACCATGCCGAGCGTGAGGCTCTTGCCGCGTTCTTCGACCAGGGTCGGGTTGCCGCCCGACAGGAAGCCGGTCGACGAGGTGCGCGCGGTGCAGTTCACCCAGGGCGAAACACCTGCCGTACCGGTGAACGCGGTCGACGCGCAGGCCGTGACGGTTGCCGCGTTGAACACCGTGGGCACGCCCGCCGCGGCGCAGTTCGCTGCGCGGCTGGGGTTCGCGGTGATGTTCGAGCTATCGCACGGGTCGGTCAGCTGCGAGAAGTTCTGCGACGGGGTCGAGTACAGGTCGCTCTGCGTCGGCGCGCGCACCGAAGTGCTGAAGGCCGCGCGGAAACGCAGGTCGCTGACCGGAGCCCAGATGCCGTCGACGTTCCAGGCCCAGACCGTGCCGGTACGGGTGTTGTAGTCCGACATCCGGCCCGCGCCGCGAACCGTCAGTTCCTTGGCGAACGGCATGTCCTTCAGCAGCGGCAGGTCGACTTCGCCGTAGACTTCCTTGACGGTCATCTTGGGCGGGGTGAACGGCTGGATCGCGTTGAGGAACGTGCCGCCCGAAGCCGTCAGTTCATCCCAGGCCGAATAGGCGGTTTCTTCGCGATATTCGCCGCCCAGCGACCAGCCGATCGGTCCGCCGGGCAGTTCGAACAGCTGCGAGAGATCACCGGCCACGTTGAGCGAGACGATGAATTCCTCGGCACGCTCTTCACGCCGGCCTTCGGTGTTGACGAATGCCAGCGAGGCAGCGCTCGGCGCACCATAGCCGAACAGGTTGATCGGCACGCAGTCCGGGCGGGTGTTGCTGGCGGAGTTGACCGCGCAGATCACCTTCTGGCCAGCCGAGTTCAGCACGAAATTGGTGCCGGAGAAACCGACCGGCGCCAGCACGGCCTGGCTAGCCAGGACGAAGCCGTCATCGTTGCCGTTGACGTCGGCAAGCACAAGGTTGTTCAGCGAGCGCTGGTGCGTATCGAGCCGGCCATAGTTGACCGCCAGTTCGTAGTTCCAGTCCTCGTTGAAGGTACCGCGAACCCCGGTGACGATCCGGTAGGTATCGCGCTTGTGGATTTCGCCGCGACCGCCGAAGTCGATGTTGAAGCGGGCCAGGTTGAACGTGCTGGCAGGCGTGGCGCACAGGCCGTAGCTTTGCAGCGATGCGAGCGCGGCCGCGCTGAGGAACCCGTTGTCGCAGCGCAGCGCGGGAGCGCCAACGCTCTGCGGACCGGAGTTGAGGAAGCTCGGCTGACCTTCCTGGTTGGCCCAGACGTGGACATACTTGGCTTCGGCGAAATAGCTGAGGGAATCGCTGAAGTCATAGTGGAACAGCAGGTTGGCGGTGTACCGTTCAACCCCGGCCATCATCATCCCGGTGTTGCGCAGGGTCGAGCCCTGGCCGCCGAGCTGGTTGCCCGAACCGACCGGCGCATAGGACAGGGTCGGCGTGTCGATGAACGGCATCCCGTCCGCACCGAAGCGCAGGTAGCGCCGCGTGGGGTTCGACGAGGAATCAAGCGCGCCGACCGTGCCGCCATCGCTGATCGCCGCATTGCGCACGCCGCAGACGAACTGGTTGTCGATGATCCCGTCGGTGCCGTTGACCTCACCGCTGGTCGGATCGACCAGCTGGAACTGGCAGCGGCCGCTCTGCGCGCCGGTCAGATAGTCACGGTCGCGGAAGTACATCGGTTCGGCGCGGGCAAATTCGCCCGAGATGGCGAGGTTGCCGCGGCCGTCGGCGAAGTTCTTGCCCCAGGTGCCCGAGACGAAGTAGCTGCCCCGGTCGCCGCGCGACGAGACCGCGCCCTGGCCCTTGATGCTGATGCCGTCGAAATCGCGCTTGAGGATGAAGTTCACGACGCCGGCAACGGCGTCCGAACCGTAGATCGCCGAGTTGCCGCCGGTGACGATGTCGACGCGTTCGAGCAGGTCGACCGGAATGGTGTTGACGTCGACCAGGTAATCACCCGGCGAGGCGGTAACGTGACGCTTGCCGTTGACCAGCACCAGCGTGCGCGAGGTGCCGAGACCGCGAAGGTCGAGGATGTTGAGGCCGGCGGTGCCGATGAAGCGGGTCGAGTTGCCCGACGAGAAGGTCGAACGCAGCGACGGCAGGTTGTTCAGCGAGTCGCCCAGCGAGACCGAGCCCTTGTCGGTCAGTTCGGCAACGCTCACCGAGGTCAGCGGGGTGGGCGAGGACAGCGTCGGACGGGTCAGGCGCGAACCGGTGACGACCAGTTCGCCGCTCTTCTTCTCGTCGGCGTCGCAGATGTTGTTGGCGTTTTCATCAGTGCACTGGGCCGAATCGGCCGGCGCGGCGTCCTGCGCCAGGGCCGCGCCCGGCAGGCCGGCAAGCGCCACCGCGAACGCCGCCCCTTGCAGGCAGGTCGCGCTCGAAAGTGCTGATTTAAAAAACTTCATATATTAGCCCCTTGATCCCAATCCCGCAGCGGCGAGACATTCCTGGTAAGGCAGCGATGCCCGGCTCTCCGTTCATCGCCGTCTGGTCCTGCACGCAGGACCGGATGATGCATCCCTGAAAGAACTGGCGCGCGCTGGCAATTCTCTAACAGGGTCAAGCAACATTTCGCGTGGACTTGTTGTGAAATTGCCACAGCTTGACGCTTGCCGGGCGGAGCCTTAATCGATCGGTTAAACATCCAGCAGAGGAATCGGAAAGCAGATGGCTACAGCCTATATTGTCGATGCGGTGCGCAGCGCCGGCGGGCGCCGCGGCGGACGGCTTGCGGGGGTGCACCCGGTGGACCTGGCGGCGGCCAGTCTCGACGCGATCGTTGCGCGCAGCGGGATCGATCCCGCCGCGGTCGATGACGTGGTCATGGGCTGCGTCACCCAGGCCGGGCAGCAGGCGATGCAGGTGGGCCGCAACGCGGTGCTCGCCTCCAGGCTGCTCCCGCAATCGACCCCGGCGGTGACGATCGACCGCCAGTGCGGTTCGTCGCAGCAGGCGATCCAGTTCGCCGCGCAGGCGGTGATGTCGGGCGTGCAGGACGTGGTGATCGCGGCCGGGATCGAAAGCATGAGCCGCGTGCCGATGGGTTCGAACGCGATGTTCCACATGAAGGAGGGGCTGGGCCACTACAAGTCGCCCGGGCTTGAGCAAAAGTATCCCGGCGTGATGTTCAGCCAGTTCGCCGGCGCGGAAATGCTGGTCAGCAAGCACGGCTTTTCGAAGGATGACCTCGACCGGTTCGCGCTGAAGAGCCATGTCAACGCCCGCGCCGCGACCGAGGCCGGCGCCTTCGCCGCCGAAATCGTCCCGATCGAGATCGAGACCCCGGAAGGCAAGGGCCTGCACACCGTCGACGAAGGCATCCGCATGGACGCCACGCTGGAAAGCATCGCCTCGGTCAAGCTGATCAACGAGGGCGGCACGCTGACCGCCGCGACCTCGAGCCAGATCTGCGACGGTTCTTCGGCGGCGCTGATCGTCTCGGAAGAGGCGCTCAAGCGTTATGGCCTGACCCCGCTGGCCCGCATCCACACCCTGACCGTGACCGCCGGCGATCCGGTGATCATGCTCGAGGAGCCGCTGTTCGCCACCGACCGGGCGCTGCAGCGCGCCGGCATGAAGATCGGCGACATCGACCTTTACGAAGTCAACGAGGCCTTTGCCTCGGTCCCGCTCGCCTGGCTCAAGCACACCGGGGCCGATCCCGAGAAGCTCAACGTCAACGGCGGCGCGATCGCGCTGGGGCACCCGCTGGGCGCCTCGGGCACCAAGCTGATGGCCACGCTGCTCCACGCGCTCAAGGCGCGGGGCAAGAAGTATGGCCTGCAGACGATGTGCGAAGGCGGCGGCGTCGCCAACGTCACCATTGTGGAGATGGTCTAGTCCTTCGAGACGGTTCGGACTGCGTCCTCACCTCCTCAGGACGAACGGGGAGGGGGAACGGAATATTCAATCACCGTTCGTCCTGAGGAACCGAAGTCCTGAGCTTGTCGAAGGGCTGAGGTGTCTCGAAGGACCTGCGTGTTAAGGAGATATTGAAATGAAACTCGACAACACTGTTGCCGCGGTCGTCACCGGCGGGGCCTCGGGCCTCGGCGCCGCTACTGCCCGCGCGCTGGCCGCCAAGGGCGTCAAGGTCGCGCTGTTCGACCTCCAGGCCGAAAAGGGCGAGGCGCTGGCCAAGGAAATCGGCGGCATCTTCTGCGAAGTGAACGTGACCAGCGATGAAAGCGTCGCCGCCGGGTTCGCCAAGGCCCGCGAGGCCCACGGCCAGGAGCGCGTGCTGGTCAACTGCGCCGGCACCGGCGCGGCAATGAAGACCGCCAGCCGCAAGAAGGATGACGGCTCGATCAGCTTCTATCCGCCCAGCGCCTTTGACTGGCTGATCCAGATCAACCTCGTTGGCACCTTCCGCTGCATCGCGATGTCGGCGGCCGGCATGCTGACCCTCGATCCGCAGGAAGACGGTGATCGCGGCGCGATCGTCAATACCGCTTCGGTTGCCGCCGAAGACGGCCAGATCGGCCAGGTCGCCTATTCGGCCTCGAAGGCCGGCGTGGTCGGCATGACCCTGCCGATCGCCCGCGATCTTTCGAACGAGAACATCCGCGTCAACACCATCCTTCCGGGGATCTTCAACACCCCGCTGCTCGCTGCCGCGCCGCAGAACGTCAAGGATGCGCTGGGCGCCTCGGTGCCCTATCCCAAGCGGCTCGGCGATCCTGCCGAATACGCCAATCTCGCCATGACCATGATCGAGAACGGCTATTTCAACGGCGAGGACGTGCGCCTCGACGGCGCCATCCGCATGGCGCCGCGTTAAGCAGCAGACCAGGCCGGGAGCGCCCACCAGCGGCGCCCCGGCACCTTCCCCGGGAGAGCACGGTATGTCCTATTCGCAGATCGACCTTCATATCGCCGAAGGCGTGGCCACGCTGACGCTCAACCGGCCGGAAAAGATGAACGCCTTCACCGGCACGATGATGAACGAGATCATCGATGCGATGGACCGCACCGACGCTGACGACAGCGTTCGTGCGGTGATCTTTACCGGGGCGGGCGACCGGGCGTTCTGCGCCGGAGCCGATCTGACCCCCGACGATGGCCGTGCGGTCTTTTCCAATTCAGAGCCGGTCGCCGACCTGTCCGATCCGCGGGTGCGCGATGGCGGCGGGCTGCTGACGCTGCGGCTGTTCCAGTCGAAGAAGCCGCTGATCTCGGCCTGCAACGGCGCGGCGGTGGGCGTGGGCATCACCATGCAGCTGCCGATGGACATCCGCCTGGCCAGCGACAACGCGCGCTATGGTTTCGTCTTCGCCCGCCGCGGGATCGTGCCCGAAGCCTGCTCGAGCTGGTTCCTGCCCAAGATCGTCGGGATCAACCAGGCGCTCGAATGGTGCATGACCGGGCGGATCTTCGGCGCGGAAGAGGCGCTGAAGGCCGGGCTGGTGCGATCGGTCCACCCGCAGGGCGAACTGATCGATGCAGCCCGCGGCCTGGCGCGCGAGATTGCCGACAACACCTCGGCCATCTCGGTGGCCATGACCCGCGCGATGCTGTGGCGGATCCCCTCGGGCGCGCACCCGATGGAGGCGCACAAGGTGGATAGCCGGGCGATCTACCGCCTGTCCAAGGGCGCCGACGCCAAGGAAGGTGTGCAAAGTTTCCTCGAAAAGCGGACCCCCGCCTTTCCGCTACGGGTTTCTGAAGATATGCCCGATTTTTATCCTTGGTGGGGTGAGGAGCCGCCGTACGCATGAACTCGAAGGCGCAGACCGCAGCAACAGATGCGCCGCCCGGCGCGCGCGAGCAATTGCTGCAGACCGCGTCCGATATCATGCGCGAGGGCGACATCGTCGACATCTCGCTGTCCGAACTGTCCTTGCGGTCCGGGCTCAATTCGGCGCTGGTCAAATACTACTTCGGCAACAAGGCCGGGCTGATGAAGGCCCTGCTCGATCGCGACATGGAAGGCATCGTCCACGCGGTCGACGCGCTGATGTCGAAGGACATGGACCCACAGCAGCGCCTGCGCCGCCATATCGGCGCGGTGGTCGATACCTATTTCAAGACGCCCTACCTCAACCGGCTGCTGATGCGGCTGGTGCGCGAAAGCAACGACGATGAAGCGCACCGGATCGCCGATTCCTATCTCACCCCGCTGAGCCGCGCCTATGACCGGCTGATCGAGGACGGGGTGAAGCAGGGCGTGTTCCGCAATGTCGATCCGCAACTGTTCTATTTCACCGCAACCGGCGCGGCGGACCGGTTCTTCGCCTCGCGACTGGTGCTCAAGCATTGCTATGACACCGACACGCTGACCGAAGAACTGCGCGATCGCTACAAGGAGCATCTGATCGACTTCATCATGACGGGCATCCTTACCCGGCGATGAGCGGCAGCTGGCATATCGGGGTGATCGGGGGGTCGGGTCTGGCGGCCGGGATCGGGCTCGACAACGCCCAGGAGATCGAGGTGGCGAGCCCCTTTGGCCTGCCATCCGCGGCGGTCACCACCGGTTCGCTTGGCGGGGTGCGCTTCACCTTCCTGCCGCGCCACGGCCCCGGTCATGCGATCCCGCCCGCGGCGGTCAACTACCGCGCCAATATCGACGTGTTGAAGCGCTGCGGGGTGACCGACGTGATCGCCCTGTCGGCGATCGGCTCGCTCAATCCCAACATGGCGCCGGGGCATTTCGTGGCCGTGGACCAGTTCATCGACCGCACCAGCGGCCGCATCAGCAGTTTTTTCGGACCCGGCCTGGTCGGCCATGTCAGCCTGGCCGATCCGGTCTGCCCGCGGCTCAGGGCCGCGCTCGTCGCGGCGGCGGGCGCGGAAGGCGCCAGGGTCCATGACGGCGGCTGCTATGTCGCGATCGAAGGACCGCAATTCTCGACCCGGGCGGAAAGCCGGATGTACCGCAAGTGGGGCGGCGACGTGATCGGGATGACCGCCATGCCCGAAGCCCGCCTCGCGCGTGAAGCGGAACTGCCCTATGCGCTGCTGGGCATGGTCACCGACTATGACAGCTGGCGCGAAGGCGACGAGGCCGACGCGGCCGAGATCATGGCGGTGATGAAGCGCAACGTCGATCTTGCGGGCGGGGTGGTGCGCAGGCTGGCGGGATCGCTCGCGAAGGTCCGCGAACCCAGCCCGATCGACCATGCGCTGCAACACGCGATCATGACCGCATCGGCCGCGCGTGATCCGGCGCTGCTCGCCAGGTTGCAGGCGGTGGCCGGGCGGGTGCTGAATGGCTGAAATCGTCCTGCACGATTACTGGCGGTCCAGCGCCGCGTACCGGGTGCGGATCGCGCTGAACCTCAAGGGCGTGTCCTATCGCTCGGTCACGGTCGACCTTGCCGCCGGCGACCAGCGCGGCGCACCGTTCCGCGCGCTCAATCCGCTCGGGCTGGTGCCGCTGCTCGAAGTGGACGAACAGCGCATCAGCCAGTCGCTGGCGATCATCGACTTCCTCGATGCGCGCTTTCCCGAACCCCGATTGCTTCCGGCCGATCCGCTGGAGCGGGCGCAGGTCATGGCGCTGGCGCTGACCATCGCCGCCGAAGTGCATCCGCTGCAAAACCTGCGCGTCCAGAACTACCTGCGCGACGAGATGGGCCAGGATCAGGCCGCAATCGGGCGCTGGCTGCACCGCTGGCTGGGCGATGGACTTGCCGCGCTTGAGGCGGCGGCCCCCGCAACCGGGCTGTTTGGCGGCGATGCGCCCAATCTTGCCGATGTCTGCCTGGTCCCGCAGATGTTCAGCGCCCGGCGCTTCGACCTGCCGCTCGATCCGCTTCCCCGGCTGGTGCGGATCGATGCCGCGCTGCGCGAGCTTCCCGCTTTCGCCGCCGCGGCGCCCGAAGCGGTCAGAAATTGACCTTTGCCATTGCGCTTTGCATCGCCGCGCCGTAGCGAACTGGTTGCAACAGGAACCAGTTGATGCCTTCAAAACAAGCCCGCCTGGCCGATTTCCTGCCCTATCTGCTCTCGGTCACCTCGAACGTGGTGAGCGATCGGATCGCCGCCGAATATTCTTCGCGTTTCGGGCTCAAGATCCCCGAATGGCGGGTCATGGCCGTGCTGGGCGATAGCGACGCGCATACCCAGCGCGATCTGGTCGGGGCGACCCGGATGGACAAGGTCGCGGTCAACAGGGCCTGCAAGGTGCTGGAGGATCGCGGGCTGATCGCGCGCAGTCCCAATGCGCGCGACGGGCGCTCGCACCACCTCGAACTGACCGCTACGGGACGCGAGGTGCACGGCGCGATCATGCCGCTTGCGCTCAAGATGGAACAACAGCTGTTCGCCGCGCTGAGCGCGGCCGAACAGGAGACTTTCAAGGATCTGCTGGCGCGTATTCGCAAGCAGGCTGGCGACAAGGAATAGTTAGCGCATGAAACTGGCATCGATGCCCCACGGCCGCGACGGGCGGCTCGTCCTCGTTTCGAAGGATCTCGCCTGGTACACCCCGGCGGACCATCTGGCGCCGACCCTGCAGGCCGCGCTCGATGACTGGGACCGGCACGCCCCGGTGCTCGAGGCGCTGGCGACCGAACTGGAACACGGCGCGATCCCGCGCGAGCGGTTCCACGAGCGCGAGGTTGCCGCGCCCCTGCCGCGCGCCTTCCAGTGGGCCGATGGCAGCGCCTACGTCAACCACGTCGAACTTGTCAGGAAGGCGCGCGGCGCGGAACTGCCCGACAGCTTCTGGCACGATCCGCTGATGTACCAGGGCGGCAGCGACGATCTGCGCGGCCCGCGCGAGCCGATCACGCTGGCCGACGAAGCCTGGGGCTGCGACATGGAAGCCGAGATTTGCGTTGTCACCGACGATGTGCCGCAGGGGGTTTCGGCCGGGCAGGCGCTGGATCACATCCGGCTGGTCGGGCTGGTCAACGATGTGTCCTTGCGCAATCTCATTCCCGAAGAACTGGCCAAGGGCTTCGGCTTCGTCCAGTCGAAGCCGGCCACGCATTTCTCGCCGGTCTTCGTCACGCCCGATGAACTGGGCACGGCCTGGCAGGGCGGGCGGCTGAACCGGGTGCTGAACGTCGATCTCAACGGCCAGGCCTTCGGCCGCGCCGAGGCGGGTGAGGAGTGCACATTCGATTTCGGCACGCTGATCGCCCATCTGGCCCGCACCCGGCGGATCGGCGCCGGCTCGATCATCGGGTCGGGCACGGTCAGCAACCGCGATCCCGACGGATCGCCCGGCCGGCCCTGCAACCAGGGCGGGCGCGGCTATTCATGCATTGCCGAGCAGCGCATGGTCGAAACGATTGCTTCGGGCGCGCCGACCACGCCGTTCCTGCGCTATGGCGACGTGGTGCGGATCGAGATGAAGGACGATGCCGGCCATACCATCTTCGGCGCGATCGAAGGGACGGTCGGCAAGCCCTGAGCCGAAGCTGCGCAAAGGCCGGCCCGGACGGATCCGGACCGGCCCTTGGTTGCCCCCGGGCAACTCCCCCTGGATTAGTGCTGCCCCGGCTTGTGGCTGAAGGCGTCGGCGATCGAGCAGGCCGCGGGGCCAAGGATCACGATGAACAGCACCGGCAGGATGAACAGGATCAGCGGCACGGTCATGATCGCGGGCAGGCGCGCGGCCTTTTCCTCGGCGCGCATCATGCGCTCATTGCGGAATTCGGCCGACAGCACCCGCAGCGCCGAGGCTAGCGGCGTACCATAGCGTTCGGTCTGGACCATCGTGGTGGTCACGCCCTTTACCGCTTCCAGATCGACGCGGTAGGCAAGGTTTTCGAAAGCCATGCGGCGTTCGCCCAGGAACGCGAGTTCGATCGCGGTCATCGCGAATTCGTCGCCCAGTTCGGGATAGGCGCGGCCCAGTTCGCGCGCCACGCGGTTGAACGAGGCATCGACCGTCAGCCCGGCCTCGGCGCAGATCACCAGCAGGTCGAGCGCGTCGGGCAGACCCTTGCGGATCGCGTCGGTGCGCTTGGAGATCAGGTTCTGGATGAAGATTTCCGGCCCCTTGTAGCCTGCGCCGACCGCCGCCGCGAAGCCCATCAGCCGCTTCATCCCGCCCCAATCGGGGAAATAGTTGATGCCATAGATCATGAAGGCGGCGAACCCGCCCAGCACCACCGGCAGCACCATGCGCGCGAAGATCACGACGATGCCCAGTTCCTTGCGGCGGATGCCGGCCTGGGCCAGCTTCTGCTGGATGATCTCGAGCTGGCTCTGCTGCAAAACCTTGAGCGAGGACAGCGTATCCTTCATCCGGTCGGTGGCTTCGCTCTTGCGCACCAGGCTGGCGCGCTTCTTCGATCCGCCGGTGATCAGCCCGGTCTTGAGCTGGTCGCGGCGGTCGTTGAGCGCCTTGACGCGCTTCTGCATCGGGTCGCGGATGGTGATCGCGGTGTAGATCGCGAAGATCACCGCCAGCGCGGCGCAGAACGCCAGGATCGTCCCGACCCAGATGACGTCGATGCCGAGGAGCGTAGGTCCGGGCGGATTTGTAGGCATGGTTGTCCGGTTCCCTGGCTCAGATTTCGAAGCTGACCATCTTGGCCATGATGAAGGCGCCGATCGACATCCACACCAGGCCGCCAAGCCCGGTGACGATCAGCCGGTCGTCGGTGAAGAAGCCGCCCAGGTACTTGGGGTTGATCCAGTAGATCATCCCGAAGACGATGAAGGGCAGCGAACCGACGATATAGGCGGAGGCCTTGGATTCCGAGCTCATCGCGCGGATCTTGAGCTTCATCTGGGCGCGCTTGCGCAGCACGTCGGCAAGGTTTGAAAGCGTTTCTGCAAGGTTGCCGCCGGTTTCGCGCTGGATCGCCAGTGTGATGCAGAAGAAGCTGAATTCGGGCGTATTCAGGCGGTCGGCGGTTTCCTGGAGGGCGTCCTCCATCGTCTTGCCGATCTTGATGCGCTCGGTCACCAGCTTGAATTCCTCGCCCACCGGGCCGGGCACTTCGGAAGCGACCACGCCCAGCGTTTCGGTGACCGGAAGGCCCGAGCGCAGCCCGCGGACGAGAAGCTCGATCCCGTCGGGAAACTTGGTGGTGAAATCGCCAAGGCGCTTCTTGATGAAGAAGTTGACCAGCATGTGCGGCAGCCCCGCGCCGACCACCAGGCCGAAGCCGAGCGAAAACAGCGCGGCGCCGGTCTTGAGGAACATGATCACCGTCACCGCCAGCGCCAGCCCGGCCGAGGCATAGGCATACTGGGCCAGGCTCCAGTTCTTGCCGGTGCGGTGCAGCCGCAGCGCCAGCGCGGCGATGCGGCTTTCCGAACCGGCGATCTGGTGCAGCTTGGGCTTGCGCGCGGCAACCGCCTTGCGCATCTGGGCTTCGACCTTGGCATCGGTGCTTTCGCTGTGGCGATAGCGCACCGCCTGCAGCCGGCGCGTGCCTTCCTTGGCCGCCGACGGCCCCGACAGGGCCAGGTAGCCCAGGACCATGAAGCTCATCAGGCCCGTGGCAATCAGCAGGAGCTGGACAATATGCATCTCAGCGTCACGCCTTCCTTTGCAGGACCTCTAGCCAGGCGGCAGCGGGTCCGGGATTGACTGGCCGGGCTCAGACCTGGGCCGGAGCCGGCACGTCCTTGGTCTTCTTGCTGCCCGAAAGCATCGACTTGAGATCGAACTTGCCGAGCAGCGAGCTCTTGGGCTTGATCGAGCCATCGATGGCTTCGCCTTCGCCGACATCCAGGATCGACTTGGCGATGTCGCGCACCGCGATCCCGGCCTTGGCCGAACGGTTGGCATCGGCAAAGGTCTGGCCCAGCTTGGCGGCATTCGTGGCGGCCTTGATGTCGTAGGGGATCGTGAAGTTGATCTTCCGTTCGATCGAGGCTTCGAAATCGGCCTTGCTGATTTCCGCGACCCCGGCCTGGACCTTGTTCGCGACCACCAGCGGCTGGACATGCCCGGCATTGGTCTTGAGCCACGAGAGGATGCGGATCGCGTCGCGCGCCGAAGCCAGCGTCATTTCCACCACCACCAGCACCACGTTCACGTCGGCCAGCAGGTTGGGGAAATTGATCAGGATGTTGCGCGGCAGGTCGATCACCGTCATCTCGAACGCCTGGCGGAATTCCTCCTCCAGCTGGATGAAGGCGGCGCCGTCGGTCATCAGCGGCGAATTCATCGGCGCCTCGGCCGAAAGAATCGCCAGGTGATCGTTGGCGCGGATCATCGCGCGTTCGATGAACAGGCCGTCGATGCGCCCCGGGTTTTCGATCGCGTCGGTCAGGCCGCGGCCCGGCTCGAGATCGAGCGCCAGCGCGCCGGTGCCGAAGTGCACGTCAAGGTCGAGCAGCGCGGTCGGGCTCTTTTCGTCGGCGCTGAACAGCCAGGCGAGCGAGGTCGCGATGGTCGAGGCGCCAACCCCGCCGCGGGTTCCGATCACCGCGGTCGAGATGTGCTTCTTGGCGACCGAGGGATCGTGCGCCTTGGGGTTGGCGAAGACCGCCTGGGCATTGGCCAGCGCTTCGCGAACCTGGCCGGCCGACAGCGGCTTGAGCAGGTAGTCGTGGATGCCGCTGGCCATGAGGTCGCGGTAGAGCCTCACGTCGTTGACCTGGCCGATCGCCACCACGACGGTGCCGGGTTCGCAAACCTCGGCCAGCGCGTTGATGTCGTTCAGCGGATCGCCGCTTTCCGACAGGTCAACCATCAGGATGTTGGGGCTGGCCGAGATCGAGAGCGACTGCACCGCGTTGCGCAGGCCGCCCTTGTTGCACTTCTCGGGCTGCCAGCCCATTTCGATGACGACCGGACGCAGCACGTCCAGCGCGGCATCGTCGCAGATGAAGGCGGCAAACGGGTCGCGATTGCCCTGCACGCCGGGTTTCCAAGGAGCATTCATGGCTTACTTCCCACTCTGCGACGATTGTTCTTTCAGGCCCTTGCCGCCGGTCGGCGGAGCCTCGCGGTAGCTGTCGATGGCCTTGGTCGAGGCCATGACCGTGGTCACGCCGCTGCCGTTGGCGCCCTTGATCAGGTGCGACGGATCGGCGACCATTGCGGCCATGTTCGAATTGACCGCGCAGCCATAGTTGGCGTTGGTGCCGTTGGTCAGGTTGGTGTCCGAATTCTGCGACCAGTCGGGGCAGCCCGGAACCGTCGCGCTCGACCGGGTAACGATCACGCGCACGGTGCCCGGCGCGACATCGCCGGGGGTAACCGGGGCATCGTCGTTGACCAGCATGCCGTAACGGCCCGCCACGCCTTCGACCGCGGCCCGGCTGCCCGCGCTCTTGAGCGGGTCGTCGATGTAGATCCGGTCGCCATAGCGCAGCGCCATCGCGTCGAACCAGCCGGCCAGCCGGCGCTGTTCGGGGATCGAGACCCCGCCCGGTCCGGCCGAAATGTCGAGCGTGAAGCTGGTGGTGGTGACCACCGGCTGGCGCACGCTGTCGAGGCTGCGGTTGGACGGGAAGGCCCCGCCGCCGCACCCGCCCAGCGCGATCACCAGGCCAAGGGAAAGGGCCGAAGCCAGCGTCTTGCGAGTGTTCATGATACGCATGGTCCCGTCCTTCCTCAATTCAGGCTGAAGCCGGGCGCGGCGTCGCCGTCGTTGCCCTTCTTCTTGTTCTTCTTGTCGCCCTTGGCGGCCGACTGCGGGACAGCCGCCTGCGGTGCGATCAGCTCGCCCACTTTCGGCCCCACGGGGCTCGGCTCGCCCGGAGCGCTGGTCGGCCCCGGACGCTGTTCGCCCGACTTGCCGGCGCTGACCTGGTTGCCGAACACCTGCTGGAGCACGTTGGAGTTGCTGAAGCCGTCGGTCGGCAGCTTGATGTCGCTGGCGTTGACCGGCTGCACCAGGTACGGCGTGACCACGATCACCAGCTCGGTTTCACCCTTCTGGAAATGGGTCGAACGGAACAGCGAGCCGACGATCGGCAGGTCGCCCGCGCCCGGCAGCTTCTTGATCGTGTTCTGCGAACCGTTGCTCATCAGTCCGGCGATCATCATCGACTGGCCCGAACCGAGTTCGATGGTGGTTTCGGTGCGGCGCACGGTCAGCGCGGGCACCTGGAAGCCGTTGAGCGTGATCGAACCCTGGGCCGACAGTTCCGAAACCTCGGGGCGGACCCGCATCGAGATCCGGCCGTTCGACAGCACCGTCGGCGTATAGGCCAGGCTGACGCCATAGCGCTTGTATTCGATCGAGGTGGTGCCCAGGCCCTGGCTGATCGGGATCGGGTATTCCCCGCCCGCAAGGAATTCGGCGGTCTCGCCGGAAATCGCGGTCAGGTTCGGTTCCGACAGGGTCGAAACGAGCCCCATCTGCTCACCCATGTCGAGCGCGCCGAGGACATCGAGGCCGAACAGCTTGCCCGAGCCGGCGAGGGTGGTGCCGACATCGATCGGGCTGACCGAGGTGCCGTCGACCTGGACGAACTTGCCCGGGCTGTTGACATCGGGAACCCAGATCTTCGGCTGGTTGCCCACGCCGGTCACCGAACCGGGACGAACGGTCGTAGCGAACGAGCGGCCCTGGCCGATGCCGAACTGGAAACCGCTCGACGAATCGCCGGTGGTCCAGTTCATCCCGATGTCGCGCACCAGGCTGCGGCTGACTTCGGCGAACTTGACGTGCAGGTTGACCTGCAGCGGGGTCGCCAGCTTGAGCCGCGTGATGACATTGGCGTCCTTGCCGACGAAGGCCTGGACCAGCCGCTGGGCTTCGGCGGCGTCTTCCGGCGCGCCGACCGTGCCGGTCAGCAGGAAAGTGTTGGTGCCCATCGTCGAAACCGCGATCTTGGCATCGGGCATCGCCATGTGCAGCATCTGGTCGACGCTGTCGATGTTCGAACCCACCCGGACGTTGGCCGACCAGATGATGTTGCCGCCGGCATCGCTGGCGTAGATCGTCGTTTCGCCGCCGGCCTTGCCGAAGACATAGAGCTGGCGCGAGCTTTTCACCTGGACATCGGCCACGTCCTCGTTGGCGACGAAGACATCGGTCATCGCGCCGCCGACCGTGACCAGCTGGCCGCGTCCGATCGAGAGGACCACGTCATTGGCCGGGCGGCTGGCCGACTGGGCTTCCGCGGTGCCGGTGGGCAGCAGGGCCAGCGGCAGGGCCGCGCAGGTCGCGCTGAGCATCGTAAGGGCAAGGCGTTTCATCGTACGGCCTTTCGTGACGGGGGCGGCGGCGGGATTGTGCTTAGTCATCTCAGCGGCCTCCGACCGGTTCTACTGTGGTGTTCTTGCCGCGGGTCACGCGGACCACGGGGCCTACGCTGACCGAAGCCGACCGTCCGGAATGCTGCGCGGGGGCGGCGACCGGCATGGCTGCGGCCATCGCCTGGGCGGCGCGTTCGGGGCTGGGCGCGGTGCGGCGCTGGAAGCGCGAGACATCCCCGCCGGTGACGAAAGTGGTGCCGCCATCGACCGGGCGGTTCATCGCATCGGCGATGAACTTGGCTTCCTGGTCCTTGGTGGCGCCGGCCGGCACCTTGATCGAGCCGCTGGCGATCGCCTGGTCGAGCTCGGACTGATTGTCGGCCAGGCTGCGCAGCGTCAGGCTGAGCGTGCCGATGGTCTGCGATACCGCGATCTTTTCCGCGATCTTGGGGGTAACCTCGAGCGTTACGGTGCGGAACGAGCGGACCACGGTCTTGCCGTCCTCGACCGTGGTGTCGGTCGACTGGTCGGTCGCCAGCACGCGGACGTTGCGCAGGATCGTCTCGGTCGCCTTGAGCGGCGGGCCGTCGCCCTGGCCCGAAACGGTCTGGGTCAGCATCAGGTCGACATGGTCGCCCGGGAAGACGAAGCCGCCCACGCCGGTCTTGGCCGACACGGGGATCGTCACGGCGCGCATGCCGGCGCCGAGCGCGGCGGCAAGGAAGCCGCGATCCCCCGGGGCGACGAGCGCGCCCTGGGTAACCGGCTGGCCCGCGGTGATCGGGTAACGCACCACGGTGCCAAGCAGCTTGTTCATGTCGGCCTCGCCGTCGATGAAGTAGGCGTCCTGGACCATTTCCTTCGGCCACAGCTGGAACGATACCGAATCCGCCGTGATGATCGTGCCGACCGGAAGCGCGCGCTGCGCGACCAGGACCTTGGGGCCCTTGGGGACCTGCTGGGCGGCATCCGCCTGGGGCGCCGAAGCCCCGGTGAGCAGGCTACGAGCCGCCAGCGCGGTGCCGATCGCAATGACCAGCGCGCCAAGCAGCAGCATCAGCTTCTTTTTGTCCATGGCTAAGCAAGCCCCCTAGAAAAAACCCGAAATCGTCCGTGTCTATTCGGGCAAACTGGTTAAAATCCGGTCAACTGGCTCCGGGCACCAGGCTGGCGGCCTGGAAAGCCGGAAGAAACTGAATGGCAAGCACCCACAGGGCGGCGGTCGAAATCGCCACGCCGTATGGAATGGCAAGCTTTTCGCGGCGGCGGCGCATGACGTGCCAGGCACCCATCACCAGCGTCAGCATCCCGCCGATCAGCGCCATGACCACCAGCAGCCTGAGGAACCACAGCGGCTCGATCCACAGCGCCAGCGCGGTGAGCAGCTTGACGTCGCCTCCGCCCATTGCCCGCAGCGCGAACAGGCCGGCCAGCACCACCAGGCTGACTACGGCCACGCCCAGCTGCCAGGCGACGCCCGGCCACAGCGAAAGCCCGCTGGCCCACCAGTAGAGCGGCGCGGCGGCGGCGATCGCGCCGTTCAGCCAGTTGTCGATCTGGCGGCGGCGGATATCGGTAAAGGCGGCGACCAGCAGTGCGATTGCCAATCCCGCCAGCAGAAGGTAACGAAATTCGAAGTCCGGCATTACGGGCCCCCTGGTCTCGGGGAACCTGTCTAAGCAGCAGGACTTACCAAAAAGTAACCAGTGCCAAGAGGCTCAAATTATCCAAATGCCGCAAGCAAGCCCATTGGCCTTCGATCGCCGCGCGATCCCGCCGCAGGCACGTGAAAGCCGCTGGCTCGCGGCTGACGGCTGGCCGATCCGCCGGATCGACTGGGCGGGCGGCGGCAAGGGCTCGATCCTGTTCCTGCCGGGGCGCGGGGACTTCTATGAAAAATACCTCGAAACGCTGGACCACTGGCACGCCCTGGGCTGGCACGTCACCGCCAGCGACTGGCGCGGCCAGGCCGGTTCCGGGCGGCTCGGGGCCGATGCGGTTACCGGGCATATCGACGATTTCTCGACCTGGTGCGAGGATCTTGCCCTGCTGTGGAAACGCTGGCGCGCCGAAACGCCCGGCCCGCATGTGCTGGCCGGTCATTCGATGGGCGGGCACCTGGTGCTGCGCGCCGTGGCCGAAGGGCTGGTCGATCCGGCCGGGCTGATCCTTTGCGCGCCGATGCTGGGCTTCACCGCCAGCCTGCTGCCGCCAGCCATGATGCACCTGGCCGCGCGGACGATGAAGGCGCTTGGCGATCCGCGCCGCCCGGCCTGGAAGTGGAGCGAGGCACCGGGCCAGGTTCCGGCGGCGCGCGCGCACCTCCTGACCCACGACGAAGAACGCTATGCCGATGAACTGTGGTGGCGCGAGCATCGCCCCGAACTGGTGATGGGTCCGGGCAGCTGGGGCTGGGTCGAGCGCGCCTATGCCTCGATGCGGCTGCTCGAGCGGCCCGGAATTCTCGAAGCCGTCAGGGTGCCGGTGGTGATCGCCGCGACCGACAATGACAAGCTGGTGGGCTGGAAGCCGATCGCCCGCGCCGCCGCGCGTCTGGGCGATTGCGAGCTGGTCCACTTCGGCGCCGAGGGCCGGCACGAGTTGCTGCGCGAATGCGATGCGGTGCGCGGCCGCGCGCTGGCGGCCTGCGATGCCCTGCTGGCGCGCCTCGCGGCTGGCTGAAGCCAATGCAGGCGCGCTTCGACTTCGCGATCGTCGGTGCCGGCATGGCCGGAGCCTCGCTTGCCGCCGGGCTTGCCCCGCATGGCAGCGTTGTGCTGCTCGAGGCCGAGGAGCGGCCCGGCTACCACGCCACCGGGCGCTCGGCGGCGTTCTGGACCGAAAGCTATGGCGGGCCGCAGGTCTTTCCGCTGACCGCGGCTTCGGGGCCGTTCCTCAAGGCCAAGGGCCTGCTGCGCAGCCGCGGCGCGCTGACCCTGGCGCGGGGCAGCGAGGCGGCGGACCTGGATGCCTTCGCCGCCGCCTTCGCCAGCCTCGGCGTGCGGATCGAGCGGCTTGACCGTGCCGCCTTGACCGACCGGATTCCCGGACTGAAGCCCGAATGGCAGCACGGCGTGCTTGAGCCGGACTGCTGCGATATCGATGTCGCGGCGCTGCACCAGCTCTACCTTGGCGAGGCCCGGCGGGGCGGGGTGGAGCTGCTGTGCAGGGCGCGGCTGAGCGAGGCCAGGCGCGCTGGCGGCGCCTGGCAGCTCCGGCTCGACGACGGGCGCGAGCTTGCCGCCGCCGTGCTGATCAACGCCGCCGGCGCCTGGGCCGATACCGTGGCGCGGGCCGCCGGGGCCAGGCCGCTGGGCATCCAGCCCTATCGCCGCACGATTGCCCAGCTGGAAATGGGCCAGCCGGTGCCGCGTGACCTGCCCCTGACGCTGGGTTTCGACGGCAGCTTCTATTTCCGGCCCGAGGGCGACCGGCTGTGGCTCAGCCCGCATGACGAGAGTCCCAGCGAGCCGTGCGATGCGGCGCCCGAGGAAATCGACGTTGCCACGGCGATCGCCCGGCTCGCGCAAGTGGCTGACTGGCCGGTTCGCCGGGTCGAGCACAAGTGGGCAGGCCTGCGCAGCTTCGCGCCCGATCGCTTGCCGGTCTATGGCTTCGATGCAAGGGTGCCCGGCTTCTTCTGGTTTGCCGGGCAAGGCGGCTTCGGCATCCAGACCGCGCCCGCCGCGGCCAGCCTGGCGGCAGGCCTGCTGCTTGGCACGGCCGGCGGCGCGGTTGATCCCGAACCCTACCTGCCATCGCGATTCGGCTAGCGGATTGGGATCATAGAAGGGTGGGCCGGGTTATAGGCTCTGCTCTCCCAGCACCCCCAGCGCCGCATCGCTCGCCAGCTTGTCGGCGCGTTCGTTTTCCGGGTGGCCGTCGTGGCCCTTGACCCAGTGCCACGAGATCTTGTGCCGCCGCCGCGCCTCGTGCAGCGCCTGCCACAGGTCGGCATTGAGCACCGGCTTCTTCTGTGCGTTCTTCCAGCCGTTCTTCTGCCAGCCGAAAATCCACTTGGTGATCCCGTCGATGACATAGCGGCTGTCGGTGTGGAGCGCGACCTCGCAGGGTTCCTTGAGCGCGCCCAGCGCCTCGATCACCGCGGTCAGCTCCATGCGGTTGTTGGTGGTGGCGCCGTCATGGCCCGACAGCTCCTTTTCGTGGTGCCCCATCCTGAGCACCGCCCCCCAGCCGCCCGGACCGGGATTGCCCTTGCAGGCCCCGTCGGTGAAGATCTCGACGTGCTTCATGGACGGGCAAAGATCCCGGCATTGCCCGGGTCGGCATAGAACGCCATCCGCCGGGCGAAGGCCATCGGGTCCTTCCTGACCACCAGCGCATCCGCCGGAGTGTTGAGCCAGTCGAAAGCGCGGCTCATGGTGAAACGCAGGGCCGCGCCGCGCGCCAGCAGCGGCAGCGCGGCGCGTTCGGCTTGGCTGAGCGGGCGGACGGCCTCATAGCCTTCGAGCAGCGCCGCCGAGATCGCCGGATTGAAGGCGTGGCCGGCATTGTCGAAACACCAGGCTGCATGGGTCACCGCGACATCGTAGGCCAGGAGGTCGCTGCAGGCGAAGTAGAAGTCGATCAGCCCGGTCACCCGATCGCCCAGCATCAGCACGTTGTCGGGAAACAGGTCGGCATGGATCACGCCGCGCGGCAGGTCGGAAGGCCAGGCCTTGGCCAGCAGCGCCAGCTCGCTCTCGACCCGCGCGGCCAGTCCCGGATCGATCGAGGCAAGGCCATCCGGGCCGCAGGCCTGCGCCAGCCGCTGCCATTCGGGAAGGGCCATGCCGTTGGCCCGGCTCTGGCCAAAGCTCGCGGTGGCAATATGCATCTGCGCCAGGGCGCGGCCCACGGCGCGGGCCTGGGCGGCGGTCGGTTCGCTCAGCGATACGCCGGGCAGGTATTCGATCAGCGCCACCGCCTTGTCGCCCACCATCCGGTAGAGCGCGCCCGAACGATCGTGGATCGTGCGCGGCACCGGACAACCCCGTGCCGCGAGGTGATCGAGCAGCGAGAGGAAGAAAGGCAGATCCTCAAGCTCGATCCGGTATTCGTACATCGTCAGGATGAACCGCGCGCCCGATCCGTCCTTGCCGGTGGTCTCGACCAGCCAGTTCGAATTGGACACGCCCTCGGCGATCCCCTTGGCCATGACCAGGTCGCCCACGTCGAAGTGGCCGATCAGTTCGGCCAGTTGTTCGGCCCCAAGCTGGGTGTAAACTGCCATCAGCCTGCTTTCAAAACCCGGCTCATCCCCAAGACCAAGCTCGGGGCGGTCGGGGCAGGGAAGGTGCGGGATTGCATTCCTAATCCACCAGTTGCCTGGGCAGCTTGAAGACCATCTTTTCCTCCGCGGTGACCACCTGCTCCATCGACACATCGCGAAATTCGCCGATCCGCGCGATCACTTCCTCGATCAGCCTTTCGGGGGCAGAGGCGCCGGCGGTCAGCCCCAGGACTTCGACGCCGTCGAACCAGTGGCCCTCGATCTCGGTTCCGCGCTGGACCAGCCGGGCCTGCGCGCCGCAGCGTTCGGCCACTTCGACCAGCCGCAGCGAGTTCGAGCTGTTCGGCGCGCCGATCACCAGCACCAGCTGGCATTGCGGCGCGATGGTCTTGACCGCGGCCTGGCGGTTGGACGTGGCATAACAGATGTCCTCGGCCTTGGGCCCGACGATCTCGGGATAGCGCGCGCGCAGCGCCGCGACCACTTCGGCGGTATCGTCGACCGACAGCGTCGTCTGGGTCAGGAAGGCCAGCGGGGTCTGGTCCGCGAAGTCCAGCGCCGCGACATCGGCGACGGTTTCGACCAGGGTGATCGCGCCCTCGGGCACCTGGCCCATCGTTCCGATCACCTCGGGATGGCCGTGGTGGCCGATGAACAGGATATGCCGCCCGGCCTCGATCTGGCGTTCGGCCTGGCGGTGGACCTTGCTGACCAGCGGGCAGGTTGCATCCAGCCAGTCGAGCCCGCGCTGCGTCGCGGCGGCAGGGACCGCCTTGGGCACCCCGTGCGCGCTGAACACCACCGGGACACCGTCGGGAACCTCGTCCAGTTCCTCGACAAAGACCGCGCCCTTGGCCTTGAGGCTGTCCACCACATAGCGGTTGTGGACGATCTCGTGCCGGACATAGACCGGTGCGCCATAGCGTTGCAGCGCCAGCTCGACGATGTCGATCGCGCGGTCCACGCCGGCGCAGAACCCGCGCGGCGCGGCCAGCAGCAGGCGCAGCGGCGGCTTGTCCGAGACTGGAAAGGGTGCATTCATCTTCGCCCCCCTAGCGCTTTGCCCCGTGCGCGGCTAGGGCATGCACACCAAGACCACACGGCCAGTACCAAGGACGCCTCGATGACCGCTCGTTTCCGCCTGATTTGTGCCTTTGCGATCGCTGCCGCGCTGGCCGGATGCCGATCCAAGGGTGAAATCGTGGTCGATGAAGGCGTCGGTATCAGCGCGGTGCGCGGGGTCTGCCCGGCGGTGGGGATCCCCAACAACACCGGCGATATCACCACGTTCCGCGTGCCCGGCGATACCACCGCCGGCAATGTCGACGTGGTCGCGGCGATGACCAACGTGCGCAGCCAGTGCAACGACAGCGGCGAAAAGGTCTTCACCAGCGTGACTTTCGACGTGCAGGCCCGGCGCAGCGATGCCCGCGGCGCGCGCACGGTCACGCTGCCCTATTTCGTTACCGTGCTGCGCGGGGGGCGCGCGGTGATCACCAAGCGGGTCGGCCAGGTCACGCTCAATTTCGCCGATGGACAGGAACGCGCGCAGGCCAGCGGCCAGGGCGGCGCCTATGTCGACAAGGCGGAAGCCTCGCTGCCGCAGGACATCCGCGAACGCCTGACCCGCAAGCGGCGCGCCGGCCAGGAAGATGCCGCGGTCGATCCGCTGGCCGATCCGGCGGTCAAGGCCGCGGTGGCCCGCGCGACCTTCGATGTGCTGGTGGGCTTCCAGCTGAGCCAGGACCAGCTGGTCTACAACGCCACCAGGTAAGTCCCGGGGCGTCGCACCGCGCCCCTTGCCAAGCCATCCGACCAGGCATCGCATGGACTCCCTCCTTCCGAGGGGGAGGATTTCCTTATTCAAGCAAACAGGCTAACCGCGCCGCCATGACCACTTCGCAGACCCTTTATGCCGCCTATGCCGGGCATCTCCACACCGCGCTCGATGCGCTGGAAAAGGCAGGGACGCTTCCCGCCGGGCTGAACCGCGCGCCCGTGACGGTCGAGCCGCCGCGCGATCCCGCACACGGCGACCTAGCGACCAACGCCGCGATGGTCCTCGCCAAGGGCGCGGGCATGAACCCGCGCGCGCTGGCCGAGGCTCTGGTGGGCGTGCTTGCGACGATGCCGGGCGTGTCCTCGACCGAAATCGCCGGGCCCGGGTTCATCAACCTGCGCCTCGATCGCGCCGCCTGGATCGCGGAGCTGCGGGCGATTGCCGCAGCGGGGGCGGACTATGGCCGCTCGGCAGCGGGCGCGGGGACCACGGTCAACGTCGAATATGTCTCGGCCAATCCCACCGGGCCGATGCACATGGGCCACTGCCGCGGCGCTGTGGTCGGCGATGCGCTGGCCGCGCTGCTGGAATTCGCCGGGCACAAGGTGATCCGCGAATACTACGTCAACGATGCCGGCGGGCAGGTCGACGTGCTCGCCCGTTCGGCGCATGTCCGTTACCGCGAGGCGCTGGGCGAGGCGGTGGGCGAGATTCCCGAAGGTCTCTATCCCGGCGATTACCTTGTCCCCGTCGGCGAGGCGCTGGCGAAGGAGTTCGGCGACCGGTTCGTGAGCGCACCCGAAGGCGAGTGGCTCGCCCTATTCCGCACCCGCGCGGTTGCGGCGATGCTCGAACAGATCAAGGCCGACCTCGCGCTGCTCGGCATCCACCACGACCTGTTCTCTTCCGAGGCCGAACTGCAGGCGGCGGGCAAGCCGGCCGAGGCGGAAAAGTGGCTGCGCGCCCATGACCTGGTCTATGACGGACGGCTGGAGGCGCCCAAGGGCAAGACGCCCGAAGACTGGGAACCGGTCGAACTGCCGCTGTTCCGCTCGACCCGGTTCGGCGATGACCAGGACCGCCCGATCCGCAAGAGCGACGGCAGCTGGACCTATTTCGGCGCCGATCTTGCCTATCACTTCCAGAAGGCGGAAAGCGCCGACGCGCTGGTCGATATCTGGGGCGCGGACCATGCCGGCACGGTCAAGCGGATCAAGGCCGCCGTCGCCGCGATGACCGGGGCCGAGGGCCGACCGGCCAAGCCCTTCGAGGTCAAGCTGGTGCAGATGGTCCAGCTGCTCAAGGGCGGCCAGCCGTTCAAGATGTCGAAGCGCGCCGGCAATTTCGTCACGCTGGCCGATGTGGTCGAGATGGTCGGCAAGGACGTGGTCCGCTTCACCATGCTGACCCGCAAGCCCGAAGCGCAGATGGACTTCGATTTCGACAAGGTGGTCGAAGCGTCGAAGGACAATCCGGTGTTCTACGTCCAGTATGCGCACGCGCGGATCCGCTCGACCCTGCGCAAGGCCGAGGCGGAAGGGCTCGCGCCGAGCGCGGCCAACCTTGAGCTGCTGGGCGATGAAGAGCTGGAGCTGATCAAGCTGGCGGCGCAGTTCCCCCGGCTGGTCGAGGGCGCCGCGCAGGCGCGCGAACCGCACCGCGTGGCCTTCTTCCTCCACGATCTCGCCGCCGCGTTCCATGCTTATTGGAACCTGGGTAACGACAAGCCGGAAAAGCGCTTCATCGTGGCACAAAACGGTGAACTTACCGGCGCAAGGCTTTATCTTGCCGGCCAGATCGGGCAGCTTGTCAAGAATGGCCTGGCCCTGCTGGGCGTCGAGGCGGTTGAGGAAATGTAGAGATGACGGGCATCGACGGGGATCGCGACACCAGCTGGGACGACAATCAGGACGATCCGCTGGAAACCGAACAGCTTGCGCTCGACGACCAGGACGATCGCCTGCCCTGGCTCGAAAGCTCCGACGATGAGGAATACGACGAGGAAGGCGCCGCCTTTGGCCAGACCGTGCGGCTGGCACTGATGGCGGTGGTGGCGCTGGGCGCGATTATCGGCGGGATATACTGGGCCACGCACCGCGCGTCCGATCCGGCGCTGGTCGCCGATGGCAGTCTGGTTCCGGCAGATGTCCGGCCCTACAAGGAATCGCCCAAGGATCCCGGCGGCAAGACCTTTGACGGGACCGGCGATACCAGTTTCGCAGTATCCGAAGGCCAGTCAAAGCCCGCGCAGATCGCGGGCGCTTCGGCTGCCCCCGCGCCGTCTCCAGCCGCATCGCAGGCGGGTGCGGCTCCTGCCGCGACCGGGGTAGGCGTGCAGGTCGGGGCATTCTCTTCGAAGGACAAGGCCGAGGCCTTCTGGACGCAGCTTGGCACCAAGGCGGGCGGGGTGCTTTCGGGCGTATCGCACCGCGTGGTCCAGGGCACGGCCGAGGCCGGCACGGTTTATCGTCTCCAGGCAGTCGCCCCCGATATGGGCGCGGCGCAGGCGCTGTGCGGCAAGCTCAAGTCCGCCGGCATCTCGTGCCAGGTCAAGTAGCGCGATAATCCACACGAGTCGGCAGGCGCGCGCTTGCCATGACCGCGTCTTGCTGCGACTTTCCCGACCGACATGACCCCCGCGATCTTCGGCCTTTCCGGACGACTCTGAACGCCGACGAGCGCGCCTTCTTCCGCGAGGCCGATCCGGCCGGCTACATCCTGTTCGGCCGCAACATCGAAAGCCGCGAGCAGGTCCGCGCGCTGACCGAATCGCTGCGCGCGATCCACGGGCGCGAACGCCTGCTGATCGCGATCGACCAGGAAGGCGGGCGGGTCCAGCGGATGAAACCGCCGGTCTGGCCGGCCTATCCGGCGGGCGAAGCATTCGAAAGGCTCTTTGACATCGCCCCCGCCAGCGCGATCGAGGCGGCGCGTGTCAACGCGCAGGCGCTGGCGCTCGATCTGGTCGAGGTGGGGATCAGCTGCACCCATGCCCCGGTGCTCGATGTCCGCCAGGAGGGCGCGCACGACGTGATCGGCGACCGCGCCCTGGGGCACGAGCCGCTGCGCGTGGCGGCGCTGGGGCGCGCGACGCTTGACGGGCTGGCGCGCGCGGGAGTGGTCGGCACGATCAAGCACATGCCCGGTCACGGACGCACCCACTGCGATACGCACAAGGCGATGCCCACGGTCGAGGCGAGCGAGGCCGAGCTTGAATGGGATCTTGCGCCGTTCCGGGCGCTTGCCCACAGCGCGCTGACCGGCATGACCGGCCACCTGCTGTTCACCGCCTGGGACCGCGAAAACCCCGCCACCCAATCGCCCTTCATCGTGCGCGAAATCATCCGCGGGCGGATCGGCTTTGACGGCCTGCTGATCACCGATGATCTCGACATGGAGGCCCTGAGCGGCACGGTGCCCGAGCGCGCCGAAAGGTCGATCGCGGCGGGCTGCGACATCGCGCTCAACTGCTGGGCCAGGATGGACGACATGGTGGGCATCTGCCAGCGCCTGCCCTCGATGGGCGAGGCGACCCGCGCGCGGCTCGACCGCGCGCTGGCGGGGATGACGATGCACGGCGACCTGGCCGAACAGGGCGCCCTGATTGCCAAGCGCGACCAGCTGCTGGGGCTGGCGGCATGATGCGCGCTTGCTTGATGGGGCTTCGACAGGCTCAGCCTGAGCGGGTATTTCACGTGGTTTCCAGTCCCACGCCCGCTCGGCCTGAGCCTGTCGAAGGCCTTGGCGCAGAGGTCGCGCCATGACCGAGGATGGCCTGATCGACAGCCCCGCGGTGACCTCCGCCGAAGACGACTGGCAGGGCGTGGCCAGCGCCGCAAGCGAGGATGCCGCGCTATACCTCGAACTGGACGGCTGGGAAGGCCCGCTCGATCTGCTGCTCGACCTTGCAAGGCGGCAGAAGGTCGATCTGCGCCGGATCTCGATCCTCGAACTGGTCGACCAGTACCTGACCTATATCGAGCAGGCCGAGGCGCTTCGGCTGGAGCTGGCGGCGGACTATCTGGTGATGGCGGCCTGGCTCGCCTACCTCAAGTCGGCGCTGCTGCTGCCGCGCGACGAGCAGGCCGATCCCAGCCCCGAGGAACTGGCGCTGCGCCTGCAGCTTCGGCTGCAGCGGCTGGCGGCGATGCGCGATGCCGCGGCGCGCCTGATGGGGCGCGACCGGCTGGGCCGCGACACCTTTCCGCGCGGCGCGCCGAGGGGCTGAGGGTCGACCGGAAGAGCCTGTGGCAGTGTGACTGGTTCGCGCTGGTCCAGGCCTATGGCCAGGTCAAGGCGCGCACCGCGCCGGTGGTGCACCTGGTGCGCGACCGGATGGTGATGACGCTCGATTCGGCGCTCAGCCGGGTCTCCTCGATGCTCGGCGTCAGCATTGACTGGATGGAGCTGCGCGATTTCCTGCCGCCGCATGCCGATCCCAAGCTGCGCCGTTCCGCGCTGGCGTCCAGCTTCGTCGCCGCGCTCGAACTGGCGCGACTGGGCAAGGCGGAACTCAGCCAGGAGCAGACTTTCGGCCCGCTGATGCTGCGCGGGATCAGGGCATGACCCCGCTTCATCGTCATTGCGAGCGAAGCGAAGCAATCCAGAGTCGCGTGGCGCCGCTCTGGATTGCTTCGCTTCGCTCGCAATGACGAAGGAGGTGGAGCGATGACGCTCATGGCCCCTCGACAAGCTCAGGGTGATCGGAATGGATGAATTGGTCCGCGCGGTCGAGGCGACGCTGTTTGCCGCCGAGGAGCCGATGAGCGCCGAAGCGATCTCGCTCCACCTGGGCGGGGCGAATGTGAAGGAGGCGCTGGCCGAACTGGAGGAGCACTACCGCGAACACGGCGTGCAGCTGGTCGAGCGCGGCAAGCGCTGGCATTTCCAGACCGCGCCCGACCTCGCGCACCTCCTCCGCCGCGAACGCGAGGAAGTGCGCCGCCTGTCGCGCGCGGCGACCGAGGTGCTGGCGATCGTCGCCTATCACGAACCGGTCAGCCGCGCCGAAATCGAGGCGATCCGCGGGGTGCAGACCGCCAAGGGCACGCTCGACGTGCTGATGGAGGCCGGCTGGGTGCGCATCGCCGGACGCCGCGAGGTGCCGGGGCGGCCGGTGATCTATGCCACCACCCCTGATTTCCTGACCCATTTCGGCCTGGATAGCCGCCGCGATCTGCCGGGGATCGACGAACTGCGCGCCGCCGGCCTGCTCGATCCGGTCGAGGACGCGCTGGCTGCGGCGATGGAGGTTCCGGACGAAAGCGGGGGCGATGCCGGAGAAGCCGATCAGGAAGATTGCGCGGACTGACTCGCAAAAGCCCCCGCGATGTCCTACATGGTCGAAGCAAAGGGGGCGTCCGGGCTTTGGCCCCCATGTTCAGGAGTTTCACAATGGGTCTGTCGCTTCCGCATCTGCTCATCCTTGCGGTCATCGTTCTGGTGCTGTTCGGTCGTGGCCGGATCTCCGAAATGATGGGCGATTTCGGCAAGGGTATCAAAAGCTTCAAGCAGGGCATGGCCGATGATGCCGCGCCCCAGCCGCCGGCACAGCAGATCCCCCCGCCGCCGGCCGGCAGCCAGGCCACGCTGAACGGCGAAACCGTGGTCGACGCTTCCAAGCCGTCGAACCCGCAGTAACCCCACTCTTTCCGGCCGCACGCCATGTTCGATATCGGCTGGGATGAAATGCTGTTCACGGCGATCGTCGCGATCGTCGTGATCGGCCCCAAGGACCTGCCCCGCGCGCTGCGCACCGCCGGACGCTGGATCGCCAAGGTGCGGCGCGTTTCGGGGCATTTCCGCTCGGGGATCGAGACCATGATCCGCGAGGCCGAGATCGAGGACATGGAAAGGCAGTGGAAGGCCCAGAACGAGGCGATCATGCGCGATAGCCCGCCGCCGCCCGAGCTTGCCGCCGAACTGGCCGGCCCCGATCCGGGCATCACTGCCCAGCCGCTCCCCGACGATGCGCAGCCCAGACTTCCGCTGGACAAGGCGGGCTGATGGTCTTCCAGGTCAGCGACATCGACGAGAGCCAGGCGCCGCTGCTCGATCACCTGGTCGAGCTCAGGACCCGGCTGCTCAGGGCGATCGGGGCACTGGCGGTGGCGTTCTGCATCTGCCTCTATTTCGCCAGCGACATTTTCGGCTTCCTGATCCGCCCGCTGACCGAGGCATTCCCGCCCGGACAGGGCAAGCTGGTCTATACCAAGCTTTACGAGGCATTCTTCGTCGAGCTGAAAGTGGCGCTGTTCGGGGCCTTCATGCTGTCGTTCCCGGTTATCGCCAACCAGCTCTGGGCCTTCGTCGCGCCGGGCCTCTACGCCAAGGAAAAGAAGGCCTTCCTGCCCTTCTTGTTCATGACCCCGGTGCTGTTCTTTGCCGGGGCCAGCCTGGCCTATCTGGTGGTGATGCCCACCGCCTTCAGGTGGATGCTGGGCTTCCAGGGAGTGAAAGGCGGGCTCAACGTCGAGGCGCTGCCGGCGGCGGGGATTACCTGGGGCTGGTGATGCAGTTCATCCTGGCTTTCGGGATCAGCTTTTTGTTGCCGGTGCTGCTGTTGCTGCTCAACCGTGCGGGGATCGTCACGCGCCAGCAGCTTGTCGGCCTGAGGCGCTACGTGATCGTCGCGATCACCGCGCTTGCGGCCGTAATCACCCCGCCCGACGTGATGAGCCAGATCCTGCTGCTGGTGCCGCTGTGGCTGCTGTTCGAAGGCAGCCTGCTGATCATGTGGCTCGGCGAACGGCGCGAGGCGAAGGCGGCGGGCACGGCAATCGTAACCGAGAGCGCGGATTCATCAGGCACGCCGTCCTGAACGACGGATACGAGCCCCTTATTCCCCCGGCTTCTTCGCGGTCTTCGCGTCCCAGACCAGCCGCCCGCCGACATAGACCTGCAGCACCCTGGTTGCCGCCAGTTCGCGTGGACTGGCCAGCAGCGGGTCGCGGTCGATGAACAGGAAATCGGCCCGCTCGCCCGGAACCAGCCGGCCGAAGCGGCCTTCGGCAAAGCCGGCATAGGCGCCGTTGACGGTGTAGCCGGCCAGGGCTTCTTCGCGGGTGACCTTTTCCTGCGGCTGCCAGCCGCCAGCCGGCTCGCCGTCAGGCCCCTGCCGGCTGATCGCCGCGGCCATGCCCACGAAAGGATCGGCCAGTTCGACCGGCGCATCGGAACCGAAGGCCAGCGTCGCGCCGGTCGCGGCGATCGACTTCCAGGCATAGGCGCCCTTCAGCCGGTCCGGGCCAAGCCGCTTCTCGGCCATCAGCCGGTCGCTGGTCTGGTGGACCGGCTGCATCGAAGCGATGATCCCGTGCTTGCCAAACATCGCGATGTCGGCGGGATCGACGATCTGCGCGTGTTCGATCCGCCAGCGCCGATCACCCTTGTAGGTCGCGGCCAGTTCATCGATTGCCGCCAGGATCGAGGCATCGGCCTCGTCGCCGATCGCGTGGACCGCGATCTGGAAATTGTCCATCGCGGCGCGGCTCATCATGTTCTTGAGCGCGGTGTTTTCGGTGATCCGCAGGCCCTTGGTGCCGGGCGCATCGGCATAGGGCGCCTTGAGGTTTGCCCCGCGCGATCCCAGCGCGCCGTCAGCATAGAGCTTCACCCCGTTGAGCCGCAGCCGGTCCTGGTAGAGCCACGGCGTGGGTCCCGGGCCGCCGATCAGCGCCATGTTGTCGACGCCCGAGGCATAGCTCATCACCCGCATCCGCAGCGTGCCCTTGTCGCCGGCGCGGCGGAAGGCCTGCCAGTCCTCGATTGAAGTGCCCATGTCGGCGGCGGCGGTAACCCCGCGGCTGAAGAAGATGTCCTGCGCCAGGCTGAACGCGAAATCGCGGTCTTCGGGGCGCGGGGCGGGGACAACCTTGTCGACCAGTTCCTGGGCAGTGTCGACGAAAACCCCGGTGGGCTTGCCGCCCGGCGCGGCGCGCTCGATCTTGCCGCCGGCGGGATCCCTGGTGGCGGCTGTCACCCCGGCAAGCGCGATCGCCTTGCTGTTGGCCCAGGCCGCATGGCCATCGACCCGGCTCAGCCAGACCGGACGGTCACCCACCACCGCGTCAAGGTCAGCGGCGCTCGGGAAGCGCTTGTCCGGCCACAGCTCCTGGTTCCAGCCGCGTCCCAGGATCCACGGGCGGTCGGGATGCGCCCTGGCATAGGCGTCGATCCGGGCGAGCGCTTCGGGCAGCGACCGGGTTTCGGACAGGTCAAGCGTCATCGCCGCCATCCCCACGCCCATCACGTGGGCGTGGCTGTCGATCAGGCCGGGCATCAGGAACTGGCCCTTGCCGTCGATCGCATAGTCGGTGCGCGGGCGCTTGTCGCCGCGGTGCAGGACCTGCTTGATCCGTCCGTCGTTATCGATCACCAGCCCGGTGAAATGGTCCACCGCATTGCTCGCGTCGAGCGTGACGCCATCGACATTGTCGAGCAGGGTGTCGGCCATTGCCGGAGCAGCCAGGGCGGCAAGCGCGGCCCCGGCCGCCAGAACAGAACGCAGCATCATTTCCTCTTCCTGGGCAGAAGCCGGACCAGCGCCGAAGTATCCTGTCTCCCGCCGCCCATTGCCTGGACCTCGGCAAAGAACTGGTCGATCAGCGCCGCCACCGGCAGCGAGACGCCGAGCGAGCGGCCTTCCTCCAGCGCCAGCCCCATGTCCTTGCGCATCCAGTCGATCGCGAAGCCGAAGTCGAACTCGTCATCGCACATCGTCTTCCAGCGATTGTCCATCTGCCAGCTTTGCGAGGCCCCGCCCGAGATCGCCTGGTAAACCTTGTCGAGATCGAGATGCGCCGCTTCGGCAAAGCGCAAGGCTTCGGACAGGGTAGCAATGATGCCGGAAAAGGCGATCTGGTTGACCATCTTGGTGGTCTGCCCGGCGCCGGCCTTGCCGACGTGGACGATCCGCTTGGTATAGGCTTCCATCACCGGCCGGGCGGCTTCGATCGCCTCGTCGCGGCCGCCGCACATCACCGTCAGGGTGCCGTTTTCAGCACCCGCCTGCCCGCCGGTTACCGGGGCATCGACGCAGTTGACCATCAGGTCGCGCGCCTCCACCTGGATCTGCCGGGCGATCCGTGCCGAAACGGTGGTGTGGTCGATATAGGTTGCGCCCTTGCGGATCGCGGAGAAGATCCCGCCGGGGCCAAGCACGACATCGGCAAGGTCATCATCGTTGCCGACGCAGGTCAGCACCACATCCGCGCCCTCGGCGGCCTCGGCCGGGGTCCGGGCAACGCGGGTGGCAAGGCCGGGATTGGCCTCCTGCCATTTTTCGGCGCGGGCCGGAGTGCGGTTGTAGATCGAAAGCTTGTGTCCGGCCTGGCCGATATGCCGCGCGATCGCACCGCCCATCACGCCCAGGCCCAGGAACGATACGTTGAGTGGACTGGTCATAGGCCGCCCTGTTTAGCCGCTTTCGTTTCCTGCGCCAGATGCATTGTTCCTGCACGGCAAATCCATTTGCCTTGGCGCGGGCGGGCGGTATCGCAGCGGACATGCCCGCCATCCTTGCCCGCCTGCTTGATCCGCGCCTGCTGCGCGCGCTGTTCTGGCTGTTGTTCGCCCTTGCGCTGGTCATGGCCGCGCTGCCCAAGCCTCCGCATCTGCCGATCGACCGGTTTGGTGACAAGTTCGCGCACATGCTGGCCTTCGCTTCGCTTGCTGCGGTGGCGGCTCTCGCCTGGCGCTCGACCAGTGCCTGGGTGATTGCGCTGCGCCTGTCGGCGTTCGGCGCGGCGATCGAATTGATCCAGGCGGTGCCCGTGCTGCACCGCGACAGCGACTGGCGCGACTGGGCGGCCGACAGCATGGCGATTGCGCTGGCGATGCTTGCCACGCAATTTCTTGTCCGATTCCTGCCGCCTGGCGAAACAACTTAGGGTTTGCGGGGCTTCCCGCTTTGTCCTAGGGCGGCGGCGCGATGAACATGCAGACCGAATCCAGCCCGCTACTGACGATCGACGACGTGCACGCGGCCGCCGCGCGCATTGAAGGCGCGGTTGTCCGCACGGCGATGGACTATTCGCGTACGCTGTCAGAGATTACCGGGGCGGAAATCTGGCTGAAGTTCGAAAACCTTCAGTTCACCGCCGCTTACAAGGAGCGCGGCGCGCTCAATGCGATGCTCCTGCTGGGCGGCGAAAAGGCCAATCGCGGGGTGATCGCGGCCTCGGCGGGCAACCATGCCCAGGGGCTGTCCTATCACGGCAGGCGGCTGGGCATCCCGGTCACCATCGTCATGCCGCGCAGCACGCCGACCGTGAAGGTCCAGCAGACCGAGGTGCTGGGCGGCAAGGTCGTCCTCCACGGCGAGACTTTCGACGAAGCCTATGCCCACGCCCGCGAGCTTGAGGAAGAACTGGGGCTGACCTTCGTCCATCCCTTCGATCATCCGCACGTCGCCGCGGGGCAGGGGACCGTCGCGCTCGAGATGCTCGAACAGGTGCCCGATCTGGACATGCTGGTGATCCCGGTCGGCGGCGGCGGCCTGGCCACCGGGATGAGCGTCGCGGCCCGCGCGATCAAGCCGGAAATCGCGCTGATCGGGGTCGAGGCCGAGCTGTTCCCCTCGATGTACAACAAGCTGCGCCACAACGAGCTGCCCTGCGGCGGGGACACCCTGGCCGAAGGCATCGCGGTGAAGGAGCCGGGCGAATTTACCTCGGCGGTGCTGCGCAAGCTGCTCGACGATGTCGTGCTGGTCAACGAAAGCGCGCTCGAACGCGCGGTTTCGCTGCTGCTCCAGATCGAGAAGACCGTGGCCGAAGGCGCCGGGGCAGCGGGGCTTGCCGCCGTGCTGGCCCATCCGGCGCGGTTCAAGGGGCGCAAGATCGGCATTCCGATCACCGGCGGCAATATCGACACCCGCCTGCTCGCCAACGTCCTGCTGCGCGACCTTGCCCGCTCGGGCCGGCTGGCGCGCCTGCGCCTCACGTTGCAGGACCGGCCCGGCGCGCTGTTCAAGGTGATGCGCGAGTTCGACAACCACAATGTCAACATCATCGAGATCTACCACCAGCGGATCTTCACCCACCTGCCCGCCAAGGGCCTGATCACCGACATCGAATGCGAAGCCCGCGACCGCGAGCAGCTCGATGCGCTGGTCGATGCCCTCGACGAGAAGGGCTATTCGGTCGAACTGGTCGAACTGGGCTGAGCCCTTCCGGCCGAGCCCTGCGATCCACGCCGGGTTAACCGGTGCCGACGCGGCTGTGCCGTTTTGCACTGTTCCTGGCCGCCTTGAACGGCAGCTGTGCATATTTAGGGTTCGTTCACCGTGTTTCGTGGTTAAAGTTCTTTCAACGCGGCCTGGGCGCAGGCATAAAGTCCGGGCAACCCCAGCTCAGGGATATTCGCGTTCGTGACGGCACCTGTTCGCTTTCCCCGGTTCTTCGTCACGAGCCCTTCGCCGTGCCCCTATCTGCCCGAGCGCTTCGAACGCAAGGTTTTCACCGAGCTCAAGGGTCCGCATGCGGGCGAACTCAACGATGCGCTCAGCCGGATCGGGTTCCGCCGCAGCCAGACCGTGGCCTATCGTCCGTCCTGCGTCGATTGCGCGGCCTGCATTTCGGTGCGGGTCGTCGCGGATGAATTCCGCCCATCGGCAACCCAGCGGCGCGAGCTGAAGCGCAACGGCGATCTGGTCGCCAGCGTCTGCCGCCCGTGGTCGACCATCGAACAGTTCGAACTGCTCCAGCGCTATCTCGGCGAACGCCATCCCGGCGGCGGGATGACCAGCATGGAGGAAGTCGACTTCGCCGACATGGTGGAGCACACTCCGGTTGACAGCTGGGTGATCGAATACCGCGAACCGACCGCGGACGGCTCGCCGGGCCGGCTGGTCGGTGCCTGCCTGACCGACCGCCAGGGCGATGGACTGTCGATGATCTACAGCTTCTACGAACCCGACCATCCGGGGCGCAGCGGGCTGGGGAACTACATCATCCTCGATCACATCCGCCGCGCTCGCGAAGAAGGCCTGCCGTTCGTCTACCTTGGCTACTGGGTCGATGGTTCGGTGCGGATGCAGTACAAGATCCGTTACCGCCCACTTGAACGCCTGACCCGCGCCGGCTGGGTCCGCTTCGACGCGCAAGCGCAGGACGCGCTGATCGCCAAGGCCGCCGCGATGCGCCGCAAGGAAGCCCAGCCGCTCGACGGCAGCACCAAGGACGGCGCGCACGGCGTGCAGGAACAGTACCGGGTGACGGGCTGATCGGTTGGCAGCGCCGCCTGACGGGGGAAGGTGCATGAAAATGGTTCTGGTCACTGGTGGAACCGGCGTGGTGGGCGCGCCGATCGTTGCCCTGCTGGTCGCCGGCGGCGCGCAGGTGCGCTGCCTGGTGCGCGATCCGCGCAGTGCGGCCACCGTATTGCCTGGCGCTGAGCTGATCGCGGGTGACATCGAGGACGCGGACCAGGTCGGCGCGGCGATGGCCGGCTGCGACACGGTGTTCCATTCCGCCGGGATTCCAGAGCAGTGGACCCGCGATCCGGCGATCTTCCAGCGGGTCAACTGCGGCGGCACCGCCAACGTACTTGCTGCAATGCGAGCCAGCGGGACCAGACGGCTGCTCCACGTCAGCACCCAGGATACTTTCGACCTGACCCGGGATCCGATGGACGAAACCATGCCTTCGCGCGATCCGCATCCCTCGCATTACGAGGGTTCGAAGATCGCGGCGCAGAAGCTGGTCGATCGGGCCGGGGCAGAGGGGATGGATGTTCGCTCGATCCATCCTTGCGCAGTCTATGGTCCGGGCGCAATCCGTCCTACCGGCATGACCGCGCTGCTGTGGGGGCTGCGGCTGGGCAAGGTGCCGGCCCTGCTGCCCGGCGGCCTGCCAGTGGTCCACAACGCCGATGTTGCCAAGGGCGCGCTGCTGGCGCTCGAAAAGGGGGCGCCGGGTTCGCATTACATCCTCTGCGAAAGCTACCAGACGCTGCGGCAGATGGCCGAAGCGGTCCACGCCCGCTTTCCCGATGCTCCCCTGCCGCGAGAGATGCCGCTGTGGCTGGCGAAGGTTCTGGCGGGAGTGGGGGATCCGCTGGGCCGGCTGTTTGGCGTGAAGCCGATGCTTGGCAAGGGTGAGCTTTCGACCCTGATCCGCACGGGTCGCCCCAGCGCCGCAAAGGCCCGGCGCGAGCTGGGCTGGACGGCGCGGCCGTTTGCCGAAGGGCTGGAATCCACGTTTCAATAAGCAAACCCCCTCCCCGCGCGGGCGGGAAGGGGGCTCGATTGCTTCAGGTGGCAGGGATCAGGCCGGAAGGCCCGAGATCGCCTTCATTTCCATGAAGTCCTTGAGACCCGCCAGACCGCCTTCGCGGCCATTGCCCGACTGCTTGTAGCCGCCGAAGGGCGCGCCCGGGGTGGGCCCCCAGTTGTTGATCGCGACCATGCCGGCGCGCAGCTGCGGTGCGACGCTGGCGGCCTTGGCCGGATCGCCGGTGATCGCGGCCGACAGGCCGTATTCGGTGGCGTTGGCCAGTTCGATCCCGTCCTCGAGGCTGTCATAGGTCATGATCGTGGCGACCGGGCCGAAGATTTCCTCCTGCGCGATCCGCATGTCCGGGGTCACGCCCGAGAAGACCGTCGGCTGGATGTAATAACCGCGGTTGACGTTGGCGGGCAGATCGGGACCGCCGGCTTCAAGCTTTGCGCCCTGGTCGATCGCCGACTTGATCAGGTCCTTGACCTTTTCGTACTGCGCCTTGTTGACCACCGGCCCCAGGTGATTGCCTTCGGCCATCGGATCGCCGACCGGAGTGGCGGCGTACATGTTCTTGTAGAAGGCGACCACTTCGGCCTCGCGGTCCTTGGCGACCAGGACCTTGGTGGGGCTGATGCACGACTGACCGGTGTTGATCAGCGGGCCCATCGCCACGGCGGGCAGCTGGGTGGCGAGATCGGCATCGGGCAGGACCAGGTTCGGGCTCTTGCCGCCGAGCTCCTGGTGGACGCGCTTGACCGTCGGCGCGGCGGCGATCGCCACCTGGATGCCGGCGCGGGTCGAACCGGTGAAGCTGACCATTTCGACATCGGGGTGCGAGGATATCGCGTTGCCCGTGGTCGGCCCGTCACCCTGGACCAGGTTGAACACCCCGGCAGGAACGCCGGCAGCGTCGAGAATTTCGGCAAAGATCGCCGCATTGGTCGGGCATTCTTCCGACGGCTTGAGCACCATCGTGTCACCCGCGGCGAGGGCGGGGGCAACCTTGAGCGCGATCTGGTTGAGCGGCCAGTTCCACGGGGTGATCATGCCCACCACGCCGATCGGCTCGAAGGCGACCTTGTATCCCGGGCCATCTTCCATGAAGCTGAAGTCCTTGAGCGCTTCGATCGTGCTGATGAAGCCGCCAATCCCGGCGCCGACCTGCGCGGTGATCGCGAAGGACAGCGGTGCGCCCATTTCCTCGGCCATCGACTGGGCAAGGTCGGGTGCGCGCTTCTTGTATTCCTCGACGATCCGTTCAAGCAGCGCGAGGCGCTCTTCGCGGGTGGTCTTGCTGTAGGTCTTGAAGGCGCGGCGTGCGGCCGCCAGGGCCTTGTCGACATCGGCCTTCGTCCCGACCGAGATCACCGCGCAGGCTTCCTCGGTGGCCGGATTGATGACCTCGCGGCGCTGGCCGCCCTCGCTGTCCACCCACTTGCCGTCGATGTAATGTTGCAGCCGCTCGCGCATCCTCGAATCTCCCTTAATGGCTCGATTAACTCGCCATATTTCGGAGTGCGCGGGATGGATTGCAAGATGCAATCGGTCAATCGCCGCGATAGAGCGCCGCTTCGGCTTCGCGGCGGCGGACCAGCCCCTTGAGTTTGCGCCCGCCCGCATGGACCCATTTGCCGAATTCCGCTGCCGCCCCGGCATGGTTCCCGGCCCTGTGCAGCCGGGTCAGGCTGGCCCGGCCGATCGCTCCGGTGTTGTAATGGAAGCTCACCAGCGCATCGAACTGGTGCTGGCTGGTGGGCGCATCGCCAATGGCGCGGCGCACTTCCGAGGCGAAGCGGACAAGATCGCGATCGAGCCGGGCATCGCACTGCGCCTCGCTCCAGATCGTGCCCCGCCCGATTCCGGGGCCGGTCGCGCCCCAGCCGATCGTCCAGGGATCGCCGCCGGTCGCGGGATCGGGATAGGCCTCGAAACGCCCATCGGCACGCTTCCTTGCGCAGCCTTCGAAGCGCTTGATCACGGCAAGGCCCCGATCGGAAAGTTTCAATGGGCCGCATGCGGGCGGCGCGCTTGCGACCGCAATCGGCGCTGCGGCCCGATCTCCACCAGCCTTCATGCGCCGCAGCGCGGCAAAGAAATTGAAATCCATCGGTCACCTCGCTCGTGAAAACGAAGCGAACCAATTAGGTTAGATGATCCTATGTAGGAAAACCATTTTGACGCCCGTCAGACGCGGCGTCCCTGGAACAGGTGCACCAGCCCCACGATCAGCGCCAGGATAAGCAGCAGGTGGATCAATCCCCCGGTGACATGAAATGCGAACAGCCCCAGGGCCCACAGGACAAACAGGACGATCGCGATAGTCATCAGCATGGCGCTTTCCTTTCTTGCGCGAAAAGAGTGGCAAGAAAACGCTGGCGGGCGGTCTCGGGTTCCGCCCGGTATGGGTAATCGTGCGGAGTCCAAGCCGGAATAACCGGGACCAGCCCGAAAGCTGGCCCAGGTGCGACCCGAAGGACGTGGGATAAATGTTTCGCGAAACATTCAGGATGGCCGTGCTGCTGACTAATCAGTCAGGACCATCCGCCACCGGTGCGCCGTTGCGCATCCGTTCGTCCTTCGCGAATATTGATGCGAGCTTGGGGCAATCCGATCGCACCGGAAAGCGGTTTTGGGTTGGGCATACGTATGCCCAAGGCATTTGCGCCAGAACATTTCGCTGATGCCTTAAGGAATGAAATTTTGCGCAAATTCGCGGTTAGAAACTTTCCGCATTGGCGCGGCGCCCGCGCCACGAAAAAAGGGCGCCCGAATCGCTTCGGACGCCCTTCTCGGTGATGGCTGCCAGCTATCAGAGGCTGTAATACATGTCGAATTCGACCGGCGAGGGGGTGGTTTCCCAGCGCATCACTTCGGGCCACTTGAGTTCGACGTAGGAATCGATCTGGTCCTTGGTGAAGACGCCGCCCTGCAGCAGGAATTCGTGATCCGCTTCAAGGCTTTCCAGCGCCTCGCGCAGCGAACCGCAAACGGTCGGCACCTGGGCCAGTTCGGCCGGCGGCAGGTCGTAGAGGTTCTTGTCCATCGCCTCGCCCGGATGGATCTTGTTCTTGATCCCGTCGAGCCCGGCCATCAGCAGCGCCGAATAGCACAGATAGGGGTTGGCCATCGCGTCGGGGAAACGGAATTCGACGCGCTTGGCCTTGTCGCCCGCGCCATAGGGGATGCGGCACGAGGCCGAGCGGTTGCGCGCCGAATAGGCCAGCAGCACCGGAGCCTCGAAGCCCGGTACCAGCCGCTTGTAGCTGTTGGTGGTCGGGTTGGTGAAGGCGTTGAGCGCCTTGGCATGCTTGATCACGCCGCCGATGAAGTAGAGGCACATGTCGCTGAGCCCGGCATAGCCATTGCCCGCGAACAGCGGCTTGCCGCCTTCCCAGATCGAGATGTGGGTGTGCATCCCACTGCCGTTGTCGCTCTTGATCGGCTTGGGCATGAAGGTCGCGGTCTTGCCATAGGCCTGTGCGACCTGCTGGACGACATACTTGTAGACCTGCATCCGGTCAGCGGTCTGGACCAGGGTGCCGAAGGTCAGCCCCAGTTCGTGCTGCGCCGAAGCCACTTCGTGGTGGTGCTTGTCGCAGGGCAGGCCCATTTCGAGCATGGTCGAAACCATTTCGCCGCGGATATCGACGCAGCTGTCGACCGGAGCGACCGGGAAGTAACCGCCCTTGGCGCGCGGCCGGTGGGCCAGGTTGCCGCCTTCGTATTCGCGGTTGCCGTTGGTGGGCAGTTCGATGTCGTCGATCCGGAAGCCGTTGCCGTCATAGCCGTCATAGAAGCGGACGTCGTCGAACAGGAAGAATTCGGCTTCGGGGCCGACATAGACGGTATCGCCGATCCCGGTCGCCTTGACATAGGCTTCGGCGCGCTTGGCGGTCGAGCGCGGATCGCGGCCATAGAGGTCGCCGGTCGAAGGTTCGACGATGTCGCAGGTGATGATCATCATCGGGGTTGCGCTGAACGGATCGATGAAGACCGAGTCCAGGTCGGGCTTCAGGATCATGTCGGATTCGTTGATGGCCTTCCAGCCGTCGATCGACGAACCATCGAACATCAGCCCGTCTTCCAGTTCGTCCTCACCCATCACCGAAGCGACCATGGCCAGGTGCTGCCACTTGCCCTTGGGATCGGTGAAGCGCAGGTCGACCCATTCGATCTCCTCGTCCTTGATCCGCTTGATGATGTCCTTTGCCTTGGCCATGTCCGTTTGGTCCTTATCCTGAAGTTCAATCATTCATCGTCATGCTGAACTTGTTTCAGCATCCATTTCGCCATGCAGACCCTTGGTTTGCGAGGAGAGATGGACCCTGAAACAAGTTCAGGGTGACGGCCTGTCGGGGCCGTCAAATCGCGTCGTTGTCGCGTTCGCCGGTGCGGATGCGCAGCGCGCTTTCGACCGGGATCACGAAGATCTTGCCATCGCCGATCCGTCCGGTCTGCGCCGCCGCGGCGATCGCTTCGACCACGCGTTCGGCGAGATCGTCGGGAACCACGACCTCAAGCTTCACCTTGGGAAGGAAATCGACCACGTATTCGGCGCCGCGATACAGTTCGGTGTGACCCTTCTGGCGGCCGAAGCCCTTGGCTTCGGTCACGGTGATGCCGGACACGCCCACTTCGTGGAGGGCTTCCTTCACTTCGTCGAGCTTGAACGGCTTGATGATCGCTTCGATCTTTTTCACGTCGTATTCCCCTGCGCGGCAAGCCGGATCCGCCATCGCGGCCCGGAATTGTGGATTGCCACGAACTCATCTTATCAAGAATCGTGCCAGTGGCCTGGACAGGGCCCTAGACGCTGAGCAGGGCCGCGAAAAGGGCGGATTCGCAAGATTTGAATCGCTGATGTGGACCGTGCGAAATTATCGCAATGCCAGGGGCCGGCGGGGCTTGCCCTATTTTTCGGCAAGCCCTGCCTAAAAATCAGGCATCGCTGAGCGCAAGTCCCGCCGTCTCGTCCAGCCCGGCCATCAGGTTGAGGCTCTGCACGGCGGCGCCGCTGGCGCCCTTGCCCAGGTTGTCGAGCCGCGCGACGAGGCGCGCCTGGCTGGCATCCCTGCTGCCATAGACCCACAGCTCAAGCCGGTCGCTGGGCCGCATCGAGCCGCGCAGCAGCAGTTCGTCCGGATTTTCAGTGCTGAGGCGAACCACTTTCGAGCCGGCATAGAATTCCGCCAGGCAATCGCGCAGTGCATCGGCAGGGGCCGCACCCGGCATCAGGCCAAGATGCAAGGGCACTTCGACCACCATGCCGCGGTGCGCCGGCACCACGGCGGGTGCGAACAGCGGAGCATGGGCAAGCGCGGCATAGGCCTGCATTTCGGGCACATGCTTGTGCCCCATCGCCAGGCCATAGTCGCGGAATGCGATGTCGCGGTCCGCCTCGAACCGTTCGATCAGCGCCTTGCCTCCGCCCGAATAGCCCGACACCGCGTGGCAGGTATAGGGCCAGTCAGCAGGCAGCAGGCGCGCGCGGACCAGCGGGGCGACGAGGGCCAGGAAACCGGTGGGATAGCATCCGGGATTGGACACCCGGCTGGCCGCCGCGACCGCCTCGCGCCCGATCAGCTCGGGAAAGCCATAGGTCCACCCGGCGCTGGTGCGGTGCGCGCTGGAGGCGTCGATGATCCGCACCTTGCTGCCTTCGGCCAGGGCCACCGCCTCGATCGCGGCATCGTCGGGCAGGCAAAGCACGGCAAAATCGGCCGCGTGGAAGGCATCGCGCCGCGCCGCAACGCTCTTGCGCTGGTGCTCGTCGAGGATCAGCAGCTCGAATTCGCCGCGCGGGGCAAGCCGTTCGACGATTTCGAGCCCGGTCGTTCCGGCGGCGCCGTCGATGAAGATGGTGTGGGTCATGGTCAGTGGTCCGCTGTCGGTTCGAAGGCCCCCTTCAAACTCCGCTCGTCCTGAGCTTGTCGAGGGACCGTGCTTGTGCGCCCGAACCGGAGGAAAAGGACAGCCCTTCGACAAGCTCAGGGCGAACGGGGAGGCAGATTCAGCTTCGTCGCTCTTCCAGCGCGTCGACCGGCAGATAGCCGACGAACCCGTCGTCGCCCACCTGGCCCCAGGCCCAGCCGCCGGTGACGTCGAGCACGTTGAACAGCGTGCCGCCGTCCAGTTCCTGCCGCAGTTCGGAATCCTGGCTGTTCTTCGCCAGCAGCCGTGCGCCGCCGGCCACCACCTGCTGCTCCATCGGTACGGCATAGTGCGGCACGAAGCACCGGCCCGCCAGCCGGATATGCGCCAGATCGCCGCGCACCGGCCAGTGCGCCTCGTCGAGCTTCTCGGCGGGGCCGGACAGGCTGAGCTGCCCGGTCGGGATGGCGGCGGCGGTCAAGGTCTTGCGTTCCCCAAACTGGAAGAGCGGGCGATTAGCGCCGCTTGAACCGTTTGCCAAGTTATCCATAGCGCCCTTTCAGCAGCCCCCATGCCGCCCGCAGGCCCAGCGCGTCGCCGCCCTTGGGTCGGCCGGGCTTGGCGGCGGGGCGCCAGGCGAAGGTGTCGAAGTGGACCCAGTCCACGCCTTCGGGGACAAACCGGTCAAGGAACAGCGCGCCGACCGAGGCTCCGGCAAAGCCGTTCGAGCTGGCATTGCCCAGGTCCGCGATGTCGCTCTTGAGGTATTCGCGGTAGCCGTCGAACAGCGGCAGCCGCCAGCAGCGGTCGTCGGCGGCTTCGCCCGCGCTGAGCAGTTCGGCCGCGGTCTCGTCGCGGCGGGCGAACAGGGCGGGAAGGTCCGGCCCCAGCGCCACGCGCGCCGCGCCGGTCAGGGTGGCGAAGTCGATCACCAGTTCGGGCTGTTCCTCGCCCGCGCGGGCCAGCGCGTCGCCCAGAACCAGGCGGCCTTCGGCATCGGTGTTGCCGATCTCGACCGAAAGCCCCGCGCGGCTGCGCAGCACGTCGCCGGGGCGGAAGGCATTGCCCGAGACCGCGTTCTCGACCGCCGGGATCACCAGGTGCAGCCGCACTTTCAGCCGCTGTCCCATCACCAGCGCGGCAAGCGCCAGGGCATGCGCGCTGCCGCCCATGTCCTTCTTCATCAGCAGCATCCCCGCGCTTGGCTTGATGTCGAGCCCGCCCGAATCGAAGCAGACTCCCTTGCCGACCAGCGCGATCCTGGGATGCGCGGGATCGCCCCAGGTCAGCTCGATCAGGCGCGGCGAATGGCTGCGTGCGGCGGCGCGGCCCACCGAATGGACCATCGGGAAACCGCGCTCCAGCGCATCGCCGTGGGTGACCTTGAATTCCGCGCCATGCGCCTTGGCCAGCCGCTGCGCTTCGTGTTCAAGCTGGGCCGGGCCCATGTCCTCGGCCGGAGTGTTGACCAGATCGCGCACCAGCGCGGTCGCTGCCGCTTCGGCAAGCGCGGGCTGAATCGCGGCGACATCCTTGGTCAGCAGGATGCGCGGCCCTTCATCGTCGCCCTTGGAAAGGTAGCGGTCGAACCGGTACTGCCCGGTCACCCAGCCATAGAGCGCCGGACCCGGCTCGCCCCCGGCGCGGCGATAGGTTCCGGCGGGAAGCATCTCGGCCAGCTTGGCCATGCACCAGCTTGAAAGGCTTTCGGTATTGGCCACGCCCGCCACAGCGAACCAGCCGTCGCCATCGGGAACGATTGCATAGGAATATCCCTCGCCGGCAAATTTTTGCGCGGCCAGCGCGCTGCGCTGCGGCGCGGACAGGCCCTTCACGAAGCCGTCGAAAGTGGTCTTGTCGACCAGATGGATCGGGATCGCGGCTTGGTCGCGATCGGGCTGGATCAGGGCGTTCTTGTCGGTCATCACCCGGCAATAGCCATTTGCGGCAATCGTGACTATATGGCGCGGCATGACCCAGTACCAGACAGTCGCCGATGACGAGACGCAGCTGCGTGACGGCACGATCAAGCTCCACGGGCCCACGGCCTTCGAAGGCATGCGCAAGGCCGGGCGGCTCGCCGCCGAAACGCTCGACGCGCTGGTGCCGCTGGTCCGGCCGGGGGTGACCACGGCCGAACTTGACGATTTCGTGCGCCAGTTCACGCTCGATGGCGGCGCGGTTCCGGCGACGCTGGGCTATCGCGGCTATGCGCATTCGTGCTGCATCTCGATCAACCATGTGGTTTGCCACGGCATCCCGTCGGAAAAGACGCTCAAGGACGGCGATATCGTCAATATCGACGTGACCCCGCTGCTCGATGGCTGGCACGGCGATTCGAGCCGGATGTACCTGGTCGGCGATGTGCCGCTGAAAGCGCGGCGGCTGGTCGTTGTGACCTATGAATGCCTGATGCTGGGGATCGAGCAGGCCCGGCCCGGGAACCGCCTGGGCGATATCGGCGCGGCGATCCAGAAATATGCCGAAGGGCACCGCTACGGGGTGGTCCGCGAATTCTGCGGGCATGGCCTGGGCCGGCTGTTCCACGACGCCCCCGAAGTCGTCCACGCCGCGCGCGCCGGGACCGGGCCGGAACTGAAGCCGGGGATGTTCTTCACGATCGAGCCGATGATCAACCTCGGCAAGCCGGGGGTGAAGCTGCTTGAGGACGGCTGGACGGCGGTGACGCGCGATCGGTCGCTTTCGGCGCAGTTCGAACACTCGATCGGGATTACCGAGGACGGGTGCGAGATCTTTACCGCGAGTCCGATGGGGTTGGATAGGCCGCCTTATTAAAGGGGTTCACGCAGAGGCGCAGAGAAGAAAGGCGAGGCGCAGAGGTGTCGCGCTTGCGGCGAAGCCGCTTTCAATTCGATCGCTTCGGCAAACCGACAGGCAGCAATGACAGGCTGAGCCTTCGGCTCAGAGCAACACCTCTGCGCCTCCCTTTTCTTCCCTGCGTCCTCTGCGTGAACCCCTATTAACCCCGCCCCGCCCGGATCGCCGCGCCTGCGGCAAAGGGCGTGATCGCCAGCAGCAGCAGGCTGAAAGCCCCGCACAGCGCCAGTCCGCTTGCCCCGCCGGGAGCCAGGCTGCCCGCGCCGAACACCAGCAGCGGCACCGCCAGCGGGATCACCAGCAGTCCGCCCAGCGCTGCCCCGCCGCGCAGCCCGGCGGTGATCGCCGCCACCATCACGCCCAGCGCCGCAAGGCCGGGGGTTCCGGCCAGCAGGCCAAGTTCGACTAGTCGCAGCTTTTCGCCATTGATCCCGACCAGCGCCGAAGCGGGCAGCGCGGCCAGCATCAGCGGCGGGCCGAAGCTCAGCCAGTGGGCCAGCATCCGCACGCTGACCAGCCACTCCTCGCTGATCCCGCGCAGCGCCCACTGATCGAACAGGCCAAGCTCGAGGTCGGGTTCGATCAACCGGTCAAGCGGGAGGATCGCCGCGAGCAGCGCCGCAACCCAGATCATCCCGCCGCCGGTCTTGCCCAGCAGCGGGCCATCGGGGCCGACAGCGAAGGGATAGAGCATCGCCACCGCCAGGAAGAACAGCACCGGCAACAGCGCCCCGCCGCGCCTTCCGCCGAGGAACAGTTGCGCAAGGTCGCGGCGAAGCTGGGCAAGGAAGCGGCTCACCGGACAAAGTCCCCAAGCTCGATCCGCGCCATGTCCGCCAGTTCGAACGGCTGGTGCGAGGCGATCACCGCGATCCCGCCCTCGCGGCAGTGTTCGCCGACCATCTCCATCACCAGCGCCGCGCCGCGCGTGTCGAGGCCGTTGAGCGGCTCGTCGAGCAGCCAGACCGGCACCGCCTGCCCGGTCAGCCGGGCCAATGCCGCGCGCTTCTTCTGGCCGGTGGAAAGGTAGCGGACCGGCACGTCCATCAGATCGGCCAGGCCGAGCCGCGCCGCCTGGTTGTCGTGCGCACCGTCCAATCGCTGCCAGAAGCCCAGCGCCTTGCCCAGCGGCAGATGCGGGTCGAGCGCGGGCCGTTCGTCGACCATCCCGACGCCGCCGGCCAGTTCGACCGTCCCGGCAAAGGCGGGCATCAATCCGGCCAGGATGCGGATCAGGCTGCTCTTGCCGATCCCGTTCGATCCGACCAGTTGCAGCGCCTGCCCGCCACCCAGCGCAAAGGACAGCCCCGCAAACAGCAGGCGGTCGCCGCGGCGGCAGGCGAGGTCATTCGCGGCGATGCGGCACTCTTGCATGGACCCGCCGGATAGGGGAAAGCGTTGGCTCTGCCAAGCTGATCGCGGAGCAGTCCGATTTACATTCCAACCCGTTCGTGGTGAGGAGAGACTGAGCGAAGCTCAGCCGCTCCTCAGGACGAACGGAGCGGGTGGAGATACTTATGACCATTGCCCGCCTAACCCAAGCCGAAGTCACCGCGCTGCTTGCCAGTGCGCCCGGCTGGACCCTGCGCGAAGACGGCAAGGCGATCACCCGCACCTTCAGGTTCAGGGATTTCAACCAGGCCTTCGGCTTCATGACCCGCGTCGCGCTCTATGCCGACAAGGCCGATCACCACCCCGAATGGTTCAATGTCTACAACCGGGTCGAGGTGACGCTGACCACCCACGATGCCGATGGACTCAGCGCGCGCGATGCGGCGATGGTCGAGGCTATTGAAAGCTATCTGTGACCGGCTGGGCCAGGATGACGACAGCCTATGTCGATTTGAAGAACCAAATCACCTTACCCCAAAACCCCGTTCATGCTGAGCTTGTCGAAGCACTGTCCTTTTCTTCGTGCCTCGGGCTTGGGTCGAACAAAGGACAATCCTTCGACAAGCTCAGGATAAGCGGGTTTGGTGGGGGCAGGTGAGACGATTCAGGTCGACAAAACCTAATGCCCGCCCAGCGGCTTGAGCGTGGTCCGTGTCATCTTTCGCAGCCGCCCCGGCATCCACCGCGCCGCGAAGGCAATGCGGTGCGCGGTCTTGCCGACGCGGTTGTGCAGGGCATTGCCGTGCACCGCCTTCCACGCCGCTTCGGCCACTTCGCCCACTGGGGTGATTTCCAGCCCGGCTTCGATCACCCGGCCGCGAATGTCCTCGTTGCTTTGCTGGTTGGGGTTCATGTCGATCAGCGGCGTGTCGATGAAACCCGGCATCAGGTCGCAGACCTTGATCTCGTCCGGCGCCCATTCGGCGTCGAGGCATTCGGTGATCGCCCGCACCCCGAACTTGGTTGCCGAATAGACCGCGGCGCCGGGCGTGCCATAGATCCCCGCCGCGCTGGCGGTGTTGAGCAGACACGAACCCGGTGCGGATGCCTTGAGGTACGGATGGGCCGCCTGCGCGCCGAACAGCACGCCCTTGAGATTGATGTCGAGGCAGCGCTCGATCTCACCCGTATTGTTCTCGATCAGGTTGCCGCCCAGCGGAATCCCGGCGTTGTTGAACACCGCGTCGATCCGCCCGCCCGATGCCGTTGCGCAGGCCGCCAGCGCACTGTCCCACGCCTCGCGATCCCGCACGTCGAGCTTGTGGATCGAGCTTTTGCTCGCCGGCAGCATCGCGGCGGTTTCCCGCATCCCGGCCTCGTTGACATCGGCCAGGCCGACAAACCAGCCCTCGCGCCCGAACTTCACCGCCACCGCCCGGCCAATGCCGCTGGCGCCGCCGGTGATGAAAATGGTTTTGCTTACAGCCATGTCAGTTCCCTCCGCGCTTCCCATAGCCGCTCGCGCCGAGCGGAGTCGAGACGGTTAGGGGCCAACCTTCCAGCAACCGTCATTGCGAGCGCAGCGAAGCAATCCAGGGGCGGTTTGCGCTGCCCCCTGGATTGCTTCGCTGCGCTCGCAATGACGAAAGGGGAGGCGGTGCCGAATGAGGGGAGTTTCGAAGGCACGGTCTAGAGCGCCGGATTATTATAGCAGTGCCAGGTGAAGATCGCCGTGGCGCCGCGGTGGGGGCGCCATTTTTCGGCCATTTCGCGGGTGGCCTTTTCGGAGGGCCGGGCAGCGAGGCCGAGCAACTTGTGCAGCCCCGCCTGGACCGCCAGATCGCCAGCCGGCCACACGTCTGCCCGGCCCTCGGCGAACAGCAGGTAGATCTCGGCCGACCAGCGCCCGATCCCCTTGATCCGGGTAAGCTGGGCGATCGCTTCCTCGTCGTCCTCGGGCAGGGCCTCGAAATCGAGCGCGCCGCTGACCACCAGTTCGCATAGCGAGCGCATGTAGCCCTGCTTCTGGCGTGACAGGCCGCAGGCGCGCAGGGTGTCGAAATCGGCCTCGAGCACGCGTTCGGGCGCAAGCTCCGGCCCGGCATAGTCCTCGAACTTGCGCCACATCGATGCCGCGGCGGCGACGCTGACCTGCTGGCCGACGATGGTGCGCATCAGGGTGCCATAGCCGCGTGTCCGAATGCGCGGTTCGGGATAGCCCGCGACCTTCAGGGCGCTGGCGAAACCGGGTTCGATCCGCGCTACGGCATCAAGCCCGGCTTTCAGTTGCTGCGCGCTCAGACCCACATCGCTCTCCCGCTTGCCAAATTTTAGCCGAGCGATTAGCAGCCCGGCAAACGCGCGAACAGGCGCGAATTCAAAAAGGACGTTCACATGCCCAAGCTCGTGGTGGTCAATCGTGCCGGTGATGAAAGGGAAATCGAGGCCGCCAACGGCGTTTCGGTGATGGAAGCGATCCGCGATGCAGGCGTCGATGAAATGCTGGCGCTGTGCGGCGGCTGCTGTTCGTGCGCCACCTGCCACGTCTATGTCGACCCGGCCTTCGCCGACAAGGTCGAGAAGCTGAGCGAGGACGAGAACGACCTGCTCGATTCGACCGACCACCGCACCGACAATTCGCGGCTGTCGTGCCAGATCCACCTGAACGATGGGCTGGAAGGCCTCAAGGTCACCATCGCTCCGGAAGATTGATCCGCCGAAGCGGGGACGAACTTTAGCCCCCCAAGCGCAATTGCGTTGCGCGTGGGGCGGGGGCACTTACCTATCGCCCCATGACCAGTCCGCTTGTCTGCAAATCCAGCCTCGATCTGATCGGCAACACGCCGCTTGTCCTGCTTGAAGGACCAAGCGAGGCGGCGGGCTGCGAAGTGTGGGGCAAGTGCGAATTCACCAACCCCGGCGCCTCGGTCAAGGACCGCGCGGCGCTGTGGATCGTGCGCGATGCCGAAGCGAAGGGCCTGCTGAAGCCCGGCGGAACGATCGTCGAAGGGACCGCCGGCAACACCGGGATCGGCCTGGCGCTGGTCGCCAATGCGCTGGGCTACAAGACGGTCATCGTCATGCCCGAAACACAAAGCCGCGAGAAGATGGACACCCTGCGCGCGCTGGGGGCCGAACTGGTGCTGGTTCCCGCTGCGCCGTTCTCCAATCCGGGCCATTTCGTCCACACCTCGCGCCGCCTTGCCGAAGAGACCGCGGGCGCGGTCTGGGCCAACCAGTTTGACAATGTCGCCAACCGCAAGGCCCACATCGAAAGCACCGCGCCCGAAATCTGGGCGCAGATGGACGGCCGGGTCGATGGGTTCACCTGCGCTGCGGGCACCGGCGGGACGATCGCCGGGGTCGGCATGGGCCTCAAGGCCTTTGACGAAAGCGTGACGATCGCGCTGACCGATCCGCACGGCGCCGCGCTCTACAACCATTATGCCTGCGGCGAGCTGCGGGCCGAAGGGTCCTCGGTTGCCGAAGGGATCGGGCAAGGGCGGATCACCGCCAACCTCGAAGGCGCGCCGATCGACACCCAGTTCCGCATTTCGGATGAGGAAGGGCTCGAATGGGTTGCCCGCCTGCTGCGCGAGGAAGGGCTGTGCCTGGGCCTGTCCTCGGGCATCAACGTTGCCGGGGCGGTGGCGCTCGGCAAGCAATTGGGCAAGGGATCGCGGATCGCGACGATCCTGTGCGACACGGGCTTTCGCTATCTCTCCACCCTCTACAATGCCGAGTGGCTGCGCGCGAAGGGACTTCCGGTCTTCCCCTGGCTCGCCTGATCGGCTAGAAGCCTGGGCAGATGGCAACACAACCGCCACGCCGGGTCCTCGAACCGCTCGCAGCGCCGCAGCACTTCATGCTGCCCAGCGCACGGGAACTTCGTGCGCAAGCCGTGCAGCGGCTCCAGTCAGGACTGTTCGGAATCGCCGCGGTGGTGCTGGTGGTGGGCCTGGCCAACATCATCAATGACCGCGCCCGCCAGGCCGATGCCGCAACCAAGCCGGTCGCCAGCGCCGCGCCCAGTCCTTCGGCCAATGCCAACAGCGATCCGCTCGCCGATGTCGGCGTGGTGCCGTCGAACGTCCCGGAAGCCGCCGCCTCGTCGAGGCCCGCCGCTCCGGCTCCGCAACATTAGAATCAGGCCGACCTGGCTGACGCTGGCCGCGCTGGGGCTTGCCCTGGCGGTGCTTGGCTGGCTGGGCATGGGCCGCGGCAAGGACAGCGGCGAACCGGTCGGGCTGTTCACCTCGCTGCCGATCCTGTGGAGCGACAGTGCGGACCTGGGCGCCGAGCTGCGCGGGGATAGCGCGCCGCACTGGGCGCTGCGCCTGCTCAAGGAGCGCGGCCCGGTCGAGCCGCTAGACACGCTGGCGGGAGCTCCCGGTGCCTCGCCGCTGGACAAGCTTGGCCGTCTGGTCATTGCCCAGCCTCGTCCGTTGGGACCGGCGGAGAATGTCGCGCTTGATGCCTGGGTGCGCGGCGGCGGGCGACTGCTGCTGGTGGCCGACCCGGCGCTGACCCAGGATAGCGCCTTCCCGATCGGCGATCCGCGCCGCCCGCAGGCGGTGGCGCTGCTTTCGCCGATCCTCGGGCGCTGGGGGCTCGACCTGCTGTTCGACGATAGCCAGCAGCTGGGCGAACAGGCCCGCGACGTGCTGGGCGTTGCAACCCCGGTCAACCTGCCCGGCCGCTTCGCCGCGCGCGGGCAGGCGAACTGCCGGCTCTGGGCCGACGGCTTGGCGGCGACCTGCGCGATCGGCAAGGGCCGGGTCGTGGCCCTGGCCGATGCCGCGGTGCTTGAGCGGCAGGACCCTTCTGGCACCCGGCCCACGGCATTTTCGGCACTGCTCGACGCGGCTTTCGCGTCGCGCTGAACCTGCCCCAGCGACTCCAACGCGGGAAAATGCGGGATTTCTGACCGCAGCTGGTAGAGTCGCGCCGTAAATCCTTGAATTTGCATGGTGAACAAACTGGCAACTAGGGCGACTCTGCGGCAGTTGGCGTGGAATCAAATCGTGATTAATCAGATATTTACCGACTTATCCCGTGAAATCCCGCAATTTTCCCTTCCATCCCTGAAGAAGCAGGGATATTGAACCGTTTCATCGACAGCAAATTCCATTGCCGCACCCTGGGAAGGGTGGTCCGGACGCGGGGGCGCGTGTCCGGCGATGGGGAGGTTTTTTCGGGAGCCGGGCGTTGCCCCGGACAGAGGCGGGACGATCAAGGTGGAGGCGGGCAAGCCGGTCACATACAGCGGTCAGGGCTTTTCGCTGCTCGGCGAAAAGGGTCGCTTCGTGCTGCCTCCCGACTTCAGGAAGGCGGTGCGCGATTCCGGCCACGGCGAACGCATACTGTGCCTGGCCAAGCATTCGCGCTGGAAGTGCCTGACCGGTTTCGGCCTGGGCCGGGTCGGCGAATTCGAAGCCCAGCTTGACCGCGAAGAGGAAATCGCGCTCGAGCGCGGCGCCGATTTCGACCGCGACGACCGCTCCCGCCAGCTCTACGGCTTTGCGAAAGTGCCCTTCGATGACAGCGGCCGGTTCGTCCTGCCCGAACGCTTCTTCAAGCTCGCCGCGCTGGAAACCAGCGTGTTCTTCCAGGGCGGCGGCAAGATGTTCACCATCTGGAACCCGGCCGAGCTCAGGAAGATGGGCGATGGCTGGGACGATGCGATCGAGGCCTGCGCCGAACTCGAAGCCCAGGTGCTCAGCGGGAAGGGGCGCAAATGACCCTTCAACACGCCGAAACGGCCGCTCCGCACATTCCGGTCCTGCTCGATGAAGTCATCGCCGCGCTCTCGCCCGAACCGGGCGCGGTGATAGTGGACGCCACCTTCGGCGCAGGCGGGTACACCCGCCGCCTGCTCGACATGGGTGCCTGCGTTCACGCCTTCGACCGCGATCCCGATGCGATCGCGGCCGCCCGCGGATGGAGCGAAGCAGGGGAAAGCCCTCCCCGGCTTGTGCTCCATCCGCGCCGCTTTTCGGAAATGGTTGCGGCGCTGGCCGAAGCCGGGCTGTCGCAGGTCGATGGCGTGGTGATGGATATCGGGGTCTCCTCGATGCAGCTCGACCAGGCCCGGCGCGGCTTTGCCTTCAGCCTCGACGGTCCGCTTGACATGCGCATGGCCCAGGAGGGCGAAAGCGCCGCTGATTTCCTCAACACCGCCGCCGAAAGCACGATTGCCGACGTGCTGTTCCACTACGGCGAAGAGCGCCAGTCGCGCCGGGTTGCGCGGGCGATCGTCGCCGCGCGGCCGCTGGAGACGACCGGCCAGCTGGCCCAGGTGGTGCGCAAGGCGCTGGGCTATCGTCCCGGCGCGCCGAAGGACCCCGCGACCCGCAGCTTTCAGGCGATCCGCATCCACGTCAACGCCGAGCTGGACGAGCTCAACGCGGCGCTTGACGCATCCGAACGGCTGCTGCGTCCGGGCGGGCGGCTGGCGGTGGTCAGCTTCCACAGCCTCGAGGACCGGATCGTCAAGCAGTTCCTGCGCGAGGCAAGCGGGGCCGTGGCCAATGCCTCGCGCCACCTGCCGCAGGCTGCTTCGGCGGCCGCGCCGACTTTCAACCATGTCGCCAAGGCGCTGCGCCCGTCCGAGGCGGAACTGGACCGTAATCCCCGTGCCCGCTCGGCCACGCTGCGCGCGGCAATTCGCACTTCCGCACCGTTTCGGACAAGGAGGGCTGCATGAACCTGACCCGCGATCGCCTGCGCCAGGTCGGCTGGGCCGCCGTGCTGCTGACCTGCTTCACCTTCACCGTGATCCTGACTTTCAAGGTCAATGCGGTGAAAAGCCAGGTGCGGCTGGCCGAACGCCAGATCGTCGCGGTCAAGCAGCAGAAGCTGTTTCTCGAAACCGAATTCGAAGCCCGCGCCAACCAGCAGCAGTTGAAGTCGCTCAACGATGTTGAGTTCGGCTATGCCGCGCCGACCGCCGGGCAGTACCTGGAAGGCGAGCGCCAGCTTGCCGCGCTGGGCAAGGCCCGCGGTCCCGATGCGCCCGATCCGATCCGCGTGGCCAGCGCCGCTCGCCCGGCCGAAGAGAGCAGCATTCCCGCGATGGTCTCGCCGCTGACCGGCAAGGCGATGGCGGCCGAGCTGCCCAGGGACGGCGAACGCAGGCCCGTAACCGCGGCCAACCTGGGTGATCGCCTGAGCCATGTCGAAAAGACCGAGGCGCGCAAGGAATGAACGGCCTGGCAGTCTCCACCGCGGTCAGTTCAGGCCGGCGCGATCTGGTCAATGTCCGTACGCGCAGCTTGTTGATGGCCAAGTGGCGGGTGCTGTGGGTGGTGCTGGGCTTTGCGCTGATCACGCTGATCGCGCTGCTGCGGATTGCCGTCCTGGGACTGTTTCAGGGTGCGCCGACCAACGAGGACATCGCATCGGCGCTGCTTCCCCAGCGCGGCGATATCGTCGACCGCAACGGGGTGCCGCTGGCGCGCGCCTTTCCCGCCTATTCGCTGTGGTACAACCCGGCGGCGCTTGGCGAGGGCGGCCCGCCGCTGGTGCGCAGCCCGCGCGAGGTGGCGCAGGCGCTGGTCGCGATCTTCCCCGACCTCAACGTCGATCAACTGACCAAACGGCTGGCCGACGGCAAGCCCGGCTACCTGCGCCGCCGGATCCTGCCCGAGGATGCCAACCGGATTCACGCGCTGGGCGAACCGGCGCTGGAATTCCCGCGAGAGACCGAGCGGTTCTATCCGCAGGGTTCGATGGCGGCGCACGTGCTGGGCTTCGTCGGCGCCGATGGCAAGGGCCATGTCGGGATGGAGCAGGTCTTCGACCAGCGCCTGACCGATCCCGCCACCCGCGGGACGCCTGCCGTGTTGTCGATCGACACCCGGGTCCAGGGCGCGCTCGAGGATGAATTGTCGCGCACCATGATCGACACCAATGCCAAGGGCGCTGCCGGGGTGGTGCTCGATGTCGAGACCGGTGAAGTGGTCGCCCTTGCCTCGTTGCCGTCGTTCAATCCCAACCTGATCGACCGGGCGGGCGAAGCCAACATCTTCAACCGGGTGACCAACCAGGTCTATGAACTGGGCAGCGTGATCAAGCCGATCACCATTGCCGCCGCGATCGACGCGGGCACCGTAACCGACCTGTCGCGCCGCTATCAGTCGAACCGCCCAATTTCGATCGGCGGATTTGAGATCCGCGACAGCCACAACTTCGGCGCATCGCTCAACATTCCCGAGGCGCTGATCCATTCGTCGAACATCGTCACCGCGCAGGTTGCCGACAGCCTTGGCGGGGCGCAGCTCAACGCGACGATGCAGGCGCTGGGGATGAACGAGCGCCCCTATATCGAACTGCCGGCGCGCGGCTTTCCGATCTGGCCCAAGGGCAACTGGTCGCGCATCACCACGATGACCGCCTCGTTCGGGCATGGCGTGGCGATCACGCCGCTGCATCTCGCCCAGGCCTATGCGGCGATGGTCAATGGCGGGATCTGGCGTCCGACGACCCTGATCAAGCTGGAACCCGGCGCCGCGGTTCCGGGACGGCGGGTGTTCAAGGCCTCGACCAGCGCGCGCATGCGCCAGCTGCTGCGCTTGATCGTCGACCTTGGCACCGGGCGCAAGGCCAACGCGGCGGGCTACCGGGTGGGCGGCAAGACCGGTTCGGCCGAAAAGCCGGGCAGCCACGGCTATCAGCGCACCAACATCATCGCGACTTTCGCGGCGGCCTTCCCGATGGACCGGCCGCGCTATGTGGTGATCGCCATGCTCGACGAACCGCAGGCCACCGTCGCCAGTTCGGGTCAGCGCACCGCGGCCTGGAACGCCGCGCCGCTGGTCGGGCGGCTGGTGCCGCGGATCGGGCCCTTGCTCGGGATCATGCCCGACGCCACCCGCGACGTCGATATCACCGATCTGGCTCCGCTGGTGGGCAGCGGAGAGGGCGAATGAAGCTGGGGGCGCTCGCCGCCGCAGCAGGAATAGCGCTTCCATCCGGCGCCGAACAGCAGGTCACCGGTTTCGCCATCGACAACCGCAAGGTCGCTCCCGGCACGGTGTTCGGCGCCTTCCAGGGGGCCGCCGTCAATGGCGAGGACTTCATCCCGGCCGCGATTGCCGCCGGCGCGGTGGCGGTGGTGGCGCGCGGCGAAGCACGGGTCGAAGGCGCGGTGCACATCGCCGATGCCAATCCGCGGCGGGCCTTTGCCCTGCTCGCGGCGCGGTTCTTTACCCCCGTGCCCGAAACCATCGTCGCGGTCACCGGGACCAACGGCAAGACCTCTACCGTCGAGATGACCCGCCAGATCTGGCGGATGGCGGGCGAACGCTCGGCCTCGATCGGAACGTTGGGGGTGACCACCGCCGACGAAAGCGTGTCGACCGGGCTGACCACCCCCGACATCGTCACGTTTCTGGCCAACATGAGCGGTCTGGCCCGCGAAGGGGTGACCCATGTCGCCTACGAGGCGTCGAGCCACGGCCTGTCGCAGTACCGCAACGAAGGGCTGAAGGTGCTGGCCGGGGCCTTCACCAACCTCAGCCGCGACCACCTCGATTACCACCGCGACATGGAAGACTATTTCGCGGCCAAGATGCGGCTGCTGGATGAAGTGGTCGATCCGGCGGGCAGCGCGGTGATCTGGATGGACGATGCCTGGTCGGCGCGCGCGGCAGGCCATGCGGCGGCGCGGGGACTTGCCCTGCTGGGCGTGGGTGAAAATGCCGACGAACGCGGTATCCGGCTGGTTTCGCGAACCCCGGGACAGCTCGGCCAGGTGCTCGAAATCGAATATGCCGGCGCCGTTCGCAAGGTGAACCTGCCGCTGATCGGAGCCTACCAGGCCGCCAACGCGCTGGTCTCGGCGGGGCTCGTGCTGGCGACCGGCGGCGATCCGGCCCAGGTCTTCGACGCGCTGTCGCGTTTGCAGCCGGTGCGCGGACGGCTGGAACGCGCCGCGATCAGCTGCGCCGGAGCGCCGGTCTATGTCGATTATGCGCATACGCCTGACGCCCTTGAAGCCGCGATTGCCGCGCTGCGTCCGCATTGTGCGGGTCGGCTGATCGTGGTGTTCGGCGCGGGCGGAGACCGCGATCCGGGCAAGCGCGCGCCGATGGGCCGGGTGGTGGCGGAGCAGGCCGACATGGGCATCGTCACCGATGACAATCCGCGCGGCGAAGACCCCGCCGCGATCCGCGCCGCCGTGCTGGCGGGCGGGCCGGGCGTGCTGCGCGAGGTGGGCGATCGGCGCGCGGCAATCGCCGCAGGAATCGCCGAGGCCGGGGCGCAGGACATCGTGCTGGTTGCCGGCAAGGGCCACGAACAGGGCCAGATCATGGGAGCAGGGGAACAATGCAGGGTCTTGCCCTTCGACGACGTTACCGTGGCGAGGGAGTGCGCCGCATGAATGCCCCGCTGCGGATCATCGACTGGCCGGTCGAGACGGAGGACGCGCTTGGCCTGGCGCTGTGGGACGCGGTTGCGCTGGCGCGGGCGATGAAGGGCGTCGCGGTCGGAGAATTCCAGGTCTCGGGCGTCGAGATCGACAGCCGCGACGTGGTGCCGGGCGACCTGTTCTTCGCACTGAGGGGCGAAAGCATGGACGGGCACCGCTTCGTCGAAATGGCCTTTGCCAAGGGCGCTGCCGCGGTGGTGGTCGACCGTCCCGTGGAAGGCCCGCACGTGCTGGTAAGCGATACCTCAAGTGCACTTGAGTTACTCGCAAAAGCGGCGCGAATCCGCGCTCGGGCACGGATCGTCGGGGTTACCGGGTCGGTCGGCAAGACCGGAGTCAAGGAAGCGATCTTTGCCGCGCTCGACCGGTCGAGCCGGGGCAATGCGCACCGTTCGGTGAAGAGCTACAACAACCACGTCGGGGTTCCGCTCAGCCTGTCGCGGATGCCCGCGCGCTCGAAATTCGGCGTGTTCGAAATGGGCATGAATCACGCCGGGGAAATCGCCGCGCTGACCGCCCAGGTCCGGCCCCACGTGGCCGTGATCACCACCATCGCCCCCGCGCATATCGAAATGCTCGGCTCGATGGAGGCGATCGCCGATGCCAAGGCGGAAATCTTCCAGGGCCTTGAAAAGGGCGGGACGGCGGTGATCCCCGCCGACAGTCCGTGGTTCGACCAGCTCAAGGCGGCGGCTGCGGCGCTGGACGCGCGGGTGGTCTCGTTCGGCAAGGCGGCCCATGCCGATGTCCGCCTGCTCGATGCCGTTCCCGCGCCGGGCGGCGGTTCGCTTGTCACCGCGGACATGGGCGACCGGCGGCTGTGCTATACCGTGGCCGAACCGGGCGAGCACTGGATCGCCAATTCGCTGGCGGTGATGGCCGCGGTGCGCGCTGCCGGGGGCGATCTAGGCGCGGCGGGACTTGCGCTTGCCGAGATGCAGGGAATGAAAGGCCGCGGCCAGCGAATCGAGCTGGCGGTGAAGGGCGGAACGGCCCTGCTGATCGACGAAAGCTACAACGCCAACCCGGCTTCAATGCGGGCCACGCTGGCGCAGCTGGGGGTTACCCCCGCCGCGCGCCGGATCGCCGTGCTGGGGGCGATGAAGGAACTTGGCGAGCATGGCCCCGCCTTTCACGCAGGCCTGGCCGAACCGGTTCTGGCCGCGTCGGTCGACCATGCGGTGCTGGTTGGCGACGAGATGGGCGCGCTGGCCGACGAGTTGGGGAAAGGCGCGTTAACCGCGCTTGGCAAGCCCCTGGGGTTCGCCCATTGCGCTAATGCTGCCGAGGCGCTCGCCGCGCTCAGGGGGCTTGGCCTGGAAAGCGGCGACGTGATCCTGGTCAAGGGGTCGAATTCGGTCGGGCTGGGCGCATTGGTCGCCGCGCTGGCAAACGGGAAGGACTGAGGCAGGGCAATGCTCTACCTGATCGCGCACTATTTCCAGTTCGAGGGTCTGGCGAACCTCATCCGCTATCAGACCTTCCGCGCCGGCGCCGCGCTGATGACCGCGCTGGTCATCGGCCTGATCATCGGGCCGCGGTTCATCGCCATGCTGCGGATCCGCCAGGGCAAGGGCCAGCCGATCCGCGAGGACGGTCCGCAAAGCCACCTCGCCAAGCGCGGCACGCCAACGATGGGCGGGCTGATGATCCTGGTTTCGCTGGTGATCGCGATGCTGCTGTGGATGGACCTGACCAGCCCGCTGGTCTGGGGCTGTCTGGCGGTGACCATCGGCTTCGGGGCGATCGGGTTCCTCGACGATTACGACAAGGTCAAGAAGCGCACCACTGCCGGGGTGCCCGGACGGGTTCGTCTGGCTGCTGAATTTCTGGTCGCCGGGATCGCGGTGTGGATCATGGTCCGCGAGGTCGATACCAACCTCTATATCCCATTCCTGTCCAACCGTTATGTTCCGCTTGGTCCCTTCTACTACGCTTTCGCCGCCTTCGTGATCGTCGGCGCGGGCAACGCGGTGAACCTTACCGACGGGCTCGATGGCCTCGCGACCATGCCGGTGATCATCGCGGCAGGGACTTTCGCGATCATCGCCTATCTTGCCGGGCGCACCGACTTTTCGGCCTATCTGGGCATTCCCCACGTGCCGCGAGCGGGCGAACTGGCGATCCTGTGCGCCGGGATCATGGGGGCGGGGCTGGCGTTCCTGTGGTTCAACGCGCCGCCCGCGGCGGTGTTCATGGGCGACACCGGCAGCCTTGCCCTTGGCGGTGCGCTGGGCGCGATCGCGGTCGCCGCGCACCACGAAATCGTGCTGGGCGTGGTCGGCGGGCTGTTCGTGGCCGAGGCGCTGTCGGTGATCATCCAGGTCGCCGTCTACAAGCGCACCGGCAAGCGGGTGTTCAAGATGGCTCCGATCCACCACCACTTCGAACAGCTCGGCTGGAAGGAATCGACCGTGGTGATCCGCTTCTGGATCGTTTCGATCGTGCTGGCCCTGATCGGACTTTCGACGCTGAAGCTGCGATGATCACCACCCCCGCCTTTGCCGGCCAGCACTATGCCGTCCTCGGGCTTGCCCGCTCGGGGATGTCGGCTGTCGAAAGCCTGCTGGCGGGCGGAGCGCGGGTGACCGCCTGGGACAGCCGCGAGGAACCGCGCCGGGCGCTCGAAGGGCGCTGCGAACTGGCCGATCCGGTGGGCATCGACCTGACCGGTTTCGCCGGTGCGGTGGTCTCACCCGGAGTGCCGCTCAACCAGCACCCGATCGCTGCCCATGCCGCCAGCTTCGGCGTGCCGGTGATCGGCGATATCGAACTGTTCGCGCTGAGCCGGCCCGAGCTTCCCGCGCACCGCGTGGTCGGGATTACCGGCACCAACGGCAAGAGCACCACCACCGCGCTGGTCCACCACATCCTGCAAAGCGCGGCGCTGCCGGTGCGGATGGGCGGCAATATCGGCGTGCCGATCCTGGGCACCGCGCCGCTTGCGGCGGGCGGGGTCTATGTGCTCGAGCTGTCGAGCTACCAGATCGACCTGACCCACAGCCTGGAATGCGATGTCGCGGCGCTGCTCAACATCACGCCCGATCATCTCGATCGCTATGATGGCTTTGCCGGCTATGCGGCGGCCAAGGCGCGGCTGTTCGCGATGCAGCGCAGCGACCAGTTCGCCGTCTTCGGGATGTCCGATCCCAAGACCCAGGCGATTGCCGCGTGCGAAAGCCAGCTGCGCGATCAGTGGCGGGTTCGCAGCGTCGATGGCAAGGATCTGGCCAAGCTCCAGCCCGACTGGCCCAGCCTGCAGGGCCCGCACAACCTCCAGAACGCCGCCGTCGCGGTTGCGATTGCCGAAGCTCTGGGGCTGACCCCGATGCAGTGGCGCCCCGCGCTGGCCAGCTTTCGCGGCCTGTCCCACCGGATGGAGCGGGTTGCCGAAGTGAACGGGGTGACGTTCATCAACGACAGCAAGGCGACCAATCCGGCCTCAACCGCGCCCGCGCTGGCGGCATTCCCGCCCGCGCGGAAGCCGCGCATCCACTGGATCCTGGGCGGCCTGCCCAAGGGCGACAACCTTGACGAATGCGCGCCGTTCTTCGGCAACGTGGCCGCGGCCTATACCATCGGCGATGCCGGGCCGCTGTTCGCCGAACTGCTCGCGCCGCACATGCCGGTAACCCGCAGCGAAATGATGTGCGAAGCGATCCGCCAGGCGATGGAAGCGGCGCAGCCGGGCGATGTGGTCCTGCTCTCGCCGGCCTGCGCCAGTTTCGACCAGTTTCGCGATTACGAAGCGCGCGGCGATGCCTTTCGCCAGATTGTCCAGGCGCTTTCGGCGCCCGAACCGGCGCAGGCGCAGGGAGGGCGAAGCTGATGGCCTCGAACCCGCCCCTGGTGCCGCGCGGCGGCCGGCTTGGCCTCGAACAGGGTTCCGCGCGCTACCAGAAGGGGCGCCGCGGCGAACTGGCGATCTGGTGGCGCGAGATCGACCGCGGCCTGCTGGCGATTGTCCTGGTGCTGATGGCGATCGGCACCGCCGCCGTCGCCGCGGGCAGCCCGGCCAGCGCGCGACGGCTGTCCACGGCAAAGGTAAAGCTCGACGACCTGCACTTCTTCTATATCCACCTGCGCTGGCAGGCGCTGGGCCTGATCGCGATGTTCGGGGCCAGCATGCTCAGCCGCGAGAATGCCCGCCGCGTCGGGATCGTGCTGGGCTTTGCGATGCTGGTGGGGCTGATGCTGGTGCCGGTCGCCGGGTTCAGCGTCAACGGTGCGAAACGCTGGCTGAACCTCGGGATTTCGCTGCAACCGTCCGAATTCCTCAAGCCCGCCTTCGCGATCAGCATGGCCTGGATCCTGTCGTGGCGGGCGCGCGATCCGCATCTGCCGGTGATCGAACTGTGCACCGGACTGATGGGCATGATCGCGGTCCTGCTGATGGCACAGCCCGATTTCGGTTCGACGATCCTGTTCGCCGGGGTATGGTTCGTCATGGTCCTGATGAGCGGAATTTCGCTGCAGCGGATCGGCCTTGCCGGTGGCTTTGGCGTTGCCGGGGTAACGCTGGCCTACATGTTCTATGACAATGCGCGCCACCGCATCGATGCCTTCCTTGGCGGCGGCACGGCTTTCGACCAGGTCGACCTGGCACAGCGCACCCTGCTGGCAGGCGGGTGGACCGGCAGCGGGCTATGGCTGGGGATCAAGAAATTCGGCCTGCCCGAAGCGCATACCGACTATGTCTTTTCGGTGATCGGCGAGGAATTCGGCCTGATCGCCTGCGCGGTGATCGTGGTGCTGTTCCTGGCGCTGGTCACCCGGGTGCTGCTGCGCCTGCTTGATGAGGAAGACCTGTTTTCCACGCTGGCCGCGGCCGGGCTTACCGCGCAGCTGGGCGGGCAGGCGTTCATCAACATCCTGGTCAACCTGCAACTGTTTCCGTCGAAAGGCATGACCCTGCCGCTGATTTCCTACGGTGGTTCATCGACCATCGCGATCTGCCTGGGGATGGGGCTGCTGCTCGCCATCACCCGGCGCAATCCCTACATCAAGCGCGAGAAGTTCTCGCTGCGCCAACTGGGGCTGGGCAAGTGAGCGGCCCCTCGCGCCACTATGTGCTGGCGGCCGGGGGCACCGGCGGGCACCTGATCCCGGCCTTCGCGCTGGCGGTGGAGCTTGAGCGGCGCGGGCATCATGTTGCCCTGATCACCGACGATCGCGGCAGCCGCCTGCCCGGCAAGCCGCCTTTCCTGGTCAGCCACGTGCTGCCGGCCGGGCGGCTGGGCAAGAACCCGCTGCACTGGATGAAGGGGATCGGGGCGATCCTTGAAGGCAAGCGCATGGCGCTGCGCCTGTTCGAATCCTTCCAGCCCAGCGCGGTGATCGGGTTCGGCGGCTATCCCGCCTTTCCGGCGCTGTGGGCGGCGACGGGGGCGGGCATTCCCACCGTGGTCCACGAACAGAACGCCGTGCTGGGCCGGGTCAACCGGTTCCTGGCCGGCCGCGTCGATGCGATCGCCACTTCCTATCGCGAGGTCGATCGGCTGGCCGCGAAGCATCTCCACAAGGTCCACCTTGTCGGCAATCCGGTTCGCGCCGAAGTGCTGGCGCTGCGCGATCAGCCTTTCCCGAGCTTCACCGAGGACGGCCTGCTGCGGGTGCTGGTCACCGGCGGCAGCCAGGGCGCGGGTGTGCTCAGCCAGGTGGTGCCCGATGGCCTGGCGATGCTGCCCCCGGTGCTGCGCGGGCGTCTTCAGGTCACCCAGCAGTGCCGCCCCGAGGATATCGAGGCAGTTCGCCAGCGCTATGCCGGGCATGAAATCCCCGCCGAACTTGGCACCTATTTCGAGGACATGGCCAGCCGGCTGGCGGATTCGCACCTGTTCATCGGCCGCGCCGGCGCTTCCACCGTGGCCGAGCTGACTGCGGTGGGCCGCCCGGCGATCCTCGTGCCGTTGCCGATCGCCACCGACGACCATCAGGCCGCCAACACCTGCGAGATGACCGAACACGGCGGAGCGCGGATGATCCGCCAGGACCGCTTCACGCCGGTCGAACTGGCCAAGCAGATCCAGGCCATCGCGATGAAGCCCGCGACGCTGGCCACCGCCGCCCACGCGGCCTGGAACTGCGGCTATCCCAATGCCGCCGGCGATCTTGCCGACCTGGTCGAGAGTTTCGGCGCGGCGCCGATCATGGACGTGATCTCGGTGGTGCGCGGCGAAGCCGCCGCCGGGTCCGAGGCCCTGGCGGGGGATCCGGCATGATGCGCCAGGCGCTCCACCAGAAGACCGGCCACCGGATGCCGACCGAGATCGGGACGATCCACTTCGTCGGGATCGGCGGGATCGGCATGTCGGGCATTGCCGAAGTGATGCACAACCTTGGCTACCGGGTGCAGGGCAGCGACATGGCCGAAGGCTATGTGGTCGAAGGACTGCGCAAGCGCGGGATCAAGGTGGCGATCGGCCACGCCGCCGAAAACCTTGGCGATGCCGCGGTGGTGGTCACCTCGACCGCGGTCAAGCGCAGCAACCCCGAAGTCGCGGCGGCGCTGGAAAACCGCATTCCGGTGGTGCGCCGGGCGGAAATGCTGGCCGAGCTGATGCGGCTGAAGCGCACGGTTGCTGTCGCGGGAACGCATGGCAAGACCACCACTACCTCGATGGTCGCGGCGCTGCTCGATGCCGGCGGGGTCGATCCCACGGTGATCAACGGCGGGATCATCAACAGCTACGGCTCGAACGCGCGGCTCGGCGAAAGCGACTGGATGGTGGTCGAGGCGGACGAGAGCGACGGTTCGTTCCTGCGGCTCGACGGCACGATCGCGATCGTCACCAACATCGATCCCGAACACCTTGAACATTACGGCGATTTCGACGCGATCAAGGATGCCTTCGTCGAATTCATCGAAAAGGTGCCGTTCTATGGCTGCGCGGTGCTGTGCATCGACCATCCCGAAGTCCAGGCGGTGATCCCCAAGGTGCGCGACCGGCGCGTGGTGACCTATGGCTACAGCGCCCAGGCCGACGTGCGCGGCGAGAACGTCACGCCCTGTCCCGGCGGCAACCGGTTCGATGCGGTTATCCGCCAGCGCGATGGCAGCCAGCGCCGGATCGAGGGGATCGAATTGCCGATGCCCGGCCGCCACAACGTCCAGAACGCGCTCGCGGCGGTGGCCGTGGCGGTGGAAATGGGCGTCTCGGACGAACTGATCCGCACCGGCTTTGCCAAGTTCACCGGGGTCAAGCGCCGCTTCACCAAGGTTGGCGAGACGGACGGTGTCACCGTGATCGACGACTATGGCCACCACCCGGTCGAAATCCGCGCGGTGCTGGCCGCGGCGCGCGAAGGCGTGGGCCCTTCGACAGGCTCAGGAGGCCGGGTCATTGCCGTGGTCCAGCCGCACCGCTTCACCCGCCTGCGCGATCACCTCGCCGATTTCGAGGCCGCCTTCAACGATGCCGACATCGTCTATGCCGCCCCGGTCTATGCCGCGGGCGAGGCGCCGATCGAAGGCGTCGACAGCGCGGCGATGGTTGCCGGCATGAAAGCGCGCGGCCACCGCAATGCGCAAGTGATCGCCGGGCCGGATGAACTTGCCGATGCCCTGGCCGATGTCGTGCAGCCAGGCGACATGGTGGTCTGCCTGGGCGCCGGCGACATTACCAAGTGGGCCGCCGGTCTTGCCGATGCGATTGCCGCGCGGAGGAAGGCATGAGCATCTCGGCTGCGCTCGATCCGACCGGGGTGAGAGGAAAGCTCACCAAAGACGCCCCGCTCGCCCCGCTGGTCTGGTTCAAGAGCGGCGGCGCGGCGGAATGGCTGTTCGAGCCGAAGGATGTGGCCGACCTTCAGGCCTTCCTGCGCGAACTCGATCCGGCGGTGCCGGTCATGGCGCTGGGTCTGGGCAGCAACCTGATCGTGCGCGATGGCGGGGTGGCGGGCGTGGTGGTGCGGCTGGGCAAGGCCTTCGCCAGCGTTGTCCGCAGCGCCGACCTGACCCTTGATTGCGGGGCGGGGGCAAGCGGCATCCTGGTCAGCTCCACCGCGCGCGATGAACAGATCGCGGGGCTGGAATTCCTCCGTTCGATCCCCGGCACGGTCGGGGGCTTCGTGCGGATGAACGGCGGAGCCTATGGCGGCGAGGTCAAGGACGTGCTGGTCGATTGCGACGTGGTGATGCGCGATGGTTCGCTGCGGACCCTCCCGGCCTCGGCGCTGGGCTATACCTATCGCCACAGCGAACTGCCCGAAGGCGCGATCGTGGTTGGCGCGCGGTTTCGCGGGAGGCCCGGCAAGGCCGATGAAATCCAGGCCGAGATGGACCGCATTTCCGCGAGCCGGGAGGCCAGCCAGCCGCTGCGCAGCAAGACCGGCGGCAGCACCTTCAAGAATCCGGCCGGCCACAAGGCCTGGCAACTGGTCGATGACGCCGGCTGCCGGGGGCTCACCATCGGCGGAGCACAGGTCAGCGAAAAGCACTGCAACTTCCTGCTCAACCTGGGCGATGCAACCAGCGCCGACATCGAGGGGCTGGGCGAGGAAGTGCGCCGCCGGGTGAAGGAGAAGTCGGGCATCGAGCTCGAATGGGAAATACAAAGGGTGGGGCAGCGATGAGCTCTTTCCCCCAATCCGCCTGCCCTGAGCTTGTCGAAGGGCCGCATTTCGCTTCCGGCCTCGTGCCCGGCGGCACGAACGAGAACAGCCCTTCGACATGCTCGGGGCAAACGGTGTTTGTTGGTTATGCTTGATAGGAAACTCCACGTTGCGGTCCTGATGGGCGGCTGGTCGAACGAACGGCCGGTCTCGCTGATGAGCGGGGAAGGCGTGGCCCAGGCGCTGGAAGCGCGCGGGCACCGGGTAAGCCGCGTCGACATGGACCGGACCGTCGCGCAGAAGCTGGCCGACTGCGCGCCCGACGTGGTGTTCAACGCGCTCCACGGCACGCCCGGCGAAGACGGGACCGTGCAGGGCATGATGGACCTTATGGGGCTGACCTACACCCATTCGAACATGGTCACGTCGGTGATCGCGATCGACAAGGAACTGACCAAGCAGGCACTGGTCCCGCACGGGATCCCGATGCCGGGCGGGCGGATCGTGCCGGTGGAGGAGATCTTCGAGCGCGACCCGCTGGAGCGGCCCTACGTGCTCAAGCCGGTCAACGAAGGTTCGTCGGTCGGGGTGGCGATCGTTACCGCCGAGGGCAACTACGGCAACCCGATCAGCCGCGATGCCCGGGGGCCGTGGCAGGAATTCGGGCACCTGCTGGCCGAACCCTATATCCGCGGGCGCGAACTGACTACCGCCGTGCTGGGCGACAGGGCGCTGATGGTCACCGAACTGCGTCCGAAAAGCGGCTTCTACGATTTCGACGCCAAGTACACCGAAGGGATGACCGAGCACATCTGCCCGGCCGAAATCCCCGACGAGATCACCCAGGCCTGCCTCGACCTGGCGCTGCGCTGCCACCAGCTGCTGGGCTGCAGCGGCTGCAGCCGCACCGATTTCCGCTGGGATGACACCCAGGGCGTCGAAGGCCTGTTCGTGCTGGAAACCAATACCCAGCCGGGGATGACCCCGCTCAGCCTGGTGCCCGAACAGGCCCGGCACCTGGGGATCGAATACGGCGAACTGGTCGAGATCATCATCGCCGATGCCATCGCGCGTGGGGGAAGGCAAAGTGAGCGGGCAGAAGATCAAGCGCGGCGGCAAGTCGGTGCGCAAGGCGGCGGCGGCGCAGAACAAGTCGCGCCAGGTCCGCGCGGCGAAGGCCCGCACCGGCTCGGTGCTCGACACGGTGATGGCCGTGCAGCCGTTCAGCGAAAGCCAGCTTCACCGGATCTTCCTGGCGATGATCCTGGGCCTGGCCGCGGTGCTGATCTGGGTGGTCGCCAGCTTTGCCGGCCTGCCGGGGCTGGCGCGCGACCAGATGGTCCAGATCTCGCACCAGGCGGGGTTCGAACTCCACAATGTCGAGGTGCGCGGCACCAACCACCTGAACGAGCTCAAGGTCTATCAGATCGCGCTGGCCGATCGCGACCGGGCAATGCCGTTCGTCGATCTCGACGCGACGCGCGACCGGCTGCTGGCGCTGTCATGGGTGGAGGATGCGCGGGTGTCGCGCCAGCTCCCCGATACGCTGGTGATCGACGTGGTCGAACGCAAGCCGATCGCGGTGCTGGCCAAGGCCGACAAGCTGGTGCTGATCGATTCCACCGGGCGCGAGCTCGAGGCCGTGCCGGCTGACCGCGCCAAGGGCAAGCTGGTGCTGTCCGGTCCCGGCGCGGGCAAGCAGATCGGCGCGCTCTCGGCCCTGCTCGATGCCGCTCCCGCGCTCAAGCCGCAGATCAGGAGCGCCGAATGGATCGGTAACCGCCGCTGGAACCTGACCTTCAAGACCGGCCAGATGCTGGCCCTGCCCGAAGGCGAGCAGGCATCGGCCAAGGCGCTGACCACCTTTGCCCAGCTTGACGGGCGCAACCGCCTGCTGGGCGGCAAGGCTGTGGCCTTCGACATGCGCGCGGGCGATCGGATCTATTTCCGCATGCCCAGCCGCGTTGACGCGGTCGAGCAGGAAAGCGTGGCGCCCCGGCCGCTGGCCAGCGCCAGTCCGGCTCCCGCCGCGCCCAAGCCCGCCAAGAAGGAGAACAACTGATGGCTCCGCCCCGCATCGCCAAGGTCTTTGGCGCGGTCAACATCGGCTCCTTCCGCGTTTCGGCGATGGTCGCCGGTCTTTCCGAGACGGGCGAGATGATGGTGCTGGGATCAAGCCACCGTGCGGCCCAGGGGATCAAGCGCGGCTATATCACCGACATGGCGGCGGCGACCTATGCCGTGCGCGATGCGATCGAGCGCGCCGAAAAGATGGCCAACACCTCGATCCAGTCGGTCTGGATCGGCTGTTCGGGGGCTGGGCTTGCCAGCCAGGTCGCCCAGGTCGAAGTCGATATCGGCGGCCGCCGGATCGAGGCCGACGATGTCGATCACCTGCTGGTTTCCGCGCGCGAGGTGATCCAGCCCGACGGGCGCATGGTGCTCCATGCGCAGCCCGCGCATTACACGCTCGACGGCGCCGACGGGGTGGCCGATCCCAAGGGCCTCCATGCCGAACGCCTGGGCGTTGACATCCACGTGATGCTGGCCGACGGCGCGCCGATCCGCAACATCACCGAAGCGGTGCAGAACGCGCATCTCGATGTCGAGGCGGTGGTCGGATCGCCGATCGCCGCGGGTCATGCCTGCCTCACCGCGGAAGAGCGTGAACTGGGCGTCGCGCTGGTCGAATTCGGCGGCGAAGTGACCAATGTCTCGGTCTATGCCGCGGGAATGCTGCTGGGTCTGGTAACGATTCCGCTTGGGTCCGGCGACATCACCGATGCGATTGCCAGCGCCTTCGGGATCCGCCGCTTCCAGGCCGAACGGCTCAAATGCGTCCACGGTTCGGCCATTGCCAGCCCGTCGGACCACCGCGAGATGATCCCGGTCAGCGCGCCGGGCGAGGAAGGCGGCAACCCCGCCGCACGCCACGCCGACGACAAGAACCGCGTCCCGCGCGCCGAGCTGGTCTCGGTCATCACCACGCAGCTGGGACAGTGGGTCGAGGAAGTGTCGAAGGCGCTGAAGGGGCTGGGCTTTACCGGCCAGCGCGGCCAGCTCGTGGTGCTGACCGGCGGCGGCGCGGAGCTGGCGGGCCTGGCCGACTATGCCCAGGCCGCGCTCGGCAAGCCGGTCCGCGTCGGGCGTCCGCAGCACGTGAAAGGTCTTGCCGAAGCCCATGCAACGCCGGGCTTTTCGACGCTGGCGGGCCTGGTGCTCTATGCGGCGGCGGATCCGATCGACATTCGCACGGTCGGGCCCAGGTTCCAGCAGACCCACCGCTATTCGGGGCTGGGGCTGGTCAACCGGCTCTATCAGGCCGTGCGCGAGTATTTTTAGGGATTGGCGGCTGTGGACAAAGGCATTCGCGGCTTTGCGTCGAGGATTCCAAGGGTGCAAGAACCCTGTTAACCATTGGAAGTGTATCCGCCGTGCGGACTGGAGAACGTAAATGAGCATCAATATCGGAGCCCCCGCTGTTGAGGAACTGCGTCCCCGGATCACCGTGATCGGGGTCGGCGGCGCCGGCGGCAACGCCATCGCCAACATGATCGCGGCGGGCATCGAAGGGGTCGACTTCGTGGTCGCCAACACCGATGCCCAGGCGCTCAACAATGCCGTTGCCGAACACCGCATCCAGCTGGGCGCGGACATCACCCAGGGCCTGGGTGCCGGCGCGCGGCCCGAGGTTGGCCGGGCGGCGGCCGAGGAAAGCATGGCGGAAATCGACCGCGCGCTCGATGGCGTGCACATGTGCTTCATCGCCGCGGGCATGGGCGGCGGCACCGGCACCGGCGCCGCTCCGGTCGTGGCCAAGGCGGCGCGCGAACGCGGCGTGCTGACGGTGGGCGTCGTCACCAAGCCGTTCCTGTTCGAAGGCACCCGCCGCATGCGCGCTGCGGAAGCCGGGATCGAGGAACTGCAAAAGCATGTCGATACCCTGATCGTCATTCCCAACCAGAACCTGTTTCTGGTCGCCAAGGCGGAAACCACCTTCAAGGAAGCCTTCCAGATGGCCGACGAGGTGCTCCAGCAAGGGGTGCGCTCGATCACCGACCTGATGGTCATGCCCGGCCTCATCAACCTCGACTTTGCCGACGTGCGCTCGGTCATGGCCGAAATGGGCAAGGCGATGATGGGCACCGGCGAGGGTCATGGCGAAAACCGGGCGCTCGAAGCAGCGGAAAAGGCGATCGCCAACCCGCTGCTCGATGGCGTTTCGATGCAGGGCGCCAAGGGCGTGATCATCTCGATCATCGGCGGCGAGGACATGAAGCTGCTCGAAGTCGACGAAGCGGCGAACCATATCCGCGAACTGGTAGATCCCAACGCCAACATCATCTGGGGCAGCGCCTTCAACCCCGACCTGGATGGCAAGATCCGCGTCTCGGTGGTTGCCACCGGGATTGAGCAGGCCGCTTCGCATGTCGACGAACCGATGCGCCCGTTCGGCATGGGAACGCCGCGCGGACCCGCGCGCCCGCTTGCCGCCGAACCGCTGTTCGCGCCCACTACGCCGGCGGTCGAACCGGAACCCGCGCCCGAGCCCGAAGCCGCGCCCGAACCCGTTGCCGCCGCACCCGAGCCCGAACCCGAAGCTCCGGCGGCTTCGCCGGACGAGGGAGCCTGGGGCCTGCCCAGGCTCTCGGCCGAGGAGGATGAAACCGCCGCCGAACCGCTCGAGCTTGAGCTTGAAGCCGAGAGCGAGGAACCCGAAACGGCAAGCGGCGACGAACTGCTGCTCGACGCCTCGCGGCTGGTCGAGGAAGACGCCCCGCTCGGCAGCGGCGGACGGCGGCGCGGCCTGGTTTCGAGCGATGACGATACGGTTGCCGAAGGTCATCACGGCGAAAGGCCGGTCGCCAGCGATGCAGGCGGCGGCGCACCCGCGGCTGGTGCAATGCCCGCCGCTGGCGGCGGCGAGCCGCCGGTCAAGAAGCAGCAGCGCCTGGGCAGCGGAGCCACGCTGTTCGAACGCATGGCCAACCTCTCGCGCGGCGGCGCTTCGCGGGACGAGGACGATGAGGACGACGACGAAGGCGGCCCGTCGATTTCGATTCCGCGCTTCCTTGGACGCCAGAACAACCAGTAACCCCCTCGTTCGGCGAAGGTTCAGCCAGGCGGTGCCACTTCCTCGCGGAGTGGCGCTTGCCTCTCCGCGCCAGAAGGTCCAATCCGCCGTCCATGCCGAATCCGGTTAGCCGAACCTCAACGCTTAGGCGCCCGATTGCCGGGGCCGGACTGGCGCTTGTCCTGTTGGCTGCGGCGCCCGGACTCGCGCAGACGCCGAACACCGCGCAGGTCAGCCAGCCGGTGGTCCAGCCGCTGCCCAGCCAGTCGCCGGGAATGAAGCTCAACGATGCGCTGAACCAGCTGGCGCGCAATCCCCAGGACCTCGAGGCGCTGATCGCCGCTGGGCGGGCCTCGCTCGACCTTGGTGATGTTCAGGCCGCGATAGGCTTCTTTCAGCGCGCTGACACGCTTTGGCCCGGAAGCGCGCGGGTTCGCTCGGGTCTGGCCGGGGCCTATGCGCTGAGCAACGATCCGGTCGCCGCGATCGAGATGTACAACGATGCCGAAAAGCTCGGCCCGATCGATGCCGGCGGCCTGGCTGACCGTGCGCTGGCCTATGACCTGGTCGGCGATCCGCGCACCGCGCAGCGCTACTACCGCCGCTCGCTTGAGCTTGATCGGCGCGATGAAACCGTGCGGCGCTACGGGCTCAGCCTGGCGATCGCAGGCGACCGGCGCGGGATGGAAGAGGCGCTGGCGCCGCTGATCGCGCAGCAGGACAAGGGCGCCTGGCGCGCCCGCGCCTTCGCGCTGGCGATCCTGGGCAATGCCTCGGAAGCGCAGAATATCGCGCGCCAGACGCTGCCGGCGCAGATGGCCGACGCGATGAGCGGCTACCTCGGCTTCATGCCCAAGCTGACCCACGCCCAGCAGGCCGCCGCCGCCAACCTTGGATACTTCCCGCGCGCGGCCGAAATTGGCCGCGATGATCCGCGCCTGGCCCGCTACACCCCGCCGGTCGCCACGCTGGCCAGCGTAACCCCCACTCCCGTCGCGGTGCCAGTCGCTGCCGGTGCCAAGGGCAAAGACAAGGACAAGGGCAAGGGCAAGGCGAAGCCGGTCCAGGTCGCGCTCGCGCCCGCACCGCCGCCGGTTCCGCAGGTCGGGCGCGAAGTGAACGGCCAGCCGGTGCAGTTCGCCAGTGCTGCGGTGCCGCCGCCCGTGCCCAAGCCGGTGCCGGTTGCTCCTGCTCCTACGCCGCCACCTGCGCCCGCGCCGGCTCCAGCGCCAGCTCCGGCCCCGGCCCCGGCACCCGCGCAGCTCAACGGCCCGGGCTTCGGCTCGGTCGAAACCGCGACGCCGCCGTTCGATTTGCGTAACGCGCCGTCCGTTTCAAGGCCGGTGGAGCAGCCAAGGCCAGTAAGTCTTGACGACGCTTTCGCGGGTTTTTCGGCGCCGAGCCGCGAGATCGAACCCGCCGCCGGCGCGGTCGATATTCGCAAGGTCAAGCCGGTGACGCCGCAGGTCCCGGCACCGGTCGCGGCAAAGGATCCCTGTGCCGTCCAACCCGCTGGCAAGGGCTCCAGGCCGATCAAGGGCAAGACCGCCGGCGCCAAGGATGCCAGGTGCATCGATCCGAAGGAAGCGAAGGACGCGAAGGCCAAGGAAGGCAAGTCGCAGCCCAGCCGGATCTGGGTCCAGGTCGCGACCGGGCGCGACAAGTCCGCGCTTGGCTTCGACTGGCGCAAGCTGGCGCGCGAAAACCCCGAACTGTTCAAGGGCCTCAAGCCCAGCGTCACCGCCTGGGGTCAGGCGAACCGCCTGCTGGCAGGCCCCTTCGCCACCCAGAAGGAAGCCGCGGCTTTCCTGGCAAAGCTCAAGAAAGCGGGGGTTTCCGGCGCATTCGTGTGGTCCAGCCCGGCGGGCCAGGTGGTCGATGCGCTGGGCGGCGGCAAATAGCGCGGGCGATCCTTTTCCACACCCTGTGAACAGGCTTGTGCAGTTATGCGCAGGGCAGCGTCATGGCGTCATTGCCCGTCGGGGCGTGTCCGAAGCATTGAGCCTGACATGATCGAGGGTAATCGCGACTACGAAGGGCAAGACGACGCCGCCCCCGTCGATATGCTCGCCTCGCTGTTCGAAGCGCGCGGCTGGCCCTGCGAATTCGTCGGCGAGGACGAGATCTCGGGCGAGATCAAGGGCAGCTGGGCGAACTATACCTTGCGCGGGGTGTGGCGGCGCGAGGATCACGTGTTGCAACTGCTGTGCCTGCCCGATATCCGCGTGCCTGACGACAAGCGCGCCGCGGTCCACGAACTGCTGGCGCTGGTCAACGAACAGCTCTGGGTCGGCCATTTCGACCTGTGGTCGAACGGCTCGGTCCTGCTCTATCGCCACGGCCTGCTGCTGGGCGATGAAGGACTGCTGAGCCTCGGCCAGGCGCAGGTCGCGGTGGAAGCCGCGGTCGAGGAGTGCGACCGCTTCTATCCCGCCTTCCAGTTCGTGCTGTGGGGCGACAAGAGCCCGGCCGAAGCGCTTGCCAGCGCGCTGGTGGACGCCGCGGGCGAGGCCTGAGCCATGTCGATCCTCATCCTCGGATGCGGCAACATGGGCGGGGCGATGCTGGCCGGGTGGCTGGCGGCGGGCATGGATCCGGCGCGCTTTACCGTGGTCGATCCATTTCTGGCCGAAGCTCCCGCCGGGGTGCGGCTGCTGCGTGAAGTTCCGCACAGCCGTTTCGATGTGGTGCTACTGGGGATCAAGCCGCAGACGCTCGATCAGGCCGCGGCGGCGCTTGCTCCGGCGATCGGCGAAGGGACAGTGCTGCTCTCGATCCTTGCCGGGACCGAGATCGCCAGCCTTGCCGCGCGGCTTCCGGGAGCCGGGGCAATCGTGCGGGTGATGCCAAACCTGGCTGCCGCAATCGGCAAGTCGCCGCTCGGCCTCCATGCCAGGGGCCTTGATGCACGGGGGCGGGCTGCGGTCGAGGCGCTGCTGGCCCCGCTAGGCACGCCCGAATGGCTTGAGCGCGAGGACCAGCTTGACGCGGTAACCGCGCTCGCCGGCTCCGGACCGGCATTCGTCTATCGCTTCATCGATGCCTTGGCAGCGGGCGGAGCCCGGCTGGGGCTGGACGAGGATCAGGCGCAGCGGCTCGCGCTGGCGATGGTCGAAGGCGCGGCGCTGCTCGCAGCCGGGGCCGATGCCTCGCCGGCCGAGCTTGCCCGCCGCGTGACCAGCCCGGGCGGGACCACGGCGGCAGGCCTGGCCGTGCTCGACGGCGATGAAGCGCTGCTGCGGCTGGTCGAGGCGACCTTGCGCGCCGCCCGCGACCGGGGAGCGGAACTCGCCGCAGAAGCGCGCGGTTAGGCGCGTTACAATTTGTCACATCTGCAAATGTCCGGTTTTGCTTGAAACAAGGCCGGATTGACCCGATATTCGCCGTATCGCCCCCATTTCGGGGCGGCAAAGGAGCATACCAATGGCTGACTGGAACGAACCGCGGCCCACTACGCGCAATCCGTTCGGATCCGCGACCATCAACGGCGACGTGATCGGCGCGGCCACGCGCGATGACGGCCTGCGCCGCTACATGCTGTCGATCTACAACTACATGGCCTCGGGCGTGCTGCTCTCGGGCGCCGTCGCGCTGCTGTTCGCCAACTCAAGCCTGGCGATCCCGGTGCTGACCAGCCCGCTCAGGTGGCTGATCATGCTCGCCCCGCTGGGCTTCGTCCTGGCGATGAGCTTTGGCCTGAACCGGATGCAGACCGGCACTCTCAAGGTGCTGTTCTGGTCGTTCTGCGTGGCGATGGGCCTGTCGATGTCGGCGATCTTCCTGGTCTATACCGGTACGTCGATCGCGCTGACCTTCTTCAGCACGGCTGGCGCTTTTGCTGGTCTCAGCCTCTATGGCTACACCACCAAGCGCAACCTGTCGGCGATGGGCGCTTTCATGACGATGGGGCTGATCGGCATCATCCTGGCGATGCTGCTCAACATGTTCCTGCAATCGAGCGGCCTGGCGCTGGCGATTTCGGTGCTTGGCGTGCTGATCTTCGCGGGCCTGACCGCCTGGGATACGCAGCGCCTGCGCGATACCTATTTCCAGGTGCAGGGCACCGCGCTGGTCGAAAAGGTCGTGATCATGGGCGCGCTGAGCCTCTATCTCGACTTCATCAACCTGTTCCAGTTCCTGCTGAGCTTCCTCGGCGATCGCCGCTGACCGCGCGCAAGGAACGGACGAACGTGCCCGGCGCGCCGCAAGGCCTGCCGGGCATTTTCTTTGCCGGCCTTTGCCGCTAGGGAATCGTGCATTGGGTATCGGGCCGGGCGGTTCCTTGCTGACCGCCGACTGGATTGGGTAGTTGAGACAAATGGGATCGCAGGTTCGCACATTCGCTTTCGCCGCGGCGCTGTTGCTGCTGGCCACTTCGGTTGAGGCCGGCAAGCCGAAGAAGGCGCCGCCCCCGCCGCCGCCGCCACCTCCGCCGCCGGCCTATGTCTATGTCGCGTGGAAGCCGATCCCGCCCGAATGGGCCGCGCCCACCCTGACCTATCCCGAGCTGGGGCCGGACGGCGTGCGGCTCAGCGTCAACCGCAACATTTCTTCGGCCCAGGCGCTGTGGAACCTGCGCTCTGGCTACAACGTCGCGGCGCTCAACTGCCGCGATCCCAAGCATGGCGAGATTCTGGTCAACTATCGGCTGTTCCTCAAGACCCACGCCAAGGTCCTGCGGGCGGCCAATGCGAAGGTCGATGCCGAATTCCGCGCCAAGCATGGCGCCGGCTATGTCAAGTACCGCGAGAAGTTCATGACCGAGGTCTACAACCACTTCGCGATCCCGCCGGTCCAGCCCGCCTTCTGCAATGCCGCGCTGGCGATGAGCAAGGATGCCAAGGCGGTGAAATCGGCCAACCTGACCGCTTTCGCGACCACCGCGCTGCCCAGCCTTGAAATCGTGTTCGACGATTTCTTCAAGCGCTATGACCAGTACCGGCTCGAAATGGCCGCCTGGGAAGCGCGCTGGGGCAAGGATGCCGTGCCCGGCTCGCGCGTCCTGGCAACCGTGCAGAACACCTCGAAGTAGCGCCGCCGCCGCCTATCGAAAATTGTTCTTCCAAGCAGTTCGCGCTTTCGCTAAGGGGGCGCCTCGCACGGGGCTACGGCTCCATGCAATTCGCACTGGAACGGGGCCGTAGCTCAGCTGGGAGAGCGCGTCGTTCGCAATGACGAGGTCAGGGGTTCGATCCCCCTCGGCTCCACCAGTGCCTTGCCGTTCGCCCCATTCCGGCCTGCAAATGGCGACCTTCTGCGCTTCCGGTGCTCACGGCCCACATGGCCGCTGCGCGCCGGTTCTCGAATGTCACCATTTTCGGCTCGGACTGAGACGAATGGCAAGGCACTGGCTCCGATCTTCACCTCCGCTCATTTCGAGCGCACCCAAGCTCCCAACCCCGCTCAGGCTGAGCCTGTCGAAGCCCGCACGCGACATTTTGTTCGCAGGCATTGCACCCACCTCCGCTCAGGCTGAGCTTGTCGAAGCCCGCGCGCTACGTTAGCCCCGATCACCATGCATTTTCTCGACCAGGCCAAGATCTATATCCGCTCGGGACAAGGCGGCCCCGGCGCGGTCTCGTTCCGTCGGGAAAAGTATATCGAATATGGCGGGCCCGATGGCGGCAACGGCGGCAAGGGCGGGGACATCATTTTCGAGGCCGTGCCCGGGCTCAATACCCTGATCGACTTCCGCTATGCCCAGCATTTCAAGGCGCCGCGCGGGGTGCATGGATCGGGCAAGGACCGGCACGGCGCCGCCGGCAAGGATCTGGTGATCAAGGTTCCGGTCGGCACCCAGGTGATCAGCGACGAGGACCGCGAAACCGTGCTGCTCGACCTGACCGAGGCGGGACAGCGCGTTACCTTCCTCAGGGGCGGGCTCGGCGGGCGCGGCAACGCCAGCTACAAGACCAGCACCAACCGCGCCCCGCGCCAGCACCAGCCGGGCGAGATGGGCGAGGAAATGTATGTCTGGCTGCGTCTCAAGCTGCTGGCCGATGTCGGGCTGGTCGGCCTGCCCAATGCGGGCAAGAGCACCTTCATCAACCAGATCACCAACACCAAGGCCAAGGTCGGCGACTATGCCTTCACCACCCTGGTCCCGCAGCTGGGCGTGGTGCGCCACCGGACCCGCGAATTCGTGTTGGCCGACATCCCCGGCCTGATCGCCGGAGCCGCCGAAGGCGCCGGGATCGGCGACCGGTTCCTGGGCCATATCGAGCGCTGCCGGGTGCTGATCCACCTGATCGACATCAACGGCACCGATCCTGCCGAGGCGCTCGAGATCATCGAGGAAGAACTGGCAGCCTATGGCGGCGGCTTGGACGAAAAGCCTCGCCTGATCGCGCTCAACAAGATCGACACGGTCGACCGTGAACTGGTCAACATGTTCATCAAGGAACTGAAGACCGCCGGAGCGAAGAAGATCTTCCCGATTTCCGGCGCGACTGGCAAGGGCATGGACGCGCTGCTCGATGCGGTGCTGGACTATCTGCCTGCCGCCACCGTGACCGAACGCCCCGATGGCGAGCAGGAAGAAGCCGACGACCGCCCCTGGTCGCCGGTGTGACCGCTCAGTAGCCTCCGTCTCCATACCACGAGGCGAATTCCTCGAATCCGGGAACCTCGGTGGCATTGGCCAGCTCGTCGATCGCCACCTGGACCACTGCCGGACGGCCGCTGGCCAGCGCCGCCTCGACCGCGGGGCCGATATCCTCGGCCCGCTCGACATAGATTCCGAAGGCGCCGAAGCCCTCGGCGATCTTGTCGAGCCGCAGCCCCTTGCCCCAGTGCGCCTCGGTTTCGGGCGATTGCATCCCGAAGGCCTGCTTGTAGACCGCCACTTCCAGCCCCCAGGCATAGTCGCAGCCGACGATCGCCACCACCGGCAGCTCCTTGCGCACTGCCGTCTCCAGCTCGGAGATGTGGAACAGGAACGAGGAATCGCCGGTAATCAGCACCACCCGGCGGCTGTCGCCGATCGCCAGCTGCACCCCGATCGCGTGCGGCAGTCCGGTGCCGAGATGGCCGAAATTCTGCGACCACAGCACGTCGCGCGGGGCGAACTGGCAATAGGCCGATGAAAAGATGCTGACCGCGCCGCCATCGCGGACCAGCACGGCATCGGTGGGCAGGCGGCTGGTCGCCTCGACGATCATCCGCGCGGGATGGATCGGGGTCGAGCGGGTCGGGGCGCTGTCCCGAAGCATCTGCGCCAGCGCGGCCTGTCCGGCGCTCCACTCTGCCAGCGCGGCGGCCGGCTTGCGCTGCAGCGGGCGGCAGGCTTCGGCCAGCTGCGGGGCAATGTCGCGCAGATCGCCGACCAGCGCCACGTCGATCGGACGGTTGACGCCAATCGCGGTCGGTTCGCGCTCGACATAGATCCACTTGCGGTCGGTCTTGCCCTTGGCCCAGTGGCGGCCCTGCCCATAGTGCAGCGGCTCGCCGATCTCGGTGCCCAGCGCGATCACCAGATCGGCCTGGGCAATCGCTTCGGTTCCCGAGGGCGAGGCATAGGGGAAGGTCACGCTGTCCAGCCCCGGCAGCACCGCGGCTCCGCCGGGCGACTGGATCACCGGGCAGGCAAGCACCCGCGCCAGTTCCGCCACCGCATCATGCGCGCGCGAAACGAAAGCCCCCTGGCCGACCAGCAGGATCGGCGAAGCGGCCGCGCCGATCAGCGCCACGGCGTCGTCGACAGCCTTGGCGGAGGCGCCTTGATGGACCAGGCGATAGCTTTCCGGCGCGGGCGCGGGGCCGCTCACCTCAAGGCTCGCCTGGACCATGTTCTGCGGATATTCGATATAGACCGGCCCCGGTGTGCCCGATAGCGCCTTGCGGAACGCCTCGTGAAAGATGTCATCGACCTGTTCGGGATATTCGATCACGCCGACGTATTTCATCGCCGCCTCGAAATACTTGGGCTGCTGGGTGTACTGGAACCGGCCGCGCCGCACGCGCTGGTCGAAAACCCGGGGGCGCTGGCCGGCGATGAAGATCGTCGGGATGTTTTCCTTGGCGGCGCAGATCGCGGCGGCGGCAAGGTTGGCTACCCCTGGCCCCTGGTTGCCGATGATGACCCCGGGCTTGCCGGTGATCCGCCACTGGCCATCGGCCATGAAGGCGCCGGCCTGTTCGTGATGCGGGGCGACAACTTTCCAGCCGCGTGCTTCGGCGGTCACGAACATCGCCACGAAGCCGGGATCGGGTATCCCGAACAGGGTCTTGATTCCCTCGGCTTCCATCAGTTCGAGCATGCGTTCGTGAACGGAGACCTGCATTCCACCCTCCATGGTTGCGGACCCTGTGGTCCGGCGCCTGTCTCCCCATGTTGTCGGTGTTTTGACCATGCTAGCGACTTGTTTCGTCCGGCGCCATGCCCGTTTTGACTTCGCGGCGGCGCGACGAGCACGGTTGCATCCGGCGTGGTTTTCCCTAATCCCCGGGCCATGACGATTGCCCGCCTTTCAGACCTTGCCGCAAAGTCCGCCTGCCCACGGCTGGTGGTCAAGGTCGGCTCGTCGCTGCTGGTCGGCGGAGATGGAGTGCGGCGGCACTGGCTGGAAGGCTTGGTGGCGGAACTGGCCGCCGCGCGCGCGCGGGGGCAGGAGGTCATCGTCGTTTCCTCGGGCGCGATTGCGCTGGGGGCGGCACGGCTGGGGCTCGACAAGGGCGGGCGCGGAAGCCTGGCCGATGCGCAGGCGGCGGCGGCGGTCGGGCAGATCGCGCTGTCCGGGCTGTGGGCCGATCTGCTTGGCGCGCATGGCATCACGGCGGCGCAGTTGCTGCTGACGCTCGACGATCTCGAGGATCGCCGCCGCTACCTCAACGCCACCGCCACGCTGACCCGGCTGCTTGATGCGGGCGCGGTGCCGGTGATCAACGAGAACGATTCGGTCGCGACGCAGGAAATCCGCTTTGGCGACAATGACCGGCTCGCGGCGCGGGTCGCCCAGGCGGCAGGGGCCAGTGCGGTGCTGCTGCTGTCCGATGTCGACGGGCTGTTCGATCGCAATCCGGCCGAACCCGGTGCCCGGCGGCTCGATCAGGTTCGCGGGGTGACGGCGGAAATCCATGCGATGGCCACCGGCGGCAGTTCGTCCGGCATGGGCTCGGGGGCATGACCAGCAAGCTCCAGGCGGCCGAGATTGCCGAGCGTGCGGGGATCGCCCTGGCGATCGCCAGCGGGCTGCACGATGCTCCGATCGAGCGCGCCACGACCCAGGGGATCGGCACGCTGTTCCTGCCCCGCCGCAAGGATGCCGCGCGCAAGGCTTGGCTGGGCGGGCGGTTGCGGCTGAAGGGCGCGCTGGTGGTCGATGCGGGCGCGGCGCGGGCGCTGGGGCGGGGCGGCAGCCTGCTCGCCGCCGGGATCACCGCGGTCGAAGGGCAGTTCCTGCGCGGCGATGCGGTTGCGGTGCGCGGGCCCGACGGGGCGGTTATCGCGCATGGCCTGGCCGAATACGATGCACCCGATTGCCTGGCGGTGCTTGGCCGCAAGAACGCCGAGCACGCCGCGATCCTGGGCTATGCTCCGCGTTCCGCGGTGGTTCACCGCGACCAGATGGTCCTGATCTGATGCTGGCAATTACCGGCGCGACCGGTTTCGTCGGCCAGGCGCTGCTGGACCGTGCGGTGGATGAAGGCATCGCGGTGCGCGCGCTGACCCGGCGTGCGCAGCCCCGCGCGCCGGCGTTGAATGGGTGCGCGGCGATCTTGACGATGCCGACGCCCTGCGCCGCCTGATGCGCGGCGCCGAAGCCGTGATCCACGTCGCCGGGGTGGTCAACGATGCCGCCCGGTTCGAACGCGGCAACGTGCACGGCACGCTCAACGTGATCGAGGCGGCCAAGGCCGAAGGCGTCACGCGGCTGGTCCATGTTTCCTCGCTCTCTGCCCGCGAGCCCGAGCTTTCGGCCTATGGGGCCAGCAAGGCGCGGGCCGAAAAGCTGGTCCTGGCGAGCGGACTGGACTGGACGATCATCCGCCCGCCGGGGATCTATGGCCCGCGCGATGTCGACTATTTCGAGATGTTTCGCCTTGCCCGGTGGGGGCTGATGCCGGTCCCGCCAAGGGAAGGGCGCGCATCGATCATCCATGTCGACGATCTGGCGCGGTTGCTGCTGGCAGTGGTGCCGGGCGGCGAGGGCGTGTCATACCAGACCTTCGAGCCGGACGACGGCCGCAAGGATGGCTGGAGCCACTATGAACTGGCCCGGGCGGTCGGCTGGGCAATGGGGCGGCGCCCCTGGGTGGTGCACCTGAGCCGGGCATCGCTCGAACGCGCGGCCCGGCTCGACCGCATGGTGCGCCGCGAAAAGGCGCGGCTGACCGATGACCGGGTCGGCTACATGAGTCATCCCGACTGGGTGGTCTCGCACGGCCAGCGACCCGCGGCGGGACTGTGGCGCCCGCTGATCCCGACGCGCGAGGGGCTGAAGGCCACGGCGCAGTGGTATCGCGAGGCGGGCTGGCTCTAGGTTGTAACGACATTCAGTTAAGGGCGATGTTGGGTTTGGATGGGGTTCACGCAGGGAACGCAGAGAAGAAGAAGGAAGCGCAGAGATGTTGTGTGAAGCCGCAGGCTTCTTCCAAGAATGCTGGCTTTCGGAAAACGCGACCGCCATTGATGAGAGCGGCTTCGCCGCAGGCACTACGCCTCTGCGCCTCTTCTTTCTTCTCTGCGTTCCCTGCGTGAACCAAATCCGAAACCTCGCCGCATAAGCAGAATTCGAAAGCTCGAGCATCAAGGTCGCTGCGCTCCGGGTCACGGAAATCCATCATTTTCGCCGCGCCCTGAACTGAATGTCGATACAACCTGGGCGCCTAAGCAACTGCTTAGGCGCGCGGATTTAAGCGCCTGTCCACTCGCCATGCCCGCACGGTGGCGCCAGATCACCGGCACATCCAGCCGGAGAATCAGACACATGGCAACCAGGAATTGGGATCCGATCGTCAAGCTGACCCACTGGGGCATCGTTGCCGCGGTGGTGGGCAATGCGCTGCTGACCGAGGAAGGTTCGGGCTGGCACATCTGGATCGGATATGGCCTGGCCGCACTGCTCGCGCTGCGCTTGCTGTGGGGCCTGGTCGGTCCGCGCGAGGCGCGCTTTGGTAGCTTCCCCCTAGTCTCGCGCGGGCTGGCCGTCATATAGGCGAGATCCGCCGCGGCGAAGTGACGCACCATGCCTCGCACAATCCGCTGGGCGCGCTGATGGTCTATGCGATCTGGGGCACGCTGCTGGTGATCGTGGGCAGCGGAGTGGCGATGTCGGGCCCGCCGCCGGCGGACCCTGCGGCAGTCAGCCGCGAGCATGACGAAGACCGCGAGCACGGCGCGCGGGCCGACGAGGATGACGGGGACGACCGCCACGGCGAGGAGCGCGAGGACGATGAGGAAGAAGGCCCGCTTGGCGAACTGCACGAAATTTCGGTCAATTTGCTCTATGTCCTTATTGCCCTGCATCTGATGGGTGTAGTGTTCGAGACACGGCGCAGCGGGCCGCAGATCGTGCGGGCCATGCTGCCGGGAGGCAACAGGGACTAGGTCACAATGGGGCAAGACACGGAGCCTGCGGGATCGGGCCGCGATCGGCGAATTTCGCTGATCGCGGTGATCGTCGCGGTGCAGGCGGTGGCGGCGATCTTTTTTGTCGCCGACGCGCTTGGTGATCTTGGTGAGCAAGGCCTGACGCTGCACATCACGGTCGAGGCGCTGATCGCCTTTGCCCTGCTGGCCGGGGTGATCATGGGCCTGCGGCACACCCGCCTGCTGCTGGCCGAGGCGCAGCGCCGCGAGGCGGCGCTGACCATTGCGCGCGGGGCACTGAGCGAACATCTCGCGGTCCGTTTCGGCGAATGGGAACTGACCCCGGCCGAGGCCGAGGTCGCGCTGTTTGCGCTCAAGGGCTGCGACGTGGGCGAGATCGCGCGGCTGCGCGGTGCGGCCCAGGGCACCGTCCGCGCGCAGCTGTCCAGCATCTATGCCAAGGCCGGCGTCTCCAGCCAGGCCGCGCTGGTCAGCCTGTTCTTCGAGGATCTGCTTTAACTGTGAGCCGTTAGGAAGAAACCGTTGCTCCGGCTGCCGGGATCGGCAAGGACACCGGACATGAGCTCGCCTTCCAGCCAGACCGATCCCACCGGCTCGCTTGCCGCCGCGCTGGAGCATTGCGCCGCGCTGCTGCGCCGAGATGCGGTCCTGGCTGAAGAGCAGGCGTGCGAGATCCTGAAGGTGCTGCCCGGCAATGTCGGGGCGATGACCCTGCTGGCCCAGGCGCTGGCCGCGCAAGGCCGCGTGCTTGAAGCGGCAACGGTGCTGCGCGATGCGACCCGGCGCGATCCTGAAGCGCCGCACGCCTGGCGGCTGCTGGCCGAGCAGTTGCTGGTGCTGGGCGACCATGCCGGCGCCGACCAGGCCCAGGCCCAGGCGATCCGCACTTCGGTCAACAACCCCCGCCTGCGCGAGGCGGCGACGGCGCTGTGCAACAACGACCTGCCGGTGGCCGAGCGGCTGCTCAAGCTCCATCTCAGGGAGCATTCCGGCGATGTTGCCGCGCTGCGCATGCTGGCCGAACTCGCCGGGCGGATCGGGCGCTATCCCGAAGCGGAAACGCTGCTGCGCCACGCGATAGAGCTGGCGCCGGGGTTCCGGCCCGCGCGCTTCAACCTGGCAACGCTGCTCTATCGCAGCGGCGAGGTGAGCGACGCGCTGGTCGAGCTTGGCCGCCTGATCGAGGACGAGCCCGACAATCCGGCCTACCGCAACCTGATGGGCGCAGCGCTGACCCGCGCCGGCGAGCTGGACGATGCCGCCGCGCAGTTCGAGCGCGTGCTGGAACGCCAGCCGGAACAGATGAAGGTGTGGCTCAGCTATGGCCACACGCTCAAGACGCTGGGCCGCCAGGCCGAAGGCATTGCCGCCTATCGCAGGGCGACTGCGATCGATCCCGGTTTCGGGGAAGCCTGGTGGAGCCTGGCCAACCTCAAGACCGTGAAGTTCGACGCTGCCGATGTCGCGGCCATTTCAGCGGCGCTGGAGCAGGAATCCCGCCCGGTCGAGGACCGCTTTCATCTCCATTTCGCGCTCGCCAAGGCGCTCGAGGACCAGGGCGATTACGCGGCGGCGTTCCGGCATTATACCGAAGGCAATCGTCTGCGCCTGCAGCAGGAACCCTATGATCCCGACCGGACGACGCGCGCGGTCGACCGTTCGGTTGCGCTGTTCACGGCCCCGTTCCTGGCGCAGCGCGCGGGGCAGGGCTGCCAGGCCCGCGATCCGATCTTCGTGCTGGGAATGCCGCGCGCCGGATCGACGCTGATAGAACAGATCCTGTCCAGCCACGCCGAGGTGGAAGGCACGCACGAGCTGCCCGACATCCAGATGATCGCGACCCGGCTGGGCGGTGAGGAAAAGGACTATTCCGAGCGGCTGAAAGCGATGGAGCCGCAGCAGCTTGCCGCGCTGGGCGAGGAGTACCTTGAACGCACCCGCAAGCACCGCAAGCTGGGCCGGCCGCTGTTCATCGACAAGATGCCCAACAACTGGCTCCATGTCGGGCTGATCCGGCTGATCCTGCCGAACGCGAAGATCATCGACGTGCGCCGCCATCCGCTGGCCTGCTGCGTCGCCAATTTCCGCCAGCATTTCGCGCGCGGGCAGAACTTTTCCTACCGGCTCGAGGACATGGGCCGCTACTACCGCGACTATGTCCGGCTGATGGACCATTTCGACCATGTCGATCCGGGCGCGATCTGCCGGGTCCACTACGAACAGGTGGTCGACGATACCGAGGCGCAGGTGCGCCGCCTGCTCGACTATCTGGACCTGCCGTTCGATCCCGCCTGCCTGCGCTTTCACGAAACCGAGCGCGCGGTGCGCACCGCCAGCTCGAACAGGTCCGCCAGCCGATCTTTCGCGAAGGGCTCGATCACTGGCGGCGCTATGCGGAATGGATTGGTCCGCTTTCCACCCTCCTCGAGCCCGAGATCGCGGCCTATCCGGCGGCATGAATCGGCGCGGCTCCGTGACTTGGATGTGGAGCCGCTTGACAGGAGTCCAATCCCGGCAGCAATGTGCGAACATCCAGGGAGTATCGCCGCCCACCTGAGCGCGCGAGACCAAGAGAGCGAAACATGAGAGGATTTCTGGCCATGAACAGGCTCAACCGGGTTCTGCTTGCCACGACCGCAATGTGCTGGGCGCTTCCCGCCGCCGCGCAGGTGGCTGCCGCCGACGAGGATGAGGCTGCCAACCCCGAAATCATCGTGACCGCGCAGCGCCGCAGCGAAAGCCTGCAAAAAGTGCCGGTCAGCCTCCAGGCGCTCGGCTCGGCGACGCTGGAAAACAACAATGTCAGCTCGTTCGACGACTATGCCCAGTTGCTGCCCTCGGTCAGCTTCCAGTCGTTCGGTCCCGGCAATTCGCAGCTTTCGTTCCGCGGGATCAACAGCGGCGCAGATGGGCTGGATGCCGGTCCGCCGCCGACCACCGGCACCTATCTCGATGAAATCCCGATTTCGACGATCGCCTTCACGCCCGACATCCATGTCTACGACATCGCCCGGGTCGAGGCGCTTTCGGGCCCGCAAGGCACGCTGTTCGGCGCAAGCTCGCTGTCGGGGACGCTGCGGATCATCACCAACAAGCCGGATACGACCAAGCTCGAAGGCGGCTGGGATCTGGGGCTCAACAAGTACGGCGCGGGCGATGTCGGCGGCAGCGTCGAAGGGTTCCTCAACGTTCCGCTGTCCGACAAGCTGGCGATCCGCCTGGTCGGCTTCTACGACAAGAAGGGCGGCTACATCGACAATGTCCCGGGCACCCGCACTTTCACGCTCGACGACGATTTCACCCCGGGCGGCGCCTCGACCAGCCTGACCGTGAACAATGCCGCGCTGGTCAAAGACAACTTCAACCCGGTCGAGACCTATGGCGGCCGCATCGCGCTGAAGGCGGTGCTGGACGACAACTGGACCGTCACCCCGCAATTCATTTACCAGCACCTCGATTCCGAAGGCTCGTTCCTCTACGATCCGCGCCAGGGCGATCTTCAGGTTACCGACTATCTGCCGACCTACAACCGCGACAACTGGTGGCAGGCCGCGCTGACCATCGAAGGCAAGATCGGCAACTGGGATCTGGTCTATTCGGGCGGCTACATGAAGCGCAAGGTCAACAACGAGGTTGACTATTCGTACTACACTGTCGCCTACGATACCTACGGCTACTACGCCACCTACTTCCCCGACGGGCACGGCGGCTTCCTCGATCCGACCCAGCGCCAGAACCTGCAATACGATTACCGCAAGCACACCCAGGAACTGCGGCTGTCCTCGCCCGCCGATGCACCGGCGCGGATCACCATCGGCGGATTCTATCAAACCCAGATCAACGACATCGATGCCAGGTATCTCATCAACGGGCTTGGCTCGATCCCGCAGCCGAGCTGGTTCCACGCCTTTGGCGGCGGCGATTTCCCGAGCGCCCCGGCCGATGTCACCGACGCCGCATACCTCAAGCGGCTGCACCGCGTGGACAAGGACTATGCCGTCTTCGCCGAAGGCAGCTACAAGCTGACCGACACGCTGACCGCCACCGCGGGCATCCGCGTGTTCTGGGTCGACAACTCGCTCTACGGGTTCTCGGGCTATTCCTACAACACCGATCCCTCGGCCTGCCTGTCGGCGCCGGGCTTCACGCCCTGGATTCCCTGCGCCAACGTCCACGCCACTTCGGACACGACAACCGCCACCCCGCGCCGCACCAGGGAAAGCGGGGAGACGCACAAGGTCAACCTGTCCTGGCAGTTCGAGCCGACCAAGATGGTCTACGCGACCTATTCGACCGGCTACCGTCCGGGCGGGGTCAACCGCAAGACCCAGTATCCGCCCTACAAGGCGGACAAGCTCAGCAACTTCGAGCTGGGCTGGAAGACCAGTTTCGCCAATGGCACGGTGCGCTGGAACGGCGCGGTCTTCTATGAAAAGTGGGACGACATGATCTTCACGCTGGCCCGTCCGGGCGACAACGGCGTGAACAGCCTGGCCAACGTCGGCGGGGCCAAGTCGGTCGGGATCGAATCCGACGTGGTGCTGCGGCTCGGCAAGCTCGAGATCACGGGTTCGGCCAGCTATATCGACGCCAAGCTGACCACCGATTTCATCGATTACCTGAGCGGCGGCGGAACCAGCATCGCGGCGCCCAAGGGTACCCGGCTGCCGATCCAGCCGAAGTTCAAGTCGACGATTTCGGCGCGTTACAATTTCGATCTGGGCAGTTCGAAGGCCTTCGCCCAGGGCTCGATGAATTCGCAGTCCAGTTCGCACAACTTCCTGCTCGCGGATGACAATGCGGCCGTGGGCGACAATCCGGGCTTCACCACTTTCGATTTCTCGGCGGGTGTCAAGTTCGGCGATTTCTCGATCGAGGCCTTCATCGAAAATGCCTTCGACAAGCGCGGCCAGCTTTCGCGCAACGTCTATTGCGCGGTCGAATACTGCGGTCCCTATTACCGCATCTACCCGACCAAGCCGCGGTTCTTCGGGCTCAAGATCGGCCAGCGGTTCTAGGTTATAGAGACATGCAGTCCTTGGCGGGCTGCATGTCGCCAAGAAAGAATCTCGTCACCCTGAACTTGTTTCAGGGTCCATTTTGCATTTCAGACCAATGATTCGATTGGCGAAATGGATCCTGAAACAAGTTCAGGATGACGGTGATATTGCGGCGCGAACCTTGGTTTCATTACGCCGTCAGAACGCGGGATCGTATCCCGGCGGCAGCTCGCTCGCCGCGCCATCGACGTGAATGCCGCATTCGGTCTTGTCCCAGCCCTTCCAGCGGCCCGAGCGCGGGTCTTCTCCCTCTGCGACCTTGCTGGTGCAGGGCATGCAGCCGATCGAGGGATAGCCTTGCGCGACAAGCGGATGCGCGGGCAATCCGGTGGCTTCGAAATAGGCGCGGACCTGGTCGCTTGACCATGTCGCCAGCGGATTGATCTTGAGCCGCCCGCGCGTGTCGGTCTGGTCCAGCTCGAAAGTCGGCAGCCCGGCGCGGGTCTTGCTCTGGAATCCCTTGCGGCCGGTGAAGCTGGCGTCGAAATGGGCCAGCGCCGCGGCCAGCGGCTGGACCTTGCGAATTTCGCAGCAGCCATCGGGGTCATAGGACCAGCGCAGCCCGGTTTCGTCCCGTGCGGCCAGCGCATCGGGGTTCGGGGTCAGGTTGACCAGATTGGTCATCCCCAGCCGGCCCATCACCTCGTCGCGGTAGTCCAGCGTTTCGGGGAAATGCTTGCCGGTATCGAGGAACAGCACCGGCACCGAACGATCGATCGTCGCGATCAGGTGCAGCAAGACCGCGCTTTCCGCGCCGAAACTCGACACGGCGGCAACGTCGCCGGCCAGCCCCTCGCGCAGCACGGCGCGCAGCATGGCAAGCGTCGGCACATCCGCGAAACGGGCATTGAGCGCCTCGACCTGGGCCGCGGTGAAGCGCGGGCCGGTGTCGAGCACATCGATGCGCCGCGCCTGCTCAGCCATGCCGCTTGGCCCAGATCGGCGCACGGCCGTCGATGGCCGGCTGATAGACTTCGCCATAACGGTAGAAGGCATTGTCCGCGTCGATCGGGTCGAGCGGAACATCGGGGGCAAAGGCGTCGAAGCCGCAGCGGCGCATGGCCGCGATCTGGTCAACCAGCACTTCGCCCACGGCGCGCAGTTCGCCGCTGTAGCCCGCTTCGCGCAGGATGCGCGCCGCCGAATAGCCGCGGCCATCGCCGAAGGTGGGGAAATTGACCTCGACCAGCCGCAGCCGATCGAGGTGCGGCAGGAGATCGCGCGGTTCGTCGCCGGGCTCGAGCCGGACGGCCGTGGCGTTCGACTGTTCGCCGAACGAATCGACCGTCACGCCCGGATCGGCCACGGGTTCGTCGCCGCGGAAGCGGAACTGGACTTCAGCCATAGATCGCCTCCTTGAACGGGGCCATGCCGATCCGGCGGTAGGTATCGAGAAAGCGTTCGCCCGCGCTGCGCTGCGCAAGGTAGAGCGCGGTCGCCTTTTCTACCGCATCGACAATGCCGTCCTCGTCGAAGCCGGGGCCGGTGATCTGGCCCAGCGAGGTATCGGCACCTTCGCAGCCGCCGAGCAGCAGCTGGTAGTTTTCGACGCCCTTCTTGTCGACGCCGAGAATGCCGATGTGGCCTGCATGGTGATGCCCGCAGGCGTTGATGCAGCCCGAAATCTTGAGCTTGAGCTCGCCGATCTCCTGTGCCTTGCCCGCCAGCCGTTGGCCGATCTTCTGCGCCACCGGGATCGAGCGGGCATTGGCCAGGCTGCAATAGTCGAGCCCCGGGCAGGCGATGATATCGCCGATCAGGTCGAGGTTCGCCGTGCCCAGGCCGTTGGCTTCGAGCACCTGCCACAGCGCATGGAGCCGGTCCTTGCGGACATGCGGCAGCACGATGTTCTGCGCGTGGGTGACGCGCAATTCGTCGAACGAATAGTCGCGCGCCAGATCGGCCATCAGCCGGATCTGGTCGGCGCTGGCATCGCCGGGGATTCCGCCAACCGGCTTGAGGCTGATGGTTGCGGCGATATAGCCGCGCTGCTTGTGGGGCAGGCAGTTGTTGTCCATCCACAGCGCGAAGTCGGGGTCCGAACGGTCCACTTCGTCCGGCGCCCCGACCTCGAAGGGCGGATCGGCAAAATGCGCCTTGATCCGCTCAAGCTCGGCCAGCGGGGGTTCGATATCCTGGGCCAGCAGGTGGGCAAACTCGGCCTCGACCTGGCGGGTGTATTCGTCCTTGCCCAGTTCGTGGACCAGAATCTTGATCCGCGCCTTGAACTTGTTGTCGCGCCGGCCATAGCGGTTGTAGACGCGCAGGCAGGCCTCCGCATAGGTGATCATCTGCCCGATCGGGACAAACGCATTGATGCAGGGCGCAATCATCGGAGTGCGGCCCATGCCTCCGCCGACGTAGAAGGCCGCACCCAGTTCGCCCGCATCGTTTTGCACGAGCCGGATGCCGATGTCGTGCAGCTTCATCGCCGCGCGGTCGATTTCTGAGGCGATCACCGCGATCTTGAACTTGCGCGGCAGATAGCTGAATTCGGGATGGAAGGTGCTCCACTGGCGGATCAGCTCGGCATAGGGGCGCGGATCGACCACTTCGTCGGCGGCAGCGCCGGCGTACTGGTCCGAAGTGGTGTTGCGGATGCAGTTGCCGCTGGTCTGGATCGAATGCATCCCGACACTTGCAAGATCGGCAAGGATATCCGGCGCATCTTCCAGCCTGATCCAGTTGTACTGGATGTTCTGGCGGGTGGTGAAGTGCCCATAGCCGCGGTCGTATTTGTCGGCGATGTCGCCCAGCATCCGCATCTGCGCGGAATTGAGCGTGCCATAGGGCACCGCCACGCGCAGCATATAGGCGTGCAGTTGCAGGTAGAGCCCGTTCATCAGCCGCAGCGGCTTGAACTGGTCCTCGGTGATGTGGCCTTCAAGGCGGCGGCGCACCTGGTCGCGGAATTCCTCGACCCGCGCATCGACCATCGCCTGGTCATAGCTATCGTACTTGTACATCAGATCACCCAGTCGCCGGCTTCGGGATCGGCGGGTTTCAAGGTCAGGTCGGGGCGAACGGTCGGCCCCAGCGCGCGGATGCGGTCCTTGATATGGGCCGGGCGCACACCGCCATCGTCCTTCACCGCCGCTATCGCATAGGCGGCATTGACGCGCCGCGCCGCCTGTTCGCGGGCCAGGATCGTATCGGCATGGTCACCGACATCGACCGCGTCCTCGACATGCAGCGACCACTGCACGCCGTCCCACCAGGTGACGGCGCCGCTCTTCAGGTCGTTTCCGGTCAGGATCTTCATTGCGCAGCCTCCAGAGCCAGGGCGCGCAAGGCTTCGGCCTGGCCTTCACCCGCAACCTCGCCGATCACGATCACCGCCGGACTTCTCACCTTGTGCGCGGCGATCAGCGCCGGCAGCCCGGCCAGCGGGGCGCGCAGCACGCGCATCTGCGGGCGGGTTGCATTCTCGATCACGGCGACAGGGATTTCGGGGGCAAGGCCATCCGCAATCAGTTTGTCCGCGATCGCTTCGCTGGTGGCGAGGCCCATGTAGATCACCAGCGTGCGGCCCCGGCCGGCCAGGCCCGACCAGTCCTGCTCGGTCAGGCCCTTGCACTGGCCCGCAACGAAGCTGACGATCGAGGCGTGATCGCGGTGGGTAAGCGGCATCTGCGCGGCGGCGGCCGCGCCGATCGCGGCGCTGATCCCCGGCACGACCTCGACCGGGACACCGGCGGCGCGGCAGGCCTCGGCTTCCTCGCCGCCGCGGCCGAAGATGAAGGGATCGCCGCCCTTGAGGCGCACGACTTCGGTTCCCGCCAGTGCCTCGCGCACCAGCAGCGCGTTGATCTCGTCCTGTTGCAGCGTATGGCGCGACCGGCTCTTGGCGACCGAGACCAGCCGCGCGGAAGGCCGGGCCAGCGCCAGGATCGCCGGATCGACCAGTCCGTCGTGCACGATCAGGCCGGCGTTCATCACCAGCCGCGCGGCCCGCAGCGTAAGCAGGTCGGGATCGCCGGGACCGGCGCCGACCAGCCAGACCTTGGCCGGGGCCGCTTCGAAAGAGGGGGCAGAGATATTCATTGTGCTGCAATGGGCATGGCGTCGGCGCGGAGCCAGCCAGAATGCCTTTGCAGGGGACTAGGTCAGCTTTCCTCGCCGGAAGGGGCGGTCGGCCATTGCCTGATCCTGAGGTCGCGCTGCGGGAAGGGGATTTCGATCCCGTGGGCCTTGAAGCTCTTCCAAACCGCCTTGAGCAGGTCCGAGCGCAGGTTGCCCAAGCCCTCTTCGGGATCGCCGATCCACATCTGCACTTCGAACAGGATTCCGTTGTCGCCGAACTCGCTCAGCCAGGCTTGCGGCGGCCGGTGATTGATCACCCGCTTCAGCTTGCGCACTTCATCAAGGATCAGCTTTTCGGCGTGGTCCAGGTCGGTGCCATAGGCCACCGGAACCTTCACTTTCACCCGCACGTCCTTCGAGGTGAAGCTCCAGTTCTCGACCTGGCTGGTCATCAGCAGCTCGTTGGGGATCAGGTATTCGACCTGGTCGCGGGTGATCACCGATACGGCGCGGATGCCGATGCGGTTGACCTGCCCGACGGTCTTGTCCCCGCCCGAACCGACCGCGATCACGTCGCCCGGCTTGATCGAGCCATCCATCAGCAGGATGATTCCCGAAATCAGGTTGCCGAAGGTCTTCTGCAGGCCGAACCCGATCGCCAGCCCCAGCGCGCCGGAAAATACCGTCAGCGCGGTCAGCCTGATCCCCAGGAAGTCGATGCCCGCCAGCACCAGCACCACCCAGGCGCCAATGCTCGACAGTTTTTCGCCCAGCAGCTGCTGCGCCGAATTGAGCCGGTGCATGCGGCTGAACAGGCGGTGGAAGAACATGTTGGCCAGCCGGCCAAGGACCAGCACGGCAACCAGCGTCACCGCGATCAGGATCGCCCGGTAGACCGAGACATGATAGGTGCCGACGTCGAAACCGATGGCGTCGAGCCGGGCGATCGCCTCGGCGACGTCGCGGGCCACGGTCATGCCGCGGCCCAGGCGGCAAGCCCGCGTTCGAGGTCGCGGATCAGGTCGCCCGCATCCTCCAGCCCGATCCACAGGCGCACCGCGTGGCGGTTTTCGGGTGCGATCCCGCGCGGCGGCCAGGGCATCACATCGCGGTCTCGCTCGGGATGGCTGCCCAGCGCCAGGCTTTCGAACCCGCCCCAGCTGTAGCCGATCCCGAACAGGCTGAGTGCGTCGATCAGCGCATCGCGCGCGGCCACGTCCTTGCCGGCCATGACCATCGTCATCAGCCCGCAGCCGCCGGTAAAGTCGCGCTTCCACAGGTCATGGCCCGGAGCGCCCGGCAGCATCGGGAACAGCACCGCGGCCACTTCGGGGCGCGACTGTAACCATCCCGCGATCTTCAGCGCGCTTGCGCTCGACCGCTCAAGCCGCAAGCCCATCGTGCGCAGCCCGCGCAGCGCCAGCGCGCAATCATCGGGCGAGGCCTGCTGGCCCAGCATCAGCGAGTGCCTGCGCAGCCGCGGATAGTATTCGGCGTTGGCGGTAACGCTGCCCATCATCAGGTCGGAATGACCGCCGACATGCTTGGTCAGCGCAAGGATCGACATGTCGACCCCGTGCTTCAGCGCCTGGAACCCGGTTGGCCCGGCCCATGTATTGTCGAGCAGCACCGCCAGCCCGCGCGCCTTGGCGGCGGCGGCCAGCGCGGGCACGTCGCACATCTCGAGCGAGACGCTGCCCGGGTTCTCCAGCAGCACCGCGCGGCTCCGCTCGCCGATCATCGCGGCAAACCCGGCCACATCCAGCGGATCGAAGAACCGGATCGTGATGCCGTATTCGCACAGCGCCGTTTCGGCAAAGGTGCGGCTGGGATCGTAGGAATTGTCCGAAATCAGCAGCTCGTCCCCGGCCTTGAGCACCGCCAGCAGCGCCATGACCGGCGCGGCAAGGCCGGTGGGGTAGAGCATCGTCCCGGCCGCGCCGGGTTCAAGCTGGGTCAGCGCATCGGCCAGCGCCCACTGGGTCGGCCCGCCGCGCGCGCCATAGTGGAAGACCCCGTCGGCGTTGACCTTGAGGCCCGCCTGCTGCGCGGCGCTGTCCTCGTAAAGGTGGGTGCTGGCCCGCCAGACCGGCGGATTGACCACCGGACCGGTCCACTCCGCGCGCCGCCCGGCGGCGACCAGGCGGGTGTCGGGCTCGGCGTCTTCGGGCAGCTCCTTGGCCATTGGCCCTCAGGCCTTGACCGCCTTCGGCGTATCGGGATCGGCGCCCCATTCGGTCCAGCTGCCATCATACAGCGCGGTATCGTCCTTGCCGATCAGGTGCAGGCCAAACAGCAGCACGCAGGCGGTCACGCCGCTGCCGCAGCTGGTGGTGATCGGCCTTGCCAGATCGACCCCGGCACCTTCGAACGCGGCCTTGATCCCGGCCTTGTCCTTGAACGTGCCATCGGCGTTGTAGAGCGAGGTGAAGGGAACGTTGAGCGAGCCGGGGATGTGGCCCGAAGCGATGCCCGGGCGGGGATCTGCTTCTGCCCCCGACCAGCGCGCCGCGCCGCGCGCGTCGACGATCTGTTCGTCCTGGGCGTGCAGGTTGGCCAGCACATGCGCCTTGGTCCGCACCCCGGTATCGTCCTGCCAGGCAGTGAAGTGCCGGTGGCGCAGGCTTTCCTTGCCCTGGGTCAGCGGACGCCCTTCGGCCTTCCACTTGGCGATGCCGCCGTCGAGGATCGCGACATCGTGGGCGCCGAACATCTTGAGCATGAACCAGGCGCGCGCGGCGGTCTTCACCGCGCTGTCGTCATAGAGCACGATCCGGCTGCCATCGCCCAGGCCAAGGCTCTGCATGCGGCTGGCGAACTTCTCCGCCGGGGGCAGCATGTTCTCGACCGGGTGCGAGCTGTCGACCAGGTCGGACAGGTCCATGAAAACCGCGCCGGGAATGTGCCCGGCCTCGTATTCGGCCTGGGGGTCGCGCCCCGTGCCGGGCAGGTGCTTGGTGCAATCGACGATCCTGAGGTCGCTCGCCCCCATCTCGTTGCCGAGCCACTCGGTCGAAACCAGACTATCCATAATGCTTGCGTCCTCCACGCGGATTTCTTGCCTGCCAGCGCCCCTCTCGCTGCAGTTGCGAAGAAGACTAGACCGCCCTGACGATTACGTCGAGGGGGAGAATCACCTTGGCCTGGGACAGATCCTAACTGACCGCGCGCTGGCCAAGCCGGGAGAAGGTGCGCGGCCCCAGATCGAGCCGGAACGGGCGCAGCGCCGCGCCGGGCGCTTCGCCCTGTTCACCGATCACGAAGGTCTGGACCTCGACCAGCTTGGCCCCGGATGGCTGGCTGGCTTCGATGCGCAGGCGAGCCAGCGGCACGAAATAGGCCGCTTCGCCGGCGCGGATCGGGGTGATCGCGCTCAGCGGCAGGCGGAAATCGCCCGTGAACTCGGCGCTTTCGCCCGGGGCCAGGGTGACCAGCGCGTGACGCAGCTCGAGCCGCTGGGACGCGCCCGCGATCTGCCGTTCGGGCGGCAGCGAGGCATGGGCCGAGATCATGTCGCCCTCCACCGCCAGAGCAGACAGCGATTCGCCGGACTGGTTGGTCAGCCGCAGGGTGTAGCTGAGCGTGGTTGCCATCAGCGAGGCATTGAGCCGGCGCGCCTCGAGCGAAATGCCAAGCCCGCTGGCGGCAGCCACCGGTTGGGAGGGCCGAGGCGGGGTAGGGACCGGCGCGGGCTTTGCCGAAGGCGCAGGCCGGGGCGTGGCTTCGGGCGTGACGACGACCGGCGGTTCGTACGCAAGCAGCGGCACGGCGCGGCGGCGGCGCCACCACAGCAGCGCGAACAACGCGGCAAGCAGACCCGCGGCCCCCGCGATCCACGGCCAGTACCAGCCCGGCGCGGCTGCGGGGGCAGGGGTGGCCGGTGCGGGCAGTGCAGGGCTGTCAGTGGCGGCAAAGGTCGGCTGCGCGGCCGGGACACTGGCTGCAGCTTGCGAAGCGGGGGCAACGATCGCCGCCGGGGTGGGCTGGCCCGTGGGCGCAGGCTGCGGACGCGCGGTCTGGGTCTGGGCCTGCGTCTGGCGCGGCGCGGGGCGCGGCGCGGCAACAACCGGGGGCGGCGGCGCGCTGCTGGTCGCGGCCGGAACCGGGGTCAGAGTCGGCACCGGCGTCGGGCTTGGCCGCGGAGAGGCGCGGACCACGGGATTTTCCTCGTCGACCGGGCCTTGCGCACGCGGATTGCTGGTCGGCCGGGCGGTCGGGATGGTGAAGATGGGGCTGGTCTGGGCGCTTGCCGGCATGGGGACGAGCGGCATCAGCAGCGCCAAAGCGCCAGCGATCCTGGCCTTGCCCCCCGGAATGTTCATTGTGCTACCCATCAATTGCGCGATTGCGGCCCGATAGGGCCTGCGCCACTGAATAGGAAGTGAACCCGCGGCTTCCAACCGCTGACTTGTGCATTTGGCGCGATCGGGGCATGGCGCGTTGCATGTCAGACACACCTTTGCCCCTTCACCTGGGCCAGCAGAGCGCGCTTCCGGCCTCTCCCGATGCGGCGGTGCTCGACTACGTTCCCAATCCGCGCGCGGGTTCGCTCTATCTCGTCCGTTTCGCCGCGCCCGAATTCACCAGCCTGTGCCCGGTAACCGGCCAGCCCGATTTCGCCCACCTGGTGATCGACTATGCGCCCGGCGCCACGATCGTCGAATCGAAAAGCCTCAAGCTGTTCCTCGGCTCGTTCCGCAACCACTGCGGCTTTCACGAGGATGTCACCGTGGGCATCGGCCAGCGCCTGTTCGACGAGATGAAGCCCCGGTGGCTGCGCATCGGCGGCTACTGGTATCCGCGCGGCGGGATCCCGATCGACGTGTTCTGGCAAAGCGGCCCCGCACCCGACGGGCTGTGGGTGCCGGAACAGGGTGTCGCGGGGTACCGCGGGCGGGGCTAAGCCGCCAGGTTCGCGATCACTTCAATCAGTCGGTCGACATCGGCCTCATCCTGATACAGCCCGAAACCGATCCGCAGCACGTCGCCGCGCAGATCGGTGACGACGCTCCCTGTGCTCAGCCCGGCATGGACCGCCGGGGCTTCCGATCCCTTCAAGGCAAGGAAACGGGCCTCGGGCTGGCTGATCAAGGCCAGGCCGGGAAGCGGATCGGCGGCCAGGAACCGGGTCTTCAGCCGGTCGCAATGGGCGGAGATCGCTTTGGTCGTCAGCCCCTCGGCCTTGAGCATCCGCTGCACCGTGTTGAAGCGATAGATCCCGCTCGGATCGAATGTGCTGCCCAGGAAACGGCGTCCATCCGGCGCGAAGCCCACGCCGCCTTGCGGCGCGGCAAGGTCGTCGAAGGCGGCATACCAGCCGGTCACCTCGGGACGCGGGCCGAAACCGGGCGGCGCATGGAGAAAGCACGCGCCTTCGCCCGCCATCGCGTACTTGTAGCCGCCGGCAAGGTAGAACACCCGGTCCGCCACCGCCGAAAGGTCGGTCGGGCTGGCCATGAAGCCGTGGTAGCCGTCGATCACCACCCACGGTCCCTCGGGCCGGGCAAGCTCGGCAAGGCGCTCGATCCCATCGAGCACGCGGCCCGAATTGAACTGCACCTGGCTGGTGAAGACCAGGTCGATCTGGCCGCTCCGCGCGTCTGAAGCCACCTGTTCCAGCGGCACCGTGGTCAGCGCGATGCGCCCCGCCTCGGCCCAGCGCAGCGACTGGCGGCGGAAAGAATGGAACTCTCCGTCGCTTGCCAGCACGCGCGGGCGTTCCATCGGCAGGGCGGAAACGATGCGGACCAGGAAGTCGTGGGTATTGGGCGCGAAGGCGATCGTCCCGGGATCGGGCAGCGCCAGTTCGCGGGCAATGTGCTGCCGGGCTTCGGGGATCACCTCGGCGAAGATTTTGTCCCACTTGAGGTCGGCCAGTAGCGCGGCATCGTTCCACGCCTGCATCTGGCCCTCGAAGCTGGCATCGGGCCACAGGTGGTGGCTGTGCGCGGCAAAGTGCAGGCGACCGGGCGCGGCCCCCAGCGCGCGGGAAAACAGGTGCTTGTACATCGCTTCTTCTCCCGCTTGGTGTTCTCATTCCTGCCTAGCGTTTTCTTCCCCGCTCAGGCTGAGCTTGTCGAAGCCGGCTTGGCCAAAAAGAGGCTTCGACAAGCTCAGCCTGAGCGGGAAAGGGGCAGGGGACAGGGATCGTGATGCAGCTCAAAGCGCGGTCCTGAGCGACCAAAGTTCGGGAAAGGCGCGCTTGCCCACGGTCGATTGCAGATAGCCCACGCCCGAAGTGCCGCCGGTGCCCATCTTGCCGCCAATCACCCGCTCGACCGTCTGGACGTGGCGGTGCCGCCAGGCGGCCATGGCATCGTCGATGTCGACCAGCTTTTCGGCAAGCTGGTAAAGCTCCCAATAGCGCTCGGGCTGACGATAGACGGTCAGGAAGGCGGCCTCGACGCCCTCGTGGGGCTGGTAAGCCTGCGTCACATCGCGTTCGAGCACTTCGGCCGGGATCGGCAGGCCGGCACGCGCCGCGGCGCGGATCGTCTCGTCCCACATGCTGGGCGCTTCCAGCGCCGCTGCCATCGCCGCGCGGGCATCGGGGCGATCGTTCTGGTAGTCCAGAAAGCGCGGATCCTTGAGGCCAAGCATGTATTCGACCGTGCGGAACTGGTCCGACTGGAACCCGCTCGACGGGCCCAGCACATCGCGGAAGCGCGAATAGTCGCTGGGGGTCATGGTGGTCAGCACGTCCCAGCTCAAGGTCAGCACGGCCTGGATCCGGCTGACCCGGGCCAGCGCCTTGTAGGCCGGAACCAGCGCGTCGGCCCTGACCTGGCCGACCGCCAGCTTCAGTTCGCGGATCGCCTGCTTGAGCCACAGCTCCTTCGACTGGTGGATGATGATGAACAGCATCTCGTCGTCGCAGTCCGAGCGCGGATGCTGGCAGGACAACAGCTCGTCGAGCGCAAGATAGCGCGCGTAGGTCATCGGGGCGGGATCGGTCATCCCGCCACTCTTGGCCAATCCGGTTACGATTGCAACCGCCTCACCGCCTCAGCGACTTGCAGGAGCGTTCATCGCCCAGTTCGCAGGCGCGCTGGAGATAGGCCGCGCCGAGCGACGGGCTGATGACCGTGCCCTTGCCGGAGCGGTGCAGCCTGGCCAGCGCGGCGCAGGCGCTGGCCAGACGCATTTCGCAGGCCTTGTCGTAATTGGCGAAGGCGGCGGCATAGTCTGGCGGGCCGCCATTGCCCCATTCCTGCATGATCGCGAGATTTCCGCAGCCAACCCGATTGCCCAGCCGGCAAGCCTTTTCATAGGCCGCCCGCGCCGCCTTGCGATCGCGCTTTTCATCGGGGATCAGCTTCTGTTCCAGCAGATAGCCGTACTGGGCGCATGAACTGGCATGGTTGCGCGTGCAATTCTCTCCATAAAGCGCGCGCGCCCTGACCCGGTCGGGCGCGGTCCCCTTGCCTTCCTCGATCGCGTCGGCGGCCCAGAAGCAGGCTTCGCGATGGCCCAGCTCGCATGCCTTCTGGTTATAGGCCAGCGCCTGTGCCTGGTCCTTGTCTCCGCCGATGCCGTTGAACAAGGCGACCGCGGAATTGCGGCATCCGGTCGCGTCCTTGAATTCGCAGCCCTTGAGGTAAGACTGGCGCGCCTTGACCGGATCGGGCGCGGTCAGCAGGCCCTTTTCATAGCGGTAGCCCAGGCTGGTGCAGGCCAGGCCGCTGCTCAGATCACAGCCGCGCGCCAGCATCGCGGTGTCCTGCGCCTTTTCGGCGTCGTCGCGGGCCAGCGGGGCGTGGTAGGTCGAATAGCTGGTGCAGCCCGCGGCAAAGCCTTTCTCGCAGGCCTGGCGATAGGCGGCCAGCGGTCCGGCAAGATCGCGCGGCGACATGGGATTGAGGCGCAGCGCCTCGCCAAGCAGAAAGCAGCTTTCGGCGATGCCCCCATCGCAGGCCAGCGTCAGGTCGGGTGTGGCCACGGTGAATTGCCGTGCCTCGAACGCCGTCTTGCCGCGCTTGGCCGCCTCTTCGGGCGTTACCACGGGCACGGTAAGGATCACCTGCGGCGCCGGCCTTCGCGCGCGCGGCGCGGCCGCGGCAGGGACGGCCAGCGCGGCGGCAAGGATTGCAACGAAGGCGGCAAGGCGCATGGGCGGATCGTTCCTGTTTCGCGTGATTGCGCGCAAAATTCCTTGCCTTGGCGATTAGGTCAATAGAAACAACCGCCACTGTCGACTGCAATTGATAAGGATTCTCATGGTCTCGGGGAGCGCAAGGGGTGTTGTTGCCGGAATCGCAGTGCTGGGGATGGCCGCCGCCGATGCCGCGCCGCCCAAGGCCGTGGCGCCGCCGCCGCCGGTGATGGTCGTCCCGGCCGCGCCGCCAGCACCGCCAGCGCCGCCCGCGCCGCCGTCCGCCGATTTCGGCCCCGCTCCCAAAGCCGCGCCCTGGCCCAGCGATTTCCTCGCGGGTTCGAAGGAAGCCAAGGACCAGGCCAAGGAAATCCGCAAGCAGCGCGAACAATCGACGCTGGCCTGCGCCAACCGCGAAGCGCTCAAGCCGTGGATGGCGAAGACCATGATCGCCGCCTGCGACAAGGCGCTGGCGCTGCCCGCCAATCCCGATGCCGGCTGGATGGCGCGCGGCGAGCTGCTGCACTACCGCGCCGTGGCGCTGATCAACGCGAACGATTACGCCAATGCGATCGGCGCGCTGGATGAATCCGACGCACTGGCGAAGACCGCGCCCGACCCGCTGTTCGATCTTTCGACCGGACTGGGCAACAAGCTGCTGCGCGCCTTCGTCCTGGGCCGGCAAGGCAAGCGAGCCGAGGCCAAGGCGCTTCTGGATGAAGTGCGGGCGCTGCGGCCGTGGTCGACCAGCACGATCATTTCCGCCGACGCGATCGAGATGGGCCTGTTTCCCGCCGATACCTCCCTGCCGCCGCGGCTGATGGCGGCGCGGTTCCGCATCGACCCCGATGTCGCGCGCGCGCTGATCTACCTCTACGTGATGAACGGCGATCTCAAGGCTGCCGCCGCGATGGGCGAACGCGTTTCGCTGGTCGATCCGAAGCTGCGCGGCGGGTGGACCCTGGGCGGGGCCGACAGCGAGGAAGACAGCGTGCGCGACCGGGTGCGGATGGACTGCACCAAGGCCTATGTCGCCGCGGCGCTGGGCGACAAGGCCGGTTCCGCCGCGCAGTTCGCCGCGGTGGGGCAATTCATCGACGGCTATGTCGGCGCCGATCCGCGGCTGGCGGGCAAGGACAACAAGCCGAGCAAGGGCGACATCCGCAAGTACGAGGAACGCGTTGCGATCGGCGCCAGCCAGCGCGAACTGCTGGCCGAATGGCAGGAAGTGACCGCCAAGCGCGAAAACCTGACCGAACGCTCGACCCAGGCGCTGATGGCGCGGTTCAAGACCTACAAGCACGCGCCCGATGTGCTGCCCGCGCTGGTCGAACAGATCCGCTACATGGCAACCCTGGTGCCCGCGGCGGAAGGCGCCCGGATCACGGCAGAGGCCGATGGTCTGGTCAGGATGCTGACCTCGCGAATGGTGGGCGTGTCGGCCGAGAATCTGGGCGGGATGATGCCCAAGCCCGAACGGCTCGAACAGGTTCCCAAATTCGCCTCGACCGCCAGCAAGTGGCTGTTCACCGACGGATCGGGCTATTCGCAGGCCAAGGAGCCCAATTCGGACGTGCGCACCGTGCGCTATGAAACCCAGGTCGGCAGCCGCGCGCTGGTCGAGGAAATGCTGCTGCTGGCCGCGGCCAACTATGCCCGCCAGGAAGGCAAGGACGCCTTCGTGATCCTCTCCAACCGCACCTTCCAGCGGCGCACCACCATGACCGGCTGGGGCGGCGGCTATACCTACGATTCTGGGTTCGAATCGCAGGCGCGGATCATGCTGGTCAATGCCAACGCCCTGCCGGCCGAATTTGCCGGTTCGGCCGACCGGGTGATCACCGTTGCCGAAGTCGATCGCGACATCCAGCCGCGCTACGACGGCTACATGGCCCGCAAGGCGGCGATCGCCGCGGCGAAGAAGAAGTAGGGCATAGGTCGATCGTCACCCCGGGCTTGACCCGGGGTGACGGTAGCAGATCCCTACCGTGTCCCCAGTCCGCGGGCGATAATTCCGCGCAGGATTTCGCGGGTGCCGCCGCGCAGCGACCAGCTTGGCGCGTTGTGGACGATGTTCGCGAGCACTCCGGCATAGGCCTTCTGCGTGCGCGGATCGGCTTCGGCATCGACCAGTGTGCGTGCCACGTCGGGCAGCACCTGTTCCCAGACCGCGCCGACATCCTTGACGATCGCGGCCTGGAGCATCGCATCCTGCTTGTTCTGCAGCATCGCCGCGACCGAGCGCGACAGGCGGCGCAGCACCGCAAGCTGCGCGGTGACCCGGCCCAGCGTAACCACCGCGCCTTCGTCCTCGCGGCCCTGGAGCATGGCGATCAGCTGATACATCAGCTCGATCGAGGAGAGGAATCGTTCGGGGCCGGAGCGTTCGAAGGCCAGTTCGCTCATCACCTGGGTCCAGCCGCCGCCTTCTTCACCCAGCAGGTTCTTCGCCGGGATCGCGGCATCCTCGAAATGCATTTCGTTGAAGTGGTGCTGGCCGGCAAGGTCGATGATCGGGCGGATCGTCAGCCCGGGGGTGTTCCTCAGGTCGACCAGCAGCTGGCTGGTGCCCAGGTGCCGGTCGGCCGGGGTGCCGCTGGTGCGGCAGAACAGGATTGCATAGTCCGCCTCGTGCGCGAAGCTGGTCCAGACCTTGGTTCCGGTGACGCGGTAAAGATCGCCGTCGCGCACCGCCTTGGTGCGGGTGGCGGCGAGGTCCGAGCCCGAATCCGGTTCGCTCATCCCGATGCTGAAGGCCAGTTCGCCCGCGACGATGCGCGGCAGGATCGTTTCCTTCTGTTCCTCGGTGCCGAACTTGATGATCGAGGGGCCGGACTGCCGATCCGCGATCCAGTGCGCGCCGACCGGGGCGCCATAGGCCAGCGATTCCTCGACCACGACATAGCGTTCATAGGCGCTGCGTTCATGGCCGCCATATTGCCTGGGCCAGGTCATGCCGAGGTATCCGGCCTGGCCCATCGCCTTTGAAAACTCGCGGCTGAAGCCATACCAGTTGTCGCTGCGCTGCCGGGGCGAGCGGTGGCCCAGGTGCTTGTCGAGGAACGCGCGGAATTCGCCGCGCAGCGCGATCACCTCGGGGCTGTCGGCGGGCGGGGATGGGAAAGGAATGCTGGTCATCGAGGCCCCTTCCGCTCGCTGTGCGCGAACGGCTGTCTGATTGCGTTCAAAGTTCGGTTATCATCGGCCAGTAGCCGTCCTCGCCGGCGGTCAGCGCGGCCTGGCCCAGCAGTCTTGCCCACATCACCTGCCCGCCAAATTCGTCGCGCCAGGTCCACAGGCTGGTGGTGAACAGGTGCAGGCGGTGCTCGCGGGTGAAGCCGATCGCGCCGTGCATCTGCGCGGCGATCGCGGCGCCGTTGGTCGCCGCTTCGCGCGCGCGCAGCGATCCGGCCGCTACCCCGCGCAAGTCTCCGCGCGCCAGTGCTTCGCCGGCAAGATCGGCGGCGGCGGTGGCGCAGGCCAGTTCACCGGCCAGCTTGGCCAGTTCGTGCTGCACCACCTGGTTCTTCTGCAGCGGCTTGCCGAACTGCACCCGGGTTGCGGTATGCTCAAGCGTCAGGTCAAGCGCGGCTTCAAGCGCCCCGGCGATCTGATAGGCGCGAAGGGTGGCGCCTTCGGCCAAGGGGCAGTGCGGCAGCGCGGTCTCGGCATCGATCGTCCAGTCGATAGCCAGCGCCGGGCGCGGATGGAAGTTGAGCGCGAAACCGGGTTCGGCAATGGTCCAGGCCGAACGCGGCACGCGGTAAAGCCTGTCGCCCACGGCAAGCGCCAGGCAATCGAGGTTTTCGCCCCAGGCAACCCGTTCGACAGTGCCCCTGAGCACGCCCTGGGTAACGGTCAGGTGATCGGCGCGCGCCAATCCGGCGGCGCCTTCGGCAAGCGGCAGTCCGGCCTGCGCGAACAGGCGGTTGGCGCCCATCGTCTCGGCCACCGGCAACGGCATGGCATGGCGGCCCAGCAGCCGCAGCGCCTCGCCCTGGTCGGCCAGATCGAGCCCGAACCCGCCCTGTTCCTCGCTCAGCAGCGCCAGCGGCAGACCCATTTCCTCGACTTCGCGCCACAGCGGGGCCAGCCACTCGCCGCCACGGGCGCTGGCCTGTGCGGCCTCGTCCAGGTGGCGATCGAGCAGGCGTTCGATCATATCGGCAAGCATTCGCTCGTTCCCTCGAAAGAAATGGTGCCGGCTGAGGGATTTGAACCCCCGACCTTCGGTTTACAAAACCGCTGCACTACCACTGTGCTAAGCCGGCGCGATGTGCTGGTCCAGCCCTTAGCCTTACCGGGCGCCAAAGGTCCACCCCTCCGTTGCGGCAATCTCGGGCGTGAGCAGCGGCGGCGACCACAGCGCCGGTTCGCGGGCCGCGCGGCGCAGCCAGGCGGCGGTCAGCAGGGCATCGCTGGCATGGTCGGCAATCGCCCCCGAACCGCGAACCGGATCGCTGCCAAGCACCGCCAGGGCGGCGTTGAGCTGCGCGAATGTCCGCATCTTCGATCGAGCCGCGCTGCGCCCGGCGGCCATTGCGGCGATGGCGGTATAGATCTCGACGATAGCCGATCCGGCGGCGGGCAGCGGATCGATCGGCCAGACCGGCAAACGCCCCTGCAAGCGGTGCAGCAGGCGCATGCCCGTCAGGCTGGATTTGCCGACCTGCGCCGCGCCGACCAGGTTGAAGTTCGAACAGGGCTTGCAGCCCATCGCCTCCTGCGCGTGTTCGGTAAGCCGCAAGCGCCCGCGCCCGCCTCCGAACAGATCGCCCTCGCGCCCGCCATGACGGCGGAAATGGCGCGCGGCCTCTGCGTGATCGACCAGGCTGGTCGCGGCCAGATGCGGATCGTTCATGCAGATCCGGTCGACCAGTGCCCAAAGTTCGGGCGCGGTTGCCGGGCTCTCCGCCCAGCCCGGAAAGTAAGCGCCGCGATCGGCGAAGGCCAGCGAAATGCCCATATCGAAGCCGACCAGCGTATCATCGGGCAAGTCCGTCACCAGCCAGTCCAGCACCTCTTCGCGCGACCAGCGGTGTCCGGGCCGGACCAGCTCGGGCGGACCATCGGCGCATAGCGCCACGGCAATCCCGCGATGCCGCTCTCCCGCTGCGCCAGACCAGTCGATTGCCGCGAAATGGCGGAACCGTCCTGGCCTCATTCGCCGCGCAGCTCCTGGCGCTTCCTGTCCCACCATTCGAGCCGCTTCAGCACCTCGCGCTCGAACCCGCGTTCGACCGGCCGGTAATAGGTCTGCGGCTCCATCCCTTCCGGCCAGTAGTCGGCACCGGAAAAACCATGCTCGGCCTCGTGGTCGTAGGCGTAGCCCTGGCCGTAACCGATGTCCTTCATCAGCCTGGTCGGCGCGTTGAGGATATGCGCGGGCGGTGACAGGCTGCCGGTTTCCTTCGCGCTATGCCAGGCCGCCTTCTGTGCCATGTAGGCCGCGTTAGATTTGGGTGCGGCGGCAAGGTAGAGACAGGCCTGGACGATCGCCAGTTCACCCTCCGGACTGCCCAGAAACTGGTAGGCATCCCGGGCGGCAAGGCACTGGACCAGCGCCTGCGGATCGGCCAGACCCACGTCTTCGCTGGCAAAGCGCACCAGCCGGCGCAGCACATAGAGCGGCTCCTCTCCGGCGGTCAGCATCCGCGCCATATAGTACAGCGCCGCCTGCGGATCCGATCCGCGCAGCGCCTTGTGCAGCGCTGAAATGAGGTTGTAATGCCCGTCGCGGTCCTTGTCGTAGACCGCTACCCGGCGCTGCAGAAACCTGCCGAGAGCGGCGGGATCGAGCGGTTCGGCGATTTTCGCGGCGTAGAGCGTCTCAGCCTGGTTGAGCAGGAAACGCCCATCGCCATCGGCACTGGCAACCAGCGCCTCGCGCGCCGCGGCGGTCAGCGGCAGCGGGCCTTCCAGCTCTTCGGCCCGGGTCAGCAAGGTGTCCAGCGCCGCCGCGTCCAGCCGGTGCAGGATCAGCACCTGCGCGCGGCTGAGCAAGGCGGCGTTGAGCGCGAAGCTGGGGTTCTCGGTCGTCGCGCCGACCAGAGTGACAACGCCCTTTTCGACGAACGGCAGAAAGCCGTCCTGCTGGGCCCGGTTGAAACGGTGGATCTCGTCCACGAACAACAGGGTGCGCTGGCCGGCCCGGGCCGCCGTTTCGGCCTCGGCAAAGGCCTTCTTGAGGTCCGCGACGCCGGAAAATACCGCGCTTACCGATATGAACCGCATTCCAACCGCATCGGCGAGCAGCCGCGCCGTGCTGGTCTTGCCGGTGCCAGGCGGCCCCCACAGGATCATGCTGGAAAGCCGCCCGGCGGCGACCATCCGTCCAATCGCGCCTTCGGGGCCGGTCAGGTGCTCCTGCCCGATCACCTCCGCCAGGCTGCGCGGGCGCAGGCGATCGGCCAGCGGCGCGTCGTCGCGCGGTTCGTCGCTGCTGGCGGGGGGCAGATCGTCGGGGAAAAGGTCGGACATTCGCTCCTGCTTAGACCAAGTCGGGCGCGAGGTTAATGGTTCTTGCCCCGATTTGGCGCCCTGGCAGCTCTGTGATAGCTTCGCTCCCAGCCTCAAGCAAAAAGGGGGGATAGGGAGAATGACTGACCAAACTCTGGCGGCCAAGCCGCCGCCCAGCTTCTGGGTCGTTGCAGGCGTGGGATTCGTCTGGAACTGCATCGGCGCATATTTCTATATCCAGGCGCGGCTTGATCCCGATGCGGTGATGGGCTCTGCGCCGCAGGAAATGCGCGACTACGTGGCCGGCATGCCGCTGTGGGCGAATATCGGCTACGGCTTCGGGATCTGGGGCTCGTTTACGGGATCGGTGCTGATGCTGCTGCGCTCGCGCCACGCGGTAACAGCGTTCTTGGTCTCGCTGCTGGGCGCGGTGCTGAGCTTTTCCGGACAGGCGCTGGCAGGAGTATTGCGCCCGGCCGAGCCGGTGCTGATCCTGACCGTGATCGCCATCCTGTGGTGGTACTGCCGCAACGAAGCGGCCAAGGGCACCTTGCGTTAAACCGTCCGGGCCGATGCCGCCTTCTGCCGGATCAGGCGGATGTAGGTATCAGCCACGACCTGGTTGATCTGGTCCCACGAAAAGGCTTCGGCCCGCTTGGCCCCGGCCTTGCCGTGGGCGGCGCGCAGTTCGGAATCCTCGACGTATAGGCGCAGCGCTTCGGCGAACTGGTGCACCGCGCCCGGTCGGATCAACCGCCCAGACCTGCCGTGATCGACCAGGTTCTGGCTACCCGTTGCCGCCGCTGCCACCACGGGCAATCCGCAGGCCATCGCCTCGAGGCTGACATTGCCGAACGTCTCGGTGGTCGAAGGGAAGAACAGCACGTCCATCGAAGCGACCGCCATGCCCAGGTCCCTGCCGGCCATGAACCCGGCAAAGATCGCCTGCGGCAGCCGCGCTTCCAGCCAGCCGCGCGCCGGCCCGTCGCCGACGATCAGCGTGCGGTGGACCACGCCGCTGCGGCGCAGGTCGTCGATCGTGTCGGAAAAGACGTCGAGACCCTTTTCCATCACCAGCCGGCTGTGGAATCCCACGACCACCTCGTCATCGCCGATCCCCAGACTGCGGCGCCATTCCAGCGAGCGCAGGCCGGGATTGAATACCTCGCGGTCGACCCCGCGCGACCAGATGTCGATGTCATAGTTCATCCGCTGGTTACGCAGCACCTGGGCAAAGCTTTCCGAAGGCGCGACCAGCGCGTCGCAGCGGCGATGGAAGCGGCGCAGGATCGCCACCGCGACCGGCTCGAACCAGGCCATGTTGTAGTAGCGGAAATAGGTCTCGAAACGGGTGTGGACCGAAGCCAGCACCGGAATGCCGCGCCGCCGCGCCCAGGTCACCGCGCGGTGGCATCCGGCATCGGGGGACGAGACGTGGACGACGTTCGGCTTGAACGCTTCGAGATCGCGCCGGACCCGGCGGTTGAGGCCGGTTGCGATGCGATATTCTGAGCGCATCGGGATCGGCAGCGAGGGCAGCGAAACCAGATCGCCCACCGGCTCCATCTCGGGCTGGTCGACCGTGGGCGAATAGACCCGCACCTGCGCGCCCTGGCGCAGCAGATACTCGACCAGCCGGTTCAGCGCCCGGTTCGCGCCATCGACGGTGATGTTGTAGTTGCCCGAAAACAGGGCAATGCGAAGGTCGCTGGTCTGCATCGTGCTGCCAATAGCGGGCTTTGGGCAGCGCGGCCAGTTAGCAATCAAGTGCAAGGGCTGAAACCGGGCGGAGCCGCGCAGCCTGCGCCAACTCCGCCCAGGTTCGGCTCAGGCCAGTTCCTTCTGGCGGCTGGCCTTCTTGCGCTCGTGCGGGTCGAGGATCGCCTTCCTGAGGCGGATCGACTTGGGCGTAACCTCGACCATTTCATCGTCGTCGATATAGGCGATCGCCTGTTCCAGCGTCATGATCCGGGGCGGGGTCAGGCGGATAGCGTCGTCCTTGCCGGTCGAGCGGAAGTTGGTCAGCTGCTTCGACTTCATCGGGTTGACTTCCAGATCGTCGGGCTTGGCGTTTTCGCCGATGATCATGCCTTCGTAGATCTTGTCCTGCGGGCGCACGAACAGCACGCCGCGTTCTTCCAGGCTGTTGAGCGCATAGCCCACCGCCTCGCCGGCGCAGTTGGAGATCAGCACGCCGTTGGGACGGCCCTCGATCGCGCCCTTGTAGGGGCCGTACTTCTCGAACAGGCGGTTCATGATCCCGGTGCCGCGCGTGTCGGACAGGAATTCGCCGTGATAGCCGATCAGGCCGCGGCTGGGGGCGGAGAAGGTGATCCGGGTCTTGCCGCCGCCCGAGGGGCGCATATCGGTCATCTCGGCCTTGCGGATCGCCATCTTGTCGATCACCGTGCCCGAGTGTTCGTCGTCAACGTCGATCACCACGGTTTCATAGGGTTCGGTGCGGTTTCCGGCCTCATCCTGGCGGAACAGCACGCGCGGGCGGCTGATGCCGAGTTCAAATCCTTCGCGGCGCATCGTTTCGATCAGCACGCCCAGCTGCAGTTCGCCGCGCCCGGCCACTTCGAAGCTGTCCTTGTCGGCGCTTTCGGTGACCTTGATCGCGACGTTGCTTTCGGCCTCGCGTTCCAGGCGGTCGCGGATCATGCGGCTGGTCACCTTGGTGCCCTCGCGACCGGCCATCGGGCTGTCGTTGACGGCAAAGCGCATCGACAGGGTCGGCGGATCGATCGGCTGGGCGAACAGCGGCTCGCTCACCGCGGGATCGGCAATGGTATTGGCAACCGTCGCTTCGGTCAGCCCGGCGATCGAGATGATGTCGCCGGCGCGCGCTTCGTCAACGGGCACGCGTTCCAGCCCGCGGAAGGCCATCAGCTTGGATGCGCGACCGGATTCGACCACCTTGCCATCCCGGTCGAGCGCGTGGATCGGCGAATTGATCTTGATCGTGCCCGACTGGACCTTGCCGGTCAGGATGCGGCCAAGGAAGTTGTCGCGATCGAGCAGCGTGACCAGGAACTTGAACGGGCCGTCGACATCGGCGGCGGGCGCGGGAACGTGGCTGACGATCTTGTCGAACAGCGGCGTCAGATCGCCTTCGCGGGCGTTCTGGTCCTCGCTGGCATAGCCGTTCCGGCCCGAGGCATAGAGCACCGGAAAATCGCACTGTTCGTCGCTGGCATCGAGGCTGACGAACAGGTCGAACACTTCGTCGAGCACTTCCTGCGCGCGGCCGTCCGGGCGGTCGATCTTGTTGACCACCACGATCGGCCTGAGACCCAGCGCCAGCGCCTTGCCGGTCACGAACTTGGTCTGCGGCATCGCCCCTTCGGAGCTGTCTACCAGCAGGATCACGCCGTCGACCATCGAGAGGATCCGCTCCACCTCGCCGCCGAAGTCGGCGTGGCCGGGGTGTCGACGATGTTGATCCGCGTGCCGTTCCATTCGACCGAGGTGCATTTCGCCAGGATCGTGATCCCGCGTTCCTTTTCAAGGTCGTTCGAATCCATCGCGCGTTCCTCGACGCGCTGGTTGTCGCGGAAAGTGCCGGACTGGCGGAACAGCTGGTCGACCAGCGTGGTCTTGCCGTGGTCGACGTGCGCAATGATGGCGATATTGCGCAGGGGCAGAGGGGCGGACATCGAACAAACTCGCTTTTGGGAGGGGCGGGCGCGCGCTGCGCCGCAACAAGCCGCGCCCCCTAGCGGAAAGGGCGGCTGGGGGCAAGCATTTGCACCCGCCAGAAGATACTGTGCCTTACCTGGAGCGCGCTAGAGCTCCCTAAGCGCCTGTGCAGGCTTCGCTCTCAACAAGGGGAGCGAAGCCGCCAGCGCAAAGGTGATCACCAGCACCAGGCCAAGCCCCAGCACGCCAAGCACTTCTGCCCAGTCCGGCAGCCAGTCGAATTCGAACAGCTTGACCACCACCAGCCAGGCCACCCCGCTGCCCAATGCCAGCGCGACTGCGGCCAGCACGGTCGCCAGCAGCGCATATTCGGCCAGTTGCAGGCCCAGCAGCTGCTTCCGGCTGGCGCCGAGCACCCGCAGGATCACGTTGTCATAGGTGCGGCTGGCCCGCGCCGCGGCGATCGCGCCCAGCAGCACCGCGATCCCCGCCAGGACCGCGACCGAGGCCGCCGCGAGGATCGCCAGGCTCACCTGCCGCAGCAGGTCGCGCGCCTGGGTCAGCACGCCGCCAACCTCGATCACCGAGCTTGACGGGAAGGCGCGAACCAGCGCGCGCAGCAGGGTGCCGCGCTGGGTGCCCGGCGGCAGGTTGATCGTGGCCGCCAGATTGTGCGGCGCATCGGCGATCGCATTGGGGCTGAACACCAGCACATAGTTGAAGCCCATCGAATCCCAGTCGATCCGCCGCAGCGAGGCGATCCGTGCGCTGCGCTCGACGCCCAGCAGACCGATGGTCAGCTTGTCGCCGATCCTGAGGTCCAGCGCCTCGGCCAGTTTCTCGTCGATCGAGACCAGCGGTTCGCCCTGATAGCCCCTGGGCCACCACTGGCCTGCGGTGATCACGTTGCCTTCGGGCACATCGTCGGCATAGGTCAGCCCGCGCTCGCCGCGCAGCGGCCAGGCACTGTCGGGGATTTCCTTGAGGTCCGCGACGCGGGTCATGTCCGCTTCCGGGCCATAGGCAAGGATCGCGCCGCGCAGCGCCGGAACCATCCGGACCCGTGCCTGCGGAGCGACCGAGGCGACCGCCTGCTCGAACTGCCCAGCCTTGTCCCGCGGCACGTCGAGCACGAAATAGTCCGGCGCCTTCTGCGGCACGCGGGCCATGATATTGGCGTCGAGGCTGGACTGGATCGCGGCCAGCGTAACGAAAGCAGCGAGGCCGAACCCGAGCGCGGTGACCAGTGCGCCGGTCTGTGCGCCGGGGCGATGCAGGTTGGCCAGCGCGATCCGCAGCAAGGGGCGCTGCGGGCGCGGCAGCCGCGCGGCGGCCTTGCGGATCGCCCAGCCCAGCAGGCCAAGCAGCACCAGCAGCGCCAGCACCCCGCCCAGGAACCACAGGGTCACCAATTTGGCCTTGGTGGTCAGCAGGGCCAGCCCCGCGATAGCCGCGACCCCGAGCCCCACCGGCAGCGCGGCATCGCGCCATCCCTGCGAAAGCGGCGAAACGCGCGCACGAAACAGTGCCATTGCCGGGAACCGCCGCGCCGCGAGCAGCGGAGGGGCGGCGAAGACCAGGGCGATCAGCAGGCCGTAGAGCGCGGCGCGGGCAAGCGCACCCGGATCGAAAACCAGGCCCGGCGCCACCGGCAGCAGGCTGCCCAGCGCGGCAGCCAGAAGCGGCGTGACCAGCACCCCGGCGACCAGCCCCAATGCGCTGCCAACCAGCGCGGCAACGCCGAACTGCAACAGATAGATGCGTGCGATGTCACCGCTGGTCGCGCCCAGCACCTTGAGTGTCGCCACCCCGGTGCGCCGCGCCTCTAGGTAGGACGATACGCCGCCGCCGATCCCGATCCCGGCAATGGCCAGCGCGGCAAGTCCGACCAGGACCAGGAAATCGCCCATCCGGGCAACGAAGCGCTCGGCGCCGGGGGCCGCCTTGTCGCGCGTCTTGGTTTCGAAGCCTGCCGACGGGAAGCGTCGCTTGAGCGCGCTGGCCACGGCCCGCGGATCGCGGCCGCTGGGCAAGGCAATGCGATACTTCGCACGGTACATCGCGCCGGGCGCGGTCAGGCCGGCCCGCGCCGGAAAGTCCGCCGCGACCAGCACCACCGGCCCCAGGGTGAAGCCTTCGCCCAGCCGATCAGGCTCGCTGGCAATGATCCCGCCGACTTTCAGCGGCTGCGTGCCGATGGTGATCGTGCTTCCCGGCGCCACTCCCAGCCGCTCGGCCGCGCCTTCGGCCAGCCAGGCTTCGCCCGAAGCAGGCGCGCCGGCGCTGCGGCCGTCCTTGAGCAGGAGCTTGCCGACCAGCGGCCACCTGGCATCAACCGCCTTGAGCTCGACCGGTGCGGCAAGATCCCCGGCGCGGGCCATCGCCTGCAGGCGGATTCCGCCCGAGACCTGTCCCTGCGCCGCCAGGGCCCGCAGCTCCGCCGCGCTAGCCTCGCGCTGCCAGACCGCGACTTCGACATCGCCGCCCAGGATGGTGCGGCCCCTGCTGTCGAGTTCGCGCTCGATCGCGCCGGTCAGAGTGCCGATCGCCGCCAGCGCGCCGACCCCCAGGAACAGGCAGACCAGCAGCAGGCGCAGTCCCTTGAAGCGCGCCGAAAGATCGCGCCGGGCGATGGTCCAGGCGGCGGGCCACCTGCTCATGCGGCGCTGTCGCTCGCGATCCTGCCGTCGGCCAGCGTCACCACCCGTTCGCAGCGCTGCGCCAGCGCCGCATCGTGGGTGATCACCACCAGCGTCGCGCCGGTTTCGGCGCGGCGGGCGAAAAGCAGGTCCATGATCGTCTCGCCGGTCCGGGCATCGAGATTGCCGGTCGGCTCGTCGGCGAAGACCAGTGCTGGGCGCGGTGCAAGCGCGCGGGCGATCGCCACGCGCTGCTGTTCGCCGCCCGAAAGCTGCGCCGGATAATGGTGCAGACGGTGGCCCAGGCCGACCGCCGCCAGCTCCGCCTCGGCGCGGGTGCGTGGATCGGGCAGGCCGGCCAGCTCCAGCGGGGTCATCACGTTTTCAAGCGCGGTCATCGTGGGCAGCAGGTGGAAGGCCTGCAGCACCACGCCGATCCGCCCGCGCCGCGCGGTGGCAAGCTGGTCCTCGCTCAGCGCGGCGAAATCCTCGCCGGCCACTGTCAGCGCGCCGCCGCTCGCGCGTTCGAGCCCGGACAGCACCGCCATCAGGCTGCTCTTGCCCGATCCTGAAGGGCCAAGCAGCGCCAGGGTCTGGCCCTGCGGAACGGCAAGGTCGATCCCGCGCAGGATCTCCACCGCGCTGCCGTCCTGGCCAAGCGTAAGGGTAAGGTTTCGGGCCGCGATCGCGGGAAGGGGGCTTGTCACGGCGCCGGGATGCCATAGCTAGAGGGAAAGGCAAGGAGGTTGCCGAATGAAATGGAAATCGCTCGCGCTGCTTGCAACCCCCTTGGTGCTGGCCGGCTGCCAGCAGGAGACGCAGCCCGCGCGGCACGAGAACCTGGCGCAGAGCGGGAAACCTGCCGAAACCGCGCCCCAGGCAGATGAGCAGGTGATCCTTGCGCTGGGTGACAGCCTGTTCGCCGGCTACGGCCTTGAACCCGGGCAAAGCTATCCCGCCCACCTCGAGACCGCGCTGCGCGCCGAGGGGCGAAAGGTTAGGATCGTCAACGCGGGCGTTTCGGGCGATACGACTGCCGACGGCCTGCAGCGGATCGATTTCGTGCTGAAGAGCCTGCCAGCGAAACCCGCGCTGGCGATCGTCAGCCTGGGCGGAAACGATATGCTGCGCGGGGTTTCGCCTGCCGAAACCCGCAGAAACCTTGAGGCGATCCTGGCGAAATTCAAGGCCGCGGGCGTGCCGGTCCTGCTGCTGGGCATGCTCGCCGCGCCGAATCTGGGGGCGGACTATGCCGGGCGGTTCAACCCGATCTATCCGGCGCTGGCGAAGAAGCACGGCGCCCGGCTGGTGCCGTTCTTCCTCCAGCCGCTGATCGGCAGGCCGCAACTCGTCCAGGCCGATCATATCCATCCCACGCTGCAGGGAATCGACCTCTTGGTGGCAGATACGCTGGACAATGTGACGCAGGCCCTGCCTAGATCCGCTCCACCAACCCCTCGCTGACCCGCCAGATCGCAGCTTCGTCCGCGATCGCCTCGAACGGGGCCAGCTCGGTCCCGGTCAGCCAGACCTGCGCCGTTCCGCTGCGCAGGCGGGTGAACAGGGATTCGCGGCGCAGCGGATCAAGATGGGCGGCCACCTCGTCGAGCAGGAGGACGCCGGGGCGGCCGGGATCGAGCAGCGCGGCATGGGCCAGGGTGATCGCGATCAGCATCGCTTTCTGTTCGCCCGTCGAGCAGTCGGCGGCGCTCTGCCGCTTTCCCGCCATGACCACGCCCAGTTCATCGCGGTGCGGGCCGATCAGCGTGCGCTGTGCGGCTCGGTCGCGCCGACGGCTTTCCGCAAGCGCCGCGGCAAGCCCGGCTTCATCGAGCGGCCCGCCGGGCTGGTAGGCGAGTTCGGGCCGGGCAAATGGTGCCTCGGGCAGCCGGGCCAATGCCTGCGCCAGTTGCTCGACCAGCCGTGCGCGGGCCTGGGCGACCAGCGCACCGGCTTCGGCCACCTGGGTTTCGATCGCATCGAACCAGCGCGGATCGGGCTCGGCCGGTTCGGACAGGAGACGATTGCGCTCACGCAGGGCCGCATCAAGCCGCGCGGCGTGGCGGGCATGGGCGGGCTCTAGCGCCAGCACCAGCCGGTCGAGGAAGCGCCGCCGCGCACCCGCACCGTCCATGAACAGGCGGTCCATTGCCGGGGTCAGCCAGCCCAGGCTCAGCCATTCGCCCAGCCTGATTGCGGGGGCCTCGGCTCCATTGACCTGGACGATCCGGCGCGATGGACGGTCGCTGCGCGTGCCGGTGCCGATCTGCACGCCGCCTTCCAGTTCGGCGCTGATGGCAAAAGCGCCATTGCCGTTCTGGCGCGGAATCTCGGCCAACGCGGCCCGGCGCAGCCCGCGACCGGGGGCGAGAAGTGACAGCGCCTCGAGCACATTGGTCTTGCCCGCGCCGTTCTCGCCCACCAGCAGGTTGAATTGGCGCGCGCCGACCAGCCGGCTCTCGGCGTGGTTGCGGAACTGGGACAGCAGGATGCGGTCGAGCGCCATGACCGGGCGATAGGTTGGCTGCGGCGGACTGTCACGCAAAAGGCATATCCTGAAAGTTGGTGAAAAATACCAACTGTTGAATATTCATGAGCGCGAAAGTTTCCATTCATCGTGCGGAAAGCCTGCATTTCCGCCGCTTTTCGAATTTGGCACGCCTCCTGCAATCAGTCTGGCATCTGCGGAACGATCCGCGGGACCAAACAAACGGAAGGAAATTGCGATGACACACCAGAACACTTTCACCGGCCGGCTGGCTGCTGCGGCTTCGGCTTTCTTCATCTCGCTGGTTCTGATCAGCGGCACCGTCAGCACCCCCTCGACCGCCCAGGCCCAGACCTATTTCGTCGGAGAAACCGCGTGAACCAGACCATCGACCATCAGGACCGCACCATGACCACTCGCAACGGATTTCGTCTCGACAAGGCCAACGGCAAGTTCATGGGCGTCTGCTCGGGCATCGCCAACTACTTTGGCTGGGACGTCAACATCGTCCGGATCGGCTTCGCGCTCGGCACCGTATTCGGGTTCGGTTCGCTGATCCTGGTCTACCTCGCGATCGGCCTCATCGCCGATTGAGCGGATCGCGGTGAGGCCCCGCCTGCGGGCGGGGCCTAAACCGCCTTGGCAAACGGTGAGAAATCGGTGCCCTGGTCGAAAACGTCGACTCCCTCGCGCGCCTTGAACCAGCCGACCACCGCATAGGTCACCGGCGTCAGCAAGGCCTCCCACAGCACTTTCAGAAGCCAGTTCGTGACCATGACGGTCAGCACCTGCTCGTTGCTCCACACGCCCAGAAAGGCGATCGGATAGAAGATTGCGCTGTCCACCGCCTGGCCGAACACGGTGGAGCCGATCGTGCGGCTCCACAGGTGCCGGCCGCCGGTCAGGATCTTCATCCTGGCAAGCACGAAGCTGTTGACGAATTCACCCGCCCAGAAAGCCAGCAGAGATGCGGCAACGATCCGCCAGGTGCTGCCGAACACGCTTTCATAGGCCGCCTGGCCGTTCCACCCGGCGGCGGGGGGCATGGCGACCACGACAAAGCTCATGAAGGCCATGAATACCAGCGCGCCGAACCCCATCCACACGCAGCGCCGGGCATTGGCATAGCCATAGACCTCGGTCAGCACGTCGCCGATAACGTATGACAGCGGGAAGAACAGGATTCCCGCGCCAAAGGTGTAGCCACCCACCGTGGCCAGCTTGGCCGCGCCGATCAGGTTGGAAAGCAGCAGTATCGCGACAAAGGCCGCCATCGCATAGTCAAAATAGCGGAAATGGCGGCGGGCACCCGAAGTGCCATCGATCTTCTGGATGGTCTCGCTCATGGGGAAGGCAGGCTAACCACGTTTGCAAGCCCTGCAAAGCCCGCCTATGGCAAAGCCCATCGCGCGCCCGTAGCTCAGCTGGATAGAGCATCTGCCTTCTAAGCAGAATGTCGCAGGTTCGAGTCCTGCCGGGCGCGCCAGACCACCATGTCAGGCCCGCACCGCGCGGAAAGGAAATCCGCCGCGTGATCTCCGTCACGGCGGCGCGCTTCGTGCTGCGGCACAATGCCCGGGCGACCCGACCCGGCTTTCGAGCCGGGCACCTTGCCCTCGCGCCGCATGGCGCGGGGGCACTTTTGGACGCGATGTCGGCCGGGCCGACCGTTCGCCTCAGCCGCGGGCAGCGCTTTCCAGCGCTTCGCCGTCGACGGGATAGCCGGCGTCCGCCGGGATCAGCAGCCACGGCTGACCGTCGCGCATTTCCATGAACGGGGTGATCATCTGCACCGGAAACTGGGCAACATGGGCGAGGGCATCGCCATAGCTGCCGAACAGCGCCAGCCGCTCGAGATTGCGGCGGGTGGGGAAGATCACCTTGATCTCGCCGCGCTCGGCCATTTCCAGCGCTTCGTGCGCGCTGGCCCAGAACAGGTGGGTGTTTTCGGTATCGTCGACCTGAAGTTCGACCGCCCCGGTCCCAAGGTCGGCGAGATAGAAGCGGGTATCGAAAACGCGAATCTCGCGGTGCTTGGGCCGCCAGCGGGCAAAAGGCACCAGCGCATCGAAATCGAGCGTCCAGCCAAGCTCGGCCAGGACCGGAGCAAGCTCCTTGGTTTCGAGCAGCAGGTCGCGGGCGCGGCGCGCGGTGGCAAGGTCGGGCTGCTGGTGGATACCGACGACCAGGCCGGTTTCCTCAAGCGTTTCGCGAACCGCGGCGATTCGCGCGGCAAGTTCCTCCACCGCGTCCTCGTCGCTGGCGCCGCTGGCGCTGGCGAGGACGCGATCCGCCTCGTCCACGCGCCCGCCCGGAAACACCGCCGCGCCGCCGGCAAAGCGCATTTCCTTGGCGCGCTGGACCATAAGGATCTCCGGCGGTCCGCCCGTCGCGGAGTGGCGAAAGATGACCAGCGTCGCGGCCGGGGTCGCCGGCGGGACTTCCCCTTGCGGGTCGAAGATGTCCTTGATGTCCATGTTCGCACCCTGCCTTGCCCGGACGGGTTTGCCAAGCGATCTGGATCAGGTCCGGTTCGGGATATTTCACCGTCACCCCGGGCTTGACCCGGAATGACGAAGATGGAGGAGGGCGGAACTTCGCAAATCCCGCAAACTGTCGGAAAGATTTACAACGATCGATCGGTTAACGCGGTCTTCACCTTCCAAATAGCTGTTTTGCATGACGCAAGGCAATTTGGCACGGCTCATGCTTAGTATGCGATACCCCCAAAGCAGTCTCGAATGAGGCGGGGCCGCCCCCTGGTCTCCGCGGTCCCGCCTCCCCGAGAGCTCCTTTTTCCCAGCATTCAAAGCACCGTCCGCAAGATGGTCAACAGCGTCCTAACGCGCGCGAAATCGTTTCTTCACGGCTTCGCGCTAGGAAAGGTGCGGTTATTGGCCGTTTCCGGCAGGTATCTGAAAACCGGAGATTTTTTGAGCCTGTTGGGAGACAGCAGTCGAGACTGGCGCCGGACCCGGTTGGTGGGGCCGGTCATGGGCATGACCTTTGCCGGTCTGGCCCTGCTTGTCCTGCTGTCGATCTTCCTGGTCCAACGGTTCGACATCGTGGCCGCCGAACGCGAGCAGGTGCTGGTCGAGCAGGGCTTCGAGCGCCAGATCGAGGAACTCGATGCGGTGGTCGCCACCCAGGTCGACTGGGACGATGCGATCACGGCGCTCGATCACAAGTTCGATCCCGAATGGGCCGATTTCAACGTCGGCAATTACCTCTACACGTTCAACGGCTTTACCCATTCCTACGTTCTCGATCGCGATGAGCGGCCGATTTATGCCGCGGTCCGGGGGGAACGCGCGCCCTTGTCGAGCTTTGCGCGGTTCGAAGGCGCGGCGCGGCGCATGGTTCCCCTGATCCGCCAGGCGGAACTGTGGCGTGGGACGATCCTTCCGCGTCCCGGCAAGAACAACATCGTGATCCCGCCGATCCAGCGCAACGCAATCGTCAGCATCGGCGGCCAGACCTATATCGTCTCGGCGACCCTGGTGCAGCCCGATTTCGGCAAGGTCCTGCCCAAGGGCCCGCGCGCGCCGATCGTTATCGCCGCCAAGCCGATCGATGCGGGAATGCTCAAGTCCTTTTCCAGGCGCTACCTGCTCGATAACCTGCTGCTGCTCGGTCCCACGGCCCAGCCGGCCGGACGCTCGGTGATCGAACTGCGCGACATGGACGGCGCCGTTGTTGCCACGCTGTCGTGGGTGCCGCGCCAGCCGGGAACCTACCTGCTCCAGAAGCTGCAATGGCCGCTGCTGGGCGGGATCGCCGTGCTGGCCATTCTTGCCCTGCTGGTCATCCGCCGCGGCCGGGCGATCGTCAACGAACTGATCGCCAGCGAAACCCGTTCGCGGCACCTGGCCTATCACGACCAGCTGACCCAGCTTCCCAACCGCGCGCTGCTGTTCGAGACGCTGCGCGCGCTGCTGGCGGCGCGGTTCGGCGATGGCAACCGCCTGGCGGTGATCTGCGTCGATTTCGACCGGTTCAAGGATGTCAACGACACCCTGGGGCACCACGCCGGAGACGAGCTGATCCAGACCGTGGCCGGCCGTCTGCGCGAATCCTGCGGCGATGCCGAACTGATCGCGCGGCTGGGCGGCGACGAATTCGTCGTGCTGCTGGAATTCGCCGAGGAAGAGCAGGTCCACGATCTTTGCCGGCGAATCCTCGCGGCGGTTTCGGAACGCATCGACAGCGAATTCGGCTGGCTCGAGGTGGGCTGTTCGCTGGGGGTGGCGGTGATCGACCACGCCGGGGTCGAACCAACCGAGGCGCTGCGCTGGGCCGATGTCGCGATGTACCGCTCGAAGGAAGGCGGGCGCCAGCGGGTCACCTTCTTCGAGCCCGAGATGGACGACGCGCTGAGCGCGCGCCGCCTGCTCGAGGCCGATCTGCGCTCGGCTCTCGGCGACGGATCGCTCGGCATGGTCTATCAGCCGCAGGTCGACCGCACGGGCCGCGTCACCGCGGCCGAAGCGCTGCTTCGCTGGAACCACCCGGTGCGGGGCGCCATTCCTCCCGGCATTTTCGTGCCGCTGGCCGAGGAGACCGGCCTGATCATGGCGCTTGGCGAATTCGTGCTGCGGCAGGTCTTCAGCGAGACCGCGCAGTGGGTCGGGTTGCGGGTGGGGATCAACGTTTCGGCGGTGCAGATCCGTTCACACGGCTTTGCGGCGCTGGTCACGCGGCTTGCCGCCCAGGCCGGCGCCGATCCATCGCGCTATGAAATCGAGCTGACCGAAACCGCGCTGCTGGGCGACGATCCGATCACCGCGGCCAATGTCGAGGCGCTCAAGCGGCTGGGCTTTTCGATCGCGCTCGACGATTTCGGGACCGGCTATACCAGTCTGGCGGTGTTGCAGCGCTATTCGGTCAACCGGATCAAGATCGACCGTTCGTTCGTCTGCGCGCTTGACGAAAGCGGCGAGGGCGAGGCGCTGGTCGATGCGATGGTCAAGCTGGCGCGCAGCCTCAATCTTGGCGTGATAGCCGAAGGGGTCGAGACCGAAGCCCAGCGCAAACGGCTGATGGCCTGCGGCTGCCGCGAGTTCCAGGGCTATCTGACCGGGATGCCGCAGCGGGCCGACGCGATTGCCGCGCTGGCCGGCCTGGCGGCAGCCGAACCGGTCCGCAAGGTCAGGAAGCGGGGCTGACGCCGCTTTCAGCCATGAGCTGCTGAAGTTCGCCGGCTTCATACATTTCCATCATGATGTCGCTGCCGCCGACGAATTCGCCCTTCACGTAAAGCTGCGGAATCGTCGGCCAATCCGAATAGGCCTTGATCCCCTGGCGCACTTCCATGTCCTGCAGCACATCGACGCCTTCATAGGCGACGCCGAGGTGATCGAGAATGGCCACCGCGCGGCTGGAAAATCCGCACTGCGGGAACAGGGGCGTGCCCTTCATGAACAGCACGACATCGTTGCTGTTGACGATTTCGGCGATGCGGGAATTGGTATCGGTCACGTCAAGTCTCCTCGCCGGCTCAGGTGGGGACGGCGGTTGTCAGTTGCAAGGCATGAAGCGCGCCGCCCATGTCTTCGCCGATTGCGGCGTAGACCAGCTTGTGCTGGGCGACCCGGCTCTTGCCGATGAAGGATGCGGCAACCACGTGCGCGGCCCAATGATTGTCATCGCCGGCCAGGTCGGTCAGCGTGACTTCGGCATCGGGAATTGCCGCCTTGATCCGGGCGACGATCTGCGCCCCGGGCATGGCCATGTCGCTTGCTCCTAGCCTTCGCCCATCAGCGCGCGCTTGGCCTCGACCGCCTTGGCGTCGAGCGCGGCGCGAACGCCGGCTTCGCTGACATCAACCCCGGCGGAGACCAGGTCGCCCAGCAGCTTGCGGATCACATCCTCGTCGCCGGCTTCCTCGAAGTCGGCCTGGACCACGCTCTTGGCATAGGCTTCGGCTTCGACCGCGGAGAGGCCCATCTGCTCGGCCGCCCACTGGCCCAGCAGCCGGTTGCGGCGGGCATGGATGCGAAAGTGCATTTCCTCATCGTGCGCAAACTTGGCCTCTTCGGCGCGTTCACGGTCATTGAAATCGGTCATTTCAGCTCCTGACTGGTCTTGCTGGCTGGTCCGCTCAGCCCGGCTTGGCCGGAGGCGGGACCTGATAGGTATCGTGGCAGCCCTTGCACGCCATGCCCGTGCTGGCAAGCGCGGCGTCGAAGGCGGGCTTGTCTTCGGCGGCGGCTGCAGCGGCCAGCGCCTTGGCCGCGCTGGCGAATTCGGCCGCCTTGGCTTCGAATCCCGCGCGGTCCGCCCAGACGCCGGGCTTGGCGCGGCCGGGCAGGCCCTTGGTGCTTTCGGGGAACAGCGCCGGCAGGACGGCGGCAAACTTGGCCATGCCGCCGGCCGGGAAGGCCAGCGACTTGAGCGGCGCGCCGTTGGTGCTGGCATTCTTGAGCAGGATCAGTGTCGAAGCGGCCATGTCCATCCCCGCCTGCCGGGCCGCAACCACTTCCTGCGGGCTTGGCCCCGAAGGGGCCGCCGCGGGTTTGGCGTAGGCGGCATATCCCGAAGCGAGCAGGCTGCCCGCGATCACCAGGCGTGCGATGTTCATGGCCGTTCTCCCGTTCTATTCCATTGTTACGACGACTTTGCCGATTGCCTTGCGGTCCGCCAGCATCTGGATCGCCTCGCCGCCGCGTTCGAGCGGGAAAGTGGCGGAAACCTTGGGATTGATCTTGCCCGAGGTGAGCAGGTCGAACAGGGTGGCGATATGCGCCGCGTTGGCCTTGGGCTCGCGCGCCACCCAGGCCCCCCAGAACACGCCGCAGACATCGCAGCTCTTGAGCAGCGTCAGGTTGAGCGGCAGCCGGGCGATCCCGGCCGGGAAGCCGACCACGCAGAACCGGCCTTCCCAGGCGATCGAGCGCAGCGCGGGTTCGGAATAGTCGCCGCCGACCACGTCATAGATCACATCGGCGCCATTGGGGCCGCAAGCCGCCTTGAACGCTTCGGCCAGCGCTTTCGACTGGTCCTTGTCGAACGGGGCCTGGGGATAGATCACCACCTCATCGGCGCCGTGTTCGCGCGCGACCCGGGCCTTTTCCTCGCTCGATACCGCGGCGACGACCTTGGCGCCGTAGGCCTTGCCCAGTTCGACCGCCGAAAGCCCGATGCCGCCCGCCGCGCCCAGCACCAGCAGGACATCGCCGGCCTTGAGCTTGCCGCGATCGAGCAGGCCGTGCATGTTGGTGCCATAGGTCATGATCAGCGAAGCGCCGATTTCGAAGCTGACCCCATCGGGCAGCGGCCAGAGCCGCGCCGCGTCGACCACGATTTCCTCGGCCATCGCACCGTTGCCGGTGCTGGCGATCACGCGGTCGCCGACCTTCCACTGGGTCACGCCTTCGCCCAGCGCGTCGACCACGCCCGAAGCCTCGCCGCCGGGCGCGAAGGGGCGGGGGGCTTGAACTGGTACATGTCGCGGATGATCAGCACATCGGGATAGTTGATCGAGCAGGCCTTGACCTTGACCCGGACCTGGCCGGGACCGGGCACCGGGCTTTCGACCTCGTCGAGGGTCAGGGTCTCGGGTCCGCCGACCGCGTGGCTGCGTAATGCCTTCATGCTGCTTCAACTCCCTGTGCGAGGAACGGGAGCCTGGCCCGGGCCTCCTCTTCATAAGCGGTGATCGCCGCGTCGCGCGCCAGGGTCAGCCCCACTTCGTCGAGACCTTCGAGCAGGCAATGCTTGCGAAAAGGATCGATTTCGAAGGGGAAGCGGTCCTGGAACGGGGTGGTGACCACCTGGTTCTCAAGGTCGATGTGCACCGGATCGGTACTGGCCACTTCGAGCAGCCGGTCGACCTGTTCCTGGGGGAGGACAACGGTAAGGATGCCGTTCTTGAAGGCATTGCCGGAAAAGATGTCGGAAAAACTCGGCGCGATCACCGCCTTGATTCCCAGGTCGAGCAAGGCCCAGGCGGCGTGTTCGCGGCTCGAGCCGCAGCCGAAGTTGTCGCCCGCGATCAGGATCGGCGCGCCCTTGAACTCCGCGCTGTCGAACAGGTTGGCGGGATCGGTGCGCAGCGTTTCGAACGCCCCCTTGCCCAGGCCGTCGCGCGTGATGGTCTTGAGCCAGTGCGCGGGGATGATCACGTCGGTATCGACGTTCTTCGCCCCGAACGGGATCGCCCGTCCATCGACCTGCCGCACCGCTTCCATCAATCGGTTTCCGGCGCGTCGTCGGGCTTGGGCGCCTTGGCGGCCTTTTCAGCGCGTTCCTTGCGGCGCGAATTGTAGAGCAGCGCCGCGGCGAGCGCGGCCGAGCCGATCGCGGCGCCGGCCAGCGCGGCCTTGCCGGTGAGCGAAGACCTGGCGGCCTTTTCGGATTTTTCGGGCTTTTCGGGATTGTCGGTCATGGTGGGACTCTATGTAGTCAGCAAGCGCGGGTTTCAAGGGTGCTGGCGGACAGCGCGGGTCAGGATGCCTGCAATTCGCGAACATCGGTAAGCCGGCCGGTCACCGCCGCTGCCGCCGCCATCGCCGGGCTGACCAGGTGGGTGCGCGCCCCGGACCTTGCCGGCCGACGAAATTGCGGTTGCTGGTCGAGGCGCAGCGCTCGCCCGCGGGAACCTTGTCGGGGTTCATGCCAAGGCAGGCCGAGCAGCCCGGCTCGCGCCATTCAAGGCCGGCCTCGATGAAGATCCGGTCAAGCCCTTCGGCTTCGGCCTGGCGCTTGACCAGGCCCGATCCGGGAACGACGATCGCCCACTTGACGTTGGCGGCCTTCTTGCGGCCCTTCAGCACCGCGGCAGCGGCGCGCAAGTCCTCGATGCGGCTGTTGGTGCAGCTGCCGATGAACACGTTCTGGACCTCGACCTCGCTCAGCGGTTGGCCCGGGGTCAGCCCCATGTAGTCGAGCGATTTCTGCGCGGCCTGCTGCTTGCTCGGGTCGGCGAAACTTTCGGGTGCGGGGACCGTGCCGGTGATCGGCACGACGTCTTCGGGGCTGGTTCCCCAGGTGACGCTGGGGGCGATGTCCTCGGCCCGGATCGTCACCACCTTGTCATAGACCGCGCCGGAATCGGTCGCGAGTCCCTGCCACCAGGCCAGCGCCTTGTCCCAATCGGCTCCCTCGGGCGCGTAGGGGCGGCCCTTGACGTAGGCGAAGGTCTTTTCATCGGGCGCAATCAGTCCGGCGCGCGCGCCGTGTTCGATCGCCATGTTGGATATGGTCAGCCGCCCCTCGACCGACAGGTCGCGGATCGCGCTGCCGGTATATTCGATGACATAGCCGGTGCCGCCTGCCGCGCCCAGCACGCCGGTGATGTGCAAGACCACGTCCTTGGCGCTGACGCCCGGGCCAAGCTGGCCTTCGACGCGCACTTCCATCGTCTTCGACTGCTTGAGCAGCAGCGTCTGCGTGGCCAGCACATGCTCGACCTCGCTGGTCCCGATGCCGAAGGCCAGCGCGCCCAGCCCGCCGTGACAGGCGGTGTGGCTGTCACCGCAGACGATCGTGGCGCCGGGGAGCGAAAAGCCCTGCTCGGGACCGACAACGTGGACGATTCCCTGTTCGGCATCGGCGTCGCCGATCAGCCGCACGCCGAATTCGGGCGCATTGCGTTCCAGCGCGGCAAGCTGTTGGGCGCCTTCGGGATCGGCGATAGGGATTCGCCCGCCCGCACTGTCGCGCCGCGCCGTGGTCGGCAGGTTGTGGTCGGGCACTGCCAGGGTCAAATCCGGCCGGCGCACCTTGCGGCCCGAAACGCGCAGCGCCTCGAATGCTTGCGGGCTGGTCACTTCGTGGACCAGGTGGCGGTCGATGTAGATCAGGCAGGTTCCGTCCTCGCGGCGTTCGACCACGTGGGCGTCCCAGATCTTTTCATAAAGCGTGCGCGGTTTGCTCGACATGGCCAGCGCCATAGGCGGCAGGCGCGGCAATTGGCAAGCGGGCAGCTATTCGTTGCGGGTCCAGATCCAGAAGCCCGAAACGGCCAGGATGGCGATCGAGACCAGCACCCAGGGCCAGCCGATCGCGAACCAGGTGACCACCGCGCCGATCGCCATTGCCCCGATCGCGCCGAGCTTGGCCGGGCGCGAGATCGCGCGGCGTTCGCGCCATTGCCGCAGCGGCGGGCCGTATTGCGGATGGTTCAGCAGGCGCTGTTCCCAGGCCGGGTTGGACCGCGCGAAGCAGAACGCCGCAAGCAGCAGGAACGGCACGGTCGGCATGATCGGCAGGGCAATGCCGATCACCCCCAGCGCCAGGCTGAACAGTCCCGCGCCAAGATAGAGCGGGCGCTTCACCCCTGGCCGGCCGCGATCCGCGCCGCGTGCTGGCGCACCAGCGCGATCATGTTGGGAACGCCCTGGGTCCGGTTGGAGGACAGCTGGTTGCGCAGGTCGAAGGGTTCCAGCGCGGCGGTGATGTCCATGTCCGCGACTTCGCCGGCTGGGCGATCCTGCACGGCGGCGAGCACCAGCGCGACGATTCCTTGGTGATCGCGGCATTGCTGTCGGCCAGGAAGTGCAGCGAGCCGTCGGCGGTCTGCGTGGGATAGACCCAGACCGATGCGGAGCAGCCGCGCACCAGCGTGGCGTCCGTCTTTAGCGCGTCAGGCATCGGCTCAAGCTCGCGGCCCAGCTCGATCAGCAGGCGATAGCGTTCGTCGCTTTCGAGGAACTCGTATTCGTCGAGGATGTCGGTCAGGCTGCGCATGGGGGGCGTTTAGCAGTCATGACTTCAGGCGCAACCGGGGTGGGGCTTCGACAGGCTCAGCCTGAGCGGGATTCTGTTTCCGCTCGGGCGAAGCCCAGGCGCCATTAACCCGCCAGCCCTCCGGGCCGGGTGAGGGCATAGTAGATCACATAGAGCCAGCTCAGTACGCCGTGGATCACCGCCCAGACGATCGACTTGTTCAGGCTCCAGCTGATCGCCACCGCGATCGCGCTGCCCAGGCCGATACCGGCCTTTGCCGCCCCCGATGCCTGGTCCCTCACAGGTCGACTCCGGCCGCGATGGCTTCAAGCTTGCGGATCCGCTCCTTGAGGTCGGCGATCTCGATGCGGGCCATGCCGCTGCCCGATCCGCCCTGGACTTCGGGACGGGCGAGATCGAGTTCGCGGGTCTTGAGCGTCAGCCAGCCCTGCCAGCCGCGCAGCGCGGCCAGGGCGATGATGGCTACCGACAGCAGCAGGCTGGCAGCCGCGAGAATGGTATCGATTGGCATTGCCACTACTCCCTCAACTTGGCGCGATCAGGCGTCGCGCAGGCTTTCGGTCTGGGCCGGACCGCGCAGGTCTTCGATCTGGGCGGCAAGCGTTGCGGTCTTGTCGGTCGCGATCCGTTCAAGCACGCGGATGCGGTGTTCGAGCCGCTCGATCGTCGCATCGCGCTCGGGCGAGGGCGCAGACGGCGATCCGCCCGAGACTTTCAACTCGGCGATGCGTTCCTTGTGCTCCATCCGGCGGCGCAGATGGCTGGTGAAGATCGCGGTTATCGCGACCACTCCGCTGACCGCGGCGAGCAGCCCCATGAAATCCCCGAAGCTCATTGCACGTCCTTTCCGCCGCTGCGCAGCGCCTCGATCTGGTGGGTCAGGTGATAGCCGCTGTCGGTAACGATCCGTTCGACATTGGCCATGCGGTCCTTGATGCTGCCAAGTTCGGCGCGCAGCTGGGCGTTTTCCTGGCTCAGCAGCTTGATCCGTTCGATCTCCTCGCTGCTGGTCCTGGGGTAGAGCTTCTGGCCCCAGGCGCCGTCGAGCGGGTAGCCGTGCTTGATCCGCATCCAGGTGGTTATCACCCAGCCGCCAACTCCGGCCAGGCTGAGTATCCCGACCAGCGGAAAGACTGCCTGCATGAGTGCAAATTTCTCGGGGGTCATGCGCGGTCCTCCGTCTGGGGTTGGTCGCGCAGCGCCTCGATCTGCGAGGCGACACTGACGCTCTTGTCGGTGACGATCCGTTCCAGCACCTTCACCCGGTCGGCGAAGTGCGCAAGCTGTTCGCGCAGGTCCGAGTTTTCGGTGCGCAACTGCTCGGTCTCGGTGCTGGCGGTCCTGGTGGTCTTTCCGCCCCATTCATCTTCGAGGGCATAGCCGTGACGCGCACGGATCCAGTTGTTGACGACCCACCCGCCGGTTGAAATGGCGATGATTGCCAAAATGAAATCGGGACTGCCAAAGGTCATCACTGGTCCTCCGGCTGGGGCTTGTCGAGCAGCGCATCGACGCGGCGGGCATCGCGCAGGGCGTCGATCTGGCTGGCCACGTCATAGCCCTTGTCGGTGACGATCCGTTCCAGAACGCGGACGCGGTCTTCCAGCTCGGTGTTGCGGGTGGCGTACTGGGCGGCCTTTTCCGCCGTGGTCTGCGCCTGGATTTCCGCCAGTCGGCGCTGGTGCTTGGTCCAGATCGCAAAGATCGGGATCGACAGGGCAAAGATCGGAATCATCACGCCGATCAGTCTGACAAGATCACCCATTGTTCATTCTCTCCCTGATGACAGCTCTAGCGCAGGCGTTCGATTTCAGCCGAAAGGCGCGGGTTGTTCGATACATAGTAGGCTTCGATGTCGGCCAGCCGGCGATCGATGTCGCGGAACTGGGCGCGCACTTCGCGGGTGGTCCGGGTCGGCGACTGGCGGACCGACTGCCAGAACTTCTGTTCCTGCTGGTCGGTATAGAGGTGACCCGGCTTCTTCGCGGCGAACATGCCGACCAGCACGTAAGCCAGCGGGATGAAACCCACGCCCATCAGCGTCAGGGCGACCGCGCCAAGACGAACCCACAGCACATCGACCCCCGTATAGTCGGCGATGCCCGCGCAGACGCCAAAGATCTTGCCGTTCACCTTGTCGCGGTAAAACCGTGTGCGTTCGCTGATCACTTTGCCGTCCTTCCCATTGCAGTCTTGTTCTTGCCCAGGGCGCGCAGTTCTTCGAGATCGCGCAGCGTCTGGTCATCGGTTTCCCGATCGGGCAGCACGCGCAGCGGCTGGTAATCGGGGTTGTCGGAAACGACCAGCCGTTCGACCGTGTCCATCCGTTCGTCGAGCCGGCGGGCGAGCTGGTAGAGCTCTTCCAGCATGGTCTCGTCATCATTGGTCAGCGTGGCGGCGGTCTTCCACTTGGTCATGTAGTGCAGCACCAGCCAGGGCAGGCCGATCAGCACCACGAAGACCACCATCACGACATCGGTGCCTTCCATTTCTCAATTCTCCCGGCTGTCGCCGCCTTTGAGTGCGGCTTTCATGGCTTCCAGTTCCTCGTCGATCTTGTCCTGGCCGGCGAGCGCGGCGATCTCGTCGGCAAGGCTCGGCTTGGCGCTTCCGTCGGCCAGGCTCAGCGCGTCGGCGCGGCCTTCGGCATAGTCGACCCGGCGCTCGAGCTGGTCGAAGCGGGCCATCGCCTCGTCGACCCGCTCGCTGGCCAGCAGCGTGCGCAGCTTGACGCGGTTCTCGGCGCTTTCCAGCCGCGCCACGATCGCGCCCTGGCGGGCACGGGCTTCGCGCAGGCGGGTCTGCAGCTTCTCGATGTCGACTTCATAGGCGCGTAGCGCATCGTCGAGCACCTTGATCTCTTCCTTGAGCTGGTCGGCCATGTCGGCGGCCTTCTTCTTTTCGACCAGTGCCGCACGGGCCAGGTCTTCGCGGTCCTTCGACAGCGCGAGCTGGGCCTTTTCCGCCCAATCGGCCTGGAGCCGGTCAAGCTTGACGGTGTGGCGGTGCATTTCCTTCTGGTCGGCGATGGTCCGCGCAGCGCTGGCCCGCACTTCGACCAGGGTTTCCTCCATCTCGAAGATGATCATGCGGATCATCTTTTCGGGGTCGTCGGCCTTGTCGAGCAGGTCGCTGAAATTGGCGGCGATGATATCACGCGTGCGGCTGAAAATGCCCATCAAGGGACCTCCGATGGTGGAAATGGTCGGGGTGGGGGATTTGCGAAGACGCTCGACCTCGGACTCGAAGCGCGAGGCGCGGCGGGGGCCATCGCCAAGCGGTTCGAGTCGGGTCTGGGCCGGAATGCCCTGGCGGCGGGGGGACTGGGGGCCGCCATCGGGGTTGGCCTGGGATTCCGGCCCAAGCGGGGAAAGGGGTTCGCTGCCCATCTTGCGGTTCACCGCCGGACTCAGGCCCGGACCGCATCCGCGCTCTGGCTGAGCGCGTATTGCGGGGCGGCATCCGCCTGCTGGGTCAGCACGGCGAGGTTGAAACCGATCATCGCGATCACGCTGACGATCACGGCCCGATCGAGCTTGGTCGAGCCGAATTTGCTGTTGAACCTGGTGAACATGGGACACCTCTTGAAAATGCGTTTGTTCACCTTTCAGCAAGGGGTGTGCCAAATGCGATAAATGGCGAAATTGCGCGGCTTGGCTTGCTATTCGACGAACAACATGTGGTAATGATTGCGCAGAGTTGGGATTTTTCGCTACATCTTGGGCATGGAACGCAACATCCAGTTCGTGGGCCAATCGACCGCCTTCCTCGATTCGGTCGAACGCGCCAGCCGCGCGGCGGCGCTCAACCGGCCGGTGCTGGTGATTGGCGAACGCGGTACCGGCAAGGAACTGATCGCCGAACGCCTGCACCAGCTGTCGCGGCGCTGGCAGGAGCCGTTCGTCACGCTCAACTGCGCGGCATTGCCCGAAACGCTGATCGAGGCCGAACTGTTCGGGCACGAGCAGGGCGCCTTTACCGGTGCGACCCGCGCGCGCGCTGGCCGTTTCGAGGAAGCCGACAAGGGCACCCTGTTCCTCGATGAACTGGCCACGCTGTCGATGGGCGCGCAGGAGCGGCTGCTGCGCGCGGTCGAATATGGCGAGGTGACGCGGATCGGCTCGTCCCGCCCGGTGAAGGTCGATGTCCGCATTGTCGCCGCGACCAACGAGGATCTGCCCAGGCTGGCCGACGAGGGCCGTTTCCGCTCCGACCTGCTCGACCGGCTGTGCTTCGAGGTGATCACCCTGCCGCCGCTGCGCGTGCGCGAAGGGGACATCATGGTGCTGTCCGACTATTTCGGGCGGCGCATGGCGGCCGAGCTGCACTGGGAAAGCTGGCCGGGCTTTTCGGACACCGCGCTGCGGGTGATGGAGGAATACCAGTGGCCGGGCAACGTGCGGGAACTGCGCAACGTGGTCGAGCGTGCGGTCTATCGCTGGGAGGACTGGGGCGAGCCGGTTGCCCACGTTGTCTTCGATCCGTTCGACAGCCCGTGGAAGCCCGCGCCGATGGCCCATTCGCAGGCGCACGGCGAAACGGCTCCCGCCCCCCAACCAGGGAAGCCGCGCCCGGCGTGACGCTCGATGCCGTGACCGACCTCAGGGCGGCGGTTGATTCGCACGAAAAGGCGATTCTCGAGCAGGCGCTCGCCCGCCACCGCTTCAACCAGCGCCAGACCGCGCGGGCGCTGGGGCTGAGCTATGACCAGCTCAGGCATGCCATGAAGAAGCACGGGCTGAGCGAACGAAGCGCCGAATAGGCGCTGTTCGGTTTCGATCGGCGAGGGGCGATTCTGTCCTTGCTTTTCGGCGGACGTGGGCCTATCTGGCCGCTCATCCCGACATTGTGAAGCAACGGAGGGGCTGGCGCCGAACGGGGCCGGCACCAAACGCCTTTGCTTCGCGATCCGGCAAGCGGAGACAACATGGCCGACCTGGCGCGCATTAGAGAGATTGTCGAACCCGAGGCGAAGGCGCTCGGATTCGATCTCGTGCGGGTGCGCTATTTCAAGGGCGGCGAGATCGGGCCGCTGTCCGATGCAGAGGAATACACGCTCCAGATCATGGCCGAGCGGCCCGAGACCGGGCAGCTGGTGATCGAGGACTGCGCCGCGCTGTCGCACCGCATTTCCGATCGGTTCGATGCGCTGGAAGAGGCCGGCGAAGTGCTCATCCACGATGCCTACCGGCTCGAGGTGAGCTCACCGGGAATCGATCGCCCGCTGACCCGTCCCGGGGACTTTGCCCGCTGGGCCGGCCACGAAGCGCGCATTTCGCTGGTGAACCCGGTTGAAGGCAACCGCAAGTCGCTTCAGGGCGACCTGGTCGGCATAGAGGGCGACACGGTTACCCTTGAAGATCGCAAGTCCGGCCGGGTATCCTTTCCGCTCGCCGATATTCATTCCGCCAAGCTGGTCCTGACCGACAAGCTCATTGCCGCCACCCGCCCGCTGGACGCCAGCGGCGCAGACGATATTCTCGAAGAACAGGAAGACTGAAAATGGCCAGTCCGATTTCCGCCAACCGTGCCGAACTGCTTGCGATCGCCACCTCGGTCGCGAACGAGAAGCTGATCGACAAGGCGATCGTCATCGAGGCGATGGAAGAAGCGATCCAGAAGAGCGCGCGCAATCGCTATGGCGCCGAAAACGACATTCGCGCCAAGCTCGATCCGCGCACCGGCGACCTGCGCCTGTGGCGCGTTGTCGAGGTGGTCGAGGTAGTTGAGGACTATTTCAAGCAGGTTGACCTCAAGGCCGCGCAGAAGCTGCAGGCCGATGCCAAGCTGGGCGACTTCATCGTCGATCCGCTGCCCCCGGTCGATCTTGGCCGCATCGACGCGCAGTCGGCCAAGCAGGTGATCTTCCAGAAGGTCCGCGATGCCGAGCGCGAGCGCCAGTACGAGGAATTCAAGGACCGCGCCGGCGAACTGGTGACCGGGGTGATCAAGTCGGTCGAATTCGGCCACGTGATCGTCAACCTGGGCCGCGCCGAAGGGGTGATCCGCCGCGACCAGCAGATCCCGCGCGAAGTTGCCCGCGTCGGTGAACGCGTCCGCGCGCTGATCATGAAGGTCGAGCGCAACAACCGCGGTCCGCAGATCTTCCTGAGCCGCGCGCACCCGGAATTCATGAAGAAGCTGTTCGCGCAGGAAGTGCCCGAAATCTACGACGGCATCATCACCATCCAGGCCGCCGCCCGCGATCCGGGCAGCCGCGCCAAGATCGGCGTGATCAGCCGCGATTCCAGCATCGACCCGGTCGGCGCCTGCGTCGGCATGAAGGGCAGCCGCGTCCAGGCGGTGGTGCAGGAAATGCAGGGAGAGAAGATCGACATCATCCCCTGGAGCGAGGACACCGCGACTTTCGTGGTCAACGCGCTGCAGCCCGCCACCGTCAGCCGCGTGGTGATCGACGAGGAAGAAAGCCGGATCGAAGTGGTGGTCCCCGACGACCAGCTGAGCCTGGCGATCGGCCGCCGCGGCCAGAACGTGCGTCTCGCCAGCCAGCTCACCGGCAGCCAGATCGACATCATGACCGAGGCCGAGGCGAGCGAGAAGCGCCAGAAGGAATTCGCCGAACGTTCGAAGATGTTCGAGGAAGAACTCGACGTCGACGAAACCCTGTCGCAGCTGCTGGTGGCCGAAGGCTTCAGCGAGCTGGAGGAAGTGGCCTATATCGAACTGGCCGAGCTGGCGACGATCGAAGGCTTCGACGAGGAACTGGCCGAGGAACTGCAGAGCCGTGCGGTCGAAGCGCTGGAACGGCGCGAAGCTGCCTACCGCGAAGAGCGTCAGGCGCTGGGTGTCGATGACGAACTGGCCGAAATCCCCCACCTGACCGAGCAGATGCTGGTCACGCTGGGCAAGGCCGGGATCAAGACGCTTGACGATCTTGCCGATCTCGCCACCGACGAACTGATCGCCAAGAAGCGCCAGGAACAGCGCCGCCGCGACGGCAGCGCTCCGGCGCGCCGCGAACGCGAGCAGGATCGCGGCGGGGTGCTGGGCGAATACGGCCTGTCGGAAGAGCAGGGCAACGAGATCATCATGGCCGCGCGCGCGCACTGGTTCGAGGACGAGCCAGCCAACGAGGAGGCCGCCGATGCGGATTCCTCACAATGAGCCGCTAGGTTCCGGCACCTCGAAGCAGCAGCCCGAGCGCCGCTGCATCCTGACCGGGGGTCACGGTTCCCGCGACGATCTGGTGCGCCTGGCGATTTCGCCCGATGGACTGGTCCTGCCCGATGCCCTGGCGCGCGCGCCGGGCCGGGGGCGTGGCTCGGGGTTTCGCGCGCAGACCTTGAAAAAGCCCTCGCCAAGGGCAAATTAAGGGGTGCACTGGCGCGCGCCTACAAGGGCGCCGAGCTGACCATTCCCGATGATCTGCCCGAACGGATCGAGGTGGCGCTGCGCCGCGCCTTTACCGATCGGCTGGGGCTGGAAATGAAGACCGGCAAGCTGCTGGTCGGATCGGACCGGATCGCCGAGCATGCGCGCGGCGGGATGGTCGAATGGCTGGCCCATGCCAGCGATGCCGGCGAGGACGGGTCGAGAAAGCTTGACCAGGCCTGGCGGGTTGGCCGCGACGAAGAAGGATCGGGACGGCAGGGGTTAACCTTGCCACTGGACCGGGCGGCGCTGTCTGTGGCATTGGGCCGCGACAACGTCGTGCACCTGGCGCTGACCGACCGCGATGCGGCGGCGCGCCTCGAAGTCCCGCTCGGGCGCTTGCTGCGCTATCTGGGCCAGGCTGAAGCGAGTGAACAGGAATCTGGCGATGATGCGGCTGCTGCGGCTGCATCGCTGCCTGCGACGAATTGAGATTTGAAGGGCGAATTTGAGCATGAGCGATAGCGAAAACAAACCGACTCTGGGCCGCAAGCCGCTGGGCCTGAAGACTTCGGTTCAGGCGGGCGAGGTCAAGCAGACCTTCAGCCACGGCCGCACCAACAAGGTGGTGGTCGAGGTCAAGCGTCGCAAGCTGATCGGCAAGCCCGGCGCCCCCGAAACGGCCGCTCCGCCGCCGCCGCCTCCGCCGCTCGCACCGGTCGCGGCTGCGCCCAAGCCGGCCGCGCCCAAGCCCGCGGCTTCCAACGAGACCCCGCAGGAGCGTGTCGCCCGCCTCCAGCGCGAGGCCGAGGAAGCGCGCCTGGCCTTGCTGGAAGAGCAGACCCGCCGCGAATCCGAGGAGCGCCAGAAGGCGGCCGAGGAAGAGCGCCGCCGCGTCGAGCAGAACCGCAAGGCCGAAGCGGATGCGGCTGCCGCCCCGCCGCCTCCGCCGGCCGAGCCCGAGGCGCCTGCCGCCGAAGCGCCCGCCGAAGAGGCCGGCGAGGAAGCGCCGCGCGCAACCGCCGCGCCCGCGCCGCGCCGCTTTACCCCGGTGGCCGCGCCCAAGCGTCCCGAACCGGCCGCGAAGAAGCCTGCCCACGCCCGCGACAAGGCCGGCGACCAGCGCCGCCATGCCGGCAAGCTGACCGTCACCCGCGCGCTCAACGAGGACGAAGGCGCGCGCGCCCGCTCGCTTGCCGCACTCAAGCGGGCGCGCGAGAAGGAACGCCGCGCCCACTTCGGGGGCAGCGCCCAGCCGCGCGAGAAGCAGGTCCGCGAAGTGGTGGTGCCCGAGGCGATCACCGTTCAGGAACTGGCCAACCGCATGGCCGAAAAGGGCGCCGACCTGGTCAAGGCGCTGTTCAAGATGGGCATGATGGTCACCGTCAACCAGACCATCGATGCCGACACGGCCGAACTGCTGGTCGAGGAATTCGGCCACTCGATCCAGCGCGTTTCGGAAAGCGATGTCGACATCGACACCGCCGAGGACGTCGATGCGCCCGAAACGCTCAAGGCGCGTCCGCCGGTGGTGACGATCATGGGCCATGTCGACCACGGCAAGACCAGCCTGCTCGACGCGCTGCGCGGCACCGACGTGGTGCGCGGCGAGGCCGGCGGCATCACCCAGCATATCGGCGCCTACCAGATCAAGACCAAGAAGGGCGATCTGATCACCTTCCTTGATACGCCGGGCCACGAAGCCTTCACCGAAATGCGCCAGCGCGGCGCCAACGTGACCGATATCGTGGTGCTGGTGGTGGCCGGCGATGACGGCATCATGCCGCAGACGGTCGAGGCGATCAATCACACCAAGGCCGCGGGCGTGCCGATGATCGTGGCGATCACCAAGGCCGACCGCCCCGAATACAACCCGCAGAAGATCCGCGAACGTCTGCTCGAACACGAAATCGTGGTCGAGGCGATGTCGGGCGATGTCCAGGATGTCGAGGTTTCGGCCAAGACCAAGGCCGGCCTTGACGAGCTGATCGAGAAGATCCTGCTCCAGTCCGAACTGATGGAACTGAAGGCCAACCCCGATCGCGCGGCCGAAGCCGCGGTGATCGAGGCCAAGCTGGACAAGGGCAAGGGCCCGCTCGCCACCGTGCTGATCACGCGCGGCACTCTGAAAGTTGGCGACGTGCTGGTGGTCGGCACCCATTCGGGCCGCGTTCGCGCGATGCTCGACGACAAGGGCCGCCAGATCAAGGCCGCGCCGCCGGCGCTGCCGGTCGAGGTGCTGGGCATCTCGGGCGTGCCGATGGCCGGTGATACCCTGACCGTGGTCGAGAACGAGGCCCGCGCCCGCGAGGTTGCCTCCTACCGCGCGGAAAAGGCCACCGCCAAGCGCACCACCTCCGCGCCGGCCAGCCTGGAAAACATGTTCTCGGCCCTGAAGGCCAAGGCCGATGTGATCGAATACCCGGTGGTGGTGAAGAGCGACGTGCAGGGTTCGACCGAAGCGATCGTCAACGCGCTCAACAAGCTTTCGAACGACGAGATCAAGGTCAAGGTGCTGCAATCAGGCGTGGGTGCGATCACCGAAAGCGACGTTTCTCTGGCGGCCGCTACCGGCGCGCCGATCATCGGCTTCCACGTCCGTCCCAACGCCAAGGCGCGCGAGATGATCGAGCGCAACAAGGTGCGGATGAAGTACTTCGACGTGATCTATCACCTGACCGACGATGTCGCCAAGGAAATGGCCGGCATCTGGGGTCCGGAACGGATCGAACACGTGGTTGGCCGCGCCGAGGTCAAGGAAGTGTTCCCGGCCGGCAAGCGCGACAAGGCGGCGGGCCTGCTGGTGCTCGAAGGCTACATCAAGAAGGGCATCAACGCACGTCTCACCCGCGATGACGTCATCGTCAGCAAGACCACGATCGCCTCGCTGCGCCGCTTCAAGGACGATGTCCCCGAAGTCCGCGCGGGCCTCGAGTGCGGCGTGGTGCTGGCCGACACCAACGACATCAAGCCGGGCGACCACCTCGAAGTGTTCGAAGTGGAAGAACGTGAACGGACGCTCTAAGTCCAAATCGGACAAGCTGCTTGACCACTCAATCCGTCTGATATAGACGGATTGAGTGGAAGTCCGCTATTCCAAGAGGGCGCTGAAGGCGCTTCTGCGGTCGAACAAGCGGTTGTTGATCGAACGGAAGATCAACGAGTTGGCGGAAAGCGGGATCGTCGGCAATCCCAACGTCACCAGGCTTGTCGGGCGTGATGAATATCGCCTTCGCGTTCAGGATTGGCGCGTGATCTTCTGCATCGACGGCTCGATTCTGGCGATCGAGCATGTCGGCCCACGTGGGTCGATCTATGAGGAATGAGGCCATGACTGCGCAATTTGTCGAGATCGCCGGTGCTCAGATGGTGCTCCTTGACCGCAAGGAGTTTGAGCGTCTGTCAGAGGCGGCCGAGCATTATGACGATATCGTTGCCGCGGTCGAAGCGCAGAAACGGCGGGATGCCGGCGAAGAGTATATTCCCGCCGAAATTGTCAATCGTCTGGTCAGCGACGAGAATCCCTTGAAGGTCTGGCGGCAGTATCGCGGACTGACTCTCGACGGTTTGGGTGAATTGGTCGGGCGCAAGGGATCGTTTATTTCCAAATTGGAAAAGGGCAAGGCCGAAGGCGGGATCAAGTTGTGGCAGGACCTGGCCAGGGCGCTCAAGCTGGATCTCGATGACCTCTTGCCGGTTGACCTCGTCTGATGTCCCGCCAAGCAGCCACCCCCGAAACCCGCTCGGTCCGCCTGCTCAAGGTGGGCGAACAGGTGCGCCATGTGATCAGCGAGCTGCTCAGCCGGCAGATGGTCCACGACGAAGTGCTGTCGGCCCATACCGTCAGCGTGACCGAAGTGCGCATGTCTCCCGACCTTCGGCACGCCGCCGTGTTCGTCAAATCGCTGCTCGGCGCGGACGAGGATGCGGTGCTGAAGGCATTGCGCACCAACACCGCGTTCTTCCAGAAGGAAGTGGCCGGCAAGCTCAAGCTCAAGTACGCCGCGAGGATCAAGTTCCTGCCTGACGAGAGTTTCGACGAGGCGAGCCGGATCGATGCCCTGCTTGACGATCCGCGGGTCAAACGCGACCTTGACGACTGAAGCGACAGGTGCGGCCCGGCCTGTCGATCGCACTGGCGCTTTGGCTCGTACGCCTTAGATAGCACACATGGCCAAGCTCTATTTCTACTATGCCAGCATGAATGCGGGGAAATCGACCACGCTGCTGCAGGCGAACTTCAATTACCACGAACGCGGCATGATCACGATGCTGTGGACCGCCGCGCTCGACGATCGGGGCGGGGAAAAGGCGATCGAGAGCCGGATCGGCCTTCATGCCGACGCCCACCGTTTCGACGCCTCGACCGACCTGGGAGAACGGATCGCCGCGGCGCACCGGGTCGAACCGCTGGCCTGCGTGCTGGTCGATGAAGCGCAGTTCCTGTCCGAGGCGCAGGTCTGGCAACTGGCGAAGATCGCCGACCAGGCCGGGATCCCGGTGCTGTGCTATGGCCTGCGGACCGATTTCCAGGGCGAGCTGTTCCCGGGCGCGAAGGTGCTGCTGGGGATCGCGGATTCGCTGGTCGAGCTGAAGGCGGTCTGCCATTGCGGGCGCAAATCGACCATGAACCTGCGGGTCGATGAAAGCGGCGCCGCGGTCAGCCACGGCGCGCAGACCGAGATCGGCGGAAATGACCGCTATGTCGCGCTGTGCCGCAAGCATTTTGTCGAGGCGCTGGGATGGTGAAGGCCGATCCGCTGGGCCTGCATAAGGTGCTTGAGGACGGGGCGCTGCGGCTCGAGCCGCTGGAGGAGCGCCACCGCGAGGCGCTGCGCGAAGCCTGCGCCGAGGATCTCGCGATCTGGACGATTTATGGCGTGTCCTATGATCCCGACCATTTCGACCAGAGCTTCGACAAGCTGCTGACCAACCCCGAACGGTTGCCCTTTGCGATCCTGGTGGACGGTGAGCTTGCCGGAATGACCGCCTGGATCGGCACCCATGTGGAATGGCGGACAAGCGAGATCGGCAACACCTATCTGCGCCCGCACCGCCGTGGCGGGCAGGTCAACGGAGCGCTCAAGCGGCTGATGCTGGCGCATGGCTTTGCCTGCGGATTGAAGCGCATGTTCTTTTCGGTCGATACGCGCAACCAGCGCTCGCAGGCGGCCTGCCGCAAGATCGGGGCAAGCCTTGACGGGGTGCTGCGCAACCACATGATCACCTGGACCGGATACGAGCGCGACAGCGCGATCTTTTCGGTGGTCGAACGCGATCGGGAGAAGCTGGGCCTATGAACGATACCATCATCCAGGCCGCCGCGCTGATCGTGCCGATGGTGCTGGCGATCGTGTTTCACGAGGTCGCCCACGGGCTGGCGGCGCGCGCGCTGGGCGATCCGACCGCGCACGAAATGAAGCGGCTCAGCCTCAATCCGCTGCGCCATGTCGATCCGATCGGTACGGTGGTGCTGCCGGGTCTGCTGGCGCTGGCCAAGCTGCCGGTGTTCGGCTGGGCCAAGCCGGTGCCGGTGAACAACCGGCGGCTGCGCAATCCGCGCCGCGACATGATGCTGGTGGCCGCGGCTGGTCCGGGGATGAACCTGGCAATGGGGGTGGTCGGGGCCGTGCTGCTGGGCCTGTCGATGGGTTCGGCCAGCCATGTCGAGGAGCTTGGTCCGGTGATGGGCTTTGTGGCGCTGAACCTGTTCAACTTCATCCTGATCAATATCTTCCTGGCGCTGTTCAACCTGCTGCCGATCCCGCCCTTCGATGGCTCGCACATCCTTGAAGGACTGCTGCCCGATGGCGCCGCGCGGGCCTATTCCAGCCTGCGCAAGTACGGTTTCCTCCTGGTGATCGGCCTGATCGTGATCCTGCCGCAACTGATCCCCGGCTTCGATCCGGTCGGCGCGCTGATCGGCAAGCCGGTCTCGTGGCTGACCGGCCACTATCTTGACCTGGCGCAGGCCGTTTCGGGACACTGACCGCGTGCCGCACGGCTGGATCATCCTCGACAAGCCGCACGGGCTTGGCAGCACGCAGGGTGTGGCCGCGGTGAAGCGCAACCTGCGTGCGGTGGGGTATGGCAAGGTCAAGGTCGGCCACGGCGGCACGCTCGATCCGCTGGCGACAGGCGTGCTGCCGATTGCCCTTGGCGAAGCGACCAAGCTGACCGGGCGGATGCTCAACGCCAGCAAGGAATACAGCTTTACCGTGGCCTTCGGAGCAGAAACCGATACGCTCGATCTTGAAGGGCAGGTAATCGCGACCAGCGATGTGCGGCCCACCCGCGCGGAGGTGGAGGCAATCCTGCCGCGCTTCACCGGGCCGATCGAACAGGTGCCGCCGGCCTATTCGGCGATCCTGGTCGACGGCGCGCGCGCCTATGATCTGGCGCGGGCCGGGGAAGCGGTGGAACTCAAGGCGCGCAGTGTGGAGGTCTATTCGCTCCAATGCCTCCCCGGCACGGGGAGGGGGACCAGCGAAGCTGGTGGAGGGGCACGTGCGCGTGTTCCCGACACCGTCGGCCGGCACCCTTTGGGCGACCTGCACATGCCCCTCTACCATCCTGCGGATGGTCCCCCTCCCCGTGCCGGGGAGGATCAGGTCACCTTCCACGCCCATGTCTCCAAGGGCACCTACATCCGCAGCCTTGCCCGCGACCTTGCCCGTGCGCTTGGCACGGTGGGTCACGTCACCATGCTGCGCCGGACGCGCGCCGGACCGTTCATGCTCGATTCTGCGATTTCGCTGGACAAATTGAACGAACTCGCTAAGGGCGCGCCTCTTGAGAACGTACTCTTGCCGCTGGAGGCAGGGCTGGACGACATCCCGGCTCTCAGCTTCGGCCCGGAACAGGCAAGGGCGATCCGTCAGGGTCGCGTTCTGACCGGGCTGCCCCAGGGCGATGGGCTGCACTTTGCGCGGGAAGGGACTGTCCCCCTCGCACTCGTGGAGCTTTCGGGCGGCGAATGCCGCGTGGTCCGGGGGTTCAACCTCACATGATGTCGCGGAGTATGAAACATGTCGGTTACCGCCGAAAAGAAGGCCGAAATCATCGCGGACAACGCCCGCGCCAAGGGTGACACCGGTTCGCCGGAAGTCCAGGTCGCGATCCTGACCAGCCGCATCAACACGCTTCAGGGCCACTTCAAGGACCACCACAAGGACAACCACTCGCGCCGGGGCCTGCTGACCATGGTCAACAAGCGCCGCAGCCTGCTGGCCTATCTCAAGCGCAAGGACGTGGACCGCTACAACGCACTCATCGCGAAGCTCGGTCTGCGCAAGTAACCAAGCTGGAGCGGCCCCTGAGCGGGCCGCTTCTTGCATCTGGGCTCCCCCGCAATCCGGCGGGGCGCCTCGGGGCTACAACGAGCCCCATACCGGACCGGGACGGAACCCCCGGCAGCAAAACCCGCAGGGCAATAGGGCCGGCGGGTCGAAGGAAACGAAATGTTCGACGTCAAAACCGTATCGATGGAGTGGGGCGGAAAGACCCTCACCCTGGAAACCGGCCGCATTGCCCGTCAGGCCGACGGCGCGGTCCTCGCCACCTATGGCGAAACTGTGGTGCTCTGCGCCGTTACCGCCGCCAAGAGCGTCAAGGAAGGGCAGGACTTCTTCCCGCTGACCGTCCACTATCAGGAAAAGTTCTTCGCCGCCGGGCGCATCCCGGGCGGCTTCTTCAAGCGTGAACGCGGCGCAACCGAAAAGGAAACCCTGGTTTCCCGCCTGATCGACCGTCCGGTCCGGCCGCTGTTCCCCGAAGGCTTCTACAATGAAATCAACGTCATCGCCCAGGTGCTGAGCTTCGATGGCGAGTGTGAACCCGACGTGCTGGCGATGATCGCCGCCTCGGCCGCGCTGACCATCTCGGGCGTGCCGTTCATGGGCCCGATCGGCGCCGTGCGCGTCGGCTACAAGGACGGCGAATACCTGCTCAACCCGAAGCAGGACATCGCGATCGGCGAAGGCGAGCTTGACCTCGTGGTTGCAGCCACCGGCAATGCCGTGATGATGGTCGAAAGCGAAGCCAAGGAGCTTTCGGAAGAAATCATGCTCGGCGCCGTGATGTTCGCGCACGACGAATGCCGCAAGGTTGCCGACCTGATCATCAAGCTGGCCGAAAAGGCTGCCAAGGATCCCTGGGATATCGCCATTTCCGACAATTCGGCGATCAAGGACCAGCTCAAGAAGCTGATCGGCAAGGACGTTGCCGCCGCCTACAAGCTGACCAGCAAGTCGGCGCGTTCGGATGCGCTCAACGCCGCGCGCGAGAAGGCCAAGGAAGCATTCGCGAACGCCGACGCCCAGACCCAGATGGTCGCCATCAAGACCATGAAGAAGGTCGAAGCCGACATCGTGCGCGGTGCGATCCTCAAGGAAGGCACCCGCATCGACGGGCGCAAGGTCGATCAGGTCCGCCCGATCGAATCGATCGTCGGCCTGCTGCCGCGCGCCCACGGTTCGGCGCTGTTCACCCGCGGTGAAACGCAGTCGATCTGCACCACCACGCTGGGCACCAAGGACGCCGAGCAGATGATCGACGGGCTGGAAGGCCTCTCCTATTCCAGCTTCATGCTGCACTACAACTTCCCGCCCTATTCGGTCGGCGAAGTGGGCCGCTTCGGCGCCCCGTCGCGCCGCGACACCGGCCACGGCAAGCTGGCCTGGCGGGCGCTGCGCGCGGTGCTGCCGGCGAAGGAAGACTTCCCCTACACGATCCGCGTGGTCTCGGACATTACCGAGTCCAACGGTTCGTCGTCGATGGCCACCGTCTGCGGCGGTTCGCTGTCGATGATGGATGCGGGCGTGCCGATCACCCGTCCGGTCTCGGGTATCGCGATGGGCCTGATCCTCGAAGGCGACGAGTTCACCGTGCTGTCCGACATCCTGGGTGACGAAGATCACCTGGGCGACATGGACTTCAAGGTGGCCGGCACCAGCGAAGGCATCACCACGATGCAGATGGACATCAAGGTTGCCGGGATCACCAAGGAAATCTTCGAAGCCGCGCTGCAGCAGGCCAAGGGTGGCCGCGCGCACATCCTGGGCGAGATGACCAAGGCGCTGGGTTCGGCCCGCACCGAACTGTCGGCCCATGCCCCCCGCATCGAAACGATCCAGATCGACAAGTCGAAGATCCGCGACGTGATCGGGACCGGCGGCAAGGTGATCCGCGAGATCGTCGCCGAAACCGGCGCCAAGGTCGACATCGACGATGAAGGCGTGATCAAGATCTCGTCGTCCGACCTGTCGCAGATCGAAGCCGCCAAGAACTGGATCCTGGGCATCGTCGAGGAACCGGAAGTCGGCAAGATCTATGACGGCAAGGTCGTCACCATCGTCGATTTCGGCGCCTTCGTGAACTTCATGGGCGGCAAGGACGGTCTGGTCCACGTCAGCGAAATGAAGAACGAGCGCGTCGAAAAGCCGACCGATGTCGTGTCCGAAGGCCAGGCCGTGAAGGTCAAGGTGCTCGAGATCGACCAGCGCGGCAAGGTCCGCCTGTCGATGCGGGTGGTCGATCAGGAAACCGGCGCCGAACTCGAAGACACCCGTCCGCCGCGCGAGCCGCGTGGTGATCGCGGTGACCGCGGGGATCGCGGCGACCGTCGTGGCCCGCGCGGCAACGATCGCGGTGGCCGTGATCGCGGTCCGCGCCGTGACGATCGCGGCCCGCGCCGCGACCGCGAACCGCGCGACGAAGGCGGCAATCCCGATCACATGCCGGCGTTCCTCAGGAACGACGACTGATCGGAAGATCGGTTCGCAAGAACACGAAAGGGGTCGCAGCCGCGGCCCCCTTTTTCGTTTTCAGGCCGCGTCGCTCATCCGGCAGGGCTGGCAATCGCCGGTGCTGGCGGCGATCACGCGGTTGCGGCCTTCCTGCTTGGCGCGGTAGAGCGCGGCATCGGCTGCCCGCAAGGCTGATCGGGGATCGCCGCAGACGAACACGTCGGCGATGCCGGCGGAAAAGGTCACCTGCCCGAACGGACGATCGTTGGCGCGGTTGACCAGTCGGCGCGAGGCAAGCTGCTCGCGCAGGCGGTTAAGCTGGGCGCTGGCCGCCTCGAGCGTTTCTCCGCGCATCAGCAGCACGAATTCCTCGCCGCCATGACGCGCGACATGGCAGCGGTCGTTGGAAATCCGCTGAAAGGCCTCGGCCACCAGCTTGAGCACGCGGTCGCCCGCATCGTGGCCATGTTCGTCGTTGATCGCCTTGAAATGGTCGATGTCGCAGAACGCGATGCACAGCGGCTCAGGCCCGGCGCGGGCGATCCGGAACTCTTCCTCGAAGGCCGCCTCGAAGGCGCGCCGATTGGGCAGGCCGGTGAGGTGGTCCTGCTCGGCGTTGCGGCGGGCCTCGTCGAGCCGGCGGCGCAGGGCGCGGGTCTGGGCTTCGCTGCGCAGCATCTGCTTCTCGATGTCGCGGGTGCGGCGCAGCATGACCTTGGCGATGTTGGCAAGGTCGGAAATCACTTCGCCGGCGCGGGTGACCTGCTCCAGCTCGTTGACGTGCCCTTCGAGCGCCGAATGGTATTCGGTGGTGGCAACGTGGGCATCGCGGCTGGTCTTGCCGAATTCGTCGATCGAATGTTCCAGCCGCTGCATCAGGTCGGCCAGCATGGCCACCTCGTCGCGGTCCTGGCGGCCCAGTTCGGCATCGATCCATTCAAGCGTCACCGGCTTGCGCGCCTGGACCTGGCGGTCGATCGCGCGGACCAGCTGGCTGTCGGAACCGGTCAGGTAATTGCAGGCCAGGGTCAACGTCGCGGCGCTCACCTCGAGCTGGTGCGTGGTGAGGAACCGGCCAACCTCGTCGAGCTGGCGCAGCCTTACCGAGTTGCGGCGATCGCGTGGATCGCCATCGTTGCCGGAATTGTCGGAATCGTCGGCATGGCGGCGGCCGAAGCCCAGCCAGCCGAGCAGGCCGCCCGTGGTGGAGCGGCCAAGTGATGGATCGTGCGCGGTCATGCCTTGGTTAACGGCACGCCCGCGCAGGAATTAAGGGGGCGGCGGTGCTGCCGCGGTCAGCGAACGCGCGGGCCGCCGAACGGCAGCGGCGGCGGCGGGCGGCGATGGCCGCGCGGAAGCTGCGCCTGATAGGCCCGGCCGCAGTGCTGGACGCAATAGGGGAAACCGGGGTTCACCTTGTCACCGCAGAAATGGAAATCCGGTTCGCCCGGATGCCCCATCGGCCAGCGGCAGATCCGATCGTTGAGATCGAGCAGTCCGGTCTTGTCGGCCACTTCGGGGCTGGGCTTGGCGGGAACCAGCCGGCGCGGCGGAGCGGGCGGGATCGGGGCCTGCTGATCGCCGGGGCCCTGGCGCAGGAAGCCGCCGGGACCGACCGAGACGATCCGCGGCATGTCGGGCGCGGGCGCGGCCGGAACCGCCGCCTGGGCCGGCGCAGCGGGGCGCGGAGCCGGTGCGGTGCGCGGCGGAGGGGCAGGACGCGGCGCCGCTTCGGCCTTGGGCGCCTTGGGAGCAGGGGCGGCGGCCTCCTTTTCGTTCGGCTTGACCGGGCTGGGCGCGCCTTCAGGCCAAGGCGGTGCGCCTTGCCGATCACGGCATTGCGGCTGACCCCGCCCAGCTCGTCGGCGATCTGGCTGGCGGTGGCTCCGCCTTCCCACATCTTGGTCAGCTTTTCGATCCGTTCGTCGGTCCAGCTCATGGTCCCCGTTTCTCTTTCTACAGCAGCATCGCGCCGCGCTATTGCATGGTGGCCGCAGCGGCGATAGTCGCCTAGCCATGGCCGATCAACCAGTTCCCGCACCCGAAAAGGCCGGCGCCCAGGCAGGTGCGCAGGCTCCCGGATTTCCGACGCGGGGAGTGCCCATGTTCAGCACGTTCAACGGGCTGGGGCTGTGGACCCTCTATATGAAGGAAGTCCGCCGATTTTTCAAGGTCCAGACCCAGACGATCTGGGCCCCGGCGATGACCACGCTGCTCTACCTGATGATCTTCACCGTGGCGATGGGGCGCGGCGGACGCGAAGTGCTGGGCGTTCCCTTCGCCAGCTTCGTCGCGCCGGGGCTGATCGTGATGGGCATGGTCAACAACGCTTTCGCCAATACCAGCTTCAATTTCCTTGCCGGCAAGATCCAGGGCACCATCGTCGACTACCTGATGCCGCCCCTGTCGAACTGGGAACTGATCCTGGGACTGATCGGCGCGGCGGTGACCCGTGCGGTGCTGGTCGGCCTGGCGATCGCCGCGGCGATGCTGCTCTGGCCGGGGGTCAGCCTGGCCGTGGCGCACCCCTGGGCCGTGGTGTGGTTCGGGCTGATGGGTTCGATCATGCTGGCGATCATCGGGCTGATCACTTCGGTCTGGGCGGAAAAGTTCGATCATGCGGCGATGGTCACCAACTTTCTGATCGTGCCGCTGACCATGCTTTCGGGCACGTTCTACGTGATCCACAACCTGCATCCCGCGTTCCAGGCGGTCAGCCGGGTCAATCCGTTCTTCTATGTCATCAGCGGCTTCCGCTTCGGCTTCCTGGGGCAGAGCGACATCGGCGACAGCAACGTGGCGGTGCTGAACGGCGCACTGTATGTCGGCGCGCTCAACCTTGCGCTGATCGCCACGCTCTACCTGCTGCTGAAAAGCGGCTGGAAGCTCAAGAGCTGACATGATCGAGCTCAAGACCCCTTACCTGCTGTTCCTGGGCGACGTTGCCGACATGGTGACCGCCAAGACCGCCTGCGGGCTGCGCGACTGGGCCGGGGACAAGGTCGCGGGGCAGTGGCGGACCTCTGGCGATACGGTGGACCTGGGCCTGCCCGACATGGATGCGGCAAGCGCCGCCGCGGCCGGGGTCCGGTCGGTGATCGTCGGGGCGGCACCAGCCGGTGGCCGCCTGCCGCCGCACTGGGCCGCCGCGCTGGCCGAGGCTGCGCGCGCCGGGATCGACGTGGTCAGCGGGCTGCATTCGAGGCTCGCTTCGCGCCCCGAACTGGTCGCCGCGGCGGAAGCGGGCGGGGCGCGGCTGGTCGATGTCCGCACGCCGCCGACGGGACTGCCGGTGGGCACCGGGCAGAAGCGGGCGGGCAAGCGGCTGCTGACCGTGGGCGCCGACTGCGCGTTGGGCAAGAAATACACCGCGCTGGCGCTGGCGCGCGAAATGCAGCGGCGCGGCATGGCGGCAACCTTTCGCGCCACCGGGCAGACCGGGATCATGATCGCCGGGGGCGGGGTGCCGCTGGACGCGGTGGTGGCCGATTTCCTGGCCGGTGCGGTCGAGGCGCTGACCCCCGCCGCCGCGCCCGATCACTGGGACGTGATCGAAGGGCAGGGATCGCTGTTCCATCCCAGCTATGCCGGGGTCACGCTCGGGCTGATCCACGGCGCGCAGCCCGATGCAATCGTCTGGTGCCATTCGCTGACCCGCACCGAGCTGGACGACATGCCCGGATTTGCCATGCCCAGCTATGCCGAAGGCTTCGCCCGCAGTGTCGAAGCCGCCCGGCTGACCAATCCCGCGGCGCGGATCGCGGGCATTTCGGTCGCCACCGCGCACCTCGATGAAGCCGAGGCACGCCGCGTGCTGGCCGCCTTGGAGGACGAACACGGCGTGCCGGCGATGGATGCCATGCGTTTCGGAGTGGAGCGGGTGGTGGACGCGCTGTGATCCGCGCCGAGGTCCGCTCCGAACGCTGGCCTTTCACCCGGCCCTTCGAAGTGGCGCGCGATGTCTATCACGACGTTCCGATGATCCACGTCCGCCTGGTGGACGGTGCGGGCCATGCCGGGCAGGCCGAGGCCGCCGGGATCGACTATGACGGCGAGACGCCCGAGACCATGTCCGCCCAGATCGCCGCGCTGGGACCGGCGATTGGCCGCGCCGCCATCGACATTCTGCCAGCCGGCGGAGCGCGCAACGCACTCGACTGCGCCTGGTGGGACCTGATGGTCAAGCGCGAGGGCCGCGCGCTCTGTGCCGGGCTGCCGCCGCTCGAAACCTGCTACACGGTCGGGCTTGGCACGCGCGAGGAGATGGAGGCCGGGGCCGAGCTTTCACGCCCGCACCGGCTGGTCAAGATCAAGCTCGACGCGGCGCGCCACGTCGATGCGGTGCGCTGGGTGCGCGCGGTGCGCGGCGACGCGGCGATCATCGTCGATGCCAACGAAGGCTGGGATCTGCCGCTGCTGGAACGGATCCTGCCCGGGCTTGCCGATCTGGGCGTCGAAATGATCGAACAGCCGCTGCCGCGCGGCGCTGACCGGGCGCTGGCCGGGCTGGCCAGCCCGATCCCGCTGTGCGCCGATGAAAGCTGCACCACCCGGGCCAGCCTGCCCGCGCTGCTGGGCTGCTACCAGGCGATCAACATCAAGCTCGACAAGACCGGCGGGCTTACCGAGGCGCTCGCCCTGGCGGCGACCGCGCGGGACGCGGGACTCGACGTCATGGTCGGCAACATGTGCGGAACCTCGCTGGGGATGGCGCCGGCCTTCATGGTGGCGCAGCACGCCCGCTGGGTCGATCTCGACGGGCCGCTGCTGTTCAGCACCGATCGCGAGGCGCCGATGCGGTTCGAGGGCGGGCTGGTCTATCCGCCGCAGCCCGAACTGTGGGGCTAGGTTGCATCGCCATTCAGCCCATGACGGGCTGCAAATGGCGGCTATCCGCGCTTCCGGTGCTCACGACCATCAAGGTCGCTGCGCTCCGGGTCGCGGAGAACCACCATTTTCGCCTCGCCCTGAACTGAATGGCGATGCAACCTGAGGACACCTCTCCCCGCCGGAATGGGTCTCAGTGCGTCATCGACCGGCGGAGCTGGTAGCGGCCCTTGGCGAAGTCCTCGAACAGTTCGGACACCGACGGATGGTCCACCGGGCCGGCCTCGCCGTCTTCCTGAAGGTTCTGCTGGCTGACATAGGCCACGTAGCTCGAATCCCCATTCTCGGCGAGCAGGTGATAGAACGGCTGTTCGCGCACCGGGCGGACCTCGGCGGGGATCGCATCGTACCATTCGTCGCTGTTGGCGAAGACCGGATCGATATCGAACACCACCCCCCGAAAATCGAACAGCCGGTGCCGTACGACATCGCCGATCGCAAAGCGCGCGCGCGATTTCATCGGTGCGTCGATCAGCCGTCCGGCCTGGGGGAAAAGAAGGAAGCGCGGTTCATGACCGCAATATAGTGCCGCATGCCTTGCCAGACAATGTACGGGCGCGCCGCGTCCCCGAAAAACCGCTCCGGGGGGCTTGGCAAGCGAGCCGCCATCCGCTAACCGCGCGCTTCGTCGACCGGACCGGCCCCACGCCGGCTCACGATCCGACCTCGCGGAGAGGTGGCAGAGAGGTCGAATGCGCCGCACTCGAAATGCGGTTTACGGGTAACCGTAACGTGGGTTCGAATCCCACCCTCTCCGCCAGAGCCGCTTCCGCGAAGCTCCATAAACCTCCATTTTTCCTTGATTTTCTGCCGTTTTAGGGCAATATGTGTTCCTGATTTGTTCGCTTGCATCCATATGCATCCATCTCGTTTTGGGGGCACTCGTGGGGGCATCGAAGTTGAAAGTTGGGGGCACTGATGCTCAGCGAAATTACAGTACGACAGGCCAAACCAAAAGACCGGGACTACAAGCTCTCCGATGCTGAGGGCCTACACTTGTTCGTTGCAAAGTCCGGGCATCGGAGCTGGCGCCTCAAATACCGCTTCGCGGGAAAAGAACGGCGTCTCATTTTGGGTTCTTATCCGGCTGTTTCCCTTAAAGAGGCGCGGGAACGGAAGTGCGAAGCCCGCAAGTTGCTCGACGAAGGACGCGATCCTGGGGTCGAAGCCAAGAAGCAGGCCGTCCAGCGTGCTGCAGCAAGCGCCAACACCTTTGAATCCTTGGCCCGCACTTGGTTTGCTGTTCAGGAGGCGCGTTGGACGCCAGTCCACGCCAAAGATGTCATCCAGAGTCTAGAGAATGAGATATTCCCTTGGCTCGGTAAGCTGCCCATTTCGGAGATCGACGAGCCGATGGTTTTGATGGTTCTTCGCAAGATCGAAAAGCGGGGAGCAATCGAGACTGCTCATCGAGTGAGGCAAAGAGTCTCAGCTGTGTTTATCCATGCAATCGCGGAAGGCGCTGCCAGTCGCGATCCAGCAGCGAGCATCGGCAAGGCGCTCAAACCCATTCCGCGAAAGCGGAGGCGGCCTGCGCTTCTGACGTTGGACGAACTCCATGAAATGCTTCGCAAGACCGAATGGGAGTTAGGATCACCACTGACGAAATTGGCTTCGCGATATCTTGCTCTCACAGCACAACGACCCGGCACTGTCAGAGCCATGCCTTGGACAGAACTGGAGAACATCGACTGGAATGTGGATGACCCCTGTCCGCAAGCGCTTTGGCGGATCCCAGCTTCACGTATGAAGCTTGCAAATGAGCTGAAGCAGGATCAGGAATTCGAACACCTGGTTCCACTATGTTCGGAAGCAGTCGCAGTTTTGAGGGTCGCTCATCGCATCTCGGGACGCGGGCCGTTGGTCTTTCCGGGCAATCGGAGTGGCTGGAGAGCAATGAGTGAAAACACCCTCAGCTACTTCTACAACCGCTGCGGCTATCAGGGACGCCATGTTCCGCACGGGTGGCGTTCCAGCTTTTCCACTATCATGAACGAATGGGCAGAACGAAACGGGACGGCCAGTGATCGGCATATTATTGACTTGATGCTGGCGCACGTGCCCGATGGTGTCTCGGCTTCTGAAGGAGCCTACAATCGTGCAGCCTTCATGGAACGTCGCCGCGAGATTGCCGAGGAGTGGGGTAGAATGCTTTTCGCAAGTTTTCCAGCGCCCATAAAGGTGCTGTCTTATCCGGCGCGCTAGCTTTCGCCGATCCATTCCACCTGGAGCCGATCATAGCCCGATTGAATTCCTTCAGCGGTCACACGGCGCCCAAGAAGGTCTAAATCAACCTCGTCGCGATCGATCACCCAAAGATCTCCTGCGTCCGTCAAAATATTCAGCCCACGGCCGCCGTGGTTGAGCACGCCACTCACACGCTTACGGAGATTGATGCCATTTCCAAACGCCGCACTCATTTGGCCCCCCAGAACGAAAGGACGTTCCGCACGTAGGACGGGGTCTCACCGTTGAGCGGAATGCCGCCGGCGCGCTCGACTGCACCAGGACCTGCATTATAGGCCGCGACCGCGAGATGGACGAGTCCAAACTTGTCCAGCATCTGGCGGAGGTATTTCGCTGCGGCCCACAGGTTCGCACGTGGATCGAACCGATTGGCAACCCCAAGCTCGCGCGCCGTCTTCGGCATCAGCTGACCAAGTCCAGCGGCCCCGGCACCGCTCACCGCGAATGGATTGTAGCGCGATTCGGTCCAGATCAATGCATCAAGGAGCCCGGTGGGCAATCCATATTGCGCTTCGGCGGCATAGACGTGAGGCAGGTAAGCGGCCCTTCGAAAACTAGGCTCAGTCGCTGCAGCCTTCTGGATTCTGCGCGGCTTCGACGGAGTCAGCGCCGGTTGGTTGGTTTCGTATCAGGGCAGGCCCTGCAATCTGCACAGGTGCTTGCCAGACGCCGTGAGTCACAAGCTGGAAGTCTCCCGCCGATCCATCAACCCGGTAGCCGACCGCCGCGCTTTCCGGCGTTATGTCCGCCAACATTTCATCCTGGGCGAGGGCAGGGCTTCTCACCAACAGTGCCGCTGTCATGAGCAGTGTCCCGATCGTTTTTTGCGCCATGTGCAATTCCTTCTCTGGCCGAATCGGAATAGAACATATATAGAACACTCTTTGTAGGAAAACCGATTGTCAGCGGCGCAGAGCGGAGGCTGCGCGGGTGGAGGCATGTCATGATGGAGATGCCCCATGTCCAAAGGTCACGGCCGCGATGCCCTCGAAACGCGTGCCAGGAAAATCGTTGAGCAACTGGGCGGGACCTGGTCGCGCTCGAAGGGTATGTGCTGCTGTCCGGCCCATGCTGACCGCACACCTTCTCTCAGCGTCACGCTCGGCAGGCACGCGGTGCTGGTCCATTGTTTCGCGGGTTGCAGCAACGAAGCTGTCATGCAGGCCATGGCCAGGCGGGGTGCGGCTCGCGGACCTCTTCGATGGATCAAGCGGGCCGATCGCGGTCCAACCGCGCGTTGACGTCACCGATCGCAATGCTTTTCGGCTATGGCTCGAATCCTCGGCCTTGGCTGGCACACCGGCTGAGCGCTATCTCGCGGGACGGGGAATTGCCGTTTCTTCGCCCGATATGCGCTACCATCCGCGTATGCCGCTTGGACCCAAGGGCTCAGTGCGTTTCCTGCCCGCGATGGTCGCGGCAGTTCGCAACGATGCTGGCGTGCTGGCGCTGAACCGGACCTTCCTCGACTTGGGCAATGACAGCCTAGCAGCGTTCGAGCAGCCCAAGCGCTCGCTCGGCAGTCCGGGCTCGGGCGCGGTGCGTCTTGCCTTTCCGCGGGGCGGACGCCTGGGTCTTGCTGAAGGCGTCGAATCGGCGCTCTCGGCGATGCAGCTCTTCGGCATTCCATGCTGGGCGACGCTTGGCAACGAGCGCTTCGGTCTGGTCACGATCCCGGAATCGGTACGCGAGCTCCACTTGTTCGTCGACAACGATGCCGGAGGGCGGCTCGCCGAGGAGCGCGCACTTGAAGCCCACGCCCGCGAAGGCCGCCGGATTGTCACGCGGCCGCCGCCGCGGGACGGCGACGACTGGAATGACGAGTTGATGCGCCGAATGCGCGCGGTCGCTTGAGCATCGCAGGAGAGGAAAGAGGGCTTGGGGCTGGTGAGGCCCCGGAAGGACTTGGGCCTCGTCGAGGTTCCCGATGTCCCACGCTTCACCCGCATTCGCCTTTCCCGTCCCCGCCGAACCGCTGGTGCTCTCTGCTGCCCGCGATCTCGCCGCCCGGCTGGCTGCCTGTCAGATCGTTTCGCGCAGCGTGCTCAATTCGGTCATGGCCGAGCACTTCGGCGGCAGCGATGCTGCAGGCCGCTGGTCGGTGCGCGACGCACACGCCGCGCTCGAGCTGGCCCAGGTGCTGTTCCTGCAAGAAGCTGCATCGCTGACCGACGACATGCCGACCGATCTAGCGGGCCGTGCCTTTGATCGCCTCGAAGCGCAGGTACCCAGCCAAACCAACCGCAGCGACGAGCAGATCGAATGGCAGCAATTTGCAACGCCGCCGCGGCTTGCCTGGATCGCGGCACGAGCCTGCGCACTTTCGGTCGATGACCAAGTGCTCGAACCCTCGGCCGGCACCGGCATGCTCGCGGTCTGGGCCGCGAAGGCTGGCGCGCGCCTTGCGCTCAATGAGATTTCGCCGCTTCGCCGCGAGTGCCTGCAAGCCTTGTTTCCGACAGCAACGGTCACTGGCCATGACGGCGAACTGATCGACGAGCTGCTCGCAGCTGATGTTGCGCCAAGTGTGGTGCTGATGAACCCGCCCTATTCGCATGGGATAGAGCGCGGCCACGATGGGCGCACCGGCGCGCGGCATCTGCGCTCGGCCTGGAAGCGGCTGATCCCAGGTGGTCGGCTTGTCGCGGTGATGCCTGAATGGTTCGATCTGCCCCGCTTCCTGGGTGGCCTGTCCGGCCCAGTGGCGCTTCGGCTCAACGCCGCGATCGAGCGGGCCTTCGTCAAGCAAGGCACTTCGATCACCACGCGGCTTCTGGTGCTCGACAAGGCCGAAGGCGGGGACAGTCCGGTCATCGCCAAGCCAACCAGCTTCGCCGAGCTCTGCTTTCTGGTCGACACCCTGCCGGAGCGCGGACTGCCGGTCGACGAACCAGTGGTGTTGGGGAAGGCGTTCACGCCGCTTCGCCTCGTCGCGCCCGGCCGCAAGCCAGTCCCGCTCGCCCCTCGCCAGGTTTCCGCCGCTCCAGCCATTCAGCCGCTCGTCTACCAGCCGCTGGCTGCGCCCGCACCGATCGCCGAGCAGGTCGGGCATTACTTGCCCTACCGGCCGAGCCGCATCGCGATTGAGGGTGCGGCCGACCATCCAACCCCGCTGGTCGAATCCGTTGCGATGGGCTCGATCACCGCACCGGTGCCGCATGCCGTACCTCAACTGCCTGCGGACCTGATCGCCAAGGGCATTCTCTCGGCGGCGCAAGCCGAGACCCTGATCTATGCGGCGAGTGCGCACGCCCGCGATCTTTCCGGCCGCTACGAGCCCGAGGACAAGGGCTGCGCCTTGAAGGCGAGCGCCGAAGGCAATGCCTACCGCATGGGCTACTTCCTTGGCGATGGCACCGGGGCCGGGAAGGGACGGCAGGTCGCGGCAGTGATCCTCGACCGCTGGGTGCGCGGCGAGCGCCGTCACATCTGGATTTCCAAGAACGAGGCGCTGCTCGAAGATGCCCGCCGCGATTGGTCGGCGCTTGGCGGCCTGCCGATCGACGTCCAACCGCTCGGGCAGTGGAAGCTGGGCGTGCCGGTGGGGATGCGCGAAGGCATCCTGTTCGTCACCTATCCGACGCTGCGCTCGGGCCGCAGCGATGCGACCAGGCTCGAGCAGATCCTTGAATGGGCGGGAGACAATTTCGACGGGGTGATCGTGTTCGATGAAGCCCATGCCATGGCCAATGCAGCGGGCGGCGAAGGCTCACGCGGCAAGGTCAAGGGATCGGAGCAGGGCGTCGCCGGGGTACGCCTCCAGAACCTGTTACCGCGTGCCCGCGTGCTCTACGCTTCAGCCACCGGCGCCTCCGACGTCAACAATCTCGCCTATGCGACCCGGCTTGGCCTGTGGGGGCCGGAGACGGCCTTTGCCAACAGGGAGGCCTTCGTCGCCGACATCCGTGACGGCGGGATTGCGGCGATGGAACTGGTTGCCCGCGACCTCAAGTCGCTTGGACTCTACACCGCGCGGGCGCTGTCGTTCGCCGGGGTCGAATACGAGATCCTCGAACACACCCTTACCAGCGATCAAATCGCGGTCTACGATGCCTATGCCGGAGCCTGGGCGATCATCCACGCCAACTTGCGCGATGCGCTCGAAGCAACCCGGATCGTCGATCAGGACAGCGGCGACACCCTCAATTCCGGGGCCAAGGCGGCGGCGCTTTCGATCTTTGAAGGCACCAAGCAGCGGTTCTTCGCGCAATTACTGCTCTCGATGAAACTCCCAAGCCTGCTTCCCGCGATCGACACCGCACTCGCCGAAGGCAATGCCGTGGTGGTACAGCTGGTCTCGACAGCTGAGGCAATGTTGGGACGCCGCCTCGCTGAACTGTCGGACGCCGAACGCGAGATGCTCGAAATCGATCTTTCCCCCGCGAGTATGTGTAATGTTGAGCTCAACATTACACGTATTCTTTGCAGTCGCAGTTTATGTCGAGCGCGGCGGCAGGAGGCGCAGGTTTCCTTCGGTTTTCCATGATTTCACTCCAGATAATTACGGTTCCCTCGACCTGAACAAGTCGAAGGAACCACCATGAGAACAAGATCATCAGAGCTGTTTTGTCCGGCACAGCTCCGGATCGAAGATCCGCCGAGCTCAGATGCCCTATTCAACGCCTTCCTCTCCTCTCTGTGGGTCAAGGAGGAAGCGGCCTGTTCGATCCTGTACAGTGCAGCGATCCGTCATTTCCTGCATTGGCTGGATGTGCATGCCATCCCGGTCAGTACGCTCGGCGATCAAGTCGTCCGACGGTTCGAGAAGCACCGTTGTCGGTGCCACGGATACTCGGCTCAGCAAGCCGCCTATAAGACTGATCAGGCTGCGCGGGTCCGGCGCTTTGTCCGGTTCCTCGAAGATCAAGGGTATATCGAAGTCGACGATGGGATCGACGATCTCCCCCGTCACCTCACCGACTACTCCGATGCAATCGACAGCCTGCAACTCGCCCCTGGAGTGGCACAGGGCTACCGGTCGGAAGCCGAGCATATTGTGGCTTGGCTTCGCATCAAGCGGCAGTCGTGGGCCGATGTCGATGACGCGATCCTCGACCAGTACGCGGCGCATGGTTGCCGCTGTCCGGTCTGGCGCAAGCGGGGCAAGCTCGTCGCCTCGGGCGCGAAGCGGCGGCGGCGTGGCGCTCGGCACTTCGTCGAGTTCTTGCGCGGCCGGGGTGTCATCCCTTCAGTCGAACCGGTGTCGGATGACGACCCGCACATGGCGGCATATCTGGCATGGCTCAAGCAACACCGCGGCGCGACCGATGAGACGATCCGGCGCTACCGGGCCGATATCAGGCGGCTCATGCCTATGCTCGGCGACCCTTCACAATGGGATGCAGCCGTCCTCAGGCGTGCGTTTCAACAACGAAGCAAGGAGACGCCGGGTTCTGCATCACTGCTCGTCACGATAATGAGGAGCTATATTCGGTTCCTGGTCGTGCAGGGTGTTTGCCGTCCAGCTTTGTTGCACGCGATCCCATCAGTGCAACGCTACCGTCTTTCGACGCTGCCCCGGCACGTCAACCCGGCAACGATCGAGCAGATCATCGGCGCATGTCCGACTGATCGCCCGGTGGAAGTTCGGGACAAGGCCATCATTCTCCTGCTCGCCCGGCTTGGCCTGCGTGCCGGTGATATTCGGGATATGCACCTCGACGATATCGACTGGCGCTCGGGCCACCTGACGGTCAAGGGCAAGGCGCGTCGGCCTGATCGCCTGCCATTGCCTCAGGACGTCGGTGACGCGATCCTGGACTACATTGCCACGGCGCGTCCCAAGACCGCCGATCCGCATCTGTTCGTGCGCGCGCAGTCGACGAGATTCACGCGTTGTACGCAGAGCACGTCGTGCGCGTCATGAAGCGCAAGTCATCGCGCGAGAAGTCCGCTGCGCTCTCGGACCTTGCCCGCGAGATCTACGGCGATACACAGTTCGATGCTGTGAAAACAGGCATCGGCATCATCGCCACGAAGTGGGAGGTTGAGCGCCCCATGATCTTCAAAGCGAGCGTTGCCCAAGCACATGGGCGCAAGGGAACGTTTATTCCCGGCTTCGGCGTGCCGGTGGGCGATGCGGTTGTCGCCTCATGCTCGGCCTACCCGTTCTTCGAACGAAAGTTGGTGACCACCGCCCAAGGCGACCGCGTGGAGCTGGTCGACGGGGGCTATTGCGCCAACAATCCGACGCTCTATGCGATCGCAGACGCCTTGAGCGCGATGGAGAAGCCCGCCGCCGCGCTACGCGTCGTCAGCGTCGGAGTTGGTGTATACCCGCAACCCAAGCCAACATTATTCAGCACAATGTGGTTCGCGCGATATCTGAAAAGTGTGCAGCTCCTCCAAAAGACACTTGAAATCAACACCCAGTCGATGGATCAGCTTCGGCACATTCTGTACAAGCACATTCAAACGGTCCGCATCAGTGACACTTTCGAGCGGCCCGAGATGGCCACCGATTTGTTCGAGCACGATCTCGACAAACTGAATCTATTGCGCCAGCGCGGGGTAGAGTCATTCGCTAAACGGGAGCTGGAGCTTGCGGCGTTGCTGGCGTAGACCGGCCGAACCCTTGCTGGCCCAGCTAGTTTGCAAGGGCTCGTCACGCCTCCTGTTCACGCTTTGTGCTTGAACTCGGCGCGCTACGTCAGTAGTCTCATCGACCCAACAAGCTGAGGATTGGGTCCGTTCAACCGGCTTCGATTTGCCAGAGGAAGACTATGTACGACGCGTCCGCTGAACTGTTGGGATACCACAATGCCGAGGTGAACCTGCCCAGCACCGAGCGCACCAACATGCGCAAGCGGCGGGACGCCAATCGCGCCCGCTTGAAGAAAGGCCTTGCCGATGCCGGCAAACCCGCACCGATTGGGCAGCACACGCAAGGCTCCTACGCCATGCACACGATGGTGCAGGACGAGAACACCGATTACGACATCGACGACGGCGTCTACTTCCGAAAGGATAAACTTGTCGGCCCGAACGGTGGAGAGTTGTCGGCCCTGAGCGTGCGCCAGATGATTTGCGATGCGCTCCAAGACGACCGCTTCAATACGCCTCCTAAAGTGCTCAAGAACTGCGTGCGGGTCTACTACAACGAGGGCTTTCACGTCGACGTGCCCTCCTATCGCCGGATCGAAACCACCGATTCTTGGACCGGAAAGGTGGTCTACTCCTACGATCTGGCGAGCTCCGATTGGAAGACTTCAGACGCACTTGCGGTTACTCGCTGGTTCAAGCAGCGCAATGAGCATCATAGCCCCGATTTTCACGACAGTGATGGGCAGTTCTGCCGAGTAGTGCGACTGCTCAAGGCCTTCGCGCGGAGTCGGTCATCGTGGAAGTCTCTAACCGCGACCGGATTTATGATCACCAAACTCGCCGACGACTCGTTTTCGGCGTCCGCTGGCCGCGACGACATTGCGCTCCGGGAGACAATGAAAGCGATCCGTTGGCGCCTAGAGTGGAACACGACCATCGCCCACCCCACCATCAACGGTGAAACTATCGGGCACGACAACGATGCCCGACCGGGTCACTTCAAGGATCGGCTGATAGAGAACCTGAAGCACCTGGAAGTGCTCGACACCGCCGATTGCACGCATGAGGCCGCTATGGCCGCATGGGACAAGGTGTTCTGTACAGATTGGTTTTCGCAGCAGCCGCCACCAGAGGAAGGGAGTGACGGCTCGGGGAGCAAGAGCGACCGTTCGCCGACTCGGCCCGTCGAAAAGCGCGAGGGTGGTCGCTACGCGGCGTCGGCGTTGCCTTGAGTTTTCTCGCTACGAGGCGCTTGGCGGCGATCGAGCAAGTCAAGGCTTGGGTAGAGACTGAAATTCCTGACGCTCAGCGTCTTTCCAGTGCACAGCTCTTAGCGCTCGGACGCAACGAAAGCTGGGACGGATGGAGGTTGCCTCTTCCTGGCAGCGAAGCAGGATCGTTGAACCTCCTCCTCGATGCCGATTTCCCTTATTCAATACCACGCTTCTCGCTGGAAGGCCGCAGCGATCTGCTGCAAGCCCCACATATCGAAGCAGGCGGACGGCTCTGTCTCGCTGGTGACGGTGGCCGGGCAGACACGCTCGATCCGGTGGCCGTGGTAGAATATTCCCACCGCGAAGCGCTTGCGCTCATCGCCGAGGACGAAGCCGACGGCAACCGAGGCGATTATTTGCTCGACTTCGATGCTTATTGGCGGCGCGATGTCACTCGCGACTTCCCGATCCGCACTTGGCTTCGCCCCGAGGCACGCAGCCGCGTCGTAGCGGCGTGGCATGGTCAGAAATTCTACCTCGTTGCCGAAAACACCGACGACTGCCGCACGTGGTTGAACAATCGCTATGGATTGGATGACACTCGAACGTTCAAGAGCGCCGTCGCCATTTGGCTAGATCGCCTTCCCGAGCCGGACAACTATCCCCACGACGCAGGTTCGCTACGGCGCTTGGTCGCGGAGCGCTCACCGGATGGTCTCAGGGTATTCGACCACCTCATGACCACCATGTTCGAGCGGGCGACCGTGGTGCTAACCGGTGCCACGTCGGCAGGCGAGATCGTCCAAGCACCGGCTGTGATCGAAGATCCCGACGTGGCAAGAGCCAGCGGGAAGGCTCCAAAGCCGAACGTGTCGAAAGGGTTCCGACCAGGGCACGTTCCGCCCAACATTTTGGCGGTCCGACGTTCGGCCGGCCGGGCAACCGTGGAGCGGGTCGACGCCTGGCTAGGACGGATACGCGCCGGCGAAGGTGCACAGCTCACGGGGAAGTGATCTGCCCCCTTCAGAGTGGTCCAGTTTCTATTTTAGAATTGGTCACGAAGGAGGAATGGAATGGCAAGGAAGCACAGGCCGGAGGAGATCATCGGCAAGCTGCGTGAAGCGGAGATCGTGCTGGCGCAGGGCGGAGTGGTTGCGGATGCGTGCCGGCGGATTGGTGTCACGGAGCAGACCTATTACCGCTGGCGCCGGGAGTATGGCGGCCTGAAGACCGACCAGGCGCGGCGGATGAAAGAGCTCGAGAAGGAGAACGCCCGGCTGCGCCGTGCGGTATCGGACCTGACCCTGGACAAGCTGATCCTGCAGGAGGCTGCCAAGGGAAACTTCTGAGCCCCGCGCGCCGACGGCGCTGCATCGATCATATCATGGGCATGATGGCGGTTTCCGAGCGACGGATCTGCCGTGTTCTTGGCCAACATCGATCGACACAGCGCAAGGTGCCTCGCGGGGCAGATGACGAAGCCGCTCTTACCGAGGATATTATCGCGCTTGCCCGGCAGTATGGCCGTTATGGCTATCGCCGAGTGACGGCTTTGCTGCGCGATGCGGGATGGCATGTGAACCGCAAGCGGGTCGAGCGCATCTGGCGGCGCGAGGGTCTCAAGGTGCCGCAGAAGCAGCCGAAGCGGGGCAGGCTCTGGCTCAATGACGGATCGTGCATCCGGCTGCGACCCGAGTATCCGGGACACGTTTGGTCTTACGACTTCGTCGAGGGACGCACCCATGACGGCCGCAAGTTCCGGATCCTGTCGATCATCGATGAGGCCAGCCGGGAATGCCTGGCTTTGCCGGTAGCCAAGCGGCTCAGAAGCGAAGACGTGCTGGCGGCTCTCGCCGAGCTGTTCGTCACCCGGGGGCCGCCCGCACACATCCGGTCCGACAATGGTCCGGAGTTCATCGCCAATGCCGTGCAAGAGTGGCTAAGGAGGATCGGTGTGAAGACGCTCTACATCACGCCCGGCAGCCCATGGGAGAACGGCTACTGCGAGTCCTTCAACGGCTCGATGCGTGACGAGCTCTTGAACGGGGAGATTTTCTACACCCTGGCCGAAGCCCGGATCCTGATCGAAGCCTGGCGGCGGCACTACAACACCGTCAGGCCGCACAGCTCGCTGGGATATCGGCCGCCGGCCCCCGAGACGGCGACGCCGCCATGGCTGCCCTCCGGTTCCGCTTCGCTCCACCTACGGACAGCCATGGCGGCGGAGGCAATCTTGCACTAACAATCAATGCGGACCACTCAGTGGGGGCCGGTCAGGTAAGCGATTTCATCTTTGCTTGAAGACAACGCTTGCGCGTGCGCAGGGCCGCAGGTCAACAGCGCTGCGGCTAGCAATACGGCCAGGTGCCTAATCGGTTTCAGGTGAATTGCCATTGTAGGTATCCAAGCGGTAGCCGTAGCCGGACAACGTTTGCAGACGAAACCCGTTTTCGGGCCGCAAACACAATTTCGTACGCATTTTGGAGATATGCATGTCCAGCGTCCTGGTCGAAAGATCGATCGTGTTGTTCCACAGGCGCTGCAACAGATAGGTTCGCGACAGCGGTCGCTGCAGATTTTCAAACAGCAGCAGTGAAAGCGCGAACTCTTTGGGAGTTAGTGCTGTGGGGGTGCCGTTAACGCTCACCGATTGTTCGAGCCGGTCAAATCGATAGACGCCCCAGGTCTGGAAGCGCTCTTGGGCCTGCGAAGGCCGCGTCCGCCGCAGGTTGGCCATCACCCGAGCGCGAATGATTTCCGCACTGGCAGGCTTGGAGATGAAGTCGTCTGCCCCGGCATCGAGCGCGTGGGCGATGTCGAGGTCGCTCGATCGGCTCGTGAGAACGACGATCCGAGGCACATCGTCCAGATTTTGCCGCGCCCACTCGATCACCTCTATCGCGGTCATCCCCTGCATGTTCCAGTCCAGCAGCAAGAGATCGAACGTATCGCGTTTCAGGGTCGCGATGACGTCACGTCCGTTGGTGAAAGTCTCGCATTGATATCCCGCGAGCGAAAGTGTCGCCTCGGCATGGTCTCTGATCAGCTTGTCATCATCCGCAATCGCAATGCGCATCGTCCGTTTTGCCTACCATTCGTAACGTTTCCGCGGAGCATAAGAACGAAAATTTCAATTGTCCCGTGAACTCACCGTGTCATTACATAATTTTACAGTGTTTCGAAGTCACTCCATGCAATACTCTGATTAGGTGCGAAAGTTTTGCATGCGCGTCATCCGGACCGCATACTTGAGCGACCTGGCTTTCGCATCGCGGGCCGCCGATCGATAAGTCGGCGGTCCGCACCGATCGGCCACGAACAACCCCAATCTTGGTTACCAGGCGGCAGTTCGCCCAGCAGCCAAAATTTGTGTTAACCCGTTGTCGCACGGCTCTCATCCTTGGAAATTCCATGGTTTCCGCCGGATTTGCGCCTTTACAATCTTTTGCAATCGTTTAAGCGGTCGTTAACCATATCCCGGCATTAGGTGCCCCGTCGAAACGAACAACGGGGTCCGTCCAAATGCCAATCCAACTGCCAATTGCCCAAGCTTCCGGTCGCTTGACTGCACGCTTCAGGGTCGCCTCGCGCCACTGCGGGGTCGCTTTGACCGCGGTCGCAACCGCTTTGTCTTCGGCACCGGCTTTGGCCGATCCGGCACCGAACGCGACCAGTTTTAGCCAGACCACCGCCGGAGCAATCTCGACCACTGTTCCCGATGGAATCTGTTCGGCGGTAACGACGACCCGCGGCGGCGCAGGTGCATCCTCTGGGGTCGCTGCCACCAATGGCGGATTGGGCGGCGCAGGTGCAGTAATCAACGCCACCTTCAAGGTCCTTCCTGGCCAGGCAGTCACCGGGACGGTCGCCAGTGGCGGCCAGCTTGGGGATGCTTCTCTCACCGCCCCCAACAATGGCACCGGGAACGCCAACGGCGGCAGCGGCGGAACCGCCACCGGAACACTTCACCGCGGCGGGGGCGGGGGCGGTAGCTCAGCGCTCAGCGTTGCCGGCATCAAGCTGGTCGAAGCCGGCGGCGGTGGGGGCGGCGGCGCCTCGCACGGCGCCACCACCGTCTCCAACGGCGCCGCGGCAGGGTTCTCCGGCTTTACGCCGGTCACTGGAGGGACGGCCGCAGCGGGCGCAACAGGGACGAACGGTGCCGATGGCACTACCACGATCGGTGGCGGCGGCGGCGGCCTGACTGGCGGCGGCGGACCCGGGGGTGTCAATAGCGCCAATGCTGCATTCAATGGATTTGCTGGTGGCGCTGTCGGCACCGGAACCGGCGGCAACGGAGGTGTCGACACGACGACCGATACCGGCGGTGGCGGCGGCGGCGGCTATACTGGCGGCGGCGGCGGCGCATCGACAGTCAAATCGACCGTATCGGGCGGTGGCGGCGGCGGCGGATCGAGCTTTGTGCGGGGTACATCGCCGACAGTCACGGCATCCGCGCCTACCGGCGTCGGTGGGTCGGCCGGTCCCACCCCGGCAGCCGGGAAGGTCGTCGGAACGACCGGCCTGGTGACGATCGATTGGGTTCCATGCGTCTACACATTGGCCGTGACCAAGACCGCGTCGGCAACTTCGGTGAATGCCGGTCAGGCAGTCCGGTGGACTGTCACAGTCCGCAACAATGGCCCCGATCCAATGACCAAAGGTGACATTGTCACTCTCACCGACACCTTGCCGGCAGGCGGTGGGTCGGTCTTCAAGGTCGTCTCGATCTCGACTACGCCGGGTTCGACCGATGCCAATCTCGACAGCGGCGCGATCAGCTGCACCGGGGTGACGGTGGGCGCGGCGATGCCCGCCAGCACCAATTGCTCGCGAACCTACAGCGCGGCCAGTGCACCGGGAGCTCCGACCGGGGGGACGCGCGGGCTGAACTCGGGTGAAACGCTGACAATCGTCTACGATCAGGTGTTCAACAACGCCATTCCGGCGGCTAGCATCACCAACCAGGTATCGACGGTCGACCGGTGGTCGACGACCGGGACCACCGATATCATCGGCGTTACCGCCACCCGTTCTGCATCCGCATCGGTCGGCGTGGTGCCATACGACCTCCAGATCACCAAGACCAGCTCGGCCGCAGCCTTGCCGGCGGGGTCGGTAATCACCTGGTCCGTAAACGTCACCAATTTGGGTCCGGGAGCCATGTTCGGTCCAGATGCGACGGTCGCCAATCCGCTGATCGTCACCGATCTGGCCCCCACGGGAAGCGTCTCGGCGCCGGTTTCATTCACATCGACCGGCCCCGCGGGTTCGTGCACCTACACCTCCGGCACGATTACCTGCCCAGGCTCTCTGCCCTTCAACAGCACTCAGACTTTCACGTTCCAACAGACGATCGCTGCCGGAACCAGCGGCGGCACGTCGATCCCCAATACAGCGAGCGTTGTCGATTATGCTTCTGGCGATTCGAACGATGCGGCGACCGCGACCGTGACGGTTCAGGGAACGGCGGATCTCCGGATCACCAAGTCGGACGGGGTGAGCACCGTCTCTTCGGGTACTGCCGTTACTTACACAGTCGTGGTCACCAATGCCGGACCGGATCCAGTGACCGGCGCGTTAGTGACCGATGTCATCGGGACAGGTCTGACCTGTCCGGCCACCAACCCCGTTTCGATCTCCGGAAACGGAGTGCCGGGCGGGAGCTTCACGATCGCCAATCTCACCGGTGCGGGCATTACTCTCGGAACGCTCAACACCGGCCAATCCGCCACTCTGACTTACTCCTGCCAGGTGAACTGACATGACCAGCCTTTCGCATTCGTCCCGCATTGCGCGGGCGCTCTCCAGACTTGTCCAGGCAAGCATTCCGATTGGTCTGGCGGCGACGGTTCCCGCAGCGGCGCAGTCCGCGCTGGAAACGGCCACCGTTTCCATCCCGGACGCGAACCGCAAGCCCTCTACCGATATCACGGTGGTCAAGGAGCGCAGTGGTAGCGGCTTCGTGATCAGGGTCACGAATACGGGTCCTGAACCGATTTCGGGCGTCCTGGTGTTCGATATGGCCGCCAAGAATCAGTCTTGCCGCTCTGCGAACCCCGTCGCGGTGAGTGCTCCTGGCACGGCGTCAAACGCCGCCTCGGTCGCCCGCCTTGGCGATCAGGGGATCGCCCTTGGACTTCTCAATAGCGGCCAGACGGCCACCCTTACTTTCTCTTGCTAGGTGAATTGATCATGGAAAACAAAATCGTCGCGCTTCGCCCCGGCAAGGTACGTAAGTCCCTGCTGCTCTCGACAGCGGGTACCATTCTTGCGATTTCGGTTCCCGGCGTCGCTCATGCCCAGACTGCGGTCAACACCGCACGGGTTGCCGCTCCGGCCAATACCTTCGAGAGCAATACCGCCAACAATGAAGCGGTTGACACCGACACGGTGCTTGCGGTCATGGTCGCGACCAACGACAGCGCGAGCGGGATCAACGGCCTTGCCGGTGCGACCGCGGTGGTCAATGCGTTCACCGGCGACACGGTCAACGGTGTGGCGGCGAGCCCGAGCAATGCGACCCTGTCGGTTGCGCCCGGCGCGGTGCCTGCGGGCCTGACGTTCGACACCGCCACCGGTGCCGTCAACGTTGCCGCCGGCACGCCTGCGGGGACCTACAGCTTCGACTACACCATCTGCGAGAAGCTCAACCCGACCAACTGCAAGACCGCGACCATCTCGGTCACCGTGGTCGCCGCCCCGATCGCCGCCGATGCGGATACGGTCTCGGGCGTCAACGGCGCCACCGGTGCGCCCAACGTCCTCGACGTGATCGCCGGCGACACCTTGAACGGCACCCAGGTCACCCTTGCCCAGGTCAACCTCTCGGTCACCACCCCGGCGACCCCGGCCAGCCCGGGTGCCCCGGTGCCGACGCTCGACCCGGCCACCGGCCAGGTCTCGGTCCCGGCCGGAACCCCGGCGGGCACCTACACCATCACCTACCAGATCTGCGAAAAGCTCAACCCGACCAACTGCGCCACCAATACCGCAACGGTCACGGTCGATGCCGCGCCGATCGTCGCGACCAACGACAGCGCGAGCGGGATCAACGGCCTTGCCGGTGCGACCGCGGTGGTCAATGCGTTCACCGGCGACACGGTCAACGGTGTGGCGGCGAGCCCGAGCAATGCGACCCTGTCGGTTGCGCCCGGCGCGGTGCCTGCGGGCCTGACGTTCGACACCGCCACCGGTGCCGTCAACGTTGCCGCCGGCACGCCTGCGGGGACCTACAGCTTCGACTACACCATCTGCGAGAAGCTCAACCCGACCAACTGCAAGACCGCGACCATCTCGGTCACCGTGGTCGCCGCCCCGATCGCCGCCGATGCGGATACGGTCTCGGGCGTCAACGGCGCCACCGGTGCGCCCAACGTCCTCGACGTGATCGCCGGCGACACCTTGAACGGCACCCAGGTCACCCTTGCCCAGGTCAACCTCTCGGTCACCACCCCGGCGACCCCGGCCAGCCCGGGTGCCCCGGTGCCGACGCTCGACCCGGCCACCGGCCAGGTCTCGGTCCCGGCCGGAACCCCGGCGGGCACCTACACCATCACCTACCAGATCTGCGAAAAGCTCAACCCGACCAACTGCGCCACCAATACCGCAACGGTCACGGTCGATGCCGCGCCGATCGTCGCGACCAACGACAGCGCGAGCGGGATCAACGGCCTTGCCGGTGCGACCGCGGTGGTCAATGCGTTCACCGGCGACACGGTCAACGGTGTGGCGGCGAGCCCGAGCAATGCGACCCTGTCGGTTGCGCCCGGCGCGGTGCCTGCGGGCCTGACGTTCGACACCGCCACCGGTGCCGTCAACGTTGCCGCCGGCACGCCTGCGGGGACCTACAGCTTCGACTACACCATCTGCGAGAAGCTCAACCCGACCAACTGCAAGACCGCGACCATCTCGGTCACCGTGGTCGCCGCCCCGATCGCCGCCGATGCGGATACGGTCTCGGGCGTCAACGGCGCCACCGGTGCGCCCAACGTCCTCGACGTGATCGCCGGCGACACCTTGAACGGCACCCAGGTCACCCTTGCCCAGGTCAACCTCTCGGTCACCACCCCGGCGACCCCGGCCAGCCCGGGTGCCCCGGTGCCGACGCTCGACCCGGCCACCGGCCAGGTCTCGGTCCCGGCCGGAACCCCGGCGGGCACCTACACCATCACCTACCAGATCTGCGAAAAGCTCAACCCGACCAACTGCGCCACCAATACCGCAACGGTCACGGTCGATGCCGCGCCGATCGTCGCGACCAACGACAGCGCGAGCGGGATCAACGGCCTTGCCGGTGCGACCGCGGTGGTCAATGCGTTCACCGGCGACACGGTCAACGGTGTGGCGGCGAGCCCGAGCAATGCGACCCTGTCGGTTGCGCCCGGCGCGGTGCCTGCGGGCCTGACGTTCGACACCGCCACCGGTGCCGTCAACGTTGCCGCCGGCACGCCTGCGGGGACCTACAGCTTCGACTACACCATCTGCGAGAAGCTCAACCCGACCAACTGCAAGACCGCGACCATCTCGGTCACCGTGGTCGCCGCCCCGATCGCCGCCGATGCGGATACGGTCTCGGGCGTCAACGGCGCCACCGGTGCGCCCAACGTCCTCGACGTGATCGCCGGCGACACCTTGAACGGCACCCAGGTCACCCTTGCCCAGGTCAACCTCTCGGTCACCACCCCGGCGACCCCGGCCAGCCCGGGTGCCCCGGTGCCGACGCTCGACCCGGCCACCGGCCAGGTCTCGGTCCCGGCCGGAACCCCGGCGGGCACCTACACCATCACCTACCAGATCTGCGAAAAGCTCAACCCGACCAACTGCGCCACCAATACCGCAACGGTCACGGTCGATGCCGCGCCGATCGTCGCGACCAACGACAGCGCGAGCGGGATCAACGGCCTTGCCGGTGCGACCGCGGTGGTCAATGCGTTCACCGGCGACACGGTCAACGGTGTGGCGGCGAGCCCGAGCAATGCGACCCTGTCGGTTGCGCCCGGCGCGGTGCCTGCGGGCCTGACGTTCGACACCGCCACCGGTGCCGTCAACGTTGCCGCCGGCACGCCTGCGGGGACCTACAGCTTCGACTACACCATCTGCGAGAAGCTCAACCCGACCAACTGCAAGACCGCGACCATCTCGGTCACCGTGGTCGCCGCCCCGATCGCCGCCGATGCGGATACGGTCTCGGGCGTCAACGGCGCCACCGGTGCGCCCAACGTCCTCGACGTGATCGCCGGCGACACCTTGAACGGCACCCAGGTCACCCTTGCCCAGGTCAACCTCTCGGTCACCACCCCGGCGACCCCGGCCAGCCCGGGTGCCCCGGTGCCGACGCTCGACCCGGCCACCGGCCAGGTCTCGGTCCCGGCCGGAACCCCGGCGGGCACCTACACCATCACCTACCAGATCTGCGAAAAGCTCAACCCGACCAACTGCGCCACCAATACCGCAACGGTCACCATCAACCCCTCGGTCGACCTGCAGATCACCAAGACCAATGGCGCCACCACGGTCTACTCGGGTGCGACAGTCCAGTACACGCTCGTCGTGACCAATAATGGTCCCGATAGCGCGACGGGCGCGGTCGTCACCGATGTTCCTGGTGCCGGACTGACCTGCCCCGCTTCCAATCCGGTGACTATCATCGGACCGGGTGCTCCGGCCGGCAGCTTCACCCTGGCGGACCTGATGGGTGTCGGCATCACCCTCGGTACGCTGGCGAACGGGCAGTCCGTCACCATCACCTACAGCTGCCAGGCGAATTGAGCATGAAACCCGAAACTCCAACCCGGAAGGGTGCCAAGATGCGAACGACAATCAGTCGCCTGCTATCGACGGCCGGACCGATCCTGATCGTCTCGTGTCCGGCGGCGGTCCTCGCCCAGGCCGTGGTCAACACGGCCAGGGTAACCGCCTCGGCAGGTTCGTTCGAAGCAAACACATCGAACAATCAGGCGGTCGATAACGACACGTTGCTGGCGGTTCTCGCCGCCAGCAACGATACAGCCGGCCCCATCAACGGCGCCAACGGTGCACCAACCGTCATCAATGTCCTGACCAACGACAGCATCAATGCGCTTGCGCCGACGCCGTCGAATGTCACGATTTCGGTCACAACCCCGGCCACCAATCCGGGCGTTTCACTCGATATCGCAACCGGCATCGTCAGCGTCGCTCCAGGCGTGCCTGCCGGCACCTACACGATTGCCTACCGGATCTGCGAAACCGCCAATCCGGCCAATTGCGCTGACGCCACCGCCACCATCGTCGTCGCTGCTCCGGTCATCGCCGGCACTAACGATACGGTGCCGTCGGTCAATGGCAGCAATGGGGCCAACGACGCGATCAACGTCTTGAGCAATGATACGCTCAACGGCGTCCCGGTCGATCCCAGTGCAATCACGACGACTGTGACTTCGCCAGCGACGCCTATCAATGGTGGTCCTGTGCCGCTTCTCGACCCGCTGACAGGGCTGGTCGATGTCCCGGCGGGCACACCCGCGGGCAGCTATACGATCGTCTATCAGATTTGCGAGAACAACAACCCGACCAATTGCGCGACCGCCTCGGTAACCGTCGTGGTCGATGCCGCCGCCATCGCCGCCACCAACGACGATGCAGGAACGGTGAACGGCGCGAACGGCGCGGCCAATGTTCTGAACGTCCTGACCAACGATGCGCTCAATGGCCTGGCACCGACAGTCGCCAATGTCGCAATCACGATCACTGCGCCCGCCGCCAACCCCGGAGTGACGCTTGATCCAGCCACCGGGCTTGTCAATATCGCCCCAGGGACGCCTGCGGGCACCTATACGATTGCTTACCAGATCTGCGAAAAACTCAACCCGGCCAATTGCGCCAACGCCAGTGTCAGCGTGGTGGTCGCCGCCCCGCTTATTGCCGCGTCGAACGACACCCCGGGCGCTGTCAATGGCGCCGACGGCGCCACTGGCCTCATCAACGCTTTTGCCAATGATACGCTGAATGGCGTGCCCGTTGTCACCACCGCGATCACCGCGACGGTGACTTCTCCGGCAACTTCCATTGCATCGGGGCCAGTCCCCGTGCTCGACCCGGCCACCGGCCTGGTCGATGTGCCGCCGGGCACGCCGGCGGGAACATATTCGATCACCTACCAGATCTGCGAGAACAACAACCCGACCAACTGCGCCAACGGGTCGATCACGATCATCGTCACCGCGCCGGCGATTGCCGCCAGCGACGACAGCTATCCTGCCATCCGCAGCGGTATCGGCAATGCCAATGCCGGCAATGTCCTGACCAATGACAGCCTCAACTCTGCCGCGATCGCACCTGCCGCTATTGCGATCCGTGTCGTCACACCCGCGAGCAATCCGGGGGTTCGGCTCGATCCCACGACCGGACAGATTTCCGTCGATCCTTCGGTGCCTGCAGGCACATATGCGATTGAATACGAGATCTGCGAACGCCTCAACCCCACGAATTGCGCGCGCGCAACCGCTACCATTGCGGTCGATCCCGCGATCAGCTCGGTCACCGGGACGGTGTTCGATGACGGTAACGTCAACCAGAACCTCGATGGCGGAGAAACCCGCCGGGCCGACTGGATTGTCGAAATCATCAGGAATGGCGCGGTGGTCGCCACCACCCGGACCGATTCTTCGGGCAATTACCGCTTCGACGGACTCTTGAGCGGCGGCGGCTACTCGATCCAGTTCCGCAATCCGGACAACAATGTCGTCTACCGTATCATCCAGAACGTGACACTGGCCGATAATACCACAGTCACCAAGCAGGATCTGCCGCTCGATCCATCGGGTGTGGTGTACGATTCGATCACTCGTGCGCCGGTTCGCGGCGCTTCGGTCACCCTCCTGGGCGCAAACGGCGCTCCGCTTCCGGGAGCCTGCTTCATCTCTGCGACCCAGCAGGGCCAGACCACTGATGCGTCGGGTCTCTATCGCTTCGATCTGCTGCCAGGCGCCGCGCCGCAGTGCCCCGCAGGCGAGACAGTTTACACCCTCTCGGTGGCGCCGCCGACCGGCTATTCGGCTCCTTCGAGCGTATTGCCCGCCGAGGTCGGCACATTCGATCCGACCGGCAGGTCAGCGCCCGTCCTCATCGGCGCGAGCATTTCGCCGCCCTCCGGTAGCGATCCGGTTCGTTGGTACCAATCGTTCCGCCTCGCGGCGGGCGATCCGGACGTCATCTTCAATCACATTCCGCTCGATCCCTTCACCTCGCGCGCACCGCTGGTTGTCGTCAAGACCAGCGTTAAACGCACGGCCAATATCGGCGATCTCATTCCGTACACGATCACCGTCCGCAACGCCGAGGCGGCGCAGCGCGGCGCGGTCGACGTGATCGACATCCTTCCGCCAGGGCTCAAATATGTCCCCGGCACGGCCTCGGTGAACGGGGTTGCGGCCGAGCCGCAAGTGAGCGACCGGGAGCTGCGCTGGGAGCGCCAGACAATCCCGGGCAACGCGACCATTACCTACAAACTGACCGCTGTGGTCGGCGCGGGGGTCACGACCGGAGACCGGGTCAATACCGGCGTCGCCCGAAACGATCTCGACAATGCCGAAATCTCGAACCGCGGCCAGGCGGTCGTATCGATCGTGCCGAGCACGGTGTTCGATTGTTCGGAGGTCATCGGGAAGGTTTATGACGACCTCAACGGCAATGGGTATCAGGACGAAGGCGAGCCCGGCATTCCCGGGGCGCGGCTCGCAACGGTCAACGGCGAGCTGATCACGACCGATCAATACGGCCGCTATCATATCGCCTGCGCGGCCGTACCCGACGCGCAGATCGGTTCGAACTTCGTGCTCAAGCTCGATGTGCGAACGGTCCCGCAAGGCTATGCCCCGACCATCGACAATCCGCAGTCGATCAGGCTGACGCGCGGCAAGGTCAGCGAACTCAACTTCGGTGTCCAGAAGGCCGCCACAACGGCAATCGACCTCGACACGAATGCGTTTGTTCCGGGCTCAACTGACCTGCGGCCCGAGGTTGCGCGCAAACTTGCCTCGCTGCGGCCGGCCGAGGCTATCCGGATGGTTATCCAGATCAACTATGTGACTCGGAGCGGCGAAGACTGGCAGCTCGCCGAGCGCCGTGTTGCCGCGGTCAGAAGCTTTGTCAGCGACCTGTTCGCCAAAGACTGGGACGCTGCGGATCCGACCATCGAAGCCAATTTGACCCGTGCCTTCGGCATGCCGGGACGGGAGTGAGAATCATGACCAAACCAACCAAAAAAGCGCATCGGGCAATCACCGCGGCAGGACTTTCGCGTCGCGCCCGCCTGATTTCCGGTATTTCGGCGATCGCTGCAATCGGCGTCTGTCCGTCGGTAAGCCACGCCCGCACAGTCGATTTTGCCGCGATGGCCGACACGGTGCTGTCGATGCAGACCGGCTCCGAGTCTTCGGGCATGTCTGCGCCGATCGACCGCTTTGCCAGTTCCAATGTCAGCCTGACTACATTGGGAACGCACGAGTTCACCGTTGCCGCCCTGGCAAAGCCGCCAGCCCCGATCCTGTCGGTGGGCTTGGTCAATCACGAAAAAGCCGTTGTCCGAGGCGAAGTCGCGACGTTCATCGGCTATTCCAATTACCCGGGCGCAATCGAACGCAGTGAGCTGCGCATTTCCGAAGTGGCCAGCGATCCGGACGGGATTCCCCATTACGTCGCACCCTTCGATGCCAACGGTGCGGCAACCTGGACGCCGACGAGTTACGCCGCATCCGATATGCAGTATGTCTACCGGGTCTACGACAGCACGGGCGGGTTCGACGAAACCCATCCGCAGCCGATCGAGGTGCTCCATGCCGGCGCCTTGCCGAAATCCGGCACGATCAGCCGTCCCGAGTTCGGCTTGGTCGATGCCGCCCGCGTGCGCGGAATTGGCCAGGAAAACAGCCAGCCATTGATCGCGTACGGCAAGATCGCCGATCGCGACGCAGTCCTCACCATCGAAGGTCAGGTCGTCCCGCTTGCCGCCGATGGCTCGTTTTCCGCCCAACTGTTGCAACCCGGCGGATGCGAGGGCCTTTCGATCTCGGTGAGCAAAGGCTGCAGCGGCGGCGCTACCCACTCCATTCCGCGTGCCGACTGGCAACCGGCAACGGCTGCGGCCGCGCCGAGAACCGTTTCAACAATATCGGCCGATTCCGCCCCGGGTACTGTGGTCATGCCGCTCGAGGGTGGTTTGCGGGTGCGCAGCGTGGCAGCTGGCGAACCCGTCACGCAAGATCACAACATCGAAGTCCGTGCCGACGGCCATGCCACCGAACCCGTAATGGCCATCGGGTTGATCGAAAGCGAGCGCGTGGTCGTCCAAGGACAACCCGCGCAGTTCCAGACCTACACCAATTACCCAAGCTATGTTGCGCGGGGCGAGGTCCGGATCTTCGAGGGCGGCGCCATTCCGGATGCACAGCCGCTTGCGGTGGTTGCGACCAATTCCAACGGCTATGCCGAATGGAAACCCGGAGCGGACGCACCGCGCGAGCTGTTCTATGTGTTCCGGGTCTACGATGACAAGGGCCGTTTCGACGAAACCAGGCCCGAAGAACTGTCTGTGCTTCCGCAACCGGTCGATCGCGATGCCGCGCCGGTCACTCGCCCGACCTTCGGGCTGATCGACGAGGCGCGGGTCCGCAACATCCAGCTTAACCGCACCGCCACGATCACGGTCAGCGGCAGCGCCGATCCGGCTCAGGAAATGGTTCGCGTCAGTGGGCAGCTCGTGCCGGTCAACCCCGATGGACAGTTCATTGCCCAGCAACTGGTCGACCGTGACAGCGACAAGGTCCAGGTCACGATAGAAAATGCCGGCCAGACTACCTTCGCGACCACCCGCGAAGTCGAGGTGCCGCGAAGCGACTGGTTCGCGGTCGGACAGGGCGATCTGACGTTTCGTTCGATGGATGGCTCGGGACCCGCGGTCGATGTGTCGGGCGATCCGCTCGCCGACGGCAACTCGTTGACCTCGCGCGCCGCGTTCTATGTGAAGGGCAAATTCGGTGACGATTGGAAGCTTACCGCTTCGCTCGATACTGGCGAAACCCTCCTGAAAGACATGTTCAGCAACCTCGATCGCAAGGATCCGCGTCAATTGCTACGGCGTCTCAATTCGAACGAGTATTACACCACTTACGGCGACGATTCGACCCTGGTCGAAGACGCCCCGACCCAGGGTCAGTTCTACCTCAAACTCCAGCACGCCGACAGCAGCCTGATGGTCGGCAACTATATCGTCAACATGAACCAGGCCGAACTTGCGCCCTTGGATCGGGGTCTGTTCGGGGTCGCACTCGATCACAAGAGCGTCGCCACGACCAGCTTTGGAGAACGCAAGACCCAGCTGACGCTGTTCGCTTCCGATCCGGGGACAATCCCGGGCCGTGACGAATTTCGCGGCACCGGCGGTTCGCTCTATTTCCTCCAGCGCCAGGATTTGACGGTTGGATCGGAGCGCGTCCGCGTCGAGGTTCGCGACAAGGACACCGGCATCGTTCTCGAAACGCGCGACCTGCGGCCGCAGGAAGATTATGACATCGATTATTTCCAGGGGCGCTTGACCCTGCTCCGTCCACTCGCCTCGACCGCTTCAACCGGCAGCACGGTGCGCGATGCGAGTTCGGCGGGTAATGTGCCTGTGCTCGTGGTCCGCTACGAATATACGCCTGCGGTAGCCAGCCTCGATGGCTATACGCTTGGCGGCCGCGGATCGACCTGGTTTGGCGACAAGCTCCGGATCGGCATCAGCGCCCAGCGTGAGACCACCGACAGCGCCGACCAGACCCTGCTCGGTGCGGACGCGATGCTCAGGCTGACCGCAGGTACCTACATCAAGGGTGAGATCGCCCAGACCGACGGTCCCGCCTTCGGGCAAGCCAACTCGGTCGATGGCGGGCTTTCGTTCACCAACTTTGCCGCACCGGGGGTTGCCGGTCGAAAGGCCCGCGCCTGGAAGATCGAAACCGGAGTCGATTTCGCCGAATTGCGCGGTTTGACGGGCGATCATGGCAAGCTCTCGGGTTACTACGAAAACTTTGATGCCGGATACGCCGCTGCCTCGCAGCTCACCCAGAGCGACACGACCCGCTGGGGCGCGGCGCTGTCGCTTCCAATCGGCGACTCGACGCGCGTCACCGCAAAGTTCGATGAGCTCAAGTCGGGAGCCGCAGGCACCCACACGGTTGCCAGTTTTGACCTCACCCAAAAATTTGGTGACGACTTCGAAGCCAAGCTCGGTTTGCGTCACGATGATCAAGCCCCCGGACTGCTCTATAATAGTACCCAGAGCGGTTCGCGCAGCGATGCCGCGCTGCAACTGACCTACGCGCCTCAGGGTCGCAATTGGTCAATCTACGGCTTTGGTCAGGCCACGCTCGAGGCAGATGCCGGTCGGCGCGACAACAGCCGCGTCGGGGTCGGGGCCAAAGCCGAGATCAGCGACCGCATGTCGCTGTCGGGCGAAGTGTCGGGCGGCGACGGTGGGCTCGGCGCTGACCTTCAGCTCTCCAGGCGGTATGGTCAGGGTTCAGAAGCCTATATCGGTTATTCGCTGCTGGCCGACCGGACCGACACCGGGCTCGAGCCTGTCAACCTGTTTACCCGCTCGAACCGCGGCACCTTTACGGTCGGTGCGCGCCATCGCTTCAGCTCGGCGCTGAGCATTTACGGCGAAAACAAGATCGGTCATGGCGGCACCGCGCCAAGCACGATGCGCAGCTTCGGCGCCAAATTCGATCCCAACGAGCGGCTCTCGTTCAGCGCCAGCTTCGAGAACGGTCAGATCGACGATGCGACCACCGGGAAGTTTCGTCGGACCGCGGCAACTTTCGGGTTCGGTTACACGACCAAGGATGTGCAATTCGGCTCAAACGTCGAAGCGCGCTTCGAACACGGCACCGGGCGCGACCAGACGGTCTGGCTCTTGCGCAACACGGCTTCGGTCCAGCTCAATCCGGACTGGCGCGCGCTCGGCCGGTTCAACATTGCGATCGCCGACGACAACGGCTCAAGTCTGCGCGCCGCCGACTACGTCGAAGGATCGCTCGGATTTGCCTATCGCCCGGTCAACAACGATCGGTTGAATGTTCTTGCCCGGTTCAATTACTTCCAGGACATGGGGCCGGTCGGCCAGATCACCTCGGGCGGGCAAACCAACAGCCCCAAACAGCGCAGCTTGATCGGTGCGATCGACGTCAATTTCGACCTTACCGACACCCTCACGATCGGCGGAAAATACGGGTATCGCAGCGGGCGCGTCTCGCTCGACCGAACATCGGACACCTTCGTCTCGAGCAACACTCAGCTCGGAGTTCTGCGCCTCGATTGGCGACCCGTGAAGCAATGGGACGCTGTCATCGAAGGCCGCTATCTCAGCAACGATCGCGCCGGTGATTCGCGGTGGGGCGGGCTTGCCGCGATCTATCGGCACCTGGGCGAGAACGCGAAGATCGGCGTCGGTTACAGCATCTCCGACTTCTCGGACGACCTCACCGACCAGAGCTATTCAAGCAAGGGCTTCTTCATCAACCTTCTCGGCAAGTTCTAAGAAAGGAGACATGCCGCGAAATCCTTTCGGGCATACCGCCCGAACCGGAGTCCTCGCAAAATCGCCAGGCCGGTGGCCGTGGACCCGGCTCCCGGCTCCCGGCTCCCGGCCTGGCGTTAATTTGCCCCCAATTTGCTGCGCAACCGATCGCTCCTGGTTTCGCTGGAATCATCAACATGTCCGGCCGACCGGACAAAAAGGCGCGCATGTTAGTAAATTGTTGTAAGGTTGTGTTTTATATCTCGAATTCGAGATTTCTTTGCATCCGATTAACCACATTGGCTTAGCAATCCAGAAGATCGATGCCGTAGTTCCGGAGTTGTCATAGGCCGGACAACAATCGATATGCAAAACTTTCAAGCTCCAAACGCACATCACTCTGCACTGGTGCGGAACAGTGCTGCAGCCGTTGCCGGACAGATATCGATCAATCTCTTGGCACTTGGCTTTGCCACAAATTGGTTGTTCGACCCGGTTCCGCCTGCGATGTGGATCGCGCTTTCCGGCATTGGATTTGCGGTTACATGGCTTGCGATGCAAAACTTTGCCAGCGCCCTCAAACTGCGCAACAGCGAACAGGTCGAGAAACTCATCGAACTTCTGCGCCACGATGCGTTGACCGGCACGCTCAACCGCAGCTTTTTTCTTGATCAGATGCGTTCGCAAGCCTTGCCGGGCGCACTGCTTGTGATCGACGTCGATCACTTCAAAAAGATCAATGACCGCTTTGGACATTACACCGGTGATGCGGCGCTTACGCATCTGGCGGCCTGCATGCTCAAACATGTACCCAAAGGATACGTCGGTCGGCTTGGCGGAGAGGAATTCGCAGTCTTTTTGCCTGGGCGCTCACTTGACGAAGGTTGCGCCGAAGCTGACCAATTGCGCGGCCTCATCCAAGATAGCGAGTTCGAGTTCGACAACAACTTGCATGTCATAACTGTGAGCATCGGCGTGGCGAGCCACAATCCCGACTTTCCGATCGGCCGCACCTTGCGCGTAGCGGACGACAATCTCTATGCCGCCAAGAAGTCTGGCCGCAATTGCGTAGCTGCCCACGCCAATACGGTTCGGCTGATCCAGGACCGACTCGCCACCACTGAACGCCAAGCCATGTCAGCCTGAAGAAAATCTTCAAGATCGATCGCCTCATGGACCATCATTTGCGACCGTCCGACCGATCTCCGCAGGCTTTGCGCCACATTCAAACGTAATAAGTTGTAAGCAATGCACAGTGTTAGGACTTTGCGCAGGGTTCGGCGACTACAGGCAGACGGCAGCGTTGCCGCGAATTCTGAGGCGTTACCCCCACCTCAGCTTCCACTGGTCCCCTCAGTCAGCGCTGACAGGTTGGGCCGCTCTTTCCCAACCTGCTGGTTGCTCCGGTCGGCCCCACAGGCCGGCCGGAGCACCCCACATCACACCAGACCAAGATAGTCCTTCTACATGACTGTCCCCAGTCAGCGCCAAAGGCAGGTCGTGTTACAGGTTGTGGTGTAGCTGGCGTCGTTCGCCGCGCTATCCTGCGTCAGCCTGGGCCGGTCATGTTCTTGGCAATGCCGAGAGTATGATGATGCAGACCGCATCGGTAACCCTCGGCGAGAAGATCGTGCCAGACACGCCTGGCGCCATAGGTGGGGTCGCTGGCGATCTGGCTCGCCCGGACCCTGGCGCCATCTTCTCGTCGCTTTAGGCGTGGGCGGACAGCGCCCAGGTGAGCCAGGCATGGAAGCCGCTGCACGAGACCCCGAACGCCTCGCAGAGCCATGACACCCCTTCACCCCCTAGGTGCTTCGCGATGATGGCGAACCACAAAGGCTGTCCTTCGCGAAGCAAGCCGCGGCTTTTTGGGGACATCGCGCTCCGCTTTGAGTTTCACCACTTCAGTGCGCAGGCGGGCGATCTCCAACTGCTCCGGCTTCATCTGGCCGTGGCCCGAAAGGCCGCTACCGGATCTCTGTCAAAATCGGCAATCGACTTGCGCAACACCGTCTTCTGCACCCGAAGATCGCAGGCTGCTTGCGCGACGTTCACCCCGCGATCGCGATTGATGTTCACCGTCAAGCTTGAACTCGCTACTGTACTTCCATAGCTCACTGCTCGTCCTCCAGTTCGACAAAACACCTTTCCTCGGTATCCATCAAACCGGCAGCAGGCCACTGGGATGAAGCTAGGATCGATACGGAAGCCTAGAAGCCGTGACTGATCTCTCCGAGATGCCGGGCGTTTGCACCCTGTTGCAGCACTGTTATCTTATTCCCTAAGGAGATTTGCGGGTGAGTAAGACTGCGCATTTGCCTTTCCGACTTCAACCGTTTGCCTCCGTAGGCGTCCAAAATATTTGGGGGCACAAATGGGGGCATTTTGCCAATCTACAAGCTATAATGATAATCAATTCAATAATATACGGAGAGATATCGAATCCCACCCTCTCCGCCAACATCTCATAGCGAATCAATGAGATGGCCCGCCGCAAGGCCAAAAATCCCCAGCTTCCGCGCCGTTTTGGCTATGCAATCCGAACCTCGGAGACTGCCGGAAACGCCAATATCAGTCTCTGATCGGCTTTTGTCTCTTTTCACCCGAACCTCATCGGAAAAGGTTCGGTCAGAAAGTATCTTTTATTTACAATAGGTTGAGCGATATGGCTCGTCTGTTATTTTCCGTCGTAGCTCGCTAACCGCTTGCATTTGGAGACCCGAGGTGGGCGTTTTGCAGCGAAACGGCGCGGATGGGCCAGTGACCGCATCGACTGGGCTTGGGCCGTTTCCAGACTGTCCGCTTCCGGACTGAAAATGAAAGAAGCAGACATTGAGATGATCGCTGAGGCGCCGTTCTGGCAAAAAACCGACATCGGTCTGTGCTGCCTGACGGCGGCTAGCCGCGGGGAGACCGGCACATACATGTACAGCGTTCATCCGCTCGCAGACGGATCGATCGATCCGAATAGTGTCTCCAACAGCGGGCATTCTGGGGTCTTGCCGTCCGCGCATCGCACGACGGTTTCGGCAAGCACCGACTCCATGGCCTGAAGATCCGCGATCTTGGTACGAATGTCCGTCAGATGGACCACGGCGACCTCGCGCGCTTCGGCGCACGGGCGATCGCGGTCCTCGGCCAGCTGCAGCAGCGCGCGGATCTCGTCCAGCGTGAAGCCCAGCTCCCGCGCGCGCCGCACAAAGCCGAGGCGCATGAGATGGCCATGGCCATAGAGCCGGTGACCGCCGTCGCTGCGCGCAGGCGCGGATAGCAGGCCAATTTTCTCATAGTAGCGGATGGTCTCGATTTTGCACCCGGTGCGCCGCGACAGCATCCCGATTGGAAGCCGGGGCGCTGTGTCCTGCAGATTTTTCCGATCCATGCTGAAATACCTCTTGAACCTGTAGCCGCTACAGATCCTATCTAGGGTCAACAACGTGATTCGGAGAACAGAAAATGACCCAGCCGGAAACGGCTTCCAGACGCGGTACGTGGGTTGCGATTGCCGGAGGAAGTCTCGGCGCGCTTGGCGCAGCCTCCTGCTGCATCGTCCCGCTGGTGCTCTTCACACTGGGCGTCAGTGGCGCATGGATCGGCAACCTGACCGCGCTCGCCCCCTATCAGCCCATCTTCCTTGGGGTGGCCATCGCCTTTCTGGCCGCCGGGTTCTGGCGGATCTATCGTCGGCCGCAGGTGGTCTGCGCCGAGCGCGAATGCGGCACGCCTTCCTCCAACCGCCTGGCGAAGACGGCCTTGTGGCTTGCAACGGCGCTGGTCGGACTCGCCGTCCTCTTCCCCTATCTCGCCCCCCTATTGCTCGAAGTTTGAACAAGGAGACCATCATGAAGAAGCTTGCCCTGCTCGCGACCGTAGCGGTGCTGTTCGCATCCGGCCCGGCCTTTGCCGCAATCCGGACCGTCACCCTGGCCGTCGAGAACATGACTTGCGTGACCTGCGGCCCCGTCGTCAAAAAGAGCCTGTCGCGCGTATCCGGCGTGACCGCCGTCGAAGTTTCAGTCGAAGCACATACCGCGACCGTCACCTATGACGACGCCAAGACCAGCACCAAGGCGTTGATCGCGGCGACCACCAACGCTGGCTACCCTTCGCAAGTCCGCAAGTGAAAGTCGGATCATGAGTGATTGCTGCAATCCGGTCGACCGCCCTCAGGACAAGAAGTACGACCTTATCGTCGTGGGCGGCGGATCGGCTGGGTTCTCGGCCGCGATCACCGCGGCGGAGCAAGGGGCCCAGGTCGCCGTTATCGGTGCCGGCACCATCGGTGGAACCTGCGTCAATGTCGGCTGCGTTCCTTCCAAGGCGCTAATCCGCGCGGTCGAGAGCATCCACCACGCCAATGCCGCGCCGATGCGGTTCAAGGGCATTGAGGCCCGGGCGCGAGCCGCCGATTGGGGCCAGGTGATCGCCGAAAAGGACGCGCTCGTCTCGGGCCTTCGCCAGGCGAAATATGCGGACCTCCTGCCTCTCTACAATAACGTCGCCTATCATGAAGGCACGGCGCGGCTCGTCGATAATGGCGTCGAGGCCGGTGGAAGGCGGTTCACCGCTGACCGGATCGTGATTGCGACAGGTACCCGTCCGGCGGTGCCGGCTATCCCGGGCCTTCCGGATGTCGATGCGCTCGACAGCACTACCGCGCTCGACCTGACCGAGTTGCCGAAATCGATGATCGTCCTCGGAGGCGGCTATGTCGGTGTGGAACTCGCTCAGACGTTCTCCCGCGCCGGTGTCGACGTGACGCTCGTTTTCCGCAGCCGCCTTCTCCCCGAGATGGAGCCGGAGATCGGCGCCGCGCTGACCGACTATCTTTCGAGCGAAGGCATCACCGTCCTGGGCAACCTCGCCTATCAGTCGGTCCACAAGACGGCGGAAGGGGGCGCTGCGCTCACCGTCCTGCGCGACGGGGTCGCCGAAATCATCGTCGCGGAGCGCCTTCTCCTGGCGACCGGGCGCGCCCCGAATGTTGAGGACCTCGGTCTCATCGAGGCGGGGGTGAAGCAGACGCTCAGCGGTGCCATCATTGTCGATGACCATATGCGAACCTCTGTGCGCGGCGTCTATGCCGCCGGCGACGTGACGGGCCGAGACCAGTTCGTCTATATGGCGGCCTATGGCGCAAAGATCGCTGCCAAAAACGCCTTGAACGGCGACAGTCTGAGGTACGACAATTCGGCCATGCCGTCCGTCGTATTCAGCGATCCGCAGGTAGCCAGTGTCGGCTTCACCGAAGCACAGGCTATCGCGGCCGGATATGCAGCGCGAACGTCGACGCTCCCGCTCGAGAATGTCCCGCGCGCATTGGCGGCCCGCGACACGCGTGGCCTGATCAAGCTGGTTGCGGATGGCCGGACCCGCAAACTGCTGGGCGCGCACATCCTGGCACCGGAAGGTGCGGACAGTATCCAGACCGCCGCCATGGCGCTCCGCTGCGGTCTCACGATCGACGATCTGGTGGAGACGATCTTCCCCTATCTGACCACGGTCGAAGGCCTGAAGCTGGCGGCGCAGGCATTCGACCGGGATGTGAATAGACTGTCCTGCTGTGCGGGCTAAGTTCGCTCAGTCGCGTCGCTGCGGTGAGATGACATGAGTAGCCCGCGCTGTTCCGATCCCGGCAGCGGCGCCAGGGATTGGTCGGGTAGCTGGCGAACCGGCGTCACGCTTTGCGGCTTTGCTGGCCTGTGGTGGGGCAGCGAACGGGCTTGGGGCATGTTCTCGCGTTCTAGGGATATTGGTGCTTAGGTTTCGCGCGAGATTGGACGCCCGTCCACTGCCATAGGGGCCTATTTGCAAACGACTGGTTTTGGGCCACGCATCGCTGGCTGTGAATGGCCGGGGTTCGGCGCAAAGTGGACGATGTTTCCTACCCAAACACCGCCGCTTCCTGCTCGGCCCACGGCAGTTCGGCGGCTGCCGTCATGTCCTTGATCGACACGGCCGGGGCCATGCGCCCGACCAGCAGCTTGTCCAGCACGGCCGGGGCGAGATAGGCCAGCCGCAGCATGCGCCCGACATAGCGGTCCGAGATGCCCTCGGCCTGCGCGATGTCTTGTATCGTCGCCGCTTCCCCGCTCTCGAGCTTGCGCCGCCAGCTCCACGCCTTGGCGACCGCCTTCATGACGTGCGGGTCCACCCCGCCGCTGGTTTCCGGTGCGAGGACGGCCGGCGGCATGATCTTCGGTCGCCCGTTGCGCTTGCGGATGGTGAGCGGGATGAACACCCGCATGGTAGTCGGTGCGCTCATGCGGCCAACTCCTGTTTGGGCGTGACCATTTCGCGGACGATCGATCCGAGCCCCTCGGTGCGCAGGTCAACGGCGAGGCCATCGGCGCTGACCGTGACCCGCTCGATGAGCAGCCGGGCGATGCGCGCCTGCTCGGCCGGGAATAGTGACTCCCAGAGGCCATCGAACCCCGACAACGCGGTGACCACATCGCCTTCGGCCATGTCGGGATCAGAGCGCCGCGCAGCCTCCACCGCCCGGGCCACAACCTCCGGGGTGCGCAGCAACGCCCGGATGTGCTGGACCACGGCATTCTCCACCATCCCCGCGTTGAGCCGGACGAACCCGTCGGTGCCTTCACCGGCCCGGTTCCGGATCGCATCCATCGAAGTGTAGTAACGGTAATGCCTGCTGCCCTGTTTCGTCCCCGTCGGCGTCATGGCGAGGCCGCGGTCGGTGAAGATGAGCCCCTTCAGGAGCGCCGGGGTCTGGGTGCGGGTGTTGGCCGCCCGCTGCCGGGGACTTTCCTGCAGGATGGCATGGACTTGATCCCAGAGTTCAGGCGTGATGATGGCCTGATGTTCGCCGGGATAGCTGGTGCCCTTGTGGACCGCTTCGCCCAGATAGAGCCGGTTGCGCAGCAGCGGCCACCAGGAACCCCTTGTCGATCGGCTTGCCCCGCTTGTTGAGGTGCCATTCGCCACCAGTTCCCGGGTCAGCAGGGTCATGATCCCAGCTCGACAAACCGCTGGAACATGTGCCGCACCGTGGCGGCTTCGGCCTCGTTGATGACCAGCTTGCGGTCGACGACATCATGCCCATCGGCGAAGACCCGCCCATCCACATGCCTTTGGCGCGGCTGGCAGCGAACTTGTCGCGGATGCGTTCGCCCGTTACCTCGCGCTCGAACTGGGCGAACGACAGCAGGATGTTCAGCGTCAGGCGGCCCATGCTGGTCGTAGTGTTGAACGCCTGCGTCACCGATACGAACGTCACGTTGTTCCGGTCGAAGGCTTCGACCAGCTTGGCGAAGTCCATCAGCGAGCGCGACAGGCGGTCGATCTTGTAGACGACGATGACGTCGACCAGGCCGGCCTCGACATCTTCGAGCAGGGCCTTGAGGCCGGGGCGTTCGAGCGTGCCGCCCGAGAACCCGCCGTCGTCATAGCGTTCGCGCATGCAGACCCAGCCTTCGGCGCGCTGGCTGGCGATGTAGGCCTCGCAGGACTCGCGCTGAGCGTCGAGCGAGTTGAACTCCATGTCCAACCCTTCCTCGCTCGATTTGCGGGTGTAGACGGCGCAGCGCAGGCGGCGCGCCGGTGCGGTGGTGTTGTTCATGCCGCGTCCTTCCGTTCCCGCAGGCCGAAGAAGCGATAGCCATTCCACTGCGTGCCGGTGATGTCCCGTGCGATGGCCGACAGCGATTTGTAGCGGCGCCCCTGCCAGTCGAACCCGTCCTTCAGCACAGTGATGACGTGCTCGGCACCGTCCCACTCCCGCACCAGTCGTGTGCCGATGACCGGGTTGCGCGGGTCGCTGATCACCGTCTTCCTGACCTTCTTCCCCTCGACTTCGTCCGCCAGCGCGTCGAGCAGCTGCCCTGACGGGTTTGGCGGGGCCACCCGGGTCAGTTCCTGTATCCGGTAAGCGATCCGCTGTTCGAGGAACTGTCGGCTATTGTTGGGCGGTGGCGACCCCATCAGAGCCTGCCATTCGGTTTTCAGTTCCCCGATCGTCATCCCCTTCAGCCCGGCCAACCTGGCCAGCACTTGGGCGTCGTCATGTCCTTGCATTATTGTCCTCCATTCCGGGCCATTGCCCGGGGACATTCCGACGCTCTTGGCGGGCAGGATAGCGAGTGAACTATCTCCGCTGTCGCCAGATATAGAACTGGACTGTTGGCGCATCCGGATGACGCCGGCGGCAATAATCCGGCCCAACTCGGAGAACCGGGCATCAACGGACATGGGGTCCGGACCGATACCGTTTCCTCTGCTCATGCCGCGACCCTCGCCTGTGCTCCGGATACCAGCCGAATGATGGCATCACGGTTCCAGTGGAACTTCAGCTGGCAGTTGGCGTCGTATTTGGAATAGCCGAAGTCCATCGGCGACACCTCGATCCCGGCCCGGCGCAGGCAGCCGAGCTGCTTTGCGGATGCCGGCTCTTTCAGCCAACGCCGGCTCTTGGCCGCTGCCAGGCTACTTTCGGCCGAGCGCAGAAAATCATCCGCTTCAGCCAGCGCCTGGACACGAGTGCCGATCGCGATCTTGCGCGGCGCACCGGCTTTCGGCCCGCCCAGCGCGTGCCAGAGGGTGCCATCATGAAATACGCCGGCCCAGGCATCGAAGCCGCTCGCGATCAATGACTCCCCGTCGCCGCGGATATCGCACCACTGGAACGGAGACTGGTTGAGCAGATCGATTTCGAGCAGATCGAAGTCGGTCAGAAGGCGCTTCTCACCAACTTCGCGGGCGAATATGCCCGCAAAATGGACATTCCCCTGCGCCCAGCGGGATTTCCGCCTGGCAGTCAGGGCAGGTCTTGTAAGGCGCGTCGCCCGGTTCGCTGGTATCGTCGTCCAGCGAGATTTCCTGTTCGAGGCAGCCGTGACGGATCGCCGCACCGGCAAAGTCGAGAATGACGCAGTCGGTCTTGATGATGCCCGGGTAACGTTGGGGGTCGACCTTGCGAAGCCCACGCCCGATGGCCTGAATGAAAGTGCCCTTGTGCAGCATGGGCCGCAGGATGCCGATGCAACCGACCGGCTGGCTGTCGAACCCTTCGGTCAGCACCATGCAGTTCGTCAGGACCTGTACTTCGCCGCGATCAAACCGGGCAATGAGATCGGCGCGTTCGGCGCCGGCCATGTCGCCCGAGATGGTCTCGGCAGTGATTCCAGCCGAGCGGAAGGCGGCGGCGACGGCATCGGCATGATCGACAGTGGAGCAGAAGAAGATACTACGCCGGTCACCGGCCTTCTCGCGCCAGTGCTGCACCACTGCGTCATTGAGCACTGACCGGTTCAGCACCTTGTCGGCCTGGCGCATGTCGAAGTCACCAGCCATGGAATTGATCCCGGCGAGCTCGTCGTTCACGCCCAGATCCATGGTGTAGGTCCTGGGCGGGACAAGAATGCCGCGTGCAATCAGCGTGCCGATTTTCAGCTGATAGCCGATGTTGTCGAAGGTCTGGCGGAGCGACCGGCCATCACCGCGACTGGGCGTTGCCGACAGTCCGAGGATCTTTACGTCGGGATTGATCCGACGAATGTCCCTGACGATATCGAGGTAGCCGGAAGCTGCGGCGCGGTGGCATTCGTCGATAACCAGGTGAGAGACATGCCCAAGATCGGCGCGGCGGCCAGCCCGCGCGAGGGTCTGGACGCTGCCGAAAATGAGCTGCCCGGACCAGTCGTTCTGGGAGGCTTTGACGATCGACGACCGCAGGCCCGTAATGCCCGTGATGGCGGCAAGATTCTGCTGAACCAGCTCATCCGTATGCTGGAGCACCAGCACCCGGGCATTGCGTTCGGCTTCGACCTCTTCGCCGATATAGAACCCGGCCACGGCCGTCTTGCCGTGCACCGGTGGGCAGCATCAGGATGGTATTGCCATGGGCAGCCGTCCGCGACCGGGCGGCATCAACTGCCGCTCGCTGGTAGTCCCTGGGGATCATGGTGATTGCTCCCGTTACTGGGCCCAGAACGGCGCGTTGCCGTTCGGGGAAGTGTTGGGCGACGTGGCAGGAGCCGTTGCCGGCGCTGCGGCATAGGCGGCGGGCGCGGTGCCCATGAGGGCCGCGTATTCGGGATGCTGGGGACCGATGGCGGCAACGAGTACGTTGCGGCCCTGATCGTTCGGATCGTTCTTGTCGCGCTCGATGCCGATCTTGGCGATGAACGTCAGCCCGCTCATGTCACCGAAGCTGCGGATGCTGCGCTTGGCGCGAGCCTGTTCTGAGGTGTCATCGGAACGGACACCATGCGCGGATTCGAGGATGCCGCGCAGCAACGCGCGCCCCCGGTTGGCATAGGTGTCTTCGGCACCCGTACCGGCATTGCGGCCGCGAAACCCGATGCGGGTGTAAATGCGGCGACGCGCATTCGGGCCATCAGCGATGACCGCCTCGCTGTTGAGATAAAGGGCGGAACTGCTGCGGCTCTGGGTCAGCCAGCCTTCGGGGCCTGCACCGCCGGGGCGGATGGTCAGGCAGACCTTGGCGAGTGTGTTGGCCGGAATGAGGGCGAAGGCCGAGTCCTGGGTGTCGGCGGTGTTGAAATCCATATCGGTCATGGTGTCAGGCTCCGGGCTGCGTGGTGTCAGGATTGGTGGGGAGTTCGAAATCGAGCCGGGCTGCCGGCGGGCCAGCGAGCGGGCCACGGATCTTGTCCATCAGGCGACCCAGGTGGGCCGGCTCGATCGCGGTCAGTCGGCCGGACCGGTCCTTGGCTGGAAAGCCGAACTCGTTGAGGGTCGTGCAGACGAAAGCCCGGTAAGGCGCACCTTCGGCCGGACGGATGTCCGCCAGGGTCACGATCTCGTCGACGATGCCAGGCAGTTCCAGGCCGGTCTTGCTGCCCTCGATCTGCAGAGAGAAATACGGCCGGTTGAAGTCATCCAGCCGCTTGTCGAGCAGACCGACGAGCCAGACATTCTTGTCCGGCGTGTGCTGGAGGTGGGTCAACCACCCGATCATCTCCTGACCGAGCAAGCCGTAGGCCCCGCGCATATCGGCCTTGCCGCTGCGATCGGACATGGCCTGCGGCTGCCCCTTTGCCCATTGCAGGCAAAGGCGCGAGGCGACCGTGATGCTGTCGACGAAGATCGTGTCGTACTTGTCGAGTATGTTCGGCGGACCGAAGGCATTACACACCCGGGCATAATCGGCCCGGCTGTAGGTCTGATCGTCGCGCATCGCGGGATTGGGGCCGCCGATCCAGCAGGCCAGATCCCGCGCGCGATCCCGATCGCGTGTTCCCCGTCAGCACCAATGGCACAGATTTGAGGTTGTGATTTAAGGAGTGTTGGGGCTTCGTCGTAGTGACGAAGGAACGAAGATGAAGTCCCAACACTCTAATCGCCTGCCAAGGCCCCTGCTGAGCGGGTGGTGAAGGACATCCGGCGGCAGACCCGGCGGCACTTCTCGGCCGAAGACAAGATACGCATCGTGCTCGATGGGCTGCGCGGCAGAACAGCATTGCCGAACTATGCCGCAAGGAAGGCATTGCACAGAGCCTGTAGTACACCTGGTCGAAGGAGTTCATGGAAGCGGGCAAGCGACGCCTGGCGGGTGACACGGCTCGTGCCGCGACCAGCGGCGAGGTGCAGGACCTGCGCCGCGAAGCCCGTGCCCTGAAGAATGCGTGGCCGACCTGACCCTCGAGAACCGTCTGCTCAAAAAGCATGATCGCGGATGGGGGCGACGACGAATGAGGTATCCCGCATCTGAAAAGCTCGAGATCATCCGGCTCGTCGAGCAGTCGCATCTGCCGGCGAAGCTCACTCTCGACAAGCTGGGGATCGCACGCCGGACGTTCTACCGTTGGTACGACCCGGTTCCTCGAAGGCGGACCGGAGGCGTTGGAGGATCGGCCATCGGCACCGAGCCGCGTATGGAACCGGATCCGCTGACATCCATGATCAGATCATCGAACTGGCGCTGGAGCAGTCGAGTTGACCCACGGGAGCTGGCGGTGCGCTACCGACGAAGGCGTTACTTCGTGTCGGAAGCCACGGTTTACCGCCTTCTGAAGGCCCATGACCTCATCACCAGCCCAGCCTATGTCGTGATCAAGGCTGCCGACCAGTTCCACGCAGACCAGCCACGGAGCAGAGATGTGGCAAACGGCTACCCTACTTCAAGATCATCGGGTGGGGCTGGATGTACCTGTCGACCGTGCTCGACGACTTCTCCCGCTACATCATCGCCTGGAAACTGTGCACCAACATGCGCGCCGAGGACGTGACTGACACGCTGGACATGGCACTGGCCGCATCGGGCTGCGACAGCGCCACGGTGCTGCACAAGCCGAGCTGCTGTCGGACAATGGTCCCAGCTACATCGCAGGCGAACTGGCGGAATACATCGAGGCCCGGAAGATGAGCCATGTGCGCGGCGCTCCATGCCATCCCCAGACCCAGGGAAAGATCGAGCGTTGGCATCAGACCCTGAAAAACCGCATCCTGCTGGAAAACTACTTCCTGCCCGGCGACAACGCCGCCCAGATCGAGACCTTCGTCGAGCACTACAACCACCAGCGTTACCACGAGAGCCTGAACAACGTGACGCCCGCCGATACCTACTTCGGCAGGGCACCGGCCATCATCAAACAGCGTGAAAGGATCCAGAAACGAAAAACCATCGAACATCGGCGCTTGCAACACCGCAAGCTCGCCGCCTAACATCAACCAAGAGACGAGGCCCGAACTCCGCTAATTTACGCCTGCTGGTCGTCGCGTCGCCGGAAGCGCTTGCCAACATTCCGCCCAGCGAGCCGGCGGGCTCGAAGCAAGGGTTCACGGTGTTCGCCTGCGCCAACGAGGATCCCATTCCGCCCGAGGTGATTGCCGGCGCCCAGGTCATCGTGGTCGAAGTCAGTCAGGCTTCGCGCGCGTCGCTGGACCGGCTGGTAGAGCTTGGCCGCTCGGCCCCCGATGTGCCGCGCATCGCCGCGATTGCCGACGCTTCGGTGCCGTTCGTGCGGACGCTCATGCACGAAGGCGTGGCCGATGTGGTGGCGCTGCCCTTCCAGTTCGAGGAAGTGCTCGACGTCGCCGCGCGTACGATCGAGCTGGCGCGCCGGCAAACCCATGCCGATGTCGGACTGGCCCCGGTCATCTCGATCATCGGTTCGACCGGGGGAACCGGTTCGACCTCGATCGCGACCCATCTGGCGGCGAACCTTTGCGGTCTTGTGCCGGCACGGAGCAGGATCGCACTGGTCGATCTCGACCTGCAAATGGGCAATGTCGCCGATTACCTGGCGCTGCCTGGCGCGGGGTCGGTATCCGATCTGCTGCAGGCGCGCGAGCGGCTGGACGAGGACCTGCTGCGCTCGATCGAGCGTTCGGCCCAGGACGGGCTGGCGGTCTTCGCCGCCCCGAACCGGATCGAGCCGATCGAAAGCGTCGAGACCGACCAGGTCCTGAGGGTTCTGACCCTGATGCGCCACCACTATGCCGGACTGGTGCTGGACCTGCCGCCAAGCTGGACCAACTGGTCGCTTTCGGCGGTGTCGATGTCCGATCTGATCATCATGGTGGTCGAACTTAACGTCAACAGCCTGCGCCAGGCCAAGCGGCAGATCCAGCTGTTTGCCGAAGTGGGGATCGCGCCTGGCAAGATCGCGGTGCTGGTCAACCGGGTTGAGCGCCGCCTGTTCAAGACCATCGATCTCGGCGATGTCGACGAGACCCTGCACTGCGAAGTCCTTGGCACGGTCTCGCTTGATGACCAGCAATTGTCGTCGGCACAGGCGCAGGGCCTGCTCGCTCAGCAGATCAGCCGCAAGAACCGGTTCAATGCAGACCTTGGCGTCGTGGCAGGCGAACTGTTCGACCGGCTACCCTTCAGGAGGGCCTGAGCATGTGGGAAGTCAAGCGCGCGTCGCCGTTCGATGTCGGGGCTGCCAAGGAAGAGGCCCCCAATACCAAGGTCGCGGTGATTCCGCCCAAGGAGACCGTGGCGCGCAGCGATGACATGCTCCAGCTCAAGGTACGGATCCACCGGCAGCTGCTCGAGCGGCTCAACCTCGCCGCGCTCGACACCCTCCCGCGCGAGCAGATCGCGAGCGAGGTCGGGCAGGTCGTCACCGAGCTGCTCAGCATCGATGGCACGGCGCTCAATCGCAGCGAACGCGAGACGCTGATCGAGGATGTGCTCGACGAACTGATCGGTCTGGGGCCGCTCGAACCGCTGCTGGAAGATCCGTCGATCACCGACATTCTGGTCAACGGCTACGAGACCGTCTTCGTCGAGCGTCACGGCCTGCTCGAACGCGTCGGGACGAGGTTCCAGGACGAGCGGCACCTGTTGCGGATCATCCAGCGGATCGTTTCGGCGGTGGGCCGGCGGATCGACGAATCCTCGCCGTTCGTCGATGCGCGCCTCGCGGATGGATCACGCGTCAACGCGATCGTTGCGCCGCTGGCGATCGACGGCTCGCTGCTATCGATCCGCAAGTTTTCCAAGATTCCGATCAGCATGGAAAAGATGATCGAGCTGGGCTCGGTCCCGGCAAAGGTCGCCAAGGTGCTCAAGGCGGTGGTCGAGGGGCGGCTGAACATCATCATTTCGGGCGGCACCGGATCGGGCAAGACGACCCTGCTCAATGCGCTTTCGTCATACATCGATCACCGCGAACGCATCGTCACGATCGAGGATTCGGCGGAACTGCAGCTTCAGCAGGAACATGTCGCGCGGCTCGAGACCCGTCCGGCGAATATCGAAGGGCGCGGTGAGGTGACCCAGCGCGACCTGGTGAAGAACGCGCTGCGCATGCGTCCCGACCGCATCATCCTGGGCGAATGCCGTGCGGGCGAGGCCTTCGACATGCTCCAGGCGATGAACACCGGCCACGACGGTTCGATGACCACCGTGCACGCCAATACGCCGCGCGATGCCCTGTCGCGCATCGAGCAGATGATCGGGATGAGCGGGATCGACATTCCGGTGCGTTCGACCCGGGCGCAGATCGCCTCGGCGGTCAATGTCGTGATCCAGATCGCCCGCCTCGCCGATGGCCGGCGCAAGATCGTCAGCATGTCCGAGTTGACCGGCATGGAAGGCGATGTGATCACCATGCAGGAAATCTACCGGTTCAACATGACCGGCAGGGATGAGACCGGCCAGGTCCTGGGCCGCTTCGAAGCAACCGGCATCCGCCCGAAATTTGCCGGGAAGCTGGCGGCGCACGGCATCATGCTCGATCCGGCGATGTTTTCGCCGACCGCGGACCTGTCGGCGCCATGACCGCGATCCTGGTCAGGCTGGCTGTCCTGCTGGCGGTCTTTGCCAGCATCTTCCTGGGATCACAGGCCTTTCTGCGCAGCCAGTTCAACCGGCGCGCCCAGGCCAAGGCGATCAATCATCGGCTGCAGCTGCTCAAGGCCGGGGCCACGACCGAACATGCCGGCGACATCCTTCGCAAGGGCGTGCCCAATCGGCTTCCGGCCGACGCCGGAACCGCGCAGCGGTTGTACTACAGCTTCCAGCGCATGGTCCGCATCGCCGATATCGGCGTGGCGCCGCGTACCCTGCTGACCATCTCGACATTTGCCTTCCTCGGGCTTTCGACCCTGATCCTGCTGTTCGCCTGGATTTCGAGCAAGCGCGTGACCGGCGGGATCATCGAGTTGACCATCATCGTCAGCCTGGCGCTGACCGTCGGCCTGCCGTTCATGTTCATCTATCGCCGCAAGGAAAAGCGCCGGCAGCGGATGGAACAGCAGTTCCCGCTCGCACTCGACGTGTTTACCCGCGCGCTCAGGGCCGGCCATCCGGTGGGCAGCGCCATCGAACTCCTCACGAACGAGATGGAAGACCCGATCGGCTCCGAATTCGGGATCGTTTCCGATGAAGTGGCCTATGGCGCCACGCTGACCGATTCGCTGATGGACATGGCCGATCGCTGGGATCTGCAGGACATGCGCATGTTCGTGGTGTCGATCGCGCTGCAGAGCGAAACCGGCGGCAATCTGGCCGAAGTGCTGACCAACCTTTCAGGGGTGATCCGCGACCGCCAGAGCATGTACATGAAAGTCCGCGCGCTGAGCAGCGAGGGCCGGATGAGCGGCTGGATGCTTTCGGTCCTGCCGGTCTTCACGATCTGCATGCTGTTCCTGCTCAATCCCCAGTTCTATCTCGCCGTCGCCAGCGATCCGATCTTTGTCTACGGGTTCAGCGGCCTTCTGATCCTCTACGCAATCGGCGTGATGACCATCCGCCGCATGATCGACCTGAAGGTCTGACGATGCTCGACGCCATCGCCTCTTCTCCTTTTGCCCGGATGCTGGTGCTGATCATGGTGTTCGCCTCGGTGGCGCTCACCTCGGTCCTGCTGCTCACCACCCTTGATCGCAGGATGACGATCCGGGGCAAGATGAAGGCGCTGGCAACGCCGCTCGCCGCCTTCAACGACCAGCCGGACCTGCAGAAGCGCAGCAACAGCGCCTGGACGCGGATCGTCGAACGGATCGAGAATGCGGGTCTCAATCTCGACGACACGAAGGCCGATGCGCTGCGCGAGCGGCTGCGTGCGGCAGGCTTCGATTCGCCGCTTGCGCCGCGCTTGTTCAACCTGCTCCGGCTGGTTCTGGTGCTGGCCCTGCCGACCATCTTCGTGGTGCTTTCGCTGCTTGGCGGCAACCAGATTTCGATCGGCAAGCTCTATCTGGTGTGCTCGCTGTGCGCGCTTGCCGGGGTCTATGTCCCGGCGCTGGTGGTGCGGGCACGCGCCGATCGGCGCCGCGAAGCGATCATCCACGGTTTTCCTGATTGCCTCGATCTGATGCTGATCTGCGTCGAAGCCGGCCTTGGCCTGGAAGCCGCCCTTGACCGGGTGGCGCACGAGATGGCGCTGTCCCATCCGCTGGTTGCGCAGCTGCTGGCCACGGCCAATCTGCGCCTGCGCGCCGGGGCGACCCGCGAAGAAGCCTTGCGCAAGATGGCAGACGACGCCGCCGTCGACGAAATCCGTTCGTTCGCGACCCTGCTGATCCAGTCGGACCGTCTGGGTTCGTCGATCGGCGCCACCTTGCGCATCTATGCCGGCGAAATGCGCGAGCGCCGCCGGATGCGCGCCGAGGAAAAGGCCCACCGGCTACCGGTGCTGCTGTCGATACCCCTGGTCGCCTGCATGCTGCCGACGATGATCGGCGTGCTGATGCTTCCGGCAATCATCAGGGTGGTCCGCAACCTGTTACCAGCGATGGGAGGCTAGAATGGCAATGACGATTTCAAGGTCGCTAGCGGTGCTTGCGGGGATGGCCGCGATCACGGGCTGCCAATCGCTGGGCGGCCTGCATTTCGCGCATCGGGCTCAGCCCGATCGCGCCAGCATCGAGCAGAACCGCACGCTGTTCACCCGGCAAGGGGTGGAACTGCTCAAGGCGGGTGACAACGGTGCGGCGATCGAAGCCTATAATCTGGCGCTGGCGACGGGCGAAGAGCCGGCACCCGCCTACAATGGCCTCGGCGTTGCCTATGCCCGCCTCGGCCGTCCCGATCTGGCCTATCGCTTCTTCACCAAGGCGACGATGGGGGCACCCGACAACGTGACATTCGCCCGCAATCGGGCGCGGCTGATGGATTCTCCCGAATTCGCAGCCATGCTGGAGCGGCGGCGCGGCGAGCAGGCCCTGGCCCGGATACCGGAGCAGGTCGCGCCCCAGGCTGCGATGGCTCAAACCGTCGTGCGCCAGCCGGGCATGCTTCATCGCGATGGCGATCGGCAGGTCTCGCTGGTTACCGTGCCTGCCGCGGAGGTCGCAGCGGCTGCGGATTCGAGGCGCTCTGCACGTTTGTGCCGCAAGCAGTCGGTCAACTGCGCCGGACAGACCATGCCGCAAACCGCCAGCCGCCGCCGCCAGGCCGAGGGACTGGCGATGAACCGGCAGGATCAGCACGACGTTGCCGCTGTGCCTGTCGCCGAAAAGGACGCGGGCACCGAAAGCCAGGGCAAGCGCAAGGTCATCGTAATGCCGGCGGCCACCGCATCGACGAGCCAGACCGCCTTGTGAGCGAGGCTGAGTTCGCGACGCCCTTGCTTCTTTGCAGCGGGGCCTATGCGAGCTGGTCGGACTTTCGGTTCCGGCGGCTGTCCAATCCGTTCTGCCTTGCGCTCGCCGCGCTGGGACTGCTGCTTGCGGCGACGGGACAGGGACCGCAGGCGCTGGCTAGCCAGCTTGGCCATGCCATCGCCGCGCTGGTTGCGGGCTTTGCGCTGTTTGCCTTCGGCGTGTTCGGCGGCGGCGATGCCAAGTATTACGCGGCGGTCGCGGCGTGGTTCCCGCTCGGCCAGGGGATGAAACTGCTCGGCGCCGTTTCGCTGGGCGGACTGATCGTCGTGGCGTTCTGGTATGCGGCCAGGTTGCTGGGCAAGCGTGCCCCAGCGGATGCGGGCGATTTCGCCATGCTGCCCTTCGGGATCGCGATCGCCCTGGGCGGCGTGGCAACCGCCTGGACAATGCCATGAAACCGGCGGCCGTCAGCATGCTCGCGCTTTGCCTTGCGGCACAGCCCTGCGCGGCGGGATCGCTCGAAGCGCCGATGGCCGGCTCCGGTCAGGCAGCGGCAACTTCAGGCAGCGACTTTGACGATGGCAGGGCAGAGGGTGCGAATGGTGCGGTAACCTTTGGCCGCATGCTCGACCTTGAAGGGACGCCGATCCGGCTCACCGGTCCGAGACGCGGCCCGGGCGGCTTCGCGCGCGCGGGTGCGGCCTGGACCGGACCTGCCTCGATGCCGACCGGATCGCCGGTCCGCGCACTGGGCCTGACCAGCACTTTCGGTTCGCGCTGGCATCCCGTGCTGGGCGGCGAACGCTTCCATGCGGGGATCGATCTGGCCGCGCCCGCCGGAACAGCCGTGGCGGCGACGGCGAACGGTCTGGTTCAGGCTGCCGGCTGGTGCGGCGGCTATGGCCTGTGCGTCGCGATCGAGCACGGCGGCGGCTATCTCACCGTCTACGGCCACCTCTCGAAGATCGATGTCGGCGTGGGACAGACCGTGGGCGCGGGCCAGACCATCGGGCAGGTTGGCTCTACCGGGCTGTCGACCGGCCCGCACCTGCACTATGAGGTGAGGTATCGCGACCGGCCCGTGAACCCGGCCAAATTCCTCTGAGCAAGGGCGCCGGGGTTCAAGGCCTACAGTGCGTGCCCCTCTGCGGCGGGTTCGGAAGCGAACTGTTCGAGCAACAGTTTCTGCCGCATCGTGGTGCGCGACATCGCGATGACCTGATCGACGCCTTCGATGGTGATGGCGATGGTTCCTTGCTCGGTCGTGACGATGAGCCCCTTTTCCTTCAGATACCACAGGTGGAAATCGAACAGCTCTTCCGAGCAGTCGAGCATTTCCTTGACGAAATAACGCCCCACGCCGGCGTCGAGAGGCTGCTCGCGGCGCCGCTTGTACAGGAACATCAGGATCTTCGTGTGGGCTTCGGCATCGGACAGCGCGGATTGCTCGTCGCTTGTCTGCTCGCCGCTCTCGGCAAAGGAAAAGCCGGTCTCGCTGGCATAGAGCGCATCGTATTCGGCGCGCAGGGCAGGGTCCTTGAGCGCCTTGTAGGCTTCGATCACCTCGGTGAAGCGGGCAATGTCCGCCGCTTCGTCATGGTCGGGATGATACTTCTTCGCGAGCGCATGGTAGGCCGTCTCGAGCGTTCGCGCGTCGCAAAGCGGGCTGACCCCCAGAATTGCATAGTGGTCAACAAACGGATCGCCGCGCATCATGACCATATTGCCCCTGACGTTGCCATCCCCGGACCTTACCCGGTTGGCACGGGAAATCCAGCCGGCGGGCGTCCCGGCAATGCGCCCGTTTTCGCGGAAGATTCCGCACACCTGTTAGCGATTGCATCGATGCAATTCCGCCGCTAAGCAGCGCGCCACGCCAAGGCCGCCACTCCGCGCGGCCAGGCCGTGCCGCTTTAGCTCAGTTGGTAGAGCACATCATTCGTAATGATGGGGTCACGTGTTCGAGTCACGTAAGCGGCACCACTACTCTTCGCACTTTCCAGTCGGTCTTGCAGGCTTACAAGCCAAAGTTCCCGCATTCTCCTTGACCCCACGGGGGAGTTCTCCTAAGGGCCGCGGCTTCCGGGGTTGCCCCCGGTTGAGCTGAACATTGCCGGTGCGCCTTCATTCTGGGGGTTATCCGTCAAAGTAACCCGGCCTTTTCAGGTGGGTGGAGTGTTTTCGGCTCGCGTTGCGCGGTTCAGGGGCTTGGCTCCGTGCCGGTGGCATGCGCGATTCGCTTTCGCTTCACCTTTCCGGCCAAGGCCACAACCAAGGTGAAGAGCACTTCATGCCTACGATCAACCAGCTGATCCGCAAGGGTCGCGAGCCGCAGAAGGCCAAGAGCAAGGTCCCTGCGATGGAGCAGAACCCGCAGAAGCGCGGCGTCTGCACCCGTGTCTATACCACGACCCCGAAGAAGCCGAACTCGGCGCTGCGCAAGGTCGCCAAGATCCGCCTGACGAATTCGCGTGAAGTGATTTCGTACATCCCGGGCGAGGGCCACAACCTGCAGGAGCACTCGGTGGTGCTGATCCGCGGCGGCCGTGTGCGCGACCTTCCGGGCGTGCGCTATCACGTGCTGCGCGGCGTGCTTGACACCCAGGGCGTCAAGGACCGCAAGCAGAGCCGCTCGAAGTACGGCGCCAAGCGTCCGAAGTGACGGCCCCAACAGGCCGTCATCCTGAACTCGTTTCAGGATCCATCGGGCCGAAAGCCCAGATGTAGCTGAAGAATTACGGACCCTCGATCCAGACCCACGATGGACCCTGAAACAAGTTCAGGGTGACGAAAATGGGAAAGGCTGGTGAAGCGGGCCGGAGTTGGAAGGAAACCCAACCAATGTCACGTCGTCGTCGTCCCGAGAAGCGGGAAATCCTGCCTGATCCCAAGTTCGGAGATCAGGTGCTGTCGAAATTCATGAACAACCTCATGCTCGACGGAAAGAAGTCGGTTGCCGAAAGCATCGTCTATGGTGCGCTCGAAACCATGGAAACCCGCGCCAAGGCCGATCCGGTCCAGCTGTTCCACGATGCGCTGAACAACGTGAAGCCGCAGATCGAGGTCCGCAGCCGCCGCGTCGGTGGTGCGACCTACCAGGTCCCGGTCGAGGTTCGCCCCGAGCGCGCCCAGGCGCTGGCGATCCGCTGGCTGATCACCGCCGCGCGCAACCGCAGCGAAACCACCATGAGCGCGCGCCTTTCGGCCGAACTGCTCGATGCCGCCAACAACCGCGGCAACGCTGTGAAGAAGCGCGAAGACACCCACCGCATGGCCGACGCCAACCGCGCGTTCAGCCATTATCGCTGGTAACAAGGAAAATCTGACAATGGCACGCAGCCATCCGCTCGAAAAATACCGCAACATCGGTATTATGGCGCACATCGACGCTGGCAAGACCACGACGACCGAGCGCATCCTCTATTACACCGGCAAGTCCTACAAGATCGGCGAAGTCCATGACGGCGCCGCGACGATGGACTGGATGGAACAGGAACAGGAACGCGGCATCACGATCACGTCGGCCGCCACCACCTGCTTCTGGAACGACCACCGGATCAACATCATCGACACCCCCGGCCACGTCGACTTCACCATCGAAGTCGAACGTTCGCTGCGCGTGCTCGACGGTGCGGTGGCCTGCTTCGACGGCGTTGCCGGGGTTGAGCCCCAGTCGGAAACCGTCTGGCGCCAGGCCGACAAGTACGGCGTTCCGCGGATGTGCTTCATCAACAAGCTCGACCGCACCGGCGCCAACTTCAAGTACTGCGTGCAGTCGATCATCGACCGCCTGGGTGCCAAGCCCGCCGTGCTGTTCCTGCCGATCGGTCTCGAAGCCGATCTCAAGGGCCTGGTCGACCTCGTCGCCAACCGCGCGATCATCTGGAAGGATGAATCGCTGGGCGCCGAATTCTTCCACGAAGAAATCCCCGCCGACATGGCCGACGAAGCCGCGCTTTACCGCGAGCAGCTGATCGAACTCGCCGTCGAACAGGACGACGACGCGATGGAAGCGTACCTCGAAGGCAACGAGCCCGACGTCGCGACGCTGAAGGCGCTGATCCGCAAGGGCACGCTGAACCAGTCGTTCGTGCCGGTGTGCTGCGGTTCGGCGTTCAAGAACAAGGGCGTCCAGCCGCTGCTCGATTCGGTGGTCGACTACCTGCCGTCGCCGCTCGACATCCCCGACGTCCAGGGCATCAACCCCGACACCGAGGAAGCCGACAGCCGTCCGACCAAGGACGATGCGCCGTTCAGCGCGCTGGCGTTCAAGATCATGAACGACCCGTTCGTCGGCTCGCTCACCTTCTGCCGGATCTATTCGGGCACGCTGTCGAAGGGCAGCTACCTGAACTCGGTCAAGGGCAAGAAGGAGAAGGTCGGCCGCATGCTGCTGATGCACTCCAACAACCGCGAAGACATCGACGAAGCCCATGCCGGCGACATCGTCGCGCTGGCCGGCCTCAAGGAAACCACCACCGGGGACACGCTCTGCGCCGAAAAGGCGCCGATCATCCTCGAGCGGATGGAATTCCCCGAGCCGGTGATCGAGCTGTCGGTCGAACCCAAGACCAAGGCGGACCAGGAACGCATGGGCATCGCGCTCAACCGCCTGGCGGCCGAAGACCCCTCGTTCCGCGTTTCGACCGATCATGAATCGGGCCAGACGATCATCAAGGGGATGGGCGAACTGCACCTCGACATCCTGGTCGACCGCATGAAGCGCGAATTCAAGGTCGAAGCCAATGTCGGCGCGCCGCAGGTGGCTTACCGCGAATACCTCGCGAAGCCGGTCGAGCTGGTCTACACCCACAAGAAGCAGTCGGGTGGTTCGGGTCAGTTCGGCGAAGTCAAGGTCAAGGTCACCCCGGGTGAACGCGGCGCCGGCATCAATTTCATCGACTCGATCAAGGGCGGCAACATTCCGCGCGAATATATTCCGTCGGTGGAAAAGGGCATGCGCGAAACCGCCGAAACCGGTGCGCTGATCGGCTTCCCGATCGTCGATTTCGACATCGAGCTGCTCGACGGCAAGTACCACGACGTCGACTCCTCGGCGCTGGCGTTCGAAATCGCCGGTCGCGGTGCGATGCGTGAAGCGGCCCAGAAGGCCGGCATCAAGATCCTCGAACCGATCATGAAGGTCGAGGTCGTGACGCCGGAAGAATTCATGGGTGACGTGATCGGCGACCTCAACAGCCGCCGTGGCCAGATCCAGGGCACCGACAGCCGGGGCAACGCCCAGGTGGTCGAGGCGATGGTCCCGCTGGCGAACATGTTCGGCTATGTGAACCAGCTGCGCTCGTTCACCCAGGGCCGCGCACAGTACACCATGCAATTCTCGCACTATGACGAAGTCCCGGCGAATGTCGCGACCGAGATCAAGGAGAAGCTTGCCTAATCGGCGAGATGATACTAGGGGCGGCGCCTGATTCAGCGGGCGCCGTCCAAACCCCGCAGATTCTTATTCAAGCGAAAGAAGGTTTGAGACAATGGCAAAGGCAAAATTCGAGCGGACGAAGCCGCACTGCAACATCGGCACCATCGGTCACGTCGACCACGGCAAGACCACGCTGACCGCCGCGATCACCAAGATCATGGCCGAAATCAACGGCGGTGAAGCCGTCGATTTCGCCAACATCGACAAGGCTCCCGAAGAGCGCGAGCGTGGCATCACCATCTCGACCGCTCACGTCGAGTATGAAACCGCCGCGCGCCACTATGCGCACGTCGACTGCCCGGGTCACGCCGACTACGTGAAGAACATGATCACCGGTGCGGCGCAGATGGACGGCGCCATCCTCGTTGTGAACGCCGCTGACGGCCCGATGCCGCAGACCCGCGAACACATCCTGCTTGCTCGCCAGGTCGGCGTTCCGGCGCTGGTCGTCTACATGAACAAGGTTGACCAGGTCGACGATCCGGAAATCCTCGAGCTCGTCGAGCTGGAAATCCGCGAACTGCTTTCGAGCTACGGCTTCGACGGCGACGCGATCCCCGTGGTTCCGGGTTCGGCTCTGGCCGCTCTCGAAGGCCGCGACGAAGCGATCGGCAAGAACTCGATCATCGAACTGATGAACGCTGTCGACACCGCGATCCCGCAGCCGCCGCGCCCGACCGACAAGCCGTTCCTGATGCCGGTCGAAGACGTGTTCTCGATCTCGGGTCGTGGTACGGTTGTCACCGGCCGCGTCGAAACCGGTATCGTCAAGGTTGGCGACGAAGTCGAAGTGATCGGCCTCAAGGACACCCAGAAGACCGTCGTCACCGGCGTCGAAATGTTCCGCAAGCTGCTCGACCAGGGCGAAGCCGGCGACAACATCGGCGCGCTGGTCCGCGGCCTGAAGCGTGAAGACGTCGAGCGCGGCCAGGTTCTGGCCAAGCCCGGCTCGGTCACCCCGCACACCGAATTCAGCGCCGAAGTCTACGTGCTGTCGAAGGACGAAGGTGGCCGTCACACGCCGTTCTTCGCCAACTACCGCCCGCAGTTCTACTTCCGCACCACCGACGTGACCGGCGAAGTGATCCTTCCCGAAGGCACCGAAATGGTCATGCCGGGCGACAACGTCGGCCTGGGCGTCAAGCTGATCGCTCCGATCGCGATGGACGAAGGCCTGCGCTTCGCAATCCGCGAAGGCGGCCGCACCGTCGGTTCGGGGGTTGTCAGCAAGATCACGAAGTAATATAGGCCCGCATCCGCCGGGGGATTCGCTCCCCCGGCGGTCGGTTTTATTGGGGGTCTCCGGGCCCTCTTTGCTCTTTCTCATCGGTAGGACACAATGGAAGCCCAGAATATCCGCATTCGCCTCAAGGCATTCGATCACCGCGTGCTTGACCAGGCGACCGGCGAAATCGCGGACACCGCGCGCCGCACCGGCGCTTTGATCCGGGGCCCCATTCCTCTGCCGACGAGAATCGAAAAGTTCTGCGTCAACCGCGGACCGCACGTCGACAAGAAGTCGCGCGAGCAGTTCGAGGTGCGCACCTACAAGCGGCTGCTCGACATCGTGCAGCCCAACGCCGCCACTGTGGACGCGCTGATGAAGCTCGACCTGGCCGCCGGCGTGAACGTTGAGATCAAGTTGGCCTAAGCGCCGGCAGACATCGGGATACCTCCAGGGCTTGCCCTGGGCATGCGTCCCCCGTCTCGCTTCCGAAGGCATCCGCCTTGCAGGGAGCACCCAGCCCGGACGGGGCTCGCATCACAATCAGGGCTGGACATGCCTGTTCGGGATGGGCCCGGGCAGGCCTCTGTTTAGGAGTACAGGATCATGCGCACTGGCGTGATCGCCAAGAAGGTGGGGATGACCCGCCTTTTCCAGGAAGACGGCCGGCACGTTCCGGTTACCGTTCTGGCGCTGGAAGATTGCCAGGTGGTTTCGGTCCGCACAGCCGATCGCGACGGTTACGTCGCGGTGCAGCTGGGCGCCGGCGCTGCCAAGCAGAAGAACGTTGCCAAGCCGCAGCGTGAACATTTCGCCAAGGCCGAAGTGCCGCTGAAGGCCCGTGTCGCGGAATTCCGCGTCGCGGACGATGCGTCGCTCGAAGTCGGTTCGACCATCGCCGCATCGCACTTCGCGGTCGGCCAGCTGGTCGACATCTCGGGTCACACCCAGGGCAAGGGCTTTGCCGGGGCGATGAAGCGCTGGGGCTTCGGCGGCATGCGCGCCACCCACGGCGTCTCGATCAGCCACCGTGCCCACGGTTCGACCGGTAACCGCCAGGATCCGGGCAAGGTCTTCAAGAACAAGAAGATGGCCGGGCACATGGGCGACCGCAACCGCACCCAGCAGAACCTGGAAGTGGTGCGCGTCGATGACGAACGCGGCCTGATCTTCGTCAAGGGCTCGGTCCCGGGCGCGAAGAACAGCTGGCTGACCGTCAAGGACGCCGTCAAGGTCAGCCGTCACGCCGAAGCGCCGTATCCGGCCGGTCTCAAGCAGGCCGCCAACAGCAATGCCGCCGCTCCCGCCGAAACCCCCGCCGAGGTGGTTGAGGCTCCGGAAGCCGGCGAAGGCCAGGAGGGTTAAGCCCGTGAAGGTCAAGATCCTCAACCTCGATGGTTCGGCCGCCAAGGGCGAAGTCGAACTCAACGATGCGGTGTTCGGCCTTGAGCCGCGCGCCGACATCCTCCACCGCGTTGTTACCTGGCAGCTCGAGAACCGCCGCGGCACCGCCCGCCCGACGCGCGAGCGTTCGGACGTGGCCCGCACCGGCAAGAAGTTCGGGCGCCAGAAGGGCGGCGGCACGGCCCGTCACGGCGATCGTCGCGCTCCGGTCTTCATCGGCGGCGGCAAGGCCCACGGTGCCCGTCTGCGCGACTTCGACGTCTCGCTGAACAAGAAGGTCCGCGCGCTGGGCCTGAAGATGGCGCTGTCGAGCAAGGCCAAGGCCGGTCTCGTCGTCGTCGACAGCCTGGAACTCAAGGACGCCAAGACCAAGGCCCTTGCCGCCAGCCTCGCCAAGGCGAACTGGGGCAAGAAGGTGCTGGTCATCGACGGTGACGCCGTGAACGAGGGCTTCGCCCGCGCTTCGGCCAACTTGCTGGGCGTCAACGTGCTCCCGGCGATCGGCGCCAATGTCTATGACATCCTGAAGCATGACACGCTGGTGCTGACGCGCGCCGCGGTCGAAAAGCTGGAGGCGCGTTTCAATGGCTAAGGCAGCAATCGACACGCGTCACTATGACGTGATCGTGGCTCCCCACATCACGGAAAAGGCGACGCTGGCCAGCGAGAACAACGCAGTGGTCTTCAAGGTGGTGGAAAGCGCCACCAAGCCGCAGATCAAGGCGGCCGTCGAAGCGCTCTTCGACGTGAAGGTCGTGAGCGTGAACACGCTGACCCAGAAGGGCAAGACCAAGCGGTGGAAGGGCAAGCCCTATCGCCGTTCGGATGTGAAGAAGGCGGTGGTCCGTCTGGCTGAAGGCCAGTCGATCGACGTCACCAGCGGGATCTGAGGCGCACCATGGCACTCAAGAACTACAACCCGACCAGCCCGGCCCGTCGCGGCCTGATCCTGGTCGACAAGTCGGCGCTGTGGAAGGGCAAGCCGGTCAAGGCGCTTACCGAAGGCAAGCGCAAGACCGGTGGCCGTAACAACAAGGGCCACGTCACCTCGCGCGGGATCGCCGGCGGTCACAAGCAGAAGTACCGCTTCATCGATTTCAAGCGCCGCAAGTGGGATGCCCCCGCGACCGTCGAGCGCCTGGAATACGATCCCAACCGCACCGCGTTCATCGCCCTCATCAAGTATGCGGACGGCGAACAGGCCTATATCATCGCGCCGCAGCGCCTCGCCGTCGGCGATACCGTTGTCGCCGGTGAAAAGACCGACGTGAAGCCGGGCAACGCGATGCTGCTCAGCCAGATGCCAGTCGGCACCATCTGCCACAACGTGGAGATGAAGCCGGGCAAGGGCGGTCAGATCGCACGTTCGGCCGGCACCTATGTGCAGGTCGTCGGCCGCGACCGCGGGATGGTGATCGTTCGCCTCAACTCGGGCGAGCAGCGCTACCTGCGCGGCGATTGCATGGGCACGGTTGGCGCGGTTTCGAACCCCGACAATCAGAACCAGAACTTCGGCAAGGCCGGCCGCACCCGCTGGCAGGGCCGCCGCCCGCTGACCCGCGGTGTCGCCAAGAACCCGGTCGACCACCCGCACGGCGGTGGTGAAGGCCGCACCTCGGGTGGCCGTCATCCGGTCACTCCGTGGGGCAAGCCGACCAAGGGCGCCCGTACCCGCAACAACAAGCAGACGGACAAGCTGATTATCCGTTCGCGTCACGCCAAGAAGAAGAGGTAAGCCACCATGGCACGTTCCGTCTGGAAAGGCCCCTTCGTCGACCTGCACCTGCTGAAGAAGGCGGAAGCCATGCAGGACCAGGGCGCTCGCGCCGCCCCGATCAAGACCTGGTCGCGTCGTTCGACGATCCTGCCGCAGTTCGTTGGTCTGACGTTCAACGTCTACAACGGTCACAAGTTCGTTCCCGTTTCGGTGAGCGAGGAAATGGTCGGTCACAAGCTTGGCGAATTTGCGCCCACGCGCAGCTTCCCGGGCCACGCCGCCGACAAGAAGGGTAAGCGCTGATGAGCAAGGCAAAATCCCCCCGCCGGGTCGGCGAGAAGGAAGCCCTGTCGGTCGGCACCACGATCCGTGGTTCGGCCCAGAAGCTGAACCTGGTCGCCGCCCTGATCCGCGGCAAGAAGGCCGAGGAAGCCATGAGCATCCTCGCTTTCTCGAAGCGGGCGATGGCGGTTGATGCCCGCAAGGTGCTCGCCTCGGCGATTGCCAACGCGGAAAACAACCACAACCTCGATGTCGACGCGCTGGTCGTCAGCGAGGCTTCGGTCGGCAAGTCGATCACCATGAAGCGTTTCCACACGCGCGGACGCGGCAAGAGCACCCGCATCCTCAAGCCGTTCAGCCGGCTGCGCATCGTGGTCCGCGAAGTCGAGGAGGCCTGATCCATGGGTCACAAGTCAAACCCCATCGGCCTGCGCCTCCAGATCAACCGGACCTGGGACAGCCGCTGGTACGCCGAAGGCAAGAGCTACGGCAAGATGCTTGAGGAAGACCTCAAGATCCGCAAGTTCGTGCTTGAAACCGTGCCGCAGGCCGCGATCAGCAAGGTCGTGATCGAGCGTCCGGCCAAGGTCTGCCGCGTGTCGATCTATGCCGCCCGTCCGGGCGTGATCATCGGCAAGAAGGGCGCGGACATCGAAAAGCTGCGTTCGGCCATCGCCAAGATGACCGACAGCGACGTCAAGCTGAACATCGTCGAGATCCGCAAGCCGGAAATCGATGCCAAGCTCGTCGCCCAGGGCATCGCCGACCAGCTGATCCGCCGCGTGGCTTTCCGCCGGGCGATGAAGCGCGCGATGCAGTCGGCCATGCGCCTTGGTGCCGAAGGCATCAAGATCACCTGCTCGGGCCGTCTCGGCGGGGCGGAAATCGCCCGCATCGAACAGTACCGCGAAGGCCGTGTGCCGCTGCACACGCTGCGCGCGAACATCGACTATGCCGAAGCCGAAGCGCTGACCACCTACGGGATCATCGGGATCAAGACCTGGGTGTTCAAGGGCGAGATCCTTGGCCACGACCCGATGGCGCAGGACCGCCTGATGCTCGAAGCCCAGACCTCGGGCGTGCGTCCGGCGCGTGAAGATCGCAGGAACTAATCATGCTGCAACCGAAGAAAACCAAGTTCCGCAAGGCCTTCAAGGGCCGGATCAAGGGCGACGCCAAGGGCGGCACCGATCTGAACTTCGGCTCCTATGGCCTCAAGGCGCTGGAACCGGAACGCGTTACCGCGCGCCAGATCGAAGCCGCGCGCCGCGCGATCACCCGCCACATCAAGCGCCAGGGGCGCCTGTGGATCCGCATCTTCCCGGACGTGCCGGTTTCGAAGAAGCCCGCCGAAGTCCGTCAGGGCAAGGGCAAGGGTTCGGTCGAATACTGGGCCGCCCGCGTCAAGCCGGGCCGGATCCTGTTCGAGCTGGACGGCGTTGCCGGTCCGCTCGCCGCCGAAGCTTTCAGCCGCGCCGCGATGAAGCTGCCGATCAAGACCAAGGTTGTTGCCCGTCTTGGCGACACCAGCCACCTGGGAGGCGAATAATGGCCAAGCCCGCTGACCTGCGCGCCAAGAGCGACGACCAGCTCTCGGCCGATCTCGCCGACCTGAAGAAGGAGGCCTTCAACCTCCGCTTCCAGGCTGCGACCAACCAGCTCGAGCGTCCGGCGCGCATCAAGGAAGTGCGCCGCGACATCGCCCGTATCAAGACGCTTCAGGCTGAGCGCACCAGCGCTTCGGCCAAGGCGTAAGGAGACCAACGATGCCCAAGCGTATCCTGATCGGGACCGTGGTTTCCGACAAGACCGACAAGACCGTGGTCGTGAAGGTCGAACGCAAGGTGAAGCACCCGCTCTACGGGAAGATCATCCGTCGTTCGAAGAAGTATCACGCCCACGACGAAGACAACGCGTTCAAGACCGGCGAAACCGTTCGCATCGAGGAAACCCGCCCGATGTCGAAGCTCAAGACCTGGAAGGTCATCGAGCGCGTCACCGCCGGCAAGACCGCCGCTGTCGAAGCAGACGTCTAAGAGCTTTTTTGGAACTGCCGGACTGGTTCCGGCAAGCCAGTAGGAAGGAACCGGATCAATGATCCAGATGCAATCCCAGCTTGATGTCGCTGACAACAGCGGCGCCAAGCGCGTCCAGTGCATCAAGGTGCTGGGCGGATCCAAGCGCCGCACCGCCGGCGTTGGCGACATCATCGTGGTGTCGGTCAAGGAAGCGCAGCCGCGCACCAAGGTGAAGAAGGGCGACGTGCACCGTGCGGTGATCGTGCGTACCCGCAAGGACGTGCGCCGCGCCGACGGCAGCGTGATCCGTTTCGACAGCAATGCTGCCGTGCTGATCAACAAGAACGCCGAGCCCATCGGCACCCGTATCTTCGGCCCCGTGGTCCGCGAACTGCGCGGCAAGGGCTACATGAAGATCATCAGCCTTGCGCCGGAGGTGCTGTAATGGCCGCCGCTAAGATCAAGAAGGGCGACAACGTCGTCGTCCGTTCGGGCAAGGACAAGGGCCGCAGCGGCACCGTCCTGCAGGTCATGCCGAAAGAGGGCAAGGTCCTCGTTTCGGGCGTGAACGTCGCCGCCCGTCACCGCAAGCCGAGCCAGACGAACCCGCAGGGCGGCATCGACCGCCGCGAGGCTCCGATGGCCATTTCGAAGGTCGGCCTGGCCGACCCCAAGACCGGCAAGGCCACCCGCGTGCGCTTCGAAACGTCGAAGGACGGCAAGAAGGTCCGCGTGGCCGTCAAGTCCGGGGAGAAGATCGATGGCTAAGTACACGCCCCGCATGAAGGCCAAGTACGACGCGGAAGTCGCCAAGGCGATGACCGAGAAGTTCGGCTACAAGAACGCGCTGGAAGTGCCCAAGATCGAAAAGATCACGCTCAACATGGGCGTGGGCGAAGGCAGCCAGGACAAGAAGAAGGTCCAGACCGCCGCCGAGGAAATGGCGCGCATCTCGGGCCAGAAGCCCGTGATCACCAAGGCGAAGAAGTCGATCGCGCAGTTCAAGCTGCGCGAAGGCATGCCGATCGGTTGCAAGGTCACCCTGCGCCGCGAACGCATGTACGAATTCCTCGATCGCCTGATCACCGTCGCCATGCCCCGCATCCGTGACTTCCGCGGTCTCAACCCGAAGTCGTTCGACGGTCGCGGCAACTATGCGATGGGCCTGAAGGAGCAGATCATCTTCCCGGAGATCAGCTACGACCAGATCGAGAAGGTGAGGGGGATGGACATCATCGTCACCACCACCGCGAAGACCGACGAGGAAGCGCGCGAGCTGCTTCGCCTGTTCGGTTTCCCGTTCCCGGCGGAAGCCGAAGCCGCGCAAGCGGCCTGAGTTAGAGAGAGCTTAAGTCCATGGCGAAACTGAGTTCCGTGAACAAGAACGAGCGTCGCAAGAAGCTCGTCAAGAAGTATGCGGCAAAATACGCGAAGCTGAAGGCCACTGCCGACGACAAGTCGCTCGACGAAACCGAGCGCCTGATCGCCCGGCTGAAGCTGGCCGAAGTTCCGCGCAACGCGAACCCGACCCGTGTTCGCAACCGCTGCGTCACCACCGGCCGCCCGCGCGGCTACTATCGCAAGTTCGGCCTTTGCCGCATTGAGCTGCGTGATCTTGCCAACAAGGGCATGATCCCGGGCGTCACGAAGTCGAGCTGGTAAGGATCAAGCGATGGCACTGACCGATCCCCTGGGTGATATGCTCACCCGCATCCGCAACGGCCAGCGTGCGAAGAAGGACTCTGTCCTTTCGCCGGCTTCGAAGCTGCGCACCCGCGTTCTCGAAGTCCTGCAGCGCGAAGGCTATATCCGTGGTTATTCGGAGGACGCCACCGGCGCCCACCCGCAGCTGCGGATCGAACTGAAGTATTTCGAGGGCGAACCCGCGATCAAGCACGTCGCCCGCGTCTCCAAGCCTGGCCGCCGGGTCTACTCGGGTTCGAAGGAACTCCCGGTGATCCGCAACGGCCTTGGCATCACCATCGTCTCGACGCCCCGGGGTGTGCTTTCGGATGCCGAAGCCCGCGCCCAGAACGTCGGCGGCGAAGTGCTGGCGGAGGTGTTCTGATGAGCCGCATTGGCAAGAAGCCGGTTACCGTGCCGAGCGGCGTCAGCGCCGACATCGCCGACGGTACCCTCACCGTGAAGGGCCCCAAGGGCACTCTCACGCTGAGCCTCGCTGACGATGTCTCCTACTCGGTCGGGGAAGGCAGCATTTCGGTGCAGCCGGCCAACGACACCAAGCGCGCCCGTGCCTTCTGGGGCATGCAGCGCACGCTGGTGCAGAACCTCGTCACCGGGGTTACCGATGGCTACACCAAGGTGCTTGAAATCACCGGTGTCGGCTACCGCGCCAACGCCCAGGGCAAGACCCTGAAGCTGCAGCTCGGTTACAGCCACGACGTCGATTTCGCGGTTCCCGAAGGGATCGAGATCAAGACGCCGGACAACACCACGATCGAGATTTCGGGCATCGACAAGCAGAAGGTCGGCCAGGTTGCGGCCGAAATTCGCCGCTGGCGCAAGCCGGAACCCTACAAGGGCAAGGGTATCAAGTACCGCGGCGAGTACATCTTCCGCAAGGAAGGGAAGAAGAAGTAATGGCCAAGCTGAACCTTTTCGAGCGCCGCCGTCGGCGCGTTCGCACCGCGCTCAAGGCGCGCGCCGGTGGCCGTCCGCGGCTTTCGGTGCACCGTTCGGGCCGCCACATCTACGCCCAGATCATTGACGATGCCGCTGGCCGCACCGTGGCCGCCGCCAACTCGCTGGGCAGCAAGGTCGGGGCCAATGTCTCGGCCGCTGCCGAAGTCGGCAAGGCCCTGGCCGATGCCGCCAAGAAGGCTGGCGTGACCACCGTCGTGTTCGATCGCGGCGGCTTCCTGTTCCATGGCCGCGTCAAGGCGCTGGCCGACGCCGCGCGTGAAGGCGGGCTGGAGTTCTAAGATGGCAGACGAAACCAACAACGAAGCCGTGATCGACGCTCCGATCGCCGCTGAACACCCGCAGGGTGGCGACACCGGCGGCGAAGCTCGCGAAGCGCGCGGCCGTGGCCGTGGCCGCGGGGGCAATGATCGCGGTGGTGACCGTGGCCGTGGTCGTGGTGGCCGTGATGACCGTCGTGGTCGTGGCGGCGACGACGAAGGCGGCGAGGAACTGATCGAGAAGCTGGTCCACATCAACCGCGTCTCGAAGACCGTGAAGGGCGGCAAGCGCTTCGGTTTCGCCGCGCTGGTCGTGGTGGGCGACGGCAAGGGCCGCGTGGGCTTTGGCCACGGCAAGGCTCGCGAAGTGCCGGAAGCGATCACCAAGGCGACCGCTTCCGCCAAGAAGAAGATGGTCCGCGTTCCGCTCAAGGAAGGCCGCACCCTGCACCATGACGGCAAGGGCCGGTTTGGCGCGGGCAAGGTCAACGTCCGCTCGGCTCCGGCCGGGACCGGGATCATCGCGGGCGGCCCGATGCGCGCCGTCTTCGAAAGCCTGGGCGTTGCCGACGTGGTGACCAAGTCGGTCGGCACCTCGAACCCCTACAACATGATCCGCGCCACCTTTGACGCGCTGGTGAGCCAGACTTCGCCGAAGTCGGTGGCTCAGCGCCGCGGCAAGAAGGTTGCCGACCTGCTGGGTCGCGGCGGCGCGAGCGCGGCGGAGGCCGAAGCGGCCGCCGGCGCCATTACGGAGTAACGCGCGATGGCCAAGATCAAGATCAAGCAGATCGGTTCGCCGATCCGTCGCCCGGAAAGCCAGAAGAAGATCCTCATCGGTCTCGGGCTGGGCAAGATGCACCGCGTGGTCGAGCTGGAAGACACCGCCGAAGTGCGCGGCGCGATCGCCAAGCTGCCGCACATGGTGGCCGTGGTCGACTGACCGCCGACACCTGTGTGCGAACACCGAATCAAGCCCCGGTTTCGGCCGGGGCTTTTTCGTATCGGTCAGGCGCGCATCAGTTCGGTTGACCAGCTGGTGTGCTTGATCCCCCGTGGCAGTGGCATGAGGCGGTCGCGCAGATAGCGCGACTGGAATTCGGTATCGCCCAGGGTCAAGCCGAACCGCGCGACAAGTTGACGTAGCGTGCGCGGATCGAACCAGCACGTATGCTCGGGATTGTTCGGCACCTCTCGGTACAACATCGCCTTGACGATCGCGCGCCAGTACCACGGATTGGGCGTCTGCACGATAATCCGTCCTTCCGGCGCGAGTGCTGCCAGGCACGACCGGATCAGGCCGGATGGATTGCCCAGATGCTCGATAAGATCGCCGACGACGATGACGTCAAACTGACGATCAAAGGAAAACGCCTCGGCATCGCCTTCAACGACATTATAGCCCAGATCGCGCAAGGCAAGCACCCCTGAGGTTGAAAGATCCAGCCCGATCACATCAGCGGCAACTTCGCGAATGGCACGGTGAAGCCAATATCGGCTGAGGTGCTCATGAGGCTGGTGCATCACGCAGCCAAGGTCGAGTACCGACTTGCCGCGGCACCGCTTGACGACATAGGCGATTTTCGAATCGTTGAAAGCGATCGGTTCCGGATTGCCGTCTACCGCGCGCAATTCCTGGGCGGACTTGAGGTCGCTTGCTTGCATGGCGCTCAAAATGGCGGAAAAATCGTTGTTCTACAAGGTCGTTGACCGCAACCTGGTTCCAATTCCAGGAAAAACAGATGATAATTGGCCGACGGCCTGCCAAGTGTCGCCGCCTTGGCAATGCGCCGACCCAGCGCTCCAATCTTCGACCCCGACTGTCGGTCACGCAGCGAGCGTATGGGGTGCAATGTCGCCGCGCAAATAGGGGGTGACATCACCATCCGCTTCGCCTAAGGGCCGCCGTTCCTATCAGCGCGACAAAAGCGAAAGCGAGTGCAAGACATGAAACTGAACGATATCCGTGACAACAATGGTGCCCGCAAGTCCCGCATGCGCGTCGGACGCGGCATCGGCTCGGGCAAGGGCAAGACCGCCGGACGCGGCCAGAAGGGCGCCAAGGCGCGCTCGGGTGTCAGCATCAACGGCTTCGAAGGCGGCCAGATGCCGCTCCACATGCGCATCCCGAAGCGCGGCTTCAACAACATCTTCGCCAAGGACTATGCCGAGGTGAACCTGGGCCTGGTCCAGAAGGCGATCGACGCCGGAAAGCTCGATGCCAAGAAGGACATCGACCACGCCGCGCTCAAGGCCGCTGGCCTGGCGCGTGGCGGCAAGGACGGCGTCCGCCTGCTCGGCAAGGGCGCGTTCACGGCCAAGGCCAAGTTTGTCGTCGCCGGCGTCTCGGCCGGGGCAAAGGCGGCGGTTGAAAAGGCTGGCGGTTCGGTCGAAGTGCCTGCCGCCAAGGCTGCATCGGCCGAATAATCCGGAACTTTGCTGGGCGGGGGTTATGCAATCCCCGCCAGCATCCTATATGGGCTGCTCATTCCTAGGGGACGCGGCACACCGGGCCTGAGCCTGGCGCCCAAGCAAGGCATTTTCGCATCATGGCATCACGCGCCGACAACATCGCGAGCAACCTGAGCCTCGCCAACTTTTCCAAGGCGACCGAGCTCAAGAACCGCATCTGGTTCACCATCGGTGCGCTGATCATCTTCCGCTTCCTCAGCTTCGTGCCGCTGCCCGGGATCAATCCGATCGCGCTGAAGGCCTTCATGGAGCGCAATTCGGGCGGGATCCTCGATTTCTTCAACATGTTCTCGGGCGGCGCGCTGGCCAACTACAGCCTGATCTCGCTGGGGGTGATGCCCTACATCACCGCCTCGATCGTGGTCCAGCTGGCCGCTTCGCTCCATCCCTCGCTCGCCAGCCTCAAGAAGGAAGGCGAAAGCGGGCGGCGCAAGCTCAACCAGTACAGCCGCTATGGCGCGGTCTTCCTCAGCCTGCTGCAGGGCTATGCCGCGCTGCGCAACGCCGATATCCAGGGTTTTGCGGTCGACCCGGGGCCGCTGTTCTATGTCGCGGGGCTGATCTCGCTGGTTGGCGGCACCATGTTCCTGCTGTGGCTGGGCGAACAGATCACCAGCCGCGGGATCGGTAACGGCACCTCGCTGATCATCATGGCCGGGATCGTGGCGCAGATGCCCACGTTCTTCTCGAACATGTTCACCCAGTACGGCACCGGCGCGATGAGCGGTTTCACCGTCGCGCTGATGATCGGCATGGTCGTGGCGATGATCCTGTTCATCTGCTTCATGGAACGCGCCACCCGGCGCCTGCTGATCCAGTATCCCAAGCGCGCCAGCCAGAACGGCATGATGCAGGCAGACCGCAGCCACCTGCCGCTGAAGATCAACACTGCGGGCGTGATTCCGCCGATCTTCGCCAGCTCGCTCCTGCTGCTGCCGCTGACGATCAGTCAGTTCGCCGGCAATTCGGTTTCGCAGGATACCAAGCTCGGCGCGTTCATCCAGGCGCTGAACCAGTACCTGGGCCACGGCAAGCCGATCTACATGATCCTCTATGCGCTCGGGATCATGTTCTTCAGCTTCTTCTACACCGCGGTGGTCTTCAACCCCGAGGAAACGGCTGACAACCTGAAGCGCAACGGCGGCTTCATTCCGGGCATCCGCCCGGGCAAGAACACCGCGAACTACCTCGATTACGTGCTGACCCGGATCACCGTGATCGGCGCGCTCTACATCACCACTGTCTGCGTCATTCCCGAAATGGTGATGGAACAGACCGGCATGCGCTTTTTCTTCGCGGGCGGCACTAGCTGGCTGATCGTGGTCAATGTCACGGTCGATACGATCACGCAGATCCAGTCGCACCTGCTGGCCCACCAGTACGGCGATCTGATCAAGAAGGCCAAGCTCAAGGGCCGCATGCGCTAAGACTCGAACGGGGGTTTGAACGTGGACATCATCCTGCTTGGACCGCCCGGAGCGGGCAAGGGCACCCAGGCCCAGCGCCTTGTCGAAGCGCATGGCATGCGCCAGCTCTCAACCGGGGACATGCTGCGCGCCGCGGTCAAGGCCGGCACCGCCGTGGGGCTCCAGGCCAAGGCGGTGATGGACCGGGGCGAGCTGGTCTCGGACGAGATCGTCTCGGCGCTGATCGGCGAGGAACTGGACGCGATGGCTTCGGGGCAGGGCGCGATCTTCGATGGCTACCCGCGCACCGCAGCCCAGGCCGAAAGCCTCGACGCGATCCTGTCCGCGCGCGGACGCAAGCTTGAACACGTGATCGAGCTCGAGGTCGATGAGGATGCGCTGGTTGAGCGGATCTGCGGCCGCTACACCTGCGCGCAGTGTGGCAAGGGCTATCACGACAAGTTCGAACGCCCCAAGGTTGCCGGCACCTGCGACAAGTGCGGCAGTCACGAATTCAAGCGCCGTCCCGACGACAACGAGGAAACCGTGCGCACCCGCATGGCCGAATACCGCGCCAAGACCGCGCCGATCCTGCCGATCTACGAAGCGCGCGGGATTGTCAGCCGGGTCGATGGCATGGCCGACATCGATCAGGTGACGGCAACGATTGAGCGCGTTATCAAGGGCTGACCGGCCAGCGCTTTCCGACGCGTGCGGCGCAAGGGGGAGGGCACAATGATCCGCACATTCCTGGCATCGAGCCTGCTGGCCGCCCTGGCGCTTGGCCCCACTGCCGCACGCGCCGAAGTGGCCGCGCAGTCCGACGCCGGTTTCGTGGTCAGGCATAGCGCCGAAGTCGCCGCTGACCCTCAGACCGTCTGGAAGGCGCTGATCGCTCCCACCAGGTGGTGGTCGAGCGAGCATACCTGGTCGAAGGATGCCGCCAATCTCTACATCGATGCCCAGGCCACCGGCTGCTTCTGCGAAAAGCTGCCCAGGCCTGCCGATGCCCCGGCCGACCAACGCATGGGCAGCGTCGAGCACATGCACGTGATCTTCGCCGATCCCCAGCGCGGAGTGCTGCGGATGAGCGGCGCGCTTGGACCGCTGCAGGGCGAGGCGCTGACCGGCACGCTGACCATCGAACTCAAGCCGTCCGGGACCGGCACCCGGGTCGAGCTGGAATATGTCGTCGGCGGCTACATGCGCTTCAAGGGCGAGGAAATCGCGCCCGCGGTGGACGGCATGCTGGGCGGGCAACTGGCGCGCCTTGCCGGCCTGTTCGCGCCGCCGCCGCCCGCGGGATGATCGGCAATTGCGACGGAACGTTTTGACCGGTCAGCCCCTTCGCGCTATGCCTTAGCACTCTGGCACGAACGCCGCCCGATCATATCGGTGCGGGCCGTTGACATGCATGGCGAATCGCCCTAAGCGCGCCGCTCAACCGAAAAACGGGTCCGTCCGGAAGGTGCAAGCCTGCGTGCTCACCAGCCGGGCTTTTTGCCGTTTTACGGATTGAAGCGTTGAGATGGATGGCCGCTGCCTGCTGCCATCCGTGGAGCATGGAGAATTAAGTGGCTCGTATTGCTGGGGTTAACATCCCGACCAACAAGCGCGTGATCATCGCGCTCACCTACATCCACGGCATTGGCCCGTTCAAGGCCCGCCAGATCGTCGACAAGCTGGGTATCGATCACACGCGCCGCGTGTCGGACCTGTCGGACCAGGAAGTGCTGCACATCCGCGAAACGATCGACGCCGATCACACCGTCGAAGGTGACCTGCGCCGCGAAACCGCGATGAACATCAAGCGCCTGATGGACCTGGCCTGCTATCGCGGGCTGCGTCACCGCAAGGGCCTGCCGGTCCGCGGTCAGCGCACCCACACCAACGCCCGCACCCGCAAGGGCAAGGCCAAGCCGATCGCCGGGAAGAAGAAGTAAGTCGCATTGGCCATCGGGCCAGGCAGCTTTCCCTTCCAGATATTCGAGTAGGACACAAAAATGGCACGCGAACCCCAGCGCATCAAGCGCCGCGAGCGTAAGAACATCTCAAGCGGCATCGCGCATGTGAATGCCAGCTTCAACAACACCATGATCACCATCACCGACGCCCAGGGCAACGCGATTTCGTGGTCCAGCGCCGGCATGATGGGCTTCAAGGGCAGCCGCAAGTCGACCCCCTATGCCGCCCAGGTGGCCGCGGACGACGCCGGCAAGAAGGCCGCCGAACACGGCGTGCGCACCCTTGAAGTCGAAGTGAAGGGTCCGGGCTCGGGCCGCGAAAGCGCGCTGCGCGCGCTGCAGGCGGTCGGCTTCACCATCACTTCGATCCGCGACGTGACGCCGATCCCGCACAACGGGGTGCGTCCTTCGAAGCGTCGCCGCGTCTGATTTGCCGTTCGCGGACGGGAGGCCTCCTGTCCGCGCTTTCGGATCGGCCGGGGAGCCTCAGGGCAAAGCGGCCGTTCCCGCCAGAACAAACCCCAAGGGGAAGAACATGTCCGTCAATATCAAGAACTGGCAGGAACTGAAGAAGCCCAGCACCCTCGAAGTGAAGAGCGGCAACGACGCCAAGCGCCGCGCTACCTTCGTCGCCGAACCGCTCGAGCGCGGCTTCGGCCTGACCCTGGGCAATGCGCTGCGCCGCGTCCTGCTCTCGTCGCTCCAGGGTGCCGCGATCACCTCGATCAAGATCGAGAACGTGCTGCACGAATTCTCGTCGCTGGCCGGCGTTCGCGAAGACGTGACCGACATCGTGCTCAACGTGAAGCAGGTTGCGCTGCGCATGCAGGGCGAAGGCCCCAAGCGGCTGCAGCTTTCGGCGACCGGCCCGGGCGAAGTGACCGCGGGCGACATCGCGGTTTCGGGCGACATCGAGGTGATGAACAAGGATCTCGTGATCTGTCACCTCGACGAAGGCGCGACGCTCAACATGGAACTGACCGCCGACACCGGCAAGGGCTATGTCCCGGCCGTCGGCAACCGTCCGGTCGATGCACCGATCGGGCTGATCCCGGTCGACTCGCTCTATTCGCCGGTCCGCCAGGTCAGCTACAAGGTCGAGAATGCCCGCATCGGCCAGGAGCTTGACTATGACAAGCTCTCGCTGAGCATCGAAACCGACGGCACCGTGACCCCGGAAGATGCCGTGGCCTATGCCGCGCGGATCCTCCAGGACCAGCTCTCGCTGTTCGTCCACTTCGAGGATTCGGTGCCGATGGGTGCCTCGCCGATGATCGGCATGGCCGCCGCCGCGCCGAGCGACGAAGGCGATACCAACCAGCTCAACCGCTACCTGCTCAAGAAGGTGGACGAGCTGGAACTGTCGGTCCGTTCGGCGAACTGCCTCAAGAACGACAACATCATCTACATCGGCGACCTGGTCCAGAAGACCGAGGCCGAGATGCTCCGCACCCCGAACTTCGGCCGCAAGAGCCTCAACGAGATCAAGGAAGTCCTGAGCTCGATGGGCCTGCGCCTGGGCATGGACATCCCCGGCTGGCCGCCCGAAAACATCGAGGAAATGGCCAAGAAGCTCGAACAGGAACTGCTTGGTTAAGACCGAACATGGGGCGCCTTCGGGCGCCCCGCCACGGCGAAGGCAGCCACCGCAAGCGCTGCCGGGTACGGGGTACCTCGCACGGCCCCCTAACGAACGAAGGAATGATACATGCGTCACAAGCTCGGCGGGCGTAAGCTCAACCGCACTTCCAGCCACCGCAAGGCCCTGTTCCGCAACATGGCGGCGGCGCTGATCAAGCACGAACAGATCACCACCACGCTGCCCAAGGCGCGCGAACTGCGTCCCTATGTCGAGAAGCTGATCACGCTGGCCAAGCATGGCGGCCTGTCGAACCGCCGCCTGGCCCACGCCCGCCTGCTCGACGACACCCAGCTGGTGAAGCTGTTCGACGTGCTGGCCGCGCGCTATGCCGACCGCGCCGGCGGCTACACCCGCGTGATCAAGGCCGGCATCCGCGCCTCCGACGCCGCGCCGATGGCGGTGATCGAGCTGGTCGACCGCGACACCTCGGCCAAGGGCCAGGATTCGGGTCCGGTCTTCACCGGCGAGGACGAATAATCCCTGCCGTTCGTCGAACGGCGAATTGCAAAGGCGAGGGCAGTCACTAGGCTGGCCCTCGCTTTTTGCATTTGGGGAGACCTCCGTTGTCCTTTCGCGCGCGCGCCCTTGCCGGCGCAGTCCTTGGCCTGTGTGCCGCTTCGGTCCTGGCCCAGGACATGAACCTGACCTATCCCGCAACCCGCAAGGGCGATGTGGTCGAGACGCAGTTCGGCGAAAAGGTTGCCGATCCCTATCGCTGGCTGGAAAACGATGTCCGCACCGACAAGGCCGTGGCCGAATGGGTCGGCCAGCAGAACGCGGTGACCCAGGCCTATCTCGGCAAGCTGTCCCAGCGCGGGTGGTTCGCCCAGCGGATCCGCGCGCTGATGGACTACGAACGCTTCGGCCTGCCGCACAAGGCGGGCCAGTTCTATTTCTACACCCGCAATTCGGGCCTCCAGAACCAGTCGCAGCTGTTCGTGCGCAAGGGGCTGGAGGGCGAGCCGCGGCTGCTGATCGATCCCAACGCCTGGGCCAAGGACGGCGCCACCGCACTCGACGCGTGGGAGCCTTCGCGCAGCGGCAAGCTGCTGGCCTATTCGGTGCAGGACGGCGGCACCGACTGGCGGATCATCAAGGTGCTCGACACCGCGACTGGCAAGGTCATGGGCGACGAGATCCGCTGGGCCAAGTTCACCGGGATCGCCTGGATCGGGGACAAGGGCTTCCTCTATTCGCGCTTTGCCGCCCCGGCCGAAGGCCAGGCCTTCCAGCAGCTCAACAAGAACCAGGAAGTGCGCTTCCACCGCATCGGCACTCCGCAGAGCGCCGACCAGCTGGTCTATGCCACCCCCGATCATCCCGATTATGGCCACGGCGCCGAGGTGACCAACGATGGGCGCTGGATGGTGATCACCACCAGCCAGGGCACCGACAGCAAGTATGAAGTCCACGTCCTGCGGCTCGGCAGGAACGGCAAGTGGGGCAGTCCGCAGACCCTGGTGGCCGGGCTGGAGCACGATTGGCGGCTGATCGAGGGGATCGGCGATACACTCTACTTCGTCACCAACAAGGACGCGCCCAAGCTGAAGGTGGTGAAGGCGGACCTGTCGTCGGGCACGGCCCGGTTTACCGATGTCGTCCCCGAAAGCGCCAACACGCTTGACCGCGCCCAGATCGTCGGCGACCGGCTGATCCTGTCCTACCTCAAGGATGCCGCATCGACCGCGGTGGTGGTCTCGCTTGACGGCAAGCCGGTGCGCGAGATCGTGCTCAACGCGATCGGCACGGCATCGGGCTTTTCGGGGCGTCCGGGCGATCCCGAAACCTTCTATGCCTTCACCAGCTTCAATCAGCCCGCCGCGATCTATCGCTTCGATAGCGCGACCGGAGCCAACACGCCGTTCGCCCGCCCGAAGCTGACCTTCAATCCCGACGACTACCTGGTCGAACAACGCTTCTACACCTCGAAGGACGGCACCCGCGTGCCGCTGTTCCTGGTCCGCAAGAAGAGCGTGGCGGCGGCGGGCAAGGCGGTGCCGACGCTGCTCTATGGCTATGGCGGGTTCGAGATTTCGCTGACCCCGACCTTCTCGGCCACCCGCATGGCCTGGCTCGAGGCGGGCGGGGCCTTTGCGATGGCCAACCTGCGCGGCGGCGGCGAATACGGCAAGGCCTGGCACGACGCCGGGCGGCTCGGCAACAAGCAGAACGTGTTCGACGATTTCATCGCTGCCGGCGAATACCTGATCGCCGAGGGCGTGACCCCCAAGGGCGGGCTGGCGGTGCAGGGCGGATCGAACGGCGGTCTGCTGATCGGCGCGGTGGTCAACCAGCGGCCCGACCTGTTCGGCGCCGCCAATGCCGCGGTGGGCGTGATGGACATGCTGCGCTTCGATCGATTCACCGCCGGGCGCTACTGGGTGGATGACTATGGCTATCCGTCCAGGGAAGGCGACTGGAAGGTGCTGCGCGCCTATTCGCCCTATCACAACATCCGCGCCGGCGTGGCCTATCCGGCGATGCTGGTGACCACCGCCGATACCGACGACCGCGTGGTGCCGGGGCACAGCTTCAAGTATGCCGCCGCGCTTCAGGCCGCCGAACCGGGCGGCAAGCCCCACCTGATCCGGATCGAGACCCGCGCCGGGCACGGGTCGGGCAAGCCGACCGACAAGGTGGTGGCCGAGGGCGCGGACGTGCTGAGCTTCCTGGCGCAGTGGACCGGGCTGAACCCTGGCTAGTGGGAACGCGACAGGCGCCGTTCAGAAAAGTATCGCTTTAGCTGAACAGCGCCTGTCAGCCCAGTTCAGGCTTACGCCACGGGCGAATCGGTAGACCATCCTCATGCCCGGACAGTTCGGTCCGGCACGCTTGAAGGATGAATTGCCATGAAGACTTTCTCCAAAGCCCTGACCGGAACCATCGCGGCTGGCGCGATGGCGATCGTTTCGGCAAGCCCGGCCCAGGCCGAACTCCGCGACCACGGCGGGATCGGCGCGGGCGAGATCATTGCCGGTGCGCTGGTGATCGGCGGGATCGCCGCCATCGCCTCGGCCGCCAGCAACAACAATCGCGGCTATCGCGGCGACTATGGCTATGACCGGGCCGGCTACGGCGGCTATTACGGCGGCAACCGCGGCGGCTACGACAATGACGCCCGCTGGCGCGGCAACCCCCGCCAGGCCGTCGAACAGTGCGTCTTTGCCGCCGAACGCTATGCCTCGGGCCGGGGCCTGCGCGCCGATGTCACCGACATCCGCCAGGTCAGGGACACCCGCTGGGGCTTCGAGGTGAAGGGCCGCATCGCGGTCAATTCCCGGGGCCGCAGCTGGCAGCGGGGCGACAGCACCTATGGCCAGGGCTGGGGCGGCGACTACCGCGGCTGGAACGACAACCTGCGCGGCTACGACAGCGGCTCGTTCAAGTGCAAGTACGAGCAGGGCCGCATCACCGACCTCGACATCGACGGGGTCCGGGGTTTCTAGGGCCTTGAAGCTAGGGCGGGCGGTTCAGGCCACAGCAAGCCTGGACCGCCTAGTCCCATGTGCAACTTGGGGGCATTGGCGAAAGCCGGCACGGGTCGGCATTCCTGCCCCGCTGGAGGGTAGCAATATGTTTCGCAGACATTCGCGTTTGGCCGCAGTGCTCGCGTCGGCAGCGGCGCTTTCCATGACTGCAACGCCCGCCTTGGCCCAGGGCTGGGGCGGCGGCTGGGGCGGCGGCTGGGGTGGCCGTTACAACCATCACCATGACCGGGTCGATGCGGGCGATGTGCTGACCGGCATCCTGATCATCGGCGGCATCGCGGCGATTGCCAGCGCCGCCAGCAATTCCAGCAAGCGCGAACGCGACCGCCGCCGCGAGGACGATCGCCGCTATCCCGACGAACCCTATCGCACCGATTCGGGCGCCGGCTATGGCCAGGACAACCGCCCCGAATGGCGCGAAAGCGCGGGCAGCGGGATCGACAGCGCGGTCAACGCCTGCATCGACGAGGTTGCCCGCGGATCGGCGCGGGTCGACGGTGTCGACACCGTAAGCCGCGAAGGCCGCGGCTGGCGCGTTCAGGGCCGGACGATCAAGGGCGGCGATTTCGTCTGCTCGGTCGACCAGTCGGGCCGGGTCAGCGAAGTGAGCGTCGACGGCAAGGCCTACTGACCGATCAGCATTGCCGAAACCGCGCCAAACAGGTCGCGGGTGAACATCTGCGCCGCGCGCGATTCAGCGACCAGCTGGAACGCGTGCGGCGCTCCGGCATAGACGTGCAGTTCCACCGGCACACCCGCTGCGGTGAGCCGCCGGGCGTACTCAAGGTTTTCGTCGAGGAACAGGTCGAGCGCGCCGGTGCCGATCCAGGTCGGCGGCAGGTCGGCCAGGCTTTCGGCCAGCGCGGGCGAGAACCAGCCCTTGCGCCGGTCGACCGGATCATAGGCGCCGCGCAGCGATTCCCACCCGAACCGGTTGCTCGGCTTGGTCCACACGAATTCGCCGGTGCAAGGATTGTTGTAGAGGCAGTCCGGCCCGCCGGTGCGGTGATCGAGCATCGGAAAGACCAGGAACTGCGCGGCCAGGGCCGGCCCGCCGGTATCCCGCGCCATCTGCGCCGTCGCCGCCGCCAGCCCGCCGCCCGCGCTTTCGCCGATGATCCCGATCCGGGCGGTGTCGATGCCCAGCTCTGCCGCATTGCCGGCAAGCCAGGCCAGTGCGGCCAGACAGTCTTCCTGCGGGGCGGGGAACGGGTTTTCGGGCGCGAGACGGTATTCGACCGACGCGATCGGAATGCCCAGCGCCTTGGCCATCGCCGCGGGGCCGTGCTGCATCGAGCGGGCCGAGCCGATGATCATCCCGCCGCCGTGCACGTGGAGCAGCGCGGCGCGCGCTTGCGTGCCGGGAGCGGGATCGTACCACAGCACCTCGAGCGGCCCGGCCGGGCCGTCGATCACCCTGGTTTCGGGAGTCATCGCCGGTTCGCCCATGATGTTGAACCGGCTTTCAGACATCTGCCGGATGAACGGCAGGGTCTCGGCGTTGAAATCCACGGCAGGCATGATTTCGAGCAGCGGCAGCAGCTCGGGATCGATCAGGTGGCGGGTGGTCATCAATGCAGCCTTGATTGGGGGAACATCCAGCGCTGCGACAGGCGCGGCACGAACGGCGCCCATTCGTCTTCGGGCTGCTTCAGGCGATCCGCCAGGGCGACCATCACGCTGGGATTGACGCCCAGCCCGCAATGGCTGGCGTGGACCTCGATATTCTCGGTCCGGGCATTGCCGGCCTGCGGATGCTGGACCGATCCCCGCCAGTGCACGATCCCGTCGGTGCGGGTGAGGATCGAGGTGGTGGGAACCGGTGGGGCCTGATCCAGTCCGGTGAAGCGCCCGTGCCTGATCGGCTCCGGTTCCTTGCAGTTGAGGTATTCGAACAGGCGGGTGGCGTTGGTGTGGCGGCGATCATCGTGGATCGGACTGCCCAGCGAAATGACCTGGCGCACCGCCTGCGGGTGCAGCTTGGCCAGTTCGCGGGCAAAGACCCCGCCCAGGCTCCACCCGACGATCGAGACCTTGCGGCCGGTGTCCTCGAACAGCTTCAGCAGCAGCCGCTCCATCTCGTGGACGCGCTGCAGGTCGACGCGCAGGTTGCGGCCCAGCCCCCAGCCATGCGCATCATAGCCCAGTTCGCGCAGCAGGCGCCGCATCGGGCGGGTCGAGCTGTCGGAAGCCAGGAAGCCGGGCAGCACCAGCACGGGATGGCCGTCGCCACGCGGCAGCTTGCCCAGCAGCGGGCGCAGGGCATAGAACGAGGCCAGCTCGACCAGCGCCCGTCCCTCGGCCAGCGCCAGCAGCCTGTGCGGTGGGCGAGCCTCGATCTCCAGCGCCTCGCGCGCGGCAGTGGCGGCGGTCATTTCTTCTTCTTGCCCTTTCCGGCCTTGGCGGCCTTTTTCGGTGCCTCTGCTTCGTGTGGAGCCGCGGCAGGCGCACCTTTCGCGGCATCGCGCAGTTCATTGAAGCTGTCCTCGATGCACTGTGCGTAGAATTCCGGGTCGGGCATCAGCTTGCGGCAGGCGGTGAAGGCGATCGTCGCCTCCTTGCAGTAGCTTTGCACGACATGACCCAGGCCCAGGCCATCGGTCAGGCACAGCAGCCCCATCATGCTTTCCAGCCGCGCCCCGGTCGAATAGATCGGCACCGGCGGGCCGGGCACGTTGGTGACCACGGTGGTGAACGGCGGCCCGACCCGGTCGGCAAGGTGGAGGCGGGTGTAAAGCTGCGCGCCCAGCGCCATGAACAGGGCGGGCGAAACCTTCGACATCTCGGTCATGTTCCGCGCGCCCAGCGCATCGGTCATCGCCTTCGAATTGATCGTCTGCGAATGGACATAGGCAAGCCGCTCCATCGGGTCGGCCAGGTGCGTGCCAAGCGGGGCGATCATTGCCGCGACCTGGTTGCCCATGTCGCCCTTTTCGCCGCTCGATCGGACCGAGATCGGCGCCATCGCGGTGAGCGTCTTTTCGGGCAGGTCGTCATGCGCGGCGAGGTACTTGCGCATCGCGCCGCCGATGATCGCGAGGAAGGCGTCGTTGACCTTGGCCCCCGGCACCGCCTCGCGGATCGCCTTGATGTCGGCCAGCGGGAGCGAGCGTCCCTCGACCACCCGGTTGGGCGAGATCACCGCGTTGAAGCGCGTGCGCGGGGCAAGCATTTCGCCGTGGAGCCTGAAGTCCTTCGTCACCAGTCCCTTGATCGCCCGCGCGACGCCCGGCATGGCCTTGGCCGCAACGTCAAGCTGGCGCAGCGGGTTGGCTGCGTTGTTGATCCAGCTCTTGGCCAGCAGCTCGGCGAAATTCGGCGGGTCTTCGCCCTGCCAGGTATCCGGCTCGGTCGGCGCCGGAGCATCGGGATCGAGCGTGTGGAGCGCTTCGATCAGGTCGATCCCGCTCATCCCGTCGATCGCGGCGTGGTGCACCTTGGTGACCATCGCATAGCTGCCTGGGGTCACGCCGGGAACGTTGTCGATCCCTTCGATGATGGTGAATTCCCACGGCGGGCGGCTGAGATCGAGCGGGCGGGCAAAGATCCGCGCGGCATGGATGCACAGCTGGCGCCAGTCGCCCGGCTTGGGCAGCGCGACATGGCGGACATGGTATTCGAGATCGAAATCCTTGTCCTCGACCCAGTAGGGATAGTCGAGATCGAACGGCACCCGCACCAGCTTCTGCCGCATGGTCTTCGACAGCTGCATCCGGCTTCTGAAGAAGCGCAGGATATCCTTGTAGCGGACAAAGCCGCGGGGCGCGGTTTCCGGGTTGTAGATCAGGAGCGAGCCGATGTGCATCGGCGAATTGCGCGTTTCAAGCGCGACGAACGATGCATCCATTCCCTGAAGCTGGCGCAAAGTGATCCGTCCCCCTCCTGCCGCCCGCCCTTTACGGGTCTTGTGCGGCGAAGCGTAACACAGCGCGGCAGGGCGTCAATGCTTGGTCCGGTAGCGCTCGAACCAGGCGAGGATCGCCGCCGCCTTGGCTGCCGACTGCGATGGCCGCGCGGCAATTCCGCCGTGGCTGGCGCCGGGCACCTTGACCAGCGCGGTCGGCACCCCGGCGATCTGGAGCGCGGCATAGTACTGCTCGCTCTCGCTCACTGGCGTGCGGTAGTCCTCGCTGCCGACCACCACCAGCGTCGGCGTCTTCACCTTGCCGACCAGGCTGAGCGGCGAGCGGTCCCAATAGGGCTTCACGTCGACCCACGGCGGATTGTCGAACCAGTAGCGCGAGGTGAAGGTGGTGCCGTCCATGGTCAGCGACTCGCTGGTCCAGTTGATAACCGGCTTCTGCGTCGCCGCGGCCCTGAAACGCTGGTTCTTGCCGACGATCCAGGCCGTCAGCACCCCGCCGCCCGATCCGCCGGTGACGAACAGGTTGTCGCCGTCGACCGCGCCGGTGGCGATGGCCGCGTCGACCGATGCCATCAGATCGCCATAGTCATCGCCGGGATAGGCACGGTCGATCAGCTTGGCGAAGCCTTCGCCATAGGACGTGCTGCCGCGAGGGTTGGTGTAGAGCACGCCATATCCCGCCGCGGTGTAGAGCTGGTAGTCGGTCGAGAACCACGGGCCATAGGCACTGTGCGGCCCGCCGTGGATCTCGAGGATCATCGGTACTTTCTGCCCCGGCTGGCGGCCGGGCGGGAGCATCAGCCAGGCGTCGATCGGGCGGCCGTCGGGCGCCTTGACCGCGATCTTCTCTGCCCGGGCGAGCGCCTTGGCGCCCAGCCAGCCGTCGTTGAGCCGGGTCAGCTGCACATCCTGTCCGCCGCGCAGCACATGGACATCGGGCGGGCGCACATCGCTGCCGCCGGTCCAGGCGATGGTGCCGCCGCGCCCGATGGCGAAATCGCCGCCGGTATAGGGCCGGTCATAGGATGCCGCCGACAGCCCGCTGGCGAGCACCTTGCGGCTGCCGTCGAGCCCGATCCGGGCGATCTGCTTCACCCCGTGATCGTCATAGGACACGATCAGGCCCTTGCCATCGGGCGCCCACTGCGCATCGTCCACGCTGATGTCGAGCGCGCTCGTCAGGCTGCGCGCGCCGCTGCCGTCGCGGTTCATCAGGTAAAGCTCGGTGTTCTCGTAGGTGCGGTGGGTATCGTCGAAGCCAAGATAGGCCACCTTGCTGCCATCGGGCGAGATCGCCGGGGCGACATCGGGGCCATAGCGACTGGTCAGCGTGGTCAGCGCCCCGCTGGCCAGGTTGACCGAGATCACCTCGGCATCGTTGGGCTCGCGCTCCCAGTTGTCCTTGCGCACCGCCGCGAAGAGGATCGCCGAGCCATCGGGCGTGTAGGACAGCGGCCCGAAATCGTCATAGGATCCGAAAGTCACCTGCCGCGGCGCGCCGCCATCGGCGGGAATGGTGAACAGGTGGCTGTAGCCGGCGGGATAGTATCCCTCGCCGTCGCCGCGATAGGTGACGCGGTCGATCACCTGCAGCGGTTCGGCCCACTTGGCGCCTTCGGGCTTGGGTGGGGCCTTGCCAAGGCTCGGCTCCTCGCCCGGCACGCGGCGGACATAGGCCAGGCTGCGGCCATCGGGCGACCAGGTGATCGAATTCGGACTGTCGGGCAGATTGGTCAGCTTGGCGCTTGCCCCGCTGTCGACCCAGCGCACCCACAGCTGCGCCCCGCCATCCTCGGCGGCGACATAGGCCAGACGGGTGCCGTCGGGCGACCAGCGCGGGGCCATGTAGCTGCCCGCCCCGGTCACCAGCGGACGCTGCTTGCCGCTGGCCACGTCGACCAGCCAGATCGAGGTGCGGTTGCGATCGCTCATCACGTCGCCGGCCTGGCGGACATAGGCGATGGTCCTGCCGTCGGGGCTGGGCTGGGGATCGCGCGCGGCCTCCAGCTTGAACAGGTCTGCCCCGGTGAAGGCGCGCTCGGGCGCATCCTGGGCGAGGGCGGGGGAAAGCGGCGCGGCGGACAGCAGCAGGGCCAGGGCGGCAAGGCGCATCGAAAGGACTCCCCTGAATTGGTTGCCGCATCAGCTTGCGGCGGTGCCTGGCGATTGGCAATCCTCGGATGACCTTTGCTCTACGAACGCCTATCTGGAACCGATGACCCGCAGCCCCGCCGGAACCCCGCCCAATCCGCACGGCGCCGAACGCTTTCACGAAGCGGGGGCGACCCATGCGGTGAAGGCCGGCCAGCCCGATCTCGAGGCCGGAATCGCCGCAATCCGCGAGGTGCTGGCAACGCTGAAGCCCAAACCCGGCGTCTACCGGATGCTCGATGCCCGCGGCGATGTGCTCTATGTCGGCAAGGCGCGGGCGCTGAGGAACCGGGTGGCGAACTACACCCAGGTCGAGCGGCTGCCGCTGCGGCTGAAACGGATGGTCGCGCAGACCCGTTCTATGGTCATCGTGACCACCAACAGCGAGGCCGAGGCGCTGCTGCTCGAAGCCCAGCTGATCAAGCGCTTCCGCCCGGCTTTCAACGTGCTGCTGCGCGACGACAAGAGCTTTCCCTTCATCCTGCTGCGCGCCGAACACGACTTTCCCCGGATCATGAAGCATCGCGGCGCGCGGCGGGCCAAGGGCAGCTATTACGGGCCCTTCGCCAGCGCCGGATCGGTCAACACCACGATCAACGCGCTGCAGAAGCTGTTCCTGCTGCGCAGCTGCACCGACAGCTTTTTCAGCCGCCGTGACCGGCCGTGCCTGCTCTACCAGATCAAGCGTTGCAGCGCGCCCTGCGTCGGGCGGATCGACGCGGCCGGTTACGGCGAACTGGTGGCCGAGGCGAAGGACTTTCTCGGCGGGCGATCCAGCGCGGTGCAGAAGAAGATCGAGGCGCAGATGGCCCAGGCCGCCGAAGCGCTCGATTTCGAGAGCGCCGCGATGCTGCGCGACCGGCTCCGCGCCGCCACCTTCATCCAGGGCAGTCAGGCGGTGAACGCGCAAGGGCTGGGCGATGCCGATGTCTTCGCCATCGCCAGCCGCAACGGCCAGTACGGCGTCCAGGCCTTTTTCATCCGCGGCGGGCAGAACTGGGGCCACCGCGCCTTCTTCCCCAGCCACACCGACGGGCTGGACGAAAGCGAGGTGCTCACCGCCTTTCTCGCCCAGTTCTATGAGGAAGTGCCGCCGCCGCGGCTGGTGCTGGTCGATCGCGACTTGCCCGAAGCCGAGCTGCTGGCCGAGGCGCTGTCCGGCCCGGCGGGCGGCAAGGTCGAGCTGTCGGTGCCCCGGCGCGGCGACCGGCGGCGGCTGATGGAGCAGGCCAGCCGCAACGCGGTCGAAGCGCTCGAACGGCGCCAGGCCGAAAGCGGGGCCAAGGCCCGGATCTGGCGCGAAATGGCCGAATTCTTCGACCTGGGCGAGCTGCCGCAGCGGGTCGAGATCTACGACAACAGCCACGTCCAGGGCGCGCACGCGCTGGGCGCGATGGTGGTGGCGGGGCCAGAGGGCTTCCTCAAGGGCCAGTACCGCAAGTGGAACATCAAGGCGGCGCAGACCAACGACGATTTCGCGATGATGCGCGAGGTCTTCACCCGCCGCTTCGGCCGCCTGGCCGAGGAGAATCCCGATCGCGATGCCGGGATCTGGCCCGACCTGGTGCTGATCGACGGCGGCAAGGGGCAATTGAGCGCGGCAAAGGACGCGCTCGAGGAACTCGGCATCGAGGATGTCTGCTTGATCGGCGTCGCCAAGGGTCCGCACCACGGCCGCGAGGGGCGCGAGGTGTTCCATTTTCCCGACGGGCGCGAGCGGATGCTGCCGGAAAACTCGCCGCTGCTGTTCCACCTCCAGCGGCTGCGCGACGAAGTCCACCGCTTCGCGATCGGCGCCCACCGCGAAAAACGCAGCCGCGCGATCAGCGCCTCGCCGCTGGACGAGATCCCCGGCATCGGCCCGGCCAGAAAGCGTGCGCTGCTCCTCCACTTCGGCACCGCCAGCAAGGTCCGCGCTGCCGGACTGGAAGACCTGCAACGCGCTCCGGGAGTGTCCGCCGCCGTGGCGCAGGCGGTTTATGACTTCTATCATCCGGGTGGGTGAGGGGGATGGCGTGAAGTAGCGGGACCCCGGGTCAAGTCCGGGGTGACGTGGTTCTGCACTCGTCATTGCGAGCGTAGCGAAGCAATCCAGCGCAGTTGGCGCTACCCTGGATTGCCGCGCGGCTACGCCGCTCGCAAAGACGGAACTGCAGAACCACGTCACCCCGGACTTGATCCGGGTTCCCGCTGAATTTTCCTACACCGTCATTGCCGACTACAATCCCACGCTCTTTGAAATCGTCGAACGAAACCGCAGGGTGACACTTCTTGCCCATAACCCTGTCCAGTGTGTCCACTCTTCAGCTTTTCCGCGCCTCTCGGGGACTATCCGCCGGCGTCGATCAGCGCCTGGACCTGTTTGTAGAACGCCTCGCGCCAGTCGCCTTCGGGGCCTTCGGTCGCGCGGGTCCAGTCGGCGTTGCTGGCGATCACCAGGTGCCGCTTGGGGTCGATGAAGATGCCCTGGCCGAAGATTCCCTGCGCGGCGAAGCTGCCGTCGTCGTAGGTCCACCACTGGAAACCATAGCCGTGGCCCGGCTCGCCGATGTCCTTCTGCTTGGTGGTGGCCTGGACGAACCAGTCATCGGGAACCACCCCCTTGGCGCCGTTCAGCACGAACAGGCCGAAGCGGGCATAGTCGCGCGTCGCGGCCTGCACGCAGCAGCCGGCAATCTCGTGCCCGGTTGCGCCGAGCAGCCAGGTGCCCTGCTGCTCCATCCCCGCCGGACCCCAGATCTTCTCGGCCATGTAGTCCGAAAGCTTGCGGCCCGTGGCCGAGGATACCAGCACCCCGATCAGGTTGGTCTCGCCGGTGTTGTAGTGCCACACCGCGCCCGGCGGGTGGGCGCGGGGCAGGTGGCGCAGGTAGCTGACCGTGGCGTCCATTCCCGGCTCTGGCCTGGCATTGTTGAATTTCGCCACGTCGGCGTTGGGGTCTTCGTAGTCCTCGTTCCAGGCCACGCCCGAACTCATCATCAGCAGCTGCCGCACGGTGACATCGTCATAGGCCGATCCGCGCAGGCCGGGGATATACTGGCTGACCTTGTCCTCGAGGCTCCTGATCTTGCCGTCGCGGATCGCCGCGCCGACCAGCGTCGAGGTGAACGACTTGGCGACCGAGAAGCTGGTCCAGCGACCCTTTGCGTCGAAGCCCAGGCCATAGTGTTCGAAGCGGACCTTGCCGTCCTGGATGATGACGATCCCGGCCAGCCGCTGTTTGGCGGCATAGTCCGCGAAGCCGGGGATGTTCAGCGGCTTGCCGGCGGGCAGCGGCGTGGGATGGGCGGATGCCGGGAATGTCCGCGCCTCGGCCAGAATGGGCAGGCGGTCCATCGCCCGGAAGGCGGCATCGCGCTGGTCCTGCTTCCACATCAGCACGTCGCGGTCGGTCGGCATCGCCGCCAGCAGGCCCCGGGTTTCCTTGTCGAGGCTGGCATACCAGGTGCCGCCAGCGGCCAGCAGTGCCGCCGCGAGGCCCAGGGCAATGGTCCGTTTGCGCATGATCTTTCCCCTCTCGGCGGGCATTGAAGCATCCCGCACGGCGCGAGTCGAGGGGTCAGGTCTTGGGCACGACCTTGCGGATCATGCCTTCCTGCGCGACGCTGGCGATCAGCCGGCCGTCGCGGGTGAAGATGCGCCCACGATTGAAGCCGCGCCCGCCGCCGCTCCACGGGCTGTCGGTGGCGTAGAGCAGCCATTCGTCGGCGCGGAACGCCTCGTGGAACCAGACCGCGTGGTCAAGGCTGGCGCTGACCACCTCGCCGCGTGCCCAGGACAGGCCGTGGGGCAGCGCGCAGGTGCCCAGCAGGGTCATGTCGCTGGCGAAAGCCAGCACCGCGCGGTGGATGCGGGGATCGTCGGGCAGGGGGGCAACGGCCTTGAACCACGAGTGGCTGCGCGGCGGGGCAGGCTGGGGATTCGTCCAGTGCCGGCCCTCCACCGCGCGCATCTCGACCGGGCGTTCGGACAGGAAGTGGTGGCGCGCTTCGGGCCGGGCCTGCTCGGCAAAGCGGCGGCGCACCACGACCTCGGATTCGAGCTCTTCGGGCGGGGGCACGTCGGGCATCTCGGCATCGACGTGGTGCAGCCCCTCCTGCTGCTTCTGGAAGCTGGCGGTGAGGTTGAGGATCGGGCGGCCCTGCTGGCTGGCGACGACCCGCCGGTTGGAGAACGACCCGCCATCGAAATCGCGCATGACCTGGTAGTCGATCTCGAAGTCCTCGCTCCCGCCGCGCAGGAAGTAGGCGTGCAGCGAGTGCGCCGGGCGGTCGGGGTCGACGGTGCTTTCGGCGGCGAGCAGCCCCTGGGCGATCACCTGCCCGCCGAAAACCCGGCCCACCCCGCCGCGCTTCTTGCGGCCGGTGAAGTGGTCATCGCCATTGGGCTTGGGTTCCAGCAGCTTGACCAGGCCGGCAACGAGCTGTTCGGGGGTGCGTTCGCTATCCATCGCGAGAGCCTTTGCGTTGCAAAAGCGAACGCGTCAACCGGGGCTAGATACCTGATGGATTGCGGCCGAGCTCGGCGCGGACAAGGCGGGCAAACAGGGCGCGGCGCAAGCTGCCGCCGATCGCGATCGAGAGTCGGCCCACGGGTCGCCGTTCGCGCCAGATGTGGTCGATCATCGGGTGATCGGCGGCGGCGCAGCTGTCGCACCATGCGATCCCTCTCCGGTCGAGCAGCGCCAGGTTCTCGCGCTGGACCAGCACTCCGGGCGAATAGCGGGCGAAGCGTTCGTCGAACGCGGTCTTGTAGGAATAGGCGCCGGGCGGGGTGATGAAGTTGGCCAGCATTGCGATCGGCTCGTCATCGAGGCTGAGCGTCAGCCGTTCGAGCCGCCCCCGACCGGCGGCGCCGAACAGCGCCTCCCTGAACATCCGCGCCGTGGCCTGATGCGATGCCAGCGCGGAGCCCTGCGCGCCCTTCCAGCCCGAATGCTCGAGCGCGAGGAAATCCTCGATCCAGCGGGCCAGCCGGTCATCATCGTCGCGGCGTTCGAAGGTGAGCTCGCCCTGCTCGGACAACCGCGCGAACTGGCGGCGCAGTTCCTTGCGCTTCTTGCCCGACAGGCTTGCCTCGAAATAGGTTTCGGCCTCGAGATCCGACGCGAGCATGGCGCGCTCCTCGCGGTGGACCAGGGCGGCGAGGCGCCCCTGCTCGGCCAGCACGGCCTGGAGCGCTTCGTGGAGCGGCCCTTCCAGCGGAACCTGGGCGAGATGCAGGAACAGTCCGGTGCCGGCGTGGGCATCGGCCCAGTCGAGCAGCGCACGCCAGAACTCGCGCTCCAGCCCCCGGGCCACCAGCGGCGCGCCCTGGAAGCAGTTGCCGTGGATCCAGTTGCACAGCTGCGGGATCGGCCAGCGGTAATAGCGCCGCTCGTGGCGAACCGGCAGCAGTCCGGCCAGCTCGCCGCCGGCCTCGAAGCACAGCACCTTGACGCTGCCCGCGAGATCGAGCGCGCGCAGCGCCGGGAGCAGGTACCAGCTTTCGTGGAACGGGTTGGGTTCGGCGGCCAGTTCGGCCAGCGCATCCCAGGCCAGCCGTGTCTCGGGCGCTTCGAGCGCCTGCCACGAGACCGCCCGGACCCGTCCGGCAGATGGGCCGAGCGGCGCGGCGCCAGGCCGCGCGGGGTGGTCTTCAGGCAGGGCCCTGCTCGCCAATGATCAGCCTTTCACTCCCGGCGGCACGATGCCGCCGGGGGGAAAGTCCTAGCCGCCAAAGACCAAGGAATGGCTAACGCGGGGTCAGTCAGCCTTGGCCTTGGGCGGGGCCTTGTCGCTGTCAGCGGCCACGTAGGCCGGGTTGAACCGGTCCAGCCAGGCGAGCGATTCCTCGATCCACTGGATATGGACGTCGTCGTAGGGCAAGTTGTGAGTGCCCTTGGGCTGGACGATATAGCGGAAGTCCTTGTTCTCGACCTTGCCTGCCCGCCTGAGGTTGCCGACCAGCGTCTTCGACTGTTCCATCGGGATGCGCGCATCGCGCTCTCCCGCGACGATCAGGATCGGCGCCCACTTGCCTTCCGGGTGGCGTGCGGGCGAGATTTCCTCGGGATTGTCGGAGGTCGCCTGGAAGCCGCTGCTGAACCGGCCAAGGTTGATCGTATCCCACTTGTTCATCAGCGGCATGTCATAGACCCCGGCCCCCGAAATGGCGCAGCGCCACAGTTCGGGATCGCGCTGCGCGCCGCGTGCCGAGGCATAGCCGCCATAGGACCAGCCCATGATACAGGCGCGCTTCGGATCGACGATGCCCTTGGCGGCATAGGCGTTGAGCACGTCGGTCAGATCGTCCTGCATCCGCTTGCCATAGCCGCCCGGATCGCGGCCCAGCTTGACGAAATCCTTGCCGTATCCGCCCGAGCCGCGGTAGTTTGGCTGGATCACCACATAGCCGGCCTCGGCCAACGGCTGGTTCCACGGCTCCAGCGAATTGGTGGCCGAGAGCGCGCCGAACGGCCCGCCGTGGGGCATGATCACCACCGGCAGGTTCTTGCCCTTGCGATGACGCGGATAGGTGACGATGACCTGGATCCGGGTGCCGTCGCTGGCAGTGATCCATTCGGCCTTGACCGGGTTGATCTGCGTGTCCCTGATCGCGGACTTCTGCCAGTTGAGCAGGCTGATCTTGGCCGAAGGCACATCGTAGAGGTAGAAGCCACCGCCCTTGTTGGTGCCGCCTGAATAGATGATCAGCTTGTCCTCGGCCTGATCGCTGTCGACCAACCGGGCTTCACCCTTGCCGAACAGTTCGTCAAGGAACCCCTTGATTTCCTTGTGGCGCGGGTCGGTGTAGGTGGCGTCCATCGTGCCGTCGAAAGTCGAATAACCGATCAGCTTGCGGTCGTCATAATCGGTGACGATCCCCTGCACGTCGAAACCGGGAGTCTCGAAGGTCGGCGCCGACAGCGTCAGGGTGTTCATGTCCATGACATAGACCTTGTCGACCCCGTCCTTGTTGGAGATGACATAGGCCTTGTCGGTTCCCGGGATGAACAGGCGCGGCGCCGGGATGCTCTTGGTGAAGCTGGAATCCGCGGCGTTATAGACCGTGCGGAAGTTCTCCTTGTCGTTCGAGCGGTAGAGGATCCGCAATTTGCCGTTGTCGCTGTCGTTGGAAAAGCCCGCGCGCACCACCCCATCGGCATCGGCGGTCCACCCGGCATTGATCATCGGGTTGGTGCGCTGGACCATCTTGTACTGGCCGGTTGCCACGTTGACCCGCACAACTTCGGGCATCAGATAGCGTTCGGTATTCTCTCCCACCGCGTCGCGCTCGAGCAGATAGTCGCCGCTCTTCTGGTCGATCCACAGGATGTTGGAAGCATCGGCGCCAGCCTTGTCCCAGGCCTGCTGCACGATCTTGCCGCTATCCAGCGAATAGGCGATCAGGCGCCGGTAATCGACGGGACGCGGACCGGTCGACTGCTCGCGCTGAATGATCGTCATCACCACGTGGCCGCTACCGATCCAGCGGAAGCCGGTGACCGTGCGGTCGCCGCCTTCGCGCGCTTCCTCTGCCGCCACAATCGGCACGGGCGGCTTGGCCGGATTGGTCAGGTCCATCACCACCAGCACTTCCTTACCATCGGCGGCCGCGAAGTAGGCCAGGTGCCGGCCATCGGGCGAAATGCGCGGCTGTCGCATGTTGGCCTTCTTGACGAATTCGGCAGGAGGAATCTGCATTTCGCCGCTTGCCGCGGTGGACGCGGCCTCGTTGGCGTGGGCAGCGGCTGCTCCCTGGACCGCCAGCACCGATGCGGAAATGCCCAGAGCCAGCGCGGCGAGGCGCGGCATCCGCTTGTTCTTGGAAATCATGTTGTCCCTCTTCAAGTCCCGTGGCCCTGCCGAATGGGGGCCAGCCAATGACCGCAAGATTAATGCGCGCCCCCGCAAGGTCAACGAAAACCCCGCCCGGATTGCTCCGGGCGGGGCTTCTGTTTCGCCAATCGAGCGAAACGCTTAGTGTGCGGCCAGGGCAGCCAGCAGCAGCAGCGCGACGATGTTGGTGATCTTGATCATCGGGTTCACGGCCGGACCCGCGGTGTCCTTGTAGGGATCGCCCACGGTATCGCCGGTCACCGCGGCCTTGTGGGCTTCAGAGCCCTTGCCGCCGTGGTTGCCGTCTTCGATGTACTTCTTGGCGTTGTCCCACGCCCCGCCGCCCGCGGTCATCGAGATCGCGACGAACAGGCCGCCGACGATCACGCCGAGCAGCAGCGCGCCAAGCGCCGCAAAGCCATCGGCCGCGCCATTGGGAGCAACCCGGCTGATCACGAAATAGACCACGACCGGGGCAAGCACCGGCAGCATCGAGGGGACGATCATTTCCTTGATCGCCGCCTTGGTGACCAAATCGACGGTCCGCGCATAGTCGGGCTTCGATTCATAGGTCATGATGCCGGGGTTGTTCTTGAACTGCTCGCGCACGTCGACCACCACGTCACCGGCAGCGCGGCCCACGGCGGTCATGCCCATCGCACCGAACAGGTACGGGAGCAGAGCGCCGAGCAGCAGCCCGACGATGACGTAGGGGTTCTCAAGGCTGAAATCGACCTTGAGATCGGGGAAGAATTCCCGAAGGTCGGTGGTGAAGGCGGCGAACAGCACCAGCGCGCCGAGGCCCGCCGAACCGATCGCGTAACCCTTGGTGACGGCCTTGGTGGTGTTGCCAACCGCGTCGAGCAGGTCGGTCTTTTCACGCACGCTGTCATCCAGGCCGGCCATTTCGGCGATGCCGCCGGCATTGTCGGTAACCGGGCCATAGGCATCGAGCGCAACGACCACACCGGCGAGCGCCAGCATCGCAGTGGCGCCATAGGCGATGCCCATGAGGCCGGCGAGCTGGTAGGCGATGATGATGCCGCCGCAGATCACGATGGTGGGCAGCGCGGTCGATTCAAGGCTGACGGCGAGACCCTGGATCACGTTGGTGCCGTGACCGGTGACCGAAGCCTTGGCGATCGACTTGACCGGACGGTAGTTGGTGCCGGTGTAGTATTCGGTGATCCAGATGATCAGCCCGGTGATGGCGAGGCCGAGCATCGAGCACCAGAACAGGCTCATGCCGGTATAGGCGCTGCCGTTGGCGAGCTCGCCGACATCGGCGTTGATGTTGCCGCCAAGGATATAGCTGATCGCCCACCAGATCGCCGGGATCGACAGCAGCGCGGTCACCACGAAGCCCTTGTACATCGCGCCCATCACGTTGTTGCTCTTGCCGAGCTTGACGAAATAGGTGCCGATGATCGAGGTGACGATGCACACGCCGCCGATCAGCAGCGGCAGGCTCATCAGGTTGACGAGGTTATCCGCGCCCTTGAGCAGCAGTGCGGTCAGCACCATCGTGGCGCCGACGGTGACGACATAGGTTTCGAACAGGTCGGCAGCCATGCCGGCGCAGTCACCCACATTGTCGCCCACGTTGTCGGCGATCACGGCAGGGTTGCGTGGATCGTCCTCAGGGATGCCCGCTTCGACCTTGCCGACGAGGTCGGCGCCGACGTCGGCGGCCTTGGTGAAGATCCCGCCGCCGAGACGCGCGAAGATCGAGATCAGCGAAGCGCCGAAGGCCAGCGCGGTGAGCGCCTGGACCACGGTGCGGTCTTCACCGCCGACGGTGTAGCCGCCGGGGCCGATCAGATACCAGAAGAACACCGAAATGCCGAGCAGCGCCAGACCCGCGACCAGCATGCCGGTGATCGCACCGGCGCGGAACGCCAGGGTCAGGCCCTGTTGCAGCCCCTGCTGCGCCGCGGCAGCGGTGCGCAGGTTCGAACGAACCGAGACATTCATGCCGATGAACCCGGCCGCGCCCGAAAGCACCGCGCCCAGCACGAAGCCGACCGCCGAAATCTTGCCAAGCGTTGCGGCGATGATCACCGCGACGACGACGCCGACGATGGCGATGGTGGTGTATTGCCGCTTCAGATAGGCCTGTGCGCCTTCCTGGATAGCAGCGGCGATTTCCTGCATCTTTTCGTTGCCCGGCGATGCGCCAAGCACCTGGCGGCTGGTCACGAAGCCGTACAGCACGGCAAGCAGCCCCAGGATGATCGAGATAGTGACGGGATTCACGGGACGCTCCCCCTCTTTTTGGTGTCCATGGTGAATGCCCTGCGAGAACGCGGGGCGACCGGGCGAGAGCTATAGGGGCGATTCGCTGCAATGCAACGCCCCAATGCCACTTTTGGGCGGGCGCTCAGCGGTGCTCGTAGCCAAGCTGGCCCATTGGCGCAGCGCCATCGAGCAGGATCGGGGCCGCGCCGCGCCTTTCGACCGTGCCAATGGCCTGCGCGGGGATGGGCAGGGCGGCATCGGCAGGGGCGGTGAACAGCAGCTGATAGTCCTCGCCCCAGCGCATTGCCGCATCGCGGCGTGCCTCGGGCGCGGCGATCGGAACCGCGTCGCGGTCAATCGCGATCGTCACTCCTGAAGCATCGGCCATGCGCCGTGCATCGAGCAGCAGCCCGTCGGACACGTCCATCATCGCGCTGACATGCGGCGCCAGCGCCTGGCCTTCGGCCAGCAGGGCGCGCGGGCGGCGATAGGCGAGGCTGTCGCCGCTGCCGGATTCCAGCGCCTCCAGCCCCAGCATCGCCGCGCCGACCGGGCCGGTGATCCACAGCCGCTCGCCCGGCCGTGCACCGCCGCGCGATGGAACCGGCCGATGCGTGGCGCGGCCCAGCGCGGTCAGGCCCAGGACCTGCGCACCGCCGGCACCGATGGTATCCCCGCCCAGCAGCGGACAGCGATAGTGATCCAGCACCTCGCGCAGCCCGTCCAGAAACCGCGCCTCGTTGCCCCCAAGCTGGTAGCCCAGCAACACGCCCAGCGGCTCGGCACCCTTGGCCGCGAGATCGGAAAGGTTGGTGGCGACCAGCTTCCAGGCGACATCGGCGGGATCCTGCCGCGGCAGGAAATGCAGCCCCGCGACCATTGCATCATGCGTCAGGACCAGCGTTTCGCCGCCGATTTCCAGCACCGCGCAGTCATCAGTCAGGCCGCGCGCGGCGGGATGCGAGGCGAGGGCCTGCAGGGAAGCGATGAAGGCGCTTTCCGCGCTCAGCTGCGCACGTCCTTGGCCACCGCGTCGAGCACCCCGTTGACGAATTTCGCCTCGCGCTTCTCGAAGAAGGCATGGGCGACATCGACATATTCGCTGATCGTGGTGGCAACCGGCACATCGGCGCGGGCCAGCAGTTCCCAGGTTCCGGCGCGCAGCACCTGGAGCATGGTCCGGTCGAGCCGTTCGAGCGACCAGCCTTCGGCCAGCCGCGCGGACAGCAGTGCGTCGATCTCTTCATGGCGGGCATAGACGCCCTTCACGGTGTCGTCGAAGAAGGCGACCTCGGCCTCGGCATACTGGTCGCCCTCGATCTCCGCGCCTAGCCGGTGGCGGTGGAATTCGTCGAGCAGCTGGGCCATCGGCGTGCCTTCCATGTCCAGCTGATAAAGCGCCTGGACGGCGGCGAGGCGCGCGGCGGCGCGGGCTTGCGAACGGGCTTTCATATGCCAAGTCTCACTTCGATCGAACGGGCGTGGGCCTGCAGTCCTTCGGCTTCGGCCAGCTCGATGGCCGCGGGGCCGACGGCCTTCAGCGCCGCCTCGTCGAGCTGGATGAAGCTGGTGCGCTTCATGAAATCGAGCACCGACAGGCCCGAGGAAAACCGTGCACGGCGTCCGGTGGGCAGGACGTGGTTCGGGCCGGCGACATAGTCGCCCACCGCTTCGGGGGTCATCCGTCCGAGGAAGACCGAGCCGGCGTGGCGGATCCGCTTGAACAGCGCCTCGGGCTTTTCGGTGGCGATCTGGACGTGCTCGGCGGCCAGGGCATTGGCCAGCGCCGGCGCCTCGTCAAGGCTCGCCACTTCGATGATGACGCCGTGGGTGTTCCAGCTTTCATGCGCGACGCGGGCGGTGGGGAGCATGGCAAGCTCCACGCCGATGCGGTCGGCCACGACATCGGCGAACAGCGGATCGTCGGTGATCAGGATCGACTGCGCGGCGGGGTCGTGCTCGGCCTGGCTCAGCAGGTCGGCCGCGGTCCACTCGGGATCGTTCTGCCCATCGGCGATCAGCAGGATCTCGCTCGGGCCGGCGACCATGTCGATCCCGACCACGCCGTAAAGCTGGCGCTTCGCCTCGGCCACCCAGGCATTGCCCGGGCCGGTGATCACGTCGACCGGCGCGATCCGCTGCGTGCCATAGGCGAGCGCGGCGACCGCCTGGGCCCCGCCGATCCGCCAGACCTCGTCAACGCCGGCCAGGTGCGCGGCGGCCATGACCAGCGGGTTGATCTGCCCCTTGGGCGTCGGGGTGACCACCACCAGCCGCTCGACCCCCGCCACCCTGGCCGGGATAGCGTTCATCAGCAGCGAAGAGGGATAGGCCGCCCGTCCGCCCGGCACATAGAGCCCGGCGGCATCGACCGCGCGCCACCTGGCACCCATGCGCACGCCAAGCTCGTCGGCTTCATCGCGGTTCTTCGGAAGCTGCTTTTCGTGAAACGCGCGGATCCGCTGCGCCGCCAGTTCCAGCGCGGCGCGCAGATCGGGCTTGAGGGCATCGAAAGCCTCGCGGCATTCGTCCTTCGAGACCTGCCAGTCGCTGTCCTGCGCAAGCGCATACTGGTCCCAGCGGGCGGTCATTTCGGCCAGCGCCGCATCGCCCCGGTTCTTCACGTCGCTGAGGATCACCGCGACATCGCGCGAATGGTTCTCGTCGCTTTCGCGGCGGTCGGCAACCAGGCGCCTGAAAGCCTGATCGAATCCCGGATCGCGGGTGCTCAGGCGCAGCATCAGGCCGCTTTCGCCGCATTGGCCAGGGCACGGAACCGCTCGACCAGCGCGGCGACCCGATCATCGGTCTTGAGCGCGGCGCGGTTGACGATCAGCCGCGCGGAAATCTGCAGGATCGTGGCGGTTTCCACCAGCCCGTTGTCCTTGAGCGTCTGGCCCGACGATACCAGATCGACGATCCGGCTGGCCAGGCCAAGCCCCGGCGCCAGTTCCATCGCCCCGTTCAGCTTGACCACCTCGGCCTGCACGCCCTGCGCCTCGAAGTGCCGGCGGGTAAGGTTCGGATACTTGCTGGCGACGCGCAGGTGGCTGGCGTGGGCATCGGGAGCGCCGTTGCCTTTCGGCTCGGCCACCGACAGGCGGCAGTGGCCGATGTCGAGATCGACCGGCGCGTAGAGATCGGGGTAGGCGAACTCTTCCACCACGTCGGAGCCGACGATCCCCGCCTGCGCCGCGCCGTGGGCGACGAAGGTTGCCACGTCGAAAGCGCGAACGCGGATAATCCTCATGTCGCTGTCCTCGCAGCCGAAGGATAGCGAGCGGTTCTTCTTGTCGTGGAAAGCGGCTTCGGGAACCACGCCGGCGCGCGCCATCAACGGCAGCGCCTCGTCGAGGATGCGCCCCTTGGGAACGGCGAAGGTCAGCGGCTGGGCCATAGCACGCGGCCCTTAAGACGCCTGCGGAGAAAGGGCAAGGAGCGCGCGGTTTTTCCTTGTGCGACGCAGCAAAAGGGCGCAGCTAATTCGCATCTGCAGCAATAAGCAGGAGGAACGGCGATGGCGGAGAAGTTACAGTTCATCGATATCAATGCCAGCGGCGCGGGCATGGTGGCTGCGGCGTTCGACAATCAGGTGGCTTACTGCACGGCTTCGGGGGCGAGCGTGACCGCGCGAATCTGCGCTGCACTGCGGGATCTGATCGAGCGGGGCGAGGGCGGCGCGGTGCTGGAACGGGTGCGCGACTGGCCCGGAGCACCGCTTGCCGATGCGCTGCCGCTGCGGCTGGCGGGCGGGCTGCACGCGCTGCATCTCAAGGGCGCCGAACCGGCGCTCAAGGCGATCTACGATGATCTACCGGGGCTGGATGACGCGGCAATCGTTGCTGCCGCGCTGCATCGCCACGAGGCCGACCTGCTCCCCTGGCTGGACGGCCCTCCGCAGACCAACGAAGCGGGGCGCAGCGCCAATTTCATCGCCGCGATGCTGTGGCTGGCGGACAAGGGACTGCCGCCCCGGTTCGAATGTCTCGAGATCGGATCGAGCGCCGGGATCAACCTGATGCTCGATCGCTATCACTATGACCTCGGCGGGGTGCAGGTCGGGCCGGATCCGGGCGCGATCCGCTTTGCTCCTGAGTGGCAGGGCGGTCCGCCGCCCGACCGGGAGATCGAGATCGTTTCCGCCAGGGGCTGCGATGTCGCGCCGGTCGACCTGACCGATCCGGCGCAGGCGCTGCGGCTCAAGGCCTACATCTGGCCCGAGCACACCGTGCGCTTCGAGCGGATCGAGGCGGCGATCGCCGAAGCGGGCAGGCGCGCGCCCGATCTGGTCCGCATGAACGCCGCCGACTTCGTCGAGGCCGAGCTGGCGAGGCCCCAGGCCGAGCATACCACCCGGGTGCTGATGCATTCGATCGTCTGGCAATATGTGCCCGAAGACCAGCAGGCGCGGGTTACGGCGGCGATGGAAGCGGCGGGGGCCAGGGCGACGCCCGACAGGCCGCTCGCCTGGATCGCACTCGAGGCCAACCGGGTGCTGCACATTCACGAGATGGTGGTGCGCTACTGGCCGGGCGGAGAGGGCGGAGAAGTGGTCACCCGCGCGCATCCGCACGGTGCGTGGATCGGCTGGGGCGGGAGCGACCGAGCCTTCTAGCGCCGTGCTTCCCGCGCCAGTCGCCGTTCGCGGCGGCGTTCGAGTTCGCGGCGCAGCAGCTTGCCGAGTCGCCAGCCGCGCCGTTCCATCCGTTCCATCCAGCCGCCGTTGAAACTGCCCCATTCCCAGACCGCGACGGCCCCGAACATGGTGATGACCGCGCCGTAGAAGGCCAGCCCGGTCGGGTGGCCCAGCCAGCCCCATAGCCCCAGCGGCACCAGCGCGTAGAGCCCGTAGGCATGGCTGGCGGGAAACCAGGAATTGCCGCTCGAAATCCGCTTGAACCCGGCCAGCCCGCCCAGGAACAGCGTGGTGCCGACCAGGACGATCGCCAGCAGCTCGGTGTGGAGCGGTTCGGAAGGGTGGGCCAGCACCAGTTCATCGGCAACCGCCAGGACCACGATCCCGGCGACGATCGGGATGTGCCAGTAGGTGAAGGCCTGGCGTCCGATCAGCCCCGGCGCGGCATGGTTCTGGATATGCTGGGCGCCGCGCCGCGCGCCCATGTCGAAATAGAGCCACCACATCAGGAACGATCCGGCAAAGGCGGTGACCAGCGCGGTATCAAGCAGCGGCTGCGGCGGTGCCAGCGAATAGGCCGCGCCGGTAACCACCAGTCCTTCGCCCAGCGCGATTATGATGAACAGGCTGCACCGTTCGGCCATGTGCGAGCCCGAGATTACCCAATCGGCGGCGGTCGAGCGGCCAAGCCCCGGCACCCGCAGAAAGACCAGCGGCGCGGTATATTCGATTGCCAGCGCCGCCAGCCACAGGCCCAGCTGCACGCCGGGGTTGCCGCTGAGCGCGCCGCCGATCCAGAACGGCGCCGCGGCCAGGAACCAGACCACGGCGCGCAGCATGTTGCGGCCGGCGCCCGCTTGCTCGCGGCCCTGCGCCCAGGAAACAAAGGCCGTGCGCAGCACCTGTATCGACACATAGGCCGCGGCGAACAGCAGCGCGCCATCGCCGAAACCCTGCGGGATCGCCGCCGCCATCGTCAGGCTGAGCAGCATCAGCGCGCCCAGCAGCAGGCGCACCTCGGCCTTGTCGGGATCGATCCAGTTGGTCGCCCAGGTGGTCCACATCCAGGCCCACCAGACCGCGCCGAACAGCACCGCCGTGCGCAGCGCGCCGAGCAGCGTCAGTTCGGCCATCAGGCTGTGCGATAGCTGGGTGACCGCGAAGACGAAGACGAGGTCGAAGAACAGCTCAAGGTTGGTGACCGGCGCATGGCCCCCGCCGTGGCCGCGCAGCAGCGAGCGCCGCTTGCGCGCTTCGGCCGCGGCAATCGCCGCGCCGATCCCGGGGCGGGCTGGTTTCGCCTCTGTCATCTGTCTCCCCAATCGGTCTTCTAGCCGGTGCTGGCCAGGAACGCATCCATCGCCGCGTTGACCGCTGCGGGTGCTTCCCACGGCACGAAATGGCCGCAATCGGGCACTTTCACCAGCGTCATGTTGGTCACCAGATCGTCCAGGCCATCAAGGTTTTCGGGCGGCAGGGCAAGGTCGTCGAGCGCCCAGATCACCAGGGTCGGGATGGTCAGCGGCGGCAGCGCGGGCGGAGCCTTGTCCGCCGGCATTTCAAAGGGTTCGTCCATCGCCGGAACATAGAGCGGGCTGGCGCGATACCAGTTGATCATGGCGAAGGCGGCTTCGCGGTCTTCCCAGTCCCGGGTCAGCGCCTCGCGTTCTTCGGGCTCCATCCTGTCGGGGCCCATGTCGCGGCCTTCGAAGCCCTTCATCAGCATCCCGGCCAGGCCGAAATCGCGGATCAGCTGGTCGTTGGCGGTGTCGCGGAACACGCGCATGTACTGGCTCGATTCGCGCTGGTGGCGGTTGGTCCAGACCAGCCGCGAAAAGCCCACCGGGTGCGGCGCGTTGGCGATCACGGCGCGGGGCACCCGGCCGTTCATCTGGCCCATCATCGCCGTGCCCCAGGCGATCGCGCCGCCCCAGTCGTGGCCAACGATGGTGAAGGTCTCGACCCCCAGGGCATCGGCCAGTTCGAACACATCGCCGATCAGCTTGTCGGGCGTATAACTCGCCACGTCCTGCGGCTTCGACGATCCGCGATAACCGCGCTGGTCGGGCGCGATGCAGCGATACCGGCCTGAAAGATGCGCGATCTGGTGGCGCCAGGTGCGGTGGCTTTCGGGAAAGCCGTGGAGGAAGATCAGCGCCGGCGCATCGCGCGGGCCACTGTCGACAACATCGAGCTCGATGCCCGAGGCAAGGGTAACGCGCTGCATCCTATTGCTCCGTCACGCCCATTTGGGCCGCATAGCCACTGTTGAAATTCTCGATCATCCGGTCGATCAGTTCCTCTGGCGTGCGGCGCACCTCGGCGATCATCTTTTCCATGCCGTGCTCGGCAATCGCCACCTCGCGCTTGCCGGCGTCGATCTCGGCCAGCATCCGGTTCGCAAAATCGCCGGGATCGATCCCGGTGTCGATGGCTTCGTCGCTCACCCCGCGGCGGCCGCCATCGGCGGTGATCGCGTTGCGCGAAACGTCGGTGCGGATCGAACCGGGCGTGACTCCGATCACCGCGATACCATGCGGGCTAAGCTCCAGCCGGATCGAATCCGCATAGCCGATCAGGCCGTGCTTGGCCGCGCAATAGGCGCTGCGCAGCGGTGATCCGATCTTGCCCGCCAGGCTTGAGATCATCACGATCTGCCCGGTCTTGCGCCCGGCCATGCGCTTGACCAGCGCCTGGGTGAGGCAGATCGGGCCGAGCAGGTCGATGTCGATCATCTTGCGATAGACCGCGAAATCGGTGTCGATCGCCAGGCTGCGCTGGCTGATGCCTGCGTTGTTGACCAGCACGTCGATCCCGCCGCTCCAGTCCCAGGCCTTGTCGGCGGCGGCCTGTGCGGCGGCGAAATCGGCGGTGTCGAAGGGCAGGATCGTGTGGTCCACGCCGCACTGCGCCGCGACTTCGGCCAGTGCCGCTTCATTGCGGCCCGACAGGATCAGCCGCGCCCCGCGTTTGGCATAGGCACGGGCCAGTGCCGCACCGATCCCCGATGATGCCCCGGTGATCCACACCGCCTTGCCCGCATAGTCCATCGTCAAGCTCCCAAGTCCGCGATTCGTCATCGCGAACCCAGCGAAGCAATCCGCGGCTGCGCGCGCAAGTCCCGATTGCCGGAGCTATTCGCCCGGCGCCCGCGCCTTGACCGCCAGGGCATGGACCCGCTGGCCCGGAATGTCCCCCAGCGCGCGATTGACCATGCGCTGGCGTTCCAGCCGCGAGACGCCGGCAAAGGCAGCGCTTTCGATTTCCACGGTAAAGTGGCTTTCGCCCGAACCGTCATCTCCGGGATGGCCCAGGTGGCGGGCGCTGTCGTTGATCACGGCAAGGCTGGTGGGGGCGAAGGCGGCGCTGAGCAGTGCTTCGATTTCGGCGACGAGAGGTCTGGTCATGCCTTCCATTCTAGCCGAATGATCGCCATGTGGAAGCGGTGAAGCGGGATCGGTTCCATGGACGGGTAGAGGCGAAGGGCAGGCCGTGCGAGTGGCCCGCCTGCGCCGAGGCGGGCGAATTTCGCGCGCCCGGGCCGCAGGGATCGAGCTTTGACGGGCCGGGAAGCTATCGCTGGTTCTGCCTTGACCATGTCCGCGAATTCAACGCCGGCTATGACTGGTTTGCCGGAATGAGCGCGGAAGAGATCATGGCCGCGCAGAACCCGATCCACGGCTGGGACCGGCAGACCCGCGCCTTTTCCCCCACGGCGGGAATCGATGCCGCGCCGCGCTGGGCCGATTTCGCCGATCCGCTCGAGGCGATCAGCCGCCGCGCGCGGGCCCGGCGCCCGGCCCAGCGGGCTGATGGCAGGACGTTCACCCCGGACGAGCGCCGCGCACTCGATGTCCTGGGGCTGGGGATCGAGGCGGGCCTGCGCGAGCTTCGCCAGCGCTATTCCAGCCTGGTCCACGCCTATCATCCCGATCGCAACGGCGGCGATCGCAGCCATGAAAAGCAGCTGCAAGCGGTGATCGAGGCCTGGCAACTGCTCAGGAAGGCCGCGGCGTTTTCCTAGCAAAGTGGAAGATCGGCATCCCCACGAAGAACACGTGCGGGAACAGGCCGAGCAGCAGCTTGACCTTGTCGGGGTTGGGAAAGGGCACGGCGAAGCGCAGGTTCAGCACCACCCCGTACATGAAGCAGTAGAGCATCAGGCCGTAAAACGTGCCCGACTTCCACGGCGCGAGATCGCCCAGCATGGTCTTGCGGGCCAGCCAGATTCCGCCTGCGACCATCGCCGCCATGATCGCGAAGTGAACCGCTAGTCCCGCGACAAGTCCCGCCGCGCCCCAGCCGCGGGCGGCATCGCCGAACGGTCCGGCGGCAACTCCGCTCCACAATGCCACGATGTCGCCATTGCCGCGCAGCAGCGTCAGCATGGTGGCATAGAGCGCATCGAGCGTGCCGCCCAGCAGCCACAGCTTCACGAACAGGTTGCGCATCGCGCTCTCCCCCCTGTGGTCCGCCGCCTGCTGCCAGACGCGCGATCCTTCATTCTTCGCCGCGGGCCGCAGCCTCTATCGCGGCGTGATCGATCTTGCGCATGGTCATCATCGTCTTGAACACCCGCTGCCGCACTTCGGGATCGGGATCGGCCATGCCATCGGTCAGCACGCGCGGGGTGATCTGCCATGACAGGCCCCACTTGTCCTTGCACCACCCGCAGGCACTTTCCTCGCCGCCGTGGTTCACGATCGCGTTCCAGTAGCGGTCGGTTTCCTCCTGGCTGTCGGTTGCGACCTGGAAGCTGAAGGCTTCGCTGTGCTTGAAGATCGGACCGCCGTTGAGCCCGACGCATTTGAGGCCGAGCACCGTGAATTCGACCGTCAGCGCATCGCCCTCCTTGCCGCCGGGAAAATCTCCCGGTGCGCGGTGGACCGCGCCGACCGAACTGTCCGGGAACGTGGCCGCATAGAAAGTCGCCGCTTCTTCGGCCGTGCCGTCATACCACAGGCACAGGGTTGCCTTGCTCATTTCCGCATCTCCTGGATCAGCGTATTGTCGATGCCCTTCGCGGCCTTGTAGGCGTCGCGCGCCTGGAGCCGCTCGGCATAGGCGACAAACGCGGGGCGCGGCGGAATCGATCCGAAGGTCAGCCCCCAATCGACCTGGCTGCCGACATAGACATCGGCCATCGTGAAGCGATCGCCGCAAGTGAAGGCGTGATCGGACAGATGCCCGTCGAGCGCATCGAGCACCCGTTCGTAGCTGCCGAAGCCGACCATGCCCTGCCGGTCGGCCGGAACCTCCCAGCCCATCGAACGGCCGACCACTGCCTGCTCGACCGGGCCGGCGGCGAAGAACAGCCAGCGGTAATAGTCCGCCGCCTCGGCCTCGAGCGGGGCGAGGCCCGCCTCGTGATGAACGTGGGCGAGGTAGGCACAGATCGCCGCGCATTCGGTCACGATCCGGTCACCGCCGGGGGCGTGGTGGATCAGCGTCGGCACCTTGGCCATCGGGTTGGCGGCCAGGAAGGCGGCGGGCTTGGCCGCCCAGTCGACCAGCACCTGGTCATAGTCCGCGCCGACCTCGTGCAGCGCCCAGCGGGCAATCTGGCCGCGGCTCATCGGATTGGTGAAAAGGGTATAGGCGGCCATCTTATTCACCTCCCACCAGGCTGAAGAAGGCGCCCTGCGGATCCACTCCCTGGACGATCCAGCCGCCGCCCGGCACCTGCATCGGCCCGTTGTGCACCTTGCCGCCGCTCGCTTCGATCGCGTCTTTGGCCCTGGCGATGCTGGATACCCAGAAGTAGTGGTTCCAGAACGGGGCGGGGGTCTGCGGCATCAGCGGCATGATCGCACCGATCCGGACGCCGTCATGCTCGATGAACTGGTATTTACCCATCGGCCCCATGTCCATCGGCTCGGGCAGCGACCAGCCGAACTGGCCGGTATAGAACGCCACTTCGCGCGGGGCGTCTGCGGCAAGCAGTTCGTTCCAGCCGCAGTGGCCGCAGTTGATCTCGCTCTGGAAGGCGGTGCTCCGGGCATCGGGATTGTCCGGCGGCGGGGTCGGCGTGATGATGTAGAACGGCGCGCCGCCCGGATCGGCGACCAGCGCCACACGGCCGGCCATCGCGATGTCGCTTGCCGGCATCAGCACCTTGCCGCCCGCGGCCTCGATCGCGCTGATGCTGGCGTCGACGTCATCCACGCCGACATAGCCAAGCCAGCACGGCCGCGCGCCGCTTTCGCGCATGGCGCCGGTCAGTTCCAGCACCCCGCCGATCATCGCGCCGTCGGGTGCGGTCAGGAAGCCATAACCGTTGGTCTGCGCCGTGCCGGGCGAAACGTTCCACCCGACCACCTGTTCATAGAACGCCTTCGATCCGGCCGGATCGGGGGTCATCAGTTCGTACCAGATCCAGCTTCCCTGCAAGGTGGCCATGTTGCTCTCCCTATTTGCCAAGGTGCACGACGGGGCGAAAGCCGCCGAAGATCATCCGCTTGCCGTTGAAGGGAACCGGGTTGCGTTCCTGGTCCATCCGCGGGTCGGGATTGGCGGGGTCCATCATCCTGGCCATCGCGGCGTCGCGGGTCTCCTTGTCGGGCCATTCGACCCAGGCGAAGACCACGTCCTCGTCGGCCTCGGCCTTCACCGCCATGCGGAAATCGGTGACCGTGCCATCGGGCACTTCATCGGCCCAGCACTCCAGGATGCGGGTCGCGCCCATCTCCATGAACATCGAATCGGTGTAGTTGGCGAACTCGACGAAGCGTTCCTTGTTGGCCCTTGGGACGGGCAGGACGAAGCCATCGACATAGCTCATTGCGCGGCCTCCGAAACGGGTGCCTCGCCGCTGAGGACGGCGGGGTCCATCCAGAACGGCTCCCAGATGTGGCCGTCGGGATCGGCAATGGTCCGCTGGAACATGAAGCCGTGGTCCTCGGGCGGGTTGGCGTCGGCCGTGCCGCCGTGCGCCGCGCCCAGATCGACCAGGTGGTTGACCTCGTCCCGGCTCTTCGCCGTGATCGCCAGCGAAACCTCGCTCGATCCCTGCGGACAGATCGGGCGCGAGGTAAAGCTCTGCCACTTGGCATGGGTCAGCAGCATCACATGGATCGTGTCGGACAGCACCATGCAGGCGCCGGCCTCGTCGCTGAACTGCGGATTGTTGGTGAAGCCCAGCGCGGTGTAGAATTGCATCGCCCTGGGCAAGTCGGCGACCGGCAGGTTCACGAAGATCATCGGGGTCATCGGGAATTCCTTTCGTCCTATCCGTTGGTTATTTCGGGCGTGACGAGCCGCGCCAGCTTGTCGAGCGATTCCTGCCAGCCGAGGTAACAGCTTTCGAGCGGGATCACGTCGGGCACCCCTTCCTGCTGGATGCGCAGTTCGGTGCCCACCGAAACGGCTGTGAATTCGACCGTGACGATCATTTCGCCCGGCAGGTTCGGATCGTCGAACCGGTCGCTGTAGCGCAGCAGCCGGCCCGGCTCGAAATCGAGGTATTCGCCGCCGAACGCGTGGCTGTCACCGGTGGTGAAATTGGTGAACGACATCCGGTGCCCGCCGCCCTTGCGCGCATCGAGGGTGTGGACCCGCGCGGTGAAGCCATAGGGCGGCAGCCACTGGGCCAGCGCCTGTTCATCGGTGAAGGCGCGAAAGACCTTGTCGGGCGAGACCGGCAGGACGCGGTGCAGGTGGACGGTTCCGGGCATGGGGTTTCTCCTTGGGGTTTCTGTTCTGCTTGTCGGCCCGGCTCAGCCGGGGTCGGGATCGAAGTCGGCAAGCTGTGCAGCCATTGCCGCCTTGAAAGCCGGGCGCGCGGTGGCGCGCGCAACATAGGTTGCAAGGTTGGGGTGAGCTGCGACCAGTTGGTCCTCGGGCGCGGCGCGCAGCACGTCGGCCATCGCCAGATCGCCGATGGTGAAGCAGTCCTCCAACCAATCGCGGTTCTCCAGCACATCGGACAGCTGCTGGAGGCGCTTCTCGGCATAGGGCCGCGCCTTGTCTTTCGCGCTCGCCTGCCAATCCTCGCCTTCGCCGGCGAAGCCGAGCAGAAGCAGGGCCTGCAGGAACGGTTCGACACTGTTGAGCGCGGCGAAGACCCAGCCGATCGCGCGCATCCGCGCATCGGGATCGCGCGGCAGCAGGCGCTCGTCCTTGTGGCCAAGATGGATCAGGATCGCACCGGATTCGAACAGCGTCAGATCGCCTTCCCTCAGCACCGGAACCTGCCCGAACGGCTGGTCGGCAATGTGCTCGGCGCTCTTTTCGCCGCCAGCTCCGCCGAACAGGCGCACGCGGTAGGGCAGGCCGATTTCTTCCAAGGCCCAACGCACTCTCATGTCCTTGACGAAACCGCGCGCCATGTCCGGCACCCAACGATAGGCGCTGACTTCGATCGCGGCGGAGTGATCAGTCGGCATCGAGCGTCTCCCGGTTGAGCAGCAGTTCGAAATAGCGGCGCAGGTGCATTAGTTCCTCGCGCGCCAGTTCGGCGGCCCCCGCGCCGCCTTCGGCCTTGGCGAGGACGAAGGCGCCCTGGATCACGGCCTGAACATGCCGCGCCAGCCCTTGCGCCGTAACCCCTTTTGCGCCGCTCTGCGCGAGGGCTGCGGCAAGGTCATCTTCGAGCGCGGCGGCGTTGCCCATGATGCTGTCGTGGCAGGCGGCGCGGATCGCATCGCTGGACAGGAACGCTTCCTGGACCATCGTTCCCGCAACGCAGCTGAACCCCTCCACCGGTCCGGCAAGCAGCGCGATCCGCAGGTCGATATAGCCCAGCACCCGGTCCACCGGGTCCGCGAGGTGGTGATAGGGAGCGGCGGCGAAAAAGGCGCCGGTGCTGCTCGACCAATAGCCAGCCAACGCGACTCCCAATGCCTCCTTGCTCGGGAAATGGTGAAAGAAGGCGCCCTTGGTAACCCCGGCGGCACTGCAGAGCTGTTCTACGGAAGTTGCTGCAAATCCTTGTTTTCGAACAAGTTTTACCGCTGCTTCGAGCAGCTTGTCCTTCGCCGAAACGGGAGCGGGACGGAAGGGCTGATTCGGGATCATGGCAGAAACATACCAACCAGTCGGTATGTCGTCAAACCGTAGTCACCGTTAACGGCTAATTTGCTTTGGCCCCCTAGGGTTATTCCGATGAAGCAATTGCGGGGGCTAATCTTGCGGCTGCTGGCCGCCCTGACGCTTGCCGTGCTGGCCAGCGCGCCGGCCCATGCCAGGATGCCAGTCCAGACTTGCATTGCCCCGCTTGAACGCGGCCAGGCCGGGCCGCTGCACTTCGATTGTAATGGCGACCAGAAGCGCTTCGGCTCGGGCGATTTCGGTGTCCAGCTGCTGTTTGCTCCCGCCATCTCGAGTCCCCAAGATCCCTTGGTCCTGCGCACCACCAGCGTCTGGCAGGACGCCGAACGGGTGGTTTTCCGCTATGCCGACGGAACCACCGCCGCGCTGGCCTTCAATCAGGAAACGGCCCGCCATTTCATCACGATCGGGGCGATCTTCGAATTTCCGGTTCCCGCGCGCAAGGCGCCGCTGGTCGGGGCCTATTTCGAAGTGCGGGGGTCGGCAAACTGGCGCGGGGTGGTGCTCGGCGCGGAACTGATGCACCGCAGCGAAAGCGAGGAGCTCCAGCGCTGGCTGGTGGCGCTCTACGCTTCGTTCGCCGGACTGTCGCTGGCCCTGCTGGCCTACAACGTTGCGCTGTGGACGGTGCTGCGACACCGCTTCCAGCTGACCTATTCGCTGATGGTCGCCGCGCTGATGACCTACACCTTCACTTCATCCAGCCTGGCCATGCACGCCATACCGATGCTGGCGAACAACGATCGCCTGCGGCTGAATTACCTGCTGCTTTCGCTGACCGCGGTGTTCGGCCTGCGCTTCGTCCGGGAATTCCTTGGTCCGCGGGTGATCGGGCCGGTGCTGCGCAGGGCGATTTCGGTGATGTCCGCGGCGGCAATGGCCGCAACCATTGCCTTCGCGCTCCTAGCGCCGATGCTGGGCTGGGCGCTGGACCGGCTCTATTTCATTGCCAATGGCGGCATGCTGCTGCTCGCCGTGCCGATTGTCTGGGCTGCATGGCGCGCGAAGGTGCACTATTTCTGGCTGTTCCTGCTCGCCTGGTCGGCGCCGATCGCGGTCTCGGTCGCCCGGGCGGCGCACGGCCTGGGGTTGGTCGAATACAGCTTCTGGCTCGACAACGGCAACCTGATCGCGCTGTCGGTCGAATCGCTGCTGTCCACCCTGCTGATCGTTGCCCGCCTGCGCGAGCTTGCCAACGAGCGCGATCGTGCCCAGGCGAGCGAGCAGCGCGCCTTGCGGCTGGCCAATTCCGATCCGCTCACTGGCCTCCTCAACCGCCGCGCCTTCATCCACCTGGCGATCGGACGCACCGCCGCGCATCGCCTGATGCTGGTGGACATCGATCACTTCAAGTCGATCAACGACCGGCTGGGCCACGATGCCGGCGACGAGGTGCTGTGCGCCGTGGCCGAGGTGCTGCAGGCATGCCGCCCGCCCGGCAGCCTGGCCGTGCGGCTGGGCGGCGAGGAGTTTGCGCTGCTGGTGCCTTTGCAGCACCAGCGCGAATGCCCGCCCGAACGCATCCTGGGTGCGATTCGCGCGCACCGGATGCCGCTCGACTGGAAGGTCACCGTCAGCCTGGGGTTCGCCGAAGGCCGGGTGACCAGCGAGGAAGACTGGAAGCGGCTCTACCGGCTGGCCGATGCCGCGCTTTACCGGGCCAAGGCCGACGGCCGCGATCGCGCCTGCCGCGCAACCGACTTTGCCGCCGTGGGCGCGGCCTGAAATCAAGTCGCTTATCGAAACGTAATGCCTGTTGCGCCGCCGCCTTCGCCCGTATAGGCGATTGGGCGTCATGACCGATATTCCGAACATCCAGCTCGATACCAGCGGCAACACGATCCTGCCCGCGCCCGATTGCGAAATCGATGTGCGCGAGATGTTCGGGATCGATATCGACATGAAGGTCCCGGCCTTCAGCCAGCCCGACGAACGCACACCCGATGTCGACGATGCCTATGTCTTCGACCCGGACACCACGCTGGCGATCCTGGCGGGCTTCGCGTTCAACCGCCGGGTGATCGTCCAGGGCTATCACGGCACCGGCAAGTCGACCCATATCGAGCAGGTCGCGGCGCGGCTCAACTGGCCCTGCGTGCGGATCAACCTCGATGCGCACATCAGCCGCATCGACCTGATCGGGCGCGATGCGATCGTGCTGCGCGATGGCCTGCAGGTTACCGAGTTCCGCGAAGGCCTGCTGCCCTGGGCGCTCCAGCATCCGGTGGCGCTGGTGTTCGACGAATACGACGCGGGCCGACCCGACGTGATGTTCGTGATCCAGCGCGTGCTGGAAACCGAAGGCAAGCTGACCCTGCTTGACCAGAACCGCGTGATCCGCCCGAACAAGCATTTCCGCCTGTTCGCCACCGCGAACACGGTGGGGCTGGGCGATACCAGCGGGCTTTATCACGGCACCCAGGCGATCAACCAGGCGCAGATGGACCGCTGGAACATCGTCGTCGCGCTCAACTACCTGCCCGCGCAGGTAGAGGCCGAGATCGTGCTCAAGAAGGGGACCGACACCGCGCCCGAACTGGTGGCGCAGATGGTCAAGGTGGCCGACCTGACCCGCCAGGGCTTCATCAACGGCGACATCTCCACCGTGATGAGCCCGCGCACCGTGATCACCTGGGCGCAGAACACCGCGATCTTCAAGGATCCGGGCTTCGCCTTCCGCCTCAGCTTCCTCAACAAGTGCGACGAGACCGAGCGGATGCTGGTGGCGGAATACTACCAGCGGGTGTTCGGCACCGACCTGCCCGAAAGCGTGGTCGCCAAGGGGTGATAGCCCGCCTGGCCGCCGCCGCGCTTCTGGCGCTGACCCCGCTTGGCGCCGCGGCTGAAAGTCCGCCTGTTGGCCAGCAGGCGACCAATTTCTTTCCGGCCCAGGCCGATGGCCGCGCGGTGCTCGACGCCGCGCTGGCGCAGGCCCGGGCCGATGGCAAGCTGGCGGTGATCGTGTTCGGGGCCGACTGGTGCCACGACAGCCGGGCACTGGCGCGGGTGCTGAAATCGGACGCGTTCAGGATCCGGTTCGGTGCGCGCTTTGCCGTGACCTTCATCGACGTTGGCAGGCCGCAGGACGGCAAGGGCGTGAACCTGGACCTGGTCCGGCGCTTCGGGGTCAAGCACCTCACGAACACGCCCGCGCTGTTCGTGATTTCGCCCAAGGGCAAGCGGATCAATTCGAAGGAGGATGCGATCGGCTGGCGCAATGCCGAAAGCCGCCGCGTTTCGGCGATCCTCGACTGGTTCGAGGCGATTTCCGCCAAAGCAGGATGACTTTGGATTGATGCTCTTTCTCCCCTCCCCACGGGGAGGGGTCGGGGGTGGGGGTTCGACATCGGCGTGGAACCCCCACCCCAACCCCTCCCCAAGGGGAGGGGCAATTTGATGCAATATCGTCAGTGACTAAAGAATGAAGTGATCGCCGGCGGCGCGCACGGTGATCTCTCCCAGCGAAACACCCCACGGCTGGTTGACCGCGTGGACCACGGCATCGGCGATATGCTCGGGCGCCAGGCTGGCATAGTCGATATTCTCGGGATCGAGCCGCTCGGGCGGGAAGGTGCCGGCCTGCATTTCGGCCACCATCGTCATGAATTCGCCGGCGTTGTGGCCAAGGATGCCGACGCTGGCGGCAGGGTTGATGACGCTGGTCGAAAGACCCGTGGCGGGAACCCCGGTCGGCTTGATCGTGGTCACCTTGATCCGGCCGCGCGATTCGATCCGCAGGCTCTCGCCAAGGGTATTCACCGCGGCCTTGGTCGCGCCATAGACCGCCGCGCCGACCACCGGGAAATTGCCGTAGATCGAGCTGATGTTGATGACCTGCCCGCGCCCCGCGGCGATCATCGGATCATAGGCCGCGATCATGCCGTTGAGCACGCCCTTGATGTTGATGTCGATGCAGCGCAGCCAAGCGCCGTGCGCGGCCTCGTGATCGGCGAAGAACGCCAGCGGCATGATCCCCGCATTGTTGACCATCACGTCGATCGAACCGAAAGCGCCCAGCGCCGCGCCGACCAGCGCCTTCATCTGCGCCAGATCGGTCACGTCGCAGGCCAGTGCCTGGGCCTTGCCCCCACTCTCGCGGATCGCGGCGGCGACTGCCTCGGCAGCGCCGCCATCGATGTCGCCCAGCGTGACCGCCGCGCCAAGCGCCGCGCATTTTTCCGCCACCAGCTTGCCGAAACCGCCGCCGCCGCCGGTGATGACGATCGACTTTCCTGCCACGTGGTCGGTCATGCGCTTCCTTTCGTTCAGCCGTCGTCCTGGTCGGCGTGGACGGTGTTACCGCCGCCACTGGGCCCTGCATAGTCCGCTTCGCCGTCCTTGCCTTCCCACCAGTAGGCGGGACGCTTGGCGCTGCCGGTCAGTTCCTCGTTGAGCGTCGCGGCATCATAGAGCCGGCCGTTGATCATCACCTTGGCGATCTTGTCCGAATTGCGGATGTCCTGCGTCGGGTCGGCGTCGAGCACCACCAGGTCGGCCAGCTTGCCCGGTTCGAGCGAGCCGACATCCTTGTCATAGCCCAGCGAGCGCGCGGATTCGATCGTTCCCGCGCGCAGCGCCTCGACCGGGGTCATCCCGCCGCGCACGAACGACCACAGTTCCCAGTGCGCCGCGATGCCCGGTTCCTGGCCGTGCGCCCCGATCGACACCGGAACCCCGCGCCGCGCAAGCTTGGCGGCTTCGCGGGCATTGTCATCGTCGCGGTAGTCGGCCTCGGGGGCGATTTCGCGCCGGGCGTTCGCCGCGACCAGCGCCGAGGCCGGCTCGTGCTTCCTGAGCAGCGGATGGTTCCACACCTCGGTGTGCGAGCGCCAATAGGGATCGCCCGCCGGCCCGCCATAGGTCACCACCAGGGTCGGGGTATAGCCGGTCTTCGATTCGCTGAAGAACTGCAGCACGTCCTCATAGAACACGCCCAGCGGCAGGTTGTGTTCGACCGTGGTGTTGCCGTCCGCGATCAGGGTCATGTCGAAACCGAACAGCGATCCCCCCTCGGCGACCGAGCGCATTCCTTCCCTGAGCGCCGCGGCGGTCACCTGCTGGCGCTGCTCGCGGCGCGGCTGGTTATAGTTCTTGATCGAATGGGCACCCTGGGCCTTGAGCCGGCGGATGTGGTTGAGCGCGTCTTCCGGCCCGTCGATCTGGGCATAGACCCCGGCCGCGCGCGCGCCGTAGACCACTTCCGCCGTCGAAAAGCTGCGCGGGCCGAGCCGCATGCCGGCGCGGACCATCTCGAGCGACGGGAAGACCGTCGCCGCGCTGCTCGACGGGTCGTGGCGGGTGGTCACCCCCATCGCCAGGTTGGTGGTTTCGACCCAGTTGACCTGCGGGTTCATCTCGTCGACGCCGAAGGGGCCGTGCGCGTGCGCGTCGATCAGGCCGGGGATCACGGTCTTGCCGCTGGCGTCGAGCGTGGGCGTCCCGGCCGGAATCGCCACATCGCCGCGGCGGCCCACCGCCTTGATCCGGTTGCCCTCGATCAGCACCACGCCGTCATCGATGATCCCGCCATCGGCGCCGCGCATGGTCACCACCCGCGCGCCGGTGATCGCGACCGATCCGGTGGGGCGGGCGCTGGTTACCGTCATCGACAGCGAAAGCCCGGTCCTGGGCGGTTCGAACTTCGCCGGCTTGGCGTCCTTGGCCGCCGGTCCATCGGCGAACATCGCGGCGCGGCTGGCGGTGAACAGGGTCGGGCCCAGCGACCAGTGCAGCTGCTGGCCGTCGTTGCTCCAGTGGATCCAGTCGGCGCCGTCCTCGCTGGCCCGGGTAACCGGCAGCGCGCCGGTCTTGGGCGACAGCGAAACGTCCTGGGTGCCCGGCAGCAGCGGGGCGACAAAGGCCTGGTAGTTTTCGCGGAAGGCAACGAACCTGCCATCGGGCGAGACCGCGAATTCGCTGGTCAGCTCACCCTCGGCATGGGTGCGGCGCGCCTCTCCGTTGAGGTCCATGCTGACCAGGCTCGACTTGCCGTCGCCGGCCACCACGGCAAAGACCCGGTCGGACGAGGCGCCGAATTGCGGGCGCGATCCATCCTTGCTGATCCGCACCGCCGCGCCGCCGCCCGCCGGGACCTTGTAGATCCCCGGCTCGTTCGATCCGCGCGGGCTGACGAGGTAGCCGCCGGTCTGCTTCTCGAACACCACCAGCTTGCCATCGGGAGAGAAGCGCGGGCGCGAATAGTGCCCCGGAACCTGGGTCAGCACCGCCGCCTTGCCGCCGCCGGCGCCCACGCTGCGCACGTCGCCAAGCCCGGCGTCGGTCCAGTGCACGAAGACGATCCGCTTGCCGTCGGCCGACCACGAGGGATAGCCTTCCATCGCATCATCGCCCGCGGTCAGCCGCCGCGCCGCCCCGCCGGCCATGGGCTTGATCCACAGCTTGCCCAGCGTTTCGAACACCACGCTGCGCCCATCGGGCGAGACCGCCGCGCCGCGCGGCATCTTCGTTTCGAAGGTTGCGGGTGCAACCTCGACCGGCGGACGCGGCGGGTCGATCACGCCGCGGCTGTCGGCCACGCGGAACGGGATCACGCTGGCCTTGCCGGTGGCGAGGTCGACCCGGTTGATCTTGCCCCCGGCCCAGAACACCACGCTGCCCGAATCCGGGGTCCAGGCCATGTTCGGATAGACCCCGGTCACCGCCCAGGTCTCCTGCACGTCCTGATCGAGCGCATCGTAGAGCTTGCGGTCTGTGCCGGTGGCCAGATCGCGGACATAGAGCTTCGACTGGGTGCGCTCGCGCCGCACATAGGCCAGCTTCTTGCCGTCGGGCGAAGGGGTCGGGCGCACCGCGCCGCCTTCGCCGCCCGCCACCTGCTCGCTCTCGCCGGTTTCGAGGTCATAGCGCTCGATCGCGAAGATCTGCTGGTTCGAATCCTGCGCGTACTGGAAGATCGGACCAGCCGTCGTGTTGCGGGTATAGTAGATGTGCTTGCCGTCGGCGGCGAAGATCGGCTCGCCCAGTTCCTTCTGGTGGCGCTCGTTCGGCTTCTTGACCAGCGGCACGCCGCTGCCGCCGCCGACATGGAACAGCCAAACCTCGCCGGTGCCCAGCGAGCGCTCGGTGGTAAAGTGCTTCTTGGCGGCGATATACTGGCCGTCCGGGCTCCAGCTTGCCTGGTTCATCAGGCGGAAGTTCTCGGTGGTCAGCTGGCGCTTGTCGCTGCCGTCGCGGTTCATGATCCAGATATTGTCGCCGCCGCCGCGATCGGAAGTGAAGGCGATCCGCCTGCCGTCGGGCGAGAAGCGCGGCTGGGTTTCATAAGCCAGCCCTTCGGCGATGCGCACCGGCGCACCACCGGCGATCGGCATGGTGTAGATGTCGCCCAGAAGGTCGAACGCGATCGTCTGCCCGTCGGGGCTGACATCGAGGTTCATCCATGAGCCTTCATCGACCGTGATCGGCACTTGCCGCACGGTCATCCCCGGCGGCGCGGAGACATCCCACTTGGGCGCGTCTTCGGCCCGGGCGGCCGCCGGAACGGCCAGCGCGAGTGCAAGGGCAAGCCGCGAGGCGGCGCGGATCGAACGGTTCATAAAGGCTACTCCCTGTTGGGGAGGATCATCGCCCCCGCCCGGCCCAAGTCAACCAAGCGGTCTATGAACGGCAGAGGAGGCCCGGCGAACGGTTTCAGCCGCCCGGAGTGACCAGGTACTTTTCCCCGGTGCGCCGGGCATTGTACATCGCCACCGCATCGCGGGTCAGCATGTCCTCGAGGTTGCCCTTGCGCGCATAGTGGCTGGCGAAAGTAGTGGTCAGGTCCTTCATCACCCGTGCGCGCATCCGCGCCACCACTTCCGGCCCGGCCTTGCCCATGAACGGCGTCAGCAGCCAGCCCGACAGATCCCAGGTAAGCCCGAAGGCGCGGTTGAGGATCGTCGGCCCCAGATCGAGCGCGCCATAGATGCAGACCTTCTTGGCCGCGTTCGAACCATAGCGGCTGAACGCCGCGCCGCGGCTGGCGGCGGCTTCCATCGCGGAGAGGAACTGGCTGGCTACCACGCCGCCGCCGATCGGATCGAACCCGATCATCGCCTTGGTTTCGGCGATCGCGTCGATCAGCCTGGGCATGTAGTCGGCGTCGGTCATGTTGAGCACATGGGTCGCGCCAAGCCCCTTCAGTAGCTCGACCTGCGCCTCGCTGCGCACCACGTTGACCAGCGGGATGCCGTCTTCAAGGCAGATCTTGACCAGCATCTGCCCCAGGTTCGAAGCGGCCGCCGCATGGACGATCCCGGTGAAGCCCTCCATCTTCATCGTCTCGACAAAACCAAGCGCGGTCATGGGGTTGACGAACGAACTTGCGGCCTGTTCCGCGCTTACGCTGTCATCCACCGCGAAGCCCATCTCGGCGTCGGCATAGGCATAGTCGCCATAGGCGCTGCCCGGCACGCAGGCATAGCGCTTGCCCAGCAGCGCCTGCGCCGCCGGATCCTCGCCCGCGGCGACAACGATCCCGGCGCATTCGTTGCCCGCCGGCAAGGCAATGCCGTGCCGCGCCTTGAACGCGCGGGTGGCGGGCGGCGGCATCTGGGCGACGATCCTGCCCGGCGAATATTCCGCGTTTTCGGTATCGGCGCTGGCGAACAGAAGGCCAAGATCCGATGGATTGATCGGGCTCGCCTCGACCTTGACGAGCACCTGGTTGCCCTTGGGCTCATTCCAGGTCTTGTCGTTGAGCTGGACCGTCAGCGTGCCATCCGCGTCGAGCTGGGTGGTAAGCTGCTTGCCGGTGAAAGTCATTTTCGATTCTCCCAAATTTGCCCCACCCATAACCGTTCGCCCCGAGCGAAGTCGAGGGGCCGCGTTCGAACGATGCCCCTCGACTTCGCTCGGGGCGAACGGACTTTGTTCAGGTTTCGGGATAGATTGCCCGCACGAAATAAAGTCCCTCGCTCGGCGCATTAAGCCCCAGCGCCTGGCGGTCGCGCGCGGCGAGTGCTTCGGCGACCTGCGCCTCGCGCCAGCGGCCCATGCCGACCAGCGCCAGGCAGCCGACCATCGAGCGGACCTGGTGGTGCAGGAACGAACGCGCCGCGGCGCGCACATGCACCTCTTCGCCCACGCGCTCGACGCTCAGCAGGTCGAGTGTCTTTTCCGGGCTCTGCGCCTGGCAATGGGCCGAACGGAAGGTGGTGAAATCGTGCCGCCCGACCAGCGCCTGCGCGGCGCGGTGCATCGCTTCCGCATCGAGCGGCTGCGGCACCTGCCAGGCGCGGCCCGCGTCCAGCGTCAGCGGCGCGCGGCGGTTGGCGATCCGGTAGAGGTATTCGCGGCCCACGCAGGAAAACCGCGCGTGCCAGTCGTCCGGCTTGACCTCGCAGGCCAGCACCGCGACCGGATCGGGGCGGAGATGATGGTTGAGCGCTTCCATCAGCCGGAACGCGTCAATCTCCTTTGCCACGTCGACATGCACCCGCATGCCCATCGCATGGACCCCGGAATCGGTGCGCCCGGCGGCGTGGAGGGTGACCGTTTCACCGGTCACGGCATGGACGGCGCGCTCGACCGATTGCTGCACGGAAGGTCCATGCGCCTGCCGCTGGAGGCCCATGAACGGAGTGCCGTCGAATTCGAGGGTAAGCGCGAAACGGGTCACTGCGCCATCAAAACAGCGGGACCCCGGATCAGGTCCGGGGTGACGGTGAAGGGGATGTGGGCGTTCCTAGGCAAGGCTGCTTCCAATCGGGATCGGAAAGCCGCGCAAAAGTTCATCGACGCTCATTGCATTGCGTCCGGCCCGTTGAACCAGTGTTGGCCGGATGGCCCCTCGCGTACAGGCGATTCCCAGCCCATCGTCCAGCACGGTTCCCGGCAATCCGGTCTCCGCAAGGGGAACTGCGTTCAGCACCCGGATTCGCTCGCCGGCAAATTCAAAGTAGGCGCCAGGCGGGTTCAGGGCGCGAATCTGCCAGATGGTTTCATCGCAGCCCTGATCGAACCGAAGGTGCAGCTCGGCCTTGTCGATCTTGTGGGCATAGGTCACGCCCTCTTCGGGCTGCGTCACCGCTGCATGGCCGGGCAGATCGGCGAGCACATCTACCATCAGTGAAGCACCCAATTCGGCCAGTTCGGCGGTCAGTTCGCCTGCGGTTTTGCCGTCCACCGGGGTCTTGACCACGGCCAGCATCGGCCCGGTATCCAGCCCGCGCTCCATCTGCATGATGGTAACGCCGGTTTGCTCATCGCCCGCCAGGATCGCCCGCTGGATCGGCGCCGCGCCGCGCCAGCGCGGCAGCAGGCTGGCGTGGATGTTGAGGCAGCCATGCTTCGGCGCATCCAGCACCCCCTGCGGCAGGATCAGGCCATAGGCCGCGACCACCGCCACGTCCGCTTCCAGCGCCGCGAAGGCGGCTTGGTCCTCTGCGCCTTTCAGCGAAACCGGATGGCGCACCTCGATCCCCAGCGCATCGGCCGCTTTGTGCACCGGGGTAGGGGTAAGCTCCTTGCCGCGCCGGCCGCCGGGGCGGGGGGGCTGAGTATAGGCGCAGATCACCTCGTGCCCCGCCGCGACCAGCGCGTGCAGCGCCGGGACGGCGAAATCCGGGGTCCCCATGAAAATGATCTTCACACCAACACCCGCCAAAAAAATCCGCTCATCCTGAGCCTGTCGAAGGACCGTCCTTACTTTCAGCGCCGGAAAAGAAAAGGACGGGGCTTCGACAAGCTCAGCCTGAGCGGGTAGGAAGGGACATGGCATCGCTAGAAATCGAAACGCTGACCACCGCGCTTTCGCGCCTGCCGGGGCTTGGTCCGCGCTCGGCGCGGCGGGCGGTGCTGTGGCTGATCAAGCGGCGCGAAACCTCGCTTGTCGCGCTGCTCGAGGCGCTCGAAGCGGTGCGCGAGGGGCTGGTGGAATGCAGCACCTGCGGCAATGTCGATACCGGCAACCCCTGCGGCATCTGCGCCGATCCGCGCCGCGATGCCCGCCAGCTCTGCGTGGTCGAGGATGTGGCCGATCTCTGGGCGCTTGATCGTGCGAAGCTGTTCACCGGCAAGTATCACGTGCTGGGCGGGCGGCTTTCCGCTCTTGAGGGTGTGCGGCCCGAGGATCTGACAATCGGCAAGCTGATCGAGCGTGTCAGCCTGGGCGGGATCGACGAGGTGGTGCTGGCGATGAACGCCACGCTGGAAGGCCAGACCACCGCGCATTACATTGCCGAGCGGCTGGAGAATTACCCGGTGCGGATCACCCAGCTGGCCCACGGCCTGCCCGTTGGGGGTGAGCTTGACTACCTTGACGAAGGCACCCTGGCCCAGGCGCTGCGCGCGCGGCGTCCGGTGGGTTGAGAATCGCGCCAAGGCCCACTATCTGGCCCGACATGGCCATTCGCGAAATCCTTGAAGTTCCCGATCCCGTGCTCAAGCAGGTCTCGGCTCCCGTCACCGAATTCAACGAGGAGTTGCGCGCCCTCGTCGAGGACATGTTCGAGACGATGTACGATGCCCCCGGCATCGGCCTTGCCGCGATCCAGGTAGGCGTGCCGCTGCGCGTGCTGGTGATCGATCTCCAGCCCGACGACGAGGATGCCGAGCCCGTGGCCTGCAACCACGACGGGCACCACCATCATCACCAGCCGACCAAGCGCGAGCCGCGGGTGTTCATCAATCCCGAGATTCTCGATCCCTCGGACGAGCACACGGTCTATCAGGAAGGCTGCCTTTCGGTGCCCGAGATCTATGCCGATGTCGAACGCCCCTCGCGGATTCGGGCGCGCTGGCAGGATCTTGACGGCACCCAGCATGACGAGGTGATCGACGGGCTGCTGGCAACCTGCCTGCAGCACGAGATCGACCATCTCGAGGGCATCCTGTTCATCGACCACCTGTCGCGACTCAAGCGGCAGATGGCGCTCAAGAAGCTGGAAAAGCTGCGCAAGGCGGCCTGATCAGGTCGCGAAGTGAACTTCCTCGTTCAGTACCTTTAGCGCTTCGCGGCAGCTGTCCTCGCATTCGCGGCACATCTGCGCGCAGCGCCGGCAGTGCGGGTTGTCATGCCGCTCGCACTCGGCGGCGCAGGTCGAGCAGGCCTCGATGCAGACCGCCAGGATCGAGCGGATCAGGTTGCGGTCATGCCCGGTGCGGCGCATCCCGGCGCGGGCCATCAGCGCGCAGACATCGCTGCAATCGAGGCAGGTGCGGATGCACTGGTCCATGTCCATCGGCTCGGCCAGGCAGGCATCCGCGCACGAATTGCAGATTGCCGAACAGTCAACCGCCTGCTTCACCGCGCGGCCGAGCGTGGCGTTGTAATGCTCCCCGACCTGGGGATGCTCGGAAATCATGGCTTCGATCGACATGGCGGGACTCCATCCTGATCCATGCTGAACCGCCGACCGCACCGCGCGTTCCATTGTCGGGAAGCGGATAAGTCGCGCAAGCCTCTGGCGTTCTTGCTCCGTTCCGGTTAGCGTGAGCGGATGGACGGACAGATTCTCGCGATCGCATTGCTGCTGCTTGGTCTGGCGCTTGGCGCGCTGGGCGGCTGGTTCGCCGGCTCGCGCCCGGCGGCGGACCTGCGCGCGCGGCTGGGCGCCAAGGAGCAGGAGCTTCGCGATTCCGATTCGAAGCTGCTCGATGCCTTGACCGAGCGGGAGCGGCTGCATGCCAACGCCGCGCATTTCGAGGAGCAGAAGGCCGCGCTGATCCAGGCGCAGGAAAGCCTGCGCAAGGAATTCGAGAATGCCGGGGCCAAGGTGCTGGCCCAGGCGCAGCAGGCGCTGATGGCGCGGGCCGAGCAGCAACTGGCCCATTCCGAGGAAAAGAGCGCCGAACGGCTCAAGGGTCTGCTGGCGCCTGTGGATGAGCGGCTCAAGTCCTACGAGCAGCAGGTTCAGCACCTCGAAAAGCAGCGCAGCGATGCCTTCAGCCAGCTGTTCGGCCAGATCAACGAGCTGCGGCTGGGGCAGGAACGGGTCCAGCAGGAAGCGGCGCGGCTGGGCAACAGCCTGCGCAATGCTCCCAAGGCACGCGGGCGCTGGGGCGAACAGCAGCTCAAGAACCTGCTTGAGCAGTGCGGCCTGGCCGAACACACCGATTTCGTCACCGAGCATTCGGTCGATACCGAGGACGGGCGGCTGCGGCCCGATGCGATCGTGCGGATTCCGGGCCAGAAAAGCCTGATCATCGATGCCAAGGTTTCGCTCAACGCCTACCAGGACGCCTTCGCCGCCGACGCCGAGGATGAGCGCGCGCGCCACCTCGCGAGCCACGCCGCCGCGATGCGGGGCCATGTCCAGCAGCTGGGGGCCAAGGCCTATCACACCCAGTTCGAGGAAGCGCCCGACTATGTGGTGATGTTCGTCCCCGGCGAACACTTCGTCGCCGCCGCGCTCGAACAGGATCCCGGACTATGGGACTTCGCCTTCGAGCGCCGGGTGCTGCTGGCCACGCCGACCAACCTGGTCGCGATCGCCCGCACCGTGGCGATGGTCTGGAGCCAGGACAAGCTGGCCCAGGAAGCGATCGAGATCGGCCGACTGGGGACCGAGATCTATGACCGGATCGCCACCGCGGGCGAGCATCTCAAGGGAGTTGGGGCCGGGCTTGACCGCGCTGTGCGCAAGTACAACGACTTTGTAGGCAGTTTCGAACGCAATGTGATGACCTCGGGCCGCCGCCTGCGCGACAAGGGCGTGGCGATCGGCAAGCGCGAGATCGAGGAAGTGCCGCTGGTCGAAGCCGTCCCGCGCCACGCCGAAGGCGCGGCGCTGGCGATCGAAACGGCTGGTGAAGAGGCAACTGGCTAGTCATGGGATTACGTCACCCTGAACTCGTTTCAGGGTTCATTTCTCGCCTTAAACCAATGGGTTGAACGGCACAATGGATCCTGAAACAAGTTCAGGATGACGGATTATGGCAGGGCAGAGCGTCAGTCCGCGATCACCTTGACCAGTTCGGCAAAATGCTTGTCGGACTTGATCCCCATCCGCCCGCCTTCGATGAAAAAGCGCGGCTTGGCGCCCAGCAGTTCAGCGACCGTGCGTTCCTGATCCATCAGCCCGTCGCAGTACATCCGGGTCGCCACGATCGGGCCGACGATCAGCCTGTCCTTGTCGATCTTCAGGTCGCCGCCCATGCCGTTGCAGCCGACATTGGCGCCGATCCTGCCCTCGCTGATCGTGAGCGAAGTCTTCGACGAGACCGGCTTCTGCCCGTCGATCGCAACGAATGTCCAGCGGCTGCCCGCTGGTCCGGCCGAAGACGGCGGCGTTGCCGTGCAGGCGGCGAGCAGGGCGAGGGCGGAAAGGGCGATTGGTCTGGTCATGGAGTGCATCCTGATACTCCCCGTCTGATCCCAGGCTGAACGGCTCAATCCAGCGCCGCGAGCACTTCGTAGGCCAGCACCGCACCGGCCACCGCCGCGTTGAGGCTGTCGGCGCGGCCCTTCATCGGCATGGTGACGCGCAGGTCGCAGGCCAGTTCATAGTCCTCGGGCAGGCCGCGGCTTTCGTTGCCCACCAGGATGAAGCACGGCGCGCGGTAGCTCGCCCCGCGATAGGGCACGGCATCGCGCAGGCTGGCCGCCACCAGCTGGCCTTCGCCGGCGCGCAGCCAGGGGAGGAAGTCCTCCCACCGCGCCTGGGCTATGCGCTGGGTGAAGACCGCTCCCATGCTCGCGCGCACCGCTTCGACGCTGAACGGGTCGGCGCAATCGTCGATCAGGATCAACCCGCCCGCGCCCACCGCATCACCGGTGCGCAGCATGGTGCCCAGGTTTCCGGGATCGCGCAGCGCCTGGGCAACCAGCCAGATCTCCGATTGCGAACGGTCAAGCGCGGCAAGCGATGTATCGAATTCCGCGAAGACCCCGCAGACCGCCTGCGGATTGTCCTTGCCGGTGATCTTGCCCAGGATTTCCGCCGAGGTTTCGATCACTTCGCCGCCAGCCGCGATGACGGCATGTTCGAGCGTTCCCAGCAGCGGGTGCGGATCGCGACCCTCGGCCATCACCAGCACTTCGGGCAGATGCCCGCATTCGCGCGCGTCGGTCAGCAGCCGCAGCCCTTCGGCAAGAAACTTGCCCGAGGCCTTGCGATGCTTCTTCTCGCGCAAAGAGCGCAGGAACTTGACCGTGGGATTGGAAAACCCGGTAATCTGGCGCCGTTCGGCCACGCTCAATCCTCGCCGAAGCCGTCCTTGACCAGGCCGACCAGCTTGAGCAGCGCCTGGTCCGCGCCATCGCCCGAAACCACGATTTCGACCCGGTCACCCTTGGCCGCGCCTAGCATCATCAACCCCAGGATCGACGCGCCGGCGGCTTCGTTTCCGTCCTTGTGGACAGATACCTGCAAACCGTCGCCCAGCTTGGCGACCGCATTGACGAACTTGGCGCTGGCACGCGCGTGGAGGCCCCGGTTGTTGACGATCTCGACGCTTTCGCGGTGGTCGGACATGGCTCCCCCTGTTGTGCTTGTTCTCAGGCGTCCTGGCCAAGGAACTCCGAGGCTACGGTGATGTAGTTCCGGCCCGCATCGCGCGCCGCGGCGACCGCCTTTTCAAGGTCCATGCAGCCGCGCGCCTTGGCGAGGCGGATCAGCATCGGCAGGTTGATCCCGGCGATAACCTCGACCTTGCCCTTCTTCATCAGCGAGATCGCGAGATTCGACGGGGTGCCGCCGAACAGGTCGGTGAGGATGATCGCACCCGCGCCGCTGTCGACATTCTTCACCGCCGCACCGATTTCCGCGCGGCGGGCTTCCATGTCGTCGTTGGGGCCGATGCAGACCGTGGCGACGTTATCCTGCCGGCCGACGACATGGGTCATCGCGCTGACGAATTCCTCGGCCAGCCTGCCATGCGTAACCAGGATCATGCCGATCATGCGGGGGTTGCACTCCGAATCCGCGCTCCGCCGATTCTGGCGGGCGAATGGCGCTGCGCCATGACGGCAGAAGCGGCCACGGTCAATGCTTTCCTTCAACCATGTCGGCAGCGCGGGCCGAGAGGTTGCGGTGGAGCACGCTGGGGGCATAGCCCGCATCGCGCAGCGCGCCGGCCAGCTGCTTGGCGGCAAAGACCGAGCGGTGCCGGCCCCCGGTGCAGCCGAAGGCCACGTTCACATAGGCTTTCCCTTGCGCCTTGTAGCGCGGCAGCAGCAGCAGGATCAGATCGCGAATCCGCGTGAAGGCTTCATCCCAGGCGGGATCCTGGCGGATATGCGCGGCCACCGCGGCGTCCCTGCCGGTCTGTTCGCGCAGCTGGGGATCCCAGTGCGGATTGTCGAGAAAGCGCATGTCGAACACCAGGTCGGCGATCGGCGGCATCCCGCGGGCAAAGCCGAAGCTGGTGATGGTCACCGTCATTTCGGCCCGCGCGCCTTCGCCGAAGCGCTCGCGCACCGCCTGCTGCAGGTCGTTGGTGGTGAAGTCGGTGGTCGATATGACCATGTCCGCCCAGCGCCGCAGCGGCTCCATCAGTTCGCGCTCGGCGGCGATGCCGCTGGCGGCGGGGAGATCCTGGGCCAGCGGATGGCGCCGCCGGGTCTCGTTATAGCGGCGCTCCAGCTCGCGCCCGGCACAGTCGAGGAACAGCGTGGTCACTTCCAGATCGTCGCGGCTGGTGAGCTGCTTGACCCGGGCGATGACCTTGTTCGGATCGAACCCGCGGGTGCGGCTGTCGAACCCGATCGCCAGCGGACTGCGCAGTTCGCTGGCCGGGGCATCGGTGCTGTCGACCAGCCGGCCGAGCAGGCGGATCGGGAAATTGTCGATCACTTCCCAGCCCAGGTCTTCGAGCACTTTCAATGCAGTGGTCTTTCCCGCGCCAAGCAGGCCCGTGACCAGCAGCAGCCGCTGACGCGAAGGGGAAGGGGATTCGCTCATGTCCGTCGTGTCCTAGATGGGATCGGATGCATGGAATGTGAAGCGCGCCGGTGCTGCTGTCCCCGATGGAGACGCCGCCAATTGGTGCACTGTCGCTCGGTTCACCGCAACAATGGCTCCTATGGCCCGCTCCTGGCCCGGCTGCAGGTAGAATTCATGCCCAAGCAAGGTTTAACCGCAATGGCGCTAACGCAACAGCCTGACGGGGGCCTGAAGGAGTATGAAAATGCGTGTCGTTTCCAACCGACCGGGACTGCTGGTCCTGGCCGCCCTGGCCATCATGCCGGTCGGCCTGTCTGCCCAGCAGACCGATGCACCGCAGGATACAAATATCACCGTCACCGGCCAGCTCGATGCGCTGGTCAAGGGTCCAGATATCAAGGGAATCATCACCGCTCGCAATGCCGAGAAGATCAAGGTGGTGGTGGCCGACGGATCGAGCCAGATCGTTTCGGTGACCGAGCAGACCCAGGTCAAGTCCGGCGGCGGACTGTTCGGCGGCGGCAAGAAGCTGGGCGCGGAATCGCTGCTCAACGGCCTGCCGGTCACGGTCAAGACGCTGCAGGGTCCGGACGGCACGCTCTATGCCAGCCAGATCACCTTCAAGGGCGGCGACCTCAAGACCGCGAACATGATCCGTAACGGAACCGAGCAGCAGTTCGCCGAGCAGACCGCCGCCACCGAGGCGCTGCGCGGGCGGATGGCCGATATCGACAAGTACAATATCAAGAGCACCACCAACGTCTATTTCGACACCGGCAAGTGGGCGCTTTCGCCGCAGTCCAAGGGCGAGCTGTGCAACGCCGCGACCCAGGCCGAAGCGACCAACAACGCGCTGCTGCTGGTGGTTGGCTATACCGATGATGTCGGCAGCGAGGAATACAACCAGGTGCTCAGCGAAAAGCGCGCCGCGGCGGTGATCAACTACCTGCAGCAGTACTGCAAGTGGAAGCCCTACCGGATGCTGACCCCGACCGGCATGGCCGAGGCCGATCCGCTGGCCGACAATTCGACCCCGGAAGGCAAGGCGCAGAACCGCCGCGTTTCGGTCAACGTTCTGGTCAGCAAGGGCCTCGACGGGATGTAGGCGCGAACGGGGCGGGCGTTTCAGTCCGCCCCGTACCGCTTGAGCGCAAGCTCGGCCTTCAGCGCCAGTTCCGTGCCGCCGGGCCACAGGCGCACCAGCGGTATGGGCGTTCCGGCCAGATCCGCCCGCTCGGCCGCGTCGATGAAGCGCGGGGCTTCGGGATCGAGCCGCAGCACCAGCGCGACCGGCACATCGGTAGCGGTGGGGAATTCCAGCACGCCCAGGTTGCGCACTTCGAGCAGCCCGGCGATATTGGGCGGGGGGCTGGCGCGGAGGCGTCCGCCGCGGACTTCCAGCGTCACGCCGTCATCGCCGACCAGGATCGCGCCCCGGTCGATCAGGGCCAGCGCCAGCATGCTCTTGCCGCTGCCCGAAGGACCCTCGATCAGCACCGCGCGCGCACCGATCGCAACGCAGCTGGCGCGGTGGATGAAGCTCACGCTCCTTCCTCCTCGTCCTCGGGCACCGGCAATTCGAGCACGAGGCAGGCCCCCGGCTTGCCATCGGGCCGATCTTCGGCGGTCAGCGAGCCGTCGTGGGCTTCGGCGATGGTCCGGGCAATGGCGAGGCCAAGTCCCGAGTGGCTGCCGAACTGCTCGCCTTCGGGCCGCAGCGAATGGAAGCGGTCGAAGATCTTCTCGCGGGCTTCTTCCGGGATTCCCGGACCCTCGTCGCTGACCGACAGCGCGATCCGGTCGCTGTGCCGCTCGATCGCAACCGTGACGGTTCCGCCGGGCGGAGAGAACGAGCAGGCATTGTCGAGCAGGTTGACCAGCACCCGCTCGAGCCGAGCCGCGTCGCCCTGAACGGTCCACGGGCCGGCATCGTGCGGTTCGACCCGCACCCGGCATTCGCCGTTGTCACCGCGTTCGCCGCGGGTTTTCACCAGCGCCTCGGCCAGGGTCATCAGGTCGAGCTCGTCGAACTGGGTGCGGCTCAGTTCGGCGTCGATCCGGCTTGCTTCGGCAATTTCGGTCACCAGCCGGTCGATCCGCTTGACGTCATGCGCGGCGATTGCGGTCAGTTCGGCGCGCAGGCCATCATCCTTGACCTTTTCGAGGCTTTCGAGCGCCGAGCGCAGGCTGGCCAGCGGGTTCTTGATTTCATGCGCGACATCGGCGGCAAAGCGTTCGACCGCGTCGATCCGCTGGCGCAGCGCCTCGCTCATGTCGGAGAGCGCACGGGCCAGCAGGCCGATCTCGTCACGGCGCTCGGGCAGGCGCGGCACTTCGACCGCGCGGTCGCGGCCCAGGCGCACCCGCACCGCCGCGCGGACCAGCGCGCGCAGCGGCTGGACGATGGTGCGGGCAAGGAACAGGCTCAGCTGGATCGAGATCAGGAAAGTCACCGCCAGCACGATTGCCAGGGTGCCGCGCGCGTCGCGTACCGCCTGGGTGATATCGGGCGCGCTGCGGGTTGCGAGCAGGATCTCGCCGCTGCTGCCCACGCGGGTCGCGGCGCTGATCACCGGCGTCTCGTCAGGCGCGGCGCGCTGGGTCACGATCGTTTCGCTGCTCTGCAACGTGCGCGCCAGTTCGGGCCAGGCCTGCGCGGTATCGACTGGCGGATCGGCATAGACCGGGACCGGATCGGCATCGAGCAGCCAGTTCATCGAGTGGTCGAGCGCGCGCGCGGCCTTGATCAGCCAGGTGTCCTCGCGCGGATCGGCGAAGATATAGGCCGGGCCGGTCACCCTGAAGCTGTCGATCACCAGCTTGCCGTCGATATCGTAAAGCCGCAGCCGCAGCTTCTGGTCCATCCCGATCTGCCCCGCCAGCGCGGCGCGCTGGCGCGGCTGGGCGGCGGCGAGCGCGGCGGCGGAAATCTCGGCTTCGGCGCGGGCCAGCTGGAACCGTTCGGCCAGGAGGCCCTTGCGGTAGGAATCGATGTAGAACAGGCTGCCCGCCATCAGCCCCAGCGCGATCACGTTGACCGCCAGGATGCGGACCGTCAGCGAGGTCCGCCGGGTCCACTGCCTGCGGGTCAGGCGGGGCCGGGGCAGTCCTTCAGCCATCGCTGAACGAATAGCCGGCGCCGTACAGCGTTTCGATTGCCGCGAAGTGCGGATCGACGCTGCGGAACTTGCGGCGCAGGCGCTTGATGTGGCTGTCGATCGTGCGGTCGTCGACGAACACGTCGTCGCTGTAGGCCGCGTCCATCAGCTGGTTGCGGTTCTTGATCACCCCCGGCCTTGCGGCCAGCGCCTCGAGGATCAGGAACTCGGTCACGGTCAGCGAAACCGGCTTGCCGGCCCAGGTCACCTGATGGCGCGCCGGGTCCATGCAAAGCTGCCCGCGTTGCAGCACTTCGCCGGCGGGAGCCTCGTCCTGCGCGTCGGTTTCGCTGCGCACCAGATCGCTGCGGCGCAGGATCGCGCGGATTCGGGCGACCAGCAGGCGCTGGCTGAACGGCTTGGTGATGTAATCGTCCGCGCCCAGCGCCAGCCCCAGTGCCTCGTCGGGTTCCTCGTCCTTGCTGGTCAGGAAGATGACCGGCAGCGCGCTCTTCTCGCGCAGCTTCTGGAGCAGTTCCAGCCCATCCATCCGCGGCATCTTGATATCGCACACCGCAAGGTCCGGCGGGTTTTCGAGCAAGGCCTTGAGCGCCGCCGCGCCGTCCGAATAGACCCGCGTGGCGAATCCTTCGGCCTGGAGCCCAATCGAGACCGTGGTCAGGATGTTGCGATCATCGTCGACCAGCGCAATGACCTGCTGGTGGGGCGGAGCAACGGGGCTGGAGGAGTCGGCAGGGACCATCGCCGCTGGGTTGCAGCAGATTCCCTCTCGCTTGCAACAGATTAGACGCAACTGTGGTGATGGCCGATGGCGCCAATGTCGGTAAACCGGCCGACAAATGGCGGAAATTCAAGCATAATCATTCCTGATGTGGGTTATTTGACGGAATCGCCCGTGTCGACTATGCGCCCCGCACAGGACCGGCGCATTCGTATGCGGAATGGCCCCATGACCACGGAGACCATCTTGACCACGCTTTCCTACCCCCTCGACAAGCAGGACATTGCCACTTCGGCCACGATCCACGCCAATCTCGGCACTGCGCCGCTGGTCGAGCATGCGTTGCAGCGCGGTGAAGGGCACCTGACCAGGGATGGCGCGCTGCTGGTCGATACCGGCAGGTTCACCGGGCGCAGCGTCAAGGACAAATATGTCGTGCGCGATGCGATCACCGAAAATGCGATCAACTGGGGGCCGATCAACCAGCCGATGGCGGGGGGGCACTGGGCCAATCTGAAGGCCGATTTCATGGCCGCGCTCAAGGAGCAGGACGAACTCTACGTCGCCGACCTGTTCGGCGGCAGCCAGCCCGAATACCGCGTGAACGTGCGCGTGATCACCCAGATGGCATGGCACAGCCTGTTCGTCCGCACCCTGCTGGTGCGCCCCAAGGCCGATGAGCTGGCCGGCTTCGTGCCCGAATACACCATCGTCAACCTGCCCAGCTTCAAGGCCGACCCCGAGCGCCACGGCTGCCGCAGCGACACAGTGATCGCGGTCAATTTCAGCGAGAAGCTGATCCTGATCGGCAACACCGAATATTCGGGCGAGATGAAGAAGGGCGTTTTCGGCCTGCTGAACTTCCTGCTCCCGGCGCAGGGCGTGATGCCGATGCACTGCAGCGCCAACATCGGCGCCGACGGCAAGAGCGCGATCTTCTTCGGCCTGTCGGGCACCGGCAAGACCACGCTTTCGGCCGATGCCAGCCGGACCCTGATCGGCGACGACGAACACGGCTGGTCGGACCAGGCGGTCTTCAACTTCGAAGGCGGCTGCTATGCCAAGATGATCAACCTTTCGGCCGAGGGCGAGCCCGAGATCTACGCGACCACGAAGATGTTCGGCACGATCCTCGAGAACGTGGCGATGGACGCGGAAACGCGCGAGCTCGATTTCACCGACGCCAGCAAGACCGAAAACACCCGCGGCGCCTACCCGATCGAATTCATCCCGAATACCAGCAAGGAAAACCTCGGCCCGCCGCCGTCGAACATCATCCTGCTGACCGCCGATGCCTTTGGCGTGCTTCCGCCGATCGCGCGGCTGACGCCCGACCAGGCGATGTACCATTTCCTCTCGGGCTACACCGCCAAGGTTGCCGGGACCGAAATCGGCGTGACCGAACCCCAGGCGACTTTCAGCACCTGCTTCGGCGCGGCCTTCATGCCGCGTCATCCCAGCGTCTATGGCAACCTGCTCAAAAAGCGGATCGCCGAAGGCGGGGCGCAGTGCTGGCTGGTCAACACCGGCTGGTCCGGCGGCCGGGCGACCGATCCGGGGATCAGCCGCATGCCGATCAAGGCCACCCGCGCGCTGCTCAACGCCGCGCTCGACGGCAGCCTCAACGCGGTCGAGTTCAGGCAGGACCCCAACTTCGGCTTCGAGGTTCCGGTCGCGGTGCCCGGCGTCGATACCGCGCTGCTCGACCCGCGCGGCGCCTGGGCCGATCCGCAGCAATATGACAGCACCGCGCGCGAGCTGGTCGCCAAGTTCGTAGAGAACTTCGCCCAATTCGTCGACCACGTCGATCAGGGCGTGCTTGATTCGGCCCCCAAGGCCGCCTGATTGTCCCGGAACGCTCCGGGCCGCCACTGACCCGGAGCTTCCGATCATGACCGACCATCCGATCCGCTTTTTCGACAGCGCCGAGGCGGTTCGCCGCGTGGGCGAGGGGTTGCTGGCGCGCAGCCTGCCCAAGGCCGAATGGACCCACGAAGCGCATCTTGCCGCTTGCGCCTGGCTGGTGCTGGAACGGCCTGAAATCCGCCTTGAAAGCGCGCTTCCTGGCATCATCCGCAGCTACAATGTCGCGGCTGGCGGAGAGAACACCGACAGCGCCGGTTATCACGAGACCCTGACCCAGCTCTACATCGTGGGTGTCCGGCGCTTCCTCGAAAGTTGCGCGGCAGAGGGTCTGCTGGGCAAGGTCAACGCCCTGCTGGCAAGCGAGATGGCGCCGCGCGACTGGCCGCTGCGCTTCTATTCACGCGATCTGCTGTTCTCGGTCGGGGCGCGGCGCGCCTGGATGGATCCCGACCTGGCGGCGATTTAGCTTGCCCGGAACAGGGTGGGAGAGTCATTCTGGGCGCTTCACCGAAGGGAGTTGCGATTATGGGAATGCTTGACGCAATCATGGGACAGCTTGGCGGCGCGGACATCGGCGGTCTTGCCGAGAAGTTCGGCCTGCCGCCCGAACTCGCCGAAAAGGCCGTCGCCGCGCTGGGGCAGAGCCATGCCGAGCCTGGCGATACGATTGCCGGCGCTGCCGCCAAGACCGGGCTTGACCCCGCTGTGCTGGGCCAGCTGGCCGAACAGCTGGGCGGCGAGGGCGGCCTGGGCAAGCTGTCCGAACTGATCCAGGGCAATTCCGCGCTGTCGGGGCTTGCCGGGATGCTCGACCGCGATGGTGATGGCAATCCGCTCGATGATCTGGCCGGAATGGCCGGCGGACTGCTCGGCAAACAGTAGCCGCAGCCGGAATCAACATGGGCTCCGCGCCTTGCAGTGCGGAGCCCTTTTGTCTGGCCGGTGCCTTGCTCAGTCGAGCATGCTTGCCGGCACGCGGCCGCCGTTTTCGGCCAGCGCCTTCATCACCGCCTTGTGCAGCGCGATGTTTTCCTCGGCGCTGCCGGAATAGTCGGCATCGCCCAGCTCATGCGCCAGCGCCTTGCGGTTCTCGAAGCTGGCATCGATCCCGACCAGCTTCATCAGATCGACGATCGAGCTTTGCCAGTTGAGGCTGTCCGCGCCGTTCATGCTGCGCAGCACGGCTTCGACGTCAACCGGTGCGGGCGGCGGAGGCGGCGCGGCTTCGGCCATCGGGATCGCGGGTGCATCGGCGGGCGGCGGGGCGGCTTCGGCCTTGTGGCCAAAGATCGCGTCCTTGATCTTGCTGAAGAAACCCATGAGCTAAGACTCCTGCTGTGGCGAATCGGGATGAATCGCCGGACCCCTGCTGGTTAGGAGCCTAGCACCGCCCGGGCACAGCAGGAGAATATTCGTGCGCGGTCAGCGGCCTTTCGTTTCAGCGATATAGCGGTCGACATTGTCTCCCAGCACATCCAGCGGCACGTTGCCGCCAAGCACCACGGCATCGTCGAAATCGCGCAGGTCGTACCTTGCGCCCAGTTCGCGCTTCGCCTTGGCGCGCTGGTCGAGGATCTCGCTGTGGCCGATCTTGTAGCCGCAGGCCTGCCCCGGCCACGAACAATAGCGATCCACCTCGGGCGTGACTTCCGACAGGCCCGATCCGTTGGTTTCGGCAAACCACTTGATCGCCTGTTCGCGGGTCCAGCGCTTGGCGTGGAGCCCGGTGTCGACCACCAGCCGGCAGGCGCGGAAGGCGATCGACTGGAGATAGCCCAGCCGGCCCAGCGGATCGCCTTCGTAGGCGCCGAGCTCGTCGCCCAGCGTTTCGGCATAGAGCGCCCAGCCTTCCGAATAGGCGTTGAAGGCCAGCAGGGTGCGGATCAGCGGCAGGCGGTTGGCGTATTCGCCCTGCCAGACGTGCCCCGGAATGCCTTCGTGAAAGGCAAGTGTGCCGAGCGAATAGCGGCTGTGGCGATTGACGTCGCCCAGGTTGAGCCAGATCTTGCCCGGAATCTTGCCGTCTTTCGATCCCGCCCCGCCATAAGCGCCGGGTGCGCCGTCTTCCTCGGCCGGGGGCAGGCGGCGGATCTCGAGATTGCCCGGCACCAGCGTGCGGAACGCCTGCGGGAGCCGGCCGCGGATGAAATCGATCTTGCCCTGCATCGTCGCGATGATTTCGGCGCGGCCCTTGTCGTCGGGGCTGAACAGGAAGCGCGGATCCTTGCCCAACGCGGTCATCCGTTCGCCGACGCTGCCCTTGGTATAGCCCAGGCCTTGCAGGATCGGCTCCATCTGGCCGTGCAGGTCCTTCAGCGCCTCGAGGCCAAGGGCGTGGATTTCCTCGGGGCTGCGGCGGGTGGTGGTGCTGGCGCGCAGCGCCCAGCCATACCATTCATCCCCATGCGGGCGCGCCCACATGCCCGCGTCCATCGTTGCCTTTTCGCGCTGCAGCTTGAGCTCGGCCAGCTGGCGAGCGAGCGCGGCGGCAACCGGTCCGGTCGCCAGCTTGCGCGCGCGCGCATCCCAGTTGCCGGGAATCCCCTTGGTGCGGCGCACCAGCGATTCGACCAGGCCGCCGCCGGCGCTGGCGTCCTTCAGCGCGATCTCCATCTGGCGGATCGCCTTGTCGAGCAGGAAGGCGGGAGGGACCACGCCGATGCCGCGCGCCGCCCTGATCCGGCCAAGTTCGCCGTCGAGCTGGGCGGGGAACCGGGCGAGCCGGGCGAGATAGGCTTCGGCATCCCTGGCATTGCCGATCTGGTGGTCGGAATCGAGGAATCGCGGGGTGTCGAGGTAGCCGCCGACGTTCTGGATCACCACGTAGGGCGTGTTGCGCCACCCGCCCACCGCGACATCGCCATAGGGCAGGGCGAACCCATCGAGCGCGACGGAAAAGGCGCTCTTGACCACCGCGACGCTGGTCCGGGTCACCGGATCGAGGCGGGCCGTATCGTGGCGGGCAAGCCCTTTCAGCGCGCTGCGCAGCGTGGCCGCGACCTTGGCCTGCCCCGCGGCCGAGCGATCCCCCAGCCGCGCCTTCAGCCCAGCATGCACCCCGGTATCGATCCCCAGCGAGGTCGCGCTTTCGGGCGAGAGGTTGACGAGCTGCCATGCCACCCAGTCGAGATAGGCATTGGCGGCCTGCGACGGATCGGCCCTGCGCAGCGGTGCGGCCTGGGCGGCATCAAGCGCAAGCGTGGATGTGGCGGCGCCCATCAGGGCCAGCGCCTGGCGGCGGGAAAGGGTGGTCATGTCCATGCGCATCATGGATAGGCAAGCGAAGGGGCGTGTCAAACCCCCGCGAGATTGCTAGGCCAAATTATGGACACCGTACTTTCGATCCTGGTGCTGGCGGCGATCGCCATGATTCTTGGCGCCTGGGCGCTGTGGCGGCGCGGCGGATCGCCCATGCAGATCGCGCTGATGCTGGTGCTGGCGCTGATCCTGATCGGCAATGTCGCGATCTGGGTCATGCCCGATGAGGCCGGACAGGCTCCGGTCTCGCAGCAGCTCAAGTAATCGGTAGCTTACCTGATCGGGCAGTCGGGCGAGAGCCGCATGTCGAGGTAATTGTCCACCGATCCCATCAGGTCGTCCATTTCCGCTTCGAAGAAGTGGTTGGCGCGGGGGATTTCCTCGTGGTGGATGGTGATGTGCTTCTGGGTGCGCAGCTTGTCGACCAGCTTCTGCACCGAACTGGGCTGAACCACGGTGTCCGCCGCGCCCTGGATCAGGATGCCAGAGGCGGGGCAGGGGGCGAGGAAGCTGAAGTCGTACATGTTGGCGGGCGGCGCCACCGAAATGAAGCCGCGGATCTCGGGGCGGCGCATCAGCAGCTGCATCCCGATCAGCGCGCCGAAGCTGAAGCCCGCGACCCAGGTGGTCGAGGCTTCGGGATGGATCGACTGCACCCAGTCCAGCGCGGCGGCGGCATCGCTGAGTTCGCCGATCCCGTTGTCGAAGCTGCCCTGGCTGCGGCCGACCCCGCGGAAGTTGAAGCGCAGCGTGGCGAAACCGCGGTTCGCGAAGGTCTTGTAGAGCGACTGGGTGATCCGCTCGTTCATCGTGCCGCCGGCCTGGGGGTGCGGGTGAAGGATCATCGCCACCGGCGCGCGCGGCCGGGTGGCGGGCTGGAAACGGCCTTCAAGGCGGCCTTCGGGTCCGGGAAAGATAACTGCGGGCATCGTTGTCAGCCTGTTTGCTGGCCCATGCGCGCGGCGTCCGGGGATTTCTCGGATGCCGGACCGCTTTGGGCTAGGATCGGGAAGCAGGCGCTATATAGAAACAGAGGTCCGAAAAGCAACTTTTGCGAACAATGCCCGCCGATTCGATCTATCTCGACCACCAGGCGACCACGCCGCTCGCGCCTGAAGCCCTTCAGGCGATGCTGCCGTGGCTGGCCGGGCCGGAATCGATGGGCTTTGCCAATCCCCATTCGATGCACCGCGCGGGGCGCGCGGCGGCGGCGGCGGTCGAGGTCGCGCGCGAACAGGTTGCAGGCCTGCTGCCCAGGGGCGGCCGGGTAATTTTCACCAGCGGCGCGACCGAGGCGCTCAACCAGGCGATCCTCTCGGTTCCGCGCGGGCCGATCGCGCATTCGGCGATCGAGCATTCGGCCGTGGTCAATCCGGCGATCGCGAGCGGCGAGGCGGTGCAGGTCCTTGCCGTGGATGCCGATGGCCTGGTCGATCCCGAGGTGGAGATTGCCGAGGGAACCGGTCTGGTCGCGGTGATGCAGGTCAACAACGAGATCGGCACGATCCAGCCGGTCGCGCGGCTGGCCGAACGCGCGCACGAAATGGGCGCGCTGTTCCTGTGCGATGCGGTGCAGGGCGCGGGCAAGATCGCACCGCCCGAAAGCGCAGACCTGATCGCGATTACCGCGCACAAGCTCTACGGTCCGAAGGGAATCGGAGCGCTGTGGGTTCGCGAAGGGGTGAAGATCGGCGAACTGATCCACGGCGGCGGGCAGGAAGGCGGCCTGCGCTCGGGCACGCTCAGCCCCGCGCTCTGCGCCGGCTTCGGCGCGGCGGCGGTCCTGGCGAAACAGCGCATGGAAGCCGATTTCCAGCACCTGTCGGGGCTGGCCGCGCTGGCCCGGTCGATCCTTTCGCGCTGGCAGGTCAACGGCAGCGAGACAGCGCGCTGGCCGGGCAACCTCAACCTGAGGCGCGAAGGGCTCAACTTTCCCCGCCTGCTCAGCGATTGCCGCAATCTGGCCTTCTCGGCCGGTTCGGCCTGCGGCAGCGGCACCGGCGCACCCAGCCGCGTGCTCAGCGCGATCGGGCTGGAAGCGAAAGAGGCGCGCAATTCGATCCGGCTGGGCTTCGGCCGCTATACCACGCGCGAGGAAGTTGAATCGGCCTGCCTGGCGATCGAGGCGGCCGCGCAGGCCCAGGGGGTTTGATCCGCCCTGCATTGTCATTGCGAGGGGCGAAGCCCCGTGGCAATCGGGTGCGGTGCGCAGAATTCCGGATTGCGTCGCTTTGCTCGCAATGACGAAGCCTTGGAAGGTTGCAGATTTGGTCGAGGTTACTTTCATCACTGACAAGGGCGAGACGGTCAAAGCCGAGGGCCGCGAGGGGGAACGCCTGCTGGCCGTTGCCCAGGCGGCGGGAATGCCGCTTGAAGGAACGTGCGAGGGGCAGATGGCCTGTTCGACCTGCCACGTAGTGGTCGCGCGCGAATGGTTCGAGCGGTTGCCCCGCGCCAGCGAGGACGAGGAAGACATGCTCGACCTCGCCGCCGGGGTCCGCGCGACCAGCCGGCTCGCCTGCCAGATCGAGCTGACCGCCGCGCTGAACGGCCTCGAAGCGCGCATTCCCGGTGAAAGCCGGGACATGCAGCGGCGTTAGCGCACCTGGGCCTCGATTAGTTCGGCAAGCCTGCGCAAAACCGCAAAGATCGCATGGAATCCGGCGAATCCCCCTGCTAGGGGCCTTGGCCAATGTCAGCCGATAGTCCTTCCGAACCCGATCCCTTTGATGCCATTGTCGATGCGCCGTTCGATCGCGCGCTCAGCGACCGCTATCTGGTCTATGCCCTTTCGACGATCACCGCGCGATCGCTGCCCGATCTGCGCGACGGGCTGAAGCCGGTGCACCGCCGCCTGCTCTGGGCGATGCGGCAATTGAAGCTCAACCCGACCGAGGCTTTCAAGAAGTCGGCGCGCGTGGTGGGCGACGTGATCGGCAAGTACCACCCGCATGGCGACGCCAGCGTCTATGACGCGATGGTCCGCCTCGCCCAGGATTTCAGCCTGCGCTATCCGCTGGTCGAAGGGCAGGGCAATTTCGGCAACATCGATGGCGATAACGCCGCCGCCTATCGCTACACCGAAGCCCGCCTGACCAAGACCGCGATCCAGCTCATGGCAGGGCTCGACGAGGGCACGGTCAATTTCATCCCCACCTATAACGGCGAAGAGGAAGAGCCCGAGATCTTCCCCGGGCTGTTCCCCAACTTGCTGGCCAACGGGTCGAGCGGGATCGCGGTGGGCATGGCCACCAACATCCCCAGCCACAATGTCGCCGAAATCATCGATGCGACCCTGCTGCTGATCGACAATCCCACCGCCGAGCATGCAGAGCTGATGCAGCTGTTCCACGGACCGGACTTCGCCACCGGCGGCGTGGTGGTGGACAGTCCCGAGGTGATCAGCCGCGCCTATGAAACCGGCAAGGGCGCGCTGCGTGTGCGCGGCCGGTTCTCGACCGGGCGGCAGGCGGATGGAAGCTGGGAAGAGAGCGGGATCGAACGGCTGGGCGGCGGGCAGTGGCAACTGGTCATTTCCGAGATCCCCTACCAGCTGGCCAAGGGCAAGCTGATCGAGCAGGTCGCGCAGCTGATCGCCGACAAGAAGCTGCCGATCCTCGAGGACGTGCGCGACGAAAGCGACACGGCGATCCGCATCGTCTTCGTGCCCAAGAGCCGCAACGTCGATCCCGAATTGCTCAAGGAATCGCTGTTCAAGCTGACCGACCTCGAGACGCGCTTCGGCCTCAACCTCAACGTTCTCGACGACCGGCGGACCCCGGGCGTGCTGTCGCTGCGGCTGCTGCTGCTCGAATGGGTCAAGAGCCAGATCGACATCCTGCTGCGCCGCAGCCGCCACCGGCTGGAAAAGATCGCCAACCGGCTCGAGCTGCTCGACGGCTACATCATCGCCTATCTCAACCTCGACCGGATCATCGAGATCATCCGCACCGAGGACGAGCCCAAGCCGGTCATGATGGCGGAGTTCGGCCTGACCGACCGCCAGGCCGAAGCGATCCTCAACATGCGGCTGCGAAGCTTGCGCCGCCTTGAGGAAATGGAGCTGCGCCGCGAACGCGACGATCTGCTGGCCGAAAAGGACGAGCTGGAAAAGCTGCTCGACAGTCCGGCTCGCCAGCGGACCCGGCTGAAGCGCGATTTGGCCGCGCTGCGCAAGGACTATGGTGAGGATACGGCGCTGGGCCGGCGCCGCACCACCATCGCCGAAGCTGCCCCCACGGTCGAATTCAGCATGGACGCGATGATCGAGAAGGCGCCGGTAACGGTGATCCTTTCGGCCAAGGGGTGGATCCGCGGCGCTTCGGGACACGAGCCGGAGGGCAAGGAATTCAAGTTCAAGGAAGGCGACGGCCCGGCCTTTGCGCTCCACGCGCAGACCACCGACAAGCTGCTGGTCGCTTGCGACAACGGGCGGTTCTACACGCTGGGCTGCGACAAGCTGCCTTCGGCGCGCGGCTTTGGCGAACCGATCCGCACCGTGCTGGACATCGATGCCGGTGCCGAAATCGTTGCGCTTCTGGTCTACAAGCCCAAGGCGCAGCTGCTGCTGGCCGGCAGCCAGGGCCGGGGCTTTGCGGCAGAGGCCGACGAGCTGCTGGCCGAAACGCGCAAGGGGCGCGCCGTGATGACCACCAAGCCCGGCGTCAGGCTGGCGGTGGTGCGGGAAATTCCGGCGGAGCATGACCATGTCGCGGTGGTGGGGGATAACCGCAAGCTGGTGATCTTCAGCCTGGAAGAACTGCCGGTGCTGGCAAAGGGACAGGGAGTCACTCTCCAGCGTTACCGCGACGGCGGGCTTGCCGACGCGGTAACGCTGAAGCTCGATGAAGGTCTTTCATGGAAGATGGGCGGTGAAACCGGCCGGACCCGCACCGAAAGCGACATGCGCCTGTGGAAGGTTGCCCGCGGGGCAGCCGGCCGGCTTCCGCCCACCGGCTTCCCGCGCGACAACCGCTTCGATTGATCAGGTTCCGGGCGTCGCCGGCGGTGCCGAGGCGGCGCTGCTCGTCGCCGGTGCGGCCGCTGCCGATTTGGCAATCGCGTCGGCCAGCTGCTGCGCGGTGACCCGCAGGACTGGCCCGGCCGCATCGACCGTGAACAGATCGCGGGGCAGGGCAAAGCTGCGCGTGGCATCCTTCAGCACGACCGCGCCGTCGGGGTTGATCTTCTCGACCGCGCCGACCGGCTTGCCATCGCTGCTGCGCACCGTGGCTCCTGCAACCAGCGCCGCATCAAGCTTGGCCTTGTCCTGGCTCTGCGCGGTCTCGATCGTCTCATTCAGCTTCTGCTTGGTGACGCCGATCGCCGGACCCTTTGGCCCCTTGCTGAACGAGGCGCTGCCGAGCGTGGCGGAATGGGTGCCGGTGTTCAGCGTGACCATTTCGCCGTCGATCCTTTCGACCTTGCCGACTTCGCTGCCATCGGGGCTGTAGACCACGCTGCCGACCTTCAGTCCGGCTGCGGCGACCGTCTGCGCCAGTGCCGGCGCAGACAGCGCAAGCACCGCGCCGGCAGTGATTGCGACCATGTTTCGGAATTTCATCTTCACGTCCTCACAAAGGTTGTTGGTCCCCGTTAACCTTCAGGTGGGGGGCCTCTCCTGTCGTGAAAATGAACTGCGGGACCGGGCGTGCCGCTGGCCCGGCAGGTTGAGCGAAACGGCCGATTCCTGCGGCGAACCGAGAGGCTCAGGATTGCCGTGCGGCCAATTCGGCCCGCAGCAGCTCGTCGATTCGCGCTTCGTCCGGAAAGCCTTCCGCGATCCAGCGCGCCTCGACGGCCCGAAGAATTCGCGCGACTTGCGGCCCGGCAGTGACGCCGCGCGCGACGATTTCACCACCCTTGAGGGGGAAAACCGGAATGTCCCAGCCTTGCAGCGGGCCTATGTCGGCCCCCGCAAGCAGCAATCGATCAAGCGCCGCTTCGCGCCCCAGCCGATAAGCCAGCGCGCGGGCCATTCCTCCCCCAAGGGGGAGGAAGCGCGCCCCGCTGCCACCGCCAGGCGCTTCTTCTGCGCGCCCGAAAGGCGGAAGCGGCTGGCCACCGCTTCGGCCATCGGCACATCGGCCGGAAGCAGCGCCGCGAGCCGGCGCAGCGCATCGGGCTCCACCCCCTGCTGCTCTTCCTGTGCCACCAGCGCCGCCAGCGCGGTTACGTCGGCTTCGGGCAGCACCACGCCCAGCACGCCAAGTTCGGCCATCCGTGCCAGTGTCGGTGCCGGATCGGGCAGGCCAAGGAGGTTCATCATCTCCATCCCTACCCGCTCGCGCGAGAGGCCCTTGAGCGTGGCAGCCAACTCGCCGCAGGCACTTTCCGCTTCTGTATCAGCGGGCTGCGAACCGAACCTCGCCTGGAAGCGGAAATAGCGCAGGATGCGCAAATGATCCTCGCGAATGCGCTGGCGGGCATCGCCAATGAAGCGCACGCGGCGCGCTTCGATGTCGTCCAGACCGCCGAAATAATCGAAGATCTCACCCGACCGGGGATCGGCATAGAGCGCGTTGATCGTGAAGTCGCGGCGCGCGGCGTCCTCGTGCCAGTCGGTCGCGAAGGCCACCGTGGCGCGGCGCCCATCGGTCGAAACGTCGCGGCGCAGGGTGGTGATCTCGACGTTGCCCAGTGGAAGGACCGCGGTGACGGTGCCATGCTCTATCCCGGTCGGCACCGCCTGGATGCCTTGTGCCTTGAGACGCCGCATCGTCTCGCGCGGTTCGAGCGGCGTGGCAATGTCGATGTCCTTGACCGCGAGCCCCAGCAGGGTGTCGCGCACCGCCCCGCCGACATAGCGGGCATTGCTCGGCCCCAAGGCGGCGATCAGCCGCCCGAGATCGTCGCGGCGGGTCCATTCGGCAGGCGGCAGGACAGTCACCACGCGATCCGCTTCGCCAGGTTGGCGATGATCCCCGCGGTCACCCCCCAGATCCGGTGTTCCTGCCATAGGATTTCGATGTAGCTTCTTTCGCGGCCAAGCCAAAATCCCGTGTGATGTGCGTGATTGGCCGTATCGAAGACGAAGTCGACCGGCGCCTCGAACCAGGCGGCAACCTCGGTCGGGCTGGGATGCAGTTCGATGTCGGGAGGGACCACCGCAATGACCGGAGTGATCGCATAGCCGCTGCCGGTGCGATAGGTATCGCTGGAGCCGATCACGGTCACGTCGCGCTGATGGATGCCCAGCTCCTCATAGGCTTCGCGCAGCGCGGCTTCCTCGGGCGTTTCGCCGGGATCGATCTTGCCGCCGGGGAAGGCCACCTGCCCGGGGTGCGAACGCATGTTCGACGGGCGGTGGATCAGCAGGAAACCCGGCCGGTCCGCCCGTTCGGTGATCGCGGCCAGCACCGCGGCGGGACGCAGGCTCTCGGCGGCGAATTCGACCTCGTCGCGGTGATCGATGCCGGTGGCATGGCCTTCGGCATGGAGCCGGATCAGGCGTTCGACCAGGCTCATGCCGGCACCAGCGAAAAGCGTGCGCCCTGGCTGCCGACCGTCAGGTCATCTCCGGCCAGCTCCACCAGTTGCAGCCAAGTCGATCGGTTGATCCGCGCCTCGGTGCCATGACGCACGGCTAGATAGAGCGCCGGCGTATCGGCATCGCCGCGCGCCACCAGCGGATGTTCCGGCCCGGCCAGGACCACATCGTCGGTGTTGAGGCGGAAGGCCAGGGTATCGCCCTGGCGCGCGACGTCGGTGGCGACGAAGGCGGCATCCTCTACCGCGATGGCCTGCTTTTCATGCGGGGTGACCAGCCAGTGCTGGCCCGTTTCGTCGCGCCACAGCAGGCTGGCGAAGGCGCGGACCATCGCCGGGCGACGAATTTCGCCGCCGTCGTGGAACCATTTGCCATCCTCGCGGATTGTCATCCTGCTGTCGCCGCGTACCTGCGGCAGCCACCGATCGACCGGCGGCAGCTTCCTTTCCTTTACCAGCGACGCGATCTCTTCCAGCGAGAGCGAGGCAAGTTCGGGTGGCGGCTTGTAGGGCATGGCTCTGCGATGCCAGATCGCCCTAGCCGAGCCAAGGCCCCAGCGCGCCGTGCCTGGGCAGCACCACCGGATTGTCGCAGCGCACCAGCAGCCGGCGCGGCTCCCACGGGCCGGGCAAGGTCCAGCCAGCCGTCGGCTCGGCGCTGAAGCCCCAGAAGCGGCCATAGTATTCGGGATCGCCGATCATCACCTGCGGCAACGGCGCGCGCGAATCGAGCGCCCCGATCGCGGCGGTCATCAGCGCCTTGCCATAGCCTGCGCCTTGCGCTTCGGGCAGCACCGCCACCGGACCGAACAGGATCAGCGGATGCTTGCGCCCGGCCGGATCGGTCAGCGCGACCGGCCAGCACTGGATCGTGCCGACCAGATGCTCGTCCGCATCGATCGCCGCGAAGGACAGGCCGGGCAGCCAATCGACCCCTTCGCGCAGCTTGTAGGCGGTGCGCTGCTTTCGCTCCGGCTCGAACGCGCGGTCAAGCAGCGCCTCGATCAGTGCGGGATCGACATTGTCGAGCGGGATGAGCGTGGCCTCTGGCATTGGCCGCGCGCGTTAAGGGCAGCACGCGCGAATGTCGATTCTATTTGCGCGAAAGCCGCAGCAACCGCCCCGCCTTGCCGTCTTCCAGCACCAGCAGCGAACCGTCCGGCGCCTCGCGAATCTCGCGGATGCGGCTGCCCAGCGGATAGCGTGCGGCCTCTCTGGCCTTCTCGCCGTCGATCCGGACCCTGACCAGCCCCGGATAGACCATCCCCGCGATCAGCGCCTGATCTTTCCATTCGCGCCACATCCTGCCCGAATAGAAGATGAAATCACCCGGCGCGATCACCGGGTTCCAGCTGATTGCCGGGGCGGCAAGGTCGGGGCGGGTGGCGTGGCGCGGGATCTTCTCGCCCGAATAGTGGTCGCCGTCCGAAACCAGCGGCCAGCCATAGTTCCGACCCGGCTTGACCAGATTGAGCTCATCGCCGCCCAGGGGCCCGTGTTCGAGATCCCACAGCCGCCCCTGCGCATCGAACTGCAGGCCCAGCAGGTTGCGATGGCCATAGGACCAGATTTCCGCCGAAACGCCGCCCTTGCCGGCAAAGGGATTGCCCGCTGCCGGAGTGCCATCACGGTTCAGCCGCAAGACCTTGCCGAGATTGTTCGACAGATCCTGCGCGGGGGTGAATTTCTGGCGTTCGCCCGATGAAAGGAACAGGTACTTGCCATCGGGAGAAAAGGCGATGCGGTGCGAAAAATGGCCGCGCCCGGTCACCTTGGGGGTCTGGCGCCAGATCACCTGCACCGGCTGCTTCCATGACCGGGCGTCCAGATCGATCACGCCCATGCCCAGCACCGCGCCGCGGGTATCGCCCGCGCCGGCTTCGACCCAGGTTAGATAGACGCCGCCGGATCGCGCGAAATCCGGGGCGAGGGCGACATCGCCTAGTCCGCCCTGTCCGCCAAAGTCGACCTTGGGCATGCCGCCGATCTGGGCCTGGCTCCGGGATGCAAGATCGACCAGCTTGAGCTTTCCGCCGCGCTCGGTAACCAGCGCGCGTCCATCGGGCAGCAGCGCCAGCGCCCAGGGCTGTTCGAAGGTGCCCAGTTCCTCGATCTTGAACTGGTCTTGCGTTTCGGCGGCGGGGGCGGCTGGACTATCCCCAGCAGCCGGTGCGCCGCAGCTTGCGGCGATCAGGACAAGCGGCGAAAGAGCGGTGAGGAGTGACTGTCGCATGATCGCTGATATTGGCGACTACCTGGTGAATGCCAAGTCCCCAACTGGCGGGTTCGTCATCGGGGTCGATGAAGCGGGGCGGGGGCCGCTGGCCGGGCCGGTGGTCGCCGCGGCGGTGGTGCTGTGCAAGCCGCGCCCGGCGGGGCTGGACGATTCCAAGAAGCTTTCAGGCTCGCGCCGCGCCGTGCTGGAGGCGGCGATCAAGCGCCGCTGCCGCTGGGCGGTGGGCGTGGTGGAGGCCGATGAGATCGACCGGCTCAACATCTTCGGGGCGACCATGCTGGCGATGACGCTGGCGGTGCAGGCGCTGTGCGAGCAGCTGGACGGCGATCCGCGCGAGGTGCTGGTCGACGGCAATCTGACCCCGCATGGTCGCCGCGCCGAATGGCGCTGGCCGGCGCGGCCGATCGTCGGCGGCGATGCGCTGGAGCCGTGCATCTCGGCCGCCTCGATCGTGGCCAAGGAACACCGCGACCGGCTGATGCGCGACTATGCCGCGCAGCATCCGCACTACGGATGGGAGCGCAACATGGGCTATGGCACGCCCGAACACCTCGAGGCCCTGCGCCGTCATGGCCCGAGCCCGCTCCACCGCCGCAGCTTCGCACCCGTCGCGCAGCTTGAGATGTTCTAGGTCTTACCCGGATGCAGCTTTTTCCGCGCGAGAGTCCTGGCCGCCACACCACTATATCTTGAGTTCCCGGCGAATCCCGGGACTCCACATCCTGTGCCGGTCCCGTTCCGTTCCGCCCTGCGTTAACCCTTTGGTGACCATGAATCCCTAGGATTCCAGCGACTTTCCGCTTGACGCGGGACTCCCGAGGACTCACCCTGTGGATAACTTTGAGGGTTTGGACGGACGATTATGGGGCACATGCTGGTAGGCGAAAAGGCGCGTTTGCGCGCCGCGAAAGAGGTTGCGCGGCCCGATCTGCCGGTTGGCCGGATCCTTGATGGCGACTGCGTGGAGGCCATGCGCAGCCTGCCCAGCGCCTCGGTCGACATGATCTTCGCCGATCCGCCGTACAACCTGCAATTGGGCGGTGATCTCTCGCGTCCCGATGGCAGCCATGTCGATGCGGTGACCGATCACTGGGACCAGTTCGACAGTTTCGCCGCCTATGACGCCTTTTCGCGCGCCTGGCTGACCGAGGCGCGCCGGGTGTTGAAGCCCGATGGCTCGATCTGGGTGATCGGTTCCTACCACAACATCTTCCGCCTTGGCGCGATGATGCAGGACATGGGGTTCTGGATCCTCAACGACATCGTCTGGCGCAAGTCCAACCCGATGCCCAATTTCAAGGGTACCCGCTTCACCAACGCGCATGAAACGCTGATCTGGTGCTCGATGGGCGAGAAGGCCAAATACACTTTCAACTACCGCGCGATGAAGACGCTGAACGACGAATTGCAGATGCGCAGCGATTGGGTGCTGCCGATCTGCGCGGGGCAGGAACGGCTCAAGAAGGGCGGGCACAAGGTCCATCCAACGCAGAAGCCCGAAGCGCTGCTCTACCGGGTGATGCTGGCCACCACCAACAAGGGCGACGTGGTGCTCGACCCGTTCTTCGGCACTGGCACCACCGGCGCGGTCGCCAAGCGGCTGGGACGCGAATGGATCGGATGCGAGCGCGAAGGCAACTACCGCGAAGCCGCGCTGGAACGGATCGAGCTGGCGCTGCCGCTCGATGAAAGCGCGCTGACCACCATGCAAAGCCCGCGCGCCGCGCCCAAGGTGGCCTTCGGCACGCTGGTCGAAACCGGCTGGATCGCCGCGGGCACCGAGATTTCGGACAAGAAGCGGCGGCTGACCGCAACCGTGCGGGCCGATGGTTCGCTGGTCAGCGGCGCCGAGAGCGGATCGATCCACGGCCTTGGCGCCAAGCTGCAAGGCGCGCCAAGCTGCAACGGCTGGACCTTCTGGCACGTCGAGCACGAGGGCGAGCTCAAGCCGGTCGACGCGCTGCGGCAGCTTTATCTGCTGGCGACGGAAGATTGATCATCTCGACCCAACAAGCCTCGTCACCCTGAACTTGTTTCAGGGTCCATCGTGCCGACAATCCAACGTTCGAAGTGCCAAAGCAAACCGTCGATCGAGGTGCGTATCGAGACGCGGAAGGGGCGGCGAAATGGATGCTGAAACAAGTTCAGCATGACGGGATTTGGGGTTAGACCGGACTATGAGCTCAACCTATTACCTCCGCCCGATCGCGCTTGCCGATAGCCCACAATGCGAAGAGGGCGAGGCACTGCGGCTGGCCGGTGGGCTGGTCTACGCCAGCCGGTTCGCGGTTATCGAGCGGCAAGGCGGCGGCGTCGCCAGGCGCACGCGCTATTCGCTGCCGGAACTGCGCGCGGCGCTGCCGGGCCTGCCCGATGCGGTGCAGGAACAGTTCGAAAACCTTCAGCGCAGCCATGCCCCGCTGCAATGCGGCGCGCGCACGATCCGGCTCGATCAGCCGCAGGTCATGGGCATCCTCAACGTCACGCCCGACAGCTTTTCCGATGGCGGGCAGTTCATGGACGATCCCGAAGTCGCGGGCGCGCATGCCGCGGCGATGCTTGAAAGCGGCGCGGCGCTGATCGATGTCGGCGGCGAAAGCACCCGGCCGGGCGCCGCGGCGGTGTGGGAAGGCGATGAACTGAAGCGGGTGATCCCGCTGGTCGAAAAGCTGGCGAGTGCGGGCGCGGCAATCTCGATCGACACCCGCCGCCCGGCGGTGATGGAAGCCGCGCTGGCGGCAGGCGCGCACCTGATCAACGATGTCTCCGCGCTGCGCCACGATCCGCGCAGCCTGGAATTTGCCGCGCGGGCCGGGGTTCCGGTGGTGCTGATGCACGCGCCGGGCGATGGCGACGATCTTCACGCCGATGCCGGTTATGCCGACGTGGTGCTCGATGTGTTCGACTGGCTGGCCGCGCGGCGCGATGCGGCGCTGGCGGCGGGAATCGCGCGCGACAGGATCCTGCTCGATCCAGGTATCGGCTTTGGCAAGTCGGTGGCGGAAAACCTCCTGCTGATCAACGCGCTGCCGTTGTTGCACGGGCTGGGACAGCCGCTGCTGCTGGGGGCCAGCCGCAAGCGGACAATCGGCGCGCTTTCGAACGAGGCGCCCGCGCACCAGCGGCTCGGCGGAAGCCTGGCCTTTGCCATGAAGGGGCTTGATGCCGGGGTCCAGCTGCTGCGCGTCCACGACGTTGCCGAAACGGTCCAGGCGGCACGGGTCTGGCGCGGAATGAAGGACGCTGCGCTGACCGATTTTAGTCAGTTGGCTGGCTGACCGGAGCCTTTATCAAGCGTACCGCCGCGAAAGCCAGCACCGCCACCGCTGCCAGCAGCGCCGCCCACAGCGCCAGCTTGCGCGGCGTGAAGGGACCGTCATTTCCGGTAGGCGCCAGTTTGACTACCGGGTTCGCCGGGGGATTTCCAATCTTGGCTTTAGGCAGTGTCGCCCATATCGGCAGATCGCCCAGCAGATCGCCCGGCGCGAAAAAGGCCGATGGCGCCGCCGCATTGCCGATTGCCAGATTGTAGGGCGGCTTGCCGTTGAAAGCGGCGATCAGGACCACCGGGTCATACAGTAGCTCGATCTTCGGAACGGCTCCAAATCCGGCACTGCGCTGATCGGCTTCGAGCTTGTATTCGGCAAAACCGGCACCGGTCAGGTCGATCTGGGCAGGCTTGCCATCGCGCAGCGTTCCCGCCGCCAGCGCAACCCACGGGCGCTCAGGAGCCTCGCGGCCATAGACCCGCACAGGGACCACGCCGATTGATTCCGGCCCGGTTACCCTGATTGCGCGCGGCGGATAGCCAGCCGGCAGGGCGAAGCGCAGGTCATGGTCGGCCGCCAGCACCGCACCATCGGCGGCAATCGCGACCGCTGCCGGCGGCGCTGTCCTGGCGGTGAAGATGGTGCCGCCACGAATCAAAACTCCGGGCGCAGCGGGCCAGCTGGCACGGAGATAGCGGTCCTTGAGCACCGGCCCGCCCAGCGCGATCCGCGCCGAACCCAGCAGCTCCTGTCCGGCCTCGCCGCGAAACAGCACCTTGCTGCCCAGTGCGTCCCACGATTTGAGATCGGCGCTTGCTTCAAGGGTGACTTCGACCGGACGGCCGGGCGGCAGCTCTGCATCGAGCTGGATTGCCGCCAGCGGATCGGTCAACCGGCGGGTGTCGAACAGCAGGGCGGCGGGGCCACTGACCGCTTGGGCTTCGGCGCGCCGGGCCGAGATCGCGATGTCCGCATCGCTATCGATCCTGAGCGAGATCGCCGATGCACCAGGCGCTGCCGCCGGTCCCTCGATCGGATAGACCGCGACCTTGTTGGCCGAAAATTCCTCGACCGCATCGACCGGTTGGCGGGCGAGCGAGATCACCGCGCCGCCGCTGTCGAAGATCCGCACGTCGCCGGCGTCGGCCCGCATCAAGGACACCAGCGCCGCGGGGGGCAGGGTCACGCGCTGCAGGTTGCCGCCTTCTGCCGGGGTCACCTCCAGCCTGAGCGCATAGCCATCGTGCCTCGCCGCGTCCTTCGGCGCTTCTCCAGCGCATCCGGCCAGCAGCGCCAGCGCGGCGATCATCGCCTTGCGGATCATGCCATGTCCTCCTCGACCCTGCGCGGGGGCAGCGGCACGAAATAGCCGATCAGCAGCATCAGCACGCCGACGCCGATGAAGGCCACGATCCGGGCAAAGCCTTCGACCGCCGACATGTCGACGAACAGGAGCTTGGCCACCACCACGCCCAGCAGCGCCGCGCCGGTCAGCCACGGCAGGCGAAGCGTCCGGCTGCGCGCGAACAGCATCAGTGCCATCGCCATCAGCGTCCACAGGATCGAGAAGCCGGTCAGCACCACCTGGCTGCCCAGCACCTCGCCCGGACCCCAGCCAACGCCCAGATAGTGGTGCGCGGTGCGGGTCCACACGGTGTTGATCCAGACGAAGGCCAGCGCAGTGCCCAGACCGACCGCGAGGTTGCCGGTAAACAGCTCTGCCTGCGCCGGCATTTTCGCTGCGGATTGAAGCATCCTGCGCCACAGCGCGAGACCGACGAGCACCAGTGCGATCGCCAGGTCGACCGGGTTGATCAGCGGCAGGTAGGGCAGGGGATCGGTTATCCCTTCGGCCAGAAGCGTCCCGATCAGCGCCCCGACATAGAGCAATATCGCCAGCGGAGCCGCAGCCCGCCACCAATAGGCGCGGGCATGGGGGTGGAGCGGCCAGTGCAGTCCGGCGGTGTCCTGCAGTGGTGCAGCCCGCCCGGCCCAGCGGGTAAGCACCATCAGCACGCCGGTGCCCGCAACCAGATAGACCACACCCGCCCAGGAGGTGTTCCAAAGCTCTGCCTGGTCGACTCCCATGAACAGGCTGTCGGCCACCCATCCGGTGATCAGCAGGGCCCCGGCAGTGTGAACGGCGGCATTCCAGCGCGAAGGATGATCACCCGCGGCCCTGTCCTGCCCGCGCAGCAGCCAGAGGTGCAGCGCGATTCCCGCGCCCCAGACCAGCACGTCGGGCCAGGTCAGCAGGTGGCGTCCCGAAATGAAGGTTCCAAGGAACCCAAGCACGATCACCACCAGGCTGAGCCGGGCGGGCCAGGTTGCCACGTTCCAGTTCCGCCTGCGCCCGAACCGGTCGAACAGGGCCATCAGGCCCAGCATGGCCAGCACCGATGCCAGCACCTGCTGCCACGGTTCCAGCACGCCTTCGGCCCAGCCCTCTGCGGTTGGCGCCGGAATCTGCCGACCGATCTCGTTGAAGCAGGCCACCACCACCAGCAGATAGCCGAGCAGGAAGAAGGGATGCTGCATCCCCTGTTCGACCTTTTCCCAGGCCTGTGCCCAGTCGGACCCGCTGTGCTCCAGTTCGCGCCGCAGCCACCAGGCGGTCAGCAGCATCGGCAGCGCCACCAGCAGCGGACCGATGAATGCGTTGTTGAACAGCGGCACGGCCGAAATGTTGGGTTCGCCGGTGGACAGCACCATCAGCAGGCCCAGGCCCTGCAACGCAAGGCCGAAGGCGCGCGGCATCCAGCGCGCCTGGCGCATCCCCACCCAGAATGCACCCGCGCCTTCAAGCGCCCAGGCGGCGCTGGTCCAGCGCACGTCAAGCGCCAGCGGGATCGCCATCGTGACGAAGCCGACCCCGATCGCCAGCAGGCATTCGCTGAGCAGCGCCATGCCCCTGTCGCGGCGGCGAAAGGTCCAGGTCGCCACCGCAAGATAGACCGCGCCGAATGCGACGGCAGACCAGGCGCTGGCATAGGGCTTGTCATGGACCAGCCCGGCCTGCAGGCCGAACCCGGCAATCGCGGTGCCGAACAGCAGCGTCGAATCCGCGAAATTGCCGAGCTTGCCAGGCGTGTTGTGGGCATAGAGCAGGGCGGTGGCCAGATAGATCGCGATCGACAGCGCCAGGAACACTTCGCAGATCAGGAAGTGACTCTCTTCATAAGCGCCCAGGCCCCACAGACCGGCCATCACGAAAGTCGCGAAAAAGCCCAGCAGGTTGAGCGGCCGCCAGCTTTTCCTGCCCGCGATCCCCATGATCGCAAGGTTGAGCACGGTGATATAGGTGAACAGCCCGGTCGGCGTATCGGCCTTCCCGCCCAGCAGGAACGGCACGGCAAAGCCGCCCAGGAAGCTGGCCATTGCCATCGTCAGCGAATTCTGGAGCACCGCCAGCGTTGCGCCCAGCGCGGCAAAGACGATCATGAAGCCAAAGGCGACCCCGGGCGGCATGACCTCGAAAACGCGCGCCGCCGCAAAGACCGTGAGGTACATCACGGCCACCCCCGCGCCCTGGAGATGCAGGCCGAAATCGGGACGTTCGATCCGCTTCCAGTAACCCACGCCAAGCAGCGCCGCGCCCGCCGCGCCAACCGTGGCCAGCCGCGCCTCGATCGGAAACAGTCCGGCGTTGACGACCAGGCGGGCAAGGAACATCAGCCCGATGAACAGGACCACCAATCCCGCGCGGACGATGGTGTTCCCGCCCAGCAGCCAGTCGCGCGCCCGTCCGGTCAGCAGTTCGACCGGATCGGGCCGCGCAGTATAGTCCCGCGTCACAGCCGGTGCCGGTGCCGCTGCCGCCAGGACCGGCTCGAGCGCAGGGATTGGCTCGGGTTCGGGTTCCGGCGCGAATGCGGGTTCCGGTTCGGGTTCCTCGCGGAACGCTTCGCGCGGCTGAGCGGCTGTTTCCGGGACGAAACCGGCCATCCGCCGGTCAAGTTCGCGCGCGATCTCGCCGCGCAGCACGCCTTGCAGCCAGGATCCCATCATCGCCCCGACGAACCCGCCGAGGATCAGCCCCATCGCGCCATAGAAGGAGGAGCTCAGGCCGATCAGGGCCCCCGCGACTGTCGCCCACCAGATCATAGCCCCTCCGCCGACACGACCACCGCCGCGCAGCTTGGCACAATCAGGGGCAATTGGAAGGGGCTCCGGGCGGCTATCCCGCTTCGCCGATCCCCAGTTCGGAGAGCTTGCGGTAAAGCGTCGAGCGGCCAATGCCGAGGCGGCGGGCAACTTCGGTCATCCGCCCGCGGTAATGGCCGATGGCCAGGCGGATCACGTCGGCCTCGATTTCCTCGAGCGGACGCAGGTTGCCGTCGGCGGCGTAGAGCATCACGCCCACGCCTTCCTGCACCGGCGGCTGCGCTGTGCCGCCTTCGCCAAGCAGGTCGGAAAGCTGCGGAAAATCGACCGCGGTCAGCGCATCGCCTTCGCAGAACACCGCCGCACGGAACAGCACGGCCTGGAGCTGGCGGACGTTGCCGGGCCAGTTGTAGGCCGACAGCAGCGACAGTGCGGCATCGGTAATCCCCAGCGGACGCAGCCCCGGCTGCTCGCCGATCCGGGCAAGGAAGTGGCGGGCCAGCGCCGGAATGTCACCCGCGCGGTCGCGCAGCGGCGGCAGGTGGACGGTCGTTCCCGAAATCACCGCGAGCAGCTCGGGCAGGAAATGCCCGCCATCGGCCATGTCCTTCAGCGGCAGGTTGCTGGCCGCGATCAGGCGGACATCGATGCGGAACGAATGGCGCGCGCCGATCGGGCGGACATCGCCCTTCTGGATGCTTTCGAGCAAGCGCTGCTGCACCGGCATGGGCAAGCGGTCGACCTCGTCGAGCGCCAGGGTTCCGCCATCGGCATGCTGGAGAGCGCCGACATGCCGGTCGAAAGCGCCGGGGAAGGCGCCTTTCTCGTGCCCGAAAAGCGCACTTTCGACCGAATTGCCGGGAATCGCACCGATGTTTACCAGCCGGAACGGAGCCTTGGCCCGGGGGCTGGCGGCCTGCATCGCCCGCACCAGCATTTCCTTGCCGGTACCGCTTTCACCCTCGATCAGCACCGGACCGTGCCCGCGCGCCGCCTTGGCCGCAACCGCGAGCGCGGTGCGGAAGGCCGGAGAGGCGCCGATCATCGCGTCGAAATCGGGCGTGGACGGCATCTTTTCGGTAAGCGGCTGCAACTCGTCGCGGGGCGCCTCGCGGGTGGTCGCCATGCGCAGCGCCTGCATCATCCGGTCGGGCGCGACCGGCTTGACCAGGTAATCGGTGGCGCCGGCGCGCATCGCCTCGACCGCAAGCAGCGGCGAAGCGCTGGTGGTCAGCATCAGGATGGGCAGCGCCGGGCGCCGGCTGCGCAGTTCGGCGATCAGGCCGCAGGCCTCGTCGCCGGGAACCCATTGGTCGAGGATGATCGCCGAAAGCTGCATGCCCTGGCGGGTGCCCAGCATGGCGATCGCGGTTTCGGCATCGCGCACCACCAGCGTGCGCCAGCCCTCGCGCGCAGCCAGCGCCGTGATCAGCCGGCTCTGGGCCGGCTCATCGTCGATCAGCATCAACAGGCGCTGTTCGATTTCGGCCATTGGCTTACGCATTTCCCCCAGGCGATGACCACTTGGCCATAGCGCCAGTGGGTAAAGAGGCCATTAAGGCTGGCGCTTGACCGGAAATCTGTGCCTTGGCCCTTGAGCGCGCCCGTTTGCGGCGATAGGAAGTGCGGCGAAACGCAAGACACGCAATCCAGCAGGGATATCGAAATGGCCAGCGGCAATGACATGAAGGCACACACGGCGACCTACGAAGGGTTCCTGAGCCTGGCAAAATGGGGGATCATCGCGGCCGCGCTGGTTACCGCCTTCATCATCTACATGATCTCCAAGTAAGCACTGGACCGACCGACCATGCGGATCGCGGTAATCAAGGAAACCGCGAGCGGGGAAACCCGTGTCGCGGCCAGCCCCGAAACGGTGAAGAAGTTCATCGCTCTTGGGGCGGAAGTGGCTGTGCAGCCGGGCGCGGGGCTGAACGCCTCGATCGCCGATGCGGAATATGCCGCGGCCGGCGCCGCGGTGGCCAAGGACGCGGTCAAGGGCGCGGACATCGTGCTGGGCGTCCAGGGCCCCGATCCCAAGGCGCTGAAGGACGCGGCCAAGGGCGCGTGGATCGTCGCCGGGCTCGATCCGTTCGGCCAGCGCCAGCGCGTCGACGAATATGCCAAGGCGGGGATCGAGGCCCTGGCAATGGAATTCATGCCGCGCATCACCCGCGCGCAAAGCATGGACATCCTCTCCAGCCAGTCGAACCTCGCGGGCTACAAGGCGGTGATCGAGGCGGCGAACCTCTATGGCCGCGCCTTTCCGATGATGATGACCGCGGCGGGAACCGTCAGCGCCGCCAAGTGCTTCGTGATGGGCGTGGGCGTTGCCGGGCTCCAGGCGATCGCCACCGCGCGGCGGCTCGGCGCGCAGGTTTCCGCTACCGACGTGCGCAGCGCCACCCGCGAACAGATCCTCTCGCTTGGCGCCAAGCCGATCTTCGTTGAAACCGTCGCCGGGATCGAGGGTGAGGGCGCCGGCGGCTATGCCACCGAGATGAGCGAGGAATACCAGAAGGCCCAGGCCGAACTGGTCAGTGCGCATATCGCCAAGCAGGACATCGTCATCACCACCGCGCTGATCCCCGGTCGCGCCGCGCCGCGGCTGATTTCCGATGCGCAGATCGCGACGATGAAGCCGGGCAGCGTGATATTCGACCTCGCGGTGGCGCAGGGCGGAAACGTCGAAGGGTCGCAGCCCGACCAGGTGGTCGAGAAGCACGGCGTCAAGATCATGGGATATGCGAATACTCCCGCGCACCTCGCCGCGGACGCCTCGGCGCTGTTCGCGCGCAATCTCTACAACTTCCTCAGCGCGTTCTGGGACAAGGAACAGGGCCGCCCGGTGCTCGACGAGGAAATCGGCAACGCGGTGCGGCTGACCCAGGGGGGCAAGGTCGTCAACGAGCGGCTGCTGGGGTGATCGATTGATGGCCTGCCGCGCCTATCTTGCCGGACCCGATGTGTTCCTGGCCAATGCCGTCCAGGTGGCCCGGGCCAAGCTCGCGGCCTGCGCGGCGGTCGGGGTCGAGGGGCTGTTCCCGCTCGACGTCGATGCCGAAGCCAGCATCGGCGGCGATTTTTCGGACGGCGTGGCGATTGCCGAGGCGAACATGGCGCTGATGCGCAGCGCCGATGTGATCCTGGCCAATTGCACGCCGTTTCGCGGGGTTCATGCCGATGTCGGCACCGCCTTCGAGATGGGTTTCTTCGCGGGGATGGGCAAGCCGGTCTATGCCTATTCCTCGGTGGCGGGCGATGCGGCGGAACGGACCCGCGCGGCGCTGCGGCTGGCCGAAGATGAAAGCGCCGATCCTTCCGGCATGATGATCGAGGATTTCGGCCATCCCGACAACCTGATGCTGTCGGGCGCCGTGGCGCGTTCGCAGGGCTGCTGGTCGGTCGAGGCCGATGGCGATCCGGCCGCGATGGCCGCATTTCACCGCGCGCTGGGCGCATTGGCCGAAGCTTGCCGGGCGCAAGCCGCGGCATAGGGGGCAACGTAATGGATTTCATTTCAATCCTGTCCATCTTCGTGATGGCCTGCTTTGTGGGCTACTACGTGGTCTGGTCGGTCACTCCGGCGCTGCACACGCCCCTGATGGCGGTGACCAACGCGATCTCCTCGGTGATCGTGGTTGGCGCGCTGATCGCGGCTGCGGCCGCGGGTAGTGCGGCTTCGAAGTGGCTCGGGCTGCTCGCCGTGGTGCTGGCCAGCGTCAACATCTTCGGCGGCTTCGCGGTAACCGCGCGAATGCTGGCGATGTACAAGAAGAAGGATCGCTGAGCATGGAACACGTGGCCGTGCCAGCCTGGGCAATGCTCGCCTACCTCGCCTCGGGCGTGCTGTTCATCCTCGCGCTGCGGGGGCTTTCCAGCCCCAGCACCAGCCGGGCGGGCAACCGCTATGGCATGATCGGGATGACGATCGCGGTGGTGACCACGCTGGTCACGCACCAGATCGCCAGCCTGCCGGAAATCCTTGGCGCGCTGGCCATCGGCGGCGGGATTGGCTGGGTGATTGCCCGGCGCATCGCGATGACCGACATGCCGCAGCTGGTCGCGGCGTTCCACTCGCTGGTCGGGCTGGCAGCGGTGCTGGTCGGCTGGGCGGCCTATCTCAATCCCGAGGCTTTCGGGATCGCCACCGGCGGGATCATCGAGCCGCAGAGCCGGGTCGAAATGGGCCTCGGCATTGCGATCGGTGCGATCACCTTCTCGGGAAGCGTGATCGCCTTCCTCAAGCTCGCCGGCAAGATGAGCGGCGCACCGATCCTGCTGCCGCTGCGCCATGTCATCAACCTCGGCACGCTGGTCGCGATCCTTGGCCTGGTCGGCTGGTTCACGCAGGACCAGGGCTTGTGGGTGATCGCCACGATCACCGCGCTATCGTTCCTGATCGGTTTCCTGCTGATCATTCCGATCGGCGGGGCGGACATGCCGGTGGTGGTCTCGATGCTCAACTCGTACTCGGGCTGGGCGGCGGCGGCGATGGGCTTCACGCTGCACAACACCGCGATGATCATCACCGGGGCGCTGGTCGGCTCGTCGGGCGCGATCCTCTCCTACATCATGTGCAAGGCGATGAACCGCGGGTTCCTCTCGGTGATTGCGGGCGGCTTTGGCGCCGATGCCTCGAGCGGCGGCGGCGAAGCGCGCGAACAGCGCCCGTGGAAGCGCGGCAGCGCCGAGGATGCTGCCTACATGCTGGGCGAGGCCGAGAAGGTCATCATCATCCCGGGATACGGCATGGCGGTCAGCCAGGCGCAGCACGCGCTGCGCGAAATGGCCGATCTGCTCAAAGCCAAGGGTGTCGAAGTGAAGTACGCGATCCACCCGGTCGCGGGGCGCATGCCGGGACACATGAACGTGCTGCTGGCCGAAGCCAATGTTCCCTATGACGAAGTGTTCGAGCTTGAGGACATCAACTCCGAATTCGCCACCGCCGACGTCGCCTTCATCATCGGCGCCAACGACGTGGTCAACCCGGCGGCCAAGACCGACAAGTCGTCGCCGATCTACGGGATGCCGGTGTTCGACGTGGACAAGGCCAAGCAGGTGTTCTTCATCAAGCGCAGCATGGGCGGCGTCGGCTATGCCGGGGTCGACAACGACGTGTTCTACATGGACCAGACGATGATGCTGCTGGCCGACGCCAAGAAGATGGTCGAGGACATCAACAAGGCGCTGGCGCACTGATCCTGAAGAAATGCCGTTCGTCCCGAGCGAAGTCGAGGGATCGCGCCGAAGGTCTGTCCCTCGACTTCGCTCGGGACGAACGGAACTTGGCGGGGCGCTGGACTTCTTGATCCGGTAGCGCTGAAATCTCCCCGGTCGTATCGAGTCGGGGAGAACCAGCATGTCTGATACCAGCCAACCCAAAGCCAGCCGCCGCGAAGTGCTTGGCGGCGGGATCGCCGGGGCGGGGCTGCTCGCCGCGCCGGGGATCGCGCTTGCCGCGAGCGACGAGGCCAGGCTCGCCAAGGCGATTGCCGATGGCCACGATGCGACCGTCCAGCGCCTGCGCGAATGGATCGCTTTGCCTTCGATTGCGGCGGAAAATCGCAATTTCCCCGAAGGGCCGCAGTACATGGCCAAGCTGGCCAGCGATGCCGGGTTCCAGCATGTCGAAGTGATCCCGACTAGTGGCAAGCCCGGCGTCTTCGCCACGCTCGATGCCGGGGCCAAGCGCACGGTCGGGCTCTACTTCATGTACGATGTGAAGCAGTACGATCCCAAGGAATGGGACAATCCGCCGCTCGAAGGGCGGATCATCGACAAGCCGGGTTTCGGCAAGGTCATCACCGGGCGCGGTGCGGTCAACCAGAAGGGACCGGAAACCGCGATGCTCGCCGCGCTGCACGCGTTCAAGGCCAGCGGGGTCAAGCTGCCGGTCAACCTGGTGCTGGTCGCCGAGGGCGAGGAAGAGATCGGCTCGCCGCATTTCAGGGAACTGGTCACCACGCCGCGCGTGATGGAGGCGGTCAGAAAATGCGATGGGGTCTTCATCCCCTCGGCCGAACAGAACGAAAGCGGCGGGTGCGAGGTTACGCTGGGCGCCAAGGGGATCATCGAGCTGGAACTGGTCGCCAGTGGCAAGGCCTGGGGCAGGGGGCCGGAAAAGGATGTCCATTCCAGCCTCAAGGCGATGCTCGACAGCCCGGTCTGGCGGCTGGTCCAGGCGCTGCAGAGCCTGGTCAGCGCCGATGGCAACACGGTTGTGATCGATGGCTGGTACGAAAACGTCCTGCCGCTGACCGCGCGGCAGAAGGCGCTGATCGCCGACAACGCCCGCAACAACAGCGAGGCCGAGATGATGGCGGCATTCGGCGTCAAGCACTGGATCGACGACCTGCCGTTCGACAAGGCGCTTGAACGGCTGGTTTCGCAGCCGACCGTCAACATCGAAGGGCTGGTCGCCGGTTATACCGGGCCGGGCGGCAAGACCGTCCTGCCGGGCCGGGCGGTGGCCAAGCTCGACTGCCGGCTGGTTCCCAGCCAGACCCGCGCCGAGGCGACCGCCAAGCTGCGCGCGCACCTCGACAAGCATGGTTTCAAGGATGTCGAAGCCAACGTCACGGGCGGCTACGATCCGACAGAGACGGCTGAAGACAGCCGACTGGTCCGCGCCGCGATCGCCACCTACAAGCGCGGTGGGGCTTCGGTCAGTCTCAATCCCCGGCAGGCCGGATCCTGGCCTGGCGCGGTCTTTACCGCCGCGCCGGTCTCGGTCCCGGCGGGATCGTTCGGCCTCGGCTATGGCACCGGCGCCCATGCGCCGAACGAGTTCTTCGTGATCGAATCGAGCAACCCCAAGATCGCCGGCCTGGATGGAGCAACCAAGGGCTTTGCCGACTTCCTTTACCAGATGGCCGCGTTGAAATAGGCGCTGTCATTCCTTCCTGAAAGGGTCCGACATTGAAGACTGATCGCCTGCCGCTGCTTGCGCTGATCCTGCTTGCCGCCTGCGCGCCGAGCAAGATCGCCTATGGCCAGGTCAAGAGCGCGATGACCGAGGCGGGCCTGTCCGATGCCAACGCCGCCTGCATGGCGACGCGGATGACCGACCGTCTGAGCCTGATCCAGCTCAACAAGCTGCGCCAGCTCAAGGGCGACAAGCGCAGCCTGGCCGACTATGTCGAGGCGGTGCGGCGGGTCGGTGATGCCGAAGCGCTTTCGGTCACCGCGAGCAGCGCGGCGCTTTGCGCAACCGGCCTGGCGAAAGAGAAGAAGTAGCCCCGCGCGCGGTTGACTTACAGGCCTGTCAGTTCAAGATCGCGGCCATGAGGATGCCCGCAATGCTTGTCGCCGCGGCCTCGGCGCTTGCCCTGGCTGCCCCTGCCTTTGCCCGGACGATCGAGGTCGCCGCCGGGGACGGCGCGCAGGATCGCCTTCAGGAAGCGCTGATCCTGGCCCAACCGGGCGATACGGTGCAGCTAGGCGCGGGGCGCTTCGTGCTGACCGACGGACTTAGCCTTGATGTAAAGGGCGTAACGCTGCGCGGGGCCGGGATGGACCTCAGCGTACTCGATTTCACCGGGCAGAAGGGCGCGGGCGAGGGGCTGCTGGTCACCTCCGACGATGTCACCATGCGCGATTTCGCGGTCGAGAACGCGCACGGCGACGGGATCAAGAGCAAGGGCGCCGACAACGTGGTCTATTACCGCGTCCGCGTGACCTGGACCGGCGGACCAAAGGAAACCAACGGGGCCTACGGCATCTACCCGGTCTCGAGCACCGGGGTGCTGGTCGATGGCTGCAAGGTTTCGGGCGCCAGCGATGCCGGGATCTATGTCGGCCAGTCAAAGGCGATCACCGTGCGCTACAACTTTGTCGAGCAATCGGTCGCCGGGATCGAGATCGAGAACAGCCGCGATGCCCGCGTTGTCGGCAACCTGGTGACGCGCAACACCGGCGGGATCCTGGTGTTCGATCTGCCCAACCTGCCGGTGATGGGCGGGGGTAATACCGTGATCGAAAGCAACCTGGTGGTGGCCAATGATACGCCCAACTTCGCGCCCAAGGGCAATATCGTCGCCTCGGTGCCGCGCGGGACCGGGATCATGGTCATGGCAAACGATGGGGTCTGGGTGCGCGACAACCGGATTGCCGACAATCCCACCGCGCAGGTGCTGGTGGTGTCCTACCCCAGGCCGTTCACCGACAAGACCTACAACCCGCTGCCGCGCAACGTGATCATCGGCGAAAACGGCTTTTCGGGCGGCGGCGATCAGCCGCAGATCCCGGGCGGGGACCAGCTCAAGGCCGCGTTCGGGGGGCGGCTGCCAGACGTGATCTGGGACGGGATCGGCAAGCAGGGGCCGATCCTCAACTATCCCGGGTCTTACCTCTCGCTCGGGCTGCCGGGGCCGGATGTGGGCATGGCCGAAGTGCGGCCGCAACTGGTCAAGCCCCCCGTGCCTGCGTCGATCAATGCCCCTTCGGCGCTTGGCGCGCCCGCCGCGCTCGATGCCCGGGCCCGGCCATGAGGTTGCTCGCCGCGGCGCTGCTGGTCTCGGCAGCGGCGCTGGCCGCGCGGCCGGCGGCTGCGCCGGTAAACGATGCGGCGGTGACGGCACCGGGCTTTCCGCAAACGCTGGGTGAGTTTCACTTCTTCGGCGATGCCGCCGCGACCCGTCCAGCGGGCGGGGTCACGCCCTATCGGCTCAACACGCCGCTGTGGTCCGATGGCGCGGAAAAGACCCGGTTCGTCTATGTCCCCGCTGGCCAGCAGGCCCGCTCGCAAGGCGATGGGCTGCTGGATCTGCCGGTGGGATCGGCGCTGATCAAGCACTTCGCCTTTGGCGGCAAGCTGGTCGAAACCCGCGTGCTGCTGCACCGCGCGGATGGCTGGGTGGCGCTGCCCTATGTCTGGAACGCCGAGCAGACCGAGGCGCGGCTGGCGCTGGCGGGCAAGCGGATCGCCCTGGTTACCCCGGCGGGGCAGGCGATCTCCTATGGCGTGCCCAACAAGAACCAGTGCAAGGATTGCCACAACCTCGACAACGTGACGATGCCGATCGGTCCCAAGGCCTACAACCTGTCGGCTCAGTGGCTTACCGCGTTCGCACGGGCCGGCAAGCTTGACCGCGTGCCCGCCGTCGCCCGCCGCATTCCGCTGTGGGAGGACCGCGCCCGCGTGCCGGTGGCGGATGCCGCGCGTGGCTATCTCGATGCGAACTGCGCGCATTGCCACAACCCCAGGGGCGCCGCGTCGAATTCGGGGCTCTATCTTGGCTGGAACGTGACCGGTCCGATCGCGCTGGGCGTCAACAAGCGTCCGGTCGCGGCGGGGCGCGGGGCCGGGCCGCACGAATTCGACATTGTCCCCGGCCAGCCCGATCATTCGATCCTGACCTATCGCTTCACCAGCACCGAAGGCGGCGTGGCGATGCCCGAAATTGGCCGTGAAACCCGCGATCTGGAGGCGGAAAAGGTGGTCGGGCGCTGGATCGCGGAGATGCGCTGACCGAAGCCCGTTCATCTCGGGGTGAACGGTGTCATGCGGTGGGCGATTTTGCGGCCCCGGGGTGGACCTGGCGCCCGCGCTCCCCTAAACGCGCGGGCAACAGGGGGTTTCGCTATCCCGGGGAGTTAAGAATTGCGCAAACTAGGCCTGATCGGCGGCATGAGCTGGCTGTCGACCCGTACCTATTACGAACACATCAACAAGCTGGTCCAGGCGCGCGCCGGCCAGCGCCACAGCGCGCCGCTGCTGATCGAAAGCCTTGATTTTGCCGACCTGTCGCGGCTGTCGAGCGCGGACGAATGGGAACGCGCCGCCAAGGTCCTGGGCGAAAGCGCCAGGCGGCTTGAAGAGGCCGGCGCCAGCGCGGTCGTGATCGGCGCCAATTCGATGCACAAGGTCTATGACCAGGTCGCCGCCAAGGTCGACGTGCCGGTGATCCACATCGCCGAATGCGTCGCGGCGCGGATGGCGGCGAACGGCGTGAAGAAGGCCGCGGTGATCGGCACCCGCAACGTGATGCTGGAAAGCTTCTACCGCCAGAAGCTGATCGCCCGCGACATCGAACTGCTGCCGCCCGAGATGCAGTTCGTCGAGACGCTGGACCGGATCATCTATGACGAGCTGCTGCTGGGCAAGGCCAGCCGCCAGGCCGAGCGCGAGCTCAAGACGATCATCACCAACCTTGAACAGGACGGCGCAGAGGCCGTCGTGCTGGGCTGCACCGAACTGGAAATGGTGGTGCCAGTCGACGCCAATGTCCTGCCGATCTACGATTGCACCCGCATCCACGCCGAAGCGGCGGTGGACTGGATCATGGGCGAATGATCCTCTCCGGCACGGGGAGGGGGACCATCCGCAGGATGGTGGAGGGGCACGCGCGAGTGATGCCCAGGCCTCTGGACCACCCGCCCGTGCCCCTCCACCACCTCCGGTGGTTCCCCTCCCCTGAAGCGGAGGACGGATGAGGGCCCCCTACGCCTCTGACCCGGCGCAAAGCCGCGGGCGCGAATTCGGCATCGAGCAGGCACTGGCGCGCGGCCCGCGCAGCGCCTTCCAGCGCGACCGCGACCGCATCGTCCACTCGATCGCATTCCGCCGGCTGCGCCACAAGACCCAGGTATTCATCGCGCCCGATGGCGATCACTACCGCGTGCGCCTGACCCACAGCCTGGAAGTCGCGCAGATCGGCCGGGTCGTGGCGCGCGCGCTGGGGCTTGATGAGGACCTGACCGAGGCGCTGTGCCTGGCCCACGACATCGGCCATCCGCCGTTCGGCCATGCCGGAGAGGACGCGCTGGACAACGCCTTGCAGCGCTGGGGCGGGTTCGATCACAACGCCCATTGCCTGCGGGTGCTGATGCGGCTGGAAAGCCCTTATTGCGAGCATGAGGGGCTGAACCTGTCGTGGGAAGTGCTCGAAGGGCTGGCCAAGCACAACGGCCCGCTTGGCATGGTGCCCTGGGCGCTGGCGGAGCTTGACCGCGATTTTCCGCTCGACCTCCAGACCTGGCCCAGCCTTGAAGCCCAGGTCGCCGCGCTGTCCGACGACATCGCCTATGACAACCACGATATCGACGACGGTCTGCGCGCGGGCTTCCTCGGCCTCGACGAACTGCTCGGCCTGGATTTCGTCGCCGACCAGTGGCGCGCGATCGAAGCGAAGTTTCCCGGCGCGCCGCAGGAGCGGCGCCTGCGCGAACTGGTGCGCAGCCAGATCGGACTGATGGTCAACGACCTGATCGCCGAAACCAGGCGCCGGGCAGAGGGACTGGACAGCGCCGATGCGGTGCGCCGCGCGGGCCGGGCGATAGCGGGGTTCAGTCCGGAAATGGCCGCGCACGAACGCCGCCTCAAGGCCTTCATGTACGAAAAGCTCTACCACCACCCGCAGCAGCTCCACACGGCCGAACGGGCGCGGGCGGTGACGGCCGAACTCTATGCCGCGCTGGTCCAGGATCCGACCCTGATGGAGGAAGGCTGGCTCGCCCGCCTACCCGCGGAAGAGCCGGGGCGCAGCCGCCATGTTGCCGACTATATCGCCGGCATGACCGATCGCTTCGCGATCGCGCTCCACAGCCGGATCTATGGCCGCACCCACGAAGGGCTGAGCAATGTCTGACCGTTTCCGCCCCAATCGGCCCGCTCAGCCTGAGCCTGTCGAAGGCCCCGCCGCGCCAGCCGACATGCTTCGACAACCTCAGCATGAGCGGGAAGCCGACGCATGAGCAAGCCGACGCGGATCGCGCTGGTCGGGGCGACCGGCATGATCGGGATGAGCCTGATCCGCCTGGCGGTGGGGCGCAGCGACATCCGCATCATCGGCATTGCCCGGCGCGAGGCGAAGCTGCCGCCGGGCGCGCGGATGGAAATGCTAATCGCCCCGCCGGAAGGCTGGGCCGACGCGATCGCCGCCGCGAATGCCGATGTGCTGGTCTTGGCGCTGGGCACCACCTGGCGCAAGGCAGGCAAGGACGAGGCCGCGTTCCGCGCGGTCGATCAGGACCTGGTGCTGCAATGCGCGCGGGCGGCCAAGTCGCTGGGCCTGCGGCAGATGATCTCGATCAGCTCGGTCGGTGCGGATTCGGAGTCGCGGAATTTCTATTTGCGCGTGAAGGGCGAGGTCGAGCAGCAGCTTGGCCGGGTCGGTATCCCGCGGCTTGACATCATCCGCCCCGGCCTGCTGCGCGGAGCCCGCGAGGAACTGCGCCCGGGGGAGAGAATGGCGATGATCGCCAGCCCGGCCGCCGATCTGTTCCTGCACGGTCAGTACAGCAAGTATCGCTCGATCCGTGCCGATCTGGTGGCCAGGGCAATCGTCGGGCTGACGCGCGAGAAAATGGCCGGGCGGTTCGTTTTCGAGCACGACGCGATCCTGCGCGCGGCCAGCCGGGCCTGATCCTCGCCGGGCCGGGGGTGGAACGTTTCGCGCCATTGACACCATTAGCGCACCCGTACATGACCATCAGCGTCGCTGATCGCGCGGGAGAGGTCTGACGATTCGTCAGGCGCCGAAGGAGCAACCGCCCCGGAATCTCTCAGGCAAAAGGACCGCGTTGGTCGATAGTGACGCTCTGGAAAGTGTCTGCCGCAAGGCGGGCCGCCGAAGGGGTAACCGGGTCTCGATCCGGGAAAGCTCTCAGGCTTCCGTGACAGAGGGGGCACAGAAACTGCGTTGATAGCGGAGCTGTGCCTGTGTCTGATGAAGAACCTGAAATTGAAACCCTGACCCTTCCGCTCGACCAGTGGCACCGCGCGCGCGGCGGCCGGATGGTCGAATTCGCGGGCTACTGGATGCCGGTCCAGTATGAAGGGATCCTCGCCGAACACGAATGGACCCGCGGCAGCGCCGGGCTTTTCGATGTCAGCCACATGGGCCAGCTGTTCGTCTCGGGCGACGGCGTCGAGGCCGCGATCGAGGCGGTGCTGCCGATCGACCTTGCGACGCTGAAGCCGTTCGGCCCGCGCTATTCGATGCTGCTCGACGAGGACGGCGGCATTCTTGACGACCTGATGGTCACCCGCTGGTCGAGCGGGTTCTACCTGGTGGTCAACGGCGCGACCAAGTGGGACGACATTGCCCATCTGCGCGAACACCTGCCCGATGAAGTGAACCTCTCCCATCTTGAGGACAGCGCGCTGCTGGCCTTGCAGGGGCCCAAGGCCGTCGCCGCGCTTGAGCGGGTGGCCCCCGGCGTTTCGGCGCTGACCTTCATGAAGGGCGGCGAGTTCAAGATCGCCGGGATCGACGCCTGGATCAGCCGCAGCGGCTATACCGGCGAAGACGGGTTCGAGATCGCGATCCCGGCCGAAAGCGCCGAGCAGATCGCCGACCTGATCTGCGCCCAGCCGGAAGTGAAACCGATCGGCCTTGGCGCGCGGGATTCGCTGCGGCTCGAGGCCGGGCTGCCGCTCTATGGCCACGATCTTTCGCCCGATCATTCGCCGGTCGATGCCCAGCTGCTGTTCGCGGTCAACAAGCGCCGCCGCGCCGAAGGCGGCTTCCTGGGCGCCGAACGGGTGCTGCGCGAACTGGCCGAAGGCACCCCGCAGAAGCTGGTCGGCCTCAGCCTTGAAGGCCGCCAGGCGGCGCGCGAAGGCGCCGAGGTTTATGTTGCTGATCAAAAGGTTGGCGTGTTGACTTCGGGTGGATTCTCACCCACGCTCGGCCATCCGATCGCAATGGCCTATGTCGATACGGCCCATGCCGGCGAAGGCACCGCGCTTGAAATCGACGTGCGCGGCAAGCGCCTGCCCGCGCGGGTCGCCGCCATGCCGTTCGTTCCCCATCGCTATTACCGCTAAGGAGTCCTTCCCATGACGCGTTACTATACCCAGGATCACGAATGGATCGACGTTGACGGCAGCAATGCCACGGTCGGGATCACCGACTATGCGCAGAGCCAGCTGGGCGACATCACCTTTGTCGATCTGCCCGCCGCCGGGGCCGCGCTCAAGAAGGGCGATGCGCCCTGTGTGGTCGATAGCGTGAAGGCCGCCAGCGATGTCTATTCGCCCGCCAGCGGCGAAGTCAGCGAAGCCAACGGCGCGCTCGATGGCGAACCCGAACTGGTCAACTCCGACCCCGAAGGCGCCGGCTGGCTGTTCAAGCTGACGCTGAGCGACGCCGGTGAGCTCGACGGGCTGATGGACAAGGCCGCCTACGACGAGTTCGTGGCAGGGCTCTAGGCCAGCCCAGCCCCCGATCTCGCACAGCCCGAGCCTGCCGAAGGTTCCGGCGGGGTCGGGAAATGTGATCATATCCAGGAGAAGCCGGTGCGCTACCTACCCCTGACCCCAGCCGACCGCGCCGAAATGCTCGGCGTGATCGGTGCCGATACGGTCGATGACCTGTTCGCCGATGTTCCGGCCCACGCCCGCCTTCCGGGTCCGATCGCGGGCCTGCCCGGCCACGCCAGTGAAATGGCGGTGGAGCGGCATATGGCAGCACTGGCGGGCAAGAACCTCAGCGCGGGCCAGGTGCCGTTCTTCCTGGGTGCGGGGGCCTATCGCCACCATGTGCCGGCTTCGGTCGATCACCTGATCCAGCGCGGCGAGTTCCTGACTGCTTACACGCCCTATCAGCCCGAAATCGCGCAGGGCACTCTGCAGATGCTGTTCGAGTTCCAGACCCAGGTCGCGCGCCTGCTGGGGACCGAGATCGCCAACGCCTCGATGTACGATGGCTCGACTGCTTGCTGGGAAGCCGTGGCAATGGCCGGGCGGGTAACCAAGCGCAGCCGGGCGGTACTCTGCTCGGGGCTGCACCCGCACTATGTCTCGACGATCCGCACGATGGCGAAGTTCACCGGCGACACGATCGAGTGGGCCGCACCGGGCCTGACCGCCGATCCCGACACCGCCGGGGTGATCGCCGCCATCGACGATGCCACCGCCTGCGTGGTGGTACAGTATCCCGACATTCTCGGCCGGCCGACCGAGCTTGCCGCGATTGCCGAGGCCGCCCATGCCAAGGGCGCGCTGCTGGTCGCGGTGGTGACCGAGCCGGTCGCGCTGGGCCTGATCGAGGCGCCGGGCAAGCTGGGCGCCGACATCGTGGTGGGCGAGGGGCAATCGCTGGGCGTCGGGCTCCAGTTCGGCGGCCCTTACCTTGGGCTGTTCGGCTGCGCGGAGAAGTTCGTGCGGCAAATGCCCGGGCGGCTGTGCGGCGAAACGGTCGATGCCGAAGGAAAGCGCGGCTATGTGCTGACGCTTTCGACCCGTGAGCAGCACATCCGGCGCGAGAAGGCGACCAGCAATATCTGCACCAATGCAGGGCTTTGCGCGCTGGCCTTCAGCATTCACATGACCTTGCTGGGCGGCGAAGGACTGGCCCGGTTGGCGCGCCTCAACCACGCCCGCGCGCAGCAGGCGGCGGCGCGGCTGGCGCGGGTGCCGGGGGTCTCGGTGCTCAACAACGCCTATGTCAACGAGTTCACCGTGGTGCTCCCCAGGGACGCGCGCGAAGTGGTGCGGCGGCTGGCCGACCAGTCGATCCTCGGCGGGGTTTCGCTGGGGCGGCTCTATCCCGATGCGCCGGATCTGGCGAACGGCCTGCTGGTCTGCACCAGCGAAATGACCACCGACGAAGATATCGAAGCGCTCGCCGAAGCGCTGGAAGGAGTGCTGGCATGAGCAGCGTCAATGCAAGCGGCTGGCGCCCCGAAATGAGCAGCGCCGAAGCTGGTGGACAGGCAACCTCGAGCGGCGACAGGGGGCTGATGCTCGAGGAAGCGCTGATCTTCGAGCTGGCCGCGCCGGGCGGCACCGGGGTCGATATCGACGAAGCGAAGGCGCAACCCATCGCGGGGCTGGCCAGGTTCCTGCGCCAGGACATCGCCGCGCTGCCGGGGCTGAGCGAGCCGGAGACGGTGCGCCACTACACCCGCCTCAGCCGTCAGAACTATGCGATCGACCTCGGTCCGTTCCCGCTGGGTTCGTGCACGATGAAGCACAACCCGCGGCTTAACGAAAAGGTCGCGCGGATGGCGGGTTTTGCCGATGTCCACCCGCTCAGCCCGCAGCAATCGGTGCGCGGCGCGCTGGAGGTGATCAACGAGCTGGCCTTCTGGCTGATCGAACTGACCGGCATGCACGGCGTGGCGATGAGCCCCAAGGCCGGCGCGCACGGCGAGCTGTGCGGGGTGCTCTGCATCAAGACCGCGCTCCAGGCGCGCGGCGAGGACCGCAAGGTCATGCTGGTCCCCGAAAGCGCGCACGGGACCAATCCCGCCACCGCCGCCTTCGCCGGGTTCGCGATCGAATCGATTCCGGCAAGGGCCGACGGGCGGGTCGATCTTGAAGCGCTGAAGGCGCGGCTGGGGCCGGACGTTGCCGGGGTGATGATCACCAACCCCAACACCTGCGGGCTGTTCGAACGCGACATGAAGGTCATTTCCGACGCGGTTCACGCCGCCGGCGGCTATGTCTATTGCGACGGGGCCAACTTCAACGCCATCGTCGGCAAGGTCCGTCCGGGCGACCTGGGCATTGATGCGATGCACATCAACCTGCACAAGACCTTTTCCACGCCGCACGGCGGGGGCGGTCCGGGTTCGGGGCCGGTGGTGCTGTCGCAGGCGCTGTCGCCTTTCGGACCGCTGCCGTTCACCGCGCGCCAGGCCGATGGCACGGTGGTGCTGATCGAAGAGGAAGACGCCGGCGCGGTCCACCCCGACACGTTCGGGCGCATGGCCGCCTTCCACGGGCAGATGGGGATGTTCACCCGCGCGCTGGCCTATATCCTCAGCCACGGGGCCGATGGCCTTGCCCGCGTGGCCGAGGACGCCGTGCTCAACGCGAACTACGTGCTGCGCTCGCTCGAAGGGACGCTTGATGCGCCGTTCGGCGCTGCCGGCCCATGCATGCACGAGGCGCTGTTCAGCGATTCCGGGCTGGCCGATGGGTTCACCACGCTGGACATCGCCAAGGGGCTGATCGACGAGGGCTTCCACCCGATGACGGTCTATTTCCCGCTGGTGGTCCACGGCGCGATGCTGGTCGAACCGACCGAAACCGAAAGCAAGGCCGGGCTCGACCGCTTCATCGCCTCGCTCAGGAGCCTTGCCGAACGCGCCAAAGCGGGCGATGACACCCTCAAGAGCGCACCGCACTTCGCCCCGCGTCGCCGGCTTGACGAGACCCAGGCGGCACGGAGGCCAGTTCTGGTGTGGAAAGGCGACGCGGCCGCATAAGGGAGAAGCCGATGCATCCGAAGGACCTGCAGACCTGGCTGCCGCTGGCGGTGATCGTGATCGTCTTTGCCCTTCGGTTCCGCAATCTGAACAGGCCCAGGCCGTTCCGGGTCGGCGGCCTGTGGATTGCGCCGCTGCTGCTGAGCGGTCTGTTCGCGGCGACGCTCTATGCGATCCCGCCAGGTCCGCCGGGCTGGGCGCTGATCATGCTGGGCCTGCTGGTGGGCATGGCCGCCGGGTGGAAGCGCGGCCACCTGATGCATTTCGAGCGCGATCCCGCCAGCGGCCGGCTGATGATCCGGCAATCGCCCGCCGCGCTGCTGTTCATCCTTGGCATCCTGATCGTCAAGAAGGCGCTGTCGGCCGGGCTGGGGATCGATCCGGCGGCGCAGGGATCGGGCGGACTATCGGCCACGGCGATGCTGGTCACCGATGGCCTGCTGGGATTTGCCGTGGGCATGGTGGCGATGATGCGCTGGACCCTGTGGCAGCGCGCCAGGGCAGTGCCGCCGCACAAGCCTGCAAGGGAGACCTGAGCGATGTGGACGGGACTGTTCGGCTTCGTCAACGTGCTGGCGATGGGGGCCTGGCTGATGCTGGCCTTCCTGCCGCGAAAGCCGCTGGTTCACAGCGTGATCCTCTATCTCGGCGTCGCCATGCTGTGCCTGGTCTACACGGTCTGCTTCGCGCTGGTGATGACCGGCCAGCTCGATCCCGCCGCCATGCCCGGCGCGGGCAAGCCCGGGTTCGGATCGCTTGAGGGGGTCCAGGCAATTTTCCAGAGCCAGGGCGGCGCCCTGATCGGCTGGACCCATTACCTGGCGTTCGACCTGTTCACCGGCCTGTGGATCAGCCGCGATGCCGACGCCAAGGGCTTCTCGCGCCCGGTCCAGCTGCCGTTCCTGCTGGCGACCTTCATGGCCGGCCCGATCGGGCTGTTCTTCTGGCTGATCGTGCGCGAACGGCGCGCCCGGGCGACGGGCCGCGGCTAGTTCGTCTTGCCGGCCTGCTGGTCGGCGGCATCGGCGGTCAGTTCCAGCACTTCGATCCGGGGCCTTGCCTCGCGCACGCGAAGATGCGTGCCGGTGGCTTCTTCGGCGACGCGCGCGGTCAGCGTGTAGCGCTCGACCATGAAGAAGCCTGGCGTGGCATCGCCGTCCTGGCGAAGCGGGGCATAGACACGCTTGGCGATGCTTTTCATCACCGGCCGGGTCCAGTCGACCGCGCCGGACGAACGCAGCACCTCGACATCGCTGACGTGGCCGTCCTGGCCAATCCAGTATCCGATATCGACCCATTGGCCATTGCGGTTGCTCGACCAGCGGGTCCAGGCTTGGCGCTGCTGTTCCATGTCCTGAGGGAGGCCTTCAAGCGGGTTGATCTGGGCAACCGGTTCGGCGAACAGCAGCACCGGACGCGATGCTCCGCCCGCGCTGGCAAAGGTCCTGACCAGCTCGTCCGTGCTCGCGGTCGATCCCGCGCGGCGATCCTTGCGGGCGCGCAGAACCTTGGCGGCAAGCACGAAGTCGCTGCTGTCGGGCAGCGGCGCGTCGATCAGCCCGGCCAGGCGCGAATCGAGCTGCGCCGCGTTGACGCCGTTGGGTTCGTCCTCGAACCGGGTCTGGGCGAGCAGCGCCAGCCGCAACCGGGCAAAACTTGCCACGCGGTATTGCCTGGCGGCCAGCGCGCGCCTTTCGACATCGCGGTAGATCCGCTCGGCCTCTTCGGGATAGCCCAGCTTTGCGCGGCTGTCGCCCACCTCGACCTGGGCGACCAGGGTGCGGAAGTCATCCTCGCCGAAACCATTCTTCAGCGTATCACGCATGTCGAGCGTGGAGAGCTGGTAGTCCTTCGCCTCGCCCAGGTGCTCGGCCACGCGGCCATTGGCGCGCAGCATGTTGGAAAGCTCTACCGGGTAGTCCTTGCCGTGCTTGCGGTTGCGCCCCAGCGATGCATGCAGCGTCTTGCGCGCGCCTTCGTAATCGCCGGACACGAACTGGTTCTCGGCATGGGCGATGGTGGCGGCCATATCCTCGTTCGGGGGGCAGTCGCGCTTGAGGCATTCGGCAAGGTCAGCCGCGGTATCCTTGAGCGGCTTTCCGGTCACGACGATGTCGCCGGCAAGCGCTGGCTGGGCGGCGATAAGGGCGGCAATGGCAAGCAGGACGCGGCCGGGCGATGGCATTTGTCGGTTCTCCCGAAGATTATCGCTTCGGGGTAGGCCCAGTGGCTGTCGTCTTACAGGCCGTTTCGACGAACCGCGTCGGTGCCTGGGTCGAACGTCACTTTACGGCGCGGTCGCCGGCTTCGCCCACGGATTCGATATCGCGGCCGATACCCTTGACCGTGTTGCAGGCTGCGGCGCCCAGAACCATGCCGGTGGCGGCCAGTACGATGGCAATTTTCCTGATCATGCGAAAGTTCCCGGGATTCCGTTACTTAAGTAAGGAAAGTTTAGGCTTTTTTGCAGCAACCAGCAAGGCTGCGGCGGAGCGCTCGTCGTTTATTCTCCACTGCTGGCCGCAGCCGGCGGGGTGCGCTTGTGGTGCAGGTGCTCGCGCCAGGCGATGACCGCGCCCGCGCCGATGATCGCTGGAGCGCCCAGCCAGGTCGCGCTGGGCGGCAATTCGCTCCAGACCAGCCAGCCCCACAGCGTTGCCCAGACCAGCGCCGTGTAATCCATCACGATCACGCTGGCGACCTGGCCATAGCGCAGCGAAGCGGTGAGCAGCAGCTGGCCCAGGCAGCCCAGCAGCCCGCCCAGGATCAGCAGGAACCACTGCCAGGCGCTGTGCGGGGTGTAGTAGAACGGCAGCGCCGCCAGCAGCAGCGGCGCCGACAGGGCCGCGAACCAGAACACAATCGACAGCGATTCGTCGGTCCGCCCCAGATCGCGCACCTGGATCGAGATCAGCGCCACCATGAACCCCGCGCCGAGGCCGACAAAGGCCCCGAACGGGGGGATCGAGGCATGGCCCGGCTGGGCGATGATGATCACCCCGGCAAAACCCAGCGCCACCGCCACCCAGCGCACCGGCCCGACCGCCTCCTTGAGTAGCAGCGCCGAAAGGATCACCGCGAAGATCGGGGTGGTGAAGCCCAGCGTGGTCGATACCGCGAGCGGCAGCAGCACCGGCGCGCCAAAAGTGAAGAACATGCCGGTCAGCCCCAGCATGGCGCGGCGGAAATGGACCGGCAGGCGCAGCGTCCGCAGCCGGGTCAGCTCGCCGCGCATGGCCAGCCAGCCGCCGATCAGGAAGACCGTGGGTACCTGGCGCCAGAACAGGATCTCGGGAAACCGCACCCCGCTCTGCGCGGTGTATTTGACCAGCATCACCAGCGTGGAGAGGACCATCGTGGCCAGCAGGCGCAATCCCAGTGCGTAGAACGGCCGCTGGATCGGCGGGGCAGGGTGGACAGCGGCCATGTCCACGCTCTAACGCCCACGGATGGACTGGCAAAGGGGCTTGAGCCAATGGCTCGACGAAGACTGGATGCGCTTCCTGCTGCTGGCCCTGGTGGCAATCGCCGCCAGCCTGCTCGGCTGGCAGCGCGACCGGAGGCGCAGGCACCGCAGCGATCCGGACCGGGTTCCGTGGATGCCCTGGCGAGACGTGGCTTTCTGGTCGAGCTTCGCCGCGCTGCTGTTGCTGGGCGCGGCATTCCAGGCCTGGATGGCCAGCTGATCCAAGGAGGGGAACATGAAACGGCGTGAAGTGATCGGAAGCGGAGCGGCGAGCGTCGCGGCCGCGGCTCTTTCGGGCCAGGCCGCCGCGCGGGTGACCGCGCCGGGATCGAAGCCCCGGATCGGGATCATCGGGGTCGGGATGCGCGGGCAGGTCCACCTCGAGGAATTGCTGAGGCGCGGCGATGTCGTGGTCAGCGCGATCTGCGATATCGATCCGTTCATGATCGAACGCGCCAAGGCCCAGTTCGCCGCCGCGAACCTGCCCGCGCCGCAGGTCTATTCCGGCAGCCCCGACGCCTGGCGCGAGCTGCTGGCGAGGTCCGGCGTCGACGCCGTGCTGATCGTGACCCCGTGGGAACTTCACGCGCCCCAGGCGATCGCCGCGATGCAGGCCGGGATCGCGGTGGGCTGCGAAGTGGTGGCCGGGATCACGCTGGCGGATCACTGGCAGGTGCTGCGCACCCAGCTGAAGACCGGCACGCCCTACATGCTGCTGGAAAACGTGTGTTACCGGCGCGACGTGCTGGCCGCGCTCAACATGGCGCGGCAGGGCCTGTTCGGCGAGATCGTCCACCTCGAAGGCGGCTACCAGCACGACCTGCGCGAGGTGAAATTCAACGCGGGCATTCCCGGCGAGGCCTATGGCGGCGGGGTGGAATTCGGCGCGAAGGGCTGGTCCGAGGCGCGCTGGCGCACCGATCATTCGGTGCGGCGCAACGGCGATCTCTATCCCAGCCACGGGATCGGCCCCTGCGCGATGCAGGCCGGGATCAACCGCGGCAACCGCTTCGTCACGCTGACCAGCCACGCCAGCAAGGCGCGCGGCCTGCACGACTATGTCGCCGGCAAGGCGCCCGGCCACCCCAACGCGAAGGTCCGCTTTGCCCTGGGCGACGTGGTCCAGACGATGATCAGCTGCGCCAATGGCGAGACGATCCTGCTCAGCCACGATACCTCGCTGCCGCGCCCCTATTCGCTGGGCTTCCGGGTCCAGGGCACGCGCGGGCTGTGGATGGACGTGAACAAGTCGGTCCACATCGAAGGCCAATCGAAGCCGCACCAGTGGGATCCGGCGCAGCCCTGGTTCGACAAGTACGATCACCCGCTGTGGAAGCGTTATGCCGACAAGGCCGAAGGCGCCGGGCACGGCGGCATGGACTTCTTCGTGATCCACGCTTTCGTCGAGGCGCTCAAGGCCGGGGCGCCGATGCCGATCGACATCTTCGACGCGGTGACCTGGAGCGCGATCTCGCCCTTGTCCGAACTGTCGATCGCCCACGGCAACCGCACGGTGGATTTTCCCGACTTCACCGCCGGGAAATGGCAAGCACGCAAGAACGACTTCGCGCTGGGCGATGCCTACTGAGGGTTAGAGACAAGCCTCAAGGTAAGCCTGGTCGAACCCGAATTGCCGCGCCTTTTCAAGAGTATATGGACGCAGGCCCGACGAGCGAAATTCGCCGATGATCTTGCCGTCGTCGCTTTCGTCGAGGTATTCGAACTTGAACAGCGACTGGGTGACGATCACGTCGCCTTCCATCCCGATCACTTCGGTGATCTCGGTGGTGCGGCGCGAACCGTCGCGCAGGCGCTTGACCTGGACGATCAGATCAACTGATTCCGCGATCTGGCGGCTGATCGCTTCCTTGGGGATCTTGATGTCGCCCATCAGGATCATGTTTTCCATACGGCCCAGGCACTCGCGCGGGCTGTTGGCGTGAAGCGTGCACATCGAACCATCGTGGCCGGTGTTCATCGCGGCGAGCAGGTCGAAGCACTCCGCGCCGCGGATTTCGCCCAGGATGATCCGGTCGGGACGCATGCGCAGCGCGTTCTTGACGAGGTCGCCGATGGTGATCGCGCCCTGGCCTTCAAGGTTCGGCGGACGCGTTTCGAGCGGCAGCCAGTGCGGCTGCTGCAGGCGCAGTTCGGCCGCGTCCTCGATGGTCAGCACGCGCTCGCCCGGATCGATCATTTTTGACAGCGCGTTGAGCATGGTGGTCTTGCCCGAGCCCGTGCCGCCCGAGATGACGATGTTCATCCGGCAGGCGCCAGCGATCTTCAGGCAGGTGGCCATCTTCTCGCTCATCGAACCGAAGTCCTTCAGCATGTCGATGGTGATCGGCTTTTCCGAGAATTTGCGAATCGAGATCGCGGTGCCGCGCAAGGACAGCGGCGGCACGATCACGTTGACGCGGCTGCCGTCCTTAAGACGGGCGTCGGCCAGCGGCGTGGTCTGGTCGACCCGGCGGCCGACCTGGTTGACGATCCGCTGCGCGATCTGGAACAGATGGTTCTCGTCGCGGAACTGGATCGGGGCGAGTTGCAGCTTGCCCTTCTTTTCGATGTAGGTCTGCAGCGGTCCGTTGACCATGATGTCCGAGACGTCGGGATCGTGGAGCAGTTCCTCGAGCGGGCCGAAACCAAGCAGCTCGTCGATCAGGACCTTTTCCAGCGCGAACTGTTCGCGCCGGTTGAGCGTGACCTTGAGCTCGGCCAGCACTTCGGTGATGATCGGGCGGAATTCTTCCGACAGCTCGTCCTTGGTCAGCGTGGCGGCGGCTTCGGGATCGACGCGTTCGAGCAGGCGCGGCAGCACCTGTTCCTTGATCTTGTGAACCGATGCCTCGAAGCCTTCGGCCTGGTGCTGGTTCTCGACCACGCCGTTGACGCGGTCCTGCAGGCGGGTCATCGCGTCGGACTTGCCATTGCCGCCCATGTCCATCGGCGGCAGGCCCATCGGATCCTCGCCCGGCAGCGGGGGGAACTGGTCACCGCCCGGCACCGGCGCGGATTGCTTGGATGCATCGACGCCGCCCTTCATCGGGCGGGCAATGCCAAACTGGGGCCGTGCCCCAGGGGCCATACCGCCCACTCCATTGCGTCGGCCGAAAGCGCTCATCGTGTCCAAACCCTCGAATTCAAGGGGCATTCATGCCGCAACATGCCTACCCTCTGGCTTATCGGAATGGTGAATAAGGCGGAAACCTTGAATATTCTCTAAAGGTTCTGGCGCGGAGGCCGTGCCTGCGCCGCAATCAGGCCCCAAAGCCGTCAACTACGGTCATACCAGTAAAGCGTGCGGGTGGGCAGGACGTCGACCTGCTTCACGATCCGCGCGCGCTCGCCCAGCAGCCGTGCGAAGACGGTGTGGTCATAGCCGGGGAAGATGTCCTCGCGCTGCGACAGAAGCGTCTGCACCATCGGATCGGCCTTGTGCGGAAACTCGATCACGCCGACCGGGGCATGGCTGACGATCCAGTCGGTCGCCATGTCGAGCGGCACGTTGCGGCTGATCGCGATGTGATGGATGAAGGCCAGCGCCAGCAAGGCATCGGGGCTGGCGCGTCCGGCAAAGCCCTTGCGTTCGGCCTGGCCCCAGCCCTGCGCCGGGCTGGGATTGGCGGCGTCGAGCCACAGCGGCAGGAACGGCCGGTTGCCTTCGTGCGCGCGGCGATAGGCGACTTCGAGCGCGGCCTGGTCGAAATCGAACCCGACCACCGATTTGGCGCCCGCTTCCAGCGCGCTCAGTGAATAGTCGCCGCTGTTGCAGCCGATGTCGTAGAGCAGGTCCGGCTTCACCGCGCCGACCATTTCGGCGCAGAAGCGGTGCTTGGCTTCCATCTCGGGCGACGAGTAGCTGGTGTTTTCCGCATAGTCGCCCCAGACCGTGCGGTGCGAGGGGACTTCGAGCCGGGCAATGGTCGAGCGCAGGCCGTGCAGCATGCCCTCGAACCCGCTGCGCGGCAGGCGCGCGGTGCGATAGCTGGCCGAACCCTGCGCCTTGTTGACCGAGCGGCGCTGCATCGCCGCCTGGGCGATCACGTGGGTCAGCACGGTAAGATTGAGCCGCTTGCGCAGCGGTATCAGCTTGGCCAGATCCTCGGGCGCGATCCCCTCGAGCGAACCGCGGAACCAGTGGCTGGGCTGCAGGTCGAGCAGCGACCACATCAGCAGCGGATTGAGGAACTGCATGCAGAACTGGCGGTGCCCGGCCCAGATCTCGCCGTCCTGGTAGGGGCGGATCGACAGGTGATCGATGAACACCGGGCGAGTGCCTTCGAACTGCACGTTGTAGGCGGTGGCATCGCTCAGCGCGAAGCCGTCCTTGAGCAGATCGAGCTGGAGATCGAGGTGCGCCAGCGCCGCGGCCTTGTGCAGGCTGAAGCTCCACTCATAGGGATAGGATATGAACGGGATGCGCGGGTGCGACAGCACCACGTCGGCATCCGGCAGGCCAAGGCTCGCGGCCTGGTCGGTCACATCGACGAAATCGACCAGCCTGCCGGCATCGGCCATCCGCCGCAGCACGCCCGACTGGCTGGCCGCGGCAAACTGCTCTGCCGCGACAGCACTGACGGTGCGCAGGATCTGTTCGCCGGCGCTGAATACCCGGCCGGCCGGATCGCGGAACGATCCGGCTTCGAGGACGGCCGCCGCGCTCACTTGTCGGTGCTGCTCTTGGAGCCGAAGATCGCCGACTTGATGCGGTAGAGGAAGGTCCGCATGAACAGCGTCGCACCGGCAATCGCGCCGATGGTCGCCTGCAGGATGATGCTGCCCGTCGAGGGATCGAGATAGGCGTGGGCCGGGGCCGCTACCGCCAGCATGGCCAGTGTGCCGACAAGCGAAATGACAGTCTTTCCGTTCATTTGGTTCGATCCCCTTCGGTCCGTGACGGACAGGTTCAAAATGTAAAAAAGCTTTGTTAATTTTTCCTAAAATTTCTGCGGGAACGCCGGCAGCGGGATGCGCTTTACCGGGGTCCAGGCGGCGTCCATCAGATAGACTTCGGCCGGGCCTGGCTGCGGGCGCGGCGCCTTGCTGAAGCCGCTCGCGGCGAAGTGGCCAAGCAGGGTGTCGAGCGCGAAACGCCCCTCGATCTTGGCCGCCGGTTCTCCCGGCACGCGGATCGCGAAGAAGGCTGAATAGGCGACCGCCGCGGTGCGGGCATCGGGAGTGCCGCCCATGATCGACGGTTCGCCATCAAGCGTGCGCGAGCCGTGATCGCCCTGGATGATGACGATCGCATTGCGTCCGGCCTCGGTCGCATCGAGCGCCCTGAGCAGCGCGGCGATCTGCACCTGGGTGACGCAGCGCGCCTGCCGCGCATAGGCCGCATCGCGCGGGCCGAACGCGAGCGGGCCATGCTCGTCGCCCCATTCCGGCTCGGGCAGCAGCTTGCAGGCCGCGTCGAGCATGTAGGGATCGTGCGGCAGCAGCAGGTGGACGAAGCGCGCCTCGCCCGGCTTCAGCGTGGCCAGGTCGCGGGTGAATTCGGCGATCCGGTCGAACCCGGTCAGCGAATAGAGCTTGGCGCGGTTGTAGAGGTGCCGCTTGGTGCTGCCGCGCCAGGTATCCAGCTTGAGGTCGATCGTCCCGGTCAGCAGGTTGGTGAACTGCGACAGTTCGAGCATGGTCGCCCCGATCACCCGTGCGCGATCGCTCACCGAAAGCGGGCTGTGCGCCATGCTCGACAGGTTGGAACGGTTGTAGTTGCGGCACAGGGTCAGCGGCTGCCGGGGGCACAGGTCGACGAACGAAGGAGCATCGACCGTGGTGGTGTAGCCCTTGCGGTCGAGGTCGATGAAATAGGGCAGCGGCTCGGCCACCGTGGTTTGCAGGTCGCGGCGGCCGGTGGGGGGCTTGGCCCGGCCATAGGACAGGAATTCGGGCAGCGAATTGATCGTCTTGGCGTGGCGGCTGTAGGCACCCGGATAGAGCGTGAAGCCGTGATCGAGGTAGAAGCGCTCCTGCTGCTGGCGCAGGTCGCCGAAATTGGTGCCCTGGGCGCTCATCCCGTCAAGCCCGATGTAGGAATCGAGCATCAGGTGGACCACCGGGCGCAGCGCGTGATTGCGGCTGGCGCTGTCTTGCAGGCGCTTGGCCTCGTTGCGCGGGGCAGGGGGCTGGGCGGGGGCACGGATAAGGTCAACGGTCTGTAACAGCAGCACCGAGGCAAAGGCCGCTCCGGTCAGCTTGAGCACGGCGCGCTCGTATTTCCAGGCGATCAGCGCCAGCACGCCGGTCAGCACCGGGAACACCAGGGTGTGAAGATCGGCGCCCAGATCGATCAGGATCGCGGCGTAAAGCCCCGTCAGCAGGAACGACAGGCGCGGCCGGGCCAGTCGGTGCAGCGCGGTGGCGCCTGCGGCAACCGCCAGCAGCACAAGCGCAACCACGCCGACTTCGGCCCTGAACAGCGGATAGGCATGGTGGTTGAGCAAGTTGGCGAGAGCGGCAAGCAGGCCGATCGCCAGCGCGGCAAAGACCAGCGCATCAATCGGCCATTCGCCGGCGTTGCCAGGTGAGCTGCCCGGTGCGGTCTTGTCGCTTGCCACGTATCTGATGCCCCTTGATCGAGAACGGACATCTGCGGCACCCGGGTTAAGATCGCGTAAACCATGTTTGGTAGGGAAAGCAGCGACGGCTTTCGCACCCGCCCGCAAGGCGTTACAGCCGCGGTTCATCGCGCAATGGGCAAGGCCGAAGCCATGAAGAAACTGATCCTTGCAGCCCTTCTGCTGGCCGCACCACTTGCTGCCGAAGCACCCAAGGGCGCCGCGCTGCCCGGCTGGATGGCCGGCACCTGGATGACCGAGGAGGGAGCCAGCTGGACCGACGAGGTCTGGACCGATCCGCGCGGCGGGATAATGCTGGGCCTGTCGCGCAGCGGGTTCGGCTCGCAGCTGGATAGCTGGGAAACGATCCGGATCGAGCAGCGCCGCGACGGCACGATGGTCTATGTCGCGCAGCCCCACGGCAAGCCCGCGGTCGAATTTCCGATGGTGCTGATCAGCGAGGAGGCGGTCGAATTCGCCAATCCCGCGCACGATTACCCGCAGCGCATCCGTTATAGCCGGCAGGGAAAGTTGCTGGTCGCCGAGATTTCCTTGCTCGACGGCAGCCGGGCGATGCGCTGGAATTACCGCCAGGTCATCCCGCCCCGCGACGACTAGGAGTTCACGCCATGCCGCGTAGCCGCCCCTTCGCCCAGGTCGATGTCTTCACCCGGGTTCCCTACAAGGGCAACCCGGTTGCCGTGGTGCTTGACGGCGAGGGGCTTTCGGAGGCCGAAATGCAGGCCTTCGCCAACTGGACCAATCTCAGCGAGACGACTTTCGTGGTGCCGGTAACCATGCCGGGCGCCGACTATCACCTGCGGATCTTCACCCCCAAGGACGAACTGCCCTTCGCCGGGCACCCCACGCTCGGCACCGCGCATGCCGTTGTTTCCGCCGGGCTGGCAAGTCCAGTGGGCGGGCGGCTGGTGCAGCAGTGCCAGATCGGGCTGGTCGAACTGGCGCTGGGCGATCACGGCATCTCGTTCCGCCTGCCGCGCTTCGCGCTCAAGGCGCTGGGCGATGAAGAGGCCGCCGCCTGGCTGGGCGAAGGTGTGGCGCTGATCGGACAGCCGCACGCGGTCGATGTCGGGCCGACATGGCTGGTCGCCGAACTGGCAGAGGTTTCCGCGCTGGAAAACCTGGCGCACGATCCCGCGCGGCTGACCCGCTACTACCAGCGCACCGGGATGACCGGCGCGACCGTGTTCGCCCGCGATGGTGACCGCGTGGTGGTGCGCAGCTTTGCCCCCGGCGACGGTATTCCCGAAGACCCGGTCTGCGGCAGCGGCAACGCGGCGGTGGGCGCCTATCGGCTGACGATGGGCCAGATCGGCGAGGGCGACAGCTATGTCGCCAGCCAGGGCCGCCAGCTTGGCCGCGACGGCACGGTCGCGGTGCGGATCGAGGACGGCGCCGTGCATGTCGGCGGCCACTGCGTCAGCTGCGTGATGGGCACGGTGACGCTCTGAACGAAAAAGGGCGACCCGCAGGCCGCCCCTTGGTTTGCCAGCACTGGCGAAAGCTTCAGCCTTCGACGTGCTCGGCGAGGATGGTCAGGCCATTGTCACCCACTTCGGCAAAGCCGCCGGTGACGCGGATTTCCTCGGGCGCGGAGCCTTCGGTCTTGTAGATCCGCACGGCGCCGTCACGCATGGTGGTCATGTAGGGCGCATGGCCCTCCAGCACGCCTTCCTCGCCCTCGGTGCCGGGAACGACGACCATGTAGACGTCATCCGAACGGACGAGGCGGGCAGGGGTGACGAGTTCGAAGTGGAGCATCGCAATCTTCCTTCCGTTGACCGGAAGTCCTCTAGTCCCCCCTCCCGCTGGCGGGAGGGGTAGGGGTAGGGCTTGTTACCTCGAGGAAAGGTTGCCCAACAGGCCCTCCCCCGACCCCTCCCACTGGTGGGAGGGGAGTTGATTGAGCCCCGGCCCTTGCGGGCGGGGCTGACGCATCAGGCTTCCTCGGCCAGCTTCTTGGCCTTTTCGACGGCTTCGTCGATGCCGCCGACCATGTAGAAGGCGGCTTCGGGCAGGTGGTCGTATTCGCCGTCCACAACCGCCTTGAACGAACGCACGGTGTCCTCGACCTGGACGAACTTGCCCGGGATGTTGGTGAACACTTCGGCGACGTGGAACGGCTGCGACAGGAAGCGCTGGATCTTGCGGGCGCGGGCGACGGTGAGCTTATCTTCCTCGCTCAGTTCGTCCATCCCGAGAATCGCGATGATGTCCTGCAGCGACTTGTACTTCTGCAGGGTTTCCTGGACGCGACGGGCAACGTCATAGTGCTCCTGCCCGACAACCGCCGGCGACAGCACGCGGCTGGTCGAATCGAGCGGGTCGACCGCCGGATAGATGCCCAGTTCCGAGATCGCGCGGCTCAGCGTGGTGGTTGCGTCCAAGTGCGCGAACGAGGTGGCCGGCGCAGGGTCGGTAAGGTCGTCGGCGGGAACGTAGATCGCCTGGACCGAGGTGATCGAACCCTTGGTGGTCGAGGTGATGCGTTCCTGCAGCGCGCCCATGTCGGTCGCCAGGGTCGGCTGATAGCCCACCGCCGAAGGAATACGGCCGAGCAGAGCCGACACTTCCGAACCCGCCTGGGTGAAGCGGAAGATGTTGTCGACGAAGAACAGCACGTCCTGGCCTTCCTGGTCGCGGAAGTATTCGGCCATCGTCAGGCCCGAAAGCGCGACGCGGGCGCGGGCGCCCGGGGGTTCGTTCATCTGGCCGAACACCAGGGCGACCTTCGAGCCATCGGGGGTGGCGTTGCCGTCCTTGTCCTTGGCGATGACGCCGGCGTCGAGGAATTCGTGGTAGAGGTCGTTGCCTTCACGGGTGCGTTCGCCGACGCCCGCGAAGACCGAGACGCCGCCGTGGCCCTTGGCGATGTTGTTGATCAGTTCCTGGATCAGCACGGTCTTGCCCACGCCGGCGCCGCCGAACAGGCCGATCTTGCCGCCCTTGGCGTAAGGAGCGAGAAGGTCGATCACCTTGATGCCGGTGACCAGGATCGCCGCTTCGGTCGACTGTTCCGAGAAAGCCGGGGCTTCGGCGTGGATCGGGCTGCGCATGTCGGTATCGACCGGGCCGCGTTCGTCGATCGGATCGCCGACCACGTTGAGGATGCGCCCCAGCGTGCGCGGGCCGACCGGGACCGAGATCTGCGCGCCGGTGCTGGCCACCGGCTGGCCGCGGGTCAGACCGTCGGTCGAGTCCATCGCGATGGTGCGGACGGTGTTTTCGCCGAGGTGCTGCGCAACTTCGAGCACCAGGCGGTTGCCGTTGTTGTCGGTTTCGAGCGCCGAAAGGATCGCCGGCAGTTCGCCGTCGAAGCTCACGTCGACGACGGCGCCGATAACCTGGCTGATCTTGCCGGTCGCGGCGGAAGCGGCGGCGGCCTTGGGAGCGGCCTTCTTGCGGGTGGTGGTCTTGGCTGCGGTTGCCATGTCTGGTTCCTTGCTTTCGATCTCTTAGAGCGCTTCCGCGCCCGCGATAATTTCGATGAGTTCGGTGGTGATCGCGGCCTGGCGGCTGCGGTTGTACTGGACGGTCAGCTTGCCGATCAATTCGCCCGCGTTGCGCGTCGCATTGTCCATCGCGGTCATCGAGGCGCCCTGTTCGGAGGCCATGTTTTCGAGCAGCGCGCCGAAAATCTGGGTGCGCAGGTAGCGCGGCAGCAGCGCGGCGAGGATCGCTTCCTCTTCGGGCTCATAGTCGACCGCGCTCCCGCCGACGGCTTCGGCGGTGGGGGCGGGGACGGGCACGATCTGCTGCTGGGTGGGATCCTGCTGCAGCGCGCTCTTGAACTTCGAATAGAACAGGTGGGCGACGTCGAACTTGCCCTGATCATAGAGCGCCATCAGCTCGTCGGCGATCTGTTCGGCTTCGGCATAGCCGGGTTCGCGCACTTCGGAAGTGTCGAACATGGCGAGCACGGCCTTGGGATAGGCGCGGCGGATCACCGCGCGGCCCTTGCGCCCGATCAGGTAGAACAGGACGGTCTTGCCCTGGCCTTCCAGCTGGCGGGCGGCGGTCAGCGCGTTCTTGACCACGTTCGAGTTGAAGGCGCCGCACAGACCCTTGTCGCTGTTTGCGACCACCAGCAGGTGGACCTGGTCCTTGCCGGTGCCGGCGAGCAGCTTGGGGCTGCTTTCGCTGACCGTGATCTTGCTGGCGAGCGAGCCCATCACCGCGGCCAGGCGTCCGGCGAACGGACGCGCGGCCTCGGCCGCGGCTTGCGCCTTGCGCAGCTTCGCGGCGGCGACCATCTGCTTGGCCTTGGTGATCTTCTGGGTCGACTTGACCGAGTTGATCCGCCCTTTGAGTTCCTTGAGGCTTGCCATCGTTTGCCTATTCCCACTTTCCGTTCGCCCTGAGCTTGTCGAAGGGCCGTTTTTCTTCTGAAGCGTCACGTCCGAAGGAAGGACGGTGCTTCGACAAGCTCAGCACGAACGGGTCAGGGTTAAAGTTCCTCTGAGTTACGCGAACTGCTTCGCAAAAGCATCGAGCGCGGCGACGGTCTGCTTCTTCGCATCGTCCCCGAAATCGCGGCTTTCGCGGATCAGCTTGAGCGTATCGGCATGGCTTTCGCGCATGAAGCTGAGCATTTCAGCTTCGTAGCGGGTCACGTCACCGGTGGGGATGCCATCGAGATAGCCGTTGGTGCCGGCGAAGATCGACACGGTCTGCTCTTCGAAGGGCAGCGGGCTGAACTGGGCCTGCTTGAGCAGCTCGGTCAGCCGCGCACCGCGGTTCAGGAGCTTCTGGGTCGAAGCGTCGAGGTCCGAGCCGAACTGCGCGAAGGCCGCCATTTCGCGGTACTGCGCCAGCTCCAGCTTGATCGAGCCGGCGACCTTCTTCATCGCCTTGGTCTGGGCAGCACCGCCGACGCGGCTGACCGAGAGGCCGACGTTGATCGCCGGGCGGACGCCCTGGTAGAACAGGCCGGTTTCAAGGAAGATCTGGCCGTCGGTGATCGAGATCACGTTGGTCGGAATGTAGGCCGAAACGTCACCCGCCTGGGTTTCGATGATCGGCAGCGCGGTGAGGCTGCCGCCGCCCTGGCTGTCGTTCATCTTGGCCGCGCGCTCGAGCAGGCGGCTGTGGAGATAGAACACGTCGCCCGGATAGGCTTCGCGGCCCGGCGGGCGGCGCAGCAGCAGCGACATCTGGCGATAGGCGACGGCCTGCTTGGAAAGGTCGTCATAGACGATCACGGCGTGCATGCCGTTGTCGCGGAAGAATTCGCCCATCGTCGCGCCGGTGTAGGGCGCGAGGTATTGCAGCGGAGCGGGTTCCGAAGCGGTCGCGGCCACCACGATCGAATATTCCATCGCGCCGTTTTCTTCGAGCTGGCGGACGATCTGCGCCACGGTCGAGCGCTTCTGGCCGACGGCGACATAGATGCAGTAGAGCTTCTTGCCCTCGTCCTTGCCCTGGTTGACTTCCTTCTGGTTGATGAAGGTGTCGATCGCGACGGCGGTCTTGCCGGTCTGGCGGTCACCGATGATCAGTTCGCGCTGGCCGCGGCCCACGGGGACCAGGGCGTCGATCGCCTTGAGGCCGGTCTGCACCGGTTCGTTGACCGACTGGCGCGGGATGATGCCCGGAGCCTTCACTTCGACGCGCTGGCGCGCATCGGCCTTGATCGGGCCCTTGCCGTCGATCGGGTTGCCCAGCGCGTCGACCACGCGGCCCAGCAGGCCCTTGCCCACGGGAACGTCGACGATGGTGCCGGTGCGCTTGACCACATCGCCTTCGCGGATTTCGGCGTCCGAGCCGAAGATCACGACGCCGACGTTGTCGGCTTCGAGGTTCAGCGCCATGCCCTTCACGCCGTTGGCGAATTCGACCATTTCGCCGGCCTGGACATTGTCCAGCCCGTGGATGCGGGCGATGCCGTCACCCACCGAGAGCACGGAACCGACTTCCGAGACCTGGGCAGCGGTGCCGAAGCTGGCGATCTGGTCCTTGATGACCTTCGAGATTTCAGCGGCGCGGATATCCATCATTCAGCCTTTCATCGCGTGAGCGAGAGTGTTCAAACGGGTGCGGATCGAGCTGTCGATCTGCTTCGATCCGATGCGGACGACGAGGCCGCCCAGGACTTCGGGATCGACGGTAGCGGTAACTTTCACGTCCTTGCCTTCGCTGGCCTTCAGCTTGGCGGCGATCGCCTTGACCTGCGCATCGCTGAGCGGGTGGGCGCTGGTCACCTCGGCGGTAACCTCGCCGCGGGCGGCGGCCGAGATCGCGGCAAAGGCGCGGGCAATTTCAGGCAGGGCCGCAAGGCGGCGGTTTTCGGCGAGCACGCCAAGGAACTTCTGCGTCAGCGCATTCAGCGTTAGCGCCTTGCCCAGCGCCGCCATCGCATCGGCAGCGGCCTGGCGGGTCACGCGCGGATTGCGAATCAGGGCGGCAAGATCGGCGCTGGCGAGAATCGCCTGGTGCAGATTGCCCAGGTCGCCCTCGACCTTGTCGACCGCCTTGGTTTCGCTCGCCAGGTCATAGAGCGCAGAGGCATATCGCCCCTGAAGACTGGCGCTTAGACTGGCCGAAATGCCGCCGGAATTCTCCACGCGTTCAGGTTCCTTGCATCGGGTGCGTTGGCAGGGCGGAATCGGCGCTTTGCAGCACCACCGCCCCTTAGACGGGGGCGCGCATAGCCATGATTGTGCTGCGATGCAAGGTGGGGCAAGGAACATCCACGAAGTTCGTCATTGCGAGCGAGCGCGGCAATCCGGTGTCGCGCGCGCCGCGCGGGATTGCCGCGCGACCTATGGTCGCTCGCAATGACGTCAAGGAGAGGGATCTTCGATGGCCGAGTGGCTCAAGCTGACCATGACCGACGGGCACGCGCTGCCCTGCTACCATGTGCTGCCAGAGGGCGAGCGGCGGGGCGGGCTGGTGCTGGTGCAGGAAATCTTCGGGGTGACCGAACATATCCGCGAACTGTGCGAGGACTATGCCGCGGACGGTTATGAAGTGATCAGCCCTTCGCTGTTCGACCGGATCGAGCCGGGGATCGAACTGGGCTACACCGGGGCCGACTGGGAACGCGCCGTGCGGATCGCCCGCGACGAACAGCCGCTGGAGCGCAGCCTGGCCGATGTCCAGACCTGCATCGAATGGATCCACGCGCGCGGCGGCCCGACTTTCATCGTCGGCTATTGCTATGGCGGCTCGCTCGCCTGGCGGATGGCGCAGACCTGCGATCTGCTCGACGCGGCGAGCTGCTATTACGGCGGGCATGTGGCCAGCCGCTGGGCCGACGAGGCGCCGCGCTGCGCCACGATCACCCATTTCGGGCGCTACGATTCGATGGTCCCGATCGAGCCGGTGGAAAAGCTGATCGAGAAGGGCCACCCCACCGCGCAGCACTTCATCTATGAGGCCGGGCACGGCTTCAATTCTGATCGGCGCAAGGACTATCACCCCGAAAGCGCCGAACTGGCGAAGCAGCGGACGCTGATGCTGTTCCGCGCGCTTGGCGGCTGAACGGCCTGCTTTGAACGCAAGCTGCGGGACGCGCCGGCGCGATGATCGAGGTTATGGCTTGCACCCACAAGGAGTGCTGCCATGACTGATACGATGATTGCCGACGATGACGCCTGGACCGCCGTGCTTTCGCGCGACCGCGCTTTCGACGGACGGTTCGTTACCGGAGTGCTGACCACCGGGATCTATTGCCGGCCAAGCTGCGCCGCGCGGCATCCGGCGCGCTCGAACGTGCGGTTCTTTGCCACTGGCGAAGCAGCAAGGGCGGCGGGACTGCGTCCGTGCAAGCGGTGCCTGCCCGACGATGTCAGCCGCGACGAACGCGCGGTGCTGGCGGCGATCCAGGCGATCAAGGCGGCCGAGCAGCCGCTCGCGCTGGCGGCGCTGGCGGCAGAGACCGGCTATTCGCCCAGCCACTTCCAGCGGGTGTTCACCCGCCACACCGGTCTGTCCCCGGCCGCCTATGCCCGCGCGCTGATGGCCGAGCGCGCGGCGCAGGCGCTGAGCGGCGAAGAACGGGTGACCGATGCGATCTATGCGGCGGGCTATTCGGCGCCCTCGCGGTTCTACGAAGCCAACCGGGGGAGACTGGGAATGGCGCCATCGGCATGGGTGGGCGGCGGCAAGGGTGTGACGATCCACTGGGCGGTGGTGCCGACCAGCCTGGGGTCGATGCTGGTCGCCGCGACAGCGAAGGGGGTTTGCCGCCTGTCGTTCAACGAAGGGCGCGAGGCGCTCGAGGCGCGGTTTCCCAAGGCCGAACTGGTCGAGGGCGGGGCCGAATTCGCGAGCCTGCTGGGCCAGGTGGTCGCCGCGGTCGAAGCGCCGGGCGACTTCAGCCATATCCCGCTCGACGTGAAGGGCACCGCCTTCCAGGAGGCTGTCTGGCGCGAGTTGCAGAAGATCCCGGCGGGCGAAACCCGCACCTATGCACAGCTGGCGGCCGCCGTCGGCAAACCCAGGGCGGTGCGCGCGGCGGGCAGCGCCAACGGCGCCAACAATGTCGCGGTGCTGATCCCGTGCCACCGGGTAATCCGCACCGGCGGCAATCTTGGCGGCTATGCCTATGGGCTCGAAATCAAGCGCAAGCTCTTGGAAAAGGAAGCGAAATGATGGACCGGATCGAACAGTTCCGCAGCCTGCACGCGCCCGGCGATCCGCTGATGCTGTTCAACATCTGGGATGCGGGCAGCGCGCGGGCGGTGGCAGCAGCCGGGGCAAAGGCGATCGCCACCGGCAGCTATGGAGTGGCCGAGGCGCAGGGCTTCAAGGACGGCGAGACTTTCGCGATCGAGGATGCGCTGCGCAACCTCGAACGGATCGTCGCCACGGTCGACCTGCCGGTGACGCTCGATTTCGAGAGCGGCTATGGCGATAGGCCGGATGAGGTTCGCCGGTCGGTCCAGCGCGCCCGCGATGCCGGGGCGGCGGGGATCAACATGGAAGACCGGATGCCGGGGCAGACCGCGCTGCTTTGCGTGGACCAAGCCGCGGAGCGCGTCGGCGCGGCGGCGGACAGCGGGCTGTTCGTCAACGCGCGCTGCGATGTCTATCGCGGGATCGACCCGGCGGATTACGGCCCGCACCTGGTCGAGGCGGTGCTGGAACGTGCACAGGCCTATGCCCGGGCGGGCGCGGGCGGACTGTTCGTGCCGTTCCTGGGCGATCACGCCGCGATCACCGCAATCTGCAAGTCCTCACCGCTGCCGGTCAACGTGCTGTGGGGTAAGGGCCGCGGCACCCGCGCCGAGCTTGCCGCCTGCGGGGTCGCGCGCATTTCCTATGGGCATGGCCCGTGGGCGGCGGCGATGGACTGGCTGGCACAGCAAGCCCGCGCGGTCTTTGCCGGCGAAGTGGTGCCCTACGCCCGGCATTGACCCGCAAGGCCTGTCAAACCGCAGCCTTCACGCCAGCATCGGCGCCATGCCGGGTTCGGCTTTGGCCATCGCGCGCTGATAGGCCGGGCGCTGGCCGATCCGCTGCAGGTAGGCGGCGATATTGGGGAACGGCGCCAGCGAGGCGCCGCCAAAGGCGCGCGATGTGGTAAGGTTGAAGCCCATCATGATGTCGGCGGTGGTCAGCTGCGATCCGCCGAAGAATTCCGCCTCGCCCAGCCGGGCTTCGGCCAGCTGCCAGCCCCTGGCTCCGCGTTCGGCGACAAAGGCGGGCAGCTCGGTGGCGCCCGCGGCCTGCGCCGCCAGCGCCATCATGCCGTTGGTCATGAAGGTGGCGTTGGAAAAGTGGAACCAGAACAGGTGGCCGGCGAAGTCCGCATGATCCGGCCCCGGCGATAGCCGCGAACCGCCGTACTTGCGGTCGATGTATTCGCAGATCGCCCCGCTTTCGCCAAGCACCAGATCGCCATCGCTGATCACCGGGGCGATCCCCATCGGGTGCAGCGCCTTGTACGCGTCGGGCGCCAGGCGGTTGTCCTCGCGCCGGTTGTAGAGCTTGAGATCGTATTCAAGCCCCAGTTCCTCGCAAAGCCAGACGATCCGCTCGCTTTGCGATATGCGCAGGTGGTGCACGGTAAGCATCGACTTCTCCCAATCTGTTTGGCGGGAAGTCTGTCAGACGAAGCTGTAGGGATCAATATCCACGCCCACCCGCACGCCCTGCGGGAAATCCAGCTGGCCCAGCCACTGGCGGATCACGTCCTGCAATTGCGCCGAACGGCGGGCGTTGATCAGCAGGCGATAGCGATAGCGGCCGCGCAGCAAGGACAGCGGGGCCGGCGCCGGGCCAAGCACCATCACATCCGGCAGATCGGGCCGGACAGAGCCAATTGCCCTGGCCGCCTCGCGCGCCTCGGCCTCGTCCTCGCTCGAGACGATGATCGCGGCCCAGCGGCCGAACGGCGGGGCTCCGGCTTCCTTGCGGGCTTCGGCCTCGGCGGCATAGAAGGCATCGCGGTCCCCGGCGGCAAGCGCGGCGATCACCGCGGCTTCGGGGTGCCGGGTCTGGATCAGCACTTCGCCCGGTTTCTCGCCCCGGCCCGCACGGCCCGCGACCTGGGCGACCTGCTGGTAGGTCCGCTCCGCCGCGCGCAGATCGCCGCCTTCCAGCCCCAGGTCGGCATCGATCACGCCGACCAGCGTCAGCTCGGGAAAGTGATAGCCCTTGGTGACCAGCTGCGTGCCGACGATCACGTCGATTAGCTTCTGCTCGGCCGCGGCGACGAAGCTGGCGATCTTTTCCGGGCTGTTCAGCGTGTCCGAAGTCACCACCGCTACCCGGGCATCGGGCAAAGTCTCGCGCACTTCATCGGCAATGCGTTCGACCCCGGGGCCGCAAGCGACCAGGCAATCGCCGGTGTGGCATTCGGGGCATTCGTCAGGGGTGCCCACCTCGTGCCCGCAATGGTGGCAGGCCAGTCGCCGCGACAGCCGGTGCTCGACCAGCCAGGCGCTGCAATTGGGGCACTGAAAGCGATAGCCGCAGTGGCGGCACAGCGTCAGCGGGGCATAGCCGCGGCGGTTGAGGAACAGCAGGCTCTGCTCGCCTTTCGCGAGCCGGTCCTGCAATTCCCCGACCAGTCGCGGGGCGAGCCACTTGCCGCGCTCGGGCACTTCCTTGCGCAGGTCGACGATCGACACATCGGGCAGGCTGGCCCCGCCGAACCGGTCGGGCAGATCGATCCGGGTATAGACCCCGGCCTCGGCCAGTTGCAGCGATTCAAGCGCCGGGGTGGCGCTGGCGAGGATCACCGGCACGGTTTCGAACCGGGCGCGGATCACCGCCACGTCGCGGGCGTTGTAGCGAACGCCGTCATCCTGCTTGAAGCTGACCTCGTGGGCCTCGTCGACCACGATCAGGCCAAGCGCCTTGAACGGCATGAACAGCGCCGAGCGTGCGCCGACCACCACCTGCGCCTCACCCGAGACGATCGCCCGCCATGCGCGCCGGCGCTCGCTCTGCTTGACGCTTGAGTGCCACAGCACCGGCGGCGTGCCGAAACGGGCCTCGAAGCGGCGCAGGAAGTTCTCGGTGAGGGCGATCTCGGGCAGCAGCACCAGCACCTGGCGCTTCTGGCGGATCGCCTCGGCGATGGCCTCGAAATAGCATTCGGTCTTGCCCGATCCGGTCACCCCGTCGAGCAGGAACGGGGTAAAGCCGCCCGAGCGCACCGCCTCGACGAATTTGCCCGCCGCGCCCTGCTGGGCCTCGCTCAGTTCGGGCACCGCGAAGTCGGCGCGGGCGCGGGGGTAGGGACGGTCGAGGTCGACCGTGACCGGCTCGAGGATCCCGGCGCCGACCATCCCGCGCAGCACCCCTTCGGAAACCGAGGCAAGCGCGGCCAGTTCGCGAATACTGGCCTGCTCGCCGTCCAGCGCGTCCATTGCCGCCGCGCGCTGCGGGGTCAGGCGCTTGGGCTCGTGCCCCGAAAGCCGGTATTCGGTGGTGGTTCCCCCGCCGCGCAGCGCCGCCATGCTGCCCAGCGCCATTCGCGCCACGGCATTCATCGGGGCAACATAATAGTCCGCGGTCCATTCGATCAGGCCGCGCAGGGCCTTTGACAACGGCGGCACCGGCAGCACTTCCAGGATCGAGCGAAGCTTCGCCTCTGGCACTTCGTCGCCGGCCAGCCGGTCCGGTTCCCAGACGATCCCCAGAACCTGACGCGGCCCCAGCGGGGCGATCACCAGTTGGCCGAAATCCATCGCCATTCCAGCGGGAAGGCGGTAATCGAGCACCGACAGGACGGGATTGAAGACAAGGAGTCGGACGCGGTTCATCTGGCCGCCTCTATGGCGTCAATCGACTCGCGGCGACAGTCGCAAATTCGAAGGAGGGGGGCGCTGCTGATCGGGGTGTTCAAGGTGTTGCAGGCAGACTTGCGGCCTCCACCGGGGGCACTATAGCGGGGCAACCCCAGCCAGGAGCATATTCGTGAAATTCTTCGCCGACACCGCCGAAATCGATGACATCAAGGATCTCGCCGCCACCGGCCTGATCGACGGGGTGACCACCAATCCCAGCCTGATCATGAAATCGGGCCGTGATTTCATCGAAGTGACGAAGGAAATCTGCGGGATCGTTTCCGGCCCGGTCAGCGCCGAAGTGGTCGCGCTCGATCACGCCGGGATGATGGTCGAGGCAGAGCGGCTGCGCAAGATCGCCGACAATGTCTGCATCAAGGTGCCGCTGACGATCGACGGCCTCAAGACCTGCAAGGCGCTGACCAGCGACGGCACGATGGTCAACGTCACGCTGTGTTTCAGCGCCAACCAGGCGCTGCTCGCGGCCAAGGCCGGCGCGACTTTCGTTTCGCCTTTCGTGGGCCGGCATGACGACAACGGCTTCGATGGCATGCAGCTGATCAGCGACATCCGGCTGATCTATGACAACTTCAACTTTGGCACCGAAATCCTGGTCGCCTCTGTCCGCCACGGGATCCACGTGCTCGAAGCCGCCAAGATCGGCGCCGACGTGATGACCGCCCCGCCGGCGGTGATCCGTTCGCTGGTCAAGCACGTGCTGACCGACAAGGGGATCGAAGGCTTCCTGGCCGATTGGGCCAAGACCGGGCAGAAGATCTAGGAGCCGCGGTCCGGCCAGGCCCTTCGACAGGTTCAGGGCGGGCGGGCATGGCGCGGGTTCAAATCCCTGTTCCGCTCGGGCCGAGCTTGTCGAAGCCCTCGCGCTGCACTAGCCAGGACTGACGATGGCCGACGAATCCCCTCTCGACCGCTTCAAGAGCGTGCTGACCGGCGCCAGCCGGGCGATCGCGCATGAGCCCGAGCTGGAGATCGCCTGGACCGCCGACAGCCCCGTCGCCAACGGCAGCAACCTGCGCGTGCCGATGCCGGGGCGCTCGTTGCCGCGCGACCAGGCGATGGAGGCCCGCGGCTTTGCCGACAGTTTCGCGCTGCGCCTGCGCCATCACAGCGAAGCGCTCCACGCCCGCCATGCTCCCGCCGAGCCGACCGCCCGGGCCTGCTACGACGCGGTCGAGCAGGTGCGCTATGAGGCGCTGGGCGCGCGCGGTTATGCCGGGATGCGCGACAACCTCGATGCAGCGCAGCAGGTCCGCACGATGGGCGATCCGATCACCCGCGCCAGCCGCCCTGATGAAGTGCCGATGCAGGCCGCGCTCGCGCTCATGCTGCGCGAGCACCTGACCGGCCAGCCGGTGCCCGAAGCCGCGCGCCAGGGCGTCGACATGCTGCGCGGCTGGATCGGCGAAAAGGCCAGCGCCGATTTCGACGCGCTGGCCCTGATGCTTGATGACCAGGCGGCGTTCCAGGCGCTCAGCCTGTCGATGCTCCAGCATCTCGAGCTTACCCAGGCCGAGCCGATCGAGCCGGCAAGCGACGAAAGCGACGACCAGGACCAGGACGACGAAGACCAGGACCAGCCCGAGGACGGCGAAAGCGCCGAGGATCAGAGCCCCAGCGAGGCCGCCAGCGAACCGACCGAAGGCGACGAGGACAGCGAGAACGAAACCCAGCAGCAGACCGAGGACGACCAGTCCGACGCCGAGGAAGGCGACGAGGGCGACGAGGGCATGCTGCCCACCCGGCCGAACCGCCCCTGGACCGAACTGCCCTCGAAGTTCGATTACAAGGCCTTCACCGAGGCCTTCGACGAAGTGGTCGCCGCGCACGACCTGTGCGACGAGGAAGAGCTGACCCGGCTGCGCGCCTATCTCGATGCCCAGCTCAAGGGACTGCAGGGGATCGTCACCAAGCTGGCCAACCGGCTCCAGCGGCGGCTGATGGCGCAGCAGAACCGCAGCTGGGATTTCGACCAGGAAGAAGGCCTGCTCGATGCCGCGCGGCTGGCCCGCGTGGTGATCTCGCCGGGCCATTCGCTGAGCTACAAGGTCGAGCGCGATGTGGAGTTCAAGGACACCATCGTCACCCTGCTGATCGACAATTCGGGTTCGATGCGCGGGCGGCCGATCTCGATCGCGGCGATCAGCGCCGATGTGCTGACCCGCACACTGGAACGCTGCGGGGTCAAGACCGAGATCCTCGGCTTCACCACCCGCGCCTGGAAGGGCGGGCAGAGCCGCGAGGCCTGGCTGGCCGGCGGCAAGCCCGCGCAGCCCGGCCGTCTCAACGACCTGCGCCATATCGTCTACAAGAAGGCCGACGAACCCTATCGCCATGCCCGCAAGAACCTGGGGCTGATGATGCGCGAGGGGCTGCTCAAGGAAAACATCGACGGCGAGGCGCTGCTCTGGGCCCACGCGCGCCTGCTCGCCCGGCCCGAGGACCGCCGTGTGCTGATGGTGATTTCGGACGGCGCGCCGGTCGACGATTCGACACTCAGCGTCAACAACGCCGGCTACCTCGAACTGCACCTCAGGAAAGTGATCGACTGGATCGAGCGCCAGTCGCCCGTCCAGCTGGTGGCGATCGGCATCGGCCACGACGTGACCCGCTACTATCGCCGCGCGGTGACGATCATGGATGTCGAGCAGCTGGGCGGAACGATGATCGAACAACTCGCGGGGTTGTTCGAGGGCGAATAGCTGTGGAGCGGGGCTTCACTTGCCGCGAATTGCGGTTGCCAGTAAGCCGATAACCACCTAGCAAATCGCCCGATGGGGCGCGCAATCTTTGGTAATCATCGCAGATACGTGCTGGCCGTTGTTGCCGGCATGGCTGCCCAGCCTGGCGCAGCGTTTGGACAGGACATTGCCCCGGCTGCGACTGCGGCGCAGGAGGCTGCTGCGGCGCCTTCGCCCGCTCCGCCAGCCAAGGCTGCTCCGGTCTGTGCCAGCCCGGCGGGCGCGGCGGCAAAGCGCTGTGTCCCGGCGCTCACCCCGGTGATCATCAGTCTCGACCAGCCGGTCAGCTCGCGCACCGCCAAGACCGGCGAAAGCTTTGCCTTCTCGCTTGCCGAGCCGATCCTGCTGAACGGCGAAGCCGTCGTCCCGACCGGAACGAGGGGCACGGGCGAGGTGGTCCACGCCAAGGGCACCGGGATCGGCGTGGGCGGCGAACTGGTGCTGGCGGCGCGCACACTAGACGTGAACGGCAAGCCGGTCCGCCTTCGCAGCATGAGGTTCGGTGTGGTCGGCAAGGACCAGCAGGACCTGGTTTTCGCGGCGGGCATCGCGGTGGGGCTCCCCGCGCTGTTCATCCGCGGCAAGCATATCGACATTCCGCAAGGCGCGCTGGCCACCGCAAAGCTGGCCGAAGACCTGATTCTCGATGCTCCGGCGGCAGAACCGGCGGCACCGGAAGCCGCGCCGGGGGCAGTCCCGGCCACATCGACACCACCATTGCAACCTGGGAGCGCATAATGAAATTCAAGCTGGTTACCGTCGTTGCCGCCTTCGCGGCGCTGAGCCTGTCGGCTTCGCCTGTCATCGCCAAGGACAAGAACGACAAGGAAGACGAGGCCGGCGCCGGCCCGGCGACGATCCCCGCGCCGCCTCCGGGCAAGGGCCAGATCGTGTTCTATCGCCCCGGGGGCATGGGTTTCGCGCTGGGCTGCTCGGTCAACGAACAGGGCCAGAAGATCTCCTCGCTGGGCGCGGGCCGCTATTTCATCCTGGTGACCAGCCCGGGCCGCCACGAATATACCGTGAAGAGCGAGGCCAAGGACACCCTGGCGCTGGAAGTCGAAGCCGACGAAACCCAGTATGCCAAGTGCCGGATCAAGATGGGCATCATGGTCGGCCGCCCCGATCTTGCCCCGGGCACCGAGGCCGAGTTCAAGGAAAAGAACAAGTGGAAGATGGTCGACGATGACGACATGGGCCCGGCGCCGGGTGCGCTTCGCGGTGCCGATGTCGCCGCCGCGCTGGCGCCCAAGCCGGCCGAACCGGCCCCGGCTCCCGCTCCTGTTGCGGCTCCAGCCGCCGAACCGGCACCGGCCCCCGTCGCCGAACCCGCCGCGCCGCCGCCGACCAACTGAGCTTTCCGCCGCATTCGCGTCCGCCGGCCTCTCGCGGGGCCGGCGGAATGCATTTTTGGACCGGCACAAGTCCATGAAATGGCTTGACCCGCCGGTTTAATCGCACAATTAAACCGCTATGACCAAAGCCGCCAGCGTAACCGAAGCCATGCTGTCCCGCCGCTCGATCCGGGCGTTCAGCGACAGGCCCGTTCCCCTCGACGTGATCCGCCAGGTGATGGACACCGCGCGCTGGGCGCCATCGGGGTGCAATTTCCAGCCGTGGGAAGGCGCGGTGCTGACCGGCGCGCCGCTGCGCGAACTGCAGCAGAAGATGCTCGTCTCGCCGCCGCAGGATCCCAAGGAATATTCGTGGAGCGATCCCGAAGTCCTGCCCGAATGCCTCGCCCGGCTGCACCAGGTTGGCGCCGACATGTATTCGGCGATGAACATCGAGCGCGCGGACAAGGCGGCGCGCGGCGATTTCATGGCCCAGAACCTGACCTCGTTCGATGCCCCGGCGGTGCTGCTGGTCTATTTCCCGCGGGTGATGGGGCCGCCGCAGTGGTCGGACGTGGGGATGTGGCTGCAATCGGTCATGCTGCTGCTGCGTGAAGCGGGGCTGGACAGCTGCCCGCAGGAATTCCTTTCGCTTCATGCGCGCGTGATCAAGGATTACCTTGGCGTGTCGGACGAAAGCCATATCTTCTTCTGCGGCATCGCGATCGGCTATCGGATCGAGGATGATCCGGTGAACCAGTTCGAGCGCAAGCGCGAGGAGCTGGACGCAAAGGTCAGGTTCCTCGGGTTCGAATAGGGACGCGCGCATGGACGTTTCCGAAGCAGTCGCCAGCCGCCGGTCGGTCCGCGCCTTCCTTGACCGGCCGGTCGATCCCGCGGTGCTGCGCCGGGTGCTGGAAAAGGCGCAGAACGCACCATCGGGCGGCAATACCCAGCCGTGGAATGCAACGCTGCTGACCGGCGAGCCGCTGGCGCGGCTGGTGGCGCTGGTCGCCGATACCATTCCCCAGGGGCTGGCCGCCTATTCGGCCGAATATCCGGTCTATCCCGCCGAGCTTGAGGGCCGCTATGCCGACAGCCGTTTCGGCGTGGGCGAGGCGATGTATGCCGCGCTCGAAATCCCGCGCGAGGACCGTGCGGCGCGGCTCGAGGTGTTCCGCAACAACTTCCGGGCCTTCGGCGCGCCGGTGCTGATGCTGATTCACACTCCGCGCTACATGGGCCTGCCGCAGTGGAGCGACATCGGCATGTGGCTGCAGACCGTGCTGCTGCTGCTGCGCGAGGAAGGACTGGATTCCTGCGCGCAGGAAGCCTGGGCGGTCTACCAGAAGCAGATTCGCGAGATCGTCGAGATTCCCGACGACCACATCTTCTTCTGCGGCGTGGCGATCGGCTGGGGCGACCGCGAGGCAGCGATCAACCGCTTCCCGGTGCCGAGGGTTGAATTGGACCAGGTGGTGCGGTGGGAAGGGTTCTGAACTTTCCTGAAGGGGCTTCGACAGGCTTAGCCTGAGCGGAGTTTGTTTGCTGGGGTGGAGTTCACCCGCTCACCCTGAGCCTGTCGAAGGGTTGTCGAAGCCGCTGCGCCGACATATGGCCGCAATCCATGACCGAACTGCGCCTGTTCAACAGCCTGACCCGCCAGCTTGAGCCCTTCCGGCCCGTCCATCCGGGCGAGGCGCGCGTCTATACCTGCGGGCCGACGGTCTACAACTATCCGCACATCGGCAACATGCGCGCCTATGTCTTCGCCGACGTGCTGGGCCGCACGCTGAGCTTCAAGGGCTATCGGCTGACCCATGTGATCAACATCACCGATGTCGGCCACCTGACCGACGATGCCGATGCCGGCGAGGACAAGATGGAGAAGATGGCGGCGCAGAAGGCGCAGTCGATCTGGGACGTGGCCCGCCACTATACCGAGGCTTACTGGGCCGACATCAAGGCGCTGAACATTCGCCAGCCGGCCAGGTGGACCGTGGCCACCGACTATATCGAGCCGATGATCCGCTTCGCGGCGGAGATTGCCGACAAGCACTGCTACGAGCTCGACAGCGGGCTCTATTTCGATGTCTCGACCGTCGCCGACTATGGCCGCCTCGCCCGCGCCCGGACCGAGGAGGGCGAGGGCCGGATCGACGAGGTTGCGGGCAAGCGCAACGCCGCCGACTTCGCGATCTGGCGCAAGACCCCGCCGGGCGAAAAGCGCCAGATGGAATGGGATTCGCCGTGGGGCCGGGGCGCTCCCGGCTGGCACCTCGAATGCTCGGTGATGAGCGGCGAAGTGCTGGGCTTCCCGTTCGACATCCACACTGGCGGGATCGACCACCGCGAGATCCACCACCCCAACGAGATCGCGCAGAACCAGGCGCATTGCTGCACCAATGGCCTCGACGTTGCATCAAATTCTGGTGCCAACATCTGGATGCACAACAATTTCCTGGTCGAACGCAGCGGCAAGATGTCTAAAAGCGCGGGCGAGTTCCTGCGCCTGCAACTGCTGATCGACAAGGGCTACCACCCGCTCGCCTACCGCCTGCTCTGCCTTCAGGCGCATTACCGCAGCGAACTGGAATTCAGCTGGGAAGGGCTGGGCGCGGCGCTGGTGCGGCTCAAGCGGATGGTGATGGCCGTGGCGCAACTGCGCGGGCAAGCCGATCCGGCAGAGGCCGCAGGTGCGCGTTTCGCGCCGTTCCTCGAGCGGTTCGACGCGGCGGTATCCGACGATCTCAACACGGCGGTTGCCTTGACGGTTCTGGAAGAGGTGATCGCGCTCAAGAAGGTCGATGCCGGAGAGAAGCTGGCGGCAATTGCGGCGATGGATGCGGTGCTGGGGCTGGGACTGCTGACAGTCGGACGCGCCGACCTGCGGATCCGCCCCAAGGCAGCGACCATCAGCGAAGCCGAGATCGAAGCGATCCTCGCCAACCGCAAGGAAGCCCGCGCCGCCAAGGATTTCGCTGCTTCCGATGCCCTGCGCGACGAACTTGCCGCCGCCGGGGTCGAGGTGATGGACGGCGATCCGCTCGGCTGGGACTGGAAGCTGGGGTAGTCCGAACCAGAGTCTGCCCACCAAACCCGCTCGTCCTGAGCTTGTCGAAGGACCGCCTTGTTCTTCAAGCAACGAGGGGAAAGCAGCCCTTCGACAGGCTCAGGGCAAACGGGGGCTTGGCGAGCGGGTGAAATTGGCATCTTTGCAAGCGGGGCTTTGCCGGGCGGGCTAGCTGTGCTCCAATCGTGCACCAGGGGGGCTCATGAACCATCTGCTCAAGACCGCCGCGCTTGCCGCCTGATGAGGCTGTGGCGGCTCACCCGCGCGCCGTTCGTCGCGCTCGACGGGAAGGGGGCAATGCTCCACGGCGCGCGCTATGCGCCTGCCGGGCATCCGGTGGTCAGCCTGGCAAGCGAGGCCGGGCTCGCTGTGCTGGTCGCGCTGCGCTATCAGCCGCGCGACCTCGCGGGCATTCCGGATGACCACGTGCTCGGCTGGACCGAGGTCGATGCGGTCCCCGAACGCGTGCCAGACCCCGACGAGGAAACGATCCGCCGCCATGTCGGGGAATGGCTCGAAACGCGACGCTCGCTGATCTGCGCGATCCGTTCGAAAGTGCTGCCCGAGGCCGACGTGATCTACCTCAACCCGCGCCATCCCGATGCGGCGCGGGTGCCGCCGCTGACCACCCGGCACTTCGATTTTGCCGAATGCCTGCTCCGCCCGCCGATGCTGGACCGCTTCAGCGAATCGTAAACTTCAGGCTTCGTCGAGCAACAGCAGTTCCAGTTCCACCTCGAGCCGCGGTGCGGGCAGGGCGCTGTGCGTTACCGCCACCACCGCCGCATCGGCGACCAGCTGGCGGGGCAGGGCAAATTCGTGTTCGGGCAGCGCGTCGATCAGCGCTTCGCCCGCCGCCACTGCTTCCGCGCCGGTAAAGGCCAGCGCCACCAAGTGCTTTGTGCCCGAGAAGGTCACGCTGGCCCAGCTGCGTTCGCTGTGGCGCAGCAGTTCGGCCTTGCCGCCGGCAAGGTCGAGCAGCGCGGTGAGCAAGTGCACCCACGGCGCCCGGCGAGCCTTGCGGGCGGCGGCGGAGATCAGCGCCTGATCGAGCGAAAGGTCAATCTGCACGGCATTCCTCGCGATAGATGTTCATGAAATGTTCCACACGTTTCGCGGTTGCGGAGCGAGGTGTGCGGCCGTTGCGCAAGTCCTGGACGAAGCGCGGATCGTGGGTGGCGAGCCGGCCGAACTTGGTCCAGGGCATTCCGGTTTCGCGCAGGAAGCGCTCGATCCGGGTAATCAGCATGGTGGTCTGCCTCCTTGGTTGGCGCCTGGTCGCATGAGGCGAATCGGTGTAGGAATATTCCTTTTGTTCAGCGGGAAATCCTACTTGTCTAGGAAAAATACGTCGTGTAGGACAAATTCATGTCGCTCACCGATCCCCGTCTCCGCCTGCTGCAACTGGCCGGTGAGCAGAACGCCTCGCTTGCCGGTCTGTCGGAACTGATCGGGCGCAATTCGACTTATCTCCAGCAGTTTATCCGCAAGGGCAGCCCGCGAAAGCTGGAGGAAACCGATCGCCGCACGCTGGCGCGCTTCCTTGGCGTGAACGAATCGGAACTGGGTGCGCCGGAGGATTTTTCCAGCGCATTGCCCGCGGCTAAGGTGCCGCGCGGTGATTGGGTCGATATTCCGCGCCTCGCGCTTGGCGCCTCCGCCGGGCCGGGACTGCTGCCGGGCGAGGAATTGCCGATCGGCGCCTTCGGCTTTTCCAGCCGCTGGCTGCGCGATCAGGGGCTCGATCCCGCCCAGCTTTCGGCGATCCGGGTCGAAGGCGATTCGATGGAAAGCACCCTGCGCGATGGCGACGAGATCCTGGTCGACCGCACCCCGCGCCAATTGCGCGATGGGATCCACGTGGTGCGCGCCGGCGATGCGCTGATGGTCAAGCGGCTCGACCTGGCCCGCCCCGGCGTGATCGCGCTGGTCAGCGACAATCCCGCCTACCGCACGATCGAGCTGGAACCGGGGGAGGTCGAGGTGATCGGGCGGGTGGTCTGGAAGAGCGGTCGGCTGTGAGGGGCGGGTGCGTCAGATCCGGATCTGGCTGCCCAGTTCGACCACCCGATTGGCCGGCAGGCGGTAGTAATCCATCGCCGATTCCGATGCCTTGAGCATCCACGCGAACAGCCGCTCGCGCCACAGCGCCATGCCCTTCATCTCGCTCGCCGCGATCAGCTTTTGCCGCCCCAGGAAATAGCTGGTCCGCATCGGATCGAGCGCGACGCCGTGGCGGGCGATCGGCGCAAGATCGCGCGGCAGGTCGATCTCTTCGTTGAAGCCGTAATGCAGCACCGCGCGGAAAAAGCCCTGTCCGGCGCGGTGCAGCTCAAGCCGCGCGGCAGGATCGATCCTGGGCGCGTCGGCAACTTCGACGGTCAGCAGCACCACGTATTCATGCAGCACCTGGTTGTGCTTGAGGTTGTGGAGCAGGGCGGCGGGAACGCCCTCCTTTGCCGCCGAAAGGAACACCGATGTGCCCTTGACCCGGTGCACCGAATGCCCCGCCGAAGCGATGAACGTTTCAAGCGGCATCGATTCGGTTTGCAAATGATCTTTCAGCAGCCCGCGGCCCTTCGCCCAGGTGGTGAGCACGGTGAAGATCGCCCCGGCAAGCAGCAGCGGCACCCAGCCGCCGTCGGCGATCTTGGCGATGTTGGAGGCGAAGAACGCCGCATCGACCAGCGCGAACAGGGCAATCGTTGCGCCGGCCGCCCAGCGGTTCCACCGCCAGACCCGGAACAGCAGGAATGCGAGCATCGCGGTGGTGATCAGCATGGTTCCGACCACCGATATGCCATAGGCCGAAGCCAGGCTGGTCGATTTGCGAAAGCCGATCACCAGCAGCAGAACGGCCAGCAGCAGACCCCAGTTGATCGCCGGCAAGTAGATCTGCCCGGCTGCCTTTTCGCTGGTGTGGAGGATCTTGAAGCGGGGCAGGAAGCCCAGCTGGATCGCCTGATGGGTAACCGAGAACGCGCCCGAGATCACCGCCTGGCTGGCGATGATCGTCGCGCAGGTGGCCAGCGCGATCAGCGGTATCCGGGCCCAGTCGGGCGCCATCAGGAAGAATGGATTCTCGACCGCACCGGGATTGTCGAGCAGCAGGGCTCCCTGACCCATGTAGTTGAGCATGAGGCATGGAAAGACCAGCACCAGCCAGCTTGCGCTGATCGCCTTGCGGCCGAAATGGCCCATATCGGCATAGAGCGTTTCTGCGCCGGTCACCGCCAGGAACACCGACCCCATCGCCAGGAAGGCAAGCCGCGGATCGTGGCGGAAGAATTCGACCGCCCACCACGGGTTGAAAATTGCCAGCACTTCGGGGTGCAGGATGATGTTGCTCACCCCCAGCACGGCCAGCACCGCGAAATAGACCAGCACCACCGGGCCGAACAACGCGCCGACCCGCGCGGTGCCGCGCGACTGGATGACGAACAGGCCAAGCAGGATCAGCACCGCGATCGGTATCACCAGCGGTTCGAGCTGCGCCTCGACGATGGTCAACCCCTCGACCGCCGAAAGCACTGATATCGCCGGGGTGAGCATGGCATCGCCATAGAACAGCGCGGCCGCCAGCACGCCCAGCACCAGCAGTATGGCCCGCCTGCGTTCGTCGAGGTGGCTCGAAAGCAGCGCCAGCAGCGCGAAGGACCCGCCTTCGCCGCGGTTGTCGGCGCGCATCGCCACGAAGACGTATTTGACCGTCACGATCAGGGTCAGCGCCCAGAACACCAGGCTCAGCACGCCAAGGATATGCAGGCGGTCCACCGCCAGCGGGTGCGGGCCGATGAAGGTTTCCTTCATGGCATAGAGCGGCGAAGTGCCGATGTCGCCAAAGACCACGCCGATCGCCCCGAGCATCAGCACGGCAAGACTCTCGCGCTCGGCGCCCTGGGTTGAAGCGGATTCGGCGGGCGCAACCTGTGCGGGCGATGAGGTGGACATGCCTTAATGGTGCGACAATTCGGCATAAAGATTCCATGTGGATTTTCCCCGCCAGCGGCATAATCGCTCGACCTGCGGCGGGCTTGGGCGCATCCTTCCGGGATGATCCCGCATGCTTCTTCGCCCGCTCGGCCGGCAGCTGCTCCGGCGCAAGGGCTGGCCGCCTATGCCGCCGCCTTCCTGCTCGTCGCGCTGACGACCGCGCTGGGCATGGTGCTCCAGTCGCGCTGGGGCAACTCGCCGGTGGACATGCTCTACCTGCTGCCGGTCATGGCCGCGGCCAGCTATGCCGGGCTGGGACCGGGGCTGAGCGCGGCGGTCGCCTCGGCGCTGGCGTTCAATTACTTTTTCACCGCGCCGTACCACAGCCTGATGATCCGCAGCCCGGCCGACGTGGTCACCGTGGCCGTGCTGCTGATCGTCGCGGCGGTGTGCAGCCAGCTGGCCGCTTCGGTCCGGCTCCAGGCGCGGCTTGCTTCGGCGCACGCGGCCCGCAACGCGACGATCGCGGGGTTTTCCCGCCGCCTGCTGCCAGTGCGGTACGAGGCCGAAGTGGCGCAGGTCGGCGCCGGGCAGCTGGCCGAAATCTTCGCCTGCCATGTCGCGGTGCTGGTCGATGCCGACGACGCCAGGGCGATCGCGGTCGTTCCCGGCAGCTCCAGCCTCAGCCCGAGCGATCTGGCCGCTGCCAGCTATACCCTGCAATCGGGGGAGCGATCGGGGCGCGGCGAAAGGCGGTCGGCCCAGGCCGATTGGCAGTTCCATCCGATTTCGTCGGGCGACGAGGTGCTGGCGGCGCTGGGCCTGGCCCGCGACGATGGAACCGCGCCGATCGGCGAAGAGCGCACGCTATTGTTCGAAAGCCTGCTCAACCAGCTTGCCTCCGCGCTGGCCCGGGCGCGGCTTGAAGGCGATGCCCGTGATGCCGCCGCGCTGCGCGCCCGCGACAAGTTGCGCTCGGCGCTGCTCACCTCGATCGGGGATGAGATCAAGCCGCGGCTGAAGGTGCTGCAGGCGGGCGTCCGCGCGCTGCGCCGCGACGGCGCGGCCGATCGGCGGCTGATTGCCGAGCTGGACGGCGAAGTGACCCGCATCGACCGACACATCGACAACCTGGTCGATGTCAATCCGGGGAGCGAGGGCGATACCATTCCGCTGGGCGAGGTGACGATAGACCTCCATTCAAGAAGCGTGACCCGAAGCGGCGAAGCGGTGCACCTGACGCCAAAGGAATTTGCCGTGCTGGCCGAACTGACCAGGCACGCGGGCCGAGTCCTGACCCACGCCCAGCTGCTGCGCGCCGTTTGGGGGCCGGCGCAGCAGGAGCATGTCGACTATCTGCGCGTCGCGATCAGCGCGCTGCGGCGCAAGCTGGAAAGCGATCCGTCGGCGCCGCTGCTGATCGTGAATGAACCGGGGATCGGCTATCGGCTGGTGCCCGGCTAGGACGCGCGAACCGATCCAGGCGCCGTGAATTTCCTACATCGACGCGGCAGGCTACAAGCTCCGCCGCTCTTTGAAATCGTGGACTCCGCCGCCAACCTTCCGGTGCGCCGAAGTGACAGATCGTGGCAGGGCGAGAAACTTTCGCATGAACCTTGTCCAGTGTGTCCAGTCTGACCATGAAAACCATTGCCCGCGCGGCCTTCCCCGGCCATGAAACCGGCATGACCGAAACCGCCGAGCCGCCCGTCCGCGTCGGGATCATTCCCGTTACCCCGCTTGAGCAGAACTGCTCGCTGGTCTGGTGCACCCGGACCATGAAAGGCGCGCTGGTTGATCCGGGCGGCGATCTCGACAAGCTCAAGGCCGCCGTGGCCCGGGCCGGGGTGACGATCGAGAAGCTGCTGGTTACCCACGGGCACCTTGATCATTGCGGCCAGGCCGGGATCCTCGCCAAGGAACTCGGCGTGCCGATCGAGGGGCCGCACGAGGACGACCGGTTCTGGATTGCCCAGCTTGACGATGACGGCAAGCGCTGGGGCATGCAGGCCCAGGCGTTCGAGCCGGACCGCTGGCTGCACGATGGCGACACGGTCACCGTGGGCGAGGCCGCTCTCGAGGTGATCCATTGCCCCGGCCACACCCCCGGCCACGTGGTCTTCTACATCCGCGAAGGGCACCTGGCGATTGTCGGCGACGTGCTGTTTGCCGGCTCGATCGGGCGGACCGACTTTCCCAAGGGCAACCACCAGCAGCTGATCGAATCGATCACGCAGAAGCTGTGGCCGCTGGGCAATGACGTAACCTTCGTTCCCGGCCACGGGCCGACCAGCACCTTTGGCCGGGAACGTCAGGTCAACGGATTTGTCAGCGACTATGCGCTGAGCTGAACCGCCGCGCTACATCTTCCCCAGCGCGACCAGGATGCCGATCACGGCGAGGCCGATCTGGCTGAGCATGGTGACCATCACCCCAAGGCCGCGGCCCGATTCGAACTTGCCGCCGTCCATGCCGAGGCCGTGGGCAATGCGCGCCAGGATATAGGCGCCCGCGACATAGGGCAGCCAGGTTCCGCCCTTGCCGGCCAGCTCGACCAGGCCGACCAGCGCCAGCACCCACGGCGTGTTCTCGGCAAAGTTGAGCTGGGCGCGCATGCGGCGTTCCAGCAGCTCGTTTCCGCCGTGGCCGACGCTGACCTTTTCCTTGGATCGCACCTGGCCGCAGCGCAGCGCCAGCCAGAAATTGACCAGGGCCGCGGCGGCGGCCATGCAGATGGTGGTGGGTAGCAGGATTTCCATCGGTATCACTCCCCTGTCAGGCCCGCCCCCGGATTTGCGGACGGGTAGTGCTTGCAACGGCCAAGAAACTCGCTATAGGCGCGCCTTCGCAAGCCGCCGGCCCAACGGCCCGGACAAGGCTTACCTAGACGAAACCGGAATTTGCAGGAACAGGTGCCGCGATGGCTGTCCCCAAGAGAAAAACCTCCCCCAGCCGCCGGGGCATGCGCCGCAGCCACGATGCGCTGAAGGTCGAAGCCTTTCACGAATGCCCCAACTGTGGCGAGCTGAAGCGTCCGCACAACCTGTGCGACGCCTGCGGCCACTACAACGGGCGCGAGATCGTCGCGGTCGGGCTCTAAGCCCCTCAAGCCGGAGTAAGCGCACATGAGCCTGCCGCGTATCGCCGTCGATGCGATGGGCGGCGATGAAGGCGTGCGCGTGATGATCGAGGGAGCGGCGCTGGCACGGCGCCGCCACGATCGATTCAAGTTCCTGCTGGTCGGCGATGAAGAGCGGATCAAGGCCGCTCTCGAGAATCACCCGAACCTGCGCGGAGCATCGGAAATCCTCCATGCACCCGATGTGGTGAGCGGCGAGGAACGCCCCACCCAGGCGCTGCGCCGCGCGCGGACCACCTCGATGGGCATGGCGATCAACGCGGTCAAGCAGGGCGAGGCTGGCGCCGCGGTCAGCGCGGGAAACACCGGTGCGCTGATGGCGATGGCCAAGCTGGCGCTGCGGACCATGCCGGGGATCGACCGGCCGGCGCTATCGGCCCTGCTGCCGACGCTGGGCGACAATGACCTCGTCATGCTCGATCTTGGCGCCAACACCGAATGCGATGCCCGCAACTTGGTGCAGTTCGCGGTGATGGGCGCGGCCTATTCGCGGATCGTCACCGGCAACGAGCGGCCGCGCGTGCGCCTGCTCAACATCGGCACCGAGGAAACCAAGGGCACCGAAAACCTCCAGCTTGCCGCCGCCCAGCTCAAGGCCGCCGCCGATGATCTCTCGATCTCGTTCGACGGCTTTGTCGAGGCTGACAAGCTGAACCGGGGCGATGTCGACGTTGCGGTGTCGGACGGCTTTTCGGGCAACATCGCGCTGAAGGCGGTCGAAGGCACCGCGCGCTTCGTCACCGACCTGCTGCGCCGCGCCTTCACCAGTTCGCTGAGGTCCAAGTTCGGCTTCCTGGTCTCGCGCCCGGCGACCGAGCTCTTGAAGCATCACCTCGATCCCAACAACCACAACGGCGCGGTGTTCCTGGGGCTCAACGGAGTGGTGGTGAAGAGCCACGGTTCGGCCAATGCGCTGGGCGTCGCCAATGCCGTCGCGGTAACCGCACGCCTGCTGGAGGCTGACCTGATCGAACGCATTTCCGCCGACCTTGCGCGGCTGGGCGAAGAGCACCTGCGCCGTCCGCTCCAGGCTTCGGGCCAGACTTCGGCATGACGCTGCGCTCGGTCCTGGTCGGCACCGGCTCGGCGCTTCCCCGGCGCAAGGTCAGCAATGCAGAACTTGCGCAGCGGGTCGATACCAGCGACGAATGGATCGTCGAGCGGACCGGGATCCGCAACCGCTATATCGCGGGCGAAGGCGAAACCACCGGCACCCTGGCGATCGAAGCGGCGCAAAAGGCGCTGGCCGCCGCCGGGCTGGAGGGCAGCGACATCGGCCTGATCGTGCTGGCCACCGCCACGCCCGATCAGACCTTTCCCGCCACCGCCGCCAAGGTTCAGCATGCGATCGGCGCGAACGGCGGGATCGCCTTCGATGTCGCCGCGGTCTGCTCGGGCTTTCTCTATGCGGTCGCCGTGGCGGATTCGATGCTGCGTTCGGGCATGGCCCGGCGCGCGCTGGTGATCGGGGCCGAAACGATGAGTCGGATCCTCGACTGGGAGGATCGCACCACCTGCGTGCTGTTTGGCGATGGCGCCGGCGCGGTCGTGCTCGAAGCGCGCGATGTGGCCGAGGACGGCCCCGGCATCATCACCTCGCGGCTCCACGCCGATGGCGCGCACTGCGACCTGCTCTGCGTCGATGGCGGTCCGTCGACCACCGGCACCGTCGGTCACATCCGGATGCGCGGCCAGGAAGTGTTCAAGCACGCCGTGGTCAACCTTTCCGGGGTGCTCGCCGAAGTGCTTGCCGCTGCCGGAATCGAACCAAAGGACGTGGACTGGGTCGTGCCGCACCAGGCCAACCAGCGCATCCTCGATGCAACCGCGCGCAAGTTCGGCCTGCCGCCGGAAAAGGTGGTGGTAACGGTGGACCAGCACGCCAACACCTCGGCCGCGTCGGTGCCGCTGGCGCTCGATACGGCGGTGCGCGACGGGCGGATCAAGCCCGGCGATCTGCTGGTGCTCGAAGCGATGGGCGGCGGCTTTACCTGGGGCGCCTGCGTCCTTCGGGTCTGAAATCCCCCAAATCCTGCTGCAGATTACAGTGAGTTGCGTTGCAATCGTCCAAGGTTGGGTTATGATTCGAATCGCGGGTCGTGTGAATCTTTGCCAGGGAAGGGGCTGATGCGCTCCATGAGTACACTGACACGGGCCGATCTGGCCGAAGCATTGAACCGCAAGCTTGGGCTTTCGCGTTCCGAATCGCTCAGTATGGTCGAATCGATTCTCGATCACATGTCGAAGGCGCTGGAAGACGGCGAAAACGTCAAGATTTCCGGTTTCGGCACTTTCCTGCTGCGCGACAAGGGGGAGCGGATCGGCCGCAATCCCAAGACCGGCGTCGAAGTGCCGATCACCCCGCGCCGGGTGCTGACCTTCCGCGCCAGCCAGATGCTGAAAGAGCGGATCGCCAAGGGATGAACGAACCCGCGCCTCCGATCTTCGCCGACGGCAAGGATCCGGAGGCGCTGCGCACGATTGGCGAAGTGGCGAAAGCCCTGGGCATTCGCCAGCATGTATTGCGTTATTGGGAAGAGCAGTTCCCGATGTTGAAGCCGCTGAAGCGCAGTGGCGGCCGGCGCTATTACCGGCCCGAAGATGTCCGGATGGTCGAGGCGATCGACCGGCTGGTCCACCGCGAAGGATATACGCTGAAGGGCGCCAAAATGGCGCTTCAGGGCAAGACGGCCGGCATACCGGAGCAGCCGGCGCCGCAGATTGCGCCGGCGCGGCCGGCGGATGCTCCGGTCAACACCAACTTCGCCCACCGCGCGCGGTTGATTGCGCTGCGCACCACGCTGGTCAACGCACTCCACGACGCCTAGATCGAGCCTCGCGAAAGTGAGATTTCCCGAAATGAGCAAGAGCTACGACGCCGACCTGGCGCTTTTCATCAATGGCGGCTGGAAGATCGGCGAAGGGCGCGACATGTTCCCGGTGGTCGATCCGGCGAGCGGGGAGGCGATCGCCGAGGTCCCGCTGGCGACGCCCGCCGATCTCGACGAGGCGCTGGATGCCGCCGACAAGGGCTTTGCGCTGTGGCGCGCCACCCCGGTCGAGACGCGCGCCGCCGTGCTCAGGAAGGCCGCCGCGCTGCTGCGCGAGCGCGCCGACGGGATTGCCCGGCTGCTGACCCTCGAACAGGGCAAGCCGCTGGCCGAAGCGCGCGGCGAAGTCATGTCCAGCGCGCAGCTGTTCGACTGGTGCGCCGAGGAAGCGAGCCGGATCTACGGCCGCACGCTCGTCCGCCCGACCGGCCAGCGCGCGCTGGTCAACCGCCAGCCGATTGGCCCGGTCGCGGCGTTCAGCCCGTGGAACTTCCCGATCTACCTGATGGCCAAGAAGCTCGCCCCGGCGCTGGCCGTGGGCTGTTCGGTCATCGCCAAGCCGCCCGAGGAGACGCCCGGCTGCACCGGCGCGCTGGTGCGCTGCCTGTTCGATGCCGGGGTGCCCGCGGGGGTCGTCCAGCTGGTCCACGGCGTGCCCGATGCGGTCAGCCGCCACCTGCTGGCATCGCCGGTGATCCGCAAGGTCAGCTTCACCGGCTCGGTGCCGGTCGGCAGGCATCTGATGCGGCTGGCCGCCGATGGGCTCAAGCGGGTAACGATGGAACTGGGCGGCCATGCCCCGGTGCTGGTGTTCGATGATTGCGACCTTGAAAGGACGCTCGACATGGTCGTGCCGCAGAAGTTCCGCAACGCCGGCCAGGTCTGCGTCTCACCGACCCGGTTCTATGTTCAGGAAAGCATCTACCAGCGCTTCGTCGATGGCTTCGCCGCGCGCACCCACGGCGTGACTACCGGTCACGGCCTCGATGCGGAAAGCAAGATGGGCCCGCTCGCCAACCTGCGCCGTCCGGCGGCGATCGAGGCACTGGTCGAGGACGCCGCGGCCAAGGGCGCGCGGGTGATGGCCGGCGGCAAGCGCGGCAACGCGGGCTATTTCTTCCAGCCGACGCTGCTGGCCGACGTGCCCGACAGCGCCGAGATCATGAACAACGAACCGTTCGGTCCGGTCGCCGTCGCCGCGCCGTTCTCGACGCTTGAGGACGCAGTCGCCAAGGCCAACCGCCTGCCCTACGGCCTCGCCGCCTTCGCCTTTACCGAGGGCCTGCGCACCGCCAACCTGCTGGGCGATGCGGTGGAAGCCGGGATGGTCGGGATCAACACCTTCGCCATCAGCGCCGCCGACGCCCCGTTCGGCGGGGTCAAGGATTCGGGCTTCGGCAGCGAAGGCGGGATCGAAGGGATGGACAGCTACCTGGTGACCAAGGCGATCCACATGGCTTGAAGTGTCTTGGCTCGGGCGCGCAACAATTCGCTTCGTAACCCAACCCGACTGTCCTGAGCTTGTCGAAGGACTGCCTTTCCTTCTTGCGACAGGCTTAACCGCACGAAGAACCAGAACAGCCCTTCGGCAAGCTCAGGGTAGTCGGACTTTGGGATTGGGCTTGGAGTCGGACTTTGGGATTGGGATTGGAGTTGGTCGCAGCCTGGTCGGACTGAAGTGTCAAGCCAGTTCCGGCCCCAGCGCCGGGTCAAGATCGCGCGGCCGGACCAGGTGGACCAGCTTGCCGCAGCGGTCCTTGATGTCCGCCCAGTTCTCGATATCCAGTTCGAGTAAGGCAAGAACCCAACCCCGACTGTCCTGAGCTTGTCGAAGGACTGCCTTTTCTTCTTGCGACACGCTCAACCGCACGAAGGACAAGAACAGCCCTTCGACAAGCTCAGGGTAGTCGGACTTGGGGCTTGGGATTGGAGTTGGTTGCAGGACAGAAGTGTCAGGCCAGTTCCGGCCCCAGCGCCGGGTCGAGATCGCGCGGCCGGACCAGGTGGACCAGCTTGCCGCAGCGCTCCTTGATGTCTGCCCAGTTCTCGATATCCAGTTCCAGTACGGCAAGAACCCAACCCCGACTGTCCTGAGCTTGTCGAAGGACTGCCTTTTTTTCTTGCGACACGCTCAACCGCACGAAGAACCAGATCAGCCCTTCGACAAGCTCAGGGTAGTCGGACTTTGGGGCTTGGGATTGGAGTTGGTCGCAGGACAGAAGTGTCAGGCCAGTTCCGGCCCCAGCGCCGGGTCAAGATCGCGCGGTCGGACCAGGTGGACCAGCTTGCCGCAGCGGTCCTTGAGGTCCGCCCAGCTCTCGATATCCAGCTCCAGCACGGCAAAGCTTGCGGTCGGGAACTTCTCCTCGACCAGGTCGCGCAGCGGGCTTGAGCCGTCGTCGGGGACGAGGTCGAAGATCAGGTCTTCGAGGCCCGGATTGTGGCCGACCATCAGGACCGACTTGGGGTCGCCGCCCTGTTCGCGCAGCAGGTCGGCCAGGGTCACGCTGCTGGCGAGGTAGATCCGCCGGTCCCAGTTGACTGCGGCGGGCTGGCCGGCGGCCTGGCAGGCGATCTCGATCGTTTCGGCGCAGCGGATCGCGGGGGAAGACAGCATCCGTTCCCAGCGCACCCCGTGGTCCTTGACGTGACGGCCCATCACGGCCGCACCCATGCGCCCGCGCGCGTTGAGCGGGCGGTCGAAATCGCGGGCGCGCGGGTCTTGCCAATCGCTCTTGGCGTGGCGGAACAGGCCCAATATCTTCATCGATTCATCTTCAACGCGTGTGCTCACTCTCCACGGGCGCCGCGCCGGCACCCGCTGCAACGCGTAGTAAAGCCTCGTCCAGTGTCAATCGTGTGACCGGCGTCCCCGGGGGAAATGCCGAGAGCAGGCGGCTGGGAAAGGCGGCGGAAAGGACCACGAACACGCCGTGATCGTCGCGTGTGCGGATCAGCCGGCCGAACGCCTGGGCAAGCCGCGCGCGGATGATCCGGTCATCATGGGCAGAGCCGCCGCCAGCCAGCCGCCGCGCGCGGTGGAGGATCGAGGGTTTGGGCCAGGGCACCTGCTCCATCACCACCAGCCGCAGCGAATGGCCGGGCACGTCCACGCCGTCGCGCAGGGCATCGGTGCCGAGCAGCGAGGCGCGCGGATCGTCGCGGAAGATGTCGACCAGCGTGCCGGTGTCGATCGGATCGACATGCTGCGCATAGAGCGGCAGCCCGCCGCGCGCGAGCCGGTCGGCGATCCGGCCGTGGACCGCGCGCAGCCGCCGGATCGCGGTGAACAGGCCCAGTGCACCGCCCTTGGCCGCCTCGATCAACCGGGCATAGGCGCCCGCCAGCGCCGCGACATCGCCTTTCGGCACATCGGTGACGATCAGCACTTCGGCCTGGCGGGCATAGTCGAACGGGCTGTCGAAGCTGGAGAGGCGCGGGGCCAGCCCCAGCACCGGGGCGCCGGACCGGGTCACCGCGCTGTCCCAGTCGTTGCCGTCCTTGAGCGTGGCCGAAGTCAGCATGACCCCGTGCGTTCCCTGCAGCACGGTCTGCGCGAAAGGCTTCATCGGATCGAGCCAGCGGCGGTGGATGCCGACATCGAATTCGCGCGCCTCGGCCCGGTCGACCGCCAGCCAGTCGACGAATTCGGGATCGGCCGGTCCGCCCAGCCGCTCGAGCAGGGCTTCCCAGGCGGCGATCAGGTCGATCCGCCAGGCCAGCGAGTGGCGCGCGCCTTCGATCCGCGCGCGGCCGGCACCATCGAGCCAGTCGGGCGGTTCGGCAAGGATCGCTTCGAGCCGCACCCCCAGCCGGATCAGCGGGCCGCGCAGTTCGCCAAGCGCCGCCTGCGCCGCTCCCGCCAGCTCGATGAACGGGCCGTCGAGCTGCGCGGCCTCGGTTTCCAGGCCGTATCCGGCTTCCTGCCCGCCGCTTTCGTCGCGGGCATAGGTGACCGCGCGCACCGCGGCGAACAGCTCTTCGAGCGGACCCGATGGTGCGCTTTCGGTCAGCCGCTGCATCCAGCCATCGCCGGGCAGGGCTTCGGCGGCGTGGCGGGCGGCGGCGATGGCCTTGCCTCCGGCCTCGTCATAAGAGGCGACATCGGCAAGCCGGGCGGAGAGGCCCCGCCGCCGGCCCTTGGAGCCCTTTTCCGGCCCGATCACCCAGCGGCGCAGCTCGATCGTCTCGCTGCCGGTCAGCGCCGCCGCGAAGGTTGAATCCGCGGCTTCGAACACGTGGTGGCCTTCGTCGAAGACGATCCGCGTCGGGCGCTGCGCCGCGTCGCGGCCCCGCGCGGCATTGACCATGACCAGCGCGTGGTTGGCGATCACCAGGTCGGCCTGGGCACTGGCGCGGCTGGCGCGTTCGATGAAGCATTTGCGGTAGTGCGGGCACCCGGCATAGACGCATTCGCCGCGCCGGTCGGTCAGCGCCGCGACGCCGCGCTGGCGGAACAATGTGCCCAGCCATCCGGGCAGGTCGCCGCCGATCATGTCGCCATCCTGGCTGTAGGCCGCCCACCGCGCGACGAGCTGCGCCAGCACCGCCGCGCGGCCGGTAAACCCGCCTTGCAGCGCATCTTCGAGGTTGAGCAGGCAGAGGTAATTCTCGCGCCCCTTGCGCACCACCACCGGCGGCGATCCGTCGGCGCGGCTTTCGCCCCAGGCGCGGCGGCTTTCCTGGCGGAGCTGGCGTTGCAGCGCCTTGGTATAGGTCGAGACCCAGACCGTGCCGCCCGATTCCTCGCTCCACAGCGAGGCCGGAGCGAGGTAGCCCAGCGTCTTGCCGATCCCGGTGCCGGCCTGGGCCAGCAGCAGATGCGGCTGGCCTTCACAGCCGCGCGGGGCGAAGACGTGGGCGGCTTCCTGCGCATAGGCTGCCTGCGCGCGGCGCTGTTCGGCGCCGTCGCCGGTCAACCGCGTCAGCCGGGCGTTGACATCGTCCGGGCGCAGCGCGGTTTGCCCCGGCTGGGGCCGTTCGGGCGCCTCCTCCCATTCGGGCAGCCGCGCGAAGAGCCAGCGTTCGGCCTTGGCCGGCGGCTCGATCCGGGCGGCAAGCAGGGGCGCCCAGGCCCAGCGCAGCCGGGCCAGCGATTGCAGCGAAGTCCAAGCACCCTCGCGCTGAGGCCAGGTTTCCTGCCGACATTCGGCCAGCAAGGCTTCTGCCGCCTGTTGCAGCAGCGCGGGAACGGCGTCATCGGATTGCGGCTCGGGCAGGTTCAGCGCGTGGGCCAGCCCCTTGGGCGTCGGCACCACGAAGCGCGCGGGGCGAACGAAGGCATGAAGTTCCAGCAGGTCGAGCCCCGAAAGGTCGGGATAGCCCAGCCGCGTTGCCACCAGCGGGGCATTGAGCAGCAGCAGCGGCGTATCGGCTGCGGCGATGATCGCATCGCCCTTGCTGACTCCCCTGGTCGTGCCCGCGCCGTCGCGCAGCCAGCAGCCGCCGTGGCTGGCATGGAGCGCGGGCAGGGGGAGAGCGGCGGTCACCGGCGCAGTTAGAACGAAAATGGAACGAAGAGCAACCCTTCGAGACGTGCCTTTAACTGGCGGCTTTGGGTTCCTTTCGTGGTGAGGAGGGGCTGAGCGGATGCGAAGACCCGTCTCGAACCATTGACCCCGGCCTTGCCCCGGTCCAACCGTCGAACCATGACGAATCCTTCCCGCGCCGCGCTGATTGACCGCCTGCCCAAGGCCGAACTCCATCTGCATATCGAGGGGGCGCTCGAGCCCGAGTTGCTGTTCGCCCTGGCCGAGCGGAACGGGGTGGCGATTCCGTTTGAAACGGTCGAAGCGGTTCGGGCCGCTTACGATTTCTCTAACCTACAGGATTTCCTTGATATTTATTATCAGGGCATGTCGGTGCTGCTGACCGAGCAGGACTTTTTCGACCTGACCTGGGCCTATCTCGAACGCGCGAAAAGCGACAATGTCCGCCATGTCGAGATCTTTTTCGACCCCCAGGGACACACCGAACGGGGGGTCGCATTCGAAACCGCGCTGAACGGCATCGAAGGCGCGCTCAAGGCGGCCGAGGCGGAACTGGGTATCTCCTACCGCCTGATCATGTGCTTCCTGCGCCACCTTTCCGAAGCCGATGCTTTCACCACGCTGGACCAGGCCATGCCGCATCTGGAGCGGATCCACGGCGTCGGGCTCGACAGCAGCGAGCTTGGCCACCCGCCGGGCAAGTTCCAGCGGGTCTTTGCCCGGGCGCGCGAGCTGGGGCTGCATGTCACCGCCCACGCCGGCGAGGAGGGCCCGCCAGAATATGTCCGCGAAGCGCTCGACCTGCTTGAGGTTGAGCGGATCGACCACGGCAACCGCGCGCTAGAGGATGCGGCGCTGGTGCAGCGGATCGCCGGGGAAGGGCTGACGCTGACGGTCTGCCCGCTGTCCAACCTCAAGCTCTGCGTGATCGGAGACTTGGCCGAAAGCCCGATCAGGCGGATGCTTGATCTTGGCCTCAAGGCAACGGTCAATTCGGATGATCCGGCCTATTTCGGCGGTTACATCGGCGCCAATTTCCATGCTGTGGCCGAAGCGCTTGATCTGAGCGAGGCCGAGATTGTCCGGCTGGCCGAAAACAGCTTCACCGGATCATTCCTGCCGATGGCCGACCAGATCGCGCATCTGGCCGAGATCGCCGAGGTGGCACGTGGCTGACAAGCTTTACCTCACCGCCGATCGCCTGCTTGAGGACAGCTTCAGGCTGGCCCACCAGATCATCGACGCCGGGTTTCGCCCCACCCATATCGTCGGCATCTGGCGCGGCGGGGCGCCGGTCGGGATCGCGGTGCAGGAACTGCTCGCCTACAAGGGGATCGAGTGCGATCACATCGCGATCCGCACCGCCAGCTATTCGGGGATCGACCAGCAGGAAAAGGAAGTCCGCGTCTATGCGCTGGGATATCTGATCGACGTGCTTGATCCCGAAGACCGGCTGCTGGTGATCGACGACGTGTTCGACACCGGCCGCTCGATCGAGGCGTTCCTGGGCGAACTGTCGGCCCGCTGCCGCCACAACATGCCGCGCACGATCAGGATCGCCACCGCCTATTACAAGCCGAGCCGCAACCGGACCTCGCTGAGGCCCGATTTCTTCGTCCACGAAACCGAGGAATGGCTGGTCTTCCCGCACGAGATCTGCGGGCTGAGCGAGGAGGAAATCCGCGCGCACAAGCCGGGAGCGGCGGTGATCCTGGGCAGCTAAAGCTGATCGCCCCCCGAAACCGTCCGTCCTGAGCTTGTCGAAGGACTGCCTTCCTCAAGCGGCCCTTCGACAGGCTCAGGGCGAGCGGGGTCTGGTCAGAAAGTCTGCAATCTCGTCAGTCCCGCCGCCACACCACCGCGCCTTCCTTCACCGTCATCATCACCTTGATCGAGCGGATCTGGCCAAGCGGGGTAGTCAGCGGGTTGCGGTCGAGCACCACGAAATCCGCCAGCAGCCCCGCCTTGATGCGGCCCTTGCGATTTTCCTCGAACACTTGCCAGGCCGGACCGGTGGTCAGCATCTGCAAGCCTTCGTAGGCCGAAAGCCGCTGGTCCGCGCCGCTGACCACGCCGGTCAGCGAAGTGCGGGCCATGCTTGACCAGAGCTGGGTGAACGGATCGAGCGGGGTGACCGGCGAATCCGAATGGTTCGACGGGTGCAGCCCGGCCTTCATCGCCGCCTTGAACGGGCTGATGAAATTCACCACCTCTGGGGGGAAATTGGTCCGGTGAATATCGGCGAAGTAATAGGTGTGGTTGCTGAAATAGGCCGGGCCGACGCCGATCCGGGCATAGTCGGCCAGCTGGTCGGGCCGCTGGAACTGCGAATGGATCACGATCGGGCGGCGGTTGTCCTTGGCCTTGATGCCCAGCGCGTCGAACCCCTTGATCGCCATGTCGATCGCCGCATCGCCGTTGGCGTGGACGAACAGTTGCCAGCCCTTGTCGAACGCGCGCCGGGTTTCGGCGTTGAACTGGTCCTGAGTCATGTTCGAGGTGCCGTGCCACGGCATGTGCCCGTCGGGCGCGCCGTTGCGGTAATCGCGCGTGAAAAATCCGGTGCGCGCCTGGGGTGAACCGTCGAGGATGAACTTGATCCCCTCCAGTTTCACATGGCCTTCATAGCTGCCGAACTTCAACTCGGGGTGCTTGAACAGGGCGTCAAGGTTCTGGCTGGCGGGCAGCATCGCCAGATCAAGCTTGAGGTGGCTGCCCGCCGCCGGGCTCTTGAGGAACAGCACGTCGGGCAGGTTCGATGCGCCGTCCTGCATGTGGGTGAAGCCGTTGCTGGCATATTTGATCTGCGCCGCGTCAAGCGCGGCCAGCCGCTGCTCTGCCGTCAGCTGCGGCAGCCTGGCATAGACCGGGTAGGCGGCGTTTTCGAAGAACACCCCGCTCAGCTTGCCATCGGCGCCGCGCAGGGTGATCCCGCCGGGCGGGTTGGGGCTGTCCTCGGTGATTCCGGCGGCGGCCATCGCCGCGCTGTTCACCGCCAGGCCGTGGCCGGTGAAATGGACCAGCACGATCTTGTAATCGCCCAGCGTATCGAGTTCGGCGCGGGTGACGTGGCGGTGCTCTGCCAGCCTGTTGTCGTCATACTGCCAGGCGATCACCCAGCCGCCGGGCTGCACATTGCGCGCGGCGATGCCGGCCTTGAGCGCGCCGAGCAGGCTTGGAATGTCGCTGATCGGACTTGCCGGGTCGGACAGATCGATCCCGCTGGCCATCTGCATCGCCATCGCGAAATGCGAATGGGCATCGATGAACCCGGGAAGCATGGTTGCGCCGTGCAGATCGTGGTCTTCGGCACGCGGCCCGGCCAGCCTGCGCGCCTGGGCGAGCGGCCCGGCGAACACGATCCTGCCGCCGCGCGTGACCACCGCCTGGACCGTGCGCGGGGCGGGGCCGTCCATCGTGATGATCGTGCCGTCGTGCCACAGGCCAGCGCCTTCAACCGGCGGGCCGCCCCAGGCCGATGTGCCCAGTGCCAGCAACGCGGTTGCGGCCAGTGCCGGCTTGATCGCTGATGTTCCCATTACCAACTCCCTGCTTTGCGAAGCGAGACTTGGCACAGGGATCGCCGGCTTACCAGCCGGTTGCTGAACCCAGCCGGGCGACAACGCGGTCCTTGCCCAGCACCTGCATCATTTCGTGCAGATCGGGCGTGTTGCGCCGCGCGGCGAGGACCACCCGCAGCACCCCGGCCAGATCGCCGAAATGGCCGATGTACTGGTCCGGCGCCTGCTTGAAGGTCTTGGCGTTGGGGGCATAGCCGAAGCCCAGCCCCAGTTCGCGCAGCCATTCGAGCCACTGGTCGCGGCCAAGCGCGGGATCATAGCCTGCGGCCACCGCCGCAAGCAGGCCCTGGGCGGGCGCGGGCTGGAGCGCGGCAAAGGCAGCCTTCGCCTCGCCCAGCAGCTCGGCATAGCGATCGTTGAAGAAATAGCCGATGTCGGCGGGGAGCTGGTCCCAGCGGACGATGTCCTTGCGCGGGCGTTCGCCGTGGCGCTCGATGTCGAGGATCGCCTGGCTGTAGGCCGGATCGGCGGCAAACCGCACCGCGAACCGGGGATCGTGCGCGCTGGCCCAGACCAGCGCCGCGTCATAGATCGCCTTCGCGCTCATCGCGCCGACCACCTCGCGCGAAACGCTGTCGAGCTTGACCAGGTCGAACAGCGCACCGGCGCGGTTCATCCGTTCCAGCTCGATCTGGAAATCTTCATTGCTCACGCCAGGATTCTCGGCGCGCCAGTCCTCGAACCGGCCGTCGATCAGGTTGAGCAGGTATTCGATCACCGCGCCCTTGGGATAGCCGGCCTCCATGTACCAGCCGACCGAGGCTTCGGGATCGTGGCGCTTGGACAGCTTGCGGCGCGATCCGCCGTCCTGCTTCTCGATCGGGCTGATATGGGCAAAGCGCGGCGGCGCCCAGCCGAACAGGCCGAACATCTGCGCGTGCATCGGATAGCTGGCCAGCCATTCGTTGCCGCGGATCACATCGGTGGTGCGCATGAAGTGATCGTCGACCACGTGGGCAAGGTGATAGGTCGGCATGCCATCGGCCTTGAGCAGCACCACGTCGGTCTGGTTGGCCGGAAATTCGAGATCGCCCCGGATCGTATCGGGCAGGGTCACGCGTTCATCGCGCCCGCCGCTGGCGCGCAGGCGCACGGTAAAGGGCAGTCCGCTGGCCAGCGCCGCGGCCACCTCGGTCTCGCTCTTGTCGCGCCAGATCGCCCAGGCGCCGTAATAGCCGGGGGGAACCTTGCGCCTGGTCTGTTCGTCGCGCAGCGCCTGCAGTTCCTCTGCCGTGGCGAAGCAGGGATAGGCGTGGCCCTGGTCCAGCAGCCAGCGCACGCAGCTCTGGTAGATCGCGCCGCGCTCGCTCTGGCGGTAGGGGCCGTAATCGCCCACTTCCTGCCCGTCGGCCACTTCGCCTTCGTCGGGCGAAAGGCCATAGGCGGCAAGGCTGGCGACGATCAGGTCGACAGTCCCTTCGACCTCGCGCTTCTTGTCGGTATCCTCGATCCGCAGGAAGAATTTCCCGCCGCTCTGGTGCGCCAGGCGGCGCGAAACCAGCGAGGTGTAGAGCCCGCCGATATGCATGAACCCGGTCGGGCTGGGGCCGAAGCGGGTGACACGCGCGCCGGCCGGCAATTGGCGCGGGGGGAAGCGGGCTTCCAGTTCGTCGAGGGTGAACCGGGCCTGAGGCGTAAAGACTGCACTATCCATCGCCGCCCCTTAGGGAGCAGCGGGCAAATCGGCAACTGTTCGTCATTGCTTGGAGCAGCGGCCCAATCCACAACACCTCGTCATTGCGAGCGCAGCGAAGCAATCCATGCGTCGGGCGCGCCGCCCTGGATTGCTTCGCTACGCTCGCAATGACGAAGCTTGGGGTTGTGGGGGGCGGGTATCACGTCTGACTCCGCCACGGCTGCTGTCGTGTGGCCTGCGTAAGGACTGCATCCCGTATTGTCGGATCTTGTGAAGCGTAACACGCCCACACGCCCACACGCCCACACGCCCACACCTCACACGCCCACATTTCGTCATTGCGAGCGAAGCGAAGCAATCCAGAGCGGCGCGCCCAGCGGATGGATTGCTTCGCTGCGCTCGCAATGACGATGCTTGGGTGAGGCGGACGGTTTCTGCTTGCGTGCGGGGGTGAAAATGGGGAATGGCCCGGCCGCTATGAACGACACCGCACTGCATGATGCCGCACAGGTTTCCAAGGCCTGGCCCTTCGAGGAAGCGCGCAAGCTTCTGAAGCGGTATCCGGGCGGGAAACCGGGCGGTGCGCCGGTGCTGTTCGAGACCGGCTATGGCCCGAGCGGCCTGCCGCATATCGGCACGTTCCAGGAAGTGCTGCGCACCACGCTGGTGCGGCGCGCCTACGAAACCCTGACCGGCGGGGCGCCGACGCGGCTGGTGGCGTTCAGCGATGACATGGACGGGCTGCGCAAGGTGCCCGACAACATCCCCAACCAGGGGCTGCTGACCGCCTATCTCGGCCATCCGCTCAGCCGGATTCCCGATCCCTTCGGCAAGTACGAAAGCTTCGCGCATCACAACAACGCGATGCTGCGCGAATTCCTTGACCGGTTCGGCTTCGACTATGAATTCGTCTCCTCGAGCGAACGCTATGGCTCGGGCGCTTTCGACGAGGCGCTGAAGGGCGTGCTGCGCCATTGGAAGGCGATCATGGACATCATGCTGCCGACGCTGCGCGAGGAGCGCCGGGCGACCTATTCGCCGGTGCTGCCGGTCAGCCCCAAGACCCACCAGGTGCTGCAGGTGCCGGTCGAGGTGGTCGACGCCGAGGCCGGGCTGGTCCGGTTCGAGGATCACGGCGAGACGGTCGAAAGCTGCATCCTGGGCGGCAATTCGAAGCTGCAATGGAAGGTCGACTGGGCGATGCGCTGGGTGGCGCTGGGGGTCGACTATGAAATGTGCGGCAAGGACCTGACCGATTCGGTGCGCGAAAGCGGGCGGATCACCCGCGCGCTGGGCGGCACGCCGCCCGAAGGAATGATCTATGAGCTGTTCCTCGACGAGAATGGCGAGAAGATATCCAAGTCCAAGGGCAACGGCCTGACCATCGACCAGTGGCTGACCTATGGCAGCGAGGAAAGCCTGGGGCTGTTCCTTTACCGCGAACCCAAGAGCGCCAAGAGCCTGCACACCGGGATCATTCCCAAGAACGTCGACGAATACTGGCAATTCCGCGAAAAGCTGGCGAGCCAGCCGGTCGAGCAGCAGCTCGGCAACCCGGTCTGGCACCTGCTGCGCGCCAATGGCGACACGGGGGGCGCGGGCGAGCGGCTGCCGGTGACTTTCAGCCTGCTGCTCAACCTGGTCGGCGTGCTGGGGGCGGGCGCGACGCGCGAGCAGGTCTGGTCGTACCTTGGCAACTATGTCGAGGACGCCGATCCGGCCCGGCACCCGGCGCTCGACAGCCTGGTCGACAAGGCGCTGGCCACCAACCGCGATTTCATCGCCCCCACGCTCCACCGCCGCAAGCCTGAGCCGGGCGAAGCACGGGCGCTTGCCGCGCTCGATGCCGAGCTGGCCAAGGTGGGCGAGGACGCAAGCGCCGAGGACTTGCAGAACCTGGTCTACGAGATCGGCAAGAGCGAGCTGTTCGGCTTCGAGAACCTGCGCGACTGGTTCAAGGCGCTCTACGAAACGCTGCTCGGTTCCAGCCAGGGACCGCGCATGGGCAGCTTCATCGCGCTCTACGGAGTGGCCAACACGCGGGCGCTGATCGCCGAGGCGCTGGCCTGACTCCGGGCAGCTTGCATTGGCCAGGGCGCGGCCATAAGGCTGGCGGTACAGGGCTTTTCAGCGAGTAACGGGTGATGGCATACGGCAAGCCGATTGCGGCGCAGGATACGCACGAAGTCTTCAACCAGCCGCCGCCGCTTGAGGATTACAACCTCTTCACCAGCGACCGCGCCCTGCAGGATGCGCTGCGCGCGGCGGGCGGGGGCGGGCATGCCCCGCGGCTTGACCGGCTGGGCGAAAAGTGCGGCACCAGCGAAGTGATCGGCTGGGGCATCGAGGCCAACCGGGTGCTCCCGGTGCTCGAGAATTTCGACCGCTTCGGCCACCGCGTCGACGAGGTGCGCTTCCACCCCGCCTACCACGAACTGATGCGGCTGGGGCTGGACAACCACTTTGCCGCGATTGCCTGGAACGGCGAGGCCGCGGGCCATGTCGGCCATGCCGCGATCCTCTATCTCACCAGCCAGGCCGACAGCGGCACCAACTGCCCGATGACCATGACCTATGCCGCGGTTCCCGCGCTCGCCTGCGATCCGGCGGTGGGCGGCGAATGGATCGAGCGCATCCGCGCCGGCCGCTACGATCCCGCCGTGCGTCCCGCGTCGGAAAAGGCCGGCGTGACGATCGGCATGGCGATGACCGAAAAGCAGGGCGGTTCGGACGTGCGCGCCAATTCCACCCGCGCGGTCCCCGTCGGCACGGACGGATGGTACAGCCTGACCGGGCACAAGTGGTTCTGCTCTGCGCCGATGTGCGATGCCTTTCTTACGCTCGGCTATGCCGAAGGCGGAATGACCTGCTTCCTGGTCCCGCGCTGGCTTCCCGATGGCGACCGCAATGCCGGCTTCCGGGTGATGCGGCTGAAGGACAAGCTGGGCGACAAGTCCAATGCCTCATCGGAAATCGAATACCACGGCGCACTGGCGCAACGGATCGGGCCCGAAGGGCGCGGGGTGGCGACGATCATCCAGATGGTCCAGCTGACCCGGCTCGACTGCGTGATGGGCTCGGCCAGCCAGATGCGCGCCGCGCTGGCCCAGTCGATCTGGCACACGATGCACCGTTCGGCCTTCCAGAAGCGGCTGGTCGACCAACCGGCGATGAGCGCCGTGCTCGCCGATCTCGCGCTCGAATCCGAGGCGGCAACCGCGCTGGGGATGCGGCTGGCCCAGGCGATCGACGCGGACGACTCGCTGGCCCGGCTGCTGACGCCGGTCGCCAAGTACTGGGTGTGCAAGCGCGCGCCCGGCATGGTCTATGAAGCGATGGAGGCGCACGGCGGCGCCGGCTATGTCGAGGCCGGACCGATGCCCCGGCTTTTCCGGCAATCGCCGCTCAACGCGATCTGGGAAGGTTCGGGCAATGTCATCGCGCTCGACGTGCTGCGCGCGCTGGGCCGCGAACCCGATTCGATCGAGGCGCTGCACGGCTTCCTTTCCGCGCAGCGCGGCAAGAACGCGCACTACGATCGCTGGATCGAGGCGATCAACCTGCGCCACGGCAACGAAGCCACCGCGCGGCTGATGGTCGAACGCGTCGCGCTGGCTGCCCAGGCCGCGGTGCTGCTGGCCTGGGACAACCCGATCGCCGACGCCTTCTGCACGCTTCGCCTCGCCGAGCGCGGGATGGCCTATGGCGCCTTTGACGCGAAGATCGACGTGCACAAGATCATCACGCGGGCGATGCCGGTTTCCTGAGTTACGATTTCCTCCGCCACGTTCCGTCATTGCGAGCGTAGCGAAGCAATCCAGGCGCGGTTCAATGCCGCAGTCTGGATTGCCGCGGGGCTTTGCCCCTCGCAATGACGAACGTTGGTGGGGTGACGGTTTAAGCTGGAGCGGAATGACTTATGTAATCCGCTGCAACGTCATCCCACCCTAACGCGGTTCGGCGATCCAGCGCTGGATCTTGGCTTCCAGCACCGGCATCGGCAGTGCGCCGCTGCCCAGCACCTGGTCGTGGAAGGCGCGCACGTCGAAGCGGAGGCCAAGTGCGGCCTGGGCCTGGCGCTTCAAGCGCTGGATCGTCAGTGCGCCGATCTTGTAGCCCAGCGCCTGGCCGGGCCAGACGATGTAGCGTTCGACCTCGGCGGTGGCGTCGCTCTTGCCCATGCCCGAATTGCCCAGCATGAAATCGATCCCCTGCTGCCGGGTCCAGCCCTTGGCGTGCAGCCCGGTGTCGACCACCAGCCGCATCGCGCGCAGCATCTCGTCGTCGAGCGTGCCCCAGTGCTGCATCGGATCCTTGAACAGACCCATGTCGTAGCCCAGCGTCTCAGCATAGAGCGCCCAGCCTTCGACATAGGCGTTGTTGCCGCCAAAACGCTGGAAATCGGGCAGGCTGGTGTCTTCCTGGGCAAGGCTGATCTGGAAGTGATGCCCCGGCGCGCCTTCGTGAAGGTACAGCGTGGTGATCCCGGTCAGGAACCGGCTGGGCAGGTCATAGGCGTTGAAATAGAAAGTGCCGGGCCGCGAACCATCGGGCGATCCCTGGTTATAGCTGCCGCCGGCCTCGTACTTTTCGCGGTAGGCGGGATAGGGCTGGATCAGCAGTCTGGTCTTTGGCACGCGGTTGAAGAAGCTGGGCACCTGCGCGTCCACCGCGCGCGCGACGCGGGCAAAGCCTTCGGCCAGTTCCTCACGCGTCTTGGGATGGTAGCGCGGGTTGGTGCGAATATCCTCGAAAAAGGCCTTGAGCGGGCCGCTGAAACCAAGCGCCGCGCGCACCTTGTCCATCTCGCCCTGGATCCGCGCGACTTCGGACAGACCGAGCTTGTGGATCTCCTCGGGATCGAGCCGCAGCGTGGTGTGTTCGGCAATCGCCTCGCGGTAGAAGGCCGCACCGCCCTTCATCGCCGAAATCCCCACCTGCTCGCGCGCGGCGGGCAGGTAGTCGTCGTTCAGGAAGGCGCGCAGGCGGCGATAGGCGGGATAGACCTGATCGGCCGTGGTCGCGGTATAGAGCCGCGCCAGCTCGGCTCGGTTCGCTTCGACCACCCCCGCCGGGAAATCGCGCACCGCCGAGGTAAAGGGCGATTGATCGATCGGCTGGGCCAGCAGCGCGTCGATCTGCGCCACCATGTTGGCAACGGTCATCCGGCTTTCGACCACGCCGCTGTCCAGCCCCTCGCGGAACCGGGCGATGGCATTGTCCAGCACCTGCGGGAAAGCCGCCAGCAGCGCCAGGTTGCGGCGGTACTGCGGCTCGCTGTCATAGGCCAGCGGCCCGCCCTTGGCCATGATCGAAGGGAAGTCGATGTGCAGCCCGCCGAAATGGTTGAACGGCCTGACCTCGGTCAGCGCCAGCATCTCGGGGCGCTGCCAGATGGCGTTCTGCTGCTGGTCGGCCAGGAACACGTCGTAGGAGATCTGCCGCTCCGCGCTGAGCTTGCGGCGGTCGATGCGCCGCAGCCCGGCCAGCGCCGATTGCACCACGCTGCGCCGCGCGCGAACCTGCGCGCCGGTGTAGAGCAGGCGGAAAGCGGCGACGTTGGGCGCGCCGGTCTTGTAGATCGCGGTCAGCGGATCGAGCGCGTCTTCCTTGCGCCCGATCTGCGCGAACAGCGTCATCAGCTTGCCGTCCTCGCTGCCTTGCGCGGCGGCGCGGATCGGCCAGGTGGCGGCCCCCGCGGCGGCAAGGGCGGCGGCGGAAAAGCGGCGGCGGCTGAGCATCAGCGGCGGTGTCAGCCCCATTTGCGGGTCCGGTACCATTTGGTGATCACGTATTTGGTTCCTTTCAACACCGGGGTTCCGGCATGCATGGTGTTCTCGTTGGGATTGCCGTCGGGCAGGCTGTTGTTCCACACCAGCAGGGTTCCCTGGCGGGGCGGCACGGCGATGCCGATCTCGGTGAATGCGGTCTCGCCGCCTGCCTCGACATCGTTGAGATAGCACATCGCCGTGATCGAGCGCTGCCCGCCCTGCCGGCGCTGTTCGGGCCAGTAATCCGCCCTGGTCCAGAACAGGTCGAGGTGGTGTTTGAACTGCTGGCCTTCGGCATAGCGCTGACCCTGCATGGTTTCGCCGAACAGGTGGGGGATGCCCAGCAGCTTGTCGATCCGCTTTTCCAGCGCATGGACGAAGGGATCGTTGCGATCGACATTGCCCGACGAACTGGTTCGCCACACTTCGGTCGTGCCGTGGTCGAGCACCTGCGAGGGGCGGGCGGTGCGATCGATCATCGCGATCAGCGCGGTGCACTCCTCGGCCGAAAGGAAATCGGCAACCGTCCAGATTTCGGCCCGGTCGGTGTCGATCCGGCGGGCGCGCGGATCGGCATCAAGCCGCCGGCGGACATGCGCCCCGACGCGCAGCAGCGCGGCCTTGTCGGGATTGGGAGCATCGGCATAGGGGCTGGTCACCATGATGTGACTATCCGATTGACCGAACGGAACAAGGGCCATCTATGCCGCTGATCGACAAGGGACTTGCCCTTGTCGATGGATTGCGCCAGCACTTGCGTTCATGGAAACCGCAAGCACTGCTTCTGCCCGCTATTCGCGTGGCGCTGTCGCCCTGCACTGGCTGATCGCCCTGCTGATCGTGCTCAACACCCTGGCCGCCTTCGTGTCGGAAGACATGTCCAAGGCCGACCGGGCGATGGTGATGGGCAACCACAAGGCGATCGGGATCACGATCCTGGTGCTTACCCTGGCCCGGATCGTCTGGCGCCTGATGCACAAGGCTCCGCCGCTGATCGAAACGCTGAAAGCGTGGGAAGCCGCGCTGTCGCGGGTGACGCATGCGGGGTTCTATTTCCTGATGCTGGCCCTGCCGCTGACGGGCTGGGCGCTGTCGTCGGCCTTCAGCCAGGGCAAGCCGGTCAGCCTGTTCGGCCTGGTCGCGGTGCCGCCGCTCCCGGTCGGCAGCGACAAGCCGACCGTGGGCATGTTCCACGAGCTGCACGAGATCTTCGCTTTCGTGATGATCGGCCTGTTCGTGCTCCACGTCGCCGCGGCGCTCAAGCACCAATGGGTGGACAAGGATCAGACCATGCGGCGGATGGTGCCCTGGCTCAAATAGAGCCTGATGACAGTGCATCGAATCCATAGCCCCTCCCCCACGAGGAGGGGTTGGGGTGGGGGTTCCACGCCGATGTCGAACCCCCACCCCGACCCCTCCCCGAGGGGAGGGGAGATTCCGCGTCAAACAAAAGTCATCAGGCTCAAACCAAAGGGCCGCGCCACCCTGGGGTGACGCGGCCCTTCGTTGTTGCCGCCGGGCCTACCAGAAGAAGTCGTAGATCACGTCCACCACTTCGCCGGTGTAGATGTCGACCATCACCGCATCGTCGTAATAGCGCACCCAGCGGTAGGGGCCATAGACTTCGGGCAGGCGGTAATAGCCCGGATCGGCGATCCAGTAGTCCTCGCCGAAGAACAGCGAGTCGAGCATGTAACCGATGCTGAGCCGCCGGTACGAATAGTTCCGGTAGGGCGAATAGTAGAGCCCGACCTGGAAGTAGCTCGGATAGCGGTTGCGCCAGCCGTACCAGTCATAGCGGCTGTTGTTGCGCCAATCGCGGTTCCAGTGGTTGTAATGGCTGCCCCAGTTCCAGTTCCAGTGGCTGTTCCACCCCGACCAGTTGCGTTGCCGCGAACGGTCCCAGTGGTTCGACCAGTTGCCCTGGCGCCAGTAGTCGCGGTTGCCGCCATTGCGCCGCCAGGAGTCGCGATCGCGGCTGCCACTGTCGCGGCTGACCCGATCGGCCCAGCTGCGATCATTGCCGTTGCGGCTGCGCCAGTTGTCCTGGCTGCCATCGCGGTCGCGGCGGACGGTGTCGGACCAGCTGCGGTCGCGGTTGTCGCGGCTGCGCCAGTTGTCATCGCGCCGGCTCTCGCCGCCGCCACGGTTGCCGCTCCAGGTGCCCTGCGGAGGAGGCGTGCTGCTGCCGCTCCAGGTACCGCCACGGTGCGATCCGCTCCATCCGCCCGAGGGCGCGGGAGCAGGAGCCGGGGCGGGAGCAGGGGCAGGGGTGCGGCCGCTCCAGCCGCCGCCGTTGCCGCGGCCGCTCCAGCCGCCCGAAGGCGCCGGGGTTGCGGGCTGGGACGGGCGCGATCCGCCGCTCCATCCGCCGCCATTGCCTCCGCCGCGGCGTCCGCCGCTCCAGCCTTGCTGGCTGCCGCCGCCATTGCCGCCGCTCCAGCGCGGGGCAGGGGCAGGGGCAGGCGCAGGGGTCTGTGCCTGTGCGGGGGCTGGCTGGGACCAGCTTGTGCGCCGTTCCTGCGGCGCCGGACGGCTTTCTTCACTGCCGCCGCGCCAGCTTGGGCGGCGACCATCCGGATCGGCCGAAGCCGCCCCGGGCAGGGCAAGCGCCGCGAACGCCAGCGCAATCAGGCTGGTGCGGCGCAGGGACTTGGGGTTGCGGGCGGCCATGGCCGTTCCTCCATCAAACGCGCCGGAGCGATTCCCGGCGACCATTGCTCGGGAACTAGCCGATTCGCGCTGTCAGCAGGGTGAACGGTTCGGTAAGCCTTGCGTTCAGGTTCCGCCGTCGCGGTTCAGCGGGTCAGCTTCTTGTAGGCCAGACGCGTCGGACGGTCGGCCGCATCGCCCAGGCGGCGACGCTTGTTCTCTTCGTACATCGCGAAGTTGCCTTCGAACCATTCGACGTGGCTGTTGCCTTCGAACGCCAGGATGTGGGTCGCGAGGCGATCGAGGAAGAAGCGGTCGTGGCTGATCACCACGGCGCAGCCGGCGAAATTCTCGATCGCGTCTTCAAGCGCGGCGAGCGTTTCGACGTCGAGGTCGTTGGTCGGCTCGTCGAGCAGCAGGACGTTGCCGCCCTCCTTCAGCATCTTGGCCATGTGCACGCGGTTGCGTTCGCCGCCCGAAAGCTTGCCGACGTTCTTCTGCTGGTCCTGGCCCTTGAAGTTGAACGCGCCGACATAGGCCCGCGTGCTCATCTCCTGCTTGTTGACGGTCATGTAGTCGTGCCCGCCGCTGATTTCCTGCCAGACGTTGTTCGCCGGGTTCAGGTCGTCGCGGCTCTGGTCGACATAGCCCAGGTGCACCGTGCTGCCGATTTCGACCGTGCCGCTGTCGGGCTGTTCCTTGCCGGTCAGGATGCGGAACAGGGTCGATTTGCCCGCGCCGTTCGGCCCGATGATCCCGACGATCCCGCCCGGGGGGAGCATGAACGACAGGTCTTCGAACAATAGCTTGTCGCCATAGGCCTTCGAGATGTTCTTGACCTCGATCACCTTGCCGCCAAGTCGTTCGGGCACCTGGATCACGATCTGGGCCTTGCCGACAGGGCGGTTATCCTGCGCGTTCTGCAGTTCCTCGAACTTGCGGATGCGCGCCTTGCTCTTGGTCTGGCGGGCGGCCGGGGTCTGCCTGATCCATTCGAGTTCGCGGCTGAGCGCCTTCTGCTTGCCGCTCTCCTCGCGCTCCTCCTGCTCGAGCCGCTTGGCCTTCTTTTCGAGGTAGGTCGAGTAATTGCCCTCGTAGGGGAAGTACTTGCCCCGGTCGAGTTCGAGGATCCAGCCGACCACGTTGTCGAGGAAGTAGCGGTCGTGGGTGATCATCAGCACCGCGCCGGCATATTCCTTGAGGTGGTTTTCCAGCCATTCGACCGATTCGGCGTCGAGGTGGTTGGTCGGTTCGTCGAGCAGCAGGATGTCGGGCTTCTGGATCAGCAGCCGGGTCAGCGCGATGCGGCGCTTTTCGCCGCCCGAAAGATTGTCGACCGCCCAGTCGCCCGGCGGGCAGCGCAGCGCTTCCATCGCGAGTTCGAGCTGGTTGTCGAGCGTCCAGCCATCGACCGCGTCGATCTTGCCCTGCAGATCGCCCATTTCCTCCATCAGCGCGTCGAAATCGGCGTCTTCCGGCGGATCGGCCATGATCATCGAGATCTCGTTGAAGCGGTCGACCAGGTCGGCGGTGCCGCGCGCGCCGTCCTTGACGTTTTCAAGCACGGTCTTGGAATTGTCGAGCTCGGGCTCCTGTTCGAGATAGCCGACGGTGATATTCTCACCCGGCCAGGCCTCGCCGGTGAAGTCCTTGTCGATCCCGGCCATGATCTTGATCAGGGTTGATTTGCCCGCGCCGTTCGGGCCGACGATGCCGATCTTCGCGCCCTGGTAGAACTGCAGGTTGATGTTCGACAGCACCGGCTTCTGAGCGCCGGGGAAGGTCTTGGTCATGCCCTTCATGACGAAGGCGTACTGGGCGGCCATTGGGAATCCTCTTGGGAGCAGGCGTGAAACGGAGATTTGCCGCGCCCTCTACAGAGCGCGGGGCGCGGCTGCAAGCATGGCGCTGGTCGGCCTGTCCTTCGCCACGCGGCGGCAGGCGGCGGTCCAGCCCGGCTTCATCCATTTTCGATCGCCCCGCGCCGTCAACCAGGAACGAAGCCGCTTCAAGAACTTCGCAGACCGCGCCGAAAACGGCCGTGGTTCTTATACATTCAAATCGGACTAAATCGGTCAAGCTGGCGAAACTTTCTGGCCTATCTCGCGTTTGTAATGCGTTTGCGCGGTCGCTTGCTGACGGAAATGGTGCGAAAAAATCAGGATGAAGCGAGACAAGGACCTCGACTTCGATTTCAGCGCTGAACAATCAAGGCGCGTTGAATCGTTACAGGATCAACACCTTGCGGAGATCGTCGCCCGACTGGACGAGATTCTTGCGCGGATGAATGCGGGGACGGCTACCTCAAGCCTGGCCTTTCGCCCGGCCGCCGCATCCGAGCACGAAGCCAGGCTGGTTCGCCAGACCCGCGAGCCGCTGCCTGATCCGCGGCTGGTTCGCCTGCTCCTGCGCCAGCGGCAGATGCGCAGCGAATTCTTCGGCAAGGACCTGTTCGCCGATCCCGCCTGGGACATGCTGCTTGACCTTGCGGCGGCGCGTGCCGAACACCGGCGGGTCTCGGTAACCTCGCTGTGCATAGCCTCGGGCGTGCCGGCGACCACCGCGCTGCGCTGGATCAACGTGCTGGTCGATGCGCGGCTGGCAGAGCGGGTCGAGGACGATACCGACCGCCGCCGCGCGTTCATCGCGCTGAGCGATCGCGGCGCGAAGGCGATGGCGCGCTATTTCGATGCGGTCCGCCGGCATACCGCCAAGCTGGCGTGAAACAGCGGCCGCCGCGCAACGCGGATTTGCATTTTGCCGCGTGGCCGTTACGTCCCCCGGCATGAAAATCGCATCCACCGCAATCGCGCTCGCCCTGGTTCTCTCCACCTCCGCCCAAGCCGCCCCGCGTGAGGGTAGCGGCGCGGGCTGGGACATCCTTGCCGACCTGACCACCGAAATTGGCGCCCGCCCCGCCGGGTCCGAGCGCGAGGCGAAGGCGCGCGATTGGGCGGTTGCCCGGCTGACCGCGCTGGGCTTCAGGAACGTGCGGATCGAACCCTTCAGCGTGACCGGCTTTGTTCGCGGGGCCGAAACCGCACAGCTGACCGCGCCCTATCCGCAGCAGCTGCATATCACCGCGCTCGGCTATTCCGCCCCCACGCCCAAGGGCGGGCTGACCGCCGAACTGGTTTATTTCCCCACGCTCGATGCGCTCAAGGCCGCGCCCGAGGGATCGCTGCGGGGCAAGGTCGCCTTCATCGACCATGCCATGACGGTGACCCAGGACGGTTCCGCCTATGGTCCCTATGGCGCGGCGCGGCGGCAGGGTCCGGCGATTGCCGCCGCCAAGGGTTCTGCCGGGGTGGTGATCCGCTCGGTCGGGACCGACATGCACCGCAATCCGCACACCGGCGTGACCAGCTGGCCGGCGGGAACCAGCGCGATTCCGGCCGGCGCGGTCTCGCTGCCCGATGCCGAGCTGATCGCGCGGATTGCCCGCCGGGGCAAGCCGATGACGATCCAGCTTGTCCTCGAAGGCCGGGCCCAGCCGAACATGCCTTCGGGCAATGTCGTTGCCGAACTGCCCGGCCGCGATCCGTCGCTGCCGCCGATCCTGGTTGCCTGCCATCTCGACAGCTGGGATCTCGCGACCGGCGCTTTCGACGATGCCGCTGGCTGCGGGATCGTCACCGATGCCGCGCTGCGCGCGCAGCAGGGCGGCCAGCCGCTGCGCACGATCCGCGTGCTGTGGGCGGGATCGGAAGAAGTCGGCGTGTTCGGCGGCGAAGCCTATGGCAAGGCCCATGCCGCCGAGCCGCACGCGCTGGCGATGGAAAGCGATTTCGGCGCCGATCGGGTCTGGCGCGCACAGTTCAACCTGTCCGCCGCCAACAAGCCGCTGCGCGACCGGCTGGTCGCCGCGCTGGCCCCGTTGGGGATCGCGGCAGGCGGCGACAAGGCTGGCGGCGGGGCCGATGTCGAGGAGATCGTTGCCGCGCAGAAAGTCGCGGTGATCGATCTTGAGCAGGACGGAACCCGCTATTTCGACCTGCACCACACCCCCGACGATACGCTCGACAAGGTCGATCCGGCGCAGTTCGAGCAGAACGTGGTGGCCTGGACCACGGTGCTGCGGATCGTCGCCAACGAGCCGGGGAAAATTGCCGCCGCAGACTAATGGCGAGTTACACGGCGTTGTTTCTCCCCTCCCCAAGGGGAGGGGCTATGCGTGTTGATGCTGACTAGGTGCGGATCAGTCCGGCGATGCCGGTATCCTTGCTGCCCGGGAACAGCGCGGGCACCGCGCGCGCGGGATCGAGGCCGAAGTGGCCGGCCACCGCGCTTCCGATCAGCGCATCGAGGCTGGTGGTGGGCCTGAGGTCGCGGCCTTCGTAGAGCTGGCTCTGCGCCAGGCCGGGCCAGTCGGCGACGATGCGTCCGCCCGCCACCGTGCCGCCCAGCAGCATGGCGAGCGAGGCCGTGCCGTGATCGGTCCCGCCGGTGCCGTTGGCGGCGGCGGTGCGGCCGAATTCGGTGGCGATCATCACCAGCGTATCGGCCCAGGCCGCGCCCAGTCCCTGCTGCAGCGCGCCAAGCATGGCGTCGAGACCGCCAAGCTGGTTGTTGAGCCGGGCCTTCTGGCCCGCGTGGGTGTCCCAGCCATCGGTTTCGACCATGACCACCCGCGCGCCCTGTTCGCCCGCCATCAGCGAGGCGATCAGCTTGCCCGCGGCCGCCGCGCCGCGCCCGGCTGCGGCAAGGTCGCCCGCCATCGCCCGGGTCTGCAGCGCCTCTTCCCACAGGGCGTGAAGCTGGGCATCGCCCGCATACATTGCCGAGACCCGCTGGAGCAGATCCTGCGAGGCATCGGGCAGCGCCGTCGGGGCATAGCTGGAAACCTGAACGTCGCCGCGCAGCGCGGTCGGGATCGTTGCCGAGACCGCAAGCCCCCGCGCGCTGCCAGCCGGCAGCAGGCCGAGCAGGCGGTTCATCCACCCATCCTTGCGGTCATAGGGCAGGGCGCCGCCGGTCTCGAGCACGTTCTGCCCATCGAAGTGCGAGCGGTCGCGATAGGGCGAGGCAACCGCATGGGCGAACAGCGCCTGCCTTGCCCCGTAAAGCGCGCCGATCTGCTGCAGCGCGGGGTGGAGCGCGAAGAGGCCGCCCAGCTGCGGCCGGTCGGCCAGTTCGGGGATCAGGTTGCCGCGCAGCGCGCCATAGGCCGGATCGCCGATGGGGGCGAGCGTGGCGAGGCCATCGGCGGCGCCGCGCTGGATCACGAAGACCAGCCGCCGCGTGGTCGCGGCCCTGGCAAAGGCGATCCGGGGAGCCAGCAGCGCGGCGGAGCCGGCGGCAAGGATCTGGCGGCGGTGAAGCAGCATCGGGATTACCTCCGCATCATTTCGGGTGAGGCGAGCAGCAGCGCGAGCGCCTGCGGGCCGCTCTCGGCGCGGGAAATTGCCGTGCGGCTCGCGTCCGAGAGGCTGCCCCCGAACAACTGCCCGGCAAGCGCGCGGGCGTCGATCCCCGCTGCGGTCCGTTCGGCAACGCGCTGCGCCACCTCGACACGGCGATAGAGCGCATCGGGTCCGGCCCAGCTGGGCGCGGTATCATCAAAGCCGGCGGGCGAACCGGGTTTCCAGATTGCCTGGCCAAGCTGCTGAAAGGTGCCGGCCGCGGTCTTTCCGGGCAGCGCCCTGATACCGGTCGCGCGCAGCACGGCCAGCGTCCAGTCCCACGGCGTGCGGAACTTGGGGGCGCCGTTCCACACTTCGGGCGCGGCGATCAGCACCTGGCAGAGCGATTTCAGATCGCCGCCGGTCCGCAGGAAATCCTGTTCCAGCCGGTTGACCAGCGCGGGCGGCGGATCGTCGGCGGCGAAATGGCGGGCCAGCTTGGTAGCGATGTGGCGCGCGGTTGCGGGGTGGCGGGCAAGGTCGTCGAGCACGGCCTGGGCCTGCGCCTCGCCCTGCTGGGCATAGCGCTTGCCCATGATGGTGCGGCTTCCCGGCTGATGGATCGGCGCGGCGAACCAGTAGCCGGGACCGGGACCGCGCAGCAGCGGCTGCTTCGCCAGCCCGCCGACAGTCCAGCCGGTCAGCGCGCGGGCGAATTCGGTAACGTCGACCTGGCTGTAGCCGGTGCGCACCCCCAGCGTGTGCAGTTCGAGTATCTCGCGGGCGAGATTCTCGTTAAGCCCGCGCTCGCGGCCGCGCGCACCGGCGCGCTGGGCCAACAGGCTGTCGGGCCCGATCGATTCGGCCTGGTCAAGATAGAGCAGCATCGCCGGATGCCGCTCGACCGCGTTCAGCATGTCGGAGAACCGCCCGAGCACATGCGGGCGGATCGCTTCGAATTCGAACGCCCCGGCAAAGCCGAGCACCGCGAGCTTGTCGACCGACACCGCGAAATGGTTCGACCAGAAATGGACCAGGCGCTCGACGAACGGAGTCTCGCTGGCCAGCGCGGCCTGGGTGCGCGCGCCGACCGCGCCGAGATAGACCTCGCGCAGTTCGCGGAACGGGGCAAGCTCGGGCGGTTCGCGTTGCCCGGAACCGGTTTCGGCAGCCTGTGCCGCGGCCTTGTTTTCGCGCCTTCCGTCGCGCGCCTCGCGCAGCATGGTGACAAGCTCGGCCGAGCCCTTCTGCCCGGCGATCGCCGCGGGCCGGGGATCGTAGCGGGTAAGCTGGCCGGCCAGCCAGCTCGGCGGATCGGCTGGCGGCGCCGCGCCGCCGATGCCGCCAAGTCCGAACCGATTGAGGGCCGTTGCACCGTTCTGCATGCCGCTCTCCCTGCTGTGGCCCATGCTGTGCCTTGCCCTATAGTGCCGCGCGGGCCGCGCCGTGTCTTTCGGCAAAGTGTAATTCATTGTCGCGCCTGAACCCGGGGTGAGCGCCTCGTTTCCCAGCATGCAATAGGGGTCGCAAACTATAACTATGCTTATTATATGGGCAGCATGGATGAGAGTCTCTTTTCACTGGTTGGCGATGTTTCGCGGCTGGCGCGGCGCGCGTTCGATGCCCGTGCCCGCGAAATCGGCGCCACGCGCCCGCAATGGCAGGCCCTGGTCGTGCTCAAGCGTCACGAAGGGGTCAACCAGGGCGGTCTTGCCGAACTGCTCGATGTCGAACCGATCACCGTCTGCCGGATGGTCGACCGGTTGCAGGAAGCCGATCTGGTCGAACGCCGGCCCGATCCGGCCGATCGCCGTTCGTGGCGGCTGTTCCTGACCGCGAAGGCAGGCGATCTGCTGGCCCAGATGCGCCCGCTCGCCGAAGTGCTCGAAGCCCAGGCGCTCGAAGGGGTCGACCCTGAACAGCGTCAGGCCTTGGCCGCGACGCTCGACCGGATCCGCAGCAACCTTGCGCCGCGCGCCAGCGGCCGGGCGGTGTCCAATGGCTGATCGCGATCCCGGCATCGAACTGCCCGCCGAAGAGCAGGCCGTCGAAGTGCCCAAGCCCAAGCGGCGCTGGGGCCGGCTGGCGCTGATGCTGTCGTTGCCGCTGGCGCTGATCATCGGCGGCGTGGTCTACTGGCGCAGCATGCAGGGCCAGGTTTCGACCGACAACGCCTATGTTCACCTCGACAAGGTGTCGGTCAGCGGGCAGGTCGGCGGCAAGATCGTCGAAGTGCTGGTCCGCGAGAACCAGCACGTCAATGCCGGGGACCTGCTGTTCCGCATCGATCCCGAACCCTACCAGCTGCAGATGGCCCAGGCCGACGCCTCGATCGCTTCGGCCCAGGCGAGCGAGACTTCGCTGGCCAATTCGACCGCGCTGTCGGGCGCGGACATTTCCGCCGCGCGCGAGCAGATCGCCTATGCCCGCTCGAACCTCCAGCGCCAGGAAGCGCTGTGGAAGAAGGGCTTCACCACCAAGGCCGCCTACGAAGCCGCGCAGCACCAGGTGGCGATGGCCGAGGAGGCGCTGCGCCTGGCCGAAGCCAAGCAGGCCGAAGCCGCGGCTAAGCTTTCGACCGGCAGCCAGGTTCCCGGGGTCTATCCCCAGATCGCCTCTGCCCGCGCCCAGCGCAACCTTGCCGAAATGAACCTGCGCCGCACCGAAGTGCGCGCGCCGGTGAGCGGCCAGATCAGCCAGGCCGGGCGCCTCCAGCTGGGTCAGGACCTGATCACCGGTGTCCCGGTGCTGACGCTGGTTGCCGATGGATCGGCCTATATCGAGGCCAATTTCAAGGAAACCGACCTTGGCGACATGCGCCTGGGCCAGCCGGCCGAAATCACTTTCGATGCCTATCCGGGACTGGTGCTGAAAGCGCACGTTGCCTCGATCGGGGCGGGGACCGGCAGCGAGTTTTCGGTGCTGCCCGCGCAGAACGCGACCGGCAACTGGGTCAAGGTGACGCAGCGCGTGCCGGTGCGGATCGTGCTCGACGAGCCGAGCCCGCGCGCCCTGATTTCGGGCCTCTCGGTCAAGGTGAAGGTCTTCACCGACGGCCGCAAGCACTAGCGGCGCGACCGGCATGGCCAGCGCCGCGGCGGCACCCGGACAGCGCGCACCGGCGCGCGCAAAGCCCAAGGTCATCGGCGCGGACCAGGACGTCGCGCTGCTGCCGGTCGAGCGGCCCTACCTGCTGGCGATCGGGATCATGCTCGCCTCGCTGCTGCAGATCCTCGACAGCACGATCGCCAATGTCGCCATCCCGCACATGCAATCGACGCTGGGCGCGACCAGCGACGAGATCAGCTGGGTCCTGACCAGCTATATCGTCGCGGTGGCGGTGGCCATGCCGATCACCGGCTGGCTGGCCGACCGGATCGGTTCGCGACGGCTGTTCCTCTATTCGGTGACCGGCTTCGTGCTGTCCTCGATGCTCTGCGGGACCGCGCAGAACGTCACCCAGATGGTGATCTTCCGCGCATTGCAGGGGGCCACCGGGGCCTTCATCTCGCCGCTGAGCCAATCGGCGATGGTCGATACCAACCCGCCCTCGCGCCAGGCGCAGATGATGTCCATCTGGGGCATGGGGATCATGGCCGGGCCGATCCTCGGACCGATCCTGGGCGGCTGGCTGACCGAGAACTGGAACTGGCGCGCGGTGTTCTATGTCAACGTGCCGCTGGGGGTGATCTCGCTGGCGATCATGGGCGCGGTGCTGCCCACGCGCGAGAAGGTGCGGCGCAAGTTCGACCTGCTCGGCTTCTCGCTGCTCGCCATCACGCTGACCTCGATCCAGCTGCTGCTCGACCGCGGCAACCACATCGACTGGTTCGAATCCGGAGAGGCGTGGCTCTATGCCTGGCTGTGCCTGTCGGGGGCATGGACCGCGGTGATCCATTTCGCCACCACCGACAATCCGCTGTTCGACCGCGAACTGTTCCGCGATACCAACTATGTCTTCTCGCTGGCGCTCAGCCTGGTGATGGGCGTGGTGATGTTCGCGACGATGGCGCTGCTGCCGCCGATGTTGCAGCACCTGTTCGGCTACAGCGTCATCGACACCGGCGAAACGCTGATGTCGCGCGGGGTCGGCACGGTGATCACGATGCAGCTGTCGGGCATGGTCGTGCGCCGGGGTTTCGATCCGCGCATCCTGATCGCGCTGGGCTTCAGCCTGGTGGGCTTTTCGCTGTGGCAGATGTCCGGCTGGTCGCTGGACACGGCGCGCTCGCACGTCGTCTGGTCGGGCTTCATCCAGGGGATCGGGATGGGACTGGTGTTCATTCCGATGAACGCCAGCGCCTTTGCCACGATCGCGCCGCACCTGCGCACCGACGGGTCGAGCCTGCTCAACCTGGCGCGTTCGATCGGCTCTTCGATCGGGATTTCGGTGATGATCACGCTGCTCAGCCGCAATCTCCAGACCAGCCATTCGGATCTTGCCGGCAAGCTGACTGCGTCGCTGCTCGGCATGATTGATTTTTCGACCCTCGACCGCTTCCAGAACATGGGCGAAGCGGCGCTGAGCTTTGTCGATCTCATGGTCAACCGGCAGGCCGCGATGGTCGCCTATATCGACGATTTCTACCTGATGATGTGGATGAGCCTGGCGGTGATCCCGCTGACCCTGTTCATGACCAAGGCCGACCTGCGGGTAAAGGTCGTAACCCCGGGAGACAGCGCGGCCGACCTGCCGCATTGAGTTTCGTAAATCCCATCAGTGTTTCGTCACCTAACCCGGCCGCTTGCGTTGCAGCCCCGAACGCTTGCAGCTTGCCACCAGTTCGCCGCGCTGGTTGTAGGCCTGGTGCAGGAAAGTGACGATCCCGGCATCGGGGCGCGATTTCGATTCGCACAGTTCGAGCACCTCGGTCACCACGTTCAGCGTATCGCCGACGAAGACCGGCCTCGGAAAGCGCACTTCGTCCCAGCCCAGGTTGGCCACCGCGGTGCCCAGCGTGGTGTCGCCCACGCTCACCCCGACCATCAGGCTCAGCGTGAAGCACGAATTGACCAGCACCTGGCCGTATTCGGTGCCCTTCATGTATTCGGCGTCGAGGTGAAGCTGCGCCGGATTGTGCGACAGGGTGGTGAACAGCACGTTGTCGGTCTCGGTCACCGTGCGGCGGATCGCATGGTCGAACCTTTGGCCAACCTCCAGCTCATCGAACCAAACACCGGGCATCGCGTTTCTCCTAAAGGGTATCGGCAATCACGCCGCTGGCCTGCAAGCGGTCAAGCTCGTCCGCCGACAGGCCGAGCTTTTCGCCCAGCACCGCGCGGGTATCCTCGGCCGAGCGCGGCGGCGCGCAGCGATAGGTGGCCGGACTGCGCGAGAACTGGCCCGGAAAGCCCAGGAACCGCACCGAGGTGCCGTCATTGCGCTCGATCTCGTGGACCAGGCCGCGCGCGGCGATCTGGGGCAGGGCCAGCGCCTCGGGCACCGTGTTGATCCGGCCGCCGGGCAGCCTGGCCGCCTCCATCGCCGCGATCAGCGCCTCCGCTTCCCATTCGGCGATCGCCGGCTCGATCAGGGCGAGCAGCGCGGCGCGGTTGTCGCTGCGCGTGCCCGATACGGCAAAGCGCGGGTCATTGCCCCATTCGCCGTGGCCCAGCAGCGTGCAGAAATCGCGGAACTGGCGGTCGTTGCCCAGCGCCACCAGCACCCGGCCATCCTTGCAGGCGAAGTCCTGGTAGGGCGTGATCGAGGGGTGCTGGTTGCCCATCGGGCGCGGATCGACCCCACCGTTGAGCCAGCTCGAGGCCTGGTTGGCCAGCATCACCATCTGCGTGTCGAGCAGCGCCAGGTCGATATGCTGCCCCTCGCCGGTGCGGTTCCTGTGCTGGAGCGCGGCAAGGATCGAGATCGTGGCGTAAAGACCGGTCGAAAGATCGGCGATCGGCACCGCCGCCTTCATCGGCCCGCCTCCCGGCTCGCCTTCGGGCAGGCCGGTGACGCTCATCAGCCCGCTCATCCCCTGGACCAGGAAATCGTAGCCGCCCTTGTCCCGGTCCGGCCCGGTCTGGCCGAAGCCAGAGATCGAGCAATAGACGATGTCCGGCTTGATCGCCGCAAGCGAGGCGTGATCGAGCCCATATTTGGCCAGCGCGCCGACGCGGAAATTCTCGATCACCACATCGGCATCGCGGACCAGCCGGCGGACCAGCTCGGCGCCCTCGGGCCTGGCGATGTCGATCGCGATCGAACGCTTGTTGCGGTTGGCGCTGAGGTAATAGGCCGAATCGCGCGAGCCGTCGTTCAGGAACGGCGGACCCCAGCGCCGCGTGTCGTCTCCCTGGCCGGGCTGTTCCAGCTTGATTACCTCGGCGCCAAGATCGCCCAGGATCTGGGTGCACCACGGCCCCGCCAGCACGCGCGACAGGTCAAGCACCCTGATGCCCTGGAGCGGCCCGGTAACGGAAGACATTTCGCTCATGGTCAATGGTTTACCGGAATGTCCTGATAATGCAAGAGAAGTCGCTGCTGCCGTTGCCGGCGGCGGAGAACGCCTCGTAAAGCTCCTCGGCGCGCTGGCCCATCGGCACCGTTGCACCGGCGCTGGCGGCGGCTTCCATCGCCAGCTTCAGGTCTTTGAGCATCAGCGCGGCGGCGAACCCGCCCTGGTAGTCGTTATCGGCCGGGCTTTGCGGGCCAACACCGGGGACCGGGCAATAGGATGTCATCGACCATGACTGGCCCGAGGCCTTGGACGAGATGTCGTAGAAGGTCTGCAGGTCCAGCCCCAGCTTGTCGGCCAGCGCGAAAGCCTCGCAGGTCGCGATCATCGTCGCGCCCAGGATCATGTTGTTGCAGATCTTGGCGGCCTGTCCGGCACCGCTGGCCCCGGCGTGGATCACCGCCTTGCCCATCGCCGCCAGGATCGGCTCGGCCCGGGCAAAGCCCGCATCGCTGCCGCCGACCATGAAAGTCAGCGTGCCGCCATTGGCCGCCGCGATCCCGCCCGAGACGGGGGCATCGACCATTTCGTAGCCCGCGGCGCGTGCTGCGTCCTCGACCTTGCGGGCGGTGGCGACGTCGATGGTCGAACAGTCGATCAGCAGCGCCGAGGCGGGGGCATGGCCGATCACATCGGCGCCGAACACGCTGTCGACGATTGCGCCGTTGGGCAGCATCGAAACCACCGCTTCGGCCCCGTCGACCGCCTGGCGCACCGAGGTGTAGGTAGCGCAGCCGTTGTCGGCCGCGCGGGCCAGGGCATCCGCGCTGAGGTCGAAGGCATGAACCTCATGCCCCGCCTTGACCAGATTCGCGGCCATCCCGCCGCCCATGTTGCCAAGACCGATGAAGGCGATTTTCACGTTGGCACCTCTCAATTCGTCATTGCGGGCGTAGCGCGGCAATCATGGCGATTGCGTGCCGGGCCTCTGGATTGCTTCGTCGCTGCGCTCCTCGCAATGACGAAGCGGGGGTGTTCCTATTCTGCGGTCCGACGCACTTTTCGACAAATTCGATTTTCACGCCACCACCTTCGTCAGTGCGAGTAAAGCGAAGCAATCCAGAGCGCGTTCTGCGCAGTGCTCCTGGATTGCTTCGTCGCTACGCTCCTCGCAATGACGAAGCTTGGGTTTCAAATCCTGTTTCACACCCCGACGCGCTCTCCGCAACTTTCGTCATTGCGAGCGGAGCGAAGCAATCCAGAGCGGTTGCACGCTGTGTCCCGACTTCGCTCGACACGAACGGAGGTGGCCTTACTTTCCCTTCCAGACCCCCGGCCGCTTCTCGATGAACGCGGCCATGCCTTCGGCCTTGTCCTCGGTTGCGGTGAGCACCTGGAAAATCCGCCGTTCGATCAGGATCCCCTGATCCAGCGTGGTCTCGAATGCGGCGTTGACCATTTCCTTGTTGGCGATCGCGGCGAGCGGCGGCATCGCGGCGATTTCGGTGGCGGTCTTGACCGCTTCGTCGACCAGCGAGGCCAGCGGCACCACGCGGGCGACCAGCCCCGAACGCTCGGCTTCCTCGGCACCCATCATGCGGCCGGTCAGGCACATCTCCATCGCCTTGGCCTTGCCCACCGCGCGGGTCAGGCGCTGGCTGCCGCCCATGCCGGGGGCGACGCCCAGCTTGATTTCCGGCTGTCCGAATTTCGCGTTTTCGCTCGCGATGATGAAGTCCGCCATCATCGCCAGTTCGCACCCGCCGCCCAGCGCAAAGCCGTTGACCGCCGCGATCCACGGCTTGCGGGTGGTCTTGACGAGGTGGCTGGTCCAGCGGCTGAAGAAGTCCTGCGCATAGAATTCGGCAGCGGGCTTTTCGGCCATTTCCTTGATGTCGGCGCCGGCGGCAAAGGCCTTTTCGCCCGCACCGGTCAGCACCGCGCAGCGCTGGCCGGGATCGGCCTCGAATGCGTCGAAGGCGGCGATCAGGTCCTCGAGCACCGAGGCATTGAGCGCGTTGAGTGCCTGCGGGCGGTTGAGCGTGATCAGCGTGACCGCGCCGCGTTGTTCGACCAGGATGTTTTCAAAGCTCATAGGGGTTTCCATTCTTCATCGGCGGGCAGCGGGGCGAAGATGCTGTCGATCAGCTCGTCGGTCACGCCTTCTGCCGTCGGCGGGTTCCATTTGGCATCGTTGGTCTTGTCGACGATCACCGCGCGCACCCCCTCGGCAAAGTCGGGGCGGGTCAGCACGCGGCTGGCGATGCGGTATTCCATCGCCATGTTGGCGGCGAAATCGGGGCAGAGCAGGCTGTCATGCAGCTGGCGCAGCGCGACCTTGCAGGTCTGCGGGCTCTTGGTGCGCAGCGTCGCGAGCTCCTTGGCGGCCCATTCGCTGTCGTCGGCTGCCAGGCTGGCGAGGATGTCCTCATACCGGTCCGAGGCGAAATGCCGGGCGATCTGCGCCGCGTTGCCCTCGATCCGCGCGGGCGGCGGGGTCACCGCAAGCGCGGCGAGGACCTGCGCCGGATCGTGCCCGGCCACCAGCCGCGCCTTGGCATCGGCCAGCGCATCGTGCGGCAGGTAATGCGTGGCAAGCCCGGTCCACAGGCATTCCGCGCCATCGAGCCGCGCCCCGGTCAGCGCGAGGAACTGGCCCATCCGGCCCGCCAGCCGCGAAAGGTGCCAGCCGCCGCCGACATCGGGGAACAGGCCGATCCCGGTTTCGGGCATGGCGAAGCGGGTATTCTCGGTCGCGACGCGGAACCTGGCCGGCTGGCTGATCCCCACGCCGCCGCCCATCGTGATCCCGTCCATGAAAGCCACCACGGGCTTGGGATAGGTCATCAGCAGGTGGTTGAGCTGGTATTCCTCGTAGAAGAACCGCCTGCCCGAGGTGCCGCCGTCATTCAGCGCCGAATTGCGCAGGAAGGCAATGTCGCCGCCCGCACAGAAGCCGCGGCCTTCGCTGTGATCGATGATCACGACCTGCACGGCGGGATCTTCGCGCCACGCCAGCAGCGCCTCGGTCATCGCGTGGTCCATGCCCTGCGTCAGCGCATGGATCGCCTTGGGGCGGTTGAGGGTGAGGAATCCGGCGGATCCTTCGCGGCGGATCAAGACTTCGTCAGTCAAACAAACCTCCGTTCGCATCGAGCGAAGTCGAGATGCCGCACTCAAGTGTCTCGACTTCGCTCGACACGAACGGGCAAGAAGGCGTCAGGACCGGGGTCATTGCCGCAACAGGTCCCGTCCCACGATCATCCGCATCACCTGGTTGGTCCCTTCAAGGATCGAATGCACGCGCAGATCGCGCCAAAAGCGTTCGATCGGGTAATCCTTCAGATAGCCATAGCCGCCGAACAGCTGCAGCGCATCGTTGACGATCTTCGATCCGCTGTCGGTCGCCAGCCGCTTGGCCATCGCCGAAAAGCGGCTCTTGTCGGGGGCGCCGGCGGTGACCTTGGCGGCGGCCATGTAGAGCAGCGCGCGCGCCGCCTCCAGATCGGTCGCCATGTCGGCCAGCATGAACTGGGTGTTCTGGAAATCGGCCACGGGCTGACCGAACTGCTGGCGGTCCCTGGTATAGGCCACCGCCTCGTCAAGGCAGCGCTGCGCCCCGCCGAGCGAGCAGGCGCCGATGTTCAGCCGCCCGCCATCGAGGCCCGCCATCGCAAAGCGGAACCCTTCGCCTTCCTTGCCGACCCGGTTGGCCACCGGCACCCGGCAATCCTCGAACACCACCTGCGCGGTGGGGCTGGCGTTCCAGCCCAGCTTCCTTTCGGGCGCGCCGAAGGAAAGGCCGGGCGTGTCCTTTTCGACCACCAGGCAGGTGATGCCCTTCGACTTGTCGTCGCCGGTGCGGACCATCGCGACGTAGATGTCGTTATAGCCCGCGCCCGAAATGAACTGCTTGGTGCCATTGAGGACGTAATGATCGCCGTCGAGCCGCGCGCTGGTCTTGAGCGCGGCGGCATCCGATCCGCTGCCCGGTTCGGTCAGGCAATAGGAGGCGATCTTGTCCATCGAGACGAGCGAAGGGAGATACCGCGCCTTGAGGTCCGCCGAACCGTAGGTGTCGATCATCCAGGTCGCCATGTTGTGGATCGAGACATAGGCGCTGGTCGCCGGGCAGCCATAGGCCATCGCCTCCATGATCAGCGCCGCTTCCAGCCGGCCAAGCCCGATCCCGCCGTTTTCTTCCGAGACATAGATCGCGCCGAAGCCCAGTTCACCGGCGGCCTTCCAGACATCGACCGGATAGTGGTGCGTCTCGTCCCATTCGGCGGCGAAGGGCGTGATCCGGTCAGCGGTGAACTTGCGTGCCATGTCCTGGATCGCAAGCTGGTCTTCGGTGAGGGAGAATTGGTCGGTCATGGTCTGGTCCTGTCAGCCCAGCGTCGGAATGATGAACGCGTTCGATCCATCGCTGCCGCCGTCGGGCCAGCGGGCGGTGATCTTCTTCTTCTTGGTCCAGAAGGCGATGCCGTCCATCCCGTATTGATCCAGATCGCCAAAGCCCGAGCGCTTCCACCCGCCGAAGCTGTGATAGGCGACCGGGACCGGGATCGGCACGTTGATCCCGACCATCCCGACATTGACCCTCGCGGCGAATTCGCGCGCGGCATGGCCGTTGCGGGTGAAGATCGCCACGCCGTTGCCATACTGGTGCTTGCTGGGGAGCGCGAGCGCCTCCTCGAAGTCCTTGGCGCGGACGATCTGGAGGACCGGGCCGAAAATCTCGTTGTGATAGCTGGTCATGGCCGGGGTGACCCGGTCAAGCAGCGTCGGACCCAGGAAATAGCCTTCCTCGTGCCCCTGCATGGTGAAGCCGCGCCCGTCGATGACCAGCTCGCTGCCTTCGTCGATCGCGGTCTGGATCCAGCGTTCGATGTTGGCCTTGTGCTGCGCGGTGACCACCGGGCCATATTGCGCATCGGGATCGCTCGACACGCCGACCTTGAGCGCCTCGATCGCGGGGATCAGCTTGGCCTTGAGCTTTTCGGCGGTATCCTCGCCCACCGGCACCACCACCGGCAGCGCCATGCAGCGTTCGCCCGCCGAACCGAAGGCCGCGCCGCACAGGTCGTTGACCACCTGGTCCATATCGGCATCGGGCATCACGATCCCGTGGTTCTTCGCTCCGCCCATCGCCTGGACGCGCTTGCCGGCGGCAACCCCGCGATTGTAGACATAGTGCGCGATATCGCTCGATCCGACGAAGCTGACCGCCGAAATCGCCGGGTGATCGAGGATCAGGTCGACCATTTCCTTGTCGCCGTGAACGACCTGGAAGATCCCCTCGGGCATCCCGGCTTCAAGGAACAGTTCGGCCAGGCGGTTGGGCACCGAAGGATCACGCTCGCTCGGCTTGAGGATGAAGGCGTTGCCCACCGAAGTGGCCACCGCGCCCATCCACAGCGGGATCATCGCCGGGAAGTTGAACGGGGTGATCCCCGCGCCGATCCCCAGCGGCTGGCGCAGCGAGGTAACGTCGATCCCCGGGCCGGCGCCGATCGTGTGATCGCCCTTCAGCACGTGCGGCAGGCCGCAGCAGAATTCGACCACTTCGAGCCCGCGCTGGATGTCGCCCTTGCTGTCGGCGATCACCTTGCCGTGTTCGGCGCTGAGCATCGCGGCAAGCTCGTCCATGTGCTTTTCGACCAGCGCCTTGTAATCGAACATCACCCGTGCGCGGCGCTGCGGGTTCATTGCCGCCCAGGCGGGCTGCGCGGCCTGCGCCGCGGCGACCGCGCGGTCGAGCGCATCGGCGCCGCCCAGCACGACTTCGGCCTGCTGTCCGCCGTTGTTGGGGTCCATCACCGGGTGCGTGCGGCTGACTGCCAGGCCGGCGGTTCCGCCGCGGATGAAATGGTCGATCGTGCGCATCGGGGGGCTCCTTGGAAACGGGCTTTGGAAATGCCCTGCACCCGCATAGCAATGCAGACAAGACGCAATTTTGCGGATATGACCTGCAAATATGCAGGGCTTTGACTGGAGCGACTATCAGGCATTCCTGGCCATTGCCCGCGCCGGGCAACTGGCCCGGGCGGGGCATGCGCTGGGGGTCGATGCGACCACGATGGGCCGCCGTCTGCGCCGGCTAGAGGCGCGGCTGGGCGCAACGCTGTTCGAGCAGACCCGCGAAGGCCAGGTGCTGACCGAAGCGGGCGAGGCGCTGCTGGCCCGGGTCGAGGCGATGGCCCAGGCCGCCGCCGGGATCGCCGAGGGCGGCAGCGGCGCGGCGGCGCTTTCGGGTACACTCAGGATTTCGGTGCCCGAGGGCTTCGGCGGCTGGTTCCTGCCGCGCCATATCGATCAATTCACCGCCGCGCACCCGCGCCTGACGCTGGACCTTGTCGCCAATTCGGGCCTGCTCAGCCTGTCCAAGCGCGAAGCCGACGTGGCGGTCACCCTGTCGCGGCCCAAGGCCGGGCCGGTGATCGCGCGCAAGCTGTCGGACTATGCCTTGCGGCTCTATGCCAGCCCGGCCTACCTCGCCGCCGCCGGAACGCCGGTGCGCGGGGCAGACCTCGCCCAGGACCACCGGCTGATCGGCTATATCCCCGACCTGCTGTTCGATCCGGTGCTGCGCTATCTGGATGAAGTCCATCCGGGGCTCACCGCCAGCCTGCGCTCATCCAGCATCAATGCCCAGCACCGGCTGATCGCGGCGGGTGCGGGGCTGGGGGTGCTGCCGTGCTTCATCGGCAATGCCGATCCCGGGCTGGTTCCGGTCCTGCCCGAGCGGAAGATCGTCCGCTCGTTCTGGCTGGTGACACACAAGGACACCCACAACCTTGCCCGGGTGCGCGCCGGACGCGACTGGCTGGTCGATGCAGTGCAGCAGCACCGCTCCGCGCTGTTGCCCTAGCTGGCTTCCGCCTCGGCCTCGGCCTGCGCGTGGCGGTAGAGTTCGAGCAGCGCGACAGTTACTCCGGCGACCAGCGGCCCCAGGATTACGCCGTGGAACCCGAACAAACCAACCCCGCCCAGGGTGGAAACCAGCACCAGCCAGTCGGACAGCCCGGTATCGCGCCCGACGATGATCGGCCGGGCGATATTGTCCGAACCGCTGATGATGAAAAGCCCGCAGAAGATAAGCGCCACGCCCTGCCAGGTCTGCCCGGTGGCCAGCAGGAACAGCGCCGTCGGCACCCAGACCAGCCCGGTGCCGATCACCGGCAGCAGGGTGGCAAAGGCCATGACCGTGCCCCAGATCAGCGGCGACGGCAGACCCAGCACGGCAAAGACGATCCCGCCTATCGTGCCCTGGAGCAGCGCGACCAGGGCCGTGCCCTTGACCGTGCTGCGTACCAGCATGGCGATACGCTCGCCCAGGTGCCGCTTGGTCGGGGCGGAAAGCGGGATCACCGCCTTGAACTGGCGCACCATGCCCGATCCGTCGATCAGGAAGAAGTACAGCAGGTACAGCGTCATCAGCACCGACAGCAGGATGCCCAGCATCGACTGGCCGAGCGATAGCGCGGACTTGCCGATGTCCTGGATATTGGCCTGGAGCTGCGCGACGAGATAGGCCCCCAGGTCGCCCGCGTCGGCAACCCCCTTGCTGGCCAGCCAGTCGCTGGCGAAGCGCGGCAGGCTGTTGAGCACCATGTCGGCCTTGGCGGTCAGCACCTGCGGGTCGGTGGCAAGCGGCGAGCGGGCGATCGCGCTCAGCTCGCTGGCGATCAGCAGCGCGACGACCAGCGCCGGGATGATCAGGCACAGCAGCACCAGGACAACCGTGGCCAATGCCGCGCGGCGCGTCCGCCCCCCGGCCGCGCTGCGCAGATAGACCGGGCGAAAGATCAGCGCGAGGATCGTTGCCCACAGCAAGGCAGGCCAGAAGGCCGAGGAAATCACCCCCAGCACCGCGACCGAACCCAGCGTCAGCCAGCCGATGAACCGGCGTTCCTCGACGCTGTCCACGGCGGGAAGAGCCGGATCGCTCACAGCCCTAGCAGCCCGTTGTCCGGGAGGTTGGAAATGAACGCCATGCAATCGCCTCCACGCGTCAGCTCGCGGCCGACTATAAATTTCCCGAACCGTTTCGCTAGCCGCAATCGGGAAATCAGTAGTTGCGGAGCAAAAACTCGCGGATTTATAAGAAGTTATGTGGTCGGGGAGACAGGAATCAAGTTTTTCGTATAAGTTACTGTAATAAAGTATAAAATCAAAATCAGAATTCTGCAGTTACCTGCCCGATCACCAACACCAAAATTGGCTGGAAATGGTTCCTTGTTTGCCAATCTAGGCGATTTTTGCAAAGCCTCAATGGTACCATGTTGGACGGCACCCTTGCAACGCTGCGAGGCCGTCGGACGCCCTGCGCGCGCGACAGTGCGCAAGCGGGCGTCCGACAACGAGCGAGGCAAGAGTGCCAGCGGGTCAGCAACAAAATCGCCGCACCCTCAGGAGCGCGCAGCGCGGGACAGAGTGCGTCAATCAAATCTCCCGCTCAATCAGAATGCTCATGTTCGTAACCCGGATGGGCGGGGTCTAGGGGCCCGGCTCGTATCTGGGAAAAGAGCAGGTTGCCGCCAGGGCAGCACATACGTGGCTTCCTGCATTGGCTGAAGCCGCTGGCAAAGCCCACGTCCGGAATAGAAGATCTGTTCCTAGAAATCTGACGCTTGCTCATATTGCCGGTAGTTGGATTCGCCAGCGCAAGCTCGAGGAATTGCAGGGTGAACAATCGCGATACAGGCGGCTTTTGGCCGGGTTTGGAGGCCCCAGTATAATTGGTGCACCATCATTCTGCACAACCTCGTTCAGACAAAACGGTCAGACCAATATTTGCAAATGTGTACCGCAATCTAGGGTATCCTGATTGCTTTGAATTTAGACGCGCTAGCAGATTGGCATTAGCAGGAACGCTGGAATCTTGGAGGTTTTTGCTTTCATGTCGGACGCCAGGCCGGGAGCTTTGAATGACGCTTGACAGCCCAGACCAATAATCATAATTGGCCAGACCGATACGTAAAACCGATTCTGGGAGGGTCTGATGTCTCGCAAGTTCCTATTGCTCGCAGGGTTCTCGGCCCTGTCCCTGGTTCAACCCGCTTTCGCGCAGGAAGCAGCACCGCAGGCTGAGCCTGAAGCCACCGACACTTCCGGCGGGCTCGAGGAAATCGTGGTCACCGCGCAGAAGCGTGAGCAGAATATGCAGAGCGTTCCGGTTTCGGTCACCGCGCTCAATTCCGAAGCGCTTGAGCGCAACCGAATCGCCGATTTTTCGGATCTGACCCGGGCAGCGCCTTCGCTGACGGTCACCCAGTCCACTTCCTCACCCAACAATTCGATCATCATGCGCGGGATCGGCACTTTTGCCTTCTCGATCGGGGTCGAACCAAGCGTCGCTGTTATCCTCGATGACTTGCCGGTGGTGCAGCAGGCGCAGGCCTTCGATACGCTGGGCGATGTCGAGCGGATCGAAGTTCTCAAGGGGCCGCAGGGTACGCTGTTCGGTAAGGCCGCTTCGGCGGGCGTGGTCAATATCGTTACCAAGGGGCCGTCGAAGGAACTCAGCGGTAGCCTGGCTGTCACCGGCGCGACCGACGACGACTACCGGGTTGAAGGTTCGCTATCCGGCTCGTTCGGAGACAGCGATTCCGGCTTCCGCCTCGGTGCCTTCTATCACAGCTACAAAGGCAACGCGCATAACCTGACCACCGGGCGCTGGCTCAATGATGTCGAAGGCTACGGAATTCGCGGCAAGCTCAAGCTGGCCTTCTCGCCAAGCGTGGCGCTGACGCTGGGCGGATCCTGGGCCAAGAATACCCAAGACGGAACGACGACGACAATCCGCTCGATCGATGCCGCCGGTACGCCGCGCGTGCTGGGCAATGCTGCAGCGCCGCTGGTCCCCAGCCTGACCGGGATTACCCCAGGTGCGGGCAACCAGAACGCACGGGTCGATGCTGAAGGAGCGACGACCAACGAAACCGGTACGCTCTCGGGCCGCCTTGTGGTCGAGCTTGGCGGCGTGAACCTGATCGCGGTGACCGGCTACCAGGACTGGAAGTACAACTTCCAGAACGATGTCGATGGCACCGATGTGAACATTCTGGGCATCCTGACTGCGGGCGCAACCAATGGCGGGATCGCCCAGAGCGGACCTTACCACTCGCGGATGTTCACGCAGGAACTGCGCGCGGTTTCGACCGGCAACGGACCGTTCAAGTACGTGATCGGCGCCTTCTATGCCGATGCCAAGACCGACCGCGCTTTCAATCGCGGCCCGGTCGCGCTGCTCGCCAATTGGGATGCGACCGCCACCAGCAAGAGCTATGCGCTGTTCGCGCAGGTCGATTACACGCTTCCGACCGAGACCACGCTGTCCGGCGGACTGCGCTACAACCACGAAAAGATCGGCGTCCGGTTTGACAACCTGCTGGCAAGCGCGACACCCAACACCTGCCTAACAGGCAACCCGCTGTGCCGGGGTACCAATTCGGACGATGTGCTGACCTGGAAGGCCTCGATCTCACAGGAAGTCGCGCCCAAGGTGATGGTTTATGGCAGTGTTGCCAAGGGCTACAAAGGCTTTGCCTACGACGTGTCCTCTGGCTTTAACCCGGCGCGGATCAACGCCGCTCTGGCCGGCACCGGCCCGGGTCTGAACGGCGTCGGTCCGGTCAAGGCCGAACATTCAACTTCGTACGAACTTGGCCTCAAGAGCCGCTTTGCCGACAACAAAGTTCAGCTCAACGTCACCGGTTTCTACACCGACTACAACAACTTCCAGGCGCAGTCGGCAGTGATCATCAACCTGGCCCCGCAGTTCGTGCTGAACAACGTGGGCAAGCTAAAGACCAAGGGCGTCGAGGCCGAGCTGTCGGTCAAGCCCAACGAATGGCTGCGGTTCGATGGCTCGGCCAGCTACACCGATGCCAAGATGACTTCGTTCCAGAACGCGCAGGGTTATACCGACCAGACCGGGGCGACCTGGAACGGCACGGCCTCGGTCCTGGCGGCGGGCTGCACCTCGGCTTCGGCGGCCACTGCTTTGGCACCGCGCACACTTTGCACCTTCCAGGACCGCAGCGGTGCGACCCTGCCCAACTCGCCGAAATTCAAGTTTGCGCTGGGCGCGACCGGGGAATTCCCGCTGGGCGAAGACAGCAAGGCGATCGTCTCGCTGGGCTATCAGCACCAGAGCAAGGTCAACTTCGATCTGCTGGGCAATCCGCTGCTCGAACAGAAGGCCTACGGGATCTTCAACGCCAGCATCGGAGCCGAGTTCGGCCCGATCAAGGCGACTGTGTTCGTGAACAACCTGTTCGACACGCATTATGCTGCGGGTCTGAGCGATGGCTTCTCGACCCTGGGCGGCAGCGCGACCAATCCGGCGCACGTGATCTATCAGGTGCGCCCGCGTGACAGCGACCGGTTCTTCGGGATCAAGCTGCAGTATGCCTTCGGCGATTGATCTCGCTTTGAATTCTCCACCCTCTGGCCGGGCATCCCTACAGGGTGTCCGGCCGCCTTGTTTCAGCTTAAGTGCACATTGATTTCGGGAGAGAACGATGCGGGGCAAATTGCGCTGGTGGATCATCAGTCTGGTGACCTTGGGGACGATACTGAACTATCTCGCGCGTTCGACCCTGTCGGTCGCGGCGCCCACGCTCAAGACCGAATTCGCGATGTCGACCGAGCAGTACAGCTGGGTCGTCCTGGCGTTTCAGGCCAGCTATACCGTGATGCAGACCGTTGCCGGGACCATACTCGATGCGCTCGGCACGCGGCTCGGCTTCTTCCTGTTCGCAGTAGGCTGGGCCTTTGCAAACATGGCCCACGGACTTGCCACAGGCTGGCAAAGCCTCGCCGCATTCCGGGCGATGCTTGGCGCAACCGAAGCCGCGGCGATCCCGGCTGGGGCCAAGACCGTTTCGCAGTGGTTTCCCCCGCGCGAACGCCCGCTGGCCACCAGCCTGTTCCAGATGGGCACCAGCGTGGGGAACATGGTCGCGCCGCCGCTGGTCGCCTTCTGCATTCTGGCGTGGAACTGGCAGGCGGCTTTCCTGGTGACCGGCGCACTGTCGCTGCTCTGGGCCGGCCTGTGGTGGTGGGGATACCGCGATCCGGCTGAGCACCCAAAGCTGTCCGATGCCGAGCGGACGGTCATTGCCAGCGGCGGCAAAGAGGACCTGGCAGGCAAGCCCGCTACGCGCTCTGCCGTGCTGAAAAGCCGCAGCTTCTGGGCAATCGCGGTACCACGCTTCCTGTCCGAGCCGGCCTGGCAGACCTTCAACTTCTTCATCCCGCTCTATCTGGTCGCGGTATGGAAGCTCGACCTCAAGAGCATCGCGCTGTGGGCCTGGCTGCCCTTCCTGGCCGCCGATTTCGGCAGTCTGGCCGCGGGCTTGCTGCCGACCTGGCTGATGAAGCGCGGCAGCAGCCTGATCTCCTCGCGCAAGCTGACCATGACGGTCGGGGCGCTGTTCATGGTCGGCCCGGCCTGCATTGGCCTCGCCGGATCACCGGGCATGGCCATCGCCCTGTTCTGCGTCGGCGGCTTTGCCCACCAGATGCTCAATGGCGCGCTGATCACGCTGTGTGCGGACGTGTTCGACAGCCGGACCGTCGGCACGGCCAGCGGCATGGCGGGGACTTCGGCCTGGATCGGCGGAATGCTGTTCACCCTGCTGATTGGCCAGAGCGCCGATACCTTCGGCTACAACCCGCTGTTCATCGCGCTTGCCGGGCTCGACCTGCTGGCGGCGGTGGTGCTGTGGACCTTGCTCAGGAATCGCGCGGTGGGATAGCGCCGGGCCGCATGATCGTCCAGCCGGCCAGGGCGTGCCCTGCTGCAGCGGCGTTCAGCGGATCCTCGCCGCGCAGCCGGGCGCCGAGGTAGCCCGCGTTGAAGGCATCGCCAGCTCCGCTGGTATCGACCGGGCTCAGCACTTCGGCGGGTGCAACAACTTTGCCGCCGGGCAAGCTGCACCCGGCCGGACCCAGCTTCACCACCGTCTCCTGGCAGCCCAGGTCTTGCCAATGCTTCGCCACCAGTTCGGGCGAGGCCCCGCCGCCCAGTGCAATCTCGTCTTCAAGGGTCGGCAGGCCGATATCGGCCACGGCGATCGCGGCATCGCGGGCTGCCCGGGCCTCAGTCGCGTCAGGCCACAACCGCGCGCGGTAGTTGCCGTCAAAGGCCACCAGCCGGTTGTCAGCGCGCAGCTGCCGGGCAAGGCCAAGCAGCGCGTTTCGGCCCTCAGGCGGAAGGATCGCAAGCGTGATCAGCGAGAAGGCGATCAGGTCGGCATGGACTGCCGCCGCAAGCGCTGCAGCCGAACCGGGCAGGGCAAACATCTCACGCGCGGCGCTGGTATCGCGCCAATAGGCAAAGCTGCGTTCGCCAGCAGCATCGGTCGAGATCGCATAGAGCCCGGTACTGCGGCTTGGGTGATCGAGCACCAGCGAGGTATCAAGTCCTTCCGCCGCCCACTTGCCCTTGAGGTCGCTGCTCAGCGGATCGCTGCCCAGCGCGGTCAGGTAGGCGACATCGTGCCCCAGCCGGGCCAGGTGGATCGCGGTGTTGAGCGTATCGCCGCCATAGCCCAGCTGCCAGTCCCCGCCCTTTCTGGCGAGTTCCAGCATGCCTTCGCCAATGACAACAATGCGCGGCAATGGTCCTACCTGCAGGCCGGGTTGTTGGCGCCCGGCATGGCATAGAACGCGACCGACTGTCCGGGCACGGTCACGTTGCCAGCCACAGCGGCGCCTTCCAGCCCGGTCAGCTCGCCGGAGGAGGAGACTCCGGGCGTATTGCCGTTGATCCGCACTTCGCGCGTGTCCACCGGTTGGCCGGTCATGGTCCAGCCCTGACCCTTGCCACCGAGGCCAAGCCGCTGCGGAGCCTCGCCAGTGTTGAGCGCCATCACCGCAACGCCGCCGGACTTTCCGGCCAGGCAATGGGCATAGAGCCGCAGTGCCGGGGAGGGCGACTTGGGCGAGGCGAGCACGGTTGTCCCCATGGTCCGCCGCCACAGGACCGCCGCCCAATAGTTCGGGCGCGGGTTCATGGTATCGCGGTCGATCAGCCCGTAGTCGCTGGCCGCCAGCGTGTTGTGCTGGATCGCCTGAAGGCCCAGCTGCGCCAGCGCGGCGTTCTGGTTGAGGTAACGGAAGGTATCGAGAAAGGTCGAAGCCCAAGGGCTGCCACCGCACGCTGCCTGTGCAGTTTCGGTGTTCCAGATCGGCTTGCCGGGCTCGTACTTGTCGCGCAGCGCTGCGTAGAATTTGAAGTCGCGCACAGTCAGGTCGAGCCATTCCGCACCGAGGGCATGGCCTTTGACCGCCGTACCCATCCCCAACCCGAGGCAGCGCTGCGAAACCGATCCGTAGAAATGGTACGACACCACATCGACGCTGTTCGGGTTCTGCTTCATCATGTCATCGCTGCTGACGTGCGAGCCGAACTGCGGATCGACATGCCCGGCCAGCAACCCGGCCTCACCTACGCCGCCAACCCCGAGGATCTTCATCTCGGGCGCATTTTTGCGGGCCCAGTCGCGGAAGATGCGGAACTCGGCGCCGTAGTTTTCGGCGTGGTAATTCTTGGGCATTTCAGGCGCGGCGCTGGGCATGTTGGCTTCGTTGAAGAACTCGGCGGCATAGATACTGCCGCCGGCCTCGCGCGTCAGGTCAAGCCGGCGCTGGGCCTGCTCGGTGGTCCACACACCATCGGCCCCGCGCGTGCCGTTGCTGACCGCAAAGCTGGTGACGATCGGCGCATCGACTGCCTTGGAAAAGGCGACGACATTCTTCCATTGCTGGCGGGTCAGCACCTGGACGTAGCCCGCCGGCGGCGCGGAAAGGTGTTCGCCCTCGGCTTCGAGGTAGGTGTTGTTGGCCCAGGTTCCGCTGACCCGCATCAGGCTGGGGCCAAGCCCCTTGGCCAGCGCGATCAGCTTGGGATCGGTCAGGTCGATCGGCGGGCGCTGGCGATAGCGTTCGTTCGCGGGGCCGCCATAGGGTGCCCAGAACCGGCCGCCGGTCACTTCGACCATTTCTATGTTGTAGCCCTGATAACGGGCATCGATGGTGGTCAACTTGGCCAGGCGGCCAAGCTGGAGCGACGGGGCGGGGGTCTTGGTTGCGGCGCCAAGCGCGACAAGGGCGGTGGCCGCCAGAAGGGTCTTACGGATTGTCATATCACCAGCTCCACATGGTGCCGTCTTCCAGTCGAGCGACCGGGAGATAGGCGGGCTTATAGGGGTATTTGGCGGCCAGCTTTTCGTCGATGTCGACCCCGTGGCCGGGGGTCTCGCCGACGAACAGTTCGCCCTTTTCGAAGTGGTAATCATGCGGGAATACCGCGTCGGTCTCCGGCGTGTGGCGCATGTATTCCTGGATCCCGAAGTTGGGCACCCAGGTATCGAAATGGAGCGCGCAGCCCATGGTCACCGGCGACAGGTCGGTTGCGCCGTGGCAGCCGGTGCGAACCTGGTAGAGGCTGGCCAGATCGGCGATCCGGCGCAGATGGGTGATCCCGCCCGCACCGACCACGGTGGCGCGGATATAGTCGATCAGCTGGTTCTGGATCAGGTCCTTGGCATCCCAGATCGTATTGAAGATCTCACCCACGGCCAGCGGCGTGGTGGTGTGATGGCGCACCAGCTTGAACGCTTCCTGGTTCTCAGCCGGGGTACAATCCTCGAACCAGAACAGCTGGTAGGGCTCCAGCATCTTGCCAAGGTTCGCCGCTTCCTGCGGGGTGTAGCGGTGGTGCCCGTCGTGCAGCAGGTGATGGTCGAAACCATATGTCTTGCGCAGTTCCTCGAACAGTTTGGGGACATAGTTAAGCGCCTTGCGCGTATCCCACCCGGTCACTGAGGGCAGGCTGGCATCGGCGGGTTCGTAGTAAAGCTTGCCGCGCCCAACCCCATAGGCGTCCTTGATCCCCGGTACGCCGGTTTGCGCGCGGATCGCCTTGTAACCCATGTCGATGTAGTTGCCGACCGCTTCGACCGTTTCGGCAATGTCGCTGCCGTTGGCATGGCCATAGACCATGATTCCGTCGCGGCTGCGCCCGCCCAGCAGCTGGTACAGCGGCATCCCGGCCATTTTGGCCTTGATGTCCCAAAGCGCCATATCGACGGCGGCGATCGCGCGCATCGTCACCGGCCCGCGCCGCCAGTAGGCGCCCTTGTAGAGGTACTGCCAGATGTCCTCGATCCGGCGCGGATCCATGCCGATCAGGCACGGGATCACGTGATCTTCGAGATAGGACACCACCGACTTCTCGCGCCCGTTAAGCGTTGCGTCGCCGATGCCATAGACGCCCTGGTCGGTCTCGATCTTGAGCGTCACGAAATTGCGGCCTGGGCAAGTGACAATGACCTTGGCGGACTGGATCTTCATGGCTTTCCCTATGGCAATGCAAGACAGGTGTGATAGACATGACTTGACCAGATTAGTCTGGCCTGTCAAGAGAATTGGTAAGACCAAAAGGAATCGCGATGAGTGACATGCCCGACAAGACCCCCGAGAAGGCACAGGACCGGCTTTACCAGGATCTGGCACGCAGCCTGATGGAAGAACTGGCATCGGGCCACTATCCGCTGGGCGCGAGGCTTCCAGCCGAACGCGAGCTGGCGATCAGCTACAATGTCAGCCGTCCGACCGTGCGCGAGGCGATCATCGCGCTCGAAGTACAGGGACTTGTCGAGGTAAAGGTCGGATCAGGTGCATATGTGCGCCGCCTGCCGGGCAAGGAAGACCTGCCCGGGTTCAACATCACCGCGTTCGAACTGACCGAGGCGCGCCTGCTGTTCGAAGGCGAAGCCGCCGCGCTGGCCGCGACGCAGGCTACTAACGAAGAACTCGAGGAAATCGAAAAGCTGGTGGAAGCAATCGCACGGGAGAACCAGCAGGCGGATGGGACCGAAAAGTCCGACCGCGAATTTCACCTCGCCATCGCCAAGGCAACCCGCAACACCGCGATCTTCGAGGCGATTGAGCACCTTTGGGACCTGCGGTCCGCTTCGCCCGAAGCTGCATTGCTCCACGAAAAGGCCCGCAGCGCCAATATCAAGCCGGTGGTGGATGAACACACCGCCGTGCTGAACGCGCTGCGCGCCCGAGATCCCAATGCGGCCCGCGCGGCGATGCGCGCGCACCTGGCGCAAGTGATCGACAGCCTGCTGTTTGCCACCGAAGAGCGCGCAATCGAAGAGGCCCGGCGCACCGCCCAGGCCAAGCGCGCACGCTACACCCAGACCACCGCATGACGCGCAATCTTGAACTGCATCCCGATCGCCTGCTTCCGGCCGATCCGGGAACGCGCGCGATTGCCCGCGAGCTTTACGGCGCGGTGCAGGGCCTGCCGATCATCAGCCCGCACGGCCATACCGATCCCGAATGGTTCGCGAGCGATGCCAATTTCGGCAATGCCGCCGAACTGCTGCTGCACCCTGACCACTATGTGTTCCGCATGCTTTATTCGCAGGGCGTGTCGCTCTCCGCGCTGGGCATCGGCAACCCTGAGGCAAGTCCGCGCGAGAGTTGGCGCCTGTTTGCCGAGCGTTATCACCTGTTCCGCGGCACGCCTTCGCGGATGTGGCTCGACTGGGTCTTTGCCGAAGTGTTCGGGATGGGCCTTCAGCTTGGCGCGAAGACATCGGATCTCTACTTCGATACGATCACCGAGATGCTGGCCACCGCTGGATTCAAGCCGCGGGCCTTGTTCGAGCGCTACAACATCGAGGTTATCGCCACGACCGAAAGCCCGCTCGACAGCCTCGAGCATCACGCGGTGATCCGCGCGAGCGGCTGGCAGGGTCGGGTCATCACCGCTTACCGCCCCGACCCGGTTGTCGATCCCGAATTCGAGGGCTTTCGCGGCAACCTGGAGCACTTCTCACAGCTGACCGGCGAGGATTGCCTGAGCTGGAACGGCTATCTCGCCGCGCACCGCCAGCGCCGCGCGTTCTTTGCCGCCCACGGCGCGACCAGCACCGATCACGGCCACCCCACGGCCCAGACCGCCAACCTTTCCCCCGCCGAGGCCGAGGCATTGTTCGCCAAAGTCAGCACCGGCCAGCTCACTCCCGCTGAGGCCGAACTGTTCCGCGCCCAGATGCTGACCGAAATGGCGGCGATGAGCCTCGAGGACGGGCTGGTGATGCAGCTTCACCCGGGTTCATTCCGCAACCACAACGCGCAGCTCTTCACCGCGCTGGGGCGCGACAAGGGTGCGGATATCCCGATGCGCACCGACTATGTCCACGCGCTCAAACCGCTGCTCGATCGGTTCGGAAACGAAGCGGCTCTCTCGCTGATCCTCTTCACTCTGGATGAAAGCGTTTATGCCCGCGAACTGGCCCCGCTGGCCGGGCATTACCCATGTCTTAAGCTCGGCCCGGCCTGGTGGTTCCACGACAGTCCGGAAGGGATGCGGCGATTCCGCGAGATGACCACCGAAACCGCCGGCTTCTATAACACCGTCGGCTTCAACGACGATACCCGCGCTTTCCTGTCGATCCCGGCTCGCCACGATGTCGCCCGCCGCGTGGACTGCTCGTTCCTGGCGCGGCTGGTCGCCGAACACCGGATCGAGGACTGGGAGGCCGCGGAACTGGCGCAGGACCTCAGCTACAATCTGGCCAAGGCGGCCTACAAGCTGTGAGGCTGGCCAGCGCGGCGCTCGCCCACCTCCCGGCTGGGGTGGATCAGCCCGGCTACGACCGGACGGCGCAGGCCGTCGGCATCGTCCATTTCGGGATCGGCGCATTTCACCGCGCGCATCAGGCCTGGTACACTGACCGCGCAATGGAGGCGGGCGACCGCGATTGGGCGATCACCGGAGTATCGCTCCGCTCGGACGATGTCGCGCGCCAGATGAACCCGCAGGACGGGCTCTATACCGTCACCGAACGGTCTGCCGCTGGTGCAGCAACTCGGGTGGTTGGGGCAGTGCGCAATGTGCTGGTTGCTGGTCCGGATCGGGAAGCGGTCGTTGCCGCTCTAGCAGAGCCAAACACCCACATCGTCAGCTTCACCATAACCGAGAAGGGCTATTGCCGCGCGCCCGGCGGCGGTCTCGACCCCGCTCAGGCGACCAAGGGCAGCTTCTATCCCCTGGTGGCCGAAGCCCTGCGTCGTCGCCGCGAAACCGGCATCGGCGGACTGACCTTGCTCAGCTGCGATAACCTTGCCGACAACGGCCAGCAGCTCGAACGGTTGATGGCGGACTATCTCGCGCTCCACGATCCCGCGCTGCTGGCTTGGTTCCGCGCCGAATGCACCTGTCCTTCGACCATGGTCGATCGCATCGTCCCCGCTTCGACCGAAGCCGATCGCGCCGACCTCAGCGCCCGGATCGGTCTCGACGATCAAGCAGCGGTCTTCACTGAACCGTTCAGCCAATGGGTGATCGAAGACCGCTTCGCCGGCCTGCGCCCGCGCTGGGAGGCGGTGGGGGCTGAACTGGTCGCTGACGTCCGCCCCTATGAGGCCGCCAAGCTCCGGATGCTCAATGGAGCACATTCCCTACTGGCCTATTGCGGCCTCCGGCGTGGGCATGAGTTTGTTCACCAGGCGATCGCCGATCCCGAACTCCGCGTGCAAGTGGAACAACTCATGCTGCACGAAGCCGCGCCGAGCATTGAGGCAGCGCCGGGCCAGGACCTGAACCGCTACGCCGCCGACCTCATCGCGCGCTTCGCCAATCCTGCGCTGAACCACCGGCTACGCCAGATTGCTATGGATGGAAGCCAGAAGATTCCACAGCGCTGGCTGGAGACGCTGGTGGTGTGTCAGAGAGCCGGTCGGCAATGCCCCGCAATCCTGGCAGGCATTGCAGCGTGGATAGAGCACTTGCGAGGTGCCAACGGCCCCGTCGACGATCCACGCGCAGTCGAGCTATGCAATGCAGCTCATGCACAGGATCCCGTTGAGGCGCTGTTTGGAGGTAATGGCTTGCTTGAATCTCAATGGCTGTCCCAATGAATACAAGCAGTGCACTGCTGATCGATTAATCTACCTGCCAATCTGCACTTGGCAAATCACCTGCTTCCTCGCCTTTCTGGCCTGTGCCTTGAGAGCAGCGCGGGCCAACGGCGGGCAACTTTCGGTAACGCAAGTGTTGGAGCGGGACGCGGGCGGGCCGCGCGGCCTTCGCACCTCAGGTTCAACCTACGACACGGTTGAGCATCAAATTGGCAGCCTACAAGGGACGGCGCTCCTAAACCCGAGGTTTGACCCCATGCGCGACCTCAGAGAAATCTCGGAGGTGTTTGAACCGCACGTTCAAGCGGACGCAGACGCTGCCTTTTACTATTTCGCGGGCATGGGAGAGGCGCAGCGGAACCGCCTGGCTGCTGGCCTACAAGCGGCTACACGAAGGGGACCAGCTCCCAGCGCCTCGGCCATGCGCCAGGCGGTCCACCACGGAACCGGAACCTTCTCCAGCGCCTCGCGGGTTTGAACCGCCATTTCGAGCAGCCCGCCGAAGGTCGTGACCCAGCCGTATTCTTCCCAGCTGGAATAGGGCGAATGTTCGCGCGGATCGATCACCACGTCGGCCCCGCAGGCCTTCGCCAGCGCACGGCGACCGGGCGAGAAATCGCTGGCGATCACCGTACTAACGCCGCGGGCCTTCAAAATCGCGATCACGCCCAGGCCGACCGGCCCGCAACCGATCACCACCGCGACGTCCTTCTTCTTGACCTCGCTGCGCCGGACCGCGTGCCAGGCGACCGCCATCGGCTCGCTGAGTGCTGCCATGTCGCTCGACAGGCCGTTGGGGACCGGCATCAGCACCAGTTCGTCGAGCAGCATCCGTTCGGCATAGCCGCCGTTCGAACGCGCCGAGAGCCCGGCCATGTCAATTTCCGCGCCCCAGCGCACGATCGGCGGGGCGACCACGCGGGTGCCGGGCTTGAGCTTGCGCTTGGAGCCGGGGCCATAGTCGAGCACTTCGGCGCAGATCTCGTGCCCGAACACGAAGGCGTCCTTGGCCGATGGCAGCGCGGGGTAGCCGACCCGGTCATTGACCGCCTTCAGTTCGTTGCAATGGTGGCGCATGTGCAGATCCGACCCGCAGATCCCGCAGCGCAGCACTTTGAGCAACGCATGGCCCTGCTGTGGCACCGGTTCGGGCAGGTCTTCTACGCGAAGTTCGCCGTTCTGGCAGACAACAGCTTTCATCATGCACCTCCAGTCAGGGCCAGGATCCAGCCAGCGAGCAGGAACAGCAACACTGCTCCGGCAACGGCCAGTTGGCGGAAATCGGGGATCACAAGTTCGCGCTTCACCGGTACCAGCGCCATGTGCATGGCATAGCTCTTGAAATCGGCTTTGGTCAGGTATTGCGGATTAGTCAGCAGCTCGAAGAAATGGCGGCGGCTGGGGTAATGGACCACCAGGATCCGGGTCCAGTTGTCCTCCGCTGGATCGCCACTGCCGACCGCATTCAAATCCTCCACCTTGCCTGCAAAAATGGGAAAGGCCCCGCTCTTCATCAGGATCGGCTTGGCGTTGGCTTCATAGATCTTGTTGGCTGCATGCGGCGTTCCAGTGAAGGACCCGGCCGAGGCAGGACCCTTGGCCATGGTTTCATGATAGCGCAGCAGGTTGAGCATGTAGATATCGCGCCCGTCGTCGTTCTCGCCGAAGCGGCGCAGCCGGGCGACCCAGGCCGCGCGGTCCTGATCGTCCGGAACCGGAAACTTCGCATCGACTACCTCGCAATAGCGATCGATCTCGGCCCTGGTCAGCGGGCGGCGCGGCTCCTGCTTTCGCCAGGCCCAGAACACGAACAGAGCCAGTACGGCGGCCAGCAGCAGAAGCAGCGGGGAAGAGTTCATGGCTTCGGTTCCTTTGCGAAGAAGTCGATCAGCAGGGCGTTCACCTGCTCAGGCGCGTCGATCTGCAGCCAGTGTCCTGCGCCCTTGATCAGTTCAAAGCGAAACGGCGCATCGACATAGGCCGCGCTGTCGGTCATTTGGGCCTTGGCCAGATAGCGATCGCCGTCGCTGTAGATGCCCAGCACCGGCACCGTAACCTTGGAGCGGTTCGGCTTGAGCAAGATGCCGATGTTGGCGCGGTAATAATTGATTCCTGAAGTCAGTCGCCCCGGCCGCCCCAGCTTGGCAGTCCAGCTGGCCAGTTCCGCATGGTTATCGGTAAAGCGGCGGAAGAAGGCCCAGTCGCGGGCCTTGATCAGCCACTCGGCAAAGCCGCGCAGCTGAAACATCAGCACATACCAGCCTTTGATCTTCTGTTCGAGCGGCCCGGCGGCATAGGCCGCCGCATGGCCGACCGAAAACGCCGCATAGCGTTCGACCCGTTCTGGATGGCGTGCAGCAAAGACCCAGCAAATCACCGCGCCCCAATCGTGACCGACCAGCTTGACCCGCTCGATTCCCAGCGCATCCAGGATTCCGGCCAGATCCGCAACCAGCTTGGGCAGCAGGTAGTCCCGGGTCCGTACCGCCATATCACTCTCGCCGCAGCCGCGCATATCGGGCGCGATCACCCGGTAACCGGCGGCAACCAGCGCAGGCACCTGGCCGCGCCAGACAGTGTGATCGTCTGGGAAGCCGTGGACGAGCAGCACCGGCTCTCCGACGCCCTCGTCGAGCACGTTGAAGGTTAGCTCGCCGACCCTGATCTTGCGCGTTGTCATAATTTTTGCGCGGATTTGGCCCGGACAAGATCGATCACCGCCCCGGCAAAGCCTTCGGGATCGTCTTCTTGGATGAAATGTCCGCCCTTGAGGGTGCGATGTGGTAGCCCGGTGGCTCCGGGGACCCGGTCGAGGAATTGCCAGTCGCCGCCGCGCGTGATCGGATCGCCGTCGCTGAAGCAGCACAGGAACGGTTTGGTCCAGCGCTCGAACACCTCCCAAGCACGAAGTTGATCGGGCACCGCCGGGTCATTCGGGGTGACCGGCACCAACGAAGGAAAGATTCGTGCGCCAGCTTTGGATGCGGCATCGGGAAAGGGCGCATCGTAGGCAGCGATCTCGGCCGCGGAAAGTTTGCGCCTGGTCCCCCCATCGACGATCCGCCCGATCGGGAAATACGGCGACCAGCGCGAAAACCGGCGCCACCAGTCGAATGCAGCCGAAAACCGCTCGCCAGAAGGCAGCCCGCCGTTGGCAAGCACGATCCCGGCGAAGCGATCTTCGTTTTCGGCGGCAAGCCGAAGGCCGATCAACGAGCCCCAGTCCTGGCAGACCAACGTGATCCCCCGAAGATTGAGTTGCTCAATCCATTCGCGCATCCAGTCGACGTGGGCAGCATAGCTGTAAGCCTCCCGATCGGTGAGCTTGTCTGACTTGCCAAAGCCGATGAGGTCAGGTGCCACCACGCGCAGCCCGGCTGCGGCAAGTATCGGGATCATGTGGCGATAAAGGTATGACCAGGTCGGCTCGCCGTGCATCAACAGCACGGTCGGCCCGTCGCGTGGACCTTCATCGAGGTGATGGACTCGCAAGCCGCTGGCCAGGACGGCGTAATGTGGCGCAAATTCGAACCCGGGCAGCCCTGTGAACCGCCGTTCGTCAGTCCGGACGCCGCCCGGTTTGATCGGTTTGCTCGTCACAGTCCCAGTGCCGTCCGGTCGGCTGCGCCGCCTTCAGGCTCGATGCAGACGAAGTTCGGCCGCCCGTCCTCGATTGCCGCTGCCGGCATGTTCGAACTCGATGAGCAGACCTGGCCGTCCTCGGTAAATGAGAAGTCGCGTAGCACCGTAACGCGGGTCGGACTGGCATAGCTGAAGAAGGTCTTGGTCTTGGGGTCGAAGCGGATGATCCGGTCAGAATTGTTCGCCGCCATCCACACTTGGCCCGTGCGCTTGTCAACGTTGAGCGCATACGGCGTCTCATACTCGTCCTTGCCGACCACCGGGATGCGGTAGGTTTCGAATTTCTCGGTTTTGGGATCGAAGCGCATCAGTCCCCCCGCATCGAAGGCCGGGATCCAGAAGATGCCCTGCGCGTCAAACCGCGGACGCCGCGGGCCGATCAACGGCGTGTCCCACTCCCTCACTTCCATCGTCTTGGGATTGATCCGCCCGATCTTGCTGGCGTAGAGCTTGGCGTACCAAATGCTGCCATCGACCGGATTGACGTCTATCCCGTAGGGAAAGGCCAGGATCTGCTCACCGAAGAAGCGGTGGGTCGATAGGTTGAGGTGAACCGCCTGGTCGGGGAACCAGCTGCCGATCCGCATCAATGTTGGAAACAGCTGATCGGTGATCCAGCGGATCACACCGTTTGAAGGCAGCCTGAGCACAGTCATCTGCTCGGTCTTGGGGTCGAATCGGCCGATCTGGTTCGAGGCGACAATGGTGAACCAGACAATGTCGTTCTTGTCGACGCGGATGGTGTGCGGGTAGAGCGCGTCGTGTCCGACGGGGTAGGTTTTGAACTGTTTGGTCTGCGGATCGAAGCTCATCAAGGTGCTCGACAGCGCATTGGTGATCCAGATCCGTCCGTCGCTGGTCTGAGCCATCGAATGCGGACCGTGCTTGCCGGTGAACTGGCCGATCGGCAACTTCATGCCCGAGAAGATTCCGCCGCGCGGCAAGTCGCTGTCGGGCAATTTGTACTGCTCGATCTTGCCGGTTTCGCGGTTGAGCACCCACAGGATGTCGTGGCCCTCGTCGGTGCCATAGAGCAGTCCGTCCTGCGCCACGTCAGCGTCGTGGATGAAGGTGTAGCCATCGCCGACCAGCCATTCGCGCACCTTGGCACGGGCAAGTTCCGGGCTTGCGCCATAGGACTGGCTGGCCTGGAACGGCTTGCCGTCAAAACCGCGCCACAGCACATCGGCGATTGTGCGCGATTGCGCCCGGCTGGGCATGGCCAGCATGTTCTCCATCTTGTCGACTTCAGCGATCCACTGGTCATGGTCGCGCGGGATGCGGGTCCACGCGTTGCCGACCTGATGGCAATAATTGCACTGGCTGACGAACGCGGGTCGATCACGCTTCACGCTGGGCCAGGGCAGACGCGCGTTGAAGGCCGAGGCCGAGAGCGTTTCATTCATTTCGCCAAGATTGGCGAACGTGCCCAGCGCCAGATTGAGCCGCGCCGAACCGGCCGCGGCGGCCTGCTGTTCGCTGGTCCCGTCCTTGAAGCCCGCCAGGCGAACCCGCACCTTGAGCTTGCCGGCATAGGGCGTGCGGATCGCATAGGACCCGTCGGCAGCCGTGTAGACGGTCTGGCGGCGTTCGCCATCGGCGTCAAACACAGTGACCATCGCACCATAGGCCGGGCGGCCGTCGGGCAGGCTTACCTTGCCGCTGAACGACGCGGCCTCTGCCAGCACTGGCTGGAACGCGGCGGCGAGAGCAGCGAGCGTGGATATCGCTTTCTTCATGGCAGGTGCTCCCTCAGGCCGCGTCGGCGGCGGGGTTGAACCAAGTGTGTAGCGGCTTGCCGGGCCGCAATCCCAGCAGCAGTGCCGGAGCGACCAACGCAACAGCCGGGCCGCCGGTCAGCAGGTTGACCAGCAGCGAGACGCCGGAGACGTCGAGCTTGCGGTCGCCAAGGAAGTTCCCGAATGCCAGCACCAGCACCAGCAGCGTCCCGCTGACCAGGTTGACCAGGGTTACTGCCTCGAAGAACCGGCCGCCCTTGCCCAGCCAGAGCAGCGCGGCCATCAGCAGCGCGGTGGCGGCGGGCACCAGATAGCCATTGGCGCTGAGCCCGAAGTAGCCGATCATCAGCGCCAGGATCAGCATCACAATGGCGAGCAGCCGGGCCAAACCCGGACGGTCATTCTTCTCCATGGGGCACCCCTCCCGTTTGTCTTCTGCGATGGAGTTACCACGGGGCTCCTCTCCAAAGTTGACTTTGCGCGCCAAAATGCTTTGTTACCGCGATGGTCAAATGGGTTCGCAGCGGAGTGATGGAAGGCGCGCCTGAACTCGTCACCGAGCTGGGCGGCGATTATCGCGCGCTGGCCAGCGAAACAGGTGTCCCATTGCGACCGATGGCCAATCCCGACCTGCCAATGCGGGTCGACCGGTTTCTGGAGTTCATGGAGCTGACGGCGGCAAGGCTCAGCGCACCGGCCTTTGGTCTGAGGCTGGGGCCACGCCAAGGCCTGTCGCTGTTCGGACCGATGGCCCCGCTGTTGGGCAGCGCGGCTACCGTTCGGGACATGATCCTGGACCTGGCCGATTTCTTCCCCTTGCATACGCAGGGCACAATCGTCGGTCTGGAACCGGTCGAAGATGGGATGCTGTTGACCTACGAGCTCAGCACCGACGTTGGCGGCCAGCAGCGGCAGGTGATCGAACTGGGCTTCTCTGTCGTAGCGCGCGAAATGCGACGGCACGATCCCGGTTGGAAGCCAGACCTGGTCATGATGCGCCACTCAGCACCGGCGAATCGTGGCTGGCACGACCGCTTGCTGGGCGACCGGATCATGTTCAATGCTGACCGCAATGCGCTTTTGCTGGATGCGGACCTGCTTGCGTTGCCCGTAGCCGGAGCCGATCCCGAGATACACGGCCAATTGGCTGCGCAATACGGCTCGGCTGCCCGGTCAATCCATGGTCTGGAAGTGCTGCAGACTGAAGCGCTTATTCGCACGATGCTGCCCTTTGCGCCGATCGACCTGGCGATTGCCGCGCGCCTGTTGCGAAAATCCCGCCGCACGCTGCAACGGCGGCTGGCTGGCAATGCCACCAGCTTCGAAGGCCTGCTCACAAGAGTTCGCGCCAACCTTGCGCTGCTCTATTTGGGCGAATCGTCGCTCACCGTAGGCGAGATCGCAGAGATTCTGCGGTTCTCCGAGACGAGCACGTTCTCGCGTTTTATGAAGAGGACTTATGGCGAATGCCCACGCCTGATCCGCAATAATCGCCGAGGCGGTTCACGCGAACATAGCGGTCGTTCATTGCCCATCGAGAGGCTCCTGAAACCTGCCATTCCAGGCCACATCAGTAACGGCGGGAATCCTAACCCTTGGTCGGCACATTGTTATGGAGTAGACAGTAGGCGCAATGTTGAAAAATTCTCCGACCACTTATCTCTCCTGCTGCTTGGCACTCTCGATCACAGTCTCGGGATGCGCCACCGGTCAGAAATTCCGCGGTCCCATCACGATTGCTTCGAATTCCGAAATAATCGTCGTCAGTGCGTCGGCCCGCCAAAAACCGGACGGCATTCTGGTGGGAGGGGATGTCCGCCGGAGCAATGGGTATGCAGGGGCGATTCCCGGTCATCTTCATGTGATCGGCTGGGACGGGTCGGGTAACGCGGTTGCGACTGCGGACGTGCCGTGGGGTGAGTTCATGAGCCGACGGTTTCGCCTTGCCTATTTCAAGGCGTTTCTGCCAACCAACAATGTCGCCGCGATCTCGAAGATCAGCATCGAACCCGTCAACCCGTAGCTTCGCGGCCGCCGCCCATTTCCAGGTGTTCGCCATCGCATTGCAATCAAGGCTCAGGTTCGAGCTCTTCTCCCTCGCTTCGGGCGGCCTCCCAGACTTCCTTTGCCGCATCGAGGTTCATCCAGGCGATGGCGAGACCGACAACAATGTCCGGCCAGACCGAGGACCAACCAAGTGTAACCAGACCGGCGCCGATGATGCCGACATTCGCGAACGCATCATTGCGCGCCGACAGAAACGCTGCGCGCGTAAGGCTGCCGTGAACATGCCGCACCCGGGCCAGGAGCAGCGCACAGCCAAGATTGACGACGAGCGCACCCAGCCCGGTGATCGACAGGGCGAAGGCATCGGGTGGGAGTGGATGCGACACCTTGCTCCACAGGGTCGCCAGAAACGCTATCGCAGGCAGTAGCAGGACCAGAGCCAGCAGGTAACCAACCCTGCGGCGCGCCAGCGCACTCCATCCGAGCGCCATCAGGATCAGGAAGTTGACGGTTGCATCCTCGAAGAAATCCGCGCTGTCTGCCAGCAGCGATGCCGAGCCGATGCGCAGCGCAACCGTCCCTTCGATGAAGAAATATGCAAGATTGCACAGGGCTACGATGACGATCGCGCGTCTTACTGTGCTGCCGGTCATGCTGCCTGCTCCTTACCCTGAGCATGACGATATCTGAGGATCAGGGCCGGCAGCAACATCAGGCTCATGACAGTCGAGGTCACGAGTCCGCCGAGGATGACCGCGGCCATGGGCCCTTGCACTTCACGGCCTGCTTGTCCCGCCTCAATCGCCAACGGCAACAGGCCGAGGGCAGTAACGAGTGCCGTCATCAAGATCGGCGTGACCCGTTCCTCGGCGGCCCGCATCACGGTTGCCCGATCGAACGGCAGTCCTTCCTCATCAACGAGGTGATCGACATGGGCGACCAGCAGGATCGCATTGCGCGCGGCAATACCGAACAGCGTGACGAACCCGACCAGCGCCCCGAGCGAGAGAACGCCTCCAGTCAGTGCAATTGCGATCACACCGCCCACCAGCGCGAACGGCGTTCCGGCAAGGATCAGCGCTGCCGCCCGGGCGCCGCCGAAGGCAAGGATCAGCAGGCCGACGATCGCGATGGCGGCCACCGCGACGTTGAGCGCAATCTGGCGGGTCGCCGCAGTCTGGCCTGCCGCCACGCCGGTAAACGACAGCGATACACCGGGGGGCAGCTTGACCTTGGCGGCAATCGCGGCACGCGCATCGCGCTCGAAACCCGCGACGTCGGATCGCGTCGGATTGATCGTGACGACCTGGCGCCGCTGACCTCCGGCGCGGGCGATCGAAGCGCGTCCTTCGCCCAATGACAGCGTCGCAATGTCACCGAGGCGGACCGAGGACCCGTCGCTGGCGCGCACCAGCATCGCCGCTACGCTCTCGGGGTCCTGGCGCAGTTCGGGCGGAAGAACCACCGCCACGTCGGTTGTCCGGTCGGGGTCGGCGACCTCTCCGGCGACATGGCCCTGGAAGGCGATCTCGATAGCATCGTTGGCGTCAGTTGGCGTCACGCCATGCACCGCCATGCGGGCCGGATCGAGTGCGATCGACAGGAGCGGCGTGCCGGGCGGCGACTTAACCTGAACGTCCGCAGCATCGGGAACCGCCTTGACCACCCGCGCGATGTCGCCTGCGATCCGGTCAAGCACGTCGAGGTCCGAACCATAGACATTGATGGCTAGCTGGGCGGTCTCGCCGGAGAGCGACTCGCCGATCCGGTCGCCAAGGAAGGTCAGCGTCGCGCTCTGGATGGCCGGATAGCGCCCCAGAACCTTGCGAATTTCAGCCTGCGCGCGGTCTTCGCCGCCAGCACCGCCAGGCTTGAGTTCGACATGCATCTCGCTGCGGTTGGGCGGGAAGGGATCTTCGCCGCTTTCGGCCCGGCCAATCTGCTGCTCGACCGTCGCCACCTCGGGAATGGCAAGTAAATCCCGCGACAGGCGCGCACCGTTGTCACGCATCCACCCCATCGAGGCTCCGACGGGGCCATTGACCTTGAGAACATAGTGACCCTCGCGGAACGCCGGGAGCAGCTCGCCGCCGAACGCCATAAGGCCCAGCGCGCCGATGAGGCTGGTGACGATTGTCGCTCCGATTACAGCCTGCGGTCGATCGCACAGCCGTTCCAGCTGCGCGCGATGCCAGGCCTTGGCCCGCGCCAATGCGCGCGGTTCCTCGTGCGGGGTCATCCTGCCGAGCAGCAGTACAGCGAGCGCCGGTGTCACAGTCAGGGCAACAACAAGCGAGGCGAGGACCGCAAGCAGGAACGAGAGCGCGAGCGGCGAGAAGAAGGCGCCTTGCAATCCAGTCAGGAACAGGATCGGCGCGATGGTGAAAGCCAGCAGATAGGTGGCATAAACCACCGGTGCGCGGACCTCGACGGTGGCATTGGCGATGATCGCTGCGCGATCGGCGGCACCTGCGCTGCGCAATCGGCGGACGATATTTTCGACGCCGACCACCGCATCGTCGACCACCACACCCAGCGAGACGGTCAGCCCGCCGAGCGTCATGGTGTTGATCGTCCCCCCCAGCTTGTCGAGCACGATCAGCGCGGCCAGTAGAGACAGGGGGATCGAGAGAAACGCAATCAGCGCTGTGCGCAGGTCGCGCAGGAAGGCGAACAGCACGAGCGCAATCATCAGTGCGCCGACGATCAGATCCTTCGACATGCCCGACAGGGCAACTTCGATGAAGTTGGCGGGCCGGTGCAGCGCCGGGTAGAGCTTAATGCCCTGGGCATCGAGCGTCGGCTTGAGTTCTTCCAGCGTCGCCGCGACGGCGCGGCTGGCCTCAAGGGTGTTGGCCCCGTATTGGCTCGACATGGAAACGAGCACGCCAGGCTTGCCCATGATTAGCGCATCGCCGAACTGCGGTGCGGGCACGAGCACGACATCGGCCACTTCGCGCAGCGCCACCGCCGTGCCATTGCCGCTCGGCACCAGTGCCGCTCGGAGCTTGGCGGCGTCGATCGCGCCATTGCCCGGCTGAATCAGAATGCGCTGGTTGGTCGTCTCGGCAAAGCCCCCGCCGCGAACCGTGGTCAGTGCAGCAATCGCCGAATTGACCTCGGCGAGCGAGATGTTGCGCGCGACAAGCTGCGAGGGCTTGATCCGGACCTCGTAGCGCGATGGGGCGGCGCCATAGACCACTGCGCCTGCGACGCCTTTGGTAGCCAGCAGCCTTGGCCGTATGGTCCAGTCGGCCAGCGCGCGAAGTCGGCGCTGGTCGAGCTTGTCGCTGGTCAATCCGATCTTGAGGAGGTCCATCGTCGAAGAGGTCAGTGGCGACAGCGCGGGCGGCGATACGCCGCTGGGCAGCTTACCCGAAACGCTGCCCAGCGCCTCGGCAATAATCTGGCGCGCGCGCAAGGGTTCCGAGCCTTCAGTAAAGACCACGCGGATCACCGAAAGCCCCTGCGCCGATTCCGAGCTGACGCTCTCAACGCCGTTGGCCCCGTTGATGGCATTCTCGATCGGGCGGGTAACCAGTGCCTCGACCTGCTCGGCTACAAGCCCCGGAGCTTCGGTCTGGACCGTGACCTGGGCCGGAACGAACTCGGGAAACACATCGTAGCGCGCACGATCGACTACGCTGATGCCGTAGATCGCGAAGATCGCGGCGGCGACGATGACCATGCGCGCATTGGCGATGCACCAGCGAATCAGCCTGGCCAGCATCGCTTAGTCTCCCTCGGCTTCGGCAACAGCACCGCCGGCATCGAGCGCCAGCAATCCGGTCGCGCCCGAGACGGCGATGACATCGCCGGCCTTGAGTCCGCCCCGGACGATCCACCCTTGCGGTGTGCTCTGCGGATCGTCGAGCGCGATCCGCTCGAACGCCTTGCCATTCTGGCGGAACACCCACATCCGGCCCTGGAAGCGGACTATGGCTTCGCGAGGAACAAGCATGCCCGAACTGGCGACGCCGGTTGCGGCGCGCGCAGGCAATATCCGCCCCGCCTGCGCCTGCCGGGCCAGCGGCCCGCGAACGATGGCGAGTACACCGGCGCTTTGCAGTCGGGCGTCGGCAGTGGCCGCTGCACCCAATACGCGCACTGTCAGGGCTGACCCTGGTTCGCCTATCTCGACCACAGTTCCTGGCGCCAACATTGCCCCCGGAATGTCGATCCGGACGAGCGCGGCGTGGCCTGCGGCGATCTCACTAACAAGCTGGCGGATGGCACCCGGCCCGAGCCGCGACAGCCCGGAGCCAAATTCCAGCCCGACGCGTTGCTCGGCGAGCCGGGTGCGGGCGGCATCCGCCAGCGCCAGCGCACGGGCGGCTTCGACCGATCGCCGCGATGCGCTCACGTCCTGACGGTAAAGTGCTTCGAGGCGTGAGGCCTCCGCCTGCGATGCTGCAGCCGCCGCGCGCGCGGCATCGGCCTCGGCGACGATGGCCGCAAGCGGTCCGACATCGAGGCCGCGCGCGAACCCGTCCGTCATCTGACTGGCAACAGTTGTAGTAACCGCCGCAGTCTTGACGCCCAGTCTTGCGAGCGCGGCCGGGTCGGTCACCGGCTCATTCTTCGCCGGTGCGGCATTTTTGTCCGTTGGGGCATCGGCATCCTCCGCACTCGCCGTTTGCACTGCATCGGAATGCCTGATCGCCCCCGCGCCGTACAGGCCGAGCGCCATGGCCGCCGCACCCATTCCCGCCCATGCCGCTGATCGCCATCGGCTCATTGTTCACCCCTTCCAATCATCAGTTCCGGTCCCGACAGCGGGCGACGCAGAGCGTCTTCTAGTGCCAGGTCGGCGGTAAGCGCGCGGGCCAGCGCATCGAGTTCGAGAAGCCGCGTCGTCAGTCGGCCTGCCTGGGCGGCGCCCCAGTCGGCCCGATCGAGCGATCCCGCCGCCAGTTCGCGGTCGGCTTGAGCCGCCAGACGCGCGGCGATTGGCAGGTCCAGCCTCCTGAATTCATCGAGCGCGCGCTGGGCCGCGTCTGCTTCGCCAAGGGCGCCATCGACTGCGCCAATTGCCGCTGCATAATCGGCCTCCAGCTTCGCTGCGGCTTCGCTGCGGCGGGCGGTGGCCGCGGCGATGGCCTTGCGATTGAGGTCGAATGGCGGCAGCGACAGGCCGAGGTTGAACGGGATCTTCACCAGCCCGCGTTCCCAGGTGAACCCCGGTCCCACCGTGATTGCGGGATACTGTTTTGCCACTTCGCCGCGCAGGTCGAGTTCTGCCTGGTCATAGGCGACCATCGACTTGAGCAGATCGGCCCGCGCCAAAAGAGCTATTCTGCGCTCGTCCGCGCTGACGCGCGTGACATCCTGCGGTGCCTCGAACCCGTCCCACGCAAACGCCGCTCCGGCCAGCGCAGCGGGCGATACACCGATGGCGTTGGCGATCTCCACCAATCCCGCCTCGCGGCGCGCATCGGCATCGGCATGGCGATGACGCGCGTCGGCGAGATCGGCCCTGACCCTCTCGAGTTCCGCGCGCGAAGCCTCGCCTGCGTTGACGCGGCGTTCCATCGCTGCGAAGCGGCGTTCCTGTATGGCGACAAGCTCGCTGGCGGCGACATTCTGGCGGTCGGCCACGAAGAGCTGGGCAAGACCCCGGACCAGGGTCATGCGCGCCGACCAGACAGTCTCGGCCAGATCATAGCGAGCGGTGACCACGGCAAGTTCGGCGCTGCCGATCCGCACCGCGCGCGCGCCGCCGATGTCGAGCGGAATCTCGCTCGATGCTCCGAGTAGCCAGGGCGAGGGATCGGGTGCGGCCCCGGCATATTCCGTGGTGAGGGTCAGCTTGGGGCCGGGTGCCTGCTTCGCGCTGCGCGCGGCGGCAACGGCGCTCAGCACATGCTGCCGCGCCGCCGCTATTGCCGGATTGGTGTCGAACATGGCGGCGTAGAGCATCGCCCGATCAAGCCGCGACGGGTTGCATTCGGCCTTGGGAGCCAGTCTCCGGCAAGTGGTGGCGGCTTGCCCAAGGTCGAGCGTGCGGCGCTCCCTTTGTGCGGCGATGGCAGAAAGATCGACCGGACGCGGGGCATAGTGTGTGCAGGCGCTCGCGCCCAGAACAAGCGACAGACAAATTGACCCCAGACATATCGGTCGAAGGATTTTCACGCCGGTGCTCCTGGAAAGCGCAGTTCGACCACTAGCCCGGGACTGGCGTCGCCAAGCACCAGCTCGGCGCGGTGGATATCGGCGATTGCCCGCACCAGACTGAGGCCGAGGCCGTGTCCTGGTGTCGAGCGCGCGCCCTCCAGTCGCACAAACCTGTCCTGGACCCGGATTCGGTCGCCTTCGGCAATGCCTGAACCGTTGTCGCGAACCATGACGACTGCTTTGTCGCCATCGCGCCGGGCGCTCAATTCGACGGTCGATCCGTCGGGGGTATGACGCAGCGCATTTTCGATCAGATTGATCACGGCTTGGGCAATCAATTCACGGTCACCCTCGACCGCGATGCCGTCTTCGACGGCGAGGCGCAGGCTATGATTGCGATCCTCCGCCAGCGGCAGGTGCGATTCGCCGATGTCGGCTACCAGACCCGAAAGATCGACTTGCGAGAAAGCGCGATGAAGTCCGCCTTCCTCCAGCTCGGAAATGCGCAGGATCGCGTCGAACAGCGTCAGCACGTCGTCGGTCTGCTCGACCGCGCGGTCGAGCGAGCCAGCCCGGTCGCATTCGTTGCCGGTCTGCCGCATTGCTTCAAGCTGGTTGCGCAGCCGCGCCAGCGGCGTGCGCAGATCGTGCGCCAAGTCGCCGGTCACTTGCCGCAGATTGGCAATCAGGCTGGCAATTCGGTCGAGCATAGCGTTGAGCGAAGCCGCGACGCGGTCGAATTCGTCGTCCGCCTCGCCGACTCTTGCACGTTGGCCAAGGTCGCCGCTGGTGATCGCAACGGCGGTTGCTTCGATCCCGTGCAACCTGCGCCTCAGATAGGCGGCGAGCACGAAGGCTCCCAATATCCCGAAAGCCAGCAGGGCCACAAAAGCCAGGCTGAACATGCCAAGGATGGTCCGGTCGATTGCTTCGAGCGATTCCAGATCGGCGGCAACCACCATGCGGTATCCGCCAGGCAGGACATCGACCTTGGCCCGCGCCGGATCGGTTCCCTCGACGGGATCGACAAATACGATCTTGCGCCATCCTGGCTCCGGCATGGCAGTTACGAGGTTGCCTGCGATCCGCCGGCCACCAGGCGCGAACAGCGCCGTTCCCAGCGATATCGGCCCGGGTCCGCGTTGCTGCGAGATTGCTTCGATCACCCCCTTCAATCCATCGCCGCGATATTCGACCAGCAGCGCGGCGGAAGCCTGCTCGATGTTGGCGTCGATCTGGCGCGAAAAGGCAGCGTGGGTTGCGAAGATCACCGCGGCGCCCAGCACGAAGGTTGCCACAGCATAGACAAGAAAGCCGACCAGCGCGATGCGGTTCGCGGCGCTGCGTGGCAACAACCTCATGCCGCGCGCAGCCGGTAGCCGACGCCGCGCACCGTCTCGATGGCGTCGGGAAGATGGCCTTCGTTGAGCTTGGCGCGCAGCCGGCTCATGTGGGTTTCCACGATCTTGGTCTGCGGATCGAAGTGAAAATCCCACACCCGCTCGAGCAGCATCGTCCTGGTGACGAACTCCCCAGCGTGCCGCAGGAGCTCTTCGAGCAATCGAAATTCGCGCGGCTGGAGAAGAACCGCTTTGCCCTCGCGCCGGACCTCGCGCGCGAGCAGGTCCATTTCTATGCCGCCTGCCGCCAACTTCGTCGCGGCTGCCGCTGGCGCGGTGCGGCGCCCGAGCGCCTGGATGCGGGCGGCCAGCTCACTGAATGCAAAGGGCTTGATCAGATAGTCGTCAGCACCGGCTTCAAGGCCATCCACGCGATCCTCGATGCGGCCAAGCGCGGTCAGCATCAGCACCGGCGCCGCGACACCCCCGGCTCGCAAGCGCTTGAGGATAGATAGACCGTCAAGAACGGGCATCATCCTGTCGAGCACGATCACGTCGACCGCCTCGGTCACTGCAAGATGAAGCGCATCCTCCCCGTTTTCGGCGGAGATGACATTGTGCCCCAGTTCGCCGAGCCCGCACTCGACGAAGTGCCGGGTGTCATCGTCGTCTTCAGCCAGCAGGATGCGCATCGTCCCGTCGTTCAATCCCTGGCGTTCAGCGGTTCGAACTTGTTCTCGACGATCCTGCCGGTGACGGAATCGACGCCGATTTCGTGGATCCGCTGGCCCTGCCGGATGTCGAACGAATAGCGCATCCCCCCGCCTTCGCGCTCGCGTTCGGCCTTTTCGATGTGGCCGGGCGCAGCTCTGAGCGCGATGGCGCGGGCCTGCACCATTGTGATGCCGACCGGTTTTGCCTGGCCGATTTGCGGCGCGAGAAGCGTTGCGATGGCGAGCGAAAGTATCATGGCAGTATTCTTCACGGGCCTTACTCCTATGCGTGCGTCAAGCACGCTCAAGGCGATAGCCCACCATAGCTCACGTCACGGTTCGCTTGGGGATACAATTTCCCAACCTAGACGAAGAAGACTGCAATCGTGCCCAGACCTTTCATCTCCGGCCACATGCATAGTTCAAGCCCGATCGACCACGATCCCAAAAGGCTGCAATTGGCTGAACATCTGCGGACGAAATTTGCAACACGCGTTTGGGCGAACGGAATGGTCCGTCGTTCAACCGCGACGATGCGCGAAAAAAAGCGTCTCAACGCCAAAGTTGAACGAACGACTACTTGTCGAGATGCTGGTTTCGAAAGGAGCCGTTCAGGAGTGTCCAAACACTCGGACATGGTAGAGAGTGTGCGAAACCTGCAACGCATGTGTCGAAATGATACGCATGAAGCTTAGCGTCTCGCGCCAGCGCGATCTGTCCGCTTGTTTCCCCAGGCTTCCATAGAAGTCCCATATATTGCCAGTTTCTTCGGACCGCTGATTCGGCATCGCCATTGCCCAGAATCTTCAGGCTTGCGTCGAGATTAAATGTTCCCAATATGTTCTATCAGGAGGGGTTGAGCTGCAAATAGTGGAACTACTCCATGTCGAATACCGAACGCATCATTCGCCTCAAAACCGTTCTGGCCCGCACCGGACTCTCCCGCTCCACGCTTTACCGCAAGATCGCCGAAGGGACTTTCCCGCCGCAGGTCAGGATCAGCATCCATGGTGCCGGTTGGTATGAGTCAGCTGTTAGCAGCTGGATTGCAGATCCTGTTAGTTATGGCCGGATACAACATCATGCCGAGCGGATTGATCAGCCTGCGGTTTAGTTGCCTTGGCGGAGTCCGGCTAGCTCAGCACTGTCGAGATAGCTGGACCACCAGGCCATCATTTCACGGCGCTGCTTGAGATAGCGTGCCGAGTTGTAGGCGGCGCGAACGCCTCGCTGGACGTGGGCAAGCTGCATCTCGATCCAGTCAGGCTCGAACAGGCCCGACTCATTGAGGACGGTGCTGGCCAAGGCGCGGAAGCCGTGAACGGTGGCCTTTCCACGCAAACCGATGCGATACATGACATCCAGCATCCTGTTCTCGCTGATCGTGCAGCTCTTGCTGCTTGCGACCGGGAACAGGTACTTGCCGAGCCGCTCGATGCCGGCAGCGCGGAACGGATTGGCCTTCTCTATCTGGTGCAAGAGTTGCACGGCCTGCGGGGAAAGCGGGATGATGTGCTCGGTGCGCATCTTCATCCGGTCGGGTGGCAAGCGCCAGATCGGATCGGCTGTATCGAGGCCTTCGATTTCGCTCCACGTTGCGAAGCGGGTTTCCTGGGTGCGCACCATGGTATGCATGGTCCAGCGCAGTGCGAGGTGGCTCATTTCCTCGCCCTGATCCTGGTTCAGCCTCGCGAAGAACGCGGGAAGATCCTTGGCCTCCACCTTGGTGCGGTGTTGGACTGGTGGCGGCCTCTTCATTGCCGGAGCTATGTCGCGGCTCGGATCGCTGCGACATTTGTCCATCGCGATCGCAAAGCGGAACACCTCGCTGCAATAGTTGCGTACACGGTGGGCCATCTCGATCGCACCGCGTGCCTCGATCTTTCGAAGCGCGGCCAGCAGCATCTGCGGATCAATCTCGGCAATCGCTTCATGACCGAGCGTTGGGAAGATGTCCTCGCGAAGGCGGGTTTCGATGATCTTCGCATAACGAGGTGACCAGGCGCAGCGGCGGGCGTCGATCCAGTCCATAGCTATGGTCTCGAAGGAATTCTCGGACGCGGCCTTCAGTGCTTGCTTTGCAGCCTTCCTGACGGCTGAGGGATCGCGACCTGCAAGAAGGTCGAGTTTGGCCTCATCGCGCCATTTGCGTGCATCGGCGAGTTTGACGAGCGGGTAGGGGCCTCCAGAGAGCAGCTTCTGCTTGCCATGGAATCGGTAGGCCAGCCGCCAGTGCTTGCTACCCTCCGGCGTGACGTGAATGAACAGACCGCCCCCATCCGACTTCTTGATCGGGCGAGGGCCAGGTTTGAGGGCGCGGATGGCTGTGTCGGTGAGCATGTTGGTAACTGAAAATGCAGTACCATCATACCAACGCGATTACCAGCTTACCAACGAGCTGACCTGGAATTGAATGAAGCGGAATGGGACCGAAAATTGACCATAAATCAATGTAAATCAGCCATTTATGGGATGATTTGAGATTGATCGGGAATGGCTGAAATTAGGTTTTTGGTCGGGGAGACAGGATTCGAACCTGCGACCCTCTGCTCCCAAAGCAGATGCGCTACCAGGCTGCGCTACTCCCCGACCGGGGGTTCGTCTTGCTTGCGGTGGTGGGCCCGGCAGGACTCGAACCCGCGACCTAGCCGTTATGAGCGGCCAGCTCTAACCAACTGAGCTACAGGCCCATCCGCGCAAAGCGAGGGCGCGGGTTAGCCGCAGCGGGGCGGTTAGGCAAGCTCGGCCGACGCGATCAGGTCCTTCATCCCGCAATTGGCGACGCCGCGCCGGGCCAGGTAGGCCAGAACCTCGCGCCACCAGCCGTAGAACTGGTCGAGATCGTCCTCGCTGCGGACATAGGGCGTATAGCCCGGCGCCAGCGAGGGGCTGTGGAACGAGAAGACCAGCACCGGCAGTCCTTCGTCGAGCGCGATGTCGATTCCCCGGATCGCCTCTTCGGCGGTGACCCCTTCGGGGGTCAGCGGAATGCGTTCGAGCAGGCCGATCCGCGCCAGCACCCCGCGCAGCATCGGCACGCGCCACATCAGCGGATAGAGCCACGGGCCAAGCTGGCGCAGCGGCCCCCAATAGGTGGTGGTCAGCGGCATTTCCATCAGTCCGGCCTTCCGGTCGAGCCAGTAGGGACGCAGCGGAAAACCGCGGAAGTTGGGGCCGCCGCCGGCGGAATAGTCGAAGCTGGAGCGCACCGACGTATCGATCGCGATTCCGCCTTCGGCCAGGATCGCGGCGGTGTTCGGGCCCACGCCATAGCGGCCCGCGCGGTAGGACAGCGGGGTCGCGCCGAACCCGCGCTCGATCGCGTCGCGCAGGCGGCGGAACTTCTCGCGCTCAAGCTCGAAGGGGAGGTTGCCGACGAAGGTGTTGCGCTCGGTTACCTCCTCGTCGTGCGGAGGGCTGACCCAGGGGTGGAGCTGCACGCCAACCTCGGCCCGGCCGGCAACAACCGCCGGGCGCAGAATCTCTTGTGCGGCGGGCGAAGTGGCGATCGGGTAGTCGATCAGATAGACCGGGACTACCCCTTGCCCCTCGCAGAATTCCTGGAACTTGGCGAGCCGCGCGACGGTGTGCACGGTATGCGCCTCGCGCTCGATCGGTTTCTGCCAATCGAACTCTTCCTCGGTATCGACGGTCAGCACGAAGCGCTGGCCGATGCCGGACTTGAACTGCACGAAATGGGGATTCTCCGGCAGGTCTGGTATGCGCAACGCCGCCAAGAAATATCCCCTTTGTCCCGATCAGCGGTGCCCGGCGGCACCCTGTTCGGCGCCTTGGGTATGAGAGGGCCGGTCGGCGGTCAACCCCGGCAGGGTCAGCCGCAACCGATCGTTCTTGCGGACCAGGTCGCCGCCGGCGGCGCGCGCTTCCGCCCGCGCCAGGCGCAAGGCAAAGCCCACGCCGAACACCCCCGCCGCGACGACCTGCGGCAGCGAGCCTGCCGCGGCGTGGAATATCTCATCCTCCGAGCGGGTTGCGAGCTGGGCGGGCAGCGCCACGTCAATCCGGACCATGCCGTCCCTGGCGCGCGCGCGCAGCTTCAGCTGCTCGCCCGGTGCGCTGACCCCGGCAAGCGTTGCCAGCAGCCGCCAGACGATCCGTTCGACTTCGATTGTCGCCAGCGGAACCGCCAGCGAGGGGGCTTCGAGCTTCAAGCCGAATCCGCTGCCGCGGCTCTTGGTGTGGGCGCCAAGCTGCGCGGCGGTGGCCTCGATCACGGCGGCCAGGTCGGTTTCGCCGTCCTCCAGCGCCATCGCCCGGCTGTCGAGCTTGGCGAGCCGTTCGAGTTCCTCGAAGGCCGCGAGCATGCGCGCGGCGTCCCCGGCGATTCCCGCTGCCAGCGCGCGGTATTCATGCGGGGTGGGGCCGAACAGCTGCTGCTGTATCAGCTCGGCAAAGCCCTGGATCGCGTTCACCGGATTGCGCAGCTCGTGCAGCATCTGGCGGATCCGGTCGGCCTGGCTGTCGGTTACCGGCGGGTTGAGTTGGGCCGAACCGGACCGCGCCGGGCGGCGCAGGCGGCCGCGATAGCCCAGGAACCGGCCGGTCAGCGGATCGAACCACGGCGCCGCGTCAAGCTGCCAGTCCCCGGCGATTGCCGGAGCGCCGCCCAGGGTAATCGCCTGCGCGCGCAGCGGCTGGTGGCGGCGGGCGAGCCGGGCCAGTTCCTCGTCGCCCGCCAGCCGCGCGCCCATCAGCATCGGCGCGATCCCGGCGTCGCACCAGGTCACCCGCAGTTCGGCGTCGGTGGCAAGATCGCAGGCGCGCACCTGGGCGGGGACGGCCAGCACATGTTCCTCGCCCAGCGGCAGCCGCGGCGAATCGTTGGCGGGAACCAGATCGATCACTTCCTTGGCGCGGCGATAGGCCTCGATCCGGCGGACGATCGCGCCGATCCCGTCGCCCTCGCGCAGCGGTGCGGTCAGGGGGATTTCAGTGCCGGCTTCGGTGATGGCCGCTGCCGCGGGCGGCAGGCCGCGATCGTTGATCCCCAGCCTTGCCAGCAGCGCGGCAACTGTCGGCGAAAGATCGCGGCGCTGGCGCAGCGCCGGACGCGTGGCGGGGGGCAGGGCGGGGACCAGATCGCGCCATTGCTCGTCGCTGAGCCGGGCGCGTTGCAGCGCGGTGGCCGCAACCTGGCCTTCGCCGCTCGCCAGCGCGGCAACCAGCCGCGGCGCGCGCAGCCTGAGCGCCGGTTCGCGCAGCAGCGCGGCGCGGTCTTCAGCGGGAATCACCGCGCCAAGCTCGCCCAGCCGGTCATAGGCCGCCTCGAGCTGCTCGCCCCCGGCATCGACCGGAAGGGTGCCCAGGAGATCGAGCAATTGCCGGTATTGCACGCGCTGCATGCCCGGGCCGTCGGCGCGCATGCGCAGCACGGTTCCAAGGCGATCGTCGAAATGCATGCCGTTCCCTAAGCCCATGCGCCTTGTGCGCGCGAGCCGGATACCAGACTTGTCCCCAGCACGGGGAAGCAGTGAAAGGTGCGTTGCAAAGCGGGACAGTTGCCGTCATAAACAATAATATTATCGCGGGGGGATAGGCTTGGCGGTAAATGTTGCCCAAACAGGGCGGCGTATTGCGCGCAGCTGCAGGAAAGGATTGCCCGATGGCCAATCTCGATTCGATCGACCGCCGCCTCCTTGCCGAATTGCAGGAGGAAGGCCGGGTCACCAATGTCGAGCTGGCCCAGCGCGTCGGCCTGACCGCGCCGCCGTGCCTGCGCCGGGTCCGCGCGCTTGAGGAATCGGGCGTGATCCGGGGCTACCACGCCGATCTCGACGCATCGAAGCTGGGCTTTGCGATCACCGTCTTCGCGATGGTCAGCCTGAAGAGCCAGGCCGAGGATTCGCTGCGCCAGTTCGAAGAGGCAATGCGTGACCTCCCCGAAGTGCGCGAATGCCATATGCTCAACGGGGAAATCGATTTCATCCTCAAGATCGTCAGCAAGGACCTCCAGAGCTTTCAGGAGTTCCTGACCAGCAAACTCACCCCGGCGCCGAATGTTGCCAGCGTGAAGACCAGTCTGACGATTCGCACGGCAAAGCAGATGCCCGGAGTGCCGCTGGAGTAGGGGGGCTTCGGTCAGCGCTTGCAAAGCGAAGCTCCGCCCCAAACCCCGTCCATGCTGAGCTTGTCGAAGCACTGTCCTTTTTTGGCCTCCCGCCGGGCCGCTTGAAGAAATACGGTCCTTCGACAAGCTCAGGATGAGCGGATTTTGGTTCAGGTGTTTCGCAAGACGGGAGAGGAGAGGATCCGCTTGCAAAGCGAAGCACAATTGCTCCGGCCTGAACCCCGTCCATGCTGAGCTTGTCGAAGCACGGTCCTTCTTCGGCCCCCCGCCTGGCGGCTTGAAGAAATACGGTCCTTCGACAAGCTCAGGATGAGCGGATTTTGGTTCAGGTGTTTCGCAAGACGGGAGGGAGTCAGTCGACCCGCTTGCAAAGCGAAAACACAATTGCTCCGCTCCGAACCCCGTCCATGCTGAGCTTGTCGAAGCACTGTCCTTCTTCGCCCTCCCACCGAGCCGCTTAAGGAAATACAGTCCTTCGACAAGCTCAGGATGAGCGGGTTGCTGTATCACCAGACCGGCCTGACGATCGAGGAGCACTACACCGATACGGGCGGGGCATCGGACCATGTGTTCGGCCTCATGCCCTTCTTCGGCTACCGCTTCGCGCCGCGCCTGCGCGACATCAAGGAGCGTCGTTTACACCTCCTTCCCGGCCAAGAATCCGGCCCCTTGCTTGCCGGCATGACGGCCGAACCGATCGCATTGGGTCATGTCGCGGCGCATTGGGACGAACTGCTGCGGTTCGCCACGTCGATCCGCACCGGCACCGTCACTGCTTCGGCAATGCTGCGCCGCTTGTCCGCCTATCCGCGACAGAACGGACTGGCCCTCGCACTACGCGAGCTGGGCCGCCTCGAACGCTCCATTTTCATGCTCGACTGGCTGCGCGACATCGACCTGCGCCGGCGCACCCAGGCGGGCCTCAACAAAGGCGAAGCCCGCAACGCGCTCGCCCGCGCGCTCTTCTTCAACCAGCTCGGCGAACTGCGCGATCGTCGGTTCGAGAACCAGACCTATCGCGCCTCCGGCCTCAACCTGCTCGTCGCCGCCATCATCTTGTGGAACACTCGCTATCTCGAAATGGCGCTGGCGGACATCGGCACAGCCGACGAAATCGCACGCCACATCGCGCCATTGGGCTGGGAGCATATCTCGCTGACCGGTGACTATAGCTGGAATGTTGAAGATCAACCCGATCCGGACGCCTTGCGACCGCTGCGCGCCGTCAACTCCCTACTTGCCGCGTGACGTTCGCTATCCGTTCGCCCTTTCCGTGCAGATACGTCACTTTCGTGTAGTCACCCCAGATAGGATCAATGGGCTTGGGGCGGTTGTAGTTCGCGGCCATTGGACGCTTATGCGCCAAAGGGAACAGACGGGGAACACCTCACGCGCACGCCGGTTATTGGATTGGCAAGGGAAAAGGGCTATATAGGCAATGCTTCGTGTGCTGATTCATTTCACGCACCTACCTGAACCCGCCGTGCTGTCACACGGCGGGTTCAAACATTTAGGGCGGGCGGCCCTGTCAGACCACCCGCCCCGCTAGATCAGCCCTTATCGGACTTCCCCAGCTTCACAATTGCGATCACGAGCGCGACGGCTGCGATCGTCAATTGAGCTGCTTCATATGCTGTCAAATCACATCACCTCCTTTGAGCGAGAGGATTTGCGAAGGGCCGCTGTCACAGTCCCTCGCCCTCGCTCGATGGGGGCTATACAACGGATTGGCGAGAATGCGCGAAACGCGCTTCACATTTTCGTGAAGCCGTTGGATGATCGCCGGCGACCGTTGATGAAAAGGGGAAGCTATGGGCGTCGTATCGCAGGTTAGCGCCGATGACCGGGAAAGTGCATGGCGAATAGTCCGTCATCGCGAAATCATGGAACGACTGATTCCGCTTTGGGCTGTGCTTGGCGTTGCGCTGGTGCTGATGGGCGTGGACCTGGGCGGGCGTCTGCTGTGGACACTGCCAATGATCGGATATGTCTTAGGGGTGATGGCGGTCGATCACGGCCCTGATTACCGCGCCGCGAATTATTGGGTGCCCGTCCTTGGAAGCCAAGCATCCGCGCTGCTGCCTCTCATCGCCAGATTCTAGATCTCTCTGGAGCGGTGGCAGCTGCCACCGCTCCACGCGCGTCAAGCTCTGCCCTCGAAGTGGGCGATCAGCTGTTCCGCCACGGAAGTAATTTCGGCGGGGTCGGCGGTTTGAGTGCAATCGCCGCCTACAACAGCGCCGAGCGTGCCGCCGTCCAGTTGGACAACGTGGACACGCCACACGTCGCGCCGGAGTTCGTATTGATCGGGAAGCGGCCTCTGCATGATTTCATGAAACACCAGGTCAACCCATTGGCGCGCGTCCGGATCAGAAGACGCATCGGCGTAGTCGGCGCGGCTCGCCATGACGCTGTATCGGTCGCCTAGCATGAATTGGCGTTCGCGCGCGCGCCGGTCCTGCTCGATCCGCGTCACGCGATCTTTTTCCGCCCGCTTCATGGCCTGATTCATCCGAACATCGTCGGCGCTGCGCGTCAGCGCCGCCATGATGTTAAGGACGCGCGCGGGCATATAATGCCCCGCGCGCTCGGCCGCCTCGATCACAAATTGTAAATCGCTGATCTCGGTGGGGGAGAGGGTGACGCGAACGGCGGTCGCCGTGTTGCTGATTTTCATGGCTGCGGCTCCGGCTCTTCCTTCGCCTTGTAGGCGGCAAGGCCGATCCACGATCCGTTATCGCCGCGAAACTGGCGCACAACATCGCCACCGTCCCAATGGCCGGTGAAGATGCCGCGCCGGTTGATGCCGCCGACGGGGCGCGTGCGCGCCGCCAGAAGGCGGGCGCGGCGCGTGTCTCGATCTAGGTGGCGCATGGGTTGCATGGTCAATCCTTCCTATTCGCTGGCGGTGTCGAGTTGCGTGCCGATCTCGTCGGCGTCGAAGTCTTCAAGGGCTGAAATCGCGCTTTCCAGTTCGGAAACTGCGGCGTCCATCGCCTGCGCGCGTTCGCTGTCCTCAAGGCTGGGTGGCAGATTTTCGCGGGCGGCCTGCTCGTCATCCTTGACGGTTTCGAGCATGTCGCGCGCCTCATCCAACAGGGCTTTGCCCTTGTCGATCAGCACGCGGGCGGCGGCGATCTGCTTGCGGCGTTCGCGGTTCATGCCTCTGCCCTCACGTCGCCGCTGTCGATCTGGAATCCTGCGCGGGCCAGTTCGTCACAAAGGGCGCGCTGCCGATCCTCGCGGGTGCCGCTGGTGGCGATGTAGCTGCACCGGCCATCGTGGAAGGCGAAGCCTGCGCGTTTCAGGCATCCGCGAAACCGCTGGTGGGTGCGGTCGCTCCAATCGAGCGATCCGGCATAGTTGCGGAAGGCGGCAACGGCGCAGACGGAACCATAATTCTCATCGCGCCAGCTAAGTTCGATCTTCGGGGGCGATTTGGTCATGGTGGCCTCCCTCAATATTCGCTGGTTAGGAGAATGGTGAGCACGCGGGTTGTGGCATCGGGATTCCACGGTTCGGCGCTGCCAAATTCAAGATCGCGGTCGTAATAGTCGAACTTCCACATGACCGAGAGGGCTGGGCGTGCGCTGTCGTCGGTCCAACGGGTATGCCATTGGCCGATCACATCGCGATAAAGGAAACCGGCGTCATGCTCGCCGTGCGGGTCGTTGTTCCTTTGCGACCCGCAGCTCCTTGGGCGTGAAGGCAATTTCGACCCCGCAGTTCGATACGATTTCGTCCGCGCCATGCTCACCATAGACATTCCGCAGCTGGGACCGGGACTGGATGACGGGGAGCAGACGAAGCCCATAGCCGCGCACATAGGAGAACGCATTTGCAATAACCTGGGCGCGGCCGAGCCGCGCAAATTCATCCAGAATGAGCAGCACGGACAGCTTTTCGCTATCGTCGGGTAGTTGCCGGGTGTTGAGGTCGATCAGCTGCTGAAAAAACAGATTGTAGAGCGGCGCGACCCTATCGAGTTCATCCGGCGAGACGCCGAGATAGATCGAGGTCGGGATGCGGCGAAGGTCCGTCAGGGAAAAGTCGCTTTCGGCCGTCGCGCGATCGACAATGGGATTGATCCAGAGATTCAGCTTCGAGGTGACGGTCTGGATAATGCCGGTGAATGTGTTGTCCGCGCTGGACGTAAAATCGCTCAACGCGGCGCGGCACCCTTCCGATAGCGCACTATCGCCAGCTTCCTTGGCGAAGAATGCCTTCATCCCCGGCATCGTGATGGTCCGGTATATCTCGCCAAACGAGAAGGGACGTTCAGGCTTGGCCGCGATCCACGATGCTATGCCGACAAAGGCCGTGCGGGCTGATTCCGTCCAGAATGCCTCGCCCTTCTCCGGGGGCACGAAGAGCATCGTCGCGATCTTCTGCAATTCGACCAGGACCTCAATTGGATCGGCCCTGTTGATGTAGCTAAGTGGGTTGTAGCGGGCCGTGCGGCCTTCTCTGTCCGTAGGGTTGAACAGGACAACCTTTTGGCCGCCCTTGCGGCGGAAGCCCGCCGTGATTTCATAGTTCTCGCGCTTAATATCGAGCACGACAACCGAATCAGGCCATTGCAACAGATTAGGAATGACGATGCCAACGCCCTTACCCGATCCGGTGGGCGCTTCGAGCAATACATGCTCCATCTTGCCAACCATGAGAAAGCGGTTGCGGACGCGGCCGAGCACAATGCCCTTTTTCGCGCGAAGGCCCGCCTTGCGGATTTCACCTTCGCGCGCGAAACGGGCATCGCCATGAAGGTTCTTTTTCGGCCGCAGGACGATCGCCATGAGCAACACCGGGAGCGGCACGCCTATGACCGCGCCTCGCCATAGCGCTTCGGTCACGACAGGATCATGCCGGTAATACCAAAAGAAGCCGGGGAGCTTGAGCGGATCGTAAGCCGCGGCGGGCATCTTGAGGAAGAACCACGCCACCGTGCCGGTCAGCAGGCCGATCAGCAGGAGCGTGATCGGAAGGAGGACAAGGGCCAGTGCGAGCCGGTTAGAGCCTGTTTTCTGGATCAAAATATATCTCCGTCACGCGAAAGCGGCCTTCGACCTTCTTGGTCTGCACGACCACATCAACCAGCAGCTTGAGCAGGCTGCGAATGTCGTCACGGGCCAGATCGGCGCCGCCCTCGCTTTCCTTGACCAGCAATGTTAGCTGTTCAAACGCGAGTTCGGCCGAGTCCGCATGGATCGTCGTGATCGAGCCAGGATGGCCCGAGTTGACGTTGCGGAGATAGAAGAACGCGGTGCCGTCGCGCAGCTCCTGCAACAGTATCCGGTCAGGCCGCATACGCAGGGCCGACTCCAGAAGATCCTTTGCAGAGATTTTCGCGGTGCCCTGCTTGTCCTTCGCGTAGAGCATGTGGACCACGTTACGATGCGGAACCACCAGCTCCCGCGTGTCTTCGATCGTCAGCAGCCGCTCATGCGGCGGGATAAGCTGGATCAGCCCCTTAGAGAGCGTCGTCTTTCCCGAGCCGGTAGCGCCGGAAATCAGGATGTTCTTGCGGCCCTGGACTGCCTTTTGGAAAAATTCGACATGCTTTCCCGCGTCGAGCAGATCGCGCAATTCAACATCGAGCGGCGAGACTTGCCGGGTTGCAATCTTTGTCTCGCTAAACAACCCACCGCGCTCGAAATCTTCCATCGTCAACGTCACGGATGACGGTTTGCGGATGGTGATGGAGACTGTGCCGGCAGGGACAGCGGGTGGCACAACCAGCTGCACGCGCTCGCCGCTGGGAAGGATCGTGGAGCAGATCGGTGTTGACTGGCTTATGTCCTGATGGGTGAAAGCCGCCGCTGCCCGCGCGAGCGCGAGCAGCGACTTTTCATTGAGGTCGGGCAATGTCTCCCAGGACCACCCATCGCGCGTTTCGATCGCCGCCTCGCCAGCCTTGTTAATCACCAGCTCCGTTACGTCATCACGCGCGAGCAGAGGGCGCAGCGGCAGCAAGGCGTTTTCGAGGACAGCCGTATTGCTCATTGGCCGCGCCGAAGCCGAAGGCCATAGATGTTGGAGAAATCGAAGTCGCGCGCGACCATGATCCCCACTTCCGCGCCCTGGTTGATACGAAGCACCGGCTGAATCTGCATCGTATCCCGCAAGATCGTGTCTGACGCCTGGCTGGGAACCCGCGTGACATTATCGGCGTCGGAGACTTCCGAGGCGGCGATCGAGGCGGCATCGTTGAGCGAGCTGAACAACAGCGCCGCGCCGAAGCGTTCCCAAAAGAAGTTCTTCACGCCGCCCGCCATACCTGAACGGCCAGCGCGGAGCTGACACCCCGGCCCGCATGTGTCCGTCGCACCGCGAGCTTGTGCAGATATGCGGCCTCCCCCTTGAGGGCGTCGGGCCAGAACTCGGGATCCTCGGCCGACAAGGTGCAACAGCCGACGATGCCGTCGCTGCAACTCGCGACTAGGAGCTCGGATCTCAGGACGAAGGTCTCCGCGAATGTCCGGTCGATCCGCGCGACGTCCCAGGCGGGCGTTCCCTTGGCGGACATCCACGCCGCAGCGTCGTGCATCAGCCGCACAACCTCGTCGATATCACCCGAGCAGGCGACCCGAACGTTCGGAGGCTCCTCGCTGTCCATTCGCTCCCCTGGCGCGGTATGAACCGCCGCCTCATAGTGCAGTTTGATCCTGACGAGCCCAGCATGTCTGCGCCCACCTTCGCGGAACCTGACCAGGGTCCGCTAGCGGGCGGCCGGAAGGTGAATGCTAGGCATGATCTAACCCTCGGTCTCTGGCGTCGCGACTGCGAAATTTCGCGAGGGTTTCCGAGAAGGTGATTGCGCTTCGCAGATCTCCAGGCGCGTGGGTGCGGACGTAGTCAGCGCCATTGCCGATCGCGTGAAGTTCCGCCGCAAGGCTCGCTGGACCCAGATCCTTTACAGGAAGGCCAACGGTGGCGCCCAAGAAGGATTTCCGCGACACCGAGACCAATAGCGGAAGCCCCAACGCCGACTTCAGCTTTTGAAGGTTCGACAGCACGTGCAGCGATGTTTCCGGTGCGGGGCTCAAGAAAAATCCCATCCCCGGATCGAGGATGAGCCGGTCGGCAGCGACCCCGCTCCGTCGCAAGGCGGAAACCCGCGCCTCGAAGAACCGCACAATCTCGTCGAGCGCGTCTTCGGGTCGAAGGTGACCGGTGCGGGTGGCGATGCCATCCCGCTGCGCTGAGTGCATAACCACCAGCCTGCAGTCCGCCTCAGCAATATCGGGATAGAGCGCAGGGTCAGGAAATCCTTGGATATCGTTCAGGTAGCCCACGCCGCGCTTGAGCGCATAGCGCTGGGTTTCCGGTTGGAAGCTGTCGATTGAAACACGGTGCATCTGATCGGACAGGGCGTCTAAGAGCGGCGCAATACGTCTGATCTCATCGGCCGGCGATACAGGCCTCGCGTCCGGATGGCTGGCGGCCGGTCCGACATCCACGACGTCTGATCCGACTCGCAGCATTTCGATCGCCGCGGTGACAGCGCCGGCGGGGTCTAGCCGCCGGCTCTCATCGAAGAAGGAGTCCTCGGTGAGATTCAGAATGCCGAACACCGTCACCCTGCTGCGTAACATCGTTGCTGCTCCATAACATCAAACATCGACCCACGGCGTAACGCGCTTGCTGCTTGGATGCCCGAGGCATAGACTGTACAAAAAAACAGTCATAACAAGCCATGAAAACCGCCACTGCGCCGTTACCACCGCTGCGTTCGGTCAAGGTTCTGGACCAGTTGCGTGAGCGCATACGCTACTTGCATTACAGCTTACGAACCGAACAGGCTTATGTCCACTGGGTTCGTGCCTTCATCCGTTTCCACGGTGTGCGTCACCCGGCAACCTTGGGCAGCAGCGAAGTCGAACCGGGCCGGCAAATGTGGACGTGTTCAATCAGGGTGCACCGGCAACGCCGGACGCGGCCCCGGCAGACCCCTCCACTCCGGGCAATGAACAGTCGGACGCATCGCGGGCGGTCGAAGTGCCGCGTCTAAGCGCCTCGCTGCGCGGCCCGATCTACTCGAATTGCTGAGGTGTTACGATGGCAGTTGGTATTCCAAAGGACGAGCTGAAAGCCTATTTTGAAGAGGCTGCAAGCTGGGAACGTGACAAGCTTGCGGCGGCCGAGCGCTCCAAAAAGCTGGCGTGGGTCGTCGCTGGCGTTGCTGGCGCCCTGGCGACTGCTGGCGTTGTGGCCGTTGCAGCCCTGACGCCTCTAAAAACGGTCGAGCCATATGTTATCACGGTGGACCGTAACACGGGCGAGGCGTCGATCGCCGCCAAGCTCCACGGTGACGCGACGATCACCTATGACGAGGCGGTCCGTAAGTATTTCCTCGCTACCTATGTCCGCTATCGCGAAGGCTGGATAGCGGCCGCTCGCGAAGAATATTTCGATGCGGTCATGGTCATGTCGGCGCGGCCCGAACAGGATCGGTGGTCACGCTTCTACAAGACCGACAATCCCCAAAGTCCGCAAAACATCCTTGCGAACCGCACTGATGTTTTTGTCGAAATCAAGCGGGTGTCGTTCCTGGGCGGCAACGTCGCGCAGGTCTATTTCACTAAGGAATCTGTGACCGGCTCGAACTCGACCAAAACCGATGCCGTCGCGACCATCAAATACAAGGTCGATGGCACGCCGAGCAAGGAAGTGGACCGCTTCAAGAATCCGCTTGGCTATCAGGTCGAGAGCTATCGCGCTGACGTGGAGGTGCCCCAATGACCGTGTTGAAGTGGAGCGCCCCGTTTGCGCTCGCGATCGCGCTGGCTGCGTCGCCGGCGATGGCCGAAGAAACGCCTCATGCGACGGTGCTCGATCACCGGGTTCGTGAAGCGAACTACAATGATCGGCAAGTCTATGAGATTCCGGGTGTATTCCGCATCGCCACGGAAATCGTCTTCGCCAAGGATGAAGTAGTCGAGCATGTGGCGTTGGGCGATAATGCCTCGCCCAGATTTCCAGGCTCACCAGTCGCCGTCTCGCCAAGCATCATCTCCTTCGCTTTGCGTGTCCGTCAGACGGTCCTCTGGCGGCCAACAGGAATATGTCCGTTAACTCTGGACCTGTAACGGCGATTCGGACAAGATCGCATAATGACGGGAAAACGGACAGGATCGGGCATCATGTGGCGCTGATCGGCTATCCTGGATGCGCAATGCGCCACAATCGCCGGCAGCGCGCAACATCCTGCGCCTGATCGAACGGCTCGCCTATATCCGCGCGCTGGGCCTCGATCGCGCCCGTGCCGACATGATCCCGGCTTTGACTTTTGACAGGCTGGCGGACGAAGGCAGCCGCATCACACCCCAGCACCTTGGCGAACTCAATGCCCTGCGCCGCCATGCGACGCTGGCGGCAACCGGCATCCGGCTTGAGGAAAGCCTGACCGACGCCACCCTGACGATGTTCGACAAGCTGTTGGGCAGCATGGCGCGCCGCGCCGAGAACCGGACCCGCGACAAAGCCCTCAAGACGGTGCGCGAGTTGCAAGGCCACCTCCGGACGCTCACGGGGTCTTTTGGATGCGGGGGCTTCGCGGGAAGGCAGACGGTCTCAGTTCAGCTGCTCCGCCCCGCCAGCCATTCCTCCAGCCACTTGATCGTGTAGTCGCCGTGGATGAAGTCCGGCTCGCTCATCAGTGCCTGGTGGAGCGGAATGCTGGTCTTGACGCCGCTGACCACCATTTCCTCGAGCGCGCGCCTGAGGCGCATGATGCAGCCTTCGCGGGTGCGGCCCTTGACGATCAGCTTGGCGATCATCGAATCGTAGTAGGGCGGAATCTTGTACCCGGCGTAAAGCCCTGAATCGACGCGGACGTTCATTCCGCCGGCGGGGTGATAGGCGCTGACCAGGCCGGGCGAGGGGGCGAAAGTCCAAGGGTCTTCGGCGTTGATCCGGCATTCGATCGAATGGCCGTTGAACTCGATGTCCTCCTGCTTGACCGACAGCGGCTTGCCATCGGCAATGCGGATCTGTTCGCGCACCAGGTCGACGCCGGTGATCGCTTCGGTCACCGGGTGTTCCACCTGCAGGCGGGTGTTCATTTCGATGAAATAGAACTCGCCGTTTTCCCACAGGAATTCGATCGTGCCGGCGCCGCGATAGCCCATGTCGGCCATCGCCCTGGCCACGATCCCGCCCATCCGTTCGCGCTCTTCGGGGCTGATCACCGGCGAGGGGGCCTCTTCCAGCACCTTCTGGTGGCGGCGCTGCAACGAGCAGTCGCGCTCGCCCAGGTGGATCGCATTGCCTTCGCCGTCGCCGAACACCTGGAACTCGATGTGGCGCGGATTGCCGAGATACTTCTCGATATAGACGGTGGCATCGCCGAACGCGGCCTTGGCTTCGCTGCCGGCCTGCTGGATCAGCGTCTCAAGCTCGTCCGGCCCGGTGCAGACCTTCATGCCGCGTCCGCCGCCGCCCGATGCGGCCTTGATGATCACCGGATAGCCGGCGGCCTCGGCGATCGCCCTGGCTTCGGCGATGTCGCTGACCGCGCCGTCGCTGCCCGGGACCAGCGGCAGGCCCAGCGCGCCGGCGGTGCGCTTGGCCTCGATCTTGTCGCCCATCGTGCGGATATGTTCGGGCTTGGGGCCGATCCAGGTGATCCCGTGGCTTTCGACGATTTCCGCGAACTGGGCATTCTCGGAAAGGAACCCGTAGCCCGGATGGATCGCGTCGGCGTGGGCGATTTCCGCCGCCGAGATGATCGCCGCGACGTTGAGGTAGCTGTCCTTTGCCGCGGGCGGGCCGATGCACACCGCATGGTCGGCCAGGCGCACGTGCATGGCGTCGGCGTCGGCGGTGGAATGCACCGCGATCGTCTCGATCCCCATTTCGTGGGCGGCACGGTGGATGCGCAGCGCGATCTCGCCGCGATTGGCGATCAGGATGCGGGAAATGCCCATCGGATCAGCCGATGACGACGAGAGGCTGGTCGTATTCGACCGGCTGCGCGTTCTCGACCAGGATCGCCTTGATCGTGCCGGCCTTGTCGGCGGTGATCGGGTTCATCACCTTCATCGCCTCGATGATCAGCAGCGTATCGCCGGCCTTGACCTGCTGGCCGACCGATACGAACGCGGGCGCTCCGGGCTCGGCCGAGAGATAGGCGGTGCCGACCATCGGCGACTTGAGCGCATTGGCATCGACCGGAGCCGGCGCGGCAGCTTCGGGCGCGGCGGTGGCGGGCAGGGGCAGGGCCGGGGCGGCCACGGGCGCGGCGGCCTGCATGGCAACCGGGGCGGCGCTGAGCTGGCGCGCGACCTTGATCTTGCGGTCGCCGTCTTCGACCTCGATTTCGCTGAGGCCGGTTTCGGCCAGAAGTTCCGCCAGCTCGCGCACCAGCTTGCTGTCGATGTTCATGCCGCCGCTACGGCCGGCGCTCTTAGTCTCGCTCATGCGATCCCCATTCGTGTAAACAGGGTTACCGCCTATGCGGCGGTGCGGGCAGAGAGGCAAGTCTAAAGCGCGGCGGCCCGTTCCAGCGCGACCATGTAGCTGTCCGGCCCCAGCCCCTTGACGCAGTCCACCGCCGCCATGCCGACATAGGACAGGTGGCGGAACGGCTCGCGCGTTTCCGGATCGGAAAGGTGGACCTCGATCACCGGCAGCGCGATCGCCTTGATCGCATCGAGCAGTGCGATCGAGGTGTGGGTATAGGCCCCGGCGTTGAGCAGCACCGCGTGGATACCGCGCGCGCGCGCTTCGTGCAGCCAGTCGACCAGCACGCCTTCGTGGTTGGTCTGGCGGCATTCGACCGCCAGGCCCAGCTGCGCGCCGCGCTCCACCAGCCGGGCAGAGATCTGGTCGAGCGTGGCGTGCCCATAGATCTGCGGCTCGCGGGTGCCGAGCAGGTTGAGGTTGGGGCCGTTGAGGACCAGGACGGTGCGCTGGGTCACGCTTGTGCTCCGCTGCGATTGGGCTGCGGTTCCTTACCCCGCCGTGGCGGGCGCACAAGTCAAAAGGCGATCAGCCCGGCGAAGGCGGCGGCGGCGGGTTCGGGTCGGACACCGAGGGATCCTGCGGGTCCATATCGGTATCGGGCTCGGCCTCGACCACGGCGGGCTGCGCGGTATTGGCGCGGGTCGCGGCATCTTCGGCGCGGTCCGCCGCCGCTTCGGCGCGCTGGGCGGCCTTCTGCGCGGCGGCGAGCTTGTCCTCGCCGATGGGGCCGCTGCCGGAACAGGCGGACAGCAGCGGCGCGGCGAGCAGCGCCAGTGCCAGGGCCAGCTGGCCTGTCTTGGGCCGGGTATGCTTCGATGCGATCACGCCATGAACTCCCTTGCGCCCGGCATTTCGGGCACCGTGTCGGCAGGTCTATAGCGGCAAATGATTACCCGAAACTAACCAGGGCAGGCCGGCACGGACTATTTGTCGCTGCCCGAGACCTTGCCCCACTGGCGCGCCGCGGTGTAGCCGAGGTAGCCGGTGCCGAATAGCGCATAGAGCGGTTCGGGCAGGCCCGAAAGGTAGGCGTTCATCCCCGCGGCGATCGCCTGGGCGCGCGCCGGGCTGAACATCGCCAGGATCCCCATCGGCAGCGCCCACAGCAGCAGGACATACATCAAGTAAAGGAAACTGGGCCGCGCCCGGCTGGTCCAGGGATCGTGCGAATTGGCCTCGGCGACGATCGCCGAAAGCCGGGCCTGGATTTCCGCGAGGTCCTGGCTGCCCTGCAATTGCAGCAGTTCCAGCTTGGCCTTGTCGCGCTGGGCGGGGTTGGGGATGACCTTGTCGATGATCGAGATGACCGGTCCGATCAGGGCGTCGAGTAGTGCCATTGCATTGCTCCATCTGGTTTGTTGGACGGTAATGAATAACCAAATAGGTTCGTGTAGGAAAATTGCCGCTGCATCTGGCGGCCTGCGCCAATGTGTGAAACGCTTGGGTCCGCAACGAAAGGTTTGAGGATGGAAACGATTCTGGTCGAAGTCGCGGGCGGCGTGCGCAAGGTTACGCTCAACCGCCCCGAGGTGCTCAATTCGATCAACGCGCGGATGCACGACGAGCTTGAGGAGGCGTTCAACCAGTACGCCGCCGCCAGCGACGAGCATCTGTGCATCGTCACCGGCGCCGGCCGCGCCTTCTGCGCCGGGACCGATCTCAAGGCGGCGGTGGCCGAAGGACGGCGCCCCTATCCCGCACACGGCTATGCCGGACTGGTCGAGCGGTTCGACTGCCCCAAGCCCTTCGTCGCCGCGGTCAACGGCCTTGCGCTCGGCGGCGGGTTCGAACTGGCGCTGGCCTGCGACGTGATCATCGCGGCCGAAAGCGCGAGCTTCGGCCTGCCCGAGCCGCTGGTCGGCGCGGTGGCGCTGGGCGGCGGGCTGCACCGGATCGCGCGGCAGGTGCCCATGAAGCAGGCGATGGGCCTGATCCTCTCATCGCGGCGGATCAGCGCGGCGGAAGGCTTCCGCATGGGCTTCGTCACCGAACTTGCCGGGGATTCCGGCCTTGATGGCGCGGTGGCGGCCTTTGCCGCCGACGTGCTTCGGGCCTCGCCGGTCTCGATCCGCAGTTCCAAGGCGCTGGTCCAGTCAGGCCTCGCGCAGCCCGATGTCGCCGCCGCGATGAAAGCGCAGCGTGGCGATCCCGCCTTCGAATCCTGGCTGAACAGCGACGACGCCCGCGAAGGCCCCCGCGCCTTCGCCGAAAAGCGCGCGCCGCAATGGAAAGGATGCTGAAAGAAGCGAGAATTGGTCGGGACGAGAGGATTCGAACCTCCGACCCCCACACCCCCAGGTTCCTAATTTGACTTAGTAGATAATGTCTTTAAAGTTATGTAAAGACGATAAAAGATGAGAAATTTCGGCGCTATTTCGACAAGGCCAGGCTTGCGTTGGTGGTAAATTTGTTCTATATGTGTTCCACAGCGTTCCGCTAGTTTGCACCACCAGTGCACCACCAGAATCTGGGCGAAAGTTCGAAGGTAGGGTTTGAAATGCGCGTCAATCTCACCCGGGACTTCATTAAGAAGATCCCAATCCCGGATCGGCCAGTGGATTACCGAGACACTCGTCTCAAGGGCCTGATTTTGCGGATCACGCCGACTGGCGTCAAGTCTTGGTATTGCGAATACGCTCGCGCGAAGAGAGTCTGGTTAGGCAGGGTAGATGCGGTCTCATACTCTGAAGCGTTTGAGGCAGCGCAGAAAATTCTTTCTGAGTATTATCGAGGTATCGATCCGATCGAGGCGCGCAAGCCTGCCGCTGAAGTCCCTACCTTGAATGACTTCTTGGACGGAGATTATGGGACATGGGCTCGCGCCAATCAGCGGGCGCATGAGCAAAATCTTGATCGGCTGAAGACCGCGTTCAAATCCCTGCTCCCAAAGAAATTGGACCAGATCTCAGCACTGGACGTCGAGCGTTGGCGCGGGAAGCAAGTGGATCGCGGACTCAGCCATCAAACGCTAAATCGCGATGTTTCCTCGATCAAAGCTTGCTTTAACCGAGCTGTCGACTGGGAAATATTGGAGAAAAATGCGCTCGCTAAGGTGAAGAAGGTTAGGACTGACGATCGCATCAAAGTGCGGTTCCTTTCGACGGAGGAGGAGGAGCGGTTGCGCGCGGCGCTCGATCTGCGTGAAGAACGCCGAAGGAGGGAAAGAGCCTCCGCTAACGCTTGGCGGATTGCACGGCGTAAACAGCCGCTACCCGACATGCATGACCTGCGCTTCACGGATCACTTGAAACCACTGATTTTGCTCTCGCTAAACACGGGCGCCAGGCGAGGAGAGCTGTTCGATCTAGCTTGGGAAAATGTTGATCTCGATCGACGCGTGATGACGGTGAGCGGCATGAACGCGAAATCCAAACGAACAAGGCATATTCCCCTTAATCGTGAGGCAACTTGGGTGCTGACCGGCTGGAAAGAGCAGACTGGTGCCTCAAGCGGACTTGTATTCTTAAACGAAGATGGACAGCGCTTCGATCGCGCTAACACCTCGTGGCGAGGTTTGTTGAAGCAAGCTGAGATCCCAAACTTCCGCTGGCACGACATGCGTCACCATTTTGCCTCGAGGCTGGTGATGGGCGGGGTAGACCTCAACACAGTGCGAGAGCTGTTAGGGCACAGCGACTATGAAATGACGCTCCGCTATGCGCACTTAGCGCCTGAGCATAAGCTGAGGGCAGTTGAAATTTTGGACACGCTAAGACCTGATCCTGTCACCTGAAATAACGGTACCAAAAACCGTGTACCTGCTTTGTCCTCATTTACCCAAGCAACCAGGGCCGCAGAAATCTGCGGATTTCCTGAGCATAGTTAGGCTCCTCGTAAACTCAAGCAAAAATCATGGCACAAATCGTGGCACAAATCGCAGCATTTAGATCGACGCCGAGCAACTCGGGATGAGGCCCTTGCATTGTGGCAAGGTGAATTCGTACGCGATGGGAGGTTACTTCAAATCAGTGCCAGATCGCTCCCGACCAGTTGGAGGTGATCTATAGACTCCTGTGAGTCGTAGAGCGCATCGCGGAAATTGATCAATTAGACCTTGTTTTGCCTGGGCGAGTTGACGTGATGGGGTGGACGCCCCTGCACCGAGTTGGGTGTGTAAGATGCGGCTGTCGAAGCCACGCCTAGAGGAGTCGTCCATATCCAAGGAGATTGTCGTTGTCGGCCTCGATCTGCCCAAGAACGTGTTCGAGGTCCACGCCATCGATGCGCAAGGTTAGCCTTTCGTCCGTCGCCAGATTCGCCGTGCGGAGGTGCTGAAGTTCTTTGCCAAGTTGCCCCCGTGCCTTGTCGGCATGGAGGCTTGTGCCTCTGCTCACTATTGAGCCGCGAGCTCGGTGCACTCGGCCATCAGGTGCGGTTGATGCCTGAAGCCGTACATGAAGCGAGGCAATACTGATGCAGCGGACATGGAGGCGATCTGCGAAGCAGTGACCAGACCAGTCATGCGCTTCGTCGCCGTGAAGTCGAAAGAGCATCAAGCTGCGCTCACGCTGCACAAGAACCGCGATCTGCTGGTCCGGCTACGAACCATGCTGATCAACGCATTGCGCGCGCACCTTGGGGAGTACGGGATCGTGAAGGCTCAAGGCCCTGCCGGCGTCAACTCGCTGCTGGCGCTGGTCATTGAAGCACAAGATGCCGTGCCGGTGAATGCACGATCCGGCCCTGCGGAGCATCGTGGCTCAGTTCCATGCGTTGGTGCGCGAGATCGAGCACCTCGTGAAGCAGATCCTCGACTGGCATCGCCACGACGAGGTCAGCCAGCGGCTTGCCACCGTTCCTGGCATCGGGCCAATCACGGCATCAGCCATTGCGGCGACACTACCCGATGCCTCGGTCTTCCGATCAGGCCGCCAGTTCGCGGCCTGGTTGGGTCTGACACCACGACCGCACAGTTCAGGCGGCAAGGAATGACTAGACTGCATCACCAAACAGGGTGAAGGATACCTTCGGTGCCTCCTTGTCGTCGGCGCCACGACCGTGCTGCGCATGACACGCAAGGATCACGCGAAGCAGCCATGGCTAGCCAGACTGCTGACAACCAAACCGGCCAAGATCGCGAACGTGGCGCTGGCCAACAAGACCGTCAGGATTGCATGGGCCATCATGAGCCGAGGAGAGGTATATCGATCGGTCGAAAACCACTCTAAACGAAAGAATCCAAATTCAAATGCACTACCACGCGAATCATCGACGCAGTACGCATTGGTCTACCCTGTAAGTATTACTAAAGCTACCTTGCTGTCATTCCTCCATCAACAACTAGTTCGCTTCCTGTGATAAAAGCTGCTTTGTCTGATGCAAGAAACACGACTGCATCAGCAATGTCTTTCGGCACCCCAAGACGGCCAAGAGGGTGACCTGCACCAATCAGAGTTCTTGCTTCGTTATATCCGATTCCACGCGCGGCGGCCATGTCATCCACTAGTGTACGGCCCATGTCCGTGTCTATTACTCCTGGGTGCACAGAGTTAACCCTGATGTACGAAGAGGCCAACTCCATCGCGCAGCCTTTGGTGAAGATCCGAACTGCACCCTTTGTCGAATTGTAGCAGGTCGCATTGGCTGCTCCGTTAATCCCGGCGACGGAAGACAGGTTTACAATGGCGCTGCCACCAGGCCACATCCGAGAGCGCTCGGACAGCAGCGGAATCGTCGCTCGCGTTCCCAAGAACACCCCCTCAACGTTGACGGCATGGAGCTTCCGCCAATCGGCGAGTGTGGTCTCGAGAATCGACTTGCGAAGCCAGAGACCAGCATTGTTCACGAGAATGTCGAGGCCACCGACAAGCGCAGGCAGACGCGCGACCAAATCTGCCCATGCCGTTTCATCGGTGACATCCAACGCCAGACCAACTCCATCGATCTCGTTGGCCAATTCGATCGGAGCATCGACATCTGTGGCAACAACTCTTGCTCCCGCAGCCGCAAGCGCTCGAGCCGTTGCTGCTCCAAGCCCCCGCCCCGCTCCGGTGACAAGCGCGATTCTTCCTTCAAGATCCAGCATTATTCCATCGCCACTTTCATCTGTTCAGAAAATTACCACTGATCTTGCAAGCTGCCCGGTCTTCATCTCATCGAACCCCTCGTTGATTTCCTCGAGTTTGATCCGTCGCGAGATCAGTTCATCAAGCTTCAGTTTGCCCGAAAGATAGAAATCGACGAGCCGCGGCATGTCGACGGGAAATCTGTTGGATCCCATGATCGAGCCCTGAATCTTCTTTTCTCCCAGAAATGCAGCGCCCATCAGATTGACGGTCTGCCCAGGGGGAATCATCCCGACCACAGTCGCAGTTCCACCTCGCGCTACCATGTTGAAGGCCTGCTCCGCGGTTTTCGCCAAGCCAATGGCCTCGAATGCGTGGTGTACGCCTCCGCTCGTCAATTGCAGGACCTTCGCAACCGCGTCACCGTCAGAAGCATCGACGAAATCAGTAGCACCAAAGCTCATGGCCAGGTTGCTTTTCGATGAAACCATATCGACCGCAATAATCCGTGAAGCGCCAACTATCGCGGCTGCATTGATGATTGAAAGGCCGACGCCCCCGCAACCGATCACGGCAACCGTTTCGCCCGCTCTCACATTTGCCGTATGCGATACCGCACCGAAGCCGGTCATCACCGAACATCCGATGAGCGCAGCACGATCGAGGGGCATATCCTTTCGGATCGCCACCAGTGCATGTTCATGCACAAGCATCTGCTCCGCAAACGACGAGAGGTTGAGAAACTGCGGAAGAGGCCTGCTGTCCTGAGTCAACCGCGGTTCTTCATCGGCACCGCGCTTGGTCTCTGGCGATTGGCAGCGGCTCATGTGACCGGTCAGGCAGTGTTCGCAATGGCCACAAAAGGCCGACAGGCAAGTGATCACGTGATCGCCCGGCTTGACTGTGCGGACTTCCGAACCCACCGCTTCCACGACTCCGGCGCTTTCGTGACCCAGAACCGCGGGAAGTGGAAAAGGATAAGAGCCCTCGATGAAATGAAGGTCGGAATGGCACAATCCCGCCGCCGCAGTTCGTATCAGGACCTCGTGCGCCCCAGGCTTCGAAATCTGGACATCCTCGATTTGAAGTGGTTTGCGAACTTCGCGAAGCACCGCAGCTTTCATGTTAGTCTCTCCATCGATAGATTAACTTCACGGAAATTGACACCAAAACAATTGGCCGATCTTCAAGCACAACCTACGCCGACAATCAAGCGCCGCCCGACAACGCCTTGGCCACCGAGCTGGCAACATGCGCTGCGGCTACTTCGACCCTTGCCGAGATAGCCGGCATGACGAAGAAATCATGAATCAGATCGGGAAAGTCCACGTAGTTGCTCTGCAAGCCCTGCCGTATGCGCAGTTCGTGCAGGAACCGTCCCTCGTCGCGAAGCGGGTCAAAGCCGGCTGTTACGATCATCTGCGGCGTCGCAGTCGGGCGACGGGCGATCTTGAGGCGATCGCATTCCGCACGGCCATCGACTCTTAGGCATTTGTCAAACCAGGCGAACCCCGCCTTGCTCAGCACTAGCCCGTCATGAATTTTCCGAGATTCGGTTTCTTCTTCGGGCCAAATTGCCGGATAGAGCAGCACTTGGACAGCAAGCTCAAGTTCTGCATCGCCGAACAGATCGCAGGCTACCGAGGCGGCCAAGTTCGCGCCAGCGGAATCACCGCCGACGCCTATCCGGTCGCGCGCTACATTTAGCATTGCGCAATTGGCAAACGCCCACCGCACCGCATCCAAGGCATCGTCATGAGCGGCAGGAAACGGGTTCTCGGGCGCAAGACGGTAGTCGACCGCCATTATCTGCGCTCCTGAACCCGCTGCGAGGCGTCTGCAATGACCGTCATGGCTTTCCAGATCACCGACTATGAAGCCCCCACCATGGAAATAGACCAGCAATGCTGAAGGGAAGGTGGTCTCAGCGGGTGAGTAGAGACGAGCCCGAAGCGTTCGGCCCTCAAGCTCGAGCGTGAGGTCCCTCGAATCGACGTCACTTGGCGGAGACGGGTCTTGGGACCTCCTGCGAAGGCGATAGCCCTCCCGCGCCAATTCAAGCGGAAGCGAGCCCGGAGCGGGTCGCGGACGCGCGGCGGCTTCGGCAAATTCTGCCTCCAACATGGCACGGAAGCCAAGGTCCATGCCTTCAAGGTCGCGATTCGAATCCATCGTCAGGCTGATGCCGGGCTGTAGCCGAGAATGGCACGAGTCTCGACAAACTCGTGGAAGCCATATTCGCCCCACTCGCGTCCGTTCCCGCTTGTCTTGAAGCCACCGAATGGGGCCTTCAAGTCACTGCCGCCATTGATCGAGACCTGGCCGGCCTGAAGTTTGCTGGCGATTTCACGGGCCTTCTCGATGTCTGCACTTTGGACATATGCCGAAAGCCCGAAAGTCGTGTCGTTCGCAATTTCGACCGCCTCGTCGAGGTCCGAATAGGAAAGTATCGAAAGGACGGGTCCGAATATCTCCTCACGGGCGATTCGCATGTCGTTGGTGACGTCCGCAAATACCGTTGGCTTTACGTAGAAGCCGCGTTCCAGTCCCTCTGGACGGCCAGGTCCCCCTGCCACGAGCGATGCTCCTTCTTCGATGCCAATTTCGATATAGGACTGTACGCGCTCGAACTGGTTGCGATTGACGACCGGCCCGAGGTGTGCATTTCCCTTGGGATCTCCCACGATCAGCCCGTCGACAGTTGCCGTTGCGATCGCAACTGCTTCGTCGCGGCGACTGTGCGGAACCAACATTCTGGTCGGTGCATTGCAGGACTGGCCAGAGTTGTTCATCACCGACATGGTCCCGCGCGTCACACCGCCCGCAAACCCCTCATCATCGAGAATGATGTTGGGGCTCTTGCCGCCCAGCTCCTGTGTAACCCGCTTAACCGTGGCGGCTGCTGCCCGGGCCACTTCGATGCCGGCATTGGTGGATCCGGTGAAAGACACCATGTCGATATCGGGATTACTGGAGATCGCAGCACCAACCTCAGGACCGGTACCGTGCACCATGTTGAATACGCCGGCTGGAACGCCAGCAGCATCCATGATCTCCGCGAATATCTTGGCGCTGAAGGGCGCTTCCTCCGAAGGCTTCAGGACCATGGTGCAGCCCGTTGCCAAGGCCGGCGCAACCTTGCAGGCGATCTGGTTCATTGGCCAGTTCCAAGGGGTGATGAGCCCGCAGACGCCGATCGGCACCCGCGAAATACGGGTGGGACCCTTGTCCTGCTCGAATTCGAAGGTCTTGAGCACTTCAATGGCAGTCATAATGTGCCCGAGCCCCACTGGCGCCTGAGCGCGCTGGGAGAGCGAAGCAGGTGCACCCATTTCCTCGGTGATTGCCGTAGCGAGGTCTCCCAACCGCTTTTGGTATTCTCCGGCTATCCTGGCAAGAACCGCAAGTCTTTCCTCGCGGCTGGTTGCGGCCCAGGCGGGCTGGGCGGCCCGGGCCGCTGCCACGGCGGCAGCTACGTCCGCCGCCGAGCCGGCCGAAATTCGGCCGAACGCTTCCTCGGTCGCCGGATTGTAAACATCGAGGGTTGCCGGTCGGACCGGATCGACCCACTTGCCGCCAACGTAGAACTGCAGGCTCTCAATCATTTCTCTTCTTCCCTGGATTGATCTGATTGCGTTTCGCGCGTTCAGCTGAAAACGAACGGGGCATCATTGACTGCTATTTGTGGAAATACTTCCCGGTCTTGCGCGTAATTCTGCGAATGGCGCCATTCCGGCTTGGCCAAGCTCTTGGGCAACTTCGCCATGCCGCGCTGGAGATAGCCCGGATTGAAATCGTTAGGATCGACAAAGGGCAGCCGCTCCATTTCCGCCTCGTCGGAGGCGAGAACGACTTCGACTGTCGCAAGGCCGTTTTCGTCCATGTGCTTGAGCACGCGAGTGACGAAGTCGCCGACAAGGTCGGCCCGCAAGGTCCAGCTGGCGCGGAAATATCCGAAGACCCAGACCATGTTCGGAACGCCGGTGAACATCATCCCCCGGTATGTCACCGTGTCAGCAAAATCGAATGGCTTGTCGTCCACGTAGAATTTGACCCCACCCATCACCAGCAAATCAAAGCCCGTCGCGGTGATGATGATGTCGGCGTCAATCGTCTCGCCCGAGGCGAGCAACAGGCCGTCAGGTGTGAACTTCTCGATCCGGTCGGTTACCACCGACGCCTTTCCGGCGTTCATCGCCTTAAAGAAATCGCCATCGGGAACGAAGCAAATTCTTTGGTTCCATGGGGCGTAGGATGGTGTGAAATGCTTCTTGATCGTTTCCTCGTCGAGGTAGCTGCTCAATCCCTTGAGCAATTCGGTCCTCGCTGCGTCAGGATTGGCCAGGATGGCCTTTGTCCGCTTCGCGCCCTCGGAAAGAATCGAGCGGCGCACGATCTCGTGGATCCACGCTGGATCAATTTCGAGTGAGCGCAAGGTTTCCGCAAGTTCGTTCCTGTTTCTGCCGGGCGTGAAATACCCGGGGGAACGTTGCACCATGGTCACGTGCTCTGCGGATTCGGTCAGAGACGGAACCAGTGTAGCTGCGGTGGCGCCGGAACCTATCACCACGATCTTCTTGTCCGCAGGGTCGATGTCGTCCGACCACTCCTGAGGATGGACGATGCTTCCTTTGAAGTCCTCCATCCCGGGCCACTCAGGGGTGTAGCCCTTGTCATGGCGATAATACCCCTGGCACATCCACAAGAACCTTGTGGAAATCCTCTTCGTGATCCCCTGGGCCAGATCTTCGATTTCAAGCTCCCACCGGGAGCGCTCGGTCGACCATCGCGCGGTGAGGATCCGGTGCCGGTAGTGAATGTCCTTCTCCAAGTCGTTCTCGGCGATGACCTCCTGCATGTACTTCCGAATCTCCTCGGCCGTTGCAATCGGCGTGCCGCGCCAGGGCTTGAAGCGATAGCCGAACGTATGCAGATCACTGTCCGATCGGATCCCCGGATACTTGTGGGTGTGCCAAGTCCCGCCGAAGCTTTCTTGCTCATCGAATATCGCAAGGGATTTGCCGGGATTTCCGGTCTTGAGATGGTAGGCAGAACCGATTCCAGCGATGCCGGCCCCGACGATTACAACATCAAAATCCGCTCCGGTTCGGGTTGGCAGCTCAACGCTAGCTCCAGACTCTGGCAACTGCTTTCTCCCTCGTGCCTGTTTCCATATCAACGAATGTAGTTTGCCACGGGAAACACACGCTGCCTAGCCAAAAATGCATTTTTCTAAGACACGGTATCCATCTGCGGCTTGACATGGGGTTCCAACAAGGTAGCTTCCGACGGGTCATTCAAGAGTCGGGAGGGTGAAGAGGAATGCCGTCACGTATACTGCCGCAGCCGACACCGGAGACGCAGCACTTTTGGGATGGTTGTCGCGAAGGAGTCCTGAAGCTCCAGCGGTGTGGGCGCTGCGCTCACGTCTATTTTCCGCCGCGTCCGTTTTGTCCGGATTGTTCCAGTCGGGATGTCGAGGTTTTCGACGCCAGCGGCAAGGCTCTCCTTTGGTCCTACGTGATCAACCATCGACCGCGACCTGATATGGGCAGCGAACCGCATTCGATTGCTGTCGTGAAGCTCGCCGAAGGGCCGCAAATGATGACGAATATCGTCGAGTGCCCGCAGGAGCCTGAATTCTTGGTCCTGGATATGCCGGTCGAAGTTGTTTTTGCCGAGCAGGAAGGCGGGATCAGCCTTCCTTTCTTTAAACCTGCAGAGGGCTGACTACATGAATCCTAAATCGGTAGCGGTTGTCGGAGCGGCGGAAACGACTCAGATGGGTCGAATTCCCGACGTTTCGGTGATCGGTCTTCACGCAGATGCAGCGTTGAATGCGATGGCGGATGCGGGTCTGTCTGCAAAGGATATCGATGGCGTTGCATGTGCCGGGATAAGTCCCGTCGAACTTGCCCATTACATGGGTATTACTCCGACCTACGCAGATGGCACGATGGTCGGGGGCTGCTCGTTCATGCTTCACGTTCGTCATGCGGCGGCAGCAATCAGCAACGGTCTGTGCAACACGGTGCTAATTACGCACGGCGAAAGCGGTCGGAGCCGGGTCGGTGCCGCACCATTCGGCCGGTCGCCGGCAAGCCTAATGGGCCAGTTCGAGATGCCTTTCGGCGTCACTTCGCCGCCGACGATGTTTACGGTGCCCGTACTGCGCTATCTCAAGGAGCGAGGCTATACCGAGGAAGACCTCGCCTGGGTTGCGGTCATCCAGCGGGAATGGGCTGCACTCAATCCGCGTGCGTCAATGAAGGATCCGATCACCGTTGATGACGTTCTCAATTCGCCGATGATCGCCTGGCCCTTTCGATTGCTGATGTGCTGTCTGGTAACCGATGGCGGTGGAGCGCTGATCCTCACTTCGGCTGACCGGGCCAAGGACATGCCGCAAAGGCCAGTATACATCCTCGGTACCGGCGAGAGCGTCGAAACGCCGATGGTGAGCCAAATGGAAGACTTCACCACTTCCAAGGCGTTTCGCGTTTCCGGCAAAAAGGCATTCACAGAAGCGGGCATCTCTCACTCCGACGTCGATCATCTCATGATCTACGATGCCTTTGCTCACCTGCCTTTGTATGGCCTGGAAGACCTCGGTTTCTGTGAGCGCGGGGAAGCCGCTGAATTCATTCGCAACAGGAATACAGCGATCGGCGGAAAGCTGCCCCTCAACACCAACGGCGGTGGGCTGTCATACATGCATTCCGGGATGTACGGGATGTATGCGCTTCAGGAAAGCGTTCGCCAGCTGCGCGGGACCGCTGAGGCACAAGTCGACGGGGCCAAGATCAGCATCGCGCACGGCGTCGGAGGCATGTTTGCAGCTTCCGGGACGATAATCATGACGAACGAGAAGTAAGGCCGATGGCGATATTTTATCCTGATATCCTTGACGAGGGAACGGCACCCGTTGAATTTTCATACGGCGACAAGGACGTTATGCTGTACGCGCTCGGCATCGGGTTGGGATCCGACCCGCTGAACGAGGCCGAACTGCCTTTTGTCTATGAAAAAGGTCTGAAGGTCGTTCCAACGGCGGTGACGGTTCTGGCTTCTGCATCGGGGCGGCCGCGGGGAGAGGCGCTACCTGTCCCGGCGGGCCACCGTCCCAGCAAACCAAACTTTCTTATGCTCGTTCATGGGGAACAGAAGGTCGAACTGCACCGGCCGCTGCCACCCGAAGGCAAGTTCACGATAGAGGGTCGCACTGTCGGTGCGTACGACAAGGGCAAGGAAAAGGGGGCCGTGCTCGTCCGGCAAAGCATCTGGCGCGATGAGGCTGGTTTGCCGGTCGTGACCCTGACAAGCTCGAGCTTCTGTCGTGGCGATGGCGGCTTCGGCGGCCCGAGTGACGGGGCGCCGGAGCCGCCAGACGTGCCGCAGCGTGCTCCAGACCGATCGATTAGCTATTCGACCCGGCACGACCAAGCGTTGCTCTACCGTCTCAACGGTGATCGAAACCCGCTGCACTCTGATCCGGATAGCGCGAAGCGCTCTGGCTTTCCAAGGCCTATTCTTCATGGGCTTTGCACATACGGCATCACCTGCCGGGCAATACTTGAAGCGGTTACAGATTTCGATCCGGACCAAATCCTCAGTCATCAGGCGCGGTTTTCCGCACCTGTTTTCCCGGGGGAAAAAATTACGGTCGATCTCTGGCTTGAAGACCGTTCGATCCATTTTGAAGCTCGCGTTGCCGAACGTGGAGTAAAAGTAATCAAGAACGGACTTTGCGTGCTGAGGTAGATATTTGCGATGAATACTGCAGGTTAGGCGAAAAAATGTCGGCCTTGAATTGGGAAGGGAGTGGAGCATGAAACAGCGTTATCTTATTTCGTGTGCGGCTTTTGCGATGCTAATTCATGGCAACGCCTACGCGCAAACTGCGCCGTCGCCGAAGGGTCAGCCAGCTGATCAGAGCGCCGAAGACGATCAAGGCAGCACGGGGGCGAACGAAATCGTCGTCACTGCTCTCAAGCGGGAGCAAAAGCTTCAGGATGTGCCGCTCGCTGTTTCCGCCTTCAATGAGCAGTCACTGAAGAACCAAGGCGTAGACGGAGGACGGAGCCTTGTTCTGGCTGTACCCAATGTTACCTTCCAGCGCCGTACGCTGCGCAACAATTTCCAAATCCGAGGTGTGGGATCACAGCTGACCGCAACCGGCGGCGATGATGGTGTTGGGATCCATCTGAACGGGGCCCCCCTAACAGATAATCGCATCGCCGATGCCGACTTCTTTGACGTCCAACGGGTCGAAGTGCTTCGCGGGCCACAAGGTACGCTTTACGGTCGCAATGCGACCGGCGGCGTCGTGAACGTGATCACCAACAAGCCGACGAGCAAGCTTGACGGTGGTTTGACTGCAGAATTCGGCAACTATGCCAATGGGCGGTTCCAGGGATACTTCAACGCCCCCTTGCTTGACGGCGTGAATATCCGCCTGGCCGGTTTCGGGCTGATCAGAAAAGGGTACTCCACCAACCTTCTCACTGGGCAGGACGTTGATGGACGCAAGATCCTCTCAGGGCGTGGGACTATCGGATTCGATTTATCGCCAAGCTTCCGCACGACCGTGATGTGGGAAGTCTTCGACGAAAACGACGACAGGGGTGCTTTCTTGAAGCAGCTTTGCGCCAAGGATCCCGGTTTGACCACCGTACTTGGAGTCCCGACGGGGTCGGCTCAGGCAGCCTTTACCCAGGGCTGCCAAACCGTGGGCGTCTATGGGAACGATGTTTACGAAGCCACCAATATGCTTTCAACTTTCTCAGGCATCATCGCCCGGCAAGTTGGGCTGCAGCCCGTGGACTCGTTCTTGGGCAAGACGATTTCGCATGACTTGCGCGAAGTCGAATTGTTCCGCGACCCGCAGTATCGGGCTCATACGGATATCGTCCAGTCCAATACCGAATGGGATGTGACCAACAGCCTGAAGACGACGCTGCTCGTGGCGTACAACGAGAACCATACTTTTTCCCGGTATGACTCGACCGGCGGAAATCCGACAGTTGCTTTTCCCGTCACCGCACTCGCCCCGGCAGGCACACTGAATGATCCGCAGATCGGACTGAGTGATCGCTTGCACAGCGAGAGCGGGGGCAAGAACAAGAACCGCCAGTGGTCGGGTGAGTTGCGTTTGCAATCGAGCTTCGATGGTCCGGTCAATTTCAACATTGGCGGTCTCTATCTTGACTACAAGGCTGAAGCGATCACTTACGTTGCGACCAACGCAGCGACACGTGCCGTCGCGATCCTCAATCCTGCTGCCTATGTCGATCCGCTCGCCGATCCTGATTACACTGGCCACAACTACTTCATCAGCCAGAGCGAGTATCGGTTGAAGTCGAAGGCCCTGATGGGCGAGCTGTATGTCGAGCCGCTGAAGGACCTCAGGTTCACTGCGGGCCTGCGCTATACCGACGACGACAAGTGGACGAGAGGCTCAGGTTCAACCCTGTTTGCAAGCGGTCGCGGTCCCATTTTCAATACGCCGATGACCGCCCGATTCAAGGAAGTAACCGGCCGCTTCAACGTCGATTGGAAGCCAGACCTCAGCTTCACCGACCAGACCTTGCTTTATGCCTCCTACTCGAAGGGTTACAAGGGCGGCGGGTTCAATCCCCCGGGCGTGATCGCTCTGGGTCTGCCCGCCACCTACCAGCCGGAATTCGTCAACGCCTACGAAGTGGGCACCAAGAATACTCTGGCTGATGGCAAGGTGACATTTAACGCGACGGGCTTCATATACGACTACAAGGGCTATCAGATTGGCCGGAGCGTCAATCGCAGTGTGTACAATGAAAACATCGATGCCAAGATTAAGGGCCTCGAGTTCGAGTTCATTGCTGAGCCGGTCAATGGTCTTCGCCTCAATGCGAATGTGGGTATCCTCGATACGCGGATCGAGCAAGGGGTTGTGGTTGACACCTTCAATCGCACTCAGGGTGACTCGACCTACATCTACGCCAATTCGACCTCTGGCGGCTGCATTCTCAATGCCCAAGGCGTTGCTAACATGCTCGGAACAGCCACCGGTCGGGCCTTGCTGGCGAATTTCGCGTGCGTTGGCCCTGCATCCTTGCAGACCAGGATGATAAGTGCCGGCTTCACGCCGGCCAACGCGGCCGCCCTGGCCGCAGGGGTGTACAGCTACGGCTCAAACGTGTCGCTCTACACGAGCGGTGCTGGCGAAGGTGTGCGGCAAAATCTTGTGGGCAACCAGTTGCCAAATGCTCCCAAGATGACCTTGTCGATCGGCGCGGAGTACAAATTCGCGCTTGCGTCTGATTGGGATGTGACTCTTCGCGGCGACTACTATCGCCAGTCGAAGAGCTTCCAGCGCTACAATAACGCAGTATTTGACCAAGTGAATGCGTGGGAAAATGTCAATGCGAGCTTGGCGTTCCAGAACCATGAAATCGACCTCACCGTTCAGATCTTCGTCAAGAACCTTTTGAACAAGGATACCATGGTCGGGTTCCAGATTGCCGACGAAAACCTTGGGGCTACTCGCACCCCGTACCTGTTGGAACCGCGGCTCTACGGCGTTGCGATTACCAAGCGCTTCTGAAGCTATAAGGCAATCCTGCCAGGTTCCCTAGAATGTCAATGGAGTCGTCGAAGTGAGAGTGCAAACACATGGAAATACGAATGCCCTCTCACTTTGGGCGGCAGTTGCTTTCGCTGCAGCCAGTCTGCCCATTGCCGCGGTTACGCTGGCAATCGGTGTTTATCTTCCGCGCCATTATGCCAGCCATCTCGGGCTTGAGTTGACTGCAGTAGGGACAGCCTTCTTCATCGTAAGGGCGATCGATATCCCCATCGATGCTCTGCTCGGTTGGGCAATGGATCGTACCCGAACCGTGCTGGGCAGATACCGGTTCTGGACCATCATCGGGGTGCCAATCTTTCTGCTGGGAACATTTCGGCTCTTCATTCCGCCCGAACAAATTTCGTTAGCCTACCTGATATTGTGGCTTCTCGTCATGTATCTCGGCAACTCGATCATGACCATTTCTCATGTCGCTTGGGCAGTTACTTTGGCGCCCCGGTACAACGAAAGATCCAGATTGTTCGGGATATTGACTGCCGTTGGTGTGCTGGGAGCGGCCGCTGTGATATTTGTTCCAGTCATCAACAGCTACCTAGGCGGCGCGGACTCTTCCAATGCCAATTTGATGGGCTGGTTGGTTATCGCGCTAACTCCCGTGACGGTCGCGCTTGTCCTGTGGGTCACGCCTGAAACCGTCTCGACCGACGTCGGCGGCACAAGATTCAGATTGCGTGATTACCTTTCGCTGGTCACGAGGCCCGCATTTCGCCGGATTCTGCTGGCTGACCTTTGCCTGGCGTTGGGGCCTGGATGGATGAGCGCCAGCTATCTGTTCTTCTTCACCGATAGCCGCGGTTTCACAACAGCGCAGGCGAGCTTGTTGTTGGCGGCTTACATTCTTGCAGGAATGGTCGGAGCCCCAACGATGGCGCGTTTGGCGATGCGTATTTCTAAACATCGAGCCGTGATGGTCGCTGCGGTAGGCTTTGCACTGACGACGTCGACATTTCTTGCCATTCCCCAAGGGGACATGGTCTGGGGTACGATCGCCCTCTTCATGGCTGGCTTCTTCTCTGCAAGCTTCACTGCGATCACGCGTGCAATGACCGCCGACGTTGCTGACGAAGTGAGGCTGGAAGGCGGAAAGGAGATGTCCGCTCTGTTATACGCGATGACGACCATGACAAATAAGATCACCGGAGCTGTTGCGATTGGCCTTACGTTTTTCGTCTTGTCACAGGTCGGATACGTGGCTGGGGAGCATGCCGTAAATACTCCTGAGGCGGTACGTCATTTGGAAATCGTCTATCTTGCTGGCCCCATATTCTTTGTGACGCTCGGGGCAGCGTGTTTGATCGGCTATCATCTCGATGACGCAACTCACTCCGATATTCGACGTCAGCTCGACCACAGGGATGCCCTCTACAGCGAGGCAGCTGTCCTTGAAGGAATGAATGCTGAGCATGCGGATCCGGTGCAACCCGGATCTGACGAGACATTTGGTCGTTAATTCAAAAACGAAGGAACTGAAGATGGGACTCCTTGCTGGGAAAGTTGCAATCATCACTGGTGCAGGCGGCGGATTGGGAGAAGCATATGCCAAGCTGTTTGCTCGCGAAGGTGCCTCGGTCGTCGTCAATGACCTGGGCGGCGCGCGGGATGGAACTGGAAGCTCGGTTGGCGCAGCGCAAACGGTGGTGGATGCAATCGTCGCGGCTGGCGGCACGGCGGTGGCAAATACCTCTGACGTCTCGACTGTAGAAGGGGGCAAGGCCATTCTCGCGACCGCGCTCGAAGCCTTCGGGAAAGTAGACATCCTCGTAAACAATGCCGGAATTCTGCGAGACAAGACCTTTGCTAAGACCTCGGAAGAAGATTGGGACGTCGTTGTAAAAGTCCATCTGAAAGGAACCTATTGCTGTACGTTCCCGGTTTGGAACTGGTTGAAGGAAAATAATCATCCGGGGGTGATCATCATGACGTCCTCGACTTCGGGACTTTATGGCAACTTCGGTCAGAGCAATTATGGGGCTGCGAAAGCCGGAATCTACGGCTTCATGCGCGTGCTTGCACTCGAAGGTGCACGATACAATATTCGGGTAATGGGACTTGCCCCAGGTGCACTTACGCGGATGACGGCGGATCTGCCCGGGATGCAAGGCCGCGAAACCAATCCGATGAGTCTTCCGGAAAACATTGCTCCGACTGTGCTATTCATGGCTTCGGACCTCGCGTCCGAACATACAGGCAAGGTGCTTGCTGCCTCCGCAAGAGGCGTCGCGGAAATCAAAATGGTTCAGACCAAAGGGTTCCGATCGGAAACGCCTTATACCGCCGAAGATGTGGCTGAGCATGCCGAGCAGATCTTCTTTCCGTCAAGCGTTGAGCGCGTCCTTTCATAGGGCTGCAATCCTTGAAAGAGTGCGAGTGGCAATGAGACGAGCATTGTTCAAACATCGGAACCTAAAAGGAACCTCCGCCAAACTTTGCCTCATAAACAGCTAGTCAGAGTGAACAAAATGTCGGCAGAAGAGAATGCATGGCCTGGCTCGATCGAACTGTCTCAACGATTGGCGGAGGCTGCGGAGACCGGAATGACCTTGGCGGTTTGGGCGGACGTTCAACCCGCCAAGGTCGCGGTGATCGATCCTTCAGGCAAAGAACACACATTTGCCAAAATCAATGCAAGAGCGAACCAGATCGTTCGACTGCTTAGGAGTCGCGGATTGAAGCCCGGCGATTCAGTTGCACTGATCTGCTCCAACCGGGCCGAGGGAGTGGAGGTTCTGGCAGCTACGCTGCGAGGCGGGTTTCGGCTTACTCCGGTCAATTGGCACCTCACCGAGGACGAAATCGCCTACATCCTGCGGGACTGCGAAGCGAGGGCTGTCTTCGCAGAAGCCAGGATCGAGACCGGTGGTCCGGCCACAATGCAGGCGCCTGACGCCAGCATCAGGCTTGCCATTGGAGGGTCAATCGAGGGATTCGAATCCTACGAGCACGTCCTCGATAGAGAGGACGCGTCTGACATCGACGACCCGGTCCTCGGGAACTCCATGATGTATACGTCGGGTACGACCGGGCGGCCGAAGGGTGTTTATCGACCCAATCCCACGGTATCGAACCCTACGATCTATGCTGAACGCGGGTACGATCGTGATTCGTCCATTCAATTGTGCGCCGGACCCGCGTATCATGCCGCCCCCCTTGCGTTCGATATTCGTGCGGCCATGGGCGCCGGTGTGCCGCTAATTTTCGTCGACAAGTGGAACACCGAGGAGATCCTGAGAATCATTTCGGAGAAGAAGGTGACGCACATGCACCTTGTTCCGATCATGTTTCAGCGGCTCTTGGCGCTCCCGGACGACGTCAAGGCGCGCTACCCTGTTGATCACGTCCGCTACATTGTTCATGGAGCGGCTCCTTGTCCGCCCGAAGTCAAGTTCGCGATGATCGACTGGTTCGGTCCTATCCTGAGCGAGTACTATGCCGGTTCGGAAGGCGGAGCGGGCTTTACAATCAACAGTGAGGAGTGGCTCCGCAAGCCCGGCAGTGTCGGTAAGCGACCGGCAGTGCTTGGCGTGCGCATTCTTGACGAAAGCTTGCAAGATTTGCCTGATGGGACCGCAGGCACGATCTACATGGAGATATCTCCGGGCGGCTTCAGCTATTATAAGGATGAAGCAAAAACACAGTCGTCGAGGGTCGGCAACTACTTCACCATGGGTGACATCGGCTATTTCGATGAGGATGGCTACTTGTTCCTGACTGGCCGTAGCGCCGAGACGATAATTTCAGGTGGCGTCAACATCTATCCGCAAGAGGTCGACAATGTCCTCGTTCAGCACGAGGCCGTTGCAGATTCGGCGACTGTTGGTGTTCCGCACAGTGAGTGGGGTGAAGAAGTCAAGGCGGTTATCGTCCTGAAACAGGGATTTACTGCCAATCCGACGATCGCGGAAGAAATCTTGACGCTCGCGCGCGAGCGACTTCCCAAGTTCAAAGTTCCAAGGAGTGTGGATTTTGTCGATAGTTTGCCTCGATCCGCGGCCGGCAAGATTCAAAGAGGAAAAGTACGGGCAAAGTATTGGCAGAGACATTCGCGCCAGATCTAGATTGGAATAAAGCTATGACGCAAGTTCAAGACACGAGCGACTTTCGCAGCACGGTTCGGGCCTGGCTGGAGGCCAATTTCCCGGCTTCATTGCGGAATAAGGGCGAGCCTTCGCCCGGAGCCCTAACAGGAAATCTGACGGAGGACGAAAAGCTTTGGAAGGAGCGCATGGTTGGACAGGGTTGGGGGACACCGACCTGGCCGAAGAAGTACGGCGGTGGCGGGCTGTCGGCTCTGGAAGCGCGAATCTTGACCGAGGAAATGGCTCAGATCAAGTCCTACAATCCTGTCGCAGGTATGGGCGTTTCCATGTTTGGCCCAACCTTGCTCGAATACGGCACTGAAGAGCAGAAAGAGCGCTACATTCCCGACATTGTCCAAGGTAACGTGCGTTGGTGCCAAGGCTTTTCGGAGCCTGGAGCCGGCTCCGACCTTGCGAGTCTGCAGACCCGTGCTGAAGACAAGGGTGATCATTTCCTAGTCAATGGACAGAAGATCTGGACCAGCGGTGGACATCTTGCCGACATGATCTTTTGCCTGGTCCGTACCGATACGAGTCGCAAGCACGAAGGCATTTCATTCGTGGTGTTTTCGATGCACCAGGAGGGTGTCGAAGTCAGGCCAATCAAGTTGATTGCAGGGCATTCGCCGTTCTGTGAAACGTTCTTCACCGATGTCAAAGTCCCCAAGGAGAACCTGATCGGCCCGCTTAATGGCGGCTGGTCGGTTGCCAAGCGCCTCCTGCAGCATGAGCGTTCAGGAATGGGCGGTCGGATATCCGGCAGCGGCGACAAGAAGAAGGAAAGGCCGCTCGGCGTCGTGGCCAAGGCCTATGTCGGCGAGGACGAAGCAGGACGTCTGGCCGACTATGATCTGCGTGCGCGCATTATCGACAACGCAATCGAAATGTACTGCGTCGAAGCGACCGTCCGACGTATCGCCGCCGAAGCGAAAAGCAATTCGGGACCTTCGACCGCGACATCGGTCATGAAGAACGCCAACATGGATGCCATGCAGGAGCGCGCCGAGCTCATCGTCGAAATGATGGGGTATCGCGGCCTAGGCTGGGAAGGCGAGCATTTCACGCCCGAGGAACTGGCGGCCGTGCGCACTTGGTTGGGCGGCAAAGCTGGCACGATCTATGGCGGATCGTCGGAAATTCAAAATAACATTGTCGCGAAACGGATACTGGGGTTGCCGGATCTGACTTCGCATTCAGAAAAGCTCGAAGGGAAGGCTGCGTAATGGCTGCGTTGAATGAAGAGCAAACGATTCTCCGCGATGTCGCAAAGTCCTGGGTGGACGAGAGAAGTCCGGTCTCTGCCTTTCGCAAGGTCCGAAACGCGGAATTGGAGTCTGGTTTTGACCCCGGTACCTGGAAGGAAATGGCCGAAATGGGCTGGTCGGCCGTTATCGTCCCTGAGGACTTCGGCGGAGCAGGACTGGACTACCTGACGATGGGGCTCATTTTCGAACAGCTGGGGCGCACCCTGAATGCCTCGCCTCTCTTGATGACGGGTGTGGGAGCGGTATCTGCGATCCTGCAAGGCGGCAGCCCGAGTCAGCAGAATAAATGGCTTCCACGCATTTCGGAGGGAAGCTGCGTCGCGGCCCTGGCGTTCGAAGAGGGCGCCCGCCATGATCTGGGAAATGTCAGCGCCACCGCCGTCAAATCGGGAACCGGCTTTGTCCTCAACGGGCAAAAGACTTTCGTGGTTGATGGCATGGCCGCGAACCTCTTGCTGGTTTCCGCAAAGGTTGACGACAAGATCGAGGTGTTCCTGGTGCCGTCTGATCTGCCCGGAATCCAGCGCGAAAAGCTAAATCTGGCCGATGGCCGCGGTGCCGCGCTCGTTTCGTTCAAGGACGTTGCGCTCGACGAAGACAGTACGCTGTCAGGTGGAATCGAATTGCTTGAGCACATCGCAGACCGCGTGAGAGCCGTACTGTCTGCGGAAATGCTCGGCTCGTCGATCCAGGCGTTCGAAACAACTGTCGAGTATCTCAAGACACGCGTGCAGTTTGGCCACGTTATAGGATCGTTCCAGGCGCTGCAGCACCGCGCCGCCGCAATGCTTGGCAAGATCGAACTCAGCCGCTCGGTCGTCGAAGCTGCGTTGACCGCGATCGATCAGGGCCGGGAAAATGTCCCGATGCTGGTTTCCGCAGCGAAAGCAAAAGTCGGTGACACCTACCATCTGATAAGCAACGAAATGGTTCAAATGCACGGCGGCATCGGGATGACCGACGAGCACGACGCCGGTCTCTATCTAAAGCGAGCACGCGTGACGGAGGCCATGTTCGGCAATCAGAGTTTCCATCGGGATCGGTACGGTCGACTGGACGGTTATTGACCCGACCCTTTCTCGCAAATCGAATCGAAGGATTCTGCTTTGAAGGCACCTTGGATTGCGCTCGCATCGGCTTGCCTGGCAGTTGTGATTTCTGCACCAGCAAGTGCCATGACCGTCAACGAGTTCCTGGCAACTGTTGATCGACTGAAAGCCAAAGGGATTGGTGCGCTTTGGGCGCCTGAGAGAAAGCAACTCCAAACCGCTGTGGAGACCGTCAGCCGAACTTATCGAGCTCGACTCGACACCCAGCGCAAGGCTGGGCAACGACCGGAAAGCTGTCCGCCGCCAAAAGGAAAGCTCGGAATTGATGGAAAGCAACTCATATCAGAGCTTCGCGCCTTGCCTCCTCAGGACAGGCAAGGGGAGCTGTTGAATGCCTTCGGAATTCTGATGAGAAGGCACTTTCCCTGCAGATAGCATGCCGATCGGGAAAGACTTACCCCTTGTCTGGAACTGAGTTGCTATCCGTCTTGGGCGAATTATCAGGGCCGCGCCCTTTTTGGCAATCGCCTGCCTCGTATGCGAGCGGCTCGTTCTTGGCACGTTGAAAGTGGCCGACCCGGTTCGCAACCCGGAATGCAGCTGCAGATTCGATGCTTGAATGCCTTCGTGAGGGCTCAGGAACGCAGCAACCTACGGGGAAGAATTGGTTCCGAACGTCTCCATGGAGACGACCGGCTATTGCTGGTCAAGGTTCGGCCGATTGCTGACATTGCCACGCAAAAACGCCCCAACTCCAATCAGCGCCGACGCGAAGCCCGCGAGTGCTCCGACCCCAAGAGCCCAGCGTGGGCCCCAGTGATCTGCTATGGCCCCGACGATCGGTGCGCCGATGGGCGTTCCGCCGAGCGCGAATCCGATGCGCAGCGCCATCACGCGGCCGCGCATTGACGGCTCCGTCGATAACTGGATCAGGCTGTTAGAGGTATTGGTGAAGCTCAGCGATGCGAAACCGGTGAGAGCTAAGGTCGCGGCAAAAATTCCGTACAGCGGCGCCAGGGCAGCCAGGGTACACCCTG